>NZ_JAKVTV010000001.1 GCF_022489035.1 Christiangramia lutea
CTCCAAAGCCGGTGCAAATATAAAACGACTTTTCTTCGCAAACCAAATAAATTCAGAAAAAAATTTATTTAATTTTTGATAGCTAATAACTCGCTATACCCCATTCCCAGTACTTTCAGTGAACTTCTCACCTCCTCTCGAAAGCGGCTGCAAACATACAACGACTTTTGCTCTCCAACCAAATAAAATTTAAAAAAAATTTTATTTAATTCTTAAGACCCTTTATCGCTTCGCAACCCTTACTATCTCTCGTGTCAGTGAACATCGCCTTGCCCTCAAAGCGGCTGCAAATATACGTCAACTTCTTTCTTTCAGCCAAACAAAATCTTTGGTTTTTTTGGAAAAATTTAAGATTTAAACATAACTCGCTATATTTCACCACTTTCAGAGATCATTTTATTCCATTCTTTCAAAATTCAGAAAACAAATTATTCAATACCTATATATATGTATATGTATTGTGCAACCAAACTCAACACCTTATCTTTGTGCCTTCGCAAAAATTAAAAACAAATGATCAAGATCACTCTGCCGGACGGTAGTATTAAAGAGTTTGAAAAAGGTAGCACTCCAATGGACGTTGCCAGAAGTATTAGTGAGGGTTTAGCCAGGAATGTAATTTCAGCTAAATTCAATGACGAAACCGTAGAAACCGTCACACCTTTAAATACTGACGGAGATCTTGTACTATACACCTGGAAAGACGATGAAGGAAAAAAGGCTTTCTGGCATTCCACTTCTCACATAATGGCCCAGGCTATCCAGGATCTTTATCCTGGTGCAAAGCTGACTATTGGGCCGGCTATCGAAAGAGGCTTCTATTATGATGTAGATTTCGGCGAAAATAAAATATCTGATAACGATTTCAAGAAGATCGAAAACAGAATGCTGGAAATTGCCCGCGGAAAGCATAATTTCCAAATGAGAGATGTATCAAAACAGGATGCTCTTGATTTTTATAAAAATGAGAACAACCAGTTCAAGGTTGAACTGATCGAAAATCTTCAGGACGGAGATATCACCTTCTGCGACCACGACACCTTTACAGATCTCTGCCGCGGAGGACACATTCCAAACACCGGTATTATCAAAGCAGTTAAATTGATGAGCGTTGCGGGCGCCTATTGGAGAGGCGATGAAAACAATCCACAGCTTACGAGAGTATATGGGATCTCCTTTCCGAAGCAAAAAGAACTGAAAGAATATCTCGAGTTACTGGAAGAGGCTAAGAAAAGAGACCACAGGAAATTAGGCAAGGAATTAGAACTTTTCACTTTCTCCCAAAAAGTTGGCCAGGGATTACCACTTTGGTTACCTAAAGGAGCCGCGTTAAGAGAGCGTCTTGAGAACTTCCTGAAAAAAGCACAGAAAAAGGCAGGTTACGAAATGGTAGTGAGTCCACATATTGGTCATAAGGATCTATATGTAACCTCAGGTCATTACGCCAAATATGGAGAAGACAGTTTTCAGCCAATCACCACACCAAATGAAGGTGAAGAGTTTATGCTGAAACCAATGAATTGCCCCCACCACTGCGAAATGTATAATGCATCTTCCTGGAGTTATCGAGATCTACCTAAAAGATTCGCGGAATTTGGTACCGTTTATAGATATGAACAAAGTGGAGAGCTACATGGTTTAACCCGAGTTCGTGGATTCACACAGGATGACGCGCATATTTTTTGTACACCAGAACAACTTGATGAAGAATTCAAAAAAGTAATTGATCTTACCTTATATGTATTCTCTTCTTTAGGTTTTGAAGATTTTACTGCCCAGGTCTCGCTAAGAGATCCGGAAAATAAAGAAAAATACATCGGCTCTGATGATGTTTGGGATAAGGCTGAAAATGCTATTATGAATGCTGCCGAAGAAAAAGGTCTTAATTATGTAGTTGAAAAAGGAGAAGCAGCATTCTACGGACCAAAACTTGATTTTATGGTTAAGGATGCCCTTGGAAGAAGCTGGCAGCTAGGTACCATTCAGGTAGATTATAACCTGCCAGAACGTTTTGACCTGACATATAAAGGAAGTGACAATGAGTCACACCGTCCGGTAATGATTCATAGGGCGCCATTCGGAAGTATGGAAAGATTTGTAGCTATACTACTGGAACATACAGGTGGAAATTTTCCTCTGTGGTTGATGCCTGAGCAGGCTATTATTCTCTCACTCAGTGAGAAATATGAAAATTACTCACAAAAAGTTTTAAGTTTGCTTGAAAATCACGAAATTCGCGCCCTTGTAGACAACAGAAACGAGACTATAGGTAAGAAAATTAGGGAAGCAGAAGTTAATAAATTCCCTTATATGCTTATAGTTGGGGAGCAGGAAGCCAATGATGGTACGATTTCTGTTCGTAAGCATAGTGAAGGTGATATAGGAACTATGAAGGTTGAAGAATTCGCAGATTTGATAAATTCAGAAATCAATAGTACCTTAAAGCCTTTTAAAACTGAAGTTTAATTTAAATTTTAAGCCATAGCAATACGTAGAAGAAAACCGAACCGATTCGGAAGACAGAAAGAAGAACAACACCGAATCAACGAGAAGATTAAAGCAGACGAAGTTCGCCTGGTGGGTGATAACGTTGAGATGGATGTTTATCCAACCAAAAAAGCTCTTTCCATTGCTCAGGAAATGGGTCTTGATCTGGTAGAGATTTCTCCAAATGCAAAACCACCGGTTGTGAAAGCCATGGATTACAAGAAGTTTCTTTATGAGCAAAAGAAACGTGAAAAAGCCATGAAAGCCAAAGCCAGTAAGGTGGTGGTAAAAGAAATTCGTTTTGGTCCGAATACAGACGATCATGATTACGAATTCAAGAAGAGAAATGCTGAGAAATTCTTAAAAGACGGTGCAAAGCTAAAGGCTTTTGTATTTTTCAAGGGTCGTTCAATTGTCTTTAAAGATAAAGGAGAAATTCTTCTTTTAAGACTTGCGCAGGATCTTGAAGAACACGGTAAAGTAGAACAAATGCCGAAATTGGAAGGTAAGCGTATGACGATGTTCATGGCACCAACCAAGAAATCGAAATAAAGAAAATAGGAGAGTTAATTATAAAAAAGGACAGCAATGCCTAAGATGAAAACAAAATCCAGTGCCAAGAAGCGTTTTAAGCTTACCGGAACTGGTAAAATCAAAAGAAAGCACGCGTTTAAGAGTCACATCTTAACAAAGAAGTCTAAGAAACGTAAGCTAGCCTTAACTCACAGTACTTTAGTACATGATGCGGATAAGGACAATGTCAAACTTCAATTACGTTTAAAGTAAATTGAAGCTCTTGAGGTTTAATTAATTTATTTAACCATGGAGTCGGGCAACACTTCGACTGCGCTCAGTGTGACAGTAGAAGCAAGTTAAAAGAGTCTTTTTAGACCGCCTGCTACAAAAAAATGTAAAATATGCCAAGATCAGTAAACTCAGTTGCCAAAAGGGCACGTAGAAAAAAAGTTTTAAAGCAAGCAAAAGGATATTTCGGACGTCGTAAAAACGTTTGGACCGTTGCTAAAAATGCGGTTGATAAAGCGATGCTTTATGCATACAGAGACCGTAAAGCTAAGAAACGTAACTTCCGTTCTTTATGGATTATGCGTATTAACGCTGCTGCCAGACAAGAAGGATTATCTTATTCTCAATTCATGGGGAAACTTAAAGCCAGTGAAATTGGATTGAACCGTAAGGTTCTTGCCGATTTGGCGATGAACAACCCAGAAGCTTTTAAAGCAATTGTAGAAAAAGTAAAATAAAACGATTACACTCTCTTATAGAAAAATCCCGCTTCTGGCGGGATTTTTTATTTTATTACTCTCCATAAGCTGTTAAGACAAGTCTTCTTGAACACCCGCGATTGCGATGCTCGCAAAGGTAGATGCCCTGCCAGGTACCTAAATTAAGTTTTCCGTTGGTGATGGGGATCTGAACAGATGTTCCGGTTAAAGAAGATTTTATATGCGCTGGCATGTCGTCAGATCCTTCCAGGGTATGTTTAAAATAAGGTTGATCCTCAGGAACCATTTCATTAAAATGGCTCTCGAAATCTTCCCTAACTGTAGGATCGGCATTTTCATTAATAGCGAGTCCGGCCGAAGTATGTTTGATAAATACATGAAGAAAACCAAAATCTATATCTTCAATTTCATCAAATTGCCCAATAATTTCATCAGTTATCAAATGAAAACCACGCTCGCGTGGTCTCAATCTTATTTCAGTCTGGTAAATTTCCATGATGAATTTTAAGTTTTCTGCTCTTTTTTCTTAGCGGCAGGAAATAAAACGTTATTCAGGATCAACCTGTACCCTGGAGAATTTGGGTGTAACTCCAATTCGGTCTTTGGATCTCCTACCCTATGCTGATAATCTTCAGGATCATGCCCCCCGTAAAAGGTAAAAAATCCCTTTCCTTTAATCCCATGAATATACCGGGCTTCACCGTTCAGTTTACTTTCTCCCATAATTAGTACTTCAGGTTTAACTGTATTAGGATCGTAACTGGTTGTTTGCCCCATAAAGCCTTTGACCAATCGGGTGTGATTTTGCGTTAACATTGTAGGAACCACATCCCATTTCGCTGAATATTCCATAAGGCTGAAATAATCATTTTCACGTTGGATCTGCCTTTTTGAGGTCATATCTATACTTGAAAACTCATAAATCATTGGGTTTCGCTCCAACTCAAAATCGGTAAAAGCAAAAGTATTCTCAAAATCTATTTTTGCCTGGTAACCTGGTTCACTTGGATCTCCGTCGAACATGGCTTCAGCAATATCTACTCCTTCTGCCGCTAGGGCAATGTCAAAACTATCGGTAGCGCTACACATAGCGAACATAAAACCTCCACCAACCACATAATCCCTGATCTTTAAGGCCACCGCAAGTTTCTCTTCTGAAACCTTGGAATAACCTAATTCTGCCGCTAATTGTTCCGCGTCTTTCTTTTCCTGAATATACCAGGGAGCAGTCCTGAAGGCTCTATAAAATTTACCATACTGGCCGGTAAAGTCTTCATGGTGAAGATGCAACCAGTCATAAAGAAGCAGGGCATCGTTTAACACTTCTTTATCATAAATAGTTTTATATGGAATTTCCGCATAAGTCAGAGCCATAGTTACAGCATCATCCCAGGGTTTATTTCCCGTGGGGCTATAAACTGCAATTTTTGGAGCTTTCTCTAAAGCTACAGATTCCTTATTTTTCGACGGACTGCTTATTTCTTCCAGAATGGAAGCGGCCATGTTATCACTTATTAGTTCAAAATCTACCCCCCTTATCTGGCATTCCTTTCTTAGTTTTTCTGTGTCGTCAATTAAAAAAGATCCACCCCGGTAATTCAAAAGCCAGTTTACACTTAACTGATTTTCCAGTGAATAATATACAATCCCATAGGCTTTTAAGTGATTGCTCTGGGTGTCGGCATCCATAGGAACCAGGATCTTCGAAGCCGACATTTTAAAACTGAAGAGTATAAAAAAAGAAAGCAACAAAGCATTTTTAAATACTTTGCTGCTTTTAAATTTATAGAAAATAGAAGTTCCCGCAGCTGTTACCAGCTTATTCATTTTAGAATGGAACATCATTATCATCATCATCAAAATTACTGTTCATAGAACTTCCAAAGGCCTCGTCGGCACTTGGGTTAGGCAAATTAAAGTTCCCAAAATCATTATCTCCTTCTCCACTATTCATACTTGAAGGAATCTCAGATGGGAAATTAAAGTCTTCTAAATTATCAAATTTACCGAGTTCTCCAATGAATTTCAACCTAATATTTTCCAATCCACCATTACGGTGTTTTGCTACAATAAATTCACCCTGACCCTGAGTTGGGCTTCTCTCTTCATCATCCCACTCCTCTATCTTGTAGTATTCGGGACGGTAGATAAAGGATACAATATCGGCATCCTGCTCGATAGCTCCAGATTCCCTAAGGTCGGAAAGAAGAGGTCTTTTACTTCCTCCACGGGTTTCCACCGCACGAGATAACTGGGATAGTGCGATTACCGGCACATTCAATTCCTTCGCCAATGCTTTAAGGTTACGCGAAATCGTTGAAATTTCCTGCTCCCTGTTTCCGCCACCTTTCTGGCTTCCACCAGCGGTCATCAGCTGAAGGTAATCAATAACAATCATTCTAATACCATGCTGTGATGCCAATCTACGTGCCTTCGCCCTCAGGTCGAAAATAGAAAGTGAAGGTGTATCATCAATGAACAATGGCGCTTTTTCAAGGTCTTTAACCTTAACGTTTAATTGTTCCCACTCATGTTGCTCCAGCTTTCCGGTTCTAAGTTTTTCCGAAGAAAGGCCGGTTTCAGAAGATATCAAACGAGTAATCAACTGTACCGAGGACATCTCCAGAGAGAAGAAAGCCACTGGTATTCCCTGGTCTACGGCAATATTTCGAGCCATAGATAATGTTAATGCTGTTTTACCCATACCAGGACGTGCAGCAACGATAATTAAATCTGAAGGCTGCCAGCCCGAGGTAAGTTCATCAAGTTTGTCAAATCCGGAAGGAACTCCACTAAGCCCTTCTTTATTTGATATTTCCTGGATCTTTTTCTTCGCCTGAATAACCAAACTCTGTGCGGTTTCAGTGGAACTTTTAATATTTCCCTGAGTAACCTCGTAGAGTTTTGCTTCTGCATTATCCAGTAGATCGAAAACGTCGGCTCCTTCGTCGAAGGCTTCTTCTATGATCTCATTTGAAATTTTGATCAAACTTCGTTGAATATATTTCTGAAGTATGATCCTTGCGTGAAATTCTATATGCGCTGAACTAGAAACTTTTTGTGTAAGCTGGATCAGGTAATAGTCGCCTCCTGCCTTATCAAATGCACCGTCTTTCTTTAATTGATTGGAAACGGTTAATAAGTCAATTGCCTCTGAACTATCGAATAATTTCTTAATTGCGCCATAGATTAGTTTATGCGCGTTCTTATAAAAAGCTTCGGGATGTAAAATATCAATGATTTCATCTACTCCTTTCTTATCGATCATCATAGCTCCAAGCACAACTTCCTCTAAATCAACTGCTTGCGGCGGAACTTTTCCTTTCTCCAAACTTACAACATTCGTTTTTTTATATGTAACGCTTTGAGGTGAGGTGGTTTTTTCCATAGCTCTAAAGTAAAAAATTTGTTAAGACATTCTTAATAAAACTGCCCTAAGTTACTTAACAGGTAATGAACAATTTACCTGTTGATAAGTATTATTTTCTGTTAATAAGATAAAAAAATCCGGGAATTAATTCCCCGGATTTTTATGATGTTGTATAAACAAAGAACTTATCCTTTAAACACACCCATGTCTAAATATTTATCCATCCTTTTTTCGACCAAAGTCTCTGGTGATAAGTTTTTGAATTCGGAATATGCTTTGGAAATCGAAGTTTTTACCGTATTGAAGATCTCTTCTTTATTACCATGTGCACCTCCCAGGGGCTCTTTTACAATTTCATCGATAAGTTTCTGCTTTTTCATATCAGAAGCAGTAAGTTTCAAGGCTTCAGCAGCGATCTCCTTATATTCCCAGCTTCTCCATAAGATCGAAGAACAGGACTCTGGAGAGATCACAGAATACCAGGTATTCTCAAGCATTAAAACCTTATCTCCTACACCAATTCCTAAAGCTCCACCGCTGGCTCCTTCACCAATTATAACAACGATAATTGGAACTTTAAGCCTGGTCATTTCGAGGATGTTCCTGGCAATCGCCTCTCCCTGTCCTCTTTCTTCTGCTTCAAGTCCTGGATACGCTCCCGGAGTATCTACAAAACATACTACAGGAACACCGAATTTCTCGGCAGACTTCATTAACCTTAAAGCCTTTCTGTATCCTTCAGGATTAGCCATCCCGAAATTTCGATATTGTCTTGTCTTTGTATTGTATCCTTTCTGTTGCCCGATAAACATGTAGCTCTGGTCATCTATCTTTCCAAGACCACCGATCATAGCTTTATCATCCTTCACATTTCTATCTCCGTGAAGCTCTAGAAATGTATCTCCGCAAATAGCGTTAATGTAATCCAGAGTATAAGGTCTGTTAGGATGTCTGGACAGCTGAACACGCTGCCAAGGTGTTAAGTTCTTATAGATCTCTTTCTTCTTTTCTATAAGTTTCTTCTCTATCTGCTTGCAGGTTGCAGTAACATCAACTTCACTTTCTTCACCAATATTACATGCTTTAGCATACTGATCTTCAAGTTCTTTGATGGGTTGTTCAAAATCTAAATACTCCATACTGGTTATGGTAATTATATTTTATAGCTTACAAATATAACAACTTTGAAAGGATAGAATTCCCCGAAAAACCTTAAATTTTGAATAGAAATCCTAAGCTAGCGTTTGGCGCGGAATAACAAGACGACTGCCAGCACACCGAATACTATGTTGGGAAACCAAACTGCAATAAGTGGTGAGAATGTAGATTGCTCCGCCATGGTGCCAAATACCTTATCAAAGAAAATAAAGATAAAGGCCAAGGTTATCCCTACAGCAAGGTTAACCCCCATTCCTCCTCTTCTTTTAAAGGAAGCTACGGCAACGGCGATAATAGTAAGAATAAAGGCCGAAATTGGAATACTCCATCTTTTATAGGCAACAACAAGGTATCTGTTGATATTCCCCGAACCTCTCCTGCTTTCCTTATCAATAAAGTCATTAAGCTCAGTATAATTTAGAGTTTCAGCGATATAAGATTCAGGGGTTAGTTCATCGAATTCAAAAGGCAGAATGGTATCCAGGGTTCTAAAGTACATGATACTGTCTTCATCCTTTCCTATGATCCTCTTATCTACTCTTGTAAGATTGTACAAACTATCCTCTTCACTATACCTGAGATTGGAAGCGCTTATCTTAAATTTCAATTCATTTCCTTCAAAATGCTCCAGGGTAAAATTCCTGGCCGACTTAGTTTTAGGTTGAAAATGGCTCGCATAGATAAATTCATTATCGTTGATCTGCCGGTAAACATCGCTGGTCTCCTGGGTTTTTTCCCCGCGTTTTAAATACTGATACTTAAATTCATTAAATCCCTTGCTGGCTTGAGGAGCAAGATACATCGCCAGGATTAGCGCTCCTATACATACTATGGTCGCTCCAATTAGATAAGGTCTTAGAAATCTATAAAAAGATACGCCACTACTCAAAATAGCTATGATCTCAGTATTCATGGCCAGTTTAGAAGTAAACCAGATCACAGATAGAAAAAGGAAGATCGGAAATAAAAGGTTAGCGAAATAGATCGTAAAATCAAGATAATAATTGGCTACCTCAATAAATGGTACTTCATTTTCCAGGATCTTATCGATCTTTTCAGCCAGGTTGATCGTAATTCCTATAGGAATGAACAATACCAGCATCATGATGAAGGTTCCTAAATACCTTTTAAGTATGTACCAGTCAAGAATTTTCAAATTCCGGAATTATAGACGTTTATCCATTTGCTTTACCATTTTATCTTTCCACTGTGGAAAATCTCCGGCTAAGATATGCTTTCTTGCCTCTCTTACCAACCAAAGATAAAAGCTCAGGTTATGAATACTAGCAATTTGCCTGCCAAGCATTTCATTTACCGAAAACAAATGACGAACATAGGCCTTGGAATACATCGAATCAACAAAACTTACTCCTTCAGGATCTATCGGTGAAAAATCGGCTTCCCACTTTTTGTTCTTGATATTGATAGTTCCATGCGAGGTAAAAAGCATTCCGTTTCTTCCATTCCTGGTAGGCATCACACAATCGAACATATCTACTCCTAACGCGATATTTTCCAGAATATTGATTGGTGTTCCCACTCCCATCAAATACCTTGGTTTATCTTCAGGAAGAATTTCAGTCACGACTTCAGTCATGGCATACATTTCTTCCGCAGGCTCTCCTACTGAAAGGCCACCGATAGCATTTCCTTCTGCGCCGGCATTGGCAATATATTCCGCAGACTGTTTTCTCAGATCTTTATAAGTACTTCCCTGAACGATTGGAAAAAGGGTTTGTTTATAATCGTAGATTTCAGGAGTTTTCGCAAGATGATTTATACACCTGTCCAGCCAGCGATGCGTCATGTGCATCGATCTTTTTGCATAGTTATAATCGCATGGATATGGGGTACATTCATCGAAAGCCATGATAATATCGGCTCCAATGGCACGCTGAATCTCCATGACATTTTCCGGAGTAAAGGTATGATACGAACCATCTATATGAGATTTGAACTTTACCCCTTCTTCTTTGATCTTTCTTCTAGCGGAAAGTGAGTAGACCTGGTAACCACCGCTATCGGTTAGAATATTTCTATCCCAGTTCATGAATTTATGAAGTCCCCCGGCCTTTTGCAGAATATCGGTTTGAGGTCTTAAATATAAATGATAAGTATTTCCTAAGATAATATCAGGATTTATATCCTCTTTCAGTTCCTTCTGATGTACTCCTTTTACCGAGGCAACTGTACCAACCGGCATAAAAATAGGGGTTTCTATCTCCCCGTGATCTGTAGTAATTTTTCCCGCACGTGCTTTGCTACCTGCATCGGTAGCTAAAAGTTCAAATTTCATAGTTCAGTTTAATCGCTGCAAAGATACTCATCTAAAATTCAATTGAAATACTTAATTAGAGAGAGCTTTTTAGCATTTTCAATAAAAAGTTAAAAACTGAGCATTTCTTACTTTGTAAAAGCCTTTTAAAAAGTTATTTTTGCGCCAATTAAACAACACAATTTAAAATGCCAGACATCAACGAATTACAAGATTTTGCTACCCAGGTTCGCAGGGACATCTTAAGGCAGGTTCATAAGGTAAATTCCGGGCACCCGGGAGGATCTTTAGGCTGTACTGAATTCTTCACTGCACTATATCAGGTTGTAATGGATCACAACAACGACTTTAATATGGACGGAAAAGAAGAAGATCTTTTCTTCCTTTCCAATGGTCATATTTCCCCGGTTTATTATAGTGTACTTGCCCGAAGCGGATATTTTCCGGTAGACGAATTGAATACTTTCAGATTGATAGATTCCAGACTTCAGGGTCATCCAACAACACATGAAGGACTTCCAGGAGTAAGAATTGCTTCAGGTTCACTTGGCCAGGGAATGAGTGTAGCACTTGGTTCAGCTCAAACTAAAAAATTGAACAATGATGACCATATCGTTTACTCACTACATGGTGATGGGGAACTTCAAGAAGGTCAGAACTGGGAAGCTATTATGTATGCTGCAGGTAATGGCATAGATAACATCATTTCAACTATTGATCTTAATGGTCAGCAAATTGATGGTAGCACGGAAACTGTTCTACCTCTAGGTAACTTAAAAGCAAAATTTGAAGCATTTGGATGGGATGTTTTGGAAATTGAAGATGGAAATGACCTGCAACAGGTTATTGATGGTCTAAATGATGCAAAAACGAGGACAGGAAAAGGAAAACCGGTTTGCGTATTGATGAATACTGTAATGGGTAACGGTGTAGACTTTATGATGCACACACACGCGTGGCATGGTAAAGCACCAAATGATGAGCAACTGGAGACAGGACTTGCTCAAAACCCTGAAACTCTTGGAGATTATTAATCGACGGGAAAATTCATTAATATCAAAATTTTAAAGACCATGAAAGAATATAAAAATACAGGAAGTAAAGATACACGTTCAGGATTTGGAGCTGGTTTAACTGAATTAGGAAAGACCAATGAAAATGTGGTAGCCCTTTGTGCCGACCTTACCGGATCATTAAAAATGGACGAATTTAAAGCAAATCACCCGGAGCGTTTTTTCCAGGTTGGTATTGCTGAAGCGAACATGATAGGAATGGCTGCCGGAATGACTATTGGAGGTAAAATTCCTTTCACCGGGACTTTCGCAAATTTTTCCACAGGAAGGGTTTATGATCAGATCCGTCAGAGTGTAGCATATTCAGGAAAAAATGTAAAGATTTGTGCTTCTCATGCCGGGGTAACTTTAGGTGAAGACGGAGCAACTCACCAGATCCTTGAAGATCTGGGATTAATGAAAATGCTTCCTGGAATGACCGTGATCAATACCTGTGATTATAACCAGACGAAAGCCGCTACCTTGGCCATCGCTGAGCATGACGGCCCGGTTTACTTAAGATTCGGAAGACCGAAAGTGGCTAATTTTACTCCTGAAGATCAGAAGTTCGAAATTGGGAAAGCTGTAAAATTATATGAGGGAACCGATGTAACTATTATTGCAACCGGTCACCTGGTATGGGAAGCCATTCAGGCGGCTGTTGAGCTTAATGAAAAAGGGATCAGCGCTGAAGTGATCGACATTCATACCATTAAACCACTTGATGAGGAAGCGATCATTGAGTCTGCTAAAAAGACTGGATGCGTGGTAACCGCAGAGGAGCATAACTTCCTTGGAGGATTAGGAGAAAGTGTTGCCAGAACCCTGGCCTTAAATCATCCAACTCCACAGGAATTAGTGGCTACTCAGGATACTTTCGGGGAAAGTGGAACTCCTGCTCAATTGATGGATAAATACGGTTTAAATGCAGCAGCTATAATCAAAGCTTCTGAAAAAGTTTTAAAACGTAAATAATATTCTGAACCTCAGAATTACAAAGGCCTTTCAGCTTACATACTGAAAGGCTTTTTTCATTTAATGGAAATAAACATTCGTTAAACCACGTTATATTAGCCTGAATTAAACATGAAAAATATGAAAAAGTTAATGTTACTGGCCTTTGTTCTTATAAGTGCAAACCTATCTGCACAAAATGCCAGTTTTGGGATTAAAGGTGGTTTGAATTTTGGAGCTACCGGAGAATATGAATCGGTAGGTGATGCATCCGGAGATTTTATGTCGTCATTTGAAGATGGAGAATCTAAAACAGGTTTTCATGCTGGTCTTTTTGCCCAATTCGAATTACTGGGAATTTTTATTCAACCTGAATTGATGTACACCGAATTGAATACTTCTTATTCTGATTTCGATTACAAATTAAGTAAAATAGATGCACCGGTTCTTGTAGGACTGAATATCCTTGGTCCATTGAATATTAAGGCCGGACCTTCTTTCCAGTATGTTCTGGACAATAAGATCAAAGGAGCCGATCTTGATATCGAAGATGTGGAGAAAGAAATCTCTATGGGTTATCAGCTTGGTGCTGGTCTGGACCTGGGAAGACTTGGGTTTGATGTACGTTATGAAGGAGCTTTTACAGATAATACAGCTTTCGGACTTGGTGAAACTGCGGAAGAGAACTTCTCTATAGATTCCAGACCTTCACAATGGATCCTTAGTGTTTCCTATGCGCTATAAAATTTAAAGTTTATAATAAAAAAGCCCCGTTCAAACGGGGCTTTTTTATTTAGTTCGCTACCTGACTAATAAATTTGATACGGTATAACCGAAGTTCTTCATCGTCATAATCTCCATCGAACTCTTCCATAGCCTCATCAATCTTGTCTGATTCAGCTTCCAGGAAATATTCATGGATCTCTTCCTGCTGGTCTTCATCAAGAATGTCGTCCAGGTAATAATCGATATTCAACTTTGTACCACTATAAACAATGGCCTCCATTTCCTTAATGAATTCAGGCATTTCCATGCCCTTTGCCGAAGCTATATCTGGCAATGGTAATTTCCTGTCTACACTTTGAATAATGAATAATTTGAGTCCGCTGTTTGCCCCTGTAGATTTTACCACAAAATCATCTGGACGCACAATATCATTATCCTCTACATATCTTTCTATTAGCTCAACGAATTCCTTTCCGTATTTTTTTGCTTTTCCTTCTCCTACTCCATGAATATTACTAAGTTCATCGATAGTCACTGGATATTTCAAAGCCATATCTTCCAGGGATGGGTCCTGGAATATCACAAATGGCGGAAGGTCTTTTTTCTTTGCTACTTTTTTCCGAAGCTCTTTCAGCATTTTGATCAGCTGTTCATCTGCAGCAGCACCTTTTTTGTTGGATTTAATGGTATCCTCTGAGGCTTCAGTATAAATATGATCCTCTGTCATCATAAAAGAAACCGGATTTTTAAGATATTCCCTTCCTTTTTCGGTGAGTTTTACAACTCCGTAAGTCTCTATATCTTTTTTCAGAAAACCGGCTACAAGAGCCTGCCTGGTTAAAGCCATCCAGTAATTCGAATCCTGATGACTTCCCTTACCAAACAAAGGATGTTCATCTGTTTTATGGGATAAGATCACTGCATTTGATTTTCCTATCAGGGTCTTTACGACCTCTTTGGATTTATATAATTCGTTGGTTTCTTTTACAGTTTTCAGTAAAAGTTCAAGGTCTTCTTTCGCTTCATGCTGCTTTTTAGGATTTCGAACATTGTCGTCCATACTTGCCCCTTCACCGCTTTCAGAATCGAATTCTTCTCCAAAATAATGTAGAATGAATTTCCTCCTGGAAACTGAAGTTTCAGCATAAGCCACCACCTCCTGCAGTAACGCATGACCAATTTCCTGCTCAGCCACAGGCTTCCCACTCATGAACTTTTCCAGTTTCTCTATATCCTTATAAGAATAGAATGCGAGGCAATGCCCTTCTCCTCCATCTCTCCCAGCCCTACCGGTTTCCTGATAATAACTTTCGATGCTTTTTGGAATATCATGATGTATCACAAAACGAACATCAGGTTTATCTATTCCCATTCCGAAAGCAATTGTTGCTACTACCACGTCTATGTCTTCCATAAGGAACATATCCTGGTGTTTAGATCTCGTTTTAGCATCTAAACCAGCATGATACGGAACAGCTTTAATGCCATTAACCTGAAGGGTTTGGGCAAGTTCCTCTACTTTCTTTCGGCTCAAACAATAGATAATCCCCGACTTACCGTCATTTTGTTTTACAAAACGGGTTATATCGGCTTCAATATTCTTAGTCTTCGGCCTTACCTCATAATAAAGATTAGGCCTGTTAAAACTCGCCTTGAAGGTTTTAGCATTCGTTATCCCCAGGTTTTTCAGAATATCTTCCTGTACTTTGGGAGTTGCCGTAGCGGTTAAGCCTATAACCGGAATATCATCGCCTATCCTTTTCAGAATATGACGCAAATTCCTGTATTCAGGACGAAAATCATGTCCCCACTCACTAATACAGTGAGCTTCATCTACAGCCAGGAATGAGATCGTCTGATCCTTCAAAAAGTCTACGTAATCTTCCTTGGTAAGGGATTCCGGAGCCACATATAGTAATTTACAGACACCGTTTCTGATGTCATCTTTTACCCGGGCAACCTCGGTTTTATTTAGAGAGGAATTTAGAACATGAGCCACGCCATGCTCTGAGGAGATGCTTCTAATTGCATCTACCTGATTTTTCATTAATGCTATAAGGGGCGATACTACAATCGCAGTACCGTCTGATATTAGTGCAGGGAGCTGGTAACATAGTGATTTACCTCCGCCAGTTGGCATTACCACAAAAGTATTATTTCCTTTTACAATGCTGGTAATTACTTCTTCCTGAAGCCCCTTAAACTGACTAAATCCAAAGTACCTCTTCAGTTCTTTGTGTAAATCAATTTCGGTCAAAGCCATTCAATTGTGTTACAATTTTACATACATTTGCATTACTAAATATACATATTTCTTTAGTACCTGCAATTCTTAATTTAATCAAATTTGAAACTTAGCGATCAAATCATTTCCTCTGCAAAAGAAACCATTTCCAACGAAGCGAATGCCATTGCGAACCTCGAAAATTTTATCGACGAAGATTTCATCAAAGCGGTCGAGATCATTTATAATTCTGAAGGCCGGGTAATAGTTACCGGAATTGGAAAAAGTGCTATTATCGCTAATAAAATTGTAGCCACCTTAAATTCTACCGGCACTCCTTCTATCTTTATGCATGCTGCAGATGCCATTCATGGGGACCTGGGAATCGTGCAGGAAAACGATGTGGTGATCTGTATCTCTAAGAGTGGGAACAGTCCGGAAATTAAGGTTTTGGTTCCGCTTATAAAGAATTTCAAAAATACCCTAATTGGCTTAACCGCAAATAAAGATTCTTTTTTGGGAAAGGAAGCAGATTATATTCTGAATTGTTACGTTGAAAAGGAGGCTTGCCCTAATAATCTTGCCCCCACCACAAGTACCACCGCACAAATGGTTATTGGAGATGCGGTGGCAGTTTGCTTGCTTAATCTGAAAGGTTTTAGCAG
Organism: Christiangramia lutea; assembly: GCF_022489035.1. Classification (GTDB taxonomy): domain Bacteria; phylum Bacteroidota; class Bacteroidia; order Flavobacteriales; family Flavobacteriaceae; genus Christiangramia; species Christiangramia lutea. Next base: position 16,156 of record NZ_JAKVTV010000001.1, read on the forward strand.
CAGGGATTTTGCAAAATATCATCCAGGAGGATCTCTTGGAAAAAAGCTTTATTTAAGAGTTAGCGATATTACTGCTCAAAATATGGTACCAAAGGTCTCTCCGGAAAACAATATAGCTAATACACTTGTTGAAATTTCTGAAAAGATGCTTGGCGTTACAGCCGTGATCGAGGATGAAAAGATCATAGGTATAATCACCGACGGGGACATTCGAAGAATGTTAAAGGATCATTCAGATATATCGGGATTAACAGCCCGGGATATCATGAGTAAAAATCCAAAAACCATTGATCAGGATACATTAGCAGTAGAGGCTTTGGAAGTTTTGGAAAAGAATCAGATTTCGCAATTACTGGCTACAGAGAATGGGAAATATATAGGCGTTGTGCATTTGCACAACCTAATTAGAGAAGGAATTTTATAATGGAAAAAATAGCCCCCCAGGAAGAGCCAGGAAATGAAATGTCTTTTTTAGACCATCTTGAAGAACTAAGGTGGCATTTAATCAGGGCAGTATTAGCGGTTGTGATTGCTGGAGCAATTGCGTTTGTTCTTAAAAGTTTCATATTTGATGTATTGCTTTTCGGACCCGCAAATGGCGATTTCTTATCCTATAGAGTACTATGTAAGTTTTCAGGATTATTTGGAATAGATGGAGGGTTTTGTGACCCGGAAATGCCTTTCAGGATTCAGAGTAGAACCATGGGAGGTCAATTTTCAGCCCACGTATGGACCTCGATAACTGCCGGATTCATAATTGCTTTTCCTTATGTTATTTATGAATTCTGGAAATTCGTAGCCCCGGCTATGCACAGCGACGAAAGAAAGTATGCCAAAGGTTTTATTTTCGTTACCTCACTCCTTTTCTTTCTGGGAGTATTGTTTGGTTACTATGTGGTAACTCCGTTATCTATTAACTTCCTTGGAAAGTATCAGGTAAGTGATACTGTTTTTAATGATTTTGACCTTAGCAGTTATATAAGTCTGGTAAGAGCTTCGGTTCTGGCTAGCGGACTAATTTTTGAACTACCCATCGTTATTTATTTCCTAACTAAAGTTGGGCTGGTAACTCCTCAATTTCTTAGAACTTATAGAAAATATGCATTGGTGATTGTTTTGATTCTTTCAGCAATTATCACTCCTCCAGATATTGTTAGTCAGATAATAGTTGCTATACCCGTATTGATCCTTTATGAGGTTAGTATAGTTATTTCAAGGATCATGTACCGAAAAGAAAAAGAAAAAATAAAAAATTAAGCTATGATAGATCAGGTAGATGAATTTAATTCCTACAGGGCCAGAATGAACGATAAGATCCTGGCTGAAAATAATAAAGTTCTAAAACGAATTTTTAACCTGGATACAAATGCCTTTGCTGAAGGAGCCCTGGATAAAAAAACGAAGGAACTATTAGGATTGGTTGCCTCGGTAGTCCTACGATGTGATGATTGTGTGAAATACCACCTCGAATCAAGCCACAAATCTGGTGTTAAAAGAGAAGAAGTGATGGAAACTTTGAGTATTGGAACTCTAATTGGAGGTACTATTGTGATTCCTCATTTACGAAGAGCTTTTGAATATTGGGAGGCACTTGAAGACAAAAAATAAGAAAACGGTATAATTTCTGTATTTTCAGAGTTATAAAAATGAAAAATGAAATTACGTGCTGAGAAACTTGTAAAGACCTATAAGGGTCGGGATGTGGTAAAAGGAATTTCTGTGGAAGTGAACCAGGGAGAAATTGTTGGTTTGCTTGGTCCCAATGGTGCAGGAAAGACCACATCCTTCTACATGATCGTGGGCTTGATCAAACCGAATTCAGGAAACATAATTCTGGACAAGGTAAATATCACCAAATATCCCATGTATAAAAGGGCTCAGCACGGAATTGGATATCTTGCTCAGGAAGCTTCTGTCTTCAGAAAGCTGAGCATTGAAGATAATATCATGAGCGTTCTGGAACTTACCGATCTTTCCAAAAAAGAGCGCCAGATGAAAATGGAATCTCTTATCGAAGAATTCGGTTTGAATCATATCCGAAAAAATCGTGGAGATCTTTTAAGTGGTGGAGAACGAAGACGAACCGAGATCGCCCGTGCTTTGGCTACAGATCCCAGTTTTATCCTATTGGATGAACCTTTCGCAGGAGTTGATCCTGTAGCAGTGGAAGATATTCAAAGGATTGTTGCCCAGCTAAAAAACAAGAATATCGGTATACTTATCACCGACCACAACGTACAGGAAACCCTTGCCATTACAGACAGGACTTACCTGATGTTCGAAGGAAGCATCCTTAAACACGGAATCCCTGAGGAACTTGCTGAGGACGAAATGGTTCGAAAAGTATATTTAGGTCAGAACTTCGAACTCAGAAAAAAGAAGCTTTTTGATTAGGCATTAGCAACTTTCCTATTAGAAATCATCGAAAGAACTACATAAAGTAAAAGGATTACCGGAATAGCTATAAACTTCAGGAATATTATTAGAACAATACAACTGATAATAAAAAAGTATCGCAACTTATTTTCTTTAAATCCCCAGTCTGAAAATTTCAGAGCGAATAAAGGTAATTCCGCATTTAGCAGGTAACAGCTAACCAATGTAAGCCCTACCAGAAACCACTCATTCAGTAATAATCCCGAGATAAAGGGTCCCGGCTGATAGGTTAGAATTAACGGCAAACTCAGAATTAACAGGGCATTTGCGGGTGTGGGTAATCCAATAAACGAATCTGTTTGTCTTTCGTCTACATTAAATTTTGCCAGTCTGTACGCAGAAGCCAGGATGATGAATAATCCTATTAGGGCAAATGGTTTAATCTGAATATCGAAAACTGAGGAATTCCAGTCTGCTCCCAGTCCGCCACTTGCCGGAAGTGCTTTTGTTATAAGCTGGTACATCACAATCCCGGGAACTACCCCACTGGTTACCACATCTGCCAGGGAATCCAGCTGAAGTCCAACTTCGCTTTTTACATCCAGCAATCTTGCAGCCATTCCGTCAAAAAAATCAAAAAATATTCCAGCAGCTACTAAAATTGCTGCCAGGACCAGGTTTCCCTTGACTGCGAATATTACCGCCAGGCTACCACTAAAAAGATTTAACCCTGTTATTATATTGGGGATGTGTCGTTTAATTCCCATAGATTGGTTTTAATTAGATTTTACTAATCTACTATTTTGAATTTAAAATGATTTAAAAATAATGTTATTGTAAGCCTGCCGGTCTATAATTGAATTTTGTTCAGCCGTTCAGGCAGAAGTTTCCTATTTTTGAACAGACCTAAGAACTATGAAGAACAGCTTTCTTGTAATTTTGAGCGGACTCCTCCTCGCAGTCTCCTGGCCCACTTACGGTTTTCCACTTTTTATCTTTTTCGCTTTTGTGCCATTATTACTGGCCGAGTTCAATATTAGAAATTACTCGAAGAATCAGGTCAGGTTAAAGGTGTTTGGCCTGTCCTACCTCAGCTTTTTTATCTGGAATCTTACAACCACTTACTGGATCTACTTTTCTACTCCTTTTGGTGGAATATTTGCCATTTTGGCTAATTCCCTCCTGATGTCCCTCGTTTTTTTACTTTATCATCTGGTGGCCAAAAGAACTGGATTTAGCGCAGCCTCGGCATTCTTAGTTAGTATCTGGATGGTCTTCGAAAAAATTCATCTAAACTGGGATTTCTCATGGCCCTGGTTAAATCTGGGTAATGTCTTTTCTGAATATATCAGCTGGGTTCAGTGGTATGAATACACTGGAACTTTTGGTGGCACTCTATGGATTTGGTTAGTTAATATTGCTGTTTTTAAGGCTGTCCTTCAATTTCTACAGTTTAAGGAAAAACCTATACTTTACCGTGCGGCTTTAAAGATCTCTGCCCTCATCTTTCTTCCCTTAGGAATTTCCCTATTCATTTATTATGATTATCAGGAGCCAGATAAGGGCCTGGAGGTCGTAATTCTGCAACCCAATATTAATCCCTATACTCAAAAATATACTACCAACGATTCCATTATTGGGGAACTATTATTAAAGCTTAGCCAAGAATCACTTTCAGATTCTACAGATCTCGTCCTCGCACCTGAAACGGTTTTTGCAGATGGCACGAGGCTCTCAGCCTTCAGCAATTCTGAAGCTGTATTTTATGGCGAACAGATTAGCCGGTTAAATCCTGACATGAGTTTCCTCGGTGGAATTAGCATGATTGACATATTTCAGGATCCATCTAAGGTAGCCAAACAGAGCAATAGAATACCAGATAGCAATGCCTGGTATGATGATTATAACTCTGCCTTTATCACTCGAAATAATTCCAACAATATTCAATTATATCATAAATCGAAGCTGGTGGTAGGTGTCGAGAACTTTCCCTATCAGAGCATTTTAAAACCACTTCTTGGTAATATTATGATAGACCTTGGCGGTACGGTAGCTATGAAGACCACCCAGGAAGACCGGGAAGTACTCTGGTTAAACAATGGCTTTGGCACTGCCCCCATTATCTGCTATGAATCGGTTTACGGGGAATATGTGACCGGCTATGTAAAGAATGGAGCCGGCTTTCTAAGTATTATCACCAATGATGCCTGGTGGGGAAATACTCAAGGCCATAAACAACATCTAAGCTATGCAAAATTGCGAGCTGTGGAAACCAGGAGATTTGTAGCCAGAAGTGCAAATACCGGTATCTCCGCAATAATCAATTCCAGGGGAAATGTCGAAAAACAATTAGGCTATGAAAAACAGGGAAGCTTCAGAGGAAAAGTCGGTATTAATAGGGAAAAGACCTTTTATGTAAAATACGGAGATTATCTGGCTAGAATTGCCCAGTTCCTGGCTCTGTTTATTTTCCTGTTCTCTATGGTAAAATTCAAAAGGAAAAGACCAGCTTAGCCAATGCTAAATGGATAATGGATAATCAATTTAAATTAATAATTGGGAATTTTCAACTATCAATTAATCATTGTCCTCTGAAAAATATTACCGTACTTAAAGTTTTCAGTATAATACTAAGGTCCAGGAAAATCCCCCGGTGCTTGATATAATAAAGATCATACTGAAGTTTTTCCAGGCTATCATCATGACAATCACCATAATTTGCCATCACCTGTGCCCAACCGGTTAGACCAGGTTTTATCACGTGCCTGGTTTCATAAAATGGTATAAGTTCTGATAGTTTTTTTACAAATACAGGGCGCTCTGGCCTGGGGCCTATCATACTCATGTCTCCCATAAGCACGTTGTAGAACTGAGGTATCTCATCCAGCCTGGAACGTCTTAGGAATTTACCAAATTTGGTGACACGGTAATCATTCTTTTGAGCGAATTGAGGACCTGAAGCTTCAGCATCTTTTCTCATTGTTCTGAACTTCACTATATTGAAAATCTTTCCGTTCTTCCCTACCCGCTCCTGTTTATAAAACAACTTCCCGCGATTTCCGTAAAGATTGGATATAAGAATGAAGGGAGTAACAAGAAATCCAAAGGTAATTCCCAGGATCGCCACGATAATATCAAATACCCTGAAAATAAGTAAGTAGAACTTATTTTGATTACTTCTGCTAAAAGGGAAATACCTGTAAAAATCTTTATCCACATTCTGTACCGGTATCCGCATGGTGATCTCTTCATACACCTGGGTATAATCCCTAATAGGGAAGCCCTTTTTAAGCAATTCACTTAATTGATTATAAAGCGACAACATAAGTCCCTTTTGGTACCCACTTGCTACAACTATTTCATTGATATGATGGTCTATTATAGCTTGCTGCAGATCTTCCACTTCGAAACGCAACAATTCCGACCTGTCGAATTCCGTCTTAAATTTCTGATCTGTATTGATATAACCGGCAATAATATAATTAGGATCTGTCTTTTGAAGGGACTCTGCTATCAATTTAATATCGAAGGAATCACCAACCACCAGAACTCTTTTATAAAACCTAGGAGAGGATATCAAACTGATATAAAGAGACCTCCAGACCAATAATGCCCCTGCTACCGAAAGAAAAAAGAACAGGATTTGCAATCTGTTCTCAGGCAAACTCGGAGTAAAAAATGGCGTGAGCATGTAGAAAAGTACTGTTAGGCTAGTAGTTAACAGTACATTCTTTAAAACACTGTCAAACCGATCGGCCTTCTGCAGGTCGTATAGCTCAAATATATTTCCGAAGAGGTTCAGGTAAATAAGAAATACCAATGTCCAGACCCAGTTATCACTGTCTATCCTGAAATAATCAAAATTAAAAATGATTCCTACCACTGCCAGGGCAAGCAAAACTGAGACCATATCGAATAACCTCAGTAAGACTTTACGTTCAGATATTTCGAAATGGAATAGGGGCTTCTTAGACATTTCTGATCAGCTTATCGGTACGGCTAATATAAAATTTTTAACCTAGCAATTCTATCCATTCAGCTTTCACTTTATCCCAGTCGAATTTTTCAACCGATTTTCTCCCATTCCGGCTCAAACCTTCTGCAAGCTTGGCATTACCCAATAACCTTTCAATAGCTATCCTCATGGCTTCAGAATTCTTAGGTTCGACTAGTAATCCATTTTCTCCATCATCAATAAGGAAAGGTATGCCACCAACATTTGTGGAAACTATAGGAAGGCCAAGGGCCATGGCTTCCATTACACTAACCGGGGTATTGTCGATATTGGTAGTATTGATGAAAATATCGTAATCTTTGGACAGCCGGATCCAGTCTTCTTTATCGAGTTTTCCGGTAAATACAACGGGAAGGTTTTTCTTTTCCACAAGTTCTTTAACCTCCCTGAAACTACGATCCTTTTCAGGACCTACCATATACAATTCTGCTTCCGGATAATTCTTTAATAATCCCTCTAGTACCTCAACCGCCAGTATTGGATTATAGATTTCGGCAAAGGACCGCACCCAAAAAAGTTTTGGAGACACAGAATTCCTTAATTTAAAATCATATTTAGAAAGCTCAATAGTATTGGGAATATGCTGAAGATTTTGAAGATTAAGGACTTCCAAATGATTCATCAGAAAATGAGAAGGTACCACACAAGCCTGAGCATTTTGAAATATTTTAAGGATTGATTTAGATGCTTTTTCCAATCTGAACTTAAGGTTTCCTCCGTGTAATATAAAAATATAGGGGATGGATAGCCTTCTGCAAAGGAGTCCGCTCAAAACGGCATACCAGAAATTGCTTGTACTATAGGTATCTATTAGAACTATATCCCTGGAAGAATAGTTTTTAAGTATATTCCAGAGCATATCAAGTAATCTTCGCGGTTTATTCTTTATTGAGGACACTGCTTTCAACTTAAAACCTTCTGATTCTAATGCCGGGCTTAGGGTGTCTATACTGGTTGGAGAAAACCCATGTTTTTCAAGTTTATTACCAATATAAAGTATCCTGCTCATTACCTAAGCACCTTATTCCATTCATCTTTTACTACCTCCCAGTCAAAAAGTTCTACCTTCTTCCTGGCGTTCTGGCATATTTCTGTTCCCTGGCCTGGATTCTCAATGATATTTATAATAGCATTGGCCATCGCCTTATCATCGGTCTCCCCTACCAGAATTCCGTCATGACCATTTTCAATAAGGAACGGCATTCCACCTACATTGGTACTTACCACACCAAGTCCAAGGCTCATCGCCTCAATTACACTTATAGGGGTATTATCCACTGAAGTTGTATTGATAAAAAAATCATAATTCTTTGAAAGATCGGCCCAGTGTTTTTTCCTCAATTTCCCCGTAAACCTAACCTCCAGGTTATACTTTTCAGCCAGCTTTTTACAGCTTTTCATCGTCCCGTCTTTTTCCGGGCCAACCATGCATAAACTTGCATTTGGATAGGATTGTTTAAGGATCCGCAAAACTTTCAAAGCCATAAACGGATTATACCTTTTCTGAAAGCGTCTTACCCAAAGCAGCTTAGGCCTGAATTCTGTTCGCTTTTTGAATGGATAATTTTCTGCCTTGATCGCATTGGGAATGATCTGGGTATTTTCAAAACCGTTTGATCTGAAAATATCAAATAAGAACCTGGAGGGTGCTATATTCACTTTTGAATTTCCAAAAAGACTCCGACTCAATTTCCTCGAATTCTCCAGCCTTTCCGGTAGATTTCCTCCGTGCAGAATAGGGATATATTCCAGGCCGAAAAGATCACAGGTTTTTCCAACCAGGTATGCATAATAGAAATTCATCGCTCCGTAGGTATCAATAAGCACGATATCAGTCTCATTTTTATGCTTTGCGATCAATCCTAACATTTCCGCTAGCCTTAAGGCCTTATTGTTTCTGGTGGAGGCAGTTTTGACTTTATAGCCCTCTTTCCTAAGCATCTTACTAAAAAAGGAAATATAGGTTACCGTAAAGCTATCAACCTGTAAGTCGTTTCCTATGTACAGGATTCTTTTTTTCATCTACTATATATAATAAGGCTAACCCATATACAAATGCCGGTAAAGCAATACGCATCGCTGAGTGATTAATGGTCATAAACCAGAATGTAACAAAAGCCAGGAAATAATAATTATTTTTAAATTTGAACCAAAAGGTTATTGGAACTATTACAATTATGCACAATGCTATAATTCCCAGGACACCATGTTCTGCAAGCAATCTGCTTAATTCATTATGGGTTGCTATTCCAATTCCCAAATTTTCTTCCCGGTATTCTTTTCCCTTACCCACTCCTATTCCTGTAATAGGATGATGGTAAAATGCGCTTAATTCTGTTTCAATTAATTCTACCCGCCCAGTTGTAATATCATCTTCTACCTGTCCTAGAGCGTTTCGATTGGTGTATCTGTTGCCAATTAATCCTCCTGTCTCCAAGGAGGTGAAAATCCATACTATCGTAAATATTACTACAACCCCTATAATTTTTAAATTCGTTTTTCGAACAGCTTTTAGATTTTGTTTAGTATAAAAGAAAATCAGAAAAGCAATAATACAAAGAATTGCAGTTACAATCCCCCCCCTAGAAAAAGATACTACCCCTCGATAGCCCACCATAATTAATAAAAGTGAATCTATAATATTAATTCTAAAGGATTTTATTGTGAAAAGTCTTGTCGCCAATAAAAATACCGCAAGTCCCATTACCGTTGAGATTTGATTCGGTCCAAATCCCCCTGTAGACGCGTAATTTCCCGAAAAACTAATTCGAACCTCATCTAAACTTGGGGTGTAGAAAAGAAGATAAACTGCTTGTGCAATTATGGGCATAAGCAACATTAAAAAAACCCTTTGAAAATCCTCCTTTTTAATTTTTTTATAATAGCAATATAATGCAGACACACCCAAACATACCGGTCCGGCTAGATTAAAAGCTACCTGTTTCCTAAATTCAAAATCATAACTCATTGTAAAAGTTACCATAACTACTCCAGGAAAAAGGATCAATAAATATATCCAGAAAGGCACAGTTTTAGAACTTGCACCCTTAAAAAACATTCCTATTACCAAGAAAACAATTACAGCATATTTGCCTGTTTCATAAAATATAACAGCACTTGTTTGTCGAAAAAAAACTTCCCCACCTGCAATATATGCTGCAGCCATAAGTGCTTCGTTACCTTTATTTTTTCGATCGATGATAACAAAAAGAAATGAACTAATTATACCTAATAAAACAAATTTAGCTAGGGACGGAACAAGATAAATCAATAAACCGTATCCAAAATGTAGTATTAACATTTTGAGATAAAATTGATTATTTATTTTATCAAATTTGGTCATAAATTCAAACAGAATTCTAAATAGGTCGGAATAACTTTTTCTGACGAATAATGATCAAAAATTCCATTTTTGAAATTTAAGGAATCTCTTAGATATCTTTCTTTATTAGTTAAGTATACTTTAATCGAATTCGCTAAAGCTCTATAATCATTAGTGGAAACAACTTGTCCATTATCACCTATGACATCACTACAGGCACCAACATTGGTTGAAATCACGCTAAGTCCCGCTACACCGTATTCCAATAAAGCTAAAGGTAAACCTTCCGATTTCGAACATAGTATACCAATGTTCATCTTACTTAGTATTGGTTGTGGGTCTATAATCCCACCATGAAAAATCACATACTGCCTTTTTTCAAACTCTTTTATTAAAAATGATGAATATGAATCATTTAAATCAACTCCTATTATATGTAATTTTATTCCTATTTCCTCGTATACGAGATCACAGGCTTTCAGTAGGATTGGATGATTTTTTACCGGTTTGAGATTAGCTAAACAAACCAGATTATTAAATTCCCTAGCCTTAGATTGTTTTCCTTCTGTAAAAACCACAAAATTAGGAAGATTCAAAGACTTACTACAATTTAGATGACGGTCTGCCCAAATACTCAAATCATGATTTACTGAAATAATACCATTAAAATTAGATGAGAATAATTTTAAAATACTTAAGCGATATAGAGGCATATTTTGAGAATCACCAAAGTGATTATGCCATATTATTTTTATTCTGGCTCCAGCTAGTTTAGATAGAACTGCAAAAAACCAAGATGTACCGTGTGCATGTATTATTTCTATTTTATTTTCCCTGATATAGGTCCGAAGTTTATGTAAAGCCACGAGATCTAAAGTATTCTTCTTTTTAATGTGTTTATAGAAAACCCTTGATTTTAATAGATCTACAAAATCTCCTTTTTCACGGGTAGTTACCAAAAAGGATTCATGACCAAATTCAACTAAAGAATTAGCGAAGTTAACTGCAGTCCTTTCTGCTCCACCTATGCGAAGTGTATCAATTAACTGAAGAATCCTCATAGTAAACCTTTAATTTCTGAACTCAATTTTTCCAAAGTATATTTCTGTGACCATGCCTGAGCCTTGTAAGACATTTTACTTAATTTATGAGATGCTCTTAAATATCCAGCTATTTTTTCAGTAGCAATTACAACTTCTGGCTCAATTAGAATTCCTCTTTCACCATTACCTAACATCCAAGGAACGCAGGAAATAGGTGTTCCTATTGGCACGCAACCAAAAAACATTGCTTCGGCTAAGGCTTTAGGCCAGCCTTCGCTTTTGGATGGTAGTATAGAAAAATGTGCTTTTCTATATGCCTCTTTAATTATTTCAAAGTTTTGATTACCATGAAGAATGATCTCATTTTCAAGATCATTTTTTGTAATATAATCGTTGACCTCATTAAACATTTCTCCATCACCATAGATATCTAAGCTTAGTTCATGACCTTTGTTTAGCAGTGCTTGAACAATCTTCACTGCTAATAGAGGCCTTTTCCCCTTAGTAAGAGCACCTAAAAACAAAAAATTGAATGGAGCATTAAAATCTTTTTTAAAATTTCCAATGCTGGAATTGGAAAAACTAGATGTGAAAAAGGAGGATACATTTCTGCCCTGATCCGGCCAATCTCCATAAACCAGAACCCGGGCATTCCGAGTGAGGAATTCGTTAGCTAAAATTAACTTCTGTAACTTATAGCTCCAAGGTTGAAGAGACTCATTATCCCAATTACCTGCATACTTTACGGTTTTTGATTTACCAGGAAAAAAAATCTGTAAAAAACAGGCTAAAAGTCCAATATTTCCTGGACAACGAATATGCAAATGATCGGCCTTCAACATTATTTTGAATATTCTAAATATTATGCCAGGCAATTTGATCACTGAATTTAAACTATTCGTGAAGCTCGTGAAATTTAAGGTTTTAAGAGCTAAAAATTGAATATCAGATCTCTCATACGCCTTATCAATTCTATCATACGAATCTTTGACCGGGGCAATAACAGTAATATTTTCAACATGTTCGAACCAAAGATTCATTTCTCTAACATATGGTGAATATGAAGAAAGAGTTCCTTCCTGAAGATAATGTTCAGCATGTGTAAATACTGCCAGTCGCATTAATTGGTTTTGAATTGCATTAGCATAGTTAACTGCATGCACTGAAACATATGCCTATCACTATCTTTTGAAAAACTGATATCCTCTTGATGCCATTTTTTGCTTATAGCTGATTTTTTTTCGGCTGATATTGGCAGACCATTTATTAAGAAAAGCCACTTTGTCTTTCCTAAAACCGCTTTTCTCTCCAGAATTTCAAAGTTTTCAGCATATTTATAATATACCTTTTTAGAAAATGGCCACTCCCAGTCCTTATCGCTTTGAAAAGGTCGGTATAACTTGCGTACCGTTTTTACTGGAAGACTCGTACTCAAAGGATCATAACTAATAATTTGACCATTGGGTTTCATTTTTTCCTTCAGCTTAATGATCAAATCATCAGTATCCTTAAAATGATGCAGAACCCCATAGGCATAGATCAGGTCGAAGTCCTTTTCCTTGAAATCCTCTGATAAAAAGTCAACTGCATAAACCCTGGCATGAGGAAATTTATTTAAACGCTTGCTAAGGTGATCTATGGCTCTTTCACTAAGATCAATGCCAACATATTCTTTCGAATTTTCAGCTAAGTGAAAAGAGAGTGAATTACCTTCATAACATCCGAGATCCAATACCTTCTTTTCCTTAAGTTCCCCCAGCCACTTTAAGTGAAGCTGGTGTATCTCTTCCTCAAGACCAAGCTCTTTCCGGAAAGAATTAAGTGTCCTGTTCCTTATAAAATACCAGAATCTGGTGACAAGGTTTTTTTCCTTATTCTCATAGAAAGCCTTCTGCCTCTTTATCATTTCATTACCTGCTTTCATGGAAATAGCTTCAAAATAATTTATCTGAATAAATAGTTATAAAGATCGCTTAAATTATACTTTATAGAGGAGATAATTGTAATATCAAATTCGTCATCATATCCTTCATCACCATCATACACCAGATAAAATCCTCCATTCAAAGAATTCACATTCAAATGATGCATCCCCCTATCAAACCACCTAATTGAATCAGATCTAAATAATTGGTTTTCTATTAATTTCTCGAATTTATCAAAATCTAATTTATACAATGAAACGCCTGAGCCATAACCTTCCGTATTATTCTGAAAAGGCAAATACCATTCTCCTTCCACAGAAAAAAAATTTCCCGCTGGCCTGATTTCATTCCCTTTTTGAATATTAAATGAGAGGTCTTCCTCCCAATCACCAAAAAGACTATCACTTTTAAATACCCGTTGTTTGTAGTTATCGTCGATTCCTACGATCAGGTTTAAATTATCCGAAACTAAAAGGGCCGGATCTTTTAAACTTATATTGGAGATAAGAGTATCTCTTAATTCCCATTTTTCAGGAAAATCAACCGATTCATACAAAACTACGTTATTGATAGATGCCGATTCGGGTAAAATATATTTTTTATTTCTATACTCAAAAACCTGCGGAAAAGAAAGATGGAAGGGCTCTTCAATTACAATTCCTTCAAATTCATAATTGTACCCGTCATTGGAATGAAACAAACCTATTTTCGCAGGTCCTTTCTTTTCTTGATGTTCAAAAAAAATATAAAAATTATTTTCCTCAAAATATAGAAATGGATCAGCAATAAACCGTGTATTACCGATGGTTATGGAGTTCAAAGTGTCTCTTTTTAAGATATTCGATCTTGATGGAACAAGCTTTTTTAGTGGATCATCGGTTTTCATAAAACCAATTGACCAGCCTTTGCTTTTTGAAACGAGAAAAGGATATCTGTAATTAAAGATTAGCAAAACCCCTAAAATAAAAAGGAAGAATAAGACAATATATTTTTTCCTTATAGTCATTTTTTAATTTTAGGCTTCGAAAAAATAAGACTTACAAGTCCTGCACTTCTGCCCAATGATTCATTAAATGATCGTTTGTGATCTTTTGAATTTAATATATTGCTGAATCTTATAATTAAAAGCAGTAAATTTATGATATTCCATTTAAAACTAGCCTTTAAACCTGGTTTAGGATTTTTTACCTTCCAAACATAAAACCCATTCCTTATCATCATTTTCCCGTATTTAAAATGATCAGGCCTTCCTGATGCCTCATGTAAATGATTAACTTGAGCGGCTGTGTTTACATATAACTGACCGATCCTGGATGCCCGTAGGCAAAAATCCATATCTTCATACAAACCATATCCTTCAAAGTATGCTGAAAAACCTATTTGTTGAAATAGTTCCTTCTTATATGACCCAACTCCGCCCATAAAGAATTCAACTTTATAAGATTTACCGGAAGGAGGTAAAAAACTGGTGGAAAGACCATGGGAAAATTCAGGCATATAGCCCGGTGGGTGATCAGATAATAGACCTAATCGCTTTCTTAGGTAATTCCGCTGTCCCAGTTTTCGAATATACTCATCCATTTCAAATTCATCGGCACTCAGAGTATAAGTTTCCGAAACTTTTCTCCATTGAGTTTCATCCTTTATCCAACCTCCTACTGCGATCGCATCCTGCTTTTCTAAATAAGTCTTTATCAATTCCCGAAAATACTCCCGTCCCAAAACAATATCGTCATCCAGGAAACAGATAACATCCACATTTCCACTATTGGTTATCCCGAAATTCCGTTGCCTGGTTAATCCTCGATCTTTATCCTCAACCTGGAAATACTGTAGATTAGGAAATTTCCTGTTCTCCAGCATTTCTTTGGTTTCAGATCCAATAGAACCATCTACAATAATTATCTCGTCCGGATAATGGCTCTGAACTTCAACAGATTCCAACAGTCTTTTTAAGGAATCAGCCCTTTCAAAAGTGCAAACAACCAGACTAAAAGTAAGTTTATTTTCATTTTTCATGAACCAATGACATCAACCCGCAATTCATCGCACAATTCTTCACTCTTTTTCCATCGTTTCTGCATAAGCCTGTAATACCTTAAAGGGTTTTTGATCGACTGTTTTCTATAGAATTTCAGGAATAAAGCAGCTTTATAGCCTCTTATCATTTCCTTTGTATAATGTTTTTTAATAAGATACATCATAGTTGGAGATGGTTTAGGTTCCACAACTTCTTTGTCCCATTCATTGATCCCGGTTGACCTGAATCCCCCTCGCTCAGCTTTTAGATGTGTAAAACTCAACCTCGGATGGAATATTATATCACATCCTTTTTCCCTTAATTGTAATCCAAAATCAAGATCTTCCCCAAACCCAAATTCCAGCACTTCATCAAATTTACATTGCCTGGCCAGGCGGGATTTGACTATGGATGTACCTGAACCGAAGGCGCCCCATTGTTTTATTTTTCGGAAAACCACTTCTTCTCCTGGCTGTAAACATGCCAGGTTAAGTGCATCAACCTGAAGCCTTCGCAATTCTATCACTGATTGCTCCAATAGGTTATTTGGAAGCCTGATATCATCGTCCGCTAGAAAAACCCATTTTGAACTAACCTCTTTTAATGCCATGTTTCTCGCATTACAGGCTCCGGTTTGATGTATGAATTGGTGTATAACAATGAAGGGCCAATCTTCCTGTAAAAAATCAAGTTCCGATTCTGAGGATGTATCAGGATTTTGCTCGATCAGGATCACTTTTGCTGGAGGAAGAGTCTGTTCCTTTAGATCCTGGAGCACTTGTTGAACATACTCTGGTCTCCCCAATGTAGGGATCACAACATCTAAATCTTCCTTAAGGACATTCTTTGTTTTTTTAATTTCGATCTCGCCAAGTTCAAGCTGAGCCTGAAAATAATTGGTCTTCAATAGTCCAGAAACCAATTTCTTAAGCGGTATTTCCTTTCGGTATTTTTTAAAACAATACGATAATACCCATAACCATTCTTTCTTGTAATGCTGGCCAACAAAAGCGAACAAATCAGAATTACTGGCCTGAAACTCGAGTTCCTCTCTATTTTCTAGATTTACTAGTCCGGGATCGGAATAACACAAAAGCGAGTTTTGCTGTCCAATTTTAGCTATTGAATTGATTAGATACCCAAAACCCCTTTGATCTTTTAAAAGCTGCTGAAATTTTATTGCTGTTTTTCCAAAGATTCCACCAACGTCTGTACTCATTAACCAGGTAGGATACTTTGCACCTAAATGAGGATTGATGAATGGAAGTTGATCTATATAACCTATTTCATCTGAAAAATATCGTGACCTGATAGCATAAGAGGTCATGATATTCTGATGCTCGAAGTGTTGCTTGAAATAAGGTCTATTCAGCTTTTCGAAGTGGCTTTTTTCAACCCATACTAGTATTTCACCTGAATAATTCTGTGCAAGCTCCCAGAATGCTTCCACAAGTGAATTGCTTCTTATCGGCAACTCTTGCTCTTCCCGAAAAACTTTGTCAAAAATTTTACCTTCCTGGTGTATCAAATAGATCATCTGGGACCGAATTAATTCAATCTAATTTTTCTTCTTTTCAATAAGTTCCTGATAGAACTGAATATTTTTTTCCGCTACCAACCTACTTGCAAATTTCTTTAGAACCTGTTCTCTGGCTGCTCGCCCCATTTCTTCTGAAAGCTCGGCATCTTCAAGTAATTCCAAGATCCTGCTTGCATAAAGCTTGTGATTTCGAGGATCTACCATATAACCGGTTTTCTGATCTAACATTACTTCAGGTGCCCATCCGATATTTGAGGTAACTAAAGCTTTCTCCATAGCCATAGCCTCAATCCAGGTCATAGGAAGAGCTTCGGCAAAACTGGGTAAAACAATTACACTTGCTTTTTCTATTTCTTTTCGAACCATTGAATAGTCCAACGATCCAACATATTCAGTTCGTTTTAAAGCCTCCTCGCTTAGCTTTCTCTTAAGTAGTTCCAGTGTAGAAATTTTTTCAAAAATATCAATTACATCTCTACCGGCCAGTATCAATTGTGCATCTGGTTTTTCCTGAATCAGGTTATTGAAGATCTCTGCCAATTCCAGCACACCCTTTTTCTGTATGAGGCTGCCAAAATATAATATTCTGCCTGTCTCCGGTTTTTTAGTAGAGGGCCGAAAATTTTCTACTTTAATACTATTTGGAATTACTTTATAAGATCTTTCCAGATCAAAGAGCTGCATGGTTTTTTTCCCGGTAAAATCGCTAACGGATAGAATTGAGTCTGCATTTTTAAGAGCGTTCTTTTCGAAAAGTCGGTTTTTGTACTTCTGTTGTCTCTCCTCCAGCTCGCAGAAATAGCCGTCACTACCGTTCAACCTGATCACATGTGGAATACAAAACTTCATAAAAGCTGTAATTCCGGTCCAATCAGGGGTTTCCAAGATATCAATTTGTTTCTCTTCAGTAAGCTCATTGATTATCTTTTCAAGATGTTTCCGGTAAAAATACCAGCCACCAAAAGGATATTTTCGCTGTTTTATAAGGTAGAATTGAATACCATTTTCAGAAAAATTCCGGTCGATTTCCTGGCCAAAAATTAGAACACTTACCTTTTCATCTTTTTCAACCAATGTTTCAGCCAAATTACGAATACTGGTGCCCAATCCTCCGGAAGGAGTACTTCGTTCATGTGGATATTCAGGAGTTAAGAAAGCGATGTGCATTACTCTAAAAATTATAATCAAATATTAACTGCTCTGTAAAGGCTTCGGCACCTTTATCATTCAAATGTCCACAATCATAAAAATATTCCGCATTGTTATCAAAAAGGTCATGATAATTTCTATAATTTTTAATCTTTCCGGCTAGACCCAAAGATATTTCTCTATTTTGAATATTTTGACAATAAGGAGCGGTAAAAAAATAAAGCATTCCACTTGGATATAATTTTTCCAAACCTATAACCTTGGAATTTTGATGTTTTAATGAATCGGGAAATTTGCCCCTTACAGCCAGTCCTACACCTTTAAGTGGCCTATAACCAATATTAGTATTCCTTCCATTTTTTGTTTGAAGCAATACACTAATCAATTCTCTTACTCCTAAGACTTTTTCGTTCCTCATATACTTATAAAATGGGATCCATTTATAGTAGCCATATTCATCTCTCTTCGAAAACACATGTTCAACGAATGCTTCATCCAAATAAGGAGCTAAATTTGCTAAAAAATAAGGGCTATAGTTTTCAAAATTGTAATTGTAGTCAATTTGAAAAAAAATAGTATCAAAAGTAACTCCGTTTGATTTATTGATTTCAGCCAACATTTTCATGTCCGCTAAATTTGCACCAGCAAAACCTAGGTTTACACAAGTTTTTCCAGTTAACTTTTCTATTAATTCACAATTTATATGTCTTTCGATTCTCGAAGATCCATAAAATCCAATATCATAATGTTGGTCCTTCAATTTGAGTTCATTCTGCAATTTATTCCGGGGATGCCCATTTCTATATAATTCAGTATAAATCAAATCCAAGAAATACATTAACCCATATGTAAATAGAATTATTAAAATTAAATATTTTAAAAATCTTTTCATTAAAATTGAAAATATATGAATTGCTTATAATCAAAAAACTTACCCATTACAAGCGTAATAAAAATTATGAATAGGATTTTTAGGATTCTGAATTTACCAGAGAATGGATGTTCACTATTTTTATGAAACCATTCAAATATCACAAAAAATAATATTAGACCAATTAGCTCAATATTATACCTCTCAATAGAAAGATAAGTGATTTTAAATTCCTGGTTTTGAAAAATTCTCATGAGATAATCAATCGCCTCATAAACATTTTTTGATCTGAAAAATACCCATGCCATGCAAACCATCGAAAATGTAAAACAAATCTTGAGAATGTTGGAGATATTAAGTACCAGAGGACCTGAAACTTTACTATTACTAGGTTTTAGAAAAAAAACGGGTAAAAATAAAAATGCATGTATACCTCCCCATAGAATAAAAGTCCAATTGGCTCCATGCCATAATCCACTTACTAAAAATACAATTAAGATATTTCTTATAGTGAATATCATGTTCATCTTGGAACCACCCAGCGGAATATAAAGGTAATCGCGAAACCAGGTTGAAAGGGAAATATGCCATCGTTTCCAAAATTCACTGATATTCCTAGAAAAATAGGGATAATTAAAATTTCTCATCAACCTGAAACCAAATAGTCTTCCCGTTCCTATTGCGATATCAGAATAACCCGAAAAATCGCAATATATTTGAAAAGCGAAATAAACGGTTCCAAGTATAAGAGTTAAACTATTGCTGTTATCGTAGTTTTCAAAAATTACATTTGTATAGACTGCAGCATTATCAGCAATCACAACCTTTTTAAAAAGCCCCCAGATCATTAAGTTAATTCCGGAAATGGCCAATTCGCTAT
Source organism: Christiangramia lutea (assembly GCF_022489035.1). Classification (GTDB taxonomy): domain Bacteria; phylum Bacteroidota; class Bacteroidia; order Flavobacteriales; family Flavobacteriaceae; genus Christiangramia; species Christiangramia lutea. The sequence continues at coordinate 35,297 of NZ_JAKVTV010000001.1, forward strand.
TAAATTTCCTTGGAATTTCAAATTGTGGTAAAAGACTTGAAGCCCTTTCAATTGGCCCTGCAACTAATTGCGGAAAGAAGGAAACAAATCCGGCAAAGTTTATAAAATTTCTTGTTGGTTTTAATCCTCCCTTCCAGATATCAATAGTATAACTTAAGGTTTGGAAGGTATAGAAAGAGATCCCAACCGGTAGAATGATATTTAGGGTTTCAAAATTGACATTGAGTCCAATTTCTAAAAAGGATGAAGTTATTGCTGAAATGAAAAAGTTATAGTACTTAAATATTGCAAGAACTCCAAGATTGAAAAATATACTTAAACCAAGAAAAAAATTTCTGGTTTTCCTCGATTTACATTTTTCAATATGGATTCCTGTAAAAAAATCCACCAGGGTGCTAAGAAGAATTAAAAACAAAAACCTGTAATCCCACCAGCCATAGAATACATAACTGGCTAACAAAATTAGAATATTCTGATACTCTTTTGAGGACTTGAAAAAGAACCAATAAAAGATAAATACTATTGGCAGAAATATGAAGAAAGTTATGGAATTGAATAGCATTTAATCCTGTTTTTTACTAAGATTTTTATGCTGTCGTTTTAAAAGCACCTCAATTTTCCGAACAATTGTTCTCGAAGAGGAATTTATATTATTAACTTGATAAAACCACTTTTGAGAATTTTCAATTACAGTTGATCCACCATACTTCATCTGGGAGTAAATTATTTTCCCAATATCGGTTTTTTCATTGATCCAGTAAACTGATTCTTTATTTGGCATTGACTTAAAATGGGTATAAGAATATACTTCCCTTATATCCTTTTTTAAATTTTCAATTTGTGGTAAATAATTAATATATGCGCATGGTTTTCCTTTGGCTGCATAATCAAATACCATTGAAGACCCTACATTTATGACCATGAATGTATGTTCAACTATATTGGTTTGTAAAAAAAGATCTTCTTTTTTTGGTATTGCCTGATTCCAATAATCCCCCCTTGTTTCCCATTTTGGTTCAATACTTACAATCAGATTTTTATACTTCGTCAATATTCGGTTATAACGATTAGTAAAATCTACTGGACATCTTCTGAAGACGATACCAATATTAGTTCCTTTCTTATTTAACCTTTCTACTGCTTCGGCAACATCATTTAGAAATAATTCATCATGGGGGGAAGTAGTAATATCATCACCAGAAAAACACAAATATTTTTTATCAATGTCTAATCCATATTCTTTAAAAAAATGATTTTTGGCTATTATTCCTGACTTATCGTAATGTATTTCAAATTGAGGGGTCCCAGTAATTTCCACCTGGTCCTCTGTTATATGTGGATAATACTTTAACAACTCATCCTTCATATAATCGCTCCAGACGAAATAATAATCAGTTTCCAGCACCTTAGTGGCTTTGGGAAGATTATCCCATGAAAAAATGAAACATGAAGTAGGTACTTCTAGATCCTGGGCAGCAGTAATAATTGAAACAGCATTTACCGGCCTTTGACTAGTGCAGAAAACCATATCAGGCTTTTCCGCACATAATATCTGCTTGCAGTAATTGTAATAGGTAGTTCCCCTCTCCGATTCCTTCATCATTGCCCTAATTCTGGTTAATCCCTTTTCAGAATTATATATACTTATAAGCAGATCGACCAAAAGATTCTTTATCTTATTCTTCAAACCCACACTTGCCGGAGAAAACTTGAACTTCTCAAATACAGTATCATTGAATTTTCTTTGGAAAAGATCCAATTCAATATTTATTTTAGCTCTTTTAAGGAGATCTGTTTTGAAAGAAGGTTTTGGATCTAATATTATTTCCTTCAAACCTAAATCCTTCAGGACCAAAGGGGTCATATTAAGAAATATAAGCTCCCAGCCTGAATTTCTCACTTCCTCGGGGAATCGGGAATAAATAAAATTTCGTAAGCCAACTCCATCTGGAATGACTACTAAAAGTTTTTTTGAACTCAAATTCAGATTAGATTAATTAAGACTCTCCAAATATAAAAAACTAAACATCTTCCTTAATATTGGTAGCTATTAGACTTGCATTAATCCACTGCCATAGAAAAAAGCTATTACTTTTTTCTCCCGCCTGATATTTTCTTAATTCACCCATGATCTTATCATGATCAAACCATGAACTAAAAGTAGAAGTTTTCAAACTACTGAGGCTTCCTTGCACAAACCCTGAGAGCTCATTTCCTAACCATTCTCGCTGTGGGGTTTGCAAAGCTCTTTTTGGGGCCGCTGAAATCTTATCGGGAACATAATCTTTTATTATCTCACGTAAAAGATATTTTTGGACTCCTCCCTTTATCTTTAAAGATACAGGCAGTGAGAAGGCTAGTTCTACCAGCCTATAATCCAGAAAAGGTTCTCTAAGTTCTGTGCTATAGGCCATGGAAATACGATCGTTAAATCTTAATGCTCGAGGTAATTTGGTATAGAAAAGATCTCGGAATTGTAAATTTTGCAACTTATCAGTGAAAGGCTCAGGATAATGCGGTTTCTCTGAGAATTCCTGAAATTCCTTTTCCAAAACATATGATTTAAAACTTTTTGATTTTCCTGTTCCCTGCACTAGGGAAAAATCCTTTTTATTATAATAATCATATCCAGCCCACTGTTCATCCATTCCCTGGCCGTCTAGCAATACTTTAACCCCAAGGTCCCTGGCCTTTTCAAATATTTTTGCATATGCTATTGTGGGAACCCCTCCAAAAGGTTCTTCCTGGAAATTAGCAATTAGTTGTGCGTATTCGGGCACTTCTTCGGGTAAAAGCTTTACTTTTTCTAAAGGATTACCTGTTTGAGAGATCATTTTTTCTACCCACGGCAATTCATCATAACGTTGGTCTCCAGTGTAAAAGCTAAATGCCGTTATTTTTATATTTTTATGATGAGCATTAACTAGAGATAACAGTAAAGAACTGTCTATTCCTCCACTGATATTAAATCCAACCTCAACATCCGCTCTGAATCGTAATCTAAGAGATTCTTTAAGTATCGACAGGTATTGTTCCTTTATGTCCGATTTGCAAAATTCTGGAGCCAAGCTCTTTATACGATCTGGAAAATCGTACCATTTTCTGATAGATAATTGTCCTTCTATATATTCTATGAAATGCCCCGCTGGCAATTGTTCTATTCCCTCAAAAAAAGTCTCCCAAGGGAGTCCATTTGATCCAAAACAAAAGTAGTTTGCCCATACCCTTTTATTGGGATCTGCGGGTTTTACCGTCCTTATTGCCTTTATCTCACTTGCAAAAACAAATTTAGAAGATCCTTTGTGGTAGTAGAAAGGTTTGACTCCGAAACGATCTCTGGCCGCGAACATTTTTTTATCCAGACTGTCCCATATAGCGAAGGAAAACATACCATTTAATTTATTTAAGCAATCCTTACCATAGATAATGAATGCGGCAAGTAATACTTCGGTATCTGAATTGGTCCTGAAAGAATATTTCGTCCCTATTTCAGATTTCAATTCCTTATAATTATAGATCTCTCCATTAAAACTCAGGTGATACCTTCCAGAGTTATCTGAAAAAGGCTGGTTGGCATGCTTGTTAAGGTCGATAATAGAAAGACGATTGTGGCCTAGTACTGCAAATCCTTTATCCCTATAAATTCCTGAGGAATCTGGTCCACGATGTTGAATGGTTTTTAGCATTAGATTCATCTCATGTTCCTTAATTCCAGCACCTAATATTCCTGCGATCCCACACATTATTTTAACTTCCTAATAATTTTTTCTGCTCTCTCCCAGTCCGCCTGGGTATCGAGATTAACATGCTCCTGACCCATATTTTCTATAAAACCAATTCTTTCACCGTAGAGCGAATTTTCCTTTAGTATGACCTCCGTCCTAGTTAGGTAAATTGCTCCATCCCTATAATATGACTTTGGCAGGTCCTGTCTTCGAGTAATGATATTTTTCTCACCGGTAGCAATCTGAAGTTTTCCTTTCTTTTCCTCAAACACCCAGTGCGGGTTGAATTCGTGAGGGACTTCTCGTACGCTTATTAGAGAATCGTACTCTCCCGATTCAAATTCCCTGATCGCTTTATCTATAAGTCCGTAAGTTCTAAAAGGTGTGGTTGGTTGTAAAAGGCACACTGCCTCAAAATGTTCATTAAACTTTGTGTAATATGAAAGAGCGTGTTTCACCACATCTAAGGAAGGTGTATCATCTTCACTAAATTCGGCTGGACGGATAAAAGGAATTTCTATACCCAGGATTTCACCTTTTCTTATGATCTCATCAGAATCTGAACTTAAAACACAACGAGTTATTAAATTGGATTTTAGCGCTGAATCTATGGTGTATTTAATAAGTGGCTCACCTCCAAGCTTTTTAATGTTCTTACCGGGAATGCCTTTACTTCCACCCCTTGCTGGTATAATCCCAAGAATTCTCATTAATAACTAATGGTTTTGCTAAAACTAAGTTCAGAATTCGCCAGGATTTCTGCAATTTTCTTTCCAGCCTCCCCATTACCGTAAATCGATGATCCCGGATATTTATCTGAATATATTGCATCCTTCATCGCCTTATAAATTTCCTCCCTGTGATGGGGTACATCATTCACATTTTCGCCACGTATCCTTCGATTTTGACGTTTCCCTATATTAACTACCGGTACTCCAAGATAAGAGCATTCTCTTATTCCTGCGCTCGAGTTTCCAATAAGGGCTTTAGAATGTTTCAGTAACCTGAGAAAATCGAGAGGATCCATATTCTTAAAAAAATGAATATTCTTAGGTTTTCTCATTTCCCTGTAACTCCTGATCCCATTCGAGGTGCCATCTGATCCCGCATCAACATTGGGCCAGAACCAGAAGACCGGATAGCCTAAATTATCCACTGCTTCAAGGGTTTCGATAATATGCTCTCTAGCTTTCTGATATTCAGTGGTCACGGGATGTTGCATTACAACTACGTAGCCCTTCTTCCAATCCAGTTCTTCTCCAACCCCACCGTATTTTTCAATGGGATCAAAATTGAGTTTGTCTTCACTGCATATCTCTTTTACCAGATCAATGGAAGGACAACCTGTATTGATAACTTTCTCAGGATCTTCACCAAGTTTAATCACTCTTGCTCTTGCATCCTCGCTTGAAACCAAGTGAAGGTCGGCTAATTTGGTATTGGCATGCCTTACTTTCTCGTCTATGCTTCCTGTAACCTCTCCTCCCTGAATATGTACTAAAGGAATATTCTGATAGGCCGCGGCAATGGATGTTGCTATAGTTTCGAACCTGTCCGCAATTGTTACTACCGCATCAGGTTTAAGGTTATAAAAGACGTTGGTTAACTCCATCACCCCTATGCCGGTAGTTTTTGCCATGGTAGTGGGATTTTCCCCTTCTAATACCATAAATACCTTTGCTGCTGCACTAAAACCGTCCCTTTCTATGAAATCTGCAGCGTTTCCGTACCTGTCCAGCAATGCAGACCCGGCAATTACAAGCTGAAGATCCAAAGAGGGATGAACTTGAATTGCAGCAAGTGCCGACTTAATGCGACTATAAGAAGGCCGGGCAGTTACAACAATACAGATCTTACGCTTTTTCATAATCCTTGAGATATGGAACAATGTAAAAATTTAAATATGATCATGTTTTAAAAAAGACCATTTTTTAATGTCCTTGGTCAATGCCTTCCCTATAACGTTTCGGAATTCAGCCGCATTGATACCATAATTTTTAGGCTTTTTTGCCTCCAGGTCTTCAAATTTTATTTTATCCCCCTTTTTCAAACTCTTATTTACTGCCAGAGATTTTTCAAATATTTTCTTTAAGTCTGTAAATTGAGAATTATCAGTTTTATCTATAGGATTTTTTAATGCTTTATCTATATTCTTCACAGCTTCTACCAAATTTTTCACTTCGTCAATCTCTAATGACGAAGTTGCATCGGGACCAAAACTCTTTCGGCTAAAAACGGCATGAAATTCCAGAATCTCAGCACCCAAGGCCGCAGCTGCTATACAGGTTTCAGGTCTAGCAGAATGATCCGAATAACCAATGGGAACCATATACCTTTCCCTAAGTTCCTTAATAACATTCAAGCCATAATTCTCTGGCTTTGTTGGATATGAGGTAACGCATTGAAGTATGGAAAAATCAACACCTTTTTCCATTAGGAAATTCACCGTATCATCCAGCTCCGTAAAGGAACTCATGCCTGAAGACAAAATCAAAGTTCTACCGGTAGCAGCAATTTTTTCAAGAAGTAGAAAATTATTCACCTCTCCAGATCCAATTTTATAACGCTTAACTCCAATTTCCTCCAATAAATCTACCGCGGCATTGCTAAATGGTGATGCTAAGAACTCAACTTCATTTTCATCACAGGTATTTTTGATGATTTTCCATTCTTCAAGATTAAATTCCATTCTTTTCCAATAATCGAATCGTGTTTTATCCTGTTTTGAAAATTTTATTCGAAAAGGTTCATGTACACTGCTTTCTGCCTCTGCGATATGCACCTGGAATTTTATGGCATTTATGCCAGTATTCGCCAGTGCTTTTATATATGCTAATGCCATCCCAAGACTGCCTTCATGAGCCTGACCTATTTCAGCGATTATAAACATAAATTAGACTTTTAAAATAATATTGATTGCTCCTGCCATTAATTCCTCGTCCTTATAGGCTTTAAAATCATGATGCAAATTCAGATTTTTGAACTTTCTATAATATTCTGAATTTATATCGGGCACCTCATAACCAACATGAATAATCTCTAAATTCAATTTATTAAAGATATTTAAATATTGAGGCAACCTCAACCTGTTATGATAATCAAATCTAGTGTGCTTCTTTTTCCATTCATGTTCTGAATACTTTAAAAAATCCTGAAGGGATAACTCTTTGTCTACATATGCTCTGTGGTCTCCTGGGGAAATCATGTGGATAATAAAAGAACCGGCTTTTAGTTCGTTTTTAAACTTGAGATGCATGGCTTCTATAACCTCTGGTCTTACATGCTCAAGCACAAAGCGTGAAAAAATAAGGTTGCGGTCGGTTAAATCATGATCCAGAATATTGCTATTAGGAAAATATCTGATTGAGGATGGTAGCGCATACTTTGAATTTTTATCCGGATTAAGCTTTACTTCAAATTCTTTAGAAAAAACCTCATTAAGCTGTTCAATATTCTTCTTTTGATAATGGCAATGTAGATCAAATGTTTCAATGCTTTTGGCATTAGATAGAAAACTAAAAAAATAAGGCATTAATGGCAGCCAACCTGACCCTATCTCAGCAACATGCCTATTCTCAATAGATATTCCTTTTTTTTGAGTTATTTCTAGAAATGTCCTGAATGAATTATGGGAAGACCTGACCTTAAATTCAAGACTTTCCTTACTCAAAAACTCCTGTACAAAATGGTAGATCTCATTTCCCGATCTTTCAGGAAGAAAACCTAGTAGTTGAAAAAAGAGGTTTTTGAATCTGAGTTTTAAAGACATATGAAAAACTAAGAAAATTTTATAGCTACCTCTATGTCCCTACCATTATCAACTTTTATAGTATAGGGTACATTCCTATAAAAAGAAATAAGGTGCAACAATATCATATCTTTCACTTCCCTTAAGGTGTAATATTCCGGAACTTTCTTTCCCAGCATTCTTTTTACTTTATACTTTTTTGAATTTTCAAATAGATCAGGTTTAAAACTAATTTTAATGATTCCCTCATTTTTTACCGGTAACATTCCATATAAAACATCTTCCACCTGTCGTTTTTCGTTAGTGATTTCCATTGAAACTTCAGAATTTTCAAGAAGCTGGAAATCTTCCCTGCCCATTATTTCACCCCAGCCGGAAATATTAACTTTTGTAGCCTTATTTGAAATAGCATTTTTAAGATGCTGATGATTCAAAGGTAGAATTCCAGAAAGTTGTAAGTCTGCAATTGATTCATTATTCTCTAGCTTCTGAAATGATTTGTGCCACTGGTGCAAGAGTAATAATTTCTCATCATAATATTCAACCTCATTACCAGCATTTTTTAATCTAATATGCATATCGGTATCTTCCCCTCCCCAGAAATGATAAAACTCGTCAAACCCATTTAAATCCTTTAACTGAGCAACTGGAAAAAGACTTAACCCGGTTGCTTCATTAGTACTTGACCTGTAATCTGAATATTCACTAAAGGCTTTGACTTTCCTGCTTTCTGAAGAACTTAAATAACCTACCTGAAAATAAGTGGTCTGGCCTGTTTTTGTCAAATTATTAGCAATTTCCAGGAATTCAGGATGAAAAATAATATCTACATCTGCTACAAAACAATATTCTGTATCCAAATATCTAATTACTGAATTCAGGGTCCTGCTTTTATTCCAGGGTTGATGCCTGGTATAGTGATATTGATAGTGAACAAACGAATAATCCAAACATAATTCTTTTACGATCTCAGAATTAATTTTGGAAGAACCATAATCAATGAAGTAAACCTTAAAGTTCTTATGAGTCTGCCCTTCGAGGGATCGAAATAAAATTTTTATTCTTTCCGGGTCTCGATTACGATATGGAATTAATATTGAAATCAAATTATTCTGCTAATTCTTTTTCGATGTAATTATACTTTTCCAGAACAGAAGCCCTAATAAGGTCCCTATCAAACTTTGGCCTTAAGAACTCAATATTATAATTTTCAGCCTTTTCTAATAGCAGTGCATCACCTATAGCTTCTTCAATTAACAAAGTTATTTCCAAAACATATTCCGGGTCATTGATTAAAAAACCGTTTTTTCCATCTATAATAAGTTCTTCTGTGGCGCCCCCAGGATTGGACTGAATTGGAAAAGCGCCCATAATGATTGATTCGATCAAGGTATTTGGAATCCCATCTGATGCGCTATTACCAATATATATAAGTGAATCCCCCATAAGAGTTAAAACTCTGTCGTTATCAATCTTTCCCAAAACGGTAAAATTACTCCAGGTACCCAATTCAGATGTTGATATGAATTCAACTACCTCTTCATCTGCCCCAAAAACAATTAAATCAAAAAGATTTAATTTATCCTTCAATTTCATTATTGCCATTAATACTTCAATACACCTCCCATGTTTCCCTTGATACCCCTTGATAAGGATCTTTTTACGTGTGTTACGAGGCCTCAATAATTTATTTGTTTTTTCAAGATCGTATCCTCCCCTTCCCGGAAATACTCCTAAAAATTCACCGTTAAAACCAAAATTAAGTGCCAAAGAATAATCCCTCTGACAATCTGTGAACAAATAGTCCAGATGAGGAAATACCTCCATCATTTCTCGTTTTTCTTTTTCAAACCTGCTGTAGTAGTATATATCACTGCCCCATGAAGAATATATCCATTTAATCTCTTTATAGTTTTTCATTACTTGAAAAATTGGAACCGCAGATAAATACATTACAAAACTATGAACGACATCTGGCTGAATTTGTCGCACTAATTTTTCGAAGATATTACTTAAAGATCGTTCATTATATGTATTTATGAACTTGTTTAAGCCCGGTAATTTTTTTTTAATAAAATACCGTCCCGGATAATCAGCCTTATATCTCCATCCAACAATTTGCTCAACAAAATCTATGTTATTTACAATAGTTCTTGAGTCCTTCACATCTAACCAGAAAACTTCATGGCCTGCTCCTTCTAACTGGTTAACCCAATTAAAGAAATGACTGGAAAAAATAGATACCATTAATATTTTCATTGTAGGCTAATAATAAATTCTGGGATATTTTTTCATCAATCGCTTAGGAAGCCTGCAATAATGCAAAAACAACCTGTTTATCAAATAAAGTCTAAGGATCTTTTTGAATAATTTATTCTTTAAGAAATATTGAAATCGGCTTTCTTCATTAAATGATATTTTCTCAGGAATAACAGGACTGGGCTCATGTACTCTCCTATTATCACTTTGCATCCAGTCTTCCCAGACATTGCCCATATGATAAGCATAATTATTAAAGGTGGTTAATTTCCATAAACCATGTTTCATCGCCGCAGCATCCAGATATTTCTCACTGGTACCACCTAACCGAAATGGCAAATACCTGATAATATTCTTAAAAAGTTCTTTTCTGTAAGTAGCAACAAAATGGCCCGAGCCAATACAAGCTTTTAAACCATTATTTTCAATACAGAGTATAGAATCAAAATAGAAATGATCTTTATTAATATTCCATCCAATGCTTTTATAAAATTTCCACATATCCTCAGGATCTGCCACTTTCATAAATTTCAAATTACGGTTCAGGATGTTATCAAAAATTGTATTAGTACAATAATTGGAAAACATATTGAATTGTGGCACCAGACCAACTGTTCCTGCTTTAGGGAATGCATTGAAGACCTTACCAGTTTCTTCCTGCCAGCCCTGGCAAAAAAACACATCACTATCAGCTACTGTTACCAGTGGGACATCATAACCCGTCAGGCCTTTCAGAATAGCATTTAATTTACCAATATTAACCGTGTTGATCAACTCATGAATTACCCCTTTATCTAAACATTTTTCCAGAAACTTTTTAACTTCTATACAACTGCCATTGTTGATTATGGAAATAAAGGTTTTATCGTCAACTGTCTGACATAAAGAATCCAGGCATATTTTGAAAATCCTGAAACTGTCCTTATAGTAATCCTGAAAATGAGGTATATGCACAGGGATTACCACATGATGCATATAATCAGGTTTTTCTAATTCTTTATCTTTTTCGGGATTAAGTCCTACACGCATATCAGGCTGAGGTGTCCATTAAAAAGAGATTTCCTAAATCAGCATTAATTACAGATTTAGCGATCAATCTATATCCCTTACTTTCGAGGTATAATACATTTTCAGAATTAAGATCATTTTTTAAACTCAAGTCTGTTTCAATAAGAATTAATTTTGGCCTGTACCTTTCCCAGTTATTTGATTTTAAGACCTTTAGATCGTTTCCTTCAACATCTATATCAAAAAAGTCCAGGTTTTCACCCTTTGAGATATTCTGATTCAGAATCTCTTCAAGCCTCAGGCAATCAATCACCTTCTCATCAACTACCATATGCTCAACTTTCTGCTCCTTTAAAAACTGGTAATTCATCGAATTCATAGAGGTATATGGATCTTTAAGGATATAGTATTTTTCCTTTGAATTTACCTCACTAACGGCCGTATTCAGGAATGTATCCGAATTTCTATACCTTCTAAAAAGTGGTGCAATATTAGGATTCGGATCTATACAAATTCCTTTCCAACCTCTAAGATAAAAATAATATGAATTTGAAGCTTTAAAAGGATGCCAGCAACCAATATCTATGTATGTACCTGGTTTTTTATTTTTTAATAATTTATATAATTGAATATCATCTCCAGATTGAGAAAAGCTAATGTTATATCTTTTATAGAATTGTTTTTTAAGATTATAGAGCATTATTCTAATATTTTCTTCAGATGGCATTTAAAATTTTCAGGTTCAAAATAATCTTTAAAGGGACTTTCAAACACTGATCGTTCCAGACACCTGTCAATAAGGTTCTTAAGTTTGAGGCAAATTTCCTCTTTATCTGAGCAATTTGCGGCATATTCTTCAGTTCTAAGTATTCGTCTCATTTCACTTCTCTCGGGAGATAATGATAATACGGGTTTATTTAACGAAGATATAAAGGGTGCTTTACCAACCAGTATGTTACTGTGCGTGGCACAGTTTTCAAGCACGATTATGATATCCGATTCCAATTTCTGCTCCAAGGAAGACTCTGCAAAATCTACAGGTTTCAAAAATAAGATATTGTCACCGTTATATTTGTCTCTTAATTCTTTAATATTACCACCTCGCAATCTCAATATCAACTCAGTCTTAGCCTTAAGATATGAATTTTCATTTATTAGGTTCTGATAAGCATCAAGCAGAATTTGTAAATTTCTTCCTAGTTGAAGTGCCCCATGGTAAGAGATACTAATTTCTTTTTCCTTCTTCCTGATCCTTTCTTGATCTCCCTTTTCAAAAACATCTGCCCGGTATTGATGCGGAAGGGTATAAAATTTCTTTGACGATCCATATAGATGTTCAAGGTCATGGGAGAGCAACCTGGATGGGGAGATACAGACTCTGGCAGATTCCACAATATCCCATATTTCTTTAAACTGGCCGAATTCTGTCTTTCTGGGTAACCTATTAGATCCCGTGTCCCACACTATGGGATATGGATCGTGAAAGTTAACAATAGATCTTTCCAAAATTGGCAGGCCTCTTGCAGCTCGAATTACTTCAAATTCCTGACCGGAGCTTCTTATAAAAATATGATCATATTCCTTAAAATCTATTTTAGAGATTATCCTGCGGTAATTTTTTAAATGGTAAGAATCATTAAGGGAGGTACCCACAAGTCTCCACCACATTTTATTTACCAATATTACGTAAGAAGGAATCTTTTTCTCCAGGTAAAAACTTTTTATGGAATCAACAGGTAGGAGATCGAGCCTATCCTCATTATTATGGTTCCTCAAATAAACTACATCAATCCTGGATTGAGGGTATACCTGGGATAAACCTGCAAGGAAAGATCTGGATACTATGCCCTCGCTTGTTCCTGATATCCTTAGGTCCTGTGCTATGACCAAAAACTTTAATTCATCTGATCTCAATTCTGAAATGATTTTAAAAGTTTCAATCTAAAAAAGTTTATGTACTCCCCTAAAAACCCATTTCGCAACATCGTTTTAGTGAATTTGATAAAGAACAAATAGTTTTTTTTGTCATTGTTATAGCATGCTTCAAGTTTTCGAACTAGGTAATTTAATTGAAAGTGATTAAAATATTCTTTTTTATCATTGAGAAGGTAGTAATAAAACTGAAAGGAGGCTTTATTCTTTAAGGTATTCAGGTTTGAGGTACTAGTAATATTATCACCACTATTACGAAAACAAACTTTGGCATCGTTGATGGAATAGATCTTTTCTGCATTAGAAAACTCCAGAAGTGCAAGATCATCGGTATGCCAGGCCAATGGAAAATCTTTAAATTGGTTTCTTCTTACTGCTGAAATTCTAAAAACATATTCACTTAAAGAACTTCGGGTCTCCCCATTGAGTTTCCTAAATAAAAAATCTACACTGTCTTCCAATTCTGGATGCAGGAATCTCTTAGAAATTGGTTCACCAGACTTATTGATTACTACCGTCGAAAATCTAACCACATTAATTTTATTCTTTTCAATAAGATTCTGGTTTTCATAGAACTTCTCAACACAATTTGGTCCTAATAGATCATCATCCCCCAAAAACATCAACCACCTTTCGCTCCTCAAAGGTTTAAGACATCTTTCCCAGTGTGCTACCAGAGAACTGTTACCCAGATTATTTTTAAAATACCGATACTCTATATTTAGTGATCTGGAAAATTCCTTTATCAACATTCCAGGATCATCTGGACTGCCATCATTTCCAATATATACCTTAAAATCTTTATTAGTTTGATTTTCCAGGGACTGAAGACATTCCCTAAAGTATTTAATTTTATAGTAAGGTATTACAATAGCCAGGCTCATATCTATCTTTTAAGGATCTTACCAAGCTTATTGAAAAACCTCCATCCAAGATTGGATCTTAGATCTTTAATCTGATCCCTGAGACTAAAAATGGTATTAGAAGATCTTTCCACCTTAAGTTCAAGCATTCTTATATAATCTTCATCAGGTATCTCTTTACGAATATATCTTAAAGCTCCTACATAATCAATGGTCATATTCACTTTATTGGTCATATTAGAATCATGCCTCCGGTAATATGCCAGTGCTTCGGCAATGAATTGGACTGTTATATCCTTTTGAAAAAATTTGATCCACATTAACCAGTCTTCTTTTGCTTTAAGATTCTCGGGAAAACGAAATTCGTTAAAGAGATCAGAGGAAAATAAGCCACAGTGAATTGGGATCGCGAAATTATTATCCCAATTAAAAATAATATTATCATAGGTTAAAATATCTCGGCTGATCTTAAAATGTGGTTTTACAGCTTTGCCGGCAAAATCATTGTATTGTAGATAGTTTGAAATTACAACTTGAAATGTGTTCGCGTGTTGCAATAATTCAAGTGAATGACCTAGTTTATACTTATGCAAGAAATCATCTGAATCCAGAAACTGAATAAAATTACCTGAAGCCTTATCCAGGCCTAAATTTCTCGCAGAGGCCAGCCCCCCATTTTCCTTATAAAAATATTTAAAACGATTATCTTCTGAAGTCCAGGTTTGAGCGATTCTGGATGTAGAATCATTTGAACCATCATCTACCACAAGGCACTCCCAATTTTCATAAGACTGATCATACACAGACTGTAAGGCCTTATTTAGAAATGAACCCTGATTGTAACAGGGCACAATAACCGAAACCAGGGGATTGTGATTCATATTAGATTTTCAGGGAAGAAATATGTTTTCGAAGTCTATAACTTCTACCGGTAAGTTTAAATAAAATAAGTAAAAAAACTAATTTAATCTTCCATAAATTAAAAGAAGTACTTAGCTCAAGCCTTTTGCCCAGGCTATTAAATTGAGTGTAAATCTCTTTAAAATATTTAAAATGAATCAGCTGCATTATTCCAGGAAGGTATAAATTGAATGCACGTTCTTTTTCAACAGTCCTCCCCTGGAAACCACTTAAATATTCCAATATTTTTGCTCTAACCAGAAGATCAGATCTAATGGCCTCCAGATTTCCCCGGCTAAATTCCCCGGAAATAGATTCTCTGTGATCTCTTATAAAGACCAGGTTTTCGGGTAAGAAAATCACCTCCAGTTCTTTATCCCGGAGTATCCTAAAATGAAAGTCAAGTTCCTGTGCTCTTTTTAGGTTAGGATCAAATTGATGGTCCTTGATAGCTTTTTTCCTCCACAAACAGGACTGGGCATTTATATTTATCTGGCCACTTACATAGTCTGATAGCAAATCTTTACTGTTAGAACTATTATTGAAGGGTCGAGACTTGAAACCATTATCTCTAAATAACAGGTAATTACAAACGACCAGATCTACTGAAGGATCTTTAAAGACCTTAACTTTCTTTTCCAGGTAATTTTTAGTCAAAAGGTCATCACTATCCAGGCACTTGACGAATACCCCGTTACTATTTTCCAGGCCCAGGTTCCGGCAGGCATTTGCTCCTGCCGGCAGAGATTTAGGCCGGCCTATATATTTTATCCGAGAATCGACCTCGCAGTAAAAAGAAAGTAATTCTTGGGTATAATCATTAGAACCATCATCAACTACAATGCATTCCCAGTACTCATAGGTTTGAGCTAATATCGAATCTAAAGATTCACCGATAAGATGAACCCTGTTAAAGGTCGGGATAATGATACTAACCAGTGGCTTAAATTGCTGCATTATCATTTAATAAAGGACGAGAGACCTAAGTAAATCCCCTATCTCAAATTAATTGTTGTTATTCCTTGCGAATTTATAATTAATTATACATAAACCTGTCACCATCAGTGTAATTGGAAGAACAGGAAAATACCTTTAATTTCAATAAGTCACCAATCCTCTTCTTTATAAAAATAAGGCCAGATTTCAGAGGTCCCTTTCTTTATTAAGTCTATTTGGTCTGCCCTGAGATTTTCTTTCCAGTCCTTTATATTCTTCTTAGAATCCCTGGTCAGGAACTTCTTCTGAGAACCAGTAGTTGTCCTGTTTATCTTTTCCTTTACCTCCTGTGTAAAATCCAGGTCGAGTCTATCAAATAAAATCCTGAAATTATTCTCAGGATCACTAGATAGATCTTCATGTTTAACAAACAACCATTCTTCTTTATAGCGTTTTTTATAGTTGAATATCATTAAATGAAGGCAGTTCCATAATAATATTCCCTGCTCCAGGACACTGGTTTCTATAGAAGCATGCAATTCAATTTGTTTTACATACCGGGAAAGATATTTATCCATTAAAACCTCTTGGTCGAGAAAATTTTTAAAATCAAAGTTCCAGTCCTTCTTCATCAGGCTGTAAATAAAGGCGGCGGGATGCCTTACCAGGACAACAACCTCGAGATCATATTTTTCACTAAGCCAGGCTGCTGAAAATAGCGCCAGAGGATCCTTAATTACCAGGTCTTTTTTCCCTTTTAAGGTGAGGCTTAACTCACCAAGGACTGGGAATTTCTGGAATAGCCCTGCTAAAAAAGGATATTTGGTACGATAAATAAACTTATTCAAATAAACTTCTACTTTATTCCTTTGGATCTCCGGAAGGTCTTCAGATGTATATTGAAACCAGAATTTTAAAGGGGTATTATAAACCGGAATCTTGAGATTGAAGGGTTCATGAAAATATAACATTCCAGGGGAAGTTGCTATTATGTTGCCTACCCAGGTTGAACCGGACCTATGTGCACCGGTAACCAGTATTTTTTTTATTCGGCGCTTTTTCATGGATCAGGAAAGGGGCTTACTTTCTATTGCCTCATCAAATAATTCATCAAGTCTTCCAATGTGGTGGGCTAAAGTAAAATTATCAGAAATATTTATTTTACCCGCTGCTCCAAGTTCCCTTGCTGCAGACTCCTCATTTAAAATTTTCAACATGTTTCCGGCCATAGAGGCAACATCGTGCTCCGCGCTTAATAATCCGGTCTTTTGATCTATGATCACATCTGGTATACCTGCATGCCTGGTCGCTATGACCGGAAGACCAGCAGCACTTGCCTCCAGGATTGTTAGCGGTGTCCCTTCTGAATCTCCGTGTTCCGCAGTAATGGAATGCTGAACAAAAGCAATCGACTCTGTGAAATAATCTCTTAAATCCTCTGAACTTATTACACCGGGAAGGCTGATATTATTTTCTAAACCAAAAAATTTTATAAGATTTTTACAGGTTTGGAAAAGATTTCCATCTCCTGCAATAATGAGTTTAGCACGGGGAAATTCTTTCACCACTTCTTTGAAGGCTAAAATTAAATAGTACGGAGCTTTCTTGTCTACAAATCTACCTGCTGCCATAAACTGCTTCTTAGAAAAGCGGGGGGTTACTTTTAAAAACTCATCTCGAGGCCCATAGACATTATAAATCAACTTCTTTTCAGGACAACCAATTTTTATTATATCCTTTCTCATTTTCGTAGAAACAACCACTACATAAGATGCATATTCGAAAATCTCTTTATAGTTATTCGTCAATTCAAACATCTTATGGATCGAGGCATCGTAACCATGAAAATGAACTATCAAGGGTAAGTTGAGTCTTTTTAAAACTGGAAGATATGGAATAGCCGTATCCCCATATTCTGCAAGAACAACATCTATTTTTTTATCTCTGAAAGATTCTTCAATAAACCTTTCTAAAAACCGGGTATGACTTTCCCGTTTAATAAGTCTTCTTAGACGATGTTTAATTTCATCATGACCGCGAAGTTGTCCATATCCATCTAAGTGCTGATTTTCAATGCTGCCGTAATAATGGTAAACTTTTCCATTTAATAACTTTTTATGAGCCTGTATAAAGGTTTCTGAATAAGAAATGTTTGTAGGTGTTAATAATGCTATATTCAGTACATTTTTGCTCATATAAAACTCTGCTTCACAGTGTTATATATAAAGTTTAAATAAGAAGTTTTCCTTAATTTCACTTTATAAAAATTCCGGTTAAATACCGATCTCAATTTATGGATTCTAAGCCAGGTTTCATATAAATGCCCCACTTCTTCTTTCTGGTCTACCTGAAAATTATCATCCAGGTAATCTCTCACTATCCTTTCTTCATAAAGTCGCGAAAGTAATCTATATATCTCCCGATGATTCCTACTGGAATCTGTATGACCCCTAAAATAATTTAATTCCTGTGATAAAAAGCAAACTTGTGTCTTCGAGCTTAACCTGATCCAAAATAACCAGTCCCCACAGAATTTCATGTTCAGTAATTCTTTAGTTAAAACTTCAGAATCTACCAGTGTTTTTTTAAATACTACTGCGCTTGCATTTGGAATTACATTTTTAACTTTCAAATATTTATGCACAAATTGATTTCCAGGCAAACAAAAACTTTCCTTCCAGATATTGGGATTAAAACTAGCAGTATATTCCAGCCTGGAAGATATTACCGATCCCTTTTCATCGACATCCTTACTTTGAGCGTAGATAAGCCCGGGTATATTTTTATTCTCTTTTAAGAAGGCAACTATTTTCTCCAGAAAATCAGGTTTACAATAATCGTCACTTTCTGCTATCCAGATATAATCACCTCGAGCCAATTCTATTCCTTTCTTCCATTGTTTAAATGGACTTCCGGAATTGCTTTTATTCAAAAGCAATTTAGATAGTTTTGGGTGAGTACTAAATTCATCAATTACTTTCCTGCTGGCATCTGTAGAAGCATCATCAAGGATAATAACTTCAATATTTAGATAAGTTTGATTGAAAACACTTTCCAGCCGTTGTCTTAAAAATCGAGCGTGATTGTAATTAGGAACTATTACTGATATTCTGGGCCTTAAACGGAGATTCATGAATTTTGATTAACAAGTGTTAATTGCTTCTCCAATTTTGGAATGCCTAAAAATAAGGATATTAAACTAGTTATGATTCTATTCTTATTCTTGGAAAATAAACTTTCTTCTACAACTTGTTCTAATGGAATGTATTCTAGTTTTCCATCTAACATTTCATTTATTTTAGAAAAAATGGACTTATCATTATTTATGATATCGTCTATATTTACTAACAAACAATGATTGGGATTGTTTTTATAAAATGCCAAAATTCTAGAATTATAAATTTTCCAGGTTTTTAACGATCTAATAAATCCAATTTTATCAGTTTTATTTTGAGATTTAGAATATCTACGAAGTAAAGAATTTACAACCTCATTTGAACTCCTCCACACAAATAAAAATTTCAAATCAGGAATTTCCTTTTGCCAATCTTTTAGGAATAATACTGTTCTGGGATCTTTCCATCCCCAAACTTCATCCCATTTATCTTTTTTATCAATAATAAGTTTAGCTTCTGCCCTGTCTTTCTCATTGAATTGTAATTTTAAAGGTTTATTTACAATCCAACCTTTTGAGTTTGGATCATTTCTAGTTATAATTTCAGAATGTAAATTAAAAAAATCAAGATCTTCAAAATGTCCCAGTTTATTTCCTGCGCTTTCCCCCATCAGGTTTCCTTCTCCTATATCAACACCACATTTTTGAAGCCAGGATGCTGTGAGGGAAGTCCCTGACCTATGCATGCCAGTTATACATATAACCTTATTCATTGGTTTTTTTTATTATGTATTCATTGAAATTAGCTTTTAATATAAAGGGCGGCCAAACATCTACTTCGTGTTTAACCTGAAAATTCAATGCATTATTTAATCGATAAATTGGTGTATTTGAAAAAGCTTTAAAAATTGCTATATCAATTGAATATATACCTTTTGAAAATTGAATTTGTTCATGAACAACTTCAAATTCCAAAATATCGTCTTTCAAAGTCAAGTTTTTCATTTCAAGATTTTCTTCAATGATTGCTATAGGTCGCTGTTCTTTATCATAAAAAATTAATCTCAACAATGGCAACTCTGTATTTTTTACCTTGAATAATAATTTAAAATATATAGAAATAGATCCCATCCAATGAACTTGAATATTATCTGCCTTATTTACTCCAGCATCAATAAATTTTGCATCTAGTATTTCCAGGATACCCTCATCAACAATTTTGCTTTCTTCATTATTTAAAAAGCTTTTATAATAAATATCAATTCCTTCTCCAATATTTTCGCCAAAAAACTTTTCAATTCCATGATCCAACAATAAAATTTTATTACATATCCTAGTAACGAGTGGCATACTATGTGAAACGAATAAGATTGCTGTATTAGGTAACATCTCATCAATAGCTTTATAACACTTGAGCATAAAACCCAAATCACCCACTGCTAATACTTCGTCTATAATTAGGATATCCGGTTCCATTTGCGCCGCAACAGCAAAACCTAATCTTACCCGCATCCCACTGCTATAGTTCTGTACCGGCATATCAATGAATTCCCGTATCTCTGCAAAATCAATGATCTCCTCGATCTTTTCATTGATTTCCTTTCTTGAAAAGCCAAGAACGGCCCCATTATTATAGATATTTTCCCTACCGGTGAGTATAGGATTAAAACCAGCTCCCAGTTCTATTAAAGCCCCGACCTTTCCTCTCATAGTCACCTTACCTTCATCGGGATTAATAAGGCCGTTCAGGATCTTTAATAAAGTAGATTTTCCTGCTCCATTGTGACCTATAAGCCCAAGACACTCTCCGCGCCTAAGCTTAAAATTAATATCTTTCAAGGCCCAGAACTCCTTATCTCTTAATTGTCCCGACTCCCCGCCGGTCTTCCAGCCTTTAAACAGGTCCTGCACTCCATACCAGAGACTTGTTCTCAGGTCTTTACAGAACTTTTTTGACAGTCCTTCTACTTCAACCAGTATTTCGTTTTTTGTTTCCATCAAGCATTGGATCTTTCGGTGATTATCGGGATGGAGATCCTATAAAGAATAAGTCCCAGGCAAAATAGGGGTATGCTTACAACTATAAGTCCAATAAAATAAGACATGAACTGCGGTGAGTTTCCGGTGAGCAGATCCCTTAGAGTGACAATAATAGGCGTAAAGGGATTTAGCTGCATTAATGATTTCATCGGTCCGGTTTCAGGAATGGCATAGACTACCGGGGTGATATACATGATAAAGGTAAGGCCCATAGTAATGATCTTGGCAATATCGTTGTATAGCAAGCCTATGGGGGTAATAAACAATCCCAGGGTAGTGCCAACTAGTAAAGCGGCTAAAATAATTACCGGGAATAATAGTTGACTTAAATGAAAACCGATTCCTAGCAAATAGATGAATACAAACAACAGGACGATCTTTATGGCAGAATTGAATAGAAGCTTATAGAGGCCGGAAATTATAAGTGCTTCCTTTGGAAAATTAATTTTACTTAACATTCTTCTAGCCGCACTGGTACTACGCATAGGAGAATGAATCGCCTCAGTGATGATTGACCATATTAATGTACCAGAAAATGCATAGATGGGATAAGGCATACCCGTATCAGTCACCTGTACAGTCCCGGAGAGATTTAAAAATATCCAGACCGCAGCAGTTGCCAGGGGCGTAATTAATGCCCACAATAATCCAAAATAAGACTGCCGGTATTGCGCTTTAATATCCCTTTCTGCAAGCTGACGGGAAAGGAAGCGTGAATTGAAAATATCTTTCAGGCTGTCTCTTAAGAGATTAAAAAAACTTTTCTTACTCTGTTTATGATATACCCGGGTTTCTAGCTCCATCAACTTTTAAAAAGTTTCTTAAATTTTAAATTCAAACTAAACTAAAGATTTTACCTAAGTTTGTTCTCGATTTCTGCAATTAATTTCCCTGAATCATCACTGAATTTCCTGGCAAAAAAAGGTGAAAATTCTCCATATACACCATCAAATTTTATTTGGTCCCGAAACAATGCAATATGCCTTTCGGTCATCTCGGCAGGCCCCGGATCTACACTCCAGTCTGTATAGGTCAAACTGGTTTTACAAAATGATCTTATTGGGGAGTTTCCAATGATCGTTGGAATAAATGCTTCCTCGGGACACCAGCTTGTTTGAAAAAATTTGACAAATGTGGGATTATCATCTATATATTCGAGTATATATCCTATGGTTTTATGACTTAAAGCCCACCACGTAGAACCGTGATAGATTTCTTTAAAGGGATATCGATTTTTCTGGAAGTACCTGCGAAGGTGATTTTCAAATTTCAACATTAGCCTGGTCTTCCTGCTTTTTAGATCTCTACGATCAAAATGATCAAAGTGATAATATTTTATTCGGTTTTCAGGCTTATGAGTTTGAAACCCCTTGAGAAGGTTTAAATATTCTCCCCCTTTATTTAGTTTTTCATACAAAAAGGAATTAGGCCTAACAGGGTAATCTGAACCACTTAATAAAATATAATGATCGTAACCAGAATCATAAGCTGAATGCATTAACGCATTGATCGCTTTTTGATGAGACCAGCCACCCCACCAGACCTTATGACGTTTAATGAATTTCACATTTTTAAATGACTTTAGATCGTTGGGCAGCTTACTTTTAAGATCGATGTGTAAATAAAAATGAGGGTGTAACTCATCATCAAGTGCTTCTACAAGCCGTTTTAAATGTTCATAATTGGTATAGGCGGTAATAAGATAGGCGATCTTCATTATATTAAAGATTTATGCCACTTTGAGTAAATAAATAGTTCTTATTTCTTAATCCAATGATTTCATTCGGGTTGGTAAGCAGGTAATCATAGTCCAGGTCATTAATTTGAAGAAAAACCTCCTGATTGATCTCCAAATCTTTAACAGGCCCATTTTTAGGTTTTATAATTCCAAGGCCAAAATCTGTATCCAGCACCAGAACTTCGAGTTCATCTTTATATAGTTTCTTCAGGTATACAATGGTCTTCCAAACATCACCACACCATAGACCGTTCCAGCCATCAGGCTTTAACAGATTTACCTCTTGATAGGAATTAGCAGGTGTTGCTGCTGCTTTTCTGGGGGGAAAACAATCATGAACTACGACGCATCCATCTTCATGGAGATAATTAAGCGAGTTAAGAACATCTTTTAAACTGCCTTCAAAAGTGTGCAGCCCATCCACAAAAACAAGGTCAAAAGCTCCAAATGCCTTTATAAATTTCTTATGCTCGATAAAGAATTTATCACTGGTCATTTCAAAATACTTATTTCTAAAATTATAAGGTCTTTTAAATAGTTTTTTAAGCTTGTAATGAAAGTCGATCTGAAACTTGGGATCTATCGCAACCTTTTTAGGACATTTTAATTCGAGAAAAACAAATCCTTTATGAACTCCTATTTCAAGATATTTTTGGTAACCATTTTGGTCTATTAATTCCTGTAATACTTTTAAACGATCCATAGATAGTTATGCTTCGAATTGATAATTAAAATATTCTATATCCTTTTTATAGAATTCTGAAACTATTGCCTTCGTGTTGGAATTGTAATAATCCTGATATTTTGATTTGGCTTTTTGCCGTAAATTTATTCTTGAAATATATTCAGGGTTCTTTTTTAATTGTCGAGCAACGAATTTTAGGTTCCATCTGCTGTACCAATTATAATTAAGATTCCTTTTGTTTATATGCTCAAGACTCCCTACGGGGAAGGCCATATTCTTCTGAATCACTTTAAAATCTTCTTTTAGGTTTTCAAATTTCCCAACAAAATCTAACTTTTTATTTCCTTTCCCACAAAAAATATAATCATACTGAGGCATTACGAAATAGCTTCTTTCCTGCTGAAGTTTTGGAAAAATTTTAACCAAAAAATCCTCAAACTTTAGGTAACGATGATACTCGAAATATCTATAAATGGAAACCAATCTTGCCCACGGATTTCGAACAAAAGTAAATTTATAATAGGAATCGAATAATTCTTTGGTAATATATGATTTCTCTACATAATCACAGGCTGTAAGATGACCCAGCGAGGGTGGCCCCTGTTCCGGATCCTTATTATAGTTTAATAGTAATTGTGGATTCTGTCCCTCAAAGAAACTTAATCCTAACGAATCCAGAAAAGCCTTTTCAATACTCATTCCGGCAGTTTTCGGAATATGAATGAATATACATTTATGTTTATGGCTTACCATATATTTTATATTGGATTTTTATATATAATAAGCTGACTCCGTGAAAAAGAACGATTGATCGTTTTGGGAAGTTTTTTTTCTGATTTGAATGCCCACCTTCTAAATTTCCATTTATTCTCCTTTTTCTTAATTATTCTGCTAAACCGCTCTAAACTACCAATAGTTATAATTTCTACCTGTTTAAAGAATTCTCTTCCAACCAATTCCCAATGGTTCGAGCTAAAACTACGATCTGGATGAGGATCTTTTAATTTCCATTCTTTAAATGAGTTCTTCCTGAACTTTGACGGCCTACCGGGAACTGGAATATACCAACGAATAAAATCTAGAAATTTATTATTTACTGCGGGTTCAAAAAACCTGGCTTCACCATCTTTTTTTAATAATTTTGCCGTTTCCTGGAGAAATTTCTTTTCAATAGGAATAGTCAAATGATGCAAAAATGCTTTTCCTATTACAAAGTCGAATTGCTTCGCCTTTAGATCATTCTTTAAAAAGTCCCCTTTTATAAATTTGATTGGAAATCTGAAATTATACTGTTCATTTAATTTATTAATTATCAAACCACTGGCATCTGCGATATCATTAGCGTATACCTCTGCACCCAGGGCAGACATTATCGCAGCATTAGTACAGTCACCGCAGCCCATTTCCAGAACTTTTTTTCCTTTTAACCTGTTTCTTAAATCTTTCTGGTATAAAGCATTCCAACTAGTATCTGTGGCTATAGCGTCATCTAAATAAGATTCTAAATTATTTAGTTTCCAGAGAATGCTTTTTATTGAAAAATCAGAATACAAATCTTCGTAATGATTTTTATTCTTTATCTGATTTTTATCTAATGACGTCATCTAACTTTTCTAGAATTTTTTCTGATGAATGACTTAATGCTAAGGGAAATGCGTTTAAAAGACCTTTTTGTAAAGCTTGGATTATCCCTTCTTCGGGTAAATTTGGAAATTTCTCAAATAAATCCTGAATTTGAGTTAAAACTAATTCTCCGGGGGTGGTTTTAGCTATATAAGTTTGCATCCCAACAGATTCAAAATAATCTAAAAATTTGATTCCATCTCCAAATAGGTTATCGGAAAATTCAACCCAAATACTTGGAATATTATAAGCATGTGAAACTATAAGACCATGCAAAGAGGAAGAAATAGTTTTTTCACACATAAAAATTTCACGAGTAACTTGCTCAACATCTTTACAAAGTAAATCAATTACTTTAACCCCCTCCACCTCATCGAATACCTTATTAATCTCATTATAATCGGTATAATGCGGAATAATTCCTATCGGATATTTTTTCTTTACTGAGGGATTATATAGCAATGGGAGCAATATGCCGGGATCGCCATATACCTCTGGACAATTATAATTTTTGCTTAGAAGATAATCCCTGGTTCTAGGTCCTCTTACAGCTAAAAACTTTGCTTTTTGAACTAACTGCTTCTGATCAATTATTCCGCTTCCCCATACTACGCTATTACTATTAGCATGATGAATAATACTGCCGATAGCCAGATAATTCTTTTTATTAATTTTATACCACGATTGTTTTTTAGGCTGCACCCATTTTACCTGCCATCCGCTTAATTTTTCAACAATATACTTAGATAGAAGATCTCCATAATTTTCTTCGCTTCTTCCCGCAAATTTGATCTCACTCCAGTAAAACAAGGATATTTTTGACTTTTTTGCAACCATCAAGTAAACTAAAAAAATTATTATTCAAAATTCCTCATAAATTTTTTCCAGGAAAGTTTTAGCTGATGCATTCGAGAAGGGGCGGCGCCGTAATAGCCCTTGGCATACCGATTATACCCATATCCGTAGCCGTAACCATAGCCGTAACCATAGCCGTAACCATATTTTGCACTATGCACAAAATGGTTTAAAACGAAACTAATATTTTTGACTTCTTCCTTGGCATATTTTTGATTAATGGTTTCAAGCATCCCACGTTTTGTATAATCCTGTCTTACCAGGTAAAGAGTAGCATCTGCATACTTTACTAAATTTAGCGCATCAGCAACCATTCCAATGGGCGGGGTGTCAAGTATAATATAATCATATTCCTGTTTAAGCTCATTTATTAGATCATCCATTTTTTCCGTCAGCAGTAATTCAGAAGGATTCGGAGGTACCGGCCCAGAGGTTATTACATCAAGATAAGGTATCTTACTAGATTGAATTATTTCTTTCGAACTGGACTGGTCGATTAAATAATTGACAATTCCCAAATCGTTATTTAATTGAAAATCGTCGAAGATCTTAGGTTTTCTAAGGTCTACCCCTACCAGCACCGTTTTCTTTTCGCTTAAGGCAAAAACAGTAGCCAGGTTCATGGCGCAAAAAGTCTTCCCCTCTCCTGAAACGGAGGAGGTAATCAATACTGTCTTGGAGCCCACTACTCCCTGTCTTTTATACATAAACTGTAAACTGGATCTCAAACCTCGAAAACTTTCTGAAATAGAAGATTTGGGAGAGTTGAATACGGCCAAATTCGTTTCACCTTTGTTTCTCCCAATTAAACCTAAAATTGGAATTGGCGAAAGCCTTGTAATTTCCTGGGCATTATGAATATTTGTATTTAAAAAAACCAGAAGAAAAACGAAGGTCAAAGGTATTAAACCTCCAACAAGGGTAGCCATTACATAATTCAATTGAGTATCAGGTCCAATTTTTCCTCCTCCAGTATCTTTGGCTTTATCAATAACAAGAACGTCACTTACATTCGCAGCCTTGATCAATCCGGCTTCACTACGTTTTTCCAAAAACATATTATAAGTACGCTCGTTAATAGCATATTTTCGCTGAATTTTCAATAAATCCTGCTCCTCCTGGGGTAATTTTCGGACTTCCTTCTCAAGATTGTTTATTCTCACACTTATATCCTGCAATTCACCGCGGATAAGACTTTTCGAACTATTGATATTTTCAAGCAGAATAGATTTCACCGAATTGATCTGACGATCTATATCATCAAAAACCGGAGAATTATCTTTTAAAGTGTATTGATAATTCTGCCTTTCTTCTGCTAATTGGATGATTTTCTGCACTCCAGAAGAAATACTTCCTTCTTCAATTCCGGCCACCGTAGGGGCCGGCACATTGGAGTAATCCGTTCGGGTTTGAAGATAGTTTTCTAAATTTTCATAATAAGCTAGCCTCCTTCTGATTTGCTCTTTCTCAAGGTCAAGATCGGCAAGCCTACCTGATATTTCACCGCTTTCGGCAGAAATATCCATAATGGCATTTTCATTTCGAAAATCGTTCAACTCGTTCTCAACCTCTTTTAATTGAGCTGCCTGTACCGCAAGGCTGCTATCTATAAATCGAATGGTTTTAGTTGCAAATAGGTTTTTACGCTCCAGCATATTCTCACTGAGAACCCTCACAGAACCATTTAGATAATCAACGATTCTTGGTTTATTTAGTCCGGTCTGACTAAGGTTTAAAACAGAAGATCCTTGAGATTGGGGCGATATGCTAACTCCCCTGTACCGGCCAACAGCCGAATTAAATGGCATAAAACTTACATAGTAGATCTTTCCAGCATTTAAGGGATTACCCGTCCTTTCCAGGCGACCGGAAAAAAAGGGAAGATTAACATGATCTCCAATTTTAAAGTTCCTATTGAAATCGCGAGCCTCTACTGTCCTGTAATCATTTTCAACAGTTGAATAATTGGTACGACTAAGATTTCCTGGTACCTGGGCACTAATATTATAGGTGATATCATCTACCATGCTAATCTTCATGGTAACATTATTTGCCTGATAGGCGTTGGTGTCTGCGATTATTTTAAAAGGAGTAAAACCATAGGCATCTATCCTTTGATACTCACCTTGTTCCAGATAATTAATATAGAATTGAAGTTTTTCTACCACTTCTTCATTATGCGATCTGGAACTTAAAATAGTCATTGCTGTATTCACTTTATCTGAAGTCCCTCCCCAGTTAAAAGTTAAACTGGTATTGGAAGTAAAAAAGGGATTTTGATCGTCCTTGATGGAAATAGTATTTCCTAATCTATATACGGGTAGTTTCCTTACGTTATTATAATAAGCAACGGCTAAACTGATACCAACGGATAGAAGGATCAATTTCCAGTAACTAATGACTTTAAGGATGAAACCCTTAAAATCAAAGGTGGATCCTACATCTGATATGTGATCATCTTCATGTGCCATTATAATCTAGATATAGCAATGACTGACGTAACGACTGCCAGTAAACTGGCAACTGTCCTGAACACCTCAAGGCCCGTTGTTCCGAATCCAATTGCTTTTCTGGGTAATGGATTTACTACGATCATGTCATTGGGTTGAATATAATAATAAGGACTTTTTAAAGCATCTATATTGGTTACATTTATAGTATGTATTTCCTCACCCTGGGGATATTGTCTAATGATCTGTACATTTTCACGATCTCCATAATCGGTTATACCTCCTGCATTAGCGATCGCCTCCATAATGGTTACCTGATCTTTATAGATCACCTGGCTACCCTGACCTATTTCTCCTAGAGTAGTATATCTGATTCCGGCAAGTTTTACCGTCACGAATATATTAGCTTCTTCTTTGAAATATTCTTCCAGCAATTTTTTTTCAATTTTTTCCCTTACCTCTTTTTCTGTGAATCCCAGGACATTGATCTCTCCCATCGTAGGAACACGAATATTTCCGTGATCATCTACGGTAAACCCATCAAAATAAACTGCTTCTTCCGTGGTTGCATTTGGATTTTCGCTCCCAATTGGATTGAACATACCAACGATATCCTGGTCGAGCGCTTTTACCCGAATACTTAAAAGATCTCCTACTTGAATACGGTAAGGTTTGCGCAATCTCTGAACCTGGATAATGCTATCTACCTCTTCTTCATATTCCTGTAGATAAGAGATCTTTTTTGTAGATACGCATGAGGTTAAGGCTAGTACTGCAGCGAATAAAAACAATAAGGATTTGAATCGCATAAAGGGCTTCACATAGTTTTAACAAATATAGTTTTTACGGGCTAATAATAAAATAAACTGTAAAAAATCTATTCTTAAGTATACTTTTCAATGTCATGCTGAACTTGTTTCAGCATCTTTAAAACTCAACTAAAACTTTCAAATAATTAAGTCAACCACAATAATTACTCTTAAGGTTTCTATCTTCAAATAAGCGAAGGAAGATAATTAAATGGACACCTAACACTAGAAAGTTTCCATTAACCTAATACATATAATTTATCTTTTAGAAATTTCTAAATTTCATACTAGTTTTAATGAATTAACCACCGAATTTTTCCTGGTAGACCTGTTGAATTCCATCCTTGAGGTTTATCTGATGCTTCCAACCCAGTTTATGGATCAGGGATACATCTAAAAGTTTCCTGGGAGTTCCGTCGGGTTTTTCAGTATTCCACTTTATATGCCCTTTAAAGTCTGTTACTTCCTTGATAAGTTCTGCAAGGTCCTTTATCGAAATATCCTTACCTGTACCTATATTAACGCTTACATTTCCTTTATAATTCAACATTAAATAGAAACAGGCCTCTGCTACATCATCTACATGCAAAAAATCACGTTTTGGTGTACCTGTACCCCAAATCTCAACATATTCTCGATCTTCGATCTTTGCCTCATGGAATTTTCTTAGCAAGGCGGGAAGTACGTGGGAGGTTTCAAGATCATAATTATCATTGGGACCGTAAAGATTGGTTGGCATTACCGAGATAAAGTTGCTCCCGTATTGCCTGTTGTAGTTCTCACACATTTTTAAACCAGCGATCTTGGCAATGGCATATGGTTCATTCGTTGGTTCTAGCTCCCCGGTTAGTAAATACTCTTCTCTTATAGGCTGAGAAGCCATTTTTGGATAGATACATGACGAAGCAAGGAATAGTAATTTTTTCACTCCATGTACATAACTCTGATGTATTACATTATTCTGGATCATTAGATTTTCATAGAGGAATTGTGCGCGATAATTATTGTTCGCCTCAATTCCTCCTACGATGGCTGCTGCCAGGAATACATATTCGGGTTTTTCTGTTTCAAAGAAATCTATAACGCTTTGTTGATCAGTCAGGTCAAGCTCGTCTATAGACCTGTAAATAAGATTTTTATAACCTTTGCTTTCAAGATTTCTAACAATTGCCGACCCCACCATTCCGTGGTGACCTGCTATATAGATCCTTGCAGTTTTTTCCATGTACTGACTACTATTCAAAATAATTTAATGTTTCATGACCTCCATCCCTCAAGAACTTATCTTTTTTAAATAATTCCAGATCGGCTTCTATCATTTCTTTAACAAGTTCTGGAAGACTGTATTTAGGAGACCAATTTAATTCCTTCTTGCATTTGCTGGCATCACCAATGAGCAGGTCAACTTCCGTAGGCCTGTAATAATCGGGGTCTACCCTAACTACTACTTTTCCCTCTAGACTTTTGAAATCTGTATTGGAACAGGAAACTACAACTCCCTTTTCCTCCAGCCCTTTTCCCTTGAATTCGAGTTCCATTCCCAATTCTGAAAATGCCATGATGGCCAGTTCACGTACGGAAGTAGTTACCCCAGTAGCAATTACATAATCCTCTGGTTTATCCTGCTGCAGCATTAACCACATGGCTTCCACATAATCTTTGGCATGCCCCCAGTCCCTGCGAGCATCAAGGTTTCCAAGAAAAACACTTTCCTGCATCCCGAGAGCGATCCTGGCTGCGGCTCTGGTGATTTTCCTGGTTACAAAGGTTTCTCCCCTGATAGGTGACTCATGATTGAAAAGTATTCCATTGCAGGCGTACATCCCGTAAGCTTCTCTGTAATTCACCGTGATCCAGTAACCGTATAATTTCGCAACTCCATAGGGACTTCGCGGATAAAAAGGTGTTTTTTCATTTTGAGGTACTTCCTGAACCATTCCATACAATTCTGAAGAAGACGCCTGGTAAATACGTGTTTTCTCGGTTAGATTTAAAAGTCGTACTGCCTCCAGTATCCGAAGGGTTCCCAGGCCATCTACATTCCCGGTGTATTCGGGTGTTTCAAAACTTACTTTAACATGTGACATCGCCCCCAGGTTATAGATCTCATCGGGTTGTACCTCCTGAATGATTCGGGTAAGGTTCATCGAATCACTTAGATCTCCATAGTGCATTCTAAACCTAACGTCCTTCTCATGAGGATCCTGGTAAAGATGATCTACTCTCGCCGTATTGAAAATAGAAGAGCGCCTTTTCACTCCGTGTACTTCGTAACCTTTTCCTAGCAATAGCTCAGCAAGATAAGCACCATCCTGCCCGGTGATTCCTGTGATTAGGGCTTTTTTCATATCTAAATTTTGAAGATCCAGAAATTTTATGCCAATGTATTAATTTTTGAATCATCCCATATTACAAATCCTGAATTATACCTAATCTCATTAATCGTTCAACCAAAATAAAGACTAAATTTTCATCTTCATCTTCATCTTCTACCAGCTAATTCCGAAAAATTTTGACAGGTTCCTCTGAAGTATCGATCTGTCGGAGAAGTACAATATTTTCTTTTCATTTCTTTTACAGGTCAATCCAGGGTGTACTTTTCGGCTGAAAAGATTATTTTATATATCGCTTTCTCAAGATCTTGAGTCTGTCGAAGGGCCTAAATGAATTATCATAATTCGTTTATCCGTCATGCTGAACTCGTTTCAGTATGTCTAAAAGTTTTTTCATATAAAAAATGAACCCAATTCTCAATTATCCATTTTCAATGATCATTTGATAATTCTTAGTTTGTACTTTTGATGCTCGAACGGACAACACAGAACCGATAACGTATTACATGAATTACCTCTCAGTAGAAAATATAGCCAAATCCTACGGTGAACGCCGACTCTTTGAAAATTTAAGCTTCGGAATAAATAAAGACCAGAAGGTTGGTTTTGTTGCCAAGAATGGAACCGGAAAAACAAGCTTACTTAATATTCTCGCAGGATCCGATTCACCCGATGATGGACAGGTGATCTACCGGAATGATATTCGGGTGGCCTTTCTTTCTCAGGAACCAGACCTGGATCCGGAACTCACGATCGAGCAGAGTATTTTCTCCAGCGAAAACCCTACGCTTAAGATCGTTGAGCAATATGAAAAGGCGCTATTAAACCCAGATGATGCCGATGCTTTACAAAAGGCTATGGATGCCATGGAGGCTAATAACGCCTGGGATTTTGAAACTGAATTTAAGCAGATCCTTTTCAAGCTTAATCTGGAAGACCTGCAGGCAGTGGTAAAAAATCTTTCCGGAGGGCAGAAGAAAAGATTGGCATTAGCCAGAATGCTCTTAAAAAAACCTGATTTCATTATCCTTGATGAGCCAACCAACCACCTGGATCTTGATATGATCGAATGGCTGGAAGAATATTTTAGGAAGCAGGATTTTACCATTTTCATGGTGACTCACGACCGGTACTTCCTGGAAAGAGTATGTAACGAGATCATTGAACTTGAGGATGGAAAACTTTATACGTATAAAGGGAATTACTCGTACTATCTGGACAAAAAAGAGGAAAGACACCAACTGGAAGCAACCAATACCGATAAGGCCCAGCAATTGTATAAAAAGGAACTGGAATGGATGCGTCGCCAGCCAAAAGCACGAACTACAAAATCTAAATCCAGGATAGAAGATTTTCATGAGATAAAGCATAGAGCAAGCCAGCGCCGGCAGGAGCATAAAGTGCAGCTGGAACTGAATATGGAAAGACTGGGAAGTAAGATCGTAGAGCTTCACAATATTTCCAAGGAACTTGGCGGCAAGCAGCTGATGAAAAATTTCAGCTACACCTTTAAAAAAGGAGAACGTTTAGGGATTATTGGAAAGAACGGTACCGGGAAATCCACATTCCTGAATATGCTTACCGGCAACCTGAATCCAGACACCGGTAAGATCGTTATTGGAGAAACGGTGAAATTTGGGTATTACACCCAGAAGGGGATTAAGATAAAACCAGGCCAGAAGGTTGTGGAAGTCATTAAGGAATTCGGAGATTATATTCCGCTTAAAAAAGGCAGGCAGATCTCCGCGGAACAGCTATTAGAGCGATTTCTTTTTGACCGCAAAAAACAATATGACTATGTCGAAAAGCTGAGTGGTGGTGAGAAGAAGCGACTGTACCTGTGTACTGTTCTAATTCAGAACCCGAATTTCCTTATTCTCGATGAGCCTACAAACGATCTCGATGTACTTACTTTAAATGTGCTTGAAAACTTCCTGATGGATTTTCCGGGTTGCATTATCGTGGTTTCTCACGATCGTTATTTTATGGACAAGATCACCGATCACCTTTTTGTATTTGAAGGAAAAGGTGAAGTTTCTGACTTTCCCGGAAATTATACCGATTACAGGGAATATTCTGAAAGTAAAATTTCTTCTGAGCCTAAAACCGAAAAGAAACCAAAAGAGAACACCTGGCGTGACGACTCCACAGGCTCTAAGCTTACCTATAAAGAGCAGAAGGAATTCGGAAAACTTGAAAAAGAGATCAGTAAGCTGGAAAAGAAAAAAGAAGAGATACAGAAAGAATTCCTGAAAGAATTAACCGGAGACGAGATCAATGAAACTTCGGTTAAATTGAAATCTGTAGAAGATGAAATTGAGGAAAAAACTATGCGTTATTTTGAATTGATGGAAAAAATGGAGCAATAAGGAGGAATCTGTAAATTTAATTGTCAGCTTGAGCGTTCTGACCTAGTTGAAGAATCGAATACCAAATTTTAAATAATTACAATTATCCCAATTTTTGACGTCATGCTGAACTAGTTTCAGCGTCTTACCTTAAAAATAAAATGCTTTTTCAAATTAAATCATTTCTGAACTTTCTAATGAAGAGCCAAAATCAGCACGGGCTCCACTCCCCTTTTGTTTATAACCTGGTGACAAAATGCTTTTATGATAAAGGTTTTTATAAGGAATATGATCTCATCAGAAATTACCGCAATGACCTTTTAAGAAATAAGGAATTCATTGAAGTTACCGATTTTGGAGCCGGAAGCAGGGTTTTCAATTCTAATAAAAGACCTGTTTTTTCAATTGCAAAAAACGCAGGTATCACTCTACACCGGGCGAAATTACTTTACAGAATTACCAATTACCTGAAAATCGAAAACGCCCTCGAATTGGGGACTTCCCTGGGTGTCGCTTCTTCGGCTATCGCAGCCAATAAAAGGACAAAATTAACCAGTATTGAAGGTTGCCCGGAAACAGCTGGAATAGCATCGGAACAATTTCAGAAATACGCTTTAAAAAATATTGACCTTAGAATTGGCAAATTTGAAGATCAATTTGAAGAGATCCTTCAAAAAAATGAAAATTTCGACCTGATCTATTTTGACGGCAATCATCAAAAAGATGCTACCCTGAAATACTTTAAAAAACTGCTACCTGGCATTCATAACGATTCGGTTTTTATCTTCGACGATATCCATTGGTCCAAAGACATGCAGAAAGCCTGGGCAGAGATTAAAAAACATCCTTCCGTAAAGGTTACCATTGACACTTTTCAATGGGGAATTGTATTCTTTAGAAAAGAACAGGTAAAACAGGATTTTATAATTCGTGTTTGAAAAATCTTTTGAGTTTTAATCTTTGAAGCTGAAACTATTTATCACAAAATCTCAGAATCAATGTAGAGTTTAAAATTCGACCTTCGAAAATTCAGCGTAGAATTTAAATTGATAGCACCGTAAAATTTTAGGCTGTTTGAGCGTACCGAGTTCCTAAAATTTAGGCGCTGAACAATAAATTCAGCTTAATTTTCGTGAGCCTAGACCTTTTTGTTTCTTTTTCCGGCGATGGAAAAAAGAAAATTAAATAACAACCTATTTTGACTTCACTTTTTTGAACAAGCGAAAAAAGAAACATTCAGATTTTAAATATTCTGTAACAAAAAAACAAAATCCACGTCATACCATTGAAAAATTATTCTGAATGAGCAAAGTAATCGAGATCCGTAATATCACCAGAGATTTTCCATTAGGAAATGAAGTTGTAAAAGTCCTTAAAGGAATCGACCTTGATATAGATCGTGGTGAATATGTTGCTTTTATGGGGCCCTCCGGTTCGGGAAAATCAACTTTGATGAATTTGCTAGGTTGTTTAGACACCCCAACATCCGGATCTTATATTCTGAATGGCAAGGATGTGAGCCAGATGAGTGAAGATGAACTTGCTGAAATCCGGAATAAAGAGATCGGTTTTGTTTTTCAAACTTTTAATCTCCTACCAAGAACCACTGCTCTCGATAATGTGGCTTTACCAATGATCTACGCAGGTGCGTCTAAAAATCAGCGAAAGGAAAGAGCTGAAGATGTTCTAAAAAGTGTTGGCCTGGGTGACCGGATGGACCATAAACCCAACCAGCTATCGGGGGGACAGAGACAAAGGGTAGCCGTAGGACGTGCCCTGGTTAATAAACCGTCAATTATCCTGGCAGATGAACCTACCGGAAATCTCGATTCGAAAACTTCTGTAGAGATCATGAACCTTTTCGATGAAATTCATGCTGCCGGCAATACCGTGATCCTGGTAACTCACGAGGAAGATATCGCTGAACATGCCCATCGTATTATTCGGCTAAAAGATGGAATTGTTGAAAGCGATGAAAGAAAAACGGTGATCAGTCAGTAGAAGCCGGTTGGCAGTTATCAGGATTAAAATATTGAATTCTGAATACCTGATCTGAAAACAAGAATCTCAATCCTGAATTATTGTTTTTGAGCTTTTAAGAAATCTTTACTACCTTGTATCTAATAAGACACTTACAATGATCGATTTAGACCAGGAAACCTGGATTTATCTTACCATAATAGCTGTATTTCTTGCTTATTTTCTTTGGAATTCGCGGAGAGCCAAAAGGATCAAAAAGCAACGTAAAAACAGAAATTTCAGAAAAAGATATATGGAAAGAAAACAGGAAAAAGAATCCGATTCAGTCGTAAAATAGTTCCAATTCCATTCTGTCTATTTTACCCGAAATATTTTCTTGCCATTCTAATCTTCGTAACTTTAGGCTTCGAAATTTCAGGTCTGGATACTTTCGATCGAATTGAAATAATTAAACAGAATAGATGAAAATTTATACTAAAACAGGTGATAAAGGAACCACCTCATTATTTGGAGGAACCCGTGTACCTAAACACCATATTAGAATTGAAAGTTATGGAACCGTCGATGAGCTTAACTCTCATATTGGCTTACTGAGAGATCAGAAAGTCGACGAAGAAACTTCCAAAATGCTTATCGAAATTCAGGATAGGCTTTTTACCATTGGTGCGATCCTGGCTACCGATCCTGAAAAGGAAAAACTGAAGAATGGAAAGGACCGATTGAATATTCCTAAGATTTCTGACAAGGATGTAGAGAATCTTGAAAAAGCAATGGATCGTATGAACGAGGAATTACCGGAAATGACTCATTTCATTCTACCGGGTGGCCATCAAAGCGTGTCATTCTGTCACATAGCCCGTTGTGTTTGCCGCAGAGCAGAGAGACTTTCCAGCGCTTTATATGACATAGAAGCATTTGACGATAAAGTTCTTATTTATCTCAACCGACTTTCAGACTTCCTTTTTGTGCTGGCACGGACTTTGTCTAAACAATTGCAAGCTGAAGAAATTCAATGGATCCCAAAAAAATCCTGATTCCTTCCCAATTATAGAAATTCCTTTACGAAATTCGGAAAGAATTAGAATAATTGTTATGTTCTTATTATTATTGTGTAAATAATAGATTTTTTTCTTGGCTATATGGCCAAAAAAATTATTTTTGCCAAAATTTAAAACCCGATTAATCAATGTATTGGACTTTAGAATTAGCATCCTATTTAAGTGATGCTCCCTGGCCGGCAACAAAAGACGAGTTAATAGACTACGCAATCAGAACCGGAGCACCGCTTGAGGTTGTAGAAAATCTTCAGGCCATCGAAGATGAGGGCGACTCTTATGATTCTATTGAGGAAATCTGGCCGGATTATCCAACCGATGAAGATTACCTCTGGAACGAGGACGAATATTAAATTGACAACACGCAAAAAATAGGGAAAAGTCTCATTCATGAGGCTTTTTTTTTGCTTAAATTTGAACCCCTTTAAATAAAAAAACCAGTATGAGTTTTTTAAATTCTGTATTAAAAGCTTTCGTAGGCGACAAGTCGAAGAAAGATGTAAAAGAAATACAACCTATAGTTAACAAGATCAAGGCCCTTGAGTCTGAATTTGAAGCCCTGAGCCTTGATGAATTAAGAGCGAAAACTTCTGAATTCAAAGCGAAGATCACTGAAGCTACCAAGGAAGTTAAAGATAAGATTGAATCCCTTAATAAAGAGGCCGATGAAACCGACGATATCACCAGAAAGGAAGATATCTATGCGGAAGTAGATGCTTTAAAAGATAAAGCATACGAAATTTCTGAAGGCGTTCTAAACGATATTTTACCAGAAGCATTTGCAACCGTAAAGGAAACTGCAAAACGCTTTGTCCATAATACCGAACTTAAGGTGAAGGCTACGGCTTTTGACCGTGAGATCTCAGCTGAAAAAGATTATGTTACACTCGAGGACGATCACGCTATTTGGAGTAATTCCTGGGATGCAGCCGGTAAGCCGGTAACCTGGGATATGATCCATTATGATGTTCAGTTAATTGGTGGTGTGGCTATGCACCAAGGTAAAATCGCCGAGATGCAAACTGGTGAAGGTAAAACCCTTGTGGCTACCCTTCCTATGTACCTCAACGCTCTTACCGGCAACGGTGTACACCTGGTTACTGTTAACGACTACCTGGCGAAACGTGATAGCGCCTGGATGGCACCAATTTTCCAATTCCACGGACTTAGTGTGGATTGTATAGATTATCACCGCCCAAATTCTGCAGCTCGTAGGAAAGCTTATAACGCCGATATCACTTACGGAACCAACAACGAATTCGGTTTTGACTACCTGAGAGATAATATGTCTCACGCACCAGATGATCTGGTACAGAGACCACATAACTATGCGATCGTGGATGAGGTGGATTCGGTATTGATCGATGATGCCCGTACTCCACTAATCATTTCAGGACCAGTTCCAAAAGGAGATACTCATGAGTTCATGGAACTTAAACCGGCCATCGAGAATATCGTGGAAGTTCAGCGTAAATATCTGGTTAAAGTTCTTGCCGAAGCGAAAAGACTCATCAAGGAAGGTGATACCAAGGAAGGTGGATTCCAGTTACTTAGAGTATATCGCGGTTTACCTAAGAATAAAGCGCTTATCAAATTCCTTTCTGAAGAAGGTGTTAAGCAGTTGCTTCAGAAGACCGAGAATCATTACATGCAGGACAACAA
Organism: Christiangramia lutea; assembly: GCF_022489035.1. Classification (GTDB taxonomy): domain Bacteria; phylum Bacteroidota; class Bacteroidia; order Flavobacteriales; family Flavobacteriaceae; genus Christiangramia; species Christiangramia lutea. The sequence continues at coordinate 73,361 of NZ_JAKVTV010000001.1, forward strand.
CCGCGAAATGCCAAAAGTTGATGCCGAATTGTATTTCACGATCGAAGAAAAAAGCAACCAAATAGATCTTACCGACAAAGGAATTGAATTCCTATCCGGAAAAGATGAACCTGATTTCTTCGTGATGCCTGAAATTGGAATGGAAATTTCCAAAATCGAAAAAGAAGGACTTTCCGCAGAAGAAGAGGCAGAAAAGAAAGAAGAACTTTTTAGAGATTATAGCGTAAAGAGTGAGCGTATTCATACGCTTCGCCAGCTATTAAAATCGTATACTTTATTCGAAAAGGATACCGAATATGTGGTTATCGACAATAAAGTGAAGATTGTTGATGAGCAAACCGGTCGTATCATGGAAGGTCGTAGATACAGCGACGGACTCCACCAGGCGATCGAAGCCAAGGAAAATGTGAAGATCGAGGATGCTACCCAAACCTTTGCTACCGTTACCCTTCAGAATTACTTTAGAATGTACCGTAAACTGTCTGGTATGACGGGTACTGCGGTAACCGAAGCAGGTGAATTCTGGGAGATCTACGAACTGGATGTGGTGGAAATTCCTACCAACAGACCGATCGCCAGAAATGACAAAGAAGATTTAGTATATAAGACTAAAAGAGAAAAATATAACGCGGTTATAGACCATGTGACCGATCTTTCTAATGCAGGAAGGCCGGTACTTATTGGTACAACTTCAGTAGAGATCTCAGAATTACTGAGCCGTATGCTGAAATTGAGAAATGTACCTCATAATGTTCTTAACGCAAAACTGCACAAAAAGGAGGCAGATATCGTTGCCGAAGCTGGTAAATCTGGGATTGTGACCATCGCCACCAATATGGCCGGTCGTGGTACCGATATTAAACTTAGCAAAGAAGTTAAAGAAGCAGGCGGTCTGGCTATTGTTGGTACAGAGCGTCATGATTCAAGACGTGTTGACCGTCAGTTAAGAGGTCGTGCTGGTCGACAGGGAGATCCTGGAAGTTCTCAGTTCTACGTTTCTCTTGAGGATAACCTGATGCGTTTATTCGGTTCTGAAAGGATCGCGAAGCTGATGGACCGTATGGGTCTTGAGGAAGGTGAAGTGATACAGCACTCGATGATCTCAAAATCTATTGAACGAGCGCAGAAAAAAGTTGAAGAGAATAACTTTGGTGTTCGTAAGAGATTGCTTGAATATGATGATGTGATGAACGCCCAGCGTGAGGTGATCTACAAGCGTAGATACCATGCGTTATTTGGGGAGAGATTACGTGTAGATCTTGCTAACATGATCTTCGATATTTCAGAATCTATTGCTGAAACTAATAAAGCTGCAGACGATTTCAAGAACTTCGAATTCGAATTGATCAGAAGTTTTTCAATGAGTTCTCCTGTAACTGAACAGGAATTCAAGAAAATGAATGCTCAAAAGCTTGCCGGTGAAATTTATAAGGCTGCTTACAAGCATTACGATGAGAAGATGGCTCATAATGCTGACCGTGCCTTCCCAGTGATCAAGCAGGTTCATGAAGATGAAAGGAATAATTTCGAAAGGATTTCCGTACCGTTTTCAGATGGAACCAAAACCCTCCAGGTAGTTACAAATCTTGAAAAAGCTTATGAGACCGAAGGTAAACAGCTAATCAAGGATTTTGAGAAGAACATCACTCTGGCCATTATTGATGACGCCTGGAAAACTCACCTGAGAAAAATGGATGAGTTGAAACAAAGTGTTCAGCTAGCCGTGCATGAGCAAAAAGATCCACTACTGATCTATAAGTTCGAGGCTTTTGAACTTTTCAAGGCGATGCTTGAAAATGTGAACCGTGATGTAATGTCCTTCCTGTTTAAAGGGGAGATACCACCCGCAGGAGCACCTAACATTCACGAGGCGCGTCAAACCAGGCCAAAAGAGCAAATGGAAACCACCAAGGAGGATATTCCTAACCTTGATGAGAGAGCAGCACAGAGCAGGGCTGCCGGAAACACTCAGCGTCAGCCTGAAAAAGTAGAAACCATTGTTAGGGATAAACCGAAAATTGGTAGAAACGATAAGGTGACTATCAAGAATGTAATGAGTGGTGAAAATAAAACTATGAAGTACAAACAGGCAATTCCACTTCTGGATAAAGGAGACTGGGTGCTTGTTGACGAATAGATGTTAGATATTAGATAAAAAAATCCTGAAGTGCTGCTTCAGGATTTTTTTATTTACGGTAGTTCGACAGGCTCAGTGCCCTAACTACTATAAAACCCTTAATTTATTACAATTGATAATTCCTTTCCATCAATCTTTTCAAAAAAGGCACCTCCAAAAAGAATAGTGCTACAAAAGCGATTGCTATCTGCATGGTTCTGGAAAGATCTATACGGGGTAATTCAATAGAGCTCAAAACACCAAAATTCAGGTCATATTCGAAAAAATAATCGGTATTGATTAAATACAATGCTAATATGGAAGCGACCACTCCTCCCCCTATTAGTATCCAAACCGGTTTCGAAATTAGCGGTTTGTAAGGTGATATTTCAGTATTTCGTGACTCCACTTTCAGCATTATTTTACTTTTAAAATCACTGGAAGGTTTCTCGGTTCCTGCTTCCTTGAGCAGACTTTTCATCAGCTCATCTTCTCTATTATATCGCTCTTCCATTTCTATCTGATATTTCTGGTTCGATATAGCCTTCTAAAAGGTTGAATAATTTCTTCCGGCTACGGTATAATTTAATTTTTATGTTGTCTTCAGAAAGGTCTGTTACCTTCGATATTTCTTTTACAGATTGTTCTTCAAAATAGTATAAAGTTATAATCGCGGCATCTTCTTCAGGTAATTTATCGATACAGGTCTTTATTATTCTGCTTCTTTCCTCTTTCACCATGAACTCCAGACCATTCTCTAAATTATCCAAACTGTCTTCGGTGATCTCTTCATTTAATTCATAGGTTCTTTGTCTGTTATTTTTTTTAACTCTGTCAAGACTCTTATGATATACTATCCGGTAAAGCCAGGTCGAAAATTTTGAATCTCCTCTAAATGTACTCAAAGAATCATAGGCCTTAATAAAGCTATCCTGGGCTACTTCTTCTGCCTCTTCACTCACTTTCAATATTCTTATCGCGATGGTAAACACAAAATTCTGATATCTGTCCACTAATTCTCCAAAGGAATTTATGTTCCCTTCGAGAGTACGATCTATTAAATATTGGTCAGTGTTTTTGGTCATTTTGCATTATGACGATCATTTCAGAACATCGGTTACATATTTTCCCTAAAATAAATTTACATTTTTTTGTAACCGGTTTGGAAAACCTGGCGTCATAAAAACAAACGAACATTATTTTCACACTAAAAAACAAGAAATTATGGGATCAGAAGTAGTCATCATGCCAATTATCTTTGGAGTTATTTTCGGGATATTTTATCTCTACATCTCGGCCAGGAACCGGGAGCGCCTTGCCCTAATTGAGAAAGGAACAGATGCTAGCATCTTTTACAGTCGTAAAAAAAGCTTTACTCCAATTTGGAAAGTAATCGTTATTAATCTCGCGTTGCTTTTAGTAGGTATTGGAATTGGAATATTCCTGGCAGAAATCCTTAGAACAGTTTTAGGAGTTAACGAAGACATCGTTTATCCGGGAACTATTTTCCTAATGGCCGGTTTAGGTCTATTCGCAGGGTTCTTCGCTACTAAAAGGCTAAACGAAGACGCCTGATAGGTTTACAGAAAATTATCATCAAATCCCGGATCCACTATCCGGGATTTTTTTATTCAGGTGACAATAGGAGAATTTTACTAATTTTAACCTGACAACCAAACTAACTCACCAATGAAAAAGTTTTCGATTGAAATTAAATGGGGAATTATCTTCAGTATAGTATCTCTAGCGTGGATGTTCCTGGAAAAAGGCCTGGGCTGGCATGACCAAAATATAGCGCAACATGCCATCTACACTAATTTTTTTGCCGTTGTGGCCATCGTGATATATGTGCTCGCATTACTAGATAAGCGTAAGAATTTTTTCAATGGCAGAATGACCTGGAGTCAGGGATTTATTTCAGGAATAGTAATAAGTATTGTAGTGGCAATTTTATCTCCTATAGGTCAATATATAACCCACAATTTCATTACTCCAGATTATTTTAATAATGTCATAGAGTATTCTGTTGAAAGTGGAACAATGGAAAAAGAAGCTGCAGAGGAATACTTTAATCTTACCTCTTATATTATTCAATCCTTCTTTTTTGCCCTTGTGGTAGGAGTGGTAACCTCAGCTATAGTTGCTTTCTTTGTGAAGAGAAAATAAATCTGATGGCTTATTGAGATTTCTCAGTCACTATGATTCTTCGAAATGACTCAGGAATAATCAATAATCTAAAGTCATTTCGACCGAAGGGAGAAATCTGTTATGAAAGATTATTATGTATATATCACCACTAATCAAAAGAAAACAGTACTCTATATCGGAATGACTAATAATCTAACTATTCGCTTAGATGAACATTTTCAGGACAGCATTCGGTCAAAAAAATCTTTTGCTGGAAAATATAATTGCTTTCATCTTATTTATTTCGAGAAACTTGATAATCCTAAAGAAGCGATCAGGAGGGAGAAAGAAATCAAAAAATGGAGTCGGAAAAAGAAAACTGCTTTAATTGAAAGCCTAAATTCGGAATGGAACTTTCTTGAACGTGATTTACTATAAAATAGATTTCTCAGTCGCTTCGCTTCTTCGAAATGACTCCTATATTAATTCAACAATTTAAGGTCATTTCGACCGTAGGGAGAAATCTAAATTTTCAACAATAAATTAGGATCTGGACAATTCTTTAAGTAGTTGTCCAGGTCTTCTTTTTTAACCACACCTGGATAATCACCCTTTTTATCATGTATATTTTCCATTACCTGGAAATGTAAATGTGGTGCATAGTCACCATTCTCTTCAAAATCACCTAATTCAGCTATCTTTTCGCCCTCTTTAACCGGCGCTCCAATTTCAATTTCTTCTAAAGATTTTCGAGAGAGATGTCCGTACAATGTATAAAATTTGCGACTATCTTCTATATGCTCCAGGATGATAGTTGGTCCATAATCTCCAAAATTTTGATTATCCCTGAAACTATGTACTTTTCCGTTTAGCGGACTTAAAATTTCTGAATAGGCAGGAACCCAAATGTCCAGGCCAATATGAATATTACGATTAGCTTCAACATTATTAAAGAGCTCACTTCGGTTATACAGAGTCCTTAATTCATTATAACCACCGTAAGCTGCCTTCTTATTTCTGTTCCTTAAGAATTCATCTATAAATACAGAAAAAGCTTCCGAAGAAGCAACTTCAAGTTTTAAAAGATCTGTATTATTTCCAGAGAGATCTATGTAAGCAAAATCCTTTTGTTCATAATCGCCCCCTATTACCGGTGTATAACCAGAGGTAAGTGAAGAAATAAATATTGAAAAATCCTGCATGTGATTCAGCTTCTTGAGGAAGCCAAATGTAATAGCTAGATCTTAATTTATCAATACATCACTAAAATTTGCCTTTATAGTGATATTGGAATCTCCTTCCCTGGATTTATAATATCCGTTAAGGATCTCATTATCGTAGGACTTGGTAGATTTCAACTTAAATCCTGAAGGATGCTTTATGGAACTTTGCATGCCGTTAAATGTAAAATTAAAGGCTGTATCTGGAACGTTCAGTTTAAGGTCGCTGTTCTCGAGGCTAATGTTAAGTGTTTCAAATCCAGATCCTAGATCATTGATATCCAGTTTACCAAAAGAACCGGTTAGAACACCTGTTTTCTGAAGTTCATTTATCACAATATCACTAGAGTTAGAATCCAATTTGATACTTACCACCTTATCCAGGTTACAGTTCTTAACGAATTCTGTAGAAAGGATTCCATACTCCCAGTAAGCTACCTTAACCGGCGTATATGCCGCCTTAATATTGGTGTTTCTTCCGGAAATGCGGTTGGCTGAAAGCCGACTGTGAGACAGATCGGCTTTCAAGTTTTTAATATTACTACCAAGTTTTAGTTCTCCATGACGCACATTGAGTTCTAACTTAGCATTCTTTGGAATTTTCAATTTAATGGTCTTTTTGGACTTTGCAGCTTTCCCGCTTTCAATTACATAAACATTGGGACCTTCACCATTTTCAAACTGAGCTTCAAATTGCTTACCAAATTCTTCTCCCCAGGCTTCCATTTTCTTGCCGAATTCTTCTCCCCAGGCTTCCATATCCTTTTCAAAATCCTTGCTCCAGGCGTCCATTTTTACCTCATACTCCTTCTCCCATTGTTCGGAATTCTTTTCTACTTCCTTGGCCCATTTTTCCATCTTCACTTCGAACTCCTTACCGAATTTCTTTTCGAAATCTGCTTCCCACTTTTCAAGATACTTATCGCCATCCTTCTCGTAGGCATCATAATCGAATTTCATTCCTTTCATATCTTCTGCAAAACCTGGTGGCAGTGGATTTTCTGAGATATTCATCAATATAGGACCAACAAGATCAGTCATTAAAGGCTCCAGCAGACCAGGCAATTCTGAAAGAGATCCCTCCAAAGCAGCCATATCTATATCCATATTGATATTCATGTTGTTGCCTCCAGAAGATTTGATCTTGATCTTTCCATTTGATGCCGAAGTCTCCAGGTTCCAGGCATCAAGAAGTTTCTTTGTGGATTCCTTGTCACCTGTATCCCCTTCTAGGTAAGCTTCGATCTGTACCTCGTTCCTGTCCCAGTTTTCGATGATGATGTTGGTGTGACGGGAATCGAGTTCTACATTCACATCTGGAGAGGTATTATAGCTTTTACTCAACTTTTTGGTTTGAGCAAAACTCCCCGCAGTGATAAAAAGCAGTGACAGAATCACATATTTAAGCTTGATAGTTCTCATATCTGTTGTCTTTTGATTGTTCAATTTCGTTCAACTTTGTTTTCAATTTTTTAAGGAGGTCCAGTCTTAGCTGTAAGTTCGCGATCATGGCTTCAACCGTTTCCTCATTAATACCGGTTTCCTGAATTTCGCCGTTCAAGGCTATGTATTCTTGATTCAGGGTTTCCAGCTTCTTCATAAATGCATCTATAAGTTCTTTGTTCTCTGGAGTCATATCCAGTTTGGCCAGCTGTATATTTACACTTGCCATATAATAATCTTCGATCTTTTTAAATTCAGGTGAAACATCGCTCAACCTGTACTCTGTAGTTGGAACGTTATCTTCTTTTACAGGCTCCTCAACAGGAGTTTCAACGATTTGATTATTATCCTGAACAGGATTCCCGTCATTATTGAACAGGAAGAATGCTCCAATTCCCAGCGCAACTACTATCACTGCTGCGATTTGGAGGAAGCTGCCGTAATTTCTTCTTTTCTTCTGAACCGGCAGAGCTTCCTCAAGCCTGGCTTCAAATCTTTTTTGATGTCCTTTGCTTAGCTTTCCTGTACCTAGATGCTCGTCATTGCGAAACATCTCTCTAATATCCTGTCCCATTACTTAAAGTTTTAAGTTCGTCCTGTAATTTCTTTTTTCCTCTATGCACCAGGGTGCGTGACGCTACCTGGGAAATGTTCAATATTTCACTAATTTCCTCATGGTCATAACCTTCTATTAGGTAAAGCATTAGAGGATATTTATATTTTTCTGGCAGATTCTCCATTTTCTCCTTCACCTCCTCTATTCCAATTCCGTCATCTACCTGCCAGTTGTTCTCTTCTTCCACTGTTCCCAGGGTTTGTTCATTGATGGCAACCAGTTCCATTTTCTTGGCCTTTAGCTTATCTAAACACTTATTAATGACGATCCTTTTTAACCAGGCCCCGAAGGTCACCTCTCCGTTAAACTGATGCAATTTTGCGAATGCTTTCACGAAGGCTTCCTGCATGGCATCTTCCGCCTCCATAGAATCTTTCATGAATCTTAATGCCACGTAATACATCCCGTCACAATATTTGTTGTACAGCTTGAGTTGAGCCCTCCGGCTGTTCTGTTTACAAGCTTCTATTAGCTTATGCTGTATCAATTTAAATTGTTTTTGATGGGTTAGTTACTTTAAAGACGAGTCAAAACAACCCGCGTTGCAAAATTTCTGAAAAAAAATTCAGATTCTCATTTATATTCACAATATTCACTGAATTAAGCCGTTGTGGCCGGCTTTTTGAAAAAATAAATCTAAAGAGACCCTATGAACAGTAATACAAAGCTTGGTTTAAAGATTGGTGGTATTGTTATATTTCTCTCCATCGTTCTTTTACTCATCTTCAGGTATACCACAAAAGCTCATAGCCCTGAAGATACCGTAACATTCAACCAGGATGGTTTGAAACTTGAAGTTTTCTACAATCGGCCCTATAAAAGAGACCGGGAGATCTTCGGTAATATTGTTCCGTATAATGAAGTATGGAGAACAGGAGCCAATGAAGCTACTACCTTTGAGACTAACAAGGATATACTGGTAGACGGAAGTAAATTGAAAGCAGGCAAATATACTCTTTGGACTATTCCCATGGAAAATAGCTGGAAGATCATGTTCAATTCAAAAATGTACCCATGGGGTATCAACCTCGAGAAGGAAGCTTATCGCGATCCAAGGTTCGATTCTCTGGTTTTGGAAAGACCTGTTGAAAAAACTGAAATAATCCGGGAACAATTCACTATTCTATTCGAAGAATCTGGAGAATTTGTAGATATGATCCTTGCCTGGGATAATACCAGCATAAGCATTCCTATAAAAAAGGAAGAGGCACCGAATGGCACCTCTTCAAATGAATAATATCTTATAAATTACTCGTCTAATAACAAGTTTAAAGTTACATCTATATTATCGCGTGTTGCTCTGGAGTAAGGACAAACCTCGTGTGCTTCATTTACCAGTTTCTCTCCGGTTTCCACATCAACTCCTGGAAGGTAAGAGTCAAGAATTACTGAAAGCTGAAGGTTACCTGAATCGGTTTCACCTAGTTTTACCGTAGCAGTAACACTATAATCCCCGAGGTCTACTTTATGTTTTTTTGCAACTGCTTCAAGAGCGCTACCGTAGCAAGCCGAATATCCGGCTCCAAAAAGTTGTTCCGGATTTGAATGATCCCCACCTTTACCACCAAGACCTTCCGGTTTTTTAAGTTCCATGTCCAGAATTCCATCCTCACTTCGAGTGCGACCATTACGCCCACCATGGGTAGTTACCTTAGTTTTATACAAATTCTTCATTGCGTGAAATAATTTAAGTAATTTAGTTTTTATCAATATACCAAGCATTTCATGATGCCTGAAACGCGAATTCATAAAATTGTCATAAATATTCCTCCCAAGTTTGAATAAAAAACAGCAAAAATCAGCCTTAAGCGAGTCTCAAAGTAAGCCATTATCAGGAAATGTAAGTCCCGAATCAGCAAAACGCATTAGAGGTTTCAGGAAGAATAAGTTTTCTGAAAAGGACCTATTGAAAGAATTGCTCAATGGAAATAAAACCGCCCTGGGAAAAGGTATCACTTTAATAGAAAGCAACCAGAAAACGCATCAGAAGCAAGCTGAATATCTAATCGAAGGGGCTCTCCCCTATGCGCATAAATCCATACGAATAGGAATTACAGGGGTGCCCGGAGTTGGAAAAAGCACCTTCATTGAAAGTTTTGGATCCTATTTAATAGACCAGGGGAAAAGAGTGGCCGTACTTGCGGTTGATCCTAGCAGTTCTGTCTCTCATGGAAGCATACTCGGGGACAAAACCCGAATGGAAAAACTGGTTACTAAACCAGAAGCCTTCATACGTCCTTCTCCTAGTGGAGATTCTTTGGGTGGTGTAGCACGTAAGACTAGGGAAAGCATTTTGCTCTGTGAAGCTGCTGGCTTCGATGTAATCCTTATTGAAACTGTGGGCGTAGGCCAAAGCGAAACCACCGTTCACAGCATGACAGATTTTTTCCTGCTCTTAAAACTGGCAGGAGCCGGTGATGAACTACAGGGTATTAAAAGAGGAATTGTTGAAATGGCCGATGCGATCGTGATCAATAAAGCAGATGGTGATAACCAAAAAGCTGTCAGGGACGCGAAACTGGAATTTAATCGAGCATTACAATTGTACCCGCCTAAAGAAAGTGAATGGAAGCCTGAAGTTAAATTATGTAGCGCACTTTATAATGATGGTGTTGAGGATATCTGGAAGATGATTAAAGAATTCAAGGTGAAGGTTGATGATAATGAATATTTTCATCATAACCGCTTAGAGCAAAACAAATTCTGGCTTTTTCAAACCATCAACGATTACCTTAAAAGCCGGTTTTATGAGAATCCAAAAATCAAGGACGCCCTAAAGGAGCAATTAAAAATGATCGAGGAGAATAAAACTACTGCCTTCGCCGCGGCGAAGCATTTGCTAAGCCTGGCTTAGATCTTTCTTGAGGATCTTAAGAGTGGTAAATTTCCTTAAATGATGAAATAAAAATCCGAAGATCAACCCTATGATCATCCCCGTTATCACGTCACCAGGATAGTGCACACCCAGGTAAATTCTGCTGTATGACACGACTACAGCCCAGAATATTAGAAAAATGACCAGTTTAGGATAATGTTTTTTGAATAATAGACTTAAAAATACAGCCACTCCGGTTGAATTCGCTGCGTGCGCCGAGAAATAACCGTATCTGCCACATCTTTCTGCCACGTAACGAGCATATTCCATTACTCCTTCCTGCCGGCATGGCCTAGGTCTTTCAAAGCCGTGTTTGAACAAATTTGCCAACTGATCTGTAGCAGTAATTAAAAGCGTTACCACGACCATGGTAATAATGGTAGACTGCCAACCAAATTTTCGAAATATCAGGTATAAAAGAAGTGCATAAAGTGGGATGGCCATCCATTTATCACTAATTGAGATCCACAGCCAGTCCCATGTTTCCATTCCCAGATTATTCAGGTACAGGAATAACTCCCGGTCTAATTCGGCTAGTTTTTCCATTTTTATCCTTCTTCGTATCGATTTACTTCCCGATCATAGAACTCGTTGGCCTGAGTGATAAGGCTTTCTGCCTCGCTGGAAAGCTCTTTTTCATCTTCCTTATCAAAATCTTCTAACCATTCAACTTCATCATCTTTAAGGTCGATAATAAAACGAGGAAATTCTGTATGTATGACGAATATTGAATCTGGTAAATCGGTGTTATCACCTAGTATAAATTTTGGAAGCTCCATATTTTTAAGCTATTAAAGGTTCTTTAGTTCTAATTAATTTTCGGCTTAGATAATTAAAGCGGAAATATAATAATAATGCCGAGGATGTCAATCCCGCCAGCAATCCCATCCAGATTCCCATGCTTCCCATTCTTTCCGGCTGACCGAAGTAATAACTTACGGGGAAGCCGATAACCCAGTAAGCTATAAAACAAATAAGGGTAGGAAGTTTTACATCCTGTAATCCTCGCAATGCTCCCAGAATCACTACCTGCATCCCATCGCTTAACTGGAATACAGCCGCAACGATGAGCAGTTGAGCGGCAAGGTTTACCACTTCAAAATTATCAATATAAAAGCCCGGCAAAATATCTTTCAGCAAAATGAAAAGCAGGGCGAAGACACCCATTATAAGGAAAACCAACAAGAAAATTGAAAAACTTATTCTCCTTAGCTCTCGATAAGCTTTTAACCCTACCTGGTTCCCTACTCTAATAGTTGCGGTAACTCCCAATCCTACCGCGATCATAAAGGTCATCGAAGCTAGATTTAGCGCGATCTGGTTAGCCGCCTGCGGATTGGTTCCTAGGTTTCCGGCAAGGAATACGGTAGCTGTAAAAATAGCTACTTCGAAGAACATTTGTAAAGCGGTTGGAAAGCCTAAAGCCAGCAATCGCTTGAAGATAGTCCATTTGATCATCTCTTTTTTAGACCACTTAAAATATTCTACAAATTTCGATTTTCGACGTAGTATTTCCCAAATGAACCATAACATGAAGAACCTTGAAATTAGAGTTCCTATAGCAGCTCCTTCGAGTTCCAGCCTCGGGAAGATCCAGATTCCGTAAATAAGCAGGTAGTTGAAAACTACATTCACCACGTTAGAAAGCAAGGTGGCATACATAGAATACCGGGTTTGGGACAAACCATCTGCAAACTGCTTAAACGCCTGGAAAGCCATTAATGGCAGCATGGAAAAAGCTACAATATTGAGATATGGAATGGCCAGTTCAACCACTTCGGGCGGTTGATCCAAATAATAAAGTAAAGGCTTTGCTATTAAAAGCATGATAAAAAGGAAAAGTCCGCTCAGACTACTTAAAATAAGTCCATGATGAAAATAGCTACGACCACCTTCCAGGTCATCTGCGCCGTCTGCTTCTGCAATTAGGGGAGTGATGGCGAAAGAAAAACCAATCCCCAGAGACATGGTGATAAAAACCAGGGCATTTCCAAGGGATACAGCCGCGAGTGGTGCCGCTCCCAGCCTACCTATCATCAGGTTATCTACAAGACCAACCATCACATGACCTAACTGACCCAACATCACCGGGTAGGCGATATTAAGGTTCTTCTTGAATTCTTTGGTATAGGCCGTAAGCTGCAAAACGATTTTTTAGGTTTGCAAAGGTAGCCTCTTTAGATTTCTCTGAAAGGGATAAGCTTTAATAAATTTATCAGCTATTGTAGATTAATCTGGTAACTCTGCCGAGTCATTGCTAATATTACCAAGACCGTATTTATCAACAAGATAAACCAGCGAAGCCATGGTAGCGGCACCTAATTCCAGTTCTCTTTTATTTACTGCATCAAAAGTATCGTTGGCCGCATGATGGTGATCAAAATATCTCTGAGAATCTGGTCTTAGTCCTGCCAGAACCGTATCTCCTCCTTCAAGTGGTCCGATATCAGCACCGCCACCACCTTTTTTAAAATAATGGATCAGGTAAGGTTCAAAAAGTCCTTTCCAGGATAAGATTTTATTAAATTGCTGATCTGTAGCCGTGATTCCAAAACCTCTTGGAGTAAATCCGCCAGCGTCGCTTTCCAGTGCAAAAATGTGCTCTTCAGATTTGGAAGCAGCAACCTCAGCATACTTCTTACCTCCACGCAGACCATTCTCCTCATTCATAAAGAGTACAACCCTAATAGTTCTTTTGGGCTCATACCCAATTTCCTTGAATAACCTCAATACTTCCATAGACTGAACAACTCCGGCTCCGTCATCATGTGACCCGTCTCCAAGATCCCATGAATCCAAATGCCCTCCAACCACCATGATCTCATCGGGATATTTAGTACCTGTGATCTCTCCAATAACGTTGTAAGACTCTACATCTTCATGTTGCTCACAATTCATTTTGAAATAAAACTTCAGATCTTTCTGGATCTTTAGAATTGAGCTAAGATATTCCGCATCATTTGTAGAAATTGCCGCTGCCGGAATTCTATCTTTCACAGGAGTATCACCGTAGCTCATGGAACCTGTGTGAGGAAGATCGTCCATTCTCAGGTTCATCGACCTTACAATAACTCCAACGGCACCATATTTAGCTGCCTCCTTTGCACCAGAATATCTCTGGTCTACACAACCACCGTAGGCATCAAAAGTCTGAATATGGTCTGCACGCATAGGACGGTTATAAAAAACTATTCTTCCTTCAATATTCTCTTTTCCGTATTCCTTTAATTGTTCGATTCCCTGAACCTCAATAACTTGAGCCTTTGTACCTCCTTCTCCAGTGGCTACTGAACCTCCTAAAGCGGTAATATTCACATTACGGGTTTCTCCCGGGCCGGTTTGAACGTAGGCAAACTCTCTCCCTCCCCTGGTCCATTTTGGAACCATCACCGGTTGCAACCATACTTTATCCAGGCCTAATTTTTCCAACTCTGCTTTTGTATATTGCACCGCCTGTTCTGCACCGTAGGAACCTGAAAGGCGGCTTCCAATCTCATTCGACAAATGATCTAACCAGTCATAGCTTTTCCCGTTTAAAAGGGACATATCATAAACCTTTCTAATGTTCAATGAGTCTGTGATAGTATTAGATTGAGAGTGCATCATTAACCCCGAAAATAGGAGTAACAGCATAGAACAAAATGATCTCATGGAAATTGCTTTTTGCTGCTAAATAACAGTATTTTTTTTATTTATGCGAACCGAATCTCAATTCTTTTCCCGGCTTAGCTGCTCACGATAATCGGCTAAATTCTTCTTGATGTCTGGATCCAATTCTGGCTCTTTCACATCCTTATATTGGATAAGCTCCTCATAGAGGATCTTTGCTACCAGTAAGCGGGCAGTATCTTTATCATCTGAAGGAATAATATACCACGGGGCTTTTTTGGTGGATGTATTATTAATGGCGTCCTGGTAGCATTCCTGATAAGTATTCCAAAGCTTACGTTCTTCAAGGTCACCCGGAGAGAATTTCCAGTTTTTATTCGGTTTATTCAGTCTCCTCAGCAATCGTTGGCGCTGTTCTTCTTTAGAGAGATGAAGAAAGAATTTAAAAATAATGGTACCATTATTTGCAAGGTGCTCTTCAAATTTTTTGATGCTATCAAATCTTTGTTCCCAAAATCGAGTATTCACATCTTCTATAGATTTTATTCCTGGTAAATTTTCGTTTAGTAAATACTCAGGATGCACTCTTGTAACCAATACATTTTCGTAGTGCGTACGGTTAAAAACTCCAAATTTTCCACGTTCGGGCAGGAGTACATAATGCCGCCATAGATAATCATGTTTTAGTTCTCTACTGGAGGGCGTTTTAAAACTATGCACCACCACACCCCTGCTATTAAAATCTTTGAAAACTTCTCTAATTAAACTATCCTTTCCTGCAGTATCCATTCCCTGAAGACATATTAGAACAGAATATTTCCCGTGGGCGTATAATTTATCCTGCCAGTCTCCGAGATCTTTTCTGATCTGCTTCATCTTATTTTTAATATCCTCTTTAGATTCATTTAACTCCATACGGGTTCTAACTCCGGAAAGTTCAATTTTCGAGGTTACCTTTAATTTGGTGTGATCAATTTTCTCCATACTTAAAATATCTTAGCCCTAAGATACAATCTTTAGAAGAGTTAAATTTTTTATCTTCGCGCCAAAACAATCGCATTGGATAAGTTAGAGAGAAAAGATATCATCGATAAGGTAACTACGCTATTAAAGGAGATCCCTTCTTCTATGGATATCGTAAAAAAGGGAGGAAATCGTGACGCGCGGTTTAGGTATCTTGCTACTCATATGGTAGATAAAGCCATTGAAAAAGATGCTCTTATCTTATCTGAAAACCGCCAGGGAATAGCTATTCTTTTTAAAACCAGTAAAAAAGATGACAATATCTGGAAGGAGCTTTGGACTCAATTAAAACTGGTTGCGAATGTTACCGGGGTTAAGAATGCCCTTGATATTTTAAAAACTCAGAAGTACATCAAGAATCAGAGACCGCAGGAAGGGGAATATTTATATTGCTGGTTCTGGGGTATCCTTAAGGAGTACCGCGGTGCAGATACTCAAGTTGGGAAAGAAATGAAAGACGAATTCTTCAAAATAGCGCATGATACCGGACTGGAGCTATATGCAGAAACCCGTGGCAGAACAAATGCCATTGTCTACCAACGGGTTGGTTTTGATCTTTTTCATGAATGGGATCATCCAAGTGGTGACACCATGTATTTCTTAAAATATAATCCTAACAATCCAAGAAATAAGCGGCCTTAGAATCTGCTACCGAAAAGTTCTACATCTTCTTCAGTAATTTGTTTTCCACCTAGAATGAAGAGACGTTCTACTACGTTTCTCAATTCTCTTACGTTTCCTCTCCACTCGCTTTCTTTAAGCTTTTCCAGGGCAGCTTTTGAGAATTCTTTTTTATTGGTTCCCTGTTCATTGGCGATCTTCTCGCTGAAGTAATCTACAAGTAGCGGAATATCATCTTTCCTGTCTTTAAGTGCTGGAACCTCGATAAGTATAACTGCTAACCTGTGATAAAGATCTTCCCTGAAATTATTTTCCTCAATTTCTTTTTTAAGATCTTTATTGGTTGCGGCAACTACCCTTACATCTACCTTTATATCCTTGTCGCTTCCTACTCGTGAAATTTTATTTTCCTGAAGTGCACGTAGAACCTTTGCTTGTGCAGAAAGGCTCATATCACCAATTTCATCCAGAAATATTGTTCCTTTGTTGGCCGCTTCAAATTTCCCGGCCCGGTCTTTATTTGCCGAGGTAAATGCACCTTTCACATGACCGAATAATTCACTTTCAATTAATTCTGAAGGTATAGCGGCACAATTAACTTCCACCATGGGACCTTTAGAGCGGTCGCTTTTCTGATGAAGCCAGTGAGCTACCAATTCCTTACCCGTTCCATTTGGACCGGTAATCAATACCCGCGCGTCTGTATGCGCAACCTTTTCTATCATCTCTTTGATATTCTGAATCTCTTCAGATTCTCCTATCATTTGGTAATTCTTGCTAACCTTCTTCTTCAGGCGGGTATTCTCTACTACAAGTTCCTTTCTGTCCAGGGCGTTTCTTACCGTGTTCAGTAACCTGTTTAGATCTGGTGGTTTGGAGATATAATCAAAAGCACCCATTTTCATAGTGTTAACTGCCGTATCTAAATCTCCGTGACCGGAAATCATTACTATCGGAATTTCAGGTTTTATCTTTTTCACCGCTTCAAGCACCTCAACTCCATCCATTTTCGGCATTTTGATATCGCATAGGATAAGGTCGAAATCTTCATTTTTCACCAGTTCAACCCCAGCAAGACCGTCCTCTGCTTCAATCACTTCATAATCCTTACTTTCTTCGGTAAGTATTTTATTTAAAACTCTTCTTATCGACGCTTCGTCTTCTATTAATAAAATTTTTGCCATTAGAATATTGTGAATTTTAATCCACTTCTACCATAAAAGGTATTAGTTTCATTTATTGTATAAACATCATCCTGATTACTGTCTCGTAACCTTATATCATTTCTTATTGTATGTCCTCCGTAGATATAAAACTTGAGGTGATCTGTAAGGCTAAATTCATAACCCAGCCCGCTTAGAACTATAGTCATGGAAATATTTTCTGCGATATTATCATTTCCGGTATTTGAAGGAGTAGCATCAAAATTTTCCTGAATATTCGCAAAAAAACCATCCAGGGTTACGAAGGCCTGGACTTCATGCCTGGAGTTAAAATAGTATTTTAAATTGGATTTTGGTGTCCCAACCGCGAAAGACCATTTCTCATCCCAACGCTTATAATAATTTACTATGGGTAAAGGAAATGGGAACCCGGCTGTGGTTGAATATCTCAATCCCAGTATCCAACGTGTGGCATCATCATTTACAGGATCTTCTTTTCTTCGTATAAATATTACCGTTCCTGTATAAATGAGATCATCGCTAATAATATCTCCTTTAGAGAAGTTTGATGCGATCTTCACTCCCGTTTCAGCTCCAAATCTCCAATATTCCCCAATCTTAAAAGTATATCCGAGAGTTGCCGTAAAAGACTGAAAACGGTCCAGATCACTCGTATCAAAAACTTCTGGGTCATTATATTTAAAATTAACATTCCTGTATTCCAGGCTGGGCACTAAATAAGTGCCTTCTTTTTTCATTCTTATGGGAAAAGCAGCAATAGCCCGGGCCCTTCTAAATGAATTATCTGAATTCTTCTGAGGAAAATAAGTATACTCTATCCTGGCCAGATCTGTTTGTTGGGCAATCCCTGCCTCACAAAAAAATAAAATCAGTAAAAGCAATAAAATTTTACGCATCATCATTATCCTCAAATTCTTCCTGTTTTTGAATATTGTTAGGGTAGAACATATGTACATCTCTTTGCGGGAAAGGAATCGTAATGCTGTTCAGCCTGAATTTATTATTGATCTTAAACCTGAGTTCACTCTTTACTTTGGGATCTACAAAACTATCTGAAACATAAAAATGCAGTCCAAAAAGCAAAGCTGAGTCCCCAAAATCTTCAAAGAGGATAAAAGGCTCGGGTTTCTTCAGAATTCCTTTTTGTTCACGGGCACATTCCAGTAGTACCTCTCTAACCTTCTCCACATCGCTTCCATAGGAAACGCCTACCTTAACTACTTCCCTTGTGGTCTTATGATTCTGTGTGTAATTAAAAACGGTATCACTAATGAACTTGTGATTCGGGATGATCATGACCTTATCATCCCTGGTTAAAGCCCTGGTTGTTCTAAGCTTAATTTCAAAAACCCGTGCAACGCGACCATCCATTTCTATCACATCTCCAACTAGAAGTGATTTATCAAGTATGATGAATATACCACCTATCACATCCTGAAAAAGTTCCTGTAAGGCAAGCCCAAGTCCAACAAAAAGAGCAGCAGAAGCAGTAAGTAAAATTGTGACATCTACCCCTGTGGAACTCAGTGTAATTAATATTACGGTAAGATAGACGAAATATTTTATGAACTTAAAAACACTTATAAACTTCATTTTATCTTCATCCATTAATTTGGATGTGATAAATGACCTGGTAATTCGAAGAACCACACTTGTTATCAAAAAGGCCAGAATGATGATAACAATAAGGCCTACTGTGATCTTAATTTCCTCTCCACCAATAGAATAACTAAATCCTGCATTCCATATTTCCTTAATAAGCCCCCAGATATCCTGCTCGATAACTTCTGTCACCTTTTCCTTAGCCGATTGTTCCTCCTGCATACTTAATATTTAAGCCATTTAAACAATTCTTTATAGGTGGGTTTCTTTCCATACATAAGAATTCCAACCCTATAGATCTTAGCCGATATCCATAATACTCCAAAATTGGTAGCTATCAAAATACTGATGGAAATAGCAATTTCCCACCATGGCACCCCAAAAGGAATGCGCATTAACATTACGATAGGAGAAGTGAGCGGTATAATGGAAAATATTGTAGAAACAGTGCCGTGTGGATTTTCAACGACTGAAAAGAATCCTACATAAATCCCCAGAATTAAAGGCAAAATAATAGGAAACATGAATTGCTGGGTATCGGTCTCACTATCTACCGCGGCACCAATTGCAGCATAAATAGCGCTATAAAGAAAATATCCACCTAAAAAATAAATTACGAAAAAGCTAAGTAAACTGGCATAAGGCAGCTTCATTATATCTATCACCAATTGGTTGATCTCCGGCTGGGCGGCACCATTAATAGCTGCGGAAGCTGGTGTTTGGGCCTGGGCAGGGTCTATTCCTAAAAATGAAGAAACCCCCAGTAAAAGCACAGTCCCCAAAATGATCCAGACCGTAAACTGGGTTATTCCGGCAAGTGAAGTTCCCAATACCTTCCCTAATAAAAGTTGAAATGGCTTAACGGATGATACAATGATCTCGATAATTCGATTTGTTTTTTCCTCGATCACACTGCGCATTACCATGTTCCCGTAAATAATTATGAACATCATGAGCAGGTAGCCTGCTGCTCCCCCAAAAAACATTTTTATATAATTAGACATTTTGGAGCTCTGTTCTCCGGAAAAGTTCTGTATCTCTACGTCGATACTGGCTTTCGCTTTGTCTATTTCAGAAATATCGATGCCCTTAGCGATTAGTTGATCCCTGGTGAGTTTATCTGAGATCGTTTTTTCAATATTTTCTACGGTACCAAAACCTGGAGAATCTTTCCCTAAAAATTCAACTTCGGGTTTTCCAGTTTCTTTATCTAATTCAGAAATATGTATAAGGCCGAAATATTCATTTTCCAGTACTTCCTTTCGGGCTTCGGCGAGAGATTTTTTAGAATAATCCAGGTATTGCACCTGTTCAGCATCTTTAAATTCGGCCACGAATATCTCGCTTTCATCATATATTCCAATAATCTTTTGTTCGGTACTGTTCAGCATGCTTAAATATGCTATCAAAATGATCATCCCTACGAATATAAGAGGACTCAGAAAGGTCATAATGATAAAGGTCTTATTTCTAACCCTTGCCAGGTATTCCCGGTTTATTATAAGCCTTAGGTTACGCATTTTGGGTAACGGTTTTAATAAAAATATCGTTCACAGAAGGGATAACTTCAACAAAATGGTTGACTCTTGCCCTTGGCATAAGGTATCTCAACAAATCATTTGAGGTTTCATTATCTTTAAGTTTGATAGTGAGCTTAAGGTCATCTTGGATACTTTTAAATTTAGCAGGGGCTATGGCGAATCTGTTCTCGAGATCACGGTGCAAGCTGGTTTCATCATCTGCATCTATCCCAACTTCATAGGTATTGGATTTATATTCTTTTTTTATTTCGGAAACCTTACCATCCAGCAGTTTATTAGACCTGTGGATAAGTGCAATATAATCGCATAATTCCTCAACGCTTTCCATTCTATGCGTAGAGAACAAAATGGTGGCACCTTCCTCTTTTAGTTGCAGAATTTCGTCCTTGATAAGATTTGCGTTCACTGGATCAAAGCCACTAAAAGGCTCGTCAAAAATCAATAACTTCGGTCTATGAAGTACGGTTATGACAAATTGTACCTTCTGAGCCATACCTTTTGAAAGTTCCTGGATCTTTTTATTCCACCAACCCTCCATCTCAAACTTTTTAAACCAATACCGGAGTCTCTCCTTTGCTTCAGATTTGCTTAACCCTTTAAGCCTTGCCAGATAAAGCGCCTGCTCTCCAACTTTCATTGATTTATACAAACCTCTTTCCTCCGGAAGATATCCAATATGTGCAACATCATTAGGGTGTAAAGCTCTACCATCTAGATAAACCTTTCCCTCGTCTGGCATGGTGATTTGATTGATAATACGAAGAAGGGTGGTCTTTCCAGCCCCATTGGGACCTAGTAATCCAAAAATGCTTTGTTTGGGAATATTTATTGAAACGTTATTAAGAGCAGTGAAGTTTCCGAAGCGTTTATAGATATTCTCGGCAACCAAAAGATTTTCCATATAGTCATTTGAGAAGTGTTAAAGATATAGAAATAGGCAGAGACTTGCAGTCGATTAAGAAGATTTTATAATTTACAAACCTCTCTAAAAATAAAACCCACCCTTAATTAGATTAAGGATGGGAAAAAAATTGCTATGAAAAAGAAAAATTATCACTAAAAGAATTAGTGATTCTCAAATATATAAATTTTTTCTTAAAACCGGCTTTTTAAGAAAACATATCTTTAACTTTTTCAAAGAATGATTTATCACTTTTTTCGGGATTTGGCTGGAAATTGTCATCCTCAGCCATTCTTTCGAAAAATTCTTTCTGCTCCCTGGATAGTGTTTTTGGCGTCCAAACGTTCACATGCACAAGTAAGTCTCCCTTACCATATCCATTGATACTGTTTATACCTTTTCCTCTAAGTCTTAAGATCTTTCCAGATTGCACACCTTCTTCCACTTTTATACGCACCTTCCCGGTTACGGTGTCGATCTCTCTGGATGTACCTAGAGCGGCTTCAGAATAGCTTATATACAAGTCATAATGCAGGTTATCACCTTCTCTTTGTAGACTTGGATGTTCTTTTTCCTCAATGGCCACCAAAAGGTCTCCGGCAATTCCATTTCCAGGAGCATCATTACCTTTTCCAGAAACTTTCAATTGCATACCGTCTTCAACTCCTGCCGGGATTTTAATAGATACGGTCTCTTCTTTCATTACCAGACCCTGAGCATCTGCTCCATCTGGTTTTTTATCGATCATCTGTCCGCTACCACCACAGGTAGTACAAGGGGATGCCGTTTGCATTCTACCAAGAATGGTGTTCGTCACTCTGGTCACCTGGCCTGTTCCATTACAGGTATTACAGGTTGTGTAAGTAGTTCCAGACGCCTGGACCTTTCTCTTCACCTTGATCTTCTTTTCGCAACCATTTGCGATCTCTTCCAGAGTAAGACTTACTCTTATTCTAAGGTTACTTCCTTTTGCACGACGCTGGCCACCGCCAAAGCCTCCAAAACCGGAGAAGCCGCCTCCAAAACCGCCACCAAAGATATCACCGAACTGGCTGAATATGTCGTCCATATTCATGCCACCTCCGCCGAAGCCACCACCTTCAAAGGCCTGGTGACCAAATCGATCATATTTGGCTCTCTTTTCCTGATTTCCTAAAACTTCATAAGCCTCAGCAGATTTCTTGAACATTTCCTCGGCCTTAGGATCCCCTGAATTCTTATCTGGGTGATACTTTAAGGCCATTTTCCTATATGCCTTTTTTATTTCGTCTGCTGAAGCATCCTTGCTTATGCCTAATATTTCGTAATAATCTTCTTTCATGTTGGGTTTTTACAAATTTGTAAAAGCTGTTCTTATTTTCCGGTAACTACTTTTGGAAATCTAATGATTCTCTCACCTAGTTTATATCCAGGCTCAACCACATCAACAATCTTGCCTTTAAGTTCATCTGAAGGTGCAGGTACCTGGGTAATAGCTTCATGAATTTCTGAATCGAAATCACTACCCTGCTCTACTTCCATCCTTTCAAGACCTTTAGCTTTGAGGGTTTCTTTAAGCTTGTTATGAATAAGCTCGATCCCTTTTAATAAGTTTTCATCTCCAGATTTTTTTAGTTCATTCAAAGCCCTGTCAAAATCATCCATAACTGGCAGCATAGCTGTCATTACTTCCTGATTGGCAGTCTTGAATAATTCAAGTCTCTCTTTTGAAGTTCGTCTTTTATAATTTTCGAATTCAGCGAAAAGCCTGAGAAATTTATCCTTTTCTTTCTGAAGATCTTCCTTTAGCTGCTCCTCTTCGGTAAACTCGCCATCTTTGGTACTGGTTTGCTTCTGAGTACTTTCATCATTTTCATCTACCTCATCTATGGCATTGTCTATAGCCTCCTCTACCTGATCTTTAAGATCGTTATTTTCGTCTTTTAATTTATCTTCTTTCCGACTCATCTCTTTAATTTTATCTTACACGCACAACGGGACAAAATCATTGCCAATTCTAACCAGATGTCAAAATGTCACAAGATATTTTTAGTAAATTATTATGAATTGCCGAACCGGATTACTCTTACATTTGCTGCCGAACTTTTTAAAACTTAAATAATGAAAAGAATTTTTCTAAACGCATTTGTAATTGCTGGTCTTGGACTGGGGCTTACCGGATGTAAAAACGACAATAAAGAAGCTGAAGTGTCTGAAGCAAAAGAAGCAGCTTCTGCTGAAGCGGAAGCAATGAGCTTTACTGTTGATACTACCGAGTCTGTAATCAAATGGCAAGGTGAAAAACCAACCGGAACTCATACCGGAACGATCAAAGTTGCTAAAGGATCTTTTAAAGCTAACGATAGCGTAATTGAAAGTGGAACTTTTGTGATCGACATGCAGTCTATTGAAGTTACAGATCTTGAAGGAGAGGAAAAAGCTAACCTGGAAGCTCACTTAAAAGGTACCGTTGAAGGTAAGGAAGGTGACTTTTTTAATGTTAACGAATTCCCTAAAGCTACTTTCGAAGTAACCGGCATCACCGAGGAGCAGGGACAATCTATGCTTCAAGGTAACCTTACCATGAAGGAAGAAACTAAAAACATTTCTTTTCCGGTAAGTATCTCTAAAGACGGTGAATCTATTTTGATCACTAGCGAAGAGTTTACTATAGACCGTACCAAATGGAACGTAAACTACGGTTCTAAGTCGGTTTTTGAAGGTCTTGGAGATAAATTTATCAACGATGATGTTTCCTTAAAAATCAATCTGAAAGCTAAGAAGGCTTAATAGATATTTTTAATATGAAAGTAGCCCTGCATGAAAATGCGGGGCTTTTTATTTGGTTAGATCTCCCAACGCCCTTGCCAGGCTGGTGTAATTGAAATTATATCCTAATTCTTCAATTTTTTTGGAGCTTACCAGCTGACTGGAGAGCACGATTTGGGACATTTCACCAAGTAACGCCTTTAACGCGATCTTCGGAACATTGGGTAGCCAGACAGATTTCCCCATTTGTTTGGCGAGATCATGAGTAAGTTCCTTGTTAGTTACAGGATTTGGTGCCACCGCATTATATACACCCGTCAGCTCATTTTCAATTGCGTAGAGAAAAATTCCTGCCAGATCATCAATGTGGATCCAGGATTGCCACTGTTTTCCTGAACCAAGTGCTGCTCCCATATTCAGGGAAATAGGTTTTTTGATCTTTTCCAGCATTCCGCCATCTTCTGCTAGCACTAATCCAACTCTTATTTTAGCAACATCCAGCCCGAGTTTTTCAAATCTATCGGCAGCAGCTTCCCATTTCTTAACCACTTTACCAACAAAATTATCGGCTACAACTTTATCATCTTCAAAATATAGCTTTTCAAGGGAACTAGGATAAATCCCGATTGCGCTGGCTGAAATAAAATTTTCTACCTGGTTGGGTTCACTTTCCAGAGTTTCATATAGTAGAGCTGCAGTTTCTGTACGGCTCCTTATTATTTCCTTTTTATAAGAATTAGACCAGGGTTCCGCAATACTGGCACCGGCAAGATGTATGATAGTCTTTACACCTTCGATGCATCCCTTCTCGATCTCTTTAGTAGATGGGTCCCAATAAAATCCCTGATAGTTTTCCTCTTTTTCTATTTTGGATTTACTCGTGGTAAGATAATTTACTTTTATACCTTTTTCCCGGCATAAACTACTCAACTTTGAACCTATAAGTCCTGTTGCACCTGTAATTAAAACCCGCATACTTTTTATTGTTAAGATACATAAGACAATACGGGTGCGCTTTATTTTATAACAGGTTTAACTCGCAGTTCTCTATATTTTAACAGCCCTTAACATTTCACGCTTTCCGGGAGGTCCGGGTAATTTTTCAACCTGAAAACCGTTAGCTATCATTGCCCGGCGAACACTTCCTTTTGCTGCGTAAGTCACAAGAACACCATTCCTTTTTAATGCCTTATGCATTATAGAAAATATTTCCTCTGTCCATAATTCCGGCTGAACTCTGGCCCCAAAAGCATCAAAATAGATAAGTTCATATTGCTCGTTATCGCTGATCTCCTCGAACTTTTTCTCTTGCTTTTCCAGTTTGAAATTTTCTGAAATCTCAAAGCTTTTTCCCCATGGAATAGTATGAAGTTTTTTGAAATAAGTTTCCTGTTCTTCAGCCTGAGCTGACAGGGGATAGTTTAATTGATCGACTTCTAATACAGATACAGGATAAGCTTCAACACCTGTATAATCGATATTAATTGGAAGTTTTTCCGCTTCTAAAAAGGTAAGAAAAGCATTTAATCCTGTTCCAAAACCAATCTCTAGAATTGATATTTCTTCCGGCTTGAACTTTTCCAGAAAATAATATAATCCCATCCTTAGGAAAACATGACGTGCTTCCTGAACTGCACCATGTTTCGAATGGTACTGCTCGTTCCATTCTGGTAAATGTATGGTAACAGATCCGTCGCCGGTCTTTATGATCTTTCGTTCCAAATTATTGTTTTATCAGAACACCGTGGGCTAAGAAACCAGTTGATTTCTTTGTCTCCTTAATAGCATCGATCTCATCTTTAGATCTGCCGGCATCTTTAGCAAAATGCTTTTGATCTTCCACTGAGGTTTCTTCGATAAAAGCAATGCCTTCAACTACTACAGAACTTCCTTCTATATCTTTAGGAACAAAAAATCCATAATCTTTGAATTTAACCATGGGTTCTTCATCTGAACCGGGTAATTCCAAGGTCATCCAGCAACCTTTCATTTTACATACACTATTAACCGTAGTAGAGAATTTGGCCATTATAGTATCTCCCGGTTTCAAAGCTTCATATTTAAGTTTCATTTCTTCTGCAGAAATACTGTTTAAAGCAGAAATCTGCTCCCCAAAACTCTCATATTTCTCCTGCGGAACTTCCAGTTTTGCCAAATCATTTTGCTCTTGATCTGCGGGTTGTTTACAGGAAAAAAGTCCGAGCATGACCAAGCATAAATAAAAGTATTTTTTCATGTTTTATAGGAATTATACGGCTTAAAGATTCAAAATTACCAAAATTTTAGATTTTGATTCTGCTTTTAATTAGGTAAATTTGTGGCTAATCAAATTTTTATGAAAAATCTCACTTCAATGATAGACATTCAGAAATCTCCCAATTCTAAATTAAGCCAAACTAATTTTGACAATCTTGTATTCGGGCAGGTTTTTTCAGATCATATGATGGAGTGCGATTATAAGGATGGAGCCTGGCAGAACCCGGTTATTAAACCTTACGGCCCTATTACCCTTCAGCCATCGGCCAGGGTATTTCATTATGGGCAGGCAGTTTTTGAAGGAATGAAGGCCTATAAGGATAAGGAAGATAAGATCTGGCTTTTTAGACCAGATCAGAATTTTGAAAGGATCAATAAGTCAAGTGAACGACTTGCCATTCCAGAATTCCCGAAAGATTACTTTTTTAATGCTCTTGAAGAATTACTTAAACTCGATAAAGACTGGATCAAACAGGGATTTGGGAATAGCCTTTATATAAGACCATTTGTTATAGCTTCTGAAGCCGGAGTTTCAGCTTCTGCCGCGAAAGAATATAAATTCATGATTATTTGCTCTCCAGCACAGGCATACTATAGCGGTGAGGTGAGAGTAAAATTTTCAGAAAAATTTAGTCGTGCAGCAGATGGTGGAGTTGGATATGCGAAAGCTGCCGGTAACTACGGAGCTCAATTCTATCCTACCAATCTGGCAAAAGAAGAAGGATTTCAGCAAATTATCTGGACCGATGCCAATTCTCATGAATATTTAGAAGAGGCCGGAACCATGAACATATTCTTCAGAATTGGTGATAAATTGGTTACCGCTCCAACCAACGACAGGATCCTGGATGGTGTTACAAGAAAAAGTGTTCTAACCCTTGCCGAAGAATTCAACATAGATACGGAAGTGAGAAGGGTGAGTGTTAAGGAAATTGTTGAAGCTGCTGAAAAAGGAGAACTTAAGGAAATGTTCGGGTCTGGAACTGCCACGGTAATCAATCCAATTGTTGGATTTGGCTACAAGGGGAAAAAGTATGAGTTACCGAAAATGGAAGACTCTTATGCGAAATTCTTCAAGGATAAATTAATGAAGATTCAATATAACGAGGCTGAAGATAAATTCGGCTGGAGATATGAAGTAAAATAAGAATATTTTTACTCTATGAAAGATCCCGGAAATCCGGGATTTTTTATTGCATTAAATTTCCAAATTATCAAAGCTATTTATTTACCTAAAATCTTTTCGATATTCGGTTTAAAATAATTAGGACCTTTAAGCACTTTACCATCATCACGAAAAACGGGCTTTCCATCTGCCCCAAGTTTGCTCATATTGCTTGATTGGATTTCATCAAAGACCTCTTCTATTTTATGCTGCATTCCGTGTTCGATTATGGTTCCACAGAGTATATAAATCATATCTCCAAGAGCATCTGCAACTTCGGTTAGATCATTATTGTTGGCCGCTTCGAGGTACTCTTCATTTTCCTCCTTCATAAGATTAAATCTCAGCAGGTTTTTTGACTTTCCCAGATTGGCTACAGGTTTTTCCTCAATCCCAAGCCCAAATGCTGAATGAAATTCTTTAACTGCGGCAATTGGCTTCTTCATATTATTTAAAGCATTAAAAAGTTAACTTTGCATCAAAAATAACCAAAAATGTTTTCAACCGGACAGCTGATCTTTGCAGGTCTATTTCTTGTTTCTTTTATTTTAATAATGATTTTTAGTTACAGGAAAGACATTCGCCTGCATCAGAAATATTACAAGGGCAGTATTTATGTTTTACTTGGTTTTATCCTTTTTATACTGATCTTATTATTCATTAAAACCAGACTCAATCACTAGTCCCATAGGAATTAACTTACGCCAATTTCGTATTTTAATTATATTAGCAATAACTAATATTAACCAAACATGAAAATTTTTAAATACCTACTATTCCTTTTTCTCATTCTCATTATAGGCGCATCCATTTATATTGCTACAAAAGATGGGAAATTTCAGGTGGAGCAGGAAGAATTTATAGCAGCCCCACAGGAGCTTGTTTTTAATGAAGTTAATGAATTTACATCATGGAAGAACTGGGAGCCATGGTCAGAGGAATCAGACAATATGGTTATAAATTACGGCGAAAAAACTTCTGGAGATGGAGCGTCCTATTCATGGAGTAGTGAGGATATGGGAGATGGTGAGATTCATACTGTGAAGTCTAACCCTTATACCAGTATAGATCAAAAAATAACTTTCAAAACTCCTTTTGGAGAATCTACAAGTGACGTTTACTGGGAATTTGAAGAACAAGGTGATAGCACCAGAGTGGTTTGGGGTATGCAGGGCGAACAGAGCTTTATGGAAAAAGCAGCCTTTCTCTTTCAGGAAGAAAGCCTGAATGATATGATGCAACCTATGTTCAAAAAAGGTTTGGATAATCTACAAAATGAGATCAGGAAAAAGATGGAAGTTTATTCTGTGAACGTGGATGGTATCACCCAACATGGCGGAGGATTCTATATGTACCTTACAACTGCCAGTAAGATAAGCCAGGTTACCGAAAGAATGCCTAAAATGATTAGTGAGGTTGAAGATTATATGAAACGTAATAATATAGAAAAAGCTGGCAATCCTATGGTTTTATATAACCAATGGGACGAAGCTGCGGGAACAGCAATATATTCTGCAGGGTACTTTACACCAAGTGAGGTGATCACCCCTGCCCAAACCACTGTTCTGAACGGTTTTCTTCCGAATCAAAGAACCCTGAAGACCACTCTAAAAGGAGACTACAAAAACCTTAGTGAGGCATGGGATTCAGCATACCGATACATTCAGGAAAATGGTTTGAGCACTAAAAATGATGCTCAGGCTTTTGAAGTTTATGTAACCGGACCAAAGGATGAACCTAATCCGGCAAACTGGATCACGAATCTTTATATACCTATAGCCACAGAAACTTCCGATCTTAATGATTAAAAATTTTCTTCTGGTATTTATCGGAGGTGGCCTGGGAAGCAGCCTGAGATTTCTAATTAGTAAATATCTCAATGCAGGGCATCTTATACCCTGCGGAACTTTCCTGGTTAATATATTGGGAAGCCTTTTGCTGGGAATTATCCTGGGATGGGCCATTAAGAACAATGCCTTGAATACCCCAGTCAATTTGATTCTGGCTACTGGTTTTTGCGGAGGTTTCACTACTTTTTCTACCTTTTCTTTCGAAAATTTCTCACTTATTAAATCTGGAGATTATTCAAGTTTCGCCTTATACTTTTTTGGAAGCCTAATCCTCGGAATACTAGCAGTCTTCGTTGGTATTCTTATCTCGAAGCTTTTCTGAACGAGATTTAAAATATTAAATAACTAAAAATTACAATTTTAAATAAACACCCCTAAAAAAATAGGGGTGTTTATTTATTATATGATAAAAATATACACATACCCGTGTTTTTTCAGGGGTACATCTTTCACTTTTTATAAATTTATCCAATTCTTAATACTAGATAATGAAAAAAATAGAAGCGATCATTCGTAAATCAGAATTCGATGAAACCAAGGAAGCTCTTCATAAGATCGGGGTTACCTTTTTTAGTTACTGGGATGTTACCGGAATTGGCAATGAAAAAGTTGGCCATGTATATCGTGGGGTAAGCTACAGTACTGCAGATATTCAAAGAAGGTATCTGTCTATCGTTGTTACAGATTCCTTTGTGGAAAAAACAGTGGAAACCTTATTAAAGGCCGCCCATACTGGTAATGTTGGTGACGGAAAGATCTTTGTTTCCACCATAGATGAAGCCTACAGGATTAGAACTAAAGAGAAAGGTTCAGAATCCCTTAAGTAAATTATTGAAAGACGCTCTCACTAAAAAATATTATGGAAGGACTACTAACAGTAAATAATGTATGGATGATGATCTGTACAGGACTCGTCTTCTTTATGCATCTTGGGTTTGCATTTCTGGAGATAGGTCTCACGAGACAAAAGAACACGATAAACATATTATTTAAAAACCTATTTATTATCACAGCAGGATTACTTCTTTACTGTTTAATAGGATTCAACCTTATGTACCCCGGAGAGTTCAATGGATTTATAGGATTCGCCGGATTTGGACTTCAAAGTCCATTGGTGGATGGGTCTCTAGATCTTGCCTACAACGAAGGTTATACCTACTGGACAGATTTTTTATTTCAGGGTATGTTCGCGGCAACTGCGGCTACCATAGTCTCTGGAGCCGTTGCCGAACGAATTAAGATCAATAGCTTTATGATTTTCGTAATCCTATATGTTGGCCTGGTTTACCCTATAGCCGGATCCTGGAAATGGGGAGGCGGTTTTCTGGACGAAATGGGTTTCTATGACTTTGCCGGATCAACCCTTGTTCACTCTGTAGGTGGCTGGGCGGCACTGGTCGCAATCTGGCTCTTAGGTGCAAGAATTGGCAAATTCAAGGATGGAAAAATAGGAGCCTTTCCTGGACACAGTATGCCATTTGCGACAGCTGGGGTCATAATACTATGGTTAGGATGGTTTGGATTTAACGGAGGTTCAGTTCTTTCGGCAGATCCGGAACTCACCTCCTTAACACTGGTTACTACTAGCCTGGCTGCGGCAGCGGGAGGAGTATCTTCATTTATAGTTTCTACGATTAGATATAAGAATTACGATATTACCATGTTCCTAAATGGTATTCTGGGAGGCCTTGTGGGAATCACTGCAGGCGCAGACCAGATGTCTCCAACAGATGCTATTTTAATTGGAACGGTTGCCGGAGTAATCATTGTATTTGGTGTTGCCCTAATAGACCGGATTAGATTGGATGACCCTGTAGGTGCAGTAGCTGTTCACCTTATATGCGGAATTTGGGGAACCTTGGCCGTTGGGATCTTTGGCAATCTTGCAGGGTTCGATCAGTTCATTAACCAGTTAATTGGTGTAGCCTGTTATGCTGCGATCTGTATCATTGGATCTTTTCTCATTTTTTATCCTCTAAAAACTACGCTCGGAATTCGTGTTTCTGCCAAAGAAGAAACGGAAGGATTAGATATTCATGAACATGACATGCAGGCTTATCCAGACTTTGGGATAAAACAAAATTAATCGAAGTAAGTATGTTAAACTAATTAACGGAGCGTTTTGCAGAGCGCTCCGTTTATATTCTTTCAACATCAGGTCAACTCAGTCGCTAATCATGTAGTTCAACCGAACTATTTTTCATCTTGATTGTGAAAGTCAATACACCTCAAAATTTCGTGAAATTTATATTTTACTATCGGCATCCCTAATTTCTAGCCCTCTTTCCGAAAAGAGGGGCTTAATAAACATATAATTTAGCATCTTTTATATTGGTTTCTATCAATGCCTTTTAATCAATGCTTATCAAATGATTTTACCCCGGCAAATATTTCAATATCCAGGTCATTTTCTTCTGGAGGCACAGGACAGGAATATTTGCCATTATAGGCACAGTAGGGATTATAAGCTCTGTTAAAATCTAAAATCACTTTTTTTGATTCCGGAATTCTGAAATCTATATATCTCCCTCCAGCATAGGTTTGATTTCCATTAGAAAGGTCGGTAAAAGGCAAAAAGAGATAATCGAAATATTCCGGATCCTTTACTAATTCCTGGTTCTGATAAAGATTGAGCTTTAACTTCTTCCCCTTCAGCTCAAAATACAGTTCGCCATATTTCACATAAATCGGCATCCTATCGGTACTTGTCTTCATGGCAAAAGGGGACTCAGCCGGTGTCCTAACAAATTCAGCCTCTACAATATATTCCGGGTCTATTTCAAAGAAATCAAGGCCTTCAAAAGTTTTCAGGTCCCTTTTTTCCAAAGGTGATTCCTTCGGATTAGCATACTCTGCATTCAGTTCATTTTGATACTCCCTAGCTGCCTCAACCAATTTAGACTCCTGAGCCAGGGAAGATCCATTGAATCCTAAAATTATGCTTAGCCATATAAGATATTTCAACATTTTCTTTAAAGATCTTAATAAAGCATCCAAAATTAATAATAAAACAGCCAAAAATTAATTTAATTTTGGTCACTTATCAGCATTCATGAATAACTTACTAAAATCATATTTTGGTTCCTTTGGGGGATTAAGAAAAGAGATATGGCTTCTGGCATTAATTACCCTGATCAACCGAGCCGGAACCATGGTTATTCCATTTCTATCCTTATATCTTACCAAAAACAGAGGATTTACCCTTGAAGAGGTTGGATGGATACTTACTTTTTTTGGCCTGGGATCGGTGACTGGTTCATGGCTTGGTGGTAAAATGACCGATAAGATTGGTCATTACAGAACCATGGCCATCAGTTTGATCGTTTCGTCAATATTATTCGTGCTGCTTCAATTCCCTGAATCTTTTTGGCCCATATGCCTCGGGATCTACCTGGTGATGACGGTTGCTGATATTTTCAGGCCCGCAGTATTTGTGGCCATTAGCGCCTACAGTAAACCGGAAAACAGAACCAGGTCTGTAACTTTAATAAGGCTGGCTATTAACCTCGGGTTTTCAGCAGGACCTGCGGTTGGAGGTCTCATTATTGCAACCGCGGGCTATAGCGGACTATTCTGGGTAGACGGTATAACCTGCCTGGCTGCAGGGATTTTACTGCTTAAGCTTTTACATCCTAAAAGATCTATCCCTGAGCCAGAAGATATCGTGGTAAATGCCAAATCTGCCATGAGCGATAGGCTTTACCTGATTTTCATTTTTACCATGGTGATTTTTGGCTTTATTTTCATTCAGTATTTTTCGACCATGCCGTTGTATTATGCTGAACATCATAAGCTGGATGAATTTGAAATAGGGCTTTTATTAGGTTTGAATGGTCTAACCATCTTCCTATTTGAAATGCCCCTAATCAAGTTCATGGAAAACCGAAGACATACGGCCATCTACTATGTGATTCTGGGAACAGTTTTAACCGGAATTAGCTTTTTGGTAATTAACCTCAGTAACTGGGTGGGAATCCTGGTTATTGGTATGCTTCTGGTAACTATAGGTGAAATGATAGGTTTTCCATTTTCAAACAGCTTTGCCTTAAATAGATCTGACGGAAAAAAACGAGGTTCTTATATGGCTCTTTACAGCATAGCCTTTTCTATCAGTCATATTTTTGGGCATAACTCGGGTATGCAGCTAATAGATAATTTCGGATTCGATTTTACCTGGTATTTTATGATGGCATTGGCCTTATTTGCCTGTATCCTGTTATTTATTCTGCAAAAATTTTTGAACAGGGAGACTGATTAATTTGGTTCTTCATTGAAGAACTTAGACTCGCCAAGATATTCCTTGACAATCTTGTTGTATTCCCTGGTAAATTGAAGTTCTAGTGCTCCTTCTATACTATATAGAGCTTCCATATCTGAATATCCCAGTTTTAAAAGATCTTCCAGGTACAACAATGCCGTTTCCTGGTCTCCATCTGCAGCCGCCAGAGAAATAATATTTAAATATGCCTCCGGATCTTCTTTATTGATAGCAGTCCTAAGGACACTTATAAATATTTTGATATCGATAGGAACATTAGCTTCCATTATCTTGTCATATTCTCTCTTGGTAACAAAATCTAAATAACCCAGTAAACGATAAGCCATATTAGATTTGGCCTCGTTATCACCTTCTTTTAATTTTTCCAGTTCATCTACCTGGTATGCCCACCATCCTATATTCTGAAAATTATTGGTCATAATATCTGAGCGCAACAAATATTCATATTCCTCTTGTTGTTCCTTTTCATATGATATCGCCCTGTTGAAATCACTCTTTTGTGACCTGTACCCCTTTATTTTCTTAATCTCCTTTTGCTTTTCTTTTATGGCATCCTCGAAACCGAAATCTTCATATTTATCCTCCATTCGGTCTAACTTTTCATAAGCCTCATAATAATTTCTGGTTCTTCGTAAAGTCTCAGCGTATTCTAGTTCAGATTCAAATAGACTCTTAATAAACTGTTTATCCTTTTGTCGATTTCCTTCCTTTATAGCTTGCAGGGTAAAACCAGTTATAGCATTAGAAATAACTTTTGCTTCAGGCCATTCATCTTCCTTTCCATCGAAGTAATACACATCGGTTGGAAAATCAAGATCGTCAAAAAACCTAAGATAGTTCTCCATTTCATAGACCATATAATCTTTGTTTCCGGCAATACCTATGAACATGTATGGATTGTTCTTATTTAGATATTGCGGGTTTACAAATGAATTACCTACAGCAAGCACACCGGCCAGGTCCTTATATAATAACGGCAGGGCAGATCCTATTTGAGCTCCTTCGCCCATTCCCGCAGTATAAACAAGTTTCTCGTCTACCGGGAATGCCTGCAGCACGGCATTTATCATTGAAGTGGCTGTATTCACAATACTGTCTAATGGCTCTTCCTTCAGCTTGATATTTGAAGAGGCAACCATATATTTTTGATTTTCGGCTGCCAGTTTGAACAGGTTAGCAGTAGTAGCTCCACGCCCCTTAGGATCGAAAACGAAAATTAATGGCCAGTTTTTTTCTGGTGTATAATCTTTGGGTACATAGATACAATAAGTATCACCCTGGCTACCTGGAATTGGAAGTGAATCTGTCACACCACCTTTAAAGATTCTATACTCCTGGGCGTTTAAATTGATCCAGAGAAATAACGCAATAACCGTGAATAGTAGTTTTTTCATAAATTAAAAAGAATAGACTTAAAGATATAAATTGCTGCATAAAGTATTCCATAAAAAAAGCCCCAGGAATTACCTGAGGCCAGTTTCTTTTATTGGTTTACAATTTTAGTCTTTCTTTACTGGCTGATATTTCAATTTCGGCTTGTCGGGAAAAAACAGTTTAGCCATAAGAGAAATGATCAGTAAATCTGCAAAAATCAGGAACATTACTCGCACTACCTCAATACCTGAAAACGATAATCCGGTAAATCCAATCAATCCTGTAATTAATGCAAGAACTAGAAATAATAACGCCTTCTTCTTCATAACTCGATTTTTACTTTCAAATTTTAAAGCAAATTTAAGTACAGATTAGACGTGAAACTCCTAAGAAAATTACAATTAATCTGAATTTAACTAAAACAAAACAACCTGGTAACCAGTTGTTAATATTCAGCCTTTGAACAATTATTTTTAACAATCTATTACAGAATGATCAGTAATAGTTCTTGAGTAGCGGCAGGCATTGACCCTATTCAAATTATATATCTTTCTTATTATATATTTTTCTTAACCGGACCATCCTTCACAATATTTGATAAAACGATATGGGTTCTGGTTTCGCCATAGGTAATAAGTTTATCTATTAACTTTTCTAGATGCACCTGGTCCCTCAGGATTACTTCCATAATAATATTTTCATTCCCGGTTATGCGATAACAATTCACAACTTCCTTATAATCCTTTACCGTTTCCAGAAATGCTTTTAACCTACCTGTAAATGCTCTTAACGTAATTATGGCCCTAAGCTGGTAGCCTATCTTCTGATGCGAAAGATTTACCTTATAGGAATCAATAATACCCATATCTTCCATTTTCCGAACTCTTTCTGTTACTGCTGGTGAAGTAAGGCCGATTTTTCTGCCGATTTCTGAAAAAGAAATTCTAGCATTTTTTTGTAATTCTTCCAGGATGGCCCAGTTAAGTTTATCCACGTTTTATTAAAGTTTTAAAACCAAATATATTTAATTATTAATTTAAATTAGATTTCTGACTTTAAATTTTAAAGTAAAGTAATCTAAGGGCTTAGTAAATTAGTAGAAAATTTGCTAGTGAAATATTTTACAGGAAAAGATAATAATAGGAATTCAGCTTTATATTTTAAGGCTCAGGAGATCATGCAGATTTCCCGCAGAATTTCAGATTATTTAATTCCTGATCTGGCCACTTTAAATGAGAACGGAACAGAAGATAAACGCATCTATTTTACCGGTGATATCATTAGAAATTCTCATTCCTTGATCGCGAATATTCAAAAAGCAGAAACTGAATTTTTTCAGGATTCAAGGATGCAATATGTCGCCAGTGTAAGCAGACTTACAGAAAGATTACACAAAAGTTGCGAAAGGCTGGAATATGTTAGCAGTAACGGAAGAGATTTTCTAATCGTTCTACGCAAAGAAATTCAAAAATTCAGGATGTTACAGAGGTCCTGGAGAATATCCCTATAAGACTGAATTCAATTGAAGAAAAAAAACCGGTTCCAATGGATCCGGTTTTTTTATAATATCTAATAAACAGCATGCCAGCTTCTCATTTACTTCTGAAAAGCCGGCGACCTGCTTACATATTTCTTCGGTACTGCCCTCCTACTTCAAATAAAGCATGAGTGATCTGCCCTAAGGAACAAACTTTCGTCGCTTCCATTAGTTCCTCGAAAAGATTCTCGTTGTTCACTGCTGCTTTCTGAATTCTCTCAAGTGCAGCATCAGCTTTGGATTCTTTGGCTTCATGAAGAGTTTCCAGTGTTTTTATCTGATTTTCCTTTTCTTGCTTAGTTGCTCTAATCACCTCACCTGGAGTCACTGTTGGCGAACCTTCTGAACTTAGAAAAGTATTAACCCCGATAATTGGGTAATCACCATTATGCTTCAGCGTCTCATAATAAAGACTCTCTTCCTGGATCTTACCTCGCTGATACATGGTTTCCATAGCACCAAGCACTCCACCTCTTTCGGTAATGCGGTCGAATTCCGTTAGAACAGCTTCCTCAACCAGGTCTGTCAGTTCTTCAATAATGAAAGATCCCTGAATAGGATTCTCATTTTTGGCAAGACCTAATTCCTTGTTGATGATAAGCTGAATAGCCATCGCACGCCTTACGGATGCTTCCGTAGGTGTGGTAATTGCCTCATCATAAGCATTCGTATGAAGCGAATTACAGTTGTCATAGATCGCATATAGAGCCTGAAGAGTGGTTCTAATATCATTAAAATCGATCTCCTGAGCGTGCAACGAACGCCCAGAAGTCTGAATATGATATTTCAGCATTTGGGCTCTTGGGTTTGCTCCGTATTTATGCTTTAAAGCTTTAGACCATATTCTCCTGGCCACACGACCAATTACCGCATATTCCGGATCTACTCCGTTAGAGAAGAAAAAGGATAAATTCGGTCCGAATTTATTTATATCCATTCCCCTACTCAGGTAATATTCTACGTAGGTGAAACCGTTGGCCAAGGTAAATGCAAGCTGGGTAATTGGATTCGCCCCTGCTTCGGCGATATGATAACCGGAAATAGAAACCGAATAGAAGTTTCGAACTTTCTCATCAATAAAATATTCCTGAACATCACCCATCAGTCTCAAAGCAAATTCCGTAGAAAAGATACAGGTATTTTGTGCCTGATCTTCCTTCAGAATATCAGCCTGTACGGTACCTCGAACTACACTTATGGTTTCGGCTTTTATCTTTTCGTAAACATCTTTCGGCAGAACCTGGTCTCCGGTAACGCCTAACAACATTAAACCAAGGCCGTTATTCCCTTCTGGAAGTTCACCTTTATAAGAAGGTCTATCAATGTCGTTATCATCGTAAAGCTCCTTTAGTTTAGCCTCAACTTTATCTTCAAGTTTATTCTCCTTAATATATTTCTCACAATTCTGGTCTATGGCCGCGTTCATAAAGAACCCGAGCAACATAGGAGCCGGACCATTAATGGTCATACTCACCGAGGTCATGGCATCGGCCAGGTCGAAGCCTGAATATAACTTCTTGGCATCATCCAGGCAGCAAATTGAAACTCCGGAATTACCAATTTTACCATAAATATCAGGTCGATGATCTGGATCATTTCCATAAAGGGTAACAGAATCGAAGGCTGTAGATAGACGTTTTGCCGGAAGTCCCTGACTTACATAATGAAAACGCCTGTTGGTTCTTTCCGGACCTCCTTCTCCAGCAAACATCCTGGTTGGATCCTCTCCGGTTCTTTTGAATGGATAGAGTCCCGCAGTATACGGAAACTCTCCCGGAACATTTTCCTGAAGGCACCAACCCAGGATATCACCCCAGGCTTTATATTTTGGAAGTGCCACTTTCGGGATCTGTGTATGAGAAAGTGATTCCGTATGAGTTTCAATTTTTATCTCTTTGTCACGAACCTTGAAACTGTAAATAGGTTCTTTGTATTTAGTTACTTTTTCATTCCAGGCCAGGATCATTTCCCAGTTATATGGATCAAGATCCATTTTTACTTTATCGAATTCAGCAAATAGAAGCTTTAGAAAATCTTTCTGAGAATCATCGGTGTACTCATAGATCTCATCCTGACCGATCCCATTTTTATCTAAATATTTATGCTGATCTTTTCCAAACTCGGTTTTGATTTCTGCGACCGTTTCTATGGTCTTATAAATTCCGTAGAGTCTTTGGGCCACCTCAACCTGGGATCTCGCTTTTTCATCGTAACTACGGTTATTTTCAGCGATTTCAGAAAGATACCTGGTTCGTTTTGGCGGAATTACAAAGATCTTCTCGCTCATTTCCTTCGAAATTTCGAAAGTTGAAGACAATCCAGATTTGGTTTTTTCCTCTACGGTATCCATAATACTCTTATAAAGGGTATTCATTCCAGGATCGTTGAACTGTGAAGCAATAGTTCCAAAAACCGGCAGTTTTTCAGCATCTTCATGCCATAATTGATGATTACGCTGATACTGTTTTTTCACATCCCTAAGCGCATCCTGAGCTCCTCTTTTATCGAATTTATTGATCGCCACAAGATCAGCAAAATCCAGCATATCGATCTTTTCCAACTGAGTCGCCGCTCCAAATTCAGGAGTCATTACATATAACGAAACATCTGAATGATCCAGAATCTCTGTATCACTCTGCCCGATTCCTGAAGTTTCCAGAATAATAAGATCGAAACCAGAAGCTTTTAAGACCTCAACGGCTTCAGCAACGTGTTTAGAAAGCGCGAGGTTCGCCTGTCTGGTCGCCAGGGAACGCATATACACTCTTTTGTGGTTAATAGAATTCATACGAATCCTATCTCCCAACAAAGCCCCGCCAGTTTTTTTCTTGGAAGGGTCTACCGAAACGATCCCGATATGTTTTTCAGGAAAGTCCATTAGAAACCTTCTAACCAGCTCATCAACCAGACTTGATTTTCCGGATCCACCGGTTCCGGTAATTCCCAATACTGGCGTAGAAATATTTTCAGATAAAGATTTATCAAATAATTTATCGAATTCGTCGTGACGATTTTCAGCTAAGGAAATCAAACGAGAAATAGTATTAACATTCTTATTTTTGAGGTTTTCCTTTAGTTTTTCAGGATCCTGAAGACATGGAACTTCATTATCTACATTTTTGATCATATCATTGATCATTCCCTGCAAGCCCATTTCTCTTCCATCATCTGGAGAATAGATACGGTCTATCCCGTAATCCATTAATTCCTTGATCTCTTCCGGAAGGATCACTCCTCCTCCACCTCCGAAGATCTTGATGTGCCCTGCACCTTTCTCCTGAAGCAGGTCATACATATATTTAAAATACTCGGTATGGCCACCTTGATAAGATGTCATTGCAATTGCCTGTGCATCTTCCTGAATGGCACAGTTCACTACTTCTTCCACGCTTCTGTCGTGGCCCAGATGAATCACTTCAACACCTGTGGCCTGAATGATACGTCGCATGATATTTATCGCTGCATCGTGACCATCAAAAAGTGAAGCGGCCGTTACAATTCTTATTTTATTTTTAGGTTTATAGGGAGTTTGTTGTTCCATTTTTAATACTATCTAAAATTTGGACTGGCAATTTACGAAAATCGCAATGAAAAAGAGATTTTTAGAACCTTATAGAAATTAAAAAAGTCACCTTTAGTAAGATGACTTTTTTATTGATTATTTTGAAGCCACTTTTTAGGCTTTTGCAAACATGCTTTGGTCTATTTCTACACCTAAACCATCTGCAATTCTCGATCCCAATTCAGGATCGGCTCTGAACCAGTGACACAATTGTCTCATGGTAATTTCTTCTTTTTTCTCACCATCTATCTGGCTCATCGATCCAACCGTATTGTTTACCAGGTTGGTTTTAGCCTGATCGCTCATGAGTCGGTATAGATTACCTGGCTGAGTATAATGGTCATCATCTCCGGCAGCAGGATCATTTCTATCATACCATGCGGCTTCGTCATCTTTCACCTCAGGTGCTTTCAATTTGTGATCCTGGTCTATGCTTATGTCGTCGAAACTGTTAGGAAAATAATTTTCAGCTCTTCCATGATTACCATCTACCCTCATAAAGCCGTCTCTTTGATAATTATTTACCTGGTAAGGACAACGGTTCACCGGAATTTGCTCATAGTTAGCACCAAGCCTATACCTGTGTGCATCTGGATATGATAACAATCTACCCTGAAGCATTTTATCGGGTGAATAGCTTATTCCATCAACGACATGAGCCGGTGCAAAAGCCGATTGCTCGATCTGTGCAAAATAATTGTCGGCGTTTTTATTCAATTCCATCTTACCAACCTCGATCAATGGATAATCTCCATGAGGCCATACTTTAGTAAGATCGAAAGGATTCCATTTGTAATTCTTAGCTTCCTCTTGAGGCATCACCTGGATCTTCAAAGTCCAGGATGGATAATCTCCCTTTTCGATATGCTCAATAAGGTCCTGCTGAGAAATATCCGGGTTTTTCCCGGCCATCTCTGTGGCTTCCTCATCGGTGAAATTCTTAATTCCCTGGTCTGTCTTAAAGTGGAATTTGACATAAAAACGTTCATCCTTCGCATTGATCATGGAAAAAGTATGAGATCCATAGCCATTCATATGCCGGTATCCATAAGGTGTTCCCCGGTCGCTCATCAAAATAAGCACCTGGTGCAGGGATTCTGGGTTCAATGACCAGTAATCCCAACGCATGGTCTGGGATTTCATATTGGTAAAAGGATGCCTTTTCTGAGTATGGATAAAATCACCAAATTTCTTAGGGTCTTTTATAAAAAACACCGGTGTATTATTTCCAACGAGATCCCAGTTTCCTTCTTCTGTATAGAATTTCAATGCAAAACCCCGAGGATCACGATCACTATCAGCCGAGCCTTTTTCACCTCCAACAGTAGAAAAACGAGCGAGCATATCGGTCTTTTTTCCAACTTCTGAAAACATTTTAGCTCTGGTGTACTTGGTAATATCATTGGTAACAGTAAAAGTACCGAAGGCGCCTGAACCATTGGCATGAACAACCCTTTCAGGGATTCTCTCCCTGTTAAAATGAGCCATTTTTTCGTGCAGCACATAGTCTTCCAACAATAAAGGTCCGCGTCTTCCTACGCTTAAAGAATCTTCATTTTCAACATAAGGTCTGCCCGACGCAGTTGTTAATTTCTTTTTTTCGGACATAATTCAATTTTTAGGTAATTAATCAATCGGAAAGTTAGGTTTTCGATTCCTGGAATAGAAAAAGATTGTTTTAATCTTTTTATAACTTTTTGCCATGCTGCGTTAAAATTTTAGCTTTTATATTTGAGCAAATTCGAATTATGAAAAAAATCATTGCTCTTGCCGGTTTATTAATTTTTTCTTCTTGTGCAGAATTACAACAAATTGCCACCCAGCTTCCTAATGGCGGTTATAGGGTTAGCGATTCTGAGATCAATAATGGCTTAAAGCAGGCATTGCAATTTGGAATCGATAAAGAGGTCACAAAACTGGCCAAGGAAGATGGTTTTTTCAGCAATGATCTGGTGAGGATCGGGCTTCCGCCTGAACTTCAAAAGGTAGACAAAACCCTAAGAGATGTTGGTCTGGACGCACTGGCAGATGAAGGATTAAAAATACTAAACCGTGCTGCCGAAGATGCCGTGAGTGAAGCTATCCCGGTTTTCGCTGACGCTGTGACCCAAATCACATTCACCGATGCAAGAAACATCCTTTTAGGTTCAGAG
Organism: Christiangramia lutea; assembly: GCF_022489035.1. Classification (GTDB taxonomy): domain Bacteria; phylum Bacteroidota; class Bacteroidia; order Flavobacteriales; family Flavobacteriaceae; genus Christiangramia; species Christiangramia lutea. Next base: position 115,163 of record NZ_JAKVTV010000001.1, read on the forward strand.
GATGCTGCAACGGTGTATTTGAATAACAAAACTGAACAGGAATTATATTCCAGGTTCAATCCTATTATCAGCAATTCACTGGATAAGGTGGGTGCTACCCAGGTATGGAAAAATATTATCCAAAAATATAATTCGCTTCCTATCACTTCTAATGTGAATCCAGACCTTCCAGATTATGTAACTAATGAGGCTCTAAACGGAGTTTTCTTTATGATCGCTGAGGAGGAAAAGGAAATAAGGAATAAGGTATCTGCAAGAACCACAAATCTTTTACAACGAGTATTTGCGCTTCAGGATTCCGCCAAATTTTCCTACAGACCCTAATATTTTAACATTATCATTCTGATTCCGAAGGTATTTTAAAACAAACTTAACTACGTGTTATCAAACTATAAAGCTTTATGACTGTAGCTTTGTACAAGATGAAATGATTAATGACGAAAGAAAAGATTACTATTTAGCATGTTTAGAATTTTTGATAATAAAACCAGGGAAGAAAAACTTTGTGAGAAGTATTCAAGATTAATGCATCGATCTTACAAACTTGCACTTACAGACAAGGAGAAGAGCGATCAGTTGAATAGCAGAGCAAAGAAAATTCTTGCAGAATTAAGAAGAATGGATTGTGATCTGGTAGAATCTAGGAGTGAAGTCGCTTAAAATATTCCATAGCTTCTAAGAGCCTGCTTCCATACCAACTAAAATACTCACCGTTTACCAATTCCACTTTTTCAGATATTTTCTTGAAGTCCTTTTTATGATCTTTTGTAAATGGGAAAGGTTCAGTGGATAAAAGACAAATATCAATCTTAGACTTCATCAACTCCTTGAAATTCGTTTCAGGATATCTCTCTTCTAACAGAAAATTTTCAAAATTATTCAATTGGAGCATTTCATTTATAAAGGTCCCCTGACCGGCTGCCATTAATGGTTTGTTCCAAATAAAATACACCACCTTACGCTTAGGTAGATCTTTTACCAAATGTTTTAAGTTTTCGGCTTTTTTAGCCATGGAATTGATCATGACTTCTGCTAGTTCTTCACAATGAAAGATCTTACCATAATCTTCCATTAAATGATAAGCGTCATGCAAAGTTTTAACTTCTGACACGTGCACTGGAGCAACTTTCTCCAGTTCCTGTACCATTTCCTTTGTATTCTCTTCTTTATTGCAAAGAATAATATCAGGTTCAAGGTCGCGAAGCTTTCTCATGTTCACCTTCTTTGTGCCACCAACACTGGTTTTGACCTTTTTCAAATATTCAGGATGCACACAATAATGAGTGATTCCAACAATGTATTCTTCCAGTCCAAGATCAACTAAAAGTTCGGTCTGGCTGGGCACCAGGGAAATTATCCTTTTTGGGAATTCTTTCAGTTCAATTTTTCTACCTAACTGATCCTGAAATTCTATAGACATTGTTTACAATTTTTCGAGTTCTTCCGCCATCTGCACCTGCATAGCTTCGGCTTTAGCTGCCGCGATCTCTGCGAAGTTTGAAGAATCTGAGGCATAAATAATCTTACGTGAAGAATTAACAAGGAGCCCGACGTTCTTGGTGATACCATACTTGCATACCTCTTCCAGGCTACCTCCCTGGGCTCCCACTCCCGGAACCAGTAAAAAACTTTCAGGAATTATCTTTCTGATATCAGCAAGATATTCCGCTTTGGTAGCTCCAACCACATACATCAGGTTTTCAGAATTGTTCCATTCTTTTGAAGTTTTGATCACCTTTTTGTAAAGATCTTCATCATTTGTCTTCAAAGTTTGAAAATCAAAAGCGCCTTCATTTGAGGTAAGAGCAAGCAAAATCGTATGCTTATTGTTAAATTCCAGAAAAGGTTCAACGGAGTCCTTTCCCATATAAGGCGCTACAGTAACCGAATCAAACCCAAGGTCATCAAAGAAAGCCTTGGCATACATTCTTGAAGTATTTCCAATATCCCCGCGTTTAGCATCTGCGATAGTGTAAATTTCCGGGTAATCTGAATGCAGATAATCGATGGTCTTTTTTAGGGATTTCCAACCATCTACACCAAGTGCCTCGTAAAATGCGATATTGGGCTTATAAGCCACGCAATATTCATGAGTAGCATCAATGATAGCCTTATTAAAACTGAACACAGGATCCTTTTCAGAAAGCAAATAGGTAGGAATTCTATCCAGATCGGTATCCAGTCCTACACATAAAAAAGATTTCTTCTTGAAGATTTGTTCGGTTAATTCCTGTGCAGTCATTATTCAGTTATCAGTTATCAGTTATCAGTTATCAGTTATCAGTTATCAGTTATCAGTTATCAGTTATCAGTTATCAGTTATCAGTTATCAGTTATCAGTTATCAGTTATCAGTTATCAGTTATCAGTTATCAGAAAATAAAATTTTTAAATTACATTTTAAAACCTTCTGAAAAAATCTAACATCTAATTTCTTAATTCTTAAATCTAACTCCTAATTAAAGCATATCTGAATTCTCCTTCAGTTTTTCTGTATTTTCAGCTAACTGAAGTTCATCAATGATCTTCTGGATATCACCATTAATGATATTGGAAAGATCATACAGGGTTAAATTTATCCTATGGTCGGTAACACGACTCTGCGCGTAATTATAAGTCCTGATCTTCGCACTACGGTCACCACTGGAAACCATGGAATTTCTTTTAGCGGCATCGGCTTCCATTTTTTTGGCAAGCTCCATTTCATATAATCTTGAACGGAGTACACGGAAAGCTTTTTCCTTGTTCTTATGCTGAGATTTTTGATCCTGACATTGAGCCACCAATCCGGTTGGTTCGTGCGTTAAACGTACTGCGGAATAAGTCGTGTTCACCGACTGACCTCCAGGGCCTGATGAACAGAAATAATCTATTCTTACATCTTTCGGGTCGATCTCCACATCAAATTCTTCGGCCTCTGGCAATACCATCACGGTTGCAGCTGAAGTATGTACTCTTCCCTGAGTCTCGGTTTGCGGAACACGCTGGACACGGTGAACTCCGGCTTCAAACTTCATGGTACCGTAAACATCTTCCCCGGAAACTTCAAATATCATCTCCTTGAAACCACCACTGGTCCCTTCACTAAAATCTACTATATTATGGCTCCAGCCTTTGCTTTCAACATATTTGGTATACATTCGGTATAGGTCACCAGCAAAGATACTTGCCTCATCCCCTCCGGTTCCGGCACGAATTTCAATAACCACGTTCTTAGCATCTTCCGGATCCTTGGGAATAAGCATCATTCTTATCTTTTCCTCAAGTTCTGGAAGCTGCTCTTTAGCTTCTTCAAGCTGAAGTTTTGCCATTTCAGTCATTTCAGGATCGCTCCCGTCTGAGATGATCTCTTCTGCTTCTTTAATATTATCGGTCAAGCTGATGTATTTCTCACGCTCGTCCATCAAAGCCCGAAGGTCTTTGTACTCTTTATTTAGTTCAATATATCGCTTCTGGTCTGAAATAACATCCGGCTGAATTATCAAATCGTTCACTTCGTCAAACCGCTGTTTTACGATATTAAGTTTCTCAATCATATAATGCTACAGATTTTAGGATAGCAAATTTACGATAATTTGCCTGAAATCTCAGATAAAGCTTTAAAGGCTTTCCAATTCTGCTACAGCCTTATGACTGCGACCCATGGTAATGAATTTTATAAGCCCGGCCAGGCCAAGTATATAGAAGATCCTGTCTGGAAAATAAAATTCATAGAACTCAAGATAATAGGCAATAAAAGAGCTAATGTCTGAAAATACCAGGCACAACGTTGCTGCCGTATAATAAAATGAAGTCTTATCTGAATACCTGTTGCTATAGGAGATCGCGGCGATCACCATAGAGATCATTGAAAATCCATAGATATAGAAAAGTATATTCAATCCCGGATAAACAAACCTATCTGGCACCATTCCCACCAACATTTGCAACATTGCAAGATTAAGGGTGAACACTGTAATAAAGATCAATTTCTGAAACAGATTGGCTTTAAGTTTTTGCAATTCTGGTGTTACAACTAATACCAGAAGTAAATACGAGGTAATCCTCATCAGGAAAGTTCCACTATTTACGAAGGGATCTTCATACTGGAAAAGTCCGAAATCTGAAATCCATAAAAAAATAAAGGCAGCCAGCATTTTCCTGTTTTCAATCCTCTTAAAGAGAAGAATAAATAAAAAAACAGTTGTACTAATTAATCTTGCCCAACGACTTAATTCCAGATCGAAGGCAACTATAATATAGAAGTTAGCCAGTAGCAAGATGGCAGTTATTACTGCTAAAAAATTCCTAGGTAACATTTTTAGTTTGATTGGTTAAAACACCTACGCAAAAATTAAAAGTCTGGTTTTCAAAGAGTCAAAAGACCTGACCTCACCTAGGTTATTTAACAGGTAATTTTCCTAAATTGAGACCATATATGATCTTTTTTCAAGAATTAATCCTCCGGCTTCAATTATCATTTCATTTCTATAGAAAGTTATTGATAACATCATTATTCCTGAGTTTAATATTGGCATTTCTGAAGTATCCATTTGAAGCGATCATTTTCATCAAGATTCTGCTAATAAGTTTCATTTTTCTATACCAGCGGTTTTTCAGTACTAAAGATGCTCTTCTGTTTTACAGGAATTTTAAACTTACACCTCTAATATTATTCCTGTATTGTATCATTTTTGACCTATGCTTAAGTATCCTCGTTTTTAAATTCCCTGCCTTGCTATGATTTTTGAACTCGACAATGTTGAATTAAGTTTTTCAGGGAAAGACGTGCTTTATGGAGTCTACATAAAAGCTGAAACCGGAAAGATCACCGGTATACTTGGTTCTAATGGATGTGGCAAAACGAGTCTTTTGAGGATATTCTTCGGAAATCTCAAATGCAACAATAAACTGGTACGCATTGATCAAAAAAGTACTTTAAAAGACCTTTATACCTTCGAAAAGGTGAAATTTCTACCTCAAAATGATCTTTTACCTAATAATATTTCTCTTAACCGATTATTTAGAATTTATAAAGTTTCATGGTCTGGTTTTCTAAGCAAGTTCCCTGATTTCAAGAATTACAGAAAGTCCAAAATGAGCGAACTTTCAGGTGGTGAAAAAAGAGTTATTTCCATCTGGCTAACTCTAAAATCTGATTCCAATCTTATATTGCTTGATGAACCTTTTACTCATTTAAGTCCTTTAAATATTGAGATCATAAAAAAAGAGTTAGTTCTGGAGAAAAAAAATAAAGCCATCATCCTAACCGATCATTTATACAGGCATCTTCTGGAAATTACCGATGATCTTTATTTTATTCAGGATGGTTGTTCTAAAGAGATAAAGGATCCTGAAAAACTGAAGGAGATTGGCTATGCTGTATTTTAGTATTCAAAAGTACCGTGAGAACTTTTAATGGTAAGTTTCTTAGTTTCTGAAGCTTCTACCCTACCTATTATCTTTGCATCCACATTGAAAGATCTTGAAATTTCGATAATTTCTGCAGCTATACTTTCATCTACATATAGCTCCATACGGTGCCCCATATTGAATACCTGGTACATCTCTTTCCAATCAGTCTTACTTTCCTCCTGGATTAATTTGAAAAGTGGCGGAGTATCAAAAAGATCATCTTTGAAAATATGATTTTGCTCTATAAAATGAAGAATCTTGGTTTGTGCACCACCGCTACAGTGAACCATCCCATCTATCTTTTCATTCCCAATATACTTTAGGATTTTCTTGATAATTGGCGCATAAGTCCTGGTTGGAGAAAGCACAAGCTTTCCAGCGTCGATTGGACTATCCTGAACCTCATCGGTTAACTTTTTATTTCCTGAATAAACAAGATCTTCAGGAATAGAGCTATCAAAACTTTCAGGGAATTTTTCAGCAAGAACTTTAGAAAATACATCGTGACGAGCAGATGTCAGGCCATTACTTCCCATGCCTCCGTTATATTCCTTTTCGTAACTAGCCTTCCCAAATGAAGCCAGTCCAACAATTACATTCCCGGGTTTAATATTGGCATTATCAATAACATCTTTTTTAGCCATTCTCGCCGTAACCGTAGAATCTACAATGATCGTACGCACAAGGTCTCCAACATCGGCAGTTTCTCCTCCGGTGGAATGAATTTCCACACCAAAATCCTTAAGTTCAGAGATTAGTTCTTCGGTACCGTTAATGATTGCAGAGATCACCTCTCCTGGGATCAGATTTTTATTTCTGCCAATGGTTGAAGAAAGCAGAATATTATCTGTAGCACCCACACAAAGCAAGTCGTCTATGTTCATAATAAGCGCATCCTGGGCAATTCCCTTCCAAACCGAAATATCTCCGGTCTCTTTCCAGTACATATAAGCCAGTGATGATTTGGTTCCTGCACCGTCGGCATGCATAATGAGACAGTGATCTTCACTTCCGGTTAGATGATCTGGAACGATCTTGCAAAAAGCCTTTGGAAAAAGGCCTTTATCTACATTTTTAATGGCATTATGCACATCTTCTTTCCCTGCGGAAACACCTCTTCCTGAATATCGCTTACTTACTTCTTTACTCATGACTTTTTATTAGAGGTTTCAAAGATAATTAGTTTAAATATTTCTGGTAAATAATCGAGATGTTTTAAAAGAAAAAAGCCACGCTTTTGGCGTGGCTATTTAATTTTCAGTTTAACAGAAACTTATTTAGTAAATAACATTTCTCTGTATTTGGTCAATGGCCAAAGTTCGTCATCTACCAATAATTCAAGTTTATCACAGTGATACCTTATCTCTTCAAAGAATGGCTTCACATCATCGCAGTAAGCAAATGCTTTCTTCTCAGCATCTTCGATCTTATTAGCTACTTTTCTCGCCTCGATCATCGCGTTCACGTTAGAATTGATGCTGGCAATATGAGCAGAAATACTTTCAATGATCTCTAATTGCTCCTTCGCATGTCTTGCGAATTCATCACCATAAATAGACTTAAGTCCGGTTACATTCTTAATTAAAATATTCTGGTAACGAATAGCCGTTGGGATCACATGATTTCTGGCAATATCTCCAAGGATACGACCTTCGATCTGGATTCTCATTGCATACTCCTCAAGTTCAATTTCATGACGAGCCTCGATCTCGGTCTCGTTCATAACCTCAAGCTCTTTATAAAGAGATTTGGTTTGTTTGCTTACCTGAGCTTTAAGAGCCTGTGGAGTAGTTCTGTTATTGCTCAATCCACGTTTTTCAGCTTCCTTCTCCCAGGCTTCACCATATCCATCACCTTCGAAACGGATCTTTTTAGACTTCTTGATGTATTCTCTAAGCACATTAAAGATCGCATCGTCCTTCTTCATTTTCTTATCCTTGATAAGCTTATCAACCTCAACTTTAAAGTCTTTCAGCTGCTTAGCAACGATACTATTCAATACGGTCATTGCTCCGGCACAGTTCGCAAGTGAACCAACCGCACGGAATTCGAATTTATTTCCTGTGAAGGCGAAAGGAGAGGTACGGTTTCTGTCTGTATTATCAAGTAGAATTTCCGGGATCTTACCTACTACATTTAATTTAAGTTCAGTTTTCTCCTGTGGAGAAAGTTTTCCATTTGTCACTTTTTCAAGTTCATCAAGAACTTTGGTCAACTGGGAACCTATAAATACTGAAAGTATTGCCGGTGGCGCCTCGTTAGCACCTAAACGGTGATCATTCGATGCACTAGCAATAGCAGCTCTTAATAATTCTTCATGATCGTAAACAGCTTTAATGGTGTTTACGAAGAAAGTAAGGAACTGAAGGTTCTTCATTGGAGTTGAACCAGGAGATAATAAGTTTGTACCGGTATCTGTAGCAAGTGACCAGTTATTATGCTTACCACTACCGTTAATACCAGCGAAAGGTTTCTCATGCATTAATACGGCAAGGTTATGTCTTTCCCCTACCTTCTTCATCACATCCATAATTAATGAATTGTGATCTACTGCAAGGTTGGCCTCTTCAAAAATTGGAGCAAGCTCGAACTGGTTAGGAGCAACCTCGTTGTGACGGGTTTTAACCGGAATACCCAGTTTCATACATTCTATCTCAAGATCCATCATAAAAGCGATTGCTCTTGAAGGAATAGAACCAAAGTAGTGATCATCTAACTGCTGCCCTTTTGCCGGAGAGTGTCCAAGAAGAGTTCTTCCCGTAAGAGTTATATCAGGTCTTGAAGCTACAAGAGCTGAATCGATAAGAAAATATTCCTGCTCCCATCCCAGAGTAGCATTTACTTTCTTTACATTTTTATCAAAATATTTTGCAACGTTCGTAGCAGCACTATCAACTGCCTGAAGCGCTCTTAACAATGGAGTTTTATTATCCAGCGCCTCACCTGTGTAGGCTACGAATACAGTCGGGATGCATAAAGTTGTTCCCCAGATAAATGCCGGAGAAGTAGGATCCCATGCCGTATAACCTCTAGCTTCAAAAGTATTTCTAATTCCTCCGTTAGGAAAACTGGAAGCATCAGGCTCCTGTTGTACTAACTGCCCTCCACCAAACTTTTCAATAGCAAGACCTTCTCCGAGAGGCTCAAAGAATGAATCGTGCTTTTCAGCAGTAGCACCAGTTAGAGGCTGAAACCAGTGCGTATAGTGGGTAACTCCTTTAGAGATCGCCCATTCTTTCATTCCGGTAGAAATATGATCGGCTACGTTTCGGTCTATTTTCTTACCCGTACGCATAGCTTCGGTCACATTTTCATAAGCTTCTTTCGTTAGAAACTGTCTCATTACAGTCTCGTTGAATACATTACTGGAGAAGATCTCAGACCTTCTTGCAGGTTCATCTACCTTGACAGCTTTTCGGTTTAAAGTTTCTTTTAAAGCTTGAAATCTTAAAGTTGACATATATAATATTTAAGTTGTGTTTTCGTCTTAATCACTCTTCTAAAAAATAATAGAAAGCCGTCGATCAAATAGTTAGACGGCTTGAAGGTGCGAATATAGGATTTCTACATTGAAAATTTGAAAATTTAAAGCTTAAAAATTGCTAAAATTTTATTTTACCCCTATTTAAAAGGGGTATCCTCAAAATTTAACTCCTTTTTATAATTTCACACCCCTATTTATAAAGGGGTTTAAGATTAAATTAATATTTAACCAAAAAATCCTCTTCAGCTTTACCTTTATATAAAATCTACTAATGGGTAATCTGAGTTTAAGGTTGGAAGCTAAACCATATAACAGGCTTCGATAAATCAACTCAGGGATTATACCAGCTGAAGGGCCAGAGATCTATATCAAAGTCAGATAATATTAAGGTTACCGGAAAAAATTTATTTAAACAGTGGAATCTTGTTCGGTGTGAGCTTATATTTAAACCTAAGATGATATTAAAATTAAGGGCCGTCGATAAAAAGCTTTAATTTTTAAGATTATATAAAAGCCAGTAAGATAAAGACTGAATAACCCGCCAGTAAAACAAAGCCTTCTTTGCGTCCCATCTCAGAATATTTTGGGATAAGCAACATTGGTAACAAAATAAAGGCCATACCCAGCATCCAAAACATATCGTTGCTAAGTATTTTAGAGGATTGAACTACCACAGGCTTTATTAACGCTGTAAGACCTAGAACCGAGGCGATATTGAAAATATTAGATCCTATAAGATTTCCTAAAGATATTGCCTTTTCCTTTTTTATTGCCGCGATCAATGAAGCTGCAAGTTCAGGAACACTTGTCCCAACCGCAATTACAGTAACAGAAACCACCCGCTCACTAATACCTAGTTGGGTAGCAAGATCTACCGCACCTTTAACTAAAAGCTCAGAACCTCCCCAAAGCGCAAAGATCCCAATTATTAACCATATGGACATTTTAAAACCGGTAACTTCCCGAAGTGATTCATCCACTTCCTCTGCGATTACATTATCTTTCCTTCTGGAACGTTTAATTAAAATAAATAGATAGACCACCAATCCTAAAAGCAAAGCACCGCCTTCAATCCTTGTGAGTGTATTATTACTTAAAAGGAAAAAATAAAGAACAATGGAAAACACCATCATTATGGGCCAGTTAATTCGGTAAAAGTCACGATCTACCATAAGTGGCGAAACCATGGCCGTTATGCCAAGCACCAAACCTATATTCGCGATATTAGAACCAATCACATTCCCCAAGGAAATATCTGAGAATCCATCAATAGCTGCCTGAAGACTAACCAGTAATTCTGGCGCCGAGGTAGCAAATGATACTACGGTCAATCCAATCACCATCCTGGAAATGTTCAATTTCAAGGATAAAGCTACTGATGACCTCACCAGGAACTCCCCTCCTATTACCAGCAACACAAAGCCAACGAGTAGATAAACAATGCTCATAAAACAAATTTTGGCGAAGATAGAAGAAATGCCTTAAAAATCAGCGAGATTAAAAAACAACTACTTTTATAGTTTATCAACTATTTTTTTCGTTATATTTGAAAATAATTAGACAGAAAGTATATTTCCATGGAAAAACTTACCAATAAAGAAGAGGAGATCATGCGAGTCCTTTGGGAGCTCGAAAAAGCCTTCGTGAAGGAGGTTCTGCCAGAATTAAAGGATCAAAAGCTACATTACAACACAGTTTCCACGATCATAAGAAATCTCGAAGAGAAAGGTTATGTATCCCATAAAGCTTTCGGAAATACACATCAATATTTTCCGCTGGTAAGCAAAGAGAAATACCGGAAGCAATTCATGAATATGGCCACTAAAAGATTCTTTGATAATTCTTTTAAAAATGTAGTCTCCTATTTCGCCAAGGAAGAAAAGATAAGTGCAGATGAACTAAGGGAGATACTGGATATTATCGAAAAAGGAAAAAAATAATGGAAAGCTTGCTCATATATTTTTTTAAAGCCTCTGCCCTGCTCTCGATCTTTTATCTGAGTTATGTTTTACTGCTAAAAAGAGAAACTTCTTTTCAGTTAAATAGAAAATTCCTTTTATCAGGATTGCTTTTTTCAGCGATACTCCCTTTAATCTATTTTACTAAGAAAGTCTATATCGAGGCCAGCCCTAGTAACTATAATTTTATCACAGAAACTGGGGTGAGCAATCAAATACCTGTGGAAAATACGATTGACTGGTGGCAAATTGGCGGAATTACTTATATGGTAATTACAGTTTTTTTTCTACTTAGACTTTTCCTTCAATTTGGCTCTGTTCTCAAAATAATTTTATCGCATAAGTTTGAAAATAAAGCTGGCATTAATTATTTAAAAACTTCAGATACTAAATTACCGTTTTCGTTTTTTAATTACGTGGTCTTTAATCCGGAAAAACATTCAATTAAGGACCTGGAACTAATTCTTGAACATGAGAAAGTTCATGCCAGGCAGTTTCATTCAGCAGATATTTTATTTGTGAACTTAGCAACTTGCATTATATGGTTCAACCCCTTAGTATGGCTTTATAAAAAAGCTATTGAACAGAACCTGGAATTCATAGCAGACCGCGAAACGGTTAACAATAATGCCGATTTAAAGCAATACCAGCATGCGCTGGTACAAGTTTCAATAGCCGATTTTACTCCGGCACTCACTAATCATTTTTATAAATCATTTATCAAAAAACGAATTCTTATGTTAAACAAAAAATCATCAACACAAAGTCCGGCATGGAAGTTAGGCCTGGTTATGCCCCTAATCCTTGCTTTCATGCTACTTTTTAATGTTAGAACCGAAGCACAGGTAGTTGAGACCAAGGAGACCAAAAACATCAAAGAAGCGCCTGCTCCTGAAAGGGTTGAGGAATTAGAAATTGAGGAAGTAATCGAACTCGATGACGAGCTTGCAACAAATGAAGAAGTTAATATAGAAATTAAAGAAGCTCCTCAGGAAAACTGGATCCTTAGAAAATCTCCAAGATCTGAAAATCCTTCAGCCAACTTAGGTAAGGATCTGCTCTACGTTCTAAATGGAAAAAGCTATAAGGCTAGAAAATTAAAAGGAAAATACATCGCTTTGGAAAGTAGACCAAAGATACTAACCGGTGAAAAAGCGGTCTCCCAGTATGGTGATAATGCTGAAAATGGTGCTATCATTATTCCGAAGGCAGATATAATCAGGAATTTTGATAAGGTTATGGACGAAGCTGAGGGAAGGACCGAGTTCTCAGGAAGATATATCATGGTAGATGAATATGGAAAACCAAATTATGTAAGGCTTAATTCTTCTACTAGTGCTCCTCGGCAACAAAGGATATTCCAGGGAGGAAATCACGCCCAGGTCAGAGTCTCCCCCGCAATGAATAATCACTATGTAGTAAGGAGTTCGAGCCCGAAATGGAATTCAGATAAAAATATTGTGTATGAATTCAAAACAGATGGTAAAAAGAATGGTAAGAACAAAAATAAGGTCAGGGTTCGTAGAATTTCCAATGACTCAAATAAGATAAGTATTAATACACAGGAAGCAGAGCCTATTTACGTGGTTGACGAAGAGATCCAAACTAAAGATTATATCCAACTAATCGAGCCTGAAGAAATTGCTTCTATAAATGTTCTTAAGGGTGGAATGGCGATCAAGGAATATGGAAATAAAGCTAAGAATGGAGTGATTATAATAAAGACCAAGGAATTCTCGGGAGAAAGCAAAGCAGCGATTTTTCAGATTAAAAATTCTTTTACTCCAGAACAGATCGAAGCACTAAAGAATGAGGTTAAAGCCAAAACCCAATATACCCTTGAACTTAAGGACATCAAAAGAAATGAAGATGGCATTATAACCAACATTAATGTGAGGTTTTATAATAGTAAAAGCATGGTTAATTCCCAATATAACAACGAGAATGGGATACCAGATATTCTTGTAGGCTTAAGACCAGGGGGTGGACTTACAATTTCAGCCTCGGAATAATAAAAAATTTGAATGCCATTAAAAAACCTGTCAATCTTATAGTTGACAGGTTTTTTGATACTTTCTTTATCTTTGGTTTAAATCAACCAACCATGAAAAAGAAATTTTTTAAATTTTTATCCAAGTTGAATAAGAAGTTTTTACCGAGTTATTCTAAACAGAAATTGGATCTACGAAAAGCCAGCAAAATTCAAATGGCTCTTATAGGCTGGAAACTTTGGGTTACCAAAAATTCGCTGGATTAGGAATACTTTATTAAGGACGACACATCGTATTTTGAAATCCTATCGGCCCCTTTAAGAAAACCTAGCTCCACGAGAAAATTACATTGCACAATTTCTCCTCCGCATTTTTCTATCAGCTTACAGGTAGCTGCAGCAGTACCCCCTGTGGCCAGTACATCATCGTGAAGCAAAATCTTTTCTCCTTTTTTAATAGCATCTTCGTGTATTTCCAGTGTATCGCTTCCATATTCCAGTTCATAATTCTCAGAGTGGGTCCTATGGGGTAATTTTCCGGGTTTACGAACCGGAATAAATCCCGCATTAAGCTTATCAGCCAGAAGAGTGGCAAAGAAAAATCCTCTTGACTCTATACCTACGACCTTATCAATATTCGTGTGTGGCAAGTTATCTATAAACATTCCCACCGCAAGTTGCATCGCTTTTGGATCAAGCAAAAGTGGAGTTATATCCTTATAACTAACACCTTTCTTTGGAAAATCCTGTACGTCCCTTATGAATGATTCTAATTCCATGTTTTTATTTTAAACAGTTATCGCGTGATTCAGATAATTTCTGAATGGTAACATTTTTTTATAAATATCAACCAGCTTTTCCTGAAAATCATCTTCCATGATCTCTTTTTGGGTAAGTTCATGCATCACCGCAAAGCTTTTATTTCTAAGAAGATCTATGTGCTCATGGTCTTGAGAATATCCTTTAGGGGCAGTCTTTAATTTTTCTTCTTCCATGAGTCCCCCAAAGGTTTCCTTAAAAGACTTTTCTCTCAGAATCTTTTTAAATTCATTTCCATTATAATCTATTGCCGCCCTAATACTGTCCAGAATCTGCTTTTTCGGTTTATAGAATCCTCCGGCTACAAAACTACCATTGATACCAATATGAATGTAAAAGTCACCTTTGCCCTTTTCCTTATCCAGGCCTGCACCGAAATGATCTTTGTAAATGGGTTTATCAGGATGAAACAGTAAATTATTATTGATGCGGTTTATAGCCTGTTTCCCGGTAGTTGGGGAATAATCTGGATCTACAGCTGCCAGTTTTATATCCATTTCATTCAGCCACTTAATATAAAAATCCCTCACCTCGTGGTATTGTTTTCTGTGCTCGTCCATCCACTCTTTATGGTTATTCTTATTGAGGTTTCTTAGAAACTGAAATAACTTGTTGAAGCTCATATTTTTCTTTTAAAGATATTAAACGGATAAGAAAGGTAATATTCCACACCGTAATTAGGAATAATTCAAAACCCTAAAATATCATAAACTTTTATTAATCAACGTTTTGCATTCATGTAAAAATCATTTGAGTTAATCCCAAAACTCATTTCAGGGTATATTTAATTGCTTAACCACTAAATTTAAGGCTATGAGTTATAAAAAACTGGGAGAAGACGTCTATCTTCCGAAACAGCAAGGAAAACCTCTTCAGAATATTAGGGATATCAAATTCAATTATTATTTATCTAGCAGGATCGATGGTGCAAAAATATACCTTGATATCACCTCAAAAATTTTTGGATCTGGTAATACATATATCAGAAAATCCTGCTATAGGGTGAACTTAGGAGAAATGGAAGATTGTGTAAAAAGAAATATAAAGGAGCATATGTTACATTTAGGTATTCCCCCAAACTTTATTCCTAAATCGTTGAAGAATGTGAAGAAAATTAAAAACCAAAACCTGTATTCAGAGAAATCATTTTAAAGCATTTTTTTCATACTTCTCCAGATGAACCCTGCTATTTTCAGCAGGGTTTTTTTGTTGAATTAAATCTATACAAAAAAATAACTTTTTAAATAAATTCTAAAAACCTGTATTTCATTAATTTATGTTTTAAAAATTGAAACTAATAACTCAAAAATTTAATATTACACTTAAATAGGAAATAGTACTTTTGCAGAAATTTAAGATTAACTTAACACAACACAAATCAAACATGAAAAGATTATTACTGCTATTTACAGTAGCATTACTTACAGGATTAACCGCTACTGCTCAGGTAACGACAGCAGAGATTAGTGGAGATGTTTTTTATGAGGGCAGCACCCCTCTTCCCGGAGCTAATGTTACCGCAGTGCATACCCCAACAGGAACTACATACGGAGCTGTTACTAATTTTGATGGAGGATTCAACCTTTTAAATCTTAGGGTTGGTGGTCCATACAAGATTTCTGTTAGTTACGTAGGATTTAAAACTTCAGTAATTGAAGGTATTAATCTTAATCTTGGACAAACTTTCAATGTGGAAGTGGAGATGGTATCTGATGCTACTCAACTCGATGCAGTGGTTATCAATGCTACCAGAAACCAGATCATTAACAGTGATCGTACTGGTGCCGAAACCAATATTGGAAGGAGAGAATTAAAATCTCTTCCAACTATTTCCAGGTCTGCTTCAGATTTTTATCGATTAGAACCTACTGCTTCAAGTAATGGGTCTTTTGGAGGAAGAAATGACCAATTCAACAACTTTAGCCTTGATGGATCTATCTTCAATAACCCATTCGGGTTGGATGCAGCTACTCCTGGAGGTCAAACCAATGCGCAGCCAATTTCGCTAGACGCGATAGACCAAATACAGGTTTCTACTGCTCCTTACGATGTTACCCAGGCTGGTTTTACTGGAGCTTCTGTAAATGCAGTTACTAAAAGTGGTAGTAATGAAATTGAAGGTACCGTCTACGGATTCTACAGAAACGAAGAAATGACAGGTGATAAAGTGGGTGGTGATGATATAATCGTACCAGACCTTAAGCAGGCGCAATACGGATTCAGCATAGGAGCTCCAATTGTAAAAGACAAACTATTCATATTTGCCAATTTTGAAAAAGACGACCGTGAAGACCTTGGATCTAACTTTGTTGCCGGAAGACCTGGATTAACGGGAGCTAATGTTTCAAGAGTTTCTGCTGAAGACCTTGATTATGTGAGAACAGAACTGGCTAACTTAGGATATGAGACAGGACCTTATGAAGGTTTTACACATGAAACTGCTTCCACAAAAGGTATTTTAAAACTTGACTGGAACATCAACCAGGATCATCGTTTGGCGTTCATCTATAACTTCATGGATGCATCCAGAGATCTTCCTGCTCACCCGGAAGCTGGTGGAAGAAGAGGACCAGACTTTACTACGCTTCAGTTCAGAAACTCTGGTTATACCATCAACAATAAGATCGACTCGTGGTTAGTTGAACTTAACTCTAATTTTGGAAACAACATATCGAATAAATTCCAGGCAGGTTACACTTTCTTCGATGACAGCCGTGATCCTTTTTCTACTCCTGCCCCTGCAATGAGCATACAGGAAGACGGGACTCGTTATATTATTGTTGGGCACGAGCCATTCTCGATCAATAACAGGTTAGAACAGAATGTTTACCAGATCACCAATAACCTAAACCTGGTATCTGGGAATCATACCTTTACATTTGGAGGTAGCTTTGAAAAATTCGAATTCGATAACTCTTTTAACCTTGGAGCTTATACCTATTTCAATGAAAATGGCGGAGTTGGTTTTTTTGCGCCAGATTTTGCAAGTGTAAGAACCAATCCTGCAAATCCAGGTGGAAGTTTCCAGGAGGCTATAGAAAACGGGCTTATTGCTGAATCATTAACGAATGCTCAAAACGTATTCGACATGAATAATGAGAACGGCAGCTGGGCACTTGCCGAGACCAATGTTGGTCAGCTTGCATTTTATGCTCAGGATAGATGGAAGATCACTGATGACTTCACCTTCACTTATGGTCTTCGGGTTGACAAACCGTTATATTTTGACACTCAGGAAAAGATCCAGGAGAATATCGACAGACTTGCTGGAGGAACTTTCCCTGATGGAGATTACCAGCCAGGGATCACTTATTTTGATGAAAACGGCGACCCAACCAACCTTAGCAGTTTAGACCTTCCTTCTAAAGACCTACTTTGGTCTCCAAGACTTGGTTTCAACTGGGATGTTTTTGGAAATAACAAGTTGCAGGTTCGTGGAGGTACAGGGATCTTTACAGGTAGACTTCCATTCGTTTGGATTGGGAACCAGGTTGCCAACCCGGCATTCTATTTCTACCAGACTACTGCACCAGACTTCCAGTTCCCACAGGTTTGGAGAAACAGTTTAGGAGCAGATTATAGATTTGAAAATGGTCTTGTGGCTACTACAGATTTCATTTACACAAAGGATCTTAATGCGCAAATGGTAAGAAATTATGGTCTTGCTAATCCAACTGGAAATCTTAACGGTGTAGACAATAGACCAGTTTACCTTGACAGCGACAGAGCAGTTAACGAATTTGGTGGTATCACCAACGCTTATGTATTCACAAATACTGACGTAGGATATTCATTCAACTGGTCTACGAAACTTGCTAAAAGTTTTGAAAATAATTTTTACGCCAGTATTGCTTACAATTACCTGAAAGCTGAAGATGCCAGCTCCATCGAAGCTGAAATTTCCAGTGATGCTTATGATCGTAATCCAGTACTTGGAAATACTAACGAAGCGGTTAGCACTCCATCCAGATATGGTGACAAGCACAGAATCGTTGGTCAGTTAAACAAGGAATTCAACTACGGAAAAGATAACAGATGGAGAACCTCTATTGGAGCATTCTATGAGTATGCTCAGGGAGGAAGATTCTCTTATACTTATTCTGGGGATATCAACAATGACGGTTCTGGACTAAATGACCTTATTTATATCCCTACCCAGGAAGAACTTCAGCAATATACTTTCACAGGAACGCCTGAGGAACAGGAAACTCAGAGACAATCTCTGGAACAGTTCATTCAGCAAGATGATTATCTTAACGAAAACCGCGGGGATTATGCTGAAAAATACGGAATTCTTAGTCCATGGAGAGGTCGTTGGGATGTAAAAATTCTTCAGGACTATAACTTCAAAGTGGGAGAAAAAACGAATACTATCCAGTTAAGTTTAGATATACTTAACTTCGGAAATCTATTGAACTCAGATTGGGGTGTAATTGAACTGCCTGTAAATGATCAGCCAATTGGGGTGAATGTAGGTGAAGACAATACACCGGTATACACTTTTGGAGACCAGACCAGGACTTTTACCAATGATTTCAGTCTTGATTCAAGATGGCAGGCCCAAGTTGGTTTACGTTATATTTTCTAATATTACTTACCACATAATTCCAAAAAAAGCAGTCTTAGAAATAAGGCTGTTTTTTTTTATCTTTAGTTTTCACCCGACAATTACTTCGATGAATAAATGGACCGAAGAGATCGATAAAATAACCGGTAGATTTGTAAACTCTTTCAGTATGCTTTCAGAAAAAGACCTGAACTGGAAACCTTCACCGAAAGTATGGAGCATTGCCGAAAACATTGATCATCTAATTACTTTAAATGAAACATATTTCCCTGGTTTCAGCAAACTAAAAAAAGGCACCTACCAGCTGCCCTTTATCTCCAGGTTTGGTTTCGTGGTTAATTTCTTCGGAAACATGATCTTAAAATCAGTTCAGCCAGATAACCTGAAGAAAACTAAAACCTTCCCTATCTGGAGACCGAAAAAAAGTGAATTCAGCAAGAATATACTTAACCGGTTTGAGGAACATCAAAAAAGATTAAAAGAAGAGATAGAAAAGATAGAAGATAAGGTAAAGGAGAATGCTGTTATATCGTCTCCTGCCAATAAAAATATCGTATACAGGCTTGAAACTGCATTTGACATTCTGGTTGCTCATGAAAAACGGCATTATTTACAGGCAGAAAATGTATATAAGCTATTAAAGACCGAAAAAAGTTAAGTCTTCAACTAAAATTTTAAAAATGAAATATCTTTTAAGCCTGGTAATTTGTTTTAGTATTCATCTCGTTAGCTTTTCTCAGACACCGGAACAAAATCTTGAAAAATTGGGTATCGAATTGCCTGAAGTGACCACACCTGTAGCTAATTATGTGAAATGGCGCCAGGCAGGAAATCTTCTATTTTTAGCTGGAGACGGCAGCGAAGTAAAAGGTAAATTAGGCAAAGACCTTTCTATAGAAGAAGGCTATGAAGCAGCCAGGCAAACCGGTATCGATATTATCAGCACTCTAAAGGCAGCGACCGGAGACCTCAGCAGAATCAAGCAGTTCGTAAAAGTTAGAGGCATGGTGAATTGCACTCCAGATTTCTATGATCAGCCCAAAGTGATAAATGGTTTTTCAGATCTGATGGTAGAGGTTTTCGGCGAAAAAGGAAAACATGCCCGGGCCGCCGTAGGACATTGCTCCTTACCATCCAACATTGCAGTGGAGATCGAAGTTGTGGTAGAGCTGGAAGGTACACCTTAATTTTTTCACATTTTAATACCTTTTATCTCATTTCCATTAATATTGATTATCATATCATTTCCATCAAATTCTATGCGGAGTTCACTGGTATAGGTTAACTTCAAAAAACCATCTGAAGCGGCAAGGAGTTCGTCGTCAAGAAAAAGTCGGCCATCAAATTCCTGTAATTTCAGCTGAGAACGGTCTATGCCCAAATGCTTTTTAAGTTCTGCTTTACTAAAAGAGTACCAGCCCAGATTCTGACTGTAGTTATCTGGTTTGGCAAGTTCAGCTTCAGCAGGTAAATTTACAGATTCTCCCTGTGTGACCAGGTAAAGATCTCTCAATAATTGCAGGATAGGCGTATTTCCCCAATTAGAAGTAATACCTATAAAACCACCAGTATCAGGTATCCGAATAATCACACTTTTAGTTCCATAACCACTACCCGCGGCAAAATAGATTTTCTCTTCCCCAAATGATTTGATGCTCCAGGCATAACCTTCGGCATCGGTTTCCCCGCTTTGAATATGTGGCTGAAACAGAAGTTCAGAATACTTTCCATCAAGAATGATCTCATTTTCTATTCCTCTGATATACCTGTACAGATCATTGGGATTAGAATATAAACCGCCTCCGGCATTGTCTCCCAAATGCTTACTCCTTTGAGCAGATTCAAGACCTTTCGAACTAAGTCTATAGGGTACCGCCTGATTTTCAATAACATTCTGCCCGTCATAATAGCCAATATTTACCAGCTGTAAAGGTTCCAGAATATTCTCTTTAAGATATGCTTTATAACTTTGCCCGCTCACCTCTTCTATAATTGCGCCAAGGAGAATAAATCCTGGGTTAGAGTATTCGTACCGCTTCCCAGGCTCGAACATCAAGTCAATTGTTTCAATCATTTTTAATTGCTGTGCAAATGTCTTTTCATGATGAGCCTGTATTCCAGACTCCCTGGGAAGCCCCGAGCTATGGGTTAATAAATGATGAATGGTCACTTTGTCTTTCCAACTGGCATTTAATTTGGCAGGTATAGAGCAATAGGCTTATGGAGCTCTAACCTAGAATCCTGAGCCAGCCTGAGGATCGCGGTTGCGGTGAAGGTCTTTGAAATAGAATTAATTGAAAATCTGGTTTCAGCAGTATTTGGAATGCCAAAACTTCGGTTCGCCAGTCCAAAGCTATCCTCGTAAATATCTTCATTATTCAAAACAACTTTAACATTGCCTGAAAACCCATAGATTTTCTGGTAAGATTCGCACACCTGTTTAAACTGTTGAGTGGTAGAACCTGGCTGGGCAGAAAATTTTAAAAGGCATCCAAAAAACAGGGCAATGATTAACGTATGTTTCATAGTTTAAGGTATTAGAAGAAACCGAATTAAGGTCATTTCAAGGATGGTTGAAATTTGACTTTATTGAGATATTTTTCTATAAATATCAATTGTTGGAATTCGGAATTATGATTTACCATCTATAATCTCATGAAGGCCTTCCAGAATTTCATCATTTTCATCCAAAAGATGATCTTTTATTTTGATATCAGGTATAACTCCTTCTGCTTTTCTACTGCCGTTCACCCGAACAATATATCCTTTTGAAATATTCACAACGATGCCGGTTTCGGGTAACGTATACTGAAAAATGGAAGCATACAATGAAGGATATTCTCCGGTTTCCTCTCCTACAATAGTTCCGAAACCATAATCCTGGATCTGGGCCGCTGTAACTGCAGATTGGGAATAGGAATGCCGGTTTACCAAAACATAGACCTTTCCGAAAAATCTTCTACCTAAAGGCTGAGGTTGTTTTTCTTCAAAATCGTATGTGTAGATTTCACCGTTTTTATGATCAAGAATACTTTTCCAGAAGCCCTGGGTAGTATCATAACTTTTGCGGACATGATCTTTCAAGACCTCACTCGTCTTCAGGGAAAATTCTGAATTCCACTTAAAATTTTTATCGGCTATATATGAAACCAGGTAATCACTAAGTGCATCATCCCCACCAGGATTGTTTCTTAGGTCGATAATAAGGTTCCTGCTTTTTATTTTATTGATCTCGACAAATGAAGAATCTATAAATTTTTGAAACTTCTCTTCTTCACCGCTAAATCCGCCTGGGTTTAAATACGCGGTTCGGCCTAAAAATATTAGTTTTCTCTGCGAATTTAAAATATCCACCCTCCTGTACTCGAATTCCTCCATTGCCTTAATTGCCGGTAGCCTGTATATTCTGTTTTCTCCCTTAGAGCTTATTTCCACTTCGAAAACGTCTTGTTGCCCGTAAACCTGCCAGTAATAACGCGGAAAAGCAAATAATTCAATCTTTGCATCCTTAAAATAAGGCCTTTCCGCAGAAACCTGGAGATACATTTTTCTTTTAATTCCGGAAATGGATTTACCATTAATGCTCAAAACTTCTGCACCATGAACAATGGAGTCTATCCCAGACCAGTTTTTTCTTACCAGGGCCTTATCGTCTTCAAAGGCGATCTCCAGGGGAAAGACCTGTCCCCCATTTTGCGCAAACTCTATATAGGATTGCGCCGGAAAATCTATCCAGGTATGTCCATTATTTGCTGCAGAAGTGAGCTGCTGATAGAGATTTATTGTTTCCAGAAGGCTAAAACTATCTTTGACTACAGAAGATCTCAGCTTTTCATATTGGTTTGAAAATTCATCTTCAGAAGTGTAGGCATAAAGATTGTAATGCGCTTCCTTAAGCGTCTCATTCAAATTTTGAAGGTCATTTAAAACCTGTGCATTGGAAAAACATGGTTTCTGCCCGAACACCTGAAGACTTAAAAATAGGGCAAGAAATATAATGTATTTTGATCTCATATTCCAGACTTTGCTTTATAGACGAGACTATAAATTAAGTGTTGCAAAAACGTTTGGATGGAATTTAAGAAAAAATTGCATTGCGAGATAAAGTTCCTTAGCCTTAGCTCCGGAAAGGTTGGAAAAATTACATAATAAAAAACCCTAACTAACAATTCAATAGTTAATTAGGGTTCACTTTGTGACCTCGCCAGGGTCGTTACTTAAAAAGCTATTATCCACACTTTTCGATAGTTCACAAACAATTTTAGTTACCAGAGGGATAATTATAGGGATAATTTTTAATCATTTGCTTCTAACTCTTTTAGAGCTAACACCCTGTCATCGTCTAAGGTCTTTGGCGGCCAAATCGCCAAATGCATATCTAGATAAAAATATTTCTTACCCCTTTGATTAAACGAGTATCTATTAATATCACTAATGTTTAGATTCGATAGTTTAAATAAGAATTTACCATAAAAAATATCATCAGCGAAACCATAATCAATAGGATGTTTTATGGGAAATTCCATCAAGATATCATCTAGAATATTCATTAATGCATCATAACCCACTGAAGTTTGTAAAATATTCTTTGGTACCTTTTTTTCGAAATCCCAATATGACAACTCCTCATCATTAGTTTCTTTGAAGATAAATACCTTTCTAATTTCATAAAAATAGTAGAATAAAATATCTGAAATAAAAAAATCATTATCCGTAGCATAGTAATTCCTAAACGGTAAAAACTTTTTAGAACCCGATGATCTGTTTAGAAGTTTTTTTCTTTCCTTATATCTATCATTTTCTGATTCTCTTAAATTTTCTGATATACGAGAAACTATAGACTTAACCATTGCGGCTTGAGTTAAAGGAGGATTTTCTCTTCCCCGATAACTTTCACCGTAAAGTTTAATTCGCTTATAAAAAGGTGACTTACTATGTCCATTTAAACTTAAAACAACTTGAAGAGCAGTTTTCTGAGGTGTATCTGTGGTGTCTAAGCCAAATAAGCTATAAACTAAATTCTGGGAAACTCTTTTTTGTGTTCTGTTGATAGTAGAAAATATCATGGCCTGATATTCTAATGTTTTATCAATGAAAAAAGTAACTACCAATTCTATCTCTCTTAAATCTTCTAAACGATTTTGATACTTTTTTAATTGAGCTTCCAAATCGTCGGAATGATTTTTTCTCAGAGTTCTAATTAATGTATTGATTTCTTCTTCTAATCTCGCAATAGCTACTTCAATACCACGAATTCTGTGTTGACCATCAATTATAGTAATAAAAATATTACCATCTTTTTTATCTAATTCCTGAAAAACTCTGGATTCCAATTCAATTTCAACTTGACGATCATTATGAACTTCATAATTTTCTATAACCTCTCTTGGTATATGAAGCACAATATTGGTAGGAAACGTTGCGTCCGGATCATGGATTAAAAAATCCGCAATTTTTTGGACTCTCGAATTTTCAATATTTCTTTGAATTTCTCGATTATAAATCGGGTTTTCTTCTTCATCATATCCTACAATCAACCTTTTAGTATAACGAGTGAATTTAAAAATGTTCTCGATAGAATATACACCTATCAAAAAATCTTGTTTATTCTGCCTAACCGGAATTGCCTTTATATTCTCACTCATTAGTTCCAACCTTTACCATGTTTTTTTCCGCCATCTTTTCTTATGTAATCATCATAAGTTTCTAATTCGTAAGCCTTTTGATACATTTCATCCCTAATAATGAAAATATGAGAACCTACTCGAATAGAAATACCCAACACAATTAGACCTATAATTAAAATTAGAATTAATTGAAATAAATTATCTGGCTTATAAAATGCAGGAAGAAAATATAATACTGTACCTATCAATATTAATGTGATCTTGTAATCACTTAACTTTTGAAACAAATTAATAGCATCTTCCTTTAAATTATCATTCTTATACTCTTTCTTTCTTATTAAATAGCTGGACATTGCAAAAAGAATATTTATTCCTAATAGAGATATACTCCCACCAATTAGATGATTTTTGAACTCTTGAGCATTTCTAAAAACCAATATGAAAAAAGCCGAAAGAATTATTATTCCAATAGGGAACCATAAATTGTGAAAGAACCATTTCTGAAATTCTGGATTATTTTTCTTCTTACATCGATCAATTATTTCCCTTTGTTTTTCAGTATACTTAAAATGTCCAAACATTACTTTTACTTAGTATTAAAAATTTTTCCAAATTCGAATTCATCAATATTGGAAATAGATTGTCTAGGTTTTATCTCTTCCATAGATCGATTAACCTTGGTTCTCTGTTTTTCTCCTGCACCTAAAAATTTGCTTATAGCTTTCCAGTTATTTCCATCTTTTATAGACATTAGAAAGGCTGACTGGCACATAGAAGAAAAATCAAATTCAGGTTGATTGAACTCTTCAATTCCTTGAGAAACAAGCATAACAGCCACACCTTGTGACCTAATTTCTCTTAAAAGTTTTTCAAGAATTTCCTGAGATTTTTTCTCCTTAAATACATTATGAGCTTCATCAATTAGCAGAACATATCTAAGGGCGCTATGATCTTTCTCTATAGCAACTTTATCCATATTCATGAAAGTGTTATAGAGATAATATATTACAAGAAAAGTAGCAGTAAATCTAACCTCTTTACTTAATTCACCTGAAAGACTGAAATAATAATTATTATTGATAAAATCTCCCTTCTTCTCATTATCGAATAATTCAATTTCGGTAAGACCTATTAATATTTGAGTAAGACTTGAAGGCTTATCTCCAGCTATCTCATATACATTCTCCAGAATTTCTTTGATCGTTGGATAAGAACCATCCTTATGGTTCTCAAATGAGGATATAGTAGCATCCTTTAAATTTTGTTTCTGAACGTTTCCAAGATTAGCATATTTTGAAATTATATCAACAAAACGTCCAATACCTACAATCTTATTCTTTTCATTAACATTATCAATAAAGGACAAGGGATTAACAGGAAAAGATTTTTGAGGTGTATCAATTAATTCTGCATTAGTAACATTAAAAAAACTTTTAAAGTCATCATTGTCTTTATCACTCTCATTTAAACCCTTAAAATCCAGGTAAAGAAAATTAACTTTACCCTTACTTTCCTGAACAATTCTTTCTAAAATTTTTCTGGAAAAGTAAGATTTTCCGGTTCCAGAATTACCGGCGACGGCAATATGGCAATTATTATATTTAGAAGTGTTATTAGGTGTGAAGTATATTTTTTCTGCTTCTTCGGTTTCTCCTACGAGTATTTTTATTGGATCAGCATAACCTTCTTTATCCTCAATGTAGAAATTATTATTTCTGGAAAACTCGAATCGATCATCCACATTTTCCATTTCTTCAATACCCAATTCTATATTATCGAGTAAAAACTCAAAACCCGAGAAATTTGAATTCTCTTCAAAAAAAGTATTAATCAATTCTAGTCCATGATCAAGATGCATTTTGATATACTTCCTGATATTAGAATCATCCTTATGTAGAGAATACTTTTGACATATTAAAGCTATATAATAATCTCGATAATTACCGAATAGAGTTTGATCTTTATATTCTTTTCCACCGAATGGTTTCAGATCATTTTCTAAACTTAACTCATGAGATTTACTTATGGAATAAGCTATTGCTATTCTGGATATATGATTTTCAGTACCTAAACTCAATCGATTTGTTAATACCTTAACGAATGGTTCAGTTTCTGGCGCAGTACTTATATTAAATTGCATCTACTTTTTCTTTTTGAAAAACTTCGAATAGTTCTGAAGCTGGATCTACATTAAAGAAGGAACTATTTTCGTTACTATAATTCTGAATTAGATATGCCTTATTCACTTTAGGTAGTAAAATATTATACTCTTCCTCCGACATTTCTTTTTTCAGGAGAGGAAAAATTATGACTTGATCTGAAACCTCAGGATAAAAATGCTTAACAATACTTGAAGAGTGATCAACATCAAATTTCTGCATTGGAGAGTCTATAAATACTGGAAAATCAATATTCGACTCTTCCACTAGTCCTTTAAGTAATGCGGTAGCGTAGAGCTGTTGCTCTCCTTTAGAAAGAGAATCTTTATTTATTTCTTTTCCTCTAGAATCAATTAAGTTTATCTCAATATTTTCTCCTAAAATTTCAACGCTAACGTCATCAATAAAACTTTTCTTATGAAGTAATAAATCAAGCCCTTCTTTTATTCTTTTAGCTAAAGATTGCTTTTTCTCTAATTTGAATTCAGCAATAAAAGTTTTTAAATATTGTATAGACTTCTCTACCTCCTGGCTTATCTTTTGCTTATCTTTCGAGACTTCTAATTTGTCGGAAATTCTTTTTATTTCCTTCGTAGCATTATTTATGATATTTCTATTCTCCTCAATATCGCCAGAAAGAGCACCCATTGTTCGCACCTTCTCATCGTATTCTTTTTCTAATTGAGCTTTTTTCTCTCGATCGGCTTTAACCAGAGCATCTTCTGCTTTTTCCTCTGCTAATTTGATTCTCTTAGAAATATCGTTTAATTCATTCTTGGCGGTTAAAAACTGGGAATTAATTCTATTAAAGGTTTCTTTAAAGGAAAGTTTAATATTATTCACAAATGCATTTAACTCTGCTTTTTCAGACTCGGAGAAATTATGAATTATTTCTAATTCTTCATTCTGATTAGAATCATGAGATAAATGCTTTTTAAGCAACTTTTTTAAATTTTCCACATAGAACCCTTGCACTTTATGATTAAATACTAAATCAGCAGGCTTAGGCACCGATATAAGGTCATTGATAATATCGTCTGTTAATCCATCTATTTTTTCTGAGTCAAATTTCTGAAGGATAATTTCTCGCTCCTTTATAACCTGCTCCAAAACTTTTGTCAATAAATTGCCAGCGATAGCAAATGGTATAAACTCGTAATGCGTTTTTAAATCGCTATTCAAGGTTGCAACATTGGATTCTAAAGTCTCTTTACGAGATTTTAATTCATTTAACTCCTCGACTGTAATTAAACTACCTTTACTGATAAGTTTTTCTTGCAGCTGGTTAATATCAAATTTTAAAGCAAGCCTATCCTCTTCTAGTTCCGAAATTTCATCCTTTATCTCGATGATTTTCTCTTCAGCATTTTCTGTCTCAACCTTTAACTCTCTTAGTCTTCTTTTTTCTTCTGCATTAGCAGTATCAGATTTCAACTTCGTTAAATAGTTCCCGAGATCATCTTTTAGATTTTCATACTGCTTAATTCCTAAAACTTCAGAATATGCTTTACTTAGTTTTAATCTTTCCTCTGCGGTATGAATTTCAGCTAAAGAGACTATTTTTTCCGCATCAAAGAAGAAAAATTTAGCAATCTCTTTTGGCATTATAAAATCACGGATAAAATGCTCTTCAGTTACATCTTTAACTAATTCACTTTTGTGATTATCGATTAAAACTTCAATTTCTTCATCCTTATTACCTTCAGTATAATAGGTTCTTGTAACCTTTAACTCATTGCAAGTTACATCTGGGATATTTACATTACCAAAAGTAATAGAAACGGAAAATTTTGTTTCTCCTTCATGGGCTGCTAACCTATTTAAACTATTCCTTATATATTGACGATAATTTCCGCTACTTTCTATCTCTTTTTTGTAAATATCATCAACGTCGCTCATTTGCCTTCCGTAAAGACACCATACTAACGACATTAGAAAAGTGGTTTTACCAAAACCGTTTTTACCACTAATTACAATGATATTATTTTCTTCATTTACTGAAAGGTCAATTGAATTTTCACCCTTGTAAATTCTGAAATTATTGAGCTCGATACTTTTAATTATCATTAGGCTGAAATATGTTTTTTATAAATGTTCTCAATATCCTCTATAAGACCTCTTCTCCTCATCATAATAACTTTTGATTTTTCGAGTTTTATTAGATCTTGAATAAGTTTAAATTGAGACTTGTCCCCACCACAAGATGATAACAACAATTCTTCTTCTTTTTGAATTGCGTGATTATGCTCCTTCATATCGAGAGTTTTATTAAAGACTTTATTGTAAATATCGGAAACTTTATAATCAAAAAACAAATCCCTATACCAAGTAACTTGAATTGCAATTAACTCTTGATTATTAATGAGTTCAATCTTATGGCCCAAATCATTAATTTCTTTCTGCGCCAAAAAGATTCTTTCTAATATTTCTGCTCTATGTTTCAATTTTACAACACCACCATTCGGAGTTGCGGCTTTATTACCGTTACGCCTAAAATCTGATCTATTTTCAGGTTTATTCCTTTCATCTTGAATCCAATTTCTTAGATCTCTCAATGGAATTAACCAATCATTACCGTTCTCAATTTGGGCTGAAATAGATTTATCTTTATTTACTACTGTACAAGTCCAACATCCAAATCTACTTTGTCCGCAAGATTTATGAGATTTATTTGCTACCATTGTGGGACATTCATAATCATCCGCACTAGCATCAGAATAAATGCTAAATAACTCCGAATTATCTGCACCCCAAGGAGATTGAAAAGAATTGATAATGTACCATACTTCTTCCAGCTCTAGATTTTTAATAGGAGAATATACAAATACATTTTTTTGCAAAGGATGCTTCGTAAGCCTTTTACCCTTAACTTCATGTTTCTTAATAGATTTTGCTCTACTAGCACTTTCACTTTTTCTCGTTCCGACTAATATTATTGCCTCATCTTCTGGTTTTAAAGTTTCTTCAATAAATCTTGAAGTAGGCTTAATTTTCAATCTTTCGGTACACCACCTAAATGAATTGTTCGGCGCAGGATAACCCTTTCCTATTAAATTTACCCAAAACGAATCCTCTAGTCTAGGTTTTGTAGTCCTAACCTTTACGGGTAAAGAATGCTTTAATGCCGCTTTCTCTATTTTCTCTAAAACCCCATAAACATAATTTGTAATTATGGGATTTTCAACTAGTGTGTCATTGCAAACAACCCACACTTCTCTCTTTAAAAATTCTTCTCCAAAATGTTTTTTAACCTTTAGTAGATTCAGCCAGACTAAGGTTAACAATACCGTTGAATCTTTTCCTCCACTAAAGCCAATAATCCAAGGACGATTATTATCATCTATTAAGTATTGGTCAACCAATTCGTTGACAATATGGTCAGCTTTTTTCATATCCTGTAAAGAAAGCACTTATACAATACACTTTCAAAAAGAATTAAATCAAAAATGAAGTTTTTTTTAACAATTTAATTCACGATTAATAGCTCATGTTCTATGAACTTATTAAATTAAAATTAAGATGTAATAAACCTTATTTAAGTTATTACCAGCAATAGGTGTTTCAAAAGTTTTTAAAGTCATTAGAAAGTGATTAAAATGTGGAAGAGAATACAAGTAACCAGTTTTCAAACCAGTACGTGTATCCCCGTGTTTAAACCTATTCTAATTTTTACTTTATCCCGTGTGAAATTCGCCTTTAAGTATATATATATCTATAGTACAATAATCGTAGTAGTCTTCTCCTTATTAAGTAGAATAATTTTTAATAAGTAGGCTATCCTTTTTATTACTAACTGCAATTAAAACATTATTATAAAAATGCCATTTATCACCCTTCGTAAAATGTTCGTGTAACTCTTGAATATAATTAACCATTTCACTTTTACGATTCTTAGAAAAATATTGAAATGTATACAGAGCACGGTCGACACCTACTTTTTTAGTAAAAAGAAAATTATGATAGTTTTTAGTCTCAAGTGGATTTAGTTCATTTCTTTCGACACGTTTCGAATCAGAAAAAAGGTCGCATATTTTTGCTTTATAAAAGCTAGATTTCCAATCTTCAATTAAATCGTTCCAATTATCCTTAAAGCTTTTAAAGGTTCGAATCTCTTTTTTCTTCCGATAACCTGATTTAGCATTTATTTTAATTTCAAATCTTAATATAAAAAGATGCTTTCTCAATCTATCTGCTACTTTTCCTGAAATTATACGCCTATCCTTCATCTCAAGCAATTTATCATAAAAAATCAATCGATACTTTGCGCCTTTAAAATAAACAGAAGAAGCACTCCATCTTTCAATTGTTAATTCTGGGTAGCTTGTCAAGCAGGGGATAAATCTGTCGTATGCACTTGGCAATTTAATATTACCTCCAATTTCGATGTAATTCAATTCTAATTCGTAAATAAATTTCGAATCTACACCTAATCTTTTTGAAATCAATTCCACACACTCGCAATAAGCTGAATATGACAAATCATTAACTGCATTTTTGCCTCCATATTTCCATTTTCTCAAATTCCCTTCAAGGAATATTTTACATCCATTTGGAGTTTGTTTAATTTTTACCTCTAAAATTTCTGTTAGATTATGATTATAGATTTCTATAATCCAAACCTTACCTTCTTTATTTTTATTTCCATATATCAATTTTACGTTACAGTATGGATCTAAATAAAATTCTGGTATTTCCCCTTTTGATTTAAAATAGTCCATCATAGCCTTTCTCATTTAGATAAATTTCCAATTCTTCTCTTTTTACTCTGATAGATGAGCCCGGACTTCTTTGCATAGTCCTTAGACCGTCATTAGCCCAACGATCAAAAGTTTTACGAGAAATTTTTAACTGGCGCTCAATCTCTTTTGGCGTTAGAATATCATCCTTTCTTTTAATTTCATAAAGTTTCGTTTTGAATGAATCCCTCAAACTTTCGATTTCTCTTTTGAGTTCTTGATCAAATTTCTCTTTATATTTCTCTCTAAATTCTTTGTTTTTTCTTTTATCCTCATTTGATCGATTCAGAATAAAAATTTTAAAATTTTTGATACTCTCTTTAGAATTGTAATCTAATTTTTTCATCTTTTTTTGTATTAAGTTTATATCTACCTAATACACGTAAACACTTTTATTGTACAGCAGAATCCTGTTAAAAAAAAGTTAAAACAAAAAACCGCCCAATCGGCGGTCTCTTTAATCTAAAAATTGAAGGTTTGGTATGTTTTTTATTCTATCTCTGCTATAATTATTGATCTTCTTAAAATCTATCTATTCGTGGCACATTAAATTCTAAAAGATGACGGTAATCAGATTCTTCAAGTTTAATTTCATCTAAAACATCGACAAAGTCAAATCTTTTTGACGTTCCCTCAATATCAATCATAGGACTAACCATTTCAGGAATAGAAAAATTAATTTTTATCTCTTGACCATCCTCATTGACTAAAATCGCTTTACCTTCATAATCATTACAGGTTTTAGCTATATAACTCTTCTCCTTATACCTTATTCTTAACAAACATTCATCTGAATCTATTTTTCCAGCTATCAAAAATTGAAGTTCACTATTTTCATTTTCCAGTACCCATCCTTGAATATATCTAAATTTATTTTCAGATATCTTCTCAGTTTTTTCTTCGGGAATTTCAAAATAATTTTCGATTATATAATTTGACCAATATTTAGCTTGATCAACATTTCTGGTTATGGCATAAAGATTTGGCTCACAGTTATCAATGTAAATACACAAATCTTCAGCAATTCCACTTAAGATCTTATCTCTGACGTTCCTATTATTTGGATTAGTAAATTCTGGAATAATCTTCTTAAACTCATTCTCTGTACTAATATTTAGCCACTCAGCAATCTTTTCAGTCATACCTCCATATCGATAGAATTCATCAATAAGGTCGAAGGAGAATGCTACAACCTCCTCTCTATTTAAGCCATTTTCATAAGATTGTCCAAAACCCTGATAAAAATTTAAACAAATAAGTAATATTACAAGTTTTTTCATTTTATAAATGTTTAAAAAAAAGCGTGGAACTGAATCCTACGCCCTTCAAGTACCGCCAAGCACTCATCCGACAAATAGGAACAGCCCACGCCGTAGCGTGAGCGTTCAACTATTACATCTGTCGGAATTCTAAAATTGGCGGTTTTGAAGGGACAAGTAAAAGCTAACGCTTCTTAATATGTTCTTTATACATTATTTCATAAAGCTAAAATAGATAATTTATTCAGTAAAGCTTACGCTCATTACAGACTTCTCTAAAGTATCATCATCACTATTCAAATACCTTCCAGTCATATCCATACTCCCATGCCCCATAAGTTTCATAATATGAGAAGCTGGAACATTATTATTAGCCAATAATGATCCAAAGGTATGACGCCCTGTATGAAAGCTTACTCTTTTATTTATTTTAGACCATCTTGCCAAAAGTTTCAAATCTCTGTTAACCGCAACATTAGATCGATAAGGAAAAAGCGTTTTACGATAAGAACTTTTGTATTTCATTATCAAAGCAACCACTTCACTTTTAAGGAAAATCTTTATTTTCTTACTGGTTTTTTTCATCCTTAATTCAATATAATTATCTTTAAATTGTTCTTTATTAATTGAAATTACATCGGAATATCTTAACCCTGTATAGCAACTAAATAGAAATAAATCCCTAGTTAAATTTAATCCTGGCTCCATAGAACCTATATTAAGATCGAGCTTCCTTAAACGTGAAATTTCCTTTACATCCAAATATTCCTCTCTAACATTTTCCTTTGGCTTAGGAATAAGTTTACAGTAATTTTTGCTTAGCAAGTCTAAACGAATAAATTCCTCTAAAGTGCATATTAGGGTTTTTCTTCTAGTAGCTATTCCACTTGGGCCAATTCCTTCATCCTTTAAGTACTCGAAAAAATCTGAAAAGAATGCATAATCCAAATCACTAACACTTAGATTAGCTTTATATTTCTTTAGTTGCTTACCTAATTACTTATAATGATATTGAGTTCCCGGTTTAATAGTTCTAAATTTCTTTTTACAGAACTTTTCAAAATGAACATAAAAATCCTTTGTACCGCTTCCATTATAGAAATTTTTAATCATCTCTAGACTAATATCCTTATCCTGTAATTCACAGTCGGTTATAAAGTCTTTAAAAGATTGTTCTCTCTTTTCTAAGTTACGTTTAAGCTTACTGAGCTTCATCCCCTTTGGATAAGATTTTTTAGAATCCCAATCAGTTGGCTTCAAAGATTTTCCTACTGGCAATCTCAACAAATCAGAATTTAGAATAATTTGGTAATACAAGGGGCATGTACCATCTTTCTTCGTTTTGTCCTTTCTCAAAATCGTTTTTACAGAATAAGAATATTTCATAGTATAAATTTTACGTTCATCTTACTTATACCTCGGAACGTTTTTTTTCTTCACACTAAAGTTCTACGAATATTTACAAAATTCAAAGCAATCCCAGTGGCAATAAGGGTTTTGGGGAAATGTTAAAGTTTAAAATTATAAGAATTTTCCCGGTTTTGGGAATCGAAGGGATAACTATAGGGATAATAATTTTGACGTAATTTGACGTAATTTGGGTAAACTAGAAAACAAAAAACCCCGCTTTTAGCGAGGTTTTATAGACTTGAATAGTCAAATTTAGTATTTCGTTGTGACCTCGCCAGGATTCAAACCTGGAACCTTCTGAGCCGTAATCAGATGCGCTATTCAGTTGCGCCACGAGGCCTTATCAATAAAGCTTTACTATTCTGCAAAGCGGGTGCAAATATAAATCATTATTCTAAAACTAAAAACCCTTTTCAGAAAAAAGTAAATAAAAAAATAAAGGCGGGGTTACCGCCTTTATAATAAGTACCCGGGTTATTTTATTTAGTATAGGTAGTTAAGGGCTGTAACATCATTAGATCCAAATTCTCCATCTTCATTGGCTCCAAAACAGGCAAGCATAACAGAAGTTGAATCATATCCTGTTGGGGTTCCAGGAATATGTACAGCTCCATCAGGATTTGCACTTTCACCAGACTGTCCACAACTTTGTCTGCTAAACCAGTCGGTATGACGAAGCCCAACAGAATGTCCAATTTCATGTGTAATTACATGCTCATTAGTATTGGTACTGTATGCTTCCATACCTGAATAGATCTGAACGTACTTGTAAGGATTTCCATTGCTAGGGAAACCGGCAACTCCGCCAGCCTGTTCGTTAGGGTTCTGATATACAACGATATCATAAGGGCCATAATTGGTTCCAAAAGTTAGAGTAAAAGTGATCCCGATATTAAGAGCATTATAATTATCGATAGACCAGCTTAAAGCATTTCTTTGTTTATTGGTTAAGGCCTGAGAACCGCCAGTGTACCCAATAACATTTACTGTTCTGGGTGTACTAACCAGGTTGTAGGTACGATACTGCTTATCTGTTATTGAAGCAGATGACATGGTATTCATTTGCTCCTGGGACATGGCAATATCACCTTCAATTAGATAGTTTTCAATAAAGCTTCCATCAGGTAATAACATATTGTTCTTTTTAATATGCTTTGAATTGAAATTAAGATCAGAAACTTTTTGGCGTAACTGATTCGAAATTTCTGGTTCCTCCTGCACCATATTATCTGAAGTTATTTCAGAAACCTGGTCTTTTTCACAAGAAGAAATTACGGCAACCGCCATAAACAAGGTAAATAGTTTAATTGTTTTCATAAGTAAGTTTAAGTGTTTGGGGTACTTATGACAACAACTTAGTAAAATCTATGGGTTTGATAGGGTAACAAAAGTTAAATTGTAAGAAAATACTTAAAAACGTTAAAAATTAAACGATTTCTGCACTTAAACCGGCATCTAGTATTTTAGAACATCTGGGCTTTAAATCTTCGTAAGAACCGGTTTTTACCGTACATTTTCCTTTATAATGAACCAGGATGGAACATTGTTCTGCCTGTTCTGGAGTATGGTCACAGGCATAAATAAGTGTTTCTATAACATGATCAAAAGTGTTATAATCATCATTATATAATACAATCTCGTTTTGTTTTTTCTTTTTGGTCTTTACTTCAACCTTCTCTAATAATTCTTCTTTCGTGCTCATCTTCCAAACATTTCTCTTTCAAAAAAGTCTAAATATACAAATTAATGATAAAAATTTCAGCGTGAAAATTTTGCAGCGATCCATTCATTTTTTTCAAAATTTTCTATATACTTCAAACCAATCTTTTCACAGGCTTTTTTTATAGCAGGTAGATCTCCTTTATAGAAACCACTCAAGTACAGATCTCCTTCGGCCTTCAGGCTGTTACCATAAACCGGCAAATCCCGAAGTAGAATATTACGGTTAATGTTAGCAAGGATCACATCATATTCACGCCCTTCGAGCAGCTCTGCTCCGCCCTCTTCCACATTAATATGCTCACAATCATTCGTGCTGATATTTTCCAGAGTATTCAAATAACACCAGTTATCGATATCAATGGCATCAATGGTTTTAGCCCCTTTCATCGCAGTAAGAATGGCCAGTACACCGGTACCACATCCCATATCCAGGACAGACTTTTCTGTCCATTCATTTTTAAGGATATGCTGAATCATCATATGAGTGGTCGCATGATGTCCAGTCCCAAATGACATTTTAGGCTCTATAACAATATCGAATTCTGTATCTGGCTTTTCATGAAATGGCGCTCTTACGCTACAAATATCCTCTACAAGGATCGGTGAAAAGTTCTTTTCCCATTCTTCATTCCAGTTCACCCTTTCGATCTCCTTTAGATCATAGGTGATCTTGAAATCTTCAGACTGCAGTATATGTACTCCTGCCAGGATGTCCTCTTCATATTCTTCTTCAGGGATATAAGCTGTAATACCATCTTCGTTTTCCACAAAACTTTCAAAGCCGAGGTATCCAAGTTCGGCAATCAGAATTTCAGAAGCGGGCTGAACCGGCTCTATATTAAAATGAAATTCAAGATAATTCCCTGCCATTATTAGAATGAATTTACAATCTGAACAAAATCTACTGCGTTAAGGCTTGCTCCTCCAATAAGACCACCGTCTACATCTTCCTTCGCAAAAATCTCTTTCGCATTATTCGGTTTCACACTTCCCCCATAAAGAATAGAGGTATTTGAAGCTACTTCCTTTCCAACATTTTTCTCAAGCAGGTTTCTAATATGCTTATGCATTTCCTGAGCCTGCTCCGGGCTGGCGGTTTCTCCTGTTCCAATTGCCCAAACCGGTTCATAGGCCAGGATAATATTCTTCCAAGCACTCTGCGGAAGATTAAAAAGCGCCTCTCTTAACTGAGTCTCTACCAGGTCAAAATGCTTTCCACTCTTTCTATCTTCAAGCTCTTCACCGAAACAGAAAATTACCGTCATTTCATTATCTATAGCGGCATTTACTTTCTTGGCCAGGATTTCCCCATTTTCATTGAAATAAGCCCTGCGCTCACTATGTCCCAAAATCACTGTGGTTACACCAACACTTTTAAGCATTGCTGCTGAAACTTCGCCGGTGTAAGCTCCCTTATCATTTTCATGCATATTCTGGGCAGCCACTATTACAGGAGTCCCTTTCAAAGCCTGAAACGTAGGATATAAATTGGTGAAAGAAGGTGCTACCATAACTGTAGCTTCAGGATCTTTTACCATCTGAAGTTTTAATTTACCAAGTAATTCTTCTGTCTCGGCAAGATCGTTATTCATTTTCCAGTTTCCGGCAACTATTTTATCTCTCATAATTGTAATTTTTGGTTCGATAGTAATGTTCATTGTGTCTCTAAACACAACGCTAGCAAATATAAGGAAAGGAGAAATGATTGACTCTTAAACCAAAGCCAAACCTTATATTTTTAGTAAGTTTTTAAAAGTTCCTGCTGAAAATTATAATTCGATATCTGAAGCGTCGAACCAGTGTTTTTTCTGGGTTATCGTACCCTGATTCAAAGTAAGAAAACCTGGATTGGATCTCACGATGGTCTTTAAGGCGGTCTCATCTGTTTGATAAAAATCGAAGTTAAGATTAAATTCCTTTTTCAATTTTTCCTGAAGATCGGTTCCGGAAGCAGTAAGCCCTATAACCTTATAACCTTTTTGCAAAGCTTCTTCGCTTAAAGATTTTACGGCATCATAACCATCTATTTCAGTAACTCTTAGGTTATAAGTAACGATCAAAAGCACCTTTTCAGCAGAAAGCACTTCCTGGGTGATATCCCCTTCGTCTCCCTCGATCACAAAATCATGAATGGGAGGAATGGCGTTTTCACCGGTCTGGGAAGTTTCCACTCCTACGAATTCTCCGTCTACCTGTGGATATGCGCCATTGTTCTGAATGACCTTTTCTTCGCCATTCACATTAAATTTCCAGCTATAGATCACTTCGGCTTTTTCTGCTCCTTCCGGTAATTGCATCTTTTCAGGAATATTATTTCCAATTTTATAGGGTCTGAAATCCATCATAGGCAAATGCATCAGTACGTGATAACAAAAGGCAAAGCAGGCCATGAAAGAAGCAAATATTACCCACTTGTGATACTTCACCGGAAAGATAGGATTGATATATTTTTGATTGAAGAAGATCACAAGGATGAGAACTAGAAGAATTACATCCTTATAAAAGGACTCCCATGGAGTTAACGGGATCGCATCCCCAAAACACCCACAATCGGTCACCTTATTATAATATGCTGAATAAAAGGTAAGAAATGTAAAAAAGACGATCATTAAAAGCAGGCTCCAACTCGTAAATTTCGGAGCATAACCAATGAGCAACATGATCCCCACAACAAGTTCAAATATCACGATCAAGATCGCTATGATAAGGGCGAAGGGAATGAGGAAAGTGATATCCAGGACCGGTTCGCTGAAATATTCCTGCAATTTATAAGAGAAGCCAACAGGATCGTTAAGTTTTATAAATCCTGAAAAAATAAAAAGAACTCCTACCAGTATTCTGGCAATACTTACAATTGCTTTCATTTATATTAGTTTTTGGCTGCGGTATTTTCTTCGGCCTCGCTAAAATGGATCATGGCAAATACCGAATAATTGATCATGTCCTGGTAGTTGGCATCTATACCTTCGCTAACCAGAGTTTTACCTTTATTATCTTCGATTTGTTTTACTCTGAGCAGTTTTTGAATAATAAGATCGGTTAATGAACTAATTCTCATATCACGCCAGGCTTCACCATAATCGTGATTTTTGTTCATCATTAATTTTTTAGTTTCAGAGATCTTCTCATCATATAGCTTAATAGCATCTGCGGGCGAAAGATCCGGCTGATCGGCGATTCCTTTCTCCAGCTGGATTAGCGCCATTACAGAATAATTGATGATACCTATGAATTCAGATTTTTCATCTTCATCTACTTTTCGCACTTCACTTTCCTGTAATTGCCTAATACGCTGAGCTTTTATAAAGATCTGGTCGGTAAGAGACGGCAACCTTAAAATTCTCCAGGCACAGCCGTAATCTTTCATTTTATTTAGAAACAAACTGCGGCAAACTGCGACCACCGCATCGTATTGTTTTGAGGTATCCTGCATGAAGTAGATGTAATTTGCGTAAATTTCGGGCAAATATTTCAGATAGTCAAAAGTTAATTTCCAGGCTCACGAAAAACCTAAATACCGAAATGCTCATTAACTGTAAAGGAAATCTCATCGACCTGTCGAAACCTAAGGTTATGGGAATCATAAATATCACGCCCGATTCGTTTTATAGCGGAAGCAGGTCCAATTCAGACCGTGAAATCCTTGAAAACACAGAAAACATGCTGAAAGAAGGAGCGACCTTTCTTGACCTGGGAGCTTACAGTTCAAGACCTGGAGCCGATGATATTCCGGTAGAGGAAGAATTGCAGCGAATGATGCCGGTTATAGAACTTATCTTGAAAGAATTTCCAGATGCGATCCTTTCCATTGACACCTTTAGAGCTGAAGTTGCCGAAAAAAGCCTGAATGCTGGTGCCGCGATCATTAACGATATTTCGGCAGGTCTACTTGATGACGGAATGCTAGAAATTATTGCTAAATATCAGGTTCCTTATATCATGATGCACATGAAAGGCACTCCGCAAACCATGAAAAACCTAAACCAGTATGAAGATCTCACTGCCGATGTGCTTATCTATTTTTCTGAAAGGATAAAAGCTGCCAGAAATATTGGCTTAAATGATCTAATAGTTGATCCCGGATTTGGGTTTGCCAAAAATGCCGACCAGAATTTTGAGCTTTTGTCAAAACTGCAACTGTTTAGAATTTTAGAGCTACCAATACTCATCGGGATATCCAGGAAAAGTATGATCTGGAAAAAATTGCAAATTTCAGCAAATGAAGCCCTAAACGGAACTACTGTTTTAAACACTTTAGCATTGCAGAAAGGAGCAAATATTTTAAGAGTTCATGACGTTAAGGAAGCTATGGAATGCATCAAATTAACCAGTGAATTATCTAACTAATTTTAGTTTTTCTATTTTTACATAAAACCCCCGCAATTTGGACATCATAGATCTTCGAATTCTCGATATTCTGGATATTGTTTTTGTAGCACTACTACTCTACTATGTTTATAAACTTGTACGTGGTACTGCGGCCGTGAATATTTTCATAGGAATTGTAGTGATCTACCTGGCCTGGCTCCTTACCCAGCTGCTTCAAATGGAATTGTTGAGCAGCGTTTTAGGCGAGTTCATTGGGGTGGGTGTGTTTGCCTTAATCGTAGTTTTTCAGCAGGAGATCAGGAAATTCCTGTTGATGATTGGTTCCACAAATTTTACCCAGAAGGGAAAGTTCTTTAAGAGTTTTAAGTTTAGTCGTGAAGATTTCGACTCGAAAACAGATATAGATGCGATCATCGATGCCTGTGAGGCTATGGGTAAAACCTACACCGGCGCATTAATGGTCATTCAAAAAAATAATAAGCTCGATTTTGTAAAGAATACAGGTGATGAAATGAAGATCGAGCTGAACCAGCCCATCATAGAATCTATTTTTTTCAAGAACAGTCCGTTACATGATGGCGCCATGATCATCGAAGATAATAAGATCACGGCTACGAGGGTGATTTTACCTGTTTCGAATGACAGGTCCATTCCGTTGAGATTCGGTTTAAGACACAGGGCTGCCGTTGGAATTACCGAAAAGACAGATGCGCTTGCACTTATAGTAAGTGAAGAGACCGGGCAAATCTCCTATGTTAGGGACGGGCAGTTTGTAATGTTCGAGACCAACGAGGAGCTAAAGGAAAAATTAAAAGAAGATCTTAGTTAAATTCTTTTATAAAGCCTCCTCAGCCTTAAACTGAACTTCATAAAGCTTGCGGTAATAACCATCGGTTTTTTTGAGCAGCTCTTTGTGGCTTCCTATTTCCACAATTTCACCTGCATCCATAACTATGATCTTATCTGCTTTTTTAATGGTAGCCAGCCGGTGTGCGATCACTATCGAAGTCCTTCCTTCCGTGATCCTATCTGTCGCATCCTGTATAAGTTGCTCGCTATAGGAATCTACAGATGAAGTGGCCTCATCCAGGACAAGTATACTAGGGTTACTCACGTAGGCACGTAGGAATGAAATTAGCTGTCGTTGACCGGAAGAAAGCATGGCTCCTCTTTCCTTGACGTTGTAATAGTATCCGTTAGGAAGCGAACTAATAAATTCATGAATTCCTATTTGTTTAGATGCCCTAATCACATCCTCATCCTTAATATCAGGATTATCAAGATTGATATTGTTCATGATGGTATCTGCAAAAAGAAAAACATTTTGAAGCACCACCGCAATTTGCTCTCGTAAGGAACTTAGCTTGATATCCTTAATATCTGTACCATCTACCAGAATAGAACCGCTATTTATTTCATAAAACCTGCTAAGCAAATTAATAATGGTCGATTTCCCAGCACCTGTTGCTCCTACGATAGCGACGGTCTCCCCTTCTTTTACTTTGAAAGAAATACCCTTAAGAACTTCTTCATCTTCAACATAACTAAACCTTACATCTTTAAATTCAATGTCTCCTTTCAAATTATCAATCTCCAGTCTTCCTTTATCCTCGATACTGGCTTCCGTATCCAGAATTCCGAAAACTCTGTTCGCCGCGACCATTCCCATTTGCAGGGTATTAAATTTATCAGCGATTTGTCTTAACGGCCTAAAGAGCATTTGGGATAATTCAATAAATGCTACGATAATACCAAGAGACATTTCATCTCCTGCCACTACCCTTAATCCACCAAACCAAACGATCAAACCAATTGTAATAGAAGAAGACATTTCAGCAATAGGGAAGAAAATCGAGTTATACCAAACCGTTTTTACCCAGGCTTTTCTGTGTTTATCATTGATCTTTCTGAAATTATCATATTCAGTCTTTTCTCTGGTAAACAACTGAACAATCTTCATCCCTGTAATTCGCTCCTGAACAAAGGTGTTAAGGTCGGCTACCTGAGTCCTCACATCTTCAAAAGCCAGTTTCATTTTCTTCTGAAAGACGCGTGTGGCATATATAATGAATGGCAATACTGTTAACACCAGTAAAGTTAATTCCCAGCTTTTATAGAACATCACTCCAAGAACTACAAGCATTTTTAGGAGGTCACTAATGATCATGAACAATCCCTGACTAAAAATACTGGCAATGGTCTCAATATCACTCACCGCCCTGGTAACAAGCCTCCCTACGGCAGACTTGTCGTAATACTTCATTTTAAAGCCGAGCATATGCTCGAAAAGCTTCACCCTTATATCTCTTACCACACTTAGTCCAAGCCAGTTGGCGTAATAAATAAAGCAGAATTGAAAGACCACCTCAAGAACCAGAACACCAAGCATAAGGCTTACATAGTAAATGAGACTTTCAAAATCTGAAGTCATCAAGGCTTCATCTATGGTTTCCTGTAAAAGTATAGGTCTTAAAACAGCAAAAAGAGATACCAGGATCGCCGCAACCCCAACGAAATAAAAAATTCGCTTATAAGGATTGGTATATTTAAGCAAGCGCTTAAAAAGATCCATATCGAATGCATTTCCCGTCTTTGATGCCATCTGCTATATTCTAATATTTTCAGGATATTCTATCCTGGTTAAATATAATCCATGGGCCGGCACCGATGTCCCGGCTTTTCCACGATCTCTGCTTTTAATCACTTCATGAATATGAGATTCCGGATATTTTTCCTGGCCAATTTCAATAAGTGTTCCAACCACTGCCCTCACCATATTCCTTAGAAACCTATCGGCGGTAATATGAAAAACAAGCCTGTTACCATCTAATTCCCACCTTGCCTCTTCTATTTTGCAATTATAGGTCTTTACATCTGTTCTGCTTTTGGAAAAACATTTAAAATCTGTGTATTCCTTCAGTTCAGATGCCGCCTTATTCATTTTTTCAAGATTCAGTTCATGCTTTAAGAACCAGGCAAAATCAACACTAAATGCATCTTTTTCCTGAATAATATGATATTCGTAACTCCTGGAAACAGCATCGAACCTTGCATGAGCCTCATCCTTCACCTTGAAAATATCAGAAATGGCGATATCTTTTGGCAGCATGGAATTCAACTTATATTTCAGCAATTTCGTATCGATCTCTTCTTCATAATCGAAATGTGCGAACATCTGTTTTGCATGC
Organism: Christiangramia lutea; assembly: GCF_022489035.1. Classification (GTDB taxonomy): domain Bacteria; phylum Bacteroidota; class Bacteroidia; order Flavobacteriales; family Flavobacteriaceae; genus Christiangramia; species Christiangramia lutea. The sequence goes on from NZ_JAKVTV010000001.1 coordinate 157,804, forward strand.
ACTCCGGCATCGGTTCTTCCGGCACCAACAATATCGATCTTTTTTCGAAGTACCTTGCTAAGATTCTGCTCCAGAACTTCCTGAACGCTTATCGATTCTGGCTGATTTTGCCAGCCATGATATGCTTTTCCAAAATATGAGAGTTCTATAAAATACCTCAAGCTCCGCTTTCTTTTTATATTAGCGAAATGCAAAGATAAGGCAATTATAACAAGGATAAAGCCTTTAAAGAACCTGCTTTGTTAAACGAATTTTAAATGTTGATCTCAATTTGAAAAAAATACTTCTACTTAGTGATACCCACGGACACATGGACGATCGAATTCTTCATTATGCTGAGCAGGCAGATGAAATTTGGCATGCTGGAGACATAGGAAACCTGGAAGTCACAGATAAACTTAAGATCATTAACCCTTTAAAAGCGGTATATGGAAATATCGATAATGCGGAAATTAGAAAGGAATTTCCGTTGAATAATAGATTTATGTGCGAAGACGTGGATGTTTGGATCACCCATATTGGCGGTTATCCAGGTAGGTATTCACCAGCCATTAGAGAGGATATCAGGAAAGACCCACCAAGGATCTTTATTTCCGGTCATTCTCATATTTTAAAGGTGATGAACGATAAAAATCTAAATTTATTACACATGAATCCCGGAGCAGCAGGAAAGCAGGGGTTTCATAAAAAACGAACCATGTTGAGGTTTAAGATCAACGGAAAGGACATAAGTGACCTTGAAGTAATTGAACTGGAATAGAGGATAAATTTTAATTCAATTTCTAAGTCCATTTTGAGGTATTAAAAAACCCGAAGCTTTCACTTCGGGTTTTTCACGCACTAATACTACTAAGATGATAGGCTTATCGTAATCGGTCTACAGATTTTACGAGATCTTCGTCCTTTTTGATGGCCTTATTGGCCAGAACAAGAAAAACGATAGAAATAATAGGAAGAAACATCCCAATACCCTTCTCTGAAATATCCATTTCTCCGGGTAAAGTTAGAGACCAATAAACAAACACTCCTAGTAAAAAAAGGTTCAATATTATATTAAGTCGGCCCAGAACAAACTGAAGCTTTCTATTCTTAAACATAAATATACTTACCAGTGAAATTGCCGCCGATGCTATAAACATCCCAAAAGCGATCAACTCATCCTGGGCATATATAGACTCACCTACAGAATTCTCCCAAAGCGAAAATACGAAAATAAGTCCAGCACTCGTTATAGCTGCTAAAAGTAAGTAAATAGTCTGTATTCTTTGAAGCATATTTCTTGCGATTGCGGGACAAAAATAAAAGATTCTTTTTAGAATTACAGAGTAAAAGTTCAAAATAAAGTTGTATTATTGCAGGAACAATTCGTAACCCGTTCAACGTTGGTTACTTAAGTCTCCAAACTTTTTGTTCTTCCTCGAGAAGTTTTAAAATCAACCCAAACGAAAATTATTTTAACGCATACATGTTTGAAATTTCAGAATTAAAAGCTAAAAAGCTTCCTGAACTTAAGGAAATCGCTGAGACCCTGAATGTTCCTAAGTACAAGACATTAAAAAAGCTAGATTTGGTATATCAGATACTCGACTACCAGGCATCAAACCCAAAAAAAGTCAAAGAAGTTCTTACCGATGATAATCAGGAGCCAGAAAAAGCTAACAAACCAGCGAAAGTAGGAAGCGAAAAGAGGCCTCCAAGATCTTCTTCGCCAGGAAAGTCTTCACATTCCAAGCCATCAGGTAAAGATTCTTCTTCTCAGAAAGACGACAAAAAGAGTAGCGCCCCGGCTAAGAATAATAATAACCGGGACAGAAATCAGTCTAATAAAAAAGACAATCGAGGTGGTCGTAATGACAACAGGAACGACAATCGTAACGATAACAGAAATGATAATCGCAACGATAACCGTAATGACAACCGCAATGACCACAAAAAGAATAATGGTAATCGCGATAACAGGAATCGTTACCGTGAGCCAGATTATGAATTTGATGCGATCATAGAGAGCGAAGGAGTACTGGATATCATGCAGGACAATTATGGTTTCCTAAGATCCTCAGATTACAACTACCTTACGTCTCCTGACGATATTTATGTATCTCAATCACAAATAAGACTTTTCGGTTTAAAGACCGGGGATACAGTACAGGGACAAATTAGACCTCCTAAAGAAGGAGAGAAATATTTCCCTTTAATCAAGATCAATAAGATTAACGGACTCGATCCACAGGTGGTTAGAGACCGTGTTTCCTTTGAACACCTTACACCTCTATTTCCTAAAGACAAGTTCAACCTGGCAGAAAAGCAAAGTTCTCTTTCTACCAGAGTAATGGATCTTTTCGCTCCTATTGGAAAAGGTCAGCGTGGAATGATAGTTTCCCAACCTAAGACAGGTAAAACAATGTTACTAAAGGATATCGCTAATGCAATTGCAGCGAACCATCCTGAAGTATACCAGATCGTTCTTCTAATTGATGAAAGACCTGAAGAGGTAACTGACATGCAGCGAAATGTAAAAGGTGAAGTTGTAGCTTCAACTTTTGATAAGGAGGCACACGAGCACGTTAGAGTTGCAAACATCGTATTAGAAAAAGCAAAACGTCTGGTAGAATGTGGGCATGATGTAGTGATCCTTCTGGATTCAATTACCAGACTTGCCAGAGCATACAATACTGTGCAGCCTGCCAGCGGTAAGGTATTGAGTGGTGGTGTTGATGCCAACGCTCTACATAAACCAAAAAGATTCTTTGGGGCAGCCCGTAATATTGAGAACGGAGGTTCTTTATCAATTATAGCAACTGCATTAACTGAAACTGGTTCTAAAATGGACGAAGTTATTTTCGAAGAATTTAAAGGAACCGGTAACATGGAGCTTCAGTTAGACCGAAGAATTTCCAACAGAAGAATATTCCCTGCGATCGATCTTGTTTCATCAAGTACACGTAGAGACGATCTTCTTTTAGATGACAATACGATTCAAAGAATGTGGGTGCTTAGAAAATATCTTGCAGATATGAATCCTGTAGAAGCCATGGAATTCATAAATGACAAAATTAGAAACACTCGCAACAATGAAGAATTTCTAATCTCCATGAACGGTTAGATATACTGTTAAACCCTACTTATAAAAAGCCGGAAATAAATCTTCCGGCTTTTTTAATGGGATTAATCCAACAAGTCTATTTTTAGCAATTTCATAATTTCGAAATTTCTTTAGAAGAAGCTGAAACAAGTTCAGCTTGACGTGAATCACCAAAATGTTGCTTAGATAAAGAGATGAGCTTTAAAAAGACCAATTCTCAGTAGATACCACTAATATGGGACAACATTAAACAATCTGAAATATCAAATGTTAGGTATAAAAAAACTCCATCTTTCGATGAAGCTTTTTGAGCGGGAGTTTCCGCCAAAACTTTACGACATTTTTCTTTGACTGAAAATAAATACGTTAGCCTACCTTAAAATTCACAATAAAAAAAGCCCCATCTTTCGATGAGGCTGTTGAGCGGGAGACCGGGTTCGAACCGGCGACATTCAGCTTGGAAGGCTGACGCTCTACCAACTGAGCTACTCCCGCCTGTGGCTGCAAATATAATCTGATTGATATTCAAAAACCAAAAAAAATCACAGCTTTTTTAAAAAATGATAGCCTCTGATTATATACCCAAGATTCATGTAAAATTTGTGAGAACTAAAATTCTCTACATAGGAGTTCAACTCCACTGTCTCACAACCTTTTGACTCCGCGTACTCATGCACGAACCGAAACAATGCTTTTCCAACACCTTTCCTCTGAAATTTATCCTCAATGTAAATGTGATCTGCCTTACAGCATCTTCCAGCATAGTGCCGGGTCATAAACCAAAGACCAAAAACCCCTATTAATCTATCTTTTTGATAAATACCAAAGCATTCATAATTCTGATCGAACATTTCCAGAAGTCTTTGTTTTAAAATATACTCTGCAGGTGGCTTTGAATGTAGTTTCTTGAGATAAGGTAAAACTTCGGCAAAATCTTCCTTTAAAATCTTGTTAAATGCCACTTCCATGATTCTGTTTTCTGCTAAAATAGTCATATTTTTAGCTTCGACTTAAAAAAGAAATAACACATCATAAACCTATTTCATGAAAAATAAAGACGGTAAGATTCAGGATTTAATCGACATCAAATTACTTGAAAAAAGAAAGATCTACATGTGGGGCGAGGTTAATGATAAAACTGCCAAATATGTGATTGACAGGTTGGAATATCTGGATCTTGAGGGTGATGGTGAAATTCAGTTATTTATTAACAGCCCAGGAGGCTATGTAACCGATGGGTTTGCAATTTATGATACAATAATGAGTTTGGGTGCTCCGGTTTCAACTATTTGCACGGGACTGGCCGCCTCTATGGGTTCAATTCTACTATCTGCCGGTAAGAAAGGCAGAAGGTTTATCCAGCCACATGCAAAAGTAATGATTCACCAACCTAGTGGTGGCGCGAGGGGGCAGGCTTCGAATATTGAAATTGCTGCGAATGAGATCCTTAAAACAAAACATCTTAGTGCAGAGATACTTGCTGAAAATTGCGGACAAACAGTAGACAAGGTTTTAAAGGATTTTAACCGGGATTACTGGATGGATGCAAAAGAATCCCTGGAATATGGAATAGTTGATGATATTTTTAAAAAATAGGTATGGATATAAAGCATAAAGAAAATGATAGCCGGGGGATGTTTTACATCCAAAATGAAAAGGGTCTAATTGCTGAACTCACCTATCACAAAAGCGAAGAGAACGTTATTACGATAGACCATACCGAGGTTAAAAGAGAAATGGAAAACCAGGGTATTGGCTCCAGCCTGGTAAAGAAGAGCGTGGAATTTGCTCGTGAAAACGATCTGAAGATAGACCCACTTTGCCCCTTCGCCGAAGTTCAGTTCGAAATGAACGAATCTTACGCAGACGTTAGAGCATAGCTAGTTTATTTTCTGAGTTAAGGTTTCATAATGCGCAGCCCCAATCTCCTGTTCATAACATTTTTTCTACTTTTCAATTTTGGTTGTAAAGAAGAAAATATAAGGAAAGAGGGTACCTCGAAAAAACTCGCTATGGAGGTCACTCAACTTACAGATGCGGGAAATATTGATGACTTTTTTGAGGTTAGCCCAGAGAAGCAAGAAATTGAATTTTACGATCTTCAGAAAGTTGGTGAGTTTTATAAGGAACGTAATTTTGAGCCGGTTTGGAACCATAAAGAGTTAAGGGACGACCTTTACAGGAATATTGAAAATATTGAAGAGGAAGGTTTATTTTTTGAAGATTATCATGGAGAAAAAATTCAGGCCCTTTATAATTCTTTGGATACAAATACCGAAGAGGAGAACAACCAACTCGAAATTCTTCTAACCGACGCCTTTTTAAGACTTTCTGAAGACCTTGCCACCGGAAAATTGAATCCAAAAGAGATCTACGAAATTTGGGGAAGTCCGTTGAATGAGATAAATTCTATAGAGATATTGAATTCGGCAATTTCGGAAAGGGATATAAGCAAAGCATTAAATTCCCAAAAACCTGATCACATTGTCTATAAAGGTCTCAAAAAGGCCCTGGCAGAATACAAACGAACAGATTGGCGGAATATCGAGGAAACTCGAATCTCAGAGGGGAAATTGATTAGGCCGGGAGAGGACGACGAAAGAATACCTGCCATTACCAAAAGATTATCGGAACTCGGCTATTACAGTCAACGGATAGATTCACTAAATTTCAACTACAATAAAGATATTCAGGAGGCTCTTAAAGATTTTCAAAAAGCTCATGATCTGCAAGTCGATGGATTACTGGGTAATACAACCGTTAAAAACCTGAATTATACAAAAGAAGACAGGCTTCACCAGATCCTTGTTAATTTGGAAAGGTGGAGATGGCACCCTGGAGACCTTGGCGAACATTACATCATTATTAACATCCCAAATTACCAACTCAGTGTGGTTAAAAACGGGGACACTATTAGAACTCATAAAACAGTAGTTGGTACTCGCCATAGAAAAACACCGGTTTTCTCTGATGAAATTGATTACATTATCTACAACCCTACATGGACTATCCCTCCTACTATTAGAAAAAGAGATGTTATTCCCGGTGTTCTGCGGGATAAGGAATACCTGAGTAAAAAGAATATTGAGATCTTTGACAGGAATGGAGATATGGTAGATCCATCCACCATAGACTGGAACAGCAACGAACCAAAATTATACACCTATAGACAACCTGCAGGAGTCACAAATCCTCTGGGCACCGTCAAGATCATATACCCAAACAAGTATATGATCTATCTTCATGATACGCCATCAAAGAACCTTTTTAAAAATAATGCCAGAGCGCAGAGCTCGGGCTGTGTAAGAGTAGAAGATGCTCAAAGTCTCGCGAAATACCTTTTGAATGACCAGGAAATCTATGATGATGAAAAAATTGAAGAGATACTTCATTCGGGAGAAACTACTGAGATCTCAGTAAAACAAAGAGTACGCGTGCATCACTTTTACTGGACAGCCTATCAAAAAAAAGATACCACCAAATTTATTGATGATATCTATGATCTAGACCAGGAACTTTGGGCTTTACTTTCGCCCGAAACCTGATTATACGTTTAACAGTTCAGAATTCTCAAGATAGTTCTTATCATTTTTATGAATATAAACTACAGATTTACCCTTGATCTTATGGATAAGCTCCTTGGCAATTTTATTAGGTACTGCCGGGCATCCATAACTTCTCCCGAGCCTCCCTACTCTATTGATGAACTCAGGTTCAGTATAATCGGCACCGTGAATAACTACATAGCGGTCACGCGCATTTGAGTTGAATTTTTTTTCCATTCCGTCTATAAAAAGGGAAAGTCCGTTTTTTCCGTAGTAAGTTTCACCGGTAACATAAAAACCTAAAGAGCTCTTATGAGATTCAGGAGTATTTGAAAAGTTTTTAGCAAACTCCACTCCGGTATTTTTTCCATGGGCTACAAAGGTGTTAAAAATCACATCGTTCGTTTCCATATTCAGGATCCACATCCTTTTCTTTTTAGAAGATAAATTGAAATCTATAACCGTAAGAAGAGAATTTGAAACTTTTCCCTTTTCCGCTAGTTTCGTATAACCAGTGATCGCCTTTTCAAACACAGTTTGATTAGGCATGGAAGCATTTTTATTTAAAAAGGTGTTATAAAGTTCGGCTACTTTGGCTTTTTCCGACTTTTCTTCCTCTGGAGAGGTTGATGAATTTAAGGTTATTTCGGAATCTTTAGAATTGTTTATTTCAGCGGTGCTACTAAAAGCGAATGAGAAAATTAATACTCCAACAACAGTAAGGATTCTATATTTCATGTATTACTTTTTTTAATTCTGTTAATAAAAACCAAAAGTCCTGCCAACATACAAAATTTCAAAAAGAAATTTCAAAATTGACCAATTTTAACAATTCATGCACCTAATTAACTAATAATCAAACCCATAATATCTACGGGAGGTAGATTTAAAAACGACAAACTTTTATAGATATTATGGAATAATATTATTTCCCAGTGTTAAATTTTTAAGTAACTGACTATATTGCAGTTAGAACGATTTGTTAAAATGATAATTGAGAATTTGATAAAATTTGTCATGGATTTTTAAGCTTATGAGTAAGAAGAGGTCTATTTCAGGTTCCAAAAAGTGAAATCCATATTTAATAAAACATTATACCCTAGGCTCTGGCATTAAATTCAATTGTTTTTATCTTTAACCCCAAACTAAATTCGCAATGAATAAGAAGGTTCTTTTAATGATATTGGACGGCTGGGGAATCACTCAAAATGAAGAGGTATCTGCAGTTGCAAAGGCAAAGACTCCATTTATGGATTCGCTTCCAAATAAATTTCCACACGCAACTTTAAGAACAGATGGAATGAATGTTGGGCTTCCAGAGGGTCAAATGGGAAATAGTGAAGTTGGCCACATGAATTTAGGAGCAGGACGAATAGTTTACCAAGATCTTGTAAAGATCAATATGGCTGTTGAAAAAGACACACTAAAAGATGAGCCGGTTCTGGAGGAGGCTTTCAGCTATGCTATAAAAAATGATAAGCCCGTCCATTTTATGGGATTGGTAAGTGATGGCGGAGTACATTCTCATATTAACCATCTTAAAGGTTTACTTTCCGCAGCAGAAAAATTAGGGGTAAAAAAGAAATATGTACATGCATTTACTGATGGCCGTGACGTAGATCCACATTCTGGAAAAGGTTTTATTGAAGACCTTACCCCCCATTTAAACGAAACCAATTCTGAACTCGCCTCCGTTATCGGCAGGTATTATGCAATGGACAGAGATAAAAGGTGGGAACGGGTAAAAAAAGCATATGACCTTATTGTAAAGGGGGAAGGAAAAAAAACTACTGATGCTGTCGCAGCGATTCAGGAAAGTTATGATGAAGGTATTAGTGATGAATTTATCAAACCCATTGTACTGACTGATAGTGCGAATAATCCGGTTGCCACTTTAAGTGAAAGGGACGTAGTTATATATTTTAATTTCAGAACAGACAGGGGAAGACAACTTACCCAGGCCCTTTCTCAGGATGACTTTCCGGAATATGACATGAAAAAACTAGCATTATACTATGTCACCATGACCAAGTATGACGACAGTTTTAAAAATGTAAATATCATATTCAAAAAATCCAATATAAAGGCCACGCTTGGAGAGGTACTGGAATATGAAGGTAAAAAACAGATAAGAATCGCAGAAACTGAAAAATACCCTCATGTCACTTTCTTTTTTTCCGGAGGACGAGAAGAACCATTTCAAGGTGAAAAAAGAATCATGTGTAATTCTCCTAAGGTTGCCACTTATGATCTTCAGCCAGAAATGAGCGCTTTCGAGATCAGGGACAAGATTCTTCCTGAACTCGAAAAAGAGTCTGCAGATTTTATCTGTCTGAATTTTGCCAATCCAGATATGGTTGGTCATACCGGAGATTTTGATGCAGCCATTAAAGCATGTGAAACCGTAGACACCTGTGCTAAAGCTGTAGCTGAAAAAGCCTATGACCATGGATATTCAGTAATAATTATTGCCGATCATGGCAATAGTGAAGTCATGAAGAATCCAGATGGAAGTCCTAATACTGCCCATACAACCAATCCGGTTCCCCTAATTCTTATGGATAAGGATAAAAAGAATATCAAGGATGGTAAGTTAGGCAACATTGCTCCGACTGTTTTAAAACTGTTGGGAATCTCCCAGCCAGATCTAATGACAGAAGACCCATTAATTTAACCACTATGAATAAAATCTTAATTTTAATTGCGGCTATGACGATTAGTTGTGGCAATACCGTAAATAAACCTTCAGTTAAACCAGATCCAATTGCAACTAAAAAAGAAACCATTCAAAAAGATATGCTCTTAGGCAGTTTTGAAAAAGAAGATTTGCAAAAAAAGCCTTTTTCAAAATGGTTTGAACCGAGGTATGAGAAATTTTCACCTGAAAAAGAATCAATGGAAACCATATGTGATCACATTGGGGAATATAATATCAAAGTTCTTATGGGAACATGGTGTGCAGATAGCAAAAGGGAAATACCCAAACTTCTAAAGATCCTGGATAACTCGAAATATAACTATGAAAATCTTGAAATGGTGGCCGTAGATTATAATAAGAACACCCCCTCTAAAATAGAAGAGGAATTGTCTGTACATCGCGTACCTACCATTATCTTTTTTAAAGATGGAAAAGAAGTGAACAGGTTCGTTGAATACTCACAGGCAGAAAGTATCGAGGAAGATATCGCAAAAATTGTTAGCGGTAAAAAGTACAAAGATTCCTACGCGAACTAACTTAAAGTCCAGCTTAATCTTTTAATTAGAAAATATTAACTAATTTCGCATTATGCCCAATTCTCTTACGTTAGCAGTTGATTTTGACGGGACTATAGTAGAGAACAGATTTCCAGATATAGGAAAACCTATACTTTTTGCTTTTGAGTCCCTCAAGAAATTACAGGATGAAGGTCACCGCCTTATTCTATGGACCTATCGTCATGGTGAACACCTTGAAGATGCCGTAAATTTTTGTGAAAAAAATGGGCTTAAATTTTATGCAGTCAATAAAAGTTATCCTGAAGAAGAATTTGACGATACAATTAGTAGAAAAATCCTGGCAGATATTTTTATTGATGACCGTAACCTCGGAGGCATGAAGGGTTGGGGTGAGATTTACCAAATGCTCAGCAAAGATAAACCTCTAAGTAACAAAAAGAAAAAGAAAAGATCCGGTATATTCGGAAGATTGAAGTAATACTATGATAATACCTAAATCCAGAGAAGAAATAGAATTAATGCGCGAAAGCGCGCTCGTTGTTTCAAAAACTCTAGGAATGCTAGCACCAGAGATCAAGCCTGGTGTGACTACATTACAACTGGATAAGATGGCGGAGGAATTCATCAGGGAGCAGGGTGCAGTACCTGGTTTCCTTGGATTATATGATTTCCCCAATTCACTTTGCGTAAGCCCCAATGCCCAGGTAGTACATGGAATTCCAAATGATACTCCTCTAAAAGAAGGCGATATTATTTCAATTGACTGTGGAGCCATAAAAAATGGCTACTACGGAGATCATGCTTATACCTTTGAAGTGGGTGAAGTTGCACCCGAAGTAAAGAAATTATTAGAGGTTACCAAGGAATCCCTTTATGTTGGGATTAGAGAATTCAAAGCCGGAAACCGTGTTGGTGATGTAGGTTACGCAATTCAAAAATTTACTGAAGATCACGGTTACGGCGTAGTAAGGGAACTTGTAGGTCATGGTATTGGAAGAACCATGCATGAAGATCCTGAGATGCCTAATTACGGTCGAAGAGGAAGAGGGAAAAAGTTTGTGGAAGGAATGGTTGTTGCCATCGAACCCATGATAAACCTTGGAACCAAAAGAATCAAGCAATTACCAGACGGATGGACAATTCTGACTGCCGACAATAAGCCCAGTGCTCACTTTGAGCATGATGTTGCGCTGGTTGACGGCAAGCCGGAATTACTATCCACATTTAAATATATTTATGAATCTTTAAAAATCAACTTAAAAGAAGAAGACGAATTTAGAGCCAAAGTTTATGATTAAAAGTTACAGACAGGAAATCTGGAAGACCCTACACAAAGATTCCTGGGAAGACCGCTTTATCTATAAGGTCTCAAATTTCGGAAGAATGATCAGTTATCTGAAAAATCCCGAAGGAGACTTAATGAAAGGCGGAAAAGTAGGTGGATATTTAAACTTCGCGGTAAAATTGAAGAATGGTAAGCACAAAACTTACTACATTCATCGCATTATTGCAGAAATGTTTTTAGAGAAGAAAGAAGGCGACCAGTACGTGATTCACAAGAATTTCGTGAAGAATGACAATCGCGTTTCTAATTTGGCATGGGCCACCAAAGACGAATGGGTCCAACATCAGTACAACAGTCCTAAAGTTCAGGAAAATAAGAAGAAAAGAAAGCTTCGAAAAGTGACTTCTTATTCCAAACTTACCTATGCACAGGCTGTAATACTAAAGAAAAAACTTTTAGATCCAGATAGAAAAACCCGGATCAAGGTACTTGCCAAACAATTTGGCGTATCCGAAATGCAATTATATCGCATCAAGTCGGGTGAAAATTGGGGAGATATCGAAGTATAGATATAATGAGTAGTCTTTTTAAACTGGCCTTAAATTCAATTCCCAGGCCTGTTCTTATTAGAATGAGTTACCTGGTAAGGCCGTTTTTAAAGATCTACCTCAAAGGAGATCGGTATACCGACCCTATTGACGGGAGCGGTTTCAAAAAGTTTCTTCCTTACGGATATGAAGACCAGCGGGAAAACGTTCTTTCCCCGTCTACCCTCTCGCTTGAGAGGCACAGGCTTCTATGGCTTTATTTGAAGAATGAAACCGATTTTTTCAGCAATCATCATAAGGTATTACATTTCGCTCCCGAACAGGCGTTTTATAAGAGATTCAGAAATCTTTCGAACCTTGAATATGTCACAACAGACCTCAATTCACCTCTGGCTGATGTCAAGGCTGATATTTGTGCCCTGCCGTTCGAAAATGAGAGTTTCGACTTTATTTTATGCAACCACGTTCTGGAGCATATACCTGATGACAAGAAAGCCATGGAGGAGCTATATAGAATACTAAAGCCTGGAGGAACGGCAATTTTACAGATACCTCAGGATCTAAATAGGGCTGAAACCTTTCAGGATGATTCTATCACAGATCCAAAAGAACGCGCAAAGATCTTTGGTCAATATGATCATGTTAGAGTCTATGGAAGAGATTACTTCGATAAGCTAAGAGCTATTGGCTTCGAAGTAGAAGAAGTAGATTTTACTTCAGAATTATCTGCTGCTGAAATTAATAAATACCGACTGGCAAAGGGAGAGATCATCCCGGTTTGCCATAAATAACTATTTTACCAGATTCTTCTCAAATCCTGAAGTGCTGAATATTTCCATTCCACCATCTTCTTTAGAATACATGATATAAGCCTCGACGCCATTAATTCTTTCCAGCATCGCTTTGGTTTTATCCAGTCCCATAGCCATAAATGCCGTAGCATAACCATCTGCAAGCATACAGTTTTCAGCAATTACCGAAGCACTTAGAATATTACTTCTTTCGGCCTCCCCTGTCTTGGGATTTATAGTGTGTACAAACTTCTGCCCGCTTATAGAGTCTGTTCTGTACTTTCGGTAATTTCCAGAAGTAGCCATGGCCGCATTGATCAATTTAACCTTAGCATATAGTTTTCTTTTACTTCCTTGATGGTTTGGATCATCAACACCTACCAGCCAGGACGCTTCATTTTCTAAATTGTTACCCTTGGCCCTTAACTCTCCTCCAAGTTCGATCAGGTAATTATTAATACCCTTAGAATCCAAATATTCTGCAACAACATCAATAGTATAGCCCTTAGCAATCGCATTAAAATCTAAATATATTGCTGAATGTTCCTTTTGAATGCTATTATCTTCCTCTATTCTGATCTTATCGAATCCAACCAGGTTTTTAAGCGAATCCAGTTGGATGCTATCGATTTGTTTTAGCGACTCACCAGGACCAAATCCATAAGCATTTACGAGCACACCTACCGTAGGATCAAAAAAACCATCACTCTCCCCGAAAATCTTATCTGAAGCATTGAAAACTTTTTTGAAATGTTCATCCACTACTACGGAACTATCTCCCCTGTTAATTTTAGAAATATCAGATTTAGTGATATAAGTGCTCATCGAAGAATTTATCTCATCAATAATACTGTCCATTGCTTTTTTGAACTGAAGCTCTTCATCAGCAAAATATTGAACCGAATAGGTCGTCCCAAGAGCTTCGCCGTAATATTCGTGCTTTTTGACCTCAGTCTCTTTATTACATGAGAGCAATGTAATTACAGATACAATTAAAATAAGTGTTCTTTTCATATTAAAATTCCTTCCAGCCTGAATAATTGACCACATAATCTTCATCACTGGTGATTGGTTTTTCATAATCATTTGAATTCGCCAGGCCAACCCCGGCGTAAAAGGTACGGGCATTAAATTTTTGAGCATGCTCTTTGATCTCCTTCATAAAAGCGGGATCAAAGGCGTTTGGATCATCTGGATAGGTAATTGCTCTAACGATCACAAAATGTAGTTTTGTTGCCTTTAAAGCAACAAATTGCGGATTTCTTTTGAGCTTAGAGTTAACTCCAAGAAACTCGTAACCATTATCCTCCAGATCTTTCCCCACGATGTTCATGGCCAGATTATGCAATTCCTGTTCATTTAATTTCGACATAGCGCAAAGATAAAAATTAGCTGATTGAAAATAGGTTCTGGCCTGGATGAACTTGTTTCAGCTTATTGAATTAAATCTTATAAAGATCCTGAACCAAGTTCAGGATGACGTAAAACATAATTTTAGAACATTATATAAAAAAAAATCCCGCCGAAGCGGGATTTCTGTATTTATTATCCTCCGAAATCATCGAAGCGAATATTCTCTGGCGGGATTCCAAAATCCTCTCCCATTTTCTGAACGGCCTTGTTCATTAATGGAGGTCCACAGAAATATAGTTCAATCTCTTCTGGTTCTTCGTGATGAGACAGGTAGTTATCGATCACTACCTGGTGAATGAATCCTACGAATCCGTCACCTTCATCATCAAGACTTGATTTCACTTTCCAGTTATCTTCTTCCATCGGCTCTGAAAGTGCCAGGTAGAATTTAAAATTAGGAAAATCTCTTTCTAGTGCTCTAAAATGTTCTGAATAGAATAATTCACGCTTAGAACGACCACCGTACCAGTAAGTCACTTTTCTACCGGTTTTCAGGGTTCTGAATAAATGATATAAGTGAGATCTCATTGGTGCCATTCCGGCTCCACCACCTACGTAAAGCATTTCCGCTTCACTCTCATTGATAAAGAATTCACCGTAAGGTCCAGAAATTGTTACTTTATCTCCCTTCTTAAGACCGAAAATATAAGATGAAGCAACACCCGGGTTAACATCCATCCATCCATCTTTAGCTCTATCCCATGGCGGAGTAGCAATACGTACGTTCAGCATGATCTCACGCCCTTCAGCTGGATAAGAAGCCATAGAGTAAGCTCTTTCAACCGTTTCAGGGTTTTTCATAACCAGTGGCCAAAGATTAAACTTGTCCCACTCGGCTTTAAATTTATCTGGAGTTTCGTGCTCTTCAGGGTGAGCGGTGATATCCATATCTTCAAATTTCACCTCACATTTTGGAACTTCAATTTGAATATATCCACCTGCTTTATAGTCCATATCTTCAGGAATCTCAACAACGAATTCCTTAATGAACGACGCCACGTTATAGTTTCTAACAACCGTAGCTTCCCATTTCTTAATTCCGAAGACTTCTTCAGGAATGGTAATTTTCATATCCTGTTTCACCTTCACCTGGCATCCCAATCTCCATCCATCAGCGATCTCTTTTCTGGTAAAATGAGGCTCCTCTGTAGGAAGAATTGCACCACCACCATCTTCAACGATACACTTACACTGGATACAGGTTCCACCTCCACCACAGGCAGAAGGAAGGAAAAGTTTATTATCACCCAGGGTTGAAAGAAGTGTTCCACCTGAACCTACTTCCAAATCTTTTTCATTATTAACATTGATAGTCACAGGTCCTGACGGAGTCAGTTTTGCCTTGGCTCCCAAAAGGATAGAAACCAATAACAAAATAAGAACTAAAAATACTACTATACTCGCTATTATAACTGTCATAATCTTTCTTTTCGATTATAATTTAATTCCCATAAAACTCATAAAACCTAGTGCCATTAATCCGGTAATGATAAAAGTGATACCAAGACCTTTTAATGGAGCAGGAACATTTGAGTATGCAATTTTTTCTCTAATGGCCGCAATTGCAAGAATTGCCAGGAACCACCCAATTCCACTTCCTAAACCGTAAGTAACCGCTTCTGAAATTCCGGAGAAATCTTTTTGCTGCATGAAAAGTGAACCACCAAGGATTGCACAGTTCACCGCGATAAGAGGAAGGAAAATACCTAACGCACCGTATAATGCCGGAGCGAATTTTTCGACGATCATTTCTACGAGTTGTACCATGGAAGCGATCACCGCGATAAACATGATAAAACTCAAGAAGCTAAGATCAACCTCGGCATATTCCGCACCTAACCAACTTAGGGCTCCCGGTTTTAGCAGGTAATTATCAAGTAAAAAGTTGATAGGTACAGTTACAACCAGTACGAAAATTACGGCAGCACCTAAACCAACAGCTGTTTTTACAGTTTTTGATACCGCCAGGTAGGAACACATTCCCAGGAAGTAGGCGAATATCATATTTTCAATGAAAATACTTCTTACAAATAGATTAACTAATTCCATTCTTTATACTTTTTTGCTATTCAGCTATTAGTTTTCTTCAATTAGTTTACGGTTTCTTGCACGCTGCACCCAAATGATAACTCCTACCACGATAAGAGCCATTGGAGAAAGCAACATTAAACCGTTATTCTCGTAGCCTAGTGAATAAAGACCGGTGGATTCAGCAAGGGTCGCTCCTTTATGACCAAGAACTTCAAAGCCGAATAATTTTCCAGAACCTAAAAGCTCTCTGAAAAATGCCACTATGATCAGTATAAGTCCATAACCGGCAGCGTTACCAATTCCGTCAAGGAAGGATTTGTAAACTCCGTTTCCAAGAGCAAAAGCTTCCAGACGTCCCATTACGATACAGTTAGTAATAATAAGACCAACGAAAACCGAAAGCTGCTTACTTACGTCGAAAGCATAGGCTTTAAGAACCTCACTTACCAGGATCACAAGTGATGCTACCACCACAAGCTGAACGATAATACGAATACGGCTTGGGATAAGGTTTCGCAACATAGAAATGATCATGTTACTAAAGGCCATTACCACCATTACCGCGATCGCCATAACTATTGCCGGTTCTAACTGAACCGTAATCGCCAGTGCCGAACAGATACCTAATACCTGTACCGTAATCGGGTTGTTATCATCTAAAGGATCTGATAATAATTTTCTATTCCCTTTGGAAAGAAAATGCTCTTTTTCTTCAGAATCTGAAAGAAAAAGGATCATTTCCTGTTTCTTCTCTTCCTCTTTAGCAGAGTTGAATTTTGTCTCTTTAGCCATAATTATTTTATTGCTACTTTAATATCCTTTTGCTTCTCGAAATAAGGCAAATAACGCTTCAATCTTTCAGAGATCATATCTGAAACTCCGTCTCCGGTAATTGTTGCTCCGGAAATCGCGTCTACTTTATTATCATCCTTATCTGAAACATCAATGTTTCCTTTTACTACAGATACACCAACAAGATTTCCATTAGAATCAAAGATTTTTTCATCTTCAAATTTCTTCTTGAACCATTCTTTAGTGATCTCTGCTCCAAGTCCAGGAGTTTCTCCCAGGTGATCGAAGGTTGCACCTTTAATAGTATTGATATCGTCCTTTAGAGAAATGTATCCAAAGATCGCGTTCCAAAGTCCGTTTCCTCTAAGTGGAACGATATAGTACTTAGAACCCTCAACCTCTGCAACATAAAGAGGGAATACCTGTTCAGATACATCCTTCTTAAGTTCTTTAGCAAGGTCAACCTTAAAAGCATCTACATCTTCGGCTACTGAACCATCTTCTTTAAGTGCGATTTGATCAACGATATACTGGTCATATAATTCTTTCGCTCCAGCTCTATCTGTTTCGATACCCACAGTAGCTAGAATATTCTGCATTTTTTCCTGACGGATATTCTCCTGCTGTGTAGGTTGAAGTGAGGTCGCAGCAAACGCAAGTACTGCAGCAACTACAACTACCATGATCACGGCAAACATAAATGTATAACCGTTACTATTTGTTTTATTTACTGATTTCTCTTCCATAACTATGCTGTTTCTACCTGAGTATTAGCCTTTTCAAGTCTTTTCTTTCTTCTCTTCACATTCGCCTCGATCACATAATGGTCTATGGTAGGTGCAAATACGTTCATTAAAAGTATTCCAAGCATTACTCCTTCTGGATAAGCCGGGTTAAAAATACGTATCATCACAGAAAGGAATCCAATAAGGAATCCATATATCCATTTACCTTTCATAGTTTGAGCCGCTGAAACTGGGTCTGTCGCCATAAAAACGATACCAAATGCAAGTCCACCAACAATAAGATGTAAGTACCATGGGAAGTTTGTCAATGCGTTTCCTTCTACACCAAGTGAAGGAAGAGCGTTGAAAATAAGTCCCATTACGGCAGCACCAATAAAAGCACTAAGAATAATTCTCCAGCTTCCAACTTTGGTCAAAATAAGTATTAATGCACCTGCAAGAATACAAATTACTGAAGTCTCGGCGATTGATCCCGGGATCATACCAGAGAACATATTCATTGCTGAATAACCAACTTCATTTCCTGAAGCCAATGTACCAAGAATTGTTTCTCCTGAAACCGCATCTACTTCAGAAGCATTGCTTACCCAAACCGCATTACCAGACATATAAGTAGGATATGCGAAGAAGGCGAATGCACGAGCAGTAAGAGCAGGATTCAGAATATTCATTCCGGTTCCTCCAAAAGCTTCTTTACCTATAAGAACTGCAAATACTACAGATAATGCCACCATCCAAAGAGGAATATCGATCGGCATGATCATGGGAATAAGCAATCCTGTTACCAGATAACCTTCATTCACCTCATGACCTCTAAAGATCGCAAAGGCGAATTCGATCCCTAAACCAACTGCATAAGAAACAGCGATCATAGGAACGATCTTTAATGCACCTTCAATGAATGCATCCATAAAAGGAACACCGTTTGCATATTCTGGCAATTGGTGCAGGTATTGATAACCTCCATTCCACATTCCGAAAATAAGCGCCGGAACAAGAGCAAGAACCACGGTGATCATGGTTCTTTTAAGGTCTACCGCATCACGAATGTGAGCTCCTTTTTGTGTTGTATGATTGGGAGTAAAAAGGAATGTATCCAGGGCATTGATCGCCGGGGCATACTTTTCTAGTTTTTGTCCTTTATTAAAGGGCTCCCTTATTTTATCTAATCTTTGTCTAATCCATTCCATAGTTCTTCAGCTTTTTAACCTACTTCGGTGATCATTAAATCCAGACCTAATCTAATCACTTCCTGAATTTCTATTTTAGAAGTATTCACATATTCTACCAAAGCAAAATCTTCAGGAGCTACTTCATAGATCCCTAAATTTTCCATTTTTTCGATATCACCAGCCATACATGCTTTTATAAGCTGCATAGGATACACATCCATTGGCAGAACCTCCTCCATTTCCCCTGTTACTACTAAGGCACGCTCTTCACCGTTTAAGTTGGTTGTAGGAGTATATTTTCTCTTTGGAAATAACCAGGATAGAGAAGTCTTGGAATTAGAGTGAATGTTATTGTAAGTAAAAGGCAACCAACCGAACATGCGGTAATTATTACCTTCAGGAATTAAAGTAACTTCATTATCGAAGAAGCCTACATATTGATTATTGGAAAGCTGAGTTCCCGTCAATACATCCCCTGAGATAATTCGAACATCATCTGACGCCTGACCAATAAGGTCTGATACATTGCATCCAATCTTGGTTTGATAGTACTTTCTATCTTTAGCCTCACTACCTGTTACAGCTATAGTTCTATCTGCAATCACATTTCCAGTTAGGAAAACATTACCTATAATAGCCACATCCTCTACTCCAACTGTCCAGGCTCTTTCTCCCCTGTTCATAGGATCGATCTTATGGATCTGAACTCCCACATTACCAGCCGGATGATCTCCTTTCACATGGTGCAACTCAACACCTTCTATATTTTTAAGGTATTGTGCTGAACTCTCATCTACAGAAAGATGAACTTTCCCAGGGGTAAGCTTTCTTAAAGCATTGATACCTTCCTGGAAAGCCTCCAGCTTATCTTTAATGATAAAACCTTTATCAGCCGCAAGAGGCGCAGTACTTACTGCAGATATAAAGATAGCTTTAGGAGTATCCTTTGGATCGGCAACGATATCATAAGGTCGCTGATAGATAAAAGCTCCACAACCACTTTCAAGGATTCTTTCCTTTACATCTTTAGCTTCAGCTTTTGCAGCGTCCATTTTACCAAAATCACGATAAGAATCTTCAGCATCTGCCTCGATAATTACTTCAAGGATCCTTCTTTTGTCTCCTCTTTTGATTTCTTTAAGAACACCACTTACAGGTGTGGTAAAGCGAATTTGTTCTGTATATTTTGAGTAGAAAATCTCATCACCGGCAAGAAGTTTTGCTCCTTCTTTAACAACCATTTTAGGTACAACAGTGTGAAAATCTGGCGGTTTGATCGCATAGGTCTTGGACCTTGGAGCCTTAACAAGCTCTTTTTCCGCCTCCCCTTCTAATCGCAGAGATAATCCTCTTTTAATTCGAATGTCTTTTGACATAGGATGGAGTGTATGTTAAAATTTTTAGTTTAAAGTCGTGCAAATTTATGAATTTTCACTCCATTTATCCCAAGAAATAATAGAATTTTACTTTCATCAACTGTTAAAATAAATTGACCTAAAACGCTATTTTCTTTTAACTTTGTCTATTATCATATTTTATGAAAGGCTTATTACTATTTCTATTCCTGGGAGGAATTGGTTTCTCGGCCTTAGGCCAGCACGCAAAAGAAATGACCCCTCCCGCTTTTATCAAAACGATTATTTTTCAGGGTGAATCTAATGAGAATTATGGTAATCCCGTAGTAAGACTTGGCGGAACTTTAAATTTAAGTTTCGACGATATTATTGGTGATGAAGCCGACTATTATTACACCATAGAACATTTTAATTTCGACTGGACACCGAGCCAATTGAGTAAAAATGAATATTTGGATGGCTTTGACAATGTGAGGATTCTCAATTTCACTAATGCCCTCAACACCATTCAACCCTACACTCATTACGAACTCAGCATTCCAAATAAGAACGTTAAGCGATTAAAGGTTTCAGGGAATTATATTTTAAGCGTTTTCAATTCAAACCGTGAATTGGTGTTCTCAAGAAAGTTCATGGTTTACGAACCACTTACTCAGGTTGCTGCTGAAATTAAAAGATCCAGGGACCTGAATTTTATTGACGAAAAGCAGATCGTGAATTTCAGCATAAACTCACCAGATCTTTTACTGAAGAATCCGGCGCAAAATGTGATGGTGAGTCTCATCCAGAATTATAATTATAAGCTGGCTATAAACAACCTGGAACCTCAATACACAATTGGAAATGAACTTATTTATAGGTATGACGCCGAATCTTCTTTCTGGGGAGGCAATGAATTTCTCCAATTCGATAATAGGGAGTTGAGGGTTTCTACTGCAGATATAGCAAGCGTGGAACTGGAAGATCTTTATCATCATTACCTGTTTTTGGATTTCAACCGTAATAATGAGCCTTATACATATAATCCAGATATAAATGGCGGATTCGTAGTGAGAAACCTCCAGGCTCAAAATTCAAATATTGAGGCAGAATATGTCTGGGTTCATTTCCGTTTGAAGAATTACGAGAACATAGGAAAATCAGAATTTCACATTTATGGCGGCTTCAATAATTTTGAACTCGACGAAAGTACACTTCTTAAATATAACCGGGAAACGGGTTATTATGAAGGCGCCAGGTTATTTAAGCAAGGATATTACAATTATAAATATGTGCTTCTAAACCAGGATGGCAGTATTGATGATGGTTTTAATAGTGGAAACTTTGATGAGACAGAGAATATATACAGCATCCTGGTCTATTACAGTCCGCCAGGTGCGAGATTTGACAGGATGATTGGTGTTGGCTATGCAAATTCTGAGAATATTCGAAACTAATATTCCTCCGCCATGCTGGAAAAATATAATACGAAAGACGCACTTTATAAGTACCGGGGAAAAACCTGTTTAAATTGTTATCTCCCCCTGGAAAAGAGCGACCATTTCTGTCCCAATTGCGGACAAAAGAACACCACTAAAAAATTAAGTTTTGGTGATTTTTTTGTTGAATTCTTCTCAGGCCTATTTAATTATGATTCCAGGTTCCAAAGAACTTTAAGGGTTCTTCTTTTCAAACCCGGAAAGATCTCTAAAGATTTTATCAACGGTAAGAGAATGCGATATGCGAATCCTTTCCGCTTTTACCTGAGTGCCTCAATTATATTTTTCCTTATCGCGGGACTTTCAAATCGATTTGAAGGAGTGAATTTTGCAGAACAGGAGCAAGGTTTTGAGAATCAGGTAAATAAAATAGGACAGGACAGTATTTTAAAATCTGAATTAAAAGAAATCCCAGCTATAAAAGAGAATAACATTCCGGTGGATTCAATTTTTCAGAATGTAACCCGGGGAAAAGATACCGTAAAAGAAACCTACCAGGACATATATTTCACACAGGCACAAATGGACACAATGAGTTTTCCGGAAAGAACCGGTAAAAAACTCACCATTTTCTACAGGTATTACAAGGAAAATAAGAACCCGATTGCGGAAGAAGTCCTTAAAGACCTGAACTATGAAAATACAGCCTGGAACCAGTGGTTATATAGGAAAGCTGTAAAATTTGACCTATTCTACAATAACCCCAAGCTCTTTGCAGATTATTTTACCAATAAACTGCCTTTTATAATATTCTTCTACCTACCAATTTTCGCCCTTTTCATATGGCTAATTTATATAAGGAGACCGTTTAATTATATGGAGCATCTCATCTTTGCCTTCCATGTTCAAACCACCCTGTTCGTTCTCTACATTATTGGTTATTCTGTAGATTATTTACTTCAATCAGATTGGGGGTTCACCCTTGCTAATACGGTTTTTGTTTTCTATTTGTATAAGTCCATGAGGAACTTTTACGAACAGGGCCGTGTTAAAACGATTTTAAAGTTCATAATTCTAAACTTTATATTTTTTACTTTAGCAACTATAGCAACAATTATAGCGGTAATTGTTTCTTTTTCAATTTATTAGAAATGACACATCAGGTCACTAAAGGCATAAAAATTTCTGTCGATACACATTTCGAAGGGATGTTCTACAAGAACTATAAGATGCATTTTGCCTTTGGTTATCAGATTACCATAGAGAATCGTAGTAACGACCCTGTTCAATTAAAATCTAGGTTCTGGCAGATTCATGATTCACTTAATGATATAGAAACCGTTTCGGGAGAAGGTGTGATTGGCAAAAAGCCAGTAATACAACCAGGAGATAGTCATAGTTACCAAAGTGGATGTTTACTTACCGGACCTTTCGGTGCCATGCACGGGCATTATAATATGGTGAACCTTACTAGCAAAGGGAAATTCAAGGTAAGAATACCATCCTTTAAACTTAATGCTCCTTACGCGTTGAACTGAAAATACTCTTTAAAAGTTTCCTTTGTTTCCAAATCTTTGTATTCGAACTCCAGTTCTTTTTTTGAATTGAAAACCTGGCTAACGCTTCGTGTTTTTAAAAAGCCCCTGTCTATGATTAGGTCGTATTCCTTGTTCCCTACTCCAGCATTAAGATGAAAGTTTAATAGGGAATCTGGGGAGAAACCTTTAGATTCCTTGAGATCTTTGAACCATTCTACTCTTGAGGTTTTCATTTTTTCAGAATATAAAGGAGAAGACGACCAGATATGCTCTTTTAGGGGCAGCTTGGTTACCTGCCTGTTCTCACCATCCCAAAGCAGCTCATAAAAGATCAAACCATTAGACCAGTCCACAATAACCATGGTAAAAGGCTCAATCCCATCCAGCTCATATTTCTTGAGAGAATTTTTCAATTTTTTCTCGCTAAGAAAATCGAGAACCACCACACCCCTGCTTTTCCTGTAATCTGGCTTTCTCACATGAGGCTTCCTGGCACCGTTCATCAGGCAAACACATCTCAAATGCTCGCTAACACCAATCCAGGTGCCACCGGCCTTTGCGTCCTTTGGAAAATATAATTTAGTTTCAGCGTAGATCTCAGACCTTGGCGGAAGTGTTTTTCTGCTTACAGCCTCATCACGGTTTGAGGTAAGAATAAAACCGTTCATCGAATCTGGATGCGGAACTAAAGTAATCGTACACATGGGTGAATTTCAAAATTTTAAGGAAAATTACAAAAAAAGTTAAGCTTTCGTGAAGGGTCCTTTCTCCTACCTGAAAATCGCTTTATTTTTTTACCTTTAGCGCAATTAAAATACAATCGAAAAAAGCAAAAATATAATTATGGGAAAAGGATTTTTTCACGTTCCTTTAGCAGTTAACGAACCAGTTAAAAGTTATGCTCCAGGAACCCCAGAAAGAGAAGAAGTATTACTTACTTACAAGGATCTATGGAACGCAAATACTGAAGTTCCTCTTTATATAGGATCTGAAGAAGTCAAAACAGGAGATACCAGGACAATTAATCCTCCACATGATCATAAACACGTGGTTGGAACTTATCATATTGCCAAGAAAAAGCATGTTGAAAAGGCCATTGAAGAGGCTCTTGAAGCCAGAAAAAAATGGGCTAAATTGGAATGGGAACAACGTGCGGCTATTTTCTTAAAAGCTGCCGACCTTATCTCCGGACCATACAGACAGAAGATGAACGCTGCTACCATGATTGGGCAGTCCAAGAATATTTACCAGGCTGAAATTGATTCTGCAGCAGAAATTTGTGACTTCCTGCGCTTTAACGTAGAATTCATGTCTGAACTTTATAATGAGCAACCAATTTCTTCTGATGGTAACTGGAACCGTGTTGAGTACAGACCACTTGAAGGATTTGTATATGCCATAACTCCTTTCAACTTTACCGCGATCGCCGGAAACCTGCCATCTAGTGCAGCTCTTATGGGGAACGTTGCTGTTTGGAAGCCAAGTGACAGCCAGATGCTATCAGCACAGGTGATCATGGAAGTGTTTAAGGAAGCTGGACTTCCAGACGGCGTAATTAATATGGTAAATGGTGATCCAGAAATGGTGACTGATACCGTATTAGCAAGTCCTGATTTCGCGGGAATTCACTTTACCGGAAGCACTAATGTATTTAAAGGTATCTGGGCGAAAATTGGTAATAATATTAATAAATACAAAAGCTACCCAAGAATCGTTGGGGAAACAGGAGGTAAAGACTTTATCCTTGCGCATCCAACGGCGAATCCAAAACAGGTTGCTACGGCCATCTCAAGAGGAGCATTTGAATACCAGGGACAAAAATGTAGTGCAGCTTCCAGGGTATACCTCCCAAAAAGTCTTTGGCCACAGATCAAGGATTACGTAGTAGAAGATGTAGAGTCTTTCAAAATGGGATCTCCCGAAGATATGACCAATTTCATTAACGCAGTTATTCATGAAGGTTCTTTTGATAAACTTGCAAGTTATATCGATAAGGCTAAAAAGGATAAAAATGCTGAAATAGTAGTTGGTGGTAATTATGATAAATCTAAAGGTTACTTTGTAGAACCAACGGTGATCCTGACTACAGATCCTCATTACACTACCATGGAAACCGAATTATTTGGTCCTGTGGTAACGATCTATGTTTATGACGATAAGAATTTTACCGAGAAGAAATGGGCAGACATCTGCGAAACTGTAGACAACACCAGTATTTACGCATTAACCGGAGCTATTTTATCCGGTGACCGTTATGCCGCGGCCCAGGCCACAGATTTACTTCAAAATGCTGCCGGTAATTTTTACATTAACGACAAGCCTACGGGAGCCGTTGTTGGTCAGCAACCTTTCGGAGGTGCCAGATCCAGTGGTACAAACGACAAAGCAGGATCTAAGATGAATCTTATGAGATGGGTCTCAGTAAGATTGATCAAGGAAACCTTTGTTCCCGCAACAGATTACAGATATCCTTTTATGGGAGAATAGACAGAATTCTTGGTAATTCTTAAAAGCCGCCTTATTTGGGCGGCTTTTTTTATTACACTGATTTAAAGCAGGTTATAAATACCAGATTTTTCACCTACTGATTTCATCGACTATTAACGTTTTTTAGCGAAAATTTAGGATAATTTAAATAATTTCAGTTAATTTTATTTACTATTTCGCTTACCCCCAGCAGTTTGCGAAGTGTTTTTATTGCTGCCCCACAGCGTTTTTTACCCCTTTTATCATATCCCTACTTTACTATTTATTGTAATTAAACCTTGATAACTATGGTTCAAAAATTACATGGGAAATTTTTATGGTTCTTATTTTTCCTCCCTGCACTAGTATGGGGGCAAGCTTGTCCTACGTCTGTCCCTATTTCAGCTAACCCAGGGAATAATGTTTGTGATGGGACTGAAGTTACTTTTACGGCAACCTCTAGTGGCGGAACAGGAACTTTATCTTACCAATGGCAAATTAACAGTGCAAACCAGGGAAGTGCCAGTTCTTCAAATACTTTTACGCCTTCCAGCTTAAGCAACGGGGATAAAATTAGAGTAATCGTCACTTCTTCAGATGATGCCAGTTGTTCTAGGAGCAGCAGTCAGATTACGATGACTATTAATTCACTTAAAACTCCAACCGTAAATATAAGCTCCTCTCCTTCTACTAAATGTGTAGGTGAGAATGTAACTTTTACTGCGGCTAATACTAATGCAGGTTCTAATCCTACCTATTCCTGGTTTGTCAATGGCAATGCTACCGCTGCACAAACTTCTTCGTCGAACACATTTTCAACTTCCGGTCTGCCAGTTGGAGCCAATAGTATTCGGGTAGTTCTAAGCAGTAGCCTAACTTGTGTTACATCAGCAACTGCCGAAAATACAGCCAATATAACGATAACTGATAATGCAAGTATCAATACTCCTGGAAATAAAGACCAGGCTAATGTTTGCATCAGTACACCAATAGATCCAATTGTTTTTAATATTGGAGGTAGTGGAAATGGAGCTAGCGTTGTAGGGCTTCCTCCGGGAGTTAGCGGAAATTATAGCAGTGGAAATTTCACCATAAGCGGTTCTCCTTCTACAACTGGAACCTTTAACTATACCGTCACCACCAGTGGATCTTGTGAATCTGTTGCTGAAACTGGCTCCATCACAGTACTGAACAATGCAACGATCAGTCTCTCTTCCTCTAATAATGTGCAGGAAGTTTGTCAGGATGAAGCTATTCAGGCTATAAACTATAATATTGGTGAAACCGGAACAGGAGCTAATGTTACCGGCCTACCTGCTGGAATTTCAGGAAATTTCTCTGGCGGAGTTTTTACTATTTCCGGATCGAGTTCAGTTACAGGAACCCATAATTACAGCATTACCGCCACCGGAACCTGTGGAGATTCCAATACTCTTAACGGTTCTATTTCGATCAACGAAAACCTGGAGCCTTCGGTTAGCATTACCTCATCTGATGCTGATAGTACTATATGTGCTGGTACTGAGGTTACTTTTACGGCCAATGCCACGAATGGAGGAAGTTCTCCTTCGTATCAATGGCAAATCAACGGTGCAAACGCGGGCACGAACAATTCATCCTTTACTACCAGTTCATTATCCGATGGCGATACGGTTACCGTTATTCTAACTTCTGATGAAACCTGTGTAACTCAGTCAACGGTAACCAGTAACACAATTGCGTTTACCGTAAATCCTAATTTGACTCCGAGTGTAACAATCACAGCCAGTGACAGTGATATTTGTACAGGAGACACTGTAGATTTCAGTATAGATTTTATAGAAAACCAAGGAACGAATCCAACATATCAATGGAAACTGGATGGTGCCAATGTAGGAGGTAATAGTGACACCTTCTCTACATCAAATCTTACAGATGGCCAGGTCGTATCACTGGTAATTACATCCAGTGAAACCTGCTTGGCAACAGCTACCGCAACAAGTAATGAAGTTGTTACTATTGTTAACCCAAATTTAACTCCTGAAATTACCATAGTTTCCAACGATGCAGATAATATTATTTGTTCCGGATCTAACATAACTTTCAATGCCACTCCAGTTTATGGAGGGTCAAACCCATCCTATCAATGGTATGTAGATGGGAGTCCAGTAGGATCTGGAGGAGCTTCATTTAACACCGCAGGTTTAACTGATGGCCAAACTGTAAAGGTCTTAATGACTTCTGATGAGGAATGTCTTGCTTTAAATACAGCTGAAAGTAATGAAATTACTGTTCAGGTAGATAATTCGATAACCGGTATTACCCCCGCTTTCGACACTACGAATCCAGCTCATAATAGCACTGCAATTTGCCCGGTAACAGAGGTTGTTTATAAAGTAAATCCAATTCCCGGTGCTAGGTCTTATAATTGGACTTATCCATCTGGATGGACTGTTGTTTCCCAAAACGGTAATTTAATCACTCTTAAAGCAGGGACCAATGCTCAAAGTGGAAATATTTCAGTTACCGCTGTTAATAATTGCGGTAACTCTGCTACTCTTACTGAAAGCGTTAGCACTGGTACCGTTGTTTTAGTGGATGCAGGACCAGATCAAAATGTTTGTATTGGAACCAATCAAGTCAATTTAGCCGGGCAAATTGGTGGAGTAATTACAAAATCTAAAGATTGGAGCTGGAGTGCTAGTGTTTCTGGAGGATCATTTTCAAATGGTGGTAATAACCTAACCGGAACTTATTCTCTGCCTAATTCCATTAGAAACAACGGAGGAACGGTAACCATAACCATAACTTCAATAGACCCAAGTGGACCATGTGGACCCAAAACTGATTCTATGGTGTTAACAGTGGTAAAAAATGCCACGATTTCAAACCCATCCAATAAAAATCAATCCGTCTGTGTCGATAATTCAATAACTAACATAGACTTCAATATCACCGATGCCGGGACCGGAGCTACTGTTTCTGGGCTACCCGCAGGAGTAAACGGATCTTTCAATGCCGGAATTTTCACTGTTTCAGGCACCCCTACGGAAGCAGGCGTCTTTAATTATACGGTGAATACTACAGGTAATTGTACAGGTCAACAAACTTCACAAAGTGGAACTATTACGGTTTCTCCAGATCATACGATCAGTGATCCTGCCAACAAAGTTCAGGAAATTTGTATTAATACAGCCATTGAGAATATTCTGTTTACAACGAATGAATCGGTCACAGATGCAAGCGTTTCAGGACTTCCAGCCGGGCTTTCCGGTGTTTTCGCTTCCGGAACTTATACCATTAACGGAACCGCAACAGAAGCGGGAACTTTCGATTATACAGTGACCACCATTGGAAATTGTAATTCCACTTCACAAACGGGAACAATTACAGTAAAACCAGACCCAACTATAGATACTCCGGTCAATGTGGACCAGGAAGTTTGTATCAATGCAGCAATCGACAATATTCAGTTCAACATTTCTGAACCTGCTACCGGAGCTAACGTAACCGGCTTACCAGCAGGCTTAACCGGGAACTTTAACAACGGGGTATATACAATCTCAGGTTCTCCATCTGAAGATGGTGAATTTATTTACGAAGTGGTTACCACAGGTGGATGTGAGCAGGTTAGCTCAGGAGGAACTATAACCGTAATACCAGACCCAACAGCCACCATAGTATATCCGGGAAGTATTTGTACTTCGATAACTGGTAGTGTAAATGTTACCCTGGATGGTACTGGAGACTATCAGGGCGGAACTTTTTCAGCAACTCCGAATGGTCTTACCATAAGCCCGAGTTCGGGAGCGATCACTCCTGGGTCTAGCACACCAGGTGAATATACTATTACTTATACCGGTCCAGACATCTGTGAACCGGCT
Source organism: Christiangramia lutea (assembly GCF_022489035.1). Classification (GTDB taxonomy): domain Bacteria; phylum Bacteroidota; class Bacteroidia; order Flavobacteriales; family Flavobacteriaceae; genus Christiangramia; species Christiangramia lutea. The sequence continues at coordinate 187,065 of NZ_JAKVTV010000001.1, forward strand.
ATAGCAACTGCTGAAGTAACTATAAATGCAGTACCTTACGCAGAACTATCCTATGAAGATCCATTCTGCACATCAGATGAGAACCTTCAAAACCCTATATTTACTAATGGGGTTGGTGATTATGAAAATGGTGTATTTTCTTCTTCCGAACCAGGAGGACTTGAGTTAGATCCTGTTAACGGAATCATTTACGCCAAAACCAGCAGCCCTGGAACCTATGATGTTTTCTACACCATAGCAGCAGATCCCGATGGAACAGGATGCGGTGAGGTTATATTACAAACTGAAGTAGTAATAACTCAAAGTCCGCAGGTAATTATCTCCTATCCAGAAACCATTTGCTCTACAGAAACTGTTGGAGTAACAATTAATGGAGAAGCTGGAAACTGGGAAAACGGTACATTTTCTGGAACTAATGGATTGGCTATAGACTCTGATGGAAATATAGATGCAACTTCGAGTTCGCCAGGCCCTCATACTATAACTTACACCATAGAATCTGCTTCCGGCTGCGAAGAGGTAATTTCAACGGCCGATATTATTATAAAAGAAACCCCTGTGATTACAACAAATCCGGTAAATACGGGCACCTGCTCAAACAGTCCGGCAGAATTTGAGGTGATCGCAACCGGGGATGATCTTAATTACCAATGGTATAAAATTGTGGGAGGAACTCCAGAGGCGATCCCTGGAGAAGATGAAGCCGTTTTATATTTCTCAAACGCAACGTCAGTAGATGCAGCAGAATATTATGTAGTAGTTTCTGGGGATGACGCCTGTACTGAAGCTACATCGGAAACGGTTACCCTGAATGTAGACGAAGATATCGTAATTACTGAACCTACAGAAGATATTACAATTTGTGAAGATGAGGAAGAGGAAATAACTTTTGTATTTATGGGGTATGCCAATGGTGCCCCACTAACCTTCGATTGGATTAAGGATGGTGAGATTGTTACGGAAATCCCTGGTAAAATAGATATAGATGTTTCAGGCCCTTCAGGTACGAATGGAGAATACACTGGAACGCTTACTATAATAGACCCACAACCCGGAGATGATGGTGATTCCGGGGTTTACTGGGTTTCTGTAGACGGCCCTGATTATTTCACCTGTCCGGAAGCGACTTCAAAAACTTTCACTTTTAGGGTGGAACCCAGACCAGAACCTCCCACAGTAACCAGTAATCAATACTGTTTAAATGAGGATGCCGGAAATCTTACAGCTGATGGAGAAGCAGGTAACGAGATCAAGTGGTATACCTATGATTCTTCAACATCAGAGTACTCCTATATTGGTGATAATATTGAAATTGACACCGATTCACCAGCTGTATTTGAATATTATGCTACTCAAACCAGGGCAAATGGTTGTGAAAGTGATTATTCTGAAATGATGACCATCACCATTCTGGATACTCCAGATCCTGTTTCAGATACTACCCTGGAATTTGAATTCTGCAAGGATGAAGAGGTAACAGAAGCACTTTCGGTTACGCCTGCTGATGGAGCTACTTTAAACTGGTACGATTCGATAGATTCTGATACAGCCTTAGGTTCAGCACCTGTGCCTGAAACTTCCAGTGTTGGGAATACCACTTATTATGTAAGTCAGACGTTTTCTTCTACCGGTTGTGAAAGTGACAGAACTGCGGTAGATATAAATATTAAGCCATTGCCTAATGTGGATGTTCAAATTTCGGGAGATGCGAGCACTATCTGCCTGGGTAGCACTGTTACCCTGAATGCATCAGGTGCAGACAGCTATACCTGGATGCAGGGAGAAATGGAATTATACTCGGGCACTGATTCCAGTTATGATATTACTCCTACCGAAATTGGAGAAAACATTTACACCATTATCGGAGAGATAAATGGCTGTACAAATACTTATAATATTACCATAAATGTTGATGATACTTCAGTCGCCGGGCTACTTACACCAGATTCAGACAGAGTTTGTATCTCAGAGGGGGAGGTAAGTATCACTTTAGAAAGCAGAACCGGAGCTATAACCAAATGGGAATATAACAACTCAACTACCGGAGGAATTTGGGTAGAAACAGAAGATGTTGATCTAAACGACACCAGGACCTTCTCTGGTTTAACTGAATCCACTTCATATAGGGTTACAGTTAAAAATGGTGTTTGCGATGAAGTCACTGCCGAAACCACTATAACTGTAGACCAGTTACCTGAAGGTGGAAAAGCCCTTTGGGCCAAAAACAACGACAGATTATTCCTTACCTGTCAAAACCCGGTTCCTGGATTTGCCAGCAGGCTAAATCTTAGTGGATATACTGGTGAGATTATTCGCTGGGAATATCGAGGTGCTTCAGACACCTCTTGGCAAACAATTAACGGCACTACAGCTTATCTTACACCTGAAGAAATTGAAAGCGTGATTACCGATGAATCTACCGCTTTCAGGGCACTCATTGCTAACAATTCTTGTGATAGTGGTATTTATTCAGAAACTGCCATCGTAAGTGTAATCGTGGCAGATATTAAACCTGCTCCGGTAGAAGTTGATAAAGATGTGATTTGTATTGGCGACCAGATAACCCTTAGTTCAGAAACCGGATATAGCGCAGAAGGCGGAAAATTCGATGGCGGAGCTTTTGATAACGCCGGTATAAAAAATCATGGTTGGGATTTCACAAATCCTGATGGAAGTAAAAATGATTTTGATTCAGCAGCTAATAATGGTAGGGCAGATCACTGGTTGAGAATGAACCCTCATGGCAATAATCCGAATCCTAATGAAAAAGTTTATACCGCTCACCTATTTCCAATAGCTGATCAATCTCCAACTAATGGATATAGGGTTAACTTCAGAACTTTCTCAACAAATGCAGGAAATAAAGGATTTGCCCTGGTTACCGGTGATAACAGTTCCCTTATGGAAACCCCGGTATTCTCGCTTGGTGGCCTGGATGAAGCTATTCTAACCTGGGACCAGGCGTACAACCTTACTGAAGGTGCTAGGATACAGGTTGAAATTTCTACTAATGGAGGTGGAACCTATGATCATGTGGTGTTTGATACTATTGGAACCGCTACAAGTGGCAATTATGATAATTTTGGAGATGGCACACCCGCCACCAGACCGTTGAACAAAATGGTAGTTGACCTCGGTGACTTCCTTGGAATGTCCAATCTTAGAATTAGATTCAATTATGTAGGAACCATTGATGGAGATGTTTGGGCAGTAGACAACATCGAAGTTCCTGAAGGTCCGCAGGACATCTTATTACAATGGTATTATGATGATGACCTGAACGACCCGGAAAACTACCTTGAGCCCATTGGGGAAGTGAATCAAGGAACAGTCACCTTTGAACCAAGAAAAATTGGCTGGAACGATTTTGAAGTTCAAACCAGAATCATCCTCGATAGTAACGGAGATCAATGCCAGAGTATTGATAATTTTGAAACTATAAGAGTTTGGGCGTTTGACAGGTATACAACCGAAGTTACAGCTGAAGTAGGAGCTTGTGGTAGCCTAACAGTTTCTCTAAACGCTACAGTGACTGCAGATTTCCAGGCAACCACAATCACCGAATATCCTACCCTTGATGGCTATGTAGGTAGCTGGCAGGTAGAAGACCTTGATGGAAATGTTGTTACCACAGGCTTCGAAATGACCAATCTTGATCCAGATAGCACTTTGGATCCCATGGAAGATCCTCAGGCTATTTTTACTGCAGAAAGCTTAGGAGAATATAATTTTAAGTGGATCCTTACCCCTACTGCGGTAGATGAAAATGATAATTTGATCGACAACTCTGGTTGTCCTCCAATTGAGAATCCAAATAATGTTACGTTGATAGATTGTACTACTCTGGATTTTGATGGAGATGACGATTATATAGATCTGGGCAATAATTATAATGGTAATTATTTCATCGAGGCATGGATAAGACCGTTTGACAGGCCTATTGATGGTGGAGGAACTACCGATGCTAATACAGGAGTTATTTTCAGTAGTTCAGGATTTGAAATTAGCATGGACAACCTTGCCTCGAAAATCACTAAAAATGATAGATGGTATCATATTGCAGTTGCAAATAATGGACAACTTTGGGTGGACGGCATTCCCTCTGGCTCAATAAGCACCAATGGATCAGGCATAAATAATACAAGTATTGGAGCCAGGTATAACGCAAATACCAAGACCACTTCAAATCATTTTTCAGGATGGATCGACGAATTAAGGATCTGGAACGGAAATAATCCACCAGACCTTAAGGAGTTACGCTTTATGATGAATCAACGTATTAAACTAAACGATGCGGCAACAGCTGGTTCTTTAATTGAAGGGGAAGTGGTGCCTAATTTGGAAATGCAAGATGGTATAAGCAGTTATTATACAGATGGCACTCATAACCTGGACCAGGACGGAGACCAATTCTACAATCAAACCTGGGGTGACCTTGCAGGTTACTATAGGCTGGTCTCTGATGATCCAGATCCGGCAGGTTTAACCGAATGCGCAACCTTTGCTGATAACTTAAAACCTCTTGGTGGTTATACTCCAGATCATTCGATAAACGCAGTTCCGGGAAGGCTAGTGAATATTACAACCAACCAGGAAAACACTTCCCCTACGCCATATTGCTCAGGAGCAGATGCTACCTGGGCTAACAAAAATACGTGGGCACGTCCAACAGTATGGGATTACCCGAATAGTACTTATGACGGAACTGCAATAGAATGGAATATTGCCCGTGTAAATCATAATATTACCTCTGGCGACAAAGATATCACCATGCTGGGACTGCTTTCTGAAACGGCTGGAAAGGAATTGAGTATAATTCCAGACCATTTTATCAGGATCTCGCATTATCTTTTACTGGATGGCAATATGGATCTCGAGGGAGAATCCCAATTATTGCAGGATCACGGAAGTTTACTGGATAATTCCAGTGGTGGTTGGGCTCAGGCAAATCAAAAAGGTAGGATGAGTAGTTATAATTACAACTACTGGACTAGTCCTTTCACCAATCAGGGTGCAAATAATAACTCCGGGTTTAAACTGAATGAAGTTTTATATGATGGGGATAAAGAAAAGGATCCTGATAAAGTGAATTTCCAAAATGGATATTTCGTAGCTGATAAACCTAAAACTTCACCTATTACCATAAGTAATGAATGGATCTGGGATTTCAGGGGTGGTGATGCCGATATTTATGGTGATTGGTTATTCCTAGGATCAGATTACCCGGAAATTGTAGGAGCCGGTTATTCAATGAAAGGTACAGATGGAACGGTAGCACCAAATGCAATGCATCAGAAATATACCTTCCAGGGAAAACCTAATAATGGTAATATTCCTACCACAGAATTATACCTTCAGAATAATCAAAATTTCTTAGTAGGGAATCCATATCCATCAGCAATTGATGCAATTACCTTCTTAAAGGAGAATCTGGTAAATGTTGGAACCGGGTCTGGAAACAATGAAAATGGTGAAAATGTTTTCAATGGTACGCTATATTATTGGGATCATTTCTCTGGAAGTACCCATATTCTTGAAGATTATATTGGTGGCTATGCCACATATACTTTAGCAGGAAATGCACCTGCTATTGCCAATGACTGGAGAATTAGCGCTGGAGCTAACCCGTTAAACAAGCTACCAAAACAATACATACCAGTGGCACAGGGCTTCTTTTTAAATAGTGCTCCCGTTGGATCCCAAACCTTTGGTGGTGAAATCATTTTCAAGAATACACAAAGAGCTTTTGTTATGGAAACTGAAGCAACATCAGAATTTCTACAACAGGAAGACGAGATCGTAAAAGGTCAAATCAATAAAACTGGTGAGGATGACAGGATGAAGATCCGCGTAAAATTTGAATCTCCGAAAGGATATCACCGTCAGATCCTGGTAACCAGGGATGAGAATACATCTAATGGCTTCGATATTGGCTATGATGCACCACTTATTGAGAATAATATGGAGGATATGTACTGGTGGTTTGGCGATCACGGTTTCGTTATCCAGGGAGTTCCTGATTTTGAAAAGGATCAGATACTACCATTAGCCATCAAGACCAATGCCGGAGGAGAATTCAAAATAAAAATTGATGAAACCGAAAACTGGCCAGAGGGAAAAGAATTGTATTTAAAAGATAAGATTTCAGATTCTATACACGACATTCTAAAAGAAGACTATTTAGGTAACACTGAAGACGCAGGCGAAATTGTAGACAGGTTTGAACTTATTTTCTTCAAGGAACAGGCTGAAGATCCAATAGACGATCTGGATCCGGATGATATTCTAAATCCAGACCTTCCTGTAATTGACGGCCTTGTAGGAATAAGCTATAGTACATTTAGCAAACAGGTAATGATCAGCAATTTTGATCTTCTCGAGGTTGAAAGAGTTATGATCTTCGACATAGGTGGAAAACTGATCCAGGAATATGATGAATTGCCTACCGAGAAAGAGATTAGACTAGGTATGCGTCCAGTACGGTCGGGTATTTATATTGTTAAAGTATTCTCAGAAAATGGAATAAGCAATAAGAAGATCATTGTAAAATAGGATTCATTTGCTGCTTTCTAGAGACTAAAATTTCTTATCGGAATAGCTATTTTATTGAATAGAAGTCAGTTAAATAGTAATTTTTCAGCATTTTTTGCACCGTTTATCGATTTTATGTGTATTTTTACCGATGAAAATCTAGATCGGTGCCTATGCAAAACTCTACTTTTGGACCCCGAATCCAATATGTTAAGGCGTTTTTTATAATAATACTAACTTCCTTTCTTTGGACTGGGACTGACATATATGCTCAGGAAATTACCTTTATTTCTGAAGATCCAACCTGTTCAGACGCTTCAGATGGTTCTATAGACATCTCTGTTTCCGGAGGAACCACCCCTTACTCCTATTCATGGAGTGGGCCTAACGTAAATTCTGTTACGACTCAGGACATTAACAATCTTATTGTAGGAACATATACAATTACCGTGACCGATGCTTCTTCGTCGACTGCTCAAAAAACGATCACTCTTAACTACGATGATAATATTTCACCGACAGCGGTTGCTCGAAACCTTACTATCCAGCTGGATAATTCGGGACTGGCCTCTATAGCTCCATCTGACATTGATAACGGTTCAACAGATAATTGTGCTATAGATTTTCTAAGCCTGAATATTAGTGATTTTTCTTGTAACGATGTGGGTGCTAATAATGTCATTCTAACCGTAACCGATGTAAATAATAATACAGATACCGCTACAGCCACTGTAACCGTTGAGGATAACGTGAATCCTGTAGCCATAACGCAAGACATCACGGTTCAACTCGATAATTCAGGGAATGTAAGTATCGCAGAAGATGCAGTAAACAACGGGTCTACAGATGCTTGTGGAGGATTGACTTTTGATACCAATATTACCGATTTCGACTGTAACGATGTAGGACCAAACACCGTTACTCTTACCGTTACCGATGAAAATGGAAATACAGATACCGCTACAGCCACTGTAACCGTTGAAGATAATATTAACCCGGTGGCTATAACGCAAGATATCGTGGTTCAACTGGATAATTCAGGGAATGTAAGTATCGCCGAGGATGCAGTAAACAACGGTTCAACAGATGCCTGCGGAGGATTGACCTTTGATACCAATATTACCGATTTCGACTGTAATGATGTGGGACCAAACACCGTTACTCTTACCGTTACCGATGAAAATGGAAATACAGATGCTGCAACCGCTACAGTAACTGTTGAAGATAATATTAACCCGGTGGCCATACCGCAAGACATCACGGTTCAGCTGGATAATTCCGGGAATGTAAGTATCGCAGAAGATGCAGTAAACAACGGGTCTACAGATGCTTGTGGAGGATTGACTTTTGATACCAATATTACCGATTTCGACTGTAATGATGTAGGACCAAACACTGTTACTCTTACGGTAATTGATGAAAACGGAAATACAGATTCTGCAACCGCTATTGTAACGGTCGAGGATAATACAGCCCCTACTGTCATTACAAAAAATATAACCATTCAGTTGGATAGTTCCGGAAATGCAAGTATTACTGAAGATGCTGTTAATGATGGCTCTTCTGATATATGTGGAGGTTTAATCTATGATACTGATATTACAGAATTTGATTGTTCAGATGTTGGAGACAATACCGTGACTCTTACCATTATAGACGCAAATAATAATTCTGAAACATCAACTGCAATTGTAACCGTTGAGGATGATATTATTCCAGTTATTACAGCAGGAGGAACAATTACAGGAACCAACGACACCGGTTTATGTGAAGCAGGTATGAGTATTGCCCCAGCAACTGCTACCGATAATTGTAATATTGGCTCACCAATTGGAACCAGGGACGATGGGTTAAACCTAAATGATCCCTACCCCGTGGGGACAACAATTATTACCTGGAATGTTCAGGATGAAAATGGAAATGTAGCTGAAAGCGTAACTCAAACCGTAATTGTTGAGGATAATGAGGCGCCTGCTCTACCCGACCTGGAGGATATTACCTGGGGATGTGAATACACTGTGGAAACTCCGGTAGCCATAGATAATTGTGAAGGTGAAATTACTGGTGTGCCAGACAGATCTACTACCTTTAGTTCTTCAGGCACTATCATCTGGACCTTCACAGATTCCAAAGGAAATGAAAGTCAGGTGCAGCAAGAAATTACCATAGTTCCAATTGTTGCTGAAATCACCTTTGAAGATATTGAGTGTAATGGTTTCGATTCAGGGCAGGCAAGTGTTGAAGCTACCGGAGGAGTTGGAGTACTTCAGTATGAATGGGCTGGACTATCCGGATCTGGATCTACTCAGGACGACCTTGCCCCGGGAGATTATTCGGTTACGGTTACCGATGCCAATGGATGTTTTGAAACTCTTGACTTCAGCATAACCGAACCTGACGCACTGGAAATGACCGATCCATCCAGTACCCCTGCCACTTGTTTCGATGGCAGTGATGGAAGTATTACTGTTGGAAATATGAGCGGAGGAACACCTCCTTACCAATTTTCACTTGATAACGACATTTTTCAGTCAGAGCTAACTTTCGAAGATCTTGCAGCTGGAAATTACACCATTTTCGTAACGGATGCTAACGGTTGTGCTATGCAGAAAACTGTAAGCGTAAGCCAGCCAGAGCTCATGGGTGCAGATCTTAGTAAGACAAATGTTACCTGTTATGAGAATACGGACGGTACTATAACCGTTTCCAATCCTGAAGGAGGCTCCGGAAATTACAGGTACAGTCTGGATGGAACTTCCTGGCAGGATTCAAACGTCTTTTCAGATCTTGCGCACGGTTTTTATTCGGTTTACATCCAGGATACCAGCAATCCAGATTGCCAGATCATTATTAATGACAATTACGAAATTACAAGGCCTGAAAATCCATTAGAAGCAACTGTTACCACTACCAATACCACTGAATTTGGTACTCCTACCGGATCTGCAACAGCAAACCCTACAGGAGGAACAGCTGGTTACACTTACGAATGGAGAGCCTCCGGAGAAGCCACGGTAATAAAAAATACAAAAACGGCGAATGAACTACCGGCAGGGGATTACACGGTAACCATTACAGATTCAAAAGGTTGCTCCATTGAAAAAACAGTAACAATATTAGAAGTTCTATTTGCAGCTATCTCGCCTAAATCTATTTGTGAAGGGGATACTGATACTACCAGAACTTCATATTACACCGTAGATGGCGGAACAGCCCAGGGAGGAATTGGACCATATACCTATTCCTGGGATTTCGGAACAGGATCCACCCTCGCCCCTACTTCCACTACCGATGGTTCGGAAGAGTTTCGGGTAGATTATAATGATGAGGGTGTTAGAACTATCAGTTTAAAGGTAACTGATGAGGGTACAGGTAATTCCAAGACCTTCCAGATCGAGCAATATATAGGAACCTGTTTCAGAAATGATTGTGGGTCTAACGATATTGATGTAACCGACTTCTATATTGGTGATGAGAATGGAAATGAAATTGGTCCTTTGGACTGTACTTCTTTGGTAGATAAATATTTATACCTGAGTTTTGAGGGAGCTCCAACCAGGTATAGTTTGTATATAGAAGTAAAATATGTAAAACAAAATGTACTATTCGGTGGTAGCCCTGAAGCCTTACAAGGTGGAGGAAACTATTATTGTAAAGAAGCTATTCCAGATAAAGCACGTTTATTTAAAATTGATAACTGGAGTTGTGGTGAAGAAATCAAAGTTCAAAATGTCTACTTAACCTTTCAAAACAATATTAAGCGTGACTGTGGGTATAGCCAGAAACCAAAATGCTACGGTAATAATAGTGATACCCAGGTTAACACACCTCTTGTTGCGCTGGCAAAGCCAAATGAGATCTTATGTAATGGTGCTGAAACCGGTACCGTGAATGTGACCGCTGCCGGTGGGGCATTCCCATATGATTACTTTCTGGAGAATGTAGATACTGGTGCGCAATTTGGCTATCAATCTACCGGTACTTTTAGCAATCTACCAGCGGGAACTTATACTGCCACAGTAAGAGACTCTAAGAACACAACCTTTGAAACAGATCCGGTTACCATAGAACAACCAGATGAAACACTTTCAGTAGTTCCAACTATTACTACCGATATTGCCTGCTATGGAGGTTTTGCTGAAGTGAATGCAGCTGCAACAGGTGGAACCCCATTTACAGATGGTGATGGCAATCCTTACTATGAATATTTATGGAATGACCCGGAAGAACAAACAACCGCGACAGCTACAGATCTGCCTGCAGGAAATTATACGGTTACAGTAATAGATGCCAATGGATGCCAGGTGATTGCAGATGTAGAGATTACAGAACCTGAACAGCTAACAGTGGCAGAAACTGGGGATGATCAATCGTTTAGTTGTGGTTATAATTCTACCATTCTTGAAGCGAACACGCCGGAAACCGGAACCGGAACCTGGACAATAATTTCTGGTAATGGAGGTAACCTAACCGATCCGAATGATCCTAATACAGGCTTTACCGGATCTAACGATACTTATGTTTTGCGATGGACCATAGCCCACGCCGACGGCACCTGTGAAACCTATGACGAGCTTTCTGTCACCTTCGAAAATGAATGCAGCACTCTTGACTTCGATGGTTTGGACGATCATGTTCTACTGGATGATAATTACGGATTCAATTCCGGTTCTTTCAGTATTGAAGTTTGGGTAAAGCCAAAATCTGTGAATGGTATTAGAACCATTCTATCTAAACGAGATGTTTCCTCTCTTGGATCTGGTGGTTATGATCTTATTATCAATAATGGCGCACCGACTTTCAGATATGGAAACAGTTCAGTTTCTACTTCAAGTAAGGTTTCAACCGATAGATGGTATCATATTGCTGTCATCTACAGAAACGCGAAGGTCCTTCTTTTTGTAGATGGAATCCAGGTTGGAAATAAAAATACATCTAACCCTGCAAGTATTACGGCACCTGCAGTAATTGGAGCCATGTATGATTCAGGATCGCCTGATACACCTAAAAACTATTTCCATGGCTGGATTGAAGAACTTAGGATCTGGAATACTTCGCTTACAGACGAACAACTGCGTTATATGATGAACCAAAGGGTAGATTCCAACAATGGTTCAGTAAAGGGAGATGTCCTCCCTATGGATGTACCCGGAAATCTTCTTTGGTCAAATCTGCAAGGTTATTATCGAATGATGGCAGATGAAATAAATAATGGTGAAACACCAGATATTTCTTCAAGTCCACTTAATGGTTACCTCCGCAATATCGAAACCAGCCAGGAAAATACGGCTCCACTGCCCTATATTTCCAATGCAAACGGATCCTGGAGATCAAAAAATTCTTGGTTACGGCCATCGGTTTGGGATGTTCCTAATGCAAAAGGGATCAATAATGAATATATAAACTGGAATATTGTACGCACAAATCACGATCTCAATTCCGGTTCAGAAGATATCTACCTTCTAGGCCTACTTTCAGAATCAGGCGAAATAGAAATGACCGGAAACGTTAATATGACTAGCGGAAAGGGAAGTGGAAATGGTTTAACGATTACACATTATCTTAAACTAGATGGGGTTATAGACCTTAATGGTGAATCGCAGCTGGTTCAAATTGAAGGCAGTGAACTAGCCTCGCAAAGTTCAGGTTATATAGAAATTGATCAGCAAGGAACTGCAAATAGTTTTAATTATAACTACTGGACACCTCCAGTATCTTTAACAGGATCTACGAATAATTCCGGGTTCAAGATCGATGAGATTCTAATGGACGGAACAAACGCTACACCACAAGGAATTAATTTCAATTACCAGTTTCATTGGGCAGATGGAAATTATTCCGGAAACAAAAGAATTAGCACCTATTGGCTGTATGTTTTCCAAGGCACTGCAGATGACTATTTCCAGTGGCAACAGATCTCCGAAAGCGAGGTTATAGATCCTGGAATTGGCTATAGTATGAAAGGGACCCAGGGTTATGTTCCTGTTAGTAATAAACAGAATTATACCTTTAGAGGAAAACCTAATAATGGCAATATTTCTGTTTCGGTTGGACAGGATCAGAACCTGCTTACCGGTAATCCCTATCCATCTGCTATAGACGCTAATCTCTTTATTCAAGAAAATCTTTCAAATTTCAACGGAAGCATTTATTACTGGGATCATTTTGGACCAGAAAACTCTCATTATCTGGAAGAATATGTGGGTGGGTATGCGGTATATAACCTGTCTGGTGGTATTACCTCTGCTTCTTCTATAGATTCACGTATCAACGATAATAACGATAGAAGTAATAAAGATGCTCCCGGGAAATATATTCCTGTTGGCCAAGCCTTTTTTATTAATACAATTGGAGTATCAAACCCTCAAACGGTCACCTACAAGAATAAGTATAGAGCCTTTGTTCCAGAATCTACGGGAGATTCTCAATTCCATTCCCAGGAGGATCTCACTACAAAAAAGGGGGAAAACTCCAATGTTTATAAGAAAGACAGCAGGTTTAAAATCAGGCTGAAATTTGAATCCCCAAAAGGTTATCATAGGCAGATCCTTGCTACAGCAGATGGTAATAGCACCAACGGTTTCGACCTTGGTTATGATGCGCCGCTTATCGAGAATAATCTTGAAGATATGTACTGGCTTATCGATGAGACTGAATTTGTAATTCAGGCCGTTCCGAATTTCAACCTTGACCAGGTATTACCGTTCGGCATAAAGGTTTCTGAACCGGGAGAATATAAGATCAAGATCGATAAACTGGAAAACATATATCCTGAATTCAATGTTTATCTATTTGATAAAAAGACTGAAGAATATTTCAATATTGCCAAGGAAGATTATACAACGGAAACTGAAGAAACAGGCTTTATTAATGACAGATATCAACTAGTATTCAAAAAGCCCCAGGTTGAAAAACCGGAAGACAAAATTGAAGAACTTCTTCCAGAAGATACTATTCTTGGATTACAGTACCTAAAGGATTCTGATGAGATCTCCCTTCTAAATCCAGACCTCATGAAACTGGATTTTGTGGAGCTTTACAGTATTTCAGGACAGAAGATCAAGACCTTCACCGATGTCCCAAATAAAGAAAAGATCTTTTTAAGAATAGAGCGTAAATTGAGTTCGGCAGTTTATATAGTTAAAGTTTATTCAGGTAGCAGATCTTACTCTAAAAAGATAATAATCACAAAATAGATTAACCTTTATATTTCATAGGTAGATAAACTACCTTTTTAGTATCAAAGAATTCCTCTTCATAAAAATCTGATAGCTCAAAGATTTCCGCGGTGCGGTAGTCTTTGAGTTCTTCAGTTAAATCACCACCTTTTAAATAAAGTATACCATTCCTTCTTTCGTGGTGACTATCCTTGGCTATTTTTCCTTTTACCCATCTCACGAAGGTAGGCATGATGGCTACAGCACGGCTTACAATAAAATCATAATTCCCATCCAGTTCTTCCACTCTTTGGTTATATGATGTCACGTTTTCTAAACCAAGTCCTTCGCTAACCTCATCTACTACTTTTATCTTTTTCCCTATCGAATCAACAAGGTGAAAAGTACTTTCTGGAAAAAGAATAGCTAATGGTATACCAGGAAAGCCTCCACCAGTACCAACATCCAGAATTTTTGATCCAGGTTTAAATTCCTGTACTTTGGCTATACCTAAAGAATGAATAACATGTCTCAGGTAAAGCTCATCAATATCTTTTCTTGAAACCACATTTATTTTGAGGTTCCAGTCCTTATATAACTCTTCAAGTTTTTTAAATTTTGAAAATTGATCGTCGGTTAATTCCGGAAAGTATTTCTTGATTAATTCCAAAGCCTAATATTTTGTGCAAAAGTAGTTATTTTTTATTGCTATTTTTTCCGTAAAATCTGAATAGCGGAAATTATAAAATTTTAACTTTGAAGCTGCCTCTCCTAAACAGGAGCCACGCGCAAAAAAAATGGGCTAAAAGAAAATTTAAAACCAACATTATGCAGGAAAAATTATCAAATCGCATCAACTCAATGGCAACTTCTCAAACCCTGGCCATGGCCGCCAAGGCGCGTGAATTAAAAGCAGAAGGTAAAGACATTATTGGTCTGAGTCTAGGAGAACCAGACTTTAACACACCAGATTTCATAAAAGAAGCGGCTATAACAGCAATCAACGAAAATTACAATTCTTACACCCCTGTAGACGGATATGTTGAATTGAAAGATGCAATTATCAATAAATTCAAAAGGGATAACAACCTATCCTACGACAGGTCACAGATCGTTGTCTCTACTGGCGCAAAACAATCTCTGGCTAATGTTGCTATGGTGGTTCTGAATCCTGGTGACGAAGTCCTTCTACCCTGTCCTTATTGGGTTAGCTATGCGGAAATTGTAAAATTAGCCGAAGGAGTTCCGGTTGAAGTACCAACTTCGGTAGATACCGATTTTAAAATTACCCCGGAACAACTCGAAGCTGCCATTACGCCTAAAACGAAAATGATCTGGTATAGTTCACCATGTAATCCTAGCGGAATGGTGTATAGCAAGGAAGAACTAAGAGCACTTGCAGATGTTTTGAAAAAATATCCAGACATCATCGTGGTTAGTGATGAAATTTATGAGCATATCAATTTTGTGGGAGACCATGCTTCTATGGCTGGTTTTGAAGATATGTATGACCGAACAGTTACCGTAAACGGTGTTTCGAAAGCATTCGCTATGACGGGCTGGAGGATCGGTTATATTGGTGCTCCTTCCTATATCGCCAGGGCCTGCAATAAAATGCAGGGCCAAATTACCAGCGGCGCCAATTGTATCGCTCAAAGAGCAGTGATCACGGCCCTGGAAGCTCCGGTAAAAAAGATCAGTCATATGATCGATACTTTTAAAAGTAGAAGAAAACTGATCATAGATCTTTTAAATAAGATCGAAGGATTTGTCACCACTGAACCCGAGGGAGCTTTTTACGTATTCCCAAATGTTTCTTCATTTTTCGGAAAAACAATAAAAGGACATAAAATATTGAATGCAACAGATTTCAGTATGTTTCTTTTAGAAGAAGCGAACGTAGCTACAGTTACCGGTGATGCTTTCGGAAATCCTGAATGTATCAGAATTTCATATGCTGCCAGCGAAGTTCAAATCACTGAGGCACTAGCCAGGATCAAAAAAGCTCTGTCTTAGAAGAAGGATATAATCAAAAAAACCGGCCTAGGAGCCGGTTTTTTTGTTTTCAATTTTATCTATTTCTCCAGAAAAATGGGGTTAAAATGATAAGAACGGTAAAAAGTTCAAGCCTTCCTATTAGCATTAAAAAAGAACACCACCACTTCCCAAAGTCTGGAAGCATATCAAAGTTATTCACGGGGCTCAATCCGCCGAATGCAGGACCAATATTTCCCAGAGATGATGCTGCACCACCGATAGCCGTTTCAAAATCCAGACCTAAGGACGCCAGAACTACTGCGCCTATGATAAAAGACAGCATATAAAGGATAAAAAATCCTAGAATATTAAAAACAATCTCCTTACTAATAGACTTACCATTAAACCTTACAGGAAGAATCGCATTCGGGTGTAAGGTTCTCTTAAACTCGATAATACCGTTTTTTATCATGATAATATGTCTCATTACCTTCACTCCACCGGCAGTAGATCCGGCAGATCCACCAAGGAAAAATAGTCCAAAGAACAGGATTGTAAGGAAAGGGGTCCACATAGTATAATCTGCAGAAACGAACCCTGTAGTTGTAATTACCGCAAGAACCTGGAACAATGAATGCCTGAAAGCGCTTTCACCTTCACCCCAAACCATAGGGTGATCTATTGAAGAAATACTTACATCGGCTTGAAAATACACGATCAACGAAGAAATTGCAGTAAAAGCTGCAATAAATATTATATACCACTTGAACTCATCATCATGTAAAACCTTGCTTATCTTACCTTTAAAAGAAAAGTAGCTCAATACAAAGTTGCTACCGGCAAGCAACATAAAAATGATGACAATATACTGGATAATGGGATTATCATTCCAAAAGGCCAGGCTGGCATTTTTAGTACTGAATCCACCTGTAGAGAGAGTACTAAAGGCATGATTGATCGCATCAAAGAAGGTCATTCCGGCAATCCAAAGTAAAATGGTTTCGGCAAGGGTATAGGAGACATAAATAAGCCATAACCTTTTTGCTGTATCCCGAATCCGCGGTTTTAGTTTATCTGCACTAGGTCCCGGAGATTCAGCTGTAAAAAGCTGCATCCCTCCAATTCCTAATAGTGGTAGAATAGCAATGGCAAGAACGATAATTCCCATCCCTCCAATCCAGTGCGTAAGACTTCTCCAAAATAGAATACCTTTAGGAATTGCTTCTATATCGTTCAAAATAGATGCGCCGGTAGTGGTATAACCAGACATGGTCTCAAAAAAAGCATTGGTGAATCCGGGAATAGATTCACTTATAACATAGGGTAAGGCTCCACTTAAAGCCATGAATATCCACCCAAAAGTCACAATAATATAACCCTCCCTAATTTTCACCTCCTTGCTATGCCCACGGGTAGTGAACATAAAAAGAGTACCAATAAAAAGAGTAATTAAAGCTGCGGTAGAAATTTCTAAGGTGACACCATCTTGGTAAAACCAACTCACAAGTGTTGCTAGCAACATAAAGCCACCGTTGCAAAGCAACAGTAAACCCATTACGTGTAGAATTATTTGATAATTCAGTCTGGGCATTAAAGGAAAAGTTTTTCTACTTTATTAATAGATCTTGGCAAACAACAAACCACAATACGGTCTCCTGGTTTAATTAAGAAATCACCAAGAGCGATAAGCCCTTTACCATTCCTTATAATTCCACCAATAATAGCAGATCTTGGAAAATCAAGGTCTTTAATCTTTTTACCGCTCACCTGAGACTTTGGTTTTACGATAAATTCCAGTAATTCGGCGTTCATGTTATTCAGCTTGGTCATGGCAACTACTTCACCCTTCCTTACAAATCTGAAAATATTATTCGCAGCTAATAATTTTTTATTGATAAGCGTATCTATTCCTATAGAATGGCTCAGCTGAAAATAATCCATATTTTCAACCAGAGAAATGGTTTTTTTAACGCTTTTTGATTTTGCTACCAGGCAAGACATAATATTGGTCTCAGAATTTCCTGTTACCGCGATAAAAGCATCCATATCGTGGATGTTTTCTTCTTCAAGTAACTCCACATTCCTACCATCACCATTAATAATCAATGTTTCCGGTAACTCATCTGCCAATTCATAAGCCTTATCCCGATCCTTTTCAACCAGCTTTACCTTAAAATTATTCCGGCAAAGGTCCTGAGCGGTTTTCCTACCGATCTTACTTCCACCAAGAATCATAACATTTTTTATTTCCTGCCTGACCTTGCCAGTTAATTTATATAATTCTTCCACCCCGTTTTTCAGCGTAATGAAATAAACCTGGTCTCCATCCTTGAATTGAGTATCTCCCCTTGGAATTAGAGTATACTGTGTCCCAAATCTCTGAATAGCAATAGGCACAAAATTCAATTCAGGAAAGATCTTAGCCGCCTCCTTAACAGTTTTTCCTACGAAAGTTGCTGTTCTGGAAAGACTTACCCCAATCATCGTTAGGGCTCCTTCTTCAAATTCATAACTATCATTAAATGCAGATTGGTTCAGCAGCAATTCGATCTCCCTTGATGCTAGAGCTTCCGGAGAAATCAATTCATCAATTCCAAATCTGGTGAATCCGAGTTCACCTTGATTTTCAAGGAACTCCGTATTCGATATCCTGGCAATAGTTCTTTTCGCTCCTAACTGTTTTGCTAGCACACATACAGTAATATTGGTCGCCTCACTGGAAGTAACGCTGATAACCATGTCTGTGTATTTTACCTGGGCTTCCTTAAGAATTTTAATCGAACTCGCATCACCCTTTACGGTTCTAATGTCCAAATGAGTATCTGCATAGGCCAGATTATCTCTGTTGGGGTCAATTAGCGTGATATCCTGAGATTCAAAGGAAAGTAATTTAGCTAAATGAAATCCTACTTCACCTGCACCGGCGATAATTATTTTCATATAAAAGCTTCAAATTGCAGCTGCAAAGTTAAGGTATTTTAGAGAAACGAAAAATCACAATTCTGAAGATAAATATTTATTGATTCTCAATGATTTTTAAGCATATCGGTTATCTTTGACCCAAAATTTTAGCATGAGCAAAAAGGTGACTCCATACAAGGATTCCAAACTCACGAAAAAGAAGCAGGTAGAGAAAATGTTTGATAATATATCAGACAATTATGATGGTTTGAACAGGGTGATTTCACTAGGAACTGATGTTAAATGGAGAAAGAAGGTAGTAGCAGCTGTAAAAGCTACTAATCCTGATAGTATTCTTGATATCGCCACAGGCACCGGCGACCTGGCCATACAAATGGCAGAAACAGGCGCGACCCGAATTGTTGGACTAGACCTTTCTGAAGGTATGCTCAGAGTTGGCCGTAAAAAAATTGCAGAAAAACAGATTGAATCAAAAATTGAAATGATACAGGGAGATTCTGAAAATCTTCCCTTTAAAGACAATTCGTTTGACGCCATTACAGTGGCTTTCGGAGTTCGAAATTTCGAAACTTTGGAAAAAGGCCTTGAAGAAATTTACAGAGTTTTGAAACCCGGGGGTATTTTCGTAGTATTGGAAACTTCGGTACCCACTAAATTTCCCTACAAGCAGGGTTACCGTTTGTATTCAAATCTAATATTACCAGTTATCGGAAAGATCTTTTCGAAGGATAAAGATGCCTATTCATATTTAAGTGAAAGTGCAGCTAATTTTCCATACGGGATAACCTTCAACAATATTTTGAAGAAAATTGGGTTTATAGATGTAGTAGATTTACCACAAACATTTGGCGTATCCACCATATATACTGCCTCAAAGTAGTACTATGAAGAAAATTTTTGCCTTTACCCTTATGATGTTTTGCCTGCATACAACTCAGGCACAGTTATTTTCAGGAGAACGGGTATTGAATCAACAAAATTTTGATCAGCAACGTTGGTCCTGGGGTTACTTCCTTGGATTAAATAGCTATGATTTTAATTTCGATTATAAAGAATATGACCCTAGCCCTGTAACAGGTCAAGACTTTGCAGTTGAAACCAGGACAGGGTTTAATGTAGGGCTAGTGGGGAACCTGAGATTAAACAACAATTTTGACCTTCGTCTTGAACCTGGAGTTAATTTTAACACCAGGGGATATCAGGCTCTAAGGGCCGATGCTGATACTTACCGGGAAATTAGTTCTACTTATGTACACATTCCTCTATTAGTGAAATTCAATGCGAACCGGCTCAATAATTTCAGACCATTTGTTGTAGGCGGGGTCTCTACTTCGATTAATTTAAGTAGTAACGAGAATAATCCCGATGATAACAGCGCAGGGCAGTTTCGAATGACGACAAATTCTTATTATTACGAAATAGGTTTTGGAATTGATTTATACCTCTATTATTTCAAATTATCTCCCTCAATTCGCGGTGTTTTTGCAATTAACGATGAATTGATAAGAGATGCTGACCCTAATAGTCTTTATACAGGAAATGTGGACAAGATGTCTTCCAGAGCCGTATTCATCAATTTTGTTTTTCAGTAAAGGAAGACCGTCGAATTTCGCTTAAAATTATTGAAGTGGCTGTAGCCACATTTAAACTTTCAGTTTTTTTAATTTTCCCGAACTGTGGAATATGGATTCGTTGATGCAAGAATTTTCCGATCTCGGGTGAAATACCATTAGCTTCATTTCCAAAAATCACAATACCCTTCTGAGGAAGTTCAGATAAATAAACATTCTCCCCTTCAAGCATAGTACCCATTATGGAAGAAGAATTGTGTCGTGTAAGAAAATCTTCCAGATCAAGATAGGTAACATTTACTCTCGCCAAAGAACCCATCGTTGCCTGGATAACTTTCGGATTAAAACAGTCTACGGTATCGCTTGAACAGATTAACTCCTCCACTCCAAACCAGTCACATAATCTTATAATGGTCCCTAGATTCCCTGGATCGCGAATTCCATCCAGAGCGACAACCAGATCATTGAGCTTCACTTCCTTGTTAGCAGGAATTTCAAATATCGCAAGTGCTTTTTGAGGGGTCTTAAGAGAACTGATTTTTTTCAACTCTTTCTCGTCGATTTCAACTACTTTTTCAGGATCGACTTCAAAACTTTCTCCTGTTGTATATAATGTAACCAATTCAATCTCAGAATTCAAAAACTCTCCAATCCCTTTTATTCCCTCTACTACAAAGAGTTCATGAGTATTTCTAAACTTTTTTTGAGTAAGGCTTTTTATTAACTTAATCTGGCTTTTGCTTAGCATTAAAAAAATGTATTTTTGAGCCTCTAAACGCTACTGTTTGAAACGGCTTATCGCAAAAATATTATTATTTTTTATAACTCCTGTCTTAATAATTAGCTGTAATGCCGTAAAAAGACTAGAACCAAATGAAGACCTTTTGGTGAAAAATGAAATTTTCAGCGATGGAGAAAAGGTTAAAGACTCCAGGATATATAGCAGACTTTACCAGGAACCTAACACCAGGATCCTGGGATTTCCATTAAAATTGCATTTCTATAATCTTGCGAGACCTAATATTGATAGTATACTGGCTACGAATTACCTGGAAAATGAAAAAAAGAATAAGTTCTTAACCGGTTTGCTTTCAAGGAAACAGTTCGAGAAATATTTACACTCAAGGGTTGAATTCAACAAATGGCTAAAACGAACAGGCGAAGCCCCAGTTTTGGTAAACGAAGAGGAGAAACAAAAATCTGAAAACCGGCTTAAATCCTGGTATTGGAACAACGGATGGTTCAACGTAGAAGTTGATTCTGAGATCATTCCAATAGAAGATGAGGAAAAAAGAGCTAAGGTAGAATATTACGTAACCCCCAAGACCCCTTACGTGATAGATTCACTTAAAACAGAAATTTCTTCCACAGCCCTGGATTCATTATACGAATTGAATAACACCGAAAGTAACATCAAAAAAGGCAAGCAGTATAATACGCTTGATTTTAATGAAGAACGCGATCGACTGTCCCAGTTATTCAGAAATAATGGTGTTTATAATTTTGACCAGGAATATATAAGTTTTGATGCTGATACTGTTGATACAGACCATAAGGTCAACACTACCCTAATCATCAAGAACAGGAGAAATAATGAAGGTGACAGCATAACCAGGACACCTTTCAAAATACACAATATTAGTAAGGTGAACATTTTTACCGATTATGCATATTCCCAACGCAACAATCTACTTACTGATAGTGCACGTTATGAAGGTTATACGCTTTACAGCTTTGATGAGATGCGTTATAAACCTGAGGCCATAAGCGACGCTATTTTCATAAAGCCCGGCACGATTTACACTGACACAGACAGAACCAGGACATACAACAGACTTAACGCTTTAAGAGTTTTTAGATACCCAGATATTCAATATACTCCAGATCCCAGCGATTCAACCGGCACAGATCTGGTCACTAACATTTTCCTCTCTCCTCTTCCAAAATATTCTCTGGGATTCGATTTTGATGTTTCACAAAGTAATATCCAGGAATTCGGGATAGGGTTTGGAGGTTCTTTTTTGATAAGAAATATTTTTGGAGGTCTTGAAAATCTTGAGTTTTCAGGAAGAGGAAGCATCGCATCATCAACAGATGCTGCAGCAAGCCGGGACGAAAACAGGTTTTTCGATATAACCGAGGTTGGTGCAGACATGAAACTAAGTCTTCCTCGTATTTTTTTACCGTTTAATACGGAAAAGATCATCCCGAAATACATGTCACCATTCACCAGTATGAGCCTGGGATTCAGCACTCAAAGAAATATTGGTCTAGACAAACAAACTTTCTCTGGGATACTTAATTATAATTGGAAACCTTCGAAAAAACTCTCCAATAGTTTCGACTTTTTAAATATTCAATATGTTCGAAATCTAAATCCGGAGAATTACTTTAATGTCTACCGTAATTCTTTCGAGGAGCTTAATAATATCGCCCAGGACTCTAATTTTGATTTTAATGACCCAAACGAGGATCCGGTTCTGGAGATTCCCGATGAGGCAGACGAATTTATTGATTATGTAATTTCAGATGAATTCCCTAACACAGGTCTTACCGGAGAAGATTTTTTCAATGTACTGGACATTTATGAAAGAAAACTTAGACTCACTGAGAACAACCTGATATTTGCAACTAATTTCACTTATTTATGGAATACCCGGGAAAGCTTGTATGATAAGGAATTCTCAAGATTCAGGTTTAAGGTGGAGACGGCAGGTAATTTGCTTTCAGCCTTGTCTGGTGTGTTCAATTATGAACAGAATGACCAGGGCTTCGATAAAGTAATTGGTGTAGCTTATTCTCAATACATCAAAACTGAAATCGATTTTATTAAACACTGGGACCTTGGAAGTGACCAGATATTTGCTGCCCGTGCATTTGGCGGAATTGCCATTCCCTATGGAAATTCCAATAGTATTCCTATCACCAAAACATTTTTTGGTGGAGGACCCAATGACAATCGTGCATGGCAGGCATACGATCTGGGACCGGGAAGTAGCGGAAGTATCCTAGAATTTAATGAGGCTAATATGAAACTGGCTTTTAATGGCGAATATCGCTTCGGACTTATTGATGAATTTAAAGGTGCTCTTTTTGTTGACGTTGGGAACATCTGGAACGTATTGGATAATGTAAATGTTCCGGAATACAAATTCGAAGGAATTGAGGACCTTAAAGAGCTAGCTATTGGAAGTGGTTTTGGAATTAGATACGACTTTAACTTTTTCGTTCTAAGATTCGATATTGGTTTTAAAACCCACGATCCCGCCCAACCGGCCGGTAAGCGTTGGTTCAGAGATTACAATTTCTCACATGCGGTATATAATGTAGGAATCAATTATCCTTTCTAAGCCAGTTTATTTTCTTATTTTTGTAAGCCTAATCAACAAAAGTTATGAGTCATAATATTAAACCAGGCGTTGCCACAGGAAAAGAAGTTCAGGAAATTTTCAATTATGCCAAAGAGAAGGGTTTCGCACTTCCCGCGGTAAATGTTATAGGTTCTAGCAGTATAAATGCGGTACTTGAAACTGCTGCAGAATTAAACTCTCCGGTAATTATTCAATTTTCTAATGGTGGAGCTCAGTTTAATGCAGGAAAAGGTCTTTCGAACGATGGTGAACGTGCTGCAGTTGCCGGTGGTGTTGCAGGTGCAAAACATGTACATGAATTAGCCAAATTATATGGGGTTCCTGTGATTATGCATACAGACCATTGCGCTAAGAAATTACTGCCATGGATCGATGGATTACTTGATGCCAGTGAAAAACATTATGAGCAATTCGGGAAACCTTTATATAGCTCGCATATGATCGATCTTTCTGAGGAGCCTCTTGAAGAGAACATGGAGATCTGTAAAAAATATCTCGAGCGCATGTCTAAAATGGGAATGACCCTTGAAATTGAACTAGGGATCACTGGTGGTGAAGAAGACGGTGTAGATAATACAGATGTAGATTCTTCAAAACTATACACTCAACCAGAAGAAGTTGCATATGCATACGAAGAGCTTAGTAAAGTAAGTGATCAATTCACCATTGCAGCGGCATTTGGAAATGTACATGGAGTATATAAACCAGGTAATGTAAAACTTACCCCTACCATCCTTAAGGATTCACAGGAATATATCACCAAGAAATATAATGTAGAGAAAAATCATATTGATTTTGTTTTCCATGGCGGAAGTGGCTCAACTGTAGAAGAAATTCGTGAAGCTATTGGTTACGGGGTAATTAAAATGAATATAGACACAGACCTTCAATACGCATATATGGAAGGTGTTCGTGATTATATGGGAAGCAGAAAGGATTATCTTGCGAACCAGATTGGAAATCCAGAAGGAGAGGATGTACCAAATAAAAAATATTACGACCCTAGAAAATGGGTTCGTGAAGGAGAATTGACTTTTAAGGCCAGATTAAAAAAAGCCTTTGAAGATCTTAATAACGTAAACACACTATAAAATAAAATAACAGTCTTTCCTTTCGAAAGGCTATTTTTTATTGCCATAAGTTGACCATCGAAAGATAAAAATTGAAAGAAAATGGCTTGGTTTAAAAGAACACAAAAAGGTATACAAACACCTACAGAACAAAAAAAAGATGTCCCTAAAGGTTTATGGTATAA
The DNA here is from genome assembly GCF_022489035.1 of Christiangramia lutea. Taxonomy (GTDB): domain Bacteria; phylum Bacteroidota; class Bacteroidia; order Flavobacteriales; family Flavobacteriaceae; genus Christiangramia; species Christiangramia lutea. The sequence goes on from NZ_JAKVTV010000001.1 coordinate 211,849, forward strand.
ATCCCCTACAGGCAAAATAGTTGATGCTGAACAATTGGAAAGCAACTTCTATGTGAGCCCGGAAGATGGTTACCATGTTAGAATTGGGAGCAACGAATATTTTAAGATCCTTTTTGACGATAATAAATACAAGGAACTTGATAAAGGAATGACTTCTAAAGATCCTTTAAATTTCGAAGACACCAAGAAATATACAGATAGGCTAAAAGCCGCTCAGGACAAAACAGGACTAAAAGATGCTGTGAGATGTGCCGTTGGAAAATCCAAAGGTAAAGATCTGGTTATAGCCTGTATGGATTTTAAATTCGTTGGAGGAAGTATGGGATCTGTTGTTGGTGAGAAAATTGCCAGAGCTGCAGATCATGCTTTAAAGAATAAAATTCCTTTTATGATCATCTCAAAATCTGGAGGTGCCAGAATGCAGGAAGCCGCTCTTTCTTTAATGCAGTTAGCTAAAACCTCGGTAAAACTTGCTCAGCTGGCAGATGCTAAAATACCTTATATTTCCTTAGCAACCGATCCAACTACTGGGGGAACAACCGCTTCTTTTGCGATGCTGGGAGATATTAATATTTCTGAACCCGGAGCTTTGATAGGATTTGCAGGACCGCGTGTTGTAAAAGATACTACAGGAAAAGATCTTCCGAAAGATTTTCAGACTGCTGAATTCCTTAAAGAAAAAGGCTTCCTGGACTTTATCACCAAAAGATCTGAATTGAAAGATAAGGTAAACCTTTACCTGGATCTAATTCAGAATCAGCCGGTAAGAGCATAAAATCCACTGAATAAAAAAAGCAGTTTAAGTAGGTAATTTTCAAATTAGTAGTATCTTTGCCGCCTGACAGAAAAACTGTCAATACATAAAAATCATTTAAATAATATTGGAATGTATTTAGCAAAAGAGAAAAAAGAAGAGATCTTCGCAAAGCACGGTAAAGGAAAGAACGATACCGGATCGGCTGAAGGACAGATCGCATTGTTCACTTACAGAATCGCTCACCTTTCTGAGCACCTGAAGAAAAACCGTAAGGATTTCAATTCAGAGCGTTCACTGGTAAGGCTGGTTGGTAAAAGAAGAAGTCTTCTAGACTACTTGATGAAGAAGGATATCATGAGGTATCGTGCCATCGTTAAGGAACTAGGATTAAGAAAATAATTTTCAGGGGCGCATTAGCGCCCCTTTTTTTATATATTAGATTGGCCTGTAAAGGCATTCAAAAATTGTCGCCCAGGGGGTAGTTTTTCATTGGTCAACACACAACTACACACAACACACAACCCGGCCGTCCGGATGGCGGAGACCTTTGTTTAACTAAATGATCTGGTTGAAGTTATTCAGATCAAATTCGAAATTATTATGATTCCACAAACATTTAAGGAGGTTATCGATCTAGGAGATGGCAGAACCATTTCCCTCGAGACCGGAAAATTGGCAAAACAGGCTCACGGGTCGGTTGTTGTTCAAATGGGTAACGCTATGTTACTTTGTACGGTAGTGTCTTCATACACTCCTACCACAATGGATTTCTTTCCATTAACATTAGATTATCGTGAAAAATTTGCTGCTGCAGGTCTTTTCCCTGGAGGTTACTTTAAGAGAGAAGCGAGACCAAGCAGTGAAGAAATTTTAGTAATGCGTTTAGTAGACCGTGTACTTCGTCCACTATTCCCTAAAGACTATAAATTTGAAACCCAGGTAATGATCCAGTTAATGTCTCATGACGATGAAGTTATGCCAGACGCATTAGCAGGACTTGCCGCATCTGCCGCTATTCAGTTATCTGACATTCCTTTTGAAACTCCAATTTCAGAAGCTAGAGTTGCCAGAATTAATGGCGAATTTGTGCTTAACCCAAGCAGAGAAAAACTTGCTGAAGCAGACATGGATATCATGGTTGGTGCTTCTGCAGACTCGGTTATGATGGTTGAAGGACAGATGGACGAATGTTCTGAAGAAGAAATGGCCGAGGCTATTAAATTCGCACATGAAGCTATAAAAGTTCAGTGTGAAGCTCAGACCAGACTTGCTGAAGCATTCGGTAAAAAAGAAACTCGTGAGTATGAAGTAGCAGAAACTGATGAAGATCTTGAAAAGAAAATTCATGAAGCAACTTATCAGAAGGCTTACGATATCGCGAAAAGCGGAACTAGCAAAAAAGAAAGAAGTCAGGCTTTTTCTGATCTGAAAGATGAAGTAAAGGCGATGTTTTCTGAAGAGGAACTAGAAGAGAAAGGTAAAATGATCTCTGGTTATTTCGCTGCTGCACATAAAAATGCGGTACGTGATCTTACTCTTAAAGAAGGAATTAGACTTGACGGTAGAAAGACAGACGAAATTCGTCCTATCTGGTGTGAAGTAGATTACCTTCCATCTACACATGGTTCAGCGATCTTTACTCGTGGAGAAACTCAGGCGCTTGCTACGGTAACCCTGGGAACTTCAAGAGAAGCTAACCAGGTAGACCTTCCAACACAACAAGGAGAAGAGACTTTCTATTTACATTATAACTTCCCTCCTTTCTCAACCGGAGAAGCTTACCCAATTAGAGGTACTTCAAGACGTGAGATCGGTCACGGAAACCTTGCTCAAAGAGCATTAAAAGGAATGATCCCTGCTGATTGTCCTTATACTGTACGTGTTGTATCTGAAGTTTTGGAATCTAATGGTTCTTCTTCTATGGCAACAGTTTGTGCGGGAACAATGTCCTTAATGGATGCAGGTGTTCAACTTAAGAAGCCAGTTTCTGGTATTGCCATGGGACTAATTTCTGATGGTGAAAATTATGCGGTACTTTCAGATATTCTTGGTGACGAGGATCACCTTGGTGATATGGACTTTAAAGTAACCGGAACTGAGGATGGTATTACTGCCTGCCAGATGGATATCAAGATCAAGGGACTTTCTTACGAGATCCTTGTGAATGCATTGAAACAAGCAAGAGCAGGAAGACTTCATATCCTTGAAAAACTTACTGAAACCATCCCTGCTCCTAGCCAGAATGTAAAAGCACATTCTCCAAAGATCATTACCAGAAGAATTCCGAACGAATTTATTGGTGCATTGATCGGGCCTGGTGGAAAAGTGATTCAGGAACTTCAAAAAGAGACTAAAACAGAGATCGTGATCAATGAAGATCCGGTAACGGAAGAAGGTATCGTTGAAATTCTTGGAACTCAGCAGGAAGGAATCGATAAAGTTCTTGCGAAGATCGACTCTATTACGTTCAAGCCGGAAAAAGGGAGCGTATACGAGGTAAAAGTGATCAAGATCCTTGATTTTGGTGCTGTGGTAGAGTATGTAGATGCTCCGGGCAACGAAGTTTTACTTCACATTTCTGAATTGGCATGGGAACGTACCAATGATGTAAATGATGTGGTAAAAATGGGAGATGTGATAGATGTGAAATATTTCGGTATGGATCCTAAAACGCGTAAGGAAAAAGTTTCAAGAAAAGCTATTCTTCCAAAGCCGGAAGGTTTCAAGGAAAGGGCTCCAAGAGACAACAATCGCGGCAGAGACAATAGAGGTCGTGACAATCGTCGCGACGACAGAAAACCAAGGGAAAAAAGAGATTAATAAATCTTCTTTTTAATAATTTTCAAGCCCATGTAAAATGCATGGGCTTTTTTATTTGCAATTTTTTTTGAGTCCATGAAATTATCCTGAAAATATTTCGACTACCTGCCTGCTGAGTTAAATAAAGATTTTTTTGTCCATGAATTTTGCGTTAGGGATTGTAGGGAAAAGCCCACAGCGACTGGAAGGAGCGAGGACTTGAAGCGTAAAGCCCGGCACGAAGTGCAACGTCCAGAATAAATTTTTTAAAGTTTTTGTAACATTAAGAGTACTTCTTACGTATAACCATGTACAAGAGCTATGCACAATTAAAATCCAAGTAGAAGATAGATGAGACAACTGAAGATTACGAAGCAGGTTACCAATCGTGAAACCGCTTCGTTAGACAAGTATTTGCAAGAAATTGGAAAAGTAGACCTGATCACCGCTGATGAAGAGGTAGAATTGGCACAAAGAATTAAAGCGGGTGATAACCGTGCCTTAGAGAAACTTACCAAAGCGAACCTTCGTTTTGTGGTTTCTGTAGCAAAACAATATCAAAACCAGGGATTAACCCTTCCCGACCTTATTAATGAAGGAAATTTAGGACTAATTAAAGCCGCGAAACGTTTTGATGAAACTCGTGGTTTTAAATTTATATCTTACGCTGTATGGTGGATTCGTCAATCTATCCTGCAGGCGTTAGCTGAACAATCGAGAATTGTTCGTTTACCATTGAACAAAATTGGTTCAATAAATAAGATTAACAAGACTTTCGCTTTCCTTGAGCAGTCACATGAGCGTCCGCCAAGTGCAGAGGAAATTGCGAAAGAGCTTGATATGACGATCAACGACGTTAAGGAATCAATGAAGAATTCCGGGCGTCACGTATCTATGGATGCTCCGTTAGTAGAAGGAGAGGATTCTAACCTATATGACGTATTGCGTTCTGGGGAATCTCCAAATCCTGACAAGGAGCTATTGCACGAATCTTTAAGAACAGAGATCGAACGTGCATTAGAGACTCTTACTCCACGTGAAGCTGATGTAATTCGATTATATTTCGGACTGGGAGATCAACATCCTATGACATTGGAAGAAATTGGCGAGACTTTTGATCTAACCAGAGAAAGAGTACGCCAGATTAAAGAAAAAGCCATAAGAAGGTTAAAGCATACGTCTAGAAGTAAAATTTTAAAAACGTATCTTGGCTAAGATATTTAAAGTAACAACAGTTTAGTGACGGCGTGATGAACCGGCATGAAAATAACTGTTCGTTTTTTGATTGATGAATGACCCCGGAGTGATGACCGGGGTTTTTTCTTGCTTTATTTTTAGCATTTCTATCAATAGTCTTAATAAAAGCATACTTCCCATTTATAGAGAAAGGAACGGGTAAACCTTTTTTTCTTCCTATTTTTGCTCTATAACAATAAACAACTATGAGCAACACACTTATTGCCCCTTCCATACTGGCAGCAGATTTCGGAAATCTTCAGCGGGATATTGAAATGGTTAACAACAGCGAAGCAGATTGGTTCCATATAGATATTATGGACGGTGTCTTCGTACCAAACATCTCTTATGGGATGCCTGTACTTAAAGCCATTACCAAACATGCAAAAAAAACCATTGACGTTCATTTAATGATCGTTGATCCAGACAGATATATCAAAGAATTTGCCCAGTTAGGCGCAGATATTCTTACCGTACATTACGAAGCATGTACTCATTTACACAGAACCATTCAGGCGATTAAGAATGAAGGTATGAAAGCAGGTGTAGCTATTAATCCACACACAAATGTAGACCTTCTAAAAGATATTATAAACGATATCGACCTGGTTCTTGTAATGAGTGTAAATCCTGGATTTGGCGGGCAAAGTTTTATTGAAAATACTTATAATAAAATTCAGAGGCTTAAAGAGATCATTACCATGAATAATGCAGATACTCTTATTGAAATTGATGGAGGCGTTACAGATGAAAATGCAGCAGAATTATCCAGAGCCGGAGCAGATGTTTTAGTTGCCGGTAGTTTTGTTTTCAAATCTGAAGATCAGCCTGAAACCATTAAAAACTTAAAGCAAGTTGCAAACTCCTAATAACAAATACGAGATCATTATTATTGGAGGCGGCCCTATAGGGATTGCCTGCGCCCTTGAAGCTGAAAAAAAAGGCCTTTCCTATCTTATTCTGGAAAAGGGTTGCCTGGTAAATTCGCTTTACCACTACCCTACCAATATGACCTTCTTTTCTACCTCTGAAAAACTTGAGCTGGATAATATTCCTTTTATCAGCAATAATCCTAAACCGGTTAAACGGGAAGCATTGGAGTATTACAGGAGGATCGCTACTAATAACGAGGTCAACATTCATTTATTCGAAAAAGTAAATTCGGTAAATACAATAAATGAGAATAAACATATCGTTAAAACTCCAAGAAATACTTACGAGACTGAAAATGTCATTGTTGCTACAGGATTTTACGACATTCCTAATTATTTAGGTGTACCAGGCGAAGATCTTCCGAAGGTATCACACTATTACAACGATCCGCATTACTATGCCACGCAAAAAACCATAGTGGTAGGTGCAAGTAACTCAGCAGTAGACGCAGCCCTCGAAATTTATCGAAAAGGAGGTGATGTGACTATGGTGGTTCGGAAACCGGAAATTGGAGAACGAGTTAAGTACTGGGTGAGACCAGATATAATTAATCGGATTGAAGAAGGAAGCATAAAAGTACATTTTGAGTCTTCGATAAAAGAGATAAAGGAGTCTGAAGTTGTAATTGATACTGCGGAAGGCGAATTGACCCTTGAAAATGATTTCGTTCTTCTTTTGACTGGCTATCGTCCAAACTTCAAGTTCCTCCTGGATATGGGTATAGAATTATCTGATGATGGCAGGAAAATTCCGAAGTATAACCAGGAAACCATGGAAACAAATGTTCCCGGAATATTTCTTGCTGGGGTTATTTGTGGTGGAGTTGAAACTCATAAATGGTTTATTGAAAATTCCAGGGTTCATGCAAAAATGATCATGGAACATCTAAGGTCTAAGGAAAAAGTTTAAAATATGAAGGCAGTCATAATTATTGACTGCCTTATTTTTATCCTATTGAACTTTTGATCCCCTAACCTATTCCCGCAAGTTGTTTTCTACAGAACAATTAAAATTTCAATTGCACCACTGTGAGAATTAATTTATAGTATATTGGTATTAAATATTTTATACAGATTCACCCTGTTAAGCAAATAAAATACCATGAAGAAATATTTCCCTTTAATCCTCCTGTTTTTTTCAATTTCACTCCTTACAAGTTGTTCTAGTGTTAAAGTCTTAAACTCCTGGAAAGCCAACCAGGAAACTTTAAATGATTTTAAGGATAATAAGATTCTAGTGATCGCCAGAACTGCAGACAAATCGGCTAGAATCGCCTTTGAACAGGCAATTGCCGACAAATTACGAGCAAACGGACTAGATGCTACTGAAAGCTTCTCCAGAGTACCCGTAATGCACATGGAGAAGGAAATGACCGACGAAAGGATGGATATGATTCGAACTTTGATGAACAGTGAAGGCTATAATGGGGTGGTATTAACCGTTATAAAACAGGATGAAAAACATACCAGAACTAAACACAGTGGTGTTTATGCTTCAGCAGCCTATTCAAACTATTATCCTGGTTATTACGGAAATTTTTATAATTATTATGCGACTCCGTATGCTATAGGCCCATATTATTCAGCTTTTGGAGGATATGTTCCTATGTCTACATCAACAGAATCTTATTCGAATTATATCCTTGAAACAGTGGCCTTCAATCTTCAATCTGAGGGTGATGACCAATTGGTTTCTGTTGTGAGTACCAGCTTAAAGGACCCTAAGGACGCGTATAAATCTGCCGATGAATTCATGGAGGCCATTTCCAAAAGCTTGAGTCTATGATTCAGAATGCAGGCTTATATGGATAATGGCGCCATAGGGAGCAATTGAAAACAATCAATTCTTTTTGATAATTTGAAACGAAATATTGGAAAGCTCAAAGACGAGAAATAAAAAAAGGCAATTTTTAAATTGCCTTTTTGTTTTATATTATTTGATCACGAAAACATTTATTCCATCAGAACTACAGAGTTAGAACCAATTCCTTTTCTTCTACCTATTAACTTACCATAGAACTCAAGGTCTTCATGATTATTCTTAAAAGAATAATCCACTTTTTTTCCAACTTCTTCCAGAGGAAAGGTATAAATTTCGATTTCAGGGTAACCCTCGAATTTATCAGATTTACTTATACCAATTTCAATGGTATTATTAGCCTTATTATATACCACAAATTCCGCTAGAAAATTATGTTTTAGAAGATCCATACAATCCTGGGAAAGCACTTCACATTCCTTACATTCATTAATATACATCTTCACTAGTTCCTGCAGAGAGGATCTCAATTGGTTAGAGTTGAAATATGCCGCCATAGGTATTAATTTTTATACTTTGAAAAATCGAATGTACCCGTTAAACTGCCTAAATAAAACTATTTAAATAAGATTTAACGCTCAGGCTTAAAAAAAACCTAATTAACCTTTGATTATCAAATATATGCATTTAACTGATATTCAATTGTTTAGACAGCAAAAAATTTAAAAAATTTCTAAAGGTCAGTAGGGAATGATTCAGGCATACTGGTAAATCTGCCACAACCTATTAGGGCTACTAGGTAAGATATTTAAAAACTATATAAACCGCCAGTATAACACTTAGGCCTAATATGATATTTCGATATACGTTACTATAATCCTGTATCATGAAATTAGTTTTTTATTAAGCATAAATTAAAGAAGATCGAAAGCATAAAATATGGGGGCTATCCCCTATTTTTATACGCGAAATTTTCTGCAAAACTAAGCCATATTATATGGAATGACGAAGTTTCCCTGGGTATATAGTCCAATTATTATTCTATTCCTTATATATAAATTGAATACCGTTAACTTTAATTTCGATTGCATCAAATGGCAAAGAATATTCTGAGTCTTAAATGGATGGAAAGTTTGAAGAATTCATATAAAAGGTAATTTCTATATTGAATGAAAAATCAAAGGAATTAGCGAAGTACATTTTACCAAAGAAATTGAGGCTTTAATCTGAAATCCTGGAAGGGCGGGCTTCAGTTTCACTGATTTAAGTGACAATATTTCGGCAATTTACTCTGTATTACTCCTGAATATATATTATTGCGAAGTAAAAGGATAGGGGAAATTATTTCAAATTTTCGAATTTGTTTATCACTGCCATACTTATAGACAACATTAAAATGGCTGTAGGGATAATTAGAAGGTTCCAGCTCATCTCATCGTTTTTTTCAAATAATTGATCTACAAAGAAAATTACCAGGGAAACTAAAATGGTTTGCCAGAGCAGCATTTTAAGTTCCAAAAAGTTTTTGATCCTTAACCATTTAGGCAAATCCTCATCATTCCCATTTTCAATAAGCTTACCCAGGAACAATTTAGTAAGACCCATACTAAAAATTAAGAAAACCAGGCCAATTAAAAATAGGTCTATAGATTCCAGTATTTCAACAGGTGCGGGCTTTTCAGATTCATAGCCAAAAAAGACGATTCCATAACCATGAAACGATCTCTTGGCCGCCAAAAATATTAGAATTAAGGAATTGATAAAGGTAAAAAAGACTATGATTACGACCAGATACCTGAGCTTCAAAAAATGTTTTAGCATGAGTAGTTTTATTTTATAAACTGATAATCAATTTACTAAAAGATTTTATAAGTATCTTACTATTAGTTTTCAATCGTTTCAATCAGGTTTAGAATGAGTGTGAACTTTTTTCAGTCGTTTCCATTCTGGGGTATCTATATCTCAATATTCATCCTTATCCTTATTTCAATAGGATTTGGAATTACATATTATAAATGGAGACAAAAAAAAGTAGCCCATGAAGATGAAGTAGCTATAAATACGTTGGTAGGAGCTACTTTAGGTCTTCTTGCCTTTATTCTTGCATTTACTTTTGGACTAAGCTCTTCGCGATTTGAAGCGAGGAAGCAATTTCAACTTGACGAAGTAAATGCCATTGAGACAGCCTGGCTTAGAGCCCGTTTGCTGGAATCACCTTATTCAGAAAAATTTCAAAAACTTTTGGTTGAGTATACCGAGGTTCGCATCTGGTTCCTTGAAAATAAAGACAAGGTAGCAGAAGCGATTACTAAATCTGAAAATATCCAGAACGAAATCTGGTCTTTAACCGTTAGGATGAATCATGAAAATATTGGAAAACCTCCAATAAATTCCCTTTTTATTTCTGCTGTTAATGATATGTTCGACCTTCAAACCAGCCGGATCTCAAAAGGGGTAATCGATCATATTCCCGGGCTAATTTGGATTTCACTTTTTATTCTTGTTTCCATTTCCATGTTCGAGGTTGGATATTTGATGGGAAAATCGAAAAAAAAGAACTGGGTACTTATATTGGCACTGTCACTCTCCTTTTCAGCGATTATTCTTTTAATTGTAGACCTGGATAGTTTTGAAGGGAATATTTCCCTGGACCATCAGGTGATTTATGATATGTATAATAGAATAAATTAGCCGCATACTCTGCTTTAAAATATTTATTCTTATGAATGTTGTATTAAACAATCGTTAAATAACTGAAAATTAACACGTTATATTTAAGCGAATTAATTTCGCGTAAACCCTTTTAAAATATACCTGTTCGGGAATTTTAAAATCCAATATTAGCTTATTTTATTACCACAAAATTATCCAATTTACTGGGAAGCAGATATTTGAACCAATTTGTTCACTATATTTAAGGGAAGGATTTGTAAATCCCCCCAGCAAATTCTCAAAGTAGGGGTTTTACAAGATATATTAATTAAAACCCTGATAGTATGAAATTTAAAATTTTAGTACTTCTAATTATTTTAGGAGCAATTTCTTGTGGAACTAACACCCAAATAGTTGGAGCCTGGACCAGTGATGATTTGCCTCCTGGAAATCCATATGAGAAAGTATTTATAGCTGCGATAACTCCAAATACAAATGTTCAAAACGCAGTGGAAAACAATCTCGCGTCTGCCGCTAGAGAACGTGGAATTGAAGCATCTACAAGTGCTACCACTTTTGCTAAGAGTTTTACCAAATCCAATCAGCCATCAAAGACGGAAATACTGGATAAGGTAAGGGCTGAAAATGCTGATGCCATTTTCACGGTCACTTTGCTGGATAAAGAATCGGAAACCCGGTACGTCCCTGGGTCTACTTATTACAGTCCTATGAGCTATGGCGGATATTATGGCAGCTTTTACAGTTACTACAATACGGTATATCCAATGACCTATGATCCGGGCTATTATAAAACTGATAAAATATACTTTATCGAAAGCAATTTATATGATGCTAATACGGAAGAACTCATCTGGTCTGCCCAATCTAAGACCGTGAATCCTTCTAACATCGACTCTTTTGCCAGAGATTATACCCAGGCTATGATAGATGAGCTTATTAAAGACGGAGTCCTGAAGAAATAAATTTTATCCCTGATTAAACTTCATTAAGAACTATAGAACTGAATAATTAACCCTGCTGAATTTTTGATGTTAAGGTTGTTTACTGAAAGAATGGCAATGACAAAATTAGTGACAATGAAAAATGTAAAAACAAAGTATAAGATCGGTTTTCGGCATACTGGAATGATGATCTTTTTATCCCTGCTTTTAACTGGATGTTATCCAGATCAGCCTGAACGTGTAGAAGATTATGATGTCAGCTACACGAATTACTCACCTGAATTTGATTTCAGTGTCGACCGATCCTATTCTTTACCCGAAAGAGTGATTCTGATAGATGATGGAGACTTCAGTAGTGATGAACCGGAATACCTGGACGATATTTTCGCCGATGCTATATTAAATAATATACGTCAAAACTTGAATTCCCTGGGATGGACCGAAGTTGAGGAGGAAGATTTGCCAGATGTGGTTATGTTACCTTCTGCCTTCGATCAAACCTTTCTTTATTATTACGATTTTGGGTACTGGGGATGGTATTATCCAGGTTATTTTCCAGGTTGGGGCTGGTACTATCCGGGATATAGCCCGGGTTATGTTAGCGGGTATCGCGTAGGTACAGTGTTAGTACAAATGACGCTTCCGATAGAAAATGAGGATGATGAGATCCCGGTTGTTTGGCTGGCAACATTTGACGGATTGCTGGAAGGATCAGACCGTTCCATTTCTGAAAGGATCGATAGAAATCTAGACCAGGCATTTAGCCATCCTCCATTTAATAATTAAAATCGAAGATGATGAAAAAGAGTTTTATAGTAATGATTTTAGCATGCCTATTCTCAGCAAATGTTGATGCTCAGAGTAAATTTGCAATCAATTATAGTTTCGGAATACCTACCTCTGAAACTTCAGATCTATTCGGTGAAACTAGTTGGAGAGGTGTGAACCTGGATTTTTCCTATTTTTTAGAGGAAAATATAGCTATCGGTTTTAGTGGAGGATGGCAGGTCTTCGATGATGGTCTGGGTTATGTAACTGAGACCGATGGAACGGAAACAATATCAGGACAGAGATATAATTATCTTAACAGTGTCCCTTTATTTTTTACAGGTAGCTACTACTTGAATACAGATGCCTTCTCCCCCTATTTGTCACTTGGGATTGGAGGGGTGTATAATCAATTAGAAGAGGATATAGGACTTTTTAGTTTTGAAGAAGATCAGTTGCAATTTGCGCTGAGGCCGGAATTGGGATTGGACTATGAGTTCTATTATGGTTTCGAGATACGTGCGGCAGTTCGATATCATTATGTTTTTGAAGGAGGCGATTTGCCCAACCTCTCATATCTAGGTATAGTACTGGGTTTGGTCTGGTCTAATTAGTCGGTGCTCGTTTGGTATTTAACTAATAACCAAACCCTTATGATTAAGTTGGTTTACTGGAAATTTTTCCGAAGATTTTACTCAGAAACTATTGTGAACAATGAATCAATTTTTCGAAAAAATTTTATACAACTGAAAATCAGTATTTTAATAAGTATATTGTAATCCTTGTTAACTATTCTAACGATACATTATTTAATAACCACTAAACACTTTAACTATGAAAAAAAATCCATTTAAATCCATTTTCATATTTGGAATTTTAATTCTTTCAATTTCTGTTCAGGCCCAGGACAAACCAAATATTCTGGTTTTATGGGGAGATGATATTGGCTATTGGAACATTAGCGCCAATCATAGAGGAATGATGGGATATCAAACTCCAAATATCGATAGAATTGCAAATGAGGGAGCCTTATTTACAGACTGGTATGCACAACAATCCTGTACCGCTGGAAGAGCAGCCTTTATTTTAGGTCAGCATCCCTTCCGTACCGGTTTACTTACTATAGGGATGCCCGGAGCAGAACAGGGAATTAGAGATGACCAGCCCACCATAGCTGAGCTTTTAAAGCCCCATGGGTATACCTCAGGACAATTTGGGAAAAACCACCTGGGAGATCGTGATGAACATTTGCCCACCAATCATGGGTTTGATGAATTCTTCGGAAACCTTTATCATTTAAATGCCGAAGAAGAACCGGAAACCTATTACTATCCGGATGATCCACAATTCCGTGAAAAATTTGGACCACGTGGAGTAATTCATTCCTATTCCGATGGTCGAATTGAAGATACCGGCCCATTGACCAAGAAAAGAATGGAGACCGTAGATGAAGAATTTACCGCAGCTGCACTGGAATTTATTGAAAAAGCGCATGCCGAGGGTAAACCGTTCTTTGTTTGGCTAAATTCTACAAGGATGCATGTTTGGACCCACCTTAAAGAAGAAAGTGACGGAGTTACCGGTATAGGTCTGTATCCAGATGGGATGGCCGAACATGATAAAGCCATAGGTACGGTGCTGGCAAAACTGGAAGAACTGGGAATCATAGATAACACGATTATCATGTATTCTACAGATAACGGTGCCGAAAAGTTTACCTGGCCTGATGGTGGGACAACTCCATTTGCAGGTGAAAAGGGAACTACCTGGGAAGGCGGGTTTAGGGTTCCGGCCGCAATAAGATGGCCAGGTGTAATTGAGCCGGGAACTGTTTATAATGACATTTTCTCACATGAGGACATGATGCCAACACTGGTTGCCGCTGCTGGTGAACCAAATATTAAACAAAAATTGCTGAATGGCTACCAGGCGAATGGCAAGAATTTCAATGTTCATCTGGACGGTTATAACATGATGCCCTATTTTAAAGGCGAAGTTGATGAATCACCCAGAAAGGAAATATTCTACTTTGATGCGGGTGGCAATTTAAATGCTATTCGTTACCAGAATTTCAAAATTCACTTTGCTATTATGGAAGGGGCAATTAATGAGGCCTATAGAAAAACTCCTAGCTGGCCCGTTGTAATTAATTTAAGAGCAGATCCTTTCGAAAATTCTCATGAATCTGCAGGCTATTTAAAGTGGTATGCAGATAATATGTGGATGTTCGTTCCGGCTCAACAGTTGGCAGCTAATTTCCTAAACTCATTTAAGAAATACCCGCCGGTTGAAGGTGGATCCCTTTCGGTAGATAAGGTAGTGGAGCAACTACAAACACAACCTGCCAGAAATTAAGGTTCTGTTTAAGATCAATTTTAATTCGGGATAAGTCTTTTAATACACTTGTCCCGAATTATTTTAACAAACCAAAGGTTTGACTAACCAGTTATGCCAATATCATTTTTCCAATGAAACTTAAAGACTTTTTTTTTCTAATCATTTTTTCCATTTTATACTTTCCAGGCCAGGCTCAGGAAAAACCTAATGTGGTTCTAATCGTCATGGATAACCTGGGATGGGGAGAAATTGGAGCTTATGGCGGTGGTATCTTAAGAGGAGCTGCTACCCCCAGGCTGGATACTCTTGCCAAGGAAGGGATGCAACTGCTTAACTTTAATGTAGAACCTCAATGTACTCCAAGCCGCTCAGCTTTAATGACAGGGCGCCACCCTATTCGCTCAGGAACCACTAAAGTAGTATGGGGATTGCCTTATGGTCTCGTAGGTTGGGAAAAAACCATGGCTGAACTATTTAAGGAGGCGGGCTACTCTACGGCCATGTATGGTAAATGGCACCTGGGTGATATGAAAGGTCGTTTCCCTACAGACCAGGGATTTGATGAATGGTATGGAATCGCCAATACCACAGATGAATCTGAATACACTTCCCAAACCGGATTTGACCCTGAAGTAGTTGAACCGCCTCAAATTCAGCAGGCAACTGCAAACCAAACTCCTACTTCAGTAAAAGAATATAATGTTCAAACAAGACGCACTATAGATGCTGAGCTGACCGATAAATCTGTAAATTTCATGCAAAGACAGGTTGCAGAAGACAATCCGTTTTTTCTCTATTTGCCATATACCTTAGCACATTTACCCACTCTACCTAATCCAGATTTTGAAGGGAAATCAGGGAACGGCACCTGGGCAGACGTTCTTATGGAAATAGATCATAACACCGGCAGGATCCTGGATGCTATAGATAATCTGGACATACGAGAGAACACCATTGTAATATGGATGAGCGAAAACGGTCCGGAAGAAGCACCAAACTGGTTCGGAACCGCAGGTTACTGGAGGGGTCATTATTTCACGGCACTCGAAGGTTCTTTACGGACTCCTTTTCTTATTAGATGGCCCGGAAAAATTCCTGAAGCTAAGCAAACCAATGAAATGGTACATATCACCGATTTGGTTCCAAGCCTTGCCCAGGCAGCAGGATACTCGGTGCCTGAAGATAGAATAATTGATGGCGTTAATCAAATGCCATTGTTCACCGGTGAGATTAAAAAGACCAAAAGAGAAGGTTTTCCTGTATATAATGGAGATGAAATGTTCGCCTATAAATGGAGAAATTTTAAGGTGCATTATATCGAACATGAAAGCATGTTTGATAAACCTAGAAAACACAATTTTCCTCGCGTACATAACCTTTTGAGAGATCCCAAGGAACTATTTGGGGTACATGGTGGTCATGAAACCGGAGCACAAAATCTTACCTGGGTGCTACCTGCAGTTACTAAAGAGGTGATTCAATTTCAGCAAACACTAAAAGAAGAACCTCCAATTAAACTAGGAACACCAGAACCATATACTCCCAAAAACTAGATATTATGAAAAAGGTTTTAATTGTTCTTAGTGTTATTATTTTATCACCCTGGATGGCTATTTCTCAAGACGCGAACAACCCGATAGATCCCAGCCCTACTGTGGGTTTATGGAACCGGTTTTATAGCGATGAACAATCCCGGTTGCAAATTCTAGCCAATGTGACCCTGGGTAAATGGTTCTACCGGTTTACCGCTGAATATGAATTTAATTATCCAGATACCAATGAAGACTTCTTCAATTATGATGAGGAAAACCGGCCAAATGAAGACCATTTTAACAGCACCAATTTTATGGTCGCCAGGTTGTTTCAATCGAAGAACGGAAAACATCAATATGGTGTTGGAGCTGTGGTTAGTTATTTCCATGAGAGAAGGTTTGCCGGGGGAGTAAATTTTGTTTCAGTGAGTAAAATTAATGGATGGAAATTTATCACGCTAACAACCCTCCAGGGAGGGAAAGAAGTATTTTCGATGGAATTTCAGCCCGGTATATACCACGATATTTCTACTAATGGCTGGTATTTTAGAAGTCATCCCAGAATGCTTTTCAATTTCAGAACCGGCCAACATGAAGTTCCACTGGGCGCAGGTATTGGAAAGATTTTCAGTACAGAAGGTGGGGCTATCAATATCTTTTTTGAACCTCAATACGATATTGTAAACTCACTACCTATGCTTTATACAGGAGTTAAAGTGTTATTTTAAAATTTTCAATATGAAATCTATAAATCCAACTTTTTATATACTCATTTTCGTTTTAGCCGTTTTCGGTTGTAAGGATAATAAATCAAATGATTCAATTCAGGAAGATGAAGTGATAACTTCGAATAGCAATAAGGTTAATGATTTAGCAGCCTGGGCAGACGCACCGAAAGAAAGGATCATGAACTGGGTTGAAAAAGTTACCGATTCCACTAATTCAGATTTTATTCCCGAAACTGATCGAATCGCCGTGTTCGATAATGATGGCACTCTCTGGCCTGAACAGCCTGCTCCTACTCAATTGCTTTATGTTCTGGACTTTCTGAAAAAGGAATATCAAAACCAACCGGAATGGAAAAATGATCCGGTAATAAGTGCTGCCGTAAATGGCGATTATGGTCCGCTTAAAGAAAAAGGTGCAGCTGGAATTCTGGATATGGTAAACAAATCATACGATTCCATGAGCGAAGAAGATTACAAGGAATCTGTAAGAGAGTGGATGGATACTACCAAAATTGAAAAATTTGATATGACCTATAAAGAGGCCGTGTATCTGCCAATGCTTCAATTGCTGGAATATCTAAGGGCCCACGATTTTAAAACCTTCATTGTAAGCGGTGGAGGTGCCGATTTTATGCGGGTCTGGACTGAAGAAGTCTACGGTATCCCACCCAACCAGGTTATAGGCAGTTACGGAGAGGTGGCTTTTGATAATACCGATGGCAAGGCTACGGTTTATAAAAAGGAAGGTGATTTCTTTTTTGATGATAAATCCGCTAAACCAGAAGCCATTCATCGCTTTATTGGTAAAAAACCGGTACTTGTTGGGGGAAACAGCGATGGAGATCAGGCTATGATGGAATACGCCAGCAATGCAGAATATCCCACACTTTGTATCATTCTTCATCACACCGATGCTGAAAGAGAATATGCCTATGATACCAAAACTTTAAGCGGTCACTTAGAAACAGCCCTGGAAATGGCGAAGGAAAAGAACTGGCTGGTAGTAGATATGAAGGAGGATTTTAAGCAAATTTTTCCGGATTAAACATCAATTTGATTTCTTATGTAAAACATACATGCAAGCCTATATAAAATATACGATCTTACTATTCAGCTTTTTCTTTATTCAGATAAATTCTGGATCTAGTAATGTTGTAGCTGAAGAAGTAAATCGAAATAGGTTTTATAAAAAATCTGCTGAATCTTCTCCCAAAAAACTAAAAGCTTTGGTGGTTTACAGTTCCACGAGTTACTTCCTGTATCGTGGGAAAACCATGGGTTTTGAATATGAGCTATTGGAAAGGCTGGCAAACAACCTTGATAGGGAACTGGAAATAGTGGTTTCTCCTAATATAGACAGCTTGATTCCAGACCTCCTGGCCGGAAAGGCAGATCTTATTGCTCACGGGTTAGCTATAACCCAATCCCGAAAAGAGATGGTCTCGTTTACCGATGAACTGTACCAGGCTTCTCAGGTTCTCGTTCAGAAGAAACCTAGCAACTGGAGAAACATGACCCTTGATGAAATAAACAGGATTTTAGCCAGAGATCCCCTGGATCTTGTTGGGGAAACCGTTACCGTAAGGATAAATTCAGCGTACAGGGAAAGGTTGGAAGATATTAATCGTGAGATTGGAGGCGGAATTTTTCTAAATGTTCTGGATGGCACCTATTCTACAGATAAGATCATTGAAATGGTTAATAATGAGGAGCTGAAATACACCGTAGCAGATGACTACCTGGCCAGGATCAATACCTCTTATATGCCAGATATCGATATTAAAACCGTGATTAGTACCAGGCAGCAAATTGCCTGGGCGGTGAGACCGGAATCCAAAGACCTGCTGAATACCCTGAACCAGCAGCTCAAAAGAGCAAAGAAAAAGGTAGACTATTATGTGATTTATAACAAATACTTTAAAAACAGGTCTTATTTCAAAAGAAGGATAAGAAGTCCGTTTTACAGTCTTAAGAACAACCAGATAAGCGAGTTTGATGAAATTATAAAAAAGGAAGCATCCAGGATTGGTTGGGACTGGCGTCTACTTTCATCCATCATTTACCAGGAATCCAGGTTTGATGCTACAGCTGAATCCTGGGCAGGGGCGGTTGGATTAATGCAATTAATGCCTGAAACGGCGAAGGCCCACGGACTAACCAACCCTACAGATCCTGAAGCAAATATTAGGGCTGGAACAACTTATTTAAAGCAGATCTATGATCATATTGAAGGGATTGAAGATCCTGATCAGAGGATTAAGTTCACCCTGGCCTCCTATAATTGTGGATATGGGCATGTACTGGACGCAAAAAGGCTTGCCCAGGCCGAAGGATTGCAATCTAATAAATGGGATAATAATGTTGAACTCATGGTTTTAAGGCTTAGCGAACCGGAAACCTATCACCGGCCAGAAGTTAAACATGGATATGTCATGGGAAAAGAAACTTATAATTATGTAAACGATATTTTTCAGAGATATGAACACTATTCGAATTTTATCGACTTTTAAATGAGCATTTTATGACAGCATTAGAAAACATTCAGGAACTACGAAACCGGATGAATCGATCCATTATTGGTCAGGAAAAACTAGTCGACCGTATTTTACTGGTGCTTCTGGCAGACGGTAATATGTTGCTGGAAGGTCTTCCGGGACTGGCAAAAACCCGGGCTATAAAAAGTTTGGCAAAAGAACTGGATTGCGGACTTAGCAGGATTCAATTCACTCCAGACCTGTTACCTTCAGACGTCACTGGAACAGAGATTTACCAGCCCGAATCTACCGAAAAGTTCATTTTTCAAGAGGGACCTATTTTCAGCAATTTAATCCTTGCAGATGAAATTAACCGTGCGCCGGCGAAAGTACAATCGGCCCTGCTGGAAGCTATGGAAGAAAGGCAGGTTTCGGTGGCCGGGAAAACCTATCCTATGGAACCGCTTTTTATGGTTATGGCTACCCAAAACCCGGTGGAACAGGAAGGAACTTATCCACTGCCCGAGGCTCAAATGGATAGATTTTTAATGCATGTGATCATAGATTATCCAGATGATGCTTCAGAAATTGCCATTTTAAGGCTAAACCGGGAAGAACAGAAAAGTTCCAAGCCCGAAGTGACAGAAAGAATTTCTCCCGAGCATGTTTTTTCCGCCAGAAAAGAGATCGCCAGTATTAAAATTTCCGAGGCGATGGAAAAATATATCGTAGATATTATTTCGGCTACCAGGTATCCTGAAAAATATGACGAAGAACTGGATCGCTGGATAGATTTTGGTGCCAGCCCCCGGGGAAGTATTGCCCTGGACCGTGCCAGCAGAACTCATGCCTGGATGAATGCTAAAGACCACGTAACCCCAGATGATATTCGTGCCGTGGTTTACGATTGTTTACGTCACCGCTTAATTCTGAGCTACGAAGCCAATGCCGAAAGAATAACCCCAAAAAAGGTCCTGGATCTTGTACTTCAAAAAGTCGCGGTACTGGCCTAGAATGCGATACATATGGATACAAAAAGTACATATCCAGAGAATGTTTTCACTTCATTTAAAGAGTTATTGAAGATGGAGGCGCTCTCCCATAATTTTAGTTTTTTGGCTCGCAAACATAAATCTAACAGTATTCTGGCTGGCAAACATGCATCCAGATTAAGAGGCCGGGGGCTGGACTTTGAGGAAGTTCGAAAATATGTAAACGGTGATGATATTAGAAATATAGACTGGAAGGTTACGGCCAGAACTCAAACTACCCATACGCGTGTTTATACTGAAGAAAAGGAAAGACCGGTTCTAATTGTGGTAGACCATTCTAAAAGCATGTTCTTCGGTTCACAGGTTCGTACCAAAGCTGTAGTGGCAGCAGAACTGGCGGCAATTGCGGCCTTTCGGATTCTTAATGAAGGTGATCGGGTTGGTGGGGTAGTCTATGCGGATAAGGGAATCGATATGATTTATCCCAAACGCGACCGAAAGAATATTTTAAAATTTTTAAACGAAATAGTTAAGCGTAATCATGAACTGGCAGAATCTGAGTCGGCCTCTTTTGAAGATTCATTAAAAGAAGTAATACAGAAAATTAAAAATATCGTTACACATGATTTTCTCATTATCATAATCAGTGATTTTTTGAGGTATCATCCTAAAACCATAAAGACGATAAAGCATTTAAAACTTCATAATGATCTAATTCTGGCGAAGGTAAATGATCCTATGGAAAGGGAAATACCAGAGGAAAATATAGTTGCTGGTGATGCCGAAACTCAGATAAGACTACGCGGTAAATCAAAAGAATTAAGGAACAGGTTTAAAAGTGAATTCGATACCGAGTTAAGTTCTTTCAAAGAAGAGATGCTGCGCTATGGCATCCCGGTTTTAAATTTAAATACGGTAGAGCCGGTAGATGAGCAATTAAAAAAAATGTTTTAGTGAATTATACATGAATTTATCAGAATTACATAAAACAGTTTTTCAGCAGGATAGTGTTTCTACGAAAATTCCTGAACTCGAGAATGCCCGTTTACAGGAACCGGCACCCATTCCATTCACTTTTGAAACCATTGGGTGGAAAATTCTCGGAATTGTAATTCTGGTTTCCATCCTCATCATTTTACTTCTTTGGATTCGAAATTATATAAAAAACAGGTATCGCAGGGAAGCACTTCAGGAATTAAACATTATCAACACGAACGAAATAAACGAAACTTTCAGAATTCTAAAGAATACAGCTATAAAGGCTTACGGTAGGGAAAAGGTTGGCAATCTCTACGGAAACAAATGGCTAAGCTTTTTAGAGGAAACGGGAAAAGAGGTAAAGATGCTGGAATTCGAAAATGCAATTTTCAATTCGATTTACCGGGATAAAAAAATAGACCAAAACATCTATTCCCGGATTACAGAAAATTCAAAAAAATGGATACGCACACATGCCTGAAAACTTTGAAATAGCATACCCCTGGGTTTTTGTATTGCTGCCGATACCACTTTTGGTGTACTGGCTCTTTCCTGCTATTCGAATAAAAAGTTCCACTCTACTGTTATCTAATTATCAAAAGGCTATTTCCTACTCTGGAGAAAAACCAAAAAGCGCGGCCGAAATTAAAAAAAGAAGCATCTTTTTCTGGATCTGGTTCGGTATTATCTGGATCGCGATAATTTCCAGCCTCTCCTCACCACAGATCGTAGGTAAACCGGAGTTGCAGGTGAAAACCTCCAGGAATTTTCTGATTACGGCTGATATCTCATTCAGTATGGCCACAAAAGACTGGATGATGGAAGGTGAAAAAGTAAGAAGATGGGATGCGGTAAAAAGTGTGATGCACGATTTTATCAAAAAACGTGAAGGCGACCGAATGGGACTTATCTTTTTCGCCTCCAGCGCTTATATACAGGCGCCGTTTACCCCAGAATTGGAAACTGTAGACCAGTTACTTGAGGAGGCAGATGTGGGAATGGCCGGGCAGATGACCTATATAGGAAAGGCGATTACCAAGGGAATTGAAATATTTGAAAAAGACAGCTTAGAATCAAAAGTTATGCTTCTTATTACCGATGGCGTAGATGGAGGATCTGATATTCTGCCTCTGGATGCTGCCGACCTCGCGCGCAAAGATTCTGTCGTAGTGCATACCATAGGAATAGGTGAACCTGGCGAATCAGGTTCAGACCTGGATGAGGAAACGCTGGAGGAGATTGCCGAGCTAACCGGTGGGCAATATTTTCGGGCTAAAGACAAAGAAAGGCTTGAGGAAATTTATACTGAACTGGATAAATTGGAGCCTATAGAGTTCGAAGAAAAGGAATACCGTCCGGTGCGGCTTTTATACCCATACCCGTTAGCCCTGGCCATAGGAATGCTTATGTTATATTTTCTAATTTCAATGATCCTCAATCTGGAACGATTAATCATAAGAAAGGAGGCTAAAAATGTTTAGCGATCTATTTCCAATAGAGTGGCAGGCTTTTCATTTTTTAAGACCTGGATTTTTGTGGTTGCTTATCCCGCCTATTATCATTTTCGTGATCCAGGTGGTATCCACTCAGCAAAAAACAAAATGGAAAAAGGTGATCGCTCCACACCTTAGAAAATTTATGATCTCTAAAGGCAGCAACAAACGTCTTTACCGAATCAATTTTGCGATCATGGGAATTTTAATTCTGGGAGTTTTGGCCATTGCTGGACCCACCTGGAAAAAAAGAGAGATTCCAGGGCAAATCCTGCAAACACCTATGAGCATTCTTCTGGAGTTATCTGAAAGTATGAATCAAACAGATCTTCAGCCTTCAAGGCTGGGCCGCGCCATTTTTAAGATCAATGACTTTCTGGATCACGATCCTCAGGCCAGAGCCTCGCTTATTGGTTTCGCTGGCACCGCTCACACTATAGTTCCCCTTACAAATGATTACGATATTCTTAAAAATCATATCGACGGATTAAACACTCAGGTCATGCCCATATCTGGATCTGATATCGCAGCAGGGCTTCAGCTGGCAGATAGTGTGATGAGTGTCACGAAAGCACCGGGAAGTATCATTTTAATGGTAGACGAGCTTGATGATCTACAAATACAAAACATCTCAGAATTTGCAGGAATTACAAAACATAAACTGGAAATTGTGCCTTTTATTGCTACGTCTTCGGATGAAGAACTCAATTCCAGGCTAAATATGCTTTCAGATTTTGAAAATATTACCCTGCATCAACTTACCCTGGATGATAGCGATATGGAACTTATCGCCCGTCGCATTAGCCGAAATCTGGAATTTACCGAGGAGCCAGAAGAAAAAGAAGATGACTGGAGAGATGCCGGTTTAATATTAGTGATTCCAATGGCATTCCTCTTCGTATTATCTTTTAGAAAAGGCTGGTCTATTTACTTGCTATTACCACTCCTGCTTACTTCCTGTTCCGGTTCAGGAGATTTTAAGGATTTATGGTATACCAAGGATTACCAGGCTCAACAATTAAGTGATAAAGGTGACTACGAGGAGGCTGCCGAATCATTTCAGGATCCTTTAAGAAAAGGAATCGCTTATTATAAAGCCGAAAATTACAATCAGGCTATCCGGTATTTTAGGGAAGATACCTCAGCCATTGGAGACTTTAATTTAGGTCTGGCCTATTATAAAAGTGGTGATCTTAATTCTGCAAGGCTGGCTTTTCAGGAAGCTGTTGAAAAAGATCCGCGAATGCAACAGGCAAAAGATTTTAGTGAACAAATCCTGAATGTATTGCCAGATGGGCAGGAATTAAACCTTGACGAGGCTACAGAGCAAGGCGAAGGCGATCCTGCTCAAAATACTCAGAATGATAGTATGGAAGACCTGGGTGGTGGTGGCCAGGAAGCGACCGAAGAAGATATGGAAAAAGAGCGACGAGAAGAGACCGCAGTAACCGACATTAGAAAAGGCAAGGAACTGGATGAAGTACCAGAAGATATTGGTCAGGAGGATATCCAGAGGCAAGATAACTCTAAGGTGCTAATGGAGAAGATCGATGAAGATCCTTCCTTATTTCTGCAAAGGAAATTTAGGTTTCAGTTAAAAAACAGGGAAAATAAAGGTTCCAATGAAAAGTAAAATAAAAGTACATACCAGTTTACTCTTTTTCCTGCTCATTTTAACGGGTAGCCAGGACCTTTTTAGCCAGAATGTATGGGCCAATGTGAGTTTGAACAAAAATTCGGCTTATGTTGGGGAACCGGTAGAGGTTAGTATCAAAGTTTTTACCTCAACCTTTTTTACCAAAGGAATAGACCCGGGAAATATTCAGGTAGATGGAGCTTACACCATTTACTTCAGACCTGTTAGTATATCTATTCAGCAAAATGGCAAAACCTATGCGGGGGTGGAGCTTAAATACAATGTGTTTCCATATTCAGAAAATAGTATTGTTTTCCCCGAACTTAATATCGAAGTAGAAACTCCACCGGAAGGAGATTTTAAAGGTGTAAAAAAAGTAATTAATACTGCTGAAAAACCCATTAGGGTAAAGCCTGTTCCAAACAATTTTGAAGGTAATGAATGGCTCGTGGCGAGTGATCTTAGAGTTTCACAAAACTGGACCGGTGATCTGAAAAATGTAAAAGTAGGTGACGTACTTACACGTAGCATTGGCAGAACTGCATATGGAACGGTATCTGAACTTATCCCTCCAATTTCCTGGGATAGCATTTCTAAGGTAAGCCTTTACCCAACCCGGAGTCAGCTAGAAAATAACCGGGCAAAAACCGCCATAAGCGCCAGGAGAACCGAGCGGATGCAGTACCTTTTTGAAAAAGAAGGGAATGTAGTAATTCCTGAAAAGGTTTTTAGCTGGTATAATCCTTTCCAGAATAGATTATACAAAAGGACATTACCCGAAATAAAGATCGAAGTTCAGCCTAATCCAGAATTGGGTTTGTTAGCAAGTGTAAAAGATTCTTTGCTGATACAGCAGGAAACCCTGGAAAATGAAGTTGCGGAAAAGAAACCTTACCTCATCTTCGGTTTAAGCCCAAAGCAATTCTTATTGCTGGTCATATTTGTAATTATAGTGGGGTTTCTCCTTTTTAAAGCAATTCGATGGAGTTTAATAAGATATAAAGAAAGGAAAAAAGCCTACCTGGTCTCAGAACTTTATTATTTCAGAAATTTTCTGAAGAGTTTAAGGTCTCGAGACAGCAAACAAAAACTCAATGATTTGTATCGCTGGCTGGATGAACTCGACCTGCCTGCGCCAAATATTTCCAGTTTTATCAGGGAATTTGGAACCAGTAGCATGATTCGCAATTATAAAGATGAAGAAGATATAGCCAGAATTGAACCGGCAGAATGGAAGGAAGCCAGGAAAAACTATTTAAGAGATATCAATATGGTAGATCCTGTTAACAATCGGCATTGGATTAATCCATAAAAAGATGCAGCATATGAAAACGCTTATAAAGGTTACACAAAAGATGCGAAAATCAATTGGCGCCCTGCTCTTACTTCTATTTGTATTAACCCCCCTCTTATCAAATTCTCAGGTTAATCGGCTTAGTAAAGAGGAGCGTGATAGTCTTCGTGCAATTCCGTATCCGCATACCCTGCCAATTTTTGGCCAGAGAGTTCGGAACAAAGGAATAGATCTGCCTTTGCCGCTGGGGTTTATGGTCACCTATATTCATCAACGAACTGAAGTAAATTTAGAAGATCCACGTATAGCGCTGGGAGGATCAGATTTTGTGAGTATCGATTTTGTAGACTTCGAACCCGTAGAAAATTATACGAATGTGGTTAATTTTCGAGCAGACGCATGGGTTTTCCCGTTTTTAAATCTGTATGGCATTTATGCCCATTCCAAATCGGATAGTTTTGTAAGAATTACATTTCCCATAGAACTGGATATACACCGAACCCCAACCGCCAATACATATGGTTTTGGTAGTGTTCTCGCTTATGGAATGGAAGATTATTTTGCCGCTTTCAATCTCAATTATTCATGGTCTCATACCAGCGCGTTAGACCGGCCGGTACAGGGTAGAGTAATGTCGCTAAGACTGGGAAGAAGTTTTGAGCTGGGAAGAAAAAATCAATCTATAAATGCCAGTATTGGGTTTCAAAATCAGAAAATTACAAGAGATTCCTCCGGTGAATTAACGGTAGATGAGATTTTTGGACTTTTAGACCAGGATAATTTGAACGATCTAAAAGACCAGATCGCCGATACCGCCCAGAACTGGTACGACGACCTTTCTTTACCTCAGAAAGTGGTTGTAGACCAGCTGGTAGATTTGTTACAGGATTATCTGGATGGGAAAGATGTGGGCCAGACTCCGCTACGATATAATTTTGATAAGGTACCCGTGGGAGAATGGTCGGTTCAACTAGGTGTGCAGTATAATCACAACAAACACTGGTGGTTCCGGCTGGAAGCTGGAATAGGTCGCGGCCGGGAACAAATCATGACTTCGGTGAATTATAGATTCGGACTTTAAATTCAGCATTTTCATTCCTGAAAAACACCGCAAAGACCTATTTTCAAAACGAACCGAAGAAATAGCGAAACAAAAGTTAAATCACTTTATTTCAATCTATTGAAGATATAATTAGTTTAAATTTAATAGACTAATAAGCTGCCTCTGCAATAAATTTTCCCAAATCCTGGAACAGGTTTACCTCCAATTTGAAACAGAAAATTATGGGATCCAAAAGAAGAAAAATTATCATTAGGAGTCTTAAAATTTTTGGCTTCAGCATTGTTGCCATCCTTGCCTTTATGATATTGTTTCCTATAATTTTTCAGGATGCCATAACGGCCAGGATTAAAAAAGAACTGAATAAAAATCTTACTTCCGAGTTATATTTTGATGATTCAGAATTGACCTTTTTTAGGCATTTCCCGTCACTTACTCTTTCGCTGGATGGTTTGGATTTAAAGGGTTCTGAACCTTTTGAACAGAAAAATTTTATAAAAGCAAAAGAACTCTCCCTAAGTATCGATGTTTTTGAACTGGTGACTACCGGTAGAATTGATATAGACGGAATTTATCTCATAGAATCCAGAATCAACGTTCAGGTTGATGAAAATGGTAATCCTAATTACAACGTGTTTGTAGAAAAGGATGAAAGCCAACTTAAAAATGATTCGGTTGAAGAGGTTCATTTAAATCTGGATATCGTTCAGATTGAAGATGCAGGGCTGGATTATCATGATAGGTCTCTAAATTTAAAACTGAAAGCTTCCAATTTTAATTATAAAGGCAAGGGAAATTATATAGACTCAGATGTGGAACTGCGCTCCCTGGTTAAGGTGGGAAATATAGATTTTGAATTGGAAAACACTCAGTATTTTAAAGATAAAGTAATTGAAGCCGATCTATACACGAAATACAATTCAAATTCACTTTCCATCATTTTTGAGGAAAATGAACTGGCTGTAAATAATCTTAACATCACCTTTAAAGGCTATGTTGAATTATTAAAAGAAGGTTACAACGTAGATCTCGAAATTTCTTCACAAGATAGCAGACTTGAAGACCTCTTTACCGCCCTGCCGCCAACTTATGTTACCTGGAAGGATAAAACCGAAATTAAAGGAAATATGGATCTTCAGCTTAGATTAAAAGGAAGTTATGTTGAAGCGGAAAAAAAACAACCTGATCTATTTTTGGAATTTCTCGTAGATAATGGAAGTATTTCATACCAGGAAGCTCCAATTCCACTTCGTGATATTTACCTAGACTTTAAAACCAGTCTTCCGTCTCTGGATATAGATCAGGCCACGATCATAGCTGATAGTATTTCTTTTAAACTGAATGATGATTATGTCTATGCCCAGATGCAAACCAAAGGGAATCCTGAAAATTTGCAAATTTCAGGATGGATTAATACCGACCTTGAGCTTGGTAACCTCGTCAGGGCCATTGGGGTCAATGATTATGAGCTGAATGGAAATTTAGCTTCAGATTTTACAATCGATGGCACCTACAATCCTTCGGTTGCGCTATTTCCGAAAACGGAAGGTTCATTAAACTGGCAAAACGGTAGATTACTAACGCCCTTTTATCCAAATCCTATCAGCAATATAAATGTACAGGCCAATATTCTTAATACCGATGGCACCAACAAAGGGACCGTAATCAAAATTCCTCAGGGTAATTTTACTTTCGAGGAGGAAACCTTCGGTTTTGCGGCCAACCTGGAAAATCTGGACGATCTAAATTATGATGTGACCGCAAAAGGAACTCTCAATATCTCCAATATTTATAGGGTTTTTGCTGTAGAAGATCTGGAAGTTGACGGTAAAATAAAAGCCGACCTACACCTTAAGGGCAGACAAAGCGATGCGACCAAAGGAAATTATGACAGACTGAATAATAGCGGTACGCTGTATTTGCAAAATATCGCGACAAGTTCTGAATTGCTTCCTAAACCATTTATCATAAGGGAAGGAACATTCCAGTTTCATCAGGATGAAATGGCATTTCAGGATTTTCAGGGAGAATACGGCAGTAACAAAATGTTGATGAACGGTTATCTTAAAAATGTGATTAATTATACCTTGAATGATAATGAAATTCTTCAGGGAAAATTCAGGTTAGAATCTGAAAAGATCAATACCGATGAATTTATCCTGATTGCTGAAGGCAAAACTGATACTATTCCAGGCGCTGAAATCACAGAAATTAAAACAGATACAACCAATACCGAAGGAATTATCCAGGTTCCCACAGATCTCGACCTCGTTTTAGAACTTCAGGTAAATTCTCTGCTCTACGAGGAAATTGAGGTAAAAGACCTGCAGGGAATCTTGGCGATTAAAGACGGTGGCCTGGTGTTGAAAAATGGTCAATTGGAATTAATTGGAGCCAGGGCTTTAATGAACGGACTTTATAAAAATGAAGGTAATGAGAAGGCTTATTTTAATTACGCTATCAAGCTGAATGAATACGATGTGAAAAGAGCTTATGAAGAACTGGAGCTCTTTAGAGTACTAGCTCCGGCTGCGGAAAACGCGGAGGGTATCGTTTCAGTAGATTATAAGATTGAGGGAATTTTGGATAGCCAAATGCAACCGGTTCTGGAATCCCTGGAGGGAGGAGGCACCCTGCTTGTAAAACAGGTAAAGTTGAAAGGCCATAAAATGATGGGAGCAGTAAGCAGTAAAACGCAAAGAGAACAACTTAACAATCCAGACCTGTCTGAAGTTGAGATTAATTCTTCCCTTAAAAATAACATTTTGAACATTGAACAATTCAAATTCAAAGTAAAACCATTCAAACTGAAGATGGAAGGCCAAACCAGTCTGGCCGGCGACCTCAATCTTAAAATGAGAATAGGCTTACCTCCATTCGGCATTATAGGTATTCCCATAAAGGTAACCGGTACTAGTGAAAATCCTGAAATTGGCTTAGGTAAGAAAACCAAAGACCTGGAGGAAACCCTGGCTGAAAACGATTCTTATTCAGAATTGGATAAGGCTAAAATGGCTGCCTTGAAAGATTCTATAAATACGGATATGTCTTTAGATGAAATCGAAGCTTTACAGGCGAAACTGGCAGATATGCCGGAGGAAGAGTTTTATGCGGTTAAAAATGAATTACCAAGTAAGGAAATATTTATATTTAAAATTGACTCCTTAAAACCTACAGATCATACTAATCCAGTCAATTTAAAAATAGTAGCATTAGATACGATAAAATAATAGTTATAGCAAAAATTAAAGCTATTCGATATTCCTTCTAAAACTTCATTCTTTAATGCCATTTTCACGGATAAATGACCTGAATTAATATAACAAAAAATCCGCAACCACTTACTAGTAAGCGTGTTGCGAATTTACTCTGTGACCCCGGCAGGACTACAATTAGCTTTACTTAGTTATAACCATTTATACCAAAATAAACCTTGAATTGCTATATTTACTGATGTAATTATAAATAATTGTTTAAAAATTATTAAGAATAATTTAGCTCATTATAAATTTGGGCGGTACATTTGGCCGAACAAAATCATATTATGGGATCTATTTCAGTAAGACTTCGTGCAGGTAAAGAAGGGAAACAAAATATCTATCTCCATTTTAATTATGGAAGGAAAAGACAATATAGATTCGCTACTGGATTAAGCTTAAAAGATAAAAAGCATTGGAACGCTGATTCAAATTCAGTGAAAAATGTCAAAGGCGAGCCAGATAGCCAGAATATTAATTCTAAATTAAGTCTACTGATATCTAAGGGTAATAAATTACTTAGTGAATTGGAAGACTCTGGATCTCCTATTGATAACCTTATTCTAAAAAAACATCTAAAAAAAATTAAGGAAAAAGGCTCATCTTCAATCAGGAAAAAAGTCCCTCTACTAACGGAACATTATGATTGGTTTAATGATCATTTCTCCGTGCATCCTAGGCCAAAAACGCAAAAGCCACTAGCTAAAAGCACTCTCAAACCTTACAAAAACACTCTGAGGATCATTAAAGATTATGAGAAGCAATTGGGAATAAAATTCACCTTTGAGCATATTACTCTCGAGTTCCACCATGATTTTATTTCCTATCTACAGAAAGAAGGTTTTACCTCCAATTATATTGGCACCCAGATAAAGAATATTAAAACAATAATGCATGATGCATATGAAAGAGGCCTTCATACAAATGTAGATTATCAAAAATCAGGATTTACCAAACCTAAGGAGGAGGTGAATCATATTTATTTAAATATGAAAGAGCTCACGGCGATAAAAAATTTAAAGCTTAAAAATCGACCTAAGCTAGATATTGCTAGAGATCTATTTATCATTGCATCAATGACTGGCCTTCGGGTTTCAGATTTTAATAACCTAAATACTTCTAATATAGAAGCTCACAAAGGCATTAGATTCCTAAGAGTAAAAACTCAGAAAACCGGAAAAATAGTTTTGATTCCGCTTCATCCCTTTGTTGAAGAGATTCTAAAAAAGCGAAATGGAGAATTTCCTCCAAGCATGCCCGATCAACACATAAACGAAGCTTTAAAAAGTATTGCCAGGAAGGCTAAACTTAAAGATGAAGTTATAATCAAAAAAACTATCGGCGGTAAACAGGTTGAAACAACTTATAAAAAACATGAACTAGTCACCAATCATACCGCAAGAAGAAGCTTTTGCACTAATGCTTATAAAGCTGACATGCCCGTGGTTGACATTATGGCGATAAGTGGTCACACATCGGAGAAGGTGTTTTACAATTATATAAAAGCTACATCTCTAGAAAGGCTTGAAAAAATATCGTCTCATTCATTTTTCAATTGATAATCCACTTCCCATTATTATTAATATTTACTAAGTAAGATTCATGACTGATTACAAAAACTTCAAATATGACATTGCTAATACAATTAAATCGCTACAAGAAGAAGATATAAAGAAGAAGTTAGACGATTCCTACAAAAGTAAATTTGGTAAGAAATTATCACAAGATGAGTATTCTATATGTGTATACTTTTTTGAATTTTTAACCAGAGATCTATTCCCTGAAATATTTAACAAGCTTAATTTTATAGAATATTACTGGTCTAAAAAACTGAAAAATATTATATCCAACAATCAAAAACTTGAACTTATTGAAGATTATCAATGTAGGTTAATTCAACATTTAAAAAGTTTAGAAAAAAGAACGCGAATACAATTTACGGACTATTATGAAATGTTTTTTTTAAGAGTACATATTAAAACATACTACCCTTTAAGTGTTGAAAATGATATTTTAGAAAGAAGAATAAAGTTGGTCCAAGATATTAGAGCAAACCGTAAAGATTTCTCGGCATTTACTCACGAGTTCTACTTTTTAAGAGACTATCAAAGATGGGCATTAGAATTTTATTATTTGAAATTCCTCCATGATGAATTAAGTCAAAATGATAATGAATTAAAGTTCAGTGATTTTTATCCGAATATTTTCACTAGCGAAATAGCCGCCAATGCATTATATAGTATAATTAAAAATAGGCTTACTTTCTTCGAAAAGCCTGGTCCTGCTTTATATTCCCGTCTTTACCATTTATTAGTTGATGAGAAATTGATCTATGCGCAAACTAGTAAAAAAGCATATGTCAAAATGATATCGGAGGGAATGAAAGTTCATTTCAAACAATTTGACAATAAAACAATGTATACTTCAAAAGAGCAAAATATATTAAATAAGGTACTAAATGAATTCGGCTACCACCACAAACTGATTGAATGATGTTAATTAATTAAATACGTCATCAATACGTGATTAATACGTTTGGAATACGCCTAGACCATTGAGTATATATTGCTTTGCACATGATTAAAAACTATTAATTATGAGCAAAAAGATTACAGAGGTACACGAAATTACATCTCAAGAGTTATTAAAAACAATTCAGGCCTGCATAAAAGCAGAATTTGCAGCAAATCAAATCTCACCTAAAGAACAGAGTATTGATTGGCTTACCAGGAATGAGGCTGCAAAATATTTTGGAGTTTCATTAGTAACCATTTACAACTGGACCAAGGAAGGCATTTTAACCAGTTATAAAATTAGTAATAGGCTTCGCTATAAAAAGTCCGAATTAGAAAACATCCTTCTTAATTCAAATAAAGAAGCATCAGAATAAGGGTTCTGATGCTTCATAATTCTATTACTAATTGTTATTCTAATTATGTCAAATATAAATAATAAAATTCAAATGGCTGACTTGGGTGTCCAGCCTAATAAAACTCTCCTTGAAGATTTAATAAATGAACCGGAGAAATTAAAAAAAGAAAAACTAGAAAAATCTAATGTTAAACTATATATTCTTAACAATATAACTGAAGTTGATTTTAGAGCAGAGGCCGGTCTTGAGGATAATGAAAAGATGTTGAATAGAAAGCATTATATAGTGCTTTCTATTCAATTGTTGAAAAGAAAATTAATTGAGTTAAATCTCGGTTTACTTCAAAAAGATGGATTGGTATATTTATACAACGGAGAGTTTTGGCAGGGCATTAAGAACCATGAATGCGCTAATCTATTAGGAAAAGCTGCACTCAAAATGGGTGTGGAATATATTGAGGCCAAATTTTTTAAATTCAAGGAAGATCTATTAAAGCAATTTTTATCTGAAAGTCATTTTGAATATGGTCTAAAAAAAGATTGCACATTAATAAATTTCAAAAATGGCACCTTTGAAATAACCAAAGATCATCAATATTTAAGGGAGTTCAGGAAGGAAGATTTCCTTACTTACCAATTACCATTCGAATATGATGAAAATGCAGAAGCACCTTTATTCAATAGCTTTATTAATCAAGTATTACCAGAAATAGAATTACGATACACAATTTCTGAATACCTGGGATCTATATTTATAAAAAATAACATACTGAAATTTGAAAAAGCTCTTTTTTTATATGGTAGTGGATCCAATGGTAAAAGTGTTTTATTTGATATTATAAAAGCCCTTATCGGTAATGAAAATTTCTCAAGTTATAGCTTAGATAGCTTAACTAAGGACAAGGATTCCAGAGCAATGATCTCTGATAAATTACTCAACTATTCAAGTGAATTAAGTTCAAACTTGGAATCAGATTTTTTCAAAAAACTAGTTTCTGGTGAACCTGTAGATGCAAGAAGACTTTATTGCTCTTCTTTCATGATGGAGGATTATGCTAAATTGATGTTTAATACCAATGAGCTGCCTTCGAATGTTGAACATAACCATGGCTTTTTCAGACGATTTATGATTATCCCATTCAAAGTAACGATAGAAGAACATCAACAAGATAGGCAGTTGTCACAGAAAATAATTAAAAGCGAATTACCTGGAATTTTTAACTGGGTTATGGATGGTTTAAGGAGACTATTAAAGAATAAAGCTTTTACTGAAAGTGAAATTATTGAAAACCAAGTTGACGAATTCAAGCGTGATAGTAATTCAGTTTTATCATTTATTGATGAAGAAAAATATGTAAAGTCGATGACTGATGTTACATCTTTGAGCGATTTATACACCAATTATAAAATTTACTGCAGCGCTAATAATAATTCGCCCTGTTCGAAGAAAAAATTTTCCAAAAGGTTTGAGGATGACGGTTTTACAAAAACCAGAATGAAAGAAGGAATGTTCTTCAACACAATTAAAGAAGTTTAATTTCAACTACATTACCTACATTTTCTACATAATCAATTCTAATTGTGTAGAAAATGTAGGTAATGTAGAAGTAAAAAAAGTTTTTCATGTCATCAAACTATAGATTTATACTGGAACCATACACAGGTCCCAAAAGTAGATATAGGTGTCCTTCATGTCATAAACCTAAAGTTTTTACTAGATATATTGACCTAGGAAACTCTAAAAAGTATATCGATGATACTGTCGGTAGGTGTGATAGAGAGCAGAAATGTGAATATCATCTATCTCCCTCAGAATATTTTGAATCAACTAATACTCTGATACCCACAAGGTCTAATAGTATTCCGATAAATAAGAAGGTAAACAAAACTTCTTTTATTCCAGATCGTTATGTAAAGCAAAGCCTTAGAGTTACTTCAGAAAATAATTTTTTAGACTATTTACATTCAGTGATAAATAATGAAGAAGCAATTAATAAAGTTAGAGAAAAGTATTTTGTTGGAACTTCTAAAAAATGGTTTGGAGCAACTATCTTTTGGCAAATAGATGATAAAAATAGAACTAGAACCGGTAAATGTATATTGTATAATTCAGAGACGGGACGAAAACAAAAAATCAACTGGGTTCATGCTATGGCCAAACTTCAAAATTTTAATCTGCAGCAATGTCTGTTCGGTCTTCACCTAATTAATACTGACAATAAAAAACCAATTGCAATTGTAGAAAGCGAGAAAACAGCTATAATAGCTTCCCTTGCATTTCCTGAATATATCTGGATGGCTACCGGTGGTTTAAATAACCTTAAGGAAAAAATGTTGAAACCACTGAGAGGAAGAAATGTTATTCTATTTCCTGATGCAGGTTGCTATAAAATTTGGAAAGTTAAAATAGAAACTCTCCCTTCTGATATCAATATTCAGATTTCTGATTTGTTATATCATAAAGCAACACCGGAACAAAAAAGGGAAGGATTAGACATAGCTGACTACATCATTGACATTTGGAAAAACCTATAGCTTATAACAAAAAATATACTGAATATTAAGGTTTTAAGTATTACAACCTTACGAAATTAAAAAAAATCAATGGCGAACCAATTGTGCAGCAATGGTGCAGTAATGGTGTAAAAACGGTGTAAAGAATATAATGTGTAGAGCACCTATCAATATCAAAGAATCTTACCTGGTGGAGGAAAAAGCTAGCACTATATAGTTCTATAGGACTCCATTTTTTAAAGGAAATTATACCTTGATCTGGTTAGGAAAAATAATAAGGAAGTATAGTCTATTTGTCATGCTGAAATTGTTTCGGCGTATTTGAGAACCTGAAACGAGTTCAAATTGACGGAATATCTTTAAGGAATCGATTTTACGGCAGAGAATGGCAACGGATAGCTTTCCGTAATGTGACCGGCAAATACTAGAAGTGAATAGCTGAACTACAAAGCGTAAGCTCAATTACAACGCCTAGATCCCAAGAAATATATTCATTTATCATGGGGTCGACTTGGTTTTGACAGCGAGTCTAATTGAGTTGTAAGCACGTAGAGCGCTGGGATATAGCTCTTAAATCTCATATTTCACACTTTTTTAAACGGCGAGAATAACTACGCCTTGGCTGCGTAACCGAATTATAGTACGTTACCTTAGTCCCTGCAAGGCAGGGAACCAAGATGTCTCGTGAAAGCCTTGATTTACGGCGTTCACATCAGAGGCACCGATAAAGTAAATATAGGGAGCTCAGGGCCTTGATGAGCTTCTGAAATTTAAATGAGGATACGTGTAAAGTTATTGGTTTTCAGCCGGCTTTGCATCGACAATCAACTGAAGACTAAACGTGTAGAAAGCAGCTGAATTGCTTGTTTGGATGAGGGTTCGAACCCCTTCGACTCCACTTGCAAAAACCGTGATTACCTTATTTAAAAGGTCTCACGGGTTTATTATGCTTATTTTTGTACGATTAATGTACGACCGCATCTATATTAACTACAACCGAATTAACTGGTACTCCAATTAAGTAATGTAGAGTATTCTTTCCATATTTTAGTCTCCAAATTCGCATCGTCATTAGGACATCTCCTATCTGCTAAATATTCCCATACTTGTCTATTTTTGGGACTTTGAAGTTGATGAATAGTTGTTAAAAGGAAAAAACGACCAGTAAAGACTACATCCTCTATTTTGGTAACCCCATGATAAAAATCTTCTATTACCTTAGAATTGATTAATTTTTTATCTGTACCATAAGATTTTAAAATATCTCCAAAGAACAACCAAATTGCAATTTTATGTCTTAAAGTTCTTTCAGCTAAATTCCTTTTAAAATCAAGTTGGTATTCAATCTGTCTTTCCGAAATTGTCCTTCTTGTTTCCTCTACTGAATCTATAATTGAAGAATACATAAAAAATGAATAGAACCAGTTTTCCGCTTTTGATCCTTTTCTATTTAGATCTTGAAGAATAGCTTTTTTGAATATGTCGAAAGCGTAGCTATCACAAACAATTTCATCAAGAAAACTGTCGTTTTGAATATAACCTTTTAATGAAACATCAATACAACCTTTTGATAGTTTTTCCCATTCCTCCTCGAAGCTAGGTTCGTTTTTAATAAGATTTTCAATTTTATCCTTGATTAAAAATCGCTCATTAATAATATATTCTTCCTTATTATCTAATAGTAAATGAGCTATTTCGTGGTAGAAGGCGATATACAAAACCTTTCGAGATGTTTCATGAGTAAAGTCTTTATCTGGCCATTCGGAAGTGCATATTTGCTCGTCAAATTCTGAAATACTCATTAGGTCATAAGGATGACCATGGAGAAAACTTTTACCTAATTTCAGATCTCTTTCTTCAAAAATACGTTCAGCAATCATCAAATTGCTCAAATGAGAAATAAACAATGAACCATCCTTATCGGTGAAAAAGTTTTTCATTATTCTTTGAATTTGTTCCACCCATCTCCAATCCCATATTAGAATTTTCGAGGTATCATCGGCTTCTATCTCAGGTATGGCCTCAATTGAGTAAGTTTGTCTCAAGCTTACGTTCTCAGCAAAAAAAGGTTTGAAACTGTAAAAGGTTTGTGCAATGTTTTCTGATTCTTCTTTGAAACGATAAGGAATAGGCTTTGTGTCTCGTATTATTTCAACTAGATCGTATTTCATCATTGTTTGATTTGACAATACTTTCTAGTAAAATTTTCAACTCATTCTCACTCAAGTTTTCCGCCGAAATTACCTGCCCACCTATCTTAATTCTTTTCCGATTTTCCCGTTTATTTTTGACTATTGTAATAATTAATTCAATAATCGAGATTGAGCTAGGTATAAGCAATTGCAAAATTTCTTCTGCACCACCTAAACGATCTTTTTTTAATATCTTAAATTCTGAACCTGAATCCTTAATTTGTGTAACTAAATCTTCTTCGTCAGGAAATATTTCTATAACAAACCAATCACTCATTACTTAAAATCTAATTATACTATTACTGAAGATTTATAAATTTAACTAAAAAACAACACAAAATATTAATTATCAGCATTTTAGTAAAAAATAGTCAAATCGGTTTATATTTCATTATACCATTCACTTGGAATATTTACTTTTTTATTTTTTAGAAAGGCTTTGCTTTCTACAATTTTATTATAGAGGTTAAATATTTCAATCCCATCAAGCGAAGTCAAAACAGTATCAACCATTTCTTTGTGTATGCCATTGAATGTGACACCTAACAGTAATGCATCTTTATCAATACCAGATTTTATTTTTTTCTCAAAATTAGATCTAGGGTTAAACATGTTTAAGTGAACTCCTTTAAACTCCGTGGCAGAAACGTATCCATTAAATTTCACCTTATTTAATCTTGAGGCTGAAAAAGAATTAGACATTAAATCTATGTCAAAATGGGTGTTATAAATATTTGTACCCACAATTTTATTGTCAGAAAAGAAGCCATTCTCAAAATGAGAATTTTTAATGTCACAATTAAAAAAATGAGAATTAGTTAAATCCCCAAAAAATTTGCCAGAAAATATATCAGAATCAATAGCTGTAAGACTAATGCTATTAGAATCCATATTTGAATTGATTATTCTAGAGTTTTCTAAAAAAACTCCATTAAAACTACAATCTTTCCAATGTACACCTATAAACTTTGTTAGAAACCCTACTGAATGATCGAAGTTACAATTTTGAAATTTGACTAAACTTATTTGTTTTGGCAGGTTACATTTGTAAAAATTCCAATCTCTTATTTCACAACCAGATATTTTTGTTCCGAATAAATTGGTGTAGCTTAAATCTACATGTCTTTTGTTAAGATTAGAGTTCTCAGTCAGATTCTTTACAATAGCACTCACTATATTCCAGTTGATTGAGTCTTCCTCATTTTTAATATTAGCTTCTGACTTTAAAAAGCTTGAGAAAATATTAGTCACTACTTCGCCAAATTTAGAACCTTCATTTGTTGCTAACTGGTTCAACTCAGCAATTCCACCCAAAATTATAGGTTCTCTGTTATCTCCTAGATGTTCAACCGCATTTTTAAATTGTTCATTCAAATTTGAATCTCTTGTAAGATTAATTTCGAAAGATTGATTTTTTATTTGTTCCTGCTGATTTTCAACGGTTCTTTCAATGGCTCTAGACCTAACGAAAGAAATATAAAGACCCGCCAATACTGCTAATCCCCCTGACAGGCTTAAAAAGTCTTTTAATAATTGACCATTTCTATCATTGGTTTCACCATAGGCCCAGATTGCCAACTCTACTCTAAAAAATAAATATCCTGTAGCGATGAAAAGAAATATTATTAAAATGAGCAAGATTGGCCAATACTTCAATCTTTTATACATTAACTGGTATTTTTAATTTTATACAGCATAAATCTCCATTCTTCTTCTATTAAATCTACTTTAGTCACTCCTATCTATTTTACATTATCCTTAAGCTGGACACCAACATCGTACATAAATGGTCCATTAGCTGCTAAACATTCATAAATCATAGCCTTCCCAATACGATTCATTTTTCCTTCACGAGAATATTTAATGACCAGTTTTTGTATATCGGTTACACCCGTAGCTTTGGTTGTAATGGTTATTGTATCCGTTCCTACTTCAATAGTTCTTTCTATTTGCTCTCGCTCCTTAGGCTCGTAATACTTCGTTTCCGAACTATAATAGGTTTGAGAATAGAATACCCCAGGAATAAACAATAGTGTTAAAACAATCTTTTTCATGATACCAAACTTTTTTGTTGAGGTAACAACCCTCTAATAAGATCAATCTTTTCATCTATAATTTCCTGAGCTTTTTCAAGGTTTATCTCTTCTCGATAGAACCCATAAATATCTTGATGGCAATCTACACAATAAACTAAATCCAGGTTATTCTTTCTACCACACTTACATTCCCAAACCTCAACTTCCTTACCCGTAAGCATTGTTTTCTTAGTAGTGTAATCCCCCAACTTTTTAAAATAATCTGGTAAACTTTCCTTTATACTTTCTAGTTCTTCAAGATCAACAGTATCATAATATGGTTTGTCGTACCTAAATAAACTCAATCCTCGTTTTCGTATTTTAAGATCAACAGAGTCCAATAACTCCTTTACTTTTTCAAAATCAAGGAGATTTTCATTTTCAGTAACTCTAAACATTAATTTTCTAGAGTATTGACCTAACTCCTCTTGGCTTAAAGTATCATAAATAAGCTCAGTTTGCTTATCTCTTGGAAGTGAGGATAAATAATTAATTGTATGATTCTTTAAAATATCCATTGACTCTGGAGAGCTATATGCTCCATTATCGAAGTATTTTACAAAGGTGTTAAGAATATACGGATATAACTCTGTCACTCTATTCCTAATTAAATATTCCCATACATCATTAGACAGCTCCAATGACCCTTCTGATGCCTTCTTGACATATGTCTTTCTAATCCTCATATCCTCCAAATCAGCTAGGCTTACTGCTCCCTCAACGGTTTTATTATCTCTGCCACGGGCCTCACTACCTTTCTTCTCCAAATTTGCGGCAGTTCCAATTGCTGTTATCATGAACATAGATTTTCCACCACCTGCTATTTCGTCAATGTCAATATTTAAACCTACGATACAATCCGCACCCAAATGATATGCTTGTAATTGAAGTCTTTCGATTGCTTCATTATAGAGAGATGTAAGTTGCTTTTGATAACTTTTTGAACGACCACCGAAAACATCCGACCAACTTGCGAAAACATCACTGAAAATATTTGTACCCGCTACAACATGAGAAGTTATAGGTTTTATATGTTGTTTTAATTTTTCATGTACTGGTTCTGGCGTGGTAATAACTAGAATATCCCTCGGTTGTAACATACGATTTATTTTTATTAAAACTATTGGTGAATATTCTTGTAGGGAAGAAAACTAGTTAAATATAGAATAAATTATTTTATCTAAACACCATTATTACAAGGTGATCTTAAAATAAGTGAATTTAGATCTCCTAATATAAATTTCGTCACTTCCATCTACCCCTATCCTATCACCTCCGCACCTAATATCTTTCGGTATGATATGACCTTCTTTTTTAATCTCTATTTCTCTAACCAACCTATTGACAAAAAGGTTGTCTAAACCAAGTCTAATCAAATGTTCCTTAATCCTATTTGATATAACTTCTTTCCAAGTATTGTAATGTCCAAGGTGCCTGGTTAATAATCCATAAATATATCCCTCTTCGTCGACAACTATAGTCCAAAGAACTAAACTAATTTCCGTTTTAGATCCGCTGAACTTAGAGGCCATGAAGTAATAATCTACCTCTACCCCTCCTAGTAAATTAGTTGGGCGACTTCGCTGGTTCTTTTCTATTATATTTCCTACAGTTTTTGCTAATAACATATTAATTTTGGATTTATTCCATTTTTATGGATTTTTTACAAACCTATGAATAATTGAATCAATGGAAAGATTGAGAGTTTA
Organism: Christiangramia lutea; assembly: GCF_022489035.1. GTDB lineage: Bacteria > Bacteroidota > Bacteroidia > Flavobacteriales > Flavobacteriaceae > Christiangramia > Christiangramia lutea. The sequence continues at coordinate 252,856 of NZ_JAKVTV010000001.1, forward strand.
AACTGGATTAAATCCTTTAGAATTTTGTTTCGGTTACGCCTGTAATCGAAATATGATTACAAAATATAATGTTAACCTAATTACTATGAAACTTTCTGAAGCCAGGCAGAAGCAGTTAAAATTATTCTCAGAAGAAAATCCTAAACATCAAAATTTGATGAGAGTCGCAGATCAATTAAAATTCGGGGAAAATGGGAAAGTAAAATTTGGAGGACAGGATCTGGAAAGACCTGGAAGATTTAACAAGAAAAGTTGTCTAACAGCTATAGTACAAGACTAAATGAATGAATTATAATAAAAGTTTAAACTTATATTCAACCAAATCGCAACAATAGGGCTTTGGCCCCTCACCTACCATTTAAGTTCTTGTTTAAGAGGAATTATTATCCAAAATAAATATGGACCGAACAAAAATTAGATATTCAATCCTGAATTGAGATAGCTCTGTAGAGTACATAAGTTTATTATTAACAAGCCGCACCGTTAGAAATAAAAATAATTTGCTTAAAATAAATCAGCTCGAATTTTAAATCAATATGCTATTCAGCCAATTGTTAGTAATACCCGCGATATAACCATAAATATTTTTTTCTAATCAAATGTTGAGTGTGTTAATTTTTTAATATTTTTAATCATATTTTCCAAATAAAATAATAATCTATAGTTATTATTTTATTTTATTATAAATCTTTTTAACCAAATCTATCTAACCATGAAAAATCTAAATTTCTTGCATTACTGTTATTTATTCTTGTCTGCATTTATCCTGTTTAGCTGTGAAGAAGAATCAATTACGGACAAAGAACCTCAGGACCTAAATAAAACAGAAGAAAAAATAATGGATTTTGGGGTGTCAGAAAATGAACTTCTTAAATCTTCAACTTTTCTAAATTCTTTCAAAACGTATAAAAAATCGCAGAATTTGAATAATGATATTCCTATTAATAATTTAATCAATCGTTTAGATCTAAATAATGCATATTACCACAAGGATAAAAGAATAGAAGTCTTAAATGTTCCATTTAAAACATTTGGCAATTACAAGAGAGTACTTTTTTCTTATACTAAAAGTAATAAGAATACAAACTCCTTCATATTAACCTATCCGGACCCCATGAATGATAGTGAATTTTACGTAAGCAATATAGAAGGTGAATTATTACAAAGAGTGAATTTCGACCAGAATGGCCATTCTACTATTGAATCTTATATATTTAATACTTTAGAAAAAAATGGAGAAGGTTGTACAGAAACTGTTTATTGGGTATGTACTTCTGGTGAACATTCTTATGAATATGAAAATGCAGGAGATTGTACCTTTTGGCATGATAGTTCAGGTACTCCTCCGAGGGTTTCAACTTTCCCAATTGATTGTTTTGGGACTGGTGGCTTAGGAACAGGAGGGTCAGAAGGAGGTGGAGGAACTGATGGAGGAACTGGAGGGGTAACCTCTGGTCCAACCGGAGGTGATGGTTCTACTCCCCCGAGCTTGACCCCTGAAGAATGCTTAGAGAATTTAGACTGTGAAGATTGTGGTTTACCTATGGATTTAAATAAGGATTGTAATGTTTCGTATGACGAAGCCCATTTTGCAACGTTTCTGGAATCATTAAATCGAAATGAGAAATATTCATTAAGGAATAATACCAGATTATATGAAAGCACCCTTTCTTACTTGATTTCAAAAAATCACACTACTGACTCCCGCAATTTTAGTTATTCTGCTCTTTTAGCTGTCATGGACGGTGGTGATGTAGATTTTGAAAATGAAATAATTAAGGATCAATCTTTTATTGGAATTAAAGCAGATTGCGTATTAGAGGAACTGATTAATACTGGGAACAATCTTTTTAAACGTACTTCCGAAGCATTTACAGACAACAGGAGTAAATATAGGATTAAATTTACAACATATAACGAATCAAGTGATAGTGCCGATGCTAGAACTGCTATGCCAGATTCAAATAATGTAATTGAAATTCGTATAAACATTAATAGAACCGGTTTAGCTAATAATTCTAACGCCATTGATTTAGCCGCACTTATTTTGCATGAAGTGAATCATGCAGAACTACACAGAATACATCTTTCAAATAACTCAGGACCTAATCCTTTACCCACAGCTAAGTTTGAATGGTTCGAAAAATTATGGAGACTATATGACAATCCTCTTAATAGTGAACCACCTCAAACTACTTCAGAACATTATTATATGTCAAGACATATGATCGATCCTATTGCCTATAGCGTAAGAGAATATGACAAAAATTTACATAATATTGAAAATTACCTATTTTTCGCATGGCAAGGTCTTGAAGAATACGGGAAATCGTCAGGACAAATAACCCAACAAGAATTAAATGATCTTGCATGGCTATCTAATGCAGTTACTCACGACAGTTATAATAGCCCTTGCGATTAATTTTATAAACTCCATAATTATGAAAATTTATTTAATTATTCTTTCTCTTCTATTATTTCTCAATTGTAAAAGGAATGAAAATACGTCTAAGAAAGTAATTTTTTATCCCTCAAAAGAAAATTTCAAGAATTCAAATTCAAAACAAATCGTATTTGATTTGAATGACGATTTTTTCAGAATTATAAAGCAGGTTAATAATACTTATGAAAATGACTCCATACCATATTTCTTAATCAAGAAAAGAGATACTATCATAAAAATCATCCCATTAAGAAATGATAGCGGTTTTATACTAAGGAGAAATTTCATAACCCTCACGAAAGATTCAGTATTTACGTTTTATGAAAAATACCCTGTAAATAAACTGAAAGATGTATTGCAACTAAATTATGAAAATTTAGGAACTAAACCCTATTTAGCCGAAAGTCCTGAGAGAACTATTGTTGATATAGAATTGAGCCCATTTGACAATGGCCATGAATTAATGGATTGCTTAAATCAATTAATTCATAGCTATAATGAATTGAAAAATGAATATGATAAAAAAATGGTTGGATTAAAGGTTGTCTTAAGCACTCCATTAACTGCCCCACCCCCTTATGAGGAGTGAAATAAATTAAATTATCCAATGTTAATAATAATTAGTAATCTATTTCAGTTGAATAATATTTAACGAATGAATATTTTACATTATTGACCATTAAAATTTCGGGCGGTTCTTTTGGCCACACATTAATTGAATAAAAAACCCTAACAATCTAACTTATAGATGGTTAGGGTTTACTTCTGTGACCCCGGCAGGATTCAAACCTGCAACCCTCAGAGCCGAAATCTGATGCGCTATTCAGTTGCGCCACGGGGCCATTATCAGTTATCAGTTATCAGTTATCAGAAAATTAAAAACTCGTCGGAATTTAAAAAACTTCTAACTCTTCACTTTAACTCAATTTCTTTCTAACAATCGTTGAAATGGTCTTACCATCAGCTTTTCCAGCCAGCTTCCCGGTAGCCATTCCCATTACTTTTCCCATATCCTGCATACCAGAAGCTCCGGTATCAGCGATAATTTTATCTATTTCAGCCTCAATTTCAGCTTCACTCATCTGTTCTGGAAGAAATTGCTCGATCACTTCAGCCTGCTTAATTTCCGGTTCAGCCAGGTCTTCTCTGCCCTGTTCTTTATAGATCTGAGCACTGTCTTTACGTTGCTTTACCAGTTTCTGAAGTAATTTCATCTCTTCCTCTTCAGTTAATCCGTCTTTAGAAGACGATTCAGTATTCGCTAAAAGAATGGCTCCCTTTACTGCCCTAAGGGCTTCCAGTTTGGCACTATCCTTTGCTTTCATCGCGGCCTTCATCTCGACCATTACTTTTTCCTGTAGACTCATGACTGAAAAATTTCTGCTGCGAAGATAAAATATTCTGAAAGAAATTACCACTTATTTATCCCTTCAAAATTAAGTATCTTCAAATCCCATTTTAGCACTTGAAAAATGAAGAAAATCCTAAGCATCCTGTTGCTTTTTAGCTGTGTTCAAGTCATTGGAGCACAGGAATTATTAATCGACAGCCTTTATAAAGTAAGGCCTCTACAAACCGAAATTTACGCTGAAAAAGATGGTGAAGAACTTATTATTGATCTTTATTTACCTGAAAAAAACAATTCAGAAAAACTCCCACTCATCGTCTGGATGCATGGTGGAGGCTTTGCCGGGGGAAGTCCGAAAAACCCACAGGAGATCCAATTCGCCAAAATGGCCGCTTCCCGAGGCTATGCGGTTGGCCTTATTTCCTATCGGCTGGTAAGAAAAGGAACCGCAACCGGATTCGGTTGTGATTTCGATGCAACTGGAAAATTGAAAACCTTCCAGCTGGCTGCCGAAGATTTTATGGATGCCGTCTTGTATTTAGAAAAGAAGGCTGAAAACTTCAATATCGATACGGAAAATATCATCGTTGGTGGAAGCAGTGCTGGAGCTGAAGCAGTGCTGAATGCCGTTTATAACCCAGACCTGATGTTCGAAGACACTTCAAAATTTTCAAATTTGAATATTTCGGCAGTTTTTTCTTTAGCCGGTGCGATCGCTGATGTTCGCTATCTAACCAAAGAACAGGCTATTCCTGGTATTTTCTTTCACGGAACGGCCGATAATCTGGTTCCATACGCAACGGCACCTCATCATTACTGTGAAAATAATAAACCTGGCTACCTAATTCTTGACGGATCAAAAACTATCGTGGATAAACTTGAAAAACTGGATACTTCCTATTTATTTTACACTTTTCAGGATGCGCGCCACGAAATATCTGGAATGCCCTTCCAATATTTACCACAGGTATTTGAATTCCTGAAAAATGTAGTTTTCAATGATCAAAAAATTCAGTCAACTATTTACAAATGAAAAAATTTCTGCTTGCATTTTTAATTATTCTTATTTCTGTTTCGGCCGAAGCACAGGAAAAGAAGTGGTACAAAGGTAATTTACATACCCATTCCTACTGGAGCGACGGGGATGAATTTCCTGAAATGATCATGAAATGGTATAAAAATGAAGGTTATGATTTCGTGGCGTTATCTGATCATAATATTATTGCCGAAGGCGAAAAATGGAAAAAGATCAGTAAAGATTCCTTATATCAACAGGCATTTCAGAAGTATTTAAATGAATATGGCGAAGATTGGGTATCCTATAAAAAAGAGGAAGATGGGTTACAGGTGCAGTTGAAAACACTCGAGGAGTTCCGTCCGCTTTTCGAGGAACCCGAAAAATTCATGATTTTTAAAGCCGAAGAAGTGACCACCTATCTGGACAAAAAGGCGGTTCATATGGGCGCCATCAATGTTCAGGAACTGGTGGAGCCGCAGGAAGGATTCACCATTGTAGAGCTTATCCAGAATAATCTCGATGCCATCAAGGCCCAGGAAGAAAAGTTTGGCGAGCCCGTACTTCAGCATCTCAATCACCCAAATTTTACCTATGCTATAAAAGCCGAAGATATTATTCAGATCGACGGGGAGCGATTCTTTGAAGTTTTCAATGGTCATCCTTATGTGAATAATTATGGCGATTCGATTCATGACAGTACCGAAACCATGTGGGACCAGGTAAATATCGCTTATCATGCCGAAGGCAAACCACTTTTGCTGGGGATTGCGACCGATGACAGTCATCATTACCATAAATTCGGCGCAAAATGGAGCAATGCCGGGAGAGGTTGGGTGGAAGTGAGGTCTGCTGAATTAACACCTTCAGCTATAATTAATGCCATGGAAGCCGGTGATTTTTATGCTACAACTGGCGTAGAACTTTCCAAAGTCAATTTTGATGGAAAAATGATTTCTATTCAGGTGAATGCTGAAAAAAATGTGAATTATGATATCCAGTTTATTGGCGTGAGGAAAGGTTCTACTAAAAGTGAGATCCTGAAATCAGTTAATGGAACAGAAGCTTCCTATCAAATTCCAGATGATGTGATTTTCGCCCGGGCGAAGGTCATTTCAGATAAACCAAAGAAAAACCCATACAAAGAAGGAGACACCGAAGTTGCCTGGACGCAACCTGTATCAATCCGATAAATCAAAAAGAATGAAATTACCCTACTCCCTTATCCTTTTTCTACTCATTAGCTCTTCCCTTCTCCAGGCACAAAGAATTGAAAAAACGATCAATTCCGGTTGGGAATTTAACCTTGAAAATGAGGAAAAATCATCTACCGTGAATATTCCCCATACCTGGAATGCTGAAGACGCTTTTAATGAAGGTGCCTATTTTCGCGGAAAAGGCACTTACAATAAAGAGGTTTTTATTCCTGAAAACTGGAAAGACAAGGCTATTTTCTTAAAATTTGAAGGAGCTAACCAGGTTACGAAAGCCTATGTAAACGATCAACTCGTAGGTGAACATACCGGTGGTTATACGGCTTTCATTTTTCAGCTTTCTGAAGCTCTTGAATTCGGAAAGGCGAATCAGGTAAGAATCGAAGTCGATAACGCCCACAACCAGGATATCCCACCCCTGGAAGCCGATTTTAATTTTTACGGCGGAATTTACCGCGACCTAAAACTGATCGTAACCGGGAAAAGTCACTTTAAGCTGGAAGGCCCCGCCGCAGGCACTCAGCTGATCAAAACTCCTGATGTCAGCAATGACCTGGCCAAGGTGAAATTTGAAGGAAATATGGTGACTTCAGGCAAAGAACTGGAATTACAGGTTAGTATCGCCGATCCGTTAGGAAACCAGGTTTCGGAATACAATAGGCCGTTGGATTCTGACAATTTTTCAATCGATTTTGAAATAGAGCAACCTCAACTATGGTCTCCGGATGATCCAAATCTTTACCTGTTAAGCGCTAATTTGATCGATCCAGATTCAGGAGAAATTTTGGATACCTATATTTCGAATTTCGGCTGTCGCTGGTTCGAAGCCGATCCTGAAAAAGGTTTTATCCTGAACGGTAAACCCATTAAACTCATCGGTGCTAACAGGCATCAGGATTTTGAAAATATGGGAAATGCTGTTCCAAATTCCATTCATCGAAAAGATTACCAGATGATCAAGGATATGGGCGCGAACTTTATCAGGACGGCGCACTACCCGCAGGATCCTGATGTTTACCGAATTTGCGATGAACTTGGTCTGCTTGTCTGGACAGAAGTGCCGGTGATCAACGATGTAACAGATTCCGAAGCCTATCACCAGAATTCGGTGAACATGCAAAAGGAACAAATTCTTCAGCTTTACAACCATCCTTCGATCGTTTTCTGGGGAATCATGAACGAGATCTTTATTCGCCTCGTTTTCACACGCGATATGAGCGAAACCGATCAGAAGGCAAAGATCAAAACCAGCGTGGAGTTAGCCGAGAAGCTGGAAGCAGCAAACAAGGATCTGGATACAAGCAGATTGAGCGTAATGGCACTGCATGAGAATGAAATCTATAACACCTCCGGAATTGCCAATATTACCGATGTCATTGGCTGGAATTTGTATTTTGGCTGGTACACTCCAGGTCTAGAAAATCTTGGAAAATTCCTCGATGACCAGCATAAAAAATTTCCGAACAGGCCATTACTTATTTCAGAATATGGTCCCGGAAGTGATTCCAGGATTCAGACCAATGATCCAAAACCCTGGGATTTTAGTGAGGCTTACCAGCTAAAAAGCCATGTGAGCTATCTCAACCAGGTGATGGAACGGGATTATATGCTGGGAATGGCCGCCTGGAATTTTGCCGATTTTGGTTCTTCAGGAAGACAGGACAGCAGGCCTTATATCAACCAGAAAGGCCTGGTGAATTTTAACCGTGAACCCAAGGATGTCTACTATTACTACAAAGCCAGGTTAACCGAAGATGATTTTGTTTATATCGCCGGAAAGAATTTTGAAACCAGGATCATTGATCAGGACCAGAAAGTTCAAGTCAAGGTTTTTTCTAATTCTGAAATCGTGGAGATCATCCTTGATGATACTAAAAAAATGACTTCTCCTGTTAAAGATAATATCGCCGAATTTCAACTTGAACTAGATGAAGGAAAGCATTCAATAAAAGCTGTATCCGGGGAGGCCAGGCATACAAGAAACCTCAACATTAAATTCAGAAACAACCTGATTGAAAACATCCAAAATCAACCAGTTTTGATAAATGTTGGTGCTCACAGCGATTTTGTAGATGAAGAGACCGGCAAGATCTGGATAAGCGACCAGGCATTTAAAAACAATGAATTTGGATATGTAGGTGGAGAAGTTTTTCAACAGAACAACAGCAAATTCCAGGGAACGGCTTCAAATATTAAAATGACAACGAAGGAACCGCTGTTCCAAACCATGAGAGAAGGACTGCAGGCTTATAAATTTGATGTTCCAAAAGGGCAATATCGAATTTCACTTCTTATGGCAGAACCGAATCGCGGAGCGTCGAGGGAAAACATTTATAACCTTGAATCAGATTCTGGAAAAACCTCTGAAGGCACCAGGAGTTTTGATATTTTGATCAATGGTGTTCTGGTGGAAAAAGATCTAAACCTGGCTCGCGATTACGGAATTCTGCAAGCGGTGGAATTGGATTATGAGATCTATTCCGAAGGACCCGTAGAAATAGAGTTTAGGCCGCAAAGTGGAAAACCGGCATTATCTGGTATTAAATTAGAAAAATTGTAAAAACCGATATTGAACAAAAAAAGGAGCTTTTTAAAAGCTCCTTTTTTTTTTTTGCGAACAACCATCTAACTATTGCTTTATGAATCGGAGGTAATCCAGTTTGAAGTTATTTGGTTCACCTTCGTTCATCAGGCTGGATAATTTTAAGGTCTGTACTCCAGGATTTATCTCGATGACTCCAAGCTGCTGCTTTTCAGCTACCATATGCTCTTCTTCAGTTTTAAAGTTAATCGTTTCTAGCTCCCGATCATTTAAAAACATTCTGAATTTTCCACCATTTTGGCTCTTAACAAAATTAGCTTCAAGTAAATATTTTCCATCTTCCGGCCATTCAAAGGTTAGCACCAATTGATTTCCGTCTTTAGGTTCAGCATTCCAGTTAAGAACTTTATGACCGCTCACAGTTTCATAGATCTTTTCATCAGCAAATACATCGGTTGAAGCCCAACCACCGGTATTTTCTTTAATTTCCAAGGTTTCACCTTCTACGGCCTGATCTACCCGAAAAACATCATACTCGATCTCGTATCCATAGCGATCTTCTACCGCAACCTTACCTAAAGGATCTGTTCCACCAGGCTCCAGATACCAGTAAACCACAGCTGAATACTGAGTTGGCCAGTGGTTTGGAAAATATTTCTCCATATAACCATCAAAAGACTTCTGAAAAGGAATATTTTCAATAATATGCCAGCGATTCATAGGCTGGTAGCCCATATTATCATTATCCTGGGTTTGGCTGTGGTAAGCGTGTTCAAATTCTGAAGGATCACACCAGGCATATCCAAAATAATCTTCGGTACCTGTTCCAAAAGTCGAAGGAAAGGTTTCTCCATCTATGAAAAACTTTTCATCACCTTCACCCCACCAGTGATGCCCGGGTCCGGCCAGGGAGCAACTTCCTCCTTTTGGGTTCCAAACTAATAAATGGGTTCCCAAAAATCGTCCTCGTCCTTCGGTTTCCAGTAAGGTCCAGTCTGGCCAACGATCTTCAGATAGTGGCTCGAGGTCTCGATGCCATTTTGCATGAAATCTCCCCAGGTTTTCGACATCCTTAAGCTCTTCATAATTTATTTCCATTGCAATTTCTATCGCTTCTTCAAAATCATTCTGAATGATGATCTCTGCTCCTTCAGCAAATGGCATATACCAGTAACTGTACATCCAGTCATCGGTCATTCCCATGGGCAGGGTTTTGTATTTGTTATATCCGGGAGAAGTTCCGAAGAAATCTCCCAGGGGACTCCATACCGTGGGCTTTTCTTCTCCATCCCACTTCATCTTTAAAACCACTTTGCGAAGCATCTCTTCAGCTTTAGAACTATCTTTTATCTTCATTCTGGCTTTTAAGGAAGAGATCGCACCTGAATTTTTTAAGCTAACCAACACCTTTTCCTGGCTTTTTCCAATTTTCTCCTCTACCTGAAGCTTTGTAGTTTCAAAATCATGTGGAGAATTTCCCATTTTATCCCTGAAGAATTGATTTACCTCTTCAAGCGCAGACTTGTTATTTTCATTCAGGTCTGGATTAAAACTTTCTACTTGAGTACCTTCCGGAAAACTGATGTAATTAAAATGATAATATTGCCCCCAACCCGGCTCTGCGACAATCTTACAGGATTTCTGGTAAGTGATAGAAATATAATTATTGAATCCACGAGCATTGGTTTCGTAGACTAATTCAGGATATTCAAATGCTGCAATGCTCGGCTTGAAATAATCGATAAAAGGCAGGTTGACCACTGGTTCTTCCTTCCCGTCGATATAGATCTTAACCTTTCCATCCCGCGGACTGGCAGACCAGATACGAACAATGGCGCCGGGACCTTCCATTTCGGCTAAAACCTCGTTTTCTCCTTCTTTACGAATGAATTGTGGTTCCAGCCCGTCGATATTAGCATCCCAGTCAACAAAATTTCCTGCACTGTCTATCTTGCTTTTGCGATCATAGCTAGACCACATCTCGCTTTTTTCACCAGTTTCGGGCAATTCAGCCAGGCTTTTAAGATCGGTTAATTTACTTACTACCTGGGCATAAGTTAAATCCTTATTTTCTCCTTGTTTTCCGCAGGCCAAAAGTGCAAAAAATAAAAAGGAGGTACAGCTAATTTTTAAAATCCTGAAAAACTTCATTACAAAAAACTTTAATTAAACTATTTTATTTCCATGGTTTTAGCATTTTCCAGCAGGCCAGTAAGATGTCTTGATTCAGGCTTGCTAAATATTCAACCACTATATAATTGAAAAAAGCCCCTGTATTTCAATAATTACAGGGGCTCACTTAATTCAAATGAAACAAAAATCAACTATTTTTTCAAGTTGAATGAACCTGCAAATTCAGCATCTGAGCTGCCGGCGATAAAGAATTCAAACTCTCCCTGCTCGTACACATATTCGATTTGAGAATTATAGAATTTCAGGTCTTCCGGTGTGATGGTAAAAGTCACCGTCTTAGATTCCCCTTTTTTAAGGGCGATCTTCTGGAAACCTTTTAATTCTTTTCCAGGAGGCGTTACACTTCGCACCTTGTCATGGATATAAAGCTGAACCACTTCCTCTCCATCATAATTCCCGGTATTGGTAACGGTAGCACTTAACTCGATTGAACCATCAGCATTCAATGTTCCTGAACCTGCCTTTACATTGCTATATTCAAAAGTGGTGTAACTAAGTCCGTATCCAAATGGCAATAATGGCGAATTTGGAGAATCGAGGTAATTGGTCTTGAACTTCTGGAATTCACCAGACTCAGGCCCTGGTCTTCCGGTTGTTTTCATGCGGTAATGTATCGGGATCTGCCCAACGCTTCTTGGCCAGCTGTTGGTTAATTTTCCGGAAGGATTATAATTTCCGAAAAGTACATCAGCGACTGCGTTCCCGGCTTCCACGCCAGGATGCCAGATCTGAAGGATACTTACCGGAAGTCCCATTTCTTCTGAAATATCCAAAGGTCTACCACTCATTAAAGCAAGCACAACAGGCTTCCCGGTTTTTGCCAATTCCCTGATCAGTTTTTTCTGAGAGTCCGGAATGGTAATATCGGTGCGGCTAGCTGCTTCCCCGCTCATTTCGGTGGCTTCCCCAACCACGGCAACTACAACATCTGAACCATTAGCCAGATCCAGAGCCTCCTTCAGTAGGGTTTCAGGAGACTCTTCAGAAATCTGGATGCGCTCACCAAAAACATTCACTTTTTTGGCAAAGCTGGTATCATCAGAAATATTGGCTCCCTTGGCGTATTCGATGGTCGCGTTTGGAGCTACATTCTTCATTCCTTCCAAAATTGGCACAGAAAGTTGCGGATTCCCGGTTGGCGCCCAGGTTCCCAGCATATTGTTCTTATTATTCGCCAGTGGTCCAATTAAGGCGATCTTCGCATTTTTACTTAAAGGAAGTGTATTGTTATGTTTTTTCAGCAGGACAAAAGACCTAGTGGCCGCTTTTCTGGCTAGTTTTCTGTTTTCCTCGGTAAGAATATCCTTTTCCGGCCTGCTTTCATCTGAATACAGGTAAGGGTCATCCAGCAAACCGATCTTATATTTAGCTTCAAGAATTCGCCTCGCTGCTTTGGTGATTTGTTCTTCGGAAACCATTCCTTCTTCAACCGATTTTTTTAAAGTGGTAAGGAAACCTTCTCCAACCATATCCATATCCAGCCCGGCATTGATCGCCATAGCCGAAACATCCTGCAGATCTCCCATCCCGTGGGCAATCATTTCGTTCACTGAAGTATAATCTGAAACTACAAATCCATCAAAACCCCATCTTTCTCTTAGAAGATCGGTTAGCAACCATTTATTTCCTGAAGCAGGAATTCCGTCGATATCGTTGAAAGAGGTCATCACACTTCCCACCCCGGCATCAACCGCCGCTTTGTAAGGAGGCAGGTATTCGTTGAACATTTTAAGGCGGCTCATATCTACCGAATTATAATCCCTTCCGGCTTCCGGAGCTCCGTATAAAGCCATATGCTTTACGGTTGCCATCATGGTTTCCGGCTTGCTAAGATCGTCTCCCTGGTATCCTTCTACCATGGCTTTGGCGATCTGAGATCCCAGATACGGGTCCTCACCGGCTCCTTCAGCAATTCTACCCCACCTAGGATCTCTAGCGATGTCTACCATAGGCGAAAAATTCCAGTTAATGCCATCTGCCGTAGCCTCTTTTGCAGCCATTTGAGCTCCGCTTTTGATCAATTCCAAATCCCAGCTGGAAGAAAGTCCTAGCGGAATTGGATAAGTGGTTTTATAACCGTGGATGATATCCGAACCTATTAGAAGCGGGATTCCTAACCGGGAATTCTTTACCGCGATTTCCTGCGCCTGTCTTACTTTCGCCGGACTGGAAACACCAAAAACTCCACCAACATTTCCAGCCTTGATTTTTGATTCCACATCCTCACTAACCACAGAACCGGTAGCAATACCACCACCGGGTGTTAAAAGGTTCAATTGGCCTATCTTTTCTTCCAGCGTCATTTTATTCAGCAATTCTTCTACTGCCGGAATTCGTTCCTGAGCATGTAGCACTGAAATTCCCGTTAAGATGACGAGACTGATGCTTAGATAAATTTTTCTCATTATAGTCGTATTTATTGAATTAGTTTTTAAATTTATTTTACCGGAACTATTTCGGTCCTTTCCGAAATTCCATTTTCGTTAAATGCTTCTATCGTAAAGTAATACTGGGTATCTCTATCCAGGTTCCTCATAAAATGTTCGGTTTCCCCATAAATCAACCATGACTGGTATAGCTTATCTGGAGCTATCCCCCAGCGAATATTATAGCCCTGGGCACCTTTTACAGGTTCCCATTTAAAGGAAGCGTCTCTTCGATCGTCCTGGCGGGTCACCTCAAAACCTTTAACTTGAGTAGGTTTTTTCCCAAGGCCTTTTCCGAAGACCCTAATTTCGGAAAGTGCCAGGTTATTCCCTGGAACTTTCACATTGTTATAGCGAACATATTTTGCTTTTACGGGATTTTTCAAAGTGATATAGGCGTTAGGAGCATCTTCAAAACTATTGCTTCTATCTACAATGGTTTTCCAATCCCTTCGGTTTTCTGAAATCTCGATCGTAAAGCGATGTCTTAATCCTTCGGTTCTGGTGTAAATTTCAGATTCCTGATCATGAAAATTTAGTTGAAGGGCATTAATATTTCCAGGCTGGAGCATTTCGATCTCTACCCATTGATTATCGTCGTTCTCTTCAGCCACCCAAAAAGATTTTGGACTTTCGTCGGTAAGAACTTCAGAAATGATCGCTCCTTCTGAATCTTTCTTCAAAGGCATTTCAGCAATATCAAATTGCCCATCTGTAGAGGTACTTTTACTTATCTGCATTTGGGATGACGAAACAGTTGCTTTTCCTTTATAGGAAAGTAGCATCCATCCAGTATGTTGCCCGGCTTTGGTAGGATGATCTGGAGCGTGTAACGGGTAATCGCCATAACTGGTATTGGTATACATCAAACCTTCTTCATCAAAATAGGTGGGAAACATGCAAAGTCGTCTTTCCCAGTGCGAATTAGAAGCCAGGGCCATCGTAGCAAAATGCCAGTACTGCCCATTGGTTTGCTTCACGGTGATCCCATGACCGGCTCCGTTAGTAAATCCGCCTGGTTTAAAACTATATGGATTATTTTTCATGTATTTGAAAGGTCCCAAAGGAGTCTCTCCAATATAGGCCGCATCTGCATACACATTGAACTGAGTTCCCGGCGCGGCATATTGCAGGTAATATTTGCCATTATGCTTGGTCATGGAAGCGCCTTCCATATAACCTTCTTTTAGGGTTGGGTGATAATTGTTCTCTCCAAATCGCTCCCAGCCGTGTTCCTCCTCCACGAGATTAATCAGGTCTTTTTGAACACCAGTCTCAATAAAACGGTCGTCCTTATCCAGCATTTTCACCCTAAGTGGATGTACGTTTGACGACCCCCAGTAGAGGTAAGTTTTTCCATCGTCATCGATAAACAATTCTGAATCCTGAATATTGCTGGTGATGGAAGCCGTTGGCGTCCACTCACCTTTTTTAGGATCATCGGTATAAAGTATACTGCCGTAGCCCGCAGGATCACCGGCGAAATAAACCAGGGAGTCCTTGTAATTAAAGGCTGTTGGCGCGTTAGAGCCTTCGAAAAACCATTGTTTTGGCTTGATGAATTCCCAGTTTACCAGGTCTTTGGAATGCCAGTAACCAAATGATCTGGTCACAAACATAAAATATTCACCCCGGTATTCGATTACCGCAGGATCTGCCCCGGAACGATAAGAAATATTCTTTGCTGAATTATAGACCATATACGTATAATCTATATCCAAGGGATTGATATAAGTTTCTGGCAATACTTCCTGCGCATTGCTGAAAACCGGCAGAAAAGCTAGACAGAAAAATATGGTTTTTAATTGACTCATTCTTTTTAGGGCTGTAAACATTTTTTAATCATTCAATTTTTGTGAAAATAACCATGGTAATAGGTAAGGCTCAGAAAATGCCGAATCCCAGCTGTTATGATTATCTTCTGGATACAGCGATAATTTGGCATTCCCACCTTGGTGATTGATCTCCCTGGCCATGGTTTTTGACAAATGTGGCGGTACCACATCATCTTTTTCTCCATGGAAAATCCAGATAGGCAGGCCTTTTCTGTATTCACTGGCAATCTCGGGGTTAGCACCTCCGCAAATAGCAAAGGCCGCTGCGAACATTTCCGGTTTTTTATAAAGGATCTCGAAAGTTCCCATTCCACCCATGGAAAGTCCTCCCACATAAACTTGGTTTTCCTGAACAAAATCCTGTGCTACCATTTCTTCCATTAGCTCCATAACCAGTTTCAACGATTTAGTAGGTGCTTCGGTATTCTTAAAATCGAATTGAAAAGGCATGGTATCACGCTTCACCTCTACTTTGGCCCAGTAGTCGTCTTTAGGGGCCTGCGGAAAAATGACTACGGCAGGAAAATCCTCGCGATTTTCAGTTTTCAGAAATATATCGCTTCCGTGCACCAGCTGGGCTTCATTATTGTCACCGCGCTCTCCTGCACCATGCAATACCAATACCAGCGGATATTCTTCAGCTTCGGAAAAGTTCTCCGGGTAGAGGATTCTGTAATTCAAGGTATCGCCACCGCTAATGAATGTTTCTCGCAGGAAAGCCTCTTTATCCTGCGCAAATACTGAAACCGACTGCATCAGCATGAGGAAGAAAAAGATAAAAATGGAATAATTCAGCTTATTTTTCATAATTAAATCCAAGTTTTTTGAGTCCGTTTTGTACTTCCGGGGCCTGCATAAACAGATCCCAGATCAAACCAGATCGATAATTTTCAATCATTACTACCATTGGCCCCTGATCTATCGCTAAATATTGCGGAGCCACCCACTTTTCACCTTCCAGACTATAAGCATCATAAAAACCGGCAGGTCCCCAAAGCAGATCGTTCAGATCTGTAAAGAAATAACGCATGGCATCCATCGATTGTTCCGGAGTATAAGGAATAGAGCTGATGGCTGCTGTTGGCGAAACAACTCCTTTATCGTTATCAGGTGAATGAGCCGTGTAACCGATTCCACCATCTTCCTTTTTAGTATAACTCGCTGTAAGGCCCCAGGAATTTGGACCGTAGGTCTCGAAATTCTTAGGATTCTCCTGGCAGTATTCGTAATTGATCAGGCTGTGATTAACGTTCAAATCCCAGTAATTGGCATATTTATCGGATAATCCTTTCGGATTTAACCCGAGGTAAGAGTAATGTGCCCAGAACAAGGGTCCGCCTTTATCTCCCCGGGTATTATGTTTCAGAATTAATGGCATTCCGTAAGCCTCTGCATCTGTAGTGAAACTACCACCGCGGGCCCAGCCTTCGTGGTAAGCCGCCGCATCTATAGAATGATCTGGTGAGGAAGCTCCCATTATATAAGTTATCAAACATTCATTATAACCCTGGATCAAAAAGTTCTTTTCAAAATCATATTTTGGCGACCAGTGCCAGATGAGTCCGTCACGGTTATTCGTGTACCAGTCCCATTCGATTCCTTTCCATAATTCATCGTATTTCTGAGCTACTTTCTGCTCTTCTGCTGAACCGTTTTTTAGATATTCACGAACCACGATAAAACCCTGTGCCAGGAAGGAAGTTTCAACTATGTCACCACCGTCATCTTTTTCACTGAAGGCCCTGGTTCCCCCAGTTTCGCCGTTGAGCCAGTGTGGCCAGGCGCCATGATATCTCGGTGCTTTTTCAAGAAAGGCGGCGATCTTTGCCAATCTGGCTACTGCTGAATCCCGTGGAATAAAACCTCTTTCAATTCCTGCAATTATCCCCATTAATCCGAAACCTGTACCACCTGTGGTCACAACATGTGAATCTTCTTTCGGGTAATTACCATCTGGATGAAACCGTTCGCGAGCAAGTCCGCTATTGGGTTCAGCATAATCCCAGAAATATTTCAGGGTTTGCTTCTGAACGGTATCCAGTAAGGCTTCATCTGAAAGCAGTTGTTCTTCATTTGTCTGGTTAACGGCCAGGTCTTCCTGCTCTTTTTCAGAATTCTTACAAGAGGTAAAAAATAAGCCTCCAAAAACTGTAATTATTATAAATCGCTTTAACATGATTGGTTACTTGTTTAATGTTTTCTTCGGTTGAAAATTTATTTTTGAGATTTAATATTTTCCAAAGCTTCCTGAACTTCCTTATTCTGCATAAACAGTTTCCACAAAAGCCCCGTACGATGATTTTCGATCATAACGGTCATTGGAGCCTGGTTAAGTCCCATATAAATTGGCGTTGTCCAGTCTTCAGATAAATTAAATGCATCTCTAAAACCATATTCACCCCATAGAAAACTTCCGTAATTCCTATAGAAATGCTTTAGGGCATCTAAAGATTTTTCTGGCGTGTAGGGAAAAGAGGCAATCGCACCGGTAGGGGCTACAGTTCCATCATCCTGAGATGGCTTTGCTTCCCTGGCTTTATACCCCGTTGGTCCGTCACTGGCGGTAAGACCCCAGCTATTTTTGCCGTAGCCTTCATAACCACCGGGATTCTCCAGGCTATAGCGATAATTAATCAATACGATATCCTGATTATTCTCAAAATAATTCACGTATTTATCTTCCATTTTGTTAGGGTCCAGGCCTAAATAGGAATAATGAGTGAAAAACAATGGTCCGCCTACTCCAACTCCAACCTCTAAGGGAATTCCGAAGTAATTCGTTCTATTCGTATACATAGCTCCCTCGGGACCTTCTCCCCAATTGGAGCGGTAATTCTGTGCCTTTTTTTCCTGGCTTGCCCAACCGGAATAATACATTTCAGCATCCACTCCGTTAGTTGGAGAAGCAATTGCGAGAAAATAGGTGATCATGGTTTCGTTCCATCCAATTAACTGATGGTCTATCACCCATTGCTGATCTGGTGACCAGTGCCAGGTGAGGTAATCACTGCTGTTTTCCTGGACGAACCAGTCCCACTCTACTCCTTCCCAGATTTTGGTGATCCTTTCACGAAGTTTTTTTTCAGCAGCGTTATCTTCAGAGAGATATTGTCTAACCGTGAGCAACCCCTGCATTAAAAAAGAAGTTTCCACCAGATCGGCTCCATTATCTTTTTTTCCGAAGAAAGGCTCGACCTTACCCGTAGGACCATCAATAAAATGGGAGTAGGCTCCGTGAAAACGTTCTGCTTTTTCAAGAAAATTGAGGATCTTTTCCATTCGGTCTATGAATTGATCCCTGGTAATAAAATTTCGTTCAGCACCAACAATTAAGGCCATCACGCCAAAACCTGAAGCTCCCGAGGCGATCATATTCTTTCTTCCAGGAATATTTTCAAGAGCGAGGCCGCTTTGCTCTTCTGCTCCATCCCAGTAATAATTGAAAGAAGCCTCCTGAACCATGGTGAGTAAGTCCTCATCACTCATTAACCTGGTTTCAACATCTACTGTTTCTGAAAGTTCCGATTCAGAATAGTCATTTCCAACGGCACTTATTCTATATGAATATTGCTGATTGGCCTCTCCGGTAAAATCGGTGTATTTTGAAAAGTGCTGGGTGTTCTGCACGCCAACCGCTTCAAATTCACCCTGATTTTGAGACCTGTAAATCTTTATATACCGAACTTTATCTGTATCTGGTTTTTCCCAGTTCAGTTCCACATGTCTTTCGTAAGCTTTGGCCGATCGAATTTCTATTTTTTCCGGAACAGTTGTAATTTCTTTTGAATCTATAAGTTCTACCTGATCAATAAACATCTCATGGTTGCCTGTACTCTCGGAAGACTGGGAAAACTGAATTTCGGAGATTTGGGATCTATCTGAAGTTTCCAATCCAAAACTTTCCAGCGAAATACGAACCTGAAACCAATCCTGTTTTTTAAAGTTACCTACTACTTCAGCTAATTTTAGGGTTTCAGATAAAGAAGCATTTTGTTTCAGGGATATTTCTGGAAGATCGGCCAGTTGAGTTTCAGAATTTATATAGATCCAAAAACTAAGTTCATCTGCTTCCTTAAAATGATCTTTCCCACGCCATTTCGGAAACTTCAGGTTTACTTTCCAGTTACCGCCTTCAGCTGAATCATAAATAAGGGAAAGGCTGTTCCCAGGAGTAAATGCTTCAGAATTATTTACCGGCAACTTTTTTTCAATATTCAGGACAAAGGAAGGTGACGAATAATTCACCTCACTGTGGTAACAGCTTTTTTCCATAAGGCTGTTTTCGAAAAAAACCTTATGGTATTCCGGTTCCTGTCCCAGGATTGAAACTGGCAAGATTGCTATTAATATGAGCAGGCTCTGCAATTTCATTCTTAGTATGTAAAATCGAGTTTATCAAGTCCCGCCTGAATCTCCTCGTCACTCATAAAAAGATTCCAGAGCAACTGGCTTCTGTAATTTTCGATCATGGCCACAATGGGACCCTGGTCTATGGCGAGGTAGCCATTGGCAAACCAATCATTCTCCTGAGAAAAAGCATCATAGAACCCATAATCTCCCCAAAGATCATCTTTCAGGTCTTCAAAAAAATGTCGAAGTGCCCGCATGGATTCATCAGGAGTGTATGGAAATGAGGATAATGCGGCCGTGGGAGTAATCACTCCCAGGTCATTGGTAGGGCTATGGGCCGCATATCCGTTCATATTATCAGAGGCAGTAAGACCCCAGGAATCCATTCCGTAGCCTTCAAAATTCTTTGGATTTCGAACGCAATATTCATAATTGATCATTGCGTGAGCCGTATTCTGATCCCAATAATTGGCATATTGGTCCTGAAGATTTCTTGGATCCAGCCCAATAAAAGAATAATGACTAAAGAAAAGTGGGCCACCAAAAGATGGACCTAAAGGCATATCGATTCCATAATGCGATCTACTGGTTACCATATTTCCGTTGGAAGCCCAACCTTGAGTATAGATTTCTTTAGATATAGGATGGGTAGGTGAGGAAGCCGCTAGCACGTATACGATCAGGGATTCATTCCAACCTTTAATAGGCAGATTGATTTGAAAATCATGATTTGGAGACCAGTGCCAGTAAAGCACATTCTCACCGTTGGTATACCAGTCCCATTCTACATTTTCCCATAATGACGTAATTCTTGAATCGATTTCTTCATTATCGAAATAGGCACGGCAAATTAAAAGCCCCTGCATTAAAAAGGCTGTTTCCACCAGGTCACCACCATCATCCAGGTCACTAAATGGCCTGGTTTGGGCAGTACTTCCCAAATACCAGTGAGAAAAGGCACCGTGATATTTAGGTATTTCCTCAAGGAAATCGAGTACTTTTTCCAGTCGGCTTTCTGCAGCATCTTTAGTAATCCAGCCACGTTCTACCGCAGCGGGGAAAGAAGCAAGGCCGAAACCACTACCCCCAGTGGTTACAATATCTGCACCCTGACCGCCATATGCGTTGTCTTGCGATCGTTCTCTCGCTAAACCACTGTTTGATTCTGCGAAATCCCAGAAATAGTTAAATGTTTGTTCCTGCACCAAATCAAGAAGCTCGTCATCACTAAGTTCGGGTACCTGCGAACCACCATCGTCATCAGGATCTGGCACATAAGGTTCCTGATATCCCGGTCCTGAATCTTCACTGCAGGAGAATAATAGGAAAAATCCTGCTAAAACAACTAATCTGGAAAGTTCAATTTTAAACATAGTTCACCTTTTCTCTACTCCGGGCTCATTGAACTGGGGCAGAAATTATTATTAGTCAATAAGAAAATTTATAAGAGAAAGGCTTCAGGCCATTGACCCAAAGCCTCATTTTAAGATCTATAGAGCCATATCGGCCTGGATTTCTTCCTGTGTAAGAACTTTATTATAAAAAGTCAGGTCATCCATAAAACTGGTATCGGCCAGGTGATTCCAACCTGTGAATCTTGGAGCACCAGACATTACAGAAACCATATCGGTTCCATTCCAGGATATCGGGTTGCTCAGGTCACCGGTATTAACCAATTCACCATTTAAATACAAGGCAGATTCAGTTTCAGAAATGGTAAAAGCCACATGAACCCATTCACCGGCAGTTACATCTATAGTACCACCGTTATTCCAACTTTCGGCTTCCCCCGTACCAACGTTAAGTTTGATAGTTTGTTCATTTTCATTCCCTTCTCTAAAAAGTCGGAAACCGCTGGTTCGTAAATTTTGAGCATCTGGATTTGCTGTATCCTCAGGACCAATCACTAAAATTCCTGCACGGGAAGCAGTGGCATCTGCCTTGTACCAGAAGGTAGCACTAAAAGTAGGACTCATCAAACCTTCAGAAGGCATGGTTAAATACGAATCTGCTGCACCTGCATAAGCATTATTTCCTTCTACAGATTCACCTGCGAATCCGGGATTTCCAACCGCGGTTATTTCACGGTTTGAAGAAGCATCCTGGTAAGAACCATCAAATGAAATTTTTAATGTTTCAGAAGAAGCATTGATCAAATTCTGAATTTCATCCTGAGAAAGGGCTATATCAAAGAATCTAAGCTCATCTAAAGAACTGGTATCATGTAAATGGTCCCAATAACTGAAAGTTTCACCTCCAGAACCAATAGTTAATTCCTGAACACCAGACCAGTCAATACTTGCTCCAGCCATATTCCCTGTATTTACGGGGTTACCATCTAAATAAATAACAGTTTGTTCAGAATTAACCGTAAATGCAACATGTACCCAACCGTCGTTAGTAGGATCTATCACACCACCATCATTCCATACTTCACCACTCCCGGTTCCAACATTCAGCTTAATGGTTTGCGCATCTGGCCCTCCTTCTCTAAAAAGTCTGAATCCCTGCATGCGATCATCAGCATCATCACCTGCTACAAGAATTCCTGCCCTGTTGGGATCGGCGTTTACATTATACCAGAAAGAAGCAGTAAATTCAGTACCTATGGTTCCATCAAATGGAAAAGTAAGATAAGAGTCTGAGGCAGCGGTAAAGGAATTTGATCCCAGAAAAGATTCTCCTGCAAATTGCAGACTTCCGGTAACATCGGCACTTTTAAGGGTAATAAGATCTACATAATCTCCATCAAATGGCATATATAAATATTCATTCTGAAACTTAGGAGTGTATGGAGGCTCTTTGCTGAAATTAACGGTTTGAGTAGTTACATTTCCTTCCAAATCTGTCGCCTTTACCGTGGCAGTGTGTTCGCCATTGGTAACATTATTAAAAACTACCTGATCATCAACGATTCTATAATCTTTGAACTCACTCATTTCTGCGATCATACTTCCATCTACCATTACCTCGATACTAGCTATCTCAATATCATCAACAACTCTGAAGGCAATAGTGACACTGGATATCTCTTCCAGTACCTTAATAGTATTACCTTCTGCCGGAGAGGTGATGGTAACTTCAGGAGCTCCCTGATCTGCACCCGGGTCTACTTCCGTAATTGGATCGATACCATCAACTTCACAAGCTGCCAGCGCCAACAAAAACGAAAGAACTCCCAGTAATTTTATTTTATAATTTTTCATGGTTTTGTCTTTTATTCAGTTTTCAAATCGAATTAATCACCTAATGGTAAAGCGTCTACCTGAGCCTGCGGATAAGGAAGATATTCATCTGCAGCAGAGAATGATCTACCATCATAACTCAATTCGTCATAATTATCTAATCTAATCATGTCATAATAACGAATACCCCATTCCATGGCTAACTCAGCAAATTTCTCATCCATTACATCATCGATAGTCACACCACTTAAGTTTCCTAGTCCGGCTCTGTTTCTAACGGTGTTTACAGCCTGATCTGCAGTCATTCCTGTACCGTTAGCTCCACGAACCACGGCCTCGGCATACATTAATAATACTTCTGCATATCTCATTACTATATAGTTCTTACCTGCAGAGTAATTATTTCTACCTTCGGTCAACTGGACAGAAGGAAGGTATTGTTTACCACTGGAGAAAAAAGCTCTGGCATAATCATTTAGAACATCTCCAGAAGGTGTAGTGTTGCTTACATAAGATGGTACATCAACACCATCATCCTCCAAGGCCTGGATTCCACGGTTAGTAAAGTTAACACTTGTTACAAGCCTGGTCTCATCATCACGTTCTATCATAAATTTGATAAACTTCATACTTGGTTCAAAAAATCCCCATCCGCCGGAAGCATTTTCTCTAACTGGTTCCCAACCTTGTGGTCCAAACGGAGCATATAGGTGATAGAAACTGTCACCGGTAGAATTACCGAAGTCTGAATACTGGATCTCAAAAAGAGACTCATCACTTAATTCACCTGGTTTTTTGAATAACTGGTAATAATCTGGATAAAGCGAAAACTTTCCTGAACTAATAATTTCACCAGTCGCGTCGGCCACAGCCTGGTAGTTTTCAAGTTCAAGATTAGCAATGGCTTTTAAAGCGTATGCCGTGTACATTGTTACACCACCTGGCAAATCTGTACGCTCATTCGGTCTTTGATCTGGAAGATTAGGGATGGCCTCATCCATCTCGTCTGAAATGAACTGAAGCACCTCTTCTTTTGAAGAAATTCCGTTCTCTTCGATCTCGGTTGCCGGTTCATTAGTTCTATAAATATATACGTCCTCATAAGTACGTGTAATATTCAAGTGCAGCCAGCCTCTAAGAACTTTGATCTCGGCGATATACTGTTGAGCTCTTTCAAGGTCTTCACCTTCCATGAACTCCATAAAGTTCTCGATCTGTAAGATGGCAGTATTCAGGTCGATAATATCGCTATAATGACCGTTCCATAGTGAATTATACATCCAATAATCTTTGTTGTAAACATACTGATCTGTATCTGCAAATGGCTGCTGATCGCCCAGACCACCGGCATTTACATCATCTCCACGTACAGAAAGAAGAAGTGGTTCTTCCCAACCTCTTGTACCAACTACGTTGTAGGCTCCAATTAAAGCCCCTATCATCTGACTTGGATCTGTATAATCTATGGCAGAAGAAGATAATTGTCCTTCCCGAGTATCGAACTTGTCACTACAAGCAGATGCTCCCAGTAATAATACTGCACAAAGGCAGCAATAGATACTTTTAATAATTAAATTTTTCATGGTGCAATTTTTTATATTTTAACATTTATACCAACTGTATAGATCGATGGCACCGGATAGGTTTGTCTATCTACACCGTCATTTACTTCAGGATCAAATCCATTGTAATCGAAGAATGTAAATGGTCTTTCTGCAGTGAAATATACTCTGGTTTGCGGAAGATCATCAGACTTGATCGTATAACCAACCTGGATGTTCTGGATCCTGAAAAAGTCTCCATCTTCAACCCAGAATTCACTTAATTGCTGATTCCATAGCTTACGTAATCCGGCAGAAGAAGGGTAAGTATTACTTGTTCCTTCACCGTGCCATCTGTTAATAGCTAAATCTGCATCCATATTAGTATCCTGAGTAAAGATTATTTCACCTCTTTTTCGGTTCAGGATCTTATTTCCAACCTGACCGTAAAAGCTCATTGAGAAATCAAAAGCTTTATAGTTTAGCCCTATGTTACCTCCAAAAGTAAAGTCTGGAAGAAACGATCCAAGGATCACCCTATCATCGGCATTGATGAATCCATCTCCATTCTGATCCTTATAGATAAGGTCTCCCGGCATCAAATTCGCTTCTGGCTGATTAGCCGCAAAAGGATCGGCATCAACCTCTGCCTGATTCTGGTAAACTCCTTCTACTTCGTACCCGAAAAATGCCTGAATTGGATCTCCAATTCTGGTGATCTGCCTGAATTCTGCTGAACCAGCGTTGATAAAACCTTCTTCGTTATTAATTTCAGTTACCTCATTATTAATAGTTGTTAGGTTAGCTCCAATTCTGTAGCTAAAATCTTCAGATACATTATCCTGCCAGTTAATCCCTAACTCAAGACCCTGGTTTCTGATTGTTCCCGCATTCTGTTGAAGAACTACATTAATTACCGGGATGGTAATAGGCATAATTGCATCTTCTGTATCTCTAATGTAGTAATCTGCTGTTACATTTAGTCGGTCATCAAACATGTTAATGTCAGTACCAAAGTTATATTCCACTACTCTTTCCCAGGTATTATCTGTAAATACGCTGGTAGAAGTA
This sequence comes from Christiangramia lutea, assembly GCF_022489035.1. Classification (GTDB taxonomy): domain Bacteria; phylum Bacteroidota; class Bacteroidia; order Flavobacteriales; family Flavobacteriaceae; genus Christiangramia; species Christiangramia lutea. The sequence goes on from NZ_JAKVTV010000001.1 coordinate 278,019, forward strand.
AATCCGTTTAAAGCCTGATCACCAAAATCTGCGAATACATTATCAATGGTATTAGTACCTGAACTTGCTACAACATTATCATTTCCTAACTGACCGTATGAAGCTCTAAGCTTCCAGAAGCTTAAGAAATCTACATTCTCCATAAAGCTTTCTTCAGAAACTACCCATCCCAGACCAACGGAAGGGAATAATCCCCATGGGTCTTTGGTAAATTTCGAAGATCTCTCATATCTAACTGTACCATAAGCAAGATACTTATCTTTGAAATCATAAGCTATTCTTCCAAAGAAAGAAAGACCATAGATTCTATCAAATTCTTCTCGAACATTATCTGAAAACGATAACGGATCTGCAAAATCCAGATACCAGCTTGAATCGAATCTAATTCCTCGAATATTCTCACCAGTAGCTCTAAATCTGTTTGCCGCTTCATCCCTATAGGAATGTCCGGCAAGAACGGTTAGATCATGGTCCCCAAATTCGTCATTATAGGTTAAGGTATTATCCCAATACTGATTAGAGAAGTTATTCTGTTGTCTTTCAATAGAAGAAATTCTTTCGAAGTTGTTTCCTAGGGTGAAAGGAAGGTTTACATAACGGTTTTCAAAAGCCGAATAATTATGACTATAAGAAGTTTTGAATGTAAGTTTGTCTTCAATTAAATCTCCTTCGAAATAAACGTTGGTTAGTAATTTCCTTATTTTTTCCCTGTCATTATTGTAATTAAGGTCGGTGAAAGGGTTTTGAATACCTCTATATCCCAAATTCTGAGCATTAGAATATCTTACAGGAGTTGCATTTGTATTTAAAGAATCGATGACCGGCATGATAGGTACCGCAAAATAAGCTTTGAACCACGCGGCATTTTCAGGATTGTATTTGGTAGCATTACTAAAAACAGCATTTACCCCTCCTCTAAACCTGTCAGAAATATCAACATCCATTTTAGAACGAATATTGAATCGCTCATACTCATTCTTCATATCCAGAATACCTTCCTGGTCAAAATAGTTAACCCCCATAGAGTAAGCAACCTGCTCTCCTCCACCGGAAACACCTATACTATGACTCTGAATTATTCCAGGTCTCATAATTTCATTATACCAATCGGTATTTACATCTGGTACATTAGGATTCACCCTGCTGCGACCATAACGCTGCATTGCGTTAAGAATATATTGTTGTTCGGCCTCTGATCCAGATTCCTGCACCATGGTTACAAATTGCTCTGCGTTAGCCATTTTTACCACGTTATTGGCTACCTGAACCCCGGTATAACCATCATACTCGAATTGAGGCTTCTGATTGATCTTACCAGATTTGGTTTCGATAATCACAACCCCGTTCGCTGCTCTAACACCATATATAGCAGATGAAGAAGCATCCTTTAAAACGTTTATAGATTTAATATCCTTAGTATTTAGGAAATCTATATTATCATAAAAAGCACCATCAACTACATATAATACATTCGAATCTCCGGAATCGGTATTATAGGTACCCAGACCCCTAATACGAACTGTTGGAGAGTTACCTGGACTACCTGCAGAAACGATCTGAACCCCGGGAACTTTTCCCTGAAGCGATTGCATCGCGTTGGAAGTAGGCGTTTTCTCGATCTCCTCTGCATCTACGGAGACAATCGAACCGGTAAGGTCCCTTTTCTTCTGCGTACCATAACCAACTACAACGACTTCGTCTAGCTGACCGGCATCTTCCTGAAGAACCACGGAATACTCATTACTGCTTCCTACCTCCATTTCTTGTGGTGAGAAGCCTAAAAATGTAACTCTAAAAACATCTCCTGATTCAACGCCTTCTAGAGTAAAATTACCGTCAAAATCTGTTACGCTAAAGATCGATTTATCTATAACCTTTACTTCAGCACCAGGTAAAGGAACCTGATTTCCATCTGTAACAGTACCACTAATGGTTTTTGTTTGTTGTGCATATGTTAGCCCAGAAAAGACCAAAAAGAATACACTAGCCAAAAATAGTTTTACATTCATACTTATTGGTTGTTTGCTTAATTTGTACTTGAAAGATACGTTCAAATGCGTTTTTAACGCAATCGTTGTAGTACACAACTACTACTTCATAGCAAAATAAGTCTTATTTATTTGAATAACAAGTATTTAAAAATTTTTTGAAGTAATTTTTGGCAAGTTTTTTTAGCCTATGATGTAGTAATGTAGTAGTATTTTTTTGATAATTTTAGGGCGATTTAATCCGAATTTAGAAATTCTTTATCAAAAATTTTGTCAAATTAACATCGGTATCAAGATCCATCTTTTTTCTTAATCTATAACGATGGACTTCTACTCCCCTAACAGAAATACCCATTAAAGGGGCAATCTCTTTGGAGCTTAAATTCATTTTTAGGTAAGAACAAAGTTTAAGATCCTTACTGGTTAATTTCGGATATTTCTCAAGTACATCCTTGAAGAAATCTTCATGTACTTCATTGAAATTTGTTTCAAAAACCTTCCACTCATCCTTGTTCTTCACCGCACTGTTGATCTTATTCATAATATGCTTAATACGAAACTGATTTGAAAATTTGCTTTTATCCTTGTTCAATTCACCCTGAATCTCCATTAAAACTTCATTTTTCTTGGCAGCCATCATAGTTGTATTGGCTAATTCTTTTCTCTTCAGGTCTATTTCGTTTATCAACCTCTCTTTTTCAATACGATTCAGCCTATCTGAGTGTTCCTTCTCGAATTTAGCCTCCAGCTGTAACTGATGTTTCCTAAGCTTTTGCTGATTAAGCCAATAGACCAGTAAAACAACAGATAGAAACATAAGAACATAAACAAATTTCATCAACGGAGAAAGATACCAGGGTGGTGCAATTGAAAAAGCAAAACTTTCCGAAGTGACTTCGTTTGCTGAATTTCCAACCGCTGTGAGCACGAGATGGTAATCGCCATGACTCAGATTTCGGAAATTTAAAGTCCCGGAGTTAACAACTCCATTTAATGATTCCTCCCCTTCCAGCGAATAAATCAGCTTTTTCGCCCTGGAGACCGGTAGTCCAACCTTTACCAGGATATTGCCAGAGTCATTAAATGGAATCACAGGTGTAGTAGCTATAGAATGACGTTTGGTTTCATCTGTGAATTCCTTTATAATTGGGTTACTAACCCATTGACCTTCCTGCTTCTCCCTGAGTTTATTCAAATTCACCCGGGCAAAACCGTCATTTAGGGTAACATAAAATATTGAATCATTATACCGGATAAAGTTTTCGTTGGATTTCACCAGCCTGTAATTTAGATCCTCTGAGCTAAGAGAAATCCTTTCACCTTTTAGGTCAGTAATAATTAAATGGCCCTCATCTGTATCCACAAAGCTGTAGAAGTCTTCGCCTTTAAATATCAAGTTTGAACCGTTAAAGGTTTGCAGTTCCCTAAAAGCCTGAAATTTATCTTCAAAAGGATTGTATTTATACCATTTACCTCCAACAAAAGCGGTTACCTGATTATTCAGCTTATATATACTTGGATTGAAATTTTCCTTATCACCCAGAGGCTCAATTTTTCTTACTTCAATCGTTTCAAATTCTCTATGGGTAATTTTATAAATTCCTTCATAGGCATGCGCGGCCCATATCGTGTTACGATTTTCCAGAATAAAACCCTTCACTGGAAAATTTACACTATCCAACTCTTTCACCTCACCAGACTTCGTATTATATAAACTTAAACCTGTATAATTCCCGATGAGTAATTCATCACCTGAGTCATTGATCTTATTTACCGTGAAACTACCCGTCCTGGTATCGATTGGCTCAAACTGACTATTATTTATACCATAGAACCCGGAGTTATGGTTAGCGTATAATTGGCCTCCTATCTCCTCAAGGTTCCAGGTGTGGTCTTCAGCATTTTCAACCAATTGCAGTTTCCCATTAGAGAAATTATATACTCCGGTATTACTAGCTAAATAATGATTATTACCATATTTATGAAAATCATAGACTGCACCAAGTTCCCCGGTATTGTCTGTATAAAATTTTATAGGAGAGTGCAGGTCTATCATATCCACACCTTTATCCAGAGAGAGCCATAATTTTTGATCAAAATAGGCCATTCCTAGAATAGTATTGTTTTGGAGACCGGAAGAACGACCATACATATGAATATCCTGATTCCTAAAATCATACTGAATGATTCCCTCCTTAATGGTTCCAAGAATAATCTCATTCTGTGATACCGAGATAATATGATTTATTTCGGCCCTTTCTATAACTTCATTTAATGGTTTGTTTTCAACACGTTCAACCTTAGCATTTTCATAAACGTACAAGGATTCTCTGCTGGCAATAAAAAGTTTGGAACCAACTTCCTCGAGGGCTACAATATTCTCCCCATCCAGGATTTTAAGATCACCTTCAAGGGGCTTCATTTCCCCTTCACCATCTACATAAGCAATCCCATTATTTCTAGGCGCAAGTATTAAACGCCCCTGGTAGACACCTATTGAAGAGGCAACCACATCGCCAATCCTGGAGATTTTATCTTTCTTGTATTTATAAACTGCACCAAAAGACCTGAAATATATTGCATCTTCATGAGCTTTAATTTCCCAAAACTCATCGCTTTGCATGCTAAGGTCCTGCATTAATGGAGTTAGGGAAGTATACTCCATACGTCCATCTGCACTATTTTCCCAGTACCCAAATTCCTGGTAGGAACCGGTATAGATTCGATCCTTATATGGATAAACAGATCGAATGATCGATTCACTTTCTAGTGGGAACAACTCCCACGAAATACCATCGAAAACGAGCAAACCCTGACTATTGGCAACATAAACTATCCCTTTCTCATCAAGGGCAATTCCCCAATTCTGGCTGGCTGCTGAATATTCAGAAGGTGCGTAATTTTGTATAGGTGGTACAAGTTCCTGTGAATAAGAGAAATTCACCATTAAAACCAATAAAATCAGACTTTTGAAAAACTTCAGAAACATTCTATAAATTGATTTGAGCAGTTTTTGTGCAGGTGAAAATTACTAATTCTCAACGAAAATTTTCGTAGTTTTCACTTCTAAAATTATATTCCATGTATAAAAACGCATCAATTCCCGATTTTTTTAAAGTTCTATTTATACTCAGCCTTATCATTACTGGCTGTAAAAACGAGACACAGGAAGATCCTGGGAATGACAAAAAACCTGAAAGACCGAATATTGTTTTTATAATGACCGATGACCATGCAGCCCAGGCTATAAGTGCGTATGGACACCCGGTAAGCCAATTGGCCCCGACTCCTAATATTGACCGGATTGCGAATAATGGGGCCAAATTTCAGAATAACTTTTGTACAAACTCAATTTGCGGTCCTAGCCGAGCGGTTATACTAACGGGAAAATTCAGTCATATTAACGGATTTAGAATGAACGGGGAAGTATTTGACGGTTCCCAACCTACCCTGCCAAAATTCCTGAAAAAAGAAGGGTATCAAACAGCGATCGTTGGGAAATGGCATCTTCACGGCCAACCACAGGGATTTGATTACTGGAATATATTAAATGATCAGGGAAATTATTATAACCCGGAATTTATCCATCAGAATGACACAACAATTGTGAATGGTTATGCCACTGATATCATTACAGATATGGGTTTAGACTGGTTGAAATCTAATCGTAATAAAGATGAACCTTTCTTCCTTATGGTACACCATAAAGCGCCACATAGAAACTGGATGCCCCCAATAAGACACATCAATACTTATGATTCAGTTACTTTTCCCCTTCCAGACACCTATTTCTCGAAACATGAAGGTCAGGTTGCTTCCCAACAGCAGCTTCAAACGATATATGAAGACATGTATGAAGGGCACGACCTGAAAATGACGGTATCCAAGGGAAGTGATTCATTAAGACACAATCCATGGACTTCAGATTTCGACAGGATGACCGCAGAACAAAGGAAGGCCTGGAATGACGCCTATCGACCAAAAAATGACGCTTTCCATGATAAGAATTTAAGCGGAAGAGAGCTTGCAGAATGGAAAGGACAAAGATATTTGCGGGATTATATGGGAACAGTTCAGGCTGTGGATGAAGGCGTAGGCAAAATTCTGGATTATCTGGAGGAGCAAGGTTTAACCGAGAATACCATTATTGTATATACTACAGATCAAGGGTTCTATCTTGGCGAAAAAGGCTTCTTTGACAAGAGGTTCATGTATGAAGAATCTCTGGCAATGCCCCTAATGATTCAATACCCACCTATGGTAGAAAAAGGAACTATTATAGATGCTCTAACCCAAAATCTTGATTTTGCCCCTACTTTTTTAGATTTCGCGGGAGCAGAAATTCCAGAGGCTATGCAGGGAAAATCTTTAAAACCCCTCCTAACGGGTACGAACGAGGGTGAATTTAGAGATGCAGTATACTATCATTATTATGATTTCCCCGCCTTCCATATGGTTAAAAGACATTATGGAGTGCGCACGGAGCGCTATAAATTGATACATTTCTATGATGATATCGACGAATGGGAACTTTACGATCTCGAGAAAGATCCTAAAGAAGTAAATAATCTATATAATAACCCGGAATATGCGGAGATTCAGGAAAATCTTCATGCTGAATTAAAGGAACTTCAGGAAAAATATGAGGTGACCGAAGAAGAATTCCAAACTACACCTAAAGAAAAAGTAGATCAGGCATATAGAAATTTTGCAAGGTTAGCAGGTGAAAACCCTGAGACTTACCCTGAAGAAAAATCTTTAGAGGTGGATTAAGCTCATTTTCAAACTATATGAGCTAATTCTTTTCATAAACTTTCAATCCATATAATTGGAATTTTTCCTAATTTTGGAAAAATTCCAATTATATGGATTTCGATCGTATCAAGGAAAAGTTAGAAATACTGGCAGATGCAGCTAAATACGATGTATCCTGTTCGAGCAGCGGCAGTAAAAGAAAAAATACTAAAAAAGGTTTAGGTGATTCCTCCGGGATGGGAATCTGCCATTCCTACACTCAAGACGGGCGCTGCGTATCACTTCTTAAAATCTTACTTACCAACCATTGTATCTTCGATTGCGCATATTGCGTTACCAGGAAAAGCAATGATATAAAAAGAGCAGCTTTCAAGGTTCAGGAAGTTGTAGACTTAACCATTAGCTTTTACAGGAGAAATTATATAGAAGGCCTTTTCCTGAGTTCAGGAATTTTTAAAAGCGCCGACCATACTATGGAAAGACTTATAAGGGTGGCTAAAAAACTGCGCGAAGAAGAGAATTTCAACGGGTATATTCACCTTAAAAGTATTCCGGGGGCCAGCGACGAACTTATGCGTGAGGCTGGATTATATGCTGACAGGTTAAGCGTTAACATCGAGATACCTACGAAATCTGGATTAAAATTACTAGCACCTGATAAGGATCACGAAGATTTTATGAAACCAATGGAAAAGGTTAAAAATGAGATCATTCAGTATAAACACGAATCTAAACTGATTAAAAGCACTCCCAAATATGCTCCAGCCGGGCAGAGCACTCAAATGATCGTTGGCGCCACTGGGGAAAGTGACCGTGACATCATGTATTCCTCTGCGTTTTTTTACAGGAAATATAATATGAAGCGGGTCTATTACTCCGGATACGTCCCCGTAAGTAATGACCCAAGGCTTCCTGCCATAGGTTCACAGGTACCTATGCTCCGGGAAAATCGATTATATCAAACAGACTGGCTTATGCGTTTTTATGGTTTCGATATACGGGAACTTTTAAACGAACAACATCAGCATTTGGATATGGAAATAGACCCAAAGTTAAGTTGGGCTCTAAGAAACCGACAATTGTTTCCAGTTGATGTGAACAGGGTTGAAAAAAAGCTTCTATTGAGAATCCCTGGAATTGGATTAAAATCGGTAAATAAGATCATCCAGGCCCGAAAATTCACAAAATTAAACTGGGAGCATCTCAAAAAAATTGGTATTGCCATGAACCGGGCTAAGTACTTTATTACCTGTGATTCACGCGAAAAAGAACTCAAAGACCTTTCTAGTGAAAATTTAAAATCCATCATTCTCCAGAATTCTCAGAGTAAATTCCGAAAGGATATCAACAATCAATTAAGCCTATTCCAATGACCGAAAAAGTCCTTACATATGATGGCACTTTTATGGGTTTCCTTTGTTGCGTTTTTCTATCGTATGAACAAAAAATAAAGGTAGTGGAGATCATCCCGGCTGGGCTGGATCAAAGCCAGTTATTTTGTGAAACCGAAAATGTACTTACGGAAGAATCTAAAGCCCTTAGGGTATTAAAGGGTCTGAAAACCAAGACCTCTTCAAATGGATTTTTAAGAATAAAATGGGCTTTCCTTAGTGAAGAAACCGGCATTGAATTGAAGTTGCTTCAAATGATAAATTACATTTTTTCAAAGAAGCAAAAAGTCGATTCAGATTATTCCAACCCTGCAGTATTAGAAATCACTAAAACCGCGAAGAAGGTAGGCAGGGAAAAACACCGTATGGAGGCATTCGTAAGGTTCAGGTTAACCAAAGATGATATTTATTTTGCCATTATTGAACCTGATTTTAATGTACTGCCAATTATCAAGAAACATTTTAAGAGCAGATATGCAGATCAGAAATGGCTCATATATGACCTAAAAAGAAAATTTGGTTGTTTCTATGACCTTAATAAAACCGAATATGTATCGATGGACTTACCTGAAGATATGGGAATTTCTGGCGGTAATCTAGAATATTTTGATCCCGGCGAAATTTATTTTCAGAAATTATGGAAGGAGTATTTTGAGGCTACGAACATCAAAAGCAGAGCAAATATGCGGCTTCATGTACAACACGTACCAAAACGATATTGGAAATATTTAAGTGAAAAGAGTACTTTTACATAATTAAAATTTGTTTAACTTTGGCGCTTCAACTAATTAAACATTATAACAATGAAAAAATTATTCGTACTATTTGCTGTTGCAACAATGTCTCTTTCAATCTACTCTTGTAGAGAAACTACTGAAGAAAAAACCGAAGATGCTGTAGAATCTATGGGTGAAGATGTAGAAAACGCGGCTGAAGAAGCTGGAAATGAAATCGAAGAAGCTGGACAGGACGTAGAAAATGCAGCTGAGAATGCTGAAAACGAAATGGAAGAAGAAGTACAGGAAGAAGTTAATGAAACTGACGACAACATGTAATTCTTTTTTTCTTATAAAAAAAAGCCATTCTTCCGAATGGCTTTTTTTTATATCTTATTTTAAGTAGAAACGTTATAAAAGCTCTTCAAAAGCTATAATTTAAAATTGGCCTTACCTAAATAATTCTTGAGGATCTATTTTTTACGCTCTATCACGTAATTAACCATAAGTTCCAGACTGTCACGATAATCAGATTTTGGATAATCTTCCAGGATAAGCAGGGCTTCCCTCTGAAACTCCTTCATTCGCTTCACCGCATAATCCAGGCCTCCATTCTTTCTTACGAATTCAATGACTTCTTTAACTCTTCCGCGATCCTTATTATGATTCTTCACTGAATTTATCAACCAGCTACGCTCCTTTTTAGAAACATTATTCAGGGTGTAGATTAGTGGAAGGGTCATTTTCTGCTCTTTGATATCGATGCCCGTAGGTTTCCCGATCTTTTCAGTACCATAATCAAATAAGTCGTCTTTTATTTGAAAAGCCATTCCAATAAGCTCTCCAAACCTTCTCATCCTCGCGATCTCGTCGCTGCCCGGCTTAACAGATGCTGCCCCAAGGCTACAACAAGCAGCAATTAGCGTTGCCGTCTTTTGCCTGATTATATCATAGTAAACAGCTTCAGTAATATCCAGCCTTCTGGCCTTCTCTATTTGAAGAAGTTCTCCTTCGCTCATTTCCTTGACCGCAACTGAGATTATCTTTAATAGATCGAAATCATTATTATCTATAGATAGTAAAAGTCCTTTGGAAAGAAGGTAATCACCAACTAAAACTGCGATCTTATTTTTCCATAAGGCATTGATACTGAAAAACCCCCTTCTACGGTTAGAATCATCTACAACATCATCATGTACCAGAGTGGCTGTATGAATTAATTCAATAACCGAAGCTCCGCGATAGGTTCTTTCATTTACGCTTCCCTCAGAAACCATTTTGGCCACGAGAAAAACAAACATTGGCCGCATTTGCTTACCCTTACGATTAACAATGTAGTGGGTAATACGATTTAAAAGGGCAACTTTGGAAGACATGGACTCGAAGAACTTTTTCTCAAAAAGTTCCATCTCTTTTTCCACGGGAAGTTTTATTTGGGAAATAACCTTCATAAAGGCCGTAAATATACATATTTATACCGAAGGAAATCCGTATAAATAATCAAGGACTTTATGCCGATTTATTAGCAAGTTGTCCACATGCAGCATCTATATCCTTACCTCTTGAACGCCTTACCGTTACGGTGATCCCGTTGCGCTCCAGCATATTTTGATACATATCTGTAGCCTGTGAAGTTGCCTGTTGAAAATTCCCGTCATCAATAGGATTATACTCAATAAGATTCACCTTGCAAGGAACATATTTACAGAATTTAACAAGAGCCTGGGCATCCTCGCGAGTATCATTAATATCTTTCCAGACGATGTACTCATAGGTAATCCTGCTCTTAGTTTTAGAATACCAGTATTCCAGGGACTCTCTAAGATCTTCTAGTGGAAAGGTCTCATTAAAAGGCATGATAGTAGTCCTAACCTCATTCCTAGCCGAATGCAAGGAAACTGCAAGTTTGATCTTCGCTTCGTCATCTGCCAGCTTTTTGATCATTTTCGGAACACCAGAAGTAGAAATGGTAATTCGTTTCGGAGACATGCCGAGGCCCTCAGGTGAAGTGATCTTATCTACCGCTTTCATTACGTTATTGTAATTCATCAATGGCTCACCCATTCCCATAAAAACGATATTAGAAAGTGGACGATCAAAATAAAGCCGGCTTTCATTATCGATTGCTACAACCTGATCGTAGATCTCGTCTGGATTAAGATTTCTCATCCTTTTTAGCTTCGCAGTGGCGCAGAACTGACAATCAAGACTACATCCAACCTGGGAGGAAACACAGGCCGTAGTTCTCGTTTTCGTAGGTATCAAAACAGATTCAACGGTGAGGGTATCATGGAGTTTTACGGCATTTTTAATCGTTCCGTCACTACTTCGCTGCATTCGATCTACCCTAATATGATTGATCACGAAATTATCTTTCAGCATTTGCCTGGTCTCCTTAGATATATTGGTCATATCGTCAAAAGAATGGGCCGCTTTATTCCATAACCACTCATAGACCTGGGTTCCACGAAAGGATTTATCTCCTTCAGAAACAAAAAAGTCCTGAAGTTGCTGTTTGGTCAATGCCCGTATGTCTTTCTTTTTATCCTTCACGCTGCTAAATTACAAAGTTAAAACCGAATGCTTCAGTCCTTTAAATATGGATAACTTACAAAAAAGGCCATAAACCGAAAATTCAGCTTATGGCCTTTATATATTAAAAATGCTGACTACAAGATCAACATTGCATCTCCATAAGTATAGAATCTGTATTTTTCCTTAACCGCTTCCTCATAGGCCTTCTTCATGAAGTCATGACCCGCGAATGCAGAAACCATCATTAACAAGGTAGATTTTGGTGTATGGAAGTTAGTGATCATACAGTTGGCGATATTGAAATCGTAAGGAGGGAATATGAACTTGTTGGTCCATCCTCCGAATTCATTCAGGGTCTGGTCTGAAGACACCGCACTTTCCAGAACTCTCATAACCGTTGTACCCACAGCACAAACTTTACGTTTTTCCTGCTTTGCCTTATTGATCACATTGGTTGCATTTTTTTCAATAAATGCTTCTTCACTATCCATTTTATGCTTGCTAAGATCCTCAACCTCAACCGGGCTAAAGGTACCTAAGCCAACGTGAAGGGTAACCTCAGCAAAATCTACACCTTTGATCTCAAGTCTCTTCAATAAGTGCTTTGAGAAGTGAAGACCGGCTGTTGGAGCTGCTACAGCACCTTCATTCTTAGCATAAATGGTTTGATATCTATCTTCATCTTCCGGCTCTACATCTCTTTTGATGTATTTTGGAAGTGGAGTCTGACCTAATTCCTTAAGCTTTTTTCTGAAATCGGTATAAGATCCGTCATACAGGAACCTCAAAGTTCTACCTCTGGAAGTTGTATTATCGATCACCTCGGCTACAAGACTTTCATCTTCACCAAAATAAAGCTTATTCCCGATTCTAATTTTTCTAGCAGGATCTACAAGTACATCCCATAATTTGGTTTCAGGGTTCAATTCTCTTAGTAGGAAAACTTCAATCCTCGCACCAGTCTTTTCTTTGTTACCGTATAACCTGGCAGGAAAAACTTTGGTGTTATTAAGAACCATTACATCTTCTGGTTCAAAATAGTCGATTAGATCTTTGAATTTTTTATGTTCAATCGTCTGCTCTTTTCGGTTTAGAACCATTAACCTTGCTTCATCCCTGTTCTCAGACGGATATTCGGCTAAAAGTTCTTTAGGCAGTTCAAAATTGAAGTTTGAAAGTTTCATTCCCATAGTTCCTGTTTTAAAGGCTGCAAATATACAATCTCAACATAGGCGTTGTCAAGTAAATGCCTACTTATTTAAAAATTAAATAATTTCTTTTGATTCGAACCCCAGTTTATTAAGATCTTTCCAAAAATCTGGGTAAGATTTTGATACTACCTCTGCTTCTAAAATCGATAGACTTGTTTTTAGACCCAATGGTGCGAAAGCCATAGCCATTCGGTGATCATTATAGGTTTTTACAGACACTTCAGATTTTAGAGATCCTACCGGCAAAAGCAATAAGCAATCTTCTGTGATCTTTACCTTAGCACCGAATTTCTCCATTTCGTTCTTTAATGCCTGCAGCCTGTCGGTTTCCTTGATCTTTAGAGTATGTAAGCCATCGAGTTTACATTCCATTCCCAAAGCGAGACAAGTAACGGCAATCGTTTGAGCGATATCAGGGGAATTTCTAAGATCTTCATAGATCCTAAAAGAACGTTGCTTTTTTTCCTTCGTTAAAATGATAGTATTATCACCATACTGTGTCTTCACCCCAAAACTTTTATAGATCTCGGCAAGACATGAATCCCCCTGGCGGCTTTCCTTACGGTAATTTGATAATTTTATTTCAGCTTTTTCGGCAATGGCAGCTATACTGTAAAAATAGGAAGCCGAACTCCAGTCTGACTCTACCGCGATCTTAACTGGTTTAACTTCCTTGGTTGGTTCAATAAAGATACGGTCATCTTTAAAGCTACCTTTTATTCCAGCCTGCTTAAGAATTTCCAGGGTCATTAAAATATAGGGCGTTGAAGTGATTTGCCCTTCAAGAATGATCTCAAGACCCTTCGGCAGGGAAGCTCCAATCAACATTAATGCAGAAATATACTGACTGCTGATATTGGCCTTCAGCCTAACTGAGTCTACATGAAGTTTTTTTCCTTTAATGATCAAAGGCGGATAACCTACTTCATTTTTATACTGAATATCGGCTCCCATTCTTTGCAATGCATCTACCAATAGTCTAATTGGCCTTTCCTTCATTCTTTTACTACCTGTAATCTCTACTTCGCAACCTTCTTTAGATGCAAAATATGCCGTTAGAAATCTCATAGCAGTACCGGCGTGATGTATATCAATTAGCCCATTCCCTTTATCAAGAGCCTTTTTCAATACAACCGTATCATCACTATTGGAAAGGTTTTCAATTTCGATATTCTGGTATAAAGCCTGTAGAATAAGCAACCTGTTCGATTCACTTTTAGAACCGGTGATCTTAAGGTTGGCTTTACTTTCTTTCTGAGTGTTTAATAAGGATAGGGTCATCTCGAAAATTAAAGGAATGAACTGCTAAATTAATCTTTCTTTTCCTTTCCCCGAAACTGTCCGAATGCTAAAATAAATCCATATAAAAATGAAGCGAGTAATTGACCAATAATGAATCTTAACAATTTACCATCTCTGGTTCTTTCTGCTATAAACCTGGTGAAGGCAAATTCTCCGTATTCAAAGAAAATAGTGATCACATTGTAAAGAATAAGAAAAGATAGGCCCAGCCAGAATACCGATTTCCAGAAAGACCGTTGTGAGATAATGGCTTTGAATTTCATTATTTCAGCTTTTCGTTATTCTTATGTCTGTCTTTATCTCTCCGGGTCTTGATATCAAGTTTACGATTAAAGGCCTCTTCAAGGTCAACCCCGGTTTGGTTCGCAAGGCAGAGAACCACAAAAATCACATCTGCAAGTTCTTCGCCCAGATCCTTGTTCTTATCGCTTTCTTTTTCACTTTGCTCTCCGTACCTGCGAGCAATGATTCGGGCAACCTCACCAACTTCTTCAGTAAGCTGAGCCATGTTGGTTAACTCATTAAAGTAACGAACCCCATGTTCCTTTATCCAGTTATCTACCGCTTTCTGCGCGTTCGCTATATCCATTGTCGATTGTTTTCTCCAAAACTATAGCTTCGCTGTGTTTTTTTATAATATTAGCATAAAACTTTTTCAGGAAATCATATTCTTCCGCAAGAAAGAAAGGCTTTTTTAAACTGATGGTAGAGGAAACCCTAATAACATTCCCAGCCCCGTTCACGATAAATTTAAACTCACCTGCATCTCCACCAAGCTTAACATGAGTGCTTTCTGGTATAGAAACAATCTGGTATCCTTCAGGTAATAATATATTGATAGAATAATTGTGCAATTCTGGATAATCCAGATATACTGGATAACTTCTTTCGTTCTGTTTGAAAGGGTTTTCGTCCAATCCTTCGAATAGCATAGGTTTAAGGTATACTTTATCACCAATTACCTCTGCCGCAGAATTTATTTCAAAATCAAATTTCTCTGTTATTTCTTCTCCTAGTTCATTCTCATTCTCAATGATATGCTCGCTAATACTGAAATCTGTAAATCTTTTCAACCTGTCTTCCACCTTATAATCTGTTTCAGAATTAGATCTTTTTGCTCTGAAATCTTTCGCAAAAAGCCCTTTATAAGATTTTAAGTTCCAGCCCTGGGCATTGGTTCCATCGAACTTTACGTTCATCCTTGTAAAATTCTCAGACTGGTAATTTGGCATAAGATTAACCCATCCAGATCTTCCCTGCTCCTTGATAATTCTACCCTGCCAGTTCCTGGCTCTTTTCGGAAGCTCCCCTATTCCTGCTTTAGGATCGGAGGCATCCATCAATATTACCTGCCCGTCTAGTTCAAGCCCGGCAATCACATAATTAAACCCGTCCCTGGTAGGGAAAAGTGGAACTCCATTAGACGGAGTACTTAAAAGCACAGGATGTGCTTCCAGATTTGCATACTTAAGCATTGATACCAATAGCAGGTTAATATCACCAATATTTCCTGAACCTTCTTTATAGGCTTCTTTGGTGCCATTATCTGGATAAAATCCAAAATAATCGTTCCACTTTACTTTGCTTTTCACGAAGGCATAAATTTTCCTTGCCTTCATCATTGGATCTGAAAGGCCATGAATTATTTGGTCCAGATCATCATCATAGAAATTATCCCGGTCTATTTCTTTCTCGATTCCAAGGTCATTGTATATAGATTTAGCCACACCTTCCCAGGTTTCAGAATAGTTTTCTACCGTAGAATTAGGAAATTTGGTAAACATCAATTCCCAATCGATAAAGGCAGCATAATTATGAAGATTATCTACATGAGGTTCAATTTTTAAAGCTGGGATATCATCTCTTTCAATTTTATACGTATTCAACATATATTTTATGTCGTTATGAGTGGTTTTACTGGTCACTACATTGCTCCCACTGCGAGTGGTAGTGATGTAATTATAGGTAAAACTATCCTGGCTTTCCTCAAGGTTGAAATCCAGAAGAGATTTTATATTAAAGTATTTACTATAAGTGAAAAACTCAGGAATCTGCACTTCCAGCTCAAGCCTGTCTATCGGTATGTCATATTGAAGTGGAGTTCTTCCTATCGTAGCTGTAAAAGGCGATTTAACTGTATATGAATACTCAATAACGCTCCCCTCTTTCACCGCAGGCATGGTAAATTTGGTTATATTTCGTCGTTTGGTCTTTT
Organism: Christiangramia lutea; assembly: GCF_022489035.1. Classification (GTDB taxonomy): domain Bacteria; phylum Bacteroidota; class Bacteroidia; order Flavobacteriales; family Flavobacteriaceae; genus Christiangramia; species Christiangramia lutea. The sequence goes on from NZ_JAKVTV010000001.1 coordinate 294,132, forward strand.
CTTCCTCAAATATTTCATCGTTCCTCAATTTTTCTTCTTCCAGTTTCCCATCAACAATATTATAGGTATATCCTTTTATTCTTGACGCCTCTTCTTCATCTGAGCTCCCAACATATAAGCTGATCTCTTTGGTGGCTCGATCGAAACCTTCCTTACTATAAATTTTCACTCGTTCATGGATTTCTGTAACCACGGTAAACCCATTCTGTTTATCAAAATCGTAATAAACTTTCTGGTCCCTGTATAACAAAGCTGCGTTAGCATCTTTCTTTATGGGATGTTCCTTTTGCAGAACTTCATCTTCGGAAACTTTACCGAATTTATAATTCTGCCCGCGAGCTTGGAACAGGCAAAAAATTAGGACCGAAAAAAATAAAATTGATCTATGCATATTAAGCTTTATTTTCAGGAACAATCACAGCTTTTTGATTGCTTAGGTTATGAATTTGGGTTATAAAATTTCTGTAATTTTCAAATTTGTCCGGGCTCCAGTTTCCTTCCTCAATTTTTAGAAACCTCTCTACAACTATCACTTTTCCTTCTTCACCTTCCTCTACATTAACATTGAAAAGCATGTGTCCGAATTCTGTAGTTATCTCATTTCCTTTAGGTAAAGCTTCCACCATAAATCCTTCCGGTAGTTCATACTTAAACGTGTCCCTGAAAGATTTTCCACGGTATATTTTAATGTTATTAACTCTCTTCTTATCTTCTTCAAGGCTGAAATCGAGCGCATCTATAAAATTCAATGGAATCAATAGTCTCTCTCCGGCCTTACTACATAACCTGTCTGCCTTAAAGACAACTTTCTCTGTAAATTCGATCTTTTCTTTATCGTTCTTAAGCTGAATAGAATCGATTTCGACATTGTGAAAGCGTGGCCAATTTTCCCTGTAAAAGTTCTTTTTCACATTTTCGGTTTGTAATTCCAAAGGGTAAATATCGCCATAAGGAACACCGTAACTTTTTCTTTCGAGATCAGCCTGGAATCCGCCAGTTTCAGTAATTGTTATATTGGCGGCAGTAGTTCTTAAATTATCTTCTGCAGAATATTTTTTCGTTCTTACAATTTCTCCGCCTTCAGGTTTTATTTTCAAAGCAAACCTGTCATCTGTAAAATCACCCAGGTAATTGAATGGTGCGTCCTGACTGGTACACTCTAACCAGATATCTTCCTCACCATCCCTGGGAACGCTTAGAATTACATGATTTCCCTGCATTTTCGTAAAGTCAGGATCTATATCTCTTTTGTTTCCGCCATAGATCACGGTATAATCTGAATCGATTCCCTGGCTGGCCAGCAAAGCCCTGGTATAATTGGTAAGACCTTTACAATCACCGTAACCTAACCTATCAACTTCCTGAGCCGTATAGGGTTTCCAGCCTCCTATACCCAACATCACAGCGATATACCTTGTATTTTCCTGTACGTATCTATAAATTATCCTGGCCTTGTCTTCCACTGATGCGGCATCTTTGGTCAATTCTGAAACCCGGCTAACCACCTCTTCCGTCAATTCACCCTGGCCATTTACGAGATTCTCATACTGCCATTTCCCGAAGTCCTGCCAATTATTAGATTCTCCCGATATGCCTTCCAGATGGTATCTATCCAGGGCAACAAGGACACGGGGGGCAGATTCCCGGAAATGAGGACTAAACTGCTCATGGCTTCTTGCCATTATATTCTTCGCAGAGTAGTTCAAATCAAATTCTGAATTTTCTGAGACAACTTCAAGACCATCTAGATTTCTTTCACTGAACCTTATAGGTACTTCTGTTTCATTTAAGATCCTATATGATGAATTTTCCACGCTTACCTTATAACCCTCAACAGGCCACCAGTCCGGTAAAAAAATGGAATTAATGGTTCGAACTCTGGAAGTATATTTAACCGTATATGGATAGTCCCTGGGTGTGTAATTCATATGACTCACCCGGTTATCTGAAAAGAGAACAAAGTTCTGAAAATTACTTTTTGAGGTAAAATCCCGCTTCTTAAACTTCTTTATTTCCTCACCCTTAGAATTAAAAATTATAGCTTCCTGGTCTAGAATTGGATGACCATCATCATAATTTTCATAGGCATTTATAAAGGTTTCCCCTGCTTCATTAAGCACGGTAATCACCCTGGTAGTGGAGATTTCGACATCATCGATGTCCTTTATTTCTATTTCGATATGATGCTCACGCACAACGGCATTAGCGTTGAGAAGCATTTTTAGGTTTATATCTGAAACCTTATAAGTTTCCTGGCTGTGTAGGGTAGAAAAAATGCCAAGGAAACAAACAATAAAAAAATTGCGCATTCCGGGAGGCTGACTTAAATATTTAGCGCAATATATAAAAAATTAACGTTTTTTAACGTTTGTTTTTAGAATCTAGTAAAATTGTAACCGGACCATCATTTAATAGGCTAACTTTCATGTCGGCACCAAATTTTCCAGCACCAACGTCCTTACCTAATTCTTTTTGAAATTTAGCAATGAATTTCAAATACATTGGTTCAGCAATTTCAGGTTTGGCGGCTTTAATATAGCTGGGACGATTTCCTTTTTTGGTACTGGCATGCAAGGTAAACTGACTTACAATAATCGCATCTCCATCAACATCTTTTAAGGAGTTGTTCATTACCTCGTCTTCATCGTTAAAGATCCTCATATTGATGATCTTCCGGCACAGCCAATCCATATCCTCCTCATTGTCCTCTTCCTCGATCCCTAAGAAAATCAACAATCCATGCTGCATAACTGCGCATACCCTGTGGTCTACCATTACTGATGCTTCTGAAACCCTTTGAATAACTGCTCGCATTATTTCTGATATTGATCTATTCTATAATTATCGTCTTCTCCTTCCATCATCTGCAAATAACTCTTATACCTGGACCAGGCGATCTCACCTTCTTCCAGAGCATCTTTTACCGCACACTTTGGTTCATTCAAATGAAGGCAATTATGAAATTTACAATCCTGCTTTCTTTCAAAAAATTCAGGGAAATAATCACCAATTTCTTCTCGATCCATATCTACTACGCCAAAACCTTTGATCCCGGGTGTATCAATTATTCTGCCATCGAAACTAAGATCGAACATTTCAGCAAATGTGGTGGTATGCTGCCCCTGACTGTGTTGCCTTGAAATTTCCGAAGTTTTTAGATCCAGGCTGGGCTCAATCGCATTGATGAGTGTAGATTTCCCGGTACCGCTATGCCCGGAGATCATACTGGTCTTTCCAATCATTTTAGCCTCCACCTTCTCTACATTCTTTCCCTTTTTAGCAGAGATGCCAACACATTCATAACCGGCACTACGATACATTTCGGCCAAATATTTAACTTCTGCCAACTCCTCTGGAGTATAGGTGTCAACCTTATTAAAAAGCAAAACGGCAGTTATATCATAGGCTTCGGCCGTAACCAAAAAACGGTCAATAAAAGTTGTAAGTGTTGGAGGATTATTAAGCGTTATAAGAAGAAATACCTGGTCGATATTTGCCGCAATGATATGTGTCTGCTTAGAGAGGTTTACAGATCTTCGAATGATATAATTATCACGTTCCTGTATCTTTTTGATCACCCCGGTCTTTCCTTCAACACCCTCTTCGAGATCAAAGACAACCCTGTCGCCAACGGCAACAGGGTTCGTACTTTTAATTCCCTGTATCCTGAATTTACCTTTTATTCTGCATTCGTAGAATTCACCGGTTTCTGTCTTTACCTGATACCAGCTCCCTGTGGATTTATAAACCGTCCCCTGCATTTATGATAAATTGTTCATAGTGGCTATTCTGAATTTCATTGCATTGCAAATTTATAGGAATAATTTTATAAGACCACGGTAGAATGAATTTGCTTTTAACTAGCTAATTCCATCCAGGATTTTCTGCTGATGATTAATCGATTCCTGGTGAATAGCCTTAAACATTCTTAAAACGAATTCTTCACTCAGGCCTTTAGATTCACCTTCCAGAACCATTTTTCCAAGGATTTCATTCCAGCGCTTTGTCTGCAAAATCGCCACGTTCTGATCTTTTTTCACTTTTCCAATTTCTTCTGCGATCTTCATTCTCTTTGAAAGGATCTCCAAGATCTGGCTATCGGTGATATCGATCTTTGATCTTAAGGTGCCTAATTTATTCTGAAATTCTTCACTTGCTGAAATTTCCTTTCTCACTTTTAAATCCTGCATGATCTGTATAAGTGTTTCAGGGGTTATTTGTTGCGCAGCATCGCTCCAGGCCTTATCTGGGGTATGGTGAGTTTCTACCATCAATCCGTCGTAATTAAGATCGAGCGCAGTTTGACAAAGGTCGAAAATGATATCCCTTCTTCCCGCAATATGAGAAGGATCAAGTATTAGTGGAAGATCTGGAAATTTGTTCTGAAGCTCGATTGGTATCTGCCATTCCGGGTTGTTCCTGTAACCGGTCTTTTCATAAGCTGAAAATCCACGGTGGATCACTCCTAATTTATTGATATCAGCAGTATAAAGTCTTTCCACAGCACCTAACCATAAAGAAAGATCTGGATTTACAGGATTCTTCACCAAAACGATCTTATTTGTTCCTTTTAAAGCTTCCGCGATCTCCTGAACGATAAATGGAGAAACTGTAGTCCTTGCTCCTATCCAGAGAATATCAACATCATGTTTCAGAGCCAGGTCCACGTGATTTGGATTGGCAACCTCGGTAGTGGTTAGCATTCCGGTTTCCTCTTTCGCTTTCTGAAGCCATTTCAGTCCAAGGGCTCCAACACCTTCAAAATTACCCGGCCTGGTTCTGGGTTTCCAGATCCCGGCTCTTAGAACCGTAGCGTCACTATCTTTTAACTGGTGAGCGATTGTTAATACCTGTTCTTCTGTTTCGGCACTGCAGGGTCCTGCAATTACCAGGGGATGTGACAATCCGAAATCATCCAACCATGTTCTGAGTTCTTTTTTATTTTCCATTTTCCACTATTTTAAATTCGTCGTTTTGATTTATTCCGTTTAGTACTTCTCTAATATGGTTTGTTCTTTCCATTTCACTGAACACTTCTTCAAAATTGTCTTCTTCCATCAGTTTTCTGAAATGCTTCAAATTTGAAATATATTCATCCAGGGTTTCCATCACGTTCTTTTTATTAAGGCTGAAAATTGGAGTCCACATGGCCGGGGAACTTTTTGCCAGTCTTACGGTCGACTCAAATCCACTGCCGGCCAGGTCGAAAATATCCCTTTCGTTCTTCTCCTTTTCCAATACCGTTTTCCCAAGCATGAATGAACTGATATGAGACAAATGAGAAACATATGCGATATGCCGGTCATGGGATACAGGATCCATATACCTAATTCTCATCCCAATTGCCTGAAAAATCTCCAATGCCCTTTCCTGAAGCTTAAATGCTGTTTTTTCTACCTCGCAGATGATATTGGTCTTATTTCTGAATAAGCCATGAATCGCCGCAGTAGGTCCTGAAAACTCTGTTCCCGAAATTGGGTGACCTGCCAGGAAATTTCTTCTTTTCGGATGATCTGCGATCCCTCTACATAAATGCTCTTTAGTAGAACCGGCATCTGTCACCACACAATTATCGTTCACCTGGTCCAGTACCTTTGGTAAAACTTCCAGGGATGAATCCACGGGAATTGCCAGGTAGACCAGGTCTGCTTTATCAAGATCTTCAAAATTCGCTTTATGATCTATCAATCCCAATTCCAGGGCTTTATCAAGATGATCCTCGCTTCTATCGATCCCGAAGACCTCGACCTTTTTCAAAACCGATTTCAGGTCCAGGGCGAAGGAGCCACCTATCAATCCTATACCAATTACAAATACTTTCATTTCTTAATTCTTTTTAAAGCTTCATCTATCACCTCTTCATTTGCGCAAAGAGAAAAGCGAACATAGCCCTCTCCCTGTGATCCAAAAATGAAACCTGGCGCAATAAATACATCTTTATTATAAAGCAAGTCATCCACTATATCTTCTGAAGTTTTCCCTGCAGGGGTCCTGGCCCAAACAAATAGCCCCACCTGATCTTCACTAACCTCACAGTTCAATGCTGAAACCAGTTCCAGAATTTTCTTTTTTCTTTCAGCATATATCTTGTTCTGCTCATTAAACCAGGAACCAGATAATTTAAGTGCTTCCACTGCTCCTGCCTGTACCGGGTAGAACATCCCGGAGTCCATATTCGATTTTACCTTTAAAACAGAATTGATATTCTTCTGACTTCCGGTAAGCATTCCTACTCTCCAGCCGGCCATATTGAAACTCTTGCTAAGGGAATTCAATTCCATAACATAATCACTCAAGCCGTCTTTTTGAAGTATACTTTTTGGATTTTCATTCTGAATAAAACTGTAAGGATTATCATTTACCACCAGGATATTATGCTTTTCAGCAAACTCTGTCAATTCGGCGAAAAAGCTTTCGGGGGCAACCGTTCCGGTAGGCATATGCGGATAATTTACCCACATTAATTTCACTTTGCTAAGGTCTTCAGACGCAAGTTTTTCAAGATCTGGAAGCCAGTTATTTTCTGGCTTGAGTGCATAACTGCGTTCGGTAGCATCCAGCAGTTTACTTACCGAGCTATAAGTAGGATAACCCGGATTTGGTAATAAAACCTGATCTCCCGGGTTTAAAAAGGTCATGGAAATGTGCATGATCCCTTCTTTACTTCCCATTAACGGAAGAATTTCAGATTCCGGGTCCAGTCGCAGCTTATAGAATTTTTTGTAAAACCCGGCAATGGCATGTCTTAATTCAGGAATTCCTTTATAAGGCTGATATTGATGTGCTCCATTAGAAGAAAGAGCTGAATTCAAGGCTTCCACCACTTCTTTTGGCGGAGCAAGATCTGGACTGCCAATTCCCAGATTTATTATAGGTCTTCCTTTTTTTCTCAGCTCAGCAACTTCCCTTAGCTTCTGCGAAAAGTAGTATTCCTGAACGGTATCAAGTCTTTTTGCCGTTATCATACCAGATTATTTTTATAGACACCCAGGACTTTTAATTCCTCGGTCATTAATTTTAAAACGTCAATTGCCTTTTCAAAATCTTCATGCCTTTCGAAGACCACATCAACAAAAAATGAATATTTCCAGGGTTCGTCGATAATAGGAAGCGACTGTATCTTGGTCATATCAAGGTAACAGTCCCTTAAAATATTCAATACTGAAACCAGGCTTCCCCGCTCACTTTTTAGATCGAACTTAAGAGATGCCTTATCCAGTTTTTCTCCGTTCGGTTTCTGCCTTTCAGTTCCCAGGATCAAAAACCTGGTAGCATTACTTTTTATAGTATGAATCTCTTTAGCAAGAATTTCCAGGCCATATAATTCTGCCGCTGCCGGACTCGCCACCGCGGCGACTTTCATCTTTCCTTCTCTGGCTATCCTTTTGGCAGCCTCGGCCGTATCAGCATCTTCAATTAGTTTGATATGAGGATGTTTTTTAAAGAATTCCTTGCACTGCAGCAAGGCCATGGGATGGGAAAAGACCTTCTTAATATCCTCTATCTTCTGCCCTTTCAAAGCCATCAGGTTCATATTCACCGGGGTATAATACTCCCCAACAATGCTCAACCCATATTCATTGATTAACGCATAATTAGGCAGGATGGAACCGGCGATACTATTTTCGATAGCCATAACCGCTACATCGGTTTCTTTCGCGGCAAGCTTCTGGGCCAGTTCATGGAAAGACATATGTTCCATCACATCTATGCCTCTATGGTAGTAATCCATCGCTACCAGATGATGGAAAGAACCTTTAATACCCTGAATTCCGACTTTTTTATTCATATAGCTATCAATAAAAAAAGTCCCGATCTTAGATCGAGACTTTTATATAATTTTATGTTTAGTTAATCATATAGCATTCCCGATCCTATCTCTGGTATAGAAATAAAAATAATAGAATGCGTTCCAGTTGATTAAGCTTGTCATTTCGATAATTAATGAATGACTAAAGTAGTGTTTAAATTTTATTTTCAAAATATTTTATCTTCAAAATTTATATTTTTTTGAAATTCAGAAAATACCAGAGGTTTTAATATTGAATACAATTTATCCTACATCTAATCCGTTGAAATTTTGAATTATTTTCAGTGACCTGCCTGATTAATTATTCCTAATTTTGAAATTGAGCTTATGTCTATATCAGTTAATAACATATCTAAGCACTTCGGAAGCCAGAAAGCACTGGATGAAGTTAGTTTTAAAATTTCTCCGGGTGAGATCGTTGGGTTCCTGGGACCAAACGGTGCAGGTAAATCTACCTTGATGAAAATACTCACCGGTTATCTTCAGCCCGATGAAGGAACTGCTGAAGTTAGTGGGTTTAACCTGACCAATCAGATTGCTGAAATTCAGGCACAGATAGGCTACCTGCCCGAGCATAACCCTCTATATACTGAAATGTTCGTTAGAGAATATCTAAGATTCAATGCTTCGGTATATAAAATGAATAAGTCCAGAGTAGAAGAAGTCATCAAACTTACCGGTCTTAGCCCTGAAGCAAATAAAAAGATAGACCAGCTTTCCAAAGGTTATCGCCAACGCGTTGGACTAGCTGCAGCACTTTTGCATGATCCGGCGGTATTGATCCTTGATGAACCCACCACGGGGCTTGATCCGAATCAACTGGTGGAAATAAGGTCCCTAATCAGGAATATTGGAAAAGATCAACCTGATGGACGACCCGGTAAGACGGTATTTCTTTCTACCCATATTATGCAGGAAGTAGAGGCGATCTGTGACCGTGTTATCATCATAAATAAAGGTAAAATTGTTGCCGATAGAAAGCTTAAAGACCTTCGCGAGGAGAATGAACAGGTGATTTTCGTAGAATTCGATTACCGCATCGAGGAGATCGCCCTTCAGGAAATTCCAAATCTGGTTTCGGCAAAAAATACCGGCGGATTCTCCTATGAACTGGTTTTCGATTCAAAAAAAGATATGCGCCCTGCTGTTTTTGATTTCGCCCACGATAATGGATTGAAAACACTTCAGCTCAATCAGAAAACCAAAAACCTGGAAAGCCTTTTTGCTGAATTGACCTCCACTAGATAAACCTAGGTAAAAAAAGAAAGTCATGCTGAATTTACTTCAGCATCTTTGTAATTAGAAGCTGAACCAAGTTCAGCTTGACGTTGAAGTAAATTTCCAAAACCTAGACTCATTCAAAAATAAGTTTTCCTTTAAAATGTTCCTCGATATCCACCTCAGGCGGCCGGTTCACCGATATGATATCTCCATAACTAAAAATATCTCCCTTTAAACTTTGTTGAGGATTCACGATCAATTTATTGGTTCCTCTGTGAAAAAGATCATAATGTTGAACGATCAAATCTCGTGCTTCCAAACGACTATCCCCTGCGGCAAAAAATCCATTGAAATTCTCAACTTTTCCCGAAAGAAAGAAATGTGAATAATTATCACTGGTAATACGAAGGTTTTGCACATTTAAATCCAACCTAAAATCTCCGTTGGTATGAATCTCGGGATCCCTGGCCTGGTTTTCAGACACCAGCCATAGTTCTTCAAAATTTAAAGTCCCGATACTTTCCAATGGAATATTCCCGGCATGACGCAAATAGGTAAGATCTGGAACAGTTACATATACTTTGGTGATTCCGTATTCCCTGAAAAAATTACAGCGGTTCTCGTTCTGAAGGATTAGCTGCCCATCATTAACTGCAATACTAATTTCATTCAGGAGATTTTCGCCACTTTCTACTAGTATTTTTTGTTCCGGTCCCTGTTCAATAAAAAGCTTAATCTTGTCATTAAGAACGATCCCGGAAAACTCCTCTACTTCTATTTCTTTCTGAATAATGGTTCCGGCAGTCTGAATACAATTACCAGCATCTTCAGAATCACATCCAAAAAACCCTAAAATCGTCACTATAATAATTAGCTTCCTCATAATCTATATCCTAATGAAAATTCAACTGCTTCCGCATTCGCTCCGTGTGACCTTACTGTTACCGAGCCCCACCAGTTTTCACTAATCTTCCTCTGAAGCCCAACCCGGTTATATACCTGCTCTACATATTCGGAGTATGGATAATAAACATAATATCCCAGTTGGGTAATAAGCGACATTTTATTAAATGTAAGCTGATGTCCCACAAAAATACCTACACGTTTGGCATCTTCCTCCCCGGTACCCCCCTGTTGCGGAAATGCTGCCGCTTTATAATCTATAAATTCCTCCAGTGATCTGGAAAAGAATAGCTCTGCACCTCCTTGCAAGGTACTTTTCCTATTCAAAACCTTATCTGCATAGGCAGAGATTGTGAGAAATGGTAGCCTTGGTGAACCTACGACTCCTGAGGTATTGAATCCGCTTCTTACAGAAAAGTTATAATGAAATGGCTCGGTATATTTCTCTTTTTCACCCCGAGGGATATAATCTGGTTGATTATTATGATCCAAAATATAATTTAAACCAAAGTTTAAGGTGAACGTATTGGTGCTATGATTTGGCGAACCCGTATCTGCGTTCGAATAATGAATGATGGTAACCCCAGCATTTACCCCCAGGCCTCCGATTATGTTCTCTTTTTTAATATTGCCCATTAAGTAAGTTGAACTTAAAAGCCGGGTTCCATAGGCATTATTGATAAAATTGGTATCGGGGTCATAAGGATTGGTGGTATAGGCAATTCCCTGCCCTATCCTGAACATCAGTAACCTTTTCAGGGCATAAAAACTGAAATGCCCATAAACAGAATAATTCTCACCCAGATAGGTATTCTTCATATTTTGGTAAATGAAAGAATATCCAAAATCTGGATAATTATACCTGCTTTCCCATTTTTCCAGTCCATACGTCTTCCGGTTGAAGCTTAAAAGGAATCCGTTGGGATGGTCTGTGATCAGGTGAGCTATATCAGGATTGTGTTCCATGATAGTACCATAAAAATAATTCGCATCAAATGAATAATATTTTTCTGGTTTCTCATCCTGACCAAAGGAAATAAAACTGCAAAGAAGCAGCAGGAATGGGGCAATTCTCGTCATAGGCTAGCAAATCTAACATATTTACGAAAATAATGGCTGGAAGTTTTCAGTCTTGAATAAAATTAAAATACCTTCCTGGCGATCTTCTCGATATTGCTGCTTTTCCCCATGGAGTAATAATGAAGTACCGGAGCCCCTCCCTCCATTAATTCTTTAGATTGCTGAATACACCATTCTATTCCTACCTGTCTTACTTCTTTATTGTTTTTACATTTTTCAACTTCGGAAATTAAAGATTCAGGTAGGTCAATCTTAAAAACCTGAGGTAACATTTGTAGGTGTCTGGAAATGGCAATAGGTTTAATTCCCGGTATTATGGGTACATTGATACCAGCCTGGCGAGCTGCTTCAACAAAGGCAAAGTATTTGGAATTATCAAAGAACATTTGTGTAACCACATAGTTTGCCCCGGCCTCTACTTTCTCCTTTAGTCTTTTGAGATCAGACTTTAAAGATGGGGCTTCAATATGTTTTTCTGGATATCCAGCCACACCTACACAAAAATCTGCTTTATCATCGGCTTCGATCACATCATGTAAATATTTACCCTTGTTTAGGTCCTGAATTTGCTTTACCAGGTCACAGGCGTAATGGTGACCACCATTGGAAGGTTCAAAATATTTTTGATGACTCATGGCGTCACCACGCAGAGCCATGACATTTTCAATTCCTAAATAATGACAGTCTACCAGCAGATATTCCGTCTCCTCTTTAGAGAAGCCTCCACAGAGCACGTGCGGAACCGTATCTACATTGTATTTATGCTTAATGGCAGCGCAAATACCTACGGTGCCGGGCCTCATCCTGGTGATCTTTCTATCCAGGAGTCCGTCCCGGTCTACATACACATATTCCTCACGTGAGGTGGTCACATCTATAAACGGAGGATTGAATTCCATCAAAGGATCTATATTATCATAAAGTTCCTGGATATTCTTTCCTTTTTTGGGCGGGATGATCTCGAAGGAAAACAGTGTTCTCCCATTTGCTTTTTCGATGTGCTCTGTAACTTTCATTTTTTAAATTCTATCTTTTTATCTGGGCGTTGCCCTGCGGGCCGGGCTTTCCGCTGTATCCCCGATTTAGATCGGGGGATGCCGCTGCAATCCCTAACGCGGTATTAACAGACCTCACAGGTTTTGAAAACCTGTGAGGTCTCAATTTTTCGATTCTAATCTGCAATATTCGGATTCAGCCATTTCTCAGCCTTCTCCAAACTGATATCCTTTCGTTCCGCATAATCCTTTACCTGGTCTTCCTTTATTTTTCCAAGTCCGAAATACCTGGCTTCCGGATTCGCAAAATAATAACCACTTACACTGGCGGCTGGCCACATGGCCAGGCTTTCGGTAAGCTCTACTCCTATTCTTTCTTTTACTTTAAGAATATCCCAAATGGTCAATTTTTCCAGATGATCTGGACAGGCCGGATAACCTGGAGCCGGACGAATTCCTTTGTAGGCTTCCTTAATCAACTCTTCATTACTCAAACTTTCATCTGAAGCATAACCCCAATGTTGCGTTCTCACCTCCTTATGAAGAAATTCAGCAAAAGCTTCTGCCAGACGATCGGCAAGCGCTTTGATCATAATTGAATTATAATCGTCATGATTTTTCTCAAATTTCGCTGCCAATTCCTGGGTTCCAAATCCGGTAGTCACGCAAAAACAACCTATATGATCCTGGATGCCGGTTTCTTTTGGTGCAATAAAATCTGAAAGGGCAAAATTGGGCTGATCGTCGTGTTTCTTTAGTTGCTGCCTAAGTGTCCTGAAAATCGCTGTTTTCTCCGTAGATTCTACCTGATATTTTACTTCGATATCATCATGATTGATCGTATTTGCTTCGAACAATCCAAAGATCGCTTTCGCCTTCAGTAACTTTTCATCCAGAATTCGCTGAAGTAAAACCTGTGCATCGTCAAATAAGATCTGTGCCTGCTCGCCTACGTTCTCGTCCTTCAGAATATCCGGATATCTGCCATGCAGATCCCAGCTTCTAAAAAACGGACTCCAGTCTATATAATCAACCAGTTTATTCAGGTCAAAATCCTCGATCACCTGGATTCCTAATTCAGCAGGCCTAGTGATCTGTGTATTTTTCCAATCGATCTGAAATTTATTTTTCCGGGCTTCCTCGATACTCAGGAAAGACTTGATCTTACTTCTTTTTCCAAAATTCTTTCGGAATTCGTCATACTGAACCTTTAGCTCGTTCTTATATTTCTCCCTGGTGCTTTCCTTTAAAAGATCACCAACTACGGTTACCGCCCGGGATGCATCATTTACATGCGCCACCGCATGTTTATATTGCGGATCGATCTTCACCGCCGTATGTGCTTTGGAAGTGGTTGCGCCACCAATTAAAAGGGGAACAGAAAAATCCTGACGCTGCATTTCCTTGGCCAGGAAAACCATCTCATCCAATGACGGAGTAATTAGTCCGCTAAGGCCTATCACATCCACATTCTCTTTTTTGGCAGTTTCAATGATCTTTTCCGGCGGCACCATCACCCCAAGGTCAATGATCTCATAATTATTACATCCAAGTACTACGCTCACGATATTTTTACCAATATCATGCACATCACCTTTTACTGTGGCCATCAATACTTTCCCTGCCGATTGTCTTTTATTCGATTTATCAGCTTCGATATATGGTAACAAATGTGCCACGGCCTTTTTCATTACCCTTGCCGACTTCACCACCTGTGGCAGGAACATTTTCCCGCTTCCAAAGAGATCACCAACCACGTTCATTCCTATCATAAGCGGACCTTCGATCACATCCAGCGGTTTTTCAGATTCTATACGGGCCTGCTCGATATCTTCCAGAATATAGGCGTCGATTCCTTTTACAAGTGCATGGGTGATCCTTTCCTGCAACTGATTTTCCCTCCAGGATAGATCAACTTTATTTTCTTTTTTAGTCCCTACAACATTTTCTGCAAAAGCCAGTAAACGCTCGGTAGCGTCATCACGACGATCCAGGATCACATCTTCCACATGCTCCAGCAGATCTTTCGGGATCTCATCATAAACTTCCAGCATGGAAGGATTCACGATCCCAATGTTCATCCCTGCTTTGATGGCATGAAAGAGGAATACGGAATGCATAGCTTCCCGTACCGGATTATTTCCTCTGAAAGAAAAGGAAACATTGCTTACACCACCGCTAATACTACAATGCGGTAGATTCTCTTTTACCCAACGTGTTCCTTCAATAAAATCTATCGCATTTCTCCTATGCTCGTCCATTCCTGTACCAACCGGAAAAATATTAAGGTCAAAAATGATATCCTCAGGAGGGAATTTCACTTGATTGACCAAAATATCATAAGACCTTTTTGCGATCTCAATTCGTCTCTCATAATTATCTGCCTGGCCAACCTCATCAAATGCCATTACGATCACAGCCGCTCCATAACGCCTGATCTTTTTCGCATGACTTATAAATTCTTCTTCCCCTTCCTTTAAACTGATAGAATTCACTACACATTTTCCCTGCACCACTTGCAGACCAGCTTCAATAATTTCCCATTTGGAACTATCTATCATGATAGGAACCCTGGCAATATCAGGTTCTGCCACTACGAGATTCAGGAATTTAACCATGGCTTCCTTGCCTTCAATAAGGCCGTCATCCATATTCACATCAATGATCTGCGCTCCATTTTCTACCTGTTCCCTGGCAACTTCAAGAGCCTCATCATATTTCTCCTCCTTGATCAATCGCAAAAATTTGCGGGAGCCGGCCACGTTGGTTCGTTCCCCAACATTTATGAAATTGCTTTCAGGAGTGATCACCAGAGGTTCCAGTCCAGATAATTTTAAGGGTCTGATCTCCTTTTGCTTATCAACTATATCTGTACTTGCTGTACTCATATTCTATATTTTTCGTCACCTTGTCCCGAAAATTCGGGAGATTCAGAGTCTCCTTTTTATAATTCTTAATTATTGGTTGTTTGAGATGCTGAAACGAGTTCAGCATGACGTTGAAATTTAATTTCACGCGGTTTATACTCTTTGGCAATTTCCGCGATCGCTTGTATGTGAGATGGAGTGGTTCCGCAGCAACCGCCCAGGATATTTACCAGGCCTTTTTCCAGATATTCCTTGATTTGATTGGACATCTCCTGAGCATCCTGATCGTATTCACCAAAGGCATTCGGGAGTCCGGCGTTGGGATAGGCTGAAACACCAAATTCGGTATTTCTGGCTACTGCTTCCAGGTGGGGAGTCAATTGTTTGGCTCCCAAAGCGCAGTTAAAACCAATGCTTAAAAGAGGAATATGAGAAATCGAGATCAAAAAAGCTTCGGCGGTCTGGCCGGAAAGCGTTCTTCCGGAAGCATCGGTAATCGTTCCGCTTACCATTACCGGAATATCAACATTCAATTCTTCCTTCAATTCGTCAATTGCAAAAAGTGCTGCCTTGGCATTCAGGGTATCAAATACCGTTTCTACTAAAAGTACATCTACTCCACCATCTATCAATGCTTTTGCCTGCTGCTTGTAAGCCACTTTCAATTCTTCAAATGAAATGGCACGAAAACCGGGATCATTCACGTCAGGGCTCATACTGGCCGTTTTGTTGGTAGGTCCCATTGCCCCGGCAACGAATCTTGGCTTTTCAGGATCTTCAGCTGTAACTTCTTCAGCAACTTTTTTGGCGATCCTGGCCGACTCATAATTCAACTCATAAACGAGCTCTTCCATTTGATAATCGGCCATAGCAATGGTAGTTCCGGAGAAAGTATTGGTTTCCACAATATCGGCTCCGGCTTCGAAATATTTACGATGAATAGTGGCAATGGCTTCGGGCTGCGTAATAGACAGCAGGTCGTTATTCCCTTTTAGAGAAACCGGCCAGTCGGCAAAACGTTTTCCGCGGAAATCCTCTTCAGAAAATTTATATTCCTGAAGCATGGTCCCCATGGCACCATCTAATATTAATATTTTTTGTGAGAGTAACTCTTCAATTTTTGACATGATCTTGTA
This sequence comes from Christiangramia lutea, assembly GCF_022489035.1. GTDB lineage: Bacteria > Bacteroidota > Bacteroidia > Flavobacteriales > Flavobacteriaceae > Christiangramia > Christiangramia lutea. The sequence goes on from NZ_JAKVTV010000001.1 coordinate 310,144, forward strand.
AATAAATCGCTATCAAAAAAGGAAGACAAAAATGAAGTCTAATGTTATCTATCCACGCCAGGGCGCAGTAGAATGTAGCACCTTCTCCAAAGGAGGGTTGCTAAGGTTTCACAGGGTCTAATCCCTCAACCTTTCTTGATAACGAAAGTTGTAAACAATGAACTTATTGCGCAAATATAGCTATGCTGCTCCTAAATGCAAGGATTTAAGAAAAATTTCTATAAAACCTTCTCCCCGTTGAGGGTGATAGAATAGCTTATCTCAGCTGCTTTTTCGAGCATTTTAGAAACCGAGCAATACTTATCCATCGATAATTTTACCGCTCTTTCCACTTTGGCTGGCGGAATATCTCCTTTCAGAATAAAGTCTAGGTGAATTTTCTTAAATACATTCGGAATATTGCCATCTTCACGATAACCGTCTACCTCTACCCGAAGATCTTCCAGCTCATGATTCTGTTTTCTAAGAATCATCACGATATCGATGCTACTGCAACCGGCGATCCCCCGAAGCAACATATCCATAGGACTGGCCCCTTTTGGTTCCTCATCGGTTTTATTGTCTAAAAGAACAATATTCCCGCGTTCGTTTATAGTTTCAAAAAGGTAATTATCGTTGATTCTTTTAAGGCTGATCTTCATTTTTTCAAATTTTCATCAAAGATAGAAATTCTCGCATTTCTGGCGGGTAACAAAGGTTACCCATCCGTAAATCTTTTTAAATGGTCATCCTGAACTTGTTTAACTTCGTTGAATCTTCGATTTCAGCTTCTCTACTTGAGATCCTGAACCAAGTTCAGGATGACCTTCTAAACACTGATACTCTGAACGACTTCTCTTTTAGCTTCTTTCTTCGTGCCGTCAAATCCTTCCACTCCGCCAACTGTAGTGTATTTCAATACATATTTCTTATCCGGATAAATTCGTTGATAAGCACTCTGACACATGATCGCCGCCTCATGAAAACCGGAAAGGATCAATTTCAGTTTTCCTTTGTAAGTATTTACGTCGCCAATCGCGTAAACCCCGGGAATGTTAGTTTGATAATCATAAGAATTATCAACTTTAATGGCATTCTTTTCAATTTCAAGCCCCCAGCTTCCAATAGGTCCTAATTTTGGTGATAATCCAAATAGCGGAATAAAATCATCTACCTTCCTGAACTCTTCTCCGCGGGCCTTGTCTTTATGACGGATTACCAAATGCTCAAGCTCATCTTCTCCTCTTAAGCCAACTACTTCGGCATTCGTGATCATTTCAATTTTTCCAAGTTTCGCCAGTTCTGAAACTCTTTCTACGGAATCCAGCGCTCCTCGGAATTCTTCTCTTCTGTGCACCAGGGCAACTTCTGAAGCCACATCAGATAAATAAATAGCCCAGTCTAAAGCGGAATCTCCACCACCGGCAATAACTACTTTTCGACCGCGATACACTTCAGGATCTTTAATAAAATATGAAACCCCTTTATCCTCAAAGTCTGAAATATTGGCAATAGGTGGTTTTCTAGGTTCAAAAGATCCAAGTCCACCGGCAATTGCTACTACAGGTGCATGATGCTGAATTCCTTTGTTGGTGGTCACAATAAAGGTCCCGTCATCAAGTTTTTCCAGAGTTTCCGCACGTTCCCCAAGAGTGAATCCGGGTTCGAAAGGCTTGATCTGTTCCATGAGATTTTTCACCAGATCTCCCGCCAGGATCTCCGGAAAAGCCGGAATATCATAAATGGGTTTTTTTGGATAAATTTCTGAACATTGTCCACCAGGTTGTGGAAGCGCATCTATCAAATGCGTTTTCAGCTTTAATAATCCCGCTTCAAAAACGGTAAACAATCCGGTTGGTCCGGCCCCGATTATCAGGATATCTGTTTTAATCATCACTCTCTTTTTTTACGATTAAGGATTCTGTTATTGTATTCATCTGTTCCACTTTGGCTTCAAAATCACCTTTAATGGACTTTCTATATTCATTTAAATTTTCGATCATCTGGCTCACATTCTCAGGGATCACCTCCTCGAAAAACTGCCGTAACCGCTTTGCCGTGGTTGGCGACTTCCCGTTGGTTGAAATCGCGATTTTTACATGGCCTTTATTCACAATTCCGCCCATGTAGAAATCACAGAGTTCAGGCGTATCAGCGATATTTGCCAGTAAAAAACTCTTTTTGGCGTGGCGGTGAACCCGTTTATTAAGCTTCGCATCGTTGGTTGCGGCGATCACGAAATGTTTTTTTCGCAGATATTTTCTTTTATACCTGCCTTTGATCAATTTCGCGCCGTGTTTCTTTGCCAGTTCCTCCGTTTCCGGTAAAAACCATTTTGCTACGATCTCAACCTGTGCATTCGGGCTCGATTTGAACAGAAAATGAAGTTTTTCGTGTCCCACATTTCCTCCCCCAACCACCAGAATGTTCAGTTTATTGACCTTTAGAAAAACCGGGTATAGTTCGTTTCTTTCTTCCATTTTTTTCTTGTTTCAAACCTGTGAGGTTTTGAAAACCTCACAGGTTTTTTTTAAGCCGCTCCTGCATTAATAAATTTTGATTGCTTAGGAATACTTTTCACATTCTGAAAAACTTTCTGCAAAGCATTCGCTTCTTTTACCACTTCACCAATTACTATAATTGCCGGAGCTCCCAGTTGTTTTTCTGAAACGACCTTTTCAATAGATTTGATCGTTCCAAAACCTGATCTTTCATTTACGGTGGTTCCATTCTGAATAATTCCCACCGGAATATCCTGTTTCCCGAAGCCTTTAAAAACCTCAACAATTTCAGGGAGTTTTCCCATTCCCATTAATATCACAACCGTTGCTGTAGATTGAGCCGCCAGACGAACGTCATTTGATAAATTTTTCTGAGACGTGGTTCCTGTAATTACCCAGAAACTCTCCGAAGTTCCTCTTTGCGTAAGTGGGATGCCAACATTTGCGGGTACCGCGATCGAAGAGGTAATTCCTGAAACTACTGCTGTCTCCAGTCCGTTCTTTCTGGCAAAGTTGATCTCTTCTGATCCTCTCCCGAAAATAAATGGATCACCACCCTTGAGTCTTACTACGTGGCCTCTTTCCAGAGCATATTTTACAATAAGCTCATTGATCTCGTCCTGCGAAAAACGATGCTTGTCCTTTCGTTTTCCGACAAAAATATGTTCCGCTTGTGGCGCATATTCCAGCAGATCCCGATTTATAAGCGCGTCATATAATACCACTTTGGCAGACTTCAAAGTATTCAAAGCCTTTACGGTGATCAATTCCGGATCGCCCGGTCCTGCTCCAACTACGCTTAATTTTGGTGAATTATACATTTTGTACCTCCTTTGTTCTAAATGCATCCACCCTCTTCAGGAACAAATGCGCGTCCTCTAAATATTTATTTGAGAAAGCCTCCGTAGGCTCATTTTCGTTCAGTTGATAAGCGAATTCCTTGAAAGTAGTCGATAACTCGATCTTTCCGGTTTCTACAAAAAGCTCATCAAATTGTGCAATGATACCAGCCTGTGTATTTGTTTTCACATCTTCTGAAAGCAGCAAAGCTTTGGCTGAGTTCACAATTGAAGTATAGGAATGATAAATACTGTCGGCCCAATCCTTTCTCTCCAGTGCAGATCTTGCATTATCGATTTTTTCTTCACTTTCGAATAAGAGCGTCGCAATCAAATCGATCACCACTCCTGCACATTCGCCTACACCAACTGCCTTGATATATGGCGATTCATGGCCCCAGTCCACAAAATCATTCTCTCTAAGATTGGAAGTATCTGCCAGGTCTTTCAGCAAATCATAGAAATAAGTTTTTTCCTTGCGGTCGTAATATTCCGCGAATTTTTCATCTGCTTCTGAATTCGATTCAAAATCGTTCAGTAAGACTCTCAGTGCCTCAGGTCCTCTTTTACTAGGTACTTTCACTACTTTGTCTGCGAATCTTCCCTGTCCGTTTCCTATTGTTCCACCGCCAAGCAATACCTGAAGTGCCGGAGCCACAGTTTTTCCAACTTTGATAGACATTCCCTGGAATCCAATTTCAGCCATATTATGCTGACCGCAGGCATTCATACATCCGCTGATCTTTATAGTAATATCCTTTCCGTTCGTGAATTGCGGGTATTCTTCTTTTAAAACATCTTCCAGAACATCTGCAATTCCGGTGCTGCTGGCGATTCCAAGATTACAGGTATCGGTTCCCGGGCATGCGGTGATATCCACTGTTTTGTTATAACCGGTTTCAGCATAGCCCAGTTTTTTTAATTCCGAATAAAAGAATGGCAGAAAATCTTCCCTTACATGTCGTATCAAAATATCCTGTCTTAGGGTTAACCTTAGTTCATTACCAGCATATTTTTTCACCAGATCTGCCAGCTTCCGGGCGCCACCGGTATAAAAATCACCTAACGGAACCCGGATTCCAATAGCATATAAACCTTCCTGCTTCTGTTCAAATACATTGGTTTGCTTCCAGGTTTCGAAATCTTTCTGATCATCGATTTCTACAGAAGGAACTTCAACGTCCTGTAATGGAGGAGCGGCTTCAAATTTCTCAATTTCGAATTTTGGCTGTTTCTGAGACAAAGCCGTTTTCTGTGCTTCCACCAGTTCCATAAAGGCATCTTTCCCGATATCCTTGATCAGGAACTTCATTCTTGCTTTTAATCGTTTTGCACGTTCGCCATGACGATCAAAAACGCGAAGTACACCTTCAATTAGCGGAATGATCTCTTCGGCTGGAAGAAAATCATAAAGCTCGTCAGCATGTCTTGGCTGGGAACCAAGTCCACCACCAAGCATCACTTTAAAACCGCGTTTGCCATCCTTCAGTTTTGCGATAAAACCAAGATCATGGATATAGCTTAAAGCTGTATCCTCATCTGAAGAGGAAAAAGACATTTTGAATTTCCTTCCCATTTCCTGGCAAATAGGGTTCCGTAGAAAGAATTGAAATGCAGCATGCGCATAAGGCGAAACATCAAACGGTTCGTTTGGATCTATACCCGCGGTTGGAGAAGCGGTAATATTTCTTACCGTATTTCCGCAGGCCTCCCTAAGGGTAACATCATCTTTTTCGAGCTGTGCCCAGAGTTCAGGAGTACGGTCCAGACTCACGTAATGGATCTGTATATCCTGCCTCGTAGTGATATGCAATCGCCCTTTGGAATATTCATCAGATACATCGGCAATTCGATGTAGCTGTTCTGAGGTTACTTTTCCAAACGGCAGTTTTATTCGAACCATTTGAACACCCGATTGTCTTTGTCCGTAAACTCCACGTGCAAGACGCAGGCTCCGGAATTTCTCTTCATCAGCCTTTCCTTCCCGGAACAACCTTATCTTCTTTTCTAAATCCAGAATGTCCTGTTCGACAATGGGATTTTCAATTTCGGTTCTAAAACTTTGCATGATCTTGTTTTTTAAATTCTTCTCCTTTAATATTTAATCTGCTTCTTATGAGATGCTGAAACAAGTTCAGCATGACGGCTTTTCTGGGATTTGTCACCCTGAACTTGTTTCAGGGTCTTTTCAATATTTAAAACATCTTAAATGAAAAAAGTCCTTTTAGGTTTACACTTAAAAGGACTTTTTATAATTCAGTTTATAAAATAGGCTTCTAAGTGTGAGGCGAATAGCACATACACATATAACAAATCGTATTCATCGAAATTCGTAACATCAGTTAATTCCGTTTAAGCGTGTAAACCACATTCCCTGTTGGACAAAACCTTGGTAGGGTCGAAATACTTGAATTCATTGGGCAGATCATATTTCTTCAAATAATCATCTAGTTTCTCATCTGTCCAGTGATAAAATGGACTTACTTTTAGCAATCCATCTTTGCTATAACTCAGGATATCGATACTGTCCCGGAATGCAGTCTGGCCCTTTCTTAAATTAGTAAACCATACATCAGGCTGTTGTTGAGCCATGGCTCTTTGAAAAGGTTCTAATTTCACCTGCCGGGTGAATTCCTCATGTTGAGGACTGTTCACATCCGGAATACCTCCATTGAGCGCATCGCGATAAGCCGCGGTTTGTTTAGGGGTATACAATTTTACGTTTAGACCCAATTGCCTGATAACCGCATCGGCATGTTTGTAAGTTTGAGGAGTATTATATCCCGTATCGCACCATACCACAGTAGTATCTGGTTTCTCACTTACCACCGCATGTAATATCGCCGCTTCATAAGGGCGGAAATTCGTGGTAATCACCGGTTTTTTGCTATTTACCAACACCCATCTTATTACTTCTGAAGGGTCTATCCCCTTTAGCTGGCTGTTTAGAGCTTTTAACTCCTTTGCTGAATACTTTCTCATAATACCTCTATTTTCCAAAGTCGCTTCCATAAAACTATAATCCTATCGGTTTACTAGGTTTTAAGCAAAACTAGACTTCGTGCGTTTAAACACCAATTATTTCTATAATAAAAATCCTATTTTAACACAATTGACTACTGCGTAAAGGCAATATCTTCTAAAGTGTTTTCACCAAGTACATCTAGTGAAGCGTCCCTAACCTGTATCATTAGCTTATGAACTGAACAGGTCTTCTCATCTGGGCAATCATCACATTTTTCATAGTAATTAAGGCTCACACAAGGCACCATCGCAATGGGACCTTCCAGGACCCGAATCACCGCGGTCATCCTTATTTCACCAGGTTCTTTAATAAGATAATAGCCTCCGCCCTTACCTTTTTTTGAACCGAGGAAACCCGATTTTCTCAATTCCAGCATAATGCTTTCAAGAAACTTCTGAGAAATATTCTCACTTTCAGATATTTCTGAAGCCTGGACCGGTTTCCTGTCCTTTTTCCTGGCGATATAGGCCAGTGCCTTAATTCCGTACTTGGTCTTTTTGGAAAGCATGAGACGAATATAAAAATATTTTGCCTTTACCTTCCCTAATTATTCAATGCGTTTTTTAAATCCTTAATTATATCATCAACATATTCCAGTCCTACTGAGATCCTTACCAGTCCGTCACTAATCCCCGCTTCAAGACGCTCGTTCTCGCTCAGCTTACTATGAGTAGTAGAAGCAGGATGCGTCACAATTGTTCGGGTATCTCCCAGGTTGGCCGATCTGGAGCAAAGCTTCAGATTATCGATGAACCTGCGACCCGCTTCTATTCCACCTTTGATCTCAAAAGCAACCACATTACCCCCCAATCTCATTTGTTTTTTCGCCACTTCATATTGTGGATGCGATTTTAGGAAAGGATATTTCACATTCTGGGCCTGTTCAATTCCTTCCAGGTAATCAGCCACTTTCAGCGCATTTACGCAATGTTTTTCCAGGCGAACTGATAAAGTTTCCAGACTTTTCGAAAGTACCCAGGCGTTAAATGGGGAAAGCGCCGGCCCCGTATTTCTACTGAACAAATAAATTTCCCTTACCAGGTCTTCTCTCCCAACCGTAACACCACCAAGCACTCTTCCCTGACCGTCGATCAATTTGGTAGCCGAATGGATTACCAGGTCAGCTCCGAATTTAATTGGATTCTGGATATAGGGTGTGGCAAAACAGTTGTCAATAATCAAAATGAGATTATGCTTTTTTGTAATTTCACCGAGATGTTCAAGGTCAAGGATATCAACTCCCGGGTTTGTTGGAGACTCCGCAAAAAGCACCTTGGTTTCAGGTTTTATATAACTTTCAATGGTTTCCGGTTCATTTACATCAAAATAGGAATGTGAAATATTCCACTTCGGAAAATATTTGGTAAACAAGCCATGCGTAGAACCAAAGACAGATCTTGCCGCGACAATATGATCTCCACTATTTAGCAATGCTGCCAGCGTGGAAAATACCGCTGCCATTCCTGTGGCAAAGGCATACCCGGCTTCAGCACCTTCCATTTTAACGATCTTATCAACGAATTCTGAAGTATTAGGATTGGTGAAACGGCTGTAAATATTACGCTCTTTCTCTTCGGCAAAACTCGCCCTCATATCTTCTGAATCTTCAAATAAATAACTTGAAGTTAGATACAAAGGCACCGAATGCTCCTGAAATTGCGTTCTTTCACTTTGAGTTCTCACTGCTATCGTTTCAAAATTCTCCTGATAATGACCATTACAGTCACTTTTCTCGGTTGCTATGGCTTGTAGGTTTTCCATTTTATTCTAGTTTAATCGTTCCGATATTTTTAAAATATCGCCAAATACTCCTCTGGCGGTTACCTCTGCTCCCGCTCCTGCACCGCGAATCACTAATGGCTGATCTTTATAGGATTCGGTATAGATTTCAAAAATATTATCGGCTCCCTCGATCTGGCCCAGTGCAGAAGCCTTCGGTTCCCTGATCAGTTTTGCCTCCAGGCTGCCCTTTTCCACATCCAGTTCTCCAATATATCTAAGCACTTCATCTTTTAACTGTTTTGATTTATATTTTTCAAAGTGTCCATTTAATTCGGAAATCCTTGAATTGAATTCTTCCAGCGTGGTATCGCCGTTCAACTGATGGGGAATCAGCGATTCGATTTTCACTTCCTCGAATTCCTTTTTCAACTGTATTTCCCTGGCCAGGATGAGCAATTTTCTTCCCACGTCCTTTCCGCTAAGGTCGATACGTGCATCAGGTTCAGTATAGCCAAGAACTCCGGCTTCTTCCAGGACTTTGGAAAATTCCTTTTGTTCGCTTGAAAACGTATTGAAAATATAACTTAGCGAACCAGAGAACACCCCTCTTATCCTGGTGACCTTCTCTCCAGAAAGATGAAGATTCCTTAAGGTTTCTACTATGGGAAGACCCGCCCCCACATTGGTTTCATAAACAAAATTCTTATTGTTCTTCTTCAACACTTTTCTCAACCTCTCATAAAACTCTAAAGACAGTGTATTTGCCACTTTATTTGCCGCGATAATATGGCTCCCGGCATTCACCAGGTCGAAATATTTATGCGGAAAATCGATGCTTGCCGTAGTGTCTATGGAAACGAGGTTTTTAAACTGATGCTTATTGAAATAATCCTCGACTTCGGAAAAAGAATATTTCTTTGAACTGCTTTTAAAATCGCTATCCCAATCAGACTTTATCCCTTTAGGATTCAAAAGCGCATGCGAAGAATCTGCCACCAGGACCAATTTCAGGATGAGGCCGGAAGATTCTTTTAAATGTTCTTCTGAAGAGGCTAGTTGTTCCAGTAATTTGCTGCCTACCTTACCCGGCCCAAACAGTGCGAGATGTATTGTTTTCATTTGCTTGTATAGTTGATTGAAATATTGGTTTTAAAAATCTATTTAACTGGTCTGTCTCGATTAAAAAGGCATCATGCCCGTGAATAGACCTGATCTCATGGATGCTGATATTATTCTTTAATAAGGAAAGTTCCACGTAAGAGTTCCAGTTCTCCTCTGCCAGGAAAAACAGGTCTGAATTAACCGTGACTATATGAATATCTCCTTTGATCCTGCTGGCTGCTTCCAGGTGATTTCCTGTACCATCGCTAATATCAATAGTGGTAAGCAGGTGGTTCATCAGTTTATAAGAAGGAAGTGTGAACCTGTTCTTAAGCTTTTCCCCATGATGTAACAACCAGTTTTCCACTTCAAATGCCTGGTTTTCCCTGTTCCTTTTACCCTCGAATTTCTGTGCAAGCGATTGTGGGGTTCGGTAAAAGGTCATGGCATGCATTCTCGCATCGTGCACCGGGTTGGAGGAATTATTCAGAATATGATCCTGGATCCTGCAATTCGCCACCAGCCAGTCTGTAGATTTATAATCACAGGCGATGGGAATGATATTCTCACCCAGCTCGGGCTTCAAAACTGCCAGTTCCCAGGCCAATGCACCACCAATACTTCCGCCTATGATGGCGAAAAGTTTAGTGATATTCAGCTTTTCCAGGGCCTGTGCCTGAATCTCCGCAATATCTCTCAGTCTGAATTCCTTATAATTTTCAAAGAACTGGTCTTCGTGACCTTTAAATCCGTTACCAGGAATATTAAAAGCCAGCACACAAAAATGGTTGATATCTATACATTTATTTTGACCAATCAGTTCCTTCCACCAGCCTTTGCTGCCAGTTACCAGGGAGTTCCCGGTTAGGGCGTGATTTACCAGGATGATGGGAGCCTCTGTAGGTTCTTTTCCGAAAAACTGGTAGCTCAGGTGAATATCCTGCACCGTTCCCGCGGAATTTTTAAAGTTCTCTATTGTAATCTCTTGAAGCATTTCTTTTTGTTTAATCCGGGAAAAGCATTTTTCAACTTTCCCCGGATCGATTAAAAACCAACATTAAACCAATGATCTCTTTTTAATTTGCGCGAAGGCCTCTTTCAGATCCGACTTCAGATCCTCTACATCTTCCAATCCAACCGATAACCTGATAAGATCTGGAGTAACTCCTGTTGAAGCCTGCTCCTCCTCTGTCAATTGCTGATGGGTCGTACTTGCCGGATGAATAATTAGTGACTTGGTATCGCCGATATTGGCCAGCAATGAGAAAACCTTAGCTTCATCTACCACGGTTTTCGCAGCTTCATAGCCTCCTTTTACTCCGAAGGTTACAAGTCCGCTTTGACCTTCTGGAAGATATTCCTTGGCCAGACCATAATATTTGCTGTTTTCTAGTCCCGGGTAATTCACCCATTCCACTTCTTTCTGTTCCTGAAGCCATTTGGCCAGTGTCAGTGCATTCTTACTATGTTCTTTAATTCTGATCTTTAACGTTTCCAGTCCCTGGATGATCTGGAATGCATTGAACGGACTCAGTGCCGCACCGTGATCTCTCAATCCTTCAATTCTCACCTTGGCGATGAATGCTGCTTCTTCAAGAGCTTCGTGGTAAACCAGTCCGTGATAACCCGGAGAAGGCTCGGTGAATTCAGGGAATTTTCCATTGGCCCAGTCGAATTTACCGGCATCGATGATAGCTCCTCCAAGCGTGGTACCATTACCGTTGATATATTTCGTTAGTGAATGCAGTACGATATCGGCGCCATGTTCAATAGGGTTTAATAGATAAGGAGTAGCAACCGTATTATCTACTATGAACGGAACTTTAAAAGCTTTTGCTTCTTTTGAAATTCCTTTTAGATCCAGTACATCCAGTTTTGGATTTCCCACAGATTCAGCAAAGAATACTCTGGTATTTTCTTTTGCTGCTTTGGTAAAATTTGTTGGATCTGTTGGGTCTACGAAGGTGGTGGTGATTCCGAGGCGAGGTAAGGTATTCTTGAAGAGGTTGTAAGTTCCGCCGTACAGGCTATTTGAAGAAACTATGTGATCACCTGCTTTTAAAAGGGTGAGCAGCGCGGTGCTTGTGGCTGCAGTTCCAGAAGCAGTCACCACGGCTGCGATCCCGCCCTCCAGTGCTGCCAGTCGTTGTTCCAGGATATCCAGGGTTGGATTATTGATCCTGGTATAAATAAATCCTGGCTCGGCCAGCGAGAATAGCGCAGCGGCATGATCGGAATTATTAAATACGTAAGAAGTGGACTGGTAAAGCGGTACTGCCCTGGTTCCACCATTTTGTTTTACATCGTGCCCTGCATGTAATGCTTTTGTTGAAAAATTTTTAGTGCTCATGATTTCTATTTTTTAATGTTCTTTAAACCTCACAGGTTTTGAAAACCTGTGAGGTTTTCTTTTTGAATTTTGATGAAAAAAAAGTCCCCCTGATATGCTATTACCAGGGGGACTTAACGAATTGAACTTTATAACTAATTAAATTCTCCAGTTTTGGCAATAGCGATTCATACGACGCATACACATCATGCACATACACATAGTCATCATTAGGTTGCCAATTGTTTTCATTAGTTCATTTCCTTTTTTGTCATCCTGAACTCGTTTCAGGATCTTTGAAGAAGCTGAAACAAGTTCAGCTTGACGTTTGATTCGGGTTTCCAACTTAAAAATCATGATATAAAAAAAGCCGCTGCGGTTGGCAGCGGCTTTTTGCAATTATATCTTTTCAGTTTTATGCAATAGAGTGCGCTGCGGAAGGCTTCCACATCATACACATCATATTGCAAATTATACTGATCATTTTTTCGTTTTCTGAATTACAAAGATATGCACGGAAATTTTTAATATCCAAGCCTTTAGCAAAAAATAAATTGGAAAAGTTTTAAAAGCTCTTGTTTTACTGGGGTTTTGAAAGCAACATTTTTTTCTTGTCCATTTATCTGAAACTGGAAACCGCGTTAGGGATTGAGCGGTTGTTTGAGCTCTCCCGATTTTTAATCGGGAAGCGAGCCGCGAAAGCCCGGCCCGAGCGAGCTAAGAGCGAAGGGCAACGCCCCCATAAAAATTACCAGAATCGAAATTGGATAAAATGACGTTAAAAGAATTTGGGATGAACTGAATTTTTATACATTTGTAGCCAAGTTATTGAAAGGGATAGATTTGACTGATTGCAACCCTTATACTTCTAAAGTATAGCAAATGCTAAAGCAGAATGTAGACACACCTCTCTTAGCTCTTCACGTCAAGTTTTTCCATTCGTATTAATTAAAAAAGAAATTGAATGGCTTATTTATTTACTTCAGAAAGTGTTTCTGAAGGGCACCCAGATAAGATTGCAGACCAGATTAGTGACACTCTTTTAGACAATTTTCTAGCCTTTGACGAAGAATCGAAGGTAGCCTGCGAAACGCTGGTAACTACCGGACAGGTGGTATTGGCAGGTGAAGTGAGAAGTAATACCTACCTTGACGTTCAGAACATCGCCCGAGACGTGATCAACGATATTGGTTACACCAAAGGCGCCTATAAATTCAGCGGGGATTCCTGCGGGGTGATCTCTCTAATTCACGAGCAGTCCCAGGATATTTACCAGGGGGTGGACCGTGGTAAAAAAGATGAACAGGGAGCTGGCGACCAGGGAATGATGTTTGGCTACGCGACCAATGAGACTGAGAACTACATGCCACTGGCGCTGGATATCTCACACAAGATCCTGATCGAACTCGCGAAACTTCGCCGTGAAGGAAAGGAAATCGATTATTTAAGACCTGATTCCAAGAGTCAGGTAACGATAGAATACAGCGACGATAATGTACCGCAACGTATCGTGGCCATCGTAGTTTCTACACAGCATGATGATTTTGACAAGGACGATGAGGCCATGCTAAAAAAAATAAAAAAGGATATCATCGAGATCCTAATTCCAAGGGTGAAGGAACAACTTCCGGAATATGTTCAGAAACTGTTCAATGACAATATCGTTTACCATATCAATCCAACCGGGAAGTTCGTGATCGGCGGGCCGCATGGTGATGCCGGGTTAACTGGACGAAAGATCATCGTGGATACCTATGGTGGAAAAGGTGCCCACGGAGGTGGTGCTTTCTCGGGGAAAGATCCTTCGAAAGTTGACCGTTCCGCAGCTTATGCTTCAAGGCATATCGCCAAGAACCTGGTAGCAGCTGGGGTAGCTCCGGAAATTCTGGTTCAGGTTTCCTATGCTATTGGAGTGGTTGAACCTACTTCCATTTCGGTTTATACTTATGGAAAGAAAAACGTTGAGCTTACCGATGGACAGATCGCGGAAAAAGTTCGCGAGATCTTCGACATGAGGCCGGCGGCTATTGAAGACAGATTGAAGCTTAGAAATCCTATCTACCGCGAAACTGCGGCTTACGGACATATGGGGAAAGAACCTCGTATTGAAACCAAGGTTTTCGAGAGCCCGTATAACGGAAAGATCACCAAGGAAGTAGAACTATTCACCTGGGAGAAACTGGATTATTTAGATAAGGTGAAAGAAGCGATTACTATCAAAAATTAATCAGAAATCATATTAAAAATTATTAAGCTGCCTCCGGGCAGCTTTTTTTATTCTCCATAATTAATCCTGAGTTTTATCATTTCTTCGGAAAACCTTAACAGCGGGGAGCTCTTTTAATTCCTAATTTTAAAACTCACCAAGAGGGAATCCTATGTCTTTGTTTAAAAAAGTTAGAAACACGATCAACCTATTAAAGTCGGTTGACGTGGATCAATTAGCCCAGATCAACAAAAAAATAGATCTGGCTGAAGCCATGCAAACTTTAGGAAAATTAGACGACCGTCAGCTGGCCGGATTGATGAAAATGTTAAAAACTAAACGAAAAAAAGGCCAGCATGACCTCCCTCCCATCGACGGAGATTTTTACAATTTGGATCTCCGATTAACCGAAGAGCAACGGGAAATTCAGCTAAAGGTTCGCAATTTCATGGAAGATGAGATCAAGCCTTTAGTGAATGAATACTGGAAAAAGGACCAGTTTCCATTCGAGGTGATCGAGAAATTCAGCAAACTGAATATTGTAGGGGTTCCTTATGAAGGATATGGCTGCCCTAACCTTCCATTTTTGATGGAAGGGATCATTGCGCAGGAAATTGCCCGGGTTGATGTTTCCATATCTACATTCTTCGGGGTTCATAGCGGCTTAGCCATGGGCTCTATTTATCTCTGTGGAAGCGAAGAACAGAAACAGGAATGGCTTCCGAAAATGCAGAAAATGGAAAAGATTGGTGCTTTCGGGCTTACCGAACCGAACGTAGGTTCAGGTGTAGCCGGCGGACTCGAAACCACTTGTAAATTCGATGGTGAAAACTGGGTTTTAAATGGTCAGAAAAAATGGATAGGAAACGCCACTTTTTCTGATGTCACGGTGATCTGGGCCAGAGATGTGGATTCCAACCAGGTGAAAGGATTTTTGGTAAGGAAGGAAAATCCGGGCTTCGAAACTGAGAAGATCAGGGATAAAATGGCATTGAGAATCGTTCAGAATGCTATTATCACATTAACCGATTGTAAAGTGCCGGAAAGTGATCGCCTGCAAAATGCCAATTCCTTTAAAGATACAGCCAATGTTTTACGTATGACCCGAGCCGGAGTAGCCTGGCAGGCGGTAGGATGTGCAAGAGGAGCCTACGAAAGCGCTTTGAAGTACACAAAAAAGAGGGAACAGTTCGGCAGGCCAATCGCATCTTTCCAGCTAATACAGAATCACCTGGTAGAAATGCTTTCGAACCTAACTTCGATGCAAACCCTTTGTTTCAGATTATCTGAATTACAGGACCAGGATCTACTTAAAGATGAACATGCCAGTCTTGCCAAGGTCTATTGTAGCATGCGGATGAGAGATGTGGTGAGCCAGGCACGTGAGGTACTTGGTGGAAATGGAATTTTGTTAGAATATGATGTAGCTCGTTTTGTGGCAGATGCCGAAGCCATCTACAGTTACGAAGGAACTAAAGAAATTAATTCATTAATAGTAGGGCGTGCCATAACAGGCTACAGCGCCTTTGTTAGCTAAAAGGAAAAGAAAAATTTATGTCAGTATTGATTGTAAGTCCGGGAAGAGATCCGGAGAAATGGAAAAAAGCACTTGAAAATCAGCATCCAGGAATGAACATTTATGTTTACCCGGAAGACCATGATAGTGAAGAAGTAGAATTTGCCTTAACCTGGAACCATCCTCGTGGATTGTTTAAAAATTACCCAAACCTTAAAGTAATTGCCAGTATGGGCGCGGGAGTAGATCATATTTTAAGCGATAATGCTCTACCAGACGGTGTAAAGGTTACCAAGGTTGTGGATGAAACCCTTACCGAGGACATGGGAGATTTCGTTTTAAGCCAGGTTATGAACCATATTCGAGGATTGCATCATTATGCCAGAACTCAAGACAAAAAGGAATGGGACCAATTTCAATATAAAAGGCCTCAGAATACAAATGTAGGTATCATGGGACTTGGAGTACTTGGTAATGCAGTTGCCGGCAAATTAAATAAAAACTTTTTTAATGTTTATGCCTGGTCTAGAACTGAAAAGAATTGCGAAGATGTTACCTGTTTCCATGGAAAAGAACAGCTGGAAGAATTTCTTCAAAATTCAGAAATTCTGGTATGTCTATTACCTTTAACAGAAGACACTGAAAATATACTGAATGCCGACCTTTTCGACATGCTTCCTGAAGGAGCTTATCTTATAAATGTGGCGCGAGGAGAGCACTTAGTGGAACATGACCTTATGAAAATGATAGATAACGGTCATCTGTCCGGAGCTTCACTGGATGTTTTCAGGGAAGAACCATTGCCAGAAGATCATCCATTCTGGGAACACCCCAAAATCAACATTACGCCCCATATTGCCAGTGTAACCAAACCTGAATCTGTGGTTCCACAGATTGCTGATAATTATGATCATATGAAAGAAGGTGAACCTCTCAAAAATAAAGTAGAGATGGATAAAGGTTATTGATAACTAAAATCTTTTGCAGATGGATACGCTAAAAAATATCATGGTGGCTGTCGATTTTAATGACAGTATAGGTGAGTTAATGGTCTATGCCGATAGCCTGGCACAGAAATTCAATTCAAAAGTATGGATTCTCCATGTAGCTGAACCTGAACCGGATTTCGTAGGTTACGAACCGGGACCTCAATATATACGTGATATCAAAGCTGAGGAGTTTCGTGAGGAACATCGAAATCTTCAGGAAATTTGCAAAAACTTTTTAAGTGAGGACATAGAAGGTGAAGCCTTATTAATTCAAGGTTCCACCGTAGAAACAGTACTAAGTGAAGCTCAAAAATTAAATATTGATCTTCTTATCGTTGGTACCCACAAACATAGTTTTCTGCATAACCTGTTGCAGGAAAGTGTTTCCATGGAACTTATCAAGAAGGCGGAAATTCCCATGCTCACCATCCCAATAGATGACTAAAGATCCATTAAAAAATCCCTGAAATTTCAGGGATTTTTTATTTTCACTCTAAACTTGAAGATTTTGGAAATAGGAAAGACTCAACTAAAGACAGTTTTAGAAAGAATAAAGCCACACATTCATCGCACACCCGTGCTTACCTCCAGTCTTATCAATGAGATCGCAGGTACTAACCTTTACTTCAAATGTGAAAATTTTCAGAAGATGGGTGCCTTTAAAATGAGGGGAGCAACGAATGCGATTTTAAGTCTTCCAGAAGAAAAACGATCTAAAGGCGTAGTTACCCATTCATCCGGAAATTTTGCCCAGGCACTCTCTTTAGCTGCTAAAAGTCTGAAAGTTCCTGCCTATATCGTGATGCCAGAATCTGCTCCTGAAGTTAAAAAAGCAGCGGTAAGGACCTATCAAGGAATAATAACCGAATGTCCCTCCACCCTGAAAGACCGTGAGGAAACGGCTAAAAGAATTCAGGAGGAAACCGGGGCAACTTTCGTTCACCCTTCCAACGATATTGATGTGATCCTTGGCCAGGGAACGGCAGCGATCGAATTACTGGAAGACCATCCAGAATTGGATATTATTGTAAGCCCTGTAGGCGGCGGTGGACTGATTGCAGGTTCTGCCCTTGCCGTAAAGCATTTCGGAAATAATTGCATCTGTATTGGAGGGGAACCCTTAGAAGCCGATGACGCCTGGCGATCCCTGAAGTCAGGAAAAATCGAGAGCAACGAATCGGCTAATACGATCGCCGACGGATTGAAAACCCAGCTTGGCAACCAGAATTTTCCAATAATTCTGAATCATGTTCAGGAAATAATCAGGGTTTCAGAAGATGAGATCAAATCAGCTTTAAGGCTGATCTGGGAACGGATGAAGATCATCGTGGAACCATCCAGTGCCGTGGCCCTGGCCGCTGTGATCAAAGAAAAAAATCGTTTCCAAAATAAAAATATCGGTATCATCATCTCTGGTGGAAACGTGGACCTGAGTAATCTTCCATTCTAGGCAAAACAACAGTGGTTTAACATTTTAGAGAACAGCACCTTTCAGTAAATAGAAAGTTACTGTATATTTAAGAGGTATAAACTACTCAATCATGTATAGATCTCTCAAGGTATTATTCCTTTTACTTTTAATTACAAATTTCAACCTTGTACTTGCCCAGGAAGACGAAAAAAAAGAGGACAAATGGGATGTTTCAGATCCCTACCCAGATGACTGGGGTTTCAAGACCTTAGATCTGGAAACAGACGAAGGAACCTGGATGAACCTTGATGTGAGCCCAGATGGAAAAACCATTGTTTTCGATCTTCTGGGAGACATATATAAAATTCCTGTAAGTGGCGGGAAAGCTACTATTCTAAGGTCAGGTATACCATATGAACTCCAGCCAAGATTCAGCCCAGATGGTTCAAAAATTTCCTTTACCAGTGATGCCGGGGGCGGAGATAATATCTGGGTGATGGACACTAATGGTAAAAATGCTGAACAGATCACGGAAGAAAAATTCAGACTTTTAAATAACGCCGTCTGGACTCCCGACGGGCATTCCATCATTGCCCGAAAGCATTTCACTTCAGGCCGGTCTCTTGGCGCGGGGGAAATGTGGCAGTATCATATTGCAGCTAAAGAAGGCATTCAACTAACGAAACGAAAGAACGATCAGCAGGATGTGAACGAACCCAGTTTATCACCGGATGGAAAATATCTTTTTTATAGTGAGGACATGTATCCCGGTGGTAATTTTCAGTATAACAAAGACCCGAATAAGCAGATATACGTCATAAAAAGGTACAATTTTGAAACAGGTGAAACTATAACCGTTACCGGAGGTCCTGGCGGGGCTGCGAGACCGGAGATCTCACCTGACGGAACCAAGCTTGCTTTTGTAAAGCGCATCAGGACGAAATCTGTACTTTTTATTCATGATCTTGAAACTGGTGAAGAATGGCCGGTTTTCGACAAACTGAGCAAGGACCAGCAGGAAGCCTGGGCAATTTTCGGAGTTTATCCTAATTTCAGCTGGATGCCAAACAATAAGGACCTTGTATTTTGGGCGAATGGAAAGATCAATAAGGTGAATATTGAGAATTACGAAGTTTCCGAAATTCCCTTCCAGGTTTCCAATAAGATCAGGATCGCCGAAACCCTTCAAACCGATCATCAGGTTTTTTCAGAAAAATTCAACCCAAAAGTCATTCGACATGCGGTAACTTCTCCAAACGGAAAAACATTGGTTTTCAACGCAGTTGGCTACTTGTGGAAAAAATCGCTTCCAAATGGCAAACCTCAGCGAATCACAGATTCTGAAGATTTCGAATTTGAACCTTCTTTTTCGCCTAATGGAAACCATATTATCTATGTAAGCTGGGACGATGAGGACCTGGGAGCGATCAGAAAAGTATCACTTTCAGGAGGAAATTCAGAAAAGATCACCACTGAAAAAGGGATCTACCGTAATCCGTCTTATTCCAGCGATGGTAAAATGATCGCATTTTCCAAGGAGAGTGGAAATTCAGACCAGGGTCAAACCTATACCAAGGAACCTGGCATTTATATCATGACCGCTAATGGAGAAAATCTGAAGCGAATCGCAAAGGAAGGAAATTTCCCTGTTTTCAATCTAGACGACACAAGGATTTTCTACCAGGCCGGAGGTTACTTTTTTGGTAATATCACCAAAACTCTGAAATCTGTTGATCTAAATGGAAAAGACGAAAAGACTCATATAAAATCTAAATACGCGAACAGAATCTTACCAAGTCCGGATAATAAATGGATCCTTTTCAGCAATTTACATAAGGCCTATGTTGCTCCTTTTGTAATGACCGGCCAGGAAGTTGAATTAACTCCAGATTCTAAAACGATCCCGGTTACCCAGGTCACAAAAGATGCCGGAATCAATCTGCACTGGTCCAATAATAGTAAAAATATCCACTGGACTTTAGGAGATGAATATTTTACCAATGATATCGAACAGAGATTTACCTTTCTGAAGAATTCTCCAGACTCCATTCCTCCAATAACCGAAAAGGGGACCAAGGTTGGACTTGAAATAGAAACCGATGTTCCGGAAGGAATCATTGCCTTCACAAACGCAAGGATCATTACCATGAACGATGATGTCGTCATTGAAAACGGAAGTATTGTAATCAAGGGAAATAAGATTGAAGCCATTGGTAATACCGAAGAAGTGAATATTCCAAATTCAGCAAAAATTTATGACGTTTCCGGCAAGACCATTATGCCCGGACTCATAGATTCCCACGCGCACATGGGCGCGTTCAGATACGGACTTACGCCAAAGAAACACTGGCCATCCTATGCCAATCTCGCATTCGGGGTTACCACCGCTCATGATCCTTCGGCCCTTAGTGAAACTGTATTTGGTATTTCTGAACTTATTAAAAGTGGTGAAATGGTTGGGCCAAGATTATACTCTACAGGGATCATTCTCTACGGAGCCGATGGAGATTTCAAAGCGGAGATCAATAGTATTGACGATGCCAGGTCGGCCATTAGAAGAACGAAAGCTTTCGGAGCGACTTCTGTTAAAAGTTACAACCAGCCAAGACGTGAACAAAGGCAACAGGTGCTGCTGGCAGCAAAAGAGCTTAATATGAATGTGGTACCTGAAGGAGGATCTACCTTTTTCCATAATATGAATATGATCGTGGATGGGCATACGGGAATTGAACATAATATCCCGGTGGCTCCGGTTTACAAAGACGTGCTCAGCCTTTGGGGAACTTCCAGTACAGGCTACACTCCTACCCTCATCGTAAATTACGGTGGCATCAATGGTGAATATTTTTTCTATGATAAATCAAATGTCTGGGAGAATGAGCGTTTATTGACATTTACACCTAGAGAGTTGGTAGATTCAAGATCCAGGCACAGAACTAAATTACCAGAAGAAGAGTATGAGAATGGTCCCATCCTGGTTTCAGAAACTGCTAAAGCCCTTGCAGATGAAGGTGTAAAAGTAAATATGGGCGCTCATGGCCAGTTACAGGGACTTGGAGCACACTGGGAATTATGGCTACTGCAAATGGGAGGATTATCGAATATGGAGGCTTTAAAAACTGCTACGATCAATGGAGCCCAGTATATTGGAATGGACAAAGAAATAGGATCCTTAGAAAAAGGAAAACTAGCAGATTTGATAGTCCTGGAGGAGAATCCATTAGACGATATTAGAAATACGGAGACCGTTCTTTACACCATGGTTAACGGAAGATTATTTGACGCCAAGACCATGAACCAGATAGGAAATGAACCAAAAGAAAGAACCAATTTCTACTGGGAAAATAATAAATATAACTCGGCCTTTAAATGGCACGAAAGCACCCAAAGTTTTATGAGGCCTAATTGTGTTTGCCATGGCACCAGAAATTAATGTATAGCATGAAATAATACCATATAGTATGGAATTGTATCTTACCGTAGCGATAATCATAATTGGGATCATTCTCTTTGTGCGCGATTATTTTTCCATAGACACCACCTCCATACTTATCATGGCTCTGTTTATAGTTTCTGGGGTATTGAGTCCTGAGGAAGGATTCTCAGGTTTCAATCATCCTGCGACCATTACCCTGGGTTGTATGTTCGTGGTTAGTGCAGCGGTATTCAAATCGGGTATTATAGATGGTCTTAGTGCGAAACTCATAAAAATCGCCCGAATAAATTACTTCCTAGCACTGGTTTCACTGTGCGCAACTTCAGCGGTATTATCTGCATTTATTAATGACTCTGCCGTCGTTGCTATTTTGATCCCGGTAGCTTTACTCGTTTGCAGGGAAGCGAATATTAGTCCGGCCAGGTTGCTAATCCCTATTTCCTTTTCAGCCTTATTCGGAGGCACCTGTACCCTAATTGGAACTTCAACCAATATCCTTGTAAGCAGTTATGCCGAAAAACTTGGATCTGAAGCTTTTGGAATGTTCGAATTTTCCCTGGCGGCTATCTGTCTTCTGGCCATAGGGTTGACTTATATTTTTATTGTAGGGCCAATCGTCTTACCCAAAAGAGACCTCCCCGATACTGCCGGATTAAAAAAAGAGGCAGAAAAATATATGGCCGAAATTGAATTGCACGAAGAAAGCGATGATGTAGACCGGTCTATTTCAGATTCCCAACTGGTCAATGATTATAAAGTCCAGATTTTACGAATTAAAAGAAAACATTACCGGGTCTATGAAATAAACGGGGAAACCGTTCTTAGAGAAAATGACCTTATCAGAATACTGGTGGACCCGGTTAATCTGGCCAGGTTAAAAGTAAAAAAAGGCCTTTCAGTTAGAGGTGACAAAGAGAATGTACAAGTCGCTCAGCCTAATGATAAACTGGCGGTAAAACCGGGAACTCAAAAAGAAGAAAAAAAGATCTACGAGGTTATGATCCCCTACGGATCTGAAATTGCCGGAAGATCCATAAAACACCTCAATTTCAGAAGCACTTATTATGCTTCTGTACTTGCGATTAGACATAGAAAAGAAACCATTACCGAAGATGTTTCTAACGTGGTGCTGAGGGAGGGTGATATGATGCTATTATTTGCTTCCGAGAAAGCGATCTCATTGCTTACTTCCGAAAAACTTATCGTCACTCTTTCAGAATACCAGGGAAGAAGAGTTGATTATAAAAAAGCCATTCCGGCATTGCTTATAGTAATTGGAGTAGTGAGCGCTGCTGCATTCAATATCACTTCTATCTTAATCAGTGCCATGATTGGAAGCTTATTGCTGGTGACTTTAACCATTTTAAAACCGCAGGAGGCTTACGAGGCCATTGAATGGAAGGTGATATTCATGATCGCCGGAGTATTATCTATGGGAAAAGCCCTGGAGAAGACGGGAGGTTCTGAGATCATATCCCAATGGATCTATGAATCCCTGGGTGGATTAGACCCCCGGTGGACCCTAAGCCTTATTTTCCTTTTCACCTTTCTATCTACAAACGTGCTTTCAAGTAAGGCTGCTGCCGCCCTGATGACTCCAATAGTAATTAGCCTGGCAGCCGCCATGCAGGTAAGTGAAAAACCATTTTTGATAGGAGTTATGTTCGCCTGTTCCCTAACTTTTATGACTCCGGTGAGTTATCCGGTGAACACTATGGTCTATGCACCCGGAAATTATAGGTTCAGGGATTTTTTAAAGTTCGGAACTCCTCTTAACTTTATAATCTGGATCGCAGCATCATTTATAATTCCAATATTTTTTCCTTTTTAATATGAGAAGAGTAAAACTCCACAACCCTTTTAAAACAAGAATAATAGATGAAAAACTGGTTCGTGAGCATCTTGCACTGGAAAGAACAAAACTTGCGAACGAAAGGACTCTGCTATCTTATATCAGGGCTTCTATCTATCTTTTGATAAGTGGACTTGCTTTATTACAGATAAAGGAATATCAAGGTATTAGCTTAATGTGGGTGGGCTACCTGTCACTCTTCATTTGTATACTGTTTTTGATAGTTGGGGTTTCTCGGTATATTGCCCTGGAAAGAAAGCTGAACAAACTATTGCAGCCCGATGAAGACGACCAAAATAATAGAGAACTGGACAATAATAACTAAGTCGCCCCTTTGCAACAAATAGTACATTACTCCCTTCACCTTCTGGCCATTGGCGGAATTGCCTACTTTTATGATCGTAAAAACTGGCTTAAATACTGGCTTATCCTGGCTGCCACCATGCTGGTAGACCTGGATCATTTGCTGGCCGTTCCCATGTTCGATCCGGATAGATGCAGTATCGGTTTTCATCCCTTACATTCTGAACTCGCCATAACCGTATACGTTTTGGGAATGATCTTTATCAAACACAAGATCATCAGGTTGATCTTTATAGGGCTTTTCTTCCATATGTTCACAGATTTTATCGATTGTCTCTGGACCTACGCCAAATGTGCTACCTGTTTACAGGATATTTTTTAATTTCCGGTCGCGATATTGGTAAGTTTATCAAGTGCTTCGGAAATTTTTTCTAAAACCTCAGCATTATTTTCAATCGAGTGTCTTTCTGCTATAAAATACGGGTTGTTATATGAAACAAATACATCCCCCTCTGAATTTTCCCAAACCAGGATTTTCTGAGGCAGGTCTATCGCGATACTCTGATTTTCCTGCATCATTGGTGTTCCCATTTTTGGGTTTCCGAATATGATTAATCTGGTAGGCCGTAAATCCAATCCAGATGCCTTAGCATTCTTTTGATGATCTACTTCGGCCATGATACTTATCGCGGGATTCTGAGTTAAGGTATTCTTTAATGTATGATAGGTTTCCTCGAAAGCCATATCACTTTCCTTCATAATGATCCCATTATTCATATTTTTTCCTTCATTCCCGGTCTGGGCTATTGCCATGGATCCGATTAATAGGCAGCAGTAAAAAATTAACTTTTTCATCTTTTCGAATTTTATAAAAAACAACCTTTTAAATATATCATTTTCAGCAATTTAATACTCTTAAATTTAGCGTGCTTCAAAGGCTGAAAAAAAACTCTCTACTCATAAAGCCAGAAGCTTTATATTAATTCAATTATTTTATCTTTACACTCCTTAATTCAGCCTAAGAGATCAAAATATGCATGTAGCCATCGCCGGAAATATTGGTGCAGGAAAAACCACGCTAACCAAATTACTCGCAAAACATTATAATTGGGAACCGCAATTTGAAGATGTCCTTGAAAACCCATATCTGGAAGACTTTTACAACAAAATGGAACGCTGGTCGTTTAATCTTCAGATCTATTTTTTGAATAGCAGGTTCAGACAGATTTTGCAATTCAGGGAAAGTGGAAAGAAGATCATCCAGGACAGAACGATCTATGAAGATGCTCACATTTTTGCTCCTAACCTTCACGCGATGGGCTTAATGACCAACAGGGATTTTGAAAATTATAAATCTCTCTTTGATCTTATGGAAAGTGTAGTGCAGGGGCCGGACTTACTGATCTATCTTAGAAGCAGCATTCCTAATCTGGTGGCACAAATTCATAGTCGAGGAAGGGATTATGAAAATACTATTTCCATAGATTATCTAAGCAGACTGAATGAGCGATATGAAGCATGGGTTCATAATTACGATAAAGGCAACCTATTAATAATTGACGTAGATAATATTAACTTCGTGGAAAATCCTGAGGATCTCGGTGACATCATTAACCGGATAGATGGAGAATTACACGGACTTTTTTAAATGAATGCAAATATGGAATCGACAAAATTAAAAAGACCAAAGCATAAGGGGTCACCTAAGTTATTCAACAATCCTATCCTGGAGAAACTTACGCATACCCATATATCAATTCCCCTGATCATTTTCGCAGTGATCGCTGCGGCTTTGATTTATTACGGAATTATTGAAAAAGGATTTGAAGCTCCGGCAATGGTTGGACTATTCGTGGCAGGACTTTTCTTTTTCACGTTTATAGAATATGTGATGCACAGATATCTTTATCATATTCCTGCAACTTCTCCAAGAAAGCAGAAAATTTCCTATACCATGCACGGTGTTCATCATGATTATCCAAAAGACAAATCCAGGCTGGCGATGCCGCCGGTACTTAGTCTGGTAATCGCAACCGTACTTTTTATTATTTATCGCGCCGTACTTGGAGATTACGTCTTTGGATTTCTGGCAGGTTTCCTAATTGGATATGCCGGTTACCTGGCGGTTCACTATTCTGTGCATGCTTTTAAGGTACCGAATAACTTTTTAAAGATCTTATGGCACCACCATAGTATTCACCATTATCGTGAGCCAGACAGAGCATTTGGAGTATCTTCTCCATTATGGGATCATATTTTTAGAACTATGCCCAGAAAAGCACCTAATAGTCAGCGTGCTGCCGTAGGAACGAGTATCGATCCCAGTTAAGATCTCTGCAATATCAAACAAAAAAGATCCCGGAATTCCGGGATCTTTTTTGTTTAACCTAATTACTTGTTATTGAATAAACCCATTTTCACGAGCATGTTTTTCGGCTTCATTGGAATCTCCTGCCAGAAGAACCGGAACTGTATCAAAATCATCAATAAGGCTTTTCACTTTTTCCATTCTTCTTTTATGGGTAACACTTCTAAGGTAAATTGCCAGGATCCTGTCTGAATACTGCGCAGCGATATCGGTATAAATACTGGCGTCATGTTCACCGCTATCCCCAATTAGAATGAATTTTAGATCTGGGTAGGTTTTCAGGATATTGGTGATCTCTTTTTGTTTATGAGGCTTCTCTGGTTTTAGGGTACTTTCAAACGGAGTTCTTAAGTCTCTAAGCAAGATTGGTCCTTTAGGAAACTTATTGTAGTCCAGGAAAAGTTTCAGGTATTCATACATATTCCACGGACTGTTGCTCAGGTAGAACATCGGATTCTTGTTCTTTCCACTTTTTCCTTTATGAAGTTTCTGGTATAGATCTGGAGCATCTTTAAGTGGAATTCGCTTATAAGCATTGGTAAGCAGTGAATTCTTTAACAATCTCCATTTTAAAAATGAGGTTACCCCGGTATGCAAAATGGTATCGTCTATATCGCTTATCAAGCCAAACTCAGCATCTAACTGCGGTACTAAAAATTCACCTCTTGCCGGGTTGGCGATCATTTCTGTATTTGGCTCAACTTCGTTTCGGTAATAAACCTCATATTCTACCCAGCCTTCTTCTGATGCATGTTCAGATAAGTTCTCTTGAATGGTTTTATCGAAAAGGAAATAGCCTTCATCGTTCGAGGTGGTCCCAAGGTTAATTTTATCTGGAACAATAAGTTCCATTTCGGCATCAGGGATTTCAAAGCTGTCGAATTGTTTCCAGGTATTTTTAATAGTTCTGTATACCGATTGGTCTTTTACTATTTTCAAGGGTTCATTATCCAGCACGCGGCCTTTAACGTATAAATGTGAATAAGTGCCATAACTTCTATAGGGAACTACATACACCTGTTCAAGATTCCGGTATCTTCCAATGAGTTTCTTAAAGCGTTTGATCATTAAAATTGAAGGTTTCTTCCAAGATAGTTTTTCTTGCGGCTATCCTTTGTGATAGCCCTTAGATTTATAAAAGATTTAATACTCAAATTATACTAACCCCGCACTACTACATCAGTTTAATGATTTCTCAAGGCTTCAATCAATTCCTCTTTGGTCATTTCACTTCTTCCCTCAATCCCTATTTCTTTTGCTTTCTCATACAATTCTTCTTTAGTGCGTTCTTCGTATTTTTCAGCTTTTCCACCTTTTTTTCCCGAATCAGGATCGTTTGCGATACGAGCAGCCTTTTCCTTACTCATGCCCTGGTTCAGCAATTCTTCGTATTGTTCATCATTCTTGATACTTGGTCCGTGATCTTTAGCCATATCTTTTAATTTAAAACTGAATTAAAAATATTACTTACAACTTCAAAAACCGATAATCTCCTCCTGATTAACCCGAGTTTAACGTGGCTTTTTAACAAGTCTAAACAATTATTAAGAATATGTTAATATTTTGATTTTCAGAATACCCCGAATTCTCTGCAATTCAATTTTAAAGAATTTCCGGCATCTTCGATTTATGATAACACCAAGTTAATTTGGTTAAAAAACTAGATAAGCTAAGCGCCGAATTTTAAATTTAGGTAACCAATTTAAAAATCAGATTACCTAACAATAATCTTAATCGAGGGAGGATGAATTATGCATTATGCAGAAAAGAAGAAGACGATTGAACTATTGGAGAAACTAAGGATCCTGAATAATAAAAGCGCATATATCTACAATATCATTTCAGGAAGAGAAAGCAGGTTAATATTAAAGAATTTTTACCATAAGCTCTACCGTCAGAAAATTGAATTTTTAGAGGAAATAGAAGGAAAAATCGAACAGATAAAACGAGAGATATCGCCTATAAGGGATAAAAAATTACTTTCCTTCTATAAAAGGAAAAAATGCGCTTTATCTGAGCACTATTTAAGATATAAACTGAAACAAAACCATGCTGACATTAAAAAGAGGGAAGAAAAAAGTTATAAGAAATACGATAAATACCTGTCCAAAACCAGCCATTGTGATGTAAGGGAGGTATTTCTTAAGCATAAACATATTATAAAGGAAAACCTGAAACAAATCAACAGCATGGGTATCATGAAATACGCTATGGTATAAAAAAACTCCACTAGAAAGTGGAGTTTTTAATCTATAGTTGAATTAATTTTTTATTTGATCTCACCTACCTTTTCTCTTACTTCAGCTTCAGTTCCTTCAAATTCGAAAGATTCAACCACTTCTTCACCGTTATCAGATCTAACTACCGTAACATAGGCCGTTACAAAATCAGCATCAGTTTTTTTCTCCATTTTCACCTCCTTAGAAATTATATCATCTGAAGATTGAGCAGTAGAAATAACTGCGGTTTCATCGAGATTAGGAATATCACCTTCGGTATGTCCTCCTAAAATTGGAGCGATCACCAAACCAATTAAACATGTAAGCTTTATCAAGATATTCATCGATGGCCCGGAAGTATCTTTAAAAGGATCACCTACTGTATCACCGGTTACGGCAGCTTTATGCGCGTCAGATCCCTTATAGGTCATCTCACCGTTGATCATAACTCCAGCCTCAAAAGATTTCTTGGCATTGTCCCATGCACCACCGGCATTATTCTGGAATATCGCCCAAAGTACACCACTAACCGTTACCCCGGCCATGTATCCACCAAGCATTTCGGCAATAAGTACGTTTTCATATCCAAATATCATGGGAAGGAACGCGATGAGGATTGGGAACCCGATAGTGATCACCCCGGGTAATAACATTTCTCTTAAAGCAGCTTCCGTCGAGATAGCCACACATTTATCATATTCAGGCTTACCGGTACCTTCCATGATCCCGGGAATGTCCTTGAACTGTCTTCTTACCTCTCTAACCATTTGCATGGCAGCTTTACCTACTGAACTCATTGCAAGTGCAGAGATAACTACTGGCACCATTCCACCAACGAAAAGCATGGCTAGAACGGGAGCCTTGAAAATATTAATTCCGTCAATTCCAGTAAAGGTTACATAAGCTGCAAAAAGCGCTAATGAGGTCAATGCTGCTGAAGCGATGGCAAATCCTTTTCCGGTTGCGGCAGTTGTATTCCCTACGGAATCAAGTATATCTGTTCTTTCGCGCACCTCTGAAGGCAATTCACTCATTTCAGCAATTCCTCCGGCATTATCGGCAATTGGTCCAAAGGCATCAATGGCCAGTTGCATTGCTGTTGTGGCCATCATGGCTGAAGCTGCTAAAGCAACTCCATAGAAACCTGCAAAGGCATAGGATGCCCAGATCGCAACAGCGAATAATAAGATTGAAAAGAATGTCGAGATCATTCCGGTTGAAAGTCCGGCGATTATATTCGTAGCCGCTCCAGTACTGGAATTCTGAACGATTGCCAGAACCGGCTTTTTACCAAGACCGGTATAATATTCAGTCACTGCAGAGATCACTCCACCTACAATGATCCCTACCAGTGAAGCGTAAAAAACATTCAGGGAGCTTATAGATCTCATCTCAAATCCTTCCTGGCCACCCACAAAGAATCCCATCGTTATAGATTCTGAAGGCAACATCCAGGTTACTAAGAAATAACTGGCAATTGCTACAAGTAGAATGGAAACCCAGTTACCGATATTAAGAGCTTTCTGAACCTCAGCTTCTTTTGCATCATTGGATGAAATTCTCACAAGTAAAGTACCAATGATCGAAATAATAATTCCCGCACCAGCGATTGCCATTGGTAAAAGGATTGGCCCAATTCCACCGAACCCTTCAGCAGTGATATCGCCGCCCATATCTTTGATGATATAGTTTCCAAGCACCATTGCCGCAAGAACCGTGGCTACATAACTACCAAAAAGATCGGCACCCATCCCGGCTACATCTCCAACATTATCTCCAACGTTATCTGCGATAGTTGCCGGGTTACGCGGATCATCTTCAGGAATACCAGCTTCTACTTTACCAACAAGATCGGCTCCAACATCGGCAGCTTTAGTATAAATACCTCCACCTACACGAGCGAAAAGTGCGATAGATTCAGCTCCCAAAGAGAACCCGGCCAGAGTTTCAAGAACCACCGTCATTTGTTCGGTATTGGTCCATTCTCCTCCCATGAAATAATGGAAAAAGAGAATAAAGAAACCGGTAAGACCTAAAACAGCCAGACCGGCAACACCAAGTCCCATAACCGTTCCTCCTCCAAATGAAATATTCAGAGCTTTTGGAAGACTGGTTCTTGCGGCCTGAGTAGTTCTCACATTTGTTTGAGTTGCGATCTTCATCCCCATATTACCGGCAAGGGCAGAAAAGAAGGCTCCGAAGATAAAGGCTACAATAATTAAATAATGCGTGGTGGGAACAAAGTAAGCGATAGCCGCCAAAGCTATACTGGCACCTATCACGAAAAGAGTCAATAATTTATATTCTGCTTTTAGGAAGGCGAGGGCGCCTTCATAGATGTGAGATGAAATGTCTTTCATTTTTCCGTCACCGGCATCCTGTTTCATCACCCAGGATCTTTTGACCCACATATACACGAGTCCGATTATCGCCAGCACAGCAGGCATATAAATCATTATTGCTTCCATAAATTAGCTAGGTTAATTTGTTAATTATTTATTAATGCTCGCTAATGTAGTAAATTCAGCAATAATTAAAAAAGCAATAACTTTTTAAGGTTATTGCTTTTAATATCTCAATATAAATGGAAAATATTTGGGATTATATACCGAAGCGTGATTTATCACCTTCATAATTCTCAAATCTTTCTACACATTGCCTAATGATCTCACGTGCTTCTGCAGCATCGCCGAAGTCACCGGTATCAACCTTTTTCTTTTCAAGGTCTTTATATACTTTAAAGAAATGCTCGATCTCCTTTATCATATGACCGTTCAATTCTTTAAGATCATTAAGTCTATTCCAGATAGGATCTGAAACCGGTACACAGATGATCTTCTCATCAGGTCCTTTTTCATCGGCCATATGGAATACACCAATTGGCTTCACTTCCATAACAATTCCAGGGAAAGTAGGCTCAGTAACCAATACAAGCACATCCAGTGGATCCTCATCAAGCGCTAAAGTGTTTGGTATAAAACCGTAATCTGCAGGATACATCATCGATGAGAAGATCATCCTGTCATAACGAACTTTTTTCAGTTCAAAATCATATTCGTATTTGTTTCTACTCCCTTTAGGGATCTCGATCAATACATCAAAAGTATTAGACATTTTTCTTTATTTTCTTCATTAAAATTAAGGGGTGCAAATATAGTTAATTCTGATATTTAAATCATTAACTAAAAGTGAAATCCGAAATCAATTGTAAATGCCATAGATCTGGCATCTGGATTCTCAAAATAATTTCCTCTGAAATGCACATCGAACCTCATCACCTTCAGTATGTTACCTATTCCAAAACTATATTCGTAGAATGGATCGGAATTAGGAGCAATAAGGGGAAGACCTGAGGCATCGATATTTTTACTTTCCTGAGATATATCGCCGTAGACTGCCCTAAAGCCCACAATTTCTCTCAGATTTAATTCTCTAAAAAGCGGAATTCTGGAAAATAATCTACCATTGAAATTATGCTCCAAGTGAATTGCAGAATAAGTATCGGTTACAAATTCATAGAAGTCCAGGGTAGGAAAAGTATTATAAAGCGCGAAATAAGTCTGATTTCCTGGTACCACGCTCAACAACCCTAACGGAACCGCCCCGAAAGTCTTTCCTGTTTCAAAACTAACATTAGAACGTCCCAGCCCGCCGATCAATAATGGCTGATTATAAAAGAACTGTACTTTTTTATAATCGAAGTCACTATTGAAAACATCCTTTACTCCTAAACTATAATTAAGGAACAGGGTTGGAAAGTCTTCTTCGTTAACCACATTTCGTTCCACCCCATAACCTGAGACTTTTCTACCTGGCATCCAGGTGAAAATGGTGGAAAATTCTGTCTGGTTGATCTCTGAATCAATAATTGTTCTATCCTCATCTACATAATAATCTAGGCTGAACCCCGGAGAAGCAGGTTTAAGCTCACGATAATTCGCCCCTACTCTTACGGTGAAATTCTTTAAAGGTTCCATTTCTACCGCAAAAACACTCAAATTTATCGAGCTTAATTTATCATTATCACCAACATTCAATAAAGCCGAAGAAGCAAGACTTCTTCCCAGGACATCGGTAGAATTGGTAAGACTGGCGCCTAACTGTTCAACATCCCTTCGGTTTCCTCCACCTACAATTAGCCTGGATTTAGGATCCAGCAGAAATTTTGCTGCGACACCATACTTGAATTTCTGGTCTTTAAATCCATAGGCTCCATAAGCCTCTATACGCCAGGGGTCATTTTGGCCAAAATAGGTTCGTCCTCCAAATCTTGTCCTTACACCCTCTACATCATTAAATCCAAAAGTAGAATAAACCGGACCGTAGTCCCAACCATCAAATTCAACATAACCAGACTGGGCTATGGTAGCCAGGTCATATAACCTGTTGAAGGCCCTGGTTTTGGTAAGACTATCAAGCATAACATAGATACCCTTCTCGTCTTTATTAAGTTCCTCCAGGCGATTCTGCTCCCAGAATTCATCACTTCTATCATATGCATGAGACTGAGGGTTGTACACCGGTTGGGAATAAAATGAGGCAGGCTTCTTATTATCGAATTCATATTCGTCAAAAAGCAATGTACGTTTTGCATAAACCCCGCGGGAACTTTTCTTCTTATTCAACCCGAAATCAGCCATAAAAAAGTCCCGGGTAATAAGGAAAATCGAATCGTTCAGAACTTTAAAATCCTGCTCTATATATACCTGTTTTATCCAGTTGATATTAACATCCCTGGTTGTTTCCAGGTTAATATTTTTCACCGCCCAGGTAGTATCGTTCACCCAGAAATCACCCTTAAAGGTGAGTTCATTTTCTCGTCTGGGATAATAGACGATATTATAACACCATTTATTATCTATATAGGCACTATCTGACAATACATAATTATAGGTATCTATCCCGGTTGTAGAAATAGGACTAACAAAACTCTTGTCGAAGAACTTGATATAATTCTTATAAATATCGTAGTCGTCATAAACATCCTTTACGAAATCTATCAGGTTCCTGTTCTGGTTAAACCCGGAATTCTTATTTCCAAGTAACACTTCCTTTTCCTCATTCAATACATTATCACCATAAACTTTATTTACAGATTCATTAATGAACATAGGCAGGTAAGTTTTGCCGGTCACGCTGTTGGTATCGGCATAATCAAAAATAAATTCCATTCCATTAAAAATCCTGCTTTCTATAAGGGTACTATCAATGGTATTTATATCGAACTCCAGCTTTTCATATTCTTTATAAGAATACTGTTTAAATGCATTAACCCCATTTGTGCGTCGATTTTCCCATACCTTTCTAAGAATATCGATAGCAGGGTTATTTTTTTTGGAAGTCTTCCCCCTGTAGATGACCACTTCATCCAAACTGGCGGCCTCCTGTTCCAAAGTTATCTCCATATCAAGATTTACAGAGGAATTAAGCGGAACTTTTAGCGTTTTATATCCCAGAAATGAGATCACCAGCGTATCAAAATTTTCCTCTGCCTGAAGATAAAACTCACCTTCCTCATTGGTTGTGGTTCCAGAGGTTGAATTCGCAAAAACTACGTTTGCAAATGGAACTGTTGCTCCGGTTCCATCGTTAACCACACCTCCCACCTTCGTTTGGGATTGAAGAAAGTTGACACCGAAAATTATCAGGAAAAGTAAGTAGGCTTGTTTGTTCATTTCTGGATAAAAAAAAACTCCATCCTAAAGATGAAGTTTCAAATATAGGTTGAATAAGGTTACTTATACATGACCTTTTTCACAGCTTTAACAACATCGTCGCTATTAGGCAACCATTCCTTTAAAAGACCTGGTGAATAAGGCGCCGGTGTATCGGCTGTATTAAGTTTTACAATTGGTGCATCAAGGTAATCGAATGCTTTAGACTGTACCTGGTAAGTAATTTCAGTAGCAACATTTCCAAAAGGCCATGCTTCCTCAAGTATCACTAACCTGTTTGTCTTTTTCACAGACTCAAGAATAGCATCATGATCCATAGGACGAACCGTTCTAAGATCGATGATCTCACAAGAAATATCTTCTTTCTCCAGTTCTTCGGCAGCTTTATAAGCCTCCTTTATTATTTTTCCGAAAGAGACGATGGTAACATCACTTCCTTCCCTTTTAATATCAGCTTTACCAATTTCAATAACGTATTCGTCTTCCGGCACTTCTCCTTTATCACCATACATCTGCTCGCTTTCCATGAAGATCACCGGATCGTCATCCCGAATCGCTGCCTTAAGTAGACCTTTTGCATCATATGGGTTTGAAGGAACGATCACTTTAAGTCCGGGAGTATTTGCATACCAGCTCTCAAAAGCCTGGGAGTGGGTAGCACCCAACTGACCTGCAGATCCTGTTGGCCCACGGAATACGATTGGGATATTGAATTGTCCACCGCTCATCTGTCTCATCTTAGCGGCGTTATTTATGATCTGGTCAATTCCAACAAGAGAAAAGTTGAAGGTCATGAATTCAATGATTGGCCTGTTACCATTCATAGCAGAACCAACACCTATACCAGCAAATCCAAGTTCTGAGATAGGAGTATCGATCACCCTTTCCGGACCAAATTCATCAAGCATTCCTTTGGAAGCCTTATAAGCTCCATTATACTCGGCAACTTCTTCTCCCATTAAATAGATGCTGTCGTCGCGACGCATTTCCTCGCTCATCGCCTCGGCAACGGCTTCTCTAAATTGAATTGTCCTCATTATATAAAATCTTATTTTTTATTCCTGCACAGCAAAAATAGTAATTCATAAAGGTATATACCATATTTGCCGATTAAAATTTTATATGCTTCCTCATTATTAAAAGGCCGCAGTGGTCTTCTATTAAAAATCTCAAATTTTGGCAGGGTATTATGAACTTTTGAAACAATAACACCCAAAACATTAAATATAACTTAAAATGAAGGTAAAATTTTTAGTCAATTTTATTATGCATGCATAGCATTTTTCGAATTAAAATACTTATCTTCGTCAGCGAAAACGTTTTATTAAAAAAAGAACTTTATATATGAAAATCTTAGTATGTATTAGTCATGTACCTGACACTACATCGAAAATCAATTTCACAGAAGGAGATACTAAATTCGACACTAATGGTGTTCAATTTGTAATTAACCCAAATGATGAATTTGGTCTTACCAGAGCGATGTGGTTCAAAGAAAAACAAGGTGCAAGTGTTGATGTTGTAAATGTTGGAGGAGCTGAAACCGAACCTACTCTAAGAAAAGCCCTTGCCATTGGTGCAGATAGCGCCATTCGTGTGAACACACCGGCAACAGACGGTTATCAGGTAGCTAAGGAACTGGCTAAAGTTGTACAGGATGGTGGTTATGATCTTGTGATCGCCGGAAGAGAATCTATTGATTATAATGGTGGAATGGTACCTGGAATGTTAGCACAGTTAATCAAAGCTAATTTCGTAAATAACTGTATTAGTCTTGAAGTTGATGGTGATAATGCTAAGGCTATTCGTGAGATCGACGGTGGTAAGGAGACCTTAACGGCTTCACTTCCATTAGTAATTGGTGGTCAAAAAGGACTTGTAGAGGAAAGCGATCTTCGAATTCCAAATATGAGAGGAATCATGCAGGCTCGTAAAAAGCCTTTAAATGTTGTAGAATCAGCAGACACCAATACCAAGACAGAAGCTGTGAAATTTGAAAAACCAGCTCCAAAAGGAGATGTTAAACTGGTAGATCCTGAAAATCTTGACGAATTGATCGACCTGCTTCACAACGAAGCCAAGGCCATCTAATTTTAAGAGAAACGGATCAGAAAGAATTTCAAAATTTAAAATCAGAAGAAAATGTCAGTTTTAGTATATATAGAATCAGAAGAAGGAAAATTTAAAAAAGCTTCCTATGAGGTTGCTTCTTATGCAAAAGCCATAGCAGAAAAGATGGGAACATCTGTAACTGCTATTGCCTTTAATGCAGGAGAGGTTTCAGAATTAGGAAAGTATGGAGTTGATAAAGTACTTAAAGTAAATAACGACAAGCTAAATAATTTTAATGCCGAAGCATATTCAGATGCGATCAAACAGGCTGCTGAAAAAGAAGGTAGTAAAGTTGTTGTGCTAAGCCAGAGCGCCAACAGTAAATACCTTGCTCCACTTCTAGCCGTTCAGCTTGAAGCAGGATATGCATCAAATGTTGTTGCTCTTCCGGAAAGCACCGATCCTTTTACCGTTAAAAGAACTGCTTTTACAAATAAAGCATTCAACTTCACCAAAATAAGTACAGACGTGAAGGTAATAGGTCTTTCCAAAAATGCTTTCGGACTAAAAGAATCTCAGGCAGATGCTGCTGCTGAAGATTTCAGCCCAAGCCTTTCAGATGAAGATTTTTCAGTAAACGTAGAATCTGTAGATAAAGCCACAGATAAGGTTACTATTGCAGATGCCGAAGTAGTTGTATCTGGAGGTCGAGGATTAAAAGGCCCTGAAAACTGGACAATGATCGAAGAAATGGCTGATATCCTTGGAGCTGCTACAGCTTGTTCAAAACCTGTAAGTGATATGGGATGGAGACCACATAGTGAGCACGTGGGGCAAACTGGGAAACCGGTAGCTTCCAATCTTTACATAGCCGTAGGTATTTCTGGAGCTATCCAGCACCTTGCAGGTATTAACGCAGCAAAAACCAAGGTTGTTATTAACAACGATCCCGAAGCACCATTTTTCAAGGCTGCCGATTATGGAGTGGTTGGAGATGCCTTTGAAGTTGTGCCGAAGCTAAATGAAAAATTGAAGGAATTTAAAGAGAAAAACGCATAATTTTCATAAATTGCGACCCATAAAGGGGCTGTCTAAATATGGTAAATGTCCTTATTTTAGACAGCCTTTTTAATTTTACGGATGTATGAGTTTAGTGCGACTTAATATTAAGGGAATATCTTATAGTCAAACACAAAACGGAGCTTACGCATTAATCCTCAACGAAGTTGGGGGTGAGCGTAAATTGCCTATTGTGATCGGGGCATTTGAAGCCCAGTCAATTGCAATTGCTCTGGAAAAGGAGATTAAACCCCCCAGACCTCTTACCCATGATCTTTTTAAAAACTTTGCAGACAGGTTTGAGATCGTGGTAAAACAGGTAATTATTCATAAATTGGTAGATGGTGTATTTTATTCCAGTCTCATTTGTGAGCGGGATGGAATAGAAGAAATCATCGATGCCCGTACGAGTGATGCCATCGCTTTAGCACTAAGATTCGAAGCACCTATTTTCACCTATAAAAACATTCTGGACAAAGCCGGTATTTATCTTAAAGCCGAGGAAAAACAGCGTGATCAGGAAGAAAAGGAAGAAGAGATCATTGAAGATGAACTTCTAAAGGAGGAGATAGATCTACCATCTGAGGATACTACAGATTATAAGAAAATGTCTCTTGAAGAATTAAAGGAACTTCTTTCCCAGGCTGTTAGCCATGAAGACTATGAAAAAGCGGCCCGCATCAGGGACGAAATTTCCAAAAGAAAATAAACCTGAAATGAACAAAATCTGGTGTTGCCTATTCCTGATTGTAATTTCTATTACGTCAGCCAATGCACAAACCATTTCTAAAAACTGGCAAGTTGATAGCTCTAAAGATCAAAGCAGTCAGGAAAATTTCTTTGGAAATGCTACAGAACTAAATTTTAAAGAAGGCAGGTTTGAATTTATAGACTCTAAAAATAAAGACACCCTGGCTTCAGGTGACTATCTATACCAGAACAAATTACTGGTTTTATTTTATAACACTCCTAAGGATACTATTCAAAATTTAAGGGTAACTGCACTTACCGACTCCACTCTTTCCTTGAATTCGAAAGGATCTTTAATAGATCTAAAAGCCATGGATCAAACCGCGGAAGAAGTTATCCCTGCAGAGACTGCCAAGGAAATGATCCCAAGTGCCGGCATAAGCACTTCCAGCCTTATTCGAGGATTCATCGGGATGATGGTTTTACTCATCATCGCATTTATATTTAGCAGTAACCGAAAGGCAGTTAACTGGCGTACAGTTGGACTTGGCCTGGTTGCTCAATTGGTACTTGCCATTGGAGTTTTGAAGATCACCATTGTACAGAAAGTATTTGAATTCGTAGGGAATATTTTCGTCCTAATTCTTGATTTTACTGCCGCAGGAAGCGAATTCCTTTTAGGCGGAATGATGGATGTAGACAGTTTTGGGTTCATATTTCTATTCCAGGTACTACCTACTATCATTTTCTTTTCGGCCTTAACTTCTGTACTTTTTTACCTTGGAGTTATACAAATCGTAGTAAAAGGATTGGCTTGGGTGCTAACCAA
The DNA here is from genome assembly GCF_022489035.1 of Christiangramia lutea. Lineage (GTDB taxonomy): Bacteria > Bacteroidota > Bacteroidia > Flavobacteriales > Flavobacteriaceae > Christiangramia > Christiangramia lutea. The sequence goes on from NZ_JAKVTV010000001.1 coordinate 348,245, forward strand.
ATTACTAGGAATCTCGGGACCTGAAAGTTTAAGTGTTGCCGGAAATATTTTCCTGGGTCAAACCGAAGCCCCATTAATGATCAAAGCTTACCTTGAAAGAATGACCAGGTCTGAAATACTTCTGGTTATGGTTGGAGGTATGGCCACGGTTGCCGGAGGAGTTCTCGCAGCTTATATCGGTTTCCTTGGAGGTGATGACCCAGCCCTTAGATTACAATTCGCCAAACACTTACTGGCAGCATCTGTAATGGCCGCACCTGGTGCGATCGTAGTATCAAAAATATTATTCCCACAGCAGGAATCTGTAAATACAGATGTAGAAGTTTCTTCTGAAAAGATTGGATCGAATATACTTGATGCCATTGCCAATGGTACTACTGAAGGTTTAAAACTAGCAGCGAACGTGGCAGCAATGCTCTTGGTTTTTATCGCTTTTATCGCCATGATCAACTATATCCTGGGATATATTGGCGGTTTAACCAGTCTTAATGCACTCATGGCTGAACATACTCCTTATTCGAAATTCTCACTGGAATCTATTCTGGGAATCATTTTCGCACCGCTCATGTGGGTGATTGGAGTCGCTAAGGAAGATATGATGCTAATGGGACAACTATTAGGTATTAAGCTTGCCGCCAGTGAATTCGTTGGATATGTACAGCTTGCTGATCTTAAAAACCCGGCAAACGCCCTTAGCCTTAATTACGAGAAATCTGTGATCATGGCTACCTACATGCTTTGTGGATTTGCAAATTTCGCTTCGATCGGAATTCAAATTGGAGGAATTGGATCACTCGCTCCCGGCCAGAGAAAGACCCTTTCTGAATTTGGAATGAAAGCACTTATTGGAGGTACACTCGCTTCGTTGCTTTCTGCTACTATCGCCGGAATGATCATTGGTTAATTCAGATTACTTTTAGAAAACTTTCATATTTCATTTTCTTAAAGGTTACAGATAACAAGTAAATTGCCTGTTCCCTCTATCTCGGGAAAACTGAAACAAATGGTCTGTAATTTTTTTGAATGAATCAAAATAAAAAAAGTGAATCGATATACCGTGGTGAAGAAGCTCAATGGCCTCACCAGATCCCACTTAAAGGATGGATAGATATTGGCAAGCGCGTTTGGCATGAGATGAAAATAGACCATGTCCAGATCGTTTCTGCAGGAGTGGGATTTTATTTCTTCCTTTCCATCTTCCCAACGATTGTTGCAGCCATTTCTATTTACAGTTTAGTTCTGGATCCAGAGCAGATCCGGGAGCAAGTGTCAAGGCTGAATCTCTTTATGCCCGACCAGGCATTTGGAATGATCACTGATTTTTTAAGGCCCATCCTGGAACAATCCAAAAATGAAATTGGCTGGAGTCTTTTCATTAGTATTCTAGTAAGTATCTGGAGTGCCAATAAAGGCACCAGCGCTCTATTTCAGGGTATTAATATAGCCTACGATGAGATAGATACCCGTGGCATCATAAAAAAGAATTTACTTACACTTCTTTTTACTCTTGCCGGTCTGGTCATCGGGCTTTTAAGTCTGCTTATCGTGATATTTTTCCCACTTTTGATTGAAAATATTGGATTGCCTTCTCAAATTGAAGATATGTTTACCTGGCTCCGCTGGGTCATACTGGGATTTATCCTGATTTTCACTTTGAGTGTGGTTTACAAGATCGCCCCGAACAGACGTAGCCCCAGGTTTAGATGGGTAAGTTGGGGAGCAATTATTGGAACTGCTCTCTGGCTGGCAGGTTCCATGCTATTTTCATGGTATGTAGGTAATTTTGGAAGCTATGCTGACCTCTACGGAAGTTTCGCTGCGGTAGCCATTTTATTGCTTTGGCTTTTCCTTACCGCCTTTATCATACTTATTGGTGCAGAGATCAATTCTGAAATGGAGCATCAAACCAGGAAGGACACCACTATTGGAGTAGAAATGCCCATGGGGCAACGCAATGCCTGGCATGCCGATCATTGCGCAATAGATGAAGAGGAATAGTTGAAATAAAGTTGATAACTCTTTTCTTTTCAGAAGGATTATAACCGTAATAATCTCCTTGTTTTATTATTTTTATGGGAATTTAATCTGAAGTTTTTCCTTATAAAAGTGCCTGAAAATGAAACAATACCACGACCTGCTTAAACATGTTTTGGAACACGGAGCTGAAAAGGGTGACCGAACCGGTACCGGCACCAAAAGTGTGTTTGGATACCAGATGAGATTTAACCTTAGTGAAGGATTTCCTATGGTCACAACTAAGAAATTACATTTAAAGTCCATCATTCATGAACTTCTATGGTTTCTTAAAGGCGATACCAATATCGAATATCTTAAAGAAAACGGAGTAAGAATTTGGAATGAATGGGCAGATGAAAATGGAGATCTGGGTCCTGTTTACGGCCACCAGTGGAGAAACTGGAATTCTGAAGATATAGACCAGATCAAAGAGATCGTTGATACTTTAAAAACAAGCCCAAATAGTAGAAGGATGCTGGTTTCTGCATGGAATCCTTCTGTTTTACCAGATACCTCAGTTTCATTTTCAGAAAATGTGGCTAATGGAAAGGCTGCGCTTCCACCCTGCCATGCCTTCTTTCAATTTTATGTAGCCGATGGAAAATTATCCTGCCAGCTTTACCAAAGAAGTGCAGATATATTCCTGGGAGTCCCATTTAATATCGCCTCTTATGCTTTATTAACCATGATGATGGCGCAGGTATGTGGCTATGAGGCCGGAGACTTTATTCACACATTTGGAGATGCCCATATTTACAGCAACCATATGGAGCAGGTAGAACTTCAGTTAAGCAGGGAACCAAGAGCCCTACCAACCATGAGATTAAATCCAGAGATCAAAGATATTTTTGATTTTAAGTTTGAAGATTTTATTTTAGAGGATTACGATCCCTATCCGGGCATAAAGGCCAGGGTAGCGATTTAGTTAAACCTTTAAAATTTAAATATCTTATGAAGAAGTTAGTAGTTATTGCATGTTTTTTATTTGGAGGAATTGCTCTCTCAAATGCACAGCAAACCTCTCCGGTATGGCCTGGCTGCGAGAACAGTGAAGACATAAAAAAATGTTTTAATCAGAAACTTTCTCAACATGTGAGTGAGAATTACGAGTATCCTCAGAATGAAGCCGGAGAATATGTGAGAGGAAAAGTTACCATTTCCTTCAACATCAATGAAAAAGGGGAAGTAGTTGTAAATTCTATTGAAGGAGATAAACCTGAAGTAAAAAAGGCGGCCAGGGAAATGATCATGAAGATCCCAGATATGGAACCGGGAACACTTAATGGCGAACCAGATTCAAGAACCTTTACTGTTCCATTCAATTTCTAATAGACCAAAACTGAAATAAACCATGAAAAAATTATTGATTTTCGCACTTATGCTGGCCGGATTCACTTCTATGGCTCAGGATGATGTTGAAGTAAAAGGGAATAAAGTCACTATGAAAGAAACCGCACCAGTATGGAATGGTTGCGAAGACAGTGGTGATAAAAAAGCCTGCTTTAACAAAATGCTTATGCAGCATATCAAGGAGAATATAAAATATACTAAAAACGATAAAGGGGAATGGATTCGCGGTAAAGCTACTGTTTCTATGGAGGTAAATGAAGAGGGAAAGGTTGTAGTTCATTCTGTAGAGAGTAATTCTCCTGAATTAAAAAAGGAAGCAAAAAGACTGATGGAATCTATTCCCACTATGACCCCGGGTAAGCTGGCGGGCAAACCAAAAGCCATTAAATATACTATCCCACTCACCTTTTAGAGCCATATATTTAACTCGACCTTAACGAGTGATTGACCCGGTCGTTTTTAAAAAATTGTAAATTTGAGTGATACCATAAACGTATCACTCTTTTTTATGCTTTCACAGAAGGAATTAATTCAACTTTTTAAAGAAACCAGAGCCGATTCAGAAAAGATATGTTCATTTCTTGAAACTGAAGATTATGTGGTTCAGCCAATCGTGGAGGTATCTCCACCGAAATGGCATCTTGGGCACACCACCTGGTTCTTTGAAGAATTCGTTCTTAAGAAATATGCCGATGCTCATAAATTATATGACGAGAATACGGCCTACGTTTTTAATAGTTATTACGAAAGTGTAGGCGAAAAAGTGATACGTACCAACCGCGGTAATTTATCGAGACCTACCGTGGCCTGGATCTACAAATTCAGAGAATACATTACTAATGAAATGATAGACCTCATGACTAAAAAAGATCTTGACGAAGGAGCTCTTTCGGTTATTGAGATTGGCTGTCATCATGAAAAGCAACACCAGGAATTATTATATACAGACATCAAATATATTCTAGGGAACAACCCTCTCCTGCCGAAGTATAATGATGAGTTCGAAGAAAATAGAATTCAGGATTTTAAAAGAGATTGGATAGACATTAAGGAAGGAGTTTATGAGATTGGGCATACTTCAGATGATTTCTGTTACGACAATGAAAAAGGCGCTCACAAAACCTATCTCTGTGATTTCAGCATATCCAATAAACTGGTAACGAATAAGGAATTCATCGAATTTATTGATGCTGGCGGTTATAAGGATGTATTATTGTGGCATGCAGAAGCCTGGGACTGGATTAACGAAAACCATGTAAATTCACCTGAATACTGGCATAAAATTGATTCCACCTGGCACCAGTACACCCTAAACGGACTAAAGAAGTTAGATCCTGAAGCTCCGGTTACCCATATTTCATATTACGAAGCTTTCGCATTTGCCCAGTGGAAAGGAATGAGATTGCCAACAGAAGAGGAATGGGAAACGGCCCAGGAATATTTCGATTGGGGCAGTAGATGGGAGTGGACAGAAAGCGCCTATTCGCCCTATCCAGATTACAAAAAACCTGAGGGTGCCTTAGGAGAGTATAATGGTAAATTCATGGTAAACCAAAAAGTACTGAGAGGAGGTTCTGTAGCCACTTCCAGAAACCATACAAGACCAACTTACAGAAACTTTTTTCACCCCCAGCTAAGATGGCAGTTTACTGGCTTCAGACTGGTAAAATAAGCAAAGTAATTCATGAAAAATCAACCGGAAATTACATTTAAATCGGCTTTTGCTGAGGATACATATAAGGGCTTAAAAAACTACCCAAAGTTCTTGCTTTCCAAATATATATACGATAAAAAAGGCGATAAGCTCTTCCAGAAGATCATGGAAATGCCTGAATATTATCTTACTTCCTGCGAATTTGATATCCTTAAACTCAATGCCGAAGATATTGCCAACGCATTCAGTAGTAAAAATGGAATCGATCTTATAGAATTGGGTGCCGGCGATGGGAAGAAGACTAAGATTCTACTAAGAGAAATGGTGGATAAAAAATATAAATTCGATTATCTGCCAATCGATATTAGCCAGAATGTACTGGATGAACTGGAAGAATCACTAAAAAATGAAATCCCTGAAGCGAGTGTAAAGGTTCAACAGGGAACTTATTTTAAAACCCTGGAGAAACTTGCTGAATATAACAACAGGAAGAAAGTGATCCTGGTACTGGGAAGTAATATTGGAAATCTGTCCCATAAAGAAGCGGTAGAATTTCTGTCAAATATTGCCAATGCGATGAGAGCGGAGGATATGTTATTTATGGGATTCGACCAGAAAAAAGATCCGCAGAAAATTCTTGATGCTTATAACGATCCGGCTGGCATAACTGAAGAATTCAATAAGAATTTGCTGGTAAGGATAAATTCTGAACTTGGAGGAAATTTCGACCCGGACAGTTTCCTGCATTGGGAAACCTATAATCCCGAAACAGGTACGGCCAGAAGTTTCCTGGTAAGCAAAAAAGCTCAAAAGGTTCATATAGAAAAATTAGATCTTAAAGTAGAATTTGAAGCCTGGGAAAGCATCCACACAGAAATATCCCAAAAATATGATGATTCAGTGGTTAGATGGCTTGCAGATGAAGCCGGGCTTCATGTTGAAAAGATTTTTGGTGACCGGGAAAACTGCTATAAAAATTATATCTTTAGGAGAAAGACAGACCCCGCTAATTAAGAAATGATGAGAGCTATTTGGAAAGACACTGTAATTGCTGAGAGTTCTAATACCCGAATCGTGGAAAACAATCATTATTTCCCACGAGAGGATATAAAGGAGGAATATTTTAAACCCAGTGATTCCCACTCCCGTTGTCCATGGAAAGGCAAGGCTTCATACTTTCATATAGAAGTGGATGGCGAAATCAATGAAGATGCCGCCTGGTACTATCCGGAAGCCAGTTATGCTGCGAAACCTATAGAAAATTTCGTAGCCTTCTGGAATGGCGTGAAAATCACTGAGTAAAAAATTCTGAAACTTTAAGAATGCTAATTATACTGCCAGAACACTATTCTCGGCAGCGGCAAAATCATTCCACTGGTAAGAATCGGCTTCAGTTTCATTTACCCATTCTCCATCCACGATATATCTGAACTGATATTCTTTATCTACAGGCAGATTGAGCTGACCTTTAAAATTTCCGTTTTTATACTTTTTAAGTGAAGAAGATTTCCAGTTATTAAAATCTCCGGCTACTTCTACTTTTTCAGCATCTTTCGCGGGCACTACAAATGTAATCTTACATTCTGGCTTAGACTTTAGGTATTGTTTTTTTATTGGCATGACAATTCTTTTTTAATGATTCATGCTCCAAAATAAATTAATAAAATATTATAAAACAATAACTATCAGAACGTTATGATGATTTTTTCGAATATAGAAAAGAATTGAATATTTTAAAGAGAACTTAAAAATACGAAAACGTTATTCTTTAATTATAATGCAAAAAACTGAGAATATAACCTATCATATAAAATTAAGCATCAAATATTTAAAGCTTTGAAAAGCTTACTTAGGTCTTCTTCAGTATTAAAATAATGCATACTTACCCGAATCCCATCTCCTCTAAGAGAAGTTATAATTCCTTGACCCTTCAGGCGGTTGAATAGGTCTTCGTCACCTTTAATATTAAAAATAGGAGCAAAGTTTTCTCTTTTTAAAGTCCATTCTTCCAGCAAGCCTGCCTTGGCAAACCTATTCCTCGCAATTTCTTTAAGATGGTTGATCTTTTCTGAAATAACCTCAATCCCAATATTATCGATGAGCTCTATAGCAGATTTTAGACTTCCGAAATTAAGCGTATCATAATGCCCCGGTTCAAACTTACCAATAAAGTTTCCTTCTTGTGCCTTATATTTCCCTTGAAGTGATCCAAATCCAAGATGTTTTGGAGCTATCCTGCCCTGTACGCTTTCATTGAAAAGCATAAAACCATTGCCATAACCGGCATTCATCCATTTATATGAGCTTCCAATAGCAATGTCAATACCCGAATCATCAAAATCGAATTTTTCAGTGCCGAAATATTGTGTTCCATCTGCGATAAGAATAAGATCTGGGAATTCAGATTTTATTTTTTTCAGGAAATCTATGCTCAGTTTAACTCCATTGATCCATTGAACTATGCTGAATGCAAAAAATTCAGGTTTCTCTTTTTTGATCTTTTCAATAATATTCTCTTCCAGATCTTCATTGATGTCAGCAAATATTACCTCGAAATTCCTGGATTCCACAGCCCAGTTGATCGAAGGATAATCGTTTTTCAGTAAAAGGACTTTCGCAGGTTTTTCAATACTTTCAAGCACACTGTTAAAGCCATAGGAGAAATTAGGTATTAATGCTACCCTGTTTGACTCGCAATTAAAAAACTCTCCCACACATTCCCTAACGCCGGTAAGCATCTCCCCCATTTTTTCCTTAAGGAGACTGGCTTTAAGAAAGAAATCCATATCGTGATCTTGCCTGAACTCCCATACTTTTTCCGGCAACAACCCTGAAGCCGCAGTATTTAGGTAAGTGTATTGCTCAAGTACGGGGAAGCCTTTTCTTAAATTATCCATAAGCGTTAGGAAGTTCTTTTGATAAAAATGTAAATTTGATACTATACTAATGTAATTGTTATTATGTTTTCTAAAAAGAAAAACACTTCCAAAATAGATTACGAACAGCGCGAACTATATGAGAATGCACGAAAAAGGACCAAGCAGAAAAAGAGGCTTTTTCAGCATTTTGTGGTCTTTCTTGCCGGAGCCATTTTTGTGATCGTTCTTAACGTGATCATCGGTTACCGTGAAGATCTTAAACCACTTGGATATAATTGGTTTGTATGGGTGGTACTATTATGGGCCATAATTTTCCTTGCCCATTTCCTTAATGTGATGGTTGTAAACAGCCTGATGGGGAAAGACTGGGAAGACAAACAGATAGACCGGCTGGTAAAGAAGCAAAAAGAGCGAATAGCAAAATTACAGGAAAAAGTAGAAAGAGAACATCCGGTACCATCATCAACAAAGAACCTGGAAACTGGATCTACAAATAAAAGTATTAGGCCGGAAGACCCGGACTCACCCATAAACAGCTAACATTAATGATTACAATGATTGCCGCCGCGGCAGAAAATAATGCCCTGGGAAAAGACAATGACCTGGTATGGCATTTACCAGATGATTTTAAAAGATTCAAAAGGTTAACCTCCGGACATTATATCATTATGGGAAGAAAGACCTTCGAATCTTTCCCGAAACTATTGCCAGACCGCACCCACGTAATTATCACCCGAAAGGATGATTATAAACCTGAAGGTACCATCGTGGTGAACTCACTTGATGAAGCCTTAAGGGTATCAAAAATTGACGAGCAGCCCTTTATCATAGGTGGTGGTGAGATCTATAAAATGGGAATGGAAAAGGCAGACAGAATTGAACTTACCCGCGTACATGCAGACTTCGATGCTGATACTTTTTTTCCGGAAATTGATACCGACCATTGGGAACTTGTAAAAGAACAGTTTCATGAAAAAGATGAAAAACATGATCACTCTTTTACCTATCTAACTTATGATAGAAAGTAATCTTTCAAATGTACTTCATAGAATAGCAGAAGAATTTGAGATAGAATTGTCGAATGCCTCTACCCTAACCGGCGGAGATATAAATGAGGTTTTCCTGCTTGAAGGCAAAGCCGGTAAATTTGTAGTAAAGCTGAATGATGCTGAACAATACCCCGGCATGTTCGAAGCTGAGAAATCTGGTTTGGAAGAACTTCGTGCTCCTGGAGTTATAGACGTTCCTTCGCCTATGAAAACCGGGCAGGTTGACTCCTACTCCTACCTGATATTAGAACATAAACCATCAGCGCCAAAAAGACCTGACTTCTGGGAGATATTTGGGGAACAATTGGCACATCTGCATAAGCAAAGAGCCGGTTCCTTCGGGTTTGAAACAAACAATTATATTGGAAGCTTACCCCAGTATAATGACCATCGTGATTCTGCTTCCCGTTTTTATTTAGAAATGCGCCTTGAACCCCAGATAAGAATGGCTGAGGAAAAAGGATTTCAACTAAATGTTTCTAATACCTTCTATGAAAATTGTCAGCAGATGATCCCTGATGAACCTCCTGCCCTTATTCATGGAGATCTCTGGAACGGGAATTTCTTAGTGAATTCAGATGGACGTCCTTGCTTGATAGATCCAGCAGTGGCATATGCACCCAGAGAAATGGACCTTGGAATGATGAAACTTTTCGGTGGCTTTCATGAAGATCTATTTAAAATTTACGATCAAACTTTTCCCCTGGAAGCAGGCTGGAAGGATCGGGTAGACCTTTGGCAATTATATTACCTGCTGGTACATTTAAATATCTTCGGGGCAGGATACAGATCTAAGGTCCTTTCGATTATCAATAAATATGGCTAATTTTACAATTCTTAACATCGGCAGGTTCATTTTTAGCAGTTCATTAGCGCAAAAAGCCTAGTCACTAAAGTATCTTCAGCTCAAACAAAAAAAATTGATTATGAGTACGAAGAATTTATATGATGACAAGGCAAGAGCAAAAATTAAAGAACTGGCTGAAGATGTAGATTTCTGCATGCTGGTTACAAATATGGATGAAAAACCATTGAGTGCTGTTCCAATGAGCACCAAACAGGTAGACGACCATGGAGCTGTATGGTTCCTGAGTAAAAAGACCAGCGAGCACAACCGCAACATCGAAAAGGATAGTGACGTACAATTACTGTACAGCGGAACTTCAGATATGGAATTCCTTAGTATGTACGGAGAAGCTTTTATTGAAACCAATAGAGAGGTTATCAAAGAACTTTATTCCAAAGCAGATAATGCCTGGTTTGAAGGAGATGATGACCCAGAGATCACTGCAATTAAAGTTAATCCTAAGGAAGCTTATTACTGGGATAATAAAGACAACAAAATGGTCACGCTGTTTAAATTAGGAATGGCCGCAGTTACTGGGGATGATCAGGATATTGGTGAAAAAGGAAAATTAAACATATAGACAATTTGTATTTGTCGGTGAAGACCTCATGGCGAATCTTCGTTATGAGGTCTTTTTAATTATACCTATTTTTGTGAACCTAAACCAACATTTATGAAAGCATATGTATTTCCAGGTCAGGGAGCCCAGTATTCTGGGATGGGACTTGACCTTTTTGAGAAGTCAGCCGAAGCGCAGGACCTTTTCCATAAAGCCAATGACATACTGGATTTTCCAATAACCGATATAATGTTCGAGGGATCTGCAGAAGACCTAAAACAAACCAAAGTTACTCAGCCTGCAGTTTTTCTTCATTCAGTGATCCTGAGCAAGGTTTTAGGTGAAAGTTTTAAACCAGATATGGTAGCAGGACATTCACTTGGTGAATTATCTGCCCTGGTTGCCAATAAATCCTTAAGTTTTGAAGATGGATTAAAACTGGTTTTTAAAAGAGCACTTGCTATGCAAAAAGCCTGTGAACTAGAACCTTCTACCATGGCTGCTGTTTTAGGCCTGGAAGATGAAATGGTAGAATCTGTTTGTGCAGAAACGGAAGGCGTAGTGGTAGCTGCAAATTATAATTGTCCCGGGCAATTAGTGATCTCCGGAGCATATGATGCTGTGGAAAGAGCCTGTGAGAATTTGAAAGAAAGAGGAGCCAGAAGAGCAATGATCCTTCCGGTTGGAGGTGCATTCCACTCTCCGTTAATGGAACCCGCACGAAAAGATCTCGCCGAAGCAATTGAAAATACACATTTCAGCGATCCCATTTGCCCCATATACCAGAATGTGAGCACTTTCGCGGTTACCGATCCTGAGGAGATCAAGAAAAATCTCGTTTTTCAATTAACTGCTCCGGTAAAATGGACCCAATCTGTTCAGAATATGGTCCAGGATGGAGCTGCAGAATTTATAGAAGTAGGTCCAGGAAAAGTTTTACAGGGATTGGTTAAGAAAATTGATAGAGGAATGCAGACTTCTTCTGCGTTGATCGAATAACAATCATTTTCAATAAAAATCTAAAAGCCTTCGCATATTAGCGAGGGCTTTTTTATAATTCATCTTTATTTCGGTCAATCTGAATTTGATCCAAAATCCTTTATTTGAATTTTGAGAAATAATTAATCATTTTTGTAAACCTCGCCTTCCTTCATAACGAACTTTACTTCTTTAAGTATTTCGATATTTTCTGTTGGGTCTTCATCTACCGCAATGATATCTGCATAGAAACCTTCGGCAAGCTGACCGGTTTCCTTTTCCATCTTCAGAATCTTTGCCGGCTCTATGGTTGCTGATTGAATAGCTACCATTTCAGGCATTCCGGCTTCTACCATATAAACGAACTCCCTTGCGTTTTCACCATGTTTGAAGACACCTGCATCGGTACCAAAAACTATAGGCACTCCCCTTTTATAGGCCTTTGAAAATGTATTCTGGATCTTAGGCCCAATTTCCCTGGCTTTCGGAACCACCAACTCCGGGTAATAATTTTCGATCTCAGCTTTCTCGGTTACTTCTTTTCCGGCAGTGATGGTAGGAACCAGATATGCATTATATTCCTTCATCAAATCCATGGTTTCCTCGCTCATCAAGGTGCCATGTTCTATGGTTTTAACTCCTGCTTTTACTGCTCTTTGCATACCTTCATCTCCATGCGCATGAGCGGCAACATGAAAACCATAATCATTCGCTGTTTTTACGATCTCTTTAATTTCTTCTTCAAAGAATTGCGGATTGGAACTGCTTTTTGCAACGCTTAAAACCCCGCCGGTCGCAGTGATCTTGATTAGATCTGCACCATTTTTATATCGTTGCCTTACCGCTTTCCTGGCATCCTCGAGGCTATTAACGACCCCGTCTTTAGGACCGGGATCACCTACAAGTGAATTCTTCATACCGTTGGTAGGATCGGCATGCCCTCCTGTGGTAGCCAAAGATTTGCCTGCCGTAAAAATCCGCGGCCCGGCAACCTTTCCTTTAGCAATGGCGTCACGAAGAGAAATATTAACTCCCGAACCTCCCAGATCTCTAACAGTAGTAAAACCGGCCATAAGCGTATTTTCAGCAAAGGCTATGGAGTTAAAAGCATCATCTGCAGGATTATTGGTAAACCTTTGCAGGTACTTACTAGGGTTAGTTTCACTTTCAATATGAACATGCATATCTGTAAATCCAGGTAAAACGGTTTTGTCTTTTAAATCGATCAAACTATCCCTTGAAGAGGCAGGATCTATAAAGCCTTTTTCAACACTTTTTATCCTCTTTCCTGAAACGATTATCGTATGCTCTTTAAGAACTTTTCCGTTTTTGGTATCTACCAGTTTTCCGGCGTGAATGTAAATTTCCTGGGCCCATAGATTAGAGCAAATAAATATAGCCGCGAAAATCGTTATCAGTTTTTTCATAAGATAGATTTGAGATTAAATTCGATTTCGAAAGAGGTATTAAAAGATTTTTTTGAGAGTTATCTAGGCATTTACAAAATCGTTGATCGTTTTGGCGATATACTTGATCTGCTCCTCTTCCAGTTCTGTATGCATAGGCAGGGAGATCACTTCTTCCACCAGTTTATTTGTCACTGAAAAGTTCTTTTCCTGGTACCTTTCATCAAGATATGCTTTCTGGCGGTGCAATGGAATGGGATAATAAATTCCGAAAGGGATTCCTTTTTCCTGCAGGTGTTTAGCCAAAGCATCTCTCTTACCATTTTTGATTTTCAGAGTATACTGGTGGTAAACATGAGTATCACAATCACCGCTTCTAACCGGGGTAACGATATGTTCATTTTCTTTAAATGCTTCTGAATAACTTATTGCAGCCTTTTTCCTGGCTTCATTGTAGATATCCAGCCTCTTTAATTTAGCCCTAAGCACTGCTGCCTGAAAACTATCCAGCCTGGAATTCACTCCAACCACATCATGATGATATCTCTCATACATTCCATGGTTTACGATCCCTCTAATGGTATGGGCCAGCTCATCATTATTTGTGAAAATGGCTCCACCATCGCCATAGCAACCAAGGTTTTTGGAAGGGAAAAATGAAGTTGCAGCGACGTCTCCTATAGTCCCGGCCTTTTGAGTTTTCCCGTCTTTAGAATGATAATTGGCTCCGATAGCCTGGGCATTATCCTCGATCACAAAAAGATCGTGTTCCCTGGCAATTTCCATGATCTCGTCCATATTGGAAGTCTGACCGAAAAGATGAACGGGAACGATGGCCTTAGTATTCGGGGTGATAGCCTTTTTTATTTCTTCAGGGTCTATATTGAAGGTTTCAGGATCTACATCAACGAGAACAGGTGTTAATTGTAATAGGGCGATCACCTCTACCGTAGCGGCAAAAGTGAAGTCGGCTGTAATTACCTCATCTCCCGGTTTTAGCCGCAGTCCCATCATGGCGATCTGGAGAGCATCGGTTCCATTGGCACAAGGAATTACATTTCTAACTCCCAGATATTCCTCTAGTTCCTTTTGAAATGCATATACATGAGGACCATTAATAAAAGAGGTTTCCTCTAGAATTTCCTGCATTCCTTGATTTACTTCATTTTTTATACCTTCATATTGACCTTTTAGGTCAACCATTTGAATCTTTTTCATCTACAATATTTTTCAGGTTTACGAAAATACGAAATATAGGTCCTTCTAACAATGCATTTATTGGGAAAGGCCTATTTTAGCAAACTCAAGTTTTAAGTGTGCAGGGAATTTACAACGTACTGGTAAAACTAAGCGGAGTCGTTCTGAAATCGGCGGGTAAATTTAGTCCGAAACTCAAAGATTTTACCGAGGGCAGAAAAGACCTCTTTTCAAATCTGGAAAATAAGATCGACCCTAATTACGATCATTTCTGGATTCATGCTGCTTCCCTTGGTGAATTCGAAATGGCAGTACCGGTCCTTAAAATGCTAAAAGACAAATATCCCGATACAAGGACCGTAGTGAGCTTCTTTTCACCTTCGGGTTTCAAGAATAAAAAAAAGCATGACCTCGTTGATCTATTTACTTACCTACCACTGGACACCACTGAAAATGCAGAGAGGTTCCTGGATATCATCCAGCCGAAAATGGCATTTTTCATTAAATATGATTTCTGGCCTAACCTTCTAAATGAATTAAGAAATAGAGAAATAAGGACTTTTCTGGTTTCCGGAGTTTTTCGGAGAGACCAGGCATTTTTTAAGTCCTATGGCAAATGGATGCGGGAATCATTAAAGGCCTTCGAGCATTTTTTTGTTCAGAATAAGGATTCTAAAGAATTACTGAATAATAATGGATTTAATAACGTAACTGTAAGTGGAGATACCAGGTTCGATCGTGTAGCCGCTCAACTGGAAACGGATAATCGTATTGATTTTATTGAAGAATTCAAAAACGATAAAATGCTTGTGGTATGCGGAAGTACCTGGCCTGAAGACGAATACCTTATCGTTAATTTCATCAATTCATCGGTAAAGATCAAATTCATTATTGCTCCCCACGAGATCAAAGAATCCAAGATTAATAAGCTGGAAGAAAAATTAAACTTACCCACGGTAAAATATTCCGAAAAGGAAGGAAAAGATCTAAGTTCCTCTTCGGTTTTAATACTCGACACTATTGGGTTACTGGGCAGAGCTTACAGTTATGCAGATATTGCCTACGTTGGTGGAGCTGCAGGAACCACTGGATTGCATAATATCCTGGAACCGGCAACTTTTGGAATTCCTATCATCATAGGTGAGAATTTTAGCAAATTTCCCGAGGCTAAAAAATTAAGAAGCCTGGCAGGCCTGTTTTCTGTTAAAAATTCAGAGGAATTTTCTGCAATAATGACCAAATTATACACAAATTCTGATTTCAGGGAAAAGACGGGAATGATCGCAGGACACTTTATAAGTAGCAATACCGGTGCAACAAGAAGCCTGGAGGAATACCTGTAAAAATCAAAATCTTTCACCTTAACATTCTCTGCTAAAAAAACCTAAAATTAAATCCGGGAATAGGTTTTTAGTGTAATTTCGATCTCTATAACCAATAAACTATTTTAAAAATGAAACGTTTATCAATTCTGGCAAGTGCCCTGTTTTTGATCTCATCGGTAACAATTTCCTGTAGAGACACATCAGATAAGGAAACTATTGTGAGAGAGGTTGAAGTAGAAAAAGAAGTAAAAACTCCCGAGGAGGCTGAAGAAAAAGAAGGAATCCTGGAGAGAACCGCTAAAGAAGTGGATAAAGAAATTAATAAGGAGATCGACGAAGAGATCGATAAAATTGGAGATGACAACTAAATATTCGTTTTTTTTACGACCTTGTATATCAGAAACATTATTAAACCACTCCAAAATTTAAAAAGATGAAAAAACCAATTTTAATGCTGGCATTCATACTGTCTTTGGGAGTTCTATTTACTTCCTGCAGGGATACAGCTAAAGAAAAGGAAAGTGAAGAGACAGAAATGTCTGAAGATATGGATGAAGTCGATGAGGTAGAAGACATGGATGATGACCTTAACGACGATATGAATAGCGTTGAAAGTGACATCGAACAGGCTGCCGATGATGCCGGTGATGCTGTTAATAACGCGACAAGAGAGACTGGAGATGCCATCGATAAAGCAGGAAACGAAGTTGAAGGTGCAGCAAAAAAGACAGGTGATGCTATTAGCAAGGCTTATAAGGACACCGAAAGCGGGATTGAAAAAGCCGCTAAAAAGACAGGTGACGCTATTAATAAAACTGCAAATGATGTAGGAGATGCAGTTAACAAGGCCGCCGATGATGTGAAAAACGAGGTTAATAATACTGACGATAATTAACCTCTGATTAAATAATATATTCTAAGCCCTTTTCTTCTGGAGAAGGGTTTTAACTTTTAAAGGATTTCAGTTCTCGCTTTAATTCCTCCATAGATTGTTGTAATTCCTGGAAAAGTCCGCTATTGGAAGGATTATCCAGGTTGAATGTAAGTTTTGAATTTACCTGCCAGATTTCCTGGATATCATGCACATTGATTTCTAGCGGTAAATATTCCTCATTTAAGGAGATCAATAACACCTTGGAAGAATCGGGCATCTTCTGAAGTTTCTTTACCAGGACAGAATCATACATCACGATCACATAAACCCTGTTATTACTCGCCTCCTCAATACTGGAAACTGCCTTACCCATAACCCATTCACCAGGACGGTAATCTGGCAGCATACTATCTCCTTCTATCTGAAACCCACGGTAAGTTGCATTTCTAAATTCGGGAAGGGGAATATCAAAAGCTGGTAGTTGACTATACCATTCCACATCCTGGACGTTATGCGGGTAACCTGCAGCCGCCTTTTGATTTACCAATATTATATTTTCGTTGTCGGCATTATCTACGGTTACTACTTTCGGGCTTACGTCACCTTTGGAGACTTTCAAATATTTCTGCCCACTTTCACCAAATAACCACAGAGGATTAATTGCAAATTGCCGAAGTAGTTCGGCTACAATCTTTCCAGATAGTTTTGTTCGCCCCCTCTCAATATCTGCCGTAGAATTCTTTATACCAAGTAACGCGGCGAATTCCGTCTGAGTGAAATTATTTTCTTCACGTACTTCTTTAAAATGCTTGATTTCAATAGATCCAGGTGTGCCCATAAATTAAATATTAGGAATATTTCCAAAATTTACTCAAAAATATTGGATTTAATCCTATTTAACTAAAAAAGCTGAAAAAATTTTAAAAATTGCTATACCTATCCTTAAAACCTAGCAGCCTCAAGGCATTCAATACTACCACGATCGTGGAACCCTCATGAAATACAACGGCAATTCCAATATTGGCCCAACCAAGAATTGTTGCAGGAAGTAAAAGAGCTACTACTCCTAAACTGATCCACAAATTCTGTTTAACGATTTGCTGGGCTTTACGGCTCAGAGCGATAGCAAAAGGCAGTATTTCCAGTTTGTCTGCCATTAGGGCGATATCAGCGGTTTCCAGGGCAACATCACTTCCTGCCGCGCCCATTGCTATACCAACTGTACTGTTAGCCATAGCGGGCGCATCATTCACCCCATCGCCAACCATCGCGATCTTATTTTCCTCTTTTTTCAGCTGCTGAATACGTTTCACTTTTTCTTCAGGCAATAAACTTCCATAAGCATCAGTAAGTCCAATTTCTGAAGCTACTGCATCGGCAACTTCCTGGTTATCGCCAGTTAGCATGATCATTTTCCGGATGCCTATCTTTTTCAATTTAGCCAGGGTAAATTTGGCAGAACTCCTTGGAGTATCCATCAATCCAAGAATACCACTGAACTGATCATTATGTTGAATAAGCATTACCGTTTTGCCATCCCTTTCTAGTTTTTTAACCTTTTCACGTACATCTGTAGGAACACCGCCTGACTCCTCATATAATTCAAGGTTCCCAATTTTTATGAGATCGCCGTTGACCTTCCCTTGAATTCCCTTTCCCTGTATTGCTTCGGATTGAGTGGCTTCAGGAATACCATTCAACTCCTGCATTTTCTTTTTTCCATCCCTTACCACAGCTTTAGCCAATGGATGATTACTGGAGCTTTCCAGGGCAATCACTTTTCTCAAAAACTCATCATTAGATAACCCATTCAATAGAATTAGATCGGTAAGTTTAGGTTTTCCTTCAGTAAGAGTTCCGGTTTTATCAAAGGCAAGTGCTCGCAAGGTCCCCAGATCTTCCAGAGGTTTTCCTCCTTTAATTAGCACTCCTCCTTTCGCTGCCCGGGCGATACCACTTAATACAGCAGATGGAGTAGAAATAGCGAGAGCACAAGGACTTGCAGCTACAAGTGCAGCCATAGAACGATAAAAACTATCCTGCCAGGATTCATCTATCACCAGAAAAGAAAAATTCAGCAGAACGATCAGGATCAGGACTGCCGGCACGTAATATTTTTCAAATTTATCGGCTAGCAACTGAGTAGGAGATTTTTTCTCCTGAGCCTCCTGTACCATCGTGATCAAACGGTTAAGGGTAGAATCATGAGATTCCTTGATCACCCTCACCTCTATACTATTGTTTCCATTGATAGTTCCTGCATACACCCTGCTTTTCGCTGGAATCTGATCGTCTGAAATATAATCTGTCTTAGGGTCATTTACAGGCACCTTATCTACCGGAATACTCTCCCCGGTAATAGGAGCCTGATTGATACTTGTTTTACCGTGGATTAGAACCCCGTCTGCACTTACCGAAGAATTAGGTTTCACCCTAATGATATCACCAATCTTCAGATCTTTTATATCCACTTCAATATAATCTGCTCCCTCCTTTTTAAGCGCTTTACCAGGTGATAATTTGGTGAGAGATTCAATAGATTTTGTTGCCCTGTCCATGGCTAGATGCTCCAAAGCATGCCCCAGGCTAAAAAGGAACAAAAGTAAGGCTCCTTCCGCCCATTTATCAAGAAATGCGGCACCAATTGCAGCCACAAGCATCAAAAAATCTATTTCAAAACGGCCTTTGGAAATTTCGGTGATCGCCTCTTTTAAAGTGTAATATCCTCCGAAGCCATAGGAGATAAGGAAAGAAATTACCACATACAGGTATGTAAGGCTCGAAAATCGATCTAAAATAAACCCGGTTACGAGAAATATACCGCTGAGAACGGCAAAGATCAATTCTGTTCTCTCCCCGAAAATTCCACCATGATGAGGTTTACAGCAACCGTGATTATGAATAGACATTATCTATATTTTTATATTCCAGAATAATTTTTAGATACATATTTCAGTTCATTGATTTCAATGGAAAAAAACAGTAACCAACGAGAAGAACCTCTACACAATACTTTATTCCGCCAACATTTAATAGCGTCGTGCATATACATATTTATACTTATTTAGATTCCCGACTAAGATATGCTGAAAAACATGCAATTGAAGTGCATTATTCCAGATTGGAACATTTGTCACAAATCCCTTTTATTACAAGATTGATATCCTTGCTTACAAAGCCTGGCGGTAAACTGATATGAGGGATCTTATGATCTGTCAAACAAACGGTCTCCTGACAGGTATCGCAATGGAAGTGCAGATGAAGATCTTGTGGCTGTCCAGATTCAGCGACTTTATCGTCCAAAGCATATTTTGAAACCCCTGTGCCGTCGTCGATCTGGTGCACCAGCCCATTTTTTTCAAAAGTCTTAATGGTGCGATATAAGGTAGTGCGTTCAGACCTGTCGAAATCTGCCTCCAGGTCATTAAGAGTTACGGCAACCTCCCTCTTTCGAAGAAATTTGTAAACAAGGATTCTTATGGCCGTTGGCCTGATTTGATGCTTTTTTAAAACAGATTCTATTTCGCTCATTTTTAAAAGCCTTGAGCAAATTTAGTGCGAAATGAATTAATCAGGTAATAAAAATAGATTGAAAAATAACAGGATTATTTCCTAATTCTCGGAAAATACATTCTGATCAACACAGCAGCTACAGATCTTAGCATTTGTAAGCTGAAACTTCTCCCTTACAGAGGCAAGAGCAAGATTACCATTGGGAAAAATCCCAAGGTAAATTCTTCCCAATACATCGGGAAGATCTTTACAGTTTTCGGCATGAACCTTAACTATCCCCAGGGCATTAGGTTTCTTGCTAGAATAATAATATTGCATCCCGCAATTTATTCTGATTTTAAATTGGGAAATATTCTTTTTAAAGTTTTTTTTAACGTTTTTAATAAAGGAATGTTAAAAAATAAAGCGGAAAAATAGCCTGTTCATTAATCAAAAAAATAAAAAAAAGTTTCGGAAAAAATGACCATAAAACCACTCCAGAATGGGATAAGCGTAAATTAATTAAAATGGACCGCTCATTTCAAGCCAGTTAAAACTATAGCCCTTTTAACTCCAGTACCCAGAACCCGATTATTAGAATAAGAGAAATAAACATTCCCCCAAAAACCATAAAAAGTCCGCGATTTTCTACTTTAATATTCTGGATCTCTTCTTCTAACATCTGTCTTTCAATATTTTCCAGCCTCAAATAATTCTTAACCCCAAGTTTAGAGGCTATCTTCCCTTTTGGGGTAAGCCTGATCTCTCCTCGGCGATTGATAGTAATTAACTCGTTTTGTCGTAGGGTATTAATAAAATTTATGGAAGTATTCTGCCTCAGTTCAGACACCATCATACCCTCACGAAACTCAGCACTTTTCATCTGTGTTCCCATATTAGTATTTCATTAACTTTTGATATTTCTAATTAACGAAAATTAACTTAATATTCAATATTTGCTACCTCTCCTATTATCAACATATTATCAACCAAGGTTATTAACATATAGGTAATTCAGGCAATACTAACGCAGATCATATTCTAAAATCGCTGTCGTTCCTGATTTTACAGGAATCAATTTAAACTGATCATTTCGTTTAACTTAAAACTCTAGGTCATGATCAATATTTTAATAGCAACCGACTTTTCGAGAGAAGCCTATTGCGCTCTTTATTATACGACTCGTTTGTTTAAACATCAGGTTTCAAAATTTCATATCGTCAACTTTTACGGAAATAAAATTCATAATACTATATATAGCCTTATTAACGAGGAGGAGTCCCTCAAAATACCGGAGTTAAAAAAGGAATCTGAGATCGATTCCCGGGAAACCCTCTACCATATCATCAGGGACACCGGAATTGAAAGAGACAGGTTCGAGATAATATGTTCTGAAAAGAAATTACCTAACGGAATCCCTGAACTCGTTAGGACAAAAGAAATAGACCTGGTGGTAATGGGTACGAAAAATCATGGCGGCACCTTAAAAACGATCACAGGAACCAATACCACACGCATCATAGACGGTGCACTACCTGTTCCGTTAATGATCATTCCGAGGGAACTTGATTTCCAGCCCCCGATTCATATTGGATTCGCCAGTGAACTTATTTTTGAATTTAATTTTGAGGCTCTGAAACTGCTAAAGAGCATCGCAAAAACTTTCAAATCAAATATTACTTTGATCCATGATGGTAGAGAAACTGAAATGTCACAGCGACAGTGGAAAAATTACAATGCTTTTAAAAACTTTTTCGAAGATGTGAAAGTAGATCTGAAATTTTCTTCCACCCATTTTGAGGTGTCAAGATCTATTGCCGATTTCGTAAAGAACAATCATATCGAAATGCTATGTATGAGTTATTACAAGCATTCGTTACCCGGAAAAATTTTCAGGGAACCGGTTGTTGAAAATCTTGATCGACATCTTTCATTTCCCTTCCTGATCTTACCAGATAAAGCAGTCAATAATATGAATTAGCATCATACAGATTTTAAACGAAAAGCGGTCGCCTGAAATCATCAAACGACCGCTTCGAAATACTTTATTATTTAATCAGATTTCGTTCAGAGTGGCTGCATCTATTCGAGCCAGCAAGTCATTCCAGTGAAACCTGGTAAGTTGATGATCTACGCGGTTCTTCCTTCGGTTAATGTCAGCTTTCAATTGCTCCATTTCTCCTCTCATTAGTGCCATGATATCAGACTTAAGCACCTCATCATTCTCACGTTCTTTAAGTTCCTTCAGGTAAGCTGAAGCAATATCTACATAGGAGCGCTGGAGATTTCTCCGGTAGGCATCGGTCTTCCTGGAATTATACAATTCACTGAATATTCCTTTACGAACATCCTCCATCATTTCAACGCTGGAATAGGCTTTTTTGGCATTCACTTCCTCATTGGTTATCATTCTCTTTAAACGATCTTTTTTCAGAAGCCTCTCCAAAGTCCAGGTTTGAATAGACTGTATTCTATCTATTGCTTCGGAAGCCTCTATCCTTCCAAGTAAATCCTGGTTCAGCATCCAATTGGGTGTTGTAAATGCTTCTTCATTCAGAAATTTCACGGCATTTTTCTGAATATCTGAAGGCACCGGTTCATAGACAACTCCGGCCTGATCTGAAGTCTTTCTGGTTTCATAGACACCACCAATATTGGTCACAACATGTGAGAGATAGCCTCGCCACATATAACCAAGTTCTCTGTAAACTTCCGCCAGTTCACCATATCCATAACCATCTTTTGAGGTCCAATCTACCAGGTTAGGAACTACCTTCTTTAAGTTGGCGATTCCATATTCACTGGCTTTAATCTGATCGGCACCCAGACTCTCACGCTGTGACTGAGGATCTGCCCCGGAATATCCATTGCCAAATTCATAAACCGGATCTCCAGCCTTCTCCAGGATCCATTTATCTAATGTGGCTTTTTCTTCCTTAGCCGAATCTGCTTCCGGAAGGAAACGATATCCCCAGTTTATAGCATAAAGATCATAAGGACCTAACATTCTAATATATCTCACATCCTCATCTCCCGGCTGAGCGACATAATTTACCCTGGCATAATCCATAATGGAAGGCGTTAGACCATATTTTTGGGTGAATTCTGCAGATCTTAGGGAATCTGTAGGGTAGGCAGAACTAGCTTTCATATTATGCGGCAGACCCAAAGCATGACCAACCTCGTGGGCGATCACCATTCGCATCATTTCTCCTATTTCCTCTTCAGGAGTGTTCAAGGTTCTGGCTTTGGGGTTCTGAGCCCCTGCTTCGATCATAAATCTATTTCGGTAAGATCTAAGATGATTATGATACCAGATAATGTCGCTTTCAATTATCTCTCCCGTGCGAGGATCAGACACAGATGGTCCCATTGCATTCCTGGTGGTACTGGCCACATAACGCACTACAGAATATCGAACATCTTCGGGGCTGAATCCAGGATCTTCCTCCTTACTTGGAGGATCCTTTGCGATAATGGCATTTTTAAATCCGGCCTTTTCGAATGCCACATTCCAGTCTTCGATACCCTGCTTAAAGTACGGCCTCCATTTTTCAGGTGTAGCCGGATCCAGATAATAAACGATAGGCTCAACAGGCTCCACAAGCTCTCCCCTCTTATAAGCTTCAATATCCTTCGGAACCAGTTTCCAGCGACGAATGATCTCATAATCATCAGCCTTCAGCTCCTCAGAATCATAATCATATTTGTCTATGGTGAACCAGCCCACCCTGTCATTGGCAAGTCTTGGCCGCATTTTATCTTCAGGAAGAAGAATCATAGACTGATTCAGCAGCATGGAAATAGTTCCAGCCTGATCACGATCGGGAGGAGTTTCAGCTTCATAGGTCATCACATGCTTAACTTCGATATTTTTCGGGTAGGCATGAGCAGATTCAATATAAGACCTGCTATTGTCCAGTTTCTTAACCTTGTATCTTTTTCGAAGGCTGGAGGAAATTCCGTTAATGGCATCCACCTCTTTCTCAAAAAGTCCGCTAGCATCTATGACCACACTTGTAGAATCATTGTTCCATGTTTCAATTTTCGAACTGAAAAGAATAGGAAAGAAATTATTTGCCTGTACCGACTTGTAAATAGGAGACTCTTCATCACTCTGGTTTTCGAAACTTATCACTTTCATATCCACATTTCCATCGCGCTTTACCCAACGAACTACCTGCTCATTCACTTTGGAACCAGCATTCACGTATCCGCCTCCAAATCTAGAAGGAACTCCCGCGATCCTGCTAACCAACAGCATATCCTTTTCAAAAAGTTCAGTGGGGATCTCGAAATATAATTTATCGTCTACAAAATGCGTTGTAAAAAGGCCTTCATCAGATTTTGCTTTTGCAGTAATCACTTGAGAATACTCCTTTAAATCTGATTCTTTCTTCTCGGATTTTGATGATTCCTGGGTAACCGCTTTTGGCGATTTACAGCCAAGGCCAAGGGTTGCGAACATACCCAGCAATAGTATTTTTTTGATCATGAATAAAATTTTGCTTTCGAAGATAGGGAAAGCTATAAAATCATGGAAAGTTTGGATGGATATATAGAAAATTCAAAATAAAAATAAAATGAAAACCCCCAAAATTTACATCCTGAGGGTTCTGAACAATATTTTTTTTGATTATGGTTTAGCTCCTCCTATACAGCTCATGATTACATCTTTTTCCTCTCCAGTGATAAGACCAGCTTTTTTCCAATCGTTTAGCAATTTTGTAGAATTTCGGGAAAATTCTCCATTACTGGTTGAGTTTTCCCTAATTTCATTTATGAAATCTTTGATCGTACCACCATTGGTAATGATTCTATTTTCAACTCCAGAATCACAATCATCTATAACAAAGGTTTCACTGAGATCAGAATTATCAAAATCATCGTCATCATCTAAAACTCCATCATTATCATCATCTTCGTCACAGGCATCGCCTTCTCCATCCCCATCAAAATCGATTTGATCCGCATTTGGTGCTACTGGACAATTATCATTTTCATTTAAAACATCATCTCCATCGAGGTCATCATCGCAAACATCACCTATCCCGTCTGCATCTAAATCCGCTTGATCTGAGTTTCCATTATAAGGACAGTTATCATCAATATTATTTACACCGTCATCATCTATATCACAAGAACCTCTAAGAGTTATCCTTGACCAGTCAATAGCAAACATATCTCCATTGCCGTAAACTTCAACTTCAATTAGACCATCATTGGCAAATTCAGCATCCTTCCCAAAAAATTCAAATATTTGTTCTTTAGGAGAAATGCCAGATCCTCCATTAGGAATCAAGCTATATTCCTGTCCATCAAAATATATTTTACCTTCAGAGTCAGGTTCAGTACCAATTTCTCGAACTATGATTTCCAAATAAGTTGCCTTGTATCCCTCACATGGATTAATTTTTCCACTTAAATTAAGACGCCAAGATGCATTTTCAATAGTTTTATCAAAAAAGATGGACTCTTCATCTGGCTCTGTCATATCAAACTCTCCATTAGGAACTGGACTATTTCCGAAACCAAAATTATCTTTATCTCCCTTCAAGGTAACAAACCTCTCACTCATCTTTTCTATATCTAATAACATGCTCTCTGAGTAAGAGACAGCATATTTTTCATTTGGTATGTTTAAATAATAATATCCATCAATTATACCTTCATTATTAAAGGTAGGTAAAATTTTACCTTTATTGCTTGACAAAGGAAAAGACTCCTCTGCATTATCGACTAACTGAACTACTTCCATTTCAGGGTCTGACACTTCTTCTTTGGAGCAGCTAACAAAGATTATCAAAAACAACGTTAGTACCCCTGAAAAACTTTTTAGAGTTTTCATAATAATGAATTTTCGTTAATATTTTATTGAAAAAAATCGGATGGGGCACAACGATCAATTAATCAAATATAACAACTAAAAAAAGATTTCCCATACCCGCAAATGGGTATAATTACCTATTGCACAGTTTTTTAGATGAATATCATATTTTTACCGATGAATGAAAGTGATATAACGATTTGAGTTGAAAAAATCCTCAATTAAAGATAATATCAACACCTTTTTTGTACTAATTTATATTAAGCAGAGTCTAGAAGGATATAATCTGATTTAAATTTCTAAGGTGATTATTGTAGCATTGTAAAGACTTGAAAATAAAAAACGAAAACTCCTAAAAAACAAAAAACCCTCAAAATCAAATGATTAAGAGGGCCTTTGGTACTCGGAGCGGGACTTGAACCCGCACGACCGTTGCTGGTCATTGGATTTTAAGTCCAACGTGTCTACCAATTCCACCATCCGAGCGTAAGTTTATAAATGAGCGAAAAACGGGATTCGAACCCGCGACCTCCACCTTGGCAAGGTGGCGCTCTACCAACTGAGCTATTTTCGCGATTTTTAAGAACAACGCAATATCGGCGACGCCTTTATTGCGGAGGCAAATTTAAGACAAATCTTATAATGGCAAAGAATTTTTTTAGAAAAAAGCCCTTCAAAAATGAATAAATTCAAGCAAAGGATTTTACTCCTTCATAATGAGGTAAGAGCAAAAGGAAATTAGTTATTAATGAGATCCTGAAACAAGTTCAGGATGACACTTAACAATGATCAAATAGCAGTGATCAACTATCAATAAATATTGATAATTGCTTATTGTTTATTGTTTATTGATAACATCCTTTTGATTTCGTTCAGCTTCATCAATGCTTCCACCGGAGTAAGCTTATCTATATCTATTCCTAGCAATTCCTGCTTCAAATCTTCTAGTAACGGATCGTCCAGATTAAAGAAGCTCAGTTGCATTTCATCTTCTGCCGATTTCTTCAGGATCTCTCCGGAATCTTCCATGGAGTGAGAGGCTTCCAGTTTTTTGAGGATCTTATTCGCCCGGTGCAAAACCATTTGAGGCATTCCCGCCATCTTAGCCACGTGAATTCCAAAACTATGCTCACTTCCTCCGGGAACAAGTTTTCTTAAGAACAGCACATTGTCCTTTAATTCCTTTACCGAAACATTATAATTCTTAATTCTGCCAAAGGTATCGCACATCTCATTAAGCTCATGATAATGAGTAGCAAAGAGCGTTTTTGGTTTTGCTGGATGTTCATGTAAATATTCACTTATTGCCCAGGCGATGGAAATCCCATCATAAGTACTGGTACCCCGGCCAATTTCATCTAGCAATACCAGGCTTCGGCCTGAAATATTGTTTAGAATGCTCGCCGTTTCGTTCATTTCTACCATAAAGGTCGATTCACCCATAGAAATATTATCACTTGCCCCTACCCTGGTAAAGATCTTGTCTACAAGACCAATCTCAGCCGCCCTGGCCGGAACAAAACTTCCCATCTGAGCCATAAGAACAATTAATGCCGTTTGCCTGAGAATTGCCGATTTACCACTCATGTTTGGCCCGGTGATCATAATGATCTGCTGTTCCTCCCTATCCAAATACAGATCGTTGGTTACATAAACTTCTCCGGATGGAAGTTGTTTCTCGATCACAGGATGTCTTCCTTCTTCTATGTTAAGTGAATGACTATCTGTGATCTCGGGTTTGCTGTAATTTTCAGCTTGCGCCTGCTGGGCAAAGGAGCATAAACAATCAAGTCTCGCAATAAGCCTGGCATTCTGTTGAACCGGGTTTATGTATTCAGCCATCCAGGCCACTAGTTTGCCAAAAAGCTGTTGCTCCAGCTGCAGTATTTTTTCTTCTGCTCCCAGGATCTTCGATTCATATTCTTTCAGCTCTTCAGTTATATAACGCTCGGCATTCACCAGGGTTTGCTTTCTTATCCATCCTTCGGGAACTTTATCTTTATGCGTATTCCTTACTTCTATATAATAGCCATAAACATTGTTATTGCCGATCTTGAGTGATGAGATCCCGGTTGCCTCGGTTTCCCTTTTTATCATATTTTCCAGGTAATCCTTCCCTGAAAAGGCAATATCCCGAAGATCATCCAGCTCCTTAGAAAAACCTTTGGCGATCACATTTCCTTTTTGAACATTTACAGGAGCATCTTCACTGATACTCTCAGAAATTTTTGCCCTTAAAATATCACAGGAATGCAAATTATCTCCAATGATCTTCAGGGCTTCGTTATCGCATTCAAGGGAAAGCTTCTTAACTGGCAGGATCGCATTTAAAGAATGTAACAACTGGTTTACCTCACGCGGACTAATTCTCTGTGTCGCTACCTTAGAAATCAACCTTTCCAGGTCACTTATTTCCCTTATTTGGTCTTGAATATCAGCAAGTATTTCTGGGTGCTTTATTAAAAAATCTACAACTTCCAGTCTTTTCTTGATCTGTTCTGAATTTTTCAAAGGAAGAGCCAACCAGCGTTTTAAAAGCCGGCCGCCCATGGGTGAGATCGTCTTATCGATCACATCCAGCAGGGTAACCGCATTTGCCGCGGTTGACTGGTATAACTCCAGGTTCCTAATAGTAAATCTGTCCATCCACACATATTCCTCTTCAGCGATACGATTTATTGAAGTGATATGCTGAAGTCGGTGATGCCGCGTTTCCGCTAAATAATAAAGTACCGCTCCCGAAGCGATAATACCTTCTTCCAGGTGGTCTACACCAAAACCTTTCAAGGATTTTGTATTAAAATGTCCGTTCAGCGTTTCCCCGGCATAATCGATTTTAAATATCCAGTCGTCAAGATAAAAGCAATGGTGGTCTTTACCGAAACCATCAGCGAATTCCTTTTTGTATTTTTTCTGAATAAGGATCTCGCTTGGACTGAAGTTCTGAAGCAATTTATCTATATATTCCCTATTGCCTCGAGCACACAGGAATTCCCCGGTTGAAACATCCAGAAAGGAAATTCCGAGATTCTTTTTTCCGAAGTGAACCGCACAAAGAAAATTATTCGATTTGCTATGCAGGATATCGTCGTTCATCGCCACCCCGGGAGTCACCAGTTCAGTTACCCCACGTTTTACAATGGTCTTGGTCATTTTAGGATCTTCCAGTTGATCACAGATAGCTACCCGTTGCCCTGCTTTTACCAGTTTTGGCAAATAGGTATTTAAAGAATGATGTGGAAATCCGGCCAACTCGGTACGCTCGCTACCGTTATTACGATTGGTAAGAACAATATTCAATATTCGGGCAGCTTTTACCGCATCTTCTCCAAAGGTTTCATAAAAATCTCCTACTCTAAAGAGCAACATAGCATCTGGGTATTTCTGCTTGATGCTATTATACTGCTTCATTAAGGGGGTTACCTTCGGGGTTTTCTTTGCTGCCAATTTGCCGGAATTTTATTGGTCGCTAAAGTAAATAAACTATGGCATTTTTATAAAATTAGCCCGGTTCAATTTTCCCATAACTTATGAAAATATCCTACCTGAACTATTGATATCCGGCAGCCTGAAGATTGAAAAGTTCGGCATACAATTTATCATTTTTCATCAGCTCCTGGTGAGTTCCAATTTCGAGTACCGCTCCATCCTTTAAAACCATGATGCGGTCTGCGATCCTAACCGTACTGAATCTATGCGAAATGATCACCGCGGTTTTCCCCTGAGTTAGCTGTATAAATCTCTGGAAGGCCTCGGTTTCGGCACGTGCGTCCAGGGCCGATGTTGGTTCATCCAGGATCAATACTTCTGAATCTTTCATATAAGCCCTGGCTATGGCGATCTTTTGCCACTGTCCGCCGGAAAGGTCTTTACCATGTTTAAATCTTTTCCCCAGGGGTTGCTCGTAACCAAGAGGAAGGTCGCTTACTACTTCGCGAGCAAGACTTTTCTCGGCAGCGCCATCGATCCTATCCTGATTTGAAATTTGATCAATTTCTCCCATGGCAATGTTTTCTCTTAGAGTTAATTCAAATTTCACAAAATCCTGGAAGATCACTCCAAAATATTGCTGATAGGCCGTCTGGTCATATTTTTTTATCGGAATTCCATCTAAAAGAATCTCACCTTCGGTTGGTTCATAGAATTGAAGCAGAAGTTTGATCAGCGTAGTTTTTCCGGCACCATTTTCTCCAACAAAAGCAAGCTTCTCCCCAGCCTTTAATTCGAAATTGATATTTCTTACCACCCATTTTTCAGATTTAGGGTATTTAAAACCAACGTTCCGAAATTCAAATCCTGTCTGGATTTCTTCTGGCAGCGGAAGCTTTTCAGAATCACTTTTTTCAGCAAAACTAAGGTCCAGGAACTCGAAATAATCCTGCAGGTAAAGAGCGCTTTCAGTGATAGCAGTGAAACGTGTAAAGAAACCCTGCAATTTCGACCTCAGCCGGTTGAATGAGCCAGATAGAAATGTAAGGTCTCCCAGGCTAAAAATTCCAGCTACAGTTCGAAAAATGATGATCACATAAGCACCGTAATAAGCACCTGTTCCAATTACATTAAAAATAGATCCCCAGCCGGCTCGTTGTTTGGCCAGTCTTTTACTTTGTAAATAATATTTATCGGAAAGGCCTTTAAATCGATCGGCCAGGTAGTTAGATAGACCGAATAATTTTACCTCTTTCGCCGTCACATCACTGGCTCCGGCATAACGAAGGTAATCCAGTTCTCTTCTTTCCTGCGTCCAGCTCCTGGCCAGTGAGTAACTTGTTCCACTAAACTTGATCTCGTTAATAACAGTCGGGATAATGGACACAATGAGCAAAATGATTAACCAGGGCTCAAAACTTACTACCCCTGCCAGCAATGAGAGGATGACAATAACATCTTCTCCCTGAGTGAGAATGTTGGACATTAACCCAACTCTTCCGGTGGTTTGCTGCCTGGCCCTTTCGAGTTTATCGTAGAATTCAGAGTCTTCAAGCTGATCCAAATTTAGCTCTGAAGTCTTTTTTATGATCTTAACCGAAGTATCTATAGAATACTGGTCTCCCAAAAGTGCATCGCTGAGACTTATTCCACGGCTTAGCAGATCTGATAAAATGGCCAGGCCAAATTCTGCTGCCACTAGAACCCAAAGTTGATTCAGATCTTGTGTTTCTGCAGAGATCTGAAGTACCACCTCATCAATGATCAGTTTTCCCAGCCACAGCATTATTACGGGAAGTATAGCATTTAAAATTCTCCCAATCACATTAGAATAGAAAAGAAGAGGATTTACCCTTCTTATTTCTTTGAAAAAACGTGGTACAAATTTCAGAGAGGCAAAACTTTCCCTGAAGTTGATATTATTGGTTTCAAATGATTTTTTAGGTCTTGGCAATCTGGATAAATTTAAACTGGGTACAATTTAGGGCTAAAACTTTCAAATAAATGAGTCGGTAAACCATTACTAAAATTTCAATATAAAAAAATGACACCCGGAAGTGCCATTTTTCTCTCAACATAATTAAACTAAACTATTGAGAACGATTACTAAGGTCATCATTCAATTTATACATATATGCCCAGGAATCTTTAAGTGCCTCTCTGAACTTGGTTCTCATTTTAGTCATTTTATCCTTGCCATGCTTCTCCTCGTAGATATCCCAAGGGCCGTCCCATTCAGCGTCAAGCCCGGCATAATTCTTATAAGGAAGGGAAACCATATAATCTGGCGCATCTGGACCTCCACCTACAAAGTCATACCAATATCCCAAAGGCTCACCTTTTACCTCGCGGTATGTAGAAGACACTTCTTTTACAACCTCATTGAAATCGGTAGAATTTTTTGTGGAAAAGAAAGTAACCCAAACCACCTGATTATCTGTTGAAGGAGCCCGGCTTAATTCTGGCATAGTTGTAGCCATATTACGCTGCATACTTTCTACATAAGGAAATACATCTGTTCGGAAAATCTCCTGGCAGGCAGTATCTGCTTCTTCAGGTCCTTCATCCATTTCAGCGAATTTATCCATATAAAAAGTTACCGCAACCACTCCAGATTCTCCCTGAACGCGGTTCCATACATTCCAGGTATCCACACCCTTATTCTCAATGTAGCAGTCTTTCCATTTTTTCATGCCTTCACTGAATTTCTGGCCCTGATTCATTTTAATTTTTAGTTCGAACATTTGCAGGATCCTGGTCTCCTGCTCCTGACCTACTCCCAAAAATGGGATAAGCAGGAATAATACGAATAATCTTTTCATAATTGGTTGGTTTTTAGCAGTTAACATAATATAATTTACTGAATTTCACTGAACTAAACATTAAGGCATTGATGAAAAGCCTTAAAAAATTGTTCAAAGGCTTAAACCTGTAGGATGAATCCTAAGAATTTGATATGCATGGTGGAGAACAGTTTTAAAATAAGAGTTATTCTATAAGATAAGATATTTGCTTCTCCCAGTTTTTATTTGAAAAAGGCAATTCTCTTTCCTAAAAAACTTGAACACCATACCGGAAGGCTGATCAAACCAGCGAAAAGTTCTGGGAGGAATATCAAAGCCTCCCATAGCATTCCCTTCCGGCCCAACTAATTTGCAATTTACCGTGTCGTTGCTTGCATTATAAACAGGATAATTATCGATCTTCATCATTATCCTTGGTTTAATAAATAACTCAGGATCTACAATACTGGTGTCACAGTCGAATTTGGGAAGGGGCGTATAGGCGAGATCTTTAAATACCCTATCCAGGTTCGCCTCTCCGTTTATAATTTCAATTTCAGCAAGGGTTGTAGCATGCAGACTTTTTAGACTTCTAAAACTGTTGAGTGCATCTCTGTCATTGTTTTGATAGGCTCTTAATCTTGTTCTGAAAAAAGGATCATCTTCATAAGCCTGTCGGAATCCTTAATATCCAGCCCTATCCATTTGTAAGAAACATTCCAGTTGTTAACCTGCAGGGCGATGAGTATTCCAACCACTACCAGGATAATTTCTCCTATGGCATATATTAAGTACTTGGTGAACCTGTTCTTACTAAGTAATCGCCTGCGTATTTTTCGAAAAAAAACTAATCACGCCGATGAATCACTAAGATATTCCAGAAATTGCTCAAATAGACCTAAAATATTTCTGATCAAATCTCTTTGGGCCGAAACAGTTTCCAGTTTAAACGTTATCAGGTTCCAGAGATACATATTATCATCTAAAGCTGTAAAATCAGTCTTAGGACCACCCTCAATCAAATAATTCTTGTGTTGGTCTAAGGCCACATCTGAATAATTTATATGATTGTGAAAATAGGGTTCAATGGAGTTGGCATATTGATCATGTACATATCGATTAGATTCAGCAACTGCATTTAAATAATATCTGGTTCCTATGAGATAGAATCCAAGACTATCGGTACTTTGGTTAAGTAATTCCATTCTACTCATCAGGCTCTCGGAATGGGGCATCTGTAGCTGAATAGTGTAATCTGTACCCAAAGCACCAATTCTAGACTCCAGCATTTTCAGACTATCACCCTGATTACTTTTTAAAATGATCAGACTTTCCTTTAGTTTTTCAATTAAAGTATCATTTACTTTTTCCTGAAATTCGAGAGTCTTGATATTCATTTTCAACTCCCTCTTAATCTTAGATAAATTTGTACTTAACTGATCTCTGGACTTATTTCTTTCATTCATATTATTAACCTCCAGGGCGATCAGGATACCTACTACCACCAGAAAAATTTCTCCCAAAGCATATAGCAAATACCTCGTGAACCTGTTTTCACGAAGGAGCTGCCGTCGTATTTTTCGGAAAAAATGTATCATCAGAAAATCCGATTATAATAAAAATACTACCTGCTTAAATGAAGGTAGCGCTGATATAATAAAGCACGATGATCAGTAAAAAAATGAATTGTATAGCCAGAAATTTCAAGGCCTTCTGGACATTTTGAAACTTCAGATTGGCGATCTTAGCATTGATGAAAATCTGCTGCCCTAACTGATCGAATAACTGGTCTTCATCGATACTTATGGAAAAAAAGGTTTTGGAAAACTCCTTGATATCTCCAAACTTGGTGATCACATCTCCGAAGAAGAAAATATTTCGGTCGTATTTAGATTCTATTCGAGGCATAAAACATCGAATACTGTAATAAATGGAGATCACCGCGCACCCAAACCAGATAGTAAGTAGAATATAGATGATGGTATCATTTTCAAAATGACCCAGGACCAAATTAATATTCTGATAAACAAAGTTTAGAAGGATCCCGTAAAAAGATAAGATAAGACCTGCCTTTATCTCTGAAGCCTTTATAAGACTGGATACATAACTAATACTACCCCAGTAATGGTCAATAAGATCATCGGTATGCTTATTCTTTAAATGAGCTGAAGGTTTAGTTTCAGGTTTCTCCATAATAGATAATTCTGGCAAGGTTAATTTTTCCCATGGCACACAAATGCCCCCTGGAGAAAAATGTTATTCAGATTTATTTTAGTAAAGTATATTATCCAGGATCTTATCCAGCGTATTCTCCATCATACTGAATTTCTTATCTGAAAAGAACACTTCAAACATCTCCCTCCTTAGCTCGGTGAGTTCTTTATGCGAATATTCATGAACGGCCAGGTTATCCTGAATTTTCTCCAGGCTTTCTTCTTCTGTATCGCCAGAAAATTCTTTATACATTTTTTCGAATGTAGCCTTATCGGTCTTGGATTTGATCAAATTAATCTCTTCTTCGGTCTCATTAGAATCTGCATTTGCACACAGCAAAAGAATATAGATCTGCAGTTCGGTTTTGGTCCAGTTTTGCTCTTCGCTACTCATAACTTTATTCTTTTGGTTGGTTTGGTATTTAGCTTCTGCCCTATATGATCTTATCGAATTTGCCCAAAAAGAAGAGGCAGTTTTCAGTAAGGCAAAAGATCACTTCTAATCTACTAAATAATTAGTAAACAAACATTTATAGATATAAGCTAATTTTAATTCAACCAAAAAAAAGACTGCTTTATCCTCAAATTTTTAAAGGATAAGGCAGTCTTAAAAGTTCGAACAAACTAGTTATGCTATTATTCTTGCAGACTATTCTTTATACTTATCGAACCAGGCAAGAATTGAGGCTATTTTCGCGATAAGGTTGCTAGGTTTATTCGCAATTCCATGAGAAGCACCAGGGATTCTTACCATGGCAGACTCCACTCCTTCCAGTTTAAGAGCAGTATAGAATTGTTCAGATTCGGCTATTGGAGTTCGATAATCCTCTTCCCCGGTTAAGAGCATGGTGGGAGTAGTTACATTTCCCACATACGAAAGTGGAGACCTTTTCAGGTAAGGCTCAGGATCTTCCCAGGGTTTGTTCGGAAACCAGTATTTACTGAAAAATGCCGGGTTATCTGCGTAAAGAACAAAACTATACCAGTTGATCACCGGCTTGGCAACCACGGCTGCCTTAAAACGATCGGTTTTTCCAACTATCCAGGCTGTAAGAACTCCGCCACCGCTTCCACCGGTAACGAAAAGGTTATCTTCATCAATGAAACCTTTACCAATAGCAGCATCTACACCAGACATCAAATCCTCATAATCATGATTTGGATAATCGTGATGAATTAGGTTTCCGAAATCTTTCCCATAACCACTACTCCCTCTTGGGTTGGAATAAAGCACTACATATCCCGCAGCAGCGAATGCCTGAATCTCGGCGGAAAAAACACTTCCATAACTGGCAAAGGGTCCACCGTGAATTTCCAGGATAAAAGGATATTTTTTATCAGGATCGAAATCTGGTGGTGTTACCAACCAACCCTGAATTTCCTTTCCGTCAAAAGAGGACTTCCAGGTCAGTTCTTCTACATTTCCTAGCTTTCGATAAGAAAAAAGGTCTTCATTTAAATTGGTGAGGCGCTTAGATTTTCTTCCATCGTGAACGGCAAGGTCAGCCGGATGCATGGTAGTGCCAATAGTATAGGCAAGGTCTCCTGCTTCAGAAACAGAAAAAGAGGCAGAATTATACGGCCTTCCCAAGGATAATCCTCCCAGATCTTCAGCAAGTACTTTCGTATTCCCCTTAATATCCATATATCCTAACTTGGTTTTACCATGATCATCATAATGGAAATAAAGACCACTACCTTTCGAATCCCAATGAATATCCTGGATACTCCTGTCGAAATCACCAGAGATCATCTTTGGTTCATTGCTTTTGGCGTCCATGATATAAAGGTGATTAATATTGTAACCCAGGTATTCATCATCGTAACCCAAGAAAGCGATGGTATTCTCATTTGGCGAAACCTGTGGGTTGGTATCTGGCCCAAACCTTTCGGTTAGTACGTTTACATTTAGGTTTTCCAGATCCAGTTCATAAAGTTCTGAATTTGCAGGTTCCAGGTCTGAATTTTCATGGAGATTCGCGGAAAAGAATAATTTTTTGTCATTGGCAGACCAGACCGGTGCACCATGATCCTTATCACTGAACGTAAGTTGTCTTGGAGATCCTCCATTAGCAGAAATTGTAAATATCTGCCGGTTTCCATCTTTTAGATACCCATTCCCGTCACCACGGTATTTAAGATCATCAATAAATACTGGCCCGTCATTCCATTTTGCACCTTCAGGCTTGGCAGGCATTTTAATGAAAGATTCAGACTTTTGTGGAACAAACATGGTAAAGGCTAGCTTTTTTCCATCATTAGACCAACTGATACCTCCAGGTGTTTGGCTGGTATTCATCAAAGGAAAGCTCTCTTTTGAATCAACCCACATCAGGAAAAGTTTCGTTTTATCATCCTGCATATTTGAAAGAAAAATGATCCTTTTTCCATCCTTAGACCAACGCGGACTGTGGTCGTTCTGGTTACCGGTGGTGAGCGGACGGTTTTGAGACCCGTCGGCATTAACGATCCACAGGTTAGACAGATTTTTATCGGTCATGATATCTTTAAAATTCCGAACATAGATCACCTTTTCTCCATCTGGGGAGATCTGAGGATCTGAAACATATTCATAATCATAAATATCAAGAAGTTCCAGGGCAGAACTTTCCTGACTGAAACTGTGACTTGAGATAATAAAAAGAAAGAAGAATAGGAGTAGTTTTTTCATAAATATGATTTAAAAAAAAGATGGGATTAAAATATCCCATCTAAATTAAACTTTTATATTGAAAATTCTATTCTCTCCTTCCCATCGTATTTTTCCAGTCTTCCACATAAGACATGAACTCCTCCAGCTTGGCCATTGCCTTGTCCTGCCCGCCGGCGATCTTGGCCATGGATTTCATCCATTCAACATCTTCTGGGGTCATTTTATAATTCAGGGTTTCAACACCGTCTTTCATATCCCAGATTACCATCATATCATAATCTGAATATGATAAATGGTAGGTTGTTGGCGCATCTATGCCAGCATCCTGATCTGCCTTAACAAAGTAATTTTCAACAATGCTCATCGCCGGATCTTTTTTCATAGGCTTGAATTTGATGTAAGAGATACTAACCCACTCCGGATTCTCATATTTCTCTGCCTTCATCTCCTGTGCAAAACTGAAATTTGATGCGATTACAAAAATCACTACAACTAAAATTGTCTGAAATCTTTTCATAATGGTTGGTTTTAAAAATTAATATTGAATAAGAGGGTAAGGAATCGATAAAAAGGGGCAAACAGAAGCCTTAATTTAAGAAAATTTTATAAGAATATGAAGGTCAGCGTTTTAAATAATATTTTTTCAAACTTCAAATTTTTATTTTTGCCGCATGGAAAAGAGAAAACTTCGCAACAGTGAACTGGATCGAAAAACGGTAAATGAATTCAAAGAAGCCGAGAAAACTCCCCTTATCGTAATACTGGATAATGTTCGGAGTTTGAACAATATCGGTTCGGTATTTCGCACGGCAGATGCCTTTCTAATTCAAAAGATCTATCTGTGCGGGATCACGGCTAAACCTCCTCATAAAGACATCCAGAAAACTGCTCTGGGAGCTACAGATACGGTAAACTGGGAATATGTGGAAGACAGTCTTAAGCTGGTAGAAAAACTAAAATCTGAAGGAATTAAAGTTTATTCCATTGAACAGGCGGAGGGCGCAAATATGCTGAATGATTTTGAACCGGAAATGGATAAGACAACTGCCGTAGTCTTTGGAAACGAGGTAAAGGGAGTTCAGCAAAAGGTAGTTTCGGCCAGTGACGGAGTCATTGAAATACCTCAACTTGGCAGCAAACATTCCCTGAACATTTCGGTTAGCACAGGTGTGGTTCTGTGGGACCTTTTTTCTAAAATGAAACTCTCAAATTCTTAATTTACCGCCTTATCGATTTCTGAAAGCAACCACAGGTAATCCTTTCGGTTAGAAACAAAGTCAAGACCTGAAATATCGATCACCTGCACTTTCATATTGCTTTGGGATTTGATAAAGTTCAGGTAACTTTTATTGATATTTACTAAATAATCTGGCTGAATATTCTGCTCATAATCCCGGCCACGTTTTTTAATATTCTCGAGCAATCGCTCGGTATTTTGATACAGGTAAATATAAAGTTCCGGCTTAACCAATTCCTTATACATCAGGTGAAAAAGTTTGTGATATAAAGAATATTCATCTTCGTGTAGGGTGATCTTCGCAAAGATCAGGGACTTGAAAACATCATAATCTGAAATCACAAAATCCTTAAAAAGATCATATTGAGCAAGATCATCTGAAAGTTGCTGGTAACGATCGGCAAGAAAAGACATTTCCAGTGGAAAGGCATAGCGCTCCTTATTCTCATAGAATTTAGGTAGAAAAGGATTATCCTTAAAACGTTCCAGGATGAGCTTTGCATTGAAATCTTCGGAAATCATGGTTGAAAAACTGGTCTTTCCCGCTCCAATATTACCCTCTACCGCGATATAACTACAACCCGGGAAATTGTAGGATGTTGACGGCTTCTTCAACTGTTCTGAAGTACAACTGATTTCTGAGGTATCACTGGTTTCATTCAGCAATTCACTTATCCTTTTTCCCAATACCGGGTGTTTTATTGAAGAAGCGATGTCGTTTAGCGGTTGCAGAACAAAACTTCTATTTGGAATCCCGGGATGTGGGATTTTCAAAATTTCTGTATCGGTCACCTCGTCCTCAAATAAAAGAATGTCCAGGTCTATGGTTCTGTTCTGGTAATTTTTTGAATCTTCTCGTTCCCTACCCAGTTCGGTTTCAATAGATAGAAGCTCGGCAAGAACTTCTGCGGCTTCCAGTCTCGTTGAGACCGAAATGCAGGCGTTAAGAAAAGAATTTCCCTCAAACCCCCAGGCCGGTGTTTCATAAATTCTGGAGATCTCCAGGATCCAGCCAATGTTCAGATGTATCTTTTCAAGGGCTTGCTGCATGAAACCAAGGCGGTCACCAAGGTTACTTCCCAGGGCTAATGTTACTGTTTTAGGGGATTTCAAAGCGAATTAAGAAAATTTTAATAGGTAGCGCCAAATAATTTCACAGCAAATTAAGCAAAACAAAAGCACATACTATTAAATTTGACTAAAGACTTAATAACAAAATTTGGCAAAACTCCACCTGAAAGACAAGCTTAGGGCTCATCAAATCTATATGGTCCTTAACGCCTTGTTTATCGCTTCACTTGTTGTTTCCAATCTCATTTTTCAAAAGTTTTTTTACTGGGATTTTTTCGGACTCTACACTTTTGAAATTTCGGTCGGGATTTTACCGTATCCAGTGACTTTTCTTATCACAGATATAATAAGTGAAGTTTATGGGAAGAAAAGGGCAAATCTTGTGGTTACTACCGGAATTTTCGCCTCCTTTTTCTCCCTGCTAATTGTTTACCTGGCAGACGCAGTTCCCGCAACAACCTGGTCGCCAATAGACAATTCGCTATTTGAAAAGGTTTATGGTGCTACGGCCATTGCTGTTTTCGCCTCTATGGTAGCCTATTTGCTCGCACAATATATTGATATCCAACTTTTTCATTTCTGGAAAAGATTGACCAAAGGAAGGCATTTATGGCTGAGGAATAATTTTTCGACTTTCCTCTCTCAATTCGTAGACACCTTTTCGGTCCTGTTTTTGCTCTGTAGTTTTGGAAAGATAGACTGGGAATTATTTGGCGGACTTTTACTTAGTGGATTTTTATTCAAAGTACTGGTCGCAGCATTGGATACACCCTTCCTATATGCCGCCGTGTATGGTTTAAGATCCTATTTCAACTTAGAGCCTGCTGAAGAGCTTAGACTGGAAGAAATATTGAAAGAATCGTAAAAAAAATATAGATCATTACTAACAACCGCTTAAAACCAAAGTTTTAATCAAATGAAAAAAGCTTTAAAAATATTCGGAATTGTACTACTCACCATCATCATCTTATTGGTAATAGCTCCCTTCGTTTTTGAATCACAGTTGAAAGACCTGGTTAGAGATACCATGAATAAAAATCTTAACGCACAGGTAGATTTTGAGGATATAGACCTTAGCATGTTCAGAAGCTTTCCGAAGGCAACCCTGGTAATAGAGGATTTGAGTATTCTGAATAAAGAACCATTTAAGGGAGATACTCTTGCTCTGGGTGAAGAGGTGACCCTGGAAATGTCGGTTAAAGAATTATTCAAAAAAGGTGATGAAGCTAAGAGAATCGATCGTTTAAGCCTGAACAATGCCTACATCAATATAAAAGTTGATTCATTGGGTAATGCGAATTATGATATTGCAGTGGAAGATACAACTTCAGCAAGTGGAGAAAGTCAGCCTTTTAGCCTGGATCTTAAACATTATGAGATCAATAATTCAACGGTTAAATATGACGATAAGACAACCAAGGTTTCCCTGGAAATAAAAAATCTGAATCATGAAGGAAATGGAGATTTCTCATTAGATCAATCTGAACTTGACACTTATTCTGAAGCTTTGGTATCCCTGAATTATGACGGGGTAAATTATTTAAATCAGAACCTCATAAGCCTTGATGCAGTTTTCCAGATGGACCTTGAGAATATGAAATATACTTTCCTTGAAAACGAAGCTAAAGTAAACCAGCTCCCCCTAACTTTTGATGGATATGTACAGGTAAATGAAAATGATACCGAGATGGATATTACTTTTAAAACACCATCCTCAGATTTTAAAAATTTCCTGGCAGTGATCCCCGAGATCTATGCGAAGAATATCGAAAACGTGGATACCAGCGGGGATTTTGTTGTGAATGGAAGGATCTATGGGAAAACTGATGACACTTATATCCCAAAAATGGATATTAGTATAACTTCTAACAACGCCTCTTTTAAATATCCAGACCTGCCGAAAAGCGTTCAGGACATCAACCTGGATCTTAAAATTTTAAATGATACCGGACTTGTTGAAGAAACCTATGTAGATATCAATAAGGCCACCTTTAGAATAGACCAGGACAGGTTTTCAGCAGAAGGACATTTAAGTAATCTTACAGAGAATATGCTTGTTGATCTCGCTTTGAAAGGAACGGTGAATCTGGCGAATATCAGTAAAGCCTATCCATTAGAACTTGAGCAGGATCTTACCGGAGTCCTTACCGCAGATGTACAAACAAGTTTTGACATGAATTCCATTGAAAAGGAACAATATCAGAATGTAAACAGTAGCGGAACTGCATCTATTAAAGATTTCAGGTATTCTTCGCCTGAAATTCCCAATGAAGTTAAGATCGCCAATGCCGATATGAGCTTCAACCAGGGAAATGTAAGAGTACCTGATTTAAAGCTCACCACAGGAAAAACTGATATTTCAGCTTCCGGATCCCTACAAAACCTTATGGGTTTCCTGTTTACAGATCAGCAGTTAAAAGGAAACTTCCAGGTTCAATCCAATACTTTTTCTGTTAATGATTTTATGGTAGCAGAGACAGAAGAAGTTACCACTACCGATGAGAATGGAATAGACCGGACTTCTGAAAAAACCACGGGAGAGGAAGCGGTAAAAGTTCCTTCATTCCTGGATATGGAATTGAAATTCGATGCAAAAACGGTGATCTACGATAACCTGGAATTGAAGAACGCAAAAGGAGTTCTGGTAATAAGAGATGAAACGGCCAGGCTTCAGGACATATCTACCGATATATTTAATGGTTCCATAGGCGCCAATGGAATGGTTTCTACAAAGAATCCAACTCCAACTTTTGAAATGGACCTAAATCTGAATTCTCTTGATATTGCCAGTTCTTTCAATGGGATGGAACTTATGCAGAGTCTTGCTCCGCTGGCCAGTGCGCTGGAAGGTAAATTAAAGTCTACTTTAAATCTAAAAGGAAACCTCAACGACGACCTTACCCCTCAGCTCACCTCTATTGCAGGTAACGCTTTGGCTGAAATTCTAACCGCCGAGATCAATCCTGAAAAAGCAGCGCTATTATCACAATTAGATGGCAAACTCAACTTTATAAATTTCGAAGATCTCGACCTGAGTAATCTCAAAACCAAACTAACATTCAATGACGGGATGGTACAGATAGCTCCCTTCGATTTTAATATAAAGGATATAAATTTCCAGGTATCAGGAAGTCATGGTTTCGATATGAGCATGGACTACGATCTCACCCTGGATATTCCTGCGAAATACCTTGGATCCCAGGTTGGAAATACCCTTGGCAAACTTAGCGGACAAAAACTGGAAAATATGATGGTTGCCCTGCCTGTAGGCATCACGGGAAGTTTCCAAAGTCCGAAGCTTAGTTTGAATATGGAGCAGGCAGTAAACAACCTTACCCAGAAGATTGCCGAGCAGCAAAAGGATGAACTTGAGGATAAGGCAATCGACGCCATCAATGATATTCTTCAGGGAAAAAGAGATCCGAATAAACCATTCAGTAAAAACGATTCTACTTCGGTGAATTCACAAAAAAATGATTCAACATCAACTCGAACTCAAAAGGATTCGGTTTCACAGACTCAGCAGGAACAAGTGAAGGATGTTGCAAAAGATATTCTAGGAGGTATTTTGAATAAATCGAAGAAGAAAACCGATACTACTAAAAATAATTAGTAAGGTTACTTCAGGCTCAAAGATATCAACCTATGGAGACCGTCACCCTGAACTTGTTTCAGGGTTTTAAAAGATGGTGAAAACGAGTTCAGCATGACACAAAGGGAGAGATTTTTTTGCAGCCTGAATAAGAATTAGATTTCTCCATCCTTTCACTCCGTCGAAATGACAATTAATCGAGCTGAAAGATTTCGATAAGCTTAGGAAATCAAACTGATCGTCACCCTGAACTTGTTTCAGGGTCTCAGGCAGATGCTGAAACAAGTTCAGCATGACACAAAGGGAAATTGATCATCTCGACCGGAAGGAAGAGACCTCTATTAAACCAGGACTTTTAATTCTACCACGAGCCCTTCATTTCCTCTAATATTGAAAACGGTACCATCCTCGAAAATGAGGTATTGTCCCTTGATACCTTTTAAAGTTCCTTCATAAAATGGATTTTTTACCAGGTTAAGCGATTTTACCTTTTCCGGAAATTGCCGCACAGGGAACTTGATCCCGGTTTCCTTATTGTTGGCGATATAATACTCCCTGGCTTCCTCCGGAATGAATTCTTTCAGTTTTTCCCGTTCCTCTTCAAGGTTAAGATCAACGATATCGTTCGTTAGCATTTTTCTCCAGTTGGTCTTATCAGAAACATGATCTTTTAATGCCACCTCGGTAATTCCGGCCAGATAACGATTGGGAATTTCCACGATTTCAATTGCTTCGTGCGCTCCCTGGTCTATCCATCTTGTGGGAATCTGACTTTTACGGGTGACTCCTACCTTTACATCACTGGAATTTGCCAGGTAGACCACATGAGGCTGAAGTTGAGCTTTCTTTTCATATTCCAGGTCGCGATCCTCTTCATCCAGATGTGCTTTACTCAATTCTGGATTAATAACCCATTCTCCAGCCTGGGGAATAGAATTAAAACAATCGAAACAGAATCCCTGTCTATATATCTTCTTCTCCAGACCACAGTTAAGGCATTGATAACGAAGAAAATTCAAACTTATCTTTTTATCGATCAACTGGTTGAAATTAATAAAATCGTTTTCCCAGGTTAAATAATACTGAACCTCATCTGTGATCTCGGTTCTCATTTTGGTTAGAACTCCTTCGTATCTCATCTAAAATTTTATTTTAAGTCTGAATGAAATTTTTGCAGGCTTCAAAGTTTCGATTATTTTTAACCAAATAACCGAACGCCCTTGAAATATAAGCGTTAAAGATAAGAAGAATAATGCCAATTCCATTAGTAAACTCAATAGCTTCATGGTTTCTTAAAAAGAGAATTCACCAGATGGAATTGTTCATTAAATACCCTAACGAGGTTCAAAATGAATTGCTTAAGAATCTTTTACACAAGGCAAAAAACACCGAATTTGGTAAGCGCTATAACTTTTCTGAGATCAATTCTTATGAAACTTTCAGACAGCGAGTGCCTATTCAGAATTATGAAGGTTACCAGGAAGAAATTGAGCGCAGCCGCAAGGGCGAAACCAATATTTTCTGGCCAAGTCCCATCAAATGGTTTGCAAAATCCAGTGGTACTACCAGTGCTAAAAGTAAATTTATACCGGTAAGCCAGGATTCTTTAGAAGATTGTCATTATGCAGCTGGAAAGGATCTTTTATGCATTTATCTGAACAACAACCCGCAATCCCAATTATTTACCGGAAAAAGTCTCAGACTTGGAGGTAGCAAGGAACTATACCAGGAAAATGGCACATCTTATGGCGATCTTTCAGCTATCCTGATAGATAATATGCCCTTCTGGGCTGAATTCAGCAGTACTCCCAGCAACGAGGTATCGCTAATGCACGACTGGGAATATAAAATGCAGGCGATCGTTGATGAAACCATCAAGGAAAAAGTGAGTAGCCTGGCTGGAGTTCCCAGCTGGATGCTTGTACTTTTGAATAATGTTCTGGAAACAACTGGAAAAGAAAATCTGTTCGAGGTATGGCCGCAACTTGAAGTCTATTTTCACGGCGGGGTAAGTTTTGAGCCCTATGCCTCACAATACCAGAAAATCTTACCTAAGGAAGACTTCAGATTCTACGAGATCTATAATGCTTCTGAAGGTTTCTTTGCCTGCCAGGATCATAACGATACTAAAGACCTGCTTCTCATGTTAGATTACGGAATCTTCTATGAATTCATTCCTATGAATCAATATGAAACTGAAGAGGAAAAAGCGGTCCCCCTGAGTGAAGTAGAGATTGGAAAGAACTACGCAGTAGTAATCACTACAAACGCGGGTCTTTGGAGATATAAAAT
The DNA here is from genome assembly GCF_022489035.1 of Christiangramia lutea. GTDB lineage: Bacteria > Bacteroidota > Bacteroidia > Flavobacteriales > Flavobacteriaceae > Christiangramia > Christiangramia lutea. Next base: position 392,968 of record NZ_JAKVTV010000001.1, read on the forward strand.
TGGGGATACGGTAAGGTTTACAGATACCAATCCATATCGCATAAAAGTTTCAGGCCGAACCAGGCATCATATTAATGTTTTTGGAGAGGAGCTTATTATTGAAAATGCCGAGACCGCTTTAAAAAAGGTCTGCCTGGTTACCAATTGCGAGATCATAGATTATACCGTGGCTCCAATCTTTATGGAAGGAAGAGAAAAGGGTGCTCATGAATGGATCGTGGAATTTAAAACACCCCCTCGGGATTTTGACAATTTCGTAGTACAGTTAGATCAGGCTCTGCAGGAGGTGAATAGCGATTACGAAGCCAAACGCTATAATAATATGACCCTGAACATGCCGAAGATACATCAGGCGAGAAAAGATCTTTTTTACGATTGGTTAAAAAAACATGATAAGGTCGGTGGTCAGCATAAGATTCCAAGGCTTTCTAATTCCCGCACATATATCGAAGAGTTATTAGAAATGGCTTAAAACGTTGAAAATTTGAAGTTATGGCAACCGAAAAAGAAAAAATGCTTTCCCAAAAGCCTTATTTAGCTTCAGACCCCGAACTTTCCCGCGAAAGAATTCATGCCCAAAAAACATGCTTTAAAATAAATTCAATTTCTCCTGAACTGGTTGAAGAGAGAAATGTCCTTTTCCGAGATATCCTTGGAGCATGCCCAAAGAACTTTTATATAGAACCACCATTCCATTGTGACTATGGGTATAATATAAAGTTGGGAGAAAATTTCTATTCTAATTATAACTGTATCATTCTCGATTGTGCAGAGGTGAGAATTGGTAATAATGTAATGCTTGCGCCGAATGTCAGCATTTTCACAGCCGGTCACCCCATAGATGCAGAAAAAAGAAACCAGGGTTGGGAATACGCCATTCCGGTTACTATTGGTGACAATGTATGGATTGGCGGGAATACCGTAGTAAATCCAGGAGTGAATATTGGTAGCAATACGGTTATTGGTTCCGGAAGTGTGTTAACAAAAGATATTCCGGCAAATGTTATCGCTGCCGGGAATCCCTGTAAGATCATCAGGGAGATCACGGAAGATGACAAGCTATATTATTTCAAAAAGAGAAAGTTCTAAAAACAAAAAATCCGGAAAACTCAAGCTTCCCGGATATTTCAATTCTTTATGCAGTATTTTATAAGGTCTTCGCCACCTTATCAACTACTTCAATGGTTTTATCAAGGTCTTCATAGGAAAGTGCATCACTAATAAACCAGGTTTCAAATGCACTTGGTGCGATATAGATCCCGTTTTCCAGCATTCCGTGGAAGAACTTATTGAAAGTTCCCAGAGAAGCCGAATTAGACGATGAATCGAAATTTATAACGGGTTCATTTCCAAAATGCACCGAAATCATTGAACCTAACCTGTTAATGGTGAATTCGATATTGTTATCCTTCAAAACTTTTTCCATTCCTTCATGAAGATATTCTGTCTTTTTATCTATGCTTTCAAAGATATTCCGGTTTTCATTTAGTTCGCTTAACATGGCATAACCTGCGGCCATCGCTAAAGGATTCCCGCTCAAAGTCCCCGCCTGGTAAACCGGTCCTACGGGAGCCAGGTAATTCATGATCTCATTTCTTGCTGCGAATGCTCCAACCGGAAGTCCACCACCAATTACTTTTCCGAAACAAACAATATCGGCATTCACTCCTGCCCTCTCCTGGACTCCTCCGGCAGCAAGTCTGAATCCGGTCATGACCTCATCAAATACCAGGAGGATTCCATTTTCATCACAAAGTTTTTTAAGTCCTTCAAGGAAACCTTCTGCAGGAGGAATACAACCCATATTTCCGGCAACCGGCTCCAATATGATGCAGGCCAGGTCATCTTTATTAGCCTCCACCAGTTCCTTTACATTTTCCAGATCGTTATACTGCGCCAGTAAAGTGTCTTTTGCGGTACCCTGGGTAACTCCCGGACTATTTGGTGTACCAAAGGTCATTGCTCCACTTCCAGCCTGGATAAGGAAGGAATCGCTATGCCCGTGATAACAGCCCGCGAACTTGATGATCTTATCTTTCCCGGTAAAACCGCGTGCTAAACGAACTGCACTCATACAGGCTTCTGTACCGGAGTTCACCATCCTGATTTGATCTATATTAGGCACCATCTTTACGGCTAATTCTGCAATTTTGGTTTCCAATTCGGTTGGTGTCCCAAAAGAGGTTCCTTTTTTCGCTTTTTCGATCACTGCATCTACCACCGGTTTATGCGCATGACCCAAAATTAGCGGACCCCATGAGTTTATATAATCTATAAGTTTATTTCCGTCTTCATCATACATATATGCTCCTTTGGCTTCTTTAACAAAAATAGGATGGCCACCCACCCCTTTAAAAGCCCTTACAGGAGAATTCACCCCACCGGGAATTACTTTTTGTGCTTCTGCAAATAGCTCACTACTTCTCTTATAAATCATAAATTATTTCTTCTCTTTTTATTCTGACCTGAATTCAGAATCAATTTATTTTACATTCAGAACCTGGCCAATGGAAATCGTATTACCATTGAGCCCATTCATTTTCTTTATTTCTTCAACCGAGGTATCATATCTTTTTGAAATTGAATACAAGGTATCTCCTTTTCTTACTACGTGGGTTTCAGAACTTTTTCCCTTATCCGAAACATAATTTGTTACTGGGTCTTTAACCGAACCTGAATCATATCTATACAACTCATATCTTTCAATAAGATCGATTAGCTTATCTGGGTAACGCCGATCTGTGGCATAACCAGCTTTTCTCAAACCTTTTGCCCAGCCTTTGTAGTCATCTGGATCCAAATCGAATAAATCTGAATACCTCCCACGGGTAGAGAGAAATAAAGAATGATCTCTGTATGAATACTTAGCGTGCTTGTATTTACGAAAGCATTCACCACGCCTGTCGTCATCATGATAAACCCTTTCCCCGTTCCAGTCGTGACATTTTATTCCGAAATGATTATTGGCTCTACGGGTAAGATCTCCATTGCCGGCTCCAGATTCCAGGATTCCCTGGGCCAGCGTAATGCTTGCCGGAATTTTATACAATCGCATTTCTTCCTGAGCTATAGGTGCATAATCCCTAATATAATCCTCGATACGATAGTGATAGGAATTACGTGGCATTTCATCCTTCACATCGTCTACAACCTCGGCAGGATTATTTCGGTTTTCGTCCTTTTTTCTGGTAACCACTTTCTTTTTACTTCCGCAGAAAGTCACAAAGGCAGCTATAAGTAAAAGCGCTAAAAAACGGGTGATTTTCATATCAGTATTCAATTTGAGGCAGCTCTTTTTTCCTTAAAACCTGGTTCATTCCCTCAATTCCTTGCAACCCGCCGGTATGAATAGCAAGAATTCTGGAATTTTTCGGAAAGAAACCCTGTTTTACAAGGTCAAAAATACCAAAAACTAATTTCCCTGTGTAAACAGGATCCAGAATGATTTTATGTTTTTTGCTGAATTCGTTCATAAAATTTACCAGTTCGGCATTTACTTTAGCATAACCGCCAAAATGATAGTTTAGTATGATCTCCCAATTTTCAAATGAGACCAGTTCGTTAATTTCATGAACCAAATGAGTAGATTTCAGGGAAGAGAAACCCAGTACTTTTTGATCTTTACAAGATGAATTTATCAATCCGGCCAGGGTTCCACCTGTTCCTACAGAAGAACAGATGTAATTGAATTCACTATCCTTTTCCGAAAGAATTTCTTCACAGCCTTTTATGGCGAGTTCATTTGTACCCCCTTCCGGAACCAGGTAAAAATCTTTGAATTTTGAATTCAATTCCGCTATAAATTCATGAGAACCTTTTTTCCTGTAATCATCCCTGCTTACAAAGTCAAATTTCATCCCACAGGATGCAGCATATTTTAAAGTAGGACTCCATGTGTCCTCTGAACCCTTCAATTCTTCTCCCCTGATAATTCCAATAGTTTTAAAACCCAGCATCTTACCTACTGCTGCCAATGCAGAAATATGATTGGAATGTGCACCGCCAAAAGTGAGGATAGTATTCGAGGACTGTTTTCGTGCCTCGAGAAGATTGTATTTTAGTTTACGGAATTTATTTCCTGAAACTTCAGGATGCAGAAGATCCTCCCGTTTTATCCATAATTGAATTCCGCCTGGAAATTCTGTGATGAATTCATTCGGAATGGGCCTGGAAGAATTACTTTCAAAAAAGCTCTGCATAAGCGCAAAAATACCTCTTGATTTTCAGAAAAAAGAATGAAAATTAAAAAGGTCATCCTGAACTTGTTTCAGGATCCTTTATAAGCTGAAACAAGTTCAGCTTGAAGCCAAAAAATCAACTAAATAAATTTCAGAAATGCCCAGAAAGGTCTCTTTTTTAAATAGGCCAGGTCTAATTCCCGTCGATAGGCCTCTCTTTCAAAACTAATGTTCCGGTAGGCGAGCATACTATCCCGGCAATCCAGGTAACGGATAAAAAACTCTATCGCATACCAGATGTAAAAAAACAGCACCAGCATTTCCAGTTGTTGTTTTAAGTGGATCTTTTCATGATTTACGAAGACCGCATCCTTTTTAAGCTCATCGTTTTCCAGGATCACAAAAGGCCATAGGCTAATACCTTTAAATCTCCCTGAAAACAGCCTTTTGTTGACGATCAAAATCATGTTTTCAAGATAAGAAATTGTATTTTAGCCCCATGAATTTTCAGAGAAAAAGAATTCCGTTAGAAGATGGAGATTATTACTTAACTCCTGAAGGCTATCGCTGTTTTACTGAACAATATCACTTAAAAAGAGGTTATTGCTGCGAAAGCGGCTGCAGGCATTGCCCCTACGGATATAATAAAAAAACGAACTCCCAAGATTAAGCAGATGAATTTTAAGGATCAAATACTTGAAGGAATACCCAATGAATTACCGGCAGCAAAAGCATATGATGAATCTTTAAATCATGCTCCTAAAAGGAAGGAAATCCTGGACCCAGATGAAAAGAAACTGGCGCTGGAGAATGCCCTGAGATATTTTGATAAAAAGCACCATAGAATACTGCTTCCGGAATTCAGGGAAGAACTGGAGAAATACGGCAGAATCTATATGTATAGGTTTAAGCCAGAATATGATTTGTATGCCAGGTCTATAGATGAATATCCCGGGAAAAGTATACAGGCCAAAGGTATTATGTTAATGATCCAGAATAACCTCGATCCAGAGGTTGCTCAGCACCCGGAAGAATTGATCACTTATGGAGGAAATGGGGCGGTTTTCCAAAACTGGGCTCAGTACCTTTTAACCATGCAATACCTGGCTAATATGAATGATAATCAAACGTTGGTTATGTATTCAGGCCACCCTATGGGATTGTTCCCTTCTCATCCCTATGCTCCTAGAGTTGTGGTTACCAATGGCATGATGATCCCTAATTATTCCAAACCAGATGACTGGGAGAAATTCAATGCCCTGGGTGTAACTCAATACGGACAGATGACAGCCGGCAGCTATATGTACATTGGTCCGCAGGGAATCGTGCATGGAACAACTATTACGGTTTTAAATGCCGGAAGAAAGATTTCAAAAGCTGGTGAAGACCTTGGCGGAAAACTATTTGTTACTTCCGGACTTGGCGGAATGAGTGGTGCACAACCAAAGGCAGGGAATATTGCAGGTTGTATAACCATATGTGCAGAAGTGAATCCAAAAGCTACTCAAACCAGGCATAAACAGGGCTGGGTAGATGAGGTGATTGATGATATTGAAGAACTTGCTGAAAGAGTAAAAAAAGCAAAGGCCGGAAAAGAGGTTGTTTCCATTGCCTACCAGGGCAATGTGGTGGAAGTATGGGAATACTTCGCTGAAAATGATATTTACATTGATCTGGGTAGTGATCAGACTTCTCTCCATAACCCATGGGCCGGGGGTTATTACCCTGTGGATCTTAGTTTTGAAGAAGCAAATGAGATGATGGCTTCTCACCCTGAAACATTCAAAGAGAAAGTACAGGAGAGTTTAAGAAGGCAGGCTTCTGCAATTAATAAACACACAGCAAAAGGAACTTATTTCTTCGATTATGGGAATGCATTCCTTCTTGAAGCTTCTAGGGCTGGAGCCGATATTTTAACCGAAAACGGCAAAGGATTCAAGTATCCAAGTTATGTTCAGGATATTATGGGACCCATGTGTTTTGATTATGGATTCGGACCTTTCAGATGGGTTTGTGCTTCAGGAAAAGAGGAAGATCTTCAGAAAACCGATGAGATCGCTACGACCGTACTGAATGAGTTAAGGAAAAACTCGCCAGCTGAAATTCAGCAGCAGATGCAGGATAATATTCAGTGGATCAAAGGAGCACAGGAAAATAAACTGGTAGTAGGTTCGAAAGCCAGAATCCTTTATGCGGATGCTGAAGGTAGGATTGCCATAGCCAAGGCATTCAACGGCGCTATAGGCCGTGGGGAGATTGGCCAGGTAGTTCTGGGACGTGATCACCATGATGTATCAGGAACCGATTCTCCTTATCGTGAGACCTCAAACATTTATGACGGATCACAATTTACAGCAGATATGGCTATTCAGAATGTTATTGGAGATAGCTTCCGTGGAGCGACCTGGGTAAGTATTCATAATGGCGGTGGCGTAGGCTGGGGAGAGGTAATTAATGGTGGATTCGGCATGATTCTTGAAGGTGATAAGGCATCAGAAGATCGACTGAAATCTATGTTGTTCTGGGACGTAAATAACGGAATTGCCCGTAGATCCTGGGCCAGGAACAAGGAAGCCATATTCGCCGCTCAAAGGGCCATGGATATGAATCCGCAATTAAAAGTTACTATTCCTAATCTCGTAGAACCGGGTCTTTTGGATTAAAATTTATATAAATTAAAATCTAACCTATGAAATTTCTAAGAATTACTCCTGTTCTACTGTTATTCACGATTCTGTTATCGTCCTGTAATAGTGTTAGAGTTGCTTCAGATTATGACCGCGAAGCCAATTTCAGTAATTATGGAACCTATGCTTTCTTCAAACCCGGTATAGATAAAGCTGAAATTTCTGATCTTGACAAAAAAAGGATACTTCGAGCTATAGAGACTGAAATGAGCAAAAAAGGTTTTACAAAATCTGATAATCCAGATCTACTAGTTAGCATTTTCACCAAAACCAATGAAAATATAAATATTTATAATAATGCATATCCCTACTGGGGTTATGGATGGGGCTGGAACCCATGGTACTGGGGAAGTGGCTTCAATACAGTTAGTAGCACCAGTGAAGGTACTCTTTATATAGACCTTATTGATTCTGAAGGAAAAGAGCTTGTATGGCAGGGCATGGGAACTGCTGCCCTTGCGGACCAGGTAGATAAAAAACAGGAACGTATTAACGAGATAGTTTCCAAGATCATGGAGAAATACCCTCCTGGATTGGAAAAATAAAATAAAAATTTGAGCCTCTATTTATAGAGGCTTTTTTATACCAGGTCGTTAAGGAATATCTTTCCCTTTCTCTTCCGAATTTTGTACTTTTAACGCAAACGTTTTAGTTAATTACCACCATGTTAGATAACATCCAATCCAACGAGATTCTGGACAGGCTTCCTGCCCATCTTCAGCAATATATAAAACCTCAGAATTATGATGATTACAGTCCTGTAAACCAGGCAGTATGGCGATATGTTATGAGGAAAAACGTTGATTATCTTAGCCAGGTAGCACATGATTCTTACCTGGAAGGATTGAAGAAAACCGGAATTTCAATAGATTGCATTCCTAACATGTACGGAATGAACCGTATACTTGAAGAAATTGGCTGGGCGGCAGTTGCCGTTGATGGTTTTATACCTCCCGCGGCATTTATGGAATTTCAGGCTTACAACGTCCTGGTTATTGCCAGTGATATTAGGCAATTGGAACATATTGAATATACTCCGGCTCCAGACATTATTCATGAAGGTGCAGGCCATGCCCCCATTATCGCTAATCCCGAATATGCTGAATACCTTAGACGTTTTGGAGAAATCGGTTGTAAAGCGATTTCCAGTTCTCATGACTATGAAGTATATGAGGCTATCCGTGAACTTTCAATTTTGAAAGAAGCTGAAGATACTCCGCAGGAACAGATCGAAAAGGTTGAAAAAAGAGTTGATGAACTCCAGAAGGCAGAGGTGAAACCAAGCGAAATGGCCCAAATAAGAAATTTACACTGGTGGACCGTGGAATATGGTTTAATAGGCACTCCCGAAAATCCTAAGATCTACGGTGCGGGGCTGCTATCTTCCATTGGTGAAAGTAAATCCTGTATGACCGATGCTGTAAAGAAAATACCTTACACTATTGAAGCTGCCAAACAGGAATTTGACATTACAAAACCTCAGCCGCAGTTATTTGTGACTCCAGATTTTGCTCATTTAAGTCTTGTTCTGGAAGAATTTGCCAATAAAATGGCCTTAAGAAAAGGCGGACTGGAAGGAATTCAGAAGCTAATAGATTCCAGGAATCTTGGAACTGTTGAATTCAGTACAGGTATACAGATCTCAGGTAATTTTTCAAGGGTGATAGAACATGAAGGCAAGCCTATCTATATTCAAACTGAAGGAAAGACAGCGCTTTCTCACAGGGAAAAGGAGCTGGTGGGCCATGGTATTTCCACGCATCCCGAAGGATTTGGTTCTCCCATTGGAAGCCTGAAAGGGATAAATCTGGCTATCGAAGATATGAGCCCTAGAGACCTCAGGGCTTATGATATTTACGAGGGAGAAAAGATTAGCCTGGAATTTGATGGGGGAATAAAGGTTGAAGGTGAAATTATAACCGGTACAAGAAACCTGCAGGGAAAGGTTATTCTAATAAGTTTAAATAATTGCACGGTCACATACAATGAGGAAATCTTATTCAAACCTGAATGGGGCAGGTATGATATGGCCGTTGGAAAAGAAATTATTTCAGCATTTGCAGGACCTGCAGATCATGAATCTTTTGACCTGATCACTCATACTCCTTCCACCACTACCATTAAAAGTAAAAAGACTCCGGAAAGAGAAGAGCTGGAATCGTTATATGAGTCTGTTAGAAATATAAGAAACGGTGAAAACACAAAATTTTCTCTGAATGCTTCTTTCGACATTGTTAGGAAACATCATCCAAAAGACTGGTTATTATCGGTAGAGGTCTATGAACTGGCCATGGAATCAGATCAGAAACTGGCTGAAGAAGTTAAGCTTCGCCTTCAGGAAATTAAAAAGCAACGACCTGAAGTTGCCCATCTTATCGACGATGGGATTGAAATGGCCGAGACCAATATGGTTACTCCCTAAAGTTTAATCCTTTCGAGACCATCGGAGGTGGTAATAGGATTATTCTGGTATTCCAGGGTCCATCCCATACTATTGGTTAAAATATAGATCTTTTGCAATTCACTTACCAATCGATTTTTGGCATTTGATTTCAAGGTAGATTTTTCAATTTTATCCTTTAAACCCTTTTCAATTCTCTCTTTAATCTTGTTGTAATCCTCAGCCTCAAATTGATTAAGATAATCCTGGGTAACATCATAATATTTGATATTAGGATTAATATTTATCTCCTCCTTGGGTATTTCCTTTATCACAACTCGTTTATCATCCTCATCTATTTCTATCTCCAACTTGCTGAGATCATAGGCAACACTTACGTCTGCGTTCACCACTATTAGTGCCTTTTTTCGGGCAGAAAGAATATCAAAATAGAAACTTTTGGAATTTTTATAGGTAAAAACCTGAGAGAATGTCCCTTCCGTAACCACAAGCTTTCCTACATTTCTTATTTGCTCCTGGATTAAAGCCGTGTTTTCCTCAAGTTGAATCTTCTCTTCATTACGATCTTCATAGTACATAAACCCGAAGATCACTACAGCTACCATTAAAATAGCGATTACAATATTCTTCATAAATGTTGATTAGAAAAGGGAAATTAGGAAAAAATCAAAAGAGAGAAAGATTAAATCAGTTATGAAAACTATAAAGAAAGTGTTAAAAAACTAAAGGACGGCCCCACCCGTCCTTTAGTAAACTCTAAAATCTACCCCAACAAATTTTAGAAAACAAATCATCCATAAATATTTGATTATAAGAGAATTAAATCTCGATAACCAAGGACTATTTATTTCGAATCTGCTTTGTAAAAATAAGAATATTTTAATATATAAGATGAATTTTAAGTTTCTTATATATTAATTTTTTAACAATCTCAATAAGGACGTGGGCTAAGAAAATGTTATTTCAGGGTGTTTTTTTTGAATTTCTTCGATTTTACCTTGTAAATTTGTAAGAAATTTCCTATGCTTTGTCGAATTTTCTGCGCGTGGAGAGTGGGCTAGCGACCTTTGAATTTTATCAATCTCAGAATTGAGAGATATCGAACTTTTTGACAACCAGTTGTTTGAAAATAATTCCCAGATATAATCTACGGCCAATTTACTTGGATGCAACATATCTCCAGCATAAAACCTATAATCCCGTAGTTCATCCATCATAATTTCATAGGAGGGAAAATAATATGAAGATCTTGAGCTTTCTATAAATTGATGTAGTGCCGCGATGAGGTGTGACTTACTAAGCTGATTTTCGGTAAATCCATCTTTTAGGTGTCTCACAGGTGAAATTGTGAATATGATCGAGGCATTTTTGTTCAATTGAGAAACAGAATGGTCTATAACTTCAAGATCGTTTATAATCTCGGTAATAGATGACAGCTCTTTAGTAAATTTTTTCTGCGGAACCTTATGACAGTTGGCCGCAATATTATCCTTTCCTTCATACACATAGCCCCAGGCAGTTCCCAGACTTATGATAACATGAGAAGTATTTTGAATATACTCTCTGCTTTGTTTCAGAGCTGAGTTTAGATCTGAAAGACATTCTTCATGATTGTCCCTACGCATATCTGAATGTGCTTCCAGGGATTGCCAGCCTCCGTTGAACTCAAAGACATCCTCTTCCCTGAATTTTTCTTCATTGGAAAGTCTTTGAAAAAACCTTCGTATAGGTGATGGGTGAAATATGATCCCGGTTGGATTTTGTAGATTCTTAAATTTGAACCACTCTAGCTTCGCTCCGATATTCTCCACAAAGCAGGAGCCAATTAAAAATACTCCGCCTGCGTGCTCTAGTTTATGAGCACCATCCTGAATGGGCACTTTGGTCCTGAAATCCATTTCCTTAAATTAAAAAATCCCAGTCAAAAAACCGGGACTTTTCAGCTTATTTTATAAAACTCTCTCCTTTTTGTAATGCTTCATTCAATCCTTCAGGTTTCTTACCACCTGCAGTTGCAAAGAACGGCTGGCCTCCGCCACCACCCTGGATAAATTTACCTAGTTCGCGAACAATCTGTCCTGCATTTAGGTCTCTTTGCTGAACTAGTTCTTTAGAAATAAAACATGAGAGTAGTGCCTTTCCATTTTGCTCGGTTCCAAACAATAGAAAAAGATCATCCAGTTCTTCTCCTAACTGAAAAGAAAGATCTTTAATCCCAGCAGCATCAAGATCTACTTTCTTCGCCAGGTAATTAACACCATTTATATTTTTGATCTCCTGCCTAAATTCAGATTTAAGATTTTTAGCCTTATCTTTTAATAGACCTTCGACCTGTTTCTTTAAAGCTGCATTTTCCTCCTGAAGTGTATTGATAGCCTTAACAGGATCTTTCGAATTCTTCAATCCGCTCTTGATCTCATCAAGAATTTCTGTTTGGTTTTCAAAGTAATGCATGGCAGCTTCTCCAGTGATCGCCTCGATCCTTCTAATTCCTGAAGCCACCGCAGATTCACCTGTAATCTTGAAGTACCAGATATCTGCGGTATTAGGAACATGGGTTCCACCACAAAGCTCCATAGACTCACCAAAACGAATAGCCCTTACAGAATCTCCATATTTTTCACCAAACAACGCGATAGCACCCTGATCTAAAGCCTCCTGGAAAGAAATATTTCTTTGCTCTTCCAAACCTATTTGTTCACGGATACGTGCGTTTACGAATTTCTCAACCTTCTCGAGTTCTTCCGAAGTCACTTTACTGAAATGTGAAAAATCGAATCTCAGGTAACCACTTTGAACCATAGACCCTTTCTGTTCAACATGATTTCCAAGAATCTCTCTTAGCGCCTGATGCAAGAGATGAGTTGCTGTGTGGTTAGATGCGGTTTTAGCCCTCTCCGTTTTATTTACAATAGCTTTAAAATCTGACGCGGTATTTTTAGGCAATTCCTTAGTGAAATGAACAATTAAATTGTTCTCTTTTCTTGTATCTATTATATCTATTACTTCTCCATCTGAAGACATAATAATGCCCCTGTCGCCTACCTGGCCTCCTCCTTCGGGATAAAACGGAGTTTTATTGAGTACCACCTGGAACATTTCACCTTTTTTCTTTGACTCAACTTTTCTGAATTTCGCGATCTTCACCTCGGCCTCCAGTTGATCATATCCAACAAATGCGTCTGCTTCTACCTGATTTATTTCATTCCAGTCTCCAGCGGTAACCTGTGTAGCCGCACGAGAACGATCCTTTTGCTTTTTCAATTCAGCTTCGAAACCTTTTTCATCAAGTGTAAAGCCTTTTTCCCTAAGGATTAATGCTGTAAGATCTATTGGAAAGCCAAAGGTGTCATACAATTCAAATGCTTTATCTCCTGAAATCTTCCTGTCTTCAGAGGCTTTCATAAGATTTTCCAGTAATACCAATCCCTGATCCAGAGTTCTTAAAAAGGATGCCTCTTCTTCCCTGATCACGTTCTCCATCAGGCTTTGCTGAGACTTCAATTCCTGGAAAGTCGCTCCCATCTGTTTGCTTAGGAGAGCAACAAGCTTATAAATAAAAGGTTCTTTGGTATTCAGAAAGGTAAATCCATACCTAATAGCTCTCCTTAAAATCCTTCTTATAACATATCCCGCACCGGTATTACTTGGCAACTGACCATCGGCAATAGAGAATGCCACAGCCCTAACATGGTCTGCGATCACACGCATAGCCACATTGGAATCTTCAGATCTTCCGTACGCCTGCCCTGTAATTTTTTCAATTTCAGCTATTAATGGGGTAAAAACATCGGTATCGTAATTCGATTTTTTATTCTGAAGAACCATGCAAAGGCGTTCAAATCCCATTCCCGTATCTATATGCTTTGCAGGCAATTCTTCCAGTTCACCATTAGCCTTACGGTTGTATTGCATAAAAACGAGGTTCCAGATCTCCACAACCTGGGGATGGTCCATATTAACCAGGTCTCTTCCCGGCACTTTGGCCTTCTCCTCTTCAGACCTGATATCTATGTGGATCTCTGAACATGGTCCGCAAGGTCCCTGGTCTCCCATTTCCCAGAAATTATCTTTCTTGTTTCCGTAAATAATTCTTTCCTCAGGAACTATCTTTTTCCATAATTGCAGGGCTTCAGTATCAAGCCCCAGTTTATCCCTGTCTTCACTACCTTCAAATACTGAAACGTAAAGGTTATCTGGATCTATTTTATAAACTCCGGTAAGTAATTCCCAGGCCCAGTTGATGGCTTCTTCTTTAAAATAATCCCCAAAACTCCAGTTACCAAGCATCTCGAACATGGTATGGTGATAAGTATCATGCCCAACTTCTTCCAGGTCATTATGCTTTCCGCTTACTCGAAGACACTTTTGAGTATCAGTCACCCGGTTGCTTTTAGGAACCGAATTTCCGAGGAAAAACTCCTTAAACTGGTTCATCCCCGCATTAGTAAACATAAGTGTAGGATCATCTTTAATCACCATTGGCGCAGATGGTACAATGCTGTGTGATTTCGATTTGAAAAATTCTAGAAATTGTTTGCGGATATCCTGTGACTTCATTCAGTTATTTTCTTGCAAAATTCATTAAATTATGAAGACGGCAAAACAATTCATATATTTGTTCGTTTACCGTATAAATTTATACAGTATTCAAGCCGTTTCTGGACGCAAAAATAGCATAAATTTAACTCATGTCGAAGGTTAAATATTATTACGATAGCGAGACCCTTTCCTACAAGAAGATCGAGCATAAGAAAGGCAGGCGTTTAGGCATTGTCCTGCTTAGTATCACCGGTTCATTTTTAGCCGGTTTTATACTTCTTATTGTATACCTGAACATCCCACAGATAGAAACTCCAAAAGAAAAAGCGCTAAAACGTGAATTACAGAACATGAAACTTCAATATGGTCTTCTTAACAAAAAGATGGACCAGATAGAAGATGTAATGGCCAATATCGAAGACCGGGATAATAATATCTACCGACTTTATTTTGAAGCCAATCCAATTCCTGAAGAACAAAGAACAGCTGGTTTTGGCGGAATAAACCGTTACCAGACCCTTGAGGGATTTGATAACAGCAAACTTATTAAGGAAACTTCCAAAAGAATGGATGTCCTCACCAAGCGTCTGGTAGTACAGTCCAAATCTTTAGACGAGATCGCTGAACTAGCCAAGGAGAAAGGTGAATTGCTTTCAGCAATTCCTGCGATACAACCAGTAAACAATGAAGACCTTAGCAGGATCGCCTCAGGATACGGCTGGAGAACCGACCCATTTACGAAAGTTAGGAAATTCCATTACGGGATGGACTTTACCGCACCTCGGGGAACACCGGTATACGCCACGGGAGATGGACGTGTTGTAAGAGCAGACAGCAGATCTACAGGTTATGGAAATCATATTAGGATAGATCACGGATACGGATATACCAGCTTATATGCTCATCTTTATAAGTATAATGTTAGAAGAGGACAAAGAGTAAAACGAGGAGATGTTATTGGTTTTGTGGGAAGTACAGGACGCTCTGAAGCACCTCACCTGCATTACGAGATCTTTAAAGATGAAAAAAGGATAAACCCTATTAATTTCTATTACGGCAATCTATCACCAGAAGAGTTTGGTGAAGTACTGGAAAAAGCCCAACGTGAAAATCAATCGCTGGATTAATGCATATAGATCTTCCAGAAAAACGCTATTATGGTATTGGCGAAGTCGCCGAAGCATTTAAGGTAAATACCTCCCTGATTAGGTTCTGGGAAAAGGAGTTTGATGTAATCAAACCCAAAAAGAACGCGAAAGGAAACAGGAAATTTACCCCGGAGGATATAAAGAATCTGGAACTCATCTTTCACCTGGTAAAAGAAAGAGGTTTTACCCTGGAAGGAGCAAAAACCCATCTTAAAGAAGAAAGACATAAAACCCTCAGCAATTTCGAGATCATTCGAAAACTTGAGAGTGTAAAAGCAGAATTAATCAACCTAAAAAATCAGTTATAACATGAAAAAGTGGCTCATCCCGTTAATTATTATCGTTATTGGTATCATCGTGATCTGGAGATTCACTGCAGGATTTAATAACACGGCCGTAGCGAAGGAAGAAAATGCTAAGTTAGCCTGGTCTAATGTTGAAAGTTCCTATCAGCGAAGAAACGACCTTATTGGAAATCTTGTTAAAACCGTTGAAGGTGCGGCAGATTTCGAAAGAGGGACCTTAACCGAAGTAATAGAGGCAAGAGCCAAAGCTACTTCTGTAACTGTAGATGCAGATAATTTAAGTGCATCTCAAATTCAGCAATACCAGGAAGCACAACAGGGAGTAACTTCTGCCCTATCCCGTTTATTGGTTACGGTAGAACGATATCCAGATTTGAAAGCTAACCAGAACTTTCTTCAGTTACAATCTCAACTGGAAGGGACTGAAAACCGAATAAATGTCGCAAGAGACCGCTTCAATGAAGCAGTAACAGACTATAACACTTATATAAGAGTCTTTCCGAATAACCTTTTTGCCGGCCTTTTCGGTTTTGAAAGAATGGAACGCTTCCAGGCAGATGCTGGAGCTGAAAATGCCCCTGAAGTAGAATTCGACTTTTAAAATATGAGTAGAAAAAGTGAAGCTTTCCTAAGCAAGAAAGAAGAGGAAGAGGTAGTTGAAGCTATTCGACAAGCCGAAAGGACTACCAGTGGTGAAATCAGGGTTCATTTGGAGCCAAGTACAGGTGAAGAAGATATTTTTGAAAGGGCCATGCATGTTTTTCATGCCCTCAAGATGGATAACACCAAGGATGAAAATGGTGTGCTTATCTATGTGGCTGTAGAAGATCATAATTTCGTTATCTATGGAGATAAAGGGATTAATGATGTTGTCGCCGATGATTTCTGGGAAAGCACGAAAGACCTGATTGTATCCCATTTCAAAAAAGGGCATTTTAAGGATGGACTTGTGGAAGGGATCCTTAAGGCCGGTGAACAATTACAGAAGTATTTTCCATGGGATGAAGATGATCCTAATCAATTATCAGATCAAATTTCAAAAGCCTAAGCTTATCAAACGATTTATACTATTACTGATACTTTTAACGGGATTCACCGCATTAGCTCAGCGCGATATCCCACCAAGACCTTCAGAACAAACAAGCGTTTATGATGAGGCAGATATGCTTTCATCTTCAGATGAGACCAGGCTGGAACAAAAACTTATCAATTATGCAGACACCACTTCTACCCAGATAGTGTTGGTCATCATTCCCTCTCTTGAAGGCGAATACGAAGGTACTTATGCGGCTCACTGGGCACACGAGTGGGGAATTGGGCAAAGTGATAAAGACAACGGCCTATTAGTCCTTGTGGCACAGAAAGAGCGTAAGATCTGGATCACTACAGGTTATGGGCTGGAAGAATACCTTACCGATGCCAAGACCAAAGAAATAATAGAATTGATCATTCTTCCGGAATTCAGGAGCGGTAATATTTATGCCGGTCTGGATAAAGGCACCAATGCGATCTTCCAGGTCTTAAACGGAACTTTTGAGGGAGCGCCTGGTGGAGGGCAACCGGTACAAGGAATACCCTTAAAAGGGATCATCATCTTTTTTATTTTCTTGGTTATTCTAATATCGATGTTCAATAAGCGCGGTGGAGGAAGAAATGGCGGAAGAAGATCTGGCAGAAGTGTGCTATGGGACGCGATTATCTTAAGCTCACTTGGGCGCGGGAGTTTTGGCGGCGGAAGTTCCGGAGGAGGCTTTGGTGGCGGTGGAGGCTTTGGAGGAGGCTTCGGCGGCGGAGGCTTTGGCGGTGGAGGTGCCGGAGGAAGCTGGTAGCCCCTTAATTCGAATTTTATTCTTACCGTAATGTACGAACAGTTCTTTGCTGACGAGCAATTTAATAACCGAGATTTTTCAAAAGATGAATTTGAAACTGCCGACTATGAGAATTGCAGTTTTATTAATTGTAATTTTTCAGGTTGTGATCTTAGCGGTTCAAGGTTTACCGAGTGTGACTTTGACGAATGTGACTTAAGCAATTCTAAATTGCAAAAAACGGCTTTACAGGATTGTCATTTCTCAAACTGTAAATTGATAGGTCTTAATTTTGATCACTGTGAGTGCTTTGGTTTTTCCATTTCCGCTGAAGATTCTGTTTTCGATCATTCTATTTTCTACAATATCAATCTCAGCGGGACAAGAATTGTTAATTCAAGGTTCAGAAATACAGATCTGAGCGCTTGTGACCTCAGCAACTCAGATCTTAGTGGCTGCGATTTTCAGGATTCAATTTTTGAAAAGACAAACCTCGAGAAGGCTAATTTAAAGGATGCCAAACATTATAATATAGATCCTGAAAACAATAAAATTAGCGGAGCAAGATTTTCCATACCTGAAGTCACCGGTTTATTATATAAATACAAACTGAGAATAGATTGAGGCCATTATAAAAAGAAAAACGCCATCGAAAAGATGGCGTTTTTTATTACGTATAAATTGAAATAGTTTAAGAAACCGCTTTCAATTTACTCATTGTAGATTTGTTCAGTTTATCATCTGCATATTCGCGGGTTACCGTAAAATAACCTTCTTCGCTTTCTGGAAGTTCGAACATAGCATCGGTCAAAATAGCCTCACACAGAGATCTAAGTCCACGCGCTCCCAGTTTATACTCTACCGCTTTATCAACAATATAGTCAAGCGCATCATCGGTAATATCGAATTCGATATCATCCATTTCAAACAGCTTTTTATACTGTTTTATGATCGCGTTCTTAGGTTCTGTAAGAATTGCTCTAAGAGTTTTTCTATCCAACGGATTCATAAACGTTAGAGCCGGAAGTCGACCAATAATTTCTGGGATCAATCCAAATTCCTTTAGATCCTTCGGAATGATATATTTCAGAAGATTGGTGCGCTCTATAGCATCTTCACTCTTTGAAGCGCTAAATCCAACCGCCTGCATATTCAGCCTTTTACTAATGATCCTTTCTATACCATCAAAAGCTCCACCAGCAATGAAAAGGATATTCTCGGTATTTACCTCGATAAACTTCTGGTCTGGGTGCTTTCGGCCTCCTTTTGGCGGAACGTTTACTGTAGTTCCCTCCAGTAACTTCAATAATGCCTGCTGAACACCTTCACCAGACACATCTCGAGTGATTGAAGGATTATCGCTCTTTCTGGCGATCTTGTCGATCTCATCAATAAATACGATCCCTCTTTGAGCTTTCTCAGTATTATAATCGGCTGCCTGAAGTAACCTGGTTAGTATTCCTTCGACGTCCTCACCAACATAGCCTGCTTCGGTTAAAACCGTTGCATCAACGATAGCTAGTGGCACATTCAGCATTTTTGCGATCGTTCTGGCCATCAGGGTTTTCCCTGTCCCGGTCTCCCCCACCATTACGATATTACTTTTCTGGATCTCTACATCATCATCACTTTCTGGCTGCAATAATCTCTTATAGTGATTATATACTGCCACAGACATCACCTTTTTAGTCTCTTCCTGACCAATAATATATTCATCCAAAAATGATTTGATCGATTTGGGTTTGCTCAACATAAGGTCTGAAGAAAGCTCTCTGGCTTCTCCCTGCTTAGACTCCTCTACTACGATCCCGTGTGCCTGTTCGATACAACGGTCACATATATGAGCATCTAAACCAGCGATCAATAAATTGGTCTCAGGTTTTTTCCTACCACAAAAGGAACATTCTAAATCTTCTTTCGCCATTCTTTAAATTTTCGGTAATTACTATTTCGGGTAGTTAATTACTATTTAATCTTCTCTTTTCAATACTTCATCGATCATACCATACTCCTTAGCTTTTTCAGCCTTCATCCAGTAATCACGATCACTGTCTTCATGTACTTTGTCGTAAGTCTGGCCTGAATGTTTCGCAATGATCTTATAAAGTTCCTCCTTTAAGGTAATGATCTCTCTGGCAGTGATCTCTATATCACTGGCCTGTCCCTGTGCACCACCCATTGGCTGGTGAATCATTACTCTACAATGCGGAAGACCACTTCTTTTTCCGGCCTGTCCTGCACATAATAGTACTGCCCCCATAGAAGCTGCCATCCCAGTACAGATCGTAGCCACATCTGGCTTTATGAACTGCATGGTGTCATAAATACCAAGACCGGCATAAACACTTCCACCCGGAGAATTGATATAAATCTGTATATCTTTTGAAGCATCTGTACTTTCCAGGAATAAAAGCTGAGCCTGCACAATATTCGCAACCTGCTCATTGATCCCTGTACCCAAAAAGATGATCCTGTCCATCATCAATCTTGAAAATACATCCATTGCCACAGCATTCATCTGGCGTTCTTCAATGATATTCGGGGTCATGCCCTGCGGCATCATACTACTAATAATCTTATTATAATAGTTGCTGTTTATGTTATGATCTGAAACAGCATACTTTTGAAATTCTTTTCCGTAATCCATCAATTTTTTTCGTTGTTTTCTAATCTTAATTAAAATTCCGGTCAAAACCAAAAAAGGCGTTACTCGATTGAGATAACGCCTTAAAGATAGGTAATATATCGTAAAAAAGGCTTACTTATAAATCGCTTTCACAAATTCTTCGTAAGTCACTTCTTTTTCGTCAAACTTCATTTTTTCTTTGTAGAACTCAAGAAGTTTCTCGTTCATTAACTGCTCTGAAAGTCTTTTTACTTCGTCCTGGTTTGAAAGAATTCTTGCAGCGATGTCATCAAGTTCCTTTTGAGAAGGATCCATTTGGCCAAATTGTGCCATTTGCTGCTTGATCTTTTCTGAAGCAAAAGCCTTAAGATCGTTAAAGTCTACATTAAGGTTATTATCATTTACAACCTTGCCTTCGATTAACTGATAACGAAGTCCTTTTTCGCTCTTTTCATACTCTTCAGCAGCTTCTTCTTCAGATAAAGGTTTTTCACCAACTGTCTGGATCCACTTCTGAAGAAACTCCTTAGGAAGTTCAAAATCTGTAGTTTCAATAAGCGCTTCAGTGATATCGTTCATCAATTGCTGGTCGCTTTGCTGCTCGAATTGCTTCGCCGCATCTTCCTTGATCTTTTCTTTAAGCTCAGTAACTGTTTTTACGTTATCCTTTCCGAATAGTTTATCAAACAATTCCTGGTCAAGATCTGCAAGTTCTCTTTCATTAATCTCAGAAATAGTGAACTCAACTTCAATATCAAGATCATGAGCTTTATCATGCTCAATTCCTAAATGATTGATCAAAGCGTGATCATCTTCGAAAAGACTCTTTGTTTTCAAAGAAATGGTATCACCCACTTTTGCACCAACAAATTTATTCAGGTTACGTTTTCCTTTGATATTCTCTAACTCAATAGTGGTCTCTTTCTCGATACCCTCTTCTTCATTTTTAAAAGTACCAGCTACAGTATCTCCTTCTTCAACCACATCTTTGGTTTTCAGCTTTCCGTATTGCTTCTGGATACTTTCAATCTGATCGTTCACCATTTTCTCATCGGCAACGATATTGTATTTTGTAACAGGTTTTTTAAGATCAAGATCTACATCAAATTCAGGAGCCAGTCCTAATTCGAATTCGAAGCTATAGTTATCTTTTTCCCAGTCAAAATTCTCTTGCTCTTTAGGAAGAGGATTTCCTAGAACATCCAGTTTCTCTTCTGTAAGATATTTGTTAAGGCTTTCCTGAAGCAATTTATTCACCTCATCTACCAATACAGCCTGGCCGTATTGTTTCTTAACCATCCCCATAGGCACGTGACCTTTTCTGAAACCGGGAATATTGGCATTCTTACGGTAATCTTTTAAAATTTTATCTACTTTACCGGCATAATCTTCTTTAGCGATATCAACTTTCACTACCGCGTTTAATTCATCAATATTCTCTCTGGTAATATTCATTTTGATCTGTTATAAAAATTGGAGTGCAAAATTACGTTTTTTCTTAAAGTCTGCAAAGTTTCAAACTATTGAAATTCAGACTATCTAATCTGTTTTTAAAATTGAAAAAAGCAAAGATTGCACCAAAGATAGTAACAGACTAAAAATTATGGCTATAAACCAGCCATCTACATCGAAACCTCCTACAAATCCGTCAGCCATAAAAATGATTATCGCGTTTATCACCAAAAGGAATAAGCCTAAAGTAAGTATGGTTACAGGTAGTGTAAAAAGTATCAATAACGGCTTCACAATAAAATTCAATAAGGCAAGTACCAGAGCAACGATGATCGCGGTCCAGTAACTATCAACGCTTACTCCCGGAAGTATCTTTGCCAGTATTACAACGGCCAGAGCCGTTAGTAATAATCGAAGTATAAAATTCATAATTTAAAAGGTTGGTTAATTAGTAAAGTTGCAAAAAAAAGGCCGGGAAAGTCCCGACCTTTATAAATTTTATGGCAAATTTAATATTACTGAACGTCCTGACTTAGTGTCACCGTTCCGTAGTCACCAACATTAACATTCGGCACATCGGCACTGTAAGTTGTGTTGATCTCATTCACAATTTCATTTGCTATAACTGCATATCCACGAGGAGTCAAATGAACTCCATCAAGAGAAAAAGCACCTCCTTCAACAAAACGAGAAGAGATAGGAGTTCCCTGGTATAAAAGACCACCATCTGAATCGATTTGCTCTAAAAGTGAATTGGCATCTACAAGTCCAAGAGAATAATTATCTGCAATTCCCTGGATCGCCTGGTTATACATAGCTGTAGCATTGGCAACTAATTCCTGCTCTGCAGCAGTTAACACGTGCTCATCTCCTAAAGGAACAGAAACACCATTAACAAGCATTGGGTTCCCATCAACCGCTGTTCCAACAAAGGAAGCCGAAGTTAAAGGAATAAGATCTGCTGATGTCGCCTGTCTAAGCTGACCCAAAAGACCCGCTGTTTGAGCATCAAGACTAAATGGCGGCTGTTGAAGAATCCCGGTAATATCGGTAAGATCTTCATCTACGATAGTCATAAAGTTCTGGGAACCGGCAGCAAAAGTGATCTTTCTGCTGTTAGCTTCAGCTTCAGTAAGCAATCCTGCCTGTACCAATCCTGGAAGGATCTGAGTGTTATAAGCACCAAACTGGGCATTAAGTGCTCCTGCAGTTGCTTCGTCCAATGGAATTGGATTTGAAGGAACCACTTTAAAGAAAGGTATATTCGAAACATCAGGAATATTGATTAGAACACCTTCAGCCCCAGCTCCTTCTGCGCCTGCCAGTTGCTGTACAATTGAATTATACACAAAAGCAAAGGCGTTAGGATCTGTAATATCATTAGGACCATAAGTAGTAAAATCTGTATTATTCAACTGGAATTCACCTGCTCCACCAGAAGTTGCGAAACTCAAAACATCGTTGTTACCTATCCAAAGTGTAAAGAAAGTTGGGTTTTGAGCTAAAGCATCTCCCAATACGGTAGCATTATCTGCACTGGCAAATCTTGCAAAATAAGGATTAGCTGCACCTGCTGCTACTCCATTCACATTACCATATCCTGGAGCTACCAGGTGATAAGACTTCGCTCCAGGTACTCCCATATTATTGAATGAACCAGAAAGTTTATTCGTTATATCGGTTGTTGGAGCTGCACCTGTATATCTTGCCGGGGCAGGATTCCCTTCAGCATCTACAGCTAAAACAAATCTATTTTGAGCTATCACAGTACCGCCAAGCAAAAGACCACCAGCATTATCATTGACAAGAGGCTGAGTAAATCCATCTGTATCCTGTGCCAGAGCAAATTTCTCTGCGAGGATGTTTGGATATGAATTTTCCTGACCGGTTATATAAAGAGCCCCATCTGCGTAACCAGCGGTTAGCGAGTTACCAAGAGCTACATAGTTTGAAAAATCGGCAGATCCATTTGAATAAAGACCTCCGTCTTCAATAGCATTATCAAGTTCAGGCTCACAGGAAACAATTCCCAAAGCCAATACCGCCATATATTTAAAATAATTCTTCATCGTTCTCATTAAATTTTAATAGTTACACCAAGACCTGGTACAAATGCACTCGACTTATAAGTCCCTCCAAAAGCTTCTCCCTCATAATTAGGGAATTCACTTGGATCTGGATCATAAGATTCATTGACCTCTTCAAATCGGCTATATAGGAAAGAAGCATCAATAGCTATTTTATCTGTTACGTTTACAGAAAGGCCTCCTGTAAAGTTATTCGAGTCGTTTCTTGGAGTTTCAGGAGCGAAATATCCAGACTGAACCGGAGATTCATCGAAGTAATAACCTGCTCTTAAAGTAAATGTTTCGTTAGCCGTGTACTGAAGTCCAAATCTGTATATAGAGGCATCTTTATAGTTTCTTGGATTATTGGAATCTGGAATACCAGGTTGAGCAAAATCTAAATCCAGAGACCTATAAACATCCCAGAAGGTACGATTATAGTCAAAAGCAAAAAGCCACTGATCGTTCAACTGGTAAGAAGCACCAATAGAAAGTTCAGCCGGAAGCGGTAATGTCGCATCGAATTGAGTATCTTCAAACGGCGTTAAAGGAGAATTCGGGATATTCTGAAAATCAGCATCACCATTTTCAGCTTCCACTAGAATTTCTGATCGGTAATTCACACCAATTCTCAAACTATCTACCGGTTCCCACATAGCTCCAGCAGACCATCCCCAGGCACTCACGCCAGACGCATCAATAGTTACATTAGAGCGGTTACCTTCAAGATCTGTAAGTGTTCTGTTAAGATTTCTGTTGAAGTTCACAGAACCATTCACATAAATAGGACCACCACCTACAGAAAGGTTGTCTGTGATCTTATATGAAGCTAACGCCTGCACATAAATTGCAGCCAATTCAATATCATTTACAAGATGAGATCCTGCCCAGTCTTTTTCCCAGGCTACAGAGCTACCATAAGGAGTGTAAGCCGCCAGACCTAAAGTGAATTTCTCACTTAATTTATAAGAAAAATAAGCGTAGAAAGGAGTTCCAGTAGGACTATCGGTTCTTGCCATTTGTCCAAATTCATCATTCTGCCATACCACATCAGAGAATACGGCACTCACACCAACTGCTGCATTAATCTTATTTTCAAGAAATACCAGACCGGCTGGATTAAAGAAGGCCAATTCTGCATTATTCACCACTGCCACTCCAGTGTGCCCCATCGCAAGTCCACGTTGACCCTGTAGACTTACCCGGTAACCACCAGCATAAGTAATGGCCGTGGCCATCATAACCAGGCCAAGTAAAAATAGTCTTTTCATAATTTAATTAGGATTATATTTTATATGTCTTAAAAAGCTGAGGCCAAAAATAGCATAAAATAAATATTACGCAACAATCGACGTAATTTTATTATGCATACATAATAAATTTAGAAAGATTTTAAACAAATCGGATTACAGCCTCGTAGAAGGCTTTCATATTCTCAGCGTGCACCCAGTGCCCGGCATCAGGAATTTGCTGAATTTCCGCAAAAGGAAACTGTCTTTTGATAAGCTCTTCGTCTTCTGCAATAATATAGTTAGACTTCTCACCTTTTATAAAGAGGGTTGGCCCATCATAAGATTTATCTACCGGTAGGGATTCGCCAATATTCTCAACATTGGCCTTTAAGGCATCCAGATTCAGTTTAAGAGAAAGTTGATCTTTTGTCTTCCAGTAAAGGTTTTTCAAAAGGAATAACCGAACCCCTGTCTCCTGAATGTAATCTTCCAGAAAATCTTCGGCATCACCACGAGAAGTTAATTTTGCATCATCTAAAGCTGTCAAGCCCTTTAAGATCTGTTGATGATGTGGTGCATAATATTTAGGAGCAATATCAACAACAATCAACTTTGAAACCAGCCCTTCATTTAAACATGCGGTTAACATGGCAGTTTTACCACCCATGGAATGACCCAACAGAATTATATCATCAAGTTGATGTGCGTCGCAGTATTGCTTTATATCTTCAGCCATTAAAGAATAGGAAAATTCATCGCTGTGTGGGCTTTTCCCATGGTTACGCTGATCTATTAAATGAACCTGAAATCCATCTTTTGCAAATTGTTTCCCCAAAGTTTTCCAGTTATCGCTCATCCCGAGAAAACCGTGAAGAATCAAAAATGGCTTTCCTTCCCCCAGGATCGTTGAATGTAATTTCATTTATTTCAAAAGTTTTAGATATTGCTTAATCGTTTTTTCCAGCCCCAGGTAAAGCGCCTCCGAAATCAAAGCGTGACCAATGGAAACTTCATCAAGATGAGGAACGTTTTGGTTAAAAAATCCAAGATTCTTTAATGAAAGATCATGCCCGGCATTAATTCCTAGGCCCAACTCATGGGCTAATTCAGCACATTCGGCATATGGTTTTACTGCAGCTTCATCACCCTTTGCATAGCCTACCGCAAAAGATTCTGTATATAATTCGATCCTGTCTGTACCTGTCTCGGCTGCACCTTCTATCATTTTGGCTACAGGATCTACGAAAATTGAAGTCCTAATTCCTTTCGATTTAAATTCAGCGATCACCTCTTTCAAAAAATCTTTATGTTTCAAAGTATCCCAACCCGCATTTGAAGTAATGGCATCTTCAGCATCTGGCACTAAAGTAACCTGTGCAGGAACCACATCATAGACCAGGTCATTGAATTGCTTAATAGGTTTGCCTTCGATATTGAATTCAGTTTTCAACACAGGCTTTAATTCTCGTACATCAGAATATCTTATATGTCTTTCATCCGGTCTGGGATGCACAGTAATTCCTTCAGCACCAAAAGATTCAATATTTTTGGCAGCCTCTACAACGTTCGGCACATCTCCTCCCCTGGCATTTCTCAAGGTGGCTATTTTATTGATATTTACACTTAATTTGGTCATTTTCTCTTCATTTTATTAACAAAAATACAAAGAGCAGCCTGCTTCAATGAATTTTATTTTGATTAATTTGCAGAAAAGGAAACGAAAAGATGAGTTTGCAAAAGCACATATTAAATGATGTTGATATTTTGAGTATTTCCTCCAAAATTGGAGATATTCAGGAACTATTTAATCAGCTAACTTTTACTCATTTACCAGTTGAAAATAACGGAGTATATATTGGGTGCATTTCAGAAAATGACATTAGATGTTTTGAAAACGATAAGTCACTGGATGAATACCGTTATGCCCTCGAAGGATTCTATGTAAGAGAAGGCAATTACTGGCTGGATAGCCTGGAGGCATTTGCCCAGAACAACTCCAATATTCTTCCAGTACTGGATGAAAATAACAACTATTTAGGATACGTGGAGTTGAATGAAATAATCTCACTATTCAAAGAAACTCCCTTTTTACATGAGCCGGGAAATATCCTCGTAGTAGAAAAGGCTTTTAAAGACTTCACCTTTGGTGAGGTAAGCCAGATTGTTGAATCGAATAATGCTCATTTACTTGGAGCCTTCGTTTCAAAGATGAACGAAGACATGGCTGAAATAACACTGAAGATTACCCCTTCGGGAATGAACGAGATCCTTCAGGCCTTTAGAAGATATGGCTACATCATAATTTCTGAACACCAGGAAGACACCTTTAATAAAAATCTAAAAGACCGGTCTAAATACCTGGACAAATATTTGAACATATAATTTATGAAAATAGGCATTTACGGTCAGTTCTATCACGCCAATGCTGCTCAATATATAGGCCAGCTTCTTGAACTTCTGGATAAAAAGAATATCGAAGTATTAATAGAAGAGGAATTTCTTAAACTAATAAGAACCAACAATAGCATAGAAAAAGACTACGCTCATTTTACTATTTTTGAGGAACTAGACAATTCTTTCGACCTTTTTTTCTGTATTGGAGGAGACGGTACTATCCTGAAATCGATAAATTATATAAGGAACCTTGATATTCCTATTGTAGGAATCAACACAGGCCGGCTTGGATTTCTCGCTACTATTCAAAAAGAACAAATTGAAAGCACGCTGGATGAGATCCTGGAAAAAAAGTTCAGTCTTTCTCCAAGATCGGTTCTGACCATGGAAACAAATCCTAAAAATTTTGATCCGGTTTTTTCACATATTGCCCTTAATGAGATCGCGGTGAGCAGGAAAAACACCACCTCGATGATCACTGTAGACACCTGGCTAGATGACCAGTACCTCACTTCCTACTGGGCAGACGGATTAATCATCGCCACCCCTACTGGTTCTACCGGTTATTCATTGAGCTGCGGAGGACCGGTGATCACACCCGATGCCGATTCTATCGTAATCACCCCTATTGCGCCACATAATTTAAACGCCCGCCCGCTGGTTATTAAAGATCATACTAAGATCAAATTAAAAGTTTCTGGTAGAGAAGAAACTCACTTGGTATCCATGGATTCACGTATTGCCACTCTCGAAAACGATACTGAAATCATTATTTCAAAAGCACCCTACACTATTAATTTTGTTGAACTTAGAGAAGATAGTTTTTTAAATACTCTTCGAAAAAAACTTCTTTGGGGCGAAGACAAGCGGAATTAAGCAATAAAAACTTATAAAAAGTGTTTATACTAGTGCACAAATCTGCTCAAATTATTGCAGAGCAATCAGAATTGTTATATTTGCAAACTTTTGAAAACCTATGAGGTACCTTATCGCATTTGTAGTGATGGCATTATTTACAACAAGCACATACTCTCAGCAAGTAGAGATTGGAGCTTTTGGTGGAGGTGCAAACTTTATTGGTGACGTTGGAAAAACCAATTACATCCTACCAAATACTCCGGTTGGAGGTCTAATTGCTAAATGGAACAGAAGCGACAGACATGCGTTAAGGTTAACTTTGCTATATGCAGAAATTTCTGCAGACGATGCAAAATCCTCAGACACAAGAAGACAGCAACGTGGATATTCTTTTGATAATACCATAGCTGAAGCTTCCCTGGGAATAGAATTCAATTTCTGGGAATTTGACCTCACAAATCCCTTACCTCAAAGTACTCCATACCTTTACACCGGGATAACTTATTTCAGAGCGGATCATGTATGGTTGAAAAATGGAAGAGCAAGTAACCTGGTTAACGAAGGTACCAACTGGGATTTCGCTATTCCTATGGTCATGGGTTACAAAGAAGCAGTTACAGAACATATTATTGGAGCCTTTGAAATTGGTGCTAGATATACTTTAACAGATAATCTTGATGGTAGCTGGCCTGAAGAATATCTAGGACGTAGAGAGCCCTCTGCAGAATTTGGTAACAGAAATACAAATGACTGGTATGTATTTACCGGAATAACTTTCACATTTACTTTTGGCCGAAAGCCATGTTATTGCTTTTAAATGAATTATAAAGACAATTTAAACCTTGATAAACTGCCACAGCACATTGCCATTATTATGGATGGTAATGGCCGCTGGGCTAAACAAAAAGGTTTCCTCAGGGCTTCGGGCCATAAAGAAGGCACCAAAGCGGTGAGGGATGTTGTTGAAGGCTGCGCTGAGATTGGTATAAAAAATCTAACCCTTTACGCATTTTCTACTGAAAACTGGAACCGCCCAAAATTGGAGGTAGACACCCTTATGAAACTTCTTGTATCATCTTTGAAAAAAGAGATAAAAACCCTTAAGGATAATGACATTAAGTTGAATTCCATTGGAAATATTTCCAGTTTACCAAAGAAAGCCAGAAAAGAACTTGAGGATGTAATTGAAAAGACATCTGAAAACAAAAGGATGACTTTAACACTTGCATTAAGCTACGGCAGCAGGGAGGAAATTACTAAATGTTTCTCCCAGATCGCCAGCAAAATAAAAAGTGGTGAATTATCTGAAGATGCGGTTGATGAATCCGTTATAAATGAGCATCTTTACACCCGAAATTTGCCAGATGTAGATCTATTGATCCGCACTAGTGGCGAACAGCGCATTAGCAATTTCCTGTTGTGGCAAATTGCCTATGCCGAATTGTATTTTACGAAAATCTTATGGCCAGATTATAGAAGAGAAAATCTTTTTGAAGCCATTTACAACTATCAAAACAGAGAACGACGATTTGGAAAAACAAGTGAGCAACTCAGTTAGTGCATTCATGACGAAAAAGATATTTACACTTTTTGCAATTTGTTTCATATTCAGTATAGCTGCCCAAGCACAAGACCTACCCCTTGGAGATTCTAAAAAATATACCATTGGCGAAATTAAAGTTACCGGCACCACTACCTATAATGAGCAAACGGTGATCACTTACACCGGACTAAAGGAAGGCGAGGAGATTTACATTCCGGGTGAAAAGCTACGTAACGTGATCAATAAACTTTGGAAACTGGACCTTTTTAGCGATATCAATTTTTATATCACCAATGTAGAAGGCAACGTTGCCGATCTTGAACTTGAAATAAAAGAAGTTCCGGTTCTAAATCAGGTTTCCTTTCAGGGCATAAAGAAGAAGGGAGAAAGAGAAGAACTCATAGACGAGAATGACCTTAAACCGGGTATAAAAGTTACTGAGAACCTCATCACCACTTCAAAAAATTATATCGAGAATAAATATAAAAAAGAAGGGTATTTCAATGCGAATGTAAATATCCGTACTTCTGAGGTTGCAGACACCACCAATTCCAATAGGGTGAATATGGTAGTTGACGTTAACCAGGGAGATCGTGTTAAGATTTCAGATATTGAATTTGCTGGCAACGAGCAATTATCTGATGCGAAGCTGAAGCGTAACATGAAGAACACCAAACAAAAGAACTTTTTCAGATTCTGGAAACGTTCCAAGTTTGTGAGAAATGATTATCAGGAAGATAAAGAGTCTATCATTAATAAGTACAAAGAAGAAGGATATCGTGATGCGAGGATCACTTCAGATACACTTATAAAGAAGGATGAGGAAAATATAGCTCTCAGGCTGAATATTGAAGAAGGTAACCAGTATTATATTGGAAATATAGAATACCTGGGGAATGCTGCATACTCAGATTCTCAGCTAAGTAGATTCCTGGGAGTTAAAAAAGGAGATGTTTATAATGGTGTTTTACTTGATGAAAGAGTTCAGGGAAGAGAACCTAATAAGGTTTCTATCGCCAATGAATATCAAAATAACGGTTATCTTTTCTCAAATATAGACCTGGTAGAAACCAATGTTTATAATGATACGATCGATTTTGAGATAAGAATTGTTGAAGGTAAAGAAGCTTATTTTGACGAGATAAGAGTTACTGGTAACGACAAAACTAAGGATCACGTGATCTATCGAGAACTTAGAACCAAACCGGGACAAAAATACAGCCAGGAAGCTGTTGTTGCGACGGTAAGAGAACTTGGTGCACTAGGTTTCTTCGACGCTGAACAACTAAATCCTGAATTTGTAGAACCAGATCCAAGAGAAGGAACTTTAAGCCTGGAATACCAGGTTGTGGAAGCCGGAGCCAGTCAGATCGAACTTCAGGGTGGTTACGGTGGAGGTGGTTTCATTGGAACCCTTGGTCTTTCCTTCAATAACTTCTCTATACAGGGATTATTTGACAAAGATGCTTACAGACCTATTCCTATGGGTGACGGACAGACACTTTCCCTGAGAGCACAGGCCAGTACTTTTTATCAAACTTACAGCCTCTCATTCAGAGAGCCATGGCTTGGCGGGAAGAGACCGGTGAGTCTTTCTACATCTTTCAGCTATACCCGGCAGTTCTTATTTGATCCCGTAGAAAGAGAAGCAGATAAGACGAGAAGTTTCGATATCCTTGGAGTAAGCGTGGGACTTGCGAAAAGGCTAAAAGAACCAGACCAGTATGTTACCGTTTCGAACGTAGTTGGTTTCCAAAGATATGATCTGAACAACTATACTACAGGTTTGTTCACCTTCGGAGATGGACATTCAAACAACTTATATTATCAATTAGGTATCACCAGAGACAATACTGCTGTTAACCCTATCTTCCCTACCAGTGGATCTAAATTTGCATTTACCGCAAAGTTAACGCCTCCTTATTCCCTTTGGAATGGAGTTGATTATGGAAACCTTGAAAACCAAGATGAATATCAGTTAAGAGATGAAAACGGAAATCTTGTTGATGAACAGGGAAACAGGGTTACCCCAGAAAACTCAGTACCAGATCAGGAGAAAATAGACCAGAAGAAGTATAACTGGCTGGAATTTTATAAGATCAAATTCGCCGGTACCTGGTATACAAATCTTTTCAGTTTCGGACCAAGCAGCAATTTGGTTTTAAGGACACATGCCGAATTTGGTTTTCTGGGAGCTTATAATAATGAAAGAGGTGTTCCTCCATTCGAACGTTTTTTCCTTGGAGGTGATGGTCTGGGCGCCTTTAGCCTTGATGGAAGAGAGACTATACAGCTAAGAGGATATCCAAATCAATCTGTAAAACCAATAGATAGACCAGTTAGTCAGAATGATGATGGTGCAACTATATACAACAAATATTCCTTAGAATTACGTTTCCCAATTACTCTTAAGCCTGCAGCTTCTATCTATGCATTATCATTTTTAGAAGCAGGTGCTAGTTATGACAATTTCAGAGACTATAACCCATTTCAGTTAAATAGATCTGCAGGTGTTGGTTTAAGGATCTTTATGCCAACCTTCGGTTTATTAGGTATTGATTTTGGATATGGGTTTGATGAAATTCTAGGACAACCAGGTCCAAATGGATGGGAGACCCATTTTATCATAGGTCAGCAATTTTAATTTGGCACGATATTTTCTATATTCGACTTAAATGAAAAAAAGAATATTTTCCATATTTGTAATCGCAGTACTTGGCCTTGGTACGGCCTTGGCTCAAAAGTCCATAAGACTTGGATATATAGACATGGAATATATTCTTGAGAACGTTCCGGAATATCAGGAAGCGTCAAAACAACTGGAAAGCAGGGTTCAGGAATGGAAAACGGAAGCCGAAGCTAAAATGCGCAAGGTGGAAGACATGAAAACAAGACTGGACAATGAAAGAGCCCTTCTAACAAAAGAACTCATTGAAGAACGTGAAGGTGAGATCGCTTATATGGAACAACAAGCTCTGGAATATCAACAAAACAGATTTGGTCCTAATGGCGATTATATGATCCAGAAAAAGCAATTGGTTCGTCCTATTCAGGATCAGGTTTTCACCGCTGTTCAACAGATCGCTGAAAACAGAAATCTGGACTTCGTTTTTGACAGGACAGCAGATATTGGAATGATATATGCAGACAAGCAATACGATGTTAGTGAAACAGTACTTAGAACAATAAAAAGAACTGCTAATCGCGAACAACTGGAAACGAAAGATGAGATAGAGGACCTGGAAAAAGCAGAAAGCAGAACTGTAGAACAGGATGCGGAAATCACCAAAAGAGAAGAGCTTGTAGAGGAGCGTAAATCTGAACGCGAAGCATATATTGAAGAAAAAAAGAGAGAAAGAGATTCGCTGAAAGCTGCAAGACAAAAAGAATTCGAGGAAAGAAGAGCAAAGATCCTCGCCGAAAGAGAAAGAAAAAAAGACTCTATACTTAAAGCAAGAGAGCAAAAGAACGATACAATAAATTAGATTTTTTAAACCTTAAATTAAACTTAACGACGATTACAATGAAACAATTCAGAACACTTTTTATAGCTTTAGCTTTGATGATTGGCGCTACTGCTTTTACAAATGCACAGTCTAAAGTTGCCCATATCGCTACTCAGGAGTTAGTACAGGAACTTCCGGAATATAAAAGCGCCATGGATCAGCTTCAAAAACTGGAAAAGACTTATGATGCAGAGATAAAAGATATGCTATCTGAAGCTCAGAGCACAATGCAACGTTACGAAGCAGAAGCTAATACAAAGTCTGAAGAGGAAAACCAGAAAAGAGCTACCGAACTTCAAGCTGCACAGAGAAGAATTCAGGAACACAGTGCAAAAGCAAGACAGGATCTTCAGAAGAAAGAAACCGATCTTCTTAAGCCAATTCTTGAAAAAGTGCGTACAGCTATCCAAAAAGTAGCAAGAGACAAAGGATATGACTATGTTCTTGATTCTACTACCGGAACGGGAGTTCTTTTAGCAGATGGTTACAACCTTATGCCAGACGTAAAGAAAGAATTAGGAATGTAATAATTTCCTTTTATCAATAATTTTACAAAACTGCGTGCAAATTTGTACGCAGTTTTTATTTTTACACCTATATGAACGACTCCAGGCCTATCGGAATTTTTGATTCGGGCATCGGTGGAACCTCAATTTGGAAAGAAATCCACAGGCTCCTACCCCTCGAAAAGACCATCTATCTATCTGACAGCGAAAATGCCCCTTACGGCATCAAAACTCAGAAGGAGATCATACGCCTTTCTATAAAGAATACCGAAAAGTTACTGGAAATGGATTGTAAGCTTATTGTAGTAGCCTGCAATACGGCAACAACCAATGCTATAAAAATACTTAGGAACACCTATAAAATACCTTTTATAGGCATTGAACCAGCAATAAAGCCTGCGGCTTTACAAAGTGCGAACAAAGCAATAGGAATTCTGGCTACTCGAGGAACATTAACCAGCGAATTATTTGCCCACACTTCTGATTTATACACCCGTGATATAAATGTTATCGAAGTTGAGGGAAATGGGTTAGTAGAACTTATAGAATCCGGGAAGAAAGATTCTGATGAGGCCATGAAACTACTGAAGGAATTATTAAAACCTATGATCGAGGCTGGCATCGATTACCTGGTTCTGGGTTGCAGTCATTACCCCTACTTAATACCAGTCTTAAAAAAGATTCTTCCAGACAGTGTAAAGATCATAGATTCCGGTGAGGCTGTTGCAAATCAAACAAAGGCTGTGCTAACAAAAAATGGCTTGTTGAACCAATCTGGAAATGAAAAAGTAGCTCCCGTATTTTACAGCAATTCTAACCCTAAAGTTCTTTCAGAAATTATAGATGCGAAGAATAATGCTTATAAAGTCTACAGCCTGGATTTTTAATTATTTATTGCAGGACATTTACAATCATATCGCTCCCTGCTTTCTCCAAAATTATAACCAAGTGTTATTTGATGAAAACCACTATTACTTAGCACAAGCGAATTTACCTGATAGCTAAAAGTATAGCCAAAAACAAATTTCTTATAATTAACACCTGCGAAAGGAGTTATATATCTCAATTGTTGCCGTTGTACTTCTTCTCCCTGAGCTGTAAACTCTGAAGCCTCAAAACTATTGCGATAAGACAAACCTGCCCAGAACATTCCGAACTCAAGATCATAATAAGCTTTTAAGTTAGCATCAATAGCCATTTCATTTGTTGCCTCCCTTGCCTGGAATAAGACTGAAGGTTCAAAGCTCCAGGGGTCATTTTGATTAAAACTGAAAACATAGCCCGCTGAAAAGAGATATTTTCTCATATTACTGGGAACGGCATCTGAATAAAAAAGCTCTCTACTAACCGAAAGTATGTTCTTAGCAGCAAAATGAAAATAGAAGTCACGCACATAATAAGAAATTCCAAGATCCATATTCGCGAATATATCTGTATCATTTTCACCAAGAAGAGGATCAAATTGCGAGAATCCGCTGGTATCCAATCTATGCTGAATTAGGCCTCCACTAATACCAAAGGACAATTGATTCAGATCTGCGCTGCTTCTGGAAAACATTAAATGATAAGCAAAGGTTCCGTAAATTCCTGTTTTGGAATAATTACCATTCTCATCCCTAAAAGCAATTCCTCCCAATCCTATTCTATCGGTTACCCGGGAATTATATGTCAGTGTCTGTAAGTTAGGAGCATTGTCCACGTCGAACCACTGGGTTCTCCCGGTGAGCCGGATCTGATCATAATTCGAGGCACCCGCCATAGAGGGGTGAATTAGGTAAAGGTTATCGGTAAGATAATCGGAATATGTTGGAATAACTTCCTGAGCATTTACTGCCTTAAACCCTATAAAAAAAATAAACAGAATTATCCTAAACCTGGAGATGCTTTTGAAAATAGAAGGAATAGAATATTGAAAGCTCATCATAAAGGCTGTAAATATATGTATTACCTTGATTTTCTTTAGTATTTTTGCGAAAAATTTTGAGATGAAAGATTTCAACATAAATATTGTTCCCACAACTACGGCTTCGATTGTAAAATTCGAGGCAGATAAATTCCTTACACGTCACGAAAATTTTGAATTCAAGAATATAGATGAAGCCGCCAGGTCACCATTGGCACAACAGTTATTCTATCTCCCTTTTGTAAAAACGGTTTATATCGCACAAAATTTCATAGCGATTGAAAAATATGATATTGTGGAGTGGAAAGATGTTCAGGAAGAAGTTGCAGAACAGATAGAATCATACCTCAATAAAGGAGGTGAAGTTATATTAGAGGAAAAATCAAAATCAGGCAAGGTTCCCGTAACAGTGTATGCCGAAAGTACTCCGAATCCTGCGGTAACTAAATTCGTAGCTAATAAGAAGCTTGTTTTACAGGCTTCCGAATTTAAGAACATTGATGACGCCAAAAACTCACCACTGGTTCAGAAGTTATTCCATTTTCCTTTTGTAAAAGAGGTTTTTATAGATGAAAACTACGTTTCCATTCAAAAGTATGATATGGCTGAATGGAACGAAATAACCATGGAATTAAGGGAATTTATCAGGAATTTCCTGGAAGAAGGTAATGAAGTTCTCACCCAGGAAAGTGTTGTGTCTGCTGACTCCACTACTCCTTCAGTTGAGGAAAATAAAAATCATGAATTCGAAAATCTTGATGATACCTCACAGCAAATAGTAGCCATCCTGGATGAATATATCAAACCTGCCGTTGCGAGCGATGGCGGAAATATTCTTTTCGATAGTTATAATGAAGACAATAAGACCGTGAAAGTTATTCTCCAGGGAGCCTGCAGTGGCTGCCCTTCTTCTACAATGACCCTTAAAAGCGGTATTGAAACCATGTTAAGAGATATGCTTAGAGGAAAAGTGGAATATGTTGAGGCGGTTAACGGCTAATTCCTGAAAAAATCAAAACTTGAATAAAAAATCCCTTTTTTGAAGGGATTTTTTATTAGTAAGTAGTTGTCCTCGCCTCATTGTAAAACTCCTGGAATAGCTGTAATAAACTCATCGTTGAGCCAATTAGGTCTTTAGTTTCCAGCAGGATTCCAAAATACAATTTGGTGTTTTTAGGGCTTGACTCTGAAGTTCGAATCCTCTGTATCTGCTTTTGAATAAGCTCACTTACATAATCCATAAGGTCCTGTTTTTCATTCAGGAGACTATCGATATTACCGAACTCATGATTATCGAAAGTATGAGTAATCTCATCAAATAGGATCTGCATCTTATCATCCACCTTTTTTAGATCACGAATTTGATTGAATTTCAGGTTTTTGTGATTATTATGAACGTGGTTATAGCTGTTCCTGGTAATAAACCCAATAGACTGTACCATGTCCTGAAGATGATCTAAAGTAAGAATGTAAAACTTACTCGCCTCTACAGAATCTTCATCAAGAGATTTAATAAAATAGAAAATATTATCCTTCAGCTCATCAACTTCAGATTCCAGTTTCTCGATCCGCTTGTAATTTTTCTTCAATTTACTAAGATCATAATACCCGAGCTGATCTACAGTTTTGGAGTACATCTTATTGATGCCCGCTATAACTTTTGAAATATTTTCCGAGGTTTCAGAAGTAATTTCATTAATAGTAACAATATCGCTTTTATTAAACCTTTTCCTGGTTTTTTCCTCTTTTGCCTTCCGTGAATGAATAATTCCACTTCGAACTACAAGCACTAAGGCTATAATGATAAGTACTACCAATGCGATAGTCCCTCCAAAATATATGATCGCTCCAAAGATTGCAGCAGCAGTAAAAGCCACGATCGCAGTAACGAACCAACCACCAACAACATTTAGTACCCCAGCCACTCGATAAACTGCACTTTCACGATCCCATGCTCTATCAGCCAATGAAGTACCCATTGCCACCATAAAGGTCACATAGGTAGTAGACAATGGCAATTTCATGTTCGTACCTATGGAAATAAGCACACTGGCTACTACGAGGTTCACCGAAGCTCTTACCATATCGAAGGCAGGAGCATCAAATCTTTTGCTTCTTAAATGAGATGAAGGTTTATCAAATTTATTTTCGATCTTCCTGGTCATTCTATCTGGAAGTATAGTACTCACAGCATTTCCTATAAGAACAGAATACCTAACTATACCGCGCGAAAGCCAATTTGGCTCAAATCTCTCTACTCCATCACCCTGCCTAGCTAAATTAATTCCAGTATCTACCACAGATCTAGCTTTACTGGAAAACCAAAGAGTTACTACCATAACTGCACCAGCTCCAACCAAAAGGATCTCTGGTGTAGGCACACTACCCGAAAGCCCTGTCATAGCAAATTCTGAAGGCAATACCCCAGTAGCTGAATGTGCGGTTTGCCATAGATCGAAGGACTGCCAGGCGGCAATAGGCACACCAATAAAATTAACAAGGTCGTTCCCGGCAAAAGCAAGTGCAAGCGCAAATGTTCCAATTATAATAATGGTTCTTAGGATATTCAGCTTCAATACGCTCATCAAAAACTGAGAGATCCCTGTGAAGATCACAAACCCTATGAGCACGATGATCACGGTATGCGTATTCACATAATCCATAGTCGCCTCTGAAATGTAGGGCACACTCTTCATACCCTTAATCAGGATGAAATATAGGATCGCGGTAAGTGATAAACCACCAAAAACAGCTCCCACATATTTGATCTTTTTCTCGAACTGGAATGAAAAAACCAATCGTGAAATATACTGAACAATGGCTCCTATGAGGAAAGCTATCACCACAGCCATGAGAATACCAACAATAATTTCGGTAGCTTTTGCAGTATTGATATACTCGGTTAGTGCTGATAGGTCTCCATCGCTTTGGGTGTAGATCTTTATTGCTGCCATACAAACGGCCGCACCTAGTAATTCGAAAACAATAGATACTGTAGTAGATGTTGGGAGACCAAGCGAATTAAAAAAATCGAGAAGAAGAACATCGGTAATCATCACTGCCATAAAGATGATCATGATCTCATTGAAATAAAATTGCCCGGGCAGGAATATACCTTTTCTGGCCACTTCCATTAATCCGCTGGAGAATATAGCTCCAACCGCAACCCCAACACTGGCAACGATCATTATGGTGCGCATCGACACCGCTTTGGAACCAATTGCAGAATTTAGAAAATTGATTGCATCATTACTTACTCCAACAACCAAATCTGTAATCGCAAGGGCGAAAAGTGCCACGAGCATTACTATGTAAATTTCTTCCATAAAGAGATCAATTTTCAACCAGTAAAATTGTCCTTTTTTTAGCTATCTGGCTGATATTTAAAGTTATTAAAAGATTAATAATACAAAATGCAGTTCAGTTTACTTCGATATTATAGTAAATTTAGGGTTTTCCACTGGTTTTTAGCTTTCCTGCGGCATACCTTTAAAATCTAAATTTTTGACTATGGCAGCAAACCATCCCGAACATACAAATGACCTAATTAATGAAAGTAGTCCCTACCTGCTTCAGCATGCCCACAACCCGGTAAACTGGAAACCTTGGAACAATGAAGTACTGGACCTGGCGAAGAAGGAAAACAAACTATTGCTTATAAGCGTGGGGTATTCTGCATGTCACTGGTGCCACGTCATGGAAAACGAAAGCTTCGAAGATGACGCTGTAGCCGAATTAATGAATACTAATTATATCAATATAAAGGTAGACCGTGAGGAAAGACCAGATATAGATCATGTTTATATGAATGCAGTTCAGGTGATGACCGGTATGGGAGGATGGCCTATGAATGTTGTGGCCCTTCCAGATGGTCGCCCGGTTTGGGGTGGAACCTACTTCAGAAAAGAGCAGTGGATGGATGCGCTGAAGCAAATTTCTCATTTGCATGAAACCCAACCCGAAAAACTTACGGAATACGCAGCAAAACTGGAAAAAGGACTAAAGCAAATTCAGATAATTGAACCGGTTGAGAGTTCAGAAGGATTGAAAAGGGAATTTTTTGGACCGATAATAGACAAATGGAAGGCTTCTTTCGACCATAAAAATGGAGGATATAACAGGTCTCCAAAGTTTATGATGCCAAACAATTTCGAGTTTTTATTGCGTTTCGCTTTTCAAAATTCTGATGAAGAATTAATGGACCACTGCATTCTTACCCTGGATAAAATGTCCTGGGGAGGTGTTTACGACCCTATAGAAGGTGGTTTCTCAAGATATTCTGTAGATGAACGATGGCATGTACCACATTTTGAAAAGATGTTGTATGACAATGCCCAGCTTGTTCAGTTATACTCTAAAGCCTACAAGATCACCAAAAACGAATGGTATCGTGAGGTGGTGGAAAAAACGCTAGAATTCGTTTCCCTGGAAATGACCGACTCCTCCGGTGCTTTTTACTCGGCCCTCGATGCCGACAGTGAAAATCAAAAAGGTATTAAAGAAGAAGGGGCTTATTATGTATGGAAGGAAGAAGAATTAAAGGAAATACTCGGTGAAGAATTCAAATTATTTTCAGAACTCTATAATATCAATAATTACGGAAAGTGGGAAGAAGGAAAATATGTATTGATTAGGACCGATACAACCCAAAGAATAGCCGAAAAATTTGAAATATCTGAAAAAGAATTAAAAAAGATTCTTGCTACTGCTCATGCGAAGTTGAAAAAGGAAAGACGAAAAAGGCCTAAACCTGGCTTAGACGACAAATCTCTTACCTCCTGGAATGCCATGATGATAAGCGGATACCTGGAAGCTTACAAGGCTTTTGAAAAAGAAGAGTATTTGAACCAGGCGAGGAATAATGCAGATTTTATTATCAAAAATCAGATACAGGATGATGGCAGGTTATTGCATACTTATAAGAACGGTAAAAGTTCAATTAACGCATACCTGGAAGATTATGCTTTTTGTATTGATGCATTTTTAAATTTATATGAAGCTACTTTTGAAACAGGCTATTTGAACTATGCAGAAAATCTAACTGAAATTGCCGATAAGGATTTTCATGACCTTAAATCTAATCTGTATTTTTTTACCTCAGCGAAAGACCGGCCACTTGTTACAAATACCATCGAGGTAAGTGATAATGTGATTCCTGCTTCAAATTCAGTGATGGCTAAAAACTTGTTCCGCTTAGGCAAGCTCACCGGAGAAATGGTAAATATCAGGCAGTCTGAAAAAATGCTTCAGAACATCGTCGATAAAATTCAGGATTATCCCCAATCCTATTCTAACTGGCTGGATCTTTTAATGAATTTCACCTATCCATACTACGAGATTGCGCTTACGGGCAATAACTTTCAAAGTTTTGGGACTTTTTTCAGAAAAAAATATTTACCAAATATCGTACTGGCGGGATCAGATTCTCAATCTAAACTCCCAGTATTGAAAGACCGATTGGTAGAAAATAAAGATCTCATTTATATTTGCGAAGGAGGCTCCTGTCAACTTCCATTAGAATCCAAAACCGATGCTATACAGCTGATATCGCAAGTTTAACATAAATTAAACAGGAAATAAAGTCTATTTTTTTACAATTAAACCTAATTAACAACGAAAAAACATATGGAAAAGCTTAACAATTGGGGAGAAATCGCTAAAGAGTACTCCGAAAAATTTATCGATTACCTTCCTACTTTAATTGGTGCAATAGTCCTTCTTGTAGTAGGACTGTGGGTAATTAATGTAATTGTTGGATACCTTAGAAGGTTATTCGACAAAAAAGATTATGATCCCACTTTGGAAAAATTTACATTAAGTGCTACCAGATGGGGACTTAGAATCTTACTTTTTGTACTGGTGATCACCCAGCTTGGTGTAGAAAGCGCTTCATTAGTAGCCG
The DNA here is from genome assembly GCF_022489035.1 of Christiangramia lutea. GTDB lineage: Bacteria > Bacteroidota > Bacteroidia > Flavobacteriales > Flavobacteriaceae > Christiangramia > Christiangramia lutea. Next base: position 434,025 of record NZ_JAKVTV010000001.1, read on the forward strand.
CCATTGGTGCGGCAGGACTTGCTGTTGGTCTTGCTTTACAGGGTTCTTTAGCAAACCTGGCAGGTGGAGTTCTAATAATTGTTCTTAAACCATTCAAGGTTGGAGACTGGGTTGAGGCACAGGGAGTTTCAGGTAGTGTGGATGAGATATCTCTATTTTATACCAAAATAAATACTTTCGGAAATCAGCGTGCCGTGATTCCTAATGGGAAAATGAGTAACGATAATATTATTAATTATAGCTACAACGGTACCCGTCGTGAGAATCTATCTTTCGGTATTTCTTATGATGATGATATTAAGAAAGCCAAGGAGGTTCTTATGAGCCTGGTAAAGGAACAGGACGGAATACTTGAAGATCCTGCACCTCAAGTATTGGTAGCAGAACTTGGAGACAGCTCAGTAAACTTTTCAGTGAGATATTTTGCACCTAACGACAAATTCTGGGATATACACTGGAATATGATCGAAGAAGGTAAAATAAGACTTGAAGAGGCAGGAATGACGATTCCTTACCCACAAAGAGACGTTTACCTTTATGATCAGACCAAAATGAAAGGGACGGTTAGGGAAAAACAAGCTGAATAAGGGATTATCCGGCAATAAAATCCTTTAAATAATAAGGTTCAAAATAAGCGACATCTTCGGTGTCGCTTTTTTTGTATTTAAAAGCGGCTAATTCGGCCATCTCTTTGGCGGAAGGAAATTGCTGTTTATGAAAAACTGCGTTTTCATGTTTGCAGATATCTTCAAATTTAGCCACTCCGTTACCTATAAAATGAACTTTGGATTCTGCTAAATATTCAGAAAAAGATGAATCGTCGAGTACCTGTGCCTTTGTTTCCCTTATCTGTTTTAGATCAGAATTAAATACTGCAGAATAAACTTCCATCCTGCGGGCATCCAGCATCGATACAAAAACACCTTCTTCATCATTTAATTTAGTAGCCAGGAGATCTAAAGTAGGTATAGATATTAGTGGAATACCGAGTGAATAGCAGAGCCCTTTTGCTGCTGAAACACCAATTCTTAAACCCGTGTACGACCCTGGGCCTTTACTAATGGCAACAGCATCAAGATTGGTAGTTGAAATTCCCACTTCATCTAATGCCTGGTCTATAAAAACATGAAGTTTTTCGGCATGAGAATAGTTCTTGCTATTATCTTCCTTTAAAGAAATTAGCTTTCCATCTTTAGCTATCCCTACTGAACAGTTGGTAGTAGCCGTCTCCAGACATAAAATAAGTGACAAATCTCTAGAATTTACTCGGTTTCTTTTTCTTCTTCCTCTTTTTTCACCTCGATCTCATCTCCCGGATCAAGAGTTTTGGTAACCGTACTATAAGGACCAGTGATCACTACATCACCATCATTCAAGCCTTTTACGATCTCGATATGAGAGTCATCCTGTATGCCGGTTTCCACCACGCGAAGTTTAGCTTTTGCGCCGTCTTTTACAAATACACATTCAAATTTTTCTTCATCCTCACTAACCTTTGGAGGCACGAAGCCTTTTTTAGTTGCAGTAGTGTCATTTTTGATCACAATCGAGCTAATTGGCACTCCTATAACTTTAAGCCTCTTATTGGTGATAATATCCACCGTAGCGGTCATTCCCGGCCTGAATGGAGAGTAATTTTCTGGTTTTCCTTCAATAAGGTCCTCATAGGAACCTTTTAAAATTCTAACCTTCACTTTAAAGTTCGTAACCTGGTCTGTAGTTAAAGAATTATCCGCAGTATTTGAAATCTCGGTTACGATCCCTTTGAATTCTTTTCCTAAATAAGCATCTACCTCGACAATCGTAGAATCACCAACAGAAACCTTTACAATATCATTTTCATTTACATCTACCTCTACCTCCATATTGTCAAGATTGGCTACACGAAGAATTTCAGTACCAGCCATCTGTTGGGTTCCTACCACTCTTTCACCAAGCTCTGCATCCAGTTTGGAAATAGTTCCGGTCATTGGTGCATATATATTGGTTCGACCAAGATTATCCTGAGCTTCAGTAACCGTAGCTGCGCTACTTTGCATGCTGAAATAAGCCGATTCCTTATTGGCCTGTGACATTTCATAATTAGAAACTATCCCATCCCATTCAGCTTTAGAGATCACTCCCTTTTCAAAAAGGGTTTTATTTCGCTGATAATCTGCTTCAGCCTGCTTCAAACTTGCCTGAGTTTGAGCATAATTTGCTTTAGAGTTTTGGTAACTCGCTCTTGCTCTTTGAACACTGGATTGATAAATATCAGGATTGATTCTAACTAAAAGATCCCCTTTCTCTACAGCCTGGCCCTCTACTATCGGCAATTCTATGATTTCCCCGGATACTTCAGAAGATAACTTCACCTCAACTTCAGGTTGTATCTTACCGGTTGCTGAAACAGTTTCAGTAATATCTATTGGCTCTACCTGGGTGATCTCTACCTCTTTTACATTTGCTGAACCGCCGAACCAACCAGCTTTTTTACCTACTACCAATAAAATGATCAAGGCGATAACCACCCCAAGGATGATGAAAAGTGTCTTTTTCTTCATTTAATTAAAATTTTAAATCCCTTACCGGAATTCCAAAATAAAGTTCTACAACTTTTAGTTTAAAAATATAATCGTATTTAGCTCTAAGAGCTTCTCTTTGAGTATTTTCAAAACGAATCTTCGCCTGGCTAAAATCGAAGGCATTGGTTAAACCAACATCATATCTTTCCGTAGCATATTCAAAGGCTTTCTCCTGCGCTTCAGAAGCAACAAGGGCCGCTTCGTATGCTTCAAAAGCTCCTTTAGCGTCGGTATAAGCCTGGTAAACGTTCGATTCAAGATCAAGTTCAGCCTGCTCCAACTGATATTCAGCCCGCTTTACGGCAACTTCATTTCTTCTAACCCTATTCCTGGTAGCAAAACCATTTAAAATTGGAACATCTATTCTTAAACCGTAGGTAATACCATCATTGATATAAAGTTGTTCGAAAAATGGTAATGGAGAGCCGAGAACCGGAATACTATTTCCTGTAAGCACCTGCTGATTCGTACCTTCGACAAAACCTATGGTACGAGTAGGCTCATTTGGATCTATCTCTGTACCAATTATCCTGTTCTGACCCGTTTCCCTGGTATTATAGTTGAAAAATGCCGATAAAGTAGGAAGATAAGCTCCTTTTGCAAGCTCTACATCCATTTCTGCCAGTTCCATATTAGATTCTGCGATCTTAATTTCAGATCTTTCTTCCTTGGCTGTATCAATTACATCATAAACAGAATTTTCAAGAATTTCGTTTCCGAAAATATCATAATCCCTGTCTACAATATCAAAATTCTGATAGTCTCTGAAACCAAGTGTCTGCGCTAAGCTTATTAATGAAATTTGTATCTGGTTTTCAGCAAGGATCATTCTTTGCTGCTCATCGGCATCTGTAGCTTTGATCTCTAAAAGATCTCCTTCAGGAAGAACACCTGCTTCAACAAGGTCCTGGGTTCTGCCAAGCTGTTCTTTGGTCACCTCGTTCTGGGCTTTAAGCACTTCCAGATTTTGCTTATTGAAAAGCACCTGTAAGTAAGCATCAGCCACAAAAAGTGCAATATCGTCCTGCATTTTATCAAGAGAATATTCATTCGCAATTCTTGACATTTTTGCTCGTTGTAAGGATTTGAAATTCCTCAATCCATCAAAAAGTGTGAGCCCGGCGGTAACTCCCGCAGAAAAGTTTCTAACGGTTTGATTTACCAGGATTCCGGTAGTGGCATTCTGGGTTAAACCAGTATTCCAGGCATTAGCTGCCTGTGCATTGATGTTCGGAATAAGATTCCCAATCGCATCGCGTTTTTCGATATCTGAAAGCTCCACATCAAGTTCGGTTAGCTTCACCTGGATGTTGTTTTCCAATGCATAATTCACGCATTCTTCAAGTGTCCATTCTTTTTTTTGAGCAGTTAGTATGCTGGAAAAAAGCAAAAGAGTGACTATTAAGCTATAATTCTTCATAATAATATTCTGTAAGATATGTCTGTAAAATGTGCAGGTTGTTACACAAGGGATAAAAAATTAGTTTTGAGCGATATTCATGGCCGGTTTAATCTGGTTCCAAACCTTGATCTTATCTCCTTTCTTCACTCCACTAATCACTTCTACGTTGATACCATCACTCACCCCAAGCTCTATATTTTGCTTGGTGAACTCCTGGTCTCCGGTCATGACCTCTACAAAAGGTTCTTTTGTCTCAGGATCGAATTGAACCAAAGCTTCTTTAATGGCAAGAACATCTTCAGCTTTGGCAAGAATAATAGAGGCATTCGCACTAAGACCGGCTCTAATAAACGTGGTATCGGCCTTGTTTAAAGTTCCTTTAATTTCGAACTGAATAGCCCCGTTATCTTCAACTCCTTTAGGTGCAATATAATCCAGAACCGCATCGAAAGATTTATTTTCGATGGCTCCAACAGTCACTTCCAAAGGAAGGTCTTCCTTGATCTTACCAACTTCACTTTCGTCAACCTTTCCTTCAAAGATCATTTCATTTACATCAGCTAAAGTGGCGATGGTGGTACCATCATTGAAATTATTACTTTCAATAACCTGATTCCCGGTTTTTACCGGAACATCCAGCACCATGCCTTCAACCGTAGAACGTATAAGTGTATTTGCCGCACTCCCAATTCCGCTGGTAGTACCGGTTCTTACGATCTCATAATTCTGTTGTGCCGATTTATAGTTCTGTTCAGACCTTTTAAATGAAACCTCTGCAGCATCATAGTCATTAGCAGAGATCACCCCTTTATCATAAAGTTCTTTTTGTCTTTCATAAACTTTTCTCTCATTGTCCAGGTTGATCTTGGCAGTGGCAACCGCATCTTTTGCACTTTGTAAAGAAGAAACGTTTGGAATCACCCTGATCTTAGCGATCAGGTCACCGGCTTTGATTCGGTCTCCCGCTTCAATATATATTTCATCAATAATTCCTGAAATATTAGGTTTGATGAGAACCTCTTCTTTAGGTACTATTTTACCGGTAGCAACTGTTTTCTTTACGATGGTTTGTTCTGAAGGTTCCTCGGTTTCATAAACTACGGGGTCCTCCTGATTCTTTTGATAGAGATAGTACAATGCCCCTACAAAGGTCACGGCAATTAGCACTAGAATTCCGATGGTTACAAATTTCTTCATTTTTTGATTGTATTAGTGTTTATGTATTATTCAGTTCTTAAGGCGTCAACAGGTTTTATTCTTATGGCCTGTTGTGCCGGAATTAGACCGGCCAGTAAACCGGAAATTATTAAAATTGCCAGAGCTACAGAGACTACTCCCAGGTTTACAGAAGGATTCAGAAACATCATTTCTGAAGTATCCATATTGCTCAATTGAAAGTTAACCAGCCATATTACTCCTGTGGCAAGTATGATTCCTGCCATTCCGGAAATTATAGTTAGAAATATGGACTCCATAAGTATCTGTCCTCTTATAGACCAAGGTGTTGCTCCCAGAGCACGGCGCACGCCTATCTCATTAGTACGTTCTTTTACCACGATAAGCATAATATTGCTAATTCCGATAATTCCTGATAGCAATACCAGAACTCCCACGAAATAAGCAACAGCTCTCAAAGCCACGAAAAGTCCGTTAACCTTTGAATATTCCTGAAAAAGATCAAAATTACCTACGGCCCTGTCATCTTCTGGATGAATGGTATGCCGGCTTTTTACGATCTCGATAATATCATTCTTTAGATTCGTGATTGAATTTCCATCACGGGCAGTAATTGCCATCCACCCAACCTTATTGCCCCGATTAAAGGCTTGAGAAAATGCTGTAAACGGAACGTAGATCTCTTTCTGACCTCTCTCTGGATCGCCTCCCTGACTTTTCTTTTTATAGGTCCCGATTACCATGAAATTCACTCCATTGATTTTAATATAAGTTCCCAATGGATCTTCACCCTTATCATATAGCGCTGAAACTACTCCACCACCAATAATGGCGACCTTTCGTTTTTCATTAATATCAGAATAGTTTAAAAATCTTCCGGAGGTTATATCCATTGGTTCCTGCTGAATAATTTCAGGATAGTCACCATAGACGTTAAATGCACCGGTGTTCAGCCCACGAACCACATTATTCTCACCTCCAAAACCACCTAATTGATTTCTTGGTGAAACAAATCTTAATCCCGGCACCTGTTCTTTAATAGCCGCCACATCTTCTATTTCGAAACTGTAACGCCTTCCTTTAGGCATTCCCTTGTATGGTTTTGAAGCTACTTGGGTCCACATGAACATAGTATTGGTAGCAATTCCACTAAACCCCTGTTTCACCCCATTTTCCAGGCCTTTCCCGGCAGCAAGCAGAATTACAAGAATAAATATTCCCCATAATACTCCAAAAGCTGTAAGTACTGTTCTAAACCAATTTGAGGTAAGTGCCTCTATTATTTCACTCCAACGATCTCTACTAAACATATTATTCGTCTCTTAAAGCTATTATTGGTTTAATTCTCGCTGCTCGCCATGCCGGGAAAAATCCAGCAATGGCTCCTGCAATAACCAGTATTACAACGGTATTGATCGCCACCGTAAAGTTCACAGTTGGGTTATAGATATACTGGGTCTCTATCATAGGACCTATAAACTCCAACAAGGTAAGACTGAAAATCAATCCTAAGAATCCGGCAATAGCAGTTACAAAGATCGACTCGTGAAGTATCATCCCGATGATGGATAAAGGCTGTGCGCCCAGAGCTTTTCTCACGCCTATCTCACGGGTTCTTTCCTTTACAATAATGAGCATAATATTACTTACTCCAACCACCCCGGCTATGATCGTACAGATTCCTACGCCCCAAAAGAAGTATTTTATCATATCCATAAGCGTGTAGAATCTCTTGGCATTCTCGAGGCTGTTATTTATATGAATGGCACTATTATCATCTGGCGCTACGGTATGTCTTGACTTTAAAAACTCGTCCAGTTCTGCAGAAAACTGGGTGGAAGCGGCTACGGCTTTATCAAAATCCTCTTCGGGATCCAAGGTAAGGTATAAGCGATCTACATTATTACTTCCGCCAAAAGCTCTCTGTGCGGTGGTCATTGGGATTACAGCCCTTGTCTCTTCTCTTTCCCCACCTTTGTCTGTATAAACACCTACTACTTTGAAATTAACTCCTGAAACCTGGACAATTTTCCCGATAGGGTCTTCATCTTTAAAAAGATCAAGCTTTATCCTATGGCCAATGACCATATTCTTTTCAGAATTATTGAGATCATTGAGGTCAAGGAATCTACCTGCGGTAAGTGAAATACTCTCCAATACCTGGTAGGCAGGAAAAGTACCACGAACATCATAGGAACCTGATTCTTTGCCATAATTCAACACCATTCCCCAATTCTGGAAAGTAGCGGCTGTTTTGTCCAGCTTATCACCGTATAACAGAAGAATCTGGTTATAATCCTCATTTTTCATTTGAATTCTTCTGCCCGGATTCAATCCTTTATACTCTTTGGAGGTTACACCTGGCCAGACGTAGATAAGGTTGGAAGCATCCTCTTCAAATTCTCTCGAAATCCCATTCCGCATACCCTCTCCAATACCCAACAGTACTACAAGAATGAATATACCTGAAGCTACAGAAAGACCCGTTAAAAAAGTGCGCAGTTTGTTTTTGCGTATAGTTTCAAAGATCTCATCCCATCTATCTAGATCAAACATTTTCCATGGCTCTTACTTGTGAAACTACGGTATCCTCTATTATAAGACCGTCTTTTAAATTCACGATCCTTTTGGTCATTTGCGCTATATCGTGCTCATGGGTAACCACCAGAATGGTACGTCCCTCGTCATTGATCTCCTGAATAAGATCCATCACTTCATATGATGTCTTTGTATCCAGTGCTCCAGTAGGTTCATCTGCAAGCAACACCTTGGGATCACTCGCCAATGCCCTGGCAATAGCCACTCTTTGCTTCTGTCCTCCTGAAAGTTCATTAGGCAAATGACCTGCCCAATTCGCCAGCCCCACCTTTTCAAGATAGCTCATAGCCCGATCAATCCTTTCACCTCTGGAAAGCCCCTGGTAATATAAAGGCAAAGCCACATTGTCTAAAGCCGACTTATAACCTATCAGGTTAAATGACTGGAAAATGAAACCAAGAAATTTGTTCCGATATTTAGCCGCCTGCTTTTCGCTAAGGTTCTTTATTGGCACTCCATCGAGTACGTATGAGCCTTCATCTGCTTCATCCAGCATACCCAAAATGTTGAGCAATGTAGACTTCCCAGATCCAGAAGATCCCATAATTGACAATAATTCGCCTTCGGCGACTGAAAAATTAATACCCTTTAAAACGTGCAATGAGTTAGCACCCATTTTATAGGATTTGTGAAGATTTGATATTTCAATCATGATTGATGGTTATTAAAAAGGGAAAATGACTCCCTATTTAATAAGACTGAAGAAAAAATAAAATGTTACAGTTTTATGATAAAAACTGCATATTCTTAACCTTAACTTTACAAAAAAGGCTTCAACCTTCCGCGTTTTTCGGTTTATTTTTCCTGGACCTGTAAATAAAGTAGCCTACTCCACCAATTAGTAAATAAGGAAAAATCATAAGATAAAGGATCCCTTCATTGATCCCTTCAGCAGTGCTCTGATCTGCTTCACTCTCAAGCACAGCACGACACATAGAACATTGTGCATTAGCCAAATCTGGCAAACACATTAAAACCAAAAGGATAAAAATCGGTAATCTAAAATTCTTCATCTTCATTTCCCGCTCAACTTAATCATTTCAAAATTAATGATTTATGACCGAAATTAATAGTAAGGCATCATAAATAAAAAGACAAGAACGCCTGTTACTGCCACATACAACCAAATTGGAAAGGTCCACCTGGCAATTTTCGAATGTTTATTGTATTCTCCACTAAGCCCTCTATACATTGTAAAAAGCACAAGAGGTACTATGATTCCAGATAATACGATATGGGTAATTAGAATAAAGAAATAAATATATCGCAAGCTGCCTTCGCCACCGTAAGGAACAGGCTCATTGCTTATTTTTGAAAGCACGTAACTCACAAGAAAGATTGCAGAAAGACCGAATGCCGCGATCATGGTATTCCTATGCTCAATAAATTTCTGGGCTTTCATGAAATAATAACCTATAATCAGAAGAATGGCGGTTAGAAAATTTAAAATCCCATGAAATAAAGGAAAAGTAATTGCGTCTGTTCCGAATATATTATATCGTTCCGGCAGCAACATCAATATTAGAACAATTACAGGTACCGCAATGGAAAGGGCTATGATCACCGGTACAGCTACCTTATCTGAACTTTTTAGAGTTGTCTTCAAAGTAAATTATTTATATCCTCAATTAATATATCGATCTGTGGCTGCTCTTCACCACGAGCCACGCTTTTATTTCTTTCAACAGAACCGCGGTAATAAATAATAGGATTCCCAAACTGGTCTTTTCTTGACCTAATATAACCGTCCTGATCTACAAGGGCAAACATCCCTTGATGGGCGAAGCCTCCGGCAGCATCAGAATCTTCACCGGCATAAAGACCAAATCCCTGGTTCGCTAAAGCATAGATCTTCTCTCTCTCCCCTGTCATCAAATTCCAGTTGGGATTAGTGATTCCGTAATTCTTAGCATATTCCGAGAGAACCTGAGGAGTATCGTGAGCAGGATCTATAGAGAAGGAAGCTATTCCAAAATCTTCTTCATCCTTAAATTCATCCTGAATTTCAACCAGGTTTTTATTCATAATAGGGCAAATGGTAGGACAGGTAGTAAAGAAAAATTCCACCAGGTAAACCTTACCTTTATAATCTTCATTTGAAATGGTATCTCCCTCCTGGTTAACTAATTCGAATTCCGGAGCCTTTTTCTTTTCACCGTCAATTACGATATAAGATAATTCCACATCCGTTTTCTTAAGAGGCTTTTTCCTTTCCTTATTCAAACGGTTGGAGGAAACAACTTCATTATCGCTAACCCTATCGATAATTTTTGGGATAAATATGATTCCAAAGATCAGAATTACCAGTGAGATCCCTATGTATGAGTAATTTTTCATTATAATTATTTCTTTGAATCAGGATTATTCCTTTTCAATGCTAAGCGATATTCTGCCAGGATCACTTTTACATCGTCGTTCATCTTATTGCTTAATTCTGCCACATCCCTGGAATCGTAACCGTATAATTTCCCATAGTCCTCATCGTCATCACGTCCCCTTAGTTTTAATTCCTTATCCACAATAAAAACATAAGGAGTATGAACGTTTTTATCAAGCTTGTGCGGAGTATCAAAACTATCAAAAACTTCCTGAATTTCTTCCTGGGAAGCGTAAACTATCTTCCAGAAAGAGGTTTCACTAATTTTTTTGAATTCATCAACAAAGGCAGTGGTTTCCTCCCTGGCCTCTTCGGGTAGAAGGATCACAAATTGAAAATCATCAAATTCGTAATATTTTTCAAGGATCTTTTTATCAAGGTTGAAGGTATTCCCTTTTATATCCTCGAGATTAGATCCGAAAAAAGCAACTACACTTATATGATCTTTAAAGGAAATTTGTTCTTTAGAATTGGTCTGGAATTCTGAAACATCTTTAACATTCTCTGTAAGCACAGGCAATTTTGCGAAATTGTTTTTTCCAGAGGCAAAAAACAGGTAAGCCGTAATGGGGAGGGCAAATAAAATTCCGAGTACCAGAAACTTTTTCATAAGTAGAAACTCCAGTTTTACAAAGGGATACAAAAATAAAAAGACGGTTTAACAAAACCGCCTTTTCAAATGCTTTTAACTTTTCTTAGAAGTCCCAGGCAACATGCCCGCTCTTGTAAACATCGTAGATATAACCACCTTCGGTTAGAAGAATAAATATCAGGTAACAAATAAGGAAGATAGAAGTCCATACAATCGATCTTCTAAGTCCTTTTGTTTCATGCTCAAGGTGCATAAAAGCCCAGGCAATATAATATGCTTTATATATCGTAAGGATGATAAAGATCCAGTTTAACAACCTCATCCCTAACAAGTAGGTTTGTGTTAGGAATTCAGGCTTGATGATCCCAAGAATAACCTCTACAATGGTTACTACTGAAAGTATTGCGAATACTGTCCAGATTCTTTTGGTTGCCGATCCGTGATGTTGCGTAGTATCGTGAGCCATAATCGTTTATTTCTAAATTATACCAGGTAAAAGAATGTAAATACAAATACCCAAACAAGGTCTACAAAGTGCCAGTATAGTCCAACCTTCTCAACCATTTCATAACTTCCACGTCTCTCATAGGTACCTATGATCACGTTAAAGAATATAATAATGTTTATAACCACTCCAGACAACACGTGAAACCCGTGGAATCCTGTGATAAAGAAGAAGAAGTCAGCAAAAAGAGGGGAACCGTATTCATTCTGAACAAGGTTTGCGCCTTCAACTGTTCCAACAGCCTCGTTATTTAGTTTCATTAAGGATTCTTCCCTGGATAAAATGATTTTTGAACCGTTTTCATCCAGCTGCTGAGTCCTGATAAGTAGATCTTCGTTCTGAATAAACCCTGCTTTTACCTCTTCTAGAGTATAAGAAGGAAGGTCTTTACCGGAATCGAACCAGATCCCGTTGTTACTTTCATGCTCTACTCTTTCTCCAGCGATTGGAACTGCGATCTCTGAAAGACTTACACGCTCACCTTCAGTATTTAAAAACTGAAGCACGTTTCCACCTTTCGTAGTAACCGCACCATAATCACCTTTAATAAAAGTGTTCCATTCCCAAGCCTGAGATCCTACGAATACAAGACCTCCAAGAATGGTCAGAAACATATAAGTAGTAACCTTACCTTTCTTCATATGGTGACCGGCATCAACCGCTAGCACCATAGTTACCGACGAAAAAATAAGGATAAAGGTCATCAAAGCCACATAATACATAGGAGCTTCTACTCCATGTAAAAACGGGAAGTGAGTGAACACCTCATCTGCAATTGGCCATGAATCGATGAATTTAAATCTTGAAAAACCGTAAGCGGCAAGGAATCCCGAAAAGGTCAAAGCATCAGAAAGAATGAAGAACCACATCATCATTTTTCCGTAACTCGCTTTTAGTGGCTCATTACCACCACCCCAGGTTTTCCCTTCTGTGCCTGTTCTAACAACAGTAGCCTCCATAGAAGTATTTTAATGTTAAAGGATGCGCAAAAATACGCAATTTAATTATCTAAAGAAATAGAAAAACAAAATCAAAAATATCCACAGGGCATCTACAAAATGCCAAAAGGTCTCACCCAGCTCAAAACCAAGCATTTGCCCAACTTTATAACGTTGTTTAAAATGGTTATAAATTAAGACTAAAAGCACTATAACACCTGCCAGTAAGTGCGCTAAGTGCACACATACAAGGATATAAATAAAGGATGTGGTCACTGTACTCTCGGCTCCAGTAAACCAATATCCCTGACTTAAAATTTCACTAAAACCATAAAATTGAAATACAATGAACAGAATTGCCAGAATAAGCGTACCAATTAAAAAAGCACTTGCATTTCTTCGATTACCAGCAAGAATCATCTTTTTACTCAAAAACAAGGTTACACTACTTGCAATGATCACGATGGTACTCCACAGAAAGGCCATAGGCAGCTGGAAATCTGTAAGCCAGTCTGGTCTGTTCTTACTAACCACATAAGCACTGGTAAGTCCGGCAAATGTCATGGACATACTTACAATACCAAACCAGAGCATCATTTTCTTTGCCCGGCCATGTTTTTTTTCATCAGATCCCTGAGTTAAATCCATTGTCTAATAAATTTATCTAGTACATATACTATTTGCAGCAGTGTGATATAAGAAACACTGGCAAACATTAATTTTTTAGCAGCTTCAGCTGTTTTCTCCTTGAATAATCTTATCGCGTAATACAACATTCCCAGACCCAAAATCAAAATAATAACCCCGGAAACAGGTGTGAGGTAAAGTTTACCTGTAACTCCAAATACAGGGATTAATGAAACCAATATGGTCCAACAGGTATATAGAATAATTTGTACCGCCGTCCCCTTATCACGCTTTCCTGTTGGCAGCATAAAGAAGCCACCCTTCTTATAATCATCGAACAGCCACCAGCCTATAGCCCAAAAATGGGGAAACTGCCAGAAGAATTGAATCATAAACAAAGTTCCCGGCTCTATACTGAAACTACCTGTTGCTGCAACCCATCCTAACATAAAAGGAATTGCTCCTGGAAAGGCACCAACAAAAACCGAAAGTGGCGTTTTAGTCTTTAAGGGAGTATAGATACTAACATACAGGAAAATACTTATCGCCCCGAACATTGCAGTTTTAGGATTGATCACATACAAAACAACCAACCCAAGTACTGTAAAGATGCTAGCTATGCTAAAAGCCGTCGTGTTTGACATTCTTCCAGCCGGCAACGGACGATTCTTTGTCCTATCCATCAAGGCATCCAGATTCTTTTCGATGATCTGGTTATAAGCATTTGAAGCCCCCACCATAAGATAACCACCAATTGCCAGTAAGGTCACCACAACAAAATCGATATTATCGGCACCGAGAAAATACCCGGCTACAGATGAAAAGACTACGCTAATAGCCAGTCTCATCTTGGTTATTTCCTTAAAATCTGACAGAATGGAAGCGCTGGAATTATGTACGCGAGTGTTGCTCAAAAAAAGCTTTTTTTTAACTGGCGCAAAGATACTTCTTAATTAGGTTTTAGCAAGAAAGGCAACATGTTAATTTTCAGAGCTGAAAATGACTAATAATCATAATACCAGTTAAAAATATCTGTTCTTAACCCAAAATTGATCCAAGTAGTTGAATTATCGAAATTAGCTGTAGTATTGGTTTGTACATCAAAATCACGATAAATGAAACTGGCGAACAACTTTAAATTAGTGGTTGGATTTACGATATAACCGGCCTCAAATTCAGAATAAAATGAGGTCGTTGTATTTCCCTGCCCTATTTTCACACCAGTCTCCAAAGCACGATCTTCTTCGGTTCTGTAAATATCCTGACCATAATTAGATTTGGAACCAAATTCGTTAAAATCAAATCCTCTTTTTCCGTAAATCAGTTTGGCAGATCCATATAATCTGTCCTTTTTATAACGAGCGATGCCAATATATTCTCTGAAGTTAGCACCCCATAAATGCGCCATAGACTGATTATTATGTCCATAGTTCAGTGTTATAGAATTATGAGAATAGGTATATGGCCTCACCTGATTATATTCAGCTTGAAGATACAGGTTGTCAACTTTAAAGGCATCAAAATATTTGAGACCTATCTGGAAACCAAGTTTATTTTTCCAGCTTCCTTCTCCACCAAAAATATCTCCAGAAGAGAATTCATCAATAAGCCATTGACCATAAGTATACATCTGGTCAGAAATCTTATATTTTCCGGTAAGGCCTATGATCGCATTTCCTCCATCGGCACCGGTAGCAAATTCAATAGCTCTATAAAAAATGACCGGGTTTAGATAGTTGATATCAAATCCACGATCATTGTCGTTTTCCCACATTACCGATTCGAAGAATCCAAGATTCAAACGTTTGGTAACATTCAAACTTAAATAATGATTGGCAATATATTTTGTTCTGTAGGAACCACTGTTCACTACTGCCGGCCTTACATCCCGCAGGGACATCCAGGTGTTGGTGTACTTTAATTTCCAGAAGTTGGTATTCAGCTTTAAATAAGGATATGGCGAAGCATTATCACTTAACACCAGAGATCTATACCCGTCTCCAATAAAATTCTTTCCATGCCCAAATTGAATATTTATGAATTCGGCAGGGGTAAATGACAAATAACCTTCAGCTACAGGATAATCATAACCTTCATCCATAAAAGTTTTTGCCACTCCTCTTCCAGGAACTATTGCCGGATCTCCGCCGGCTGGACGAATAGACTCGGCATAACGATTATAATATTCTGCAAACCTGGCCTGGCTTTCATAAACTACTGAATAGAAATTGAAATTCTTACCCAATCCTCCCTGAACTATGAACTGACGCCCGTTATTATAAGTAAAATCATGAGAGGTCTGTTCAAAATCCTTCCCTATTTGTAAATCGAATCCGGGATCTATGGTAAACCAATAGTTATCTGTTTGAAACCTTACCAAATGCTCGTTCCAAAGCTTTCTACCTGCCCAGGTAGACCTGTTCTGCAATAATTCATCACGGTTGGACTCAAAATTATAATACCTATTCACCTCACTGAATAGCAAAGGTTTAGAAGCTGAATGACTATTTGTTCCTATTTGATTGAATTCCTTATCAAACCTACTGTAAAACTCATGAGATAAGGGAATATTTATCTCACTGCGATATCTTGGACTTTTAAATTCATCAGATTTAATCCTATCATACTCCTCCAGAACATTTTCAGATTGAACCGCTTCTTCATTTGAATCCCTTAAAATTATTTCATCGCTTTCAGCCATTTGCTTTACTTCAGGATTATTTTGAAGCGGAATCCTTAAAGGCATTTTAAACTGCATATGAACCGGCCTCCCGTTATACTGGGCTGGCTTAATTGAAGGAATGGACCCAAAGACACGAGTTATCTCCGCCTTTAACTCATCATAAGCTGCATCCAGATAGATCAATTGAAAGTCACCCTCCTCATCCACCTCGAAGATTATGGTCATCTGTCCTTTATAATTCTCGGCCTGAACAACCTCGGGCACTTTAAAATTAGAAACGACGAAATTCACCAGGGTACGATTGAAACAAGATTCCTGGTTTTGGTAATCAATATTTTCACATTCCGGGAATTCAGGATAGATCTCTGAAGAAAGATTAACATCCTGGGCGGTGATTTGAAAACTTAAAATTAAAAAAGGAAGAAGTAAAATATACTTCATACACTAATGGGGCTAAGGTTTTATGGGTGTAATATACAGTTTTTCAGAAAGTGAATTTACATAAAATAAAAAATCCCCCGCTAGATGCGGAGGATTAATATATCATTTCAGGAATATTTAGTCCTGCACTTTAAAGGCAATAGGAAGAGAATACATAACCCCAACCGGCTTACCACGCTGCTTACCTGGTTTCATCTTAGGCAAGCTGTTGATCACTCTTGCAGCTTCCTGCTCAAGTCTTGGGTGTGGAGCACGCGCTCTTACCTGACCAATATTTCCTTTTTCATCAATTCTAAACTGAACGATCACACGGTTAATACCGCTAAGCCCAAGTTCTGCTCCAAGATCTGTATCGAACTCTTTGTTCACATACTTAGAGATCTTTTCACTCATACACTTTTTACGCTGATCATTGTTACTTAAGTTTTCGCAACCTGGAAAGATTGGCACATCTTCAATGACCGCAAAAGGAACATCTTCAACTTCCTCCTCTACAGGAGCCTCAACAACTTCTTCCACTTCTACGATCTCATCAAGATTGGTTTCAGTAGACTGGATCTCATCCTCTTCTACTTCTTCCTCATCTTCAACAACCTCGATCACTTCCGGTGCCGGAGGTGGCGGTGGTGGCGGTGGAGGAGTATTTTGCATTTCAGTAATTGGCACATCCTCTTCTTCTAGAGCGTCCATATTCACCTGTCCTATATCTATATTTTCAGGGTCATAAGTTTTCCACTCAATCGCCCTCCAGGTTATAAATAGAACTACAACAAGACCAAGTTGCAGAAACAAAGTTCTGTTTCTGTTCAAATTAGCCTTTGGATTTTTCTTAGGTTCCATAATGCGTTATATTGTTAAGGGTTGCTAAAATAAAGATTTTTTCTAAAAAACTAAATTTATCGGGAATAATAAGTAATTAAAACTACGGTAAATTTCTAAACCTCTCACTATCATTCCTGAACTTTAAATCTTATAGGTATAGTATAAGATACAGGTACAGGCTTTCCTCGTTGTTTTCCAGGTTGCATTTCAGGCAATTCACCTATTACTCTTCGTGCTTCCTTTTCCAGGGCTGTATGTGGAGCTCGTGTTTGAATCTTCTCAACCAAGCCGTCCTTATTCACTACGAACATTACAACCACAAGATTCGTACCAGTGAGACCAAGCTCTTCGCCTAATCCTGTATCAAAGTTCCTATTCACAAAGTTACTGATTTTTGAACTCATACATTTTTTGCGTTCGCTGTTAGCCTCTAGTTTTTCACAACCTGGGAAAACTGGCACCTCTTCTATAAAATCGAAGGGAATATCAACAGGCTCATCTGGTTCATCAGGTTCAACAATATCATCGGGCTCTGGTATATCTTCAAGATCAAGGTCTGTAGGCTTTACCTCATCCTCCTTTTCATTAGAGTCATCTTCAATAACATCTATGATCTCAACAATCTGCTTAGGAGGCGGTGGTGGCGTTTCCTGCGGAACAATGGTAACGGGAACTTCTTCCTCTTCAGGCAGATCAAGGATCACTAATGGATCACTGGTTTTTTTCTCATCATAGGTTTTCCATTGGAAAGCTTGCAAGGTTAAAAATAGTACTAGAATTAGTCCAATTTGGAGAAAGAGGATCCATCTCCTTCGAAGGTCGGCCTTCGGGTTTTTCTTAGGTTTCATCTGGTAAAGTTTAATTGCGATTAACTGTCAGATGTAATTCACCTCTCAGGAATTTATTTGGAAACAATAAAATCCTGATGGCTCATTTCATAAAAGATTAGTTAATACAGGTTAATAATTTAGTCCGGTAACTTTTTGTTTCAGTTTTTTAATGGTCGGCGCCATGACAATAAAAAGCAAAACAGCAAGTAATACCCCAGTTGAATTCGCCAGAACATCCCACCAATCGGGAGTTCTGTAACTGGTTAAGGTTCCCTGTAAAACCTCAATTAACATACCAAATAGAAAAGCAGCGGTGGCCACCCAAAGCAAATTGGAGTTATACCTCTGAAAATCAGAATCTTTAAAAAGAAAATATAGCTTCCACAAGAGAGCTAAAAACAAATATGCTCCGGCATGGAGCATTTTGTCTGTAGGATCAAAACCGGCTACACTTACTTTAAAGTCCATTACTATTAGAGAGAAATAGGTAATGACACTCGTGTAGACCAGTGCAATAATTAGTAATAATTTAGCTACCAACTACTTCCTTATATTCGTCTGCAGATAACAGGTCTTCAGCTTCAGAAGCGTCAGTCATCTTAATTTTAATCATCCATCCTTCTCCGTAAGGATCTTCATTTACCTTTTCCGGCTCATCTTCAAGACTATCGTTAAATTCAACGATCTCACCAGATAGAGGCATAAAAAGATCTGAAACGGTTTTCACTGCTTCAACAGTTCCAAAAACTTCCTCTTTTTCAAGAGTTTCATCAAGGGTTTCAACCTCAACATACACGATATCCCCAAGCTCGCCCTGGGCAAAATCTGTAACTCCAATAGTTGCGGTATCGCCTTCAATCTTAACCCACTCGTGGTCTTTAGTGTACTTTAATTCTTGTGGAATATTCATAATATTGGTTTAATAGGATCGCAAAGTTAGCTTTTTAGCCGAATTGTTCAAACAAGGCTTTCGTTAATTTCCGAAATTATATATCAAAGTAAATCCAGACCTGATGGTGGTTTGTGGAAATGCAGTAGAAACAGCGTATTCAGAGAAGGTATGATCATAATAGAACCTTGCGGTAAGGTTCCTTGTAAACGCATAATCTGCTTTGAAATTTATAGACCAGATATCCTGACCAGAAATGGTTTGAGCATTCGCCAGATCCAAATATCTCACGATGGTCCTGTTCTTTCTATAAGAAACATCTGCACGAAAATTAAGGTCACTGCTCAATACTCTTCTTCTTCCGCCAAGAGCAGTAGCGATCTTAAGGTCCTGAATTCGATAACCAGTTCCAAGAATATATTCGTTTCCGCTGTATTCTGTTAGCAGGTTATTGTCAAAACTAAAGGCCAGGGATCGATCTTTAGCAACTTCTGCCAGGATTTGAATATTTCCCTTAGTTTCAAAATCCACTCTTAAAAGCGGTGTGAATAGTTCAGTTAATACCAGGTTCGAATAAAGAATAGGATTTTTAAAGTCTCCTGCCTGGTTGAGTTCCTCAGGATTCGCCGCATCATAATCCAGGTTCGTCTGGAACTGATTAAGCGTATAATCTGATCTATACCCGTGATTCAAAGAAATCCGTCTGAAATTCTCCCTAAACCATCCAATTCTCATTAGTCCGGTGTATTTAATATTCCAGTTAGGTAGCGGGAAATCTGTAAAAGGCCCCAATCTCACTTTTCCGGCATCCTTTCCGGAGTAAGCAGCCAGGAATGCAGGCAACAGAACTGCCTGGTTGGTTTTCCCAATTCCGCGAGGATAACCCTCTTCATCAATATCTGTAGGATCCAGGCCTCTTTCAGAAGCTAAACGCCTGGCGATCTCAAGCCTGTTCTGCCTGAAAGTCTCAAAGGTCGCAGAACTTGCTTCCGATGAATTATTGAATGATGTTCTGATTAGGATAGTGGAAATATTAAAATTCCCGTAGGTATATGGGGTTAGAGATTGATACTCCAGGTCTACAGGATCCACTTTATAATTTTCAGAATAATTCTCAGAGAAATTCTTCCTTCCGGTTAATTCTATCGTAAGGTCTGGCAGGAAATCAAAACCGGCCTGGTAATCCAGCTGCTCATTTTTAAGGGCAGTGTATTGTTGGTTAAAATTCTGGAACAAAGTCAGCCAGCCTCTTTCTGCCGCCATTTGCCTTATATCATCCTGAAAACCGAAGGTAAACCCAGCAGTTGGCTTAAAAGTCCCCATAAAACCAATGCTTTCGGTATATCCAGGCATAAAAATTCCACGACCATTCCGGTAGTTTAACTGGAATGTCTTCATTCCGGTGACAATATTCACAAAAGTATTATATCCCTTGTTACCTTTATTCTGAGGTCTCACCTGTTTCTCCTGCTCTTCTTCTTGTGGACCCAGGGTTGGAACCCCACGACTTCTTTCCTGAATTGTCTTGCTGGCACTTTGAGGCTTCTTTTCTACCAGACCAACATAATCATAAAGATCCTGCATATTCAAATTAGCATTGATCTGGTGCGTGCTAGAGTTTTGAACGCTGTTCCCTATTTCCGGTATACCATCAAGTTGCTGGAAGACCCTGGATCCCCTTTGCCACTGAAAATCCCCGGTATAGGAATAGGTTGCATTTATAAATCTAAGAGCTGGAATTTTATCTAACGGCAACTGATAATTCACCTGCAGACTCTGAAAATGTAAATTTGGATCTCCAACGTTAAAGAAATCATCCCATAGACCAATACTATTATCCGCGAAGCCTTCTTCATCGATATAATTCCGAATTATCCTGTTATTGCTGGCATTAAATGAGAAATTCAAGGAACGAGTCAAATTATGGTTAATCCCATACTGCCAGTCAAATAAATAATTTCTCTGGTACAATGTTGGTATTCCTATATCATCTTTTGTCAATTCAAGGGACCTGAACTTCTGTTCGTTATATTGCCTGAATATATTCGAGCTGGCATTAATGTTTGAAGGCAGGTAATTAAAATTGAAATCCCTTAGGACTGCAAAATAATCACTGCTATCCAAAGCCGGTACATTCTTAAGAGGTTCAAGAGTTTTGTCAGGGAAATTGAATTCATATGTCCCACCCATTCTTACACTCTGGTCAATGCTTTCTTCAATTTCAAAATCACGATGATCTATCTGGTTATAAGAGGAAGAAAAGGCAAAATTCTCAATATCGTAAGGCATCGGCGTTTTCTCTCCCACCCGTTCTTTACGCAGCCCGATCACATTCACGCTTTGTCTTTTGGTATACGACTGTGATTGTTTTTCAACCCTATCCCTTTCTTCGGAATCCTGAATATTTTCTAATCTTGTATCCAGTTCTACATCTAGGAATTCCTGGTCATATTTTGGAGTGATTAATTCTTCACCTCTGCTGTAATTCACCGGAACCTTAACTCCCCATTTCTTCGGAAGAAGTTGACCCATATTCAGATTTGTTACAAAATCATATTGCTCCAGGTCTTCCAGGTTACGCTGGTTAGGCCCCTGACCTATCGCACCAAAACCAACGGTACTTTTTCTTCCCGTTGCTGAAAGGTTTGCGAAATCGGCAAGATTACTATCCATGCTCAGCACTCCGGCCCATCCACCTTCATTCTTAAGATCGGACAAACGAAGTTCGTTGAACCACACCTCTCCACAAAGGTCGGTAACACCATCTACCCTGGTTCCATTTTTAACACCTACCATCAATAACCTGATATTCCCAAAACTTGGATTTCCTTTTACCCCAAGCCTCAACCTTCCCATTTCATATGTGGCTTCGGCATCTACAGATTGCAGCTCTTCAGTAAAGAAATTAAGTTCCGTAGAATTAAGTGAAGGGTCTCCCAGAACTGCAGTTTTTATTCTCTGAAGAAGATCCAAGTCAAGATTCAGGCGGTTTACTTCCGGCCAGATCTCTTCGGGAGTTGTTGCACCAAATAAGGTAGGTGATAGCGGTATCTCGATCTGGTAAAAGTTATCGCTAAAATCTGTCCCCATTCTAACAAAAGCCACGAGCTGACCATCTTTTAGAGGTGGTTTGTTCACGAAAGATTCGGCATGAAGAAACATTTCCAGGTTTTTGTACTGGCGCATGTCTATCTGGAAATTCTTATACACGGCACGAGCATCTTGTGGTTCCAGTTCGCAGACCCTCAAAGACAAAGACTGCTCATTTTGCCTGATATTGGAATTAGTTTGGAACAGTTCTTCCCTCTGCACGCCTGGAGGCAGCACATAAGGTATTGGCTGGCGGTTCTCATTTTCCTCGATATTCACCGCATTTACCTCGAATAAGGTATTTGGGTTCTCTATCTGGCTTTCATCTTCAAAAAGACTTTGGTTATACCTTCTATAATCACCTCTAACCAGATCCATAGTTCCAAACCTTAGGATAGTTGGGTCCTGAAACCCGGTAAGAAACATTCTTATAAACCTGATAGAACGAAAATCGGCAATTCCACCCACGGCATTGGTAGGTTCAAATATTGGTATTTTAAACTGTAACCAGCGCACCGGTAATTCCTGCCCGTTCCTTAAAGTGGTGGTTAACTCCTTAACATCTGTGATATACTGGTTATTGTCAATATTCATCCCCTGGAAAAAAGGGATCTCATATTCAAAATAACTGTTTATGGTATTCATCGTGTTATCACGGTTCATATCTTCTGCAGTAGGCAAAGTAGTATTCCCGCGATTGGTATCGGTCACCTGGGTTGGAGAGTTACCATCAGTTCCGTTATAGTTTTGGTACCTTTCAACAATACTCCCATCGGTATTTAGGAAATATTCGTAGTTATCTGCCGATGGATCCGGCAGACCGGCAAAATCAGGAAATTTAATTCCTTCATCCGCATCCTGCAACCCGTCAAAACCAACATCTTGTAGATCCCTGGCCGCTCCTTCAGAATCGAAAGCATAAACTAGAGAATTATCTGCAGGAACCCGCCCATAGGCAGTATTGATAATATTTGCGTCTCCCTCTCCTTCAGGAAGACCATTTTCATATTGTTTTCTACCATCCTTTAATACATCTTCTGAAACGTTACCAAGGTTGAAGTTGATAGTCCCGCCAGTTCTCCCCGAATTCTCCGGATATATATACGGATCCATCACCCAGAATTGAATGTATTCTACATTGGATTGTTCAAAATTGGTTGTATTGATGGCCCTCATTATACCTCCAAAATTGCCTGAAGGATTCGGCAACTGGTTTCCTCCTGTCGCCGCCGGATTATAATTATATGGCCCTCTTCTTGCTGGATCGTAGGCGATATCCATGGTATAGACTACCTGAGGTTGTCCCTGAACAACATCTACATTCGGAAATATCTCACTTAATGCAACCCTACGAGCAGCATAGGTTGAAATATCAGAATCACTAATTCCGTCTGGCCTGTTGTTACTGTAAAATATTGGATCTACCGTATACCAGGACATTTTAGCCCTTTTATATCCTACACCCAGATCACCA
This sequence comes from Christiangramia lutea, assembly GCF_022489035.1. Lineage (GTDB taxonomy): Bacteria > Bacteroidota > Bacteroidia > Flavobacteriales > Flavobacteriaceae > Christiangramia > Christiangramia lutea. The sequence continues at coordinate 457,033 of NZ_JAKVTV010000001.1, forward strand.
TTAGCCAGTTCTCCACCAAAACCAATAGGCACACTGGAAAGCTCCCAGCTAAGCGGATTATTAATATCTATAGAAGTCTGTGCTGCTTCAAAATCATCGATATAGGTTGTTGCCTTTCCATCGAAATCATCAGACGCCGGTGTTCCCGGGATGAGATAAGCAAATTCACCCCGAACCGAAACATTGGATTTCACATCGGTATCGATATTGGGTAATTTATTTACGAGCCTTGTAAGGAAAGGGACTTCGGTACTGTAATTGAAATTGAAACCAAGGATAGTATTATTTATAGGCTCGTAACCATAATTCGCCTTCTGGGTCAGTGGCCGTTCCTTCAGGTTAATAAAAGTACCTCCAATAAGGAAGTTCTCATTGAACTGATGCTCCACATTTAACCCAGTAAATCTTTTGGTCTGCTGACCGAAAAGAGCATTATTTTCAGTATCTACCTGGATTGGAATATCTGAAGCAAGTAAAGCTTCATCCAGGATCTGCACCCTGCCCAGTTCATAATTCACCACATAATCTACCCCTTCCTGGAGTATTCTACCTCCTGCCGTAACCGTAACCGATCCCGGTGGAAGATTGAATCCAATTGGGATTCCTTCAACCTCAGCAGATTTATACCTGCCTTTTAACTGGAACTTATTCTTATCTGCCTCTTCCTGTTCAGCCTGTATCTTAGTGGTTCGATACATCGCACGGAATACATATTTCTGCTGATTCTCATTCCAGGTTTCAGGAATGTCATAATCTTCGGTTCCACTGGAAGGATTTTCATCCAGTTTTTCAAAAAGGTGACTACCAAAAGGCTCTACCGTGGTAAAGATCACATTACCGTTTTGAGCATCTATGGTTATCTGTGGAACATAATCGAAAAATCCGTCTCCCCCATTTATGGGGTCATTATTATTATTAAGCTGGTCTAATTTTAAAACCCGAAGCAATGGAATTTCATCCACATCATCTGGCAAAGTGGTTCCTTCAACCGGCCTAATATAGTTTAAGGGTTGCGGATCTGTATAAAGTATGTTCAATCTGAAATCTTCCCGTTCCAACTGATAAGCCCCAAGGCTATAAATATTCTTCATCATCAGGTCCCAAATAGGCTCGTTCACATTGATGATGGTACTCTTGAGCATTTTTACAACAAGGTTCTGGCTGGCCCTTGGATTCGTTCCTGTATTAGGATTCTCTTCAGGCTCATCACCTGTAGCGTTTACACCATCATTTGCGAATTCACCAACCTGGTACACCTCACCATTGATGGTATATTGAAAAGCAACCCCAAGAACTTCATCATTACTTAGCCTCTGATTAAGGGAAATATAACCCAACTGTGTATTTACGGTATATTCCGTAGGCTTCAATTGCCTGGCATTTTCAAGAATTCCGTAATCTGTTCCTTCAGATACAACTACTCCTCCAAAGCCCTGGTCTACTGTAGCAATATCACGAATGGCCGGAGTAAGCACAGATTCTTCCGGACCTGTGATCCCAAAAGGATTAAAATCGTTTACCGTATTATCTGGAAAAGCGCCTGGCGGTTGGTTGAAAAATCCTCCTGGAGGAGCATCTAAACCAATATTACCTGGAACATTGGTCTCTCCCAGATCCTGGATAGCCACAATATTCCTCGTATCCTGTATATTCTGAATATTATTGGTCCTGTTCGTTACCCAAACCTGGATACGTTTAATCTGTATATTCGTATTAATAAAAGGATAATCCTCCAGTGCTTCATCATAATTATCCCTGAAATAATGTGCCAGGAAAAAGTGCCTGTCCTGGTCATAATCCAGGGCAAATCTTTCAAAATCTTCAACCGTTGCACCACCTTCAACATTTACCGTCCTTCTTTCTGATTGTTGCTCTGAAAAAACTCCGGTTACTCTTGTTTTCCCGAATTGAAGTTCGGTTTTAAAACCAAAAAGGCTTTGCGCTCCCTGAATAAGAGCATTATTAAGCGGCATATTCACGTTACCAACCTCAATTTTTTGCACAATATCGTCCTCATTGGGAGTGTACTCGAGCTTTAACTGATTCTGAAAATCGAAGGTAGATTCTGTGTCGTAATTCGCAGTGATCTGAAGTCGTTCACCCACCTGCCCTAAAAGGCTAAGACTAATTCTCTGATCAAAATCAAAGGAAAGGTTCCTTCTGTTCCTGGGCGAAAATGCCGGATTATCCTGCTTTGTATAAAGAATTCCCAGGTCCAATTCCACCGATCCCTGCGGAACTATATTGATCTCTGAACCCCCGAAAATAGTTTCAAAGAAATTGCTATTCACATAAAAATCCGGAAGCAAGTCTCTCTGGATATCCTCTGCTCCTTCTTTTCTTCCGGAAAGCGCATCGTTCTTCAGTTTAAAATAATTGCGCATTTCTTCCTGCAATACCAGTTCTTCAAACTCCTCTGGAGTTAGAACAAGTGGTAATCCCAGATTTATCTCACCAAGGTTCTCTTTATAGAAATAACGATCCAGAATTGGATCATATTCATATTTTGAAACAATACTTTCTGGGTCGGGAAGGCTTATTTCGCCAAGGTCAAACCCAGTAGCGGTAGTGTCCTGTGGTGTTTCCTGGGCAAATGATTCAACAGATAGCACCAGTATCAACAGGAAGGTTAGGTATACCGATAAAGACAATTTAGAGTAATTGTTCCTCAATTTACTTACAGCTTTTTAAGAGCCAGTTTTATAATAGATTCAACGGTGGATTCGGGTTCAGTTTTGACGATCTTGTCTACAACCTTACCGGCCTGACGCCTGTTATAGCCCAAGATCTCTAATGCTGATAACGCTTCTTCCTTATTGGTATTGTTCTGAGAGACAAAAACTTCTTCTTCTCCCATTACTTTCAGCACCTTATCCTTAAGATCTAATATAACGCGTTGCGCAGTTTTTGCACCTATTCCTTTTACACTTTGAATAGTTGGAACATCACCGCTGGCAATAGCTTCGGTAACTTCTCCAGGCTGCAACGAAGAAAGCATTACCCTCGCAGTACTGGTTCCCACGCCAGAAACAGAAATTAATAATTTAAATATTTCGCGCTCAGATTTTTCAACAAATCCATATAAAGTATGTGAATCTTCCTTTACCTGCAGGTAAGTATATAAACTGATAGCCTCAGAATCTGGAATTAATGAAAATGTATGTAGTGAAATATTTACGGTATATCCAATTCCATTGCATTCAATTACAACGTAGGTTGGATTTTTTTCAATTAGTTGCCCCTTAAGATGATGGATCATGAAAAAAACTTGTATTCGGGCTCAAATGTAGTAAAATAAACCAAAGGCAGAAATTGAGTTTCTGCCTTTTAATTTGAGTTTCAGATATTTTTATTTTTTGTTTCTCTTCTCTTTCTCCTGAGCGTCCACTACGGCCACGGCTGCCATATTCACCATTTCTTCTACACTGGCTCCAAGTTGTAAAATATGCACCGGTTTTTTCATCCCCATCATGATGGGTCCAATAGAATCTACATTATTCAATTCCTTAATAAGCTTGTAAGTACTGTTCGCTGAATCGAGATCTGGATAGATTAAAGTATTCACCTTCTTCCCGGCTAGTTTTGAAAACGGAAATTTCCCCTGTAACATTTCCCTGTTCAAGGCGAAGTCTGCCTGTAGTTCTCCGTCAACATTCAAATCAGGATGAAATCTATGTAGGTAAGAAACTGCCTCTTTAACCTTTTTCGCACGAGGATCCTTGGATGAACCGAAATTAGCATATGAGATCATAGCCACTACCGGTTCCATTCCAAATAGCTGTACAGTCCTGGCGGTCATTTGCGCTATTTTGGCAAGATCTTTTGCCGGAGGATCAATATTTATTGAGGTATCACTAATAAAAAGCGGACCTCTAGAAGTATTCATTACATTGGTAGCTGCCACCCTGGTAACACCTTTTGCCATACCAATAACTTCAAGCATAGGTTTTACTACGGTTGGATAGGCCCTGGAGTAACCCGACAGCAATGCATCGGCATCACCTTCATTCACCATCATGGCCGCGAAATAATTTCGCTCACGCATCAGCTTTTCAGCATCATATTTGGTTACACCATTCCTGTGTCTTGTTTCCCAGTATTTATAAGCGTAATTTTTGCGGTGATCTTCCTCCTCATCAGACTTTGAATCGATGATAAGCACATCATCCTCTTCAAAATCGATCTCCAGCATCAGCTCTTTAATCACTTCTCTTCTTCCCAGAAGAATCGGGTAACCAATTCCTTCATCTCTTACGATCTGGGCAGCTTTTAAAACATCAAGATGATCGGCCTCTGCGAATACAATTCTCTTCGGATTGGTTTTAGCCCTGTTTATTAACAATCGGGTAATCTTGTTCTCGTTCCCCATTCTTTCAAGCAACTCTTCCTCATACTTTTGCCAGTCCTGAATATCCTGGCGTGCAACTCCGCTTTCCATAGCTGCCTTGGCCACTGCCGGGGGAACTTTTGCGATCAATCTAGGGTCGAATGGTTTTGGAATAATATAATCTGGACCAAAGTTAAGCCTTGTTTCACCATAGGCGATATTCACCTGTTCCGGAACGGCTTCTTTAGCAAGTTCGGCAAGGGCTTTTACCGCAGCCTTCTTCATCTCTTCATTGATCTTGGTCGCTCTCACATCTAATGCTCCACGGAAAATAAATGGGAATCCTAGAACGTTGTTCACCTGGTTAGGATGATCACTCCTACCTGTGGCCATAATAATATCCTTTCTGGTCTTCATGGCTAGTTCATAATCTATCTCCGGATTTGGGTTGGCCATAGCGAAAACGATTGGCCTTTTAGACATGCTTTTCAACATTTCAGGAGAAACGATATCGGCAATGGAAAGGCCAACAAAAACATCAGCATTTTTCATGGCATCTTCCAGGGTGTCTATTTTCCTGGCCGTAGCAAATTCGGCTTTTTCCTCTGAAAGGTTATTGCGATCTTTTCTAATAACCCCTTTACTATCCAGCATCACGATATTTTCAGCTTTGGCTCCAAAGGCTTTATAAAGCTTGGTGCAAGAAACAGCTGCCGCTCCTGCTCCACTTATCACGATTTTAACTTTTTCGATCTTCTTTTTAGCAAGTTCCAGTGCATTCAGCAAAGCCGCTGCAGAAATGATGGCTGTACCATGCTGATCATCGTGCATCACCGGTATATCCAGTTCGGCTTTCAACCGCTGTTCTATCTCAAAGGCTTCCGGAGCTTTAATATCTTCTAGGTTGATCCCTCCAAAAGTCGGAGCTATATTCTTAACAGTCTCAATGAACTTGTCTACATCTTTGGTATCTACTTCAATATCAAAAACATCGATATCGGCAAATATCTTAAAGAGCAGACCTTTTCCTTCCATTACTGGTTTTGAAGCTTCCGGCCCAATATCTCCAAGACCTAATACCGCAGTTCCATTTGAAATTACCGCAACCAGGTTCCCCTTGGTAGTATATTTATAAGCGTTTTCTTTATCTTTTTCGATCTCCAGACATGGCTCGGCCACTCCCGGCGAATATGCGAGGGAGAGATCACGTTGGGTTGCATATTTTTTGGTTGGTACTATCTGAATTTTTCCCGGCTTCGGTTTTGCATGATAAACCAGTGCCTCTCTTCTCTTTCTGGAAGCGTTGCTCATAATTCATTTTTTTTAGCTGAAAGCAAAGGTAGTAAGGCTGAAGTTAAATAGAAATCTATTCCTTTAAAAAGCTAATATTTCTTTTAAGCCCTTCATATTTAGTCCTTTTCACAGCCGATTTCCTGAATATCTCATTAAAGGTTTCCCGGGTGATCTCTTCCCAGTCCTTTTTACTGTTTTCAAGTAAATCTGGATGCGGATTGAAAAGAGGTTCATTATGCGGTTTCGAGAACCGGTTCCATGGGCATACATCCTGGCATACATCACAACCAAACATCCAGTCATCGAACTGATCTTTGTATGAGTTTGGTAATTCATCCTTTAATTCTATGGTAAAATAGGAGATACATTTACTTCCATCTACCTTGTAAGGTTCAACGATCGCATTGGTGGGACAGGCATCGATACAGGCGGTACAACTTCCGCAATGATCGGTTACCGGGGTATCATATTCGAGGTCGAGGTCTACGATAAGTTCAGCAATAAAATAAAAGGACCCGGTTTGTTTAGAGAGAAGATTAGAATGCTTCCCTATCCAGCCTAGTCCGCTTTTTGCCGCCCAGGCTTTATCCAGCACCGGTGCGGAATCTACAAAAGCACGGCCATGAAAATCACCAATTTCATCCTGAAGCGTTGAAAGCATTTCCTTCAGTTTATCCTTAATTACAAAATGATAATCCCGGCCATAAGCGTATTTACTGATCTTATAAGAATCTTTATTCTGAAAATCTGATGGATAATAATTCAGGAGAAGGGAAATTACACTTTTAGACCCCGGGACCAGCTTTGTGGGATCAAGGCGTTTATCAAAATAATTTTCCATATAGCGCATCTCCCCATGCATATTACTTTCAAGCCAATTCTCCAGACGTGGAGCTTCCTCTTCGAGAAATTCAGCTTTAGAAATTCCGCAGGAAAGAAAACCTAGGCGTTTAGCTTCGGCTTTAATAAGTTGAGTATTTTCCTCCCTATTTTGAAGCATTATTTTCTTGATTCAAACTTTAAATGAGCATTTTTTGGTTTTAGCGTGATAAGTGGTTTAATGTCTATCTCGTCCTGAATAGGGATCAGTTTATACCTACCAACAAGTTCAGTTACAGCGATGATCATCTCGAACATGGCAAAATTATTCCCAATACATTTTCTTGGGCCCGCACCAAAAGGAAAGTACTGTGAAGAATATTTTCTTCCTCCTTCGGCAAATCTTTCCGGTTTAAAATCATCTGGATCCTTCCATAGATCTGGATGTCTATGAACTTCATGAAGAGAGAACAAAAGATTTGATCCCGGCTCAAAATATTTTCCCTCGAATTCGTCTTCCTCCAGGTTTACGCGATCTATAAAATATGCCGGCGGGTATAACCTCATGGATTCTTCGATCACCTGTTGCGTATAATTGCATTGAGCAACGAAACTCATTTGATCAAGGTTCTGCACCTTTAATTCCGCAACTTCCTTATAGATCTTTTCCTGCCATTCAGGATTCAAAGCCAGCAATTGAGCTGTAAAAGTTAAAGAATTAGACGTGGTCTCATGCCCGGCAGTAAAAAGGATCAAAATTTCATCAATTAACTGCTTTTCATCCATAAAATTTCCATCGTCATATTTTGCTTCAAGCAACATATCCAGAAGGTCATCATGCCGTTCGTTGGAATCTCTTCTCTCCTGAACCATCGTTTTCAGAATGCTCCTGGCTTCAGCCGTAAGTTCCAGATATTCATCTATTTTTCCACTGGCTTTGAACCACCAGCCCAGGTATGGCTGCCTGAGTTCCTTCACAAGCATTTTCTGGGTTTCCTCGGTGATATATTGAAGTCTGTTGATCTCCTCCTGATTGGCCGCACTACTGAATAAAGATTTCACAACCGTTTGAAATGCAAGATCATTGAAAATCGGGAAAATATCGATTTCGTTACCAGTACTAATTCTTTTATATTCCGACAGAATTGCCTCTCTAATAGAATTCAGTAAATTCTCCAGCTGTTTTTTATGAAACGCAGGCTGAATCAATTTTCGTTGCTTTTTCCAGTGTTCCCCTTCAGAAGTTAGCAAGCCTTCGCCTACATATTTCACCAAGTCTTTAGTTTGGATCTCAGATTTTACAAAATTTCTCTGATTCTTCTGAAGGACATACTCCACCAGACCTGCATCCCGGGAAAAGATCACCGATTTATTAAATCCTATATTCAGCCTAAAGGTATCTCCTTTCTCCTCGAAGTTCTTATGATGAAAAGGAAGTGGATTTTTTAAAATATTGGCAGAATGCTTCAGGAATTTCAAGAGTGAAACTTCGGGAATTTTATTTTCTTTATTCTTCAAAACTTGTGATTTAAGTCATGCTGAGTGCAGTCGAAGCATCTATGATTCAAAGGCATAAATCTATTCAGGCTTATATTTATGATGAGTTGCATTTCTGCATTCAGCCAGGATTTTTAAACGATCAAAATCTCCATCTACTAGTGATTGCTTTTTTAATCTCGACCAGCCTTTTAATTTCTTCTCATATACTATTGCTTGTATTACATCTTCAAATTTCTGAATGAATAGTAATTCAAGGGGTCTTCTTTTAAATGTATAGCAATTAAAATTGGCTCCAATATTATGTTCATTAAGTCTTCGCTCCAGGTCGTTCGTAAATCCTGTGTAAAAGGAACCGTCGTGGCATCTTAAAATATATACTAAGTACTGATCCATATTAATAAAGATATAGATTCTATTGCCTTCGACTGCGCTCAGGCTGACACTTTAATTTTAAAATAAACCGCCTTGTGTGCTCCCCTTTATCCGGCCAAGATGTTTATAAGCATGTTCAGTCACCTCTCGACCACGCGGAGTTCTGTAAATAAAACCCTGCTGGATCAGAAATGGTTCGTAGACCTCTTCTATAGTTTCAGCGCTTTCACTAACTGCAGTAGCCAGGGTAGTGATTCCTACGGGGCCACCTTTAAATTTATCAATGATAGTTTCCAGAATCTTATTATCCATTTCATCAAGGCCATGCGCATCTACGTTAAGCGCCTTAAGTCCGAATTTGGCAATTTCGATATCGATCTTTCCATTACCCTTTATCTGAGCAAAATCCCGAACCCTTCTTAACAAGGCATTAGCGATCCTGGGAGTTCCCCGGCTTCTTCCTGCAATTTCTATAGCTGCGTTCTGGTTAATGGGCACGTTCAATATACCTGCACTACGTTCTACAATACCCGAAAGTAATTCTGTTGAGTAATACTGAAGCCTGCTGGAAATACCAAATCTTGCCCGCATAGGAGCCGTAAGCAATCCTGAACGCGTTGTAGCACCTATAAGGGTAAAAGGATTCAAATTGATCTGTACGGTCCTGGCATTAGGCCCAGTTTCAATCATAATATCGATTCGGTAGTCTTCCATTGCAGAATACAAGTATTCCTCAACAATTGGACTCAATCTATGAATCTCATCAATAAAAAGGATATCCCTTTCTTCAAGATTGGTTAGAAGTCCTGCCAAGTCCCCGGGTTTATCCAAAACAGGACCAGAAGTGATCTTAATTCCAACATTGAGTTCGTTGGCCAGGATATGCGCCAGGGTGGTTTTACCCAATCCCGGAGGACCATGAAATAATGTATGATCCAGGGCTTCACCTCTAAGGTTTGCCGCCTGAACAAAGACCAGAAGATTTTCCAGCACCTGCTCCTGACCCGCAAAATCGTCAAAGCTAAGCGGTCTTAAGGCTCTTTCAATATCAAATTCTTCGGCGGAAAAATTTTCACCGCTGGCATCGAGGTTCTCGTTCATCATGAAATTTGTTATCTGGATTAATATAAAAAATATTGCAGAGCATCCCTGCTAAAATCCTAAAACCAAAGATAATTAAAAAAGCCTCTTCCGGTTTGGAAAAGGCTTTTCAAAAAATCTTATCAAATAAGGTTCAGCTTAGTGATTAAGCTCCTCTTCTCCTTCCTGCAACGGAACTGTTTGAGGCACGAAATCCTGACCTTTAATTACGTAATCTCCATCATCACCGGTCTTAGAGTAATCGTAAGCCCAACGGTAAACTGAAGGAATCTTACCTGGCCAGTTTCCGTGGATATGCTCTACCGGAGTAGTCCATTCCATAGTATTCGATTTCCATGGGTTCTGAACAGCTTTCTTTCCGAAGAAAATAGAGCTGAAGAAGTTGTAAAGGAATACCAACTGTACCAATGCAGTGATAATTGCAGCTACAGTGATGATAACATTCACATCTGCATAATCATCGAAATATGGGAACTCAGTATTTGTGTAATAACGTCTTGGAAGCCCGGCGATACCAATAAAGTGCATAGGGAAGAATACCCCGTAAGCACCTACGGCAGTCACCCAAAAGTGAACATAACCAAGGTTCTTGTTCATCATTCTTCCAAACATCTTAGGGAACCAGTGATACACTCCGGCGAAAAGACCGTAAAGTGCCGATATACCCATTACAAGGTGGAAGTGAGCAACCACGAAGTAAGTATCGTGAACGTTAATATCCAGTGTAGAATCACCAAGGATAATACCTGTAAGACCACCCGTAATGAAGGTAGAAACAAGACCTATCGAGAATAACATTCCCGGGTTCATTTGCAGGTTACCTTTCCATAAAGTGGTGATATAATTAAATGCTTTTACTGCGGAAGGAATCGCGATCAATAAAGTTGTGAAGGTAAATACCGATCCAAGGAAAGGGTTCATACCAGATACGAACATGTGGTGACCCCATACGATCGTCGATAAAAATGCGATCGCTAGAATAGAGGCAACCATCGCACGGTAACCGAAAATTGGTTTACGTGAGTTAGTCGCAATAACTTCAGAAGTGATCCCTAGTGCCGGCAGAAGTACGATATATACCTCAGGGTGACCAAGGAACCAGAATAAGTGTTCAAATAATACCGGGGAACCTCCCTGGTGACTTAAAACTTCTCCCTGGATAAAAATATCACTTAAGAAGAATGAAGTGCCAAAACTACGGTCCATAATCAGAAGCAAGGCAGCTGATAATAATACCGGGAATGAAACAACACCGATAATAGCAGTTACAAAAAACGCCCAGATCGTAAGTGGCAGTCTGGTCATAGACATCCCTTCAGTTCTCAGGTTGATCACGGTAACTATATAGTTAAGTGAACCTAATAATGAAGATGCGATAAAGATAGCCATTGATACCAACCAAAGCGTCATCCCTGTTCCTGAACCACTAATAGCCTGCGGCAATGCACTTAATGGAGGATAGATGGTCCAACCAGCCATTGCAGGTCCAGATTCCACGAACAAAGAAGAAAGCATGATCACAGAAGAAAGGAAGAACAACCAGTAAGAAACCATATTCAGGAATCCTGAGGCCATATCTCTTGCTCCAATCTGCAATGGAATCAATAAGTTCGAAAAAGTACCACTCAACCCTGCCGTAAGTACAAAGAATACCATGATAGTACCATGAATGGTCACTAATGCCAGGTACATACTAGGTGTCATTACACCGTCTGGAGCCCATTTGTCTCCAAGCAGAACCTCAAAGACCCAAAAAGATTGTTCTGGCCAGGCAAGCTGGATACGGAAAAGGATCGACATCGCGATACCGATAACTCCCATTATAAGCCCGGTAATAAGATATTGCTTGGCAATCATCTTATGATCCTGACTAAAAATATACTTTGTTATAAAAGTCTCCTTGTGATGATGTACGTGGTCATCATGGTGATCGTGTGCCGGTGCGTTTGCAATTGCTGACATATCTCTAATTCTTTTTCTTAATAATTTTTCTTAGTCTACTACAGCCACTTCTTCACCTTCCTGTGGCGCATTTTCCATCTCTTGCCCTTCTTCAGAACCATCTTCCTGCATGGATTCTGGTGTATCATCTCCGGCAGTATCTTCAGGTCTGTCTACATTCTCACTGCTATCTTCCATAGTACTACCAAAAGTTGGCTGTTCTTCTAACCAGGCATTGAAATCTTCTTCAGACTCTACAATGATCTTCATCTGCATATTATAGTGGGCCTGCCCACATATCTTGTTACAAAGCAGGAAATAATCGAATTCATAAGAATCAAGTGTTGGCTCTCCCTGAGCTACAAGTTCTTTATTTCTTTCATTCCTTTCCTCATTTACACTCTTTACTTTATCCACCATATATTCGCTCTGACGCATTTCTTCAGTAGTAATGGTTGGAGTAAATCCAAACTGCGTGATCATTCCAGGAACTACGTTCATTTGAGCTCTATGGAAAGGAAAATATGCCGAGTGTAATACATCCTGAGATCTGAATTTGAATAATACCGGCTTACCTACTGGCAAGTGTAATTCGGTTACGATCTTATCGTCCTTACCGTATGAATCTGATTCATCAACCCCTAATTGGTTTACTCCTTCAATAAAACGAACGTTGGCTTTACCAAGAGTGTTATCTTCACCTGAATATCTTGCTCTCCAGTCGAACTGGTATGCGTAAAGTTCGATAACCATAGGATCTTCATCTTCGTTGATATTCATAATATCACTCCAGGTGAATAATCCGTAAATAATAAGACCTGCTAAAACGATCACCGGGATAATGGTCCAGATGAATTCAAGTTTATCATTATCTGCATAGAACAATGCTCTCTGGGTTTTCTTCCCTTTATATTTATAAGCGAAGAAATGTAGCAGAAACTGGGTGATAATTTGAACAACCATGATAAGTCCAATAGAAATGAACATCAAGTTATCATATTCAGATCCGTGTTCAGCAGCAGCTTCAGGAAGGTAGAATCTTCCATATTCCCAGAAGCAATAGATTGTAATTACATAAAGGAAAATCACGAATCCTAACATCAGGATCCCATTCAGGCGGTTATCCTTATCGTTTGCAACCTGGGAAGTATCGGCATCGGGTCTCTGGGATAATTGAAATATCTTCGAGATCTGCCAACCAGTTACGGCCAGAAGCGCTAGTACTATGATTACTAAAAATACGGTCATTTTATAAATTCTTCTTTAAACAATCAATCTTTATTAATAATGGTAATGCTTACTTTCCTTTATAAATGGATTTCCTTTTACCAGCAGCGGAGCCTTTGTAAGGGCATTGAATACAATGAATGTAAACAATCCTCCAAAGAACAAAATCGCGCTAAATTCAGGGATACCAATAAACCAGGATTCTCCCACAGTTGCCGGCATCACAAGTACAAAGATATTGATGTAATGTCCACAAAGGATTACAATACCTGTCATGATCACGAACCAGTTAACTCTCTTATAGTCACTATTCATTAATAACAATACAGGGAATAAAAAGTTAGTCACCAGCATACCCCAGAAAAGGACGGGATAATCATTCATTCTCTGAATAAAATACACTACCTCTTCAGGAATGTTTGAATACCAGATAAGCATGAACTGAGAGAACCATAGATAGGTCCAGAAAATACTGATCCCAAACATGAACTTCGCAAGGTCATGAATATGACTGTCGTTCACAAACTCCAGGTAACCACGTTTCTTAAGGTAAATGCTAATAATTGCGATAGTTGTAATTCCAGACACAAACATACTGGCAAATACGAACCATCCAAATAAGGTACTAAACCAGTGCGGATCTAAACTCATAATCCAGTCCCATGACATCATAGACTCGGTCACGATAAAGAATACCAAGAATCCCGCAGCCAGTTTAAAGTTCTTTTTAAAGTAAGTAAGATCTGTAGCATCGTCCATCTTAATGGAGTTCTTTCTTAACAGATGTCTGAAGAATGCCCAACCCCCTAAATAGATAGCTGCTCTAATAAGGAAGAATGGAACATTTAAATATGCTGTCTTGTTCTGAATGATCTCATCATGTGCTACCACTTCTGGATCCATCCAGATAAACAAATGGTTCAAATGAAGTCCCGAAAGCACTAATAATACAAAAACAATGATTCCTCCTGGTAGCAAGTAAGCCGTGATCGCTTCCATTACTCTGAAAAGTACTGGTGACCATCCTGCCTGTGCAGCGTACTGGATCGCATAAAATGCAAGTACTCCAAGTGATATCATGAAGAAAAAGAAGGCAGCTACATAAAGCGCAGCCCATGGTTTGTTCTGAAGCTGATGTAGAATATGCTCATAATGTTCATCTCCATGAGATGCTTCCTCACCATGACCAGCCTCCTCTGCGTGGGATTCTCCTGCATGTTCTGTTTCACTTTCGTAACCGGTAACATCTGCAGTTTCTACATTATCTCCTCCTGGAAGTTGTTCTACATTAATTCCGGTAGTATTTTCCGCATGTCCTTCACCATGATGATCTGAAGCCATCATCTCCTTAACTTCCTCTACGGTATCTGGTGCCGCGATGAATCCATAAATGAGACCTATTGCGCCAACAATCATAAAAATGATTGCTGTTAATTTTAATTTACTGGATAGCGTATACATATCGTTATAGATCTAAATCTTTATTCTTGACTTTCGGTTTGGTTATTCTCATTAGAAGACTCAGAGTTTACATCTCCGGCATCCTCATATAGATTTGCATCTGCTCTGGATGGCAAAAGATTTTTCTGAACATCACCTTCCTCAACATATTCCCTTTCAGGCTTTCCTTCTAACTGACCTTTAAGGCTCATCACATAGTGATCTATTTGCCAACGTTCCTTTATAGAAGTCTGCGCAGCATAAGATCCCATGTTATTAATTCCGTAATACATTACATGGTAAACGCTACCTTCAGTAATGGCACGACCGGCATCATCGTATGAAGGAACACCAAGGATCTTTTCTCTTTCTACAAGAATCCCTTTACCAGCACCTTTATCTCCATGACAAACTGCACAATAAATAGTGTAAAGAGCCCTTCCTTCTGCCAGGTTATCCTGGGTATAAGGAAGTGGATTGGTTAGATTTGCTTTAGCATCAGCATAACCCTGTGGATTATTCTCATAATCGTAAGGCAACCAACCTCTTGCTACAGATCCTTCCACAGGCAGCTTAGCTTCCTGACCTTTTTCGAATACCTTGTACTCTCCATAGGTTTCATACCCTACAGATTCATACATATCTGGCATATATTGATAGTTTGGATCGTCTTTGTCCTGGCAGGAAACAACTGCAAGGCCTAGCAGACAAAATCCTATAGTTTTATGGAACAAACTTCTCATTATCACTATTATTATTCTATTAGTTTAATTTCAGATGCACCTGTTTTGTATAAAAAGTCGGTGAGGTCATCGATATTATGATTTGCCGCATCCACTTCCATAAGGAAAACATCATCTGTTGTTCTTACATCAGGGTTCTCAGCACTTTTGAATGGCCACAATCTACTTCTCATATAGAAAGTGATTACCATAAGGTGAGCCGCAAAGAATACAGTTAATTCGAACATAATTGGCACAAAAGCCGGCATGTTCTGGAAGAAACTGAAACTTGGCTTACCACCAATATCCTGTGGCCAGTCTTCTATCATGATAAAATTCATCATAGCAACAGCTACAGATAGACCAACCAGTCCATATAGGAATGATGTGATGGCTAATCTTGTAGGAGCAAGTCCCATTGCCTTATCTAGTCCGTGAACGGGAAATGGACAATAGATCTCCCCTATGTGATAGCGTGCTTCACGAATCTGTTTTACGGCTTGTAAAAGCAGATCGTCATCTTTGTAAATAGCGTGTAAAACTTTAGATGCCATCCTGATTATTTATTTTTTAGTTTGTTTGCCTGAGCAACCCATCCTTCTCTATTTTCTTCAATAGGGAAGTTCTCGATCACTTCATCCAGCAAATCAAAATCTTTTTCTGTTAACTTACTTACCTGGTCGAACAGATAAATACCTACCTGGTGCAAATGCTGCTGAAGTAGCGGCCCTACATTCTTAAGTTTTGTAAGATCATCTGCCTCCTGAGTTTTCGGATCGTAAGTTCCAATTCTTGAAAGCATCTCATCAATTCGATCTTTCGTTACTTCAGAAATCACCATTCCGTCGGCATTCACAGTTTCTTCGTGAGGATGATCTGCCTCTTTTTTCCTGGTATGCTCGGTATCTTCTATCTTCTTATGAATACCTGTCTCGTCATTCATTTTAGGATCTCTACCTACTGCCTGAGGATCGTAATGCTTTACATCATCACCATGCTCGGCTCTTAATTTCTTATACTTTTCTCCTGAAGCCTTAAGGATCGTCTTCACCTCTGCCTGAGCGATCACTGGGAACGAACGGGCATAAAGAAGGAACAATACAAAGAAGAATCCAATAGTTCCGATGAAAATTCCAATATCTACAAATGTTGGAGAGAACATCGTCCATGAAGATGGCAGGTAATCACGGTGAAGTGAAGTCACAATAATTACGAAACGTTCAAACCACATCCCGATGTTTACCACGATCGAAATAAAGAAAGAGAACATGATACTGGTTCGTAGTTTCTTAAACCACATGAACTGTGGAGAAAATACGTTACAGGTCATCATACTCCAGTATGCCCACCAGTAAGGTCCGGTAGCCCTGTTAAGGAATGCATACTGTTCGTATTCAACACCTGAATACCATGCGATCACCAACTCGGTTATATAGGCAGTACCAACGATAGAACCTGTGATCATGATCACGATGTTCATCAATTCGATATGCTGAATAGTAATATAGTCTTCAAGATTAGAAACCTTTCTCATAATGATAAGCAAGGTGTTCACCATAGCAAATCCGGAGAAGATCGCACCCGCAACGAAGTAAGGAGGGAAAATGGTGGTATGCCATCCCGGGATTACCGAAGTTGCGAAGTCAAAAGATACGATGGTATGAACAGAAAGTACAAGTGGTGTTGCAAGACCTGCAAGTACCAGAGATACTTCTTCAAAGCGCTGCCAGTCTTTGGCACGTCCACTCCATCCAAAAGATAGTATTCCGTAAACTCTTTTTGTAAAAGGCGTTATCGCTCTATCACGGATCATCGCGAAATCTGGTAATAACCCGGTCCACCAGAATACCAGTGAAACCGAAAGATACGTCGAGATCGCAAATACATCCCATAGAAGCGGTGAGTTAAAGTTCACCCATAGGGATCCAAACTGGTTTGGGATTGGAAGTACCCAGTATGCCAGCCATGGACGCCCCATGTGAATTAATGGGAAAAGACCCGCCTGCATTACAGAGAAAATTGTCATCGCCTCTGCAGAACGGTTAATCGCCATTCTCCACTTCTGGCGGAATAAAAGTAACACGGCAGAGATTAGCGTACCGGCGTGACCGATACCTACCCACCATACGAAGTTGGTAATATCCCAGGCCCAACCTACTGTTTTATTTAATCCCCAGGTACCTATACCTGTAGAAATTGTGTAAACTATACATCCAACACCCCAAAGAAAGGCAACAAGGGAAATAGCAAAAACTATCCACCAGGTTTTATTAGCCCTTCCTTCAACCGGTGCAGCAACATCAACTGTCACATCGTGATAGCTTTTGTTCCCGGTAACTAGAGGCTTTCGTATAGGTGCTTCGTAATGAGACATATCCTTATCTGATTGATTCTTAGTTATTCGTTATATTAAGCTTCGGTTGTATTTCTAACTTTTGTCTGGTACATCACGTTTGGTTTTGTACCTAAATACTCAAGCAGATGATACATCCTGTCATCATTTTTCTTTTCAAGAATTTTCGAGTCCTCGCTATTCACATCTCCAAAGACCATCGCTCCTTTATCACAGGCAGCAGAACATGCAGTCTGGAATTCGCCATCTTCAATGGTTCTTCCTTCACGCTTCGCATCAAGAATGGTCTTCTGAGTTTTTTGAATACACATAGAACATTTTTCCATAACCCCTCTTGAACGTACAGTAACATCTGGGTTAAGTACCATTCTACCAAGGTCGTTGTTCATGTGGTAATCGAATTCATCGTTCTTCGCATAGTTGAACCAGTTGAAACGACGAACTTTGTAAGGACAGTTGTTGGCACAGTATCTTGTACCCACACATCTATTATAGATCATTTGGTTCTGACCCTGTCTACCGTGTGAAGTTGCCGCAACAGGACAAACAGTTTCACAAGGCGCATGGTTACAGTGCTGACACATTACAGGCTGGAAAATAACCTGAGGATTGTCTGCCGCCTGCTCCAGCTCTCCAAATTCTGAAAGAGAACTTCCAAGACCACCAATATTTTCTTTCTTTTCAAGATCTTCTGTAAAGCTATCTTCAGAAGAGAAGTATCTATCAATACGCAACCAGTGCATATCTCTTGATTTTCTAACTTCTTCTCTTCCAACAACAGGAACGTTGTTTTCTGAATGACATGCGATCACACAAGCTCCACAACCGGTACAGGCATTAAGATCTATACTTAAGTTGAAGTGAGGCCCTGTAGACCTGTCGAAACTTTCCCAGATATCAACTTCAGGAGAAGTCACCGGAGTTTCCTGGTGATCTAAAGATACTTCAGGAACATGGTTCCAAACATGAGCATCTTTGGTATTAAATATCTCAAGGCTTGTTTCCTTGATAATATCACCTCTACCCATTAAGGTATTATGCAACTGCACACAAGCGAATTCATGAATTCCGGCAGCTTTTTCAATCTTAACCTTTTGAACAGAACTAAAGTTCTTATAAAGCGGGTAAGCATTCACTCCGGTTTGCATTTCAGACTGAACACCAGCTTTTCTACCGTAACCAAGCGCAAGACCAACCGATCCCTTCGCTTGACCAGGCATGATATAAACAGGCACATTCTGAACAACCGAATCACCAACGCTAAGATTCACATAACTTCCGTTAAGCCCACCGTTAGCTACATTTTCATTTACAAGACCAAGGGCATCAGCATCAGCCTTAGAAACAGTCACATAGTTGTCCCAGCTCGCTCTGGAAAGAGGATCTGGTAATTCCTGCAACCAAGGGTTATTAGCCTGCTGACCATCACCTATCGCGGTATTTGTATATAAAGTAAGCTCAAATCCGTCACCTTCCATTTCATTCATATTATATGAAATGTTTGATGAAGTTGAACCTTCTGAATCTGCAATAGCCACTGGCGAAGAAGCTTCAAAAACTCCATCATGAAGTACTTCGCTCCAGTTTCTGTCACCTAGCCCAGCAGACCAGGTTTCTTTAATATAATCGTAATAAGACTTATTATTACCAGACCATCTAAGAATTACATCCTGAAATTGTCTGGTATCAAATAAAGGTCTTATCGTAGGCTGCATCAGGCTGAAGGACTTCTCACTGAATTGGATATCTCCCCAGCTCTCCAGGTAATGTGGAGTAGCAGCTACGTATTTACTTAATTTTGAAGTCTCATCGGTTCTGGTAGTAAAATCTACTACAGTTTCAACCTGCTTAAGACCTTCAGTGAATTCTTTTCCGTTAGGCAATGTATGAACTGGGTTAAGGCCGGCGATCAAAAGAGCACCAACACTACCATTATTCATATCTTCAACCAACTTAGCAACATCACCTCCGTTACCCTGACGGATCAACCTCGCATTCGAAGCATCCATCACTCGGCTACCCAAAGCCTCATTGATCTCCAACGCCCATTTTTGAGCTTCATCATCTGGAAGACCACAAACAACCACAGCACCGCTACCAGCTCCCCTTAATTGTCTTGCCGCCTTTACCACAGCATCATCAATTTCTGCAGGCAGATCGCTCGTTGAAGAACCACCAGCAACATAACCTCTTAAAGCTGAAATAACAGCTTTTTGCTGGGATGGCGTTACAGGCACACGCTTATCTGCATTTGCCCCGGTAAGAGACATATTGGATTCAAACTGAATATGGCGGGACATATCTCCATTTTCTGGAATTCTTGTCTTCGCATAGGCAGCATCAAATCCACCTCCCTGCCAGTCTGCAAGGAAATCTGCACCAACACCAACCACAGTCTTCATTTTCGTGAAGTCGTAATTTGGAAGTGCACGTTTACCATATTTAGCTTCAAAAGCATTCAGAGCTGCATCTTCAGAAACTGTATCATACACTACGTGACGAACGTTCCCATATTTTGAAGAAAACTCCTGAATTAATTTTGTAGTTGAAGGACTTGCAAATGTCTGGGTAAGAAGAACAATTTCTCCACTGGCATTATCCAGCGCAGTAGAAACCTCACGGTCAAATTCCTCCCAGGAAACATTTCTCCCTTCAATCATTGGGCGCTTCACCCTTTTTGTATCATACAATGAAAGTACCGAAGCATTCACACGAGCATTAACGCCGCCTTTAAACTTCGAAAGATCATTATTTTCAATTTTAATAGGACGACCCTCTCTAGTTTTTACCAAAACGCTTGCGAAGTCGAAACCATCAGCGATCGTAGATGCGTAATAGTTTGCAACTCCTGGCACAATCCTCTCAGGTTGCACCACGTAAGGAATAGACTTGGTCACTGGGCCTTCGCAGGCAGCCAGTGATGCCGCTGCTGTACTGAATCCAACATACTTAAGGAAATCTCTTCTTGAAGTTTTAGAGTCTCCAAGATTCTCTTTATCCCCAAGGAAGTCCTCTACCGGGATCTCCTCAGCAAATTCCTTTTGTTGGAGCGTCTCAACAACAGAGCTGTTTTCATTTAGCTCTTCAACACTTTTCCAGTATTTCTTGTTTGATGACATATTATATCTAGATATTAGCTTCTTAATTTATACCTGAAATCCAGGATTTTAATAGTGACACTTACCACATTCCAATCCGCCCATTTGAGCAGCAGTAAGTTCTTCTACACCATATTTTTTAGATAACTCCTCGTGGATCTTTTCGTAATATTCGTTACCCTCGATCCTGATATTGGTTTCACGGTGACAGTTAATACACCACCCCATAGTTAAAGGAGCATTTTGATATACAATTTCCATCTCCTCGATAGGACCGTGACATTTCTGACATTCGATCCCCGCCACAGTTACGTGCTGAGAGTGGTTAAAGTAAGCAAAGTCTGGAAGATTATGAATACGAACCCATTTCACAGGTTTCTCTTCACCTGAGTAAGTCCTTGTCGCAGGATCCCACCCGGTTGCATCATATAGCTTCGCAATTTCGTTATCGTAAAATTCTTTGGAATACTCTTCAGTTGCAGTTTCTGGAGCCACTTCAGCAATTGCCTTGTGACAGTTCATACAAACATTTAATGAAGGAATTCCTGAATGTTTAGATGTTCTAGCAGATGAGTGACAATACTTACACTCAATCTGGTTGTCGCCTGCGTGAATCCTGTGAGAATAATGAATTGGCTGAATTGGCTGATAACCTTTATCTACACCTACCTGCATCATCCACCCGTAAGCAAAATAACCAACAGCCAGCAGAACAATAATTGAACTTACAAGAACAAGGAATTGATTTTCAACAAAAGCTTTATGAATTGGCTTTCTTTTCGGCTTTTCAGGAATCACAATTCCGGAAGCATCAGCAAAATTCCTTAAGGTCTTATTAACCAGGAACAATACTAACAACAGCATTGCCAGAACAAATACCAGTATTCCAAGGATTACATCTGTAGAAACCCCTCCAGAACCACCGGAAGCTCCAGCCTCACCGGCAGCACCACCAGCAGCCGCTTGCGGCTCAGGTTTTGGTTGCTCTACATATGCAAGAATATTATTAATATCACCATCGCTTAACTGGGGAAAAGCAGGCATCGCCGTCTGGTTCCACTCTTCGTAGATCGCGTTAGCCTCAGCATCACCACTAGCAATTAAGGCAGCAGAATTTTTAATCCATTCATGGATCCAGTCCATGTCACGTCTATCTGTCACCCCATGAAGAGCAGGACCAATAGAATTCGAGTACGGCTTATGACATGCCGCACACAGAGAATTAAACAATTCCTTACCTGCAGCAGGATCACCTAAACTCGAAGCACTGGCTTCTGCCGAAGCTTCGGTTTCCTGGCCAGATTCAGCCTGAGCAGTAGTATCCTGCGCCGCCTGATCTTGCGAAAACCCAGATAGGGTGAAAGTAAATAAAAATGCTACGCTTAATAGTAGTTGTCGCGAAGTTGAATGGCGGAAAATCACCTTTTTCATATTATAAGTTCGATTAACGTCTAAACTTTGGTACGGTTTTTACACTCAGTATTTTAGGGCTAAAAACCTAAAAAGGTACCTTTAAATTCAGGCACAAAAGTAATACTTATAGACGATTTTAGGAATCTTACAGAAGTGTTAATGGTTAATTTATATTAGTTCTAAATAATAAATTATAACCTGTTTAAGTTATTTAATTTTACATTTGTCAAAAAGCCAAAATACTATGAGAAAACCAAAATCCCTGCTTCTATTTACTTTCGGCGCTTTTCTATTTTTTTCTCAACAGGAAATGATAGCCCAGCAAGGAAATGTGAACATTCAACAAAATGAGAAGATCGAGAAGTTGATGGATGTGAAAACCGAATTGAACAAAAACAACCAGATTCGCGACCGGTATGTGATTCAATTATTCTATGGCGATAACGGTGAGGCCAATGAGGTGATCCAAAAATACCGGGACCTGTATTCTTACACTTCGCAGATCACCTACGAAGCTCCAAATTACAAGGTATGGGTAGGCAACTTCAGAAACCGACTGGAAGCAGACAGGGCTTTACTAAGAATCAAGGAGAATTTCCCAGCTGCCTTTATTCCCAAGCCTCAGAGAAAATAAAAAATCTAAATATTACAAATAAAAAAATCCCGCTTTCGGCGGGATTTTCTTTTATATACAATCTGATAATTATTTCAGAGTTTTCTTAACCTCCACCTCTCTAAAGGCTTCAATCACATCTCCCTCTTTAATATCATTATAATTCTTGACCTGGATACCACAGTCATAACCTTTCTTCACTTCTTTAACATCGTCCTTGAAACGTTTCAGCGAAGCAAGTTCACCAGTGTAAACAACCACGCCGTCTCTAATTAAACGAACTCCGGCACTTCTGTAAATAGTTCCTGAAGTCACCATACAACCTGCAATGGTTCCGATCTTAGAGATCTTAAATGTCTCTCTGATCTCAGCGGTACCAGTAATCTCCTCTTTAAGCTCTGGAGACAACATACCTTCCATCGCATCTTTCAGATCATTGATTGCATCATAAATGATAGAGTAAGTTCTAATATCAATCTCTTCCTTATCAGCCACCATTCTGGCATTTCCGGCAGGACGAACGTTAAATCCGATAATTACCGCATCTGAAGCCGAAGCAAGTAACACATCACTTTCGGTGATCGCACCAACTCCTTTGTGGATGATGTTCACCTGTATCTCTTCCGTAGATAGTTTCTGGAAGGAATCTGTAAGAGCTTCCACAGAACCATCCACATCACCTTTAAGGATAATATTAAGCTCTTTAAAGTCACCTAGAGCGATACGTCTACCAATTTCATCAAGAGTAATGTGACGCTGAGTTCTAACATTCTGCTCACGTTGTAACTGAGTACGTCTAGCTGCGATATCTTTAGCTTCACGCTCATCTTCCATCACCTTGAAAGTATCCCCGGCCTGTGGCGCACCATCAAGACCTAAGATCGACACCGGTGTAGATGGACCAGCTTCCTTCACCTCATTTCCACGCTCATCGTGCATAGCTTTTACCTTACCACTATGGCGACCTGCAAGTACATAATCACCAACTTTAAGTGTACCAGCCTGTACAAGTATTGTCGCAACGTATCCACGCCCTTTATCAAGGAACGCCTCCACTACAGTACCTTTTGCCAGTTTATTAGGATTTGCCTGCAATTCCAGGATCTCAGCCTCAAGAAGTACTTTTTCAAGTAATTCTTTAACACCAGCTCCAGTTTTAGCTGAAATATCATGAGATTGAATTTTACCACCCCAGTCTTCAACAAGAAGATCCATAGAAGCAAGTTTCTCTTTAATCTTTTCAGGATTCGCTGTAGGAAGATCAGATTTGTTGATCGCAAAGATGATCGGAACTCCTGCCGCCTGGGCGTGAGAGATCGCCTCTTTTGTTTGAGGCATTACATCATCGTCTGCTGCAATCACGATAATCGCGATATCTGTAACCTGAGCACCACGAGCACGCATCGCCGTAAAGGCTTCGTGACCCGGTGTATCCAGGAAGGCAATTTTTTGCCCGCCTTCAAGCTTCACTCCGTAAGCACCAATATGCTGTGTAATTCCACCACTTTCACCTGCGATCACATTCTCTTTACGAACATAATCCAGCAAGGAAGTTTTACCATGGTCTACGTGACCCATCACGGTAACAATTGGAGCTCTTGTTTCAAGATCTTCCGGATTTTCCTCTACTTCTTCTACCGTTTCTTCAACATCTGCCGTAGTGAATTCTACTTCGTAACCAAACTCTTCTGCAACGATGCTTAAAGTTTCAGCATCCAGACGCTGGTTCATGGTCACCATCATTCCAAGAGACATACATGCCGAGATCACCTGAGTTACAGATACGTCCATCATAGTAGCCACTTCACTTACCGTAACGAATTCTGTTACCTTTAAGATCTTTTCGTCAGACTCCTGCTGTGCAAGATCCTGCTCAGATCTTTGACGGTGTTGATCTCTTTTCTCTCTTCTATATTTCGCACCCTTACCTTTAGAAGATTTCCCCTGAAGTTTTTCAAGTGTTTCACGCACTTGCTTTTGTACTTCTTCTTCGGTAGGTTCCTCCTTAGTAATAGGTTTACTTCTTCTTTTACCACCTTTCTGGCCTCCACGCTGGTTTCCACCTCCACCTTTCACATCTTTACTAATGCGGCGGCGACGTTTTTTGCGCTTGTCTTTATCATCTTTCTTATCGTCTTTCTTCTCATCCTTTTTCTTAACAGGCTTTTTGAATTGCGAAAGATCGATCTTCTTACCAGTAAAATTAGGTCCACTAAGCTTAGTATACTTAGTTTCGATAGTACTTGATTCTTCCTTAACTTCTTCTTCAGAAGCAGCCTCTTCTTTCTTCGGCTCTTCCTTCTTGGTATCAGGCTTACTATCTTCTTTCTTAGGTGATTCTTTATTTTCCTCAGCTTTCGCCGCAGATTTTTCTTCCTTGACCTCCTCAGCTTTTTCGACAGGTTTTTCAGCTGGAGCTTCTTTAGCTTCTTCCTTAGGGGCGGCTTCTTCCTTTTTAGGCTTTTCTCCTGGTTTACTATCCAGATCTATTTTACCAACGGTTTTAGGACCTTCAAGCTTAGCACGGGCAGAAACAGACTCTTCTTCCTTCTCCTTCTTCTCCTCTTCTTCAGCCTTGCGCTTCTCTTCGATCTCTTTGCGCAGCTCTTCCTTCTCTTTCTTACGCTCTTCACCAACTTCTTTAGAAGCTCTCTTTTTACTTTTGTCGGTTTCAAACTCGTCAGAAAGCACCTCGTAGATTTCTCCCGAGATCTTGGTAGTTGGACGTGCGTCTATCTCGTAGCCTTTGGAATTAAGATATTCCACAGCCCTGTCTAACGAGATATTGAACTCACGTAGAACTTTATTTAATCGCGTTGTTTTCGCTTCTGCCATAAATTGCCCTCTAAATTAACCTCTTTTAATGTATTCTGTATTCTATAAATCTATTATTCTTCAAATTCTGAACGAAGCACGGCCATTACATCTTTAATGGTTTCTTCCTCCAGATCTGTACGACGAACAAGATCATCTACATCCTGCTCTAAAACAGCTTTCGCTGTATCCAGACCTATTTTTGAAAATTCGGCGATCACCCAATCTTCAATTTCGTCTGTAAATTCTTTTAATTCAACATCTTCCTCTACACCTTCACGATAAACATCAATCTCATAA
Source organism: Christiangramia lutea (assembly GCF_022489035.1). Classification (GTDB taxonomy): domain Bacteria; phylum Bacteroidota; class Bacteroidia; order Flavobacteriales; family Flavobacteriaceae; genus Christiangramia; species Christiangramia lutea. Next base: position 482,366 of record NZ_JAKVTV010000001.1, read on the forward strand.
CCCGTCAGCTGACCAGCTAATCTAATATTATGCCCTCCACGACCAATCGCTTTAGAAACTTCTTCAGGCTTCAGCATAACCTCAGCAGTTTTAGCCTCTTCGTCCATTTTAATGGAAGTTATTTTCGCAGGACTTAGCGCCCGCGTGATAAATAACTGCTCATTATTGGTGAAATTGATCACATCTATATTTTCGTTCCCCAATTCACGTACAATACTGTGAATCCTGGAACCTTTCATACCAACACATGCTCCAACCGGGTCTATCCTATCGTCGTAAGAATCTACCGCAACTTTCGCTTTTTCTCCAGGAACTCGCACTACTTTTTTGATCGTAATTAAACCATCAAAAACCTCTGGAATCTCCTGTTCGAATAACTTCTCAAGGAAACCGGGAGCGGTTCTGGACATTATAATAGTTGGTTTGTTACCTTTTAATTCGACGCTTTCTATAATTCCCCTTACATTTTCTCCTTTTCGGAAGAAATCTGAAGGAATCTGGCGGTCTTTTGGAAGCACGATCTCATTACCTTCATCATCAAGAAGAATAATAGCTCTATGCCTTATATGATGAACTTCAGCAGTATAAATCTCTCCTTCAAGATCTTTAAACTGCTTGTAAATATTCGTATTGTCATGCTCATGGATCTTAGAGATAAGATTTTGGCGTAGTGCCAAAATCGCTCTCCTACCAAGGTCTACAAGCTTCACTTCTTCTGAAACATCTTCCCCAACCTCAAAATCGGGCTCGATCTTTCTGGCCTGAGTAAGAGATATCTCTCTGTTAGAATCCTCCACTTCGCCATCGGCCACCACAATTCGGTTTCTCCAGATCTCGAGATCCCCTTTATCAGGGTTTACAATAATATCAAAATTATCGTCTTCTCCATACTTTTTCTTTAAAGCATTTCTAAAAACATCCTCCAGGATCGCCATCAAGGTTACACGATCTATAAGTTTATCGTCTTTAAACTCTGAGAATGACTCAATCAACGCGATATTTTCCATATCAATTTGTGATTAAAATGTTATTTTAACTTTTGCTTCCACAATTTCAGTATAAGGCAAAACCGCCTCTTTCTGAACTGTCACCTTCCCCTTACCTACAGGTTTTGGCTCTCTCGCTTTCCATGAAAGCTTTATTTCATTATCATCTGCAGATATTAGCTCACCTTCGAACTTTTCATTCTCTGTCTTCACCTTTAACCTGCGACCTATATTCTTTTTGAATTGTCTCGGCATTAAGAGAGGTTCAGAAACCCCGGCCGAAGTGACCTCCAGGGAAAAATCCTCTTCATCCCTATCCAGATTGTGCTCAATGGCACGACTCACTGTTATACAGTCATTTACTGAAACTCCCTTGTCTCCGTCCAAAACAATTTTGATATGATTGGCGGAGTTCACGTCAAGGCTGATTAAAAATAATGAATTATTTTCTTCAAATGCCTTCTCTGCTAACTTTTCTACCTTCTCCTTCAGCATATGTTTATAAAAAGAGGGGACTCCTGTCCCCTCGCTGTACTTTTTTTAGTTTCAACGCTGCAAATATAGCAATATTTTCCAAGTATAAAAACGTGATTTTAAATGAAATGACTTATTCTATATTCACTTCCAAGATAGAGTCACTTATTAGACATCTATAAAGACCATAAAAAAGGAATTAATTAAGACCAGATTAAATATTCTTTGTAATTTTAGTAAAGCATTAGTTTTTAAGCTTTTAACTTCAGTCATGAAAAATATTCTCGTTCCAACCGATTTCAGCGATCAGGCTGAAAAGGCTTTGAAAGTAGCCGCGCAACTTGCAAGAAAATTTAATGGTGAGATCTACCTGCTTCACATGCTGGAATTGCCACTTCAGTTAATTGATCCGGTAGGCGGTAGCAGCCAGAACATGCCTGAGGCAATTTTCTTTATGAAACTTGCTCATCAGCGCTTTGCCAAGATCATGAAAGAGCCATATCTGCAAGGTATTAAAGTATATGAAACCGTAGAATTTCATCGTGCTTTTGACGGGATCATGGAGATAGGCAAAGAAAAAAAATGTGACCTTATAGTTATGGGCTCTCATGGCGCCAGTGGTTTTAGGGAAATGTTCATTGGTTCTAATACAGAAAAAGTAGTTAGGTATTCCAATATTCCTGTGCTAGTGATCAAGAACGAAATCCCAGAATTTCAGATCGATAATTTCATCTTTGCCACAGATGCCAGTGAATCACAAATAGACATTCTTGCGAAAGCAGATACCTTTGCACACTCCCTAAAAGCCACCCTTCATATTCTTTTCGTGAATACTCCAAATGACTTTCTCACGACCGAGGAAGCCCATAAAAGGCTGAAGGTTTATACCAAAGATCTTAAAACGAACAATTACAAGGTTCATATATATAATGACATAAGCGTGGAACAGGGAATTCTGAATTTTGCCAAGATAATGAATGCAGGCTTAATTGGTATTGGAACACATGGCAGGAAAGGCCTGGCCCATTTCTTTAATGGGAGTATAAGTGAGGACCTGGTGAATCATTCTAATCGGCCGGTTATCACCTTCAAGATCTAAAGAAAGGATTTCAAAGCTCCATTTTTAATTAAGTTCCATAGATAATTCCAGAAAGACCTGGTTTCATCTCTGGTATATTTTATCTCTTTATAATGAACTTTCCTGTTTTCGGTATCATTGCGAACGATAAGATTTGCCAGTGCTGAGATTATCTTATTTTTCTTTTCCCTATCCTTCCTCAACACTTCAACTTTGAAATCGTTGTAATCTAACCTCATTTCTCCCTGGGCCTGGTTGGCGTTCCCGTAAAAATTGAAATACATACTAGAGATCTCCCCACTGGCTTCAACATTCATACCTGCCTTCAAGAATCTATTCATCTCGCTGGCAGCCAGAGCACCTAAACTTCCGGTAATTTGAAATCTGTCTTCCCGGTTGCTAATATCAAATTCCCAGTCTATTTCCAGGGGTGAAGTTTTCATAAAATCGGTGTTGGCCTTCACCCGGGTTTTAGGAAAATCATTTCGATCAAGACCAATATTGGTAAGATTAGACATACTTATATTGAGGTTTGAAAATTCCACCATGCCAGGAACGCGATCTGCCTGAACCTGCTCTTCATACTTTATATAGGAATTTGAGATTTGTATACTGTCCAGCTCCAATAGAATAGGCATTTTTCTAATCATTTCACTATACATGGGTTTGAACCCAGTATCATCTGGAGGCAGTTTACTTCGATAAATCCTGAAATCTGCATTTTTGATCCGGGTCACAGGATTTTCAAATTTCAAAGAATCATTTTGTACGCCCCAGTTCAAATCGTTCATTAAAATAGAATCTATCGCTAATTCATAACGATCCTTTTCTACTTTAATGGTCTCCTGGTGACCTGCGCGCGAATATTTAGGAATGATCTGGAATTCAGTAATTTTCACCTTATTATTATCGATTTCAAGATCACCAACGGCAAGCTCGTGCTGCTTATCCAGATCGTAAAAAAGACTGTCTGCCTTTAATAGGATAAGCTCATAATTAAATGGAATAGATTCCTTTAAAGTTTCAGAATTAATCCGAACCTGTTCGAGGTTGATAGAATTGATCTTTGTAAACAACCGGTGTTCTGAACTATCGTTCTCAAAGATCTGGAAACTACCCTGTTCTACACTAACCCTCTTCACAAGTACTTTATTCTGGAATTTCGAAGATTTCTTATTTTCAGACGATTTTAAAGTATCCTTAGAATTTCTATCGGAATTATAGAACTTGACCACAGGATTGGAGATCTTAAGTTCCCCGATTACGATATCTTTATTACTTATATAATCCCAGAGATGTATATCGTTCAAACTTATAGCATCTACCTTTAAGGTCTTATCTTTTATTTCAACGAAAGGCTTAATTATTTCTGCCTTTCGACTAAGGAGATTTACATCTACCTTATCGTAAACTGCATTTGTCCCTTTCAGATTATCTTCCAGTGCTTTGGTGATCCTATTTTCGAGATAATTATTTAGAATGATCAAGGCTATTGCCGCAACTGCCAGTGCAGACAGGATTCCAATGGTTAGCTTAGTAGTTTTATTCAAGTTTGAAATAGATTTATAATGTTCAATTTACAATTTCGTAAAGTTCTCCAACGGCCGTTTAAGATTTTTTAACTTAAAAGATTGTAAGAGAGAAGTTCACATAGTTAAATTTCTGTCAAACCAGCTTAAGCAGCATTATGGTCCGGTATTTGGATGTTATATTTGAACAGTTCAAAAAGAAAAAATGATTTTAAAAGTAGGAATAAAAGTTTTGTTTGTAATCGCTGAGATATTTCTTGGTTTTTACAGTTTGGTGGTAAGTGAAAGTTTATTGATCAAATTCCTATTTTTCGCCTTCACCGCGGCGATCATCGCTTTTGGAATGCTAAAAACTATCAATAGAATATTACCTACAGACAGGGTTTTGATGGAAATTCAGGCCGACGAAAAAGAAGAATAGATTTTTTAAAATAGTTATACCACAATCCGTTGACGTCATCAACGGATTTTTTTATTTATTTTACCATCCATTTCAACCAGAAACCTATGAGGCTAATCTGCCTTGCTGATACGCATAATGAACATCAAAATATACCCATTCCGGAAGGAGACATCGTAATACATGCTGGCGACTGCACAGACGGCGGTACTATTAATGAGACTAAAAAATTCCTCGAGTGGTTTTCCACCCTTCCTCATAAAACTAAGATCCTCGTTCCCGGCAATCATGATTTCTATTTCGAAAAACCAGAGAATTTGGGAAACATCCCAGAAAACATTCACCTGCTTGTTGACCAGGAAATTATTATTAACGGAATTAAATTCTGGGGCTCTCCGGTAACTCCGGGAATGGAAAACTGGGCCTTTAACCGTGAAAGGGGAAAAAAGATTAGGGAGCACTGGAATTTAATTCCAGATGATACAGATATCTTAATAACGCATACTCCCCCCTATGGAATTCTGGACGAAATAGACAGCGGACTTAGTTTAGGTTGTGAAGAATTAACTCAAGTATTACCACTTGTTCAGCCTAAATTACATTTGTTTGGACATGTTCATAATGCATCAGGCTCTACAAAACAGAATGGGATAAAGTATTTTAACCTGTCTATCCTAGATGAACGTATGCGTATCATGCATTCTCCAGTCATTATCGATTTTTGATTTCACGTAATCTTTAGAAAAATCAGCATGAAGTTAAATCTTTATTAAGGATGAAAGTATTACAATTTCTTTAACAGCTTTTATACTGTCTGATAGTAACTTAGCGGCTCAGTAATGATGAAAAAGAAAACTATGAAAAGAATTACTTCACCTGAGATCCTTGACGAAGTCAAAAATCTTATATCCTACAGTATTTCTAATAAAGACTTGGAAAATTCAAATTTCCAGATGATGCACCGCGCCATCATTAAGAAGTATTTCGAAGCTAAGCATGTTACTATTAATTATACTGAACAAACAATAGATCTTAAGCTTCCGGTAGGTCAGAAAAAATACACTAATATCACTTTTGAATGTCAGGATATAGAACGCTTTTTAAAGTCCTGTCTTAAAAATGACGAAAAAAGTCTGTTCTTTTACCAAAGTCTACTGATTCATTATAATGTAATTTCAGCAGCCTAAAGAATTTTAAATTCTTGATACTAACTACTAATCTAAGCCTGGTCCCTACACCGGGTTTTCTTATTTACAGCCTCTGCTATTTCTGTAATAACTTCTACAGAAACAGGCTTCGATAGAAAATTGGAAATTTCAGGATACTTCTTTGCTCTTTCCTTATCTGAATAGGCGATAGAAGAAGAGACAATATAAATATTACATTTTGCAGAAAGATCTGGACATAGCTCCCTCAACCTTTCTATAAATTGCCAGCCGTCCATCTGCGGCATATTTATATCCAGAAAAATAACGTCTGGCAATTGGAAATCTGGACTCTCCAGGTCTTTAAATACATCGAGCACGCATTTATAGTAATGTTCTTCGTCAAAAGCTTGAGATCTGCCTATCAGTTTTTTAATAATCATCTGATAAATCTCATCATCATCTATAACCCAAACACTTTTTATCATTTGAATAAAACTTTAAAGGTTGATCCAATTCCGGGTTCACTTTCTACAGCCACCTTTCCTCCCATGGCATTTATCTGATTCTTGGTAATAAATAGACCAACTCCCCTTGAATCCTTTCGATCTGTGAAGGTTTTATAAAGCCCGAATACTTTATCTCCATGCTTTTTCAGGTCTATTCCAATCCCATTATCAGAAATCTCCAAAACCCAGGATGAATTTTGCATATAGCCCTTAACAGATATCTCGGGATCACGATCTGGATGGCTGTACCTGATAGCATTCGTTAGAAAATTCAGCAAGATACTTTCCAAATAGGAGGCATTAAAAATGATCTTCATATCCTGAGGCACCTGCGATTTTATTCTTACGTTTTTCCTTTTGATCTGCAATTGCAGCACCTCCAATGTCTTTTCAAGATAATCTGAGACCTGCAGGGTTTCCACATTGATATCAAGATTATTATTTATGGACACCACTTCATTAAGATCATGCAGAGATTCATCTAAATTCCTGGAAACATTATGCAGGAGAGAAATATAATTCTTCCTTTCCTTTTCACATTCTTCAATGCCATATAATTCAAGAATGGACTCCAGGTTACTGGAGTGTGACCTGAGATTATGAGAAACGATATAAGCAAAATTCAATAATCTTTTGTTCTGCTCCATCACAAAATCATAAGATCTTACCAGATTTAATTCTGCTTCCTGCTTTCCAGTAATATCCCTGAAATTAACCACATAACCACCAATACTTTTATCGAGGGTAAGATTGGTTATGGTAGCTTCCACCCAGATATATTTCACGCATTTTGTTTGAAGCCTCATTTTAATACCTGGAAATGCAACTCCGGGATTATCCCGGCACTCTTTGAATTTCTCAATAAGGATGGAAGAATCTGCCGGATGAATAAGAGAAAAGATCTCGTTTTCGGCAACAAGCAGCTCCTTATATCCCGTGATTCTTTCAAGAGATGGTGAAGAATATCTTGTAAAACCATTGGAGTCGATAATTAGAATTACTTCACTCGAATTCTCAACTAGTGATCGAAAACGTCTTTCATTTTCGGCTCGTTCTTTCTGTGCCTTAACCCGGGCCGAAATATCCTCTACCAGAGCAATATGCGAGGTGGCTTTTTCCCCTTCAGACCATAACGCAGAAACATTCAATTTTATCCAGATGATCTCTCCGTCTTTCCTAACCAGCCTTTTTTTGAGATTATATTCTCTTATTTCAGTGTTTCTCAACTTATTCATAAGCTGAATATTCTCGTCTTTATCTTCAGAATATGAAATATTGGTATGTTCCATATACACCAGTTCAGAATTTGAATATCCCAGTAATTGCTGAAACTTTTTATTGGTTTCAAGGATAAGTCCGGAATTGGAGTCTACTCTGGCCATTCCAATAGCCGCCTGGTTAAAGATAGCCCTGAACTGAAGTTCACTTTTTGCAAGCTCTCCAGCCTGTTTCCTGACTTTTGCCGCTAGAATTGCTGGTTGCTTCATGGTATTATAAATAATCCATCCCAGGGCAGCCGACATTAAGAGAATTAGAAAAGCTACGGGAATTACAGCATTTAAAGGCTGATGGGGCTCTGTGGGAATTATGTAGATCCTCCAGTCACCATCTGGCATTAATATCTCTTCTGAATAGGATTTATCCAGGTTCTTGGAATCACCCAGAAAGAATTCTTCTTTTCCACCCACGGGATCAATCTTAGAAAACTGGAATCGATATTTATCTGTAGCTAGCTGTTCAACCCCCGATTGATCTATAAGATTTTTAAATTTTATAAGCACTGCAGAAAAGCCCCAAAATTCATTTTCAATAAAAACGGGAAGTCGTCCCACGATCGCCAAACCGCCCTGTCTTAATTCAAGCGGTCCTGCAAAGAACATTTTTCGACTATCAATAGCTATATAAGCTTCCTGATTTCGGGTTGGATCTTTTAAAATATTATATCCAATCACATCCTTGTTTTCCTCGTAGGGATAAACCTGGGAGATCACCCCGGCCGGAACCATTTGCACCGCATCAATATTTGGATTTTCATCTACCAGTTCTGAAGCGATCCTTTCAAAATCCTTGATCTTACCATCCCGGTCTATCTGAAGAGCAAGCGAAAGAGCTGCGGAATAACTGTATTTTAAAGACTGGTCTATATTCTTTTCTACCACATTTATAATTCCGGTCATTTCTCTATCCCTGGTTTCGAGAAGGATCTGGTAGCGCTGCCAAAGCATGAAGAATCCCAGCGCAAAGAAGAAAATTGCTGCCAGCAGACCAACCAATTTTGGTTTCCTGGAAGAAGTAGGGCTCATATCAGGGTCATTCACTTTAATTCACCATTTTTTCAAATGGCAACTAGATTTAGGGATGGTAAATATAGTTTAAATAATTTCGAACAGCCAACCTATTGGTTTCAGTATTAACACTAAACACATAAAAAAAGCCCGGTTTCAACCGGGCTTAAATTTACATTCTGACTTAATCGAAACTAAAAAGCCTTGGAAAGACTCAAACCAGTTCCAATCACATTCTGACTTTTTGAAAAATCACCTCCTAAAATCAAACTTAGATTTGCAAAATCAAAAGGAATATCTATATCTAATCTGGTTGAAAATACATTCTTGTCTAATTTCACTAAGCCCCTGGGATCATCTGCAGGAAAATAATCGTAACCTTCATATCCCTTATTTCGATAGTGACCATAATTTTTACGATAGGTCATTAGTAGCTTATATGGAAACTTCTTTAAAAACTTTCCTGCAAGACCTAAGTGGTGCGCAATTATTGAATTATTACCAACCCTAATATTTTGTATACCTGGAGGATAATCTTCGTAATAATTGGTGGTAAGTAAGGGTAATCCAACAACTCTGTTTTGATAGGTCCATCCTGAAGCGTAAACACCATTCATAAAATAGTAGTCAAATAAGTATGGAGCTGTTTGGCTTTGGTTTTTTGTATAAAAAAATTCATACATTATAGATTTCAGTATCGAACCATCATCTTCAGAAGAATAAAAAACGCCATATCGACCATCGGGAAAATTTTCAAATCTGCTACCGGAACCATCTTCAAAAAAGTGATTATAAATTATTTTAAGTTCGCCTTTTCTAAAATTCTTATTTAGATAGAGTTCATATGTCCCCAAATGACTTCCAATAACATTTATTTGATCACCTGGTGTTGACTCCGCCCCGCCTTCTCTTCCAGCAACAATTTTTAAGTAATCTTTAAAACCTGTAGGTTGTTTACCCCATCTGGGAGATGTTCCACCCCATTGAGCAAAATGCCTGATTCCCAATTTTAGCTGCCAGCCTTTCTTTAAATTTGAAATAAAGTACAAACGCTTTGTATGTAAACGTGTTCCTTTCACGTACCTGTCGGCACCCATCGAGTATTCTTCCCATGAAAATTCTATTCCCAGGCTTTGCTTTTTATTTAAATAAACTGGTCTTAAACTATGAAACCGAACTCCTGGCAATGGTCTTGCATTAAGCGACCAGGCCATATTCTCGTTCGTGGCACTTAAACCACCGTATAATTCTTTTTGTTGTTTTCTACCAGCAATAACCTGAATCCAGGAATTTTGGAAATCCAGATATAGTTCATCGATATAATCATTATTCAAATAGCCATTCTGATAAATAAATCCGACCCCCATTTCCAAACTGGTTTCACTGGAAATTTCATAATTCATCCTACCTGTAATCCAACCGGAAAAATCTGTATCTTTAGAGACCCTTCCCCGCTGGTTTGTGTACATCCAAAACGGCAAGTTATCTTCACTGGAGTAAAAACCAGTTAAATGGATATCTCCAGAAAATTCAATTTGAGAAAATGATTTCAACGATAAAAAAGCAAATATTAAAAAAGAGAAATATTTGAGTTTCAAATTTTGATGAATTAAAAATGAAAAAGCTTAAAACCCGTGAAAAGATTTTAAGCTTTTAAATTATGATTTAAATAATCTTAAAAATTTAAAATACCTATATTAAAAAATTGCTGCCCTATTCAGGATTCTTTTCAGAAATGATTTCTTCTCCTCTCCATATGCATATCCATACTTGTTTCCGTATCCAAAATTAGCCAGCTTTACATCGTTCAATACAAAACTTAAATTATGGAATTTGCCATTATCATTAGAGTCGATCGCAAACTGAAGCAGTTTTTTCTCGGTATAATCAGCCCGCACTACATATAGAGTAAGATCTGCAAACTTATTGATTAGGAACGTATCGGTAACCAGTAATGATGGAGCGGTATCTACGATCACATAATCGTACATAGCTTCAAGCTCTTCAAACATTTCTTTAGTTTTTGGCCTTCTCCATAACTCTGAAGGGTTAGGAGGAATAGTACCAGAAGGCAATAATTGAAGATTTGGATTTTCTGTTTTAGACTCTCTTATAAGATCTTTCAATTTTAAATTATTATTAGCTAGATAATCGCTCACACCAATATGCTCCCGTGCATCCTTTTCAAATCGTTGTAATTGAGGATTTCTAAGATCTGCTCCTACCAGCAAAACTTTCTTTCCAGTATTGGCTAAAGTAGCAGCAATGTTAAACGAAACCAGCGTTTTTCCTTCACCCTTTACTGTAGAAGTAATAAAAATTGAATTTCCACCTACCTTGTTTGTAGAATTTCCCATAAGATATTGAAGGTTCGTATGTAATATTCTGAACGATTCAGCCAGAACACTGCGATCATTTTTCAGAACCATCTCACTATCTTTTTTACTTACGTTCGGAATTTCACCGACTACTGGTATTTCCCTGGTTTGTTTCTCGATGTCATCTCTGCTTTTAACCTTATTACTAAATAAAGTCTTTACATAAATAAAAAGAAAAGGAAATATAACTCCTAAAATCAAGGCGACAAGAAAAACGATCGCTGGTTTAGGGGATACCGGGGTGATCGAGCTGTAAGCCCTGTCCACGATTTTAGCCTTCGGAGCCGTTACTGCCAAGCTTAATGAATTCTCTTCTCTTTTTCGAAGCAGAAATAAATACAAAGATTCCTTTATATTCTGCTGCCTTTCAATTCCTCTAAACTGTCTTTCTTTACCAGGAACTGCAGATATTTTTGAATTAATCACCGATCCCTGTCTTTGAAGTTCCTGTTGAGCTACTTTTAAATTAGACTCTAACCGCTCAAAACTTGATAGCACATTTCCCCGAATTTGTTCGATTTGATTATTCAATCTAACTACGATCGGGTTTTTCTTAGTAGAAGCGCTAAGAATACGATTTCTCTGTAGTACCAGATTATTGTATTCTTGAATGCTTGAGTTTACAGATTCTTCTTCAATTCCTAGATTTGCTGGTAATAGATCTGAACCTGAATCGCTTTCCAAGTAATCGATCATGGTATTGGCCAACTCTAATTGAGTTCCTACTTCCTGCTGACGCTTATTAAATTCACTTACATTCTCAATGAACATTTCAGATTCTGCTTCAATATCTGTGAGGCGATTTTCTTCTTTAAAATCTTCCTTACCAATTTCGACAGAATCCAGTTCATGATTTATAATTTGAAGCCGCTCATCTATAAAATTTGCGGTATTTCTGGCTACCAGGTTTTTGTCTTCTATAGCTTCACGATTGTATTCATAAACCAATTGATCGAGAATATTCTGAGCTTTTTCCTTTACGGCATCATCCAAACTCAATTGAATTAAACTTGAGTTTTTATCATTTTGATCGATTTGCAGTTTCTCCCGATAGTTCATCACTACGGTTTCTAGATTAGAAAACTGGATCTTTACCGTAGGGAGTTCATTCTCTTCATAAGTAATATAATCTTCATTTTTATTGACAATAATATCAGCAAAAGGAATTCCCAGTGGCTGCCCAAATTTTCCTTTAAAAACCTCTTCAGTTTCCGCATTAATAAGCTCAAATTGTTCTTCAGAAATTTTTCGAACTATAAACTGATTTGCACCGTCGTTAGAAAACATGGCTAGTTTTCGGTCGTTTAGCTGCAGAATCTGGGCTAAATATGGGGAGTTTAAATATAGTTCCGGACTCTGAATAGCATCTTCATTAAAATAGGTGACATTAAGATTAAGCTCCTTTACCACATTGCTCATGATTCGCTTAGAACTTAAAATACCTATCTCGTTCTCGATAGAATTAGCTCCCATTCCACTAAAAAAGCCCATATCGGCAAAAGCAGCCATTTCTGAAGATGGTCCTTTTCTTTCCTGGTCTTTAATGATTATGCTGGTGACAGTATGATATGTTGGAGAGGCTACTTTTAGATATATGAAAGCTAGACAAAGGCATACGATTACACCAACCAAAAACCAGGGCCAGCGCTTGATGTACTTTTCAAGTTCTTCTCTCATATCAATCTCATCTTCCAACGGAGGGATTGTTTGATTCTGTTGTGACATATTAGTTTGTAATTAAAACGGCTAATGAAATTAAAACTGAAGCGATAGAGATATAAACTCCTGCATTACGGTTATAGCTAGCAGATTGTATTTGAGCGCCATTGGGCTCTACATAAACAACATCATTCTGCTGCAAATAATAAAATGGTGAATTCACTACTCCCGGGTCTGTGAGATCAAGGTACTCATGAACCTTTTTACCATTTTCTTCTCTCATCACTAGCACATTATCTCTTTTACCGTAAATCGTAAGATCTCCAGCAAATCCCAAGGCTTTCGGAAGACTTAGGTATTCATCCCGTATATCGAAGGTTCCAGGCATGTTTACTTCACCTAAAACACTAACCTGGAAGTTTACCAGGCGTACATTTACGATAGGGTTTTGAACATATTCGGTTATTTCACCTTTCAATTTAGCAGAAAGCGCCTGACGTGTAAGTCCGGCTACCTCAACAGTTCCCAGGACCGGGAATTCGATGTTTCCATCAGAATCTACGAGATAGGTCTGCAACTGCTGCCTTCCATTTACAGAAAGTCCACCGAGCTCGGCACCACCCTGTGGTACTCCAACCACTGGAAGATTAAAAGGCAGGGCAGCCTCCTGTTCTGTAGCAGAAACGCTTATGGTTAAAAGATCGTTAGGTTTGATATTCAGACTTGAGTTGACATTTTTATCTAAATGATTTTCTGCTTCATCAAGCCCCTGGAAGTAAACAATTTCCTTGCGAGATACGCAGGAAGTTAAAATAATTGATGCCAGAAATGTTAGAAACATCGGCATGGAGAATCTGGGGTATTTCATTTTTTAATTATTGTTCTTTTGGGGTTTTACTTACTTCTTGCTCCTTTGAATGCAATAGATTTGAAGGCCAGCCAGAAGTATTTTACATCTGTTCTTAGAGGGGCTTTACTATATTCTTCTAAATATTTTAATTCTGAATCTATAATTTCTTCGAGTGTTTCCGGCATGTCTGCATAGAACGGTGGCAAAAGCCCTGGTTTCGTTCTTGTTCTTTTATCCTGAAGTTCTTTGGTATAAAGATTGAAATAATGCTTACTTAAAGGCCTTACACCAACAAGCTTTATATCTCCTCTAATAAGATTTATGAACATTGGAAATTCATCTAACCAGAACTTTCTAAAGATTTTACCCTCCTTCGAAATCCTGAAATCATTATTGAATTTCCCTCCATTCTGCAGGTCATTTTTTTGATATACATAATCCTGTAAATATTCAGAATAAGGATGCATGGTTCTAAGCTTGTAAACTTTAATAGGCTTCCCATTTTTACCAACTCGCTTCAGAATAATAAGAGGTCCAAAATTAGGACGAACATTGACAAGAGGCTCTTTTACTTTTTTTGCAATAAAATAGGTCTCCTCTCCTATTTCATATTCCTTGGTAATTTCAAAACCACAGGAATACAATCTTCCGAAAGCTTCGGCTTTGGAGAGAACTCTTCCTTTTGCCTTGGTAACACTGTAATAAACATTTTTGGAAAGAGGTAATTTTGGAAGAACCCTGTTTACAAGGATATCTCCGCCATGAATTAAATAGGTGAAAGGTTTGATTCTATTATTTAGCAGTCTAGATTTCCTTGAATTATATTCTTCAAACTTCCCGATAAGACTTCCGCCAGGCTCAAGTTTAGAATTGATTGTAGAAAGAAATTTATTCAGGTAGCGAACGTTGTTCAGTCGCTCTTCAAATATAATTTCATCATAGGTCCCATCTAATTTCTCTAATTCAGAAATAGAAGTATCCTCAACTACTTTGCAATTATTCTGCAGTTCGGTTTTTACTTCACGGGTATATGAGCTATCTCGAAATTGAAACTCTGGATACCTTGGAGAAATAAATTCAGGGTTAGACACAAAACTATTTATCATATATTCTGAATGAATTTTATGGAAACTTTTAAAAAGTGGCATTATCTTCAGACCACTTAGGAAGAGTGGTTAGAGATTAATCGTTCACAGATAAAGTTTGCAGCCTTTCCATTACCAAAGATTTGAGGAAAATCGATCTCAGCTTTATAAAATTTGCTGAAGGATTTCTTCATCAATTCTTTTTCTGAATCTATCAAAACACCTGCACCTGCTTCAATGATCTCTACCCATTCGGTCTCCTTTCTCATTACCAGGGCCGGTTTTTTAAAAAAATAGGCCTCCTTTTGAACACCTCCCGAATCTGTGATTATTAACTCAGCTCTCTTTTCCAGTTGAATCATGTCTAAAAAGGAAACAGGATCAACAATTTTAAAATGCTCATTATTTTGAATGAACTCTAAAACTTCTTCAGTAAGGCTTTTAAGTTTTTCCCTGGTTCTTGGATGAAGAGGCAAAACAATATTTATTTTGAATTCTTTCACAATATCAATGAGCCCATCGAAAATCTGAGACAACCTTTGAGGATCATCTGTATTATTGTTTCTATGCACGGTAACCAGTACGTATTCTTTATTCTCAAGTTCCAGATCTTTGATGATATCAGATTTCTCATCTGAGATCCTGGAAAAATAAAGTGAGTTATCATACATCACATCACCACAATGGAAAACAGCCGGATTATCAATGTTAGCGTCATTGATATTTTCTTTAAAGCCTTCCTTTAATAAATTCTGATATCCGGTTTTTGTAGGACTGAACAAATAAGTAGAAACATGATCGCACATGATACGATTGATCTCCTCCGGCATAGCTTTATTGAAAGACCTCAAGCCAGCTTCAATATGAACCACCGGAACATGAATTTTTGAGGCAGCTATTGCTCCGGCCAGGGTTGAGTTAGTGTCTCCATATAAGATTATACAGTCGGGATTTTCATCATTCAAAACATTTTCAATTCCCTGGATCATTGCTGCTGTTTGGGCGCCATGTAACCCTGAACCTACGTTTAGGTTATAATTTGGTTCCGGTATCTGTAGTTCTTCGAAAAAGATTTTAGACATATTCTCGTCATAATGCTGCCCGGTATGAACGATCACCTCTTCAATAGTTTCTGAATAATCTTCACGGATAGCCCTGCTTAAAGCTGCTGCTTTTATAATTTGCGGTCGGGCACCTACTATTGTAAGTATTTTTAACATATAAAACGATTTTGATAATCAGGTTTGGTCTTGATCATTTCCGCACTTTTTGGATAATCAGATATGAACCATTCTAAAAATGAAGTGACGTCTATTTTTTCACTAAGCATTTTTCTCCTTTTCTCCTGATATAGCTCAGTCATATTTTCTAAACTGAGAACCTCTGAAATTTTATTTATGATCGATTTTTCATCTCCAACCCGGAATCCATAGGTTAGTTCGTATTTATGTTCAAGCTCTTCGAGCACCGATATTCTTCCGGCAAAATCACTATATCTTATGGATGGCACTCCCAGCATTGCAGCTTCAACACTCATACTCTGACTATCACAGATCAATAATGATGAGAAAGCCAGTATGTGATGCATATCTTGTGGTGCGATATTGAGCTTGTACACTTCTAAATCCTTGTGAAGATCACCTTCCGCAGAAATATAAGGTTGTGAACCACTTTCTTCGATCATTTTCAACAACTGACCCAACAAGGTTTTATTTATTCCTTTGATTCCAAAATCATGGTGGGCAGTTAACTTAGCTAGCCTTATGATAACATACTTGCCTGCTAGCTTGTATTTTTCCTTAACAGATTCTTCTGGAGTAAATACATTTGGATGCAAATACCCTAACTTCATATAACCGCTATAGCCTACCTTTTTATTTTTCCATTTTCCCACATCACATACCTCTGGGCATAAAATATGTTTAGTAAATGGATAGGTTAGATCTCCAAGCGTCTTTACCACCTCGTAATCATCTTCTGTAATACTAATACAATTAATATGGAGCATATTGCCTAACTGTGCGATCGAGGCATCGGTACTGATCATTAGATCAGGACGATTTTTTATAATCTTTGGAAGAATCTTGAAATTTCTCTTAATTAGGCTTAATCCAATCTGTAGTTTCGAGCTACCTCTTTCCTGAGGTAAAATATTGATATATGAAAGCTGGTCGGCCTTTAAAAGATCTTCCAGCACATCCTTTGTCTTGATTAAAATTTGGACTTCAAAACCAGGCTTCTTCAACAGGCGCTTTATGGTAGCCCGTGCAAAAAGATACTGGGCCGGATGCCCGAAGTAAAACAGTATTCTCATCAATTTTTAATAGCCTTATATAGGTTTAGAAGCTTTTGTGCTATCACAGAAGATTCCAAATAAGCAATATCCTCTCTTCCGGAAGTCTTGTTTTTCTGAAACGCCTTTTCGATTTTCAGGGCGACATCTTTCCCATTGAAATCTGCTATAAAACAGCCAGTAGTTCCTCCTACTACATCTTTAACGTCTCCCACATCGGTTGATACAATTGGGCGGCAACAGGCCATAGCTTCTTTTATAACATTGGGAGATCCTTCCCATAGACTGGTTAATAAAACAACATCGGCCGAATTCAAATAAAATGGCACTTCTTCATTGGAAATATCATTCAGGTAATGCATTTCTAATGATCCATTTTCGAGTAAACCATATGACTCTTTTGCAAGGCTGAAATTTTTTTCAGGTCGGGCCGGATCGGCAGCAAACAGAATATGTGATTTTGTATTATCCCATTTGGTTTTTTCCAGGCATATTTTCCGGTCATACACTTTGAACCGGTCAAAATCAACCCCATTTGGAATAATACTTATCGGGATGTTCTTAAAATCCAATGATTCTTTCATATCATGAGATTTCACTATTACTGAATCCCAGAAAAACCTGGCAAAAAGATATATCCCCTTTTTTGAATTGCCTTTAGTCTTTACATCACTTCCCATTAGCGAAACTATCAAGGGTTTCGCTCCTGCCAGTGCTGCTACCATCCCACTTAAAGAATAATGCGCATGAACGATATCGTAATTATTATTTTTTAAATGTTTTCGGAGTTTACGAATTGAAGCAATATAGCCTGAAACTCCCTTACCTTTAATAAGAAAGTATTCCACAATACTCCCCTCCTTTTTCAGAGATACCCCCTGATTGAAGGTGATTGGTGAAATCCCATTGGACGAATTACCACTACTAACAAAAAGGATATTCATTAGGACTTAATGAAGTTTGCGATGGAAGAAGCGTATTCTTCTTCCAGATTACTCTTGCTATTTACCAGTTCAAATCCATTTTCTTTTTCAAGCCAATAATGATCAGATCGCATTAGGGTATAGGTGCCAAAGTGAACTGCCTGGAATTCGATTAAAAAGAAATCGCTTCCGTTAAAAGCAATATCCATGCTGATAATAGGCAGATTAACTTTTTTAAAAATCTCACTGGCATATTCTAATAGACCGTCTGGCAGTTCTCTTTCAAAAACTTTGATCCCGCTTCCGCTAGCCCTGAAATCATCCTTTTTTAACCCCCTTTTTAGAACATAGTATTTAGTGCCAAAGATCAACACCTTAAAATCACCGTCCAGTCCAGGAACGAAGTCCTGTAAAATAAATTTATTTCGGTACTTACTTTCTAATTGATATCCTGGATGTTTTATTGCTCTTAACCTGTCTTTGAGATCCAGAATAAAATTCTTAGTCCCTGAAATCTGCTTTATACTGGAAGATAATTCCGTTTTATCTGAGGATACTCCCACTCCTTTGCTCATAGCTCCTGCAGCTTTTTTAAAGACTACCGGATATTGCAAATCTTCAAACTGAGACTGAACCTCCTCATAGCAACCAAAGATTTTATTTTTAAGGATCTGCCTAGTTTGAGGAACTATCGATTTGATTAAAAGTTCCATAAAGACCTTATTATTATTTGCCTTTAGGTACCTGAATTCTGGAATTAGCCTTGCGCCATTCAATTCTAAATAATAAACTATATCCTCGATGTAGCTTTTATAAGACAGATTATGATCTTCACTGGATGTATAAAGCACATATTGGCCCATCCAGAAAGAAGCATCGAAATTCTGCACTTCTGAAAAGAACAGGAACTCAATTTCGACACCAATCTCCTGAAAATATTCCTTCAGCGCAGCTTTATCCATCCCAGACCGGTAAACTTCAGAATCGTATCGAGATAAAAAATTGCCTTTATAATCTTTTAAGCAGTAAATTTTCATTTAGAAGACTTAATTCTCCAGGTTTTTAATAAGATAGGACTTAGCATCTGGCATTTTGAGTATCGAATAATATAAGCCAAGAACAGAACCCAGAAAACTATACCTCAAAACATTGAATATTACACCGTTTATTCCACCGGATAGTGAAATAACGAAAGACAATAAAAATACGGCATAAAATGTGGCATTCAGGTAATCAAGTTTCTTTGAATATCCATTGAGTCCTAAAATCTTTCTTTTATAACGTATGAAAGTCATTAAAATAACTCCCTGAACTAAAAAGTATAAGGTTATTCCTAATAGCCCAGAACCATGTAACAACACATTATAGTCGGAATGCAATTGGCGACCGTTCCAATCACTTGCTGTACCGTATGTTCCCGGTGAATTGAATAATTCCTTTCCGAAAATACTATAAGGCACATCTTTAAATGAGAATATCTGATCAAATACAATAATTGTTTCCCTGTACCTTCCTTCCTTCTCAATAGAATTCGCCTGGAATCTATTGCTCCTGTTTTCAATTTGCTCGCTGAGTGTTTCAGAATAAAGTGGAAATGAAAATATTAGCAGAGCAAGAATTGCGACACCGCCCTTTATTAACTTCTTTTTCTTCTTCAGGGAGAAGAAAAGAATCATATATCCTGTTAATACCGCTAAGATGGATATTCTCTTTAAGGATACAACCAAGGTCACAAATACAACAATCCCTAAAAGAATGATCCACCACTTTCTTTTATTGAAAAAGAATAAAATCACGGGCAAAATTATCAGGGCGTATGCCATTGCGTTTAATCCTTCACTAAATATGTTTCCTGTGGTAATATCATCCCCATACCCTTTAAAGGAAATCCCAAGCGAGTTCATGACGATAAAATTGATCAGATACAGGATCATCAAAAGAATAAATGTGAGATTCATTCTTTTAAATAATTGAAAATTCCTTACTATCTGAAATGACACAGGAAGTATCATAAAGGTCATGGTTACCTTTAAAAAGGTTTTAAATGAAGCAAATACATCTGACGAGAAGAGAATTAATAAGCCTAGGAATGCTATATAACTGTATATCCACAGTGAAAATTTGTAGAAATCACTTTTAAATATCATTCTAAGTATAAACAGCAGGGCGAGACCAGGAACCACTACGGAAACCGCTCCTTGCTTAGGGAATACAATTCCAGCCAGACCTATATAGATAAAATAGATCAGGATAAAATTGAAAAAAAAGAACTTATCTAACTTCGCAGCTTTCAATTTTCTAAACCTTAATTGATTTTAACGGATTTAGTTTTCTAAAGTGATATTTGTAATAAATCCCACCTCCCAGAAGAATTCGGGCAAGGCTTAAATTTATAGCCGCTCCTAAAATCCCGAAATAATAGACCAATGGAAAGGCCAATAAAAATCCAGCAAATGAGACTTTTAGGGTATTGCTCATCACCAGTTTATCCTCTCGACGTACTATAAAATAATTTAAGCCGTAGATGTCGTATACAGAATAGCCAATAATTCCAATCACTAAAACGAGAAGAACATACACAGCATTCGAATAATCGATATTCAGGTACCAGAATATTAATTTACTACTCAAAAGAATGAGCAGGCACAGAGCAATCGAAACCGATAAAACCAATTGGCGATAACGCACAAATGCATCGCGATTCCTATTAAGTAATGGAAAAAACACCCTGGACACTATACTTAAGAGTCTCACCGCTAGATCTACGATTCTTTTAATTGCCGCATAATTTCCTACCATAATCGAAGTTCCAAATATTCCTAAAAGGAAAGTTGTGGAATTATTATAAAGGGTTGGCACAAACTGGTTGACAAACACTGGATAATTATCAAGAAGTACATTTTTTATCCTGGCCTGCTTTAGCCAAATAAATCTTAAATTAAAGTTTCTTACAAGAATTAGCTGTCCTATAAACCCAGCCATGATATAGCTTCCGCTGTACAGCAGAGGATAGATCCAGAAATCACCTGGCTTTTTTACGAATATAAAAATGCAGCAAGTAAAGAATAGCTTTATTCCTATATCCAGAAAGGATATATACTTCATTTTTTCTATACCCTGAAAAAACCAGTCGGGGAACAAGGCATGTCCCAACAATAATGGCATAGAAAGGAAAAATATCAGTCTATCATCCCAGAACGGAGCATACAGGAAAACTACAGTGGTTATAATTGAAAAAGAAAATAAGAGAAGAATCAATTTTACCGTAAGAACCCTGCTGTAGATCAGGTTTAGTTTTCTAGGATTCCCCCTGAATTTCGCCACATCTCTGGTAGCCGTGATCTTGAAACTGAAGTCAGTTACCGACTGAAAATATGCAACTAATGAAGAAGCCAGAACAATTATCCCATATTTTTCAAATCCTAGGACCCTCAAAATATAAGGCAATGTAACCAGTGGCAACAGCATCCCTACTAATTGCATGGAAGAGAGAGAAAAGAAATTATTTATCAATGTTCTCGCACTCCTATTACTAAATATTTCCCTTATTCTTTTGATCAATCCTGCTTTAATTTAAACAGCAACCTTTATGATTGATAAAACTCATCAAGCTTTTTTTCGAAAGGATGCACCGCCTTTTCTTTAGCCGCAAAAGGATGGTAATCTCCTTTTAATCCTATCACTTCAGCATTCCTAATGTCATGGACAATTTCAATGGCCTGCCTTGAATCTTCCAGACCATAGCCTCCTCCGTTTAAAATATCCTCGTAAACCTTAGTATGCAGATCGGTAAACCCCCCACTAAATTCAAGCTCCTCATCTTCAACCGTAATAGAACGAAAAGTCCTTTGACCTCTGATCTTGATTTCTTCAGGAAGTACATCATAATTGATAGATAAAAACCATCTAACCCTGGCCCTTTCAAATTCCAGATATCCCGCTGCTCTATCATGGGTATGAACATGGACATCATTCCTTTTTAATTTCCCAAAAATATATCCCAGCATATCATAGAAATGCACTCCTATATTTGTAGCAATTCCTCCTGACTTTGTTTTATCTCCCTTCCATGAAGTGTAATACCAGTTGCCACGTGAAGTAAGATATGTAAGGTCAACATCAAAAATCTTATCTTTTGGAGTAGCTTCAACCTTCTTTTTTAATTCAATGATACTTTCGTGCAACCTTAATTGAAGGATATTCCATATTCTCCCACCAGTCTGGCGTTCCATACGCCCAAGCGCATCCAGGTTCCAGGGATTTAACACTAAGGGTTTCTCACAGATGGCATCTGCCCCTCTCCTAAGCGCCATTCTTATATGAGAATCATGAAGATAATTTGGTGTACAGATACTAAAATAATCCGGGGATATATTTTGCTCATGCTTTAGCATTTCGATATGCCTGTCGAATCTTTCGGTTTCAACAAAAAATTCTGCATCTGGAAAATAACTATCCATGACCCCTACGCTATCAAACTTATCCAGTGCTGCAAGTAAAAGATTGTTGGTGTCTTTTATTGCCTTTAGATGTCTAGGAGCTATATAGCCTGAGGCTCCAATAAGGGCAAAATTTTTCATACTTGTGGGTGGTTAAGTTGTTGGAAATTAGATTATGGAATATTGAATAATTGCTCGGAAGAAGGTATCTATTTCTAGATTAGAAACTTTCTCTCTATGCTTCTATCCTGGTGATTTTCGAATCTTTAAGCTGGTACTTTTGTTTTGTTTCGGGACAAATTGCAAAGCCTTTTTCATCAAATTCAAGCCTATGGCCGTATTCGCTTACCCATCCGATTTGTTTTGCAGGGTTACCTACTACTAGCGCGTAGGCTGGAACTGCTTTAGTAATTACAGCCCCTGCACCAATAAACGCGTATTCTCCAATCTCATTCCCACAAACTATAGTGGCATTTGCACCAATGGAAGCGCCTTTTCTAACGATAGTTTTAGCGTATTCGGCCTTGCGATTTACAGCGCTTCTGGGGTTTATTACATTAGTAAAAACCATAGAGGGTCCAAGGAACACATCATCTTCACAAATAACCCCGGTGTAAATGGATACATTATTCTGCACCTTAACATTAGTACCAAGAACTACTTCTGGCGAGACCACAACATTCTGACCAATATTACATCGAGCGCCGATTTTACAATTAGGCATAATGTGAGAGAAATGCCAGATCTTCACACCTTTCCCTATGGTACAACCTTCGTCAATTACTGTCGAAGAATGGGCAAAATAATTTTCCATTTGATCTTTCATTATTTTTCTGAATTTTGGGAATAAAACAGGGCTTCGCCGCCGTGAGTCACATATGGTAACTCTCGTAAAAATTTTTGATAAAACCTGAGTGGATAATCCTAATCAAGGGCATGAATAGGATAAATGATAAGTAGGGTTAAGTTCAGGTTGTTTCTTTCAGCCGGCAAAGTTAATCTGAAATTTAAGTTAACACCAAACAGCAGATGTTAAAATTTTAACTTAAAATTCAAACTATTTAGCGAAAGTGTTTCGCTTGGCTAAAATCATTGAAGAATACTCACCAAATTAAGCTAATAACTGTGTTTTTTAAGTTAATTAAAACCTAACAAAATAACTTAACTCTCTAGCGTACAAATAGAAAGAAATAAAGAGCCATATGCCCTGAGGATTTAAAAAAAATGAAAAATTACCTGCTTGAGCAGCCTATTTAAAATTAGTTAAATACCATTTCAGAGTTTTTTCAATTCCGGTTTCAAAATCTTCTTCCGGCTTCCAGCCCAGTTCAGTTTTTATTTTGGAGGCATCTATGGCATACCTTCGGTCGTGTCCTGGTCGGTCTTTTACGAATTCTATTTGTTCCTTATAGCTACCGGAAGTTTTAGGTTTTTTCGCATCCAGGTGTTCACAGATAATGTTAGCAATACCAATATTATTCTTTTCGCCATCCCCACCAACATTATATACTTCACCGGACAGTCCCTTTTTAAAGGCCAGGTTGATCGCACGGCAATGATCCTGAACAAACAACCAGTCTCTTACGTTTTTACCATCCCCATAAATGGGAATTTTTTCTCCACTTAATGCTTTCCTGATTATGGTAGGGATCAGTTTCTCGTCATGCTGTTTAGGCCCGTAATTATTGGAACAATTAGTAATGAGCGTATCTAAGCCATATGTATGATGATAACTTCTCACCAACATGTCTGCACTGGCTTTACTTGCAGAGTAAGGCGAATTCGGCGCATATGGGGTAGTTTCCGTAAAAAGCCCTGTCTCCCCCAGGCTACCATATACCTCATCGGTAGAGATCTGGTGAAAACGACTACCTTCAAATTCCTTTTTATACCTAAAAGGTTCTTCCATCCAGGACTTATAGGCGATATCAAGAAGATTGAAAGTCCCGTTCACATTAGTTCTAATGAAAACCTCAGGATCGTGAATAGAGTTATCTACATGAGATTCGGCTGCAAAGTTGATCACTGCATTTATCTTAAAATCCTTGAAAATCTTTGAAACAAGATCTCGATTACAAATATCACCTTTAATAAAAGTATACTTCGGGTGCTCTTCTACAACTCTAAGGTTTTCAAGATTCCCTGCATAAGTAAGAAGATCAAGGTTAATAATCCTGGAATCAGGATATATAGCCAGATAATATTCGATAAAGTTGGAGCCTATAAATCCAGCTCCTCCGGTAACAAGAATAATCTCTTCTTTCTCCTTCATTTTACCACCTTATTTATTAGATATTGGCCATAAGAGCTTTTTTTCAAAGGCTCTGCAAGTTTCAATAAATCTTCTTTTGAAATATACCCCATGTTATATGCGATTTCTTCAAGACATGCCACCTTTAAACCCTGTCTTTTTTCAATTGTATGTACAAAATTGGAAGCTTCCAGCATAGATTCATGGGTGCCTGTATCCAGCCAGGCATATCCCCTGCTCAGAATTTCCATTTTCAATTTTAATTTTTTCAAATAAGCATCGATCACCGAAGTTATTTCCAATTCCCCTCGCTCACTCGGCTTGACTTTTTTCGCAATTTCCACTACTGAAGATGGAAAAAAATAAAGTCCCACAATCGCAAAATTATTCTTTGGTTTTTCCGGCTTCTCTTCAATACTTAAGACATTGCCGAAATTATCAAATTCGGCTACACCATACCTTTCAGGCTCATTAACATAATATCCAAAAATTGATGCTTTTCCTTCTTCCTGAACATTTTTAACGGAATTCTTTAGCAGACCTGTAAAACCATGACCATAAAAAATATTATCACCAAGCACCAGGGCTACATCATCATCGCCTATAAAATCAGCTCCAATGATAAAAGCCTGCGCAAGTCCTTCTGGTTTTTCCTGAATGGCATAATTGAATTGCATCCCTAAATCTGAACCATCCCCTAGCAACTTTTCAAAATTGGAAAGGTCATTGGGAGTTGAAATGATCAAGATCTCCCTGATCCCAGCCAGCATCAATACCGACAAAGGATAATAGATCATGGGTTTATCATAGATACTCAGCAACTGTTTGGAAACCCCCTTGGTAATAGGATATAACCTGGTGCCCGAACCTCCGGCAAGAATAATTCCTTTCATGAGCTAAAAGTAAGAAATAAAATAGTGAAGAAACAACCTACAATACATCCTGAATCCGGGCCGTTAAGGTCCAGCCAATATCAGGGAAGATCAGTTTAAGTTTTTTATTCCCAACCTCCTTAATGATCGCCTCCTTTTTAGTAAAACGTCCTGCTTTAATTTCCACTTTATCCCCGGCGTTCAAATCCCGTACTTCAAAGCCATCAAGCTTATCATTGTTCATCCAGGATCGTATCGCCTCAATTTCCTCATTTTTAGCTACTGCAGGTTCACCCAACCAGTTCAAAAATCCAAGCACTCCCGGAGCTTCGAAAACCTTATTCCTGTTTTTATCGTCTAGATTTGCAAATAAATAGGTTCTAAATAACGGAGTAGAAATCTTCCTCTTACGATCGCTCCATTGTCTTAGCTCGGTTATAACTGGACAATACACCTTTAATCCAATATTTTCTAGAATTTTAGCCGATTTGATCTCGTGCTGAGGTTTTGTACGAATTACATACCAGGGCATATACTGTTTTTAATTGTACTACAAAGAAACAAAATCTTAATACAAATGTTAAGGGGAAAAACAACCTCTTATACTATGAATATTTAATTAATTATTGTTAGTTAAATAAGATCATTTCAATTTTCAAAATTACTATAGGGCAGGAAATTTAGAATAAGAAAAGGGTAGTTTATAAAAGCGGCAAGGCTAGATGAATTTTTCTAAACTAAATCTATAAATAAAAAAAGCCCAAATCTTTCGATTTGGGTTTTTGTTGGCCTACTAGGGCTCGAACCTAGACTCTTCTGGACCAAAACCAGACGTGTTGCCAGTTACACCATAGGCCAATGCTTAAATGCGGATGCAAATTTAAAACAATCTTTAATCTACACAAACTTTTTACTGAAATTTTCCTGAAAAAATTTTCCTTTGTTCACCCCGATCCGTCTCCATCTTCATTTTCAGTTATTTCCAAAATAAAAGCATTTATCTGTCGTTTGTAAAGCATTCAGCATTTTATTATTAAATTCGCCACTTTAGTACAACTACGCTAATATTTATGACAGATCTTAACTTTGGCAAGTGGAACAAAATCCTCGGATGGCTGGTTTTTGTTATTGCTCTAATTACTTACACGCTAACTCTGGAACCTACGGCAAGTTTTTGGGATGCCGGTGAATATATTGCCACTTCGGCGAACCTTGAAGTGGGGCACCCACCAGGAGCTCCCTTTTATCAAATGATGGGAGCCTTTTTCTCAACCTTTGCTCCAGATGAAAGCCAGGTTGCCCTGATGGTGAATTTCATGTCTGGATTTGCCAGTGCTGTAGCGATCATGTTCATGTTCTGGTCTATTAGCATGCTGGTATTAAAAGTTGCCGGACCTGTCTCGAAACTTACCAATGGCAAAAAAATGGCCGTTCTGGGAAGTGCCCTGGTAGGCTCCTTGGCCTTCGCCTTTACCGATAGTTTCTGGTTTAATGCCGTGGAAGCGGAAGTTTATGCAATGGCCGCCTGCTTTATGTCGGTGATGTTTTATTTAGGACTTAAATGGGAACGTGACATGTTCACCCCACGTGGCAACCGCTGGATCATTTTGATCTCGTTGGTTATAGGACTTTCCTTCGGGGTTCACTTTATGGGACTACTTACCCTTCCGGCAATTGGGTTCCTATATTTCTTTAAGAATTATAAAAAGGTTACCGTAAAGAATTTTATCATCGCTAATATTGTGGTTGTAGCGGTACTAATGTTCATTTTTAAACTGCTTCTACCTTATACACTTACTTTTTTCTCGGCTTCTGAACTATTCTTCACCAACAGCCTGGGAATGCCTTTCAATACAGGAACCATTATCGCGTTGCTCGTAATAATTGCTGCCTTCTATTTCGGGATAAATTATACCAGGAAGAAAAATCTTTATAAATACAACACCCTTTTACTTTGTATTCTTTTTGTTTTAATAGGATTCTCAAGCTGGGTGATGCTCCCAATTAGAAGTAATGCCCCTACAGTGATCAACGAGAACAGTCCTGATAACGCTCGTGAACTTTTAGCATACTATAACCGTGAACAATACGGCGAAACTCATCTTTTTTATGGACCACAATGGTCTGAAATGTATTCAGGGCTGGATGCTGAAAACCCATATGAAGATGCCAAACCTAAATATGAAAAGGACGAAGAACTGGGTAAATATGTGATCGTTAACGATTATAAAAATGCCAAGCAGAATCTGGACGACGATCATAAAGCCATACTTCCGAGAATGTGGAGTACCGAGCATGCTGTAAATTACATGGAGTTTACTGGTCCCCTGGATTTCAAGATCAAACCTGAATACCAGGGAGAGGAAAGATTACAACAGGCCGTGAATGAGTTCAGGAACCAGTTCTCCAGAGGAGAAAGGGATATGGAAGATTACCATAGTTTCCTGCAGCAGTTCAGCGAATATATAATCGTTGAAAAACCGAGTTTTGCTTCTAATATTGGCTACCTCTTAGAGTACCAGATAGGCTATATGTACTGGAGGTATTTTATGTGGAACTTCACCGGTAGACAGGATGATATTCAGGGTAAATACACCGATCTTCATGGAAACTGGATAAGCGGAATTGATTTTATAGATGAGATGCATATTGGCAGCCAGGACGAATTGCCTTCTGACGCTAAAAATAATAAGGCCAGGAATACTTATTTCTTCCTGCCATTCATTCTTGGATTAATTGGACTTGTCTTCCATTTAAAAAGGGACAAGAAGAATTTCTGGGTTTTGATGGTATTTTTCCTGTTTACTGGAATTGCTTTAAAAATATACCTGAATGAACGCCCATTCGAACCACGGGAAAGAGATTACGCCCTTGTAGGCTCATTCTATGTTTTTGCCATCTGGATTGGATTCGGTGTTTATGCTCTTTTTGATAAACTTCGAGCAGCTATAAGTCCGAAGATCGCAGCTCCTGTTGTGATCGCGGCTAGTTTACTTTGCGTTCCTGTTCTTCTGGCTTCTGAAAACTGGGATGATCATGACCGTTCTGGAAGAGACACTGCTTTAACCATGGCTAAAATGTACCTGGATTCGGTAGATGAAAATGCTATTCTCTTCACTATTGGTGATAATGACACCTTTGCTCTCTGGTACGTACAACAAGTTGAGAAGTACCGAACCGATGTAAGGATAGTGAACACAAGCTTATTGGCAACAGACTGGTATATAGACCAGATGAAACGCAAGGCATTCGAAAGTGATGCCTTACCATCTCAGCTGGAAAATGAGTTCTATAATGGTAAAAATGATGCTATTTTCTTAAGAGAAGTTACCCAGGATACAATTCCTATAAGCACCTGGATGAATTATGTTGAAAATGACGATCCTCGTACTCAGGCAGAATTACAGAGCGGAACTTTCATCAATACCTTCCCTTCTCGATATGTTCGAATTCCGGTGAATAAGCAAACCGTTCTTGAAAACAATATCGTGGATGAATCTGAAGCTGATGAGATCGTAGATCATATCGATATTGCGATTGGCGACCAGGTTCTCTATAAGAATAGAATACTTATGCTGGATATCCTGGCGAATAACAACTGGGAGAGACCTATCTACTTCACCGGTGGAAGTTTTGGTGATGACGATTATCTGTGGATGAAGGATTACCTTCAGCTGGAAGGTGTCACCTACAAATTAGTACCGATTCGCACACCTCTTAATCCTAGAAATCCATTCGATATGGGTAGGGTGAATACTGAAAAGATGTACAACATCGTGAAGAACTGGGATTGGGGTAATATGGGATCTGACGATATCTACCACGATCCGGAGACCCGAAAAAATTCAATTACCTACAGAAGCAACCTGGCCAGGCTTACTGAAAACCTCCTGAATGAAGGTGATACCATTCATGCCAGAGAGATCCTGGATCTTGGGATGAAACATATGCCAGTTGAGCATTTTGAATATTACACTTTACTGGAACCTTTCATTACAGGTTATTATGAAGTTAACCAGCCTCAAAAAGCACGTGAGATCTGGGAAAAAGTTGCCTCAAAATATCAGGAGAACCTAAAATTCTACAGCAATTGGGAGGTTGACCGACAGTACAGATATGCCGATGACATCATTACAGATATGGAACGTTATCGTGGCCTGGTTGATATGATGATGGCTTACGGAGACCGTGAAACAGCAAGAAAAAAAGCTGAAGAATTCAACCAGTACCTGAAATTGTTCAGGCATTTTTACAGAGAAGATGAAGAAATGGATGCCGATGTCATGTCTCCTGAAGAGGAGATCATGGAGGCTCTGGATGGGGCAAC
This sequence comes from Christiangramia lutea, assembly GCF_022489035.1. Taxonomy (GTDB): domain Bacteria; phylum Bacteroidota; class Bacteroidia; order Flavobacteriales; family Flavobacteriaceae; genus Christiangramia; species Christiangramia lutea. The sequence continues at coordinate 511,849 of NZ_JAKVTV010000001.1, forward strand.
CCCGGTTGAAACTAATCTGGACTCTACTGCTTTAGATTCAGTAGAGGAAGAATAACTGAAAATCAATTGATTATAAAAGTCGGTTTACTATCTTTAGGTGAACCGACTTTTTTATTTATTAAATTCTCGCAATTCAATTCAGACATGAAGTATATCCGGGCGAAATATCCTCTCATCCTTAAAATGCTTTATCCGGGAAGGATCTCTAAGGTAAAACATACAAATGCCATTTATCTTACTTTCGATGACGGGCCCATTCCAGAAGTCACTCCCTGGGTCCTGGATACTCTTGCTAAATATGATGCTAAAGCAACCTTCTTTTGCATTGGTGAGAATGTGAAAAACCATCCGGAAATTTTTCAAAGGATACAGGAAGAAGACCATTGTATTGGCAATCATACCTATAATCATTTTAATGGCTGGAAAACCCCCACTTCAACCTACATCGAAAATACTTTTCTGGCTGAAGAAACCATGAAAGATCATACCTCCAATCCCGACTCTGAAGACAACCAAAAGGATAAGCCCTCTTTTAGATTTTTCCGCCCTCCATACGGGAAAATAAAAAATTCACAGGCGAAAGCGTTAAAAAAGCAGGGATATGAGATCGTTATTTGGGATGTGATTAGTGGAGATTATAACCCGGAATTTTCAGCAGAAAGCTGTTTTAAGAATGTAATTGATAATACGGTTCCTGGAAGCACCATAGTTCTCCATGACAGTATTAAAGCAATGAAGAACCTGAAGATCATTCTTCCGCAGATCTTAGAACATTATAAAGAAAAGGGGTTCGAGTTCAGGAGTCTTAAAGATGCTCTTTAAGCAGACCTATAAGAGTATTGGCGTCCTGCTCACCACTGTGCCTCCATTTCATTTCCCCGGATTTGTAGATCATTAGGGTTGGAAGACCTTTAACTCGGAGCGCTTCAGCCAACTGGGAATTCTTATCCACATCAATTTTAATAACTTTCGCCTTGTCACCCAAAGCCGCAGCAACATCCCTCAACACTGGATGCATGGCTACCGAGGCTTCGTTCCATTCAGTATAAAAATCCAAAAGAACGGGTATATTTAAGTCTACTAATTCACCAAATTTTGACATAATTCAGGATTTAATTTTAGCTTATGGTTTTCACCACTTATGCCGGTGTTAATCAAATATAGGAAATTCTTGTAATTAAGCGGGTTTACTGCCCTTTTTCAGTTCAATGACACTAATCTCCGGCCATATTCCCACGCGACCGGGATACGCAAGAAAACCAAATCCACGGTTCACATTAATGTATCTTCCGGCTTCCTCGTAGATTCCGGCCCAGTGTTTATACCTGTATTGAACGGGACTCCATTTGAACCAACCCGGAATTTCGATCCCGAACTGCATCCCATGGGTATGACCACTCATGGTTAAATGATACTTTTTAGGATGGTTCTTCACTTCCTCTTCCCAGTGAGACGGATCATGACTGAGAAGGATCTTAAAATCATCATCATTTACACCTGCACCTGCTTTATCCAGATCACCAGCTTTCTTAAATCCTCCAGCACCCCAGTTTTCCACTCCAACCAGAGCAATTCGCTGACCATTCTTTTCTATAAACCTGTTTTCGTTTAACATCAGGTTCCAGCCCATCTCGGAATGGGTATTTTTAAGATTTTCGAGATTCTGCTCTTTCGCCGCCTGGCTTTCCCAATTATGATAATCGCCATAATCATGGTTCCCCAAAATTGAATAAACTCCATCGGGAGCCTTTATCTCTGAAAATAGCTCTTTCCAGCCATCCATTTCCGAAGCCTTATTATTTACCAGGTCACCGGTAAAGACCACCATATCACTGGCCTGTTCTTTCAGCAGCTCAACGCCATATCTAATTTTATTCTTATTAGCGAAACTACCGCTATGCACATCACTGATCTGGCTGATTCGATAACCGTCAAAAGCATCGGGAAGATCTTCAAAATAAAGGGTGTACCTCAACACCCGAAAATTATATTTTCCCTTATACATTCCGTAGAGAAGTCCGGCGAAAGGAATTGCCGCCAGTCCAAGAGCTATGGTACTAATGAATTTTCGGCGAGAGGGGATCTCGAAACTTTCAGAAGAGCCGAATAGTTTTTGAATTCCCGCCACAGGTAACCTAACCACATCCTCTCCAAGCAAGATCAGGGAAAGCACTATTTTACCAACAAAGAACGCCAGAAAAAAGCCAATCGCATAACCACGGCCTCCCCCAAAACCATCATTTGGTGCAGGCTGATTAAACTGGTAGAAAAGATTAAAAATTACAATAGCCGAGCAGATGAAATAGATCACTGCCACCCATATATTTTTGGAAAAGACTCTAATAGACTGATAGGCATAAAGATCTACAAGCAGGTAGATTGCGGCAAGTATAAACCAACGCATTAAAACAATTTTTTACGAAGATAAGTCTAATCAATAACCAAACTGGATCATTAACGATAATTTAATCTAATCGTTTAGAAGCCTTTCTCGATATTATTCCCGCATTTGTTCTGTTTAGTTTCTGGGGCTATATTTATAAAATCATTATTAATACAAAATGAAAAGAAGAAATTTTATCAGGAAAACTGGAATAGCCGGTGCTGCTTTAAGTACTGTTCCTTCTCTTTTTTCTAAACCAATAATTAATGAAATGAGTATTACCAATAAATATCCGGTTGCGGTTGCAACCTGGAACTTTCAAAACGCCACAAAAATGGCGGGAAGTATTTTAGAACAAGGGGGCTCTGCCCTGGACGCTGTTGAAAAAGGCGTCATGGTAGAGGAAGCTAATCTAAAAAATACCACCGTTGGAAATGGTGGTGCTCCAGACCGAGACGGAAATGTAACCCTGGATGCCTGCATTATGTCTCCCGATGGAAACGCCGGCTCTGTTGTATATCTTAAAGAAATCGAACACCCGGTATCTGTGGCCAGGAAGGTCATGGAAGAAACCCCGCATGTGATGCTGGCCGGTGAAGGAGCTCTGCAATTCGCCATTCAGCAGGGATTTAAAAAGAAAAACCTATTGACTAAAGAATCTGAAAGAGCCTGGAAAGAATGGCTGGAACATAAAGAATATAAACCAATCATAAATATCGAAAATCACGATACTATTGGCATGCTATGCCTTGACGAAAAGGGTGATATTGCAGGAGCCTGTACCACCTCTGGGCTTTCTTATAAAATTAATGGTCGTGTTGGAGACTCCCCTATTATTGGAGCAGGTTTATTCCTGGACAATAAAGTTGGAGGCGCTGTAGGAACTGGCATGGGCGAGGCGATCATGAAAAGCGTAGGAAGTTTTTTGATCGTAGAATTAATGCGACAGGGAAAAACCCCACAGGAAGCTTGCGAAGAAGCTGTTGATAGATGCGTCAACCAAAATCAGAATTACAAAGATTTTCAGGTGGCGTATATAGCTATGAACAAACAAGGTGAAATTGGCTCTTACTGCATTCATAAAGGATTTAGTTACGCAAGGTTTCACGATGGGGAAAGCACCAACAACCAGAGTGATTCCTATTTAGATTCATAATTCAGGGATTTATCCCTGCTTACTTGAGCGGGAGTGATTTTATCTTTGTAGTTTTGAAATATTCTCAATTGTATATTTAAATAATTCCAATGGCCGATCAAAAACGCCTTTTTCTACTAGACGCATACGCTTTAATTTTCCGTGGATATTACGCATTTATAAAGAATCCAAGGATCAATTCAAAGGGATTCAACACCTCTGCGATCATGGGTTTTACCAATTCTCTATTCGATGTGATAAGAAGGGAAAAACCAGATCACCTGGCCGTATGTTTCGATAAGGACGGAAGTAAGGAAAGGACCGAAATGTTTGCTGAATATAAGGCAAACAGAGATGAAACTCCAGAACCTATTCGCGAGGCCATCCCAATTATTCAGGACATCCTGAAGGCCATGCACATCCCGGTAATTGAGTCTCCGGGGATGGAAGCCGACGATATCATAGGAACCCTTGCAAAACAGGCTGAAAAGGAGAACTATAAAGTATACATGGTCACTCCAGATAAAGACTTTGCCCAGCTGGTTTCTGAGAATATTTTTATGTATCGCCCTGCGAGAATGGGTAATGGTATCGAGATCTGGGGAATTCCGGAAGTTCAGAAGAAGTTTGAAGTGGAAAGACCGGAACAGGTAATCGATTTCCTGGGGATGATGGGAGATTCTGTAGACAATATTCCTGGCCTTCCCGGAGTTGGTGAAAAAACTGCTAAGAAATTCCTGAAGAAATATGGCAGCATGGAAGGTCTTCTCGAAAATACAGACGACCTGAAAGGAAAGATGAAAGAAAAGGTGATCGATAATGCTGAATTGGGCCGCTTATCTAAAAAACTAGCTACTATTTTCACCGATTGTGATGTAAAATTTCATGCTGATGATTATGAACTTTCTAAGCCAGATGCTGAAAAAGTTCAGGAAATCTTCGAAGAACTTGAATTCAGGAGACTTAAGGACCAGTTTATAAAACTGTTCAGCGGAAACGAAGAAACAACCCAAACCCAGGTGACGAACTCACCTTCAGCTAAAAAGAATGCCCAGGCCACTGCCGGGGCTGGACAATTTTCTTTGTTTGGCGGCGACGGAGAAGAAATAGAAAGAACTTCTTCCAGAACCAATCTTTCAGACACTCCTCATTTTTACCAGTCTCTGAATACTGAAATGGCCAGAAAGCTATTTATTGACCGACTTTTAAAACAGAAAAGCGTTTGTTTCGATACTGAGACTACCAGTTTGAATCCGTTGGAGGCTCAATTGGTTGGGATCGCTTTCTCCTGGGAAGCCGGAAAAGGATTTTACCTCCCTTTCCCTGAAGACAAGGAAGAAGCTCAGAAACTCATCGAGGAGTTAAGAGAATTCTTCGAAAATGATAAAATTGAAAAAATAGGTCAGAACCTAAAATATGACATCGAGGTTCTGGATAAATATAACCTGGACGTAAAAGGGCCGCTTTTCGACACCATGATCGCCCATTACCTAATCAATCCAGATATGCGCCATAATATGGATGTTCTGGCTGAGACTTATCTGAATTATACTCCCCAACCCATTACAGAGTTAATAGGCAAAAAAGGAAAGAATCAAGGCAACATGAGGGATGTTGCGCTAGATAAGCAAACTGAATATGCCTCAGAAGATGCCGACATCACTTTTCAACTGAAGAACTTTTTTGAAAAAGAACTGGACGAAGCCGAAACCAGGAAATTATTCAACGAGATCGAAATTCCACTGCTAAAGGTCCTGGCCGATATGGAACTGGAAGGTATCAGATTGGATGAGAAATATTTAAAATCTCTTTCCGAAGCACTGGCATCAGACATAAAAGACCTGGAAGCTAAGATTTATGAAGCTGCCGGCGAAGAATTTCTTATAAGCTCACCTAAGCAACTAGGGGTCATATTATTTGAAAAAATGGCACTGGTAAAAAAACCGAAAAAGACCAAAACTGGACAGTATTCCACCAGTGAAGATGTGCTTTCCGGCCTGGCTGATGAGCATGATATTGTTAGACATGTGCTGGATTTCCGAGGTTTGGTTAAACTTCAGAACACCTATGTAGATGCACTGCCAAACCAGGTTGAGAAAACCACCGGCAGAGTTCATACAGATTATGTACAAACCACGGCCGCAACGGGAAGACTGAGCTCTAACAACCCAAACCTTCAGAATATTCCTATAAGAACTGAAAGGGGAAGACAGGTTAGAAAAGCATTTGTTCCGCGTGATGAAAACTATGTTTTACTAGCTGCCGATTATTCTCAAATAGAACTCAGGATCATTGCCGCTTTAAGTGAGGAGGAAAATATGATCCAGGCCTTTCAAAACGGAGAGGATATTCATGCTTCCACGGCCGCCAAGGTATTCAATGTACCACTAAAAGATGTTACCCGTGAACAAAGGAGTAATGCGAAAACTGTTAATTTCGGGATCATCTATGGAGTTTCTGCCTTTGGATTAAGCAACCAAACTTCGCTTTCCAGAAGTGAAGCCAAGGAATTGATTGACACTTATTATAAGACCTACCCAAAACTGAGCAATTTCATTGCAGACCAGGTAGAATTTGCCAGGGAACATGGTTATGTTTCTACGGTTCTTGGCCGAAGAAGATATTTAAAAGATATTAACTCGAGAAACCAGGTAGTTCGTGGTGCTGCAGAACGTAATGCCGTGAACGCTCCTATTCAGGGCAGCGCTGCCGACATTATAAAACTGGCGATGATCAACATTCATAGAAAACTGAAGGAAGAGAATTACAAAACCAAAATGTTGCTTCAGGTGCATGATGAATTGGTATTCGATGCTCATAAAGATGAACTGGAAAAAGTTCAGAAGATGATCAAGTCTGAAATGGAGAATGCCTATAAGCTTGAAGTTCCACTGGATGTAGACCTTGGAACCGGGCAAAACTGGCTGGAAGCGCATTAATATTTACAATATGAAAAAAGGAATTTTCATTTTTTGTTTTGTTTCAGTTTTACTTTCCTGCGAGGAAAACAAAAAGATCAGCTCTTACGATCCGGTAAACTGGTACGAAAGAAGCGCTGCAATTTCCCATTTTGATTCTCTTGAAAAAGGAAGTTCATACCTGTCTGTTTATTCGGAAATTTACAGCCAGACAGAACACAGGACTCATAATCTTACCGCCACGGTAAGCATGAGAAATATAGATACCAAGGATACCCTTTATGTGGAGAAAGCGGAATATTTCAACACTCACGGAGAACCAATTAGAATATACTTTGAAAATCCTATTTACGTAGCGCCCTTGGAAACTGTGGAGATCGTTGTCGATGAAACAGACATGGAAGGCGGAACTGGAGCAAATTTCGTTTTTGAATGGGCGAAAAAAAGTAATGCTCCCGACCCACTTTTCGAAGGGGTGATGATTTCAACTTCGGGTCAGCAAGGGCTGTCATTTACCAGCCAGGGAGTACGTATAAAATAGATTGGAAAAATTTTACAAACAAACCAAAGATCGATATTTCAGCAACTAATCCTCTCTACTATATTCCAGTTCAATGATCTGTATATCAGAAACCAGGGTGTTTCCAGGATCATTCACATACATATCAGACTCTTCTTCTGTGACGTCAAAAGTAAACCTATTGCCGGTTAATCTTATCCTTTTTGTTTCTTGGTAAATCACATTTTCAATAATCACTGAAAGAATCAGGTCATCACGAATTATTTCCCAAAAACCATCATCCTGCCTGTTAGAAAGACACTCAAATTGATTACTGCTTATTCCCGGGCTAAAACTCATTTGTGCGTTCTCGGTAAAAAAAGTGGCATTTTCAAAGAATTCGATACGCATATCATCGAAGCAATCGGTCTCAAGCAATAGATTCGTATTGGCTTCACCATCGGCATTGAGATCTACAGGAGTATCTGCCAACATCACAGATAGCTGCCAGTTTCCATATAATCGTTTTGGCTGAATGTTTGCATCGGAATACTGAACCGGTATTTCTTCCTCAACCGGAAGCTTAGTTCTATTACAAGAAATAAGGAGGCTTATAAAAAGGATAAAAACAGGAAATATAAAAGTCTCGTTCAGTTTCATATTCAGCACAAATACGCACTAAAATAACTAACCAATATGTTGATTTACAGTATTTTAATTAGTTTTCTATGAAAAACTGTTTTTCATCCTGAAAAACACTGAATTATGTTAAGACTGTAAGAAAGCCCTCCTATATAAAATAAAAAACCTCACAGAACTAAATCTGTGAGGTTCTCCAACTAACACTAAAACTACAATTAGAATGGGTATCCTAAGATTTGGTATACTCCAATTCTAAAATTCTTATAGGTGAAGCCTGGGTATCTCCAGGGTCGTTCACATATTGATCAGATTCCAGTTTGGTCACTTCCAATGAAAATTTGTTCGAGGCAAGATCAATTACCTTTTTATGAGTATAGGTTTTCCCATCCATTAAAAACGTTAAAATCAAACTGTTATTACTAACCTCCCATTCACCATCATCCATCCTATCAGACAAGCAAAAGAACTCATTATTTGAGGCTCCCGATTCAAAGGTCATCTGGGCGTTGTTAGATATAAACGTACCATCTTCATTAAATGTTATACTCATTGTGTTAAAACAAGAGGTTTCATTTAAAAGATTCTTGTTGTAATGATTGTCGCTATTAAGATCTATTTCCGTATCTGCTATCATGCCGGATAATTCCCAGTGACCTATCATATCATTACTGGAAATTGCGGTAATGTTACTAACTTTTAAGGTCGAATTCAATGCAGATTCATCTTTAGTACAACCGGAGATAATGAACATTAGTGCTAGAATTACCGGTAGATAATTCATTTTAAACAGGTTATTCATAATTTAGGGCATTTAATTACAACACAAACATAAAATTAAATGTAAGAATTTTATGACTTTTTTAACATTAAAATGAACACTTATCTAGATTTAACTATTTTGCAGGATACAATCAGTTTTGTATTTAAAATTAACAGCCAGAAATTTTCAAATGTCATTGAACTAATAGTTGTATTCTAAAAAAATTATATTTGATCCTAGATTTACCTGAGGCTCAGTCCATTCAAAGCAAATAAAATAATCTTTTCGCTATTTGCTATTAGAATTTATAATTGTACATTTGCAGCCCTGTTTTCCCGATTGAGATTCGGGCAAACGGGATTGGAATGTTTAATAATAAGTAAAATCAATTGGTGTGGACACATTAAGTTACAAAACAGTATCGGCTAACAAAGCCACCAGAACCAAAGAATGGGTTGTGGTAGATGCTGACGGACAAAATTTAGGTCGTCTTGCTTCTAAAGTAGCATACCTGCTTAGAGGAAAGCACAAGCCTAACTTCACCCCACACGTTGACTGCGGAGACAATGTAATCGTTCTTAACGCACAAGGAGTCAACTTAACCGGAAAGAAATGGGACGCGAAAGAATACATCCGTCACACAGGCCACCCGGGTGGGCAAAAAAGTCTAACGGCTGCCGAATTATTCGAAAAAAGTCCTGAGAGACTTGTCGAAAAGGCAATCAAAGGAATGCTTCCAAAGAACAAACTTGGAGCAGACCTATTCAGAAATTTAAAGGTTTATGCAGGATCTGAACATGATCACGATGCTCAAAAACCTAAAACTATTAACTTAAACGACGTTAAGTAATGGAGGTAATTCACAAAATTGGCCGTAGAAAAACAGCTGTGGCCCGTGTATATGTTTCAGAAGGAAAAGGAAACATTACCGTAAACAAGAAAGACCTTAAAGATTACTTCACAACTGGTACACTTTTATATAAAGTAAACCAGCCAATGATGCTTACCGAGAACGAAGGAAACTTCGACGTTAAAATTAACGTTTACGGTGGTGGTATCACTGGACAGGCTGAAGCGATCCGTCTTGCACTTTCCAGAGCTATGGTAGCGCTAGACGAAGAAAACCATGGTGCTCTTAAGCCAGAAGGTCTTCTTACTAGAGATCCACGTATGGTAGAACGTAAGAAATACGGTCAGAAGAAAGCCCGTAAGAAATTCCAGTTCTCTAAACGTTAATCTTATTACCGGATTGGTTTCCGGGAAGTTCATTAAAAAATTAATTTTTTGTTGTTATTCTGTTCATGCCGGGCAGAAGTTAGTTTAGCATCTAAACAGTCAGGGCCGTACTTAAATGTAGCCACCTGAATGTTGCTATCTCAACAGAACGTAAACTATTACAAAAATGGCAAACAAAGTAGAAGTAAAAGAATTACTTGATGCTGGTGTTCATTTTGGACATTTAACCAGACGTTGGAATCCAAACATGGCTCCATATATCTATATGGAACGTAACGGGATCCACATCATCAACTTATATAAAAGTGCTGCTAAAATGCAGGAAGCTGGTGATGCTCTTGCAAAGATCGCAGCAAGCGGAAGAAAGATCCTTTTCGTAGCTACAAAGAAACAAGCGAAAGAGATCGTAGCTGAGCAGGCTGAAAAGGCAAGCATGCCTTATATCACTGAGCGTTGGCCTGGTGGTATGCTTACCAACTTTGTTACTATTCGTAAAGCTGTTAAGAAAATGGCTTCTATCGATAGAATGAAGAAAGACGGAACTTTTAACTCTCTTTCTAAAAAAGAGCGTCTTCAGGTAGATCGTCTTAGAGCTAAGCTAGAGAAGAACTTAGGTTCTATCGCAGACATGTCCAGACTTCCAGCTGCGCTTTTCGTTGTAGATACTACACGTGAGCACATCGCGATCAAAGAGGCACAAAAACTAAACATTCCAATTTTTGCGATGGTAGATACCAACTCAGATCCACGTGAGGTTGATTATCTAATTCCATCTAACGACGATGCTTCTAAATCTATTGGCAAAGTTGTTTCTTATGTTGCAGATTCTATCGTAGAAGGTCTTTCTGAAAGAAAGTCTAATAAAGACGCTAAGAAGAAAGAAGAGAAAGCTTCAAAAGAAGGAAAAGAAGCAAAAGCTCCTAAAGCTAAAAAGGAGAAAGCTGAAGTTCCTTCAAAAGATGCCGAAGATAAAAAGGCAATGAAAGAAGCTAAGAAAGATGTAAAGCTTGAGTCTAAAAGCGAAACTTTAGACAAGGCAAAATCATCTAACGAAGAAGAATAAATAACGTTTTCATAAAATCTAAAAGTCGTTTAGTTTCTTTCTTTATAGTGAGTTTCTAAACGACTTTTTTTAAATAAAAGACAATATTATGGCTAAGATAACCGCCGCTGAAGTAAATAAATTAAGAAAAGCTACCGGTGCAGGAATGATGGACTGCAAGAAAGCATTAGTTGAAGCAGAAGGTGATTTTGATGCTGCAATCGAACTGCTTCGTAAGAAAGGCCAGAAAGTTGCTGCCAAGAGAGCCGACAGAGATTCTGCTGAAGGAGCTGCTATTGCACAGGTAAATGGAGATAACTCTAAGGGAGTTATCATTTCTTTAAACTGTGAGACTGACTTCGTTGCTAAGAATGATGACTTCATCAAACTAGCTAACGATTTCGCTAACATGGCACTTAACTACTCTACTAAAGAGGAGTTGCTTGCTGCAGATTACAACGGGATCACTGTAGAAGACAAGCTTACAGAGCAAACAGGAGTTATTGGTGAGAAGATCGAGATTGGTGCATTCAGAACTATGGAAGCTCCATTCGTAGGATCTTACATCCACGCTGGTAACAAGATTGCTGTTCTAACAGGTCTTTCTAAGAATGTTGAAGGAGCTGAAGAAGCTGCGAAAAACGTTTCTATGCAGGCTGCGGCTATGAACCCGGTTGCTCTTAACGAAAAAGGTGTTGACCAGGCTACTATCGACAAAGAGATCGAGATCGCAAAAGACACTTTAAGAGAAGAAGGTAAGCCAGAAAACATGCTGGACAAGATCGCTCAGGGTAAACTTCAGCGTTTCTTCAAAGATAACACTCTAGTACACCAGGCGTATATCAAAGACAACAAGCAAAGCGTTGCACAGTACGTTAAGTCTGTAGACGGTGACCTTGAAGTTGTAGGGTTTGAAAGAGTAGCTTTAGGATAAGCTAATTTTTATAATTTCAATTAAGAGGTTTTATTCATTTAAAACCTCTTTTTTTATGTCCTATTTTTGCATCGTCAAGCTGAAATTGTTTCAGCTTCTCAAAGATCCTGAACCAAGTTCAGGATGACTTATTATGTCATTTCGAAGAATCGAAGGGACTGAGTAATCTAATTTTAGTATTAATATTGAAACCTTGAGATTTCTCCCGGCGGTCGAAATGACTAAATTGCGAGACCTTCATTATTTCATTGATTAATTGATTCATTAAACCCATGTCCAACAAGCCCTTCAAATTCAAACAATTCAGTATAGACCAGGATCGTTGCGCCATGAAAATAGGCACCGATGGAGTTCTCCTTGGAGCATGGTCTTCACTAGAACATCATCCGGAAAGCATTCTCGATATTGGAACCGGCACAGGACTTATTGCATTGATGCTGGCCCAGAGATCAGATGCTGAACTTATCGACGCCCTTGAAATTGAAGAAAATGCTTACGAGCAGGCTGTGGAGAATTTTGAAAAAAGTGACTGGGGCGACCGACTTTTCTGTTACCACGCAGGTTTCGATGAATTTGTTGAAGAGATGCAGGACGAAGAAGAATACGACCTGATCATCTCCAATCCTCCCTTTTATTCTGAAGATTATAAAAGCGGAATAGAAAATCGCGACCAGGCTCGTTTTGCTGATGCCCTACCTCTGGAAGAACTAATTAAAGGGGCTTCTCTTCTACTTTCAGAAAAAGGACATTTCGATATCATCATTCCCTTCACAGAAGAAACCAAAGGCATTGAATTAGCTAAAAAAAACAGACTGTTTCCTGTCAGGATAACGAGGGTAAAAGGCACTGAAAATTCTCCGATCAAAAGAAGCCTGATAAGTTTTGGTTTCGAGAATGTTGAACCAGAAATCGATGAACTCATCCTGGAGATATCAAGGCATAATTATACCGAAGATTTTAAAGAACTGGTTAAAGATTTCTATTTAAACCTGTGAGGTTTTCGAAACCTCACAGGTTTAATCCTTAAAAATAAGATTGCTTCTCATAAAAGTCTTGGTTACATTTGTTAGAAACACTACACAAAATGAAACCAGATCTTTTTCAGGCTCCCGATTATTACAATCTTGATGAGCTGTTGACCGATGAACATAAAATGGTACGTGACGCAACACGTGAATTCGTAAAACGTGAAGTTTCCCCAATCATAGAAGAAGCAGCTCAAAAAGCTGAATTTCCGAAACAGCTAATTAAAGGACTTGCTGAAATTGGTGCTTTTGGACCCTATATTCCTGAAGAGTATGGTGGAGCAGGCCTGGACCAGATCTCTTATGGTTTGATTATGCAGGAAATTGAACGTGGGGATAGCGGAATTCGCTCTACCGCATCGGTTCAGTCTTCCCTGGTGATGTATCCAATTTTCAAATACGGAACCGAGGAGCAGAAAAAGAAATTCCTTCCGAAACTGGCCTCCGGAGAAATGATTGGTTGCTTTGGATTAACCGAACCTGACCACGGATCCAATCCTGGTGGGATGACTACAAATTTCAAAGAGAAAGGAGATCATTACTTGCTAAATGGAGCAAAAATGTGGATCTCCAACTCACCTTTTGCAGATATCGCGATAGTTTGGGCCAAAAATGAAGACGGACGAATTCATGGACTTATAGTAGAACGTGGAATGGAGGGATTTACGACTCCTGAAACTCATAACAAATGGTCACTGCGTGCCAGCGCAACAGGTGAATTGATCTTCGATAACGTAAAAGTACCGAAGGAAAACTTAATGCCAAATAAAACAGGATTAGGAGCTCCGCTTGGCTGTCTTGACTCAGCTCGTTATGGAATTGCCTGGGGAGCCATTGGAGCAGCTATGGATTGCTACGATACTGCTTTGCGCTACGCTAAGGAAAGAGAACAATTTGGAGTTCCTATTGCTTCAAAACAGCTTCAGCAGAAAAAACTGGCCGAGATGATCACCGAGATCACTAAAGCTCAGCTAATGGCATGGAGACTAGGAACACTAAGGAATGAGGGTAAAGCAACCTCAGCCCAGATCTCTATGGCAAAAAGAAATAATGTGGAAATGGCTATTAAGATCGCCAGGGAAGCAAGGCAGGTGCTTGGGGGAATGGGTATCACCGGCGAATACAGCATCATGAGACATATGATGAACCTGGAAAGTGTGATCACTTATGAGGGTACTCATGATATTCATATACTTATTACAGGTTTAGATATTACCGGGCACGCTGCATTTTAAATTCAGAGGATATGAAAAAAGTTCATTACCAGGTAGAGATTGAGTGCCCAAAAGAAAAGGTATTCTCAATAATGCTGGATGAAGCACATTACCGCAAATGGACCGCTGAATTCAACCCAACCTCACATTACGAAGGCACCTGGGAAGAAGGCAGTAAGATCTTGTTTCTCGGTGAGACTGAAGATGGTGAAAAGGCTGGAATGCAAAGTGAGATTGCAAAAATGGATCCTAATACATTTATTAGCATCAAACATCTTGGGATGCTTGAAAAAGGCAAGAAAACTCCTTTTGAAAATGAGCTTTACGAAAATTACTATTTCGAAGAGCAAGAAGGAACAACCTTACTAAAAGTAGAAATGGATACGGAAGATGACTGGATGGATTACTTTGGAAAAACCTGGCCAAAGGCTCTAAAAAAGTTGAAAGAAATCTGCGAAAAGAACTTCTAGGTCAAAGAAGATCGAAACAAGGGCAACGCTTACACCGCTTGCCCTTTTTATATTTTTCGCAACATTCTTTTTTCAAAGGCTTCGGTTTTTTAGCATAAACTCCGTCTACCCTCAAATAATCTTTAGATTTATTTGAATAGAATACGATTACAAATACAGACTTCTCAGTTTTAACCCTCATATTTTTAATTTAACTCAAAAGCCTGATTTTCTGCGTTAAACAAGCGATAAAAACCTTCAAAGATTTTCTAAATACTTCTTCAGCTTTTAACTTTGCAAAAAATTAAAAGCATATATGATCAAAGAGATAAACGAAAGTTTAGAACCTCTAACCAACCAGTTACTGAATCATTCATTATATAAAAAGATAAATACCCCGGAGCAGCTTCAAATCTTTATGGAGCACCATGTATTTGCCGTATGGGATTTTATGTCTTTGCTTACATCCTTACAGGAGATCTTAACCAAAACTACGAATCCCTGGTTACCTATTGGAGATCCTGAAGTGAGATATCTTATCAATGAGATCGTATTAGCCGAAGAGACCGACATCAATATTCATGGTAAAAGGCAAAGTCATTTTGAAATGTATCTTGACGCGATGGATGCTGCCGGAGCCAGTAGAGAAAAAATTGAATATCTATTGATGCAGGTTACTCATGGAACCGATATTTTCCTGGTGATCGCCACCAGCAAACTTCCTATAAGTATTAAGCAGTTTCTAAAGCAAACCTTTGAAGTGGTTTATAGCCGGGAACCTCATAAAATCGTCTCTGCCTTTACTTTTGGACGGGAAGGGTTAATTCCTGAAATGTTTTCTTCTATCATTGAGAAAGTGCAGAAGAATTTTCCTGAAGACGATCTAAGCCTGTTCAAATATTACTTTGATCGTCATATAGAACTCGACGGCGATGAACACGGGCCTATGGCTTTTAAGATGGTAGAAGACCTCTGCGGAAAGGATGACAGAAAATGGCAGGAAGTAAAAGAAATTGCTGAAAGATCATTGCAAAGCAGACTTGAACTTTGGAATGGAATTGAAGCCGAAATTGAAGCTAAGACAGAAATGGAATATGCTTAATTTCGAATTATATTGATCAAACAAAAAAGCCTGAATTTAAGTTTCAGGCTTTTTTGTTTTAGTGTGTTTCAGTAGAGATTAGATTTCCATCTGAATCGTAATATTCCGTTTTTAGCAATCTCTGGTTGGGATCATAAAATTTGATAAAATAGCTTCCATCCTCATCAAAAATTGTAACGTTTCTTGACCAATCAGCATTTGTAATAATAATTTCTTTCAAAAAATCGGTAACGTATATTTCGTCTTTGTAATGACGCTCAGTTTCATCGAAATAGGATACTTTTTTATAATCTATATCTGAAGTTTTGGTTTCAATAACCTTATCTAAAGAATAGTTTGAATTATAAACAAATTCTGTGGTTATAATATCTTCACCTTCCGTTCCTAAAATTCTTGTTTGAGTAATTACCTCACCTATTATATTATATTCATATTCTTTAATGATAGTTGCCGGATCGTAATACGGAGTAAAATTTGTTTCCGATTTCAAATTTCCAGATTCGTCATATTCAAAGCTTGTTGTTCCAGCTTCGCTTCCCATGAGATAAAGATCCCATCCCAAAATTTTGAGACCCTCTGAACCATTAATAGTCTTTTTATATTCGTAACCACTATCTAGACTATAGCCCCTGTCTATTAAAGATTTGATTTCAGAATTTTCGTCATATTCTAAAAAATAAAATTTAGGATAATTCAATTCTCCGTCAGAATCGATTGAATAAGAAATAAAATGTGTTGGAAAGTCCCTCTGGTTATAGTCGGAATACTTCAATTGTCCAATTTGCTTTTGAGGGTACTTTTCGTAAATTTTAGATTCAACAATTCTATTTTCTTCATCAAATGAATGAACCCATAATGGTTTTCCTATGTAAGGTGACCAATAAATTCATTCTAATACGTTGAAAAAAGTAATAGACTCAAGTCCTTGAAAAGAATATTCTTCATCAAGTGTTTGAGCCAAATGAACTGTTGCCTCTTCAGGCATTACCACTTTTAGATCAGCTAGGGTATTTTTATTTATTTCTAATACCAGATTACCAAGGACCTCTATAATATTTGAACTAAAGTCAATTTGACTTTCAGGCAAAAAATCTATTGCCTCCTGACTAATTGTAATTCCATTCGATGGATCTTTATCGGCATCTAAAGTTTGTAGTAATGCGCTAATGTTTTTAACTTCTTGAGTTTCCAGAGTTGGATAGGATGCGGTAGCAATATCAATTGGTGTAATTACTTCATCACCTGCTGCACTACCTAATGTTATACCTCCTACTTTGAAACTAACAATTTCACCTTCTAAATATTCAAACTCACCTTCAGAATTGGTTATTCCCTCTCGAGTAGGAGTGGAATAAATTAAACCCTCAACTTCGGAATCCAGGAATTTACCCACTAAAACCTGTTCTTGAGGACCGGGTTGAGAATCAGGAGAATCACTTATTTCTTCCTGGGAACATGCATAAATAAATAGTAAGGAAAATGCGGCGAGTCTATTCAATAACCCCATTATATTATTTTAACGTTGGCAGCTAAAATAACCTAAAACTTTAAGTTTTTTATAACATTTGAGAAATTATTCAGAAGCCGGGGCAATCTTTACCTCAAGTCCGTCCAGACCATCTGTAATAGGTATCTGGCAGCTCAGCCTGCTATTATCTTCAACGAAAAACGCCTGATCAAGCATATCTTCTTCTTCATAACTCTTTTCCGGAAGCATATGCTCAAAATTCATAATATAACACTGGCAGGATGCACACATCGCCATTCCGCCACAAATACCAATTGTACCTTCTGGAGCAAGCTCATAAGAACGGATCACCTCCATCAAGTTCATGTTCATATCTGTGGGAGCATCTACTACATGAGCTTCTCCCTCGCGGTCTATTATGGTGATCTTTACGTCTGACATTTTTTATAAAAATAAACCTCACAGGTTTTAAAAACCTGTGAGGTTTCTGGTTAATTTATACTTTTTACTACTTCTCTTTTTGCTTCTTTTTTACTTCCATCAAATCCGCTTACACCACTTACAGTCGTATACTTCATCACATATTTCTTATCGGGATTGATTCGCTGGTAGGCGCTTTGACACATGATCGCCGCTTCATGAAAACCACAAAGAATAAGCTTCAACTTACCTTTATATGTATTTACATCTCCAATGGCGTAAATACCAGGAATATTGGTTTGATAATCGTAAGAATTATCTACCTTGATGGCGTTCTTTTCAATTTCCAGACCCCAATCACCTATAGGCCCTAGTTTTGGAGATAAGCCGAAAAGTGGAATAAAATGATGGGTATCTTTGATCTCTTCCTCTCTTGCTTTATCCTTATGACGTATCACTACCGATTCCAGTTCATCTTCACCTTTCAAGTCTACGACTTCAGCATCGGTGATCAAATTGATCTTTCCGATTTTTGAAAGCTCTTCAACTTTCTCTACTGAATCCAGAGCGCCACGGAAATCCTTCCTCCGGTGAACCAATGAGACCTCAGCAGCAACATCGGCCAGGAAAATACTCCAGTCCAGAGCAGAATCTCCACCACCGGCGATCACCACTTTTTTATCACGATAAACTTCCGGATCCCTGATAATATAAGCGACCCCTTTATCTTCGTAATTCTTAATTGAAGGGATAGGCGGTTTTCTAGGCTCAAAACTTCCAAGCCCACCAGCGATCACCACTACAGGAGCGTGATGTTTGGTTCCTTTGCTTGTAGTTACTATAAAGCTACCATCGTCCTGCTTGTCGATCGTTTCAGCCCTTTCTCCAAGTGTGAAACCAGGCTCAAAAGGTTTGATCTGCTCCATCAGGTTATCTACAAGATCTCCTGCCAGAACTTCCGGAAATCCCGGGATATCATAAATAGGTTTCTTTGGATATATTTCTGAACATTGACCTCCCGGTTGGGGTAGCGCATCGATAAGATGACATTTCAGTTTTAACAATCCTGCTTCAAAAACGGCAAAAAGACCCGTAGGTCCTGCACCTATAATAAGTATATCGGTTTTAATCATGTATCATTTCAATTAAAAAGCGGTGAAGTCTAATTCTCGACATTCACCACCTGTTCGATCTGAGGCACGTATTTTTTAATGGTCATCTCTACTCCACTCTTCAGGGTCATCTGGTTAACCGTACAACCAACGCAAGCTCCTTCAAGTTGCACCTTTACCAGGCGGTCATCTTCAATAGAGACCAAAGAGATATTTCCACCGTCACTTTCCAAAAACGGACGTATCTCTGCCAATGCCTTTTCAACATTAATTTTAACTTCTTCGCTAGTCATTTATTTTTTATTAACAGCACTACAACCAGCCATAGTGGTAATCTTAATGGCTTCAGTTGGAGGTAAATTCTTGTTTCTGTTTACGGTTTCCTGTACCATATTTCTGGTTATTTCCTCGAAGGATGATTCAAGAGGCGTCGCGGTTTGTAAAGCAGCCGGTCTTCCAATATCTCCAGATTCCCTCAGGCTTTGTACCAGTGGAATTTCTCCCAGGAAGGGCACTTTAAGATCGTCTGACAGATTCTTAGCCCCTTCCTGACCAAATATATAGTATTTGTTTTCAGGTAATTCTTCAGGTGTAAAGTAGGCCATATTCTCAATGATCCCAAGTACAGGGACATTAATGCTTTCCTGCTGAAACATTGCCACACCCTTTTTAGCATCGGCCAGGGCTACATTTTGAGGAGTACTCACTATCACCGAACCTGTGATAGGTAAAGATTGCATAATAGATAAGTGAATATCTCCCGTTCCCGGAGGTAGGTCTACCAGCATAAAATCAAGCTCACCCCAGTCGGCATCAAAGATCATTTGGTTAAGAGCTTTCGCTGCCATTGGACCCCTCCAAACCACTGCCTGGCCAGGCTTGGTAAAGAATCCAATAGAAAGGATTTTCACCCCATAATTCTCAACGGGTTTCATTTTAGACTTTCCATCCACATTTACTGAAAGAGGTCTTTCTGCTTCCACATCGAACATGATAGGTGCAGATGGACCATAAATATCAGCGTCTAGGATTCCTACTTTGAATCCCATTTTGGATAGAGTCACCGCAAGATTAGCAGTAACGGTAGATTTACCTACGCCCCCTTTCCCGGAAGCCACGGCAATAATATTCTTGATACCGGGAATTGCTTTTCCTTTAATTTCAGGTTTTTTCTTTTCGGTTGCCTGAACTTTTATATTGACCTTAACCTTGGCTTTTTCGTATACTTTTTCATGTATCACCTTCATCACATCAACCTCGGCTCTTTTCTTAATATGAAGAGCAGGTGTAGCAAGTACCAGGTCTACTACAACCTCATCATCAAAGGTCATTACGTTCTGAACTGCGCCACTTTCCACCATATTATTTCCTTCTCCTGCTACAGATATGGTTTCCAGGGCTTTTAAAATATCTTTTCTGTTTAATTTCATATATGAATTTTAATCAGATTCTTAAGCTTATATAGACTGATTCTAAATGCAAATATAGTTGGAAAAGCTAAGAATACGAAGAATTTAGCAATATTAGATTTATGTAGGAATAGGCTGGAATTATAGATTGTTTTTGCCTAAATCTCCCTGGAAAGCTCCTTCATTGGATCCCAAAAAACTGCATCAAAATTAATAATCTGGAGGTCTTTTACCTTCACCCCTTCTTCTTCCAGCAATTGCTGCATGGCATTAGTTCCGCCAAAATGATGCTTTCCGGTAAGTACGCCGTTTCTATTGACCACCCGGTGCGCAGGAACATCCTCAAGGCTATGTGAGGAGTTCATGGCCCAGCCCACCATTCTTGCACTTCTGGCGGCACCGAGATATTTTGCTATCGCACCGTAGGAAGTAACTCTACCCCTTGGTATCAACCTGCAGACTTCATATACCCTTTGAAAAAAACCGGAGTTGTCTTTCATTTCAATCAGGCATTAAAAATTCTAACAAGGGCAATAATGATCAATACAAGCATCAAGGATGCCATGAAATAATTGGAATATTTGGCAAAGGATTCTGCTCTTTTTTCAATCTTATCAAAAAGGACTACATATAAGTAAAGTGAAGTAAAGCTACCCGCACTCGCTGCTATGGCAAAGGAAACTATTAGTGACCAGTCATATTCCATACCGCCACTTAGGTCCATTGCTCCAGCAATCGCCACGAAGTAGGGAATAGGAAAAACATTGAGGGCTGCGATCAGCATTCCTTTAAAAAGGCTATGTGCTTTTGCAGTTTGCCGGTTATGCTTAACCCCTTTTTTATGTCTTGCTTTAATAAAAAAGTAGACCCCGAGGACACAAAAAACAACCAGGCCTGCTCTTAGTATCATTTTCCTAACAAAAGGGTGATCGAAAATGTATTTAGCCAGAAGAACAGCGATAAACGCCTGTATAAGGATCACAATTCCTGCACCTATAGCAACGAACAAACCACTTTTCTTGCCTTTTTCAACACAGGTTTTGGCTACCGTCATATTCACGAGTCCCGGTGGAACCACGCCTATGAATGCTGCGAAATATGTAATCAGGAAAAGCTTTGTTTCTTCCAATACCCCCTATTTTATCTTGAACCGAATATACGTAATTGGTTTTCCTTTTTCAAGGTATTGTTTTTCATAGAATGTCTGGATGCCCGTAACCTCTTTTGGAGAATATTCATTTTTGTAAATATCATGGTGGGCATATAAGATCTCATGTCCTTCACCATGGAGTAAACCAAGGGTGTAGCCATGCATAAATTCAGAATCTGTTTTTAGATGCATTACCCCATCCTCTTTCAGGATATTCTTGTAACGCTGAAGAAAATCGGTATTGGTTAGTCGATGCTTGGTCCGTTTATATTTGATCTGTGGATCAGGGAAAGTGATCCAGATCTCGCTAACTTCACCAGCTGCAAAAACATGTTCAATTAACTCGATCTGAGTTCTTACAAAAGCTACATTTTCCAGGCCTTCTTCCAATGCGGTCTTCGCCCCGCGCCAGAACCTGGCTCCCTTAATGTCTATTCCTATAAAATTTTTTTCAGGATTCTGCCTGGCCAACTCCACGGTATATTCTCCTTTTCCACAACCAAGTTCAAGCACTATTGGCTGATCATTCTTGAAAAAATCCTGACTCCATTGATTCTTAAATTTGAATGATTCATCTGTTAGCTCCTCCCTGGAGGGCTGGATCACATTCTCGAATTCTTCGTTTTCTTTAAAGCGCCTTAGTTTATTCTTACTTCCCACTAAAATTTGATATTTTGGCAAAATTAAAGAAAATAGACCACCTACCGAACTATAGACAATCGTAAAATGAGAAATAAGAGGATTTTGGTGGCTGCACTTAACTGGGGTCTGGGTCATGCAACAAGATGCATCCCCATTATAAAAGAATTAGTAGCAAATGGCTATGAGCCCATTATCGCTTCCGATGGCAAAGCACTAAAACTTCTTAAAAAGGAATTCCCGCATTATCAGGCCATAGAACTGCCCTCCTACAATATTACATATTCCAGGAAAGGTTCAGATCTGAAATGGAAATTAGCCAGGCAGGCACCGGGAATTTTAAAAACAATCCAGGAAGAACGACGACTTACAGAAAGGCTGGTTGAGCAGTTTGAACTTTTCGGAATCATTTCAGATAATCGATGGGGTGTGAGAAGTGATAAGATCAAAAAAAATGTTTTTATCACGCACCAGATGAATGTGCTTAGTGGAAAGATCACTTTTTTAAGCAGCTATATTCAGCAGCGATATATTCAAAAATTCGATCAATGCTGGATCCCGGATTTTGAAGATGAAACTAACCTTAGCGGTAAACTTGGTCATCTTAACAATACTCCGGAAAATGTAAAATATATAGGGACTTTATCCAGATTTCAGAAAAATGAATGCCCAATTATTTATGATTACCTGGTTCTTTTGAGTGGTCCTGAACCACAACGGAGCATCCTGGAATCGAAACTTCTGAAAGAATTCGGTAGAACTGATTTAAAAATCCTGTTTATAAGAGGAATTATCTCAGAAGAAAAAATTCCAAATGCACTAGCTCACATTAGCATAAAAAATTATCTCTATGGTGAACTGCTTGAAAACGCAATCAATTCGAGTGAGATGGTAATTGCAAGATCGGGCTACACGACCTTGATGGATCTTTCCAAGCTTGAAAAAAAGGCGTTTTTTATCCCAACTCCCGGGCAAAAGGAACAGGAATACCTGGCAAAGAGATTAGAGGAGCTAAAATATGCTCCCTACTGTGAGCAGGAAAACTTTACCATTACTCAAATAAAGAAATCAGGGAAGTATAAAGGTTTAAGTAATTTCGGGGATCACTCTCTCCTCAGGGACCGCCTTGCTTTTTTCGAGCGTGAATGAGAATTCACTTCCTACGCCAAACACACTTTCAACATATATTTTCTCCTCGTGAGCTTCAAGAATATGCTTAACAATTGACAAACCCAGACCAGAACCACCTTCCTTTCTGGATCCACTTTTATCTACCCTGTAGAAGCGTTCAAACAATCTGGGAATATTTTCAGATTCTATTCCCTCGCCATTATCAGTCACTCTAATAATGACCTTATTCTTAATAAGATTTTCGATACTTATTTCTGTAGTCCCACCCTTCTTACCGTATTTTATTGAATTTACTATGAGATTGGTAAGGACCTGCTGGATCCTCTCTCTGTCTGCCCTTACGTAAACTGGCTCTTCATATTCAATATCAAAGGTGAGGGTGATCTCCTTTTTAGCGGCTTTCATTTCCAGCAGATCGAAGGATGCCTGGATCAGTTCCACTATATCAAAAGTTTCATACCTAAGATGAAGATCACCTGTTTCAAGTTTGGTGATCATATCGAGGTCTTTCACGATATAAATTAAACGCTCAACACCTTTATTTGCGCGGGCAAGATATTTTTTCCTGATAGCCTTATCTTTGTGAGCTCCGTCCAGAAGCGTGAGAATATAACCCTGAACTGTAAAAAGAGGGGTTTTTAATTCGTGGGAGACATTTCCCATGAATTCCTTCCTATAGGCTTCCCTTACTTTAAGGGTTTCAATTTCCAGTTTTTTATCTTCAGCAAATCGCTTTACTTCCTGGGTTAAACTGGACATATCTGTAGTGATCCTGTTCGGACTCAAAGTTGTCGAATCCAGAAGAGAAACATTATCATAAACCTTTTTAATCCTTCTATATATAAAACGTTCTACCCGGTACTGGATAATTAAAAAAGTAAACAGATAGGAAAGCAAGGCAAAAACCAAAAGCGAAATCCAGATGTAGCTGAATTCCAGAAACAGGAAAACAGCCAATATACTAGTAAGAAATATACTTATATATAGAGATGTTCTTAAGGCAAAACGATATGAACGTTTAAATTTTTGTGGCATTAAACAATATACTTATATCCCACTCCTTTAATGGTCTTTATTTTTTCATCGCCTATCTTCTCACGTAGTTTTCTTATATGAACATCAATGGTTCTTCCTCCAACTACAATATCATTCCCCCAGACCGTATCAAGAATTTCCTCACGTTTGAAAACTTTGCCTGGTTTGGAGGCTAACAGGGACAACAATTCGAATTCTTTCCGGGGAAGGTTCATTTCATTCCCTTTCTGGGTAATCTTATACTCTTCATGATTAATGGTAATATCCCCAAGCTTCACAACACTGGAAGATTTCTCTTCTTCTTTATATCGTCTTAAGAGCGCCTTTACTTTACTTACCAACACTTTTGGTTTAATAGGCTTGGTAATATAATCATCGGCACCGGCATCAAATCCAGCCATTTGAGAATAATCTTCCCCACGGGCTGTTAGGAATGTAATAATGGTTTCCTCCATCCCGGGAATTTTCCTGATCTGCTCACATGCTTCGATACCGTCCATCTCAGGCATCATCACATCCAGAATTATGAGATGTGGCTTATTCTTCTTAGCCAGTTTTACGGCATCTGAACCATTTTCGGCGGTGATAACATTATAACCTTCAGAAGACAGATTATAACCTACAATTTCGAGGATATCTGGTTCATCATCTACCAGTAGTATTGTAATGTCTTTTTTCTTCATAATGAGTTTAAGATGTGGTTTAGCGACCATAAAATTAACCAATAATTTGGACTATAAACGCCTTAACACATTAGTAACATTAAACTAACTCTTTCATGACGAACCATTAATCCTTAGATAACATCGGGCATCTGTCTTCGTCGTTAATTTGCAGCGAGATTTTATAGCAAAAACAAAATGAAACGATTTCTATTACTATCATTACTTTTAATTGTAACAGCCATGCAGGCTCAGGATGCTACTACCGGAGCTATTGGAGGTAAACTTTCAGACAAGGAAATGGGTGGAGAGCCCCTGCCTTTCGCTAATGTTTTACTGAAGAATTCTGCAAAAGGAACCACATCAGATTATGACGGAATATACCTTTTAGACAAATTAGAACCTGGAACTTACACAGTAGTATTTAGCTTTGTAGGATATGAAACTCTTGAAATTCCTGATGTAGTTGTTGAAGCAGGAAAGGTAACAGAAATAAATACAGAACTGGGATCCAGTGCTGCGGCTTTAGATGAAGTAGTGATCACCACTGTTTCCAGAAGAGACTCACAGGTAGCTCTTCTAATAGATCAGAAAAATTCAGTAGATATAAAAGAAAGCATCGGGGCTCAGGAATTAGCCAAAATGGGAGTTTCCGATGCTGCGACGGCAACCACCAAAATATCTGGTGTAACCAGCAGTGAGGCTTCAGGAGATATCTTCGTTAGAGGTCTGGGTGACCGTTACCTATATACTACTATGAACGGATTACCAATCCCTTCAGACGATGTAGAACGTAAGAACATCGATCTTGGGCTTTTCCCTACCAGGGTAATCCAAAATATTTCTAT
Organism: Christiangramia lutea; assembly: GCF_022489035.1. Taxonomy (GTDB): domain Bacteria; phylum Bacteroidota; class Bacteroidia; order Flavobacteriales; family Flavobacteriaceae; genus Christiangramia; species Christiangramia lutea. Next base: position 537,062 of record NZ_JAKVTV010000001.1, read on the forward strand.
CAGCAAGAACTATTCTTCTGAAAATTCAGCTGACCAGGCTTCAGGTAGTATTGATATTACTTCAAGAGAACTTAGAGGTAAAAGCGAACTGGACCTGGGTATGAGATTTGGTGCAAACACCAATGCTGTTGGTCAATTCAACGATTTCAAAGTATCACCAAACCAAAAGGATGTTTATTTCGGATTTTACGATCAGGCGATCCCAACACGTTTTACCTTGAACAATCAGGGATGGGATCCGGGAAATGCAGTTCTTCCAATTAACAGAAGGTATGCGCTTACCGCTGGAAAAGAATTCGGTGATCTAAGAGTATTATTTACCGCATCTAATTCGGTTGATTTTGAATATAACCAGGGAACTTTCGCGGTATACCGAAACAACGATTTTGAAGATGGATTCACCGATGCGACGAATTATAAAAAGACCGATAACAATACCGCTCTTTTAGATCTTGGTTATGAAATAAACGATAACAACAGAATTAAAGCTACCAGTCTTTTCATCAATAAAGTTTCTGATGAAGTTTTTGAAGGAGGTAGAAATGGAGAAGGTATCGTTTTTGAAGAAAGTGACCGAAATGACGATTACAGCCAGTTCGTTAGAGACCAGAATACCAAGCAAACAAGGCTTTGGGTAAATCAGCTACACGGATACCACGACATGTGGGATGAGAAGAATGAACTAGAATGGGCCGCTGGATACAACCTTGTAGATGCAGATGAGCCGAATCGTATAAGAAACGAAGTAAACCTTCACCCTACAGAGCCTATTTTACTTGGTGAGACTAATGCATACCAGCAGAGAAAATCTGTACAGCAGATAGACGATATGGAGTTTAATGCCTTTATACAGGATCAGTACAATTTCATTAAAGATGATGAGACTGAGAAAAAAGTCTTCGTAAAAGCAGGAGGAAATTACCGAAACAAACAAAGAGATTTCTTTTCCCAGTTCTTTGGAGCTGAAGAAAGAGACTTTAATACAGTAAACCCTACCTCAATAGATAACTTTGATGGAATTTTCACTACTGAAAACTTCAATAATGGATCGTTGTTATTCAATGTTCTTACTCCAGACAGGTATGAAGCAACTTTAGAGTCTCGTTCAGGATTTGCCTTTTTCAATTACGGGAACAAGAAGTGGAACCTTAACATCGGAGCGAGATACCAGGCTGATGATATAGATGTTGTTTTCGATGTAAACAACTATCCGCAGAACCTTCCAAACTTTGTTTATAAGTCTTACGACAACATTTACCCAAGTGTAAACTTCAGGTTTTCGCCTAACGAAGATTCAAACATCAGGCTTGCAGCGAGTAGAACCATTACTCTTCCGGAATTTAAGGAAATTGCTCCTTTTGAATATGTTTCTCAAACAGGATTGGTTACCAGAGGTAATCCAGACCTGGAAGCTTCCAGAAATACGAACGTAGATCTTAAATATGAGATCTTCCCAAGTTCAGGAGAAGTGATCTCACTTACAGGATTCTATAAAAACATTAAAGACCCTATCAACAAAGCCAGAGAAAGAGGATCTGCACCGGTATTCTCTTATTTCAACGCAGGGGAAGAAGCTAATATCTACGGTCTTGAACTTGAGGCCAGAATGGATGTGATCGAGAACGAGAATGAAGCAGGACTTGACTTTGCAGTATCAGGAAACGTTACCAGAATGTGGCACACACAGGATCTGAAAGACGTGTATGATGAAAATGGAACTTTCATCAGGACCTTCCGTTACAACGGGAAAGATGAGATAGGACTTCAGGGAGCCTCAGACTGGATCTTTAATGCATCATTGAATGTTTCAACAGAAACTGAAAATCCATTTACGGCAACCCTTGTTGGAGCTTATGCTTCAGATAAGATCTTCGCTTTAGGTAATCCTGAAAGCCAGAGACTGGACCAGATCGACATTCAGTTTAACGATGAGATCATTGAAAAAGGCTTTGTAACCCTGGATCTTATCATGTCTAAAGAATTGAACGACAACTGGGAACTTGAATTCAGAGGACAAAATTTATTAAATCCTGAAATTGAAAGATACCAGGCGGTTAGACCAATTTCCGGGAACGCTCCGGAAACGAACCAAACAGTGAGATCTTATGATCGTGGAGCTGTATTAAGCTTAGGAGTAAGCTATAGTTTTTAACCTAATTTTTATTAAACCATAAACCACTTAAAACTTAGATTTTTAAAATTCAGATTATGAAAAACCTAAAAAAATTCACATTAATGTCTGCAATTGCTGCAGGAGTTCTGGCAACATCTTGTAGCAGTGACAACAACATTGAACCGATCGACCCTACTGATGATGGGGGAGGAGAGGTAATCGATCTTGAACTAAATGGATCTGTTCAGGAAGACATGACTCTTGATGGTTCAGAGACTTACAACCTTACTGGAATACTTTCAGTAGAAACAGGGGCTACTTTAACTATTCCTGCAGGAACTGAGATAGTCGCTAATCCAGACACCGATGAAAGTGACGCTACCAATGTATATATCGTAGTACAAAAAGGAGGTCAGATTGAAATTCAGGGAACTTCTTCAGCTCCTGTGATCATGAGATCTTCGAACGGACAGGCTGGAACCTGGGGTGGATTGATCATCGCTGGTAACGCATCAACTTCTGAAGGTGTAAACGCAACTGCTGAAGTAGGTGGAATTCAGTACGGTGGTGAAGACGATTCAGATGATTCTGGGTCTATCAACTACCTGGTACTTTCTGATGCCGGTGCATCCATTAACTCTGAGTCTCAGTTCAACGGACTTTCTCTTTACGCGGTTGGATCTGAAACTTCTATCCAAAACGTCGCCTTGATCAACGGAGCTGATGATGGTGTAGAATTCTTTGGAGGAACTGTTTCTGCTTCGAATCTTTACCTTGAAAATAACGAAGATGATGCTGTAGACTGGACAGAGGCATGGAGTGGATCTTTAGATAACGTATATGTTCTTCATACTATCGAGAACTTTTCTACTGCGATCGAAGCAGATAAAGATAACGGAAACCCAATGATATCTAACTTCACAGCTGTTTCAACAACTGGTGGAACTGCACTACAGTTTAAGTCGGTATCTGGAGCTACTATCACAGGTCTTTCTCTTTCTGGATACGACACCGCTGTAGATATCGCTGATGACAACAGAACAGATCTTTCTGAGATCATCCTTAACGGTGCTGCTGCAGATCTTGATATGGATTACTCTGGTGACCCAACTGTAGATGTTACAATGTTCGACTGGATCACAAACAGAGGCCAGGTATCAGTATTACCTTCTACAATTGAAGGTGACCTTACTCTTGATTCAAACAACCAGTACGTGATTAGTGGTACTGTTTCTGTAGAGGACGGAGCAAGTCTTACTATTCCTGCAGGAACCCAGATCACTGCAAGAAGTGATAGCGAAACTGATGCAACTAACATCTATATCGTTGTTCAAAAAGGTGGTATGATCGATATCCAGGGAACTGAAAGCAACCCTGTGGTAATGTCTTCTACTTCCGGACAGGCTGGAAGCTGGGGTGGTCTTGTGATCGCCGGTAATGCATCTACAGACGAAGGGATTAATGCTACTGCTGAAGTAGGTGGAATTCTTTACGGTGGTGAAGATGACGAGGATATTTCAGGTTCTATTAGCTACCTTATCCTTAAGGATGCCGGAGCTTCTATTAACTCTGAATCTCAATATAACGGACTTTCTCTTTATGCAGTTGGATCTGGAACTACTATCGAAAACATTGCCATCATAAATGGAGCTGATGATGGTGTTGAATTCTTTGGAGGAACTGTTTCTGTAATGAACATCTACTTAGAAAACAACGAAGATGATGCTGTAGACTGGACTGAAGGATGGAATGGTACCATTGAAAATACATATGTAAGTCATACGATCGAAAACTTCTCAACTGCGATCGAAGCAGACAAGAGAGATGCATCTCCAAAGATCATCAACTTCACTGCCGTATCTACCACTGGTGGAACTGCACTTCAGTTCAAAGCAACTTCTGGAGCAGAGATCGAAGGACTTTCTTTAAGCGGATATGAAACAATCATTGATATTACTGATGACACCAGAACAGATATTTCAGGTATCACAGTAGACGGAAATGAAGTAGACCTTGATGCGTCTTATGATGCTGAAGCTACTGTAGATGTTAGCATGTTCGACTGGGTTAACTAAATACTAGTTTTGTTTTTAATAGATTGAATATCAATTATTAGCCTTAAAAAAGGATTGCAACGTGCAATCCTTTTTTTTATTATATTTTATTATATTTAAGCAAATCATTTATCAAGATTTTTAAATTTTTATTTGTAAGTTTGTTTAAACCTCGACCTCGAAGAATGAAGCAAAAGTACCTGATCATCTTTTTTCTTTTCTGTTTCCTGATGGTTGCCGCACCGGCAAACGCTCAGGAATCTTCGCGTGTTCCAGATCGAACAGAGATCCCCATAGACGGTTTATCGATTTATCCTAACCCTGTTACTGGTGGAAAGGTTTATATTTCTACAACCAAAAATCAGGATAAGATAATTGAGATCTATAATGTACTTGGAAAACCCGTTCATAAGACCAGGCTTAGAGGTAGAGAAATGGACGTTTCAACTCTTACTCCCGGGATCTATATCTTAAAGATCCAGGAAGGAAAGGCCAAAGCTACAAGGAAACTCGTAGTAAAATAGGCATTTTCAATTTCAGCAAATATTCAGCTTCTGTTTCAGAGGCTTTTTTTATTCCTTAATTTTGATAAAAATTTCATCGATCTCCATGCTAGAAAAAAGAATATTTGAAATTTCAGATCAAAATGAATTTGAAAGTCTTGCCCTGGAGGTCTTCGAATATCAATACAAGCATAACAAAGTTTACCAAAGCTTTTCCACATTACTTAACCGGAAACCTGGAGAGGTTACTGAAATAAATCAGATCCCCTTCCTGCCTATAGAATTCTTTAAAACCAAGGAGATCATTAGCGATAAAAGGATGCCACAGATCACCTTTACCAGTAGCGGAACAACGGGCTCATCTACCAGTAAGCATCATGTGACTGACCTTCGGCTATACGAGAAGAGTTTCATGGAAGCTTTCATACGTTTTTACGGTGAACCTTCAGATTATATTTTCCTTGCCTTGCTGCCTTCCTACCTGGAAAGAAAAGGCTCTTCTTTGATTTACATGGCAGACCATCTTATTAAAAGTTCAAATAATAAAGAAAGTGGATTCTACCTGAACGAACTCGATTCACTTTCTGAAAAACTAAGCAGCCTTGATTCCAGCGGTGCAAAGGTGTTTCTTATAGGTGTATCCTTCGCCCTTTTAGATTTAATCGAAAATAATAAGTTCGATCTTAGTAATACCATCGTAATGGAAACGGGAGGGATGAAAGGCAGACGTAAGGAAATGATAAGAGAGGAACTTCACGAGCATTTAAAACAAGGCTTTGGGGTAGATCAAATTCATAGCGAATATGGAATGACCGAATTACTGTCGCAGGCATACTCAAAAGGAAATGGTGTATTCGATACTCCTCCCTGGATGAAATTCTTAATTCGGGACCCTGAAGATGCCTTAACCCTCCTTCCTGAAAAAAGGACCGGTGGAATAAACATAATCGACCTGGCTAACCTAAATTCATGCTCATTCATTGCTACTCAGGACCTTGGAAGAATAAAAAATGATAAAATAGAAATGCTGGGAAGGTTTGATAACAGTGACGTTAGAGGATGCAACCTATTATTACTATAAAAAAATTTCCCCTTAGTGTAAAGTATAAGAAAATTTTACGACCCAAATAATGCAGAATAGTAAATGACACCCAAGTATTTACATTCTGTGGCTAAGTGAAAATTTTTCATATTAGATTGGTTAGTTAGTTGCGAAGCCTTCAGGATCTCTCCTGAAGGCTTTCGTATTTAACCAAATATCTAGATTAAATCCCTTTTTAAAATCAATAGCTAATCGCAATAATATATATCGAAATTAAAGCAATCGCGATGATTAAATAGCTTATGATATTTTCTGAATCTGGATTTTTCATGTTGGATCACTTACTATATACGTAAATGTCCCATACATGGTTTTACAAAACAGACCGGCTCATATTAGAACCTAATTGGCTTTAATAATATATGTATTCTTTTTCCCTTTATTAAGGATCACGTATTTCCCATTGATTAGATCTGATGTAGAGATGGTATAATCCTCCTTTACCTTATCCTTATTTACAGATACAGAATTTTCCTTTAAGGCTCTCCTGGCTTCACCATTTGAATTTAGAAATCCGGTTTTTGCTGATAGAGCGCCTATCATATCCAGCCCTTCTTCAATTTCGCTCATAGCAACCTCGGCCTGTGGTACTCCTTCAAAAACATCCAGGAAAGTTGCTTCATCCAATTTCCTGAAATCATCTGCGGTACTTTTGCCAAACAGAACTTCTGAAGCAGCAACTGCGTTTTCATATTCTTCAGCTGAATGCACCATGGTAGTTACTTCCTTCCCAAGAACTTTCTGCAGCTCTCTCTGGTGAGGAGCCTCCCTGTGTTTTGCCACTAACTCTTCGATCTCCTGTTTATCTAATAATGTGAAGATCTTGATGTATTTTTCCGCATCCTCATCACTGGTGTTTAGCCAGTATTGGTAGAATTTATAAGGTGAAGTCCTTTTAGCATCAAGCCAAACATTTCCTCCTTCGGTCTTACCGAATTTAGTTCCGTCAGCTTTTGTGATCAACGGGCAGGTTAAAGCGTATCCTTTCCCATCCCCTATTCTACGTATTAGCTCGGTTCCGGTGGTGATATTCCCCCATTGATCGCTTCCTCCCATTTGAAGAGTACATCCGTTTTCTCTGAACAAGTGAAGAAAATCATAGCCCTGAACCAACTGGTAAGTAAACTCGGTAAAAGACATTCCTTCTGAAGATTCTGATGAAAGACGTTTCTTCACTGAATCCTTCGCCATCATATAATTTACGGTAATATGCTTCCCTACGTCCCTGATAAAACCAAGAAAGGAAAAATCTTTCATCCAGTCATAGTTATTAACTAGAACGGCTGAATTACCCTGATCTGAATTGAAATCAAGAAACCTGGATAATTGTTCCTTCAATGCATTTTGATTATGTCTTAAAGTTTCTTCATCAAGCAGATTTCTTTCTGAAGATTTCCCGGAAGGATCTCCGATCATCCCGGTAGCCCCTCCAACTAAAGCATAAGGCTTATGCCCGCAAAGTTGAAAGTGTTTTAGCATCATCACCCCAACCAGGTGACCAATATGAAGCGAATCTGCAGTAGGATCTATCCCTACATAAGCTGAGCGCATCTCTTCCATTAAATGTTCTTCGGTTCCCGGCATAGAATCGTGCAACATGCCTCTCCAGGTAATCTCTTCAACGAAATTCTTTTCCATATTCTGATAATTCAAATAAAAACAGCGGTAAAGATACCATAATGCTTTATTTTTCCTAAGTGCTTTAGCTATATTTACCACATGATTCTGGTAACCGGAGGTACAGGTTTGGTAGGCGCACATCTATTGTATGAACTCGCGCAGCAAAACGATAACATTAGGGCGATTAAACGCGCTTCCAGCGATATTCATCTTGTCAGGAAAATTTTTGGATACTATTCAAGCCAAGAAGATGCTGATAAATTATTTGAGAATATCCATTGGGTGCAGGCCGATATTAATGACATCCCCGCCCTGGAAAAAGCCTTTGAAAGTATAAAATTCGTCTACCACTGTGCGGCCTTAATATCGTTTGATCCTTCAGACGAAAAGAAGCTTCGAAAGATCAATATAGAGGGAACGGCCAATATTGTAAATCTCTGCATCTCCCATAAAATTGAGAAATTATGTTATGTAAGCAGTGTGGCGGCATTGGGATCGACCGGTAAGAATCCGGAAATTGATGAATCGGCAAAATGGAATCCTGAAGAAAGTCATAATGACTATGCTATCTCCAAATATGGAGCTGAAATTGAAGTCTGGCGGGGAACTCAGGAAGGTATAGATGTCGTAATTGTGAATCCTGGAATAATAATTGGCCCTGGCATTTGGGATTCAGGTAGTGGCAAGATCTTTAAAAGAATAGATAAAGGTTTAAAATATCATTTCCCTAAAGTTTCTGGATTTGTAGGTGTTCAGGATGTAGTAAAAAGTATGATTCTTTTAATGGAGTCTACTACAAAAAATGAAAAATTCATCCTGGTAAGCGAAAACCTGAGTTTCGAACACATCCTGAAAAAGACAGCACAATACCTCAGCAAACCAGAACCTTCCAAACAACTAAAAAAACGGATGATCACTCTTGGGTGGTTAATTCAAAAAGTAGGTAGCTGGTTCGGCTCCAAAAGGGAGATCACCAGGGAATCTAAAAATGGGTTATATGCTGAAACTTATTATCAGAATTCAAAAATTCGCAAAGAATTAAATTTCGAATTTACACCTGTAGACCAGGTGCTTAAAGAAACTTCAAAAAAATTCCGGCAGGAAAATTAGCTCTCAGCTTCTGAAGTAGATCCAAATTTTACCGGGGGAGCCAAACTGTCTTTTGCCCTGGTTCTGTCACCATTAGTTTTTAATTTCAAGGAGTCAACTTTAATCGAGTCAACCTCTACAGAGTCAACTGCTCTAATCGAGTCCTTTTTTGCCTTTTTGATACTATCCTCGATCTTCACCTCGATCTCCCTGATAGAATCCAGCCTGGTCTTTAAAACCTGAATCCTGAGCTTAACGCTATCATACATACGCTCGTATTGGTTATACTGCTCTGCATAATAATTATTGCTCCTTTCAAACTGAAGACTATCTATATCAAATCTTTCATAGATATACTCCTCTGGTTTGATACCGGTATTTTCAAGTTTTTGCTTGTTGTAATTCCGGGCTGCATACATGAGTGACATCTCTGTAAGCACATCTATCATCTTATCTTCCGGGATAAGATCATCTGGCTTTTCTGTTTTCTTTAGATCCTGACAGGAAAAAGAAAACATCAAAAGAAGGGAGAATATTACTCTATATCTTGATTTAACGATCAAAGCTCAGTCTTTCAGCTATTTTAGCGAATGGAGTGTGTTTGAAATTCTTATAAACCAGTTTCCCATTAACAAAAGTATGGGTGATCCTGGATTTAAAGGTAGTTCCTTCAAATGGAGACCATTGGCATTTAGAGTAGATATTATCTGGCTGTACAGCCCATGGAGAATTTAGGTCTACTAAAACCAGATCGGCTTTATAACCTTCTCTGATGAAACCACGTTTCTCGATATCGAATAATATAGCTGGATTATGGCAGGCCTTTTCAACGATTTTTTCAAGACTTATTTTTCCCTGGTGATGCATTTGTAAAAGTGCTGGAAGTGCGTGCTGCACCAAAGGTCCACCACTTGGCGCCTTGGTATAGACATTTTTCTTTTCCTCTTTGGTGTGTGGCGCATGATCTGTTGCCAGAACATCCAGCCTGTCATCATTTAGAGCTTCCAGCAATGCTTCCTGATCTGCCTTGGTTTTCACCGCTGGATTCCACTTTATAAAAGTCCCTTTTTTACCGTAGTCTGAATCGTTGAACCACAGGTGATGTATACAAACTTCAGCAGTGATTTTTTTATCTTTTAAAGGCTTTTTATTGGTAAATAAACTTAACTCCTTAGCTGTCGAAACATGAAAAACATGTAATCTGGCTCCAGTTTTCTTAGCTAAAGCAACCGCTTTGGAAGAAGATTTATAACAAGCCTCTTCACTTCTTATCTTCGGATGAAGTTCAATTGGAATATCGTCTCCATAACGCTGTATGCATTCCTCCAGATTCTTTTTTATAGTATCCTCATCTTCACAATGAACAGCAATCAGAACCGGAGATTTTTTAAAGATCTGTTCAAGGACCTTTTCATTATCCACGAGCATATTACCTGTGGAGGATCCTAGAAACAATTTTAAAGCAGCTACGGTCTTGGGGTCTATCTTTTCGATCTCCTCAAGATTATCATTCGTCCCGCCAAACATAAAAGAGTAGTTGGCGTAAGAAGTTTCTGCAGCGATTTGGAATTTTTTGTCTAGTTCTTCTTTAGTAGTTGTTTGAGGAAGAGTATTAGGCATTTCGATAAAGGAAGTGATCCCACCGGCAACTGCGGCTCTGGAACCTGTTTCTATAGATTCCTTATGAGTTAAGCCTGGTTCCCTGAAATGCACCTGGTCGTCTATAAGACCGGGCAACAAATAGGTTCCCTCGGCATCAAAAATATTAAGGTCGGGAGATTTAGCGCTGATGCTTTCAGCTATTTCTACGATTATTCCATCCTCAACGAAAACATCTCCTTCTGTAATCTTCCCTTCGTTTACAATCTTAGCGTTCTTGATTAATACCTTTCTCATCAGACTTTTTTCCTGTTAAACAGACTTTTAAGCTTCATTTTTATTACCCCAAACACGGCTTCTGAAATAATGGAGCCGCTCATTTTTGAAGTACCCCGGGTTCTATCTGTAAATATCACCGGCACCTCAACTATTTTAAATTCTTGAAGATGAGCTTTGAACTTCATCTCTATCTGGAATGCGTACCCAATAAACTGGATCCTGTCCAGATCTATTGCTTCCAGTACCTCTCTTTTATAACATACAAATCCAGCCGTGGTATCCTGAATATCCATTCCGGTAATAAACCTCACATACCTGGACGCCAGCCAGGACATTAAAACCCGGTTCATAGGCCAGTTGATCACATTTACCCCGGTGATATACCTGGATCCAATCGCAACATCTGCTCCATCTCTTTTGCAGGTATTATATAACCTGATGAGATCATTGGGATTATGAGAAAAATCGGCATCCATTTCAAAAATATAATCATACTGATTCTTCAATGCCCACTTAAATCCTTTGATGTAAGCGGTCCCTAACCCCTGTTTCCCCAGCCTTTCCACCAGGAACAGACGTTCTGGAAATTCTGCCTGTAAGGTTCTCACCCTTGTGGCAGTGCCATCGGGAGAATTATCATCTACCACCAGAATATGAAATTTACGTCTTTGAGAGAACACATTTCTTATAATGCGTTCTATATTCTCTATTTCATTAAAGGTGGGTATAATAATTATCCCATTAACCATTCCCAGATATTTTGCACAAATGTATGTAATTTAAAATTTCAAATCTTAATCTTCTAGCATAGGAATAAGGGTCAAAATTTTACATTTGTAAAAAAATCACTTCATGCAGGCAACTGAGAGAATTTATGATTATCAGGATTGGATCACCATTCTTTTCCTGGCGTGTTTAATTCTCCTGGTTATAGCAAAATCACTCTTTCCCCAACGTTTCGAGGAATTTACCTCCATGCTGAATTCAGGCAAATTTATAGCCTTTAAAGGAAAGGAGAATAAAGCTTTTCACGGTTTTAACATTTTATTACTGGTGCTTCAAGCGATCTCTGTATCTCTCTTCCTTTATATAGTATATAGTTTCTTTTCTACAGATGAAACTTCAGATATTATCATTTTCATAAGAATCTTTACGGCTTATTTCTGCTTTATTCTTATCAAGGCAGGTGTGGAAAAAATCATTGGAAATATCTTCGACATAGATGAAAAAATCGATTATTACCTTTTTCAAAAATTCAGTTACCGAAATTTTATCTCGATATTTCTTTTATTTGCGTCTTTATTCTTAATTTACACGCTCTACCCTACAGCTCTTATTATAGGTATAATAGGCGGTTTCATAGTAATCGCAAATACCATCGGTCTCGTTACCATTTATAGGAGAAATCAAAGTGTATTAAGCGGCAATTGGTTTTATTTTATTTTGTACCTTTGCGCACTTGAAATAGCACCTTATATAATTTTGTATAAGCTAATTACAAACTAAAGAGGACCTAATAAAGTTTTATATATGAAAGTGAAAACAATTTTGGTTTCTCAGCCCGAACCTAAGGTAGAAAATTCGCCATATTTTGAGCTTGAGGAAAAGCAAAAAGTAAAAATTGATTTCATCCCCTTTATTCATGTTGAAGGAGTTCCATCTAAGGAAGTAAGGCAACAAAAAGTTGATCTTTCGAAACACACGGCAATAATACTTACCAGTAGGAATGCTGTGGATCATTTCTTTAGAATTGCAGAGGAAATGAGATATAAGGTACCAGATACACTAAAATATTTTTGTTTGAGTGAGGCCGTAGCCTACTATTTACAGAAATATGTGGTTTACCGAAAAAGAAAGATCTACGTTGGAAAGAGGACTTTCGCTGAACTAGCTCCTCTTATCAAGAAATATAAGAACGAAAAATTCCTTTTGCCATCTTCCGATATGTTGAAGCCGGATGTTCCAAAAACCCTGAACAAATTGGGTGTGGAATGGCAAAAAGCTGTGTTTTACAGAACAGTTGTAAGCGATCTTTCTCACCTGAAAGACGTGACTTATGATATTCTGGTATTCTTTAGCCCAAGTGGAATTAAATCTTTATTCGAGAATTTCCCTGATTTTAAGCAAAATGACACAAGAATAGCTGTTTTTGGAAATACTACCATTAAAGCAGCGAAGGAGCATGGACTTACAGTAAATATCAAAGCTCCAACTCCTGAAACTCCAAGCATGACAATGGCGATCAACAAATACATTAGTGAAGTGAATAAAAAGTAACACTTCTTGTTTTAATCATAAAAAAATCCGGTCAATGACCGGATTTTTTTTTTCAACTAACAATTTAAAACTACTCTATTGGAGCTCCATTCATAATTTCTTCATTTGCGTATTCTTCAAATTTACTGAAGTTCTTTCTGAAAAAATTTGCCAGTTCTTTGGCTTTGCGATCATAAGCTTCCTTATCCTTCCATGTATTTTTAGGATTCAGCACTTCTGATGGTACACCTTCGCAGGTCTTAGGCATTTGTAATCCAAAGATCTCATGCTTTTCAAATTCAACCTCTTCAAGTTTTCCTTCCAGAGCTGAACTAATCATTTCACGGGTATACTTAAGTTTCATTCTGCTTCCAACGCCGTAAGGACCGCCAGTCCAACCAGTATTCACCAGCCACACATTCACCCCGGCAGCTTTCATCTTTTTACTTAACATTTCAGCATATTCTGTTGGATGTAAAGGCATAAACGGTGCACCGAAACATGCCGAAAAGCTAGGTACAGGCTCGTCTACACCAGCTTCAGTTCCAGCTACTTTTGCAGTATAACCACTAATAAAATGATACGCCGCCTGTCCAGGAGTAAGTTTACTAATAGGAGGCAAAACCCCAAAAGCATCAGCCGTAAGGAAAAATATATTCTTAGGATTCTTCCCTGAAGAAGGCTCCTGTATATTATTAATATGGTGAATAGGATAACTTACTCTTGTATTCTGAGTAATGGAAGTATTTTCAAAATCCACTTCTCCTTTATCATTTAGAACAACATTTTCCAGAATTGCTCCAGATTTTATGGCCCTATAAATATCCGGTTCGTTCTCTTCTGAAAGGTTAATAACCTTAGCATAACAACCCCCTTCAAAATTGAAGATGGTATTTTCTTCAGTCCACCCATGCTCATCGTCTCCAATTAGCTTTCTCTCCGGATCTGCAGATAAAGTAGTTTTTCCTGTTCCTGACAATCCAAAGAAAATGGCCGTATCACCATCTTCACCAACATTGGCAGAACAATGCATAGGAAGCGTATTCTTATATACCGGAAGTATGAAATTCAATGCAGAGAAGATCCCTTTCTTGATCTCACCAGTATAACCTGTCCCTCCAATTATCGCTATCTTTTTACTGAAATTAAGAATGGCGAAATTTTCCTGACGGGTACCATCCACAGCAGGATTTGCTTTAAACCCTGGAGCGTTTACAATAAGCCAGTCTTCTTTAAAGTTTTCCAGCTCATCATCTCCAGCCCTTAAGAACATATTAAAGGCAAAAAGATTAGACCAGGGATATTCATTGATAACACGAATATTCAAACGGTAAGCATTATCTGCACATGCATAGGCATCGCGAGCATAAACTTCCTTACCACCCAGGTAATCCACTACCTTATCGTATAATTTATCGAACTTTTCCGGATCAAAAGGAATATTGATGTCTCCCCACCATACTTTGTCTTTAGTTACCTCATCTTTAACGATGAATCTGTCTTTGGGAGATCTTCCGGTAAATTCTCCGGTATTAATTGCAAGAGCACCAAAAGAACTTTCAACTCCTTGATCAAGTCTAAGAGTTTCATCATGCAATTCCTTTGGACTAAGCTGATAGTGTACCCTGGCATTTTTGATCCCGTAATCCTCTAACGAAATCGTTTTCGTAATTTGAGTGTTATCGACCATAAAAAAATCAATTCTTTAGTTTGTTTAGGCGTACAAAAGTAAAAATCTTATGTAGATATCCCCTTAATCCAATTCAATTTATTTCTTTTTTAACTTTATGAAATTCAGGAGTAAAATGGTCCAGCTTATTATTAACAGGCTCCCCCCAAGTGGAGTTACTAAAGCAATACTACTAAAGTCTATTCCCGAAAGCTCTTTTGTAGCCAAAAAATAAATAGATCCGCTGAATAATATCACACCTAAAAGAAGCAGATAAAAAAGCCAGTTTGTCCTTATTCTACCTGGAAAATCTAAACCTCCTAAAATAAGCATAAGAAATGCATGATACATTTGGAAGCGTACTCCCGTTTCGAAGGAACTTAGGGATTCCGGAGAAAGATTTTCTTTCAAACCATGGGCGGCAAAGGCTCCAAGTATTACCGCAAGAATTCCGAAAATTGCTCCGGTAATCAAAAATCTTCTATTCATCATTTCAATTTTATTTAACTCAAAGTTTTAATACATTCGTCAACAACTACACAAAACTAACTTAATTTATGCGAGAAATTTTAATTGTGGGAGCAGGAAAATCTACTGCTGTTCTCATTAATTATCTGTTGGAACAGTCAGAAAAGGAAGACCTCTTTTTACGAATTGGCGATATAGATCTTGAAAACGCTAAAAAAGCATGTAATAACAGCTCAAAATGTGAAGCTTTTAGCTTAGATGTATTTAATGCTGAAAGTAGGGAACCTGCCATCAGGCGGGCAGATATTGTTATCTCAATGCTTCCGGCCAGGTTTCATATTGAGGTTGCCAAGGATTGCCTGAAATTCGGCAAAAATATGGTAACGGCTTCCTACATAAGCGAAGAAATGAAAGCTCTTGATGAGGAAGTAAAGGACAAAAACCTTGTTTTCATGAACGAAATTGGGGTAGATCCCGGAATAGATCATATGAGTGCCATGCAGGTGATAGATCGTATTCGCGATAAAGGAGGGAAAATGCTGTTATTTGAATCCTTTACCGGTGGTTTGGTTGCTCCTGAAAGCGACAATAACCTCTGGAATTATAAATTCACCTGGAATCCCAGGAATGTTGTAGTTGCTGGTCAGGGTGGTGTTGCTGAATTCATTCAGGAAGGCAAATACAAATACATCCCCTATCACAGGCTTTTCAGAAGAACAGAATTCCTGGAAATTGAAGGCCACGGAAAATTTGAAGGTTATGCCAACCGAAATTCTCTGAAATATCAAAGTATCTACGGACTTGAGAACGCTCTTACTTTGTACAGGGGAACTATAAGAAAAGTAGGATTTAGCCGGGCATGGAACATGTTCGTTCAGTTAGGAATGACAGACGACAGCTTCCAAATGAAAGATTCTGAAAATATGAGTTATCGTGATTTCATAAACTCTTTCCTGCCATATTCCCCGAGTGATTCGGTAGAATTGAAAGTTCGTCATAACCTGAAGATAGATCAGGATGATATCATGTGGGATAAACTTATTGAATTGGATCTTTTCAATTCAAAAAAGAAAATAGGTATCGAGAATGCTACTCCGGCCCAGGCACTTCAAAAGATCCTCATGGATAAATGGTCATTATCCCAGGAGGATAAAGATATGATTGTGATGTATCATAAGTTTGGGTATGAATTAGATGGCGAAAAAAGGCAGATAGATTCTACCATGGTTCATATTGGAGAGGATCAATCTAAGACCGCAATGGCAAAAACTGTGGGCTTACCGGTCGCTATGGCCACCATTATGATTCTTAATGGAGAGATCAAAACTCCGGGAGTTCAGCTACCTATAAAAAAAGAGGTATACCAACCTTTACTCAAAAAACTGGAAGAGCATGATATTATATTTAAAGAAAAAGAGACAGAATACCTAGGATATAATCCTTTTGGTGAGGTTGGCAATTAAAATTGACAAGCATTTTTGTATTTTAGCTTTACCACCCAAAAAATCGCCATATGAAGATTGTAAATGAAAACGTCAAACTAGACGGGATAGATAAGACGATTCTTAACTTCCTGATGAAAGATGCGAAAAAGCCGATTTTAGAGATCGCTAAAAATATAGGGATTACCGGTGCGGCGGTGCATCAACGATTAAGAAAACTGGAAAAATCTGGCCTTATTGAAGGGTCTAAAATGATGCTTGATGCAAGACTTTTAGGTTATAAAACCATGGCCTTTGTTGGGGTTTACCTGGACAAAGCGGTAAGTAACCCGCAGGCAGTAAAAAAGCTAAGCGAGATTCCTGAGGTCATAGAATGCCATTACACTACAGGGAACTGGTCAATTTTTCTGAAAATACTCTGTACAGATAATGAGCATTTAATGAATGTACTTAATAAGAATATTCAGGCGATCGAAGGCGTTTCCCGGACCGAAACTTTTATATCATTGAATCAACAGATCGATCGGCAGATAAAGATCTAACTAAAAAGACCGCCCATTGAGGCGGCCTTTTTTTATATCAGAAATTCAATATTAATCTCTTCCCATGAATATTCCCACGAAGTACAATAGTGTAGCCAACGATCCAACGGCCGCAACTACATAGGTTCTGGCTGCCCATTTCAAGGAATCCTCTGCTGCATCATGCTCAGCGGAAGTAAGCATATTTTCAGTTTCCAACCAAACCAATGCACGTTTACTAGCATCATATTCCACAGGCAGTGTAATAAAACTGAAAAGAGTTCCCATAGCATACATTATTATACCTATAAGCAGAACGGTTTGCCCTACTCCAACTCCAACCATGGTCATCAGAACAAGTCCTCCAAAAATTGCCCATTGTGACAATTTGGAAGCTACACTAACTACAGGCACAAGCTTACTTCTCATTTGAAGCCAGCTGTAAGCTTTAGCATGCTGAATTGCGTGCCCACATTCATGGGCGGCAACAGCTGCTGCAGCAGCATTTCTTTGGGAGTAAACGCCTTCACTAAGATTTACCGTTTTTTTAGAAGGATTATAATGGTCAGACAACATTCCCGGGGTTGAAATAACCTTCACATCGCTAATTCCATTATCGCGTAACATTTTTTCGGCAATCTCCTTACCACTCATTCCATTTTGCAAATGAACTTTTGAGTACTTCTTAAATTTGCTTTTAAGCTTATTACTCACAAACATACTTACCAAAAAGATAAGTCCTGCTATTATATAGTATCCCATCATAGGTGAAAAGTTTTTACTTGTTTATACGAATCAAAGATATCAAAAATCTGGCCATAGCAGTTAGAATTAAAGGCCTGAAGTATCTTAAGGCAAGTTAATTTTTATTAAAGGCATCCTAATCATTTTGAAAATAATCTCATTATATTTCACAAATTCAGATATTAGCTATATTTGCAACGATTAATAAAAATCAGCTATGCATTATAAAAGAATACTTTTAAAACTATCCGGAGAAGCTTTGATGGGAAACCGCCAATATGGCATTGATCCAGAGAAGCTGGCAGAATATGCAGAGGAAATTAGATCGGTAGTTGATAAAGGTGTTGAACTGGCTATAGTTATTGGTGGAGGTAATATTTTCAGAGGAGTTGCCGGCGCCAGCCGCGGAATGGATCGTGTGCAGGGTGACCATATGGGCATGCTCGCTACCGTTATAAATGGGCTTGCCTTGCAAAGCGCTCTTGAAGATGCCGATATTCAAACCAGGCTTCAGTCAGCAATCAAAATTAATGAGGTTGCCGAACCTTTTATTCGTCGTAAGGCTATAAGACATCTGGAGAAAGGAAGAGTGGTGATATTTGGAGGTGGAACCGGGAATCCTTATTTCACTACCGACTCTGCCGCTGTTTTAAGAGCGATTGAAATAAAGGCTGATGTTATCTTAAAAGGTACCCGTGTAGACGGAATTTACACCTCAGACCCTGAAAAAGATAAGGAAGCAACTAAATTCGATTTCATTACATTTGAAGATGTGATCAAGAAAGGCCTGAAAGTTATGGACACCACAGCTTTCACCCTTAGCCAGGAAAACGAATTACCAATTATCGTTTTCGACATGAACAAACCAGGCAACCTATTGAAAGTTGCTACCGGGGAACGTGTTGGAACCAAAGTGAACCTATAAATCTGAACTAGAAAATTACTATAAAATGGATGAAGTTGAATTTATTTTAGAAGAAGCAAAAGAAGGAATGGAAAAGGCCATTTCGCATCTTAAAAAACAACTTTCAAATATACGGGCAGGAAAAGCAAACCCAAGTATGCTTGGTAGTGTAATGGTGGAATATTACGGAGCCCAGACTCCGCTTCAACAGGTTGCCAATGTAAACACTCCAGATGCAAGGACTCTTTCTATACAGCCATTTGAAAAAAGCATGATTCAGGAGATCGAAAAAGGAATCCAGATTGCCAATTTAGGATTCAACCCTATGAATAATGGTGAAAGTGTGATCATTAATGTACCACCACTAACTGAAGAGCGCAGAAGACAACTTTCCAAGCAGGCAAAAGCAGAAGCTGAAGATGCCAAAGTAGGTGTTAGAAATGACAGAAAACAGGCAATGCAGGAGTTAAAAAAACTAGATATTTCTGAAGATCTTTTAAAAAGTTCTGAAGATGATGTTCAGGAATTAACTAATGAATACATTGAAAGGATCGATAAGATTCTTACTGTTAAGGAAAAAGAGATCATGACCGTATAATGTTCTCACAACCAAATAAATTTGCCGGATTAAATCTTACAAGCTCAGGTTTTGATCCGGCATTTTTTGTTTTAATTCTCTCCTAAAATTTACCGATACCCCTTATGCGTATATTTATATTCACTTTGATCTTTCTTTTTGGTTGTGGATTATATGCGCAAACGATTCCGGGAAGGGTGGTAAACAAACAAACCAGGACTCCCCTGGCGTACGCCAATATCCAGGTTGGCGGCGAACAAATTCTTTCAAATATCGATGGGAGTTTTGAGATAAATCTCGAGAAAAAACAAGACAGTATCAAAATTTCCTATGTAGGCTTCAGAACAATAAAAACCACTGTAAGCAGAGACACAAGATACCTGCAGGTTGGAATGACCCCCATCCAGGAACAGCTAGAGGAGGTAATGATCTCAGACGGAATTGATCCTGCTGAAATCCTTATTGAAAAAGCCATCAGGAAAAGAGGTGAGAACGATCCCGAGAAGGCTCTGCAGGGATTCAAATTTCATTCCTACTCTAAATTCATCATAGACAATCAATTCGGAAACCTTCAAATGTCTGCCGATTCTACATCGGTTTCCATGAAAACAATAATCAACGAGGGAAGAGCTTATTTATCAGAAAAGGTTTCAGAACATACATTCAGCGAAAAACATGGCAGTAAGGAACTTGTGACCGGCATCAATACAGCAGGATTTGAAGAACCTGTTTATGAAGTGCTGGCAATGGATCTTCACCCGCTTTCACTTTATAAAGAGAACTACAAGCTATACAAATCTGAATATGCCGGGCCGCTGGCAAAAAGTGCCCTGAAAAATTATGAATACCAGATCCTGGATACAATTTCTTCAGAAAGACCTGCCTATATGGTCTATTTTAAACCCAAACGCGAAAAAGTGGTCGCAGGACTGGAAGGAATCCTTTACCTGGATACCCTAAGCCTGGCCATTCAGAAAGCAAAAGCGCAATTACTTGGAGCCATAAAACTGGAGGTAGATCATAATTTCGAATATTATCCTGATGAGGATATCTGGTTCCCTTCAGAACAAATAACAGAAATAAGACCTGGTTCAGGAGGAAAGGAAGTTGCTGTTTTCGGCGGAAACATCAGGCTGGGCACCCTGCAGCAAAAAAAAGGAGTCTTTGATATTCTTTTAGGTTCTGAGGAAATTCCCGAAAATCTATACCTGAACTCAGTGGTGAGAAATTACAAGGTCAATCTGAATTATAATGAAGGGATCAAAAATCCCGGTGCAGAGATCGATGTTGCCATCAATGCCACTGACCAAGAACCTGAATTCTGGAAAACGAATAGAGAACTGGACTACACGTCCAGGGACGAGGCAACTAAAGTAAAGGTTGACAGCATACTCAATTCAGGAAAAACCAAAAGGAAAATTGAAGTAAAGAAAGCGATTGCCGCAGGTTCATATCCGGTTGGTTTCTGGGACATAGATCTTAGTAAGATTTTCAAATTCAGCAATTATGAAGGTATAAGGCTGGGTTTTGGTGGCAGAACCAATGATAAGTTTTCGGAATCATATAATTTAAACGGATATACCACTTACGGCTTCAAAGATGAAGTTTTGAAATACGGCCTCGGTACACAGATCTATCTCAATAGAAAAACAGGTACTTTTCTAAACTTTTCTATCGAAAAAGACATTCAGGAAACCGCTTCATTTAATTACCTGAAAGGAGAAAACACCTTTGCCATTCTTATACCCAGGTTTGTTAACATCAATTTTTTCTACGGATACCGGAAATATTCCTCCAGCCTTGAACACAGGATCAGTCCAAAATTCGATGCGGAATTTGAGGTAGCAAGGCAGGAGATCTGGCAAACCAGACCATATAGTTATATTAATGATGGTAAGCAGTATACAAATTACGATCTCTCCACAACAACTCTTTCGTTTATCTGGCGGCCATTTTCTAAATTCCTGAACACTCCTAAAAGTAATATCATACTTGAGAGAAATTTTCCTCAATTTACAGGACAGATACAGCAATCATTCGATATTCTAGGAGGTGATTTCAATTTTACCCGCATTGGCTTAAAAGCCGAACATGAGATAAAAAGGCTGGACCGGTCCAGAACAGAATTCATCATGGAAGGGAATTACGGGTTTGGCGACCTTCCTCTGACTCATGCATTTCATGCAAATCCCAATAATCCTGACAGGGATAATCTTTTCAGAAGGTTCTCTGTTGCCGGGAGAAACAGCTTTGAAACTATGTATTACAATGAATTCTTCAGCGATAAGCAGGTGAGCCTTCATGTAAGGCATCAATTGCGACCATTCAGGATTTCAAATTACTTCCAGCCGGAATTGGTCTTCATCTCACGCTATGTTATTGGAGACTTCGAAAACCCGGAAGCTCACCAGGACATCATTTTTGACACCCTCAACCATGGTTATGCTGAATCTGGAATAGAATTAAACAAGATCCTTGCAGGCTTTGGACTTGGAGCAGCATATAGATATGGAGCTTATCACCTTGATGATTTCAAAAAGAACTTTGCCTTTAAGTTCACCTTACAATTGCAGCTTTAAGACAGAAGATTAATCGTTTAATACGAACTATTTAAAGTAGGTTTTTCTAACTTTGCGCCGCTAAATTACAGCCATGCATAAGATATTCAGCTTCGGATTCTGGAATTCCATCGCCAGCCTTATTCTTAGAAACAGGATCGCGATTATCATCCTGATAGGCGTTGCTACTTTTTTACTTTCCACGCAATGGAAAAATATGCGCTTCTCTTATACTGAAGCCAACCTGATGCCAGATGATCACCCGGTTAACATCAGTTACAATGATTTCCTGGATAAATTCGGTGAGGAGGGCAACCTTATTTTACTAGGGGTTCAGGATTCAGCGCTTTTTACTCCGGAAAAATTTGCCGCATGGAATGAGCTCACAAACAAGCTTACCACTTATCCGGAAGTAGATCATATCATTTCTCCGGCTAGTCTGCAGGAACTTAAAAAGTTCGAGGATCCGAAAAGATTTGAAATGGTGCCCGTTTTAAAAGATAGTATTCCGTCCAGCACCGAACTAAAGGAGTTCGAAAACAAGCTTTTTACGGAATTACCATTTTACGAGAACCTTGTTTTCAGCTCTCACTCTAATACCATTCAATCTGCATTATACCTGAACAAGGAACTGGTAAACACAAAAGCCAGGAAGATATTTGTTCTGGAAGAACTGGATCCATTGATTCAGCAATTTGAAAAAGAGCATGGTATCGACATTAGGGTTTCAGGAATGCCATATATCAGAACCCTAAACGCTCAGAATATCGTGGACGAAATTGGTCTTTTTATTCTGGCGGCTTTATTGGTCACATCTCTGATCTTCTTTTTCTTTTTCAGGTCTATTCGTGCTACGCTTATCTCTATGATCACCGTATGTATCGGGGTAATGTGGGCCTTTGGAGTCATCGGGCTTCTGCATTATGAAATTACGATCCTGACGGCACTTATCCCACCACTAATTATTGTTATAGGGATTCCTAACTGTATTTTCCTTATCAATAAATACCAACAGGAGATCAAGAAACATGGTAACCAGGCGAAATCTCTGCAAAGGGTGATCACCAAGGTTGGGAATGCCACCTTAATGACCAACCTGACCACGGCTTCAGGTTTTGCAACTTTTATCTTAACAGACAGTCAGCTGCTGAGAGAATTCGGGGTAGTAGCTTCGATTAACATTGTTGCAATTTTCATACTTAGTCTGTTGATCATCCCAATCATCTATAGCTATTTAAGACCTCCCAAAGACCGCCATTTAAAACACCTTAATAAAAGATGGATTGGTGGGTTTGTAGACTGGATGGAGAACATGGTTAGAAATCACAGAATTGCGATCTATATTTCATCGGTTGTACTTCTTGCAGCCAGTATTATTGGAATTTATACCATCAAGATCTCTGGAAGTATTCTGGAAGATATGCCTAAGAACACTACTTTTTATAAGGATGTAAAGTTCTTTGAAAGCGAGTTCGATGGAGTAATGCCTATGGAAATACTCATCGACACCAAAAGGCCTAAAGGTGTGATGAAACTTTCTACCCTGAAAAGGATGGATGAACTGGAAGAATTTATTGTGGATGTTCCTGAGCTTTCTAAACCACTTTCGGTTAACCGCCTTGTGAAATATTCTAAACAGGCATATTACAATGGAAATCCAAAATATTACCAGTTACCGTCCTCGCAAGAGCGTAACTTTATAATGCCTTACGCCAAGAGTCTTTCTTCCAACGAAGGCATCATGCAATCTTATGTAGATTCAACAGGTCAGTATGCCCGCATCACCA
Organism: Christiangramia lutea; assembly: GCF_022489035.1. Lineage (GTDB taxonomy): Bacteria > Bacteroidota > Bacteroidia > Flavobacteriales > Flavobacteriaceae > Christiangramia > Christiangramia lutea. The sequence goes on from NZ_JAKVTV010000001.1 coordinate 560,347, forward strand.
CTTTTATGAAAGATGTTGGTACCGAAAAAATGGAAGAGATCGAAAACGATCTTTTGCCACAAATAAAAAAGATATTCCCTGAAGAAAGATATGATGTTTCTATTACTGGAAAGGCGCTGTTATTTCAAAAAGGAACCAACTACCTGGTAAGAAATCTTATCATTTCACTAGGCCTTGCGATCATATTAATAGCATTATTAATGGCCTGGATGTTCAGAAGTTTTAGAATGATCATTATTTCTTTGGTACCGAATTTACTCCCTTTATTGGTTACGGCCGGATTAATGGGCTTCCTGGGAGTTCCAATAAAACCTTCAACAATCCTGGTCTTCAGTATCGCCTTTGGTATTTCTGTGGACGATACTATTCATTTCCTGGCTAAATACAGGCAGGAATTAAAGGCCAATAACTGGAAGATCAAACGCTCGGTTTATGCAGCTTTAAGAGAAACCGGGGTAAGTATGTTCTACACCTCTATTGTATTGTTCTTTGGATTCTCTGTATTCATGATAAGTAGCTTTGGCGGAACGGTAGCACTCGGTGGGCTGGTTTCAGCAACTTTACTATTTGCCATGCTGGCAAACCTGCTATTGCTGCCTTCCCTGTTACTTTCTCTGGAACGTAGTATCGCCAATAAAAAGGTATTAAAAGAACCTTCTATGAAGATCATAGAGACCGAAGAGGACGAGAAAAATTTTAAAGCTGAAGAGCGAAAGAATTAAAAATGTTAATAAAACAGCCTGCTTGCTAAGCTTCAGGCGAAAAACTATCTTTGTTTTTTCTAAATTTCAACTAAATGATACAAGCAAAAGTCGCTGAAATACTGGAAAGCGATCAGTTTTTACAGGAACACCATATTAAAGGATGGGTACGCTCTTTCAGGAGCAATAGATTCATCGCCCTTAATGATGGTTCAACCCTAAAAAACCTTCAGTGTGTTATCGATTTTGAAAATACCGATGAAGACCTTATTAAAAGGATTAATGTTGGTGCTGCGATCTCTGTGAAAGGAACTTTAATAGAAAGCCAGGGAAGCCAGCAACGTGTGGAGATCGAGGTTACAGATCTTGAGATCCTTGGAGATGCAAATCCTGAAGAGGTTAAATTAACCATCTTATCTCCTAAGAAACACAGCATGGAGAAACTTCGTGAGCAGGCTCATTTAAGAGTTCGCACCAATACTTTTGGAGCGGTGATGAGAGTTCGAAGCAGGCTGTCTTTTGCTGTGCATAAATATTTCCAGGACAGGAACTTTTATTATGTAAATACTCCAATAATCACAGGAAGTGATGCTGAAGGAGCCGGCGAAATGTTCAAGGTTACGAATATGGACCTGAAAAATCCGCCAAAGAATGAAGACGGAAGTATCAATTATAAAGAGGATTTCTTTGGTAAGGAAACCAATCTTACCGTATCAGGACAGTTAGAGGCTGAAACTTTTGCTTTAGGATTAGGACAGGTTTATACTTTTGGACCAACCTTCCGTGCTGAAAATTCCAACACTTCCAGGCATCTTGCTGAATTCTGGATGATAGAACCCGAAGTTGCCTTTTGTGACCTTGACCAGAATATGGATCTTGCAGAAGATTTTATAAAATATGTCCTGAAATATATTCTGAAGCATTGTAAGGATGATCTCGAGTTTCTTGCCCAGAGACAGGAGAATGAAGATAAGCTTAAGCCAAAGGCTGAAAGAAGCGATATGAACCTTCTGGATAAATTGAACTTCGTTTTGGAAAATAACTTCAAGCGTGTAAGTTATACCGAGGCTATCGAAATACTAAAAAATTCCAAGCCTAATAAGAAAAAGAAATTCAATTATATCATTGAAGAATGGGGTGCCGACTTACAGAGTGAGCACGAAAGATATCTTGTGGAGAAGCATTTTAAATGTCCGGTGATCTTATTCGATTACCCAGCAGATATCAAAGCTTTTTACATGCGTCTGAATGAAGATGGCAAAACTGTAAGGGCGATGGATATTCTATTCCCGGGAATTGGAGAGATCGTTGGTGGAAGCCAGCGGGAAGAACGCCTGGACGTGCTTAAGGAAAAAATGGCCGAACTGGACATTCCTGAGGAAGAACTCTGGTGGTACCTGGACACCCGTAAATTCGGAACCTGTGTGCACAGTGGCTTCGGACTTGGTTTTGAAAGACTGGTTCAGTTCACTACAGGAATGGGAAATATTCGTGATGTAATTCCTTTCCCAAGAACTCCGCAGAACGCAGAATTTTAATTACTTGAAAATACTTGAAACCCATATTGTTCCTGCAATCTTTAAGAAAATAAGATTGCAGGAATATGCGGTTTCTGTTTTTACTTCCATACAAACCCGCAGCGGACTTAAAAAAGCGATCAAAAAGGGTTTGCTCCTCATTGATGGTCGAAAAGCAACTACTGCCGACTGGATTAAAGAAGGCCAAAAAATAGATCTGCTTCAAACCGAAAACACCTCCAAAAAGATCTTCCGTTTAAATATGGAAATAGTCTTCGAGGACAACCATATTGCGATAATTAACAAACCTACAGGTTATCCTACAAGTGGTAATTATTTCAGGACTATAGAGAATGCCCTTCCCCATAATTTAAGTCCTTCCAAAGATATTGGATCACTTCCTTATCCTCTTCCAGCCCATAGATTAGACAATCCTACTTCCGGAATTTTACTCTGCGCGAAAACAAGAAATTCACTGGCGAATCTTCAGAAGAGTTTTGCCTCAAAAAATATCCAAAAGACCTATTTCGCCCTGGTACATGGAAAAGTCTTTTCAAACAGGGTAATAGATTCAGAAATAGATGGAAAACCTGCAAAAACAGTAATCGGGCCAATTAATTTTTTTAAAATTCAGGAAGCATTTTATACGTTGTTAGAAGCAAAACCGTTAACAGGTAAAACACATCAAATAAGGATACATCTACATAGAGGTGGCTATCCTATTGTTGGTGATAAAATTTACGGTAAAGGTGAAAAAGGTTATTTTAAAAATAAAAATCTTTTCTTGTTCTCGGGGAAAGTAAAATTTTTACATCCGGTGACAACACAGGAAATGAACTTCAGCCTTCAACTACCAAAAAAATTTAGGGTCCTTGAAAATTACAGGATCTCTTAACAAAATTTTACCACAAACATGGATAGTGCCAAAGCGAGGTTGGCCTGTATTTTCCTTATTTTTGTTAGAGACGCAAAATTTTATGCTGAAGCAACAATTAAATTTTAAACTATCACAGAAGCTATCTCCACAGCAGATTCAGCTTATGAAACTCATTCAATTGCCCACCCAGGCATTCGAACAAAGGATTAAGCAGGAACTTGAAGAAAATCCGGCGCTGGAAGATGGAAAGGAAGAGAAAATTGATGAGTACGAAGATCTGGGAAATGAAAATTCGGCTGAAGATGATTATGATAGTGAAACCATAGAAACTGAAATAGATGTTGATGAATATTTAAGCGACGACGAAATTCCAAGTTATCGACTCAACACCAATAATTACAGTCCAGACGATGATGACAAACAGGTGCCTTATGCCGCAGGAACTTCGTTTACACAACATTTAAAAACCCAGCTTAGTACGGTAAGGCTTGATGAAACTGAAGAAGAGATCGCAGAATTTCTGGTTGGTAGTGTGGACGAAAGTGGATACATACGCCGTAGTGTTCAGGATATAGTTGACGACCTGGCTTTTACCCAGAATATTTATACCGACGAAGAAACTGTGGAAAAAGTGCTTCAGAAGGTACAAAAACTAGATCCTGCAGGTGTTGGTGCAAGAAGTCTTGAAGAATGCCTTCTTATTCAATTGAATCGTAGAGAACAAACGAAACAGGTTGAACTGGCAAAAGACATTATGGAACGCTCTTTTGATCATTTCAGCAAGAAACATTACTCAAAACTTCTATCCAGGCATGACATTACTGAGGATGAGCTGCGCGATGCTATCGAGGTGATAGAACATTTAAATCCTAAGCCCGGTGGAGCTTATTCAGGTAACACCAGAATGGTTGAACATGTGATCCCAGATTTCACCATTAAGATCGAAGATGGTGAACTACAGCTTTCTCTCAATGGACGAAATGCTCCGGAAATGCACATTTCCCGGGATTATAACAATATGCTTAAAGGTTATAAGGAATCAAAAGAAAAGACTAAAGCTCAGAAGGATGCGGTGATGTTCATCAAGCAAAAACTGGATGCTGCAAAATGGTTCATAGAAGCTATTAAGCAAAGACAACAAACTCTGATGGTAACCATGAGTTCTATCATGAACTACCAAAAAGAATACTTCTTAACAGGTGATGAGCGTAATCTAAGGCCAATGATCCTGAAAGATATCGCAGACGAAATAGAGATGGATGTATCTACGGTATCGCGGGTGGCAAATTCAAAATATGTTGATACACCCTATGGCACTAAGTTGATCAAGGAATTCTTTTCTGAATCAATGAAAAATGACCAGGGTGAAGATGTTTCGACCCGCGAGATCAAAAAGATCCTGGAAATGTCTATTGAAGAAGAGGATAAAAGAAAACCCTTAACGGACGAAAAACTCGCCAAAGTTTTAAAGGGAAAAGGTTATCCAATAGCAAGAAGAACTGTAGCAAAATACAGGGAACAGCTAGACATTCCAGTAGCCCGTTTACGTAAAGAAATTTAATGAAAGTATTACTTAAGGTTGCCTCCTACTTATTTCATCCACTGTGGATGCCGTTTGCAGGCAGTTTATTCTATTTCCTGTTTACTCCAAGGTTCTTCCCGGAAGAGATCATAAAAGCCAAGTTAATGGCTATTGCCATTATCACGATTTTTATTCCGGTTGTATTTTATTTCTTATTAAAAAATCTAGGGAGGGCCGAGAATATTTTCCTGGATAAAGTAGGTGAAAGAAAGTGGCCTCTATTCTTTTTTATTTTACTCAGCTTAATGGTACTGAACCAGGTACTAAACATATACAACTATCCGGCACTTTTCTATTACTTCGCAGGAATCCTCATTTCATCGGTCATTGCATATATATTCACCTGGTTTAGAATTAAAATAAGTCTGCATATGGTTGGGATTGCCGGACTGCTCATGTTCGTAATCGGTTTCTGTATTTATTTTCACCTGTACTTCATTTATACCATTAGCTTTTTAATAATTGCGGCAGGATTAAGTGCTTCTTCCAGGCTATATTACAAGGCACATACCAGGTTTGAACTTACTCTTGGCTTTTTTACAGGATTAGCACCACAATTGGCAATGTTCAGCCTGTGGTTTACAGAATATAGAATGTCAGACCTATTTTTAAGGTAGAAAGGCCTAGCTCCTCATTATCTACCGTTGCATCCTTAAAGAATGGGTTTAGCGCGTAATAGAATTGAAAGTTGAACGTATTATAGCCAAAAGTAAAGGTAGCTCCCATTCGAAATCTATCCAATTCTGAAAGATTATTCACAATAATCTCTTGCGTATTGTCCCTATACCGGCTTTTGAAATGGTATACATAGCCAAGACGAAAGCCTCCATAAATTCTCCAAAACTTATAGGAATCAAATGTGGAAGTTCTCCATCTAAACTCAATAGGCGCTTCAATTAGCTGGGTGGTAAACCGATTAGTACTGTAATCATCTTCTCCATCAAGGGATTCAAAAATTGTATTCCCCTCGCTATCCTTTCCTATAAAAAGATTTTGCCCGTAGGTGTTTATAGACCATCCAAGACCAACTCCCAAGGCTATATTCCGCCTTCTATTTAGAGGAAAGTCACGAATAAAACCAAGGTTTAGACCACCGGAAAAACTTTCCTGGGAAATATTGGATGGCCTTTCTGTAACCAAATTAAAATGAAAACCTGCATAGAATTGATCTTCCCGGTAAAGGCTATCAATAGTAAAAGGGACGGTATCTGGTATTTTATACTGTTCCTTTTCCTCCTGCGATTGTGAAAGGAAAGGCACTAAAAAGAAGAAGAAGAGAAATAAATTCTTACAGTTCATTACTGGTTGGATCTAAAGTTTAAATATAAAAAAACATCCTGTCTGGATTACCCAAACAGGATGTTTTATATAATTAAATAGAAAAGATTATTCAACGTTTTGCCGGGCATCACCTACAACGGTCGTGTAGTTGATTTTAAGCGCCTCAGCTTTTCTTAATTCCTGTTTAATATCAGAAACAAGTCCCATGTTCGTCTCTTCATCTACCTTTAAAGCAGTAGTTAGATAGGGAATTAATTCCTCTCTTTTAGACTCTCTTTCAGAATAGATAAACTGCTGTACTTCTTCAACACTCGCAAATTTATCGTTTAACTGAATTCGGGCTTCTGTTCCATATTGAGCCTGATATCTTTTGCTCGGTTTTCCGGCATAGATATACATGATCAAATCTTTCTTATCAAGTTTTTCAACCTGGTCAGCAAATGGTAATTTGTTTTGTACCATCAGGGTATTCTGACGCATTACCGTAGCAACCATAAAGAAAAATAAGAGCATGAAAACGATATCAGGTAAAGATGCCGTACTAATTGCAGGCAAATCTCCAGATTTCTTCTTTTTAAATTTAGACATAATTAAAGTCGTTTTCGTTTGTTAATGCTCTAGCTTGTTGGTTCGGCTTCAGATAATTTCTGCGGGATCATATTGGTAACCACATCGATCTTCTCTTTCAGAGCATCTTTGTCTCCGTTAAATTGCGGATCGTTGTATTTGTCTTCCATTTCTGTAAAAGACATCCCATACATACGCTGTGCTTCCCGATCTCTTAGCTGATTATAAGCAGCCACAAGTTCATTCTGTACTGCTATATAAGTACCATATTCAGTACCCCTGTTGTTTACTAACGAAATAATGGCCTTTTGAGGATTCACAGAAGAGTTTGGATCTTTCGCTCCCTGGCAGAAGCTACATGCTTCATCACCAGTTCCAGCTCCATTATCCAGGAATTCTACTGCTGCATCTCTAAGGTCAGAAATTTCCATTTCCTCATCTTCAACAAGTAATTGGTTATTACTATTAACCAGCACTGTAAAGATGTTACGCTGTTTAATTACCGGCGGCTCAACGTCTTCGGGTTGCCATGGCGGTAATTTCCTACTTATCCCGCTATCTGTCTCAATGGTAGTAGTTACCAGGAAGAAGATAAGAAGTAAGAAGGCGATGTCTGCCATAGACCCGGCGTTAACTTCCGGTGCTGATCTCTTTGCCATATTATTTAGCCAATTTTTTAATTCCAGAGAATACCATCGAAGCGATAGCGATTCCGGCAAGGATGTAGAAGGTAATTAAACCTGCTCCAACCCAGTGATCTCCAGATGCTGAAAGCATGCTACCGTCCTTAAGTTCCTTTGCTGTACCATCACTTAGTACATAAGCAATGATTACGATCACTAGAAATGATCCTATAGCAATTATCGTGTTCTTAATATTACCTCTGAACAAACCTACGATCACAAATATTGCAACTAGTACTACAACTGCAGCCAGTACCAAATAAGCAATCCACATGTAAGGGTCTAGATGACTCCCCTGAAGGTCTGCCGAGGCTTTAATGGCATCGTCTCCGGTGGCGATGATCCTTCCCAGAAGGATCATACCTATCACACCAAGAACAAGTGCCAGATATTTTAATATTTTATGTAAGGTCATAATTTACTTTGTCTTAGATTCGTTTTTTATTCTTGTAAGCTACTAGCATATCAATAAGAAGGATAGAAGCATCTTCCATATCGTTAACGATACTATCGATCTTAGCAATGATATAGTTGTAGAAAATTTGAAGAATAATCGCAACGATCAAACCAAATACTGTAGTAAGAAGTGCTACTTTAATACCTCCTGCCACAAGTGATGGCTGCATATCTCCTGCTGCCTCAATACGGTCGAAAGCCTGAATCATCCCGATTACAGTACCCATGAACCCAAGCATAGGAGCAAGTGCGATAAATAAAGAAACCCAAGATACGTTCTTTTCAAGTTGTCCCATTTGAACACCTCCGTAAGCAACAACCGCTTTTTCAGCAGCCTCAATGCTTTCGTCAGCTCTGTCCAGACCTTGATAGTAAATAGAAGCAACAGGTCCTTTTGTATTTCTACAAACTTCCTTAGCTGCCTCGATACCTCCACTGTTAAGAGCATCCTCAACATTCTGAGCAAGCTTCTTAGTGTTGGTAGTTGATAGGTTTAAAAAGATAATTCTCTCAATGGCGATAGCCAGACCAAGAATTAAACACAATAGAACGATCCCCATAAAGGCAGGACCGCCTTCGATGAAACGTTTTTTAAGCTCCTGGTGAAAACCAAGCTCTTCTTCTTCCATATCACCGGCTGCTGCTTCCTCGTCTTGTACAAAGGTCACAATCGTTCCTGGCAAAGTATTCGCGCTGTTAGCCGCCTTTAGATTGTAGGCCCCAAGAACCGTAATCGCGGCGATTACCAAAATAGAAAATAATCTTTTCATTACTGTTTGTCTTAATTTAATTAGTTAAAGGGTTAAAGATATAAATTATTTTTAATAAAACACTTAGCAGAGAGGAAGGGATTCGAACCCTCGATACGCTTGTGACGTATACACACTTTCCAGGCGTGCGCCTTCGACCACTCGGCCACCTCTCTGTTTATTGTTTAGGGCCGGCAAATAACAAAAAAAAAACTTTCCCGTCAAGTACCAACCGTTAATTTTAGGACATTTCACCTCTTAATGAGGTTTCGTAAATGGTCTTAAATACTTTAGGTGATAAATCTTTTCCTAAAAGATACATCAATTTTGAAACTGCAGCTTCAGTTGTTATGTCTTTTCCAGATACTACACCAATTTTCTTTAATCCCACACTGGTTTCATATTGACCCATGGTCACGCTTCCTCCAATACACTGGGTAACATTCACAATTCTAAGCCCTTCCTTGATCTTATTCTTTAAAATATCAAGAAACCACGGTGCATTAGGTGCATTACCGCTTCCATAGGTTTCAAGCACCACACCTTTCAAATTCTCCTTGGAAAGAATATGCTCTACAGTACTTGCTGTAATTCCAGGGAACATTTTTAAAACCAGCACTTCATTATCAAAACCCGTATGCAATTTCGTCTTTTGCTTACGGTTTGGCTTCCACAATGACTTATAATTCACAGATAAGTAAACCCCAGATTCGGCCAGAGCAGAATGATTCATGGACGCAAATGCCTGAAAATGTTCAGCATTCACCTTGGTTGTCCTGTTCGCACGGTATAGCTTGTACTCAAAATACAATCCTACTTCTGAAATCACAGGCTTCCCGTTTTTCTGTAATCCAGCAATCTGGATGCTGGTAATAAGGTTTTCCTTAGCGTCTGTTCGAAGGTCTCCAATAGGTAACTGTGAACCGGTAAAAATGATAGGTTTGGTTAAGTTCTCAAACATAAAACTTAAAGCAGATGCGGTGTAAGACATAGTATCACTTCCATGTAAAACCACAAAACCATCATAAAGATGATAATGATCATTTATGGTTCTGGCGATCATCTCCCAGTAAGCAGGATTCATGTTCGACGAATCTATAGGATCCTCAAAACTTAAGGTTTCAATTTCGTGCTCAAGGATCTTTAATTCGGGAATATTCTGGAGCAATTCATCAAAATTGAAGGCTTTGAGGGCTCCTGTCTCATAATCCTTGATCATACCAATGGTACCACCGGTATATATCAGCAGTATTCTTGACCTATTCTTCATCCAGAGCCATTTTATTGATCACAGGGTTTGCGTACATCAATAAATAACTATTTAAAGCCAGCGGATTTTTCACATCTACCCTTCTGCTTATCCTTCTATCGAACTGCCTTTTTTCCTTTTCGGTATATTCATCTTCGAACTTGTTATCGTTTTTCAACAGATCGAAGGCTATATAGTTTGCCGGCCATAATTTATAATTTCGATGAATGGAATTATCGATGAGTGTAGCCACTTCTTTCAACTGATCGTTTACAGACAGTCCTTTTTCTCTAATTGTATCAAAATCTTCAGCAGTCAGAACCTGCCCGGCATCTATCTGAATACGTCCTTTTTGGCCCATCGCCCCCTGCATGATACTATTAAAATCTTCATTAGCCGATTTCTTATACTCTTCCTGCATTCTTTTTGCCATAACTTCTGGCATCTTCAACATATCGGTAGGATCGAATTCGTAAGAGATTGCTACAGGCACGATCTTCAATTTGGCGAAATAATCCAGGATATCATCCTTAGCCTTGGCCATTCCCAGCATCTTCAACACTCCTTGCTGGGTAAAGTCATTTCCATCTTTAGTCCTTCCTTCTCTTTGAGCCATCCACACCGATCTATTATCCTCATCAAGAAGCTTTTTAATATATTCTGAAAGCTTCATGGAACTTTTCAGCATTTCCCGGGGACTCTGACCTCGAAGTACAAGAAAATTCCTGTTCAATCTGGAAAGGGCCATCAAAAACGGCTTCTGTACCAAATTATCACCAATGGCAGAAGCTGTCATGATCAAATCATGATTATGAAGGGTATAATTTAAAAGACAGGTATCAAGAATAATATCCCTGTGGTTTGAGATATAAAAATAGGAATCATCCTTATCGAGATCTGCAAACCCATTATCGCTAAGACCTTCACTTGTTTTTTCCAGAACCTTCTCCACACTTAGGTAGATCACTTTGGTTTGAAAATCTGCTATGGAATGACATTCCTGAACGATAGCTTCGATATCTGAAGTTCCAAGCTCAGGAAAAGTAAATTGCAGCAAGGCCTTAACCATAGGATGTTTCACATACTCCTGCAAGGCAGTATGCACCTCATCATCCTTATAAAATCTTATATCATCAAAATTTTGCACCTATATCCAAATTATTTTGACAAATGAACAAAAAATCTGATTAACAGCTTCAAATTCCGAAAACTTCCTTAGAGTTTTTTGTGGTGATCTCGGCCACTTTCTCAACCGGAATTTCATATAACTCAGCAAGCTTTTCAGCTACCTTAAGTATGTAAACCGGATCGTTCCTTTTACCCCTAAAAGGCTTCGGTGCGAGATATGGTGAATCTGTCTCCAGAACAATTTCCTCAATTGGAATCTGAGGCATAAACTTGTCTATACCTCCATTTTTAAAAGTAACCACCCCGCCAATTCCAAGTTTCATATTATAAGACAAAGCTTGCTTTGCCTGCTCATGGGTTCCGGTAAAGCAGTGAAAAATACCAAAAAGTTTATCGTCCTTAACAGATTCCAGGACCTCAAAGATCTCATCAAAAGCATCCCTGCAATGTATCACAATTGGTAATTCACGATCTTTTGCAAACTGGATCTGCCTTTTAAAAGCTTCCTTTTGTATTTCCAGGGTTGATTTATCCCAGTAAAGATCGATCCCTATCTCACCAACCGCGTAAAACTTTCTTTTATCCAATTCTTCCTCTACATGCTTAAGCTCCTGCTCAAAATTCTCCTTTACATGCGTGGGATGTAAACCCATCATTAAAAAAACATTCTCAGGGAACGCTTTTTCCAGCTCGTACATACTTTTAGTAGTTTCTGAATCTATCGCCGGAATGAAGAACCTTTTTACGTTATTATTAATAGCTTCCTGAATTGCCTCATTCCGGTCTTCGTCAAATGAATCACTGTATAAATGCGTATGAGTATCGGTAATTATCATTCGTTTCCGTTCTTTTTAATATAGTCAGATAAATATTTTGCGTCTTTTTTTATTCCGCCTAAAGTTGCCGAACCACGAGTATGTAACCACGGAAGGCCAATAAAATAAAGTCCTTCAATATTACTCACACCACGATAATGACGGGGGTATCCATCCTTGGTGAGTTCCAGGCCTTCGATCCAGCTGAAATTTGGCCGGTAACCGGTAGCCCAGATAATATTTTTAAGGTCCTTTATTTTTTTCTTTTCGGTCACTACGAGTTCACCTTCGGCATTTTTTGTTTTGCCCACGGTTTCCACATTCTGTCTTTCCAGAATTTCTTTTACCGGAGTTCCAATTACAGGTTGCCTGGATTTGGAGATCTTTCTTCCCAGCCAGGTATCTCGGCTAAAACTTAAAAATCCAGATTTCGTAAACCACCACCAGAGTGTTTTTCCTAATATTTCCTGCGGAAGCACTTTTACATCGGTATCTCCAGAAAAGTAGACCTTCCTGCCGTTCTCACTGGAAACCTCGTCCAGGATCTGGAATCCGCTATCCCCGGCACCCACAACCATTGCTTCTCCTTCCTTAAGTTGTTCAGGATTTTTATAATAATTACTATGTATCTGGAAAATATCTTCGTCTATCTTTTTTGAAAAAGGAGGAGTATATGGAATATGAAATGGACCGGTAGCAATAATTACATTCCTGGCTTTCATTTCTCCTTCAGAGCTTTTCAAAATAAAATAATCGTCATGATGAGATATATTTTCAACCAGAGTATTCAACTGTACCGGGATATTGAACTTTTCCGCATAGTCCTTAAAATATGCGGCAACTTCGGTTTTGGAAGGATAATGTCCTTTTTGAGCAGGAAATTTCATTCCAGGCATGTTGTTGAATTCAGACGGAGTGAAAAGGGTAAGAGAATCCCAACGGTTCAGCCAGGAGGCACCAATTTCAGACTCCTTATCAACAACCAGGAAATCTTTCCCTTGTTTCCGCAGATAATAAGCCATAGCCAATCCCGCCTGAGCTGCTCCAACAACTATAAAATCCAACATTCCTTTCTTTTTTTGCAAAAGTAAGGTTATTTAAAGGTTTCTGAAAATGAGGCAGGTTTATAAAATAAAAGCTTTGTAAGACCAGAATTGATAAAGAAATAGAATTAGAAAGGCAAAGGTAACCACGAACTCCATAAAACTTGAAGCCAGCAGCCCAACGAAAGAACCGAATGCAGCCCTCCCGGCAACTTTAGAATTACTTTTATTCATGATCTCCCCTATAAAAGCTCCAATAAATGGGCAAATTAATATTGCGAAGGGAAAAGGAGCAAAGATTCCAATTATCAGACCAATGGTTGCGCCTATCATTCCTTTCCTGCTACCCCCGAATCTTTTGGTTCCCATGGCCGGAATTACCAGGTTCAAAATATAAAAGAGAACTGCCACTGCCAGGGTTATACCCAGGAAAAGATAGTTCATAGTAACTCCAGGAATCAAATAGAAGATCAGAAGACCTATCCAACTTAGGGGCACTCCGGGCAATACAGGCAGAAAACTCCCCAATATTCCCAGGATCATAAAAATGCCCGCTACTACCAATAACAATATTTCCATGCTCTTCAATTCAGTTTAAAGAACGAATATAATCAAGAATTTTTCAATTTTTAACTAATTTATTAGTTTGAACTAAAAACTTAGTTTATATTAGCAGAACTAAATTCATTAAGAATGAAACAATTAACGAAAGCGGAAGAAGAGATCATGCAGATCTTATGGAAACTAAAAAAGGCAAATGTAGCCAGTATCATAGAGGCGATGCCCGAACCTAAACCTGCCTACAATACCGTTTCCACCATTGTGAGAATCCTTGAGTCCAAAGGTTTTGTAGACCACAAACAAAAAGGAAAGGGATATATCTACTTCCCAATTCTTGAGAAGGAAACTTACAGCGACCAGAGCATGAAACAATTGATGAATAATTACTTCAACGGCTCCTTCAAAAGCATGGTTTCATTTTTTATGAAAAAGAATGACATGAGCACCGATGAGCTTGAGAGCATCCTGAAGGAGATCAATAAAAATAAAGAATCATGATACATTATATATTACAGGTACTGTTTTTCCAGTTACTTTTTTTAATGATTTACGATCTATTCTTAAAAAAAGAAACTTTCTTCAATTACAACAGGCTTTACCTATTAATTACTCCCGTTCTGGCATTTATAATTCCGTATTTAAAATTGCAATTTATTGTTAACTCCGTACCGGAAAATGCAAGGTTAATAATTCCTCCTTCTCTAACTACACAACCGGAATTATATGTTCAGAATTTACCGCTTGTGATAATAAATACCGAAGGAGCCTGGGAGCCAAACTGGTGGGTCCTCTCCTACCTTACAGGTTTTATCATTTCTTTGGGTTTTTTTGGCTGTAAGTATTTCCATTTAAAGAAACTTAAAAATTCAGGTAGTTCAGCATATGAAAATGGAATTAGGATCATAAATGTTCCCGAATCCAAGATCGCATATACTTTCTTTAACACCATTTACCTGGGAAACGATCTAAGTAAAAAAGAAAAGCAGCAGATCTTATCACATGAATTGGTTCATGTAAAACAGAAACACACTTATGACCTGGTATTTTTTGAATTCCTCAAGGTCGTCATATGGTTCAATCCGCTTGTTTATATATTTCAATCCAGGATCGCGGGAGTTCACGAATATATTGCAGATCATGAGGTTGTAAAAACCGTATCCCGGAAAACCTATTTTGAACAATTACTTAATTCCGCTTTCAATACAAAAGACATCTCATTTACAAATCAATTTTTCAATCAATCATTAATCAAAAAACGAATCGTTATGTTACAAAAGAACAAATCATCGAAACTTTCAAAATTCAAATTTCTACTTGTTGTTCCACTCATGCTGGCCATGCTTACTTATGTGGCTTGTTCAGATGATCAAAAAATTGAGAATATTACCGAGCAGTCAAATGCTGAGAATTTCTTAACTGTCGAGATTGAAGATTTCGAAAATCGAACGCCTGAAGAGAAAGCAAAAATGAAAGAAGCATTTGATGAGCTTGCAAATTCTGAAGGTTATACGGCTGTAAAAATCATAGATAAAAAAAAGACAATTATTTATAATAAAAATGCACCGGACGGAACCCCTTCTATTACTGTAGAAAACAATAATGGAAAAACGAGCAAACTAAATTCGAATAACTCTCAAGAAGGACTGGAGAAGTACGGAGACGAAATACCCTATGCTGTCATAGAAAAAACTCCGGCTTACAAAGGTTGTCAGGAATATACCGGGGAGGTAAGAAAGAAGTGTACATCTACAGAAATTTCATCTTTCGTAAATGAAAATTTCGATACTTCTTTAGGAAAAAAATTAGGACTTACCGGAATAAACCGGGTGATTGTCCAATTTAGGATCGATGAAACCGGTGAAATTCAAGACGTAAAAGCCAGAGCTCCACATCCTGAGTTGGAGGCTGAAGCTATAAGAGTAATTGCAAGTATTCCACAAATGGAACCTGGAAAACACAATGGCAAGCTGGTAAGTGTAATGTATTCTTTGCCAATTGCATTTAAAGTCAATTAGTAAACTAAAAAATAGGATTTTGAAAATACGAATGAAACAATATACTTTAAGTTTAATTTTTGCATTAATAGGAATTACCGGTTTTGGCCAGGAAACCGATGCTCTACCGTTTGAAGTAGTAGATCGCGTACCGGGATATCCAGGTTGCGAAGAACTTCAAAGTGCATTTGTCAAGGATTGCACGGTACAAAAAATATCGAATTTTGTGAACAAGAACTTCGACACCTCCCTGGGAAAAGAATTAAAAATCGAGGGGGTCACTCGAATTGTGGTTCAATTTAAAATCGATGAGAATGGGAAGGTGACAAATGTTCGTTCTCGTTCTATGGACGAAAAAGCTGAAGTAAGAAAAGCACTTCAAGCCGAAGCAAACCGGGTAGTGAGCAGTTTACCACAAATGCAGCCCGCCCAGAATGACGGCAAAAATGTAGCGATAATGTATTCATTACCTATTGCACTGGCTGCACCAAATATTGATGAAGAGAAAGAGGAAATTAACAAATAACACCTATGAAGTTTTTGTTAGTACTCTTAGTTCTAGTCTGTTCGCCATCGGTTAATTCCCAGGAGGAAAAAATCAAGATAGCGGACAGTCTTTATTCCTTCGGAAAACAAGCAGAAGCGATAGAACTTTTATAGTCTAAGGCCAAAAAACGAGCAGGTTCATTTAAAACTTGCCCATTTTTATAAAAATTCGGGTTATAAGAATTATGCACTTGAGCAATACAGAATTTTGCTGAAACGCAATCCGGGAAAGATCCTTGCAACTATCGAATTTGGAGAATTACTTCTGGAAACAAAGAATTTCAAAGAGGCAGATAGCCTTTTCAGCAAGCTCACCGCAAAATACCCGGATAATGCGAGTTTGACCTACCGACTCGCCTTGGCTCGTGAAGAACAAAAGGACAGTACGGCCATGGATCTATATTTTAAAACTGTTAGATTGGATTCCACACACCAGGGAGCCCTATATAAAACGGCAAAATTTGAATTGATGCGCAGAAATCGTCATAATGCGATCCTGTTAAGCCAGACCGGTTTAAGAACCAGACCAGAAAATGCTTCCCTGTTATCGATTCTTGGTCAGGCATACCTGGCCAGTCTTCAGTTCGAAAAAGCAACTGTTCCCTTTGAAAAATTAATTGAATTAGGCGAGGGTTCAGAATTCGTCCTGGAAAAATTAGCTTCGGTATATCGAAGATCCGGACAGATAGAAAAAGCGATAGCCACCTATGAAAAGCTGCTGGAAATGGATAATATGAATGGTGCAGTTCATACGAATTTGGGGGCGCTATATCTTAAAATAGATAATGCCAAAATAGCCCAAGAGCATTTTATGATGGCGTTATTCATCAAGAACCGGCCGGCCGATTCAGAATATATTAACCTTGGTCTCGCCTATAAAAGGCAGGAAGATTTCAGAAGTGCTTATATAAGTTTTCAAAAGGCACTCAAAGAAAATCCAGATAGCGAAAGAGCCCAAATTGAGTTAGCCCTTGCCGCAGATGCACATTTTGAAGATAAGGAGGCTGTGTTGAAACTTTACCAGAATTTTGTAGAAAAGCACCATAAAACCGGACGTAACGATATGCTTTCCATAGCAGAATACAGAATTAGAGAACTGAAAATTGAGGTTCACATGTTGGAGAAGTAAATAAGACCGAACAGAAAATTAGATAAGAAGACGCATTTTCACAATTATTGGTCAAGTAAGGAAATCATTGAATTTACCGAATTCATTAGTTCATCTTTATCAGGTTTTATTTTAGCAATTACCTTTAGACCGCTATAGAATGTAAACAGAACTTTAGCAATTGTGCTCAGATCCTTTTCAATAAGGATTCCCTGCTTTTCGGATGCTTTCAGCAAATATTCGTAAAATATTCCTTCCATAAAACCCTTATTTTCCAAGAGCTTTTTTTGAATTTCGATATCACCAGGAATCAATTCAGTAGTAGTATTCACGACAAAACATCCTTTTCTACATTCATCCTTAACAGATTCGTCAATAGCCATCTCAAAAAGTCTTCGGAAAGCTTTTTTTGGGTCAGGCTGCGTCGCCAGGAATTCTCTGATTCTGTTACTATTTATTTCTCGATAAAACTCAAATGAGCGGTTAAATAATTCATATTTACCCCCATAAGTATTATATAGACTTGCACGATTAATACCTAATTTATCTACAAGATCCTGAATGGAAGTTGCATGGTATCCATTTTCCCAAAAAAGTTCCATGGCTTTATTTAAAACCTCCTTTTCATCAAATGTCTTAGTACGTGCCATATCAGAATTATAAGGCCACTTTTTAAGGATATAAGTGACCTTACAATATTACAAATTCTTTATAACCTTAAAAAAGGCATTAACCTACCAAGGGATTAATGTTTATCCCACCATCAATATTATACTCAGCGCCTGTTATAAACGAAGCTTCATCAGAAACTAAGAACGCTATCAGGTTTGCAATATCTCCAGGTTCTCCGAATCGTTTTAAAGGAACTCTTTCCTGCATGGCTTCGGCAAAACTATTTAATTGCTCTTCTGGCATTCCGGTTTTACTGAAAATTGGTGTGGATACTGGACCAGGATTTACAGAATTTACCCTTATTTTTCTACCTGCTAATTCTGTAGCCGCTACCCTGGTGTAAGCATTTAAAGCCGCTTTTGAAGCAGAGTAGATAGATGTATTACTCATCCCGGCGTTAGCATTTACTGAAGAAAGGCTAATAATCGATCCACCTTCATTCATTAAGGGTAAGAATTTTTCAATAGTAAAAACGGCGCCCTTAAAGTTAATTCCCATTTGCTTGTCAAACTCCGGTTCCAAAATATTCCCTACTTCTCCTGGAGCAAAAATCCCCGCATTCACGAAAAGGATATCAATTTTTTCAAAAGTTTCCTGGACTTGACTCACCAAAGAATCTATAGCCTCAACCGAAGATACATCTGCGATCACACCTTTGACTCCCAATTCATTTGCTGCTGAATTGATGCGATCTTCAGATCTCCCGGTAATAATTACTTCAGCGCCCCTTTCCTTAAGGCGGGCTGCTGTTGCAAACCCAATTCCACTGTTTCCGCCTGTTATCACCGCCTTTTTTCCTTCTAAATTCATAATTATACAGTTTTTAAGTTATCTGGAACAATTGTTCCAAAAACAAAAATATAAATATTAGAATGATCGTTCCATTAATTAAATGTTAAATAACTTCATAGCAATTTTTCGCAACCTGCTATATTTCACTATTTTTGAAGTCCGAAAGCGGATTTCCAATGAGAAAAGTTTTACTTTTTGTATTTACTTTAATACTAACATCCTGCAATTTTGAGACGAAAAAGATCTCTTCAGAAGAAGTCCTGGAGCAGGAATCCCGTTCTCTAAACTGGAAGGAAGTAGATGAATATCCCGCTTTTGAAAAATGCCAGGAAGAAACCGGTCTTGCTGCAGCGAAGAATTGTTTTGAAAGACAGGTGGCCACAACCATTTACACATTTTTGGCAGGTCAGCAACCGGTAGTAACAGAAAGTATAAATGATACTCTATTTATTTATTTAGAGATCACCAAGGAAGGAAAGCCACAAATAGACTCTGTTAAAGTAGACTCTACTGTAACAAAACAGTTACCGGAAATCGAGCAATGGCTCCGACAAAGTATAGATTCACTTCCAAAGATTTATCCTGCCAGCAAAAGAGGTATTCCAGTTTCCACTGTTTTCAAGATGCCGGTAGTGGTCAAGGCAGAATAAGCTGCAATTAGAATTTAGAAGGAAGAAACTATAGACTGCTTCGTTTCACTCGAAGTGACTTTCTAATTAAATGCTGCCATGCTGAACTTGTTTAACTTCGTTGAATCTTCGATTTCAACATCTCAAGAATGAGACCCGGAAACAAGTTCAGGGTGAAGATATCTTTAAATTTCACTTGATTTAATTATCGATCTTACTTCCCACAACTGCGTTCCATTTTCTCACTTCCCATTGCTTAACCAATCCGTTTTTCACATAAGGATCACTTTCAGCAAAGCCTTTTGCAATTTTATCATTTTCACTTCTGAAAATAAGTACAGCTTCGTCTGCGGGCTCATCCATGGCACCGCCAAGAATAAGTTCTCCTTTTTCAGCGGCTTCCTTGGCCATTCCAAGATGCTCCGCGCGATATTTTCCACGGTCATTCAAATAACTATCTGCCAGTTTGTAGTTTAGGATGTAATAGTTCATATCTAAAATTTTAAATTTCGAACGTCATGCTGAACTTGTTTCAGCATCTCAAAATACCCAGAACCACGTTCAGGGTGACGTAAAAGTATAAGCCTGCTTCAGTCGCAAGCTCCTTTGCACTGACCATACTAATAAAAATATCAGTCTGAGCACAGGTAAGGAATACCATTGCCAATTTTCCATTCTTAATTGTTAATTACTTTTTAAACCGTCTTCCCTTCCATTCATAACCACTGAAAAAGGACAAAATCGCAACGTAAACGCTAAAAAATGGATAAACAATACTGCTCCATAAATACTGGCGCATTAGGCTTTCTCTATTCATAAATTTTGCAGCTCGATAGATCAGGATAAAATCTGAATTAAATTTTACCAGAAAAACAAGCATCAAATATTGAGAAGGAAAAATGTTTAAAAAAGCCAATACGGTAAAAATGATCAGGGATAAATTCATCAAAAGAACGATTAACCCGGTAAACTTCGCGAAAAAACTGGTATAGGCAGAAGTCTTAGCCGCCCAGCGAATACGTTGGTTGACAAGGTTTTTTAAGCTTTTTTGATAGTTGGTCCTCACTGTGGCTAAATCAGATTTGACAAATGAAACCCCAAAGTCTTTTTTTCTTAATTTCTGAAGCAAGAAAACATCATCCCCACTCGCAATTTCCCAGTTGTCTTCAAAACCAGATTCTTTAATAAACATCTTTTTCTCATAACACATGTTCGCCGCATTGCACATAAACGCTTTTTCGAGTCCGAAAGCTCCAACGGTTGAAGCCTGCAAGCTCATAAAATCCATCTCCTCGAAATTCTGAAAATATGTTTTTTTTACTCCTCTTGTTTGAATAAATCCAACCGGGCCGGCGATGAATTTAGAATTTGATCTTTGAATGCATTCATCAAAAAATAGCAGCCATTTTGGAGGCATCACGCAATCTGCATCCGTAGTCACGATGTAATCGAATTGGGAACTTTCAATAGCTGTTTGAATAGCGTCTTTTTTAGGAGAACCGGTTCTTCGATCATTATCCAGAAGATGAATATTCATTTCGGTAAAATCTGATCTGAATTTTTCAGCCAGCAGGACAGAATCATCTCCAGACTCGTCATTAACCAGCAAAATTTCATATTTGCTTCGGGAATAATTGAGACTGGTGAGCGATTTAAAAAGTTGCGGCAGGTTTTCAGATTCATTCCGATAGGGAATGATGATCGAAAATGTGTTCTCTGAAGCCATGCCTTCCAGCTCGAATTCTGGCACTTTTTTCCAACCTACTATAAATGCAATGATAAGCCCCAAATAGGCTGCCGTGATCACTCCTAAAATAACTGGCAAAAGCAAGGTTGATTAGTTTAATGCTGCCAAAGCAGAATTGATTAGCTTTGTGAAAGTCCCAAATTAGGTAATTTTTGTGAGCAAATCTTCGGAAAAAACGGTTTTGAAAAGTGAAAGGATCATCCTCGGCATCGACCCAGGAACTACAATCATGGGGTTTGGTCTCATTAAAGTGGAGAATAAAAAGATGAGTTTCATTCAAATGAATGAACTTCAGCTAACCAAATATAAAGACCATTATAAAAAGTTGAAACTGATCTTCGAGAGAACCATTGAGTTAATTGACAATTACCATCCCGATGAGATCGCGATCGAAGCACCCTTCTTCGGAAAGAATGTTCAGTCGATGCTGAAATTGGGCCGTGCCCAGGGAGTCGCTATGGCTGCGGGACTTTCAAGAGAAATCCCGGTTACAGAATATCTTCCGAAAAAGATCAAAATGGCCATTACCGGGAATGGAAGTGCCAGTAAGGAACAGGTTGCAAAAATGTTGCAGAGCCAGTTAAATATTGGCAAACTTCCTAAAAACCTGGATGCAACCGACGGACTTGCCGCAGCGGTCTGTCATTTCTATAATTCCGGAAAAACAGAAATAGGCAAAAGCTACACAGGCTGGGATGCGTTTGTGAAGCAGAATCCGAAAAGAGTCAAATAACAATTACCAATAAACAATTATCAATGGCTGATTTTGAGAAAAAGAATGTTCTGGCTGACAAATCTTATCAGTTTGCATTGAAAATTGTTTTTCTCTGCAAAAAATTAGATAATCAAAAAGAATACATTTTATCCCGACAACTATTAAAATGTGGCACTTCTATAGGTGCAAATGTCGCTGAAGCAAATGGAGCTATTTCAAATGCCGATTTCTCTTCAAAAATATCGATAGCGTACAAGGAAAGTCTCGAAACTAAATATTGGCTTAAACTGCTAAAAGATTCTGACTCCATCGAGGAAAATGAGTTCAGTAAACTTTTCAGTCTTGCAGATGAATTATCGAAAATCCTGTTCTCTATCTTAAAATCAACTAGATTGAAAAAATCTGATAATTGATTATTGTTAACTGATCATTTTTATGAGCGGAATTTATATCCATATTCCATTTTGCAAACAAGCCTGCCATTACTGCGATTTCCATTTTTCGACCTCAACCAAAAAGAAATCTCAGTTAGTGGAGATGCTTTGCAAGGAAATGGTTTTGAGAAAAGGTGAATTAGGGGAAACAATTAAAACCATTTATTTTGGCGGGGGAACACCTTCTCTGTTGAATGCTGAAGAATTAGATTCCATTTTCAAAACTATATTTGAAAATTTTGAAGTTTCAGAGGATGCCGAGATCACTCTGGAAGCCAATCCGGATGATCTTTCCGAAGAAGTCATCAAAATGCTGGATGCTTCTCCGGTGAATCGTTTAAGCATTGGCGTACAGTCATTTTTTGAAGATGACCTGAAATTGATGAACCGGGCACATAATTCTGAAGAAGCTTTAAAATCGCTACAATTTGCTAAGCAATATTTTGACAATATCAGCATCGATCTTATTTACGGCATTCCGGGGCAGGCAAACGAACAATGGAAAGAGAACCTGGAGATCGCGTTAAAACTCGATATTCCGCATATTTCCAGCTATGCGCTCACCGTGGAACCAAAAACCGCCCTGGAAAAATTCATTGAAAAGGGTAAAGTTAAACCCGTGGAAGACGAAACCTACCGGGAACAATTCGACATACTCGTGGAAAAGCTTACCTCAAACGGATTTGAGCATTATGAATTTTCCAACTATGGAAAATCCGGTTACCATTCTCAGAATAATATGGCTTACTGGTTAGGCAAAACATATCTCGGTATTGGGCCTTCTGCGCATTCTTACGATGGAACTTCTAGAAAATGGAACATTAGCAATAACAATCTCTATATCAATGCTATCGAATCCGGGATACTGCCCCGGCAAACCGAGGAACTTTCAACTACCGATTCTTACAACGAATATGTAATGACCCGACTACGTACTAAATTCGGCGTTTCGGTTGAAGATATTCAGCAGAAATTTGGCGAAAAATACCGCTCTCATTTTTTAAAGGAATCTCACAATTTCCTGGAAGATGGCCTAATGCAAAAAATCGAAAATACTTTTCATATCACCTCCAAAGGCAAATTCCTGAGCGACGGGATCGCAGCAGATCTTTTTTATATAGAATAAAACTCCGTCATGCTGAACTCGTTTCAGCATCTCAAGAAATGACCTTGAAATCGAAGATGCAACAAAATTAAACAAGTTCAGGGTGCCAAAATTTAGATTTCTCCCTCTGGTCGAAATGATTAAGAATGGGTCATTCCGAGCACAGCGAAGGAATCCCAATAATCTAAAGACTGCTTCGTTTCACTCGCAGTGACTATATTCATCTTAATTGAGCTAAGAATTACCAATTATCAACTAACAATACTACATTTGTTAGCACCAATCAAATAAAATGCTAGCGAACATCAGCCATAAGGGCAATTCCTATAAAATAGATTTTTCAAATCCGCTGGATATTTCTATCAGCCTTCGTGGAGATAATAAGAATCCGATGGCCTGGTATTTAAAGCACCCGGAAATAGAACCGGTGGTTGATGGCGATTTCATAGGGAAGGTAAGCAAGGGATCTTCAGTGAATTTCAATAATATCTGGTTCAATCCGCATGCTCATGCCACGCATACCGAGTGTGTTGGTCATATTAGCAATGAAGCGCATACTATTCAGAAACATTTAAAAACCTTCTTTTTTAAGGCCAAACTTATTTCGATTGAACCTCAGAAAAAAGGAGAAGATCTGGTGTTCACAAAAGAACAGGTCCGGAATAAATTAAAAGATTTTGAGGGAGAAGCGCTGGTACTTAGAACCCTGCCGAATTACATTGGTAAAATTTCCAAAAATCATTCGCATTCGAATTGGCCTTATATCGAGGAAGATGCCATGGTTCTGATAAGAGAAGCTGGAATTAAACATTTTCTTACAGACCAGCCTTCAGTGGATAAGGAGAAGGATGAAGGGAAATTACTCGCGCATAAAGCTTTTTGGGATTATCCTAAAAATACTCGTTTCGACGCAACGATCACAGAATTGATCTATGTTCCGAATAAAATTGAAGATGGAGAGTATTTCTTAAGTCTTCAGCCTGCTTCTTTTGAGAACGACGCGGCACCATGCAAACCGGTTCTATATAAAATAATAGACTGATGAAAAAGATCATTAAAACTGAAGAACTGGCCATGTTGCTTTTGGCGGTTTGGGCCTTTAGTCAGTATCAAATAAGCTGGTGGTGGTTTACAGGTTTTTTCTTTGTTCCCGATATTGGGATGCTGGGCTATCTCATAAACAATAGATGGGGCGCTTTTTTATACAATATCTTCCATCACAAAGCGATCGCCGTAGGTATTGGCTTACTTGGATTTTATCTTAAATTGCAGGTACTGGGAATAGCCGGAATCATTTTATTCGCGCATTCTAGTTTCGACCGTATGTTCGGTTACGGATTAAAGTATGAAAAAGGCTTTAAATTTACTCATCTGGGTGAAATAGGAAATTAATATGGAATTACTTTTTATAGGACTGGCCGTGGGGGCCGTTATCGCTTACTTTATTTTCGCTGGCTTTCACAAAGGCCGCAATCAAATGAAGACCAACGAACAATCGGTAGTCCTGATGGATAAGATAAAAAGTGTTTGCAAGTTTATTACCGTGGAAGGTGATTTTTCGGAGATCTATCATTACGAGAATTTAAAGGAAAAATACCTGAGTCTTATCCTTGGAAAGAAAAAAGCAATTGTTCTGGTTACTGCCAAGGCCCATGTTGGATTCGACCTTAGCAAGATTCAGATGCAAAGCGATAATGAGGAAAAAAAGATCATCCTCACCAATTTTCCGCAGCCGGAATTGTTAACTATTGAAACAGATTTTAAATATTACGACAAACGCGAAGGATGGGCGAACCCTTTTACCACTTCAGATCTTACCGATATTAACCGTGATGCGAAGAAAGCTATCGTAGATAAAATTCCGCAAAGCGGATTGCTGGACAAAGCAAGATCTGAAGCCCTGGAAACTATTTTATTAATGGAAAAGATCGTGGAAACCATCGGCTGGAAACTGGATTATACGGCATTGACGATTGAAGATACCGAAAATAAGAAGATCGAAAATCAATAGATGCTGAAACGAGTTCAGCATGACGGTGTTCAATAGTTCTATCATGAACCCAACGTTGCCCTGAACATTTTTATGCTAATATCAAGGCTCTAAAAAAAATAGGGCTCACATAAAGTAATTTAAAAAAGTTAATCGTTAATAATTACGTCACCCTGAACTTGTTTCAGGGTCTTTAGTTTATTAAAATGAAGGAAGGTTACACCTATATTTTGGCTAATAAGAACAGAACAGTCTTTTATATTGGTGTAACTTCTGATTTGAAGACCAGACTAATTCAGCACAAAAGAGGTGAAGGATCAATTTTCACCAGAAAATACAATATTAACGATCTGCTATATTTTGAAGAATTTACCAATATAAGTCAAGCGATTTCAAGAGAAAAGCAATTAAAAATTGGCATAAAGACTGGAAGTTGAACTTGATTAGAACTAAAAATACAGAATTGAAAGATTTGTTTTCCGAACTTTGAGATGCTGAAACAAGTTCATCATGACGGTATTTGATGATTTTTGTAATATAAGGTTGCATCACCCTGAACTTGTTTAACTTCGTTGAATCTACAATTTTAGGGTCTAAAAATAAATAATGAACATCGACACATTCAGAGATTATTGCCTTGCGAAAAAAGGTGTAAGCGAAGGCCTTCCATTTGGTCCGGATAATCTTGTGCTTAAGGTGATGGGAAAGATTTTTTCGATTATTTCCCTGGATGAAGTGCCGCTTAGAGCCAATTTGAAATGTGATCCTGAAAGAGCTATTGAGTTACGTGAAGAATTTGAGGACAATATTCTGCCAGGCTATCACATGAACAAACAGCACTGGAACACTTTGATTCTAGACGGAAGGTTAGATCCAAAACTCGTTTTTGAACTGATCGATCATTCTTACGATCTGGTGGTAGACGGACTTACCAAAAAATTGAAAAAGGAACTTGAAGATTTATAATGACAGAAGCTGAAGATTTTTACTCCTCGCGAAAGGCGAAATATTCTCAACAAAAAAAACAGATCACCAAAAAGCTCGCTTTCTCAAGTACGCTTAGACTTATCGTCTTTTTAGGAATATGCGCGGCTGTATATTTTTTCTTCGGAAATATCAACATCCTGCTTCCTCTGGGCATTGGGCTCATCGCCCTGTTTATCTTTCTTATTTCCCGGCATACTGATCTCAAGAAGGAAAAAGAAAAACTGAAAGCTCTAATCAAGATCAATGAATTGGAATTACACATTCTCAAAACCAGAGATTTTTCTGATCTACCAGATGGAAAGAAATTCGATCCCGAAGATCATGAATACTCCAGGGATATTGATCTTTTTGGCAAAAAATCCTTTTTTCAGTTCCTCAACCGAACGGCTTTAAAAGAAGGGAAAGCACGGCTTGCAAAGATACTTCTGGCAAATAAAACGGTCGATATTCTTAAAAAACAAGAAGCAGTTAAAGAACTTTCTTCAAAAGCCGACTGGAGACAGAATTATTCAGCCACCGCCACCCTAGTAAAAACCGAAACCGATTCCAGGTTCATCCTTAACTGGATCAGAAACTATAAGAGTTTCATTCCAAAATATATTAAATGGCTTCCTGCGGTTTTTTCTATTTTATCAATAGGCGTTCTTGTCATTTTTTACCTCGGTATCATTGGTAGCTTCCAAGTATTATTATGGTTTTTGATCGGGGTCATGATCACTGGGGTTTTCCTGAAAAAGACCAATGATCTGTCAGCTACGGTGAGTAAGGTACAGGACACATTTCAACAATATCATCAACTGCTTGATTTCTTGGAAACTGAAAATTTTGACTCGGAATTGATGAGGGAAGTGAAAGAATCTATCACCTCCGAATCTAAAAAAGCCTCTGTTATTCTAAAAGAATTTTCCCGGGCTATAGATGCCCTGGACCAACGAAATAATTTTCTGTTTGGAGTAATCGCTAATGGTTTTTTCCTTTGGGATCTTAGACAATGTTACCGATTGGAAAAATGGATTCAACATCATCATACCGCTGTAGAACACTGGTTTGAAGCGGTGGAAAGAACCGACGCTTATAACAGCCTGGGGAATTTTGCATTTAATCACCAGCATTATACCTATCCGGAGATCCTTCCTGAAGGACATGGCATAATTGCAAAGAACCTGGGGCATCCACTCCTAGAACCCTCCAAAAGAGTAAATAATGATTTTAAAATCGATGGAGAACAGTTCTTTATAATCACCGGCGCCAACATGGCTGGAAAAAGCACATTTTTAAGAACGGTTGCGCTTCAAATCGTAATGTCCAATATTGGTCTTCCGGTTTGTGCGGAGCGTTGTGAATATTCTCCGATTAAACTCATCACCAGTATGCGTACCAGTGATTCCCTGGGAGACGATGAATCATATTTCTTTTCAGAATTAAAAAGGCTGAAATTCATCGTAGATAAGATCCAGACCGAGAATTATTTCATCATCCTGGATGAGATCCTGAAAGGAACCAACAGCACAGATAAGGCCAGGGGTTCCCGAAAGTTCGTACAGCGACTTGTAGGCACCAATTCTACCGGAATCATTGCCACGCACGATCTTAGTTTATGCAAAATAAGCGAGGAACTTAAACAGGTAAAGAATTATTATTTTGATGCTGAAATAGTAAATGATGAACTTCATTTCGATTATCATTTAAAAGATGGTATTTGCCAGAATATGAATGCTTCATTTTTACTTAGAAAGATGAAGATTGTGGAAGAATAAGATGCTGAACTCGTTTCAGCATGAAGGAAGGCCCAAAAATCCATAACCCAATTACCAAAAAATCGTCACCCTGAACTTGATTCGGGGTCCTTACTTATGAAAAAAAGTTATATCTATATCCTATCAAATAAGAATAGAACAGTTTTATACATAGGTATGACTAATGATTTAATTAAAAGAATTACTGAACACAAAAATGGAATAAGTTCTGATTTCACTAGAAAATATGACCTTGAAGACTTGCTTTACTTTGAAGAATTTTCTGATATCAATCAGGCTATCTACAGGGAAAAACAATTGAAAAACTGGCGTAAAGACTGGAAATGGAACTTAATCAAAGATTTAAATCCAGAACTAAAAGATCTGTTTCTAGAATGATGAGATGCTGAAACGAGTTCAACATGACGTGGTTTCGATTAATTATTTTTTTTTCATCCTGAATATGTTTCAGGGTCTATTCAGGAGGTAAAACTCTAGAATTCTCTGGACAGCATAAAGCTGTTTCAAATTGACGCCACCCTGAAATTAATTCAGGGTCTCAAGTAAAACCTATATTTGCCAATTATGGATTCATTAACCCAGATAGTATTAGGAGCAGCCGTTGGCGAAGCCGTACTTGGTAAGAAAGTAGGTAATAAGGCAATGCTTTATGGAGCAATTGCCGGTACCATTCCAGATCTTGACACATTTGTCGGCAATTTTTTCGATACCATTACGGCTATCGAGATTCATCGCGGCTTTTCACATTCCATCGTATTTGCAGTACTTTTCGCTCCTGTTTTTGGCTGGATCATTTCAAAGATCGAATCAAATTCCTCGGCTACCTGGAAAAACTGGTCCTGGCTTATGTTCTGGGGATTGTTCACCCATCCCTTGCTCGACGCCCACACTACCTGGGGAACTCAATTATTCTGGCCTTTAGACCTACGATTGGCCTATAAGAATATTTTTGTGATAGATCCGCTCTACACTTTGCCATTTTTGGTTTTTCTTATCATGTCGATGCGATTGAAAAGGTCTAATCCAAAACGAAGAAAATATAACCGTTTAGGACTTATCATTAGCAGTGTCTATTTACTAATGGTCACTCCGGCTCTAAAATTCTATACTTTTCAGAAATTTGAAAATGCTCTGGAAAATCAGAATATTTCCTACGAACGAATGGACACGAGGCCGACTCCGCTGAATTCCATCCTTTGGACGGCCAATATTGAAACTGAAGATGCCTTCCTAATTGGTAACTATTCAATTTTCGACTCACAGCCAATTGAATATTACTCTGTGCCGAAGAATTATTCTCTGGCCAAGCCAATAGAAAATGATCCTAATCTTGAAAGGTTGAAGAAAATCAGTGAAGGCTGGTACACATTCTCAGAAAATAATGGAGACTTGTATTTTAACGATCTTAGATTCGGGACTATGGATATTGAAGATCCTGATTCCGAATTTATATTCAGCTACAAATTAACCAAGGAGCACGGTGAATTGACCGCTACCGAAACTGAAAAGGAAATGACCGATGCCAAAAACCTTCTACCGAGACTTTGGGCGCGCATCCTGGGTAATTAATTATTAAAAACGTCATTCTGAACTTGTTTCAGAATCTCCAATTTTGAGACCCTGAACTGAATTCAGGGTGACGAATTTGAGATTATTCTGAACCTAAAGTTTTTACAATTATTATATTTAGGGAAAATTCAGTTTATGCGAGCCCTACCGGCGTTTCTTGCCATTTTCATACTTTGTTCAAGTTCAGTATTTGCACAAAAAGATTCAATAGCTCTTGAAAAGATCATTAACAAATTCCAGAATCATAAAGCTTATGACCGCGAAGAGTATCCATTGGGACTTTACACGGAAGCATTTTATGAAAGTGAAGCCGATTTTGCTGAAGAGCTCCTTCAGGAATTAAATGAACTTGAATATTCTGAACTCTCTGAAACTCAAATGATCTCGGCAGATCTTCTGAAATATGACCTGAAGAACACAGTGAAAACTTATGAATTCAAGGCCTATCTGAATCCGCTTCTATCTGATTCCGGATTTCACCTCAGCCTTAATTATCAAATCCGTGACCTGAACAATTATGAACAGGTAAAAGCTTATTTAAATAAACTAAATGCGATACCTACTTATGTTGATCAGCATTTTAAACTTTTACGTGAAGGTTTAAAAAAGGGAATCACGCAACCGGTGGTGATCTTCGAAGGTTATGAGAGTACATATGACAGTCAGATCGTTGATAATTATAAGGAAAGTTATTTCTATCAGCCTTTCGAGAATCTACCTTCCAGCCTCTCTGAAAAACAAAAGGACTCAGTTTTAACAGCGGCTGAAAAAGCGATCACTAAAAATGTGATCCCTGAATTCATGCGTATAAAAAAATTCTTTGAGACTGAATATCTCCCGAAAACCAGAAAATCTTTAGGAGTTTCAGAAACTTCAAATGGCGAGGAATATTACGATTATTTGCTGGAGTATTACACAACCTTGGATATGAGTGCCGATGAGGTTCATAAAATTGGGCTATCTGAAGTGGAGCGCATCAATAAGGAAATGCGAAAAATAATGGCTGAAACTGATTTTGAAGGCACATTTTCAGAATTTTTTGATTTTCTAAGAACTGACGAACAGTTCTATGCTCAAACGCCTGAAGAATTACTTATGTTCGCCAGGGATATTGCCAAAAGAATAGATGCTAAATTACCGGCTTATTTTACCAAACTTCCGAGAAAACCTTATGGAGTGGCCGAAGTTCCAGCCGCTATTGCTCCAAAATATACTACGGGAAGATATATTGGAGCTTCAGATGAAACCCAACCTGGCTATTACTGGGTGAATACTTATGATCTACCCAGCAGACCAAAATATGTATTACCATCACTTACAGCACATGAAGCCGTTCCCGGACATCATTTACAGATCTCTCTGAACAATGAGCTTAGCGAGGAAATTCCTGAATTCAGGAGGAATTTTTATATCTCTGCTTTCGGAGAAGGCTGGGGATTATATTCAGAATTCCTGGCAGAAGAAATGGGTATTTATCGTAATCCCTATGAGATCTTTGGAAAACTAACTTATGAGCAATGGCGTGCCTGCAGATTAGTTGTTGATACGAGCATCCATGCTTTGGGCTGGACACGTGAACAGGCGGTTGATTTTATGAAAAAGAATACTGCCCTATCCATTCATGAAATAAACACCGAAGTAGACCGCTATATTTCCTGGCCCGGCCAGGCGGTTTCTTACAAGATCGGGGAATTAAAGATTAGAGAACTCAGAAAAAAAGCCGAAGAAGCCTTAGGCGGAAATTTCGATATTAGGAAGTTCCATGAGGTGATCCTGGAAGAAGGTGTGGTCACTTTACCAATACTGGAAGAAAGGGTGATGGATTATATCAATTCCAAGTCCGATCTGGAAAAGTAATTTCTGATTATTAACAGCCCAGGCTGACTTTAGATTATCTTAGCAGCCAAATTACCAAGTATGACCTTAGAACAAAGCTTAAGACAGCGTAGCGATTCCACCTGTGAATTATGCGGAAATAACGACAATCTGAATGTCTATGAGATACCAGATTCTCCTGAGGAAGTTCTTCTAAACAGTATTCTTATCTGTGATATCTGCAACGACCAGATCGAAGATCCTGAAAAGATAGAAGCTAATCACTGGCGCTGTTTAAATGATTCTATGTGGAGTACCGTACCTGCAGTTCAGGTGATGGCCTGGAGAATGTTATCCAGATTAAAAGCTGAAGGCTGGCCGCAGGATCTCCTGGACATGATGTATATGGCAGATGAAGTTAAGGATTGGGCAAAAGCTGGAATTCAGGAAGAGAAAGCTGAAAATGCTATAATTCACAAAGACAGCAACGGGGCGGTGATCGAAGCTGGTGATACCGTTGTACTTATCAAAGATCTTAATGTAAAAGGATCCAGTCTTACTGCAAAACGTGGAACAGCAGTAAGAAGAGTTTCGCTTGTTCACGATAATGCTGAACAGATCGAAGGTAAAGTAGAAGGTCAGCAGATCGTGATCCTCACTAAATTCGTTAAAAAAGTGTAGACTCAATTGAAAATTGAGAAGGGATAATTGATAATTATTCACAGAGATCCTGAAACAAGTTCAGGATGACGTGACAAAATTATATTATGCGTCAAGGTGAACTTGTTTCAGCTTCTCATTTTAAGACCCGAAATATGAATTCTGGGTGACGCTAAGCATTTTAAAGTCATTTCGAAGAAGCAACGCGACTGAGAAATCTAATATCAAAACAAATTTCTCCCAAAACCTGTACTGAGCGAAGTCGAAGTAGTCGAAAAAACTATGATAAAATTTAGCTAAAAAGCAACTATGGAATCACAACCCAATAATCTTTTACACGGAGTAAATCTGGCCACGATCGTTGAAAAACTTCATGATCATTATGGCTGGGAAGGACTGGCCGACAGGATCAACATCAATTGCTTTAAAAGCAATCCCTCGGTAAAATCCAGTCTGAAATTTCTTCGAAGAACTCCCTGGGCCCGGGAAAAGGTTGAAAGGCTTTATTTGAAGACGGATTTCAGATAGAAGAGATCCTGAATCAAGTTCAGGATGACCTGCTAAAATGATCTAGCGCGTCAAGCTGAACTTGTTTCAGCTTCTCATCTTTAGACCCTGAAATAAATTCAGGGTGACGTTTATGGCCATAAATTCATTTCGAAGAAGTGAAACGACTGAGAAATCTCTCGATCAATAGATTTCTCCCTACGGTCGAAATGACAAAAGATTCTGAATCAAGTTCAGGATTTATAAAAATTAACTTTCAAGTCGTCAAGCTGAACTTTTTTCAGCTTTTCAAAAGATAAAAAACAAAAAAAGCCCGGCGATTGCCGGGCTTTTTTTGTTTCAGAAAAGAAGTCTTACATCTCTGCTTCAACAGCTTCTTCTTTAGTTTCTTTCTTTTCAGTTAAAAAACTAAAGTTCTTAGCATAATCCATCATCTGCTTTTCGAAAGATTCAGGTTGAGTCACTTTTATCGCAGTGATCTCTCCATTCTCATCCATTTCAGGAACAAGAACAGGATTAATGAATCCGCTGTATGGAGCCGACTTGAATTTCGCATTTCTTTCAAGAACTTCCTTATGTAGTTTCTGGTCTACTTTTACTCCGTAGTTTTCTACAAGATTCCTAGCAGCTTCGTAATCACCTTCAGATTTGATTCTCTGAGTCTCTTTTAGAAGCTCTCCAAAAAGTTCTCTTAATTTCTGGTAATCCTTGATATCGTAATACGTTTTACCATCCTTTTCAACTTTTTCAATAACTCCTTCTTCCTTTCCTTTTTCAAAAACCCATGCACTCACCCACTGGCGGTTTCTCATATGAGCCTCTTCAACATCATCACCAAGCTCCAATCTTACTAATTGAGTTACGAGTCCGTTTCGGATATAATCATTATACGCAGCTTTTCCAAGCTCATCAGCATTATCAGTTAGTCCAAGTTCTTCAAGTTTTGGATCCATCAGGTAATAAAGCCCAACGAGATCTGCACGTCCTTCTTCCAGGGTAGAAGCGTAACTTTTCAAAGTTTCCTTTGTGGTACCAACACCCTGGTTTAATTGACCAGATGCATGACCAACCACTTCGTGAAGTGCTGTATGAAGTTTATCTGCCTGATTTCCATATTTTTCTGAAAGAGCAATTTCTTCTTCGTCATGAGCGAATTCCTTCAACTTATCGGTACCTCCGGCGTTCTCATAAGCGTTTATGATATTACCAAGAGATACAGATTTACTTCCATGAGCTTTTCTGATCCAACTTGAATTAGGAAGATTCACCCCGATTGGTGTACTTGGAGAAGCATCTCCAGCCTCACCCGCAACGATCACGGTTTTGTACGTAACACCTACTACTGAATCCTTCTTATGCTCATCCATAATTGGAGAATTATCTTCGAACCACTGAACGTTCTTTTCTACTACGCTCATTTTCTCAGACATATCAAAATCCTTGATCTGGATAATGCTTTCGTAAGAACCAGTGTATCCTTTAGGATCATTATATACTTCGATGAAAG
The DNA here is from genome assembly GCF_022489035.1 of Christiangramia lutea. GTDB lineage: Bacteria > Bacteroidota > Bacteroidia > Flavobacteriales > Flavobacteriaceae > Christiangramia > Christiangramia lutea. The sequence continues at coordinate 594,090 of NZ_JAKVTV010000001.1, forward strand.
AGTTGATATAATCGATGTTTCCTTCAGTAGCTTCTACCCAGGCAACGTTATAATCATCCCATGTTTGAAGATCTCCGGTTTTGTAATATTCGATCAAAAGACCTAAAGCGTTCGCCTGCTTTTCATTTTCAGCAACTCCTTTTGCTTTTTCCAGCCAGCCAACGATCTCATCGATAGCCTCACCGTAAAGCCCACCACTCTTATAAACTTTTTCTACTAGCTTTCCATTTTCCTTCACCAGTTTGGTATTAATTCCGAAAGCGAGTGGTTTTTCAGGATTCGGAGATTTCTTGTTCGCATAGAATGCATCCACCTCCGCGGCGGTTACCTCTTCGCCATACATATTTACCGCAGAACCTTTGATAAGTCCATCAGCTTCATTAAGATTTACTTTTTTAGCATCTTTCTCATTAAAGATTACTTCGTATGCTTCACCAGTTAAATCGGTATTGGTTTCCTTCAATAAAGTGTCGAAATACTCCTTGCTGAATTCCGGCTTCAACTTAGCGTTTGAATAATGATGGTGAATACCATTGCTAAACCATACTCTTTTCAGGTAAGTTTCGAAAGCATCCCAATCTTCTCCCGATTTCTCTCCTTCATAATTCGCATAGATATTCTCCAATGCCTCACGAATTTTAAGGTTATGCCGATAGTTCTGATCCCAGATAATATCACGTCCTGACAGTCCGGCCTGAGTTAGATAGTAAACCAGTTTTTGCTCTTTAAGGCTTAAGTTTTCCCATCCCGGGATCTGATAACGCAGAATCTTAAGATCTGCAAATTCATCAGCTTTAAAATTGAAATCTTCCTGTGAAGTTTTTTCTGTCTTAGCCATATCTGCCTCTTTTTTATCCTCGTTACAGGACACAAAAGAAAGCGCTGTAGCTAACAAACAGGTGCTTAATATTTTGTTCATATTGTTAAAAAATTTGAGGCGCTAAGATATAAAATCGGGGAATCAATTCTTAAAAAAACTGATTCCCCGGTTTTTATAAATTTCGGATGTCATTTCGAAGGCGCGAAGCAACTTAGAAATCTAATTCTTCCAAGAGATTTCTCCCTGCAGTCGAAATGACTTTTTACTCTAATATTATTTTTTTCGTCAAGCTGAACTTGGTTCATCTTCTCCACTTAAAGACCCTGAAATGAAATCAGGGTGACGTTTTATAGGACTATTTTTTACTCATCTCGGTAAAATGCTTATAGAACCACGGAATGGTTTCAATTCCTTTCAGGTAATTCCAAATCCCGAAATGTTCATTTGGGGAGTGTATCGCATCGGTATCCAGACCGAAGCCCATTAAGATGATCTTGCTTTCCAGCTCTTTTTCGAATAAGGAAACGATAGGAATACTTCCACCACTTCTCTGCGGAATAGGTATCTTACCAAAAGTCTCTTCATAAGCAGCACTAGCTGCCTGGTACCCAATAGTATCTATTGGGGTTACGTATGGATAACCACCATGATGAGGTTTCACCTCTACTATTACAGAATCTGGTGCAAGGCTTTCAAAGTGTTTCTTAAATAATTCAGTGATCTCTTTCCAGTCCTGGTTTGGAACCAAACGCATGGAGATCTTGGCATATGCTTTGGAAGGAAGAACCGTCTTTGCCCCTTCTCCAATATATCCTCCCCACATTCCATTCACATCTAAAGTAGGTCTTATAGACCCTCTTTCAAGCGTAGAATAGCCTTTTTCACCATGCACATCCTTTATGTCCAGTTTCTCTTTGTACTCCTTCAAGCTGAAAGGTGCTTCAGCCATTTTCGCTCGCTCTTCATCGCTAAGGTTCTTTACATTATCATAAAAACCTGGAATGGTGATATGGTTGTTTTCATCGGTTAATTGAGCGATCATCTGGCTTAGAATATTCAACGGATTCGCTACCGCACCGCCATATAATCCTGAATGCAGATCACGGTTTGCCCCGGTAACTTCAACTTCCACATATGAAAGTCCGCGAAGTCCGGTAGTGATAGAAGGAGTATCTTTAGAGATCATTCCAGTATCTGAAATAAGAATAACATCGTTCTGTAGTTTCTCTTTATTCTCCTTGATAAACCAGTCCAGATGTTCGCTCCCAACTTCCTCTTCACCTTCGATCATGAATTTCACATTACAAGGTAGCTCATCGTTTTTGGTCATATATTCCAATGCCTTAACATGCATATACATCTGGCCCTTATCGTCACAGGAACCTCTGGCATAGATTGCTCCTTCCGGGTGAATTTTGGTTTCCTTGATCACCGGTTCAAAAGGTGGCGAATTCCAAAGATCTAACGGATCTGGCGGCTGCACATCATAATGTCCATAAACCAGTACCGTGGGAAGATTTTTATCTATAATTTTTTCAGCGTATACAACGGGATGACCAGGCGTAGGAGAAACTTCTGCCATATCGCATCCAGCTTCCAGAAGCCTGGCTTTTACCGCATCAGCAGCTTTCAGCATATCTCCTTTATATGCAGGATCGGCTGAAATGGATGGGATCTTTAAAAGATCTACCAGTTCATCCAGAAACCTGTCCTTATTTTTTTCTAAATATTCTTTGATTGAATCCATGAATTTAATTTCAAGTTTGCGTAAAGTTACTAAGTTCTCTTTGGAAAACTATAATCGAATTCCTGTCTCTTTCTTAAGCAGAAGCCAAAATTTTTCGGGTTTTCTAAAAAAATTATAATTGCAGGAAAAACTGAAAATCAACATGTTGAAAATATCGGTTTTTACAGCCCGTTTTTTTCGGTAATTTTTTTGAATATTTTCTTCGATCACTGTTTGAAATTTAAAAACTATAATTATATTTGCACCCGCTTAGGTAATTAAGCAGGTATCACAACGAGTCCTAAGTGTTGTGAAACTTAAAATGCGGGCGTGGTGGAATTGGTAGACACGCTAGACTTAGGATCTAGTGCCGCGAGGTGTGAAGGTTCGAGTCCTTTCGCCCGCACGAAAAAAGCCGACTTTTTTAAGTCGGCTTTTTTATTTTACGGAATTATGAACTAAGAAAGTCTATTCCGAAAAATCAGGGTTTTCACCCAAATCATTTCCTACAACAAAAATCTAAATTTAAGGTCTCTACTTAAGCTCCTGATTAAAATTTACCCCCGGTTTACCTGAAAAAAGAACAACCAATCTTTTTTTTAAACCAATAAATGATGAAAAATTTCCAATTGAGGCTATTATGCTTCCTATTTTCTGCGCTGCTAATATCAGCCTGCAGCGGGGAAGACAATAATGCAATTGAAACTAACCAAACCGAAGAATTAGTCAATCTTTCCTTAAATATTAGCCTGATGGACCTAAACCGGGGCCAGGTAACGAAACAGGAAAATGGAGAATTCCCAGAATGTATCGTAGCAACGCCATATTATGTAGAAATATGCATAATGCAGGACGATGTTGAAGTTGTAGGTAAAATGGACGACCCTTTCAGAATAGACCTGGCTCCAAACCAGATGTTTACTCAGAATGTTCCTGAGATGGAGCTGCCAGCGGGATCCTATACTTTAGAATATTGTTCAGTATATGCCGAGGACGGAACTATTCTTTGCCTTGCTCCTAGAATAGACAGTCCAATGGCATTATTATCTGATGCTCCCATGCCAATGGCCATCAACCTAATTGCCGGAACCAAACCGTTCCCCGACGTACCTGTTTTTTGTATTGAAGACAGGGAAGTAAATGAATTCGGATATTTACTTTTCGATATTGAACCCACCATAGTTCGAAACTTCTGCTTTTTCGCCAATTATTGCAGTGACAGTGGCCGTCATTACCCGGCAAGATATTCAGTAGAAATATCTGTGGAAGGAGAAATCATTTATAATGATATTGTAAGTAATACTGGTGAGTATGAAGAAGGAAAATACTTTGCAGATCCGGTTTGCCTGGAGCTACCTGTTAAATTGGATTATGAAGAAGCTGAAGCATACATAAATTACAAACTTACCTTATTACCCTGGGACGATGTCTATGAAATTGACGAAGAAATTGAGATTTCTGGCAGCCTAAGCCGTGCAGATATTGAGGAGCATTTGGGTGAAGATGGAAATATTGAATATGAGCATATCTTTTTTAATTGTCAGGACTGAATATTGAAAGTCCCTTAATATTTTTGTACGGGATTCGGGTAAAGCTGCCCGGATTCTTCTGCTCATTTATTGTTCTGAACATGCTAATAATTGCCTTCCAGAAATTAACAATCCGGCTCTTTCCTTGTAATTTTTGTACTTTCAGCTTCAAATCCCGGTAACATGAAAATTCTTCCAGCAGGCGTTCTCAAGCCTGGTTATTTTATTGCAGCCTTGTTTTTTCTTAATTGTCTTTTGATTTATCCACAGTCTGAAAAAGAAGACCTGCCAAATGTAGTATTTATACTTGCCGATGATGTAGGTTATGCCGACCTGGGAATTGATGGAGGTACCGTTCCCACTCCCAATATTGATAGCCTGGCGAGAATGGGGATGCGATTTACCGATGCACATTCACCTGCCGCCCTTTGCGCACCTTCAAGGTTTAGCCTGCTTACCGGAAGTTATCCATATAGGAATGGCAGACCCGGCGGTTCATGGGATATAAATAATAGCTCTGGATTTAGTGCTAATGGAGATCGAACAAATGCCGGCAGGCACGTAACTGTTGCCGAGATCATGCAAAATGCAGGTTATAAAACTGCCTTTTTCGGAAAGATGCACCTGGGAGGGATTGTATACGATACACTCGGAAACGTGATCACCCAAAAGAATAAGATAAACTCCATGGAATATAGTCGCGGTGTTGATGATGGCCTAAACGAACATGGCTTCGATTACTGGCTAGGTTTGCTAAGCGGAATTCAGCATGAACCATATGCTTATTTCGAGAATGGAAATTACAAACCTATTGATCCTGAAAATCCGGCTACGAATGAAAGCACAAGACTACTAAAAGATGGATTTTATAAGGTTAGCGGAAATGGACTTTCTGAAATTGTTGAAGCTGCAAGGGTTCCCGCTCGCGGGGATGAAGATTATGATTCCAGCCAGGCCGGTATCATTCTGTCAAACGGAGCGGTTGATTTTATAGATAGACATATTCAGGAAAATGAAGAAAACGGCTCTGAAAAACCTTTTCTACTCTACTATTCTTCCCAGGCTATTCACGTTCCCCACTCACCTCCTTTCGATTTTGATGGTGATCCTGAAACCATTGATGAACAGGTTTACGGTAAAACGGGAGCCATGACCTCAGATGTTCTTTATGAACTCGATCTGCAAGTCGGCAAAATAATGGATAAGCTGAAAGATGAAGGCATCCTTGAAAACACTCTCATTATTTTTACAAGTGATAACGGAGCCCTCTGGCCCAGGATTACTCATTATGGCAACGCTTCCCACGACAACAACGGTCCTTTAAGGGATTACAAGGCATCGATTTACGAAGGTGGTCACCGAGTACCCTTCATTGCAAAATGGGGAGATGGCACGGAAAAAGGATCGGTTATCAAACCCGGCAGCATTTCAGATCAAACGATAGTTGGGCACGACTGGGTGGCAACCATGTATGAATTAACCGCTCAGAACATGGAAGAAGACCAGGCAAAAGACAGTTCCTCACTTTTACCGATACTTACCGGAAAACAATCTGAAAATGACTCGCTTCATGAATTCATCCTATATCAGGCAGGTTTTGCCAGGGACGGTGCGATTAGAGAAGGCGATCTGGTATTAATGGTTGACAGAGAGAATGAAGCTACAGAACTTTATGATCTTTCCAACGACCTGGGACAGGACAATAACCTGATAGAAAAACCGGAATTCCAGGAAACCATAAAGCGACTAAAGGCTAAATTCCTGAAGTATAACGATCACGATAATGATACAGTTGAACCAAGAACTACTAAAGCCTTCAGTATAAAATAGCCTAATCCAGATATACGGTTTTACCGGTCCTGGAGCTTTCCAAAGCTGCTCCAAGGATACGCATCACGATCATGTTGTTTTCCAGAGAACTTAAATCGTATTTTTCCAAGTTAACTTCATTCCTGATCACTGCTCTAAATAAAGAAAATGGATCGTTGAAGGGATATTCCCTTTCCTTTAGCTGAAAATTCTTTTCATTAAACCCATCATATCCTTCTGCAATTCTAAGTCTGAGATCATTGCGATTATCGGCATAGACTACACCATCAAGACCATAGATCTCCATGTCCTTTCTGCCAATTGGCCAATTCCATGATGCCTGTATCAGGGCATTGGAATCACCATAATCAAGGATAATAATAGCCTCGTCGTCTACCTTTGGATTATTCTCCTTTTGCAACTGCTGGGTGAAGGCCGTTACTGCTTTCGGAGTTTGCCCATGCTTTAACCAGGTCATCAAATTAGCGCCGTAACATCCAAAATCCATCAGGGCTCCAGCTCCATTCTCCTTTGGGTCTAGCAACCAATCCAGAAACTCCTTATTGATCCCAAGTTTTTTAGGTCCGCGATGACCGTCCCTAACAATTACTTTTTTCAATTCACCAATCTTTCCCTTTTTTATGATTTCCCTGGCTTTGTGATTGGTAGGATACCAGGTAGTTTCATAATTAGTTAAGAGGTGAATGTTGTGTTCTTCGGCAAGCTTCTGCATTTTTTCAGCGTGATCCAGGTTAACCGCCAGTGGCTTTTCCACCATCACGTGGACGCCTTCCGGAGCAAAGGTTTCCACTATCTCTAGATGATCGTATATTGTTCCAAATGCAGCAACGGCCTCAGGTTTAGTTTCGGCAAGGAATTCTTCCATAGAATTAAAAACCAGATCCATGGAATATCCATACTTTTTAGAATATCGTTTAGCCAGTTCCTGGTCTGGCTCAACGATGCCAACGATCTCAACATCGCCAATATCTTCTCTACCCAGGATCCAGTGTACATGAGTATGAGTTAAACCAATTACTCCTAATTTCAGTGGATCTTCTTTAGTTTGAGAATTAATATTGGAAATCATGGTTAGGCTTGCAAAAAGAAATAGGACTATTTTACATCTCATGTGCATTACTCTAAGTGAATAGATTTTTCTTTACTGAAAAGTGTTTTTCTAAATTCAGCAGGTTTTTTATCATTCAGTAATTCAAGATCACCCTTTATTTTCATCACTTCTGAAAAATGCTTTTCTCTCAGTTCGAACTCCGGATGGTTGGTATAGGTCGTTATCAATATAAAACTGATAGGATAATCTTCAGTTGCTTCTGTTTTTAGCATTTGAAAGGAATAAATATACCCTTTATCTAGCGCAATCTCCCTTAGTTTTTTCCAATTATTTTCATAGTAAAAAGCTGCTTCGGCATGGTTCCCATTCAATATTTCAACAAAATCCAGGGTTGAAATCTTTTCTTCTTTTTGGGCTAAACAGTTAAATCCACAAATTAGAGTGAACAATAGTATAATCCTCTTCATTTGAAATTTGATTTTGTAAGGAATCAGGAATATATTAAATACCGGAACATCCAATTTATAAAAACATCAACTATTTTAGGGCAGTTATAATCAGATCTCTAACACCAGCCTTATTTGAAGGATTTTTTACGAAATTCACTGCTTTTAACTTCATTTGATTTTCTTTTAGTGCCTCCACCAGGTATCCTGCTTCATGATAGTTTATATATAATTCTTCATCTGCCGATTCTGAACCTTCATAACCCGATTTTTCATTAGGTGCTTCCATCGTACTTATGAAAAGAACGCCATCCTTTTTTAAAATATTACTACACTTTTCAATAAAAGAGAGAGACTCATTTTTACTAAGGTAGGGCAGAAAAAAAGCGGCCACGACCCCATCATATTTTTCTCTAAGCCGAAATAACTCACGTCCATCTAAAACCTTAAATTGAGCAAATGGATTATTTTTCCGGGCCAGGTTCACCATATTCCTTGAAATATCGATGCCCTGAATTTCAAGGTCTTCTCGCTTTTCTAAAAGATAGCTACTAACATTTCCAGGACCGCAGCCAACATCCAGAATTTTCCTCTTTCCCGGTTCTATTTGTTGAAGAAATACGTCTAAATATTCAGCATACAATGAAACATCCATATATTTCTTCTCATACTTTATGGCATATTTATTAAAAATCTGTTCTGTTTTCTGAATTGATTCCATTTAGAAAAAGAGTTTAATCAAATTTAGCATATAGACTAACACTCATATATCACTCATTTACAATTATTTGATTTAATTTCATATATTTAGTTGCTTTTTGGACTGAATAATCAAACTAACAGAACAAAAGCAAGACTTCCCCCTCTTCATACCGCTGATTGTCATGATCAGTTTATTATTCCTGCTTTTTTAAAGAACTAACTAAATTCAACCAATTATGAGAATCAAGACTTTTTTTCTATTAAGCCTGAGTTTTTTTCTTTTTTCTTCCGTCACGTATGCACAGCAAATTATTGAATTAACGATCTTGGTGGAAACCAATACCATTACCCAGGATAATATCCCTGAAACATGTCGCTTTGAAAATCAACCTGAAGATACAAGTATCCTCGATTATACCACATATGTTAGTATAGGTGATAAGGTAAAGTGGAGAATAAAACGTGCTGATGATAACAAAGGTTCTGTAAAGCTCGTGAAATATAAACACGGAACAGGCCCGAGTTTTTTTAACCAGGATTCAATTCCTGAAAAAAATGGAAAAATAGAGGGAACGATCGTTTTAGGATCTGAAAATGAGGTGGATAAATATGCCATTGAAATCATGGTGAAGAAAAAAGGAGAGAACGAGTGGGTAAATTACATCATAGACCCCAAACTTCAAATCAAAGCGAGGGAATAAGGCTATATGCATAAAATTGAAGGGCATAGAAAAATGGAAGTAAGAATTTTAGCAATTCTGCTTTTCTCCTGTTTTTTTTTCACTGAATCAGTTTTTTCACAAACTCTATCTGAAGCAGACAGCCTTGAAAGTATTTATGAGAATGGCAGCAAAGAGCAAAAGAAAGATTTGAAGCTGCTTAGGAATCTTGCAGGCAAAACGAATGAACCCAATAAGAAACTCAAATATTCCCGTGAGCTTATTGAGGAAAGTAAAAATAGAGGAATAGATACTACTTTATATTTTGGTTTTCTTCAAATTGGGAACGCCTATGTTTCTAAAGCCGATTACAGTAAAGCTCTGGACAATTATTTTAAAGCCTCCAATTATGCCAGAACCGATTCTGATGCTGGTATCATAAAATTAACCATTGCAGATGTATATTCTCTAACCAATAATTATGAAAGATCTGTGGGTTATTACGAGGAAGCAATCGAATATTTTAAAAAGGCCAATGATTCCCTTGCTTTAGGATCTGCATTATTTAATGCCGGAGATGGTTATTTAAAAGCTAATCAACTGGAAAAAGCAGAGAATTATATCATTGAAGCGGAAGATATATTCAACGCTATTAACTATTCTACTGGTATAGCATATTGCACTGGTACACTTGGGTTAATTTATGCAGAACAGGGGAAAAATGATGAAGCTGAAGAGAATATTCAAAAAGCCATACAATTGCTGGAAAAAGAAGAAGATTATTCTCCAATTAGTGAATTTCTAACAGGAATGGCCGAGATCTATACTGAAAAAGACCAGGATTCCATTGCCCTGGAATTTGCCTTCATAAGCCGGGATCTAGCAAAAAGCTACGGATTTAAAAACGAAATCATTCAGGCAAATCAAAAACTTGCACAAATTTATGAGAAAACTGGAAATATACCAGAGGCTTATAAATATTACAAGGAGTATATTTTTTACAGGGATAGTGTATTAAATGTGGAAACTGCCCAGAACATCGCCGGTTTAAGGGCAGATTATGAAGTGTCTCAGAAACAGGCAGAAATAGACCTGCTTTCAGAACAAAGAAGGAACCAGCAGATCCTGGTTATTTCTATTGCTGTAGTTACTGCCCTTATAGGTTTATTAGCCTTCGGCTTATTCCGCAGAAATCGTTACATAAACAGAACGAGCAGTATTATTGAGAAAGAAAGAAATAGAGCAGAACTTCTTCTTCTAAACATTCTACCGGAACAAACTGCCGAAGAATTGAAAAAAAACGGAAGGGTAAAAGCCAAAAAATTCGCCTCAGTTACCGTTTTATTTGCAGATTTTAAAAGGTTTACCCTGGTTGCTGAAAAGTTACCACCTGAAAGACTCATTAAAACGATCGATTATTATTTCTCCCAGTTTGACAAAATCACAGACAAATATGGAATTGAGAAGATCAAAACCATTGGCGACAGTTATATGGCAGTAGGCGGTTTACCATATCCATCTCACGATCACGCCACTAGAATGCTGCTAGCCGCATTTGAAATGACCGAATTCGTAAAGGAAACTAAAGAGAAATCATTGTTTGATGATGCCGATTTTGAGGTGCGAATTGGATTGAATTCCGGACCCGTGGTTGCCGGCGTGGTTGGTACTAAAAAATTCGCATACGACATCTGGGGTGACACCGTAAATATTGCGGCAAGAATGGAATCTCATTCAGAAATAGGAAGGATCAATATTTCTGAAAATACCTATGACCTGATTAAAGATGAGTTTGAATGTGAGTACCGCGGAAAAGTAGAGGTGAAAAATCAAAGGATACTAAAGATGTATTACGTAAATGCCGTAAAGGAAGGCGTTAGAAAAAAGGCTGTTTAGATCATTTAAGGAAATAATTGGCCTTCTCAGCATATTTTATTCCGACCTTACCCTGGATTTCCTGGTTTTTCCATCAACCATAAATCTACCAGTGATCGTCCAGCCTATGCCAAGACCAATAAGCATTCCAGACAGTAAATGAACACCAGTTCTTTCAAAAAAATAACCAAGAAGAATTCCCGTGATAATACTTCCTACTCCCAGGATTCGCACTTTATTCATGATTTCTCATTTAAAGGTCCTCTACTAAAAAATGCGGAGTAGGGATAGCATTGTTAGATTAAGACCAGATTTGGATGTTAAACATAAAAATTAATTCTTGAATTCATCAGGATTAAAGCAACTTTTCGACAAAACACGCTGTTTTAACAAATGTTGACTATTTGCTTCTGAATTCCGGTTTCATATAATGATTATTATTCGGTCTTAAACTCATCCATTTTTGAAAGCCTGTACATAAGGATAGCCGCTCTTTTTGCCTGGACGGCAACTTTATCGATATTTCCTGTTTCATTTACCGTATGATTATTTGCACCGCTCAATCCAAGGCCATCGACGGCCATCTTTACGTGGCCCGAAGTGAAGGAAATATCAGCTGCCCCGGCATTTCTTGGGTTAACCGCATACACTTCACCAAAACCAAGATCCTGGCTTATTTTGTCATAAAACTCCAATATCTTTAAAGATCCATCTGTTTTAGCCAGCGGAGGGTAACCAGCATCGTCAAAGCTTAGTTCTGCTTTAGTTTGAGGATAGTTATCTGAAACTATATTTTGCATTATTTTCTTAGCCTTATCTAATTGTTGTAAAGACACTGCCCGGATATCTCCCCTAACGATCGTTCTTTCTGCAACTACATTGGTTTTTCCCAATGCAGAGCCCCCGGTTTCATCCTTTTTCAGGTCTACCGAGGTTCCGCCAAGAATAAACCCCGGATTAAAGGTGAGATTTTCTTCTTTAGCTAATTCCTGATAAAATCCAGTCAAAATCCTGGAGGCTTCATAAATTGCACCTGTTCCTACTCTATCTGTAAAAACCTGTGAAGAGTGAGCTGGATTCCCGGTGACTTCCAACTTCCAACTAGTAGATCCCCTTCTGGCCACCACTATAGTTTCATGTTTTCCATCGCCATTTTCAAACCCTAAAGCGACATCTGCACGTTTTGCTGCATCAACAAGGTCTTTTTTGGAAAGCTGTAAAGGATCTCCACTCTTTTCTTCATCTCCCGTCATCACGATTTCAATAGACATCTCATCAAGTAGACCGGCATCTTTTAAAGCTCGCATGGCAAGGATGATTATAACGTCGCCACCTTTCATGTCTCCTACACCGGGACCTTTCATAACCGTATCATTTTCCATAGAAGAATCCTGAAAAGGACTATCCAGTTCAAAGACAGTATCCAGGTGACCAATTAACAAGAGTTTCAAACCAGGTTCTCCTATATGCGTCGCTATCAAATGACCTGCTCTGCCATAGGCTTCACCTGAAGTTATTTCTGTTTTAAACCCAAGTTTATCCAGTTCTGCTTTAAAAAGATTTCCAACTTTCCGAACCCCCTCAAAATTCATGGTACCGCTGTTAATATTTACCGATTTTTCAAGTAATTCGAGAGCAGCCTTTTCATTTTCATCAATAGATTGAACGATCTTCTCTTCATTTTTATCCAGCTGAGCAGTTAAAAAGAATGGTGAGACAAATAACAAAAAGGCAAAGAATCCCTTTATTTTCATAAACCAGTTTTTTAATTTCTGCTCTAATTTACAAAAAACACCTTCTAATTTTTATGGGCGTCAATTTGTTCTTTGAATTTCAATTTATCATCAATATGCAAGGCTATAATTTTAAAATTCTTCCTTTTACCATAAAGGCTGGTCAAAGTTTCCTCTTTCTTTAAGTGAAGGATGATATTATGACTTTCCAGGTTACCAAGTAAGGATAATTTTGCAGTATCAGAGTCTAATTCAATATCCCTGCTGGAAATTTCTACGGTAACTATATTTTTCAGATCTATCACTGTTTCTTTCATAATCCCATAATTCAAAAATAATTTCTTATCAACTATATAAACAGGCCTTTTCGAAAGGGAACGGGTAAAACCAAACAACTGCATGATCGAATACAGCCCTAAAACAGTTAAAATTAATGCCAAAGTCTCATTCCACATTGCCAGTAAAATATGTAACACAACTGTTTCAACGAGAATAAGGAATATAATAGCCGAAAAAAGAGCGATGGAACCGCTTTCTTTATGATAATGAAATTCATGATCTTTCAGGTCTCTTTTTCTCCAGTTAAAAAATCCGTAATAGAATACAGCCATCTCTGTTACCATTGGAATTACAAGTGGTGCCGGAAAAATTTCTTTACAGGATTTCTTCAAAACGTTGTAAAAATCAGCATTCTCCTGGTTATTACTTCTGTAAATCTTTAAAGCCAAATACACTTTATGAACTACGAAGCCTAAAACAAAAACTTCAGCAACAGGAATCCCCCAGGTTTTAAAGAGGTCAAGAAAATATTGATTTTCAGCAGGTATAATGAATTTACAGATAATTAATCCCAGGATCATTATAGGAAGAATCGTTGTTTTAGGGATCTTCGTTTTTCTTATCAAAAGGAAATATAAAAACGGAATCAATATTAACAGGTCAAAAGTGAGGCCTATAGAAAGAAGGTCTGCGTTTTCCCTGAATCCTGCTACGGCGGTTAAGAAAACCAAACAGGTGATCAAAAATAGGGGGAGGAAAAAAATTAAAAATGTATGTTTTGAAGATGTAGCTCTCAGCATACCTATAGAGTATTTAATCTTTAGCTATAAGACGTCTTACTTCTTAAATGTTACACGTTGATTCCCATTAATTTACCCTTAGCTCATCTTTCATAAAATGATTTATATACCCGGCGATCTCCTCACCTTTTTCCTCCTGTAAAAAGTGACCGGCATTCCTGATAATGATCTTTTCTTGTTCTGAACTTGAAGGAATCAATTTATAGAAGAATTTTTCCATTCCACTGAAAACCCTGTCCTTATCTGAAAACATTACCAAAGCAGGCTTATTCCATTTTGAAAGGGTCTCCCTGGCTTTCAGCAATCTGTCAACTCCTTCTGCATCTGGCCTGGAAGGTACAAGTTGGGGAAAAGCCCTTGCTGAATCTTTATATTTTTTATTTGGAAAAGGCGCATTATAAGCTCCAACAACCTCTTTAGGTAATTTTACTACGGTCCCAAACTGGACAATATCACCAATGGGAATAGACGGATGATATTTTGAAAACCACTGCCATAATTTAAAAAACCAGGGAAGATTCTTTCCTTTCGGTAGAAACGTGTTCATGACTACTACCCTTTTAAACCTTTCCGGGTATTCCCCTAACAGGCTCAATCCTAACAAACCTCCCCAATCCTGAACAACAAGAGTGATATCATTCAGTTCAAGTTTATCTATAAAGTTTTTCAGGGACCTAAAATGCAGATCGAAAGTATAATTCTTCCTGCCGACGATCTTATCAGATCTTCCAAACCCGATCATATCTGGAGCAATAAATCGATAATCGTTCAGGACCGGGATAAATTTTCGATATAGATAAGACCAGGTTGGTTCACCATGAAGGGCGAGGATAATTTCCCCGGAACCTTCATCTACATAATGCATTTGAAGGGAACCAAAATTCACATAATTTTCCTGGTATGGGAAATCAGTGATCGATTTAAATCTTTCCGGATCGGTTTGTAAAATTTCCATCTTCATTCGGTTTTTAGCAACAAGGCAACAATGGTAAGACGGTAAATTGAGGATCTAACTTATAGGCTTCAAGTTAAATAAATAATATGGAATTGAAATAACTACCTATTCATTACAATTTAGCAATTCCTGGAACTTACTATAGAACAGCCCAAGATGATAACCATCCATCAAGGCATGGTGTACATGAACCGATACAGGCATAATCCTCCGATTATTTTCTGATGTCAGTTTCCCAAATGAAACCTTAGGGCAGCTGTCCTGAGAAGAATAGCTACGGGCATGGGAAAGGGAAGTAAATTTTAACCATGGAATGGCAGAATAATGAACTTCGTTCAAACGAACCTTCTCCAGCATTAATCCCCTTCCAGACCTGATTCGTTGAATCTCCTTTTCTGCATTCATTAAAAACCTGGAAATATCTTCATCATATATGATATGTGAAAAACCGAAGGTATTGTCTTCCCGACTTATCGTAGCCGAAGCATTGATTTTATCATAAATATAGACTTTCCCGTCGTCTATCCTGTACCTAAAAGCCTCAATTGAATTTACAGCTTTGGAAGCCAGATGTAAATAGTAGAGAAAAAATGAAATCTTCTCCTTTTTGCATCTTTCATATGCTTTAGTGCAATCTACATTCACTACCGATCCAAAGAATGGTTCTTCAAATTTGGAAAAAAATTCAAAATGCTCCTTTCGGTTCCAGGTAGAAATATCTAATTCGGTTCTCATTTCGGGCTTAAGATCTTCATTATTGAATGCACAAATCTACAGCATAATAATACTTCTGGAAATTTATAGACAAAATCCTTATAGAATAAAGGGGTTAGAATTATTGAAATTGAAATTTTGAAATTTCCGGTTTGCCTTAAGAAAAAAATCTATCAGCACGGAAACGCTAAGATTTTAAACTTAAATAGTTATTTTGCATATCAATTTTGGAAGCTATGAGAGCTATATTTGTTATACTTTTAGTGGTTTGTACTACCTTCTTGAGTGCCCAGAATGGCAAACCTCAGGACTATCTATCTTCTGAATTTCATAATAGCCGCCGGGAAGCACTTAGAGACAAAATGCCTGATAATTCCGTAGCAGTTTTTTTCGCGAATCCGGTAAGGAACAGGGCTAATGATGTAGATTATGTTTACCATCAGGATCCCGATTTTTATTACCTCACCGGTTATAAAGAACCCCATGCCGTCCTGGTCATCTTTTCTGAAAATCAAACCGACTCAAACGGTAAAACTTATGATGAGATATTATATGTTCAGGAAAAGAATGCCCGGGCTGAAATGTGGACCGGTTACAGGTTGGGAACAGAGGGAGCTAAGAATGAATTGGGTTTCGAAACCGTATTTAATGGTAAAGAATTTTTGAATAACAACATAGATTTTTCCAAGTTCGATAAGGTAATGCATAAACCATTTACGAATGACTATAGAGACACAAGAGATAAAGCCGACCTGGCAGGTTTGATCGAAAGTTTTAAAAATCAGGTTTACCTGGATAAAACTCCCGCGATTAGAAATGGCTCGATAAACGTGGAATTGAACCAGGAAGTAAGCACCAGTCCCGAGGTAAGGACAGACACCAAAAGCCTTAGAAATTTTATGGGAGAATTGAGACAAATCAAATCTCCTGAAGAGTTGAAATTGCTTAAGAAAGCAGTCCGTATTTCGGCCATGGGCCAGGTAGAAGTTATGAAAGCAATGCACCCTGGCATGTCTGAAACCGAGGTGCAAGGGTTGCACGAATATGTCTATAAAAAATATGGCAGTGAATATGAAGGTTATCCATCTATCGTTGGAGCAGGAAACAATGGATGTGTTTTGCATTATGTAGAGAATTCCAAAACAAAACTGGAAAATGACCTGGTCTTAATGGACCTTGGAGCTGAATATCATGGGTATACTGCCGATGTTACCAGAACCATTCCGGCCAATGGTAAATTCAGTGAAGAACAACGGGCTATATACGACCTTGTATATGAAGCTCAGGAAGCAGGTATCGCAGCAGCGAAGGTTGGAAACAATGCTTCAGATACTCATAAAGCCGGCCAGCAGATCATAAATCAGGGTTTATATGAACTGGGAATCATCAATTCTCCTGATGCCCAACATATGTATTTTCCTCATGGCACCTCGCATCATATTGGTTTGGATGTACACGACCTAAATACCGGTGGCAGCTTTGAACCTAATATGGTAATCACGGTTGAACCAGGAATATATATTCCCGAAGGCAGTGATTGTGATGAAAAATGGTGGGGAATAGCTGTTCGAATTGAAGACGATATCCTTATTACCGAGAACGGGCCTGTGAATTTATCTGCAGAAGCTCCACGGAAAGCTGATGAAATAGAGAAATTGATGGAACAGCCTTCGGTTTTTAACAATCTTGAATTACCTGAATTGAATTAATCTTTATCTGTTAATTCAGGCTGATGGTCTTATTGAAAATTTTATCGGCCTGGATCTTTATTCCAAGTGTAAACACGTCCTCATCAGCCACACCTATAGCATCTTCACTATTCGCAAAACGGAATTCACTGTAAATAAAAGTAAACCTGGATGGCCTGAATTCAAATCCTAATAAAACGTCCCGCGTTTTAAAATTTGCATTAAGTGGAAGGTCTTCCGCAATTCTTTCAATCTCTTCCAGATCTGGTTCATAATAATTATAGCCGGCAAGGATTCCAAATTTATTCCAATTATACCTGGCAAAGAATTCGAAACCGTAAGCATCAAATACAATGGTTGGACCCAAGCCGTCTTCCAGAGAAGCATCCCTAAAACCCCTTGTGAGATCACCATTTTCATGCTGGGTATAGATCGCGCTTAAACTCAATCCATCATTATCATAGGATAATCCTGCTCCAAAATACACGTGATCATCATTGTAACCCAGAATATTCAATTCCTCTACAAGCTCATCATTTACATAACTTCTGCTGAATGACACTCCGGCCTTGAGCATATCGATAATCTGCCACTGTAAACTAGCGCCAAATCCGTCTATAAAATTATTATTGATTGTATTTTTAGCTTGCAACTGCAATCCAAAACGCAAAGCACCAATGTCATTTCTGTAGATCAAGGCCTGGTCTGCCCTACCGGTACCACTAGCACCACCATCTGTTCCAGCAATAAAAGTTGAGGAACCACGGGCTCCAAAAACATTAAATTTATCTGTGTAGGAAGTGATATCATAAAAAACACTCCATTGTTTCCCTACCGAAATAGTACCGTATTTCCCCATTTTCAAGCCCATGTAGCCTAAGCGGGTATTAAAAACCTGGTTAGCCTGGTCATTCTGAATTATAAAGAATCCACTGGCATTATTACCATCGAAATTGAATTGAGAACTACTCTTAAATAAGTTGATACCCAGTTCTGCACCAAAAAAGAATTCATATTCCTTTTTTACAATACCTAATTGAAGGCCTATCCTGGAAGCGTTTTCCTGGAATTCAACCTCCTTATTGAAAATTGCAAAATGTCCTCTGAAACTTCCATAAGGATTAACCTTTATCTTTAAACTGTCTAATATTTCATTGTCTTGAGAAAAAACCTTCTGCGGATTCAAGAATGAAATCAAAAAACTAAAAAGAATAAATTTCAGCGTTCTCATAAAATGTTTTTAGACAAACCCATACAACTTAGCGGTTAAAATTCAGGGGTGGAGGCGATACTTCAGAGAGGTATAATTAAGAACATCAACACTTAACTGATTGAAATTTAATCATTTATATTGTTTTTTATTGATTTCGACCATAATTTTAAAAATTAGCAGAAGTCTTTTTATAAGAATTGTAATACTCTTAACTATTGTGAAGTCAAAATAATTACCGGAAATTATAATTTTGGTTAAGTCCTAATCTCATGGAAAAAAAAGACTATAAAATTCATATCATAGGCGCCGGACTAAGCGGATTGATCGCAGCCAGGGTGCTTGAGAATCATGGCTATTATCCGGAGATCTATGAAGCTGCCGGTGAACCCGGTGGGAGAATTAGAACTGATATTATAGATGGATATAAACTGGATCGTGGTTTCCAGGTTCTATTAAGTAAATATCCCAAAGCGAAACAATACCTAGATTATGAAGGTCTCGACCTAAAAAGCCTGAAACCGGGAGCGGTTATTTTCAACAATGGCAAGAAAACGAAAATTGGGGATCCAACCAGGGACACATCCATGCTGTTTTCCAGTATACTTTCAGGAATTGGGAACTTATCTGATAAATGGAAAATTCTAAGATTAAACCTGGAATTACGAAAATTAGATCCTGAAGATATCTTCAGCGAGAAAGAAACGACAACCTTAGAGTACCTGGAAAAGCAGGGTTTTTCCAAAGATATTATTCACAATCTCTTCCAACCCTTCTTTAGCGGAATATTCCTGGAACCAGACCTAAGAACCTCTTCAAGGATGTTCAGGTTCGTTTTCAAAATGTTCGGTGAAGGTGAAGCAGTAATACCTGCACAGGGAATTGGTGAGATTACAAAACAACTCGAAGATCAACTGGAACACACAAAGATTCATTTCAATTGTCCCGTGGAACAGGTAACAGATTCTAAACTAATTTTGAAAAACGGCAGGGAAATAAATAGCCATTTCAGCATTATAGCTACCGAAGCTTCTTCCCTGGTGTCCAATCTAAGAAATCAGGGGATTGACTGGAAGAGCTGCCATTGCTTTTACTTTACTGCAAAAAAAGCTGAAATTAAAGATAGAATTATTGGCCTTATCGCTGATGAAGCGGCTCTTATCAATAACATATTCTATCATTCATCATTAGTTGATTCAGATGAAAAAGAGCATCTGCTCTCGGTAACCATCGTAAAGAATTCTGATCTAAATCCTGAACAAATGGAATTCAGGATCAGGAAAGAACTTAAAAAATATTGCAGCATCGAAGTTGATAAACTGATAAAACATTATGAGATAAAGAAGGCGCTTCCAGATATCAAACCCCTGCATTACGGGATAATGCCGACTGAAACCAGGCTAAGCAACAGGATCTTCCTGGCTGGAGATCAGCTTTTAAACGGATCACAGAATGCCGCCATGCTATCTGGTGAACGAGCTGCGCTAGGTTTGATAGAAACCCTGGAAGGCGGCGCCATTACCGCTGAAATTACCAGCGAATACCGCTAAGAATTTCAGAAGAGAATTAAATTTTTAATTCCTGATCGATTAAGGAAATTACATAATCTATCTCTTGCATTAAGGGAAGGTAATGCGCCTTTTCTGTAGAATGACAGTAAAGAATGAACAATAAAACCTCATTCTCGAATTTTATGGAATCCATCAATTCGAGATTACTAAGATTCTCATCGCTTCGAGGTAATCCAACCTCTTCACTTACCCCGGTTTGATCAAGAATGGTTCTGAGACTGTAGGCATCAGATCTAAAAATATCGATCACACTTTCTCTTTGATGTTCTAGCTCCCGCTCCTGCCTGGAAATAACTTCCAATCTCGAAAACCAATTGGTAAGCCTGCCCCTTAGTTCGTTATCTTCGATATCCTTCAAGCTTCCGGAACTAATCATTTCCGTAAGAAGAGAGTTATTCGGATTGAAGGAAATGTTAGAAGAAAAGCTTTGGTAAATTATTTCAGAAAGCTCAACATTATCCTTTTCTCCTTCCTTTGCTTTTAGTTCAATTAAACGTTTTGCTCCGCGATAGTTATTTCGGTTTACCTCGATCAATTCAGCAAGTTTAATTTTACTGGTCTGAAATTCCTCTTTTAGCCCCTTTAGATAAGCCTGTTCTTTATTTCTTAAAGAACGTTCCTGATTATAATTATTAATAGCCAGAGCAATAAGGATACCTATTACTACCAGTACGATTTCTCCAATTGCATACAGTAAATATTTGGAGAATTTATTATCCACGAATAATTTCTTTCTAATCTTTCTAAAGAACCTCATCAGAATTGAGAATTGATGTCTTAGGTAAATTAAAAAGATTATTTGATAAAAATTATTACCGCAGAATAATCTAAAAATAAGAATGCAAACTCAATTATAGATAAACTCTAGCTTCTGACCCTCTCCAAATTCCGGACTCATTTGTACTACTGAAGTAGGGTAAGAATTACTGTTGTAGGTATATTCGAGGTTTATATGGTCAGTGACCCTCCCATTGGAAAAAGTATAGCTAATGGCATTATTCATTCCGCCACGATTCAGGGGTCCATTTAATAGTCCTAATAGATTTAAAACATCCCTGGCTTCAGCATTCTTAAAAATCCCATTTTTATCATCATACTCATAGACTATCTGGTAGTCTGAAGTAACTACTTTTGTGATGTTATTATTTGAATCACGCGTATAGGTGATCAAACCAACAAATTCATCTTGTTCTTCCAAATCACCATTATAATTTGAAATTTCAATTGTGTTTTCTGAATTGTAATCCAGGATCTTTTTGCTAGCCCAATTCTCAGCATTTCTACTAACCGTGTATTCTTCAAGTCTTTTATCAGAGTTGTATTCCAGATCAAAAACCTGGAAAAGAACTCCATCACCATCAAACTGATTGATCCTGGTAAGTAGGCCGTCTGTATACATAAGGTCTACACTTCCGGCACTTAATTCCTGGGCATTGCTAAAAGAAATGTTTTTTACCTGGTTTCCGTCATAATACATGGTTTTCGATCCAAAAAAATTACCATTTTTTGTGGAAGTAACAATTTTAGAGGGTAAAGTATCAACTTCCTGTATTTCTGGATTTTCATCGGTTTCACTACAAGCTATGAAAAAGAACAGGCTTAAGATTAAATAGATGTTTTTCATAATCAAGATTTATGATATTTAAAAATTGGGTGGAGAACTTTCTACTACCTGTAACCTGATCGCTTTTTAGCCTTTAAATATATTATTGGACCAAAAAATGGGAAGAAGATTGAGATCATTGCATATAGGATTTTATGCATCCCATCTTCTCCAGACCTGATGATCTTTCGTAGAGCAACCCACAATAGTACTACATGAGCTAACAATAGAGCCGGAAAAAGAAAATATAAAAATTGCCATATAGCTAAAGCTGCTCCAATTCCTTCCGAACTAACATCATATATGATCGAAAAACTATTGTCTTGTGATTCTATTTCTTTGATAAATTCATTAGCCTGTTTAGCCGAATTTACTTCGACCCTGTATTGTGCATTTTCATCGGTCTTGATGAGGACAGAATTTTCATCTTTTACAGTAACATTTTGAACATCTGCTTCCGGCAGTATAATTTTGATAAATTCAGATCTGGAAACATTCTTGTGGTCCTTGCTGCAAGACATCAGCATCATTAAAACTGAAGCAATAAATAGTAATCTTCCAGGCATTTAGTAGTTGGCTTAGGTTAGTTGGTAAAACTGCTGTGGTAGAGTTGGATATACGGTTTAATCCTTGGTTATAAAATAAAAAAATTAAAGCTCGATGAAGGATTCTACCCGATAGTATCAATTGATCTGCTCAGATTTTACCTTAGTTTCTGTTGGTTCTCCCAACAAACCTTTTTTAAAGTCACTCCAGTCATAAATGATAACAAAAAGGAGCATGGCAGTCACTCCAAGGATAAAAAATTTGAGGTCTCTGCCGGTAATTTCAAGTTTCATATGATTCAGGTATATACTTCATTATTTAGAAAGTATAAATCTAACGGTTTGAATTAATAAAAAAAATTATGGAGCAATTTTGTTAGTTTTTTTCGACATTTCACCATACATCATTTGCTCAGTTTTTTCCCATACAAATTGTTTTGCGTATTCACCTATATAGTAGTAATATTCACCTTCGGGATTTATAATCACAAAATATCCGTAGGTGAATTCAAACGGAAAAAATAATTCCGGTATTACACCCTTTTTATCTGTGAGCCAGTCTATGCGATCGCTATAAAAGTATTTCAGATTTTGTTTTTCCAGGGATGAGATCCAAAAATGGGAAACATCATCCATCCTTTTAAGTTTTCCGGTATAATTTCTATCAAAAATATTCCAGCTGGTTCTGGTTTTATGTCTTTTCTGTTCTTCTTCCGGAACCGTGGTAAGATAGTTGATAACTAAATAATCAGAAGAATCGATTTCAACTTCCTTTAATTCGCCAAGGTATTTCTTTAAATATCTATAGCTTGAATCATTTAATTTCCCGTAAGTTTCATAATGATATAAGATCCCGAATCTGGCGGTATCATTTTCCAGGTACAAAGGAAAATTATCTCTATTATATCGCATTTTATAAAATTCCTTTCTGCTTATGGGCCTGCCTTCCTCGTTGTAAAAATGGTAAGCCTTGCTTTGCGTATATCCCAGGAAGGATATAAAGAAAAGGATAAAAAGAATTGGTAATCTCATTAAAATGATTTGGTTGTTTTTTAATAACTCGGTAGAGTTTCCGCTAATTTAAATCTTTTTCCTTGGGCAAATTATATAATTCAAAATAGAAAGTGACGATATAAAAAAGCAAACCCGTGATCATTACTTCATAACCGCTTTCCATTTCCATTTCGCCACTTCGGAATATTATTTCAGAAATAGAATCGTAGATCAAAATAACGGCCCCAAAGATCATCGCTTGTTTTAACTTTTCAAACCTGATTGTATCCAGGTTCTGAATTTGGCTTTTCTCTTTAGCAAAGGCGATAAACAAAAGAGAGATCACAATCATATCTTTGGTGATAAAGCCAACAACTTCCCGGTCATAGCTCAAATCAAGCATTTCATGATCTATCCCGAACACGAAATAACACAGCGAGGATATAAGGCCCGTAATGATCCCGATCTTTTTAAAGTAATTTGGCAGTAAGACTACTTTCATTTTCGTTATAAAACTGATTTAGACAGATCTATTCTTCTCTTTCAATGAAAACATGCAAGATAGAATTTTGAACTAAAGTATAAAATGTCATTTCCATCATACCAATAAATACTGAAAAGTAATGTATTCAGGACCTTTACTTAAGTTTGAACAGGAATTTGATAGATGAATTTTTTCAAAGATCTTATATCGGCTGGTATATTTGTATTTAAACTGACGAATAAATAATATTATCAAACTCCTATAGCTCTTTGATGAAGGATAAAAAGGAACCAATAAAAAGATCCAAGAAACCCTGGCCTACAAAAGATGCCATGGAGCAGGTGTACGACCAGAACTTATGGGGTGAAAATGATACTTTATTTTATTCAGGTATTGGATCTCATCATCCGGATATTATTGAGCCTTATATCACAAGAATCTCTTCCTTTTTAAGTTCATTTGAGGAACCTCCCAGGGTATGCGACCTGGGTTGTGGTGATTTTAATGTTGGGAAAGATTTAGTGAAATATACCAGTACATATATAGCTGCAGATATTGTTGAATCACTAATCGTATATAATTCTCAAAAATTCGACCTGGAAAACGTTGAATTCCGTTGCCTGGACATTGCAACCGATCCACTTCCCTCCGGAGATATTGTTATTTTAAGACAGGTTTTTCAACATCTTTCCAATGCTGAAATAAAGTCGATTTTGAAAAAATTGAATGACTTCAAATATTTAATTCTAACCGAACATATTCCACAGGAAAATTTTGAATCCAACCTGGATATCATTTCAGGACAGGGAACCAGGCTAAAGAAGAAAAGCGGTATAGATCTAACTACTGCTCCATTCAATTTTCAGTTTATAGAGAAACAAACAGTCCTTTCTTTACCAGCAAAAGATCATATGGGCATCATTGAAACCAGCATTTTTAGATTAAAATAAAACCTATTGGTACCACAAATTATTAACCTATTTTTTAAATAATTCCTGCTCCTAAGGCTAGCGATACAACGATCAATAAAATAGCCACGATGACCTGCAAAAATCTTAAGGTCACTTTTTTCAGAAGAATATTTCCAAAATAGGATCCGGCAATACCTGAAATGGTAGCGAAAAAAACAAGACTTAAATTATCGATAAGGCCAGATTTTAAAAATCCTGAGGCATACATGCTTAACCTGGTAAAATCAACAAAGGTTGAAACAAATACAGCCGTTCCAATAAAGGCCTCTTTAGAAAGTCCGGCTTTGATAAGAAAGGCACTCCGCAGTGCTCCCTGATTACCAGACAGTCCACCAAAAAAACCGCTTAAGGCCCCTCCTAAGGGTAATTTACTTTTACCAAATTGAAGTTTATTGAAATACGGGATAAGATCCATGCTTGCAAAAATGATCAGCAGGATAGATATTAAGAATTTAACCGGGTAAACTTCGAATTGGGAACCGAAGGCATGATAGGTAAACAAGGGCTGAGTACCGGTAATGTTTATTAATATCCAGGAACCAATAAAAGCTGCGATCACAGCGGGAATCCCAAACCTGATCAGGACCTCTTTGTCCGTTTTGCCCCCTACCAAACCCAGCTTATAAACGTTGTTAAAGAAATGAACTACTCCGGTTAGGGCAATGGCCAGTTCCACCGGAAAGAAAAGCATAAAAACAGGTGTAAGTATAGTACCTAATCCAAACCCGGAAAAGAAGGTTAGTATGGCCGCCAGGAAGGCCGTTATTGAAATAATTACTATTTCCATTTATACTCTTTCACAAAATTTTCCTTTGTTAACTATGTATACACTGATATCTATTGACCGTTTTTGCAGCCAGATCCTTTTCTGAAAATTAAGCTTTTACATTTTTATGGATCCTGGCATATCCTGAAACTTTCTTTTTAATCAGGGAAATTTATTATAACTTGTTCTCAGATTTGTTTTATCACACCATAAAAACAGCTCTATTCCAGCAAATAAAAGGTCCCTACCGTGCACTCTGTTATTTAAAAATTATGATATGAAGATTTTCAGATCAACACTTTTACTATGCTCTTTTTTTATAAGTTTTAGCTTTTTCGGCCAGGCCAATGATTCTATACCAAACCTGAAGAGCAAAACATTTAGTTTATACAATACCAGTTCCAGATCCATGGATCAGCCGGTAACTTTGAAAAAGCTGGATATTGAGCCGGAAACACCTACGCTCGTACTTTATAACAACTCCACAAATCTATATGATATTTATTTCAACGTAAATGATGCATATAGCTATGGTGGTTCAAATACGATATTCGAAACCAATTCTAATTTCTTTACCACCCTGTTCCTGGGAAATGATTCTTTCACAGAAAGCAATACACTTTTACCCAACACATCTTTATTATTAGACCAGGACGTTAGGTATATAGCTCGGGATTCCTTTAACCCGAATGGCGCTTCCAATTTTTATGAAGCTGTACTAGGTGGAGTTTTAGGGCTATTATTTGATTAATTTTTATCAACTCTCAAGGTAAGCTGTTCAATTTCTCTATCTATATCTTCCAGGTATATCTTATCCATTGGATGGTTGTAGGGATCAAACATTTTTCTTCCTTTCAAATATAGCTTTCTGGCATTTTCTAAACTTATTCTACTTTCTGCCGTTTTACCCAATTTCTGTTGAGACAAAGCTAAATAATACTGATTTTCGGCTAAATCGTTATAGCCGGATTGCTTCTCAAATACTTCTATTGCTTTTTCAATTTCTCCTGTTTCTAAATAGAGAACTCCAAGATGCACATAATCATAAGCGCCAATGAAATCTTCTTCTTCATTAAGCTTTATCTGTTTTTCTATAATATCTATAGCCTTGTCTCTTTCACCAATTGCCTTGTAACATAAACCTTTAGCAATGTTTAAATGATACATGCCATTTTGAGATTGCCCAATATCATAATCAACTAACCGATCTAACTCTTCAATATCTTCTATCGCACCTTTATAATCCCTGAAAAACTGATAGCGACACCATCCTCTGTAACCTAATCTATCTTCCGGATTATACTTAACGGCTTTATCTATAAGTTTTTTCCAGGTTATAAAATCTCCACTTTTCAAATAGGCGATAGATTTTGCCCAGTAAGGATAATCGTAGGTAGGGTCGATCTCTATAGCTTCATCTAATTTTACCTGATATTCCTTACTAAACTGGTAATGACCTTTTGTCTCCATCGCCTTTTTACAAGATTCGTATTTCAACATTTCACCACGCATTTTAAAGGCCTCGCAATTTGGTTGCGCATTTATTCCGAAAAAGGAAAGTAAAAGAAAAAGGAGGATAAACTTTTTCATCAAGGTAAAATTTCTATGATTTTTCCATCTTTAATTTTGAAGATGAGATACATGTAGTAGTTAATGGGAAACTCATCTCTTTTTAAAACCTTCCACTTTTCAATTTCACTGGTGATTTTCAAAAGTTGGGAGACTATTTTTTTATCAAATTCCTTCTTAAGGTAGTTTTCGTCTGACTGTAAGACTCTATATCTTCCTGCTTCTCCCTCGCAGTTTACCACAAATCGAATCCTGATTAATCCGTTTTCATTTTTTCCGGTAACCGGTTGATATTTTGATTCAAAAAGATCTATAATTTTCGATTTTTCTCCGCTGTACACCGGTCCTTCTCCAAAATTAAAATATTGCAGAATTTTTTCGTCTCCGTTACAAATTTTGAAGTCAGGTTCATCAATTTCATCATTCTGTTCTATATCGCCTACCCAGCGTAAATATTCCTCTTCACGGCCGGTTCCTTCTTTACAACTCCAAATTATAAGACATAGTAATATGATGATTGAAAAGGATCTTCTCATTGGATTTTTATAGATTCTTAATTGAGAAACCCAAATCGTAAATTGGCTATAAAGCTTCCCTGGTCATCGGTAAATTCCCTTTCAACATAGAAGCTATCATTGTCTTTAATAGAGTTACTGGTTAACGCAATAACAATATTTCCATTTTCATCCAGGTAATTTAGAATGATCAGGTTTGAATCCCGGTTATATTCCCAATTACCAGTTTTTACACTAATTCCGCAATCCAATCCAGTATCATCATCTTCCCTTTCCATGATAATTTCTCTAAAACTGCCATCTGGATTCAATGCTAATTCGATAGTGAAACAAGAAGAATCCTCTGTTATATCGGTTGAAGTATTCCCGTCAAGATCGTAATCTATTTCTCTATCGGTTTCTGCTGAAACCACGATCCAGTCTCCGTAAAAACCTGCTTCCTGCAAGTCAACTGAATCATCTGTAGCACAGCCAAAAAGGAGGAAACAAAAACCTACATAAAAAATGTTCTTTATCATCATAGTTTATTATTAGTCTTAAATGCGAATGAAGCTCCGGTTATTTGATCAAGTTAATTATTTTATTACTAACGCTTCCGGCTATTAGCGTTGAAACGTTGTTCGGTATATTTTATTTTCCAATGGTTTAATTTACTATACATTATTTTAGAATAAGTTATAACCAACTATAACTGAAAAAGAAGAATAATCCGATTCCCAGAAAACATAATCTCCCATGATATCCTTTCCGAAATGATATCGCACCTCAGCACTAAATTTATCCAGAAGATTATATCCTAAGCCAATATCTATATTCCTGGTTGAGCTTATCTTTAAAGATTTTAAATCAGAACCATCGGCCCGGGTAAATTCAATTTCGGTATCTTCAGGAAAGCTCCAGACATATTGAATATTGGCGAAAAGTTTAGATTTCTCACTTAAAAAGAGATAGTGACGTATTCCAAGAGGGATTTCGATAGCACTATAATCTATTTTGGTTCTAAGTATTCCCCCATAAACATTATCTACTTCAATCTCATCCTCCGAATTGAAATATTGATAATTTGGTTCAAGGATAATACTCCATTTATCATTATTAAAAGGCATAATGTATTCCAATTCAACCCCTAATCGAAAATTAACCTGACTACCGTAATCATATGCTTCATGATCTCTGCTATTAGCTATTTTTATTTCCTGCATCTGTAAGCCCGGTCTAATACTTAGATTGAAGGCGTCTCTCTCTTTATTCGATTCGAATAAGGTATACTCAGAGTCTGTGCATTCATTATATTCTACGAAAAATGCTACCAGATCCTTTTTCTCATAATCCAGGCCTGCGACTTTATCAGAATTCAGGGAACCACAATTCAGGTCATTATATAACTGTCTTTTAAAGCTACTATTGCGAGCTATTTTATCATTCCTTTTAAATCGCTTATAAATAAGTTGTTTTACCCCTTGATCGCCTATAGCATAAAAATACCTAATTAGGTTTTCCCCTTTGTATAAATAAAGGGAAGCCTCACCCTTAACAAGTGCTTTAAGAAATAAAGTATCCTCTCTAAATTCAGGACCTTTTTCGTTGCTTAAGGACTGTAAAAAATCACTGGAAATATCAATACTAACCCTGTGGCGTTCAAACCTAGTACCATCATAAATACCAAATTCCTTAGTTTCAATACCAGCATTTTTAACTTCAGAATCTGATGATAATTTATAACTAAATCCGTCCGGATTATTTCGCCAGTCTAGGTTTTTTATTAAACAATCTACTTTCTCGCCAGTTTCAGTGATGAAATATCCGCTTTCAAAATCTGACTGTGAATAGGTATTTAAGAAAATAAATGCAAATACCAGGTTTAAGGTTTTTTTCATTTGGGAGAGTTTGACCGTCAAATCTAAGTATTTACACCTAAAAAATAACGTTTAGATATAAAATAAATGAAGTTGAAATAAACATTGATAATCAATATTGACTATAAAGTAATTATTTTAATTATGCGACATAAGCCTGAAACTGTCGAAAATAAATCCATATAGGCTCTTATAAAATTTCTGACCTTTACATACTACAGTTACCATCTGTAAGTTCCTGCCTGGATGGGTTAAAAGCATTATCCTTGATATCAAGGTCAATACTACTCAATCCTGCTATGTTCTCAAGACCACATAAATTCGCGAGAGATGCATTGTTCCAGATCAAGACCTTTTCACCCTCTTTTATTTGCTCTACATTGGAAATCCCGTCCAGGTTTGTAAGTTTCGCATTATCTGCAATTGAAATTTGCCCATCGGCATATTTAACGTTACTCAAACCATCTACATTCTTAAGCTTAGAGTTATCTATAATTATAATACCACCCATATTAGCTGGCAGGTTCTTAAATCCGTCAAGGTTTTCCAGTTCAGGATTAGACCATAATATGATACTACTGCCTGGTGAAAAATCCTTTAAGTTTTCTAGACCATTTACATCCTTTATCCCTGTTCCCTCTATCCAGATACCTCCATTAATTTGAGTTATTTCTTCAAAGCCTTCTATATTTTGAATATTCTCAGTTCGTAATCCCAAACTACCGTAAATGGCAGTGTAATTTAATGCCGCGAAAGAATCTACCTCTTTTTGTGTCTTAAAACTAACACTTCCATAATAAGGTTTTATACCAGATTCATCATCTCCTGAACAGGAAAACAGAAAGTTACAGAATAAGACTACAGTCAAGATTCGGAAAATTGGTTTAAACATGGATGAAAAGTAATTTTAAAATGCTACCTACCCGTAAGAGGCATGAAATAGAATTGTTGCTGATTGTTTCTTTATTGGTGAAGCAATTTAAAAATAAAATCAGACAAATCCCTTGCTATCAGGCCAATCCCGCAGCTACTCCCTCAATAGAAACCTGTAATCATTTCATTCAAAGATGATTATAGAAGTGAAAACGGAATGGGATTTTTAAAATTAAACAACTAACGTTCATGAATAAAAATAAGATTTTGAAACGCCACTTATTTATAAGGATCCATAAAAGCTTGAAGTAGTTCGGCAGAAATTTCAGGATTTGCACCTTCTTTTCCAGCTACCAAAGCTCCAATTGCACAGGCAGTATCTAATGCCCTTTGAGGTTCTTCTCCCAATAGAAGTTTTGCCAGTAGTGTTCCTAAAAATGAATCACCTGCTCCTACTGTATCCTTTACCTTCACTTTATAACCAGAATTGTAATACAACTTCTTATCATGCATCAAAACGGCACCATGTGGCCCCTTGGTTACGCAAATGGTATTCGCGTTAGATTTTACGGCCATAAATAGCAGGTTCTGCTCCAGGCTGTGGTACTTTGAACCCATTATTCCAGCAATTTCAAAAAGCTCATCGTCATTGAATTTGATAAATTCAGCATGCTGCATGAGTTCCATTAAATGCTCTTCCGAATAATGCGGTGGACGCAGGTTAAAATCCAGAACACGGTAACTGGCTTTCGGTATAAGTTCAAATAAGGTTTTCCTGCTTACCTCATCCCTGCAAACCAGGCTTCCGAAGATAAAAGCATCCGCCTCCTTAACTGAACGAGCCATGGTTTCGGTAAATTCTATTTTATCCCAGCCAGCAGGATATTTGATCTCGTAAGTTGCAGAACCACTGGAAGTGAGTTTCACCTGTACCACACCAGTTGAATTCACCTCATCTTTAATAATATTTGCAGTTCTAATATTGCGGGAATTAAGGTACTCCAGAAGTTTTTCTCCTTTTTCATCGGTTCCTACCCTGCTTATCATTTCGGTTTCCACACCCATACTGCTTAGCCTGCTGGCTACATTCAGGGGTGCGCCGCCAATACGTTCCATATCCGGAAACACATCATACAGGATCTCTCCAAAACAAACAGCCTTAACCTTTTTTGCCATAATTCTATTTTTCCATGATCTTGAACATTCCCGGCCTCGTTTCAGCCCGCTCCATATAATCGAACCGGGTGTAAAAATCTTTTACTCCTTCGGCAGCCATAAGACCTACGAATGAATTCTGATGTGAATTTTCCTTAAGCCATGATTCCAGCTCCATCATGACCATGTCGCCTAAACCCGTCTTCTGAAATTCAGGCAGTACGATCACATCCTGTATATAAAAATAGATAGCCCCGTCTCCCACGATCCTTCCGGCAGCGGCTATTTTTCCACCTACGGTAAAGCAGACCGAAAACAGTGAACCCTGCATTCCTTTTTCCACGGTATCATCGTTCAAAGACTCCCATCCTGTAGACGCCCGTAATAATTGATATTCCGGAACGGTCATATTACGATGCTCTATTTTTATATTCATAATTCTCGAATAAATGAAAATTCAAGATAGAAATAATCACTCTTTTACGAACCTCTTATCTTCCCAATAATTTCCTAAAGATCCAGTATTCATTAAGATTTAAACATTCATGTATTGCCGCTACATATTTCCTTCTTCAGTTCTGGCAGGAAAATTCAGTTCAAAAGCTTCAAAATCCTTTACCGTAAAAGACTGATTAGCCGTTGTAAATGAAAACTCTGTCCAGGGCTGATTTGGAAAGAAGATCTCGGTCATCACGGTTTTACCATTATCGAAGAACATTTCGATGGAAGTTTTATCGATTATAAGTATGACCTCAAGCTCATTGCCGGCAGATATTCTTGGAGCGGTAGATCGTTCTGTAGCAAAATTCTCTGAAAAATTTGTTTGCCCGGAATGAGATCTATCCACCACAAATTCTTTTTGAGCATGATCGTAAGATACAATGAACTCCTCCCCGGCCTCATTGCTTAGCCTGAAATTGTATGCCGTTTCCTTAAGATCTGGAATACTGAATCTGATCTCGGCTTTAGCCAGGTCTACCTCTGAAGAGTTCAGGACAACCTTATTATTATTTACTTCTATATTATTTTTGGCAATTCCAGGCCCACGGTATTTCTTCAATTCCTCCACAGGCAAGGAGGTAACCAGGTAACGGTCATCTTCCTTTATAAGTTTCAATTCACGGGCAACGGTCATAGCGCTTCTCCAGGTTTCTGTAGGAACTTTTTCCGCATACATCCAGTTAGACATCCAGCCTATAAATAGTTTCCTGCCGTCATCATCGGGAATATTAGACCAGGTAACCCCGGCATAATTATCCCTTCCAAAGTCTATCCAGAAATCATGTTTTTCCCCCAGGGCTTCCATATTCTTTTCCGGCGTAAAGGTTTTACCATCAAAATCACCTACAAAATACTGGGTCCCCGAACCACCATTATATCCGCCCGGGTTAAGGTTTTGTATCAATACCCATTTAGTTTCATCACTGCCTTCAACCTGCATCTGGAAAATATCAGGGCATTCCCATACTCCGTCATGAGCGCCGGTGTTCTCACCAAATTCAGAAAGTTTTTCCCAGTTCTTCAGATCCTGTGATGAATAGAAAAATGTTTCTCCTGTGGTGGCCAAACCCATCAGCCATTGTTTATGAACATCATCCCAGGTTACTTTAGGATCCCTGAAATCTGTTAATCCCGGATTTGAAATTACGGGGTTACCTTCATATTTGGTCCAGGTCATCCCTTCATCCAGACTGTAAGCTATTGCCTGGGTTTGATGATCTTTACCTTCTTCCGCGGCTTTCGCGTCGTGATAGGTATATATTGCCACGACCGGAGTTTTGCCATCCTCACCAAAACCTGAGGTGTTATTCTTGTCCACTACCGCACTCCCTGAAAATATATAACCCTTCTCATCTGGATACAGTGCGATCTCTTGTTCCTCCCAGGTGATCATATCCTTGCTGGTAGCATGGCCCCAGTGCATGGGCCCCCAGACATTATCATCTGGATAATATTGAAAGTATAAATGATAGATGCCATTTAGGTAAAACATCCCATTAGGATCATTCATCCAGTTCTTTTGCGGGGTAAAATGAAAATTAGGTCTGAAATCTTCATCCTGCTGTACTTCCATCTCCACAATATCCTCAGATTCTTCTTTTTTAGGATCATTCTTACAGGAGGTTAATATTAAAATCGCCATAACGGCTAAAACGGTCAAGTTTCTCATATTATAATTGTTTTATTTGGTAGAAGACATTTCAAGGCTCAATTCTTCCAGCGATTTCCCTTTGGTTTCCGGCATCATAAAGATCACAAATAGCAATTGTAAAAACATCATAAAGGCGAAGAACGCGAAAACATAACCGGGTCCTATGTTCGTAAATAAATACGGAATGGTTGAAGGGATAATTGCAGCAAGCACCCAATGAGTAGATGATCCAAAAGCCTGCCCCGAAGCACGTAATCGATTCGGGAAAATTTCAGAAATAAATACCCAGATCACCGCACCCTGGCCTATGGCATGAGAGGCAATAAACAGGAACAGGAAAATAGGAACCGACATGCCACCCCAGTTCAGAAAAAAGGCTGCTGCTACCAGGGAAAGTGAAATTATATATCCGATGGATCCAAAAAGCATCAATTGCTTCCTTCCCAGTTTATCTATCAGGAATACTCCTAATAAGGTAAAAAGGAGATTCACCACTCCAATTCCAATACTACTGAGGAAAGCCGTACTCTGCCCCAAACCAGCAGATTCAAAGATCCTTGGAGCATAATACAGAAATGCATTTATCCCGGAAACCTGGTTAAAAAATGCAATCAAAAATGCCAGAATCAATGGGAAACGATATTTTTTCATAAAGATATTCTCCCCGGTAAGTTCATTTTGATCCAGGTCTTTGATTTCCTGAAGTTTCATTTTAATGTCCATATCTGGATGGATCACCGCCAGAACTTTTTCAGCCTCCTGGAACCTGCCCTTCGATACCAGCCACCGCGGACTTCTTGGAATCATAAAAACAAAAATGATATACAGGAAAGCCGGAATGGCTTCTACACCTACCATCCATCGCCAGGGCTCATCACCGGTATTTCGAAGAAGATAGTTTGATAAAAATGCGATAAGAATACCTAAAACGATATTGAACTGGTACAGCGATACCAGTTTCCCTCTTTGATCTGCCGGAGCGATCTCAGAAACAAAAGCCGGTGCCGCAATGGTAGAAGCTCCAACCCCCAGTCCGCCTAAAAATCTGAAAACAGCGAAACTAATGGGATCATCAACCAGGGCAGAACCTAAAGCCGAGACAAAGTAAAGGATTCCGATAATTAACAATGTGTTCTTTCTTCCAAACCTATTGGTTGGAATCCCACCGAAGATCGCACCTACCACGGTTCCCCAAAGAGCCATAGCCATAACTACCGAGCCGTGAAAAGCATCAGAGGTATTCCATAATTCCTGCAGTTGCTTATCTGCTCCTGAAATGACTACCGTGTCAAAACCAAATAAAAAACCGGCTAAGGCGGCGCTAATAGACCAGATAAGGATTTTATTCATAGAAACTAATTTAAATCTTATAAAATAGTGATATAAAGGTCTATTCTTATCAATTTACAGGAATTTCAACCTGATCGTTAAAGAAGCCTCGGAAAATTTAAAGATTTTTTAAAAATTTATCTCGATTTTATTATAAAAATCAATTTTTATTTCACAACACCTTAGGATTAATAACCAATAAATAGCTTTATATTATAATCCACTTATTTTCATTCGATTAACCATCGAAATCTAAAACTTCTGAGACAAACAAAGCATATACTTATTATTCCCTTGATGAATGAAGAGACTTTTACTATTTATGCTTTTTCTGGTTCCGGTTTGTGGATTCTCCCAACCCTGGCTAACCCGGGAAGATACTTACTGGTTCGCCGGCACTGGGGTAGATCTTAGGAACGCTACCATAGGAGGAACGGTGAACGATGTAGCTTACGATGGCACTTTTAGCCTGGGCTATCGAAATGCCGGCTTTAGTCTCATCGCCTATTACGAAACATTTACAGCGATAAGATATGCTTCCCTGGGAGTAAATCCTGGGTTTGTGGTTAGGCCGGGCAAGAAACTGATCCCTGTTGCCGATATTTCACTTTCTCTTATTAGCCGTCCGTGGAAAGTCTATCCCTCTCTAGCCTTTAATGCCAGGGCTGAATATCATTTCGATCGTTTTTTCATTTACTTAAGAGGTGAAAATCGCTGGCGTACAGATTACGACTTTTACCAGTTTTCGGTTTATGGCGGGATAAGTTTTAAGTTCGGTTTTAAAGAATAAAATCATTCTTATTCCCGGTATATTTCCTTTGTAATAAATTTAACTACAACCTGTTGATTTTTGTATAATTTTGGTGCCGATCCAACCAATTTACTATGGAAATTTTTTTACAGCCCGATACCTGGGTAGCCCTGCTAACCCTTACCTTTCTGGAAATAGTTCTGGGGATAGATAATATAATTTTTATTTCGCTGGTAGCAGGAAAAGTATCAGAAGAAAATCAGAAAAAAGCAAGGCTGGGAGGATTATCCTTAGCACTGATAATGAGAATTCTTCTTCTATTAAGCATCACCTGGATTATAGGCTTAAAAGAACCAATTGTAACTTTGATTGGATTTGAATTAAGCTGGCGTGACATCATTCTTATCGCCGGAGGAATCTTTTTATTGGTAAAGAGTACGCTGGAGATCCATCATAAAGTAGAAGGTCAGGAAGGCAATCCTGAAAATGGTAAAAAATCTAAAACAATGAGTTTTAGTGCTGCGATTGTTCAGATCGTATTACTGGACCTGGTATTCTCCTTCGATTCTATCTTAACTGCTGTAGGTCTAACCGATGAGATCATTCTAATGATCATTGCCGTGGTAGTGGCAATTATTGTAATGATGATTTTTGCAAGACCCGTGGGAGAATTTGTGAATAAACACCCAACCATTCAGATCCTGGCCTTATCGTTTTTAATACTTATAGGCGTGATGTTGATCGTAGAGGGAGCCCATTATCATGTTCCGAAGGGATATATCTATTTCGCGGTTTTCTTCTCTCTGGCCATAGAAATGCTAAATATGAGGTACAGGAAAAAGAACTGATCACTCCAATATTTCGTAATGTATCGGTTTGAAACTCCCGCCATTACTGTCTTCAGCAGAACAGGCGGTTAGGCCTACGACGAGGTCCATTTGGGCTTTAAAGATCACATAATCTCCCGCTTTGCTTAAGGGCGGATCTACGCTTAGTTTACCATCGGGCTGAAACTGCACATTCATAAATATATTGAATGCTGTGGGAATATCATCTGGCTCAATGTCGAATTTCTTAAGGTTGGTATACAGGTTTTCAAAACAGCTGGGATGATAATCATTATTCCCATACATAATCTTAAAAGTTTCCGGACTGCAGGGAGCGAGTAGGAAATCATTTCTCCCATTCGTGTCTTCCAGTATCTCCATCATTTTATTGCTACGATTGCTCCATAGAAAATCTCCTTTGGTAATGAGTATATTTTCTTCAAAATCCAGGGTCTTCCCGCTCGAAATTTTCTCACGCTTATCCTTTGCATTGAACAAAACCATATCGCTCACCTGCTCTCCTTTTGGGTCGACTACTTTTAATCGCTGACCTTTCTGAATTTTAAAAGCAGCTCCGCTCTGTTTTTCTATAATGTTCATTCTAACGCCTCTTTATTTTATTTTGTGTTCTTTCTGAATTTCCTCACCCAGTTTTTGCTGCATGCTGTCATCAGAATTTTTGAGCTTATCCACCACAGATTCTACATCATGTCTTGGATAGGATTGGTGAAATTTCGCGATCCCTTCAACTTGGTAAGGCTCTAGCCAAAATCCTGTAATTAATGGCAAATGCTCTTTTAGCATTGGTTCAGGTATATCCTTGTAATAAAGTGGCTTTTGCTGATCTTTTTCAAAATAGGAAACCAGTGCCTCTAGAGATTCTTCCAGTTCTGACGAGGTCTGAATCTTTATTTTCGCATTTACATGAACCGCAGAATAATCCCAGGTACTTATATCCTTTTCTCTATACCATGAGGATGAGATATAAGCCTGGGGACCATGAAATATGACCAGAGCCTCAGCTCCGCCCTTTAAAAGTTCCTTTTGCTTATTATGATTGGCTATATGGGAGTACAGCTTCCAGTTTTTATTGTCGCCTTTTAAAAGCACAGGAATATGGGTCGCCATTAGTTCTTCCCCTTTTATCATGAAAGTCGCGAATGGATGCTGCTGAATAAACGGAACTATAAATTCCGGTTCGTCTTTGGTATATTTTTTTGGTCGGTACATCTTTCTTAATTACCGCTAAGAAAAGGACATTTCCAATCGTTCCCAACTTTTCTACCGCTATATTGTTTCGCTTCGCTGTTAGAACCAAAATCTTCCAGCATAGGATTTATACTGCCCTGCAAAGCCTTGTCTCTCTCCCTTATCCTATCCCTCACCATTTCGAAACTCCCCATTTCCCTGAGTTTCTCGAACTGCCAGTGCAGGTTAAAGGCAATAGCGGGATAAGGACTTTGCCTGGCTTTCCTGGAGGAACCGGGGTGCATACCAACAATATAAAATGCTTTTCCTGCAATACTAAAACTGAAATTATCATTTTCTGGATCTGAACTTACTGCATGATCCCATTCTTTGCTATCCTTCTTATGTAGTTTTTCCAGCTGTTTCCATAAAAGCTTTTCAAATTCAATCTCGGAATATTTTATGGATTCTGGAAATACGGCTAAAAAGGTCCTGAAATCATTAGATTCGAAATCGTAATTTTTAACATAGGTTTCAAGATCTTTAAGCAGGATTTCAGCAGTTTCAGCCGAACCTAAATCATGATAAGCCATAATTTCTAACTGATCCATACTAATAACGGTTTTAGCCATTATACAGGGATGGTCTTTATTCAAAATAAAATTCTTAAAATCACTTTTCAACCTGGCAGGATTAAATCCTTTCAGATTTGCCCTTCCTCTCTCTACCTTTTCTAATAACACACTCATCTGTATATCAATATTTTATGATTTTTTTGCAATTTGAATTATCTTTATTTCAATGGAACTATTTCAAGTCATATTAGCAGGAGTTTTAGGTACAGTTTTAATGACCGCCTTCAGCTATTTTCTTTCCAAGGTAAGGTCCAGACAATTCAAAGAGCCCAAACTGCTTAATATGATCTTAAGGCGATCCAGCCACGAACATATGAACCCCTCCAATAATTCTTTTATTGGCTGGGTGGTTCATTTTTCAATCGGTATTATCCTTATGACCCTTTTTTATCTTTTTCATCTCATCTTTTCTTTCCGAATATCTTTTCTTTCGATTTTTTTATATGGCATTATCACTGGTGCCATGGCTATTCTTAGCTGGCATTTAATGTTCTACATTTCGCCAAGACCTCCAGATGTGAACCTCAACGAATTCTATATTCAATTATTCATCGCACATGTTCTTTTTGCAGCAGGAGCGATCGCCTTTATAATGTGAGATCAAATTTCACTGAATTCCTATACTTCGGAAATTTGTAACTACTTATTTACATCCTGGATCAACCAGCCTTCTACTTCTTCATTCTCATCTTCAGTATGTAAAACAGAAATGTCACCCGTGGCCTCAAAAATAACTGCTCTTACCTCCTTTAGCCGAATTACATTTGCTTCCCTGAGCTTTGACCTAAGATCTTCCTCGGTCACCCTTGCCTTCTTCAGGTTTTCATGATAAATCTTTTCACCTTCCATCAACATTAATGGATTATTGTCTACAGTTTTTTTAATAACCCGGAATCGTCTTAGAATAGCCACAAAAAGCTGCAGAAAATAGACAATTGCCATTCCTACAACACCATCCCATAAACTGACACTTTTGGACAGTACGGTAGTGGCTATCATCGAGCCCAGGGCCACCGTCATTGCAAAGTCGAAACTCGACATTTTTGAAAAACTGCGTTTACCTGCAAGACGGGTGAAAATTATTGTAGCTAAATAGACCCCAATTGCAGTCAGGATTATTGCCAGCAGATCTGTTTCCTTAAAAGCGAACCATTTATCCATTTCAATAAATTTTAATTAGGCATAATAAGTTAAGACCTGGATGGAGTAAAGACTTATTCATTCGGTTTT
Organism: Christiangramia lutea; assembly: GCF_022489035.1. GTDB lineage: Bacteria > Bacteroidota > Bacteroidia > Flavobacteriales > Flavobacteriaceae > Christiangramia > Christiangramia lutea. The sequence goes on from NZ_JAKVTV010000001.1 coordinate 633,120, forward strand.
TTGGTTGGTTAAGGCACTAAATTACAACCAGAGCTAATTAATTAAATGTTAAGCAGTCATAATCCTTTCTCAATTTTGAATTAATATTACCGATAGAGGTAACATTCAGATGAAATGAATTAATTGAATACATTTGAACATGAACAATTTTTTAAAGATAGGGCATCGAGGAGCTAAAGGCCATATGGCTGAAAATACCCTGGAAAGTATTCAGAAAGCCCTGGAAATTGGGGTAGATGCCATTGAAATAGATGTTCATAAATGCGCTAGCGGAGAACTGTGGGTGATCCATGATTTCACCCTGGATCGAACTACCGATGGAAGTGGCGAAATAGCTAAAAGACCTGCCGAGATCATCAAAAAATTAAGGATTGAGGGCAGATATAAGATCCCTTTATTAACCGAAGTCCTGGATCTTATCGAGGGAAAATGCATGATAAACATAGAGCTGAAAGGTCTTAACACGGCAGCGCCTGTATGTAAAATCGTAAAGGACAGGATCAAAGCAGGCAGCTGGAAATATTCAGATTTTATTATCTCCAGCTTTCAGAAAAATGAGTTGTTCGAGACCAGGAAACTAGACCCCGAAATTCCTATAGCGGTACTGAGTAAAGCCAGTGTTCCCGAAGCGATAGAATTAGGAAAAAAATTAAATGCGGTAGCTATTCACCCTTCGCTTGGCATCATCACCCGGGACCATACAAAATTGAGTCAGGATGCTGGTTTCAAAGTCAATGTATGGACTGTGAACGAAAGAGAAGACATCAGGCGAATGATAGATTTCGGGGTAGATGGGATTATTTCAGATTTTCCCAACAGGCTGCACAATCCACTTTTAAGCCTTAATTGCTAATCTAATTTCAAAAGACAGGAAGTTCTAACTATTTTTGCCCTCTAATATAAATCCTGAATTTGGACAATTACAACATTATAATTGTGGGCGGTGGAGCCGCTGGTTTTTTTACAGCTATTAATGCAGCGGAAAATAACCCGGAACTTAAAATTCTAATTCTCGAACGTGGAAAAGAAGTTCTTACTAAAGTTCGAGTTTCAGGGGGTGGACGTTGTAACGTCACCCATGCCGAATTCATTCCTGCCGAACTCGTTAAAAGATATCCCCGGGGAGAAAAAGAACTTCGGGGTCCTTTCCACAAATTCATGACCGGAGATACCATTGGCTGGTTCGAGGAACGCGGAATCGAATTGAAAACAGAAGAAGATGGGCGAATGTTCCCGGTTTCGGATAGCTCCCAAACTATTATTGATTGTTTTAAAAGAGAATGCAAAAGGCTGAATATCGAAATTAAGAATGGGCAAAGTCTAAAAAAATTGAGTCAGCAAAACGGAGAATGGCGAATAGAAACGAATACCGACAATTTCAGTTCTGAAAAGATCATGCTGGCAACGGGAAGCAATTCCAAAGTCTGGAATTTACTTCAGAAAATGGGACACTCAATTGTTCCGGCAGTACCATCATTGTTCACTTTCAATATAAGAGATCCAAGAATCGAGAACCTGGCCGGGATAGCTTCAGATGCCGAGGTTAAAATAATAGGCGAAAACCTGGAAAGCTCGGGACCGCTTTTAATCACACATTGGGGCATGAGCGGCCCGGCGATCTTAAAACTTTCAGCCTGGGGCGCAAGGGAATTGAACAAACTGAAATATAACTTTAAAATAAATGTGAACTGGTTGCCGGGATATTCAGAAAATGAGATCCTTGACCTATTAAAGGAAATCAAATTCGCCAATTCGAAACAACAGGTAACCAAAAGAGCTCAATTTGAACTTCCAAAAAGATTATGGCAAAGTTTAGTTTCCTCTTCCAGGATAAAAACTGAAATCAAATGGGCAGATCTCAATAAAGATCAGTTAATGAACTTATCTAAACAATTAACCTCAGCTATTTTCGCTGTTGAAGGTAAAAGCACTTTTAAGGAGGAATTTGTTACCGCCGGTGGTATTGACCTAAAAGAGGTGAATTTCAAAACCTTTGAAAGCAAATTGCATAAAAATCTATATTTCGCCGGAGAGATCTTAAATATAGATGCTATAACCGGAGGTTTTAATTTTCAGAATGCCTGGACCGGTGGATATTTGGCGGCACAAGCTATGAGTTAAGTCTCCAGATCGCGAAGTTAAAAACTAAGGCGAATAATACCCATACAGCGTATGGAATAAGTAAATAAGCTGCAGTAAGGCTTACAATTTTAAACCATTTAATTGTAAAGAGTATTACTATAAATAATAATAGAAGGTCAATTAAAGCTATAAACGGACTTTTAAGGGCGAAAAACAGAAGAAACCAGAAACCGTTCAAAAATAGTTGAAAACCAAAATGATACAGGGCCGTTTTCACCCACTTGTGATAAAAACCTTTACTCCAGACAATTCCTGCAGCAACGCCCATAAGCACATACATTAGAATCCAGATCGAACTGAAAAGGTCTTCCTCGATATGAAACCAGGGCTTTTCCAGCATAGGATACCAATCGGCCACACCTGTATGTGTAGCGACTGCCCCCATAAAACCGAAGACAAGGCAGATCGCAACTGCGAAGGAACTCCTTATGAACAATTTACTCGTCATAATCTGGCCGGTTGATTTCACTAAAATAGGAATTTATTTGAATTGTTATGGCCCGTATCAAACCGAGAAAAGTTTAACTTTGGCAAAAATTTTCGAGGATGACTCACACGGATTTTATCCCTAAACAGGAGCCTAAAAATGTAGAATTGGGTGAAGTGACCTGGCAATCACCAAGCAATATAGCCCTGGTTAAATATTGGGGAAAAAAGGAAAATCAAATTCCTGCCAACCCTTCAATCAGTTTTACCCTGGATAATTGCCGAAGCACAACTAAGCTTAGGTTTTCAAAAAAAATAAAAGGCGGTGATAATTTTGAATTCGACTTTTACTTTGAAGGTAAACCAAAGGAAGATTTTAAACCTAAGATCAAAAAATTCTTTCAACGCATAGAAAAGTATTGTCCATATTTAAAAAACTACAGTTTCGAGATCCATAGTGAGAATTCATTCCCTCACAGTAGTGGAATTGCCTCTTCGGCAAGCGGAATGAGTGCTATTGCCCTTTGTATTATGGACCTGGAAAAACAATTATTTCCGGAGATTAGTGAGGAATATTTCTCAAAAAAAGCATCTTTTCTTGCCAGATTGGGTTCTGGAAGTGCCTCCAGAAGTATTGATGGACGCCTGGTAGTTTGGGGAGAAAATGACAGCATAGAAGGGTCTTCAGATGAATACGCAGTGGAATTCCCTTATGAAGTTCATGAAACATTTAAAACATATAAGGACACGATTCTATTAGTTGATAAAGGTGAAAAGCAGGTAAGCAGTACTGTAGGTCATGGTCTTATGCATGGTCATCCTTTTGCTGAAAACAGGTTCGCACAGGCGCATGAAAACCTGGAAAGTATGATCCCGATCCTTAAATCTGGTGATACTTCCGCTTTTATAAGACTAGTGGAAAGTGAAGCACTTACTCTTCATACTATGATGATGAGCAGTAATCCATATTTTATTTTAATGAAGCCTAATACGCTGGAAATCATAAATAAGATCTGGGCATTCAGAGAGAAAAATGATATTCCAGTTTGCTTTACGCTAGACGCAGGAGCCAATGTACACGTATTATATCCCGAAAGCCAGGAATCAAAAGTTTTAGAATTCATTAATAATGAGTTAGTTGTATATTGTCAAAACGGGCAGTATATTTGCGACCAAGTTGGTGGTGGCGCAAAAAAATTGTAGTTTTAGTACGTTTATTGGCCAACATTTACCGGTTAGAACCATAGACGCTTATGAAAGGACCTCTATTTTATTCGAAAATCCTTCTCTTTGGAGAATACGGAATCATTAAGGATTCCAAAGGTTTATCTATTCCTTATAACTTTTATAATGGTGCTTTGAAATTGGATAAAAATCTAAGTGAAAAGTCCCGCAAATCCAATGAGAATTTAAGGAAGTTCGCAGCTTACCTGGAAGCACTACAGGAAAATGATCCCGGTCTTGTACAGTTCGATCTTGAAGAATTAAGGGAGGATATTTCTAAAGGCATGTATTTCGATTCCAGTATACCGCAAGGATATGGAGTAGGAAGTAGCGGTGCTTTAGTTGCTGCGATCTATGATAAGTATGCAACCGATAAAATTACCGTTCTTGAAAATCTTACCAGGGATAAGTTATTGAAATTGAAGAAAATCTTTGGAGAAATCGAATCTTTCTTCCATGGCAAATCCTCAGGACTGGATCCTCTAAATTCTTATTTAAGCATTCCAATCCTTATTAATTCAAAGGAGAACATCGAGCCTGCCGGAATTCCTTCTCAGACTGAAAATGGAACAGGCGCGGTATTTTTATTAGACAGTGGAATCACCGGTGAAACCGGGCCAATGGTGAGTATTTTCATGGAAAACATGAAGCAGGAACCATTCAGAAAAATGCTGAAAGATCAGTTTGTAAAGCAAACCGATGCCTGTGTGGATGATTTCCTAAAAGGTGATGTGAAATCATTATTCTCAAATGTTAAGAAACTATCCCATACCGTTCTGGACAATTTCAAACCAATGATCCCGGCCAAATTCCATAAGCTTTGGAAAAAAGGTATCGAGACAAACGATTATTACCTTAAACTTTGCGGTTCTGGCGGTGGTGGATATATTCTAGGATTCACCGAGGATATATATAAAGCTAGAAAAGCCCTGAAAGATTATAATTTAGAAGTAGTTTACAACTTCTAAATAAGGTTTATGCCAGCTTCAGCGAATAAACGCTTGCTTCTAAAAGTACTTAGTCTCTTTTCAGTAGTAAGAGGTTATAATATTCTGGTTGTTGTAATTGCTCAATACCTTACCTCTGCCTTTATTCTAGCCCACGATAAACCGCTTAGGGAAGTCTTTTTCGATCCTAACCTTTTCTTTTTGATCCTGGCTTCTTCCAGTGTGATCGCTTCGGGTTATATCATCAACAACTTTTATGATAGCGAAAAAGACCTGATCAACAGGCCCAAGAAAACGATGCTGGACCGCGTTGTAAGTCAGCGCACTAAACTTTCGGTCTATTTTATACTGAATTTTGCAGCGATATTTTTTGCCAGTTACGTTTCCTTCAGAGCGGTGGTATTCTTCTCTATATATATTTTCGTGATCTGGCTATATTCGCATAGATTAAAGAAGATCCTATTCCTGGGAAACCTCGTCGCATCCATTCTTACGATCACTCCTTTTTTCGTGATCTTCGTTTATTATAAGAATTTCGAAACCGTAATCTTCATCCACGCTACATTCCTTTACCTAATGATCGTAATGCGGGAACTGGTGAAAGACCTGGAAAACATGCAGGGAGATTTTGTTCAGAATTACCGTACCATTCCCCTGGTCTACGGTGAAAAATGGAGTAAATTCTGCCTCGCGGTATGTGCGATTTTTGCTATAATCCCCATCTATTTACTAATTACCCATTTCGAGACCGGGTATATGAACTACTACTTTTACACTTCCCTGGTTCTTCTCATCATTTTCCTTCTAATGCTTTATTTTAGCAAAGCCAAATGGCAATACCTCTTACTGCATAATATTTTGAAGCTCATTATTGTAACCGGAGTTTTCAGTATATTGCTTATAGATCTGGATGAGGTGATAAACAGGGTGTTTTAGATAAACCTCTCAGTTTAAATCTTTTCTCAAATACTTGGGCACCTCATTTGGGAAAATGTATCTTTGCAAAAATTTTAGCGATGAGCAGGCACGATAGATCTTCAGGTAAAAACAGTAAACCTTCTGGTAACAGAGGCAATAGATCTTCAGGCAAAAGTTACAGCGGAAGGCAGGGTGGAGGACAGAAAAAGAAATCCTATGCCCGTGGAAATGCACCCATCAAGAAGAACATGGAAAAAAGTCCATTATCTAATTCTGAAGGAATTCGTCTAAATAAATACATCGCCAATTCGGGGGTTTGCTCCCGCCGTGACGCAGACATGTATATTGCAGCAGGTAATGTTACCGTGAATGGGAAAACCATCACCGAAATGGGTTACCGTGTAAAGCTTGAAGACGATGTACGTTTCGACGGTAGAAGATTAAATCCGGAAAAACCTGAGTACATCCTTCTTAACAAGCCAGCCGGTTTCTTTGTTACCGGAAATCCGGAAAAAGGAGGCCGCACCGTTATGGACCTGGTTTCTAAAGCAACTTCAGCAAAAGTTAGTCCTGTTGGGAAACTAGATAACCAGGCCAAAGGTTTATTATTATTCACAAATGACGGTACTCTAGCTAAAAAACTCGCCAAGCCCAAGAATGGGATCAGGCAGATCTACCAGGTAAATCTTGACAAAAGCCTTTCTAACGAAGATTTGGAAAAGATCCAGGGAGGAGTCTATATTGAAGGTTCAAAAGTGGCGATCACAAGCATCAGCTTTATAGAAGACAAACCACACAATGAGGTTGGTATTGAACTTTATAGTATCAAGGAACATATAGTAACCAGGATCTTCAAAAGTTTAGGTTACGAAGTGGAAAGCCTGGATCGTGTTGTTTTTGGCGGACTTACAAAAAGGGACTTACCAAGAGGAAGGTATCGTAACCTTACTGAACAGGAGGTTATTAACCTTGGAATGCACTAGTAATTTTTTCTAATTTTAATTCTGTTTTTTTAATACATTTACTGCTTTAAAAACGAGGCTGAAAGCTTAGTCTCATTTCGATTTTTATGTAATTGCACAGATTTATTTTTTACAAAGCTGAAATCCTTTCAGCTACCAATATTCCTAATGCTGAGAGAACTTACCCGGGCATTGAGGATTCTTTGAACTTTATCTTAACATTAATTTACCAGTCGATACTTTCGACCTTTTAATATATTCTCTAATTTTTAGCCCTTAAACTCTTAATTAAATTGAATACCAAGTACAGCGATCTAATAGACCAAACTTACTATTTCCCTCAGGAAGAATTCAATCTGGATGGTGCACAACTTAAATTTCATGATATCGATCTCATGGAACTTGTAAAAGAATATGGAGCACCGCTAAAATTCACCTATCTTCCAAAGATCTCCCAGAATATAAACAGAGCTAAAGAATGGTTCAAATCAGCCATCGAGAAGCATGATTATAAAGGAGCTTACAACTATTGTTATTGCACAAAAAGCTCACATTTTGAACATGTTTTAAATGAAGCTTTAAAGAATGACATCCACATTGAGACTTCTTCTGCCTTCGATATTAATATTGTTGAAAAACTGAAGGAAACAGGAAAAATCTCGGATGACAGATGGGTGATCTGCAATGGTTTCAAAAGAGATCAATATATTGAAAATATCAGTAGGTTATTGAATGGCGGTCATAAGAACTGCCTCCCGGTAATTGACAATTACGAAGAACTAAACCTTCTGTCAGAAAGAATTAATGACAAATTCCAGGTGGGAATTCGAATTGCTTCAGAAGAAGAGCCAAAATTCGAATTCTATACTTCCAGGCTGGGAATTGGATACAAGAACATTGTTCCATTCTATAATAAACAGATCAAGGATAATAATCAGGTAGACCTGAGAATGCTACACTTTTTTATTAATACGGGAATTCGTGATACTGCCTATTACTGGAACGAACTCAACAAATGTTTAAAAGTTTATATCGCTCTCAAAAAGATCTGCCCTACCCTGGACAGTCTTAATATAGGTGGAGGTTTTCCGATAAAGAATTCACTCGCCTTTGAATATGATTATGCCTATATGGTAGATGAGATCATCAACCAAATCAAGCTAACTTGTGAGGAAGCAGAAGTGGACGTTCCAAATATCTTTACTGAATTTGGAAGTTTTACTGTAGGTGAAAGTGGTGGCGCGATCTATGAAGTTTTATATCAGAAGCAGCAAAACGATCGTGAAAAATGGAATATGATCAATTCCTCTTTTATCACAACACTTCCCGATACCTGGGCGATAAGTAAAAAATTCGTGATGCTGGCGGTAAACCGTTGGAACGATGAATATGAAAGGGTTCTTTTAGGCGGATTAACCTGTGACAGCGATGATTACTATAATTCGGAACAACACACCAATGCTATTTACCTGCCTAAGTTCAAAAAAGACAAACCTCTTTATATTGGTTTCTTTAATACAGGAGCTTACCAGGATACCATTGGTGGTTTCGGAGGTTTACAACACTGTTTAATTCCGCAGCCTAAGCATATCCTGATAGACCGTGATGAAAATGGCGAATTAACCACCAGGCTTTTCAGCGAACAGCAGAATTCTGAGGACATGCTGAACATTTTAGGTTATAACAGAAACAATTAATATTTTAAAGTTTTAATAATCAACTAACTATTCAATTTAATTAGCCATGAGCAAAAAGAATTATGCCGGGATACCCGATAAATACGCTCGCATAGACGAAGCAAAAGTGGTATTGATTCCTGTTCCCTACGATGGTACCAGTACCTGGCAAAAAGGCGCTGATAAAGGCCCTGATGCATTTTTAGATGCTTCCGAGAATATGGAGCTTTACGACATTGAAACCCGAAGCGAGGTTTATAAGAAAGGTATTTACCTGGCACCGCCGGTAACAGAAAATTCCTCTCCAGAAAAGATGGTGGAGGCCGTTTATAAAACCACCAAAAACTACATCAAACAGGAGAAATTTGTGACCTTATTCGGTGGAGAGCACTCGGTTTCTATAGGTAGCATTAGAGCATTTAACGAGTCTTTTGAAGATCTAACGGTAGTTCAGCTAGACGCACACGCCGACCTTAGACCAGAATATGAGGGTTCTAAATGTAATCATGCCTGTGCAATGCATGAAGCCAGCAAAACTACGAACCTTTTGCAGGTGGGAATCCGATCTATGGATATTTCTGAAAATGACCATATGGATGAAAACCAGGTATATTTTGCTCATGATCTTTATGACGACTGGCAGGATGATGCCATAGGGCAGATGACGCCGAACGTATTTATTACTATAGACCTGGACGCCTTTGACCCTAGTATAATGCCTTCTACAGGAACTCCGGAACCAGGAGGATTATTCTGGTATGAAACTCTGGAATTCCTAAAGATGATGTTCAAAAAGAAAAATGTTGTTGGTTTCGACATTGTGGAGCTTTGTCCGAACGACAAGGAAAAATCTTCAGATTTCCTTGCAGCTAAGCTTTACTATAAGATGTTGAGCTACAAATTCAAATATCAAAATTACAACGAAGACGACGAAGATGAGTAAAGGACAGATATCTCAGTTTATTGAGAAATACTATTTACATTTTAACGCGGCAGCCCTTGTAGACGCGGCAAAAGACTACGAAAAACAACTGGAGAACGGCTCTAAAATGCTGGTTTCCCTTGCCGGTGCGATGAGCACGGCTGAGCTTGGGAAGATCTTTGCTGAAATGATTCGCCAGGATAAAGTTCATATCATTTCCTGTACTGGTGCCAACCTGGAGGAGGATGTGATGAACCTTGTCGCGCATTCACACTACAAAAGAGTTCCAAACTATCGTGATCTCACTCCGCAGGAGGAATGGGATTTGTTGGAAAAAGGTCTGAATCGGGTAACCGATACCTGTATTCCTGAAGAAGAAGCTTTTAGAAGAATTCAGGAGCACATTTTCAAGATCTGGAAAGATGCTGAAGAAAAGGGAGAACGTTTTTTTCCGCATGAATTCCTTCACAAGCTTCTATTAAGCGGAGTGATGGAAGAACATTATGAAATCGATCTTAAGGATTCCTGGATGTATGCCGCAGCCGAGAAGAACCTTCCAATGGTTGTTCCAGGATGGGAAGACTCTACGCTAGGAAATATTTTCGCTTCTTACGTTTTAAAAGGCGAGTTAAAAGCAAGCACCATGAAGTCTGGTATTGAATACATGACTTTCCTTGCCGACTGGTATACCGATAATTCCAAAAACGGAATTGGATTCTTTCAGATTGGTGGTGGTATCGCCGGAGATTTCCCGATTTGTGTAGTACCTATGTTGTACCAGGATATGGAAAGAACAGATACTCCATTCTGGAGTTATTTCTGCCAGATCTCAGATTCCACAACTAGTTACGGATCTTACTCAGGTGCAGTGCCCAACGAAAAGATCACCTGGGGTAAGCTGGACATCAATACGCCAAAACATATAATTGAAAGTGACGCAACCATAGTTGCTCCCCTTGTTTTTGCATATCTGCTGGATATGTAGAAAAACTTTTAATAGCAGACCTCACAGGTTTTTAAAACCTGTGAGGTCTTTAGTTTCTACTGAATAGGGAATTAACAAATTATTGCAAAGAGTTAAAGCTGTTCCGTATTGAAAATTGATTAATATTGAACTGCTTAATTATTTCTAACCTATGCAGGACTGGCCAATTTTCGCGATCGGGTTTTTAGCCCAACTTCTGTTCTCTGCCAGGCTTATTTCTCAATGGTTCTTATCTGAAAAAGCCAAAAAAGTAGAAACTCCGGTACTTTTCTGGAAATTAAGTTTACTTGCTTCTATCCTGCTTTTCACTTATGGATATCTGCGAGAAGATTTTGCTATTATGCTCGGTCAGTTTTTGATCTATGGCATCTATTGGCGAAACCTGAACTTAATGGGCGAATGGAAGAACAGAAACATTTTTTTTAAATCACTCGTGATCGCTTTTCCAATTGGAATTACCGCTTATATTATTTTCTTTGGAACCCTTACCTGGGATGATGTATTGCTTAGCACAGGAAATATCCCCGGATGGGTAATAGGATTGGGAGTACTGGCTCAATTCGTTTATACCTCCAGATTCTTCTATCAGTGGTATTATTCTGAAAAACATCAGGAATCCGAGCTCCCCATGGGATTTTGGATCTTAAGCCTTATTGGAGCCTGCCTTTTATTCTCCTACGGAATATTAAGACATGACCCGGTACTTATCGCGGCTCACTTCTTCGGAGCGATCATTTACATAAGAGACATGTACCTACTCAAAAATTCTGACGCTCAAATAGGTGAAAAATTTGAAGCTTAAAATTTTCTTATTTTTACCATCTATTTGAAACAGATCATCAAAACCTTCTGGAACGACTATTATTAAAGGAAATGACATTAAGGTGACACCCAAATGTCACCTTAATTTCAAGGTTCGGTGTCTAAATTTGTTTCAAAACAATTTAATCATGGAAGCAAATAATTCGATTGCCAGAAACCTGATCTACCAAAGGAAATTAAAAGGGCTTACTCAAAAAGAGCTTTCAAATATAACCAATGTCACCGTTCGAACAATTCAGCGTATAGAAAAGGGTGAAACCGAACCTCATCTTCAAACGGTGAAATTAATCGCTGCTGCATTAGAAATTGAGGTAGATGAGCTAATCCCTCTTGATAATCCAAAAGAAGAAAACATTCAGAAAAAGTGGCTTATACTTTTTCACGCAACACCATTTATAGGTTTTGTACTCCCCCTATTCAATATTTTCATTCCACTGTTCCTGTGGATTCACAAGAGAGAGGATAACAAAATATACTATGAACACGGTAGAAAGGTGATCAATTTTCAGATCACTGTTGTTATTGCGATAATTCTCTCTTTTATTTCACTGGTTACCATCGAAGGTGCTGGTTTTTTCCTGTTTATAAGTGTTCTCCCTTTAGCTGTAATTATTATGCTATTGAACCTGATATTCGTAATAAATAAGGATAAATGCTATTACCCTTTTTCGATTCCATTTATTTCCCGCAAGAAATCTATTTCTAAGAAAGCCATAGCTGTTATTATTTGTTTAATAGGCATCAATTTTACAGGGACAGCTCAGGAGATTAAAAGACTGGATGATTCAGTTATAACTACAGATTCGCTTTCCAAAAAGATAAAACAGTTAATGCTGGAAGCCAATGTCCCCGGAATGAATTTCACAATTTTCAATGAAAATAAAATTGCCTTTACCGAAGCTTTTGGATATAGATTCAATAATGAAAAACTAAAGCTTACCGACAGCTCGAATATTTACGGAGCTTCTTTAAGCAAAGCGGTTTTTAGCGTTATCGTAATGAAGCTTGTTGAGGAAGACGTGATAGATCTTGATACACCATTACAATCTTATCTTCCAAAGAAGATATATGAATACGCACCTAAGGCTGATTGGCATGATGACTATTCAGATCTGGAAACAGATTCCCTGTATCACAAGATTACTGCCAGAATGTGCATGGCTCATACCAGTGGATTCCCAAATTGGAGATTTTTCGAAGACGATAAAATGCTTAGAGTGAAGCAAGAACCTGGAAGATCGTATCTATATTCAGGAGAAGGGATGGTTTATCTGCAAGTTGTTCTTGAAAAACTTACTGAAAAAAGTTTCGAGGAGCTGGCTCAAAGAATTGTTTTTGAACCTTTAAAAATGAATAGTTCAAGTTATCAATGGAAGGAAGAATTTGAGCCAGACTATGCTTATGGGCATAATGAAGAAGGACAGGCATACCAGAAAGACAAAGATAATGAGCCTCGTGCTCCCAGTACTTTAGAAACCACACTAGAAGATTACAATAAGTTTCTCCTGGCTGTTTTGAACCGAGAAATTCTTACTTCTAACTCCTGGAATGAAATCTTTACACCTCAGATAAGAATCAGATTCAAAAGCCAATTCGGGCCATTAGCCAGAGAAGTTACTTCAGAAAATGATGACATTGAGTTATCGTATGGGTTAGGATGGGGAATGTTTAAAACACCCTACGGCTGGGCCGTTTTCAAGGAAGGATATGGTAACGGATTTCAACATCATTCAGTATTATTCCCGGAAACTGGTAAAGGAATATTAATGATGACCAATAGCCAGAATAGTGGTGGTATATTCAAGGAACTGCTGGAAGTTGCTTTAAAAGATGAATACACGCCATGGAAATGGGAAAATTATATCCCTTATAACAACTAAACTATAGTTACCTTTTTGGGACCTTGTTTAAGCTCCTTCACGATATAAAACAGGACAATAAAATACTCAAGTGCAACTAACCACAAATTCTCCTGGAATTCTGGATTGGAATAAGCGAAATAGCTAATAAAGACAACTGCGGTCCATACGATCATATACCGGAATTCTGTAAAGAGACTTAACATCAATGGAATTGCCAGATACCAAGGATGCACCGTAGTGGAAAGCAAAAGATAGACCGTCACTGCAAAAAGCATATTTTCGATCAGTCTTTTAAAATCCATTTTTTTTCTGAATAAACTTAAACCAAGAATAGCTACAAAAGTAATAAGCGGCAGGACCTTTCCTGCCGTTTCGATGATATTATAGCCCTTCACCTGGAAGCCTATCCATCGAACCAGGTAATAAATACTGGCATTGAATTCAAATTTTCCGAACCAGAGGCCTATACTGGCCATAAAGTTTGAAAAGATTTCATGCGAATAAAAAGGTAAAAATGAGATAATTACGGTTATTCCAATTATTAGATAATACGCGATAAGCTTCAGAAAATTCAATGAAGTTTTATCAGAAGTAAAAAACCTGAATAATAGCGGCAATAACATTAACGGAAGAAGCTTAATTGAAATTGAAAGTCCGAAAATGATGGCACTCCAAATCCACTTTTTTTGATGTAAAAGATAGAGAGATAGTATTAACAAGAATACCATGACCGATTCGAAATGCAGGTTTCCGGTCATCTCGATAATGATAAAAGGATTTAAGATATACCAGAAGATGCGATGTTCGGGAAGTCCGATGGACTTCAATAATTTCCTTCCGAGGATAAAAGTCCCGATATCCGCAAGAATTATAATCAGTTTGAAAATAATAACTGATCCCAGTATACTCGAAGTTGAAATCCAGCCTGCAATCGCGAATATCAACTGATTTAATGGCGGATAATTGGAATAATGCCCCGCGCTTAAACTGCCCATTCCCTGGATCAATTCTTTTGCCTGTGAAATATTAAATGTCTGAAGTTGGATCAAATCATTCGGGATATACTGATAAGGGTTCCAGCCCTCAGCGATAAGTCTGCCATCCCAGATAAACCTGAAATAATCCTGCGAGAGATTCGGCAAAACAAAAAGAAATACCAATCGGAATAATACCGCAAGAATTACCAGTAATTTTAGTTTGGTTTTCAACTGTTGTATCAGCTTAAAACTCAGAAAAAACAAAGCTCCGTAGAGACCTATCAGTTTGAAAAAGTCTGATCTATTTAAATCGTAAGCAAAGGCGAAATAAAATGCAGCACAGGAAAGTGCCATTAGAATGGGAAACTTATAAAGTTTTAAGGTTCTCAGATCCATTGAAGAGCAGTAAGCTTTCGGCTAAAGTAGGAAAATTTATGCTCTCAAACTTTTAAAGAATACAAAGCCAAACCCTGTAAATAACATCAGGTGAAAGATCAGCAGGCCATAATCATTCAGTTTAAAAGCACTAAAAATTGCAAATCCGAAATAAAGAAAAAGAAGCCCCTCTATAATGACATTTTTCGAAAAACGACGGCTTAAATAGGTATTCCCTTTCCAGGAATCCTTGATTGAACTTATATTGAATTTGGGTGTTCTGATGAATTCTGAACGCTTTCCAAAATGACCTTCGAGCACCGCAAGACTGTTATGTACAGAAAAGCCCATGGCAATGGAAAAAAAGGTAAAGAACATCCCGATAAACCTAAAAAAGCTTTTGACTCCTTTACCATGAATTTTGGAATAAGCCACATAATAACAGGCAAAGAAAATAAGGGTGCTTATAGCAAAACCCGCCAGCACGTTGAAGTACCAGCTAAAAGCCGGGTTGTTATGTTTTATATAAAGCACCGGGACGCTGAAGACCGCTAGTAATAGTACGATCAGGAACATACTGGAATTAAGCAAATGGAAAAATCCGTGAAATTTTGTGCTAAACGATACTGAAGGATCCTTCAGCAGTTTCCCGTAATTCTTTCTGAAATTCTCTGCAGCACCTTTGTTCCATCGAAACTGCTGACTCCTGGCCGCGCTTATCACCACGGGTAGTTCTGCCGGAGTTTCCACATTCTCGAGATACTTGAATTCCCATTTTTTCATCTGCGCGCGGTAACTCAGGTCGAGATCTTCGGTTAGGGTATCTCCACTCCAGTTACCGGCATCCAGGATACATTGCTTACGCCAGATGCCCGCGGTTCCATTGAAATTGATAAAATTCCGCCCGAAATTTCTCCCGGTTTGTTCCAGGATAAAATGAAAATCCAATGCAAAAGCCTGAATTTTGGTGAGCAAGGAATAATCCCGGTTTAAATGACCCCAGCGGGTTTGCACCACTCCTACCTTTGGATTTTTGAAATATGGCAGTGTTTGCATTAACCAGTTTTCCCCAGGCACAAAATCTGAATCGAAAACAGCCACAAATTCTCCTTTGGCGATCTTTAATCCTTCTTTCAGGGCCCCGGCTTTAAAACCAGTTCTGTTTTCACGTCTTATATGCTGAATATTCAGTCCCTTTTTTTGAAGCTCTTTAATGATTTCAGAAGTCTTTTCGATCGAATGATCTGTGGAATCATCCAGCACCTGGATTTCCAGTTTGTTTTTGGGATAATTGATCCTGGCAATATTCTTCAGCAGTCTTTCAACTACATAATATTCATTGTAAAGTGGTAACTGAATAGTCACCAGAGGCAATTTCTCTTTTGAAAAATCGAATTTTTCAGAATCATCGGTAGATTTGACTGCTTTCAGATAGTTGATCAATAAATGTAGCTGGGAAAGACTGTAAATGAAGATAACTAGTAAAGCAAGAGTATAAAGTATGATTACCGCTAAATCTATCATTTAAAACTGTATTTAAAAATCCAACCGAGAATCTTTACGCCTGCAAAGATAGCACCTTTGATAGTTCCTGAAACTTTTGAAACACCAATCCTGTTTCTGTAATGCACGGGCACTTCGGAATAGCTTAGATTCTGTCGTAAAGCCTTTAACTGCATTTCAACCGTCCAACCGTAAGTTTTGTCTTCCATTTCCAGCTGTTGCAATTTTTCATACTTGATAGCCCGGAATGGACCAAGATCGGTAAACCTGGAGTTGAAGAATAATTTCATCAAACTTGTGGCCAGCCAGTTTCCAAAGATCTGCGGAAAAGTCATCGATCCTTTTTCCCGCCATTCATCAACCCTGGCTCCTACTACAAAATCCTTATTTTCTCCGATAATTGGCTGAAGGATCTTATCCATTTCCCCAGGATAATCAGAATAATCTCCGTCCAGGAATACGACAATATCGACTTCTTGGTCCTGTTTCGATATATAATCCATGCCTTTTAAACAGGCATAACCATAACCTTTCTGAGATTCAGTTAGAACCGTTGCTCCAGCCCTTCTCGCGTTTCCTTCGGTTTGGTCGGTAGAATTGTTACTTACCACGATCACTTCCTCTACATAAGATGGAATATCCCAGATCACATGAGCAATAGAATCGGCTTCATTATAAGCTGGAACTATAACCTTTATAATAATACTATCTGGGATCTTCAATTTTCAGAAGTTTTACGGAGGTGCGAAAATAAGTTATTTCTTTAGAACCTATTTGCTCTTCTGATCTATAAGATCAAGCAGATTTAAATTATCTCCCATCACCGCTTCCTGAGTTACAGTTCGGTTCTTTCGGGACCCATTTTCCAGCTTCAATACGCCTCTTGGGCAAACCGCTGAACAGATTCCGCAACCAACACAACTGGAGCGCACGATATTTTCACCCTTCTGGGCATAAGCCCGTACATCGATCCCCATTTCACAATATGTAGAACAGTTTCCACAGGAAATACACTGACCGCCATTGGTTGTAATCCTGAATTTAGAGAAAAGTCTTTGCTGCATCCCGAGGATTGCTGCCATTGGGCATCCAAACCTACACCAAACCCGGTTACCGAAAATGGGATAAAAACCGGTGCCAATCACCCCGCTAAAAACAGCTCCTATTAAGAAACCATAGGTCTGCCTTAAATTCTCAGCATTGAAAAGGAATAAATTTTGCCCGCTGAAATAATGCAAGCCAACTAAAGAAAGAATGATTACCAGGTAACCGATAGCTCCGTATCTCGCGTCCTTCTCCAATTCCTCTTTTTTAAAATACCAGATCCCGGCAAACAAAAGGGTCAGAAAAACAGCCACACTAATCAGAAAAACATCCTTGTTCAGCCAGTATTTATCGGCATCGTAGCCCAGGTAAGAATAGATCACTGCGGTGGTCATCAAAACCACAAATACGAGTACGCTGTGAATTACCCATCGCTCCACTTTCCAGGCAAAGAGACTTTTATCTGAAAGGTGCCTGTAGGGGTCACCGGCTGTTTCGGCGAGGCCACCACAACCACAGACCCAGCTGCAATACCAGCGTTTTCCGTATTTATAAGTTAGAATTGGCGTTATAATAAAGATCGACGCAATTCCAAGGAAGAGTAAAGCCAAACCAATATCACCTGAGGAAAGAAATCCGTCAACCCGGTATTGCTCAAAATTGTAGTAATTCAGGGGCCAGATATTCTTAAGGTCATAATAAGGAAGATTAAATCCCTCTTCTTTATTTAACCTTGACATCAATTCCGGAATCAAAAAAGCAAAACCGGTCTGGAAGAAAATCACTGAAATGGTTCGAAGCCTTTGATAAGTATTATGCCTGTATTTCCAGAAAAATTTAATCCCGAAAGCGGCAATGGCAATGGTATAAAGTGTTCCGTAGACAAACCACTGACTAGCCGGATTACCACTAAGAAGTTTACTTAAAGGATCGAAAAGAGCTATAAGACCAGTATTATCAGCGTCGGTTCTCAAACCAAGGTATTCCGGATAGAAATAGAGAATAATATAAAAACCCGTAAGGGCTATTCCGGTGATCCAGGCCAGGTAACCACGGTTGGTCATGGATTTGAACCAAACTCCGTCATTTTTGATCCCTTCATGTTTCCCGGCATAAGCTGCCCTGGCAAACCAGGCTATTCCGCCAAAAATAGATGCCAGCGAAAGGCTCAACCAAAGAGTTTTATTTGGAAAATTGACATTAAGGCTTGCCAGAAGAAGAATGATTAGCCCCGAAATTCCCAGAAACGAGGCTAGCTTTTGCTGTGTATTTATCGCTGCCGGAGCTTCCCCGGTTAATGACATGTTATGTTCTATCCTACTCATTTTATTTATTTTAGACCTCACAGGTTTTGGAAACCTGTGAGGTCTGTTCTAATCAAAATTTAAGTCCCATTTGGACTCTACTTCCGTTTGAGAATGCAGATAATCAAAATTATCTATACTATCGAACAAATCAATTACCTGATCTCTTTGCAAAAAAGTAGAAGAATCTGATACCAGTTTTGAAAAAGATGAAAATTGATATTCCCTGAAATTAGAAATTACTTTATGATTTTCAGGGTTTCGATGTATATACAGGATCAAATTTTGAAGATATTTTTCATCTTCGATCCTCTTTCTTTTGAACCGATCTTGAAACAGACTTCCTGTTCTATTATAAGCTTTATTAATGGCTTTAGCATATGAATTAAAGAAATTTGAAAATGCCTGAGAAATGGATCTATTTTCAATATCATTTTTGGTCCTAATCAGTAGATGGAAATGATTTGGCAGCATACAATATGCATAAATATCACAGACAGGTAAAAGGTATTTTTCAGTAAGCCTTAAAAAGTGGTGATAATTTCTCTCTTCAAAAAAAACCAATTGTTTATTATTCCCACGATTAAAAATGTGGTAATAAGAATCGGTTTTTATTGGTTCACACTGCATCATAGATATTTTACTAATCCTCACAGGTTTTGGAAACCTGTGAGGATTTAGTTCTTAGACATCTTGAAAATTATTTTTAAAACTGCTGAAGATCTCCTTTTCATGAGAATCATAAAATTCGGGGTCGAAATTTGCCTGCCTTAAATTGGCCAGAACCTGGTCTATGGATTTCTCTTCATGTAGCCAGCGATCGAAAACCTCATGGCGCATTCGTATTCCAAACGTATTTATACCCAAAAATTTCTTGGTTTCTGAATTAAAAGAAATAGTAATGGCTTTTGGTTCAGTTTTATTCTTCCAATAAAAATGCTGTTCATTCGATCTTGGTTCAGGCCAGACCCAACCATAGGTTTGATATTCGATATCAAAGAATTTCGCTGAATTAAACCAATTTCCGGGTTCATAAGCAGTTCTATCACCTGTTAATGTCCTGGCCAGCGTTTCGCCCATAATTCTTCCGGTGTACCAGACTGCTTCCACTGGTTTTCTGAGTCCGATAGCCTTTCTCTGCTGTGAACAATCACCAATCGCATAAACGCTAGGAATATTCGTTTCCAGATATTCATTTACCAAAACACCTCTATCGGTTTCTAAATCTGAATCCTTGAGAAAATCGATATTAGGTCGAACTCCGGCACAAAGACCTACCAACTCACATTCAATTTCTTCTCCGTTTTTGGTCTTAACAGCCCTTACCCTTCCGTTTTCATCGGGAATGATCTGTTCAAGTTCAGTATTGTGCCTTAGGTCAACGCCATGAGATTTTATATGTTCTGAGATCATTTCGGCTTCTGGCATCGGCAATACATTGTTCCAGAAAGCCTGCTCGCGAACCAGGAAAGTCACTTCAATATTACGCGTTCTAAGCATTTCTGCCAGCTCTACTCCTATTAAACCGCCACCAACAACCACTGCTTTTTTGGTATGAGCAGTATTCTCTTCCAGCTCAATGAGATCCTGTTTGGAAACAAGTCCCTGAACTCCTTTAAGGTCTTCACCATCCCAGCCAAATTTGTTATAAACCGAGCCCGTGGCAATAATTAGTTTATCATATTCTAAAGGCTCCCCGGCAGAAAAACTTAATTTTTTCTTTTCAAAATCCACCTTTTCCACCCAAGCCTTTTTCAATTCTATCCGGTTCTTTTCCCAGAACCAGTCTTCGTATGGTTTCAGGTGGTCCCACTTCATATGCCCCATGTAAACATACATTAAGGCAGTGCGGGAAAAGAAATAATCGTTTTCTCCGGAAATTACGGTGATTCTGTGATCAGATCTTTTACGAATATGCCTGGCAGCAGTAATTCCTGCAATTCCATTCCCGATAATAACGATATGCTCCATTAAATTTTCCTAATTTGGTGGTAAGCCGGAAGAACTCTAGTAAATTACGCTGAAAATAGAGAGAATCCCAAGTAGATAGTGGAATTTATATTTAAAAATAAATGTTCCGATTTGCCAAATTTCAAATACCTAACCATATACTGGTAATCATTGGAATTCTCCTGCATTCCTGCCAGGCCGAAATCCCGTCTCGAAAATACAACGGGATAAGTTTAGTGGCATCCAGGGACAGCCTGGAAGAATCACAGATCGATCGTATTTTAAGTGTCAATGCGAATGTAGTGGCTTTAATGCCATATGCATTTATGGGAAGTCCTGAGCAACCTGAACTTATTTTCGATGTAGACAGGCAGTGGTTCGGTGAAAGGGCAGAAGGAATTGAACAGGCGATATCTATTCTTCAATACAGGAAACTAAAGATCATGATTAAGCCACATATCTGGATAAGAAACGGGCAATTTACTGGCAACCTGAATTTCTCTTCTGAAAAAGACTGGTTGATATTTGAAGAGTCTTATAGAAAATATATGCTTCTATATGCAAATATTGCTGAAAAACATCAGATAGAGATGTTTTGCATAGGAACAGAACTTTTTAATTTTACTAATGAAAGACCAGAATTCTGGAAATCACTGATGAGGGATGTACGCAAAGTTTTTAATGGAAAAATTGTCTATGCTGAAAACTGGGATAAGGTAGATAAAACTGAAATCTGGAAGGAAACCGATTATATTGGTGTTGACGCTTATTTCCCAATTCACGATGCAGCCTCCCCGGAAAAAGAAGAAATAAGAGAAGGGTGGAAAGAGCATAAAAACATGCTACAGGAGTTGTCTTCAAAATATCATAAACCAATTATTTTTACTGAATATGGTTACCGAAATATTGATCATTCATTAAAAAAACCCTGGAAATCAGACAGGAATTATTCCAATATAAATAATGATCTGCAAGCCAGGGCACTGGAAATTATCTATGAAGAATTCTGGAATGAAAACTGGTTTTCCGGAGGTTTCTTATGGAAATGGCACCAGTATGAAAAAGCAGGTGGCACTGAAAATGACAGGTTTACTCCGCAGAATAAACCAGCCGAAAATATTGTGAAGGAATATTACCAAAAATTCAGGAACTAGTCCGTTTGTAGTAGTGGCTGTAGAGTTCTTCTGCAGATGCTCCAAACCTACGCTTCCAGTAAATTTCAGCAAAAAGCTTTTGTGTACTCCAGACTCCCATCTTTTCGTAGAGTCTCGCAGAGGTAGTGATCCAGCTTTTTATGACTTTAAAACGGCAATTATCATATAGCCTTTTAATAAATTCGTTGTCTTCATAAACGATATAAGATTCGTCAAATCCGTTTAGTTTTTTAAAAAGTTTTCTTTCCACAAACAAAGATTGATCACCACCCCTACAGGAAATGTGATTTATCCTGGTAAACTGACCCATCAGGTTCAACCACCAATGGTTCTTATCAAACCGCATCTGGAAACATCCGGCATTATTGCCTTTTTTAACTTCAGCTAGGATCAAGGAATCGAAATTCTCCGGGGGAAGACTATCGGCATGCAGAAAATAAAGAATTTCACTTTTTGCAAGCCCGGCCCCGGTATTCATCTGCACTGCCCTTCCTTTTTCAGAAGGTATATAAAATACTTTTGGATGATCTTTAGCAATTTGAACGGTATTATCAGAGCTTCCGCCATCTACAACTATAATTTCAGCCACAAATCCAGAAGACATTTTCTGTAAATGCCTTAATAGTATCGGGAGCTGTTCAGCTTCATTGTAAACCGGAATGATAATACTGACCATAAATACCTATTTCGCCTCGTTCAGGTTCCAGTTATACTCCTTGTAAGAAATTGAAGCACCTGATTCGATTTTAGTTTCAGAATACATATTCACGTAATCGATCAGACTTTTTCCTTTTTCAGTGAAGTCTCCTTTATACCAATCGAATATGGAAGACAATTTTACAGATGAGCCGGCAATCTCATTTTTTTCTGAATTCACAAACTCTTTAGTCACTTTTTCTAATTGCTCTTCTATCTTTTCTGCTGTATAAGCTTCATTAAGTAATTTAGGACAGGAGATCGAGGCACAATTGATCGCGAAATGAATTCTAGGTTCATTCATTTTTCTCAACAAACTATTCTCAATACCACCTAAAGAAATTTCGGTATCTCCAATCATCACAAATTCGCTTGTCCAGGCACCATTGATATCCTTGATACTTTTCACCGGATAATTTCTCAAAATTAGATCTACCGTGTAAGCATTATATAAATTGATATAGTAAGCTAACACCTCATCTGTAGACCAGCTATCATCGAGTTTTTGATCAGATAACAGGTTCAGATATTCGTTCAGCTTCTTTCGATCATTTTGAAAGCCTTTGTAATCTACCATTCCGGCATCATCTACATGCTTTTTCAAAAGCTCATCCCAAATCCCATGATCTAATTTAGCCTGCTCATCAGAGCTTCTTTCATTATTATTTACATCTGGAGTAGGCAGACCTTTACTATTGAAGCCGGCACTCGAAATCAAGTTACAGGAAGCAAACATACAGGCTCCCGAAATCAGGATCGCAAAACTTAAAATAAGCTTTTTCATAATCTCTTTATTTTAATTTTTAGCAACATCCACCACCATCGTAATGGAAAGTAGATTCACTAATGAATATATCATCTCTACCTAAAGAAGCTAAGGCTCCAGCAGTTTTATCGCATACTGCCAGTGGCTGATTCTTTAAAAGAATATGACCTTTATTATCATCAAAATGGTCATTATCTCCGAAATAGATCGCAGCTTTCCCGGTAAAAATACAAGGACCATCCTCTGGCATTGGATCTTTGATGGCTGCAACTTCTATAGACTCTATATATACGAGTTCTTCAGTAGGATAGTTTTTAGGATCCAGGATACGGTAAGGCTTTCGGGCCCTGATCTCTATGGTACCAAAACCAACATCGGTTAAAGCCTTTACATAGTCTTTAATAGACAGACTTCCGCTAAGGCAAAGTGCTCTAAGACGTTCATCGTTTCTCAAATCATCATTCATCTCCTGTTCACAAGTGGGATCGCTCATCACAAGCCTACCATGTGGTTTTAAGACGCGGTACATTTCCTTTAGAGCTTTGGTGAGTTCTTCGGTTTTAAAAATATTGAAAAGACAGTTCTGGGCAGCCACATCTATAGAGTTATCTTCTACCGGAAGATCTGTTGCATCTCCTTTTTTAAGATCAACAAATTCTGATCTAAACCAGGGATTCAACTCTTCTGCTTCCTTAAAATTCTTCCTGGAAGCTTCCAGCATTTCATCTACTACATCTATCCCTACAACACCCGATTTTTGTCTGGAAAAATAGGCGAACTGAAGCAATTCCATTCCTCCACCTACTCCTACATAAAGCGTTTTTGGGCTATTCGTTAGATCTCTTGCATGCACCGTAGTTCCACAGCCATAGTTCATTTCCTGCATAATCTTTGGGATCTTAAGACCAGGCAGCTCCCATATAGGATTTGTAGTGCAACATAATCCCACATCTGGGGTTAATGCTGCCTCTCTGTATACATCTTTGGTAGTTTCTAAATAACTCATGCTTATATCTTCTGAAGTAGTTCTTTAAATAATTTCACCATATCTGGTTCTGCTTTGGCCGCATTGGCCAGGATATCCTGAATATCCACTTTTTCCAGATTATCTGGATCGCCCTGATCTGTGATCACAGAAATTGCAGAAACAGGAATATTCAAGTGATTAGCAACAATCACCTCAGGGACGGTACTCATTCCAACGGCATCTGCACCTATAATTTTAAGGTACCGGTATTCGGCCCTGGTTTCTAATTGAGGTCCCATTACAGATGCATAAATTCCCTTGTGCAAAGTGATATCAAGCTTTTTAGCCGCTTCTTCGAAGGTTTTATTCATTTCCTTATCATAAGGCTCGTTCATATCTACAAAGCGCTCACCGAGTTTATCCACGCCATGAAATGCCAGTGGTGATCCACCCTGAAGGTTAATATGATCGTCTATAAGCATTAATTCTGCTTTCTTGAAATCAAGATTTATCGCGCCAGAAGCATTCGAGACCAACATCCTTTTAATACCAAGTCTCTTCATAACCCGAACCGGATAAGTAACATCAAACAGGCTATAGCCTTCATAAAGATGAAAACGCCCCTGCATGACAATCACCTTTTTGCCTTCAAGCGTACCGTAAATAAGTTTTCCTTTATGAAATTCTACCGTTGCTGTTGGAAAATAAGGGATATGATTATAACTAGCCTCTTTTTCGATCTCAATATCATCAAGCAGTTTTCCCAGCCCGGTTCCAAGAATAATTCCAACTTCAGGTTCTCCAAAACCTTTGGACTTTAAGTAATCTACAGATTCATCTATTCTATCTGTCATATATTTATAAATTTTTGAAATGCAGGGTGATCCTTAATATCATCCAGAACATCAATATCATTTTGAGTTTCTAATATTTTCACTTTTTGACCATTCATATTTTTTAAGGAATCATCAAAAACACTGGAGGTACTCCATTTTTTGTTTCTAAACAATTCCGAATTTAAAGATTTCATCCCTAACAAATAATATCCACCATCCTCAGCTGGCCCAATAACAAAATCGTTCTTTTCCAATTCTGAAAAAGCTAGCTCCAGGTCTGAAGTTTTTATATCGTAAAGATCTGTCCCGATAATGATGATTCTTTCGTATCCTTCGTCAAATCCAGCTTTAAAAGCATTCTCCATTCTTTCACCCAGATCTTTACCTTGTTGCTGTCTTTTTATGAATAGCTGTGAGCTCCAGATATCGATTTCAGGAATTTTATCTGAATAGTGCACCTGTTTATCTGCCTTTACTGGTTTAGTTACTTCAACAGAATGTTCGAGTAGAAATTTATAGACTTCAAGCGCCTGGTTGTTACCGAGGTCTTCGGCAAGTCTTGTTTTTACTTTTCCGGCAACCGGATTTTTGGTAAAAATGATGAGTAGGTCTTTATTCACTTAATATTCTTTTTCGGCATTTTTAAGCCATTTAGCCCAGGTTTTTGAAAAGGCATGTACTTTATTTGTTTCGTCACCTTCCGGATTAACTACGGGAAAACCTTTATTCTTCCATTCAAAAATCCCACCGTAGAGATTCTGAACATTTTTATAACCAGCCTTTTTAAGTTTTCGACCGATATTCTCGGAACGTATTCCCAAAGAGCAATAAACTACAATCGGTGAATCTTTTGCTATATCGTTTACTTTGGAAACTTCAAAATGGTTGTAGCCAACAAGAATAGCATTCTCAATATGGCTTACCTGAAATTCTTCTTTTTCCCTGGAATCGATAATGACAACCTCCTTATCCAACTGACGCATTCGGAGTTGCTCAACAGAGATATATCGCACAACTCCTGAATTGTATTTTTTCAGCAGATCTTCTACCGAATTTTGGGAGTATCCGGTAAGAATACCAGCCATTATAATTAATATGAAAATGAAGGATTTCATTTTACTAAGCTACAGTACCCTGGCAACTACTTCCTGCACCGGCTGTACAACCATAACAGTGTTGTGAGATTATAATATTTCGATCATTTAAAAGATCTTCGTTGTAATCACTTATATGCTTTACTTTACTATTCACCTTTAGATCCAGCATCTGGTTAAAATCACAATCATATAACCAGCCATCCCAGCTTATTGAAATGGTATTGGTACACATTACACTTTCTACAGCTGCAGGGTTATAGGCATCTACCAGGGCATACATATAGTCCTCATAATTTTCTGATGCGATCAAATACTCCAGAAAACGGCTGATAGGCAGATTGGTGATCGCATAAAGATTATCAAAATCTATATCAAAATCTTCTTTCAGAGCTTTTTTAAAGTCTTTCTCCATCGCATCCTGGTTGGTTGGCAAAAAGGCTCCTGAAGGATTATACACAAGATCCAGCTTTAAACCTGTTCCTTCTTGCGCATAGCCTACAGAATTCAGCATTTGCAGAGCTTTGATCGATTTATCAAAAACTCCGCTTCCACGCTGTTTATCGGTTTTTTCTCTCTTATAAAATGGTAAAGAAGAAACTACGTGAACATTATATTTTTTGAAAAATTCAGGAAGATCATGGTATTTCTTATTCGCGAGTATGATAGTAAGATTTGAGCGAACTATAAAGTCTTTGATCCCTGCTTTTGAAGCCTCTTCTACAAACCAGCGAAAATTTGGATTCATTTCAGGAGCACCTCCTGTAAGATCCAGTGTATGAGCACCCGTATTCTCTATAACTTCCAGGCATTGTTTCATGGTTTCTACCGTCATGATCTCTTTCCGATCTGGCCCTGCATCTACGTGGCAGTGGGAACAAACCTGGTTACACATATAACCAAGATTTAACTGAAGTATCTCGAGCTTTTTAGGTTTTAAAGGAAAGTTACCGGTTTCAGCAATTTTCTCCTTAAAAGTTGGAAGTTTTCCTTTTTGAAAAATTCCGTTGCTTAAAAATTTAAGTTGATTTTCGGGACTTGAAAGGTCATCCTTTCGAGCTTTAAGGGATTTAATGGTCATAAAAGATTGTTCATGCGTTGTAGGATTAGTTCAGAAAATTCGAACTAACTTACATACTTAGCTTTTTGTATTTATTCATCATTTGCACTCCGTGTACCAAAGTTGCTCCACTTTCTATAGCTGCACCTGCATGCACAGCTTCCATCATTTCTTCTTTTGTGATTCCTCGCTGCAATCCGTCCTTAGTATAAGCATCAATGCAATAAGGACATTTTACCACATGTGATACTGCAAGAGCTATCAGTGATTTTTCGCGAGCTGAGAGAGCTCCTTCTTCAAAAACCTTCCCATAGTAGTCGAAGAATTTAGTACCTAATTCTTCACTCCATTCGGTTATTTCTCCAAATTTTCGAAGATCGGCAGGGTCATAATATGTTTTAGACATTCTGTAAGTATTAAAATGGGTTATTATTTACGAGATTAACTGGCTAATAGTTTTTCAAAAATGCATTTAGCCTTTACCCTATGCGGATATTAGGCAAATTAATGATAACAATTCGTATAACAAATTATAATTCCTCCTTATAATTAATTAAGATCAAGAATTTTTCGATAGAAAAATTTCTAATTCAAATACCAGATTCAACAGTAGTAAAATTCTATTAACAATAATTCTTAATTCAGAAAAACCTTCGAAAAGCCCGTAAAACCTGATGTTATCTAGTTGTCAATAACGTTTTTCGCATTACAATTACCTCAAACGGTGATAATTGAGTTCTGAATTCCTAATATTTTCACACAATTGATAATTTTACTCCACAATTTTTTAAAAAAAATTATTTAAAAAACGCTTAACTTTAATAGCGAAGAAAAGTACGATACTTTCACATGAGAATTGACGTAAAAACCCTACCTGTAAATGAAATCCTTGAGGATATTGCTAACACTCTCGATGCAGATCTTAAATTCAAAAGCGGAGAGTTGAAAGTAACCATTCCTGAAAGTTTGGGTGAAGGTTATATTCGGGGGGTTAGTTTCGATTCAGGAATGGGCATTATTACCTATAACTGTAAGTTTTTTGAAGATGTAGAAATCCATTTTTCCCTGAATACTGTTCACCCTCTTAAATTTATATTTTGTTCTGAAGGCAGTGTGGAACATTGTTTCCAAAAAGATAGCAAAATTCACAAAATTGACACTTATCAAAATATTGTTGTAAGCAGTAGTGGTTATGACGGGCATATTCTTTATTTCAAAAAGGATGTATCCACCCATGTATCCAGTCTGGAAATCATCAGGTCGGTATTTGCTCATAGATCTAATTACGATTTCAAAGACCTAGATCCTAAGCTTAAGCAGATTTTTAAGGACGCCGTTTCAGAAAAACAGTTTTTCTACCAGGGAAATTACAGTATAAGAGCTGCTGATCTAATGGATGAGATCAACACAAAAGATTATACTGGTTTTCTTCGGAACCTCTTTCTGGAAGGTAAAGCCTTTGAAATGCTTGTAATCCAGATAGCCCAGTATGAAGATGATGCCAATGGAGATAATTTACCTAAGATCCTTAGAAAATCTGATATTGAAAAGGTAGATTATGTAGCAAAAAGAATTCAGGGAGACCTTAGCACCAACATGTCTGTTGAATCACTTGCCAAGGAAGCCGGCACCAATGTTAATAAACTTCAGGAAGGCTTCAAATATGTTTACAACCTTACCGTAAACAAATACATGCAGCATGTAAAGCTCGAGGCCGCCAAAGAGATGCTCGCTTTTTCTGAAAAGAATATTTCAGAGATTGTAACAGCAATAGGCCTGAACAACAGAAGCTATTTCTCAAAAATCTTCAAGGAAAAGTACGGGGTGAGTCCGAAGTATTTCCTGAAATCTAAAAAGAGCATGAAAGAAGAAGAGGTTGAAGAGGAGCAGGACTAGCGGCCGTTAATCATTTAACCTTTTCACTTCTTAAATTTTGATAAATCTGGTATTTCACTAATAATTTCCCGAACTTCATTTCTGAAATTAAATTTCAAAAAATGAAGGATTTAGAAATAAACGCTGCATTGCAGATAGGAAAATCAAGGGAAGAAGTTTTTGAGGCTATTGTAGATCCGGAAAAGATGGCCCATTATTTTATTTCAGAAAGTACAGGACGCTTAGAAGAAGGTGAAACGGTTCAATGGAAATTTCCGGAATTTGACATGAGGTTTCCAGTTACCACAAAAAAGGTGAATAAGCCGGCGATGATCGAAATCGACTGGGAAGGTGCACCCGGGAAAACGACAAATGTCAAGTTTCAACTGGAATCAAAAGCTGAAGAAAAAACCCTGGTAAGGATTACCGAAGGAAGTATGAATGTAGATGAAGAAGGTTTGCAATGGTTCGGAAGAAACTCGGAGGGCTGGGCCAATTTCCTGGCTTGTATGAAGGCTTACCTGGAATTCGGGATCAACCTGAGAAAAGGAGGATATGATTTTATGATAATTAAGGAATAAAATTCAAAGCAAATTATCCCATTGTCGTCATAAGTTATACCTTCTAAAACGTATATAAATTCAGGATGACGCCACTACTTAGATAGCCAGAATATAACGAACTAGTCCAGACAATAAAACCTCACAGATTTTAGAAATCTGTGAGGTTTAATATTCAACAGCTATTTAAAAAACACCTGCTATTATTTTCGATGTGGCCGTGCTACTACATCATTCCTGGCATTCCACCGCCCATACCTTGTGGCATTCCACCTCCACCGGCATTTTCTTCCGGAAGATCGATCAATGCACACTCGGTAGTGAGGATCATTCCAGCAACAGAAGCAGCATTTTCAAGAGCCACTCTGGTTACTTTCTTAGGATCGATAATACCAGCCTTCATCATATCTACATACTTATCCGTTTTAGCATCATATCCAAAGTCTTTTTTACCTTCAAGCACTTTGTTGATCACTACAGATCCTTCTCCACCAGCATTCTCTACGATCGTTCTAAGCGGAGACTCGATAGCTCTGGAAACAATGTGAACTCCGGTAGCCTCATCTGCATTTTCAGTTTTGATCTTAGCCAATACAGCCTGAGCTCTAACTAAAGCTACACCACCACCGGCAACAATACCTTCTTCCACAGCCGCTCTGGTTGCATGAAGCGCATCATCTACACGGTCTTTCTTTTCTTTCATTTCAACTTCTGAAGCAGCCCCAACATATAGTACGGCTACCCCTCCTGCTAATTTAGCAAGACGCTCCTGAAGCTTTTCTTTATCATAATCTGAAGTAGTAGACTCGATCTGAGCTTTGATCTGGTTAACTCTGTTCTCGATATCCTGGTTATTTCCTGCACCATTAACGATCGTAGTATTATCCTTGTCGATCGCTACTTTTTCAGCAGTACCTAGCATATCAATAGTCGCATTCTCAAGAGTGAATCCTCTTTCTTCAGAAATTACAGTACCTCCTGTTAGAATCGCAATATCTTCAAGCATCGCTTTTCTACGGTCACCAAATCCTGGAGCTTTTACAGCTGCGATCTTAAGTGAACCACGTAGTTTGTTAACTACAAGTGTAGCAAGAGCTTCACCGTCTACATCTTCAGCAATGATCAATAATGGTTTTCCAGACTGAGCTACTGGCTCAAGAACCGGAAGCAGGTCTTTCATTGAAGAGATCTTTTTATCGAAAAGAAGGATATAAGGATCTTCAAGATCTGCAGTCATTTTCTCTGAATTGGTCACGAAGTAAGGAGAAAGATATCCTCTGTCGAACTGCATACCTTCAACCACGTCTACGTGAGTTTCGGTTCCTTTTGCTTCTTCAACAGTGATCACACCTTCTTTTCCTACTTTTTCGAATGCCTGAGCGATAAGATCTCCAATCTTGTCGTCATTGTTAGCAGAGATAGACGCAACCTGCTTAATCTTTTCAGAAGAGTCTCCAACTTCTTTAGTTTGCTTGGCTAGATCTGCTGTAAGAGATTGTACAGCTTTATCTATTCCTCTTTTAAGATCCATTGGATTTGCACCTGCAGCAACGTTCTTTAGACCTTCTTTCACGATAGCCTGAGCAAGAACTGTTGCAGTGGTTGTACCGTCACCGGCAAGATCATTGGTTTTAGAAGCAACTTCCTTTACCATTTGCGCTCCCATATTCTCAAGAGCATCTTCCAGTTCAATTTCTTTTGCTACAGTTACACCGTCTTTGGTTACTGTTGGAGCACCAAAGGATTTACTGATAATCACATTACGCCCTTTTGGTCCTAAAGTTACTTTTACAGCATTAGCCAATGCATCTACTCCACGTTTGATCCCGTTACGGGCCTGGATGTCAAATTTTATATCTTTTGCCATTTTTATAAATTTTAGTTTTTCAGAAATCTGAAATTCTGAAAAATTGGTTAATTAATTTCTTATTGAATTTGATTTTCTGCGAATGCAGAAAAAGTTGATCGCCTTGAAACTTATACTATTGCAAGTATATCATCTTCCCGCATGATCAGGTAATCTGT
The DNA here is from genome assembly GCF_022489035.1 of Christiangramia lutea. Lineage (GTDB taxonomy): Bacteria > Bacteroidota > Bacteroidia > Flavobacteriales > Flavobacteriaceae > Christiangramia > Christiangramia lutea. The sequence continues at coordinate 664,192 of NZ_JAKVTV010000001.1, forward strand.
ACCTTCCAATTTAAGCTCAGTGCCAGCATATTTCCCATAAAGAACCATATCTCCTTCTTTTACGGTCATATCATGTTCTTTAGTTCCTTTACCTACAGCTACAACTTTACCTTTTTGTGGCTTTTCTTTAGCGGTTTCAGGAATAATGATACCAGAAGCAGTTTTATTCTCTGCAGCAACAGGTTCAATAACAACCCTGTCTGAAAGCGGTTTAATGTTTAGTCCCATTTTTTATAAATTTTAAAATTAGATTAATTTTTCAATTGTGGTAAGGGATATTTCTAAAATTATGCCACTAACTTAATCCTGCCAATACCAAATAAAAAATGCCAGCTTGTCATAAGCTGGCATTTTCAAATGATAATATTTTCTAAAAATCTACTGAGCGCTGTCAGTTGCTGCTGGTTGCTGGGCAGGAGTTTGAGCGGGAGCTTCAGTATTTACAGGTTCATCGCTTTCAAAAACCCCAGTTGCTGCTTCTCCAGGAGCATCCATAATGGTCACATTCGAAAGCAGGATTAGAACCAGTAATAATGTTGCCAAAGTCCAGGTACTTTTATCAAGAAAATCTGTCGTTTTCTTAACACCTCCCATTTGCTGACCTCCGCCACCAAAGGATGAAGAAAGCCCCCCACCTTTAGGGTTCTGTACCATAATCACAACTACCAGCAAAAATGCTACGATAATTATTAAAGCTAAAAAGATAGTGAATGTGCTCATTCTTATTCGTTGTTAGTGTCTTGTAATTTTTCTATTGCCCGAATTTGGTCTGCAAAGAAACCACTTTTTTCGGGATTTTTCAAAATTAATATTTTATATGCCTGAATTGCTTTTTTATAATTCTTTTGCTCCAGGTAAACCTTCGCTAAAGTCTCTGTCATCATCGACTCAGGAGCTGTTGAGTTCTGTTCGGCCAGATTTGCTTTATTTGCCGATTTCCCCGGTTTTATCTTCGGATTTTTGGAAATAAACTCTTCGATCAATTCAAATTTCCTCGTTCGGCTTTCGGAGTTCTCCTCTTCCTTTTTTTCTTCTCTCTCAATTGGTTGCGCCCTGGTGAGTTTTAACCATTCTGAAAATGAATGTGCTTCCTTACCATCAAACTCCAGGGGCTTTCCAATTCCAAGCTCATCTTCTGAAGATCTTTCAATTGGGTGTTCCTCAGAAGCTTTCTTATTATCGGCACTTTCAGTTCTTTCAAAAAGTCCGGGATCCATCACAAGCTCAGATTCCGATTGTTTCATTTTAATTGCCTCATCGATATCTATACTTCTTCTTCCGTGAACTTCTTCCGCTTCATAAACCGTGATCTGCTTCAACCTTTCCTCCTGATCCCTGATCTGTTTCGCGATCTGGTTTTGATTAAACTCCTTCGAGCTAATGAATTCGAAAAGTATACTTCTGTCTGTAGTATGGGCTGCGGTTTTCTTCAGGGCATCGTTATAACTGAATTCCTGATGCTCCTTTAGTCCTTTGAGCCTGATGGCCCTTGCCGCCTGAAAATAAGGAGCCCTGGCAATAATGTTTTCGATCTCCCGTGTTTGTTCTGAAGTGATCTCAGCCGGGTTCTCCAAAAGATATGTGAGCTCTTTTACTTCCATTACCAGTCGGTTAATGCTGCATTGAATATATCCTGGGTCAACCTTGTATAGATTTCATCCAAGGCCGTTTCCAAAGCTGCTCCAACCAGCTGGGTTTGGGCAGGATAATCGTAATAGAATGAGAATCTTCTTTCAAAATCCTTTTCCGGCTCCAAAGTATTATAATACCTCACATTCACAGATATCGTCAACCTGTTCTGTGCCGCCGTATTTTGAGCGGTAGCAGACATTGGAGAAATATAATATTCGGTGATCTCTCCTTCAAAAATAAGGTCCCCGTTGGTATTAGCCAGGTTCAGACTTGTTTGGTTTTGAATAAGATCCTGAAGGGAAATGGTAAAAGCACGGTCAATTCCAGGTTCTACAAGATCTGCATTATTCTGAAAAAAGTTTACCTGAAATGATTCTGCCTCACCAGTATCTGCACCGGTAAAGGAATAAACTCCACAAGCCTGGAATAATAAAGTGAAAGCGAGCAGGCCTGAGAATAAAAGAAGTTTTTTCATAAAGTAAAAACCTGAAATTATAGATTATATTGTTTGATTTTCCGGTAAAGTGTTCTCTCACTAATCCCCAGTTCTTCAGCGGCAGCTTTGCGTTTTCCGCCATGTCTCTCGAGGGATTTTTTAATAAGCTCGAGTTCTTTATCCTGCAAGGAAAGTGTTTCTTCTTCCTCAATCTCTTCCGCAAAGTAATATTTATCTTTCTCTTCCTGTCTTTGTGAAGCAGTATTTTGCTGCGGAATCTGAAGTACACTTAACTCATCTTCATCAATATCAGCTTCATCAATATCATCGCCGCTATTTCCGTAGATCTTTTGAATCAAACCTTCATTATCATCCTGAACTTGCTGGCTATCGCCTTCCTGCATTAGCTTTAAGGTGAGTTTTTTCAGGTCGTTCAGGTCACTTTTCATATCAAAAAGGACTTTGTATAGTATTTCACGCTCGTTACTGAAATCACTTTCCTGCCTCTTTTCAGAAATAACTGCTGGTAAATTACTACCAACATCTGGCAGGTAATGCTTAAGGACTTCTGCATTGATGCTCCTGTTCTGCTCGAGAACCGAGATCTGTTCGGCAATATTTCTTAACTGACGGATATTACCTCCCCAGCGATATTTTTGCATCAAAGCTACCGCATCATCCTCAAGTTTGATGGTGGGCATTTTATATTTCAGCCCAAAATCTGAAGCAAATTTTCTAAACAAAAGATGTATGTCATCCTTCCTTTCGCGAAGAGGCGGAAGGTTAATTTCTACCGTACTCAATCGATAATAAAGGTCTTCACGGAACTTTTCCTTTTTAATGGATTCAAACATATTGATATTGGTAGCGGCAACTATCCTTACGTTCGTCTTTTGAACCTTGGAAGAACCCACCTTGATAAATTCACCATTCTCAAGAACACGAAGTAATCTTACCTGGGTAGGCAATGGAAGCTCTCCTACTTCATCAAGGAAAATGGTACCTCCATCAGCCACTTCAAAATAACCATTCCTGGTTTGAGTTGCCCCGGTAAAGGCCCCTTTTTCATGCCCAAAAAGCTCACTATCTATAGTTCCTTCGGGGATCGCCCCGCAGTTTACGGCAATATATTTTCCATGTTTTCGGTGAGAAAGCGCATGAATGATCTTCGGGATACTTTCCTTCCCCACCCCACTTTCACCTGTTACTAGAACAGAGATATCTGTCGGGGCTACCTGGATGGCTTTTTCTACCGCCCGGTTAAGCTTTGGGTCGTCTCCAATAATTCCGAAACGTTGTTTTATTGCCTGAACTGATTCCATATATTCAAGTTCCTGATAAGATCAGGTATTTTTAATTATTGTCACTATAACCTACAGCCTCACCAATTAAGGTAGCACTGGTACAGTCACTGATTTTTACATTCACAAAATCACCAACCTGGTAATGTTCCTTATCAAAAACCACTACCGTATTTTGAGAATTTCGTCCACTCCAGTGAGCAGCCGACTTTTTAGATTCTTTTTCGATAAGAACTTCCACCGTTTGTCCTAAAAATCTTTCTGTTCTTAGCTTGCTATGCTTTTGCTGAAGATCTACGATCTCCTGTAATCTTCTTTTCTTGACCATTTCTGGCACATCATCTTCCAGTTTACGCTCGGCCAGGGTTCCCGGTCTTTCAGAATATGCGAACATATAACCAAAATCATATTGCACATATTCCATCAAGGAAAGTGTATCCTGGTGATCCTCCTCGGTCTCGGTTGGGAAACCGGTAATAAGATCGTGTGAAATTCCACATCCAGGGATCATTTTCTTGATATTATCTATCAGTTCAAAATATTCCTCCCTGGTATGAAGACGATTCATTTTTTTCAGAATCTTATCGCTTCCGCTTTGAACCGGTAAATGAATATAATCACAGATATTTCGGTGTTCAGCCATGGCTTCGATAACATCAAGCGTCATATCCTGTGGATTCGAGGTTGAGAAACGTATTCTCATTTTCGGCTGAGCTTCCGCAACCAGTCTTAAAAGTCCTGCGAAATTAGTAGCGGTTGCTTTTTGCATTTCAGTCGCGTTCTTAAAGTCTTTTTTAAGTCCGCCGCCATACCACAAATAACTATCTACGTTTTGCCCCAGCAGGGTTATTTCCTTATAACCTTTTGCGGCAAGTTCATTTACTTCCTCAACAATACTCTGCGGGTCACGGCTTCTTTCCCTACCTCTGGTAAAAGGAACTACACAAAAAGTACACATATTATCACAACCACGGGTTATAGAAACAAATGCAGAAACTCCATTGGTTTGAAGTCTTACCGGCGAAATATCGCCATAAGTTTCCTCCTTGCTTAAAATAACATTTATCGCATCCCGACCTTCTTCAACTTCATTTATTAAGTTTGGAAGATCCTTATAAGCATCTGGTCCAACCACTAGGTCTACGATCTTTTCCTCTTCCAGGAATTTATCCTTTAGTCGCTCTGCCATACATCCAAGCACACCCACTTTCATTCCAGGATTGATCCTTTTTACGGCATTATATTTTTCCAGTCTTTTACGCACTGTTTGCTCAGCCTTTTCTCTTATGGAACAGGTGTTCACCAGGACAAGATCTGCTTCTTCCAGCTTCTGTGTTGTATTAAAACCTTCTTTTGACAAGATGGAAGCAACGATCTCACTATCGCTAAAGTTCATCGCGCAACCGTAACTCTCGATAAAAAGTTTACGACTGTTCTCCGCCTTAGGCTCCATCACCAGGGAATTCCCCTGCTTTTTTTCATCTATTGTCTTCTCCATAAATCTGTTATAACCTGTCGGTTTTTAGATTGGCAAAGATAGGACTAAACAAGGTTCTGACAAAGTGACAGAAAAAAATTTAATGAATATTACGCAACCTTTCGCAGAAGCAAGCATCTAAAGGATAACTAACAGCCTGAAAAATGAAAAGATTTTTAATTCTACCTTTCTTAATGGCCTTGTTTTTACTCACCTCATGTGAAAAAGAGGAGGAGAAAAATCTCATCACGGTAGCAGTTCCGGTAACCCAGTCCATCGCAGATTTCCGTGCATCTGTAGATATTCAGGAACCAAGGAATATCAAAGAATCGGGCAAGATCTACGCCTGGCAGGATTTAATATTTATTAATGATCGAAATGAGGGAGTACATATTATAGATAATTCAGACCCGTATAATCCTAAAAAGATAAAATTCCTGAAGATTCCAAGGAATATGGATATTGCTATCAAGGATTCCAAACTTTACGCTGATAGCGGAATGGACCTGGTGGTTTTTGACATTTCCGACATCAATAATATTAAAGAATCGACTAGAGTTGAAGACGTATTTCCATACTATTATTACGCTACACCTGCTGGAGCACGCTATGTAGACCTTGAAAATTTTAATGCTGACGAACAGGTAATCACTGGTTTTATCATAGAGAACAGAAAAATTGAGATGGCTACCGATGACATGATAAGCTTTGATTCCGGAAATTTTGCAGCTTCGGAAGGAGGAGGAACTGGAACTGGTGGAAGCATGGCCAGGTTCAGCATAAAAGATAACTATTTATATATAGCAGACGACAGCTCCTTAAGTGTTTTTGACATTTCCAACCCATCACAACCAAACCAGATTAGTTCAGATTATGCCGGCTGGCAGATCGAAACGATATTTAATTATGAAGATCATCTTTATTTAGGAAGTGCCACCGGAATGTACATCTACAATATCGAGGAGCCTTCCTCGCCACAACAGGTTTCATTCCTACAACATGTTCTTGGATGTGACCCTGTGGTAGTAAAAGACAATTATGCTTACGTAACCATTCGAGGTGGCAATGAATGTGAACAGAATTTCAACCAGTTAGATATCGTGGATATTTCAGATAAGCAAAATCCGAAAATTGCGAAAACCTATGAAATGAATAATCCTTATGGCCTTGGAGTTAAAGATGACTGGCTCTTTATATGCGACGGAAACGAAGGATTAAAGGTTTTTGACATAAAAAACACCCCCGACCTTGAGCAGATTGATCATTTCAAGGACATCAACACCTATGACGTCATCCCCCTGGATGAGATGTTGCTCATGGTTGGGGACAATACACTCTACCAGTATTCTTATAAAGGTAAGGAGGTTAATTTAATAAGTAGTTTTACATTAAATTGATTTTCCCTTTTTGTTTGGTTTTTTTGAAAATCCCTGCCTCTGGCGGGGATTTTTGTTTTAATTATTTTCTAAGTATTTAACTGGGAATATATATCTGTTTTCATTCATTAACTCTATAAACTGGAATTTTTACTTAATAAGATTACAGGTGCAGCCTCTTTTACCTGAATTCAAGAACATTATTTAAATTCTCCGGAATTTGGATTGCCGGTTTTGATGAAATTCACTAGGTATTGCTGAATAGTATGTGAAATTTTGAAATCTGTTTTCAGTTACAAAAGGAAAATCTTTCTTCGACAGATTACCCAGGAAATATTCGATTTCAGATGCGTGAGCAGCTCCGGAAGGTTTATTATCAGAATCTGGATCTGATGGTATAATCCTGGAAAAAATATATTGTAGCCAGGTTACTTTGAATTATCTTTATACAATTCAGACCATTTACAGGTGCTATAAAAATAGACCAGGACAGGCTTTTTTTCTTCTGGTTTCGTATTTGGCTTCCAGATATTCAGGTAAAGACAATCTTCACTAAAATCTTTTCCACGATAAACCGTGTCACCAAAAACATTCGTTTGTATGGCAGCGGGTCCAAACGCTTTAGTTTCTTTAATGCCTTTCCATGAGGCCGGTTATTCAGTTGCCTTCCATCTCAAACTATCAACGGGAGGCTTGGCGGATGGAATTCCCTTAAAAATAAATAATTTCAGATCGGCATCTTTTACGCCCTGAAAAACTCCATACTTTGTTGAAAAATCAACCGGATCTTAAGAAAAATCAATAAGAGAAATGAAGAAAACGGAAAGGAGAACATAGAATTTCATCCTAATCATTTTTAATTTAGAAGAATAAATATAAGACTAGTATTTTTTCTTGGAGATCCTGTTACCGGTAATCTGTCGCTGTGCGCTACTTTTAAATCTTTTCACTTCGTCTTTCCTTAGCTTTTCGTGCTTTGTTTTACGCCCCTGAACCCGTGCCCTCCATTTTCTCCAGTTCCGGGGATGCATTTGCTCTTTCATGAATTTGATCACTTCCTTTTCTGAAAGACCGAATTGGTATTCAATAGCTTCAAAAGTTGTTCGGTCTTCCCAGGCCATAGAAATGATCCTTTCTGTTTCTCTTTCTGAAAAATTATATTCTCTAGTTACACTCATTTGTTTAATTTTTTATTTTTAAAGTTAAACAAAATAAATTGAAGCATAAAAAAACCCTCTCCAACTGGAAAGGGTTTCTTTATATACATCTGCTCAATTAAGCCTGGAAAGGCTCAATAGAAACATAAGATTTATCATCTTTCTTCTTAGTGAATTTTACAGTACCATCAACTTTGGCATGTAAAGTATGATCTTTACCAGCATACACATTATCTCCTGGACGATGTGTAAAACCTCTTTGTCTTACTAGGATGTTTCCAGCAACAGCAGCCTGTCCTCCGAAAATCTTCACACCTAAGCGTTTCGATTCTGATTCTCTACCGTTCTTGGAACTACCAACTCCTTTTTTATGTGCCATCTTATTTCGTTTTTAGTAGTTTAAATTTAGCTTAATGCAGCAATTAATTCTGCTTTCTTCATAGAAGAGTAACCTTCGATGCCTTTATCTTTAGCCATCTCTCTTAGCTCGACTACAGTGTGCTTACTAAGATCATCTGATTTCTTATCAGATTTAGTTTCAGTCTTCTTAGTTTCTTTTTTTGCTTCTTCTTTCTTAGGCTCATCCTTTTTAGTAGAAGCTTTTTTACCTCCTTTAAGGTCGATCCCTTCAATAAGAATTTCGGTAAGGGCTTGTCTGTGACCGTTCTTTACACGGTAACCTTTACGTCTTTTCTTTTTGAAAACAACCACTTTATCACCTTTTAAGTGACGGTTGATCTTTGCTCCAACTAGAGCACCTTCTATAGCCGGGGCGCCAACGGTTACATTGTCTCCATCTGCAGTTAGAAGAACTTTATCGAAAGAAATGCTATCTCCTTCTTCTCCTGCTAAACGGTTTACAAAAACCTTCTGGTCTTTTGCAACTTTAAATTGCTGCCCTGCTATCTCTACAATTGCGTACATAGCGTATAATTAATTATTTAAATACTTAAAAATTTACTCACGTTTCCACGTAAGCGGGTGCAAATATAATTCTAATTAATTAATTGACAAAGTTTTTTGTCCTGGCAACCTGATGTTATAAAGTATGTTTTTTAGCCTCTTTGGTATTCCAGGAATTTTTAAACAACTGCATATAAGCCAGCGTTAGAACGAGGCTTGTAGCAAAACCCATTACCGCAACTACGAAAAGAACGATTCCAATATTGGTATTGTAATCTGTGATCCATACTGTAATCAAATCATCCAGAAAGCCCGGATTGAATTCCGTTGCGTACAACCCAAAGAAAATCGTAAAAATTATCGTTGCATTAAATCCTGTAAGCAAACAGGCCATAAAACCTTTCTGGTACTTGAATTTATTTGCTTTTTTTAAACGGTAGTGCTTGATTGCTTCAAACATACCGTAACCCATGATCACTCCATTAAAAAGACTGAAAATAGGATTAGCATGAGCTCCAAAAAGAGAAAGAATTAAAAAATAAGCAATAAGACCAGCGGCGATCGCAACTCCATATTTTATCGGAATACTGAATTTTCCCATAGCATTTTGACATTTTTCAAAGTAAATTTCCTAAAAATGTGTCGGTTTTTACCTTAATAGCATGTTAATTTTAACACATTTCAAATAAAGGCGTTATTTCAGCTTAAAACTTGTAACTTTTCAGCCGTAAACGTTACCAATATTGGTAACTGAAAAAAAACTATTTAAAATGATTAACAAATTAAAACTTGTTGCCTGCTTTTTCTTTGTAGGAATTGTAGGTTTTGCTCAGGAAGTGGAATTCACTGAGTATGATTTAGACAACGGGTTGCACGTGATCCTGCACCAGGACAACTCTGCTCCGGTTGTTACAACTTCTGTAATGTATCACGTTGGAGGAAAAGATCGTGAAGATGGCAGAACCGGAATGGCTCACTTTTTTGAACACCTGCTTTTTGAGGGAACTGAAAATATCCCGAACGGAAAGTGGTTTGAGATCGTAAGCTCCCATGGCGGAAGCAATAATGCCAATACCAGCCAGGACAGAACCTATTATTATGAAGTATTTCCTTCTAACAATCTAGAACTAGGCTTATGGATGGAATCTGAAAGAATGATGCATCCTATCATTGGGCAGAAAGGTGTAGACACTCAGAATGATGTGGTGAAGGAAGAAAGAAGACTTCGTTATGATAATTCACCTTACGGAAATCTTTTGCAGTCTATGCAAGCAAACATGTTTGAAAAACACCCATACAAAGATCCTAATGTTGGCTACATGGAAGATCTGGATGCGGCTACTCTTGATGAATTCAAAGCTTATTTCGATAAATACTACGTTCCTAATAACGCGGTTTTAGTGGTTGCAGGTGATATTGAAATAGACGAAACCAAAAAAATGATCAAGGATTATTTTGGACCAATTGAAAAAGGTGAAGAGATAACCAGAAATTACCCGGAAGAAGATCCTATCACAGAACAGATAAATGCAAAAGCTTACGATTCTAATATTCAGATTCCAGCCTCTGTAATTGGATACAGAACTCCTTCTTTCACTAAAAAAGATTCTTATGTCCTTAATATGATCTCAGATTACCTAAGCAATGGTAACAGCTCTAAATTATACAAGAAACTTGTAGATGAACAAAAGCAAGCTTTGCAGGTAGGTGCATTCAACCTGGAGCAAGAAGATTATGGAATGTATCTGATATTTGGAATTCCGTTAGGCGAAACTTCTCTGGAAACTTTGAACACTGAAATTGAGGAAGAAATTGCAAAACTTAGAGAACAAATGATCTCAGAAAGCGATTTTCAAAAACTTCAGAATAAAGCGGAAAACAGCTTTGTAAATTCTAACTCCAGCGTTGCCGGAATTGCGAATTCACTGGCCAGAAATTATTTATTATATGGTGATACAGACCTTATTAATGATGAGATCGAGATCTACCGTTCCATTACTCGTGAAGATATCAAGAGAGTGGCCAATGATTACCTAAAGCCGAACCAGAGAGTAGTATTAGAGTATTTACCTGCTAGCGATCAAGCAGAATAATAAAACTTAAATTGAAGATAATGAGAAAAAATATATTAACTCTTGCAGCAGTATTAACCCTGTCTGTTGGAGTTTCAGCTCAAATAGACCGCAGTAAAATGCCCGAGCCGGGACCTGCACCAAAAGTGAATGTAGACGAACCTGAAACCTTTGATCTGGATAACGGATTACAGGTAATGATCGTCGAGAACCACAAACTACCTCGTGTAGCTATGTCCCTTAGATTTGACAATCCACCGCATGTTGAAGGTACAAAAGCTGGTGTATCTGGCCTTACCGGAGACCTTTTAGGTACAGGTACCAAGAATATGTCTAAAGACGAGTTCAACGAAAAGGTTGATTACCTGGGAGCAAGACTTAACTTCTATTCAGGAGGTGCAAGCGCAAATACTCTTTCCAAGTATTTCCCTGAAGTACTGGCTTTAATGGCAGACGGAATGATAAATGCTGAATTTACACAGGAAGAGTTCGATAAATCCAAAGCCCGAACTATAGATGGTCTAAAAAGTAGCGAAAAAGATGTTTCCTACAATGCAAGAAGAGTTCGTTCTGCACTTGCTTATGGCAAAGATCACCCATACGGTGAATTTTCCACCCAGGAAACAGTGAATTCTATTGAACTTGATGATGTAAAATCATACTACAGTAAATGGTTTTCCCCTAAGAATGCCTATTTGGTTGTTGTTGGAGATGTAGACGAAGACGAGGTTAAAGATCTTGTAAAAAAGAACTTTTCGAGCTGGAAAGGAAACGCTACTCCAGAAGCAAACTTACCCGAAGTTTCCAATGTAGAAAAAATGGAGATCGATTTCGTAAACATGCCAAATGCGGTTCAGAGTGAGATCGCTGTAGTGAACACGATAAACCTTAAGAAAAAAGATGATGATTATTTCCCGGTTCTTGTAGCGAACAAAATCTTAGGTGGAGGTGGTGAAGCCAGACTTTTTCTTAACCTTCGTGAAGATAAAGGTTATACTTATGGAGCTTATTCCAGTACAGGAAATGACAAATATGCTTCTACTTTCGTAGCCAGTGCAAGCGTTAGAAATGAAGTAACAGATAGTTCTGTAGTTGCTTTCCTTGATGAGATCTATAAGATTAGAAACGAACAGGTAACAGATAAGGAACTAGCGAATGCTAAAGCAAAGATTACCGGAGATTTCGTTCTTTCCCTAGAACAACCTTCAACTATTGCAAATTTCGCGATGGAAATTGAAACTGAAGACCTTGACGACAATTTCTATGAAGAGTATCTTGAAAAGATCGATGAAGTAACCAAAGAAGATGTGCAAAGAGTTGCCCAGAAATATTTTATGGTGGACAATTCAAGAATAGTAATCGCCGGGAAAGGTTCTGAGGTTTTAGAAAATCTCGAGAAAATGACCTATAACGGTAAGAATATTCCTATCAATTATTATAACAGATTTGGTGAAAAGACAGAAAAACCAGCAGAAAAAACAGTAGACGCTTCAGTTACTTCTGAAAAAGTTTTTTCAAATTATATCGAGGCTATTGGAGGAAAAGAAGCAGTAGAATCTGTGAACAGTATGCTGATGCGTGCATCTGCAGAAATTCAGGGGATGAAGTTGGATCTTGAATCTAAGCAAACCACCGATGGTAAATCTTACCAGGCTGTTTCCATGAACGGAAATGTAATGAATAAACAGGTTTTTGATGGTGAGTCTGGTTTTGTGATGGCTCAGGGACAGAAAATACCTTATAATGAAGAACAGATCGAAGCTGCTAAAGTAGACGCTAATCCTTTTCCGGAACTAAGTGTCAACGACGCAAAGGTTACCGGTATCGAGCAGGTTAATGGCGAAGACGCTTATGTAGTAAAAATGGATGAAAATAACACCAGTTATTATTCTGTTGAAAGCGGATTGAAACTGAAATCGGTTAAAACGGTCACTCAGGCCGGTCAAACCATGAGCATTCCTTCTACATTCAGCGATTACAGAGAAGTAAGCGGAGTTAAATTCCCGTTTATGATCGCTCAGAGCATGGGGCCACAATCATTCGAATTTGAAGTTTCTGAGATCAAGATCAACGAAGGAGTTTCTGAAGAAGATTTTTCTACGGAATAAATTTTTATAGGATCAATTACAAAGCCTCGCTACCAGCGGGGCTTTTTTTATTCCTTTTATTACTGAAACCAGACATCAATCGCTTGGACCTATTAACTATGAAAACACCCACCAGGATCACTAGTGCGGATATTATTTGCCAAAAACTGAATATCTCTCCGTCCAGAATTCCCCAACCTACTGCCACAACCGGGATTGTATAAGTTACTGAAGAGGTGAAAACCGGGTCTGAGATCTGCACCAGTCTGTTGAATATAATCTTGGCCAGCCCAGTATTCACAACTCCCAGAATAGAGATATAAACCAGGGAAAGTTTCGTTTCCGAGGTAAATTGCTCCATTTCAAAGAATCCGGTCAAATAAAGCACAATAAGAGCCGGAATTAGCAAAACCGTAAAACTACCGGTAGTAAGCCCCAACACCGAAACATCATTCAGGTAGGTCTTTAAAATATTCACATTAAAGGCATAGCAAACAGTTGCAGAGATCACCAAAAGAGAAAACCAATAATTCTGATCTGGGTTTATACTTGCCCCGCTCAAAATTAAACCAAGAGTACCAGCAAGCCCAATCAAAACACCTACAACCTTATTAAAGCTCAACAAGGCTCTGAAAAATAAAAATCCAAAGGTCATGGTCAACAAAGGAGTGGTCGCATTTAATATGGAAGCAATTGCACTGTCTATCTCAGTTTCAGCAAAGGCAAAGAAATATACCGGAAAGAAAGAGCCAAGAAGGCCGGAAATAGTAATCCATTTCCATTGCTTTAATTTGATGCTTTTAAGTTTTCCAAATCCGAAAATTAAAAGAAAAATAGCCGCAAATATGATCCTGAAACTTCCAACCTGAAGCGGAGTAAGGCCTACCAGGGACTTTTTTATAAGAATAAAAGAGCTTCCCCATACAATGGAGAGAGCAATAAGATAGATCCATTTCAAATTCTTCAAAGCGACCAAATTTTAATTGCGCGAAGATATACCTTCGGAATGGTTTCTAAAGAAAAAACCCCAACTCTTGTTGGGGTTTTAAAAACTTTTAAATAAAACTAGTTTAACTGCTCGGTAAATGGTGTAGGGAATGCTGAAATAATATTATCTCCGGTACGGTCTAAAGGAATGTTTTCCTGGTTCAGCATATCAAGTCTTCTTAGGTCTACCCACCTATGCCCTTCAGCGAAAAGGGAATACCTTCTTTGCTTTAAGACCTCATCAAGCAGACTGCTATCATCTGTACTTCCCGAATAATCTGAAAGTCCGGCAGCATTTCTAATTATATTGATCGCGTCTACAGCTTCATCATTGTTCACACCGATATTCGCTTCAGCATAGATAAGAATTAGTTCTTCATTCCTGATTAAATAAACAGGATCTATATTGCTATCATAAACAGCCACCTGGTAATCTGCAGACAGTCCGTCGAACATGGTTCCTCCGGGAAGCTCAACTACTTTCTCATCTACCCTGGTGTCTCCGGCTTCAGCATCTTCAACCCATGAATCATGAGCCATGAACTCCTGACCAGACTGCAACGGAACATGAAATTGATTATTAACTATATCGTTACCGGTTAAACCAAAAATATGAGCTGGTCCGGCATACAGGTCCCCATCTAGGTCCATAAATGAATCTTCCAGTAAACTTAAAGCCATCTGGTCATTCCCCTGGTAAAGCGCTACCCTGGCCGCTACCGCACGATTAAATTCATTGAATGATGAAGCAGTATCGAAGCCTTCAAACCCAGAACTAAGATCCACAAAATCTTCAGAAGCATTTGAAAGATCTGAATTAGCCTCATTTAGCAAGCTCATAATCCCGTCTAAAGCAGCATCATAATCTACATTGGGACCGAGATTGTCCGGATCTTCCACATCCAGGCGTATACCATTGGTATATTGCCTGTTTGCGACCATTAGTAAAGCATAGGCTTTTAAGGTTTTAGCATATCCGAAATAGCTATTTTTCTGCTGATCGTCAAAACCAGCTGCAGAATTTGCAACTGCCTCAATAAGGATATTAGCCGATTTTACAACCTTATACCAGGCCGCATAGGATCTTGTGGTTAAAAATCCGTTATTATCAAGGGGGCCTTTCAAAAGCTCGCCTGTATAACGCGGGTCCACCCCAGTAAGATCATAGTATTCTCTTCCCAGAATACTAACAGTGTCATAATGAAACTCTAGATCACTCCGCATAATAGCTTCTAAACCGGTTGCTAACAACTGAATATCGGCCTCACTGGCACCTTCAGAAAAACTACTAACTGTAGGCGCATTTGGATTTTCTATTTCATCCAGGTCGCAGCTCGAGAAGAGCATAACTGCAAACATAAAGATGAAGGTTATTGATATTTTATTCATAATTGTTTTCTTTTAGAAGTTTACATTTAGGTGAAAATTGACAAATTTCGAGGCTGGATATGGTGTTACCTCTACGTTGTTTGCCAGTACATTATTTCCAAAGTTGGAAACTTCAGGATCATAACTATTATAGTCGAAAATATTGATCAGGTTTCTACCTGAAATTCCAACTTTAATGTTCTTGGTATACTTGATAAGGTCATCTGGCAATGTATAGAACAGACCAACTTCCCTCAATTTAAAATAACCCGCATCTTCAATGAACGGATCTGGGTTTACAAATCCCTGACTTGCCCTGTAATCACCATTAGAAAGTTCTCCACTTGGATCTAAACCAGTATCATTATAATCCCAGGTTGTTCCAGCAAGGTCATACAACAAGGTAGTTAAATTTATATTATCCCCACCTTGCTTCCAGTGCCACAGAAAGGTAAAGTCGAAATTTTTATAGCTGATCTCATTGTACCATGACATTTGAAAATCTGGCTCAGCATTTCCATATACAAAGAAACCGTCTCCTTCAGGATCCCTTTCAGCTATCTCCTCAGCTGTAAATGCTGAAGCATCGTAGGTACCTACAATTTGAGTTGCGCTCTTTCCTTCCTGAATAAGGAAAGTACCCAGGGAAGCAGCGAAGCCACCCTCGGTAAAGGCAGGAACATCAAGACTGGTTACTTCAGATGTATTTTTCCACCACTTGAAATTCGCATTCCAGGAGAAATTATCTCTTTCCATAACAATGGCGTTAAGACCCAATTCCACTCCACGGTTTTCTAGCTCTCCACCGTTAACCACTTTAGTTGTAAAACCAGAGGACGTTGGAACATCAGACTGGATTAACAGATCTTTGATGGCCTTGTTATAAAATGAAACTGAAAAGTCCAGCCTGTTATCGAATAAACCGAAGTCCAGACCATATTCTAGTTCTGTTTGTCTCTCAGGACCAATATCTGGGTTTCCTCTTAGGTTTGCAGGACTAAGCCCTGAACTTCCACCAATAAACTGAGCGTTCATTAGAGAAAAACGGTCATTGAAGTTAGGAAAACGTCCGGCCTCTCCATAAGCAATCCTAGGCTTAAGCATACTTACCGTTTCACCGCTCCAGAAATCGAACTGATGTAGATTCACTGCCAGGTTAGCCTTTGGATAGTAATACATTTCGTTAGCATCACCGTTATTTGTTGATTTATCTCCTCGTAATCCAACCGTACCAATGATCTGGTCTCTGAAATTGATCTCTTCCTGTACAAAGAAACCTTTATCCCTTTGCGGCTGAATAGTCTGGTTAGTTGAAACATTGGTAGACTGACCTAAATTGGTTTGTGAACCATTTAAACCGGTGGCAATTGTTATAACCGTATTCCTGTTAAAATCCTGAAGAAAACTACCAGCTTGCGTGGTAAAAGAAAGTCCGTTATCTAGGTCCAGATTATGAACAAGGAATGCGGAAAGGTTATAATTCGTATTAATGGTGGTACCCGAAATAGAAACACCACCTAAAGATGTAGGATCTCTAAAATAGGTAAGCCCTCGTGGGAAAATGCTCGTGGTTCTTAAGGTATATTGATCAAAACCGCCTTCAAGCACAAGCTTTAGTCTTTGAAAATCCCCTGTTAGAAGTTTAATATTCGTCTTGGCACTTCCAATAAAACGGTTCACCTCTTCCTTGTTAGTGGTTAAAGCAACTGTTTCAAGAACGTTAGATCCTGCACCTCCAGGAGGATAAACTCCATCAACAGGATAAAGATCTTCCCATGGGTAAGTGAATGCTAAAGCATAACCAACAGTTCTGTTGGCATTACCGTTGTTAAAGAACCCTCTGTCAGACTCTGAATTAATATAATTACTGGTAATGTAAAGGTCTAACCAGTCATTAAACCGCTGACCGATATTCAATCTAACAGAACTCTTTTTATATCCAGTATTATCCACTAATCCCGGCTCATCCCTATGAGTAACTCCGAAAAAATAATCGGTCTTTTCATTTGCACCTGAGGTAGAGAAACGAGTTGTAGACGAAACAACTGTGTTATCAAAAAGTTCTGCTTCGTAATCGTTTAATACCGGGTTAACTGGACCTCCTAAAGCTGTAATTTGCTCCTGGGTGTAATCTCTCAAACCAAGCAACTGGGTAGGACTTCTAAGACCCACTACCTGAGAAAACGAAACTCTTGGCTTTCCAAGTTTACCTCTTTTAGTGGTTATGATCACAACACCTCCGGCCGCTCGTGAACCATAAATAGCTGCGGCAGAAGCTCCTTTAAGAATTTCAACACTTTCAATATCTTCTGGATCTATATCGGCAATACGGTTTGATGCATCGTCCTGATTAGTTGAAGGATTTCCTCCCCCGGCGGCCTGGCTAACAATATTGTTACCTAACCCTATGGAAGAGTTATCCACATAAACACCATCCACAATAAAAAGGGGTTGTTGATCTCCAAAAATAGAGGTTACACCTCTTAATCGCATAGAGATTCCACCTCCCGGCGCACCGGAATTGGCCTTTATCTCCGCACCATTAAATTTACCGGAAAGCGCTCCATCCAATCCAGATTGCACAGTAACGCCTGTTAATTCTTCGGCAGAAACCGATGCTACGGCATTTGCTGCATTTGCCCGTTTAGTTGAGGAAGCTAAACCGGTTACAACAACCTCATCTAAAGCTGCAGCAGATTCGCTCATTTCTACAGTTATAGGCGATGTATCACTAATACTAATCTCCTGAGTTTCAAAACCCAAATAGGAGAACACCAAAGTTGTGGGGAGTGACTCGACGCTAAGGGAAAAATTACCTTCGAAGTCACTGGTAGTTCCATTACTTGTTCCTTTCTCTATTACATTAACAAAAGGCACAACTTCTCCGGTAGCCTCGTTAATAGTTCTCCCCTCAATTACTTCTTGTGAAAAAAGCAAAGAAGGACTAAGCAGCAAGAAAAAAACTTTGAAATAACTCAAAGAAAATTGCTTCATAATTGCTATATTTTTAGTTTATATGACAATTATAAAGATTATTGTTAATACTTTAACCTATCAGTTGAATATGTTACAAACAGTCGTTGTTAATAATTCCAGCGAAGACTTTCCATTAAACGCCTGATATCTTTCTTTAAATAATCTGCAGCAGGAACAATAGAATCGAAATTTGGAAGACTCTGAAAATAAATGGATCCAGTTAGAAAATGATCGGTTGAATCTGTGAGATAGAACTGAGCCTGGGATGCAGCATCCCCGTTAACTTCATAAAACATTCCATAGGTTTTATGAATATCATTAGTATAAATATCGCCCTCAATAACATCAGCCTTAATCGTATGCTGAAGAGGCAGCTTCTGTGCATCTGTAAGCAATGAATCCAGATTATTTCTTACCGGCTGGTAAGTTATAAAAATAGAACCTTTCATATTCGTATAATCCAACTGTATCCAGCAGGGGACTCTATTTCGAGAAGGTGAAACCTCTGCAATGACATTCTTTTCAAAAGTATAAGGGCAACCAATATCTATTCTCTCATATTTGGCTTCCGGATATTCCAGAGCTAGAAATCCCTTTGGTTTCGGCCTGGGATCATCTTTGCAGGAAAAACATAAAATGGTTATTAACAAGAGGATTGCTAACTGCCTCATACCGTATCGATACTCAGTTTTATTTGCTTAATTCGTTTATCGTCGATCACTTCAATTTTAAAGGAATAATTCAGGAAAATGATCACATCGTTCTTCTTGGGGAAGCCTCCAGATATCTCCAATAGAAAGCCGGCCATCGTGTCTGCTTCACCCTTCTGATCTTCAAACACGGTTGGGTCTTCAATTTTAGCGATCTTATAAAAATCCTTTAGCGGAGTTTTTCCTTCAAAGACAAAATTATTTTCATCCAGCTTGGAATAGATCAGGTCCTCATCATCAAATTCGTCACTGATGTCACCAACGATCTCTTCGATAATATCTTCAAGTGAAATGAGTCCGCTGGTTCCTCCATATTCATCTACAACGATGGCAAGGTGGTTTTTCTTATCCTTGAATTCGTTGAGCAGATCATCAAGCTTTTTATTTTCGGGTACAAAATAAGGTTCTCTTAAAAGACTCGTCCACTCAAATTTCTTTTCATTTAGATACGGCAAAAGATCCTTGATGTAAAGAATACCGATCACGTTATCCACATTTTCCCGAAAAACCGGGATTCTGGAATATCCATTTTCAATAATTTCAGGGAATATCTCTAAAAATGAACTTTCTTCATTTAAAGCAAAAATATCCATTCTTGGCCGCATGACCTGTTTAGTATCTGTATTCCCAAAACTAACAATACCCTGCAGAATTCTTTGCTCTTCCCTGGTAGTATCTTCCTCGCTGGTAAGTTCGAGTGCCTGGGATAAGTGGTCAACGCTAATGAATGAACGCTGTTTCCCAAGTTTTTCATGAAAATAAAGGGTCACTGCTCGCATAGGAGTACTTAAAGGAGAGAACAGGCTATCAAGGAAATTAATTGGATAGGCCATGAAATTCGAAAACTGTACCTTATTCCTGCTCGCATAAACCTTAGGTAGTATCTCTCCAAACAATAAGATGAGGAAAGTCACCAATCCCACTTCAAAAAGAAAACGCAGATCTATTCCATAAAATTCTGTGTTCACATCTGCAAAAAGATCATCGGCCAGATTATCAAAAAGCAGCACAATAGCAATGTTAATAAAGTTATTCGCCACCAGAATGGTAGCCAGAAGCTTTTTTGGCTTCTCCAGCAGATTGATTACGATATTCTGGGTTTTAGACCTTTTTCCATCTTCGGTAATAAAATTAGCCGGAGTGAGGGAAAAGAATGCCACCTCTGCTCCAGAAATTAGAGCAGAACAAAGCAATAGCACGAATAAAAATATCAAGCTGATAAGATGGGTAATTCCCATTGTGGTCCACAACAAAAGCAAACTGGGAGGTTCCGAATCCAAAGACAAAGATTTTAGTTAAACTTAGAATGGCAAATCATCTTCCTCTTCTTCCTGAGAGAAAGATTCATTCTTACTGGCAAAGTTATCGCTTTTCGGCTTAGAAGGCCTTGTTCCCGCCATCTGTGAACTTGAATTTCCAGACGGTTCAGCTCCAGATTCATTCTTAGGAGTTAAAAATGTAAACTCTGTACAATGAATTTCAGTAGAATATTTTTCATTCCCTTGTTCATCCTGCCATTTACGGGTTTTAATACGTCCTTCCACGTATACCTTATCGCCTTTTTTCAGGTATTTTTCACAAACTTCAGCAGCTTTATTTCTAACTACTACGTTATGCCACTCGGTGTTGGTCACCCTCTCACCAGTTGTCCTGTTGGTATAGCTTTCATTAGTAGCCAGCGGAAATCGGCCAATTGAGCCTCCTCCTTCAAAATAATGCATTTTAACGTCATCGCCGGTATGCCCTATTAACATTACTTTGTTCAATGTACCTGTCATTACTTAACTTTTTTAAGACCGAAAAAACGGCTTTTTGGATTAAAATATACTCTAAAATACTAAAATTTTTCAGCGGGATACGCAAAAACGAGCAAAGATATAAACAAGCTTCTATTTATAGTCATCTGGAAGATATTCATTCAGAAAATTTCCAATAAGCACAGGTACCGGATATTCCAAAACATTTTCCAGCTTCACCGCTTCTTGCTGACCTTCATTTATGTTAATCAGCCAGAACCTGGTAAAAAGATGCTGATGGGAAAGCTTATGTACCACCGGTTCCTCATTATAAAGCTCCATTGAAAATTGACTATTATCGACAAGCTTCTGAAAATCTTCAAGGTTTTTTAATTCCTCCTCAGTAATTAACTTATTCGATTCTACCAGGGGAAATTGATACAATCCATTCCAAATACCTTTTCCCGAACGCTGTTCAAGGATCGTCTTGTTTTTATTAATATCAAAGACCAAATAATTAAAATAACGTTTCCTGACCTTAGTTTTCTTAAGTTTTACCGGCAGCTCTTTTATTCGATCATCCTTTAAGGCGAGACATTTGTCATTAAAAGGACAGGTCTCACATAATGGATTCTGCGGTTTACACTGAATAGCTCCAAACTCCATAAGCGCCTGGTTGAAGGTCGCAGGATCCTCTTTATCAAGTAATTCCTGAGCTAGCTTTTTAAATTCCTTGATTCCGGTAGTACTATTAATAGGGGTATCAATACCAAAAACACGTGAAAGAACGCGGTAAACATTTCCATCAACCACGGCAACGGGTTCATTATAGCAAAAGGAGGCAATTGCACTGGCTGTATAATCCCCAACTCCTTTTAATCTCAGCAGTCCTTTATAATTTTGAGGGAAGATCCCTTCTAGCTCTGAAGCTACATATTTTGCAGATTCATGGAGATTTCTTGCCCTGGAGTAATACCCCAGACCCTGCCAGAGTTTAAGCACTTCATCTGCGGGTGCGTTCGCCAGATCAAAAACTGTAGGATAAGCATCAATAAACTTATTATAATAGGGCAAACCCTGCTCTATTCGCGTTTGCTGAAGTATAATTTCACTGAGCCAAATTTGGTACGGTTCATGAGTATTTCTCCATGGCAGATCACGTTTATTTTGCAAGTACCAAAGCCTCAGTCTGTTGGAAAAAACCATAGTAAATATTGAATCTTCACAATAATAGGAGTTTATTCCGTTATTATTAGTGAATTAGGTTTGAAATATTGCAGATTTAATTCTTATATTTGCCCCCTTGAAAAATTGAAACCCCAATTAATAATTTTAAATAGCACGAAAATGACGAAAGCAGATATCGTAGCAAACATTTCAGAAAAATTAGGAATGGAAAAAGGAGACGTACAAGCTACTATCGAATCTTTTATGGACGAGGTGAAAACTTCTCTTGAAAGCGGAGATAACGTTTACCTTCGTGGTTTTGGAAGCTTTGTTGTAAAAACAAGAGCTGAGAAAACCGGTAGAAACATTTCCAAGAACACAACTATTAAGATTCCAGCACACAACATTCCGGCATTCAAGCCAGCAAAGATCTTTGTTGAAGGTGTGAAAACGAATGTTGAAGTAAAATAATTGAGTTTTCCCGCTTTGCGGGGACTCAAACAACTTTTTATTAATTTAAATGATATTGCACTATGCCAAGTGGTAAGAAAAGAAAAAGACACAAGGTGGCTACGCACAAGCGTAAGAAAAGAAGAAGAGCTAATCGCCACAAGAAAAAGTAGTGTGACAACTACTTTTTTTATTTAAATCGTTCTTTGAAATCGAAACCCCCGACAGAATTTTATGTCGTTGTGGTTTCTTCAGGATTAAAAACCTGTGAAAAAATAATGTTTAATCCATCTATGTTTGTTTAAAGACAGATATGGATAAAAAATCTGGAAGTGTGGACAAAGAATTAATTATCAGGTCCGAACCTTCTGCTGTAGATTTTGCCTTATTAAAAGATGGAAAACTTATTGAACTCAACAAAGAGGAAGACAGCAACAAATTCAATGTTGGTGATATCTATATCGCTAAGATTCGAAAAGCTGTACCTGGGTTAAACGCCGCATTCGTGAATGTTGGCTATGAGAAAGATGGTTTTTTACACTATCATGATCTGGGACCCCAGGTATCTTCTTTATTGAAGTTCATAAAACGTGTAAGCACAGGTAAATTGAAAGATTATTCTTTAAAGAATTTTTCTTTTGAAAAAGACATAGACAAAAACGGCTCTATTGCCGATGTCTTAAAATCAAATCAGTCGCTGCTGGTTCAAATCGTAAAAGAACCTATCTCTACAAAAGGCCCGAGAATTAGCTCAGAGCTATCACTTCCCGGCCGTTATATTGTATTAGTTCCTTTTTCAAACCGAATTTCAGTTTCTCAGAAAATTGAAAGCAAAGACGAAAAGGAACGCCTAAAGAGATTGGTAAAAAGCATTAAACCCAAAGGTTTTGGGGTTATTGTAAGAACCGTAGCCGAAGGCAAAAAAGTAGCAGAACTGGACAGAGATCTACAAAATTTAGTAGGCCGCTGGACAGCCATGTGTAAAAAATTGTATAAGCCGCATCATCCCTCGAAAGTATTAGGAGAATTGAACAGGGCTTCTTCCCTGTTAAGAGACATTTTTAATGACTCTTTTACCTCCATTTGCGTGGATGATGAAACGCTTTATACACAAATTAAAGATTATGTGAGCGAGATCGCTCCAGAAAAAGAATCAATCGTAAAATTGCATCAATCCAACCAACCCATTTTCGAGAAGAATGGTATCGAAAGACAGATTAAAACTTCCTTTGGGCGCACCGTTTCCATGAGTAAAGGCGCCTACCTGGTAATAGAACATACCGAAGCCATGCACGTTATAGACGTGAACAGCGGAAACCGTTCTAATAAATCCAAGAACCAGGAAGATACCGCTCTAGAGGTGAATATGATTAGTGCCACCGAAATTGCCCGCCAGTTACGACTTCGTGATATGGGAGGAATTATCGTGGTAGACTTCATAGACATGAATAAAGCTGAGAACAGAAAGAAGCTTTATGATCACCTTCGAAATGAAATGAGTGACGACAGAGCAAAACATAAAATTTTGCCTCCAAGTAAGTTTGGATTAGTACAAATTACGAGACAGCGCGTAAGGCCAGAAATGAACATCAAGACCCGTGAGGAAAACCCAAACGGTAATGGTGAAATTGAAGCACCAATAAGTTTGGTGAACAAGATCAAAGTTGACCTTGAAAAACTGATCAAGAAAGAACATAAAAAGATCACGCTAAGCGCACACCCCTTTATTGCAGCCTTTTTAACGAAAGGCTTTCCATCTCCCCGATCTAAGTGGTTTGTAGACCACAAAAGATGGGTGAAAATTTTACCTCGCGATGCTTACACGTATTTAGAGTACCACTTTCACGATAAAGACGGGAAAGTGATTAAATAACAGAAACGCCTTTCAAGCAATTGGAAGGCGTTTTTTTATGCCCTAAAACGATCCAGCTTCTTTCAAAATTTTATATTTGATCGATGAATAAATTTTCAATCCTGGCAAGTATTCTCACCCTGATCTTTGGCTTCACCTTTTACGGTGAGAAGGTAGAGCTGAACATTTTAGGCACATCTTACCTTGTTGCGGCAGAAGTGATCTGTTTCGGCCTATGGTTGATGTTTACTCTTATTTTCTGGTCTATTAGAATGAAGAAATTCCTTTCTGGAAATGAGGCATAACCAAAAATCGCATACTGTAGAAGAAGCTCTCCAAAAGCTAATGCACTTCTGTGCCTATCGCGATCGTTCTCAAAAAGAGGTTGAAGACAAACTAAATGAGATGCGAATGATACCTGAAGCCAAGGAAAAGATCATCATTTCACTCATGCAGGAGAACTTTCTGAACGAGGAACGTTTTGCCCGAAGCTTTGTACGCGGAAAATTCAGAATGAAAAAATGGGGCAGGAAAAAGATCGTAATGGAATTAAAAAAACGCGATATTTCCTCACCAATCATAAAACTTGGCCTGTCAGAAATAAAGGAAACAGATTACAGAAAAACCCTTTATGAACTGGCCGAAAAAAAGGCAGATAAAATAAGCGAACCTAATTTATTTAAAAAGAAGAAAAAACTTGCCGATCATCTACTTAGAAAAGGTTATGAATCTCAATTGGTATTTGATTGTGTAAATGATATTACAGATTAATATCATGCCTTTTATGGGTTCGTTCCACTGCCAGCCTGTTCTTGTAATCTATCCACTCCTGACCTTTTATTTTTCTCATATAGTTATCGAAATGTCTCATAAAAATGAGATTATACACGGCTTTTGAAAAATTAGTGAGCGTTCTGGGAGTTGCTCTTAGACTCATGGAGAAACCGGCAGTTAAATAGGTCATATGATGCCAGTATCCTTCAGGCATATAAAGCGTTTCACCATGGTTCAATTCAGTAATAAATCCTCTCGCCTTTTTTAAAACCGGGAATTTTTCAAAATCTGGATTATTAAAGTCGATATCTTCTCTCGAGATCAGCGAATGCGGAACTTTGTATAAGTGTTTGCTTTCAGATGGCGGAAATAAAATACATTGTTTTTTTCCGTGGAAATGGAAATGAAGAATATTAGCATAATCTATATCATAATGCATAAAAACACTAGAATCCTCTCCTCCAAAGAACAACATTGGTAACTGCTTGAGAAATCTTAGCCCTACATCCGGAAAACTAAAGTCTTTCTGAAGCGCAGGAACCTCCTTCATTAGATGATAAAGGAATATTCGATAATTGGTAGGCCCAGATTCCAGAAGGTCTACATATTCACTCATTTTCATCTCTGCATGAGCTTCATTGAATTTATATTCCGAGGT
Organism: Christiangramia lutea; assembly: GCF_022489035.1. GTDB lineage: Bacteria > Bacteroidota > Bacteroidia > Flavobacteriales > Flavobacteriaceae > Christiangramia > Christiangramia lutea. Next base: position 689,311 of record NZ_JAKVTV010000001.1, read on the forward strand.
TATTGGCCTGTCATCATATAATGGAACCGTTCTATCTCCTGCTATTTGCCTTATATAACCAAGATTCCATTTTTTATAAGCCGGCCAGTCATCGATCAACTTTTCTATGACTACTGGAATTTGCGGCTGAACAAAATCCCTTTTAAAATCTGATTTTGAAATGCTTTTTACTCTCTTGATTCTCTCCAGTTCCATTTGTTCTTTCCTCAATGTTCGATTCCTGCATTCCGATGGGTCCGCTCTATAGCCAACCTATTCTTATAATCTATCCATTTCTGCCCCTTTAGTTTCCTCATAATATTGTCATAATTCCTAATGAACAATAAATTGTTCAGAACCTCTGCAATTTTCCGAGGAGATCTGGGCAGAGATCTAAGGGTCATGGACAGGCTGGCTGTCTCATATTTAATGAAATGCCACCAATGACTTGGGATATACAAAGCATCCCCGTGTTTTAACCTGGCCTCGAACCCTTTTGCCTTAGATAACGCTGGATACTTTTCGAAGTCGGGATCATCCATATCTATGATCTCCATACTCACAATAGAGTAAGGCACTTTATAAAGCAGCCCGCTTTGATCTGGGGGATAAAGGATCACCTTTTTTTCACCTATAAAGTTAAAGTGAAAATTGTTCGCAAGATCCATATCATAATGCATCACCACTTTAGAACCTTCACCACCCACAAATAGAACGGGCAGTTTTTTAAAAAATTTCACTCCCAGATCTGGATACTCAAAATCTTCAATTAGCTCCGGACAATTCTGAACCAGGTTAAAGAAGAACATTCTTAAATCTGTAGGACCTTCTTGAAGTATATCTATATATTCTCCAAAAGGTATTCTTTTAGCCACTCCATGCGAGTTCTGTCTTCCCTTGGCCGGACTACCGTCATATAACGGAACAACAATATCACCTGCCTTTTTTTTGAAGTATTCGAAATTCCATTTTTTAAAAGCAGACCAGTTTTCCGTGAGGTCTTCTATAATTACCGGTTTCTTCGGAATAAAATATTCCTTTAAAAATTCTTCTTTTGAAAGATTCTTTCGTCTGGGAATATTTTGAAGATCCAGTTTCAAAATTTAGAACCTAGGCTTTGGTTTTGGCCTTTTGCTGAGCCTCCAGGTTTCTATCGATCTTATGTGCAGGACGCGTCCATTTTGGTTTTTCACCCTGGCTTTGATATTGAGAATTTTCAGCAGCTACACTTTCCGGCTGAGATTTTTTCTCGAATGCTTTCTGCGGATTCAAACCTAACATTTTAAACATTTCCATATCCTCATTCACATCAGGATTTGGAGTGGTTAGTAATTTATCCCCGGCAAAAATGGAATTCGCCCCTGCAAAGAAACACATCGCCTGCCCTTCTCTGCTCATCTGGGTTCTTCCTGCTGAAAGTCTCACCTGGGTTTCAGGCATTACTATTCTCGTGGTCGCCACCATTCTTATCATGTCCCAGATTGGCACCGGCTGCTGCTCTTCTAATGGCGTTCCTTCTACAGGAACTAAAGCATTGATCGGTACAGATTCAGGTTGCGGATTCAAAGTGGATAGAGCCACTAGCATCCCTGCTCGATCTGCTTCGCTTTCTCCCATACCAATAATTCCACCACTACAAACCGTGACATTGGTCTTTCTAACATTTCCAATAGTATCAAGTCTGTCCTGATAACCACGTGTAGAGATCACCTCCTTATAATATTCTTCAGAAGAATCCAGGTTATGATTATACGCATAAAGTCCAGCTTCCGCCAGTCTTTGCGCCTGGTTTTCGGTAAGCATACCCAATGTGCAACAAACTTCCATATCCAGTTTGTTGATGGTTCTCACCATTTCTAATACGTTATCGAATTCCTCACCATCCTTTACGTTCCTCCAGGCTGCTCCCATGCATACGCGGGAACTTCCCGATGCTTTGGCCCTGAGAGCCTGTGCTTTTACCTGGTTTACACTCATTAGGTCGTTACCTTCAAGATCTGTATGATACCGGGCCGCCTGAGGGCAGTAGCCACAATCTTCAGGACATCCACCTGTCTTTATTGATAAAAGAGTAGATACCTGAACGGTATTAGGATCATGATGTTTACGATGTACGGTAGCCGCTTCGTAAAGTAACTCCATAAAAGGTTTATTATATATATCGAGGATTTCTTCTTTGGTCCAGTCGTGTTTTAGTGCCATGTAATTCGATTTGTATTCAAAAATAAAGAAAACTAGTGTTTATTCAGGAATGCATCACAAGATTTATAAACGGGGATGCTAACAATTTTTAATTTCTTCCTACTAAAATAGAAACAGCATTTCCACCGAAACCGACAGAATTTACCAGAATATTTTCAATTTTATCCGGTTGTTGTTGAAATTCTGAGAAAGGAACAGGTAAAAACTCCTGATTCCTAAGCATCATCACTGCCATTTGTAAACTTAATATTCCGGAGGCGGCAAAACTATGGCCAGTTTTCCATTTGTTGCTCGTCATTGCCGGAAGTTTCGTTGAAAACACTTTTTTAATAGCATTGACTTCTGCCATATCTCCGCCTATCGTTCCCGGTGCGTGCATTACCACAGCATCAATTTCATTCAAATCCAGCTCTCCCACGGCCATTTTCATAGATTTCTGAAGACATTTGCCATTTTTTGAAAGAGAGGCTCCGTGTTTTAATTTTTCGTTGGCATAACCAATTCCTTTAATGATAGCAAGAGACTTATCCTTCACACCTTTTTCCAAACCAACTATACCTGCAGCCTCACCAAGGATCATAGTATTTTCAGATTTATTCATTTCTAAAGACTTACATGGGAAATCTGTAAGTTGAGATGCATAAATTTTCATCGCTTTCATTTGAGAAAGCGTAAATCCGGTAAGTGGGGCTTCGCTACCGCCAGCCAGGAAACCATCTGCCATTCCGCTTTTAATCCAGGCAACGGCGTTCAGTATAGCATGCATTCCAGTAGAACAGGTCACACTATGAGAGAATTCGGGACCTTCTAGCTGAAGATCCTGAGCTACCCAGGATGAAATATTTCCTAAAGTGGTTGAAGGCGATGTATAGGTAGAAGACCTTCCGGTTTTTAAAAATTCAGAATGATATTTTTCAAAAAGACCTGTAGCGCCACGGCTGCTGCCAATATTAATTCCAGATGATCTGTTTGGCATCTCTCTATGCCCAAAAGCCTCTCTCGCGGCAAGAATAGCATAAAGCACAGAGTTATCAAGATACCTGTATTTTGAATTTTCACCCCTTAGATTCTCTACTTTCACCTTGATATCGGCCGGCAATGAAGCGGCCAATGATGAAACTCCATCAAAATCATTTTCGGTAAAGAAGTGTCTATCTGATCTGTAATTATTCCAGATCTCCTCAGAAGTCGCTCCCATGGGAGAAATTACACCTATGGAAGTAATAGAAATCGGATCTTTCAAAAGCGTGCTTTTTGAGCAAAAATAAGGCTGAATTAACTTCTGGCTAAATTTAAGTCACTAAATTCTGCTTTTTTCAGGTTGAAAATAGAGGTTTTTTGTAGATAACATTTTCTTTTTTCCAGCAGCGACCAGAGCAATTTCTTTCCGGATCTCCTTATCCAGTAGATCAAATAATGGTTGAGCTACTTCCAAAATTTCTGGAAATAAGGGTTTCAGGATTTCATCCCAATCTTTGTAGAAATATAAAATATCATCAGGATTCACAATTTTACGTTCAAACCCCTCGTCTTCGGGAATAAATGATTCGCTTAGATTCAAATATCCATAATCATCGGTAAGTTCTTCTCCTTCGGTAATATCCCGCACCGAAATTTCAAAATTATAGCCAGTGGAAAGGCAATTGGAATTGAAACTATGATTTATATACTTGGCCACGTCCCAGCAAAGAATATGTTCACCTTTATTATTCCTGAAACTGTATTTTTCAAATAAGCTAAGGGTTAGTGGTTTGAAACTTTCAGGCTCATTGGGAGCAAATACCATGTCCAGTTCATCCTGAACCCAGGTGATGGTTCCTTTCGGGATAAACCTGGTAGCCACTACTCCAAAACCTTTCTTCTCATTTATCCATTTCAGCCTGGTATCCGGATGCATCATAACTTTCAGATTAACCTATCTAAATTAGATAAAAATTGAATCCGAATTTTATAATTATTATGAGAAAAGGATTTTTTTTTAAAAAGCAGCAAGAGAGTCCTCGATCACCGAATAAACCCTTTCGATCTCCTCATTTGAAATAATGTAAGGCGGAACTATATAGATGGTATTCCCCAAAGGTCGCAGAAACACACCTTTGTCCATAAAGAATTTGAAAAGCTGATTCCTGAGATTTCCATACCTCTCCATTTTCACATCCAGCTCAAAAGCCATAATCACTCCTTTAGACCTGATATTTTTGACTTTTGAATGATCCTTTAATTTCTCACAGAATTCAGTGTTCAAATGGGAAATTCTCTGGATATTCTCCTGCATTTCTTCTGAAACGAGTAATTCAACTGCGGCCAGCGCTGCCGTACAGGCCAGAGGATTTGCGGTATAGGTATGTCCATGAAACAAACCTTTGGCTATATCATCAGAATAAAAGGCGTCATAAATTTTCTTTGAACAGGAAGTCAGCCCCATTGGTAGAAGACCTGCAGTTAAAGCCTTGGACATACAAACCACATCGGGTTTTTCTTCAATTTGATCTGAAGCGAAAAATGTTCCCGTTTTCCCAAAACCGGTCATTACCTCATCGGCTACCTTAATGATATCATTTTCAGTACAAACCCTTAGGATCTCGTTCAGTCCTGAGGGGTCATGAAATTTCATAGCTGCCGCCCCCTGGACCAAAGGTTCATAAATAAACCCGGCGATACTATTTTCTGAAATAATCCTGTTTAATATTTCAATTAACTCCTGATTATTTTCCCCGGTTGGAACCGGTATACGCTTCACTTTTATAAAATGATCCTCAAAAGCACCATTATAAACAGATAATCCAGATACAGACATCGCACCGAAAGTATCCCCGTGGAATCCTTCTTCAAAAGCAAGCATCACTTTACGGTCATTACCTAAATTATGGTGATACTGTAATGCCATTTTGATCCCAATCTCAGTGGCCGTGGAACCGTTGTCATTAAAGAATAATTTCTGCTGACCTTCTGGAAGTATCCTGACCAATTCCTCAGACAATTTAATGGCAGGTTCATGAGTAAAACCACTAAACACAACCTGATCCAGGTTCTGCATTTGTTCGGCAACCCTGCTCGTAATAAATTTATTGCAATGCCCGTATACCGCAGTATACCATGATGAAATAGCGTCTATATAGTTTTTCCCATTATCATCGGTTAAAAGACAGCCACTTGCCTTTTTTATAGGCAGCATCTCTGGAGATAATTTATGCTGAGTTAGTGGATGCCACAAATGTTTTTTATCCCTTTCAGCTAAGCTCAATTCCTTTAGTTCTATATCTCGCATAATTCTTTTCTGAACTTTTCGGCATATTCCAAAACTACTCTTTCATCAAAATAAGGTTCCTCTTCAATACGACCAATAACTTTTACAGCTCCCATTTTGATGATCGCTGCTTCAGTTGTAGGGTGTTCATTTCCGCTGAAAATCACCCCTATCTTTTCGATTCCCCGGTTTTTTAGAGCTTCGATACTTAGCAAAGTATGATTGATGCTACCAAGATAATGTCTGGAAACAAGGATCACCACATCATCTTTAGAAATAAGGTCGGCGATAACTTCACTCTCATTTAGAGGTACCAGGATCCCGCCGGCACCTTCAATTACCAGGTCCTTTTCAGTTTCAGGTCTTTTTATTTCCTTCACTTTGATCTCGACACCATCAATTTCTGCTGCTGCATGTGGGCTCATAGGTGTTTTTAGCGACCATGCATTATCGAAATATTGTGTTTCTTTATTACTCACCAGTTTTTTCAGTTTATGGGTATCTGAATTTTCCAGATCTCCCGCCTGTACCGGCTTCCAGTAATCGGCCTGCATAGCTTCGGTGAGTATGGCTGAAACAAGGGTTTTTCCTACTTCAGTACCTATTCCGGTAACAAAGAAAGTTTTCGGCATCATCTATTCTTTGCTGCAAAATTACCTAAGACTTTTAAGACCTCCGAAATTTCATGCGGGTAATTATAAGAATGCACGCAAAATCTTAACCTCTCGCTACCTTTGGGAACTGTAGGTGAAAGAATTGGCTTTACATTGAAACCATTTTTCTGAAGTTTCTCTGCAGCCGATTTAACTTTAGAATTTCCCTTGATTATGCACACCTGGATTGCTGAATCGCTTTCCACAAACACCTCCTTCAAATCATTGTTTTCAACCTCTATTTTAAAATGCCTGATATTCTCCTTAAGCTTTTTTAATTGTGTCTGATCAGTCTCAAGATAACTGTATGCCGCCAGTATGGTATTGACGGTATGTGGAGGCAAGGCTGTAGTATAGATAAGACTTCGGGAAAAATTTACCAGGTAATCTTTAAGGCCCTTACTTCCAAGAATTACAGCTCCATGGCAGCCCATAGCTTTACCAAAGGTATGGATACGAGCAAAGACCCGGTGCTCTATTTCCAGCTCCTGAACCAAGCCCTGACCCTTATTCCCTACGACTCCTGTAGCGTGGGCTTCATCTACCACGAGATTTGCATTATATTTTTCTGAAAGTTGCAGTAATTGTAACAGATCTGGCGAATCGCCATCCATGGAAAAAACCGATTCGGTCACTAGGTAAATTTCAGAATCGTCATTGTTTAAAGACAATCGGCTCAATTTCTCCTGAAGGTCTTGCAGATCATTATGCCTGAATTTATAGCTTTTTGCCAGGCTCATTTTTAAACCATCCCTTATCGATGCATGTGAATACTCGTCATAAAAAATAATATCGTTCTTCTGAGGAACAGCCGAGAAAAAGCCAAGATTAGCATCATATCCCGAATTAAAGATCAGGGCGGCCGGGGAATTATGAAAAACTGACAACTGGTCTTCAAGTTTTTTAAAAACCGGGTGATTCCCAGATAATAACCTGGAGCCGGTAGCTCCGTTTATGGCATTATTATCACTCATCAGTTTATTAACCCGTTGAGTTATAAACTCGGAATTCGAAAAGCCTAAATAATCGTTGGAGAAAAAATCAACTCCCTTTGTTATAGGTAATAATTTCCTAAAAGAATCATCTTCTTTTCTCTTCTGAAGTCTATTGTCTAATTTTAAGGGAAGATTTTTCATAGGGCTAAAATAAACATTCAATAGAAATATATGGATTGGACAACATTCGCACTAAGAGTTTCACTGGCAACCATTGCCGGATTAATTATTGGCCTTGAACGTGAAACCCAGGGAAAGGAAGCCGGATTAAAAACCAACGCCCTGGTAGCACTTGGAGCCTGTATATTCATCCTGATGTCTATGGAATTTGAAGGCGATAAATACGTAGACATCACCCGGGTACTCGGACAGGTGGTAGTAGGTATAGGCTTTATAGGAGCCGGCACCATACTTCAAAAAGGAAAAAAAGTTAAAGGATTAACTACCGCGGCTACCATATGGTGTAGCGCAGCATCAGGCTGTCTCGCCGGCTTCGGAATGTTTACGGAACTAGGGATCGTTAGTGGTATAATCCTTATTATAAACCTTGTATTCGGATATATTGAACATAAGATGAAAAAGAAGAAGAAAAAATCGTCTTAAGAATATTACTTATCTTCCATCTTCGTGTGATCCACGTTATCTTCGGGAGTATCGTCCACAATACTTTTCAGAATATGTGTATTCTTCTGATATTTTCCTCTTAATTCATCCATCACCGACTTATCCCAGAGTTTTACTCCAATAAAATAGGATGCCCTTCCTATAAGGTGCGCACTTACCGGTGCGGTTAAGAACAAAAATAAAATGATCACAAAAGCCTGTGAGGTAACATCGGCATTACTGAAATACACCATAGTAGACATGAGCACCAAACCTACACCAAGGGTCGCCGCCTTTGTAGTAACCGATATCCTTAAATATGTATCTGGCATTCTAACCAGTCCTATAGCTGCAAACAGAACGAATAATGCTCCAAAAGTTGCCAATATGCCTATAACAATGTCTATCATTTTCTTTTTCTTTTTTCAAGATAATAAGACAGGGCTACTGTACTTAAGAATGCGATTAATGCAAGGATCAAAGCAGTATCCATTAGCGTGGAATGATCATAGATAATACTGTAAACTGCGATCACACCAATTCCTGTGGTAATAAGAAGATCCAGTGCAACTATCTTATCGGCGATACTAGGTCCCTTGATAAACCGCCATAAAATTAGAACGGCAGAAATTACCAATACCGGTAAAATTATATAATGTAAATACTCGAATAGCGTCATGATAATACCTCCATTATTCTACGTTCAAAACCATCCTTTATCCCTCTTATAAATTTTTCTTTGTCTTTAATATACATCGCGTGCACAAAAAGCACCTTTTTATCATTAGACACATCAAGACTAAGAGTTCCCGGGGTAAGAGAGATCATATTTGCCAGAACGGTAATTCCTATATCAGATTTTACATCCAGGGGAACCATTATGATTCCCGGGGTCATATTCAATTTTGGTGTAATCACCTCGTAAGCCACTTCTAGATTGGCTTTGATAAGTTCATAAAGAAAGAAAAGAAGTAGTATGATCACTTTCGGAACGATAAGGAAATATTTACTTCGCTTTCGGCCTACCGTGATCAACCAAAGGATATGGAAATTCAGGAAGAATCCAAACAGATAATTTTCCACGGAAAAGTCGCCTGTGAGGGCAACCCAAACAAAGGTGAGTAATATGTTCGATAGAAACTTATTCTTCATCATTTTTCTAATCCTTCGAATTTAAAACCGCATCTACATATCCCTGGCTGTTCACCAGCTCATCTGCAATTCTTGCTGAAAGTTCCTGTATATGCTCAGCTCCAAATCCAATATACAAAGATACGATACTCAAAAGAGCGACCGGAACTACGAATTGAGACCTTTTAAAACTGGTCATTTTATTAAAATACCCAAAATTGCTTCTTAAGGGAAGCTCTTTATCATTCTTCCAGAAAACTTCGGCCCATAATTTTGCGATGATAACAAGGGTAATAAAACTGGCAAAAATGATAGCTCCAACGGTAATATAGGAGCCATTGGTCAAACCAGCTTTTATCAAATTGATCTTAGGCCAGAATCCTGATAATGGAGGAATTCCTACCAAAGAAAATAATGGAATAAACAATAACAAACTGATCTTGGGCCATTTCGCATAAATTCCACCAAGATCACGCATACTGTTAGTCCCCTTGATCCTGTATACCACACCGCTTACCATAAACAGGTTGGTTTTAACAATAATATCATGAATAAGATAGAAAATAGCCCCGGCGATGGCGATCTCTGTAAACATACCAATACCAGCGATCATATACCCTATATGGCAGATAATAAGATAAGAGAATACCTTCCTCATATTGTTCTGTACCAATGCGCCTACCCCACCACTAACAAGGGTAAGGATCGCAATAATCATGATAATGTTATTCAGGAAAGGATCATCTACGAATATCAGGGTAAAGACACGAATGAGTGCATAGACTCCGACTTTCGTTAACAATCCACCGAAAATTGCAGAAACTGCAAAAGGCGGAGTATGATATGAAGCAGGAAGCCAGAAATACAATGGAAAAACTCCTGCTTTTATTCCGAAACCAATAAGAAATAATAGCGCGGTGATCTGCACAAGTCCGCGATTCTCCACCATGGCCACCTGCCCGGCAAGATCGGCCATATTCAGGCTGCCTGTTATTCCGTAAAGGACAGCAATTGCGGTAAGGAAAATCATTGAGGCCAGAATATTCAGCGTAAAATACTTCACTGCCCCTTCCAGCTGGGCTTTCTCTCCACCTATGGTAATTAGAACAAATGAGCTGATAATGATAATTTCAAACCAAACATATAAATTGAAAATATCTCCGGTTAAAAAGGCTCCGTTCAGTCCTAATAACAGAAAGTGATAAATAGGAAAATAACCGAACCTTAAACGGTCTTTTAAAACAGATGCCCCTGAGAAAATGGACACGGCAAGCCCTGAAATGGCTGTTAAAAGCACAAGGGTAACCGATAACATATCGGCAACAAAGGTGATCCCGAATGGCGCTTCCCAGTTTCCTGCCTGTATGGTTTGAGTTCCATTATTCCAGATATAGCTGAATAACCAGATGGCCAGACCTAAGCCTAGCACACTACCTATAATGCTGAATACCTTCTGAAATTTTATGTTAGACCAGCCAAACAGCAGAATGATGCTAATGGCCATCTGAAGGAATAAAGGATATAATATTAACTGTTCATTCATGAATCTTCGTCGGTTGCGTTCATTTCGTCCAGATCGTCAGTTCTTACCACGGTATGTGCTCTTTTTACAAGTACTATGGCGAAAGACTGAAGACCAAAACTAATTACGATTGCTGTAAGTATCAATGCCTGCGGAACTGGATCGGCATAAGCCTCTGCGAATACTTTCGCGCTTCCGTCTATAATTGGAGGAGCTCCTTTGGTTATTCTACCTAATAGAAAAATAAGCAGGTTTGCCCCATTTCCTAGCAATATTATTCCCAGGATTAGCTTCACCATACTTCTTCGAAGCATCATATAGATACCCGTACCGTATAAAATTCCCACCATTATAGCTAAAAGGATCTCCATATCAGGCTGATTCTGAAATTGTGAAAATTATAGTTAAGGTCACTCCGTTAACTACCAGGTAAACACCTATATCAAAAAACAAAGCTGATCCCACTGTTCCCAAAATTGCCACCGGATCGTGAGACCATAATCCCGTCATAAATGGAAGGTCGTATAAAACCACTGGTGCAAATCCGCTTAAAAAAGATATAGCCAAACCAATAGGCAATAGAAAACCTGGATGCATTATTAAAAGCTCCTTGGTTTTGCTTAATCCATTCGCAAAAGAATGCAGGATAAAGGCAATCGAGGCAATTAAACCACCCACGAACCCACCACCTGGAAGATAGTGACCCCGAAGCAGAATAAAAATAGAAAACACCAACAATACCGGTAACAGATAATTGGAGGCTGTTTTTAAGATTATAGTAGTTCGCATGCTCATTTCTTCTTTTTCTCGTTTTCAACATTCAGGCTCCTGTCAGCATAACGCAATCTGTCCTTCATCTTCAACCTCAATTTCATTAACCCGAATACTCCAACTGCTGCGATAGACAATACAGAGATCTCTATAAGGGTATCTGCTCCCCTGAAATCAACCAGGATCACGTTCACCACATTCTTTCCATGGGCCTCGATATAAGAATTTGCCGCGTAGAAATCCCCAACCTCCTTACTAACTGGTTCAGATAAAACTTCCAGAGCCAGAACGGTAATGATCAATCCGAAAATGGAAGATAAGATACCATCTCTTAATCTGGTCTTATAATCTGAAAGTTTTAAATACTTTGGAAGCTTGTATAGTACGAGTACAAATAATATTACCGTTAGCGTATCTATCGAGAATTGCGTCATCGCCAGATCGGGCGCACTGTAGAATACAAATATGAGACAGATAGAAAGTCCAACCACTCCCATGGCTACTACGGCTGCCAGTCTGGATTGAGTAAATACTGTATAAAATATACCTGCGATCAAGATGAGTGTTGTAGTTATCTCGTAAACCGTGATCTTCGAGAGGGAATTATAGTCTATGGAATAACTGGTATTACCAATCATAATATACCCAACCAGCACAACCAGAAAAAGGATGATTATGGATATGTAATTACGCAGGTACCCATTTTGAAAAAAGTTCGTCCAGAAATTTGCAACTGTGACAAAGATCTCATTAAATTTTTCAAGAATATTTTCAGGAGCTATTGAATCAAATTTGGCGATACCCTGTTCAAGTTTTTCTGATGGCTTAATAATAAAATAAAGCGCAGTCCCAACTCCAATGGTGATCAAACTTAAAATGAAAACCAGGTTAAACCCATGCCATAAGGCAAGATGTATTTCAGAGGCGTCTGCACCCATTGCTTCCACTACTGGTTTGATCAATGCCGATTCGATTATAAATGGTGCAACGCCAAAAACAAGTCCCAGAAGGGCTAATAATAGTGGCGGAAACCAAAGTATAAACCCAGGCTTCTTTGTATTTGCATGCTCATCGGGCAGTTTTCCCGTAAAAGGCTTGATCCCGGCGACAAATCCGGCGTAAAGCAAAAGGATCTTGGTGAGAACAATAGCGATCATAATAATGATCACCACGGTTTCAGAATGTAAAGAGGCCTCATAAGTTAATTCCTTGCCAAGAAATCCAATTGTTGGCGGAATACCTGCACTGGAAATTGCCGCCAGTATACCCGCGATACCTACCGGTAGCATTATTTTATTTAGTCCTGATAGCCTGGTAACATCCCTGGTATGAGTCTGGTGATCTATTATCCCGGTTACAAGGAATAAAGTTGCTTTGTAAAGAGCGTGAACAATAACAAAGACTGCGGCAGCCAGAAAAGCTGCCTGTGTTCCCAACCCTGTAAGAAATACCAGTATTCCTAAAGCGGAAATAGTTGAATAGGCCAGAATTCCCTTGAGATCTGTCCTGAAAATCGTATGAACTGCCGAATATACCATGGTAATTCCCCCAATAATGATAAGGGAATTATTCCAGATACTTTCCCCTCCAAGTACTGGAGTAAAACGCATCAATAAATAAACTCCTGCTTTAACCATCGTTGCTGAATGCAGGTAGGTAGAGACAGGCGTGGGTGCTTTCATTGCGCCGGGCAACCAAAAATGAAAAGGAAACTGGGCAGATTTTGTGAATGCCGCTCCAAAAATGAATAATACGGCAAGAAAATAAAACTCATTAGCCCGTATCATTTCGCTCATGGTGAGCATTTCAGAAATACTGTAAGTTCCTGTAATATTATTTAGAAGCAATGCACCTGCCAGCAGAGACAAGCCACCAATCCCGGTTATTCCGAGGGCCGTCATCGCCGACTTCCTGGAGGCAGGATTCGTATTATTAAAACCAATAAGGAAGAATGAACTTATACTTGTCAACTCCCAGAACACAAAAAGAGTGATCATATTATCAGCCAGAACCAGACCCAGCATAGCTCCCATAAAGGAAGCCAGGTAACCATAGAACCTGTCCAGATATTCATGACCTTTGAGATAGGAAGACGTGTAAGCGAAAACTAGAAATCCTATTCCTGTGATCATCAAAGAAAACAAAAGAGAAAGGCCATCAAGCTTAAAACCAAGATCCACATTGAATGATGGGATCCATTCATAGGAGCGCATGATAATTTCTCCTCCAGATACCTCAGGAATGAATTTCAGAAAATAAAGGAATAATCCTAAAGGTACTAACGAGGATAGTATAGAGAGCTTACCTTTAAAGAATTTTCCCGCGAAAACGAGAAAAATTGAGAATAAAAAACCTGTAAGAATTGCGGTAAGCATACTTATTGAAATCTGTTTCCCGCAAATATAACAGATATTATTGAAGAATTCTTCCTGCCTTCAGACTTAGTATTCAATCATAAACTGTATTTAATACTCTTTGTTCAATTTGAGATAAAAGCAATGAGAAAACCACATGAAATCTTAAATAATTGAAATGTTTTAAAAATTAGAGGCAAAATAGATCTCTTTTTATTATCGTTTATCAATAATTTAAGTAAGTTTGTTATCGAAAAACGATAACGAAATTGAAATGAACAAAAATTTGTTGCTACGTATAGTCCAGGCACTATGTTATTTTTTCAAAGGACTAATCTCCGTCAGTATTGTCGGAATCACCATTTTATTAATTCACTTTCAATTTAATCGAAGCTCCTATGATAACTGGGAATTAGAATTTAAAGGAAGTAAATTAAAAATAATTTCAAACTCTGAAGAGAACCCGGTTTACTATTTTGGTGGTGGTAATCCGGTTTTTAATTATCATATGGATTCCAAAAAATCCATTAAAGGCTTTGAACCGGAAAGTAAAAGTTTTGATAACTGGAAAAATGGATCCTTATTTTTCAACTACTTCAAATTTCTAATCGTTTTGATCTTAGCTTATCGCATATTTCATCAAATTAGCAACATCATAAGCTCAGTAAAAGAATTCAGAACATTTCACCAAATTAATATAGTGGCTTTTAAAAAAATAGGGAAATATTGCTTGTTGATCTTCTTTTTATCCATTTTCAACTTTTGGAGAATTGGAGATTACTCCCGGGCAAGCATTTCAGTCTATTTAACACCTATCTTACTTTCTTTATTAGCTTTTTTCCTATCTGAAATTTTTAAAGAAGGGAGGGGAATTATGCTGGAAAACGAACTAACCATTTAAAAATATGCCTATTACTATCAATTTGGATAAAATTCTTAATGAACGAAATATGAAGAGCAATGAACTTGCAGAAAAAATAGGCATCACAACGGCAAACCTTTCCATTTTAAAAACCGGAAAGGCCAAAGCCATAAGGTTTTCAACTCTGGAAGCCATTTGTGAAGCTTTGGACTGCCAACCTGGGGACATCCTGGAATATCGAGCTTAGTTCCAGCAATTATTATCAATCCTATAAAAATTTTACTTTAGAGGCAAATTCAATTTTTAAACATGTATAGAATTCTTTTAGCATTTCTTTTAATCAGTTTCTACGGAAATGCACAAACCAACAATTATAAAATATCATTCGAAAATGCGGTTCACCACGAGGCCAGGGTGAATATTAGCTTTCCTGAAGTTAAAACAAGTTCATTAGATATTCGAATGAGCAGAACCTCACCTGGAAGGTATGCCCTACATGAATTTGTAAAAAACGTATACGGAGTCAAGGCAACCAATAGTAAAGGTGAAGAGATAAAAATAGAGAGAAACGATCCATATTCCTGGAAGGTAAGTGGTCATGATGGAACCGTAAATATCGAATACACACTTTTTGCCAACCGTGGAGACGGAACCTATTCCCAGATAGACGAAACACATGCTCATTTAAATATTCCCGCCACTTTTATGTATGCTGAAGAATTTGAGCATCGCCCCATTGAAGTCAATTTCGAGGTAAGGGAAGATCTTAACTGGAAGGTCGCCACGCAATTAAAAGAGGAAGGAAGTAACACCTATTCAGCTCCAAACCTCTATTATTTTATGGATAGCCCTACAGAAATAAGCGATTTTAAAATGAAAGAGTTTGAGCTCGATGGGCAAATGATACAGTTTACACTTCACCACGAAGGCACAGAAGCTGAATTTTCAGAATATTTTGAGCAGGTAAAGAAAATTGTTGAACAGGAAGAGGCGGTTTTTGGTGAGCTTCCTGAATTCGATTACGGAAAATACACTTTCCTGGCCTGCTATATGCCGAATGTTTCCGGGGACGGAATGGAGCACAGAAACAGTACGATTTTAACCGATACAGATGCGATTTCTGAAGGTGGAATGAGAGGAAATATCGGCACCGTAGCCCATGAATTCTTTCATGCCTGGAATGTTGAAAGAATAAGACCGTCAGAACTGGAACCTTTCGATTTTGCCGGAGCCAATATGACCGGATCACTTTGGTTTGCTGAAGGATTCACCAGCTATTATACCGGCTTAATGCTTTGCAGAGCTGGAGCAAGGACTCCAGAGGAATATATAGAAGGTCTTAACGGCACTTTTAACTATGTTTGGAACTCACCAGCCCTCGAATATTTTAACCCCATTGAAATGAGCTACCAGGCCACTTTTGTAGATGCGGCAACTTCGGTAGATCCCACCAACCGTGAAAATACCTTTGTTTCTTACTATTCCTACGGAAGTATTTTAGGACTGGCTTTAGATCTTTCCCTTAGACAGGAAAACCTTAACCTTGACGATTTTATGAAATTGATGTGGACGAAATATGGCAAAACTGAAGTTTCATATACCATTAGAGAAATAGAACAAACTCTGGCAGAATATGCAGGTATGGAATTCGCAAATCAGTTTTTTAAAAAACACATCTATGATAGTGAAATGCCAGACTATGATAAATTATTCGGCAGTGTTGGAATAAAACTGGAGAGATCTGGAAAACCAGATTTTGGTGCTTCGCTTTCAGAAGTAGAAAATGGATTGAAAATAGACCGAAACCCTTTTCAAACCGGAGCAGCATACAAAACCGGCCTGGATAACAGAGATGTGATCACAAAGATAAATGGAGAAAAGATCGAATCTAAAGATCAATTCGATGAGATGGTAGCAAACTCGTCAGATAATCTAAAGGTCACTTTTACCAGATTTGGCAAGGAGAAACAAACGGAAGTCGAATTAGGTGAAGATCCAACCTGGATAATTAGCATAGATGAAAATGCCTCCAAGGAAGCTTTGAAAAAACGTGAAAAATGGCTTCAGCCTGAATAATGACTATAAAAAAAAGCCTTTCGAATGAAAGGCTTTTTTTTATTTATAGGTTTGAAAAACTAGTCCGCTAAGATAATAGCTTTGTTGTCTTTCATTTCAAGAACTCCTCCTTTAATAGTATAGTAAAGCACATTAGCTTCAGAAGATTCAGTTCTGAATCCTTCCTGATCTTTCCTTTTGATCTCATTTTCACTTCCGGAAGTAAGGTTGATCTTAACCTCTCCTTCAGTTAATGTTGAAACGATAGGTGCGTGATTGTTCAGCATCTGGAATTCACCATCATGACCCGGAACTTTTACCGCATCTACCTGCGCTCTAAATACTACTGCTTCTGGAGTTACTATTTCTAAATACATCTAACTTATTTTAGTTTTCAGCAAGCATTTTCTCTCCGGCTTCGATCGCCTCTTCAATTGTACCTTTAAGGTTGAAGGCAGCTTCCGGAAGGTGATCTAATTCACCATCCATAATCATGTTGAAACCTTTGATAGTTTCCTTAATATCTACCAACACTCCCTTAAGACCAGTAAACTGCTCTGCTACGTGGAATGGCTGAGAAAGGAAACGCTGAACACGTCTTGCACGTGATACCGCAAGTTTATCTTCTTCAGAAAGTTCTTCCATACCAAGGATGGCAATAATATCCTGAAGTTCTTTATATTTCTGTAATAACTCTTTAACACGTTGCGCACAACGATAGTGTTCATCACCTAATGTTTCCGGAGTAAGAATCCTTGAACTTGACTCTAACGGATCTACCGCAGGATAAATACCTAGCTCGGCAATTTTACGAGAAAGTACCGTTGTTGCATCAAGGTGAGCAAAAGTTGTCGCCGGTGCAGGGTCAGTAAGGTCATCTGCAGGTACGTAAACCGCCTGTACAGATGTAATAGATCCATTCTTAGTAGAAGTAATACGCTCCTGCATTGCACCCATCTCGGTCGCAAGTGTTGGTTGGTACCCTACCGCTGAAGGCATACGCCCAAGAAGTGCAGACACCTCAGAACCAGCCTGAGTAAAACGGAAAATGTTATCTACGAAGAAAAGAACATCTTTCCCCTGACCTTCTCCAGCTCCATCACGGAAGAATTCCGCAATTGTAAGTCCAGAAAGAGCCACACGAGCACGTGCTCCAGGAGGTTCGTTCATCTGCCCGAATACGAAGGTAGCCTTAGACTCCTTCATAGCCGCTTTATCTACTTTTTTAAGATCCCATCCACCTTCTTCCATAGAATGAGTGAAATCATCTCCATATTTTATAATTCCAGATTCTAACATCTCTCTAAGAAGGTCGTTCCCTTCACGAGTACGTTCACCAACTCCTGCAAATACAGAAAGTCCACCGTGACCTTTGGCGATGTTGTTAATCAACTCCTGGATAAGTACAGTTTTACCAACTCCTGCACCTCCAAAAAGTCCAATCTTACCACCTTTTGCATAAGGTTCGATAAGATCGATTACCTTAATACCGGTAAATAAAACTTCTGTAGACACAGATAGATCCTCAAATTTCGGTGCTTCACGGTGAATTGGAAGTCCGTTTTTTCCCTCTTTAGGAAGATTCCCTAATCCATCAATCGCATCTCCAACAACGTTGAACAATCTTCCGTAGATATCCTTCCCAACTGGCATTTGGATAGGATTTCCAGTAGCTAGCACTTCAACTCCACGGCTAAGACCATCTGTAGAATCCATTGAAATCGTTCTTACAGTATCTTCACCAATGTGCGATTGCACCTCAAGAACTAAAATAGAACCATCTTTTCTGGTGATTTCCAAAGAATCGTAGATCTTTGGCAGTTCAGCGTTTTCTGAGTCGAACACAACGTCAACTACAGGACCAATAATCTGGGCAACTTTACCTGTGACTTTAGACATTTATCTAATTCTTTAATTTTTAATAGTAAAATTCAAAAACCTATTTCGCTGATTTTAAAAACCATAATATTGAAACAGGTCATTTTCAGGCTGCAAAGATAAATTTTTCTGGCAAAAAACATATTGAAATTTTGAGAAGTTTTCAATGTTTCTAAAAACCTCTAAAAACCTGATTTAAAAGCTTCCAATACCGTGAAATAAAAAACCCTCCAAAATGTATTTAGAAGGGTTTTTCTATAAATTTTAATAAAGTTTTACTCTACTGTAACCGATTTAGCGAGGTTACGAGGCTGATCTACATTTTTCCCTAACATTACTGCAATATGGTAAGATAGCAATTGTAACGGAATCGTAGTTAATAAAGGAGTTAAGGATTCCATGGTTTCCGGAACTTCGATCACGTGATCTGCAAGTTCTCGTACCTCTGTATCTCCTTCAGTAACAATTGCAATGATCTTTCCTTTTCTTGATTTGATCTCCTGAATGTTACTAACAACTTTCTCGTAATGACCTCTTTTGGTTGCAATTACCACTACGGGCATCTGCTCATCGATTAGTGCAATAGGCCCGTGCTTCATTTCAGCCGCTGGATAACCTTCCGCGTGAATATAGGATATCTCTTTAAGTTTTAGTGCGCCTTCAAGTGCAACCGGGAAATTATACCCACGTCCTAAATAAAGGCAGTTTGGAGCATCTTTATATTTAAAAGATACTTCCTGTATTAACTTGTCAGACTCAAGTGCAACTTTAATTTTCTCTGGAATTCTCTCAAGTTCCTGTAAATGGAACTGGAAGTCACTATGAGAAATAGTCCCTTTAAACTTTCCAAGTTTAAGAGCCATTAATGTTAGGACAGTGATCTGGGTTGTAAATGCCTTAGTTGAAGCCACACCAATCTCTGGACCGGCGTGTGTATAAGCACCTGCATGTGTTTCTCTGGAAATTGAAGAACCAACAACATTACATACTCCGAATGCGAAAGCCCCTTTTTCCTTAGCCAGCTTAATAGCTGCCATAGTATCAGCAGTTTCACCACTTTGAGAAATAGCGATCACAACGTCATTTTCCGATATTACAGGATTTCTATATCTAAATTCAGAAGCATATTCAACTTCTACAGGGATCCTGGCGATATCTTCAAAAATATATTCAGCTACCAATCCGGCATGCCATGATGTTCCACAGGCAACAATAATAAAACGTTTTGCATTAGCAATACGCTCCATATTATCATCTACCCCGGCCATTCTTATAAGACCTTGCTCAACCAGCATTCTACCTCTGTAGGTATCACTAATCGCATTAGGCTGCTCATGAATCTCCTTCAGCATGAAATGCTCATAACCTCCTTTTTCGATCTGTTCCAGGTTCAATTGAAGTTCCTGGACGTAAGGATCTACTAAAGAATCGTCATGGATTTTTCTAATCTTTACTTCTTTATGTCTTCTAATAACCGCCATTTCGCCATCTTCCAGGTAAATTGCATTATTAGTAAATTCAATAAAGGGAGAAGCATCGGATGCTACAAAGAACTCATCTTCACCAACACCAATTGCTAACGGACTTCCCAGCCTGGCAACAACGATCTCGTCTGGCTTGGTTTTATTAAAAACAGCAATAGCATAGGCTCCCACAGTCTGGTTCAGCGCTATCTGAACAGCTTTACCAAGTTTTACTTTTTCCTGGATTATTACATCTTCAATTAGATTAACCAAGACTTCAGTATCGGTATCACTTTTAAAAGTATATCCCCTATTCTTAAGCTCTTTTTTAAGAGCATCATAATTCTCAATAATTCCATTGTGAATGATCACAAGGTCACCGGAATTGGAATAATGCGGATGCGAATTTACATCGTTCGGCTCACCATGGGTAGCCCACCTGGTATGACCTATACCAACGGTACCATTGGTTGAGATCTCGCTTTCGAGCCTATCTTTAAGATCAGCGACCTTACCTTTGGTCTTACTCATCTTTAATTCATTTCCATCGTATAAAGCGATACCGGCACTATCATAGCCACGGTATTCTAATCTTTGCAGTCCTTTAAGAACAATAGGATAAGCCTCCCTGCGTCCTATATACCCAACAATTCCACACATATTTTCTTCTAATTATAATCGGTATAAAAAATCTTTAATTTTAATCTCTTGTCTTCATCATTAGACATATTCCCATGCAATACTGTACCTGTTGGCGCCAATGAATTCACAGATGGGATCAAGTCTATTAAAGCTGACATTCCTCTGGTTGCCGACATTAAAGAGCCTCCAATCTGGCCTTGAGATCCTCGAACAACCACAGAGTTGATGTTGGGTACAATTACCAGGCCTAATTTCACATTTTCAGCATCATTATTTATAATACTGCTTACGTGATTCGTAATTCTAATATTATAATACTTTCCACTCTCATCCTCTGCTACCAGTTCAGAGAAATTAGTCACGGAAATATCTGGATTTGCAACATTGAAGCTGGCATCCAGAGCATAATCACTTAAAAAAGTATTATTGTTAAGGTCGTAGAGATATAATCTTCTTGGCTGATCTCCCCCTGCTAGAATATCGTCATTCACGTAAAAAGTAAGACTGGCCTCATTAACTAATAATTCTTCATTTTTTAAATTTTCCAGCTCCTCTTCATCAGGGAACAATTCAATTACAGCCATACTCCCCTCCTGAGCATTTAGGTAAAGATTTTCTGCTCCCGTTTCAGAAGATTGAGATGAAATTGCAGCACTTATCTCTTGAGGATATTCTCCTGTAAAAGTATTGAACCTATTACCTCCTACATTTAAAGTAAAGGTCCCTCTCGTTTGTTCTTCTTCATCCTCATCGGAAGAATCTCTCTTATAATACAGCCTAATTCTAGGAGCTGAATTCTGACCGGAAAAATTTAGAAGTAACTCACTTCCTCCGGAACCATTTGATTCAGCTTTAATGAATAAGCTTCGGAAATAATCCCTGAAATTACTATTGTTTAATAAATTATCTGTTCCCTGCTGAGCAATGATCTTTTCCTGAAAGAATTCTACCGGAAGTTTAATTCGTAAAGCCGGATTATTGGCAATGGTATCATTTTCACCATCAACATTTAATTCATAAGAGTCGAATGGTAGAGCTGATGGCTCAAAATCCTCATCGACGTACAAAGGATCACCAATAATATTTTGTTCAATAGCATCCTGCTGATCTGAATAATATTTCTGACGTTGCTCGAATCCTACATCAGGATCAAGGTCATTCAGAAAATAGGACGTCTCATAAACCGAAAGCTTAAAAGATTCATCACCATAAATAGAATCCAGTTCATATATAATATTATCCTCAGTAGACTCTTCAGACTGGGTCGAAAAGTAAGGTATAACCATCACCACACTATCAAGCTGAGCGTTCTCCCCGAAATTTGGATTTTCAGAAGACAAACTCAACTGGGTTATGAGGCTGGCGGTACTTTGTCCATAAACAGGATGGTTATGCACCCCCAGAATATAATCTGATAGATTATTGGTTTGAATGGAATTTACTTTTTGCGAGTAGGCATTTACCTCAACCTCTCTCATTTCAACATTAGAAGGATTAGTTATAATCTCTCCTCCTATTTCTGAAAACTCATCATCGCATCCTACAAAAGCGAAAACAACGGCTAACGCAGCCATCGCCTGGTACAATCTGTTAAATCTCATTTAATACTTTTACTTACTGTTGTTTAAGACAATACTTTAGTGTCATAAAATTCCTGATAGGCATGTGAGAAATTTTCCTTTTCGGTATATGGCAGGACGGGTTTATTGATCTTATCAATATAGGTTTTCAAATCATCAGGAACATTGTCTCCTCCTATTACAACTGCATCTGAATTATCCACTGCAGTTTTCAATAAATTGACAAAATTAGGAGTCTTCAAATGCTTTACATTAGAATTTTCCAGTCCGTCAAACAATATTTTCTCTCTCATTTCCTCATCTAACGTTCCATCGAAGCTTTGATTGTAAACAGAGGTAACTATTTTCGAATCTCTGAACAATGGCTCGTTCCCGTAATAGTTCCTCAAATAAAGAGGCAGAAGAGAAGACAGCCAGCCGTGTACATGGATGATATCTGGAGACCAGTTCAATTTTTTAACTGTTTCTATAACCCCCTTGGCAAAGAAGATTGCACGCTCATCGTTATCAGAAAAGAGGTTACCATCCTCATCAGTTAAAGTTGCCTTCCTTTTAAAATAATCTTCGTTATCTATAAAGTAAACCTGCATTCTCTCTTTAGGAATAGAGGCAACTTTTATGATCAACGGCATATCCAGATCATTAATAACAAGATTCATCCCTGATAGCCTTATCACTTCATGCAATTGATGCCTTCTTTCATTGATGTTACCAAACCTCGGCATGAAAATTCTAATTTGCCCGCCCAGGTTATTCACCATTTTAGCAGCTTCAAATGAGGTTGATGAGATATCGGTTTCAGGTAAGTAGGGTATAACTTCAGACGAGACGTATAACACTCTCTTATCTTTCATAAATTCTTTGCTTTAGTTACGTTTCCGAATAAAAAACACGCAAAATTACAAAAATTTATGCAGATTGCCAGAGAAATATTAAGTTTGCACGCTGTTAATTTTACAACAAAATGCAGATTTTTAGGGAGAAAGATCCACTTATAAAGGCCATTCAGAAGGCAAAATCTGAAAAAAATATCGTTGGACTGGTCCCAACTATGGGAGCTTTACATGAAGGCCACCTTTCTCTTGTAAGAAATGCCTTTAAGGAATCTGATCTGGTAGTGGTTAGCATTTTTGTAAATCCTACCCAGTTCAACAACAAAGAGGATCTGGAAAAATATCCACGCAATCTGGAAAAGGATATTGAACTTCTTGAAGCTGAATTTCCCAATATCTGGGTTTTCACACCTACCGCTGAAGAGCTATATGATAATGAAATCCTTTCTGAAAACTTTGATTTTGAAGGACTGGAATCTGTAATGGAAGGAAAATTCAGGAACGGCCATTTTGACGGAGTTGGAACAGTTGTTAAAAGATTATTCCAAATTGTCACGCCAGATAAGGCCTTTTTTGGTGAAAAGGATTTTCAGCAATTGCAGATCATAAGAAAGCTCACAGAAAAGACCGGGCTACCGGTGGAAATAGTTGGCTGCCCTATTCTAAGAGAAGATTCCGGACTTGCAAGGTCGTCAAGAAATGAACGTCTAAGTAGCCAAAATCGTAAAAAGGCAGCGTTTATTTATGAAACTCTCAAAAATGTAAATATCCTATTTGGCACAGAAAGTGCTAATTACATCACCAAATGGGTAGAAAATAAATTCAGGGAACATCCATTTTTAGAATTGGAATATTTCGAGATTGCCGATTCCAGGACTCTGAAGAAAATTAATGAAAAAGAAAAAGGAAAAAATTACCGGGCATTTATCGCTGTGTATGCAGATGAAATTAGGTTAATCGATAATATCGCTCTGGACAATTAAATTTAAAAATGCAGATTCACGTAGTAAAGTCAAAAATCCATCGTGTAAAAGTTACAGGTGCAGACCTGAACTATATTGGTAGTATTACCATTGATGAAAACCTCATGGAGGCAGCTAATATTGTTGAAGGCGAAAAAGTACAAATAGTAAATAATAATAATGGTGAGCGCCTGGAAACTTATGTTATACCAGGGCCTAGAAATACCGGAGAGATCACCCTTAATGGAGCTGCAGCCCGAAAAGTTGCTAAAGGCGATATCTTAATCATTATTTCTTACGGCATTATGGATATGGAAGAAGCCAAAAGCTTTAAACCATCTTTGGTATTTCCAGACGAAGAAACAAATCTGTTGAATTAATTTTCCATTGAACAAGAAACTCATTAGAATATTAAAGATCAGTATCCCCTTATTTTTGGGGATTTTTTTGGTCTGGTATTCTCTAAAGAGTTCTACCCCAGCTGAACGGCAAAAATTATGGGAAAGCATTCTAGATGCCAATAAGTTCTGGATCGCAGTTTCATTTTTCCTGGGTACGGTTTCCCATTTTTCCCGGGCATTCCGGTGGAAATTCATGCTTGAACCAATGGGTTACAGAACAACCCAGAAAAACCGGTTTATGGCTGTAATGGTCGCTTACCTGGCCAATTTCGGGATCCCTAGGTCTGGAGAGGTTTTAAGAGCTGTCACCCTCTCAACCTATGGAAAGGTTCCCTTCGAAAAAGGCTTCGGAACCATTATTTCCGAGAGAGTTGCAGATTTATTAATCCTGATGTTCATTGTTGGAGTAGCATTGATTTTCCAAACCGACGATTTGCTGGCATACCTACAGAATCAAAACATAAATCCTCTAATCACCCTTTTTATTTTCCTTGGTCTCGTAGGAATAATCATACTCGGACTGAATATTATTCGCCGATCAAACTGGCTACCCTTTCAGAAATTAAAATCGATTGCAAGAGGCCTATTGGAAGGCATGAAAAGCATCCTGAAAATGGAGCAGAAATGGGCTTTTATATTCCATACCGTTCTTATCTGGGGATTATATCTAATCATGTTCTTCGTCATAAAATTCAGTATTCCAGAAACAGTGGACACCCCACTAGGGATCATTATGGCTGCATTTGTAGTTGGTTCATTTGCGGTTTCCGCAACTAACGGTGGAATAGGCGTTTACCCACTGGCTGTTGGAGGTATTTTGATGTTTTTTGGCATTCAGGATCATGCAGCCGAAGCCTTTGGCTGGATCGCCTGGACCACGCAAACCGCTGTTGTCCTGCTATTCGGCGGATTATCCTTTATTTTACTACCACTTTTAAACAATAAGAAATAATAATTATCTTGTAGGTCCGAATCAATACTACACCTATGAAACGATTATTACTATTGCTAATGGCAATCCTATTGCCCTTGGCCAACTTTGCACAGATAAGTTATCAGAGCTTATCCTCCCAGAAACTGGGTGAAACCAGACAGATCAAGATCCAACTTCCCCGTAATTATGAGGAAAATAAAGATAAACGATACCCCGTGGTAATTGTACTTGACGGAGACTACCTTTTTGAGCCTGTTGCGGGAATGGTAGATTATTATTCCTACTGGGAAGACGTTCCGGAAATGATAGTTGTTGGGATAAATCAGGATGGAATTCGTATGGAAGACACCTATTATTCTGAACAAAATTTTCTTCCCGAAGGAAAAGGAGCAAAATTCTTTGAATTTATCGGAATGGAGCTACTAGCCCAATTAGACCAGAAATACAGAACCGCAAATTTTAGAATTATTGTGGGTCATGATTTCACTTCTAATTTTATCAATTATTATTTATTGAAAGAGAACCCGATTTTCCAGGGATACATTAATCTTAGCCCGGATCTTGCTCCAGAAATGGCCAATAGAATTAGTAGTTCACTTAACAGATCAGCCTCCAGGAAATGGTATTACATGGCTACGGGAAGCTCAGATATTCCTAATCTAAAGGAAAAGATCATCAGCTTTGACAACGACCTGAAAAATATTGAAAATGAGCTGGTAGACTATAAATTCGACAATTTTGAAGAAACCACTCATTACTCCCTGGTTGGCAAAGCGATTCCTTCTGCTATTGAAGGCATGTTCGAGATCTACAGGCCTATCTCTACCAAAGATTATAACGAGAAATTGTTACAAACTTCAGTTTCACCTTCTCAGTATTTAGCTGAAAAGTACACTACTATTGAAGAATTGTACGGACTAAAGAGAAAGATTAGTTTAAATGATTTTATGGCTGTACATAAGGCTATTGAAAAGACAAGAAACTGGGAAGAATACAAGGAGCTTTATAAAATGGCCCATGATAATTATCCTGGAACAATGTTAGGAACCTATTTCGAAGCACGTTACGAAGAAGAAACAGGCAATCCTAAAAAGGCCATGAGAATTTATCAGAATGCCTACGGGCAGGAAAAAATTGCTTTTCTGAACACAGATTTTATGCTTGAAAAAGCCGATGCGATTAAAAAAGATTTCGGTTATTAGCATAAAATTGATCGATTAAATGGCTAAGGTTAAGACCACTTATTATTGTCAGAAATGCGGCGCTCAATATTCTAAATGGCAGGGAAAATGTAACTCCTGCGGAGACTGGAATACCATCGTAGAAGAACTGGTTCAGAAACCAGATCCAAAGGACTGGAAAACCTCAGCTAAAAAGGAGGCGAAGAAAGCCGCAAAGCCATTGTTGATCGCAGAGATCGAAAAAACACCTCAAAACCGGTTAAACACCGGAAATAATGAATTAGATCGGGTGCTTGGCGGCGGCCTCGTTCCCGGTTCTTTAACTTTGCTGGGTGGAGAACCCGGTATTGGTAAAAGTACCCTGTTGCTTCAGATCTCTCTCGGACTGAAATATCGCGTACTTTACGTTTCAGGGGAGGAAAGTCAGCAACAAATCAAAATGCGGGCTGAAAGGATCGACCCTAATCCCGCGAATTGTTTCATTCTCACTGAAACCAAAACCCAGAATATTTTCAGTCAGGTAGAGGAAGTAGAACCGGAAGTGGTCATTATCGATTCCATCCAAACCCTTTATAGTGACTATATAGAAAGTTCACCTGGAAGCATTTCCCAAATAAGAGAATGCACGGCAGAACTCATAAAATTTGCCAAAGAAAGCAATACACCAGTGATCCTTATCGGCCATATTACCAAGGAAGGTAGTATTGCCGGACCAAAGGTTCTGGAACACATGGTAGATACTGTACTTCAATTCGAAGGAGACAGGAATCATGTTTACCGAATTCTTCGCGCCCATAAGAACAGGTTTGGTTCAACTCATGAACTAGGCATCTATGAAATGCAGGGAAGCGGCTTGCGAGAAGTTATTAATCCTTCAGAAATACTCATCTCAAAAAACGATGAAGACCTTAGCGGAACTGCTATTGCTTCTACCTTAGAAGGAATGCGGCCTCTAATGATCGAAATTCAGGCTCTGGTAAGCACCGCAGTTTATGGGACACCTCAGCGCTCCACTACCGGCTATAATGCCAAAAGACTGAATATGCTCCTGGCCGTACTGGAAAAAAGAGCTGGATTCAGACTTGGTGCAAAAGATGTCTTCCTAAATGTCACTGGCGGAATTAGCGTTGATGATCCTGCAATAGACCTGGCTGTAATAGCAGCAATTCTATCTTCTAATGAAGACATTTCTTTGGAAAAAGACACCTGTTTTGCCGCGGAAGTTGGCCTTGCCGGGGAAATTAGACCTGTAACCAAGATAGAACAGCGTATCCTGGAAGCAGAAAAATTAGGATTCGCCTCCATCATGGTTTCCAAACAAAGCAAGATACCTAAAGCCGATTTTCACATTAAAATTATCAGGGTGGCTAAAATAGAAGACGTTGTCGCACACCTGTTTGGGTAGAAATGGCATAATTACTGCTATAATTGAGTAGCATGCAATTATACAGAGCCCTCTTCCTTTCAATTCTTATACTGCTTACTTCATGTTCACAAATGAAGAAGGCAGAAAATTTTATATCTGGCCTTTCACAAAAAGAAAAGTATAAGCAAGATCATAATATTCCTGATGAGATCTACAATTTATGGGAAGATCGAGTAGAAGTGGCTTTGGATGATAGCCTTGAAATTGAACTTCCCTATCAGGAGGTTGGTGAGTTTAAGCCTAGAAATTTCGCTATTTATTCTTATCAAACTTACCTAATTCCCGGAGAAGTTTTAAAAGCAGAAATTGTAACAGATAGTACTCATACGAAGGTCTTTCAGGAGCTTTACAAACAAAATTCGGATGGTTTCAAGAAGATAAAATCGGGTAATGCTGAGGGGGAAAAATTAAGTTTTGAAATTGAGGAAAAAGGCCTTTATAAAATAATCTTTCAACCGGAAATTGAAGCTCATACCAGGTTCAGTATTCGAATTTTTAAATCTCCGGGCTATTCCTTTCCGGTCCTGAACGGTAAAAATGCCGACATTGGAAGTTACTGGGGTGACATAAGGGATGGTGGACGAAGAAATCACGAAGGTATAGACATATTTGCTGAAAGAGGAACGCCGGTTATTGCGGCCACTTCCGGCAGAATAAGGTTCACCGGTGTAAAAGGTCTTGGAGGAAAGCAGGTATGGCTAAGAGACGTGAAAAGACGCCAGTCTTTATATTACGCACACCTGGACAGTATAAAACCCGATTTGAATTCTGTAGATCGTGGGGACACCTTAGGATTTGTTGGTAACACTGGAAACGCAAAAACTACTCCTCCACATTTACATTTTGGCATTTACAAAAGTGGCCGCGGAGCTTTAGATCCTATTGGATATGTATATTTACCCGATAATGAAAAGGATTTCTCTTTAGATAATGAGAAAATCACCTCCAGACTTGAGATCACTACCAGTAAAGCTAATTTTAGAAACAAGCCGGCAACAAACAATTCGAGGATTGTTAGAACCGGCCTGAAAGGTGAACTTGTTATGGTTCTGGGTAAATCTAACAGTTGGTATCATGTACGTGACGGCCTAAACCGTTCCATGTTTATACACGAAAGCCTGGTAAAACCAGTTGGTTAAGGTGCCGGATTAGGAATATTATTATGGATCTCATTGATGCCTTCTAAAATCTCTTGAGAAAGGTGGACATCAATACTCTCGATATTTTCCTTTAGCTGCTCCATACTTGTAGCTCCAATGATATTACTAGTAACAAACGGCTGCTGATTCACAAATGCCAGCGCCAGATGCGTAAGGCTAAGGCTATGTTCATCTGCCAGTTCTTTATAAGCTCTGGTTGCTTTTACTGAATTCGCATTGGAATACCGTTTATACTGTGGAAACAGGCTAAGCCTGGTATTTTCTTTAATTCCATCAAGATGCTTTCCACTCAGGGTTCCCATTCCCAATGGTGAATACGGAAACAAACCTACATTTTCACGATGATAAATTTCCGTTAGACCTACTTCATCTTTTCTATTAAGCAGATTATACGGATTTTGTACGGTTGAAATTCTGGGTAGATCATGTTTTCTGCTCTCCTCCAAAAATCTCATCAGTCCGAAAGGCGTTTCATTAGAGAGACCAATTTGCCTTATTTTTCCTTTTTTAACGAGGTCATTCAAATTCTCCAGAACTTCCCTGAAATTATCTTCCCATTCTTCATCTTCCTGATGAACATATCCTCTCTGACCGAAAAAATTTGCATTCCTTTCCGGCCAGTGCAATTGATATAGGTCAATATAATCGGTTTGCATTCTTTCCAGGCTTTTATCAACAGCATCCTGAATAGCTTCTTTATGAAAACCTAAATTTGGCCGAATATGCGACACCATATCTGAAGGACCCGCTACTTTTGAAGCAATAACAACCCTATCTCTCTTCCCTGATTTTTTCAACCAGGAACCTATCACCTTCTCGGTACTTCCCTGAGTTTTTGGATCTGCCGGAATAGAATACATCTCAGCAGTATCTATGAAGTTCACCCCTTTATCCAGGGCAAAATCTATCTGTTCATGACCTTCGGCTTCCGTATTCTGTTGCCCCCAGGTCATTGAACCCAGGCATATTTTGCTAACTTTTATATCTGTATTAGGTAGGTTAGTATATTCCATTGTCATTTCTGCTTTAACCGGCAATTTATAATAATTAAGGTAGGCATGAAACCATTGGCTTATCATTCTTCTCAATGGCATAATTGGTAGACAAATATAGAAAAAGATGATTTTTGGTTATATTTAAATACCACTATCTTTAGAAGGCTATTGAGTAAATCTCCGCCGGAACAATTTAATTTAAGCGTATGAAGAAAATTGCCATTTTAGGGCCTATCCCCAGGGACACTATTCTAACCCATAAAAATGAAATTATTGAGAAGTATGGTTGTGCTACTCACCCAGCGATAGCACTTGCCAAGCTTATGAAAAATACCGGGGAGGTTCGGGTAATTTCTCATGTTCATAAAAAAGATCTTACGGCTATCAAGGGATTATTTTCGAGCTATGATAATGTAGATGTTAGTGGAATAGATTCTGAAAGAGACCGTGGAACAGTAATAGAATTAAAATTCATAGATCAGAATAACCGTCTTGAGAAACAGACTGCTTTTATGAACCCAATTTTACCAGAGGATGTAGAACCATACCTGGATTCAGATGCTTTTGTATTCGTCCCAATTACAGATTTTGAAATTTCATTAAGTACCCTAAAACACATCAAAAAAAATAGTAAGGGTCTGGTAATTTTTGACGCACATGGCCCAACTACATCCATGAACATCAATGGCAGCCGGGAACGAAAATACTGGATAGACCGTGATGAATGGTTACCCTATATCGATGTTCTTAAGATGAACCTCGAGGAGTCTATGTGCTGCTGGTTCAAAAATGAATATCACATTGACGAAATGGGCCACTATGATGAGGAAAACACAGAACATCTGGATGAATTCGGCGAACATGTTCTCAAAATGGGCGTTAAGGTACTCTATGTAACCCTCGATTCACGGGGATGTGTTGCTTACACCATGAAAAAAGGACAAGTGCAAAAAGAATTCATCCCTTCAGTACCGGTAGACGAAGTAATAGATACCACCGGATGCGGCGATTCCTTTGCAGGCGGTCTCGCATACGGATTTGCTTATCACAATGATCTCATTATAGCGGCCCGTTATGCCAATACTTTAGGTGCTATGAGAACCCAGGGGAAAACTTATGAAGTTTTTAAGGGCCTAGAAGAAACTAATGCGATCATTAAAAAACATTACCTGGAAAAAACCAGTTAGATACTTTAAATAGAATCATTTAAAAGTTTACTGATCTCATCTAGCTTAGGAGTTAAGATCACCTCTATTCTTCTGTTTTTCGCTTTTCCTGCTTCAGAATCGTTGGTAGTCACCGGGGCGTGCTCACCTCTTCCGGCAGCGGTTAAGTTTTGGGGGTCAATATTAGAATTTTCCCGCAATATCTGAACTATTGACGTAGCACGTTTAGTAGAAAGGTCCCAGTTATCCTTAAGCTGCCCGCTTCCGCCATAAGGCACATTATCTGTATGTCCTTCGATAAGCACAGCAATATCAGGATTCTGAGCCAACACTGAACCAAGTTGTTGCACGGCCTTTCTTCCTTCAGAATTCACTGCCCAGCTGCCTGATTCAAAAAGCAATTTATTTTCCATGGAAACATAAACCTTTCCGTCTCTTTGTTCCACGCTTAAACCTTTTCCTTCAAAGTTGGTAAGAGCATTGGAAACTGCAGTCTTAAGAGCGTTCATCTTCGCATCCTTAGCCGCGATCACACTTTCCAGTTCATTTATTCTTTGGGATCTCAAGGCAAGATCTTTCTCAAGATTTTCAAGCCGGTTTCTTTCTGCGATGAGTGCCGCTTCCTTTTCGTCAAGTTGAGCCAGAAGTTCCCTGTTCTGTCTTGAATTTTCTGAGATGGCCGCAGAACTGTTCTTTTCCAGAGCATCATAAGATTTTTCAAGATTCGTATAATTTATTTCAAGAGCTTCCAGCTTTTGCATCAAATCGTTACGTTCTGTAGTTAGTGTTTTTTGATCTGACCTTAACCCGGCCAGTTCATCTTCAAGCTGCTTATTCGAACTTCGGAACTTTTCCAGGTCTTCATTCATGCTACGGTTTTCACGCAACAAATCGGCGTTCCTACTTTCCAGTTCTCCGTATTTTTTTGAAGAGACGCAGGAATTCATCAATATCAATAATGCTAAAAAACTTAAGGCTTTAATTTTCATAAGAAAGTATTATTCTATTTCTACTAGAACGGGACAATGATCACTATGGTATGCTTCAGGCAAAATAACTGCTCTTTTCATTCGATCCTTTAGTGGCTCAGCTACCAGATTATAATCAATTCTCCAACCCTTGTTGTTATTACGGGCATTCGCCCTGTAGCTCCACCAGGAATAGTTATGAGGCTCATCATTAAAATGCCTGAAAGAATCTATAAAACCGCTCTTCATAAAACCATCTATCCAGGCTCTTTCCTCTGGCAGAAATCCAGAAGTATTTTTTAAACGGACGGGATCGTGAATGTCTATAGCTTCGTGGCAAATATTATAATCTCCACAAATAATAAGGTTGGGAATTTCTTCTTTTAGCTCATCGATATAGATCTGAAAGTCATCCATAAATTTGAACTTATGCTCTAGCCTTTGAATATTAGTTCCAGAAGGCAGATACAGGCTCATTACTGAAAAGTCTTCAAAATCTGCACGGATGCTTCTCCCCTCGTGATCCATGTAATCTATATCGGTTCCGTATTTCACATCCTTAGGTTCGGTCTTGCTCAAGATAGCTACACCACTATAGCCTTTCTTGGTTGCCGGATACCAGTAATGATAAGGATAACCTGCTTTTTCGAATTCTGAAAGGTCCAATTGTTCAGGATGTGCTTTTATTTCCTGAAGACAGACCACATCCGGATTTGCCTGTTGTACCCAATCTAGAAAACCTTTACGGATCGCAGCTCTTATACCGTTAACATTATAGGATATTATGGTCATTTTAGTTCAATTTTGCTCAAAAATAAGGCAATAAGAACTAAATTCAAATGCAGGTTGAAAATTGTATAAGAATTGATATTACTTCACAATAAAACGCTGAACCTTACCAAAATCACGGGTACCTACCCTTAAAAGATAAACTCCCCGTGCGGCATAGGACATGTCCAGTTCATATACATAGGCGTCACCATCGTTTACGATCTGGTTTTCTATCATTTTTTGTCCAAGCACATTATGTACGGTAATTCTTAAAGGCTCGTCAAAACTGGTTTCCATGATCGCACGATACTGACTATTTCCGGAGGAAACAACTACCAGTTCTGCTTCATTAAGAATGAAATCTTCTGCATCCAGCGTACTATCTATAATATTCACCGAATAATCGTGAGTAGTTCCATAGGCCATTACGGAACAGGGATCGTTCAGATCTCCTGAAAAACTGGTGTCCCCGGCACGAATCCTTAACAAATGCTGACCAAGCTTTGCATCTTCCGGAAGGCTGAAATCATAAGAAAATTCGGTGTTCACTTCGGGAATCACCTCAGAGGTTATCAGCCTTTCTGAACTTTCAAAAACAGCATTATCATTAAGGTCTATCCACATAGAAAACCTCTCTACATCATCTTCGGCAAAATTGGTCTTTACGGTTACGGTGAACTCTCCTTGAGACCTGTCCAGGTCTGTAGAGCCTTCACTAAAATCTATATAACCGGTAGTACAGGGTATTCTTTCGTTTAAAAATTCTCCCAGTTCAAAATAGAAAATTCCGTCACCGGCCGTACAATCAGATCCATTAGGAATACAGTCCAGGTTGGAGATTGAGGTGGTTTCAGCATCGTTGGAAGGCTCAAAATCATCTTCAAGAATGGTTCTGGCTTCGATTGGATATCTTCCTGGATTAGCAAAATTTGCTGTTTGATCAAAAGTAAAAACTTCAAATTCCCCAACGCCAATAGCTCCTTCAAAGGTTTCTATGATCGGTGCATTATTGCCTACCTGGTAGCTTACTGGAATATCTTGCTGTGGCTCCCCACCAAAATTCTCAATGGTAACAGTTATCTGTTCACCTGCCGTTAGTTCCTCAGAAGTTACAGGTGAATCTATGGAAGTAACTCCAACATCTCTGGGAGGAAGATTTCTAACCTGAGCTTCTATAGCATCATTACTGTTATTAGAATCTATTTCCAGGTTAGTTGATAATGTAATGGTATAATTTTCTCCAATTTCAGAGAGATCGGCAGGTTCAGTAAAAGTAAAATTAGCAAAAGATTCCGGCTCCAGAATATCGGTAAATACCTCGGTAACCTCAGCCCCACCATTAATACTGTAACTTACCTCAAAATCTGATTGAGGATTTAGTCCAAAATTTCTTAATCGAACGGTGATTTGCTCGTTTGCGGTTAACGTCGAACTTTCCGGGCTTTCTAATGAAATAGCTCCAATATCGTTAGGTTCTGTAGCAGAAAAACTAAATACTCCTACTTTATTCACCCTGTCCTGGCCACGGAAAAATTCTCCATTATGCCAGAAGGTGATCCCGTCTACAGGGTCTATGCTAAGATGTGCATAATCACCGTACCTGCCTTCAGGCCTTGGCTGAGGACTTTCGCCTTCAACAATAGACTGTTCATCTATAGACATTATACCCAGAGGATCGTTACTAAAACGACCGGTATACCTGATGGAAGGAAAAACAGGTTCGCGTACATCGTCATTAACTACAGTAAACCCTAACCCAATATTACCTCTAATATCAATACCAATACTACCGCTAAACCTGTCGCTCGCATCAGGTGCGTAGGTGCCTTCCTGATAAACGGTCCAGGGTTGCCCATCTGCCTGCTGTCTTAATTCATACCAGCGTATTCCGGCATGCTTCCCGGCCGTAGGTTCCACATCTACCACAAAATTCATCACTACCGAATTGTGATCATCGAACCTGCGATATTGGGTCATATACATCATTGCACCCTGCAATGCATCGATATCCACACCTCCTCCTGGTTGAGGAAGGTTCTGAAAACTTCCCCCATCAAATGTCGCCGTAAATGGAGAAACGCCACTGGTGATCTCCTGGCTTTCAGCAATAGTGGAACTTGCCACCGCATCCCAATTGACATTAATGTGCCAAATCTTTAAGTGGTCCTGGTTAACTCCGGCCCATTCGTCATCTTGTAAGTAAATGATTGGTGCGTTACCCGGCGGAGGTAATTCAGCGCCAACAGAGCTAAATCCCGCCGGACTATAAAATCCATTATTTCTAATTCCTGGCAACGGAAAACCAAGTATCCTGACATCATCTTCCCCTTGAAGCATTTTATCTCTCTCCAGAACATATACTATTTCCTGGCCTTGCGGGGCTAATGCATCTTTATTGGTGGTGATATAATAACCGCCATTCCAGAGTGAGATCTTTGGATAATCTGGTAAAGATTCAAGATTGAATCTATAGGTATACCAACCGTCATTTACCGGGTCTGAACCCTGGGAAACAGCAAACAACAAAGCAGGAGGTGAAGATGAACCTTCGTTCACGCTGAATTGCATCAGGATAAACCTATCTGCCGGTTCATCATAGAATACAATGGGGTCACCATCGGTTTCATTCGTAAAAGTTCCGCCAATGCTGGCTAATGAAGACCCGGGCACCAAAACATTCCCGGCTTTATCCCAAATGGCAAATTCAGAATTCCAGGCATTGACGTAGTGATCTCTTCCTACAGCTCCGGTTGGATCTGATGGTGTTGCCCTGGTGATGGCACCGTCAAAGGTTAATTCAGGAGATTTTACCTGAATTTCTCCCATTTTAGTTTGTAATAAGGGATTTATCGTTTTAGGCAATCCTTTGCCAGGAACCACCCTGTTTATTCCTCGGTTTCTGGGATTATATAATTTAGGTTTCTTATCTGAAGGTATTAGCCGTGCTTTAGACAAAGCTATAGATTTCACCACATTGGCAGAGTCAATAAATGCCGGCCCGGTGACCTCATTAGTTTGTGCAATAGAATTAAGATGAAAAACAAAACTAAAAACGAATAGGACTAAGATTTTTTTCATCATTTTAGGATAAGCTTCAATAATTCCATAAAAATAGGAATTAAGATAATAACTAAAATAAAAAAGGCAATTAATAACTAATTGCCTTTTCAAAATCTAATATCTATTCAGATAAATCTAGATGAAATCTTTCATCCAGGTTTTAAAATCTGTTTCCTTCCTTACAATGCTTTCCAGTTCTTCTATTGGAACTCTTTTTTGCTCCATACTGTCACGGAATCTTACCGTAACCGAATTATCTTCAAGTGAATCGTGGTCTACAGTGATACAAAGAGGAGTTCCGGCAGCATCCTGTCTTCTATACCTTCTACCAATAGCATCCTTTTCATCATACTGCACCCTGAAGTCCCATTTAAGATCATCAACGATCTTCTGCGCAAGCTCTGGCAGACCATCTTTTTTAACTAAAGGAAGAATTGCTGCCTTGGTAGGTGCCAATACCGCAGGTAATTTAAGAACCGTCCTGGTATTGCCATCTTCAAGCTCCTCTTCTTTCAACGATGAGGAAAGTACAGCGAGGAACATCCGGTCTAAACCTATAGAAGTTTCTATCACGTAAGGCACATAGTTCTCTTTTAATTCAGGGTCATAAAAACGTAATTTCTTTCCAGAATGTTCTTCATGAGCTTTGAGGTCGAAATCTGTTCTGGAATGAATCCCCTCGAGTTCTTTGAATCCGAAAGGGAAATCAAATTCTATATCTGCCGCCGCATTAGCATAGTGCGCAAGTTTTTCATGATCGTGGAAGCGGTAATTTTCCTCTCCCAGTCCTAATGACTTGTGCCAGTTCAATCTGGTTTCTTTCCACTTTTCATACCATTCAAGCTCCTCGCCTGGACGAACAAAAAACTGCATTTCCATCTGTTCGAACTCACGCATTCTGAAAATAAACTGTCTCGCTACAATCTCGTTTCTGAAGGCCTTTCCAATTTGAGCAATCCCGAAAGGGATCTTCATTCTTCCAGTTTTCTGAACATTGAGGAAGTTTACGAATATACCCTGGGCAGTTTCCGGTCGCAGGTATAAATCTGTCGCAGAATCTGCTGAAGCTCCTAATTTAGTACCGAACATAAGGTTGAACTGTCTTACCTCGGTCCAGTTCTTAGATCCGGTCTCAGGATCTGCGATTTCCAATTCTTCAATAAGTGATTTTACATCAGCAAGATCTTCATTGGTTAGTGAACGAGCCAGGCGCTCCAGGATCTCCTTTCTTTCTCCCAGGTATCTTTTAACCCGGGGATTCGTCTCCCTGTACATTTCTTCATCGAAATCCTCACCAAACCTTTTTTTGGCTTTGGCAATCTCTTTTTCAGCCTTCTGAAGCAATTTTTCAGCGTGATCCTCTACCAGCACATCTGCACGATATCGCTTTTTAGAATCCTTGTTATCAATTAAAGGATCATTAAAAGCATCTACGTGTCCTGAAGCTTTCCAGGTTGTTGGGTGCATAAGGATGGCGGCATCTATCCCAACTATGTTCTGATGCAACTGGGTCATACTTCGCCACCAGTATTCTTTGATATTTTTCTTTAACTCCGCTCCATTTTGCCCGTAGTCGTAAACGGCGCTTAGTCCGTCATAGATCTCACTGGATGCAAAAATGTACCCATACTCTTTAGCATGGGAAATTACGTTCTTAAAAAGGTCTTCTTGTTTTGCCATGGCGCAAAAATAAAAAAACCGCCCTGAATTATATCCAAGGCGGTCTCTAATTTATTAATTAAGATTATCTAAGGTTGAAACTACCTGTACCTAGTAGTAAGGCATCATTATAAACATATACTTTATAATTCCCTTCCAGCAACCTGTCTTCGAGAGTTTTCGCAAGTATACAAACATCCAGCTCTTCATTTTCATAGAAAACACTTGAAGAAGCGCTATAAACCATGGTTCCGCCTTCATGCTGAACCACGATCTCGTCTCCCACGAGTTCGTTTTCGGGGTTGTATACCTGAACATACATATTCTTTTCACCAGCTTCGGCAAGATCATTTCCAGAAATGGTAAAACAAGTTCTTATCTGGTCTACCCTACGGTTGTTATCATTTTCAACCAGTTTACCGCTATTTCTAACGATCACTCCTTCTCCTGAAAGACTGGTGATCTTTAACCTGGATGCCTTATCAACTTTAGTAGCGAGACTCTGATTAGTGGTTTGTAGTGAATCTGAAAGCTTGGTTCTCTCCTGAAGTGCCACACTCGTACTATCTAAGGAGGTAGACAACATCTGGTTCTCGTTACTTAAACTGTCCACTACTCGGAATAAACGGTCTTTTTCAGCCTTTAAATTGCCAATTTCCCTTCTGTATCTGGAAATTAAAACCAGGTTTGCCTCATTATCTTTAACTGAATCTAACAATCTTGAAATTCGATCCCTTGCATTCACAAGGTCCTGGTCCATGATCTCATTCTCTTCAATGGCCTCGTCGTACTTAACGATAAGTTCATTGAGTTCATCCTCGATCACAGATTTTTCCTTCTGAAGGATCTCTTTATTTTCTTTTTCCTCATTATAGAATTTTATAGTATAAATGCTAAGTGCAACCAGGGCTACAGCAAGAATACCTGTTAAAATCTTTAATGCGGTATTGTTCTTTTTTTCTGTCATCATAAGTTTAATTTAGTTCGTAAATTTAGATGTTTAACCAAGTTAGGTACAAGCCATTAACAAATGTTTCACGATTTTGTAAATCTCCTATATCCCACCGTTTGTCACATTTGTGAGGCCGAATTGCTAAAGAACGAAAAATTTCTTTGCATCAATTGCCTGCACGACCTTCCGGTTACCAATTATCACCTTGATAACGACAACCCTGTTAAAAAAGTATTTTATGGCAGGGTAAAGATAGAAAATGCTGCTTCACTTTTACATTTTCGAAAAAAATCTGGTGTTCAGCAACTTATTCATGATCTGAAGTATAAAGGTCATAACAAAATAAGCAATTACCTAGGCCGCTGGTATGGAACAGAATTGTTACAGACCGATTGGAGCAAAAGTATAGACTTAGTCATACCAGTCCCACTTCACAGATCAAAATTGAAAAAGAGAGGTTTTAACCAGGTCGAGGGCTTCGGGAGGGAAATTGCAACTATGATCAATGCCGAATATGTAGATAATATCCTGATAAAGACAAATTCTACACAAACGCAAACTCTTAAAGACAGGATTTCGCGTTGGGGCCAGATCCAGGAAACCCTCGAGGTTCAGAAAATTGAAAAAGCATCTGGAAAACATATCTTACTGGTAGATGACCTGGTCACCACAGGAGCTACTCTTGAAGCTTGCTCGAATAAACTGCTTGAGATACCTGGAGTAAAGTTAAGTATAGCGACTATGGCAATTACCAATTAAGCTTTGCGTTGTAATTCAAAATAATTGTTTCTTTGCTAAAAGTTTCAGCTTTAGTTTATGAAAAAAAGGATACCGGGATTTGTAATCGTAATAGTCTTGCTTTTCACTATGGTGCAGTGCGCTAAAAAGGGAATGCCTGAGGGAGGCCCTATAGATGAGGAACCACCAAAGTTCATAAAGGCGAATCCGGAGAATTATTCCATCAACTTTGATAAAGACGAGATACGTATATATTTTGACGAATATATCAAGCTGGAAAAACCTCAGCAACAGATCATCGTTTCCCCTCCCATGGATCCCAAGCCCAATATCATGCCCCTTGGAACTGCCCGGAAAGATATTAAGATCGAGATCTTCGACACCCTGGAAGAAAATACTACTTATGCAATCAATTTCGGAAGGAGCATTGTAGACAATAATGAATCCAATCCTTACGATTATTTTAAATATGTATTCTCAACCGGAGATTATATAGATTCTCTGATGGTAAAAGGAACCGTGGAGGACGCGCAGCTAAAAGAAGTCTCATACCCGGTTTCGGTAATGTTATATGCCATGGATACTACCTATACAGATTCCATCGTATATAAGGAAACTCCCCGATATGTCACCTATTCTCAGGATAGTACTTATACTTTTTCCCTGGAGAATTTAAAGGCAGGAACTTATAAAATGGTGGGAATACTGGATAATAATGATAACTACCTCTACAATCCGAAAAAGGAGAAAATTGGTTTTATTGCCGGGAATGTTACTATACCTACTGATAGTACCTACGAAATAACCGTTTTCAAGGAAGAACTTGAATTTGAACCTAAGAGACCAACCCATTTCAAAGGAAATCAGATACTATTTGGCTATGAGGGCTCGCCAAACCTGGACAGTTTATCTTTAGATCTTCTTACTCCCAAGCCGGAAGGTTTTGCCTCAAGGCTGATAAAAGACGCTAAAACAGATAGCCTTTATTACTGGTACAATATTAAACCTGAATCTGACAGTCTTAGTTTTGAAATTGTAACTCCAACTACCAGAGACACTTTACTAGCCAGGCTTACTACCCTGGACAGGGATTCCCTTTTAGTTTCAGCCGAAACCGGTGGAATAAAGGAGAACTTTAAATTCAGAGCGAATACCCCGATCGTGGACTATGAAAAAGAGCTTATTTCTATAATGGACAGAGACTCTTCCGACGTAGAGTTTTATGCAGAATTCGATCCGCTCAAGAACGTCATCGAACTTGCATTTGAGAAAACACCTGAAAATAATTACCAGGTCACCGCTCTACCCGGTGCGATAACCGACCTGTTTGAGGAAACAAATGACACCCTGGTCCAGACTCTAAGAACAAAAGCCACTGCAGAATATGGAACCATTATTCTGAATGTTCAGAATATTGAATCCTATCCGGTAATCATCCAGTTAACTGACACTAATGGAGAGGTAATAGAAGAGCAGTATTCTGAAAGTGAAAGTAATTTCACATTCAGGTATCTTAATCCTGGAAAATTCCTAATCAGGGTGATCTCAGATCGTAATGGAAACAGAAAATGGGACACCGGTGATTACCTCAAAAAAAGGCAGCCAGAGCAAATCAAATATTTCCAGGACACCTTGGATATCCGTGCGAACTGGGACTGGAACGAGTCTATTCGTCTAGAAGATTAAACCTATCCCTGTCCTGGAGGAATTTTAGTTTATTCCTTATTTCATTCTGGGAACTTTTTTCCAGAATGATCTCGGCAGTGAATTCTTCTTCTCGATCCAGATCGGTTAAATTATTACCTAAGGTATCATACACTGCGGAATGCCCATTATATACATAACCATCCCCATCCTTTCCGGTGCGGTTAAGCCCTACGCAATAACTCATATTTTCTATGGCACGAGCTTTTAAAAGTGCGTCCCAGGCGTTCACTCTTTTCTCGGGCCAGTTAGCCACATATATAAGCAGGTCATAATCCTCGGTATTCCTGGCAAAAACCGGAAACCTCAGGTCGTAACATATTAAGGGACATATTTTCCAGCCTTTGTAATTCACAAGGAGCCGGTCTTTACCCGCAGTATAGGTTTCATCTTCCTTGGCCAGGGTAAAAGTATGCCTCTTATCGTATAATTTGTAGCTGCCATCTGGAAATACAAAGAATAACCGGTTATAGAAATTTGAACTTTCAGTGATTATAACACTCCCGGTTATAGCGGCCGACTTTCTCCTAGCCCATTTCTGCATCCACGCCAGAGTTTCACCTTCGGTTTCTTCGGCCAGTTCCTTAGCGTTCATACTAAATCCTGTAGTAAACATTTCTGGCAGAATAATAAGGTCTACTTCTTTGGATATCTTTTCAATTTCCGTTGAAAAAAGTTTCCGGTTTGCTTCAGCATCTTCCCAATTAAGGTTTGCCTGGATAAAGGCAATATTTAGTTTTTCGCTCATATCCAAAAATATCAATTTTGACCTGGCAATCCCAAATACATGTTAAATGATTGGACATAATCAAACGAATAAATAGTTTTAATCTGTAAAAATTGAAAAAGATTATGAGCATAGGAACATTTCTTCAGAAGGATTCATATATGTCTAACTCTAGCAGAAGCCTTATTTCCGGCTTTGTTGGCGGTCTTGCTGGTTCAGCGGTTAAAAGCCTTATAGAGCAATTCCTTCCGGTTAGAGAAGTAGATCAACGTTCAGCTCAGATCAAGATCGTAGATGATCTTTCTACCAAAATTACCGGAACTCCTATAAGTACCGAAAATGAAGCTCTAGCCGAGCAACTGGTGAATATCCCGGTTGGGGGTTCTTTAGGAGCTGCCTATGGTTATGGAAAAAAGGATCGCTTAGGTTTAAGACC
The DNA here is from genome assembly GCF_022489035.1 of Christiangramia lutea. Classification (GTDB taxonomy): domain Bacteria; phylum Bacteroidota; class Bacteroidia; order Flavobacteriales; family Flavobacteriaceae; genus Christiangramia; species Christiangramia lutea. The sequence continues at coordinate 731,321 of NZ_JAKVTV010000001.1, forward strand.
AATGGATGGAGTAATCTTTGGCGCGACCACCTGGGCTTCTACCCATGAAACTTCGCTGCCAATTCTTGGTCTGGAACCCAAACCAACCGATGTCCCCATTAAAATGCAGCTAAATGAACTTTTTGCCCATATCGCCTTTGGGGTGACTACCGAGTTAGTAAGACATTATATGGAAAAACAGTTCCGGGAATAATTATTTTTCCAGCTGTTTCAGCATTCTTCGAATCCTGTCTTCAATTTTTTCTGAAGACAGTTTTTCCCTTAGCCTATCTGTAATTATTGGAAATGAAAAGGGTGTTGGTTTTTCGCATTTTCGCCAAACTATTTCCTGTTCCGCAATTCTTTCTAATGATATCCTTAATCGACCCTCTTCCAGCTGATGCTCGAAGGTCTCCCTGAAAGCCTGTTGATATAACAGATTATCTTCTTCGTAATCTCTAAAAACACTGAAGAGCAACTGCGAATTAGACTGCAGGTGTTTGCTTTTCACCAGTTTATTAGGATAGCCGGTAAAAACAAGACCTGTGATCACGGCAATATCACGAAATTTACGCCGGGCCATCTCGGTAGCATTCAAACTTTTATAAAGATCATCCATTAGAAAATCAGCTGAAAAAAGATCGTTATCAAGAACCTGCTGCATATCGATCTCCTGGTCTGAAAGCAATTCAAATCCATAATCATTAAAAGCTATTGAAAAACTTATAGGAGACAGCAAACTTATTCGGTAAGCCAGTAAACTACCTAAGGCTTCATGTACAAACCTACCTTCAAAAGGATAAAAAATAGCATGATATCCTTCTCTGGTCTTAAAAGTTTCGATTAGAAATTCTCCGCTTTTAGGTATGATGGATTCCTTTTTCTGTCTTTCGAATATTGGTTGTAATGCCTCTAATTCCCGGGTACTTTTTTCATGCTGTCCTGAAGTTGCTGCCAGATACATTTCTTCCCGTAGCAATTCGCTCATTTGCGCAGAAAAAGTCATTCTTCCTCCCATCCAGCTGGGAACTTTAGATGTTTTTTTAGTTGATTTTCTAACCAGAACTTGCATGTTCTTGATCCTCACCAGTTCCAGGTTTCTACCGGAAAAGGTAAAAACATCCCCGGGTTTAAGCTTGGATATAAAGAACTCTTCGATAGTTCCAATATAACCGCCCTTCATATATTTTACACTCAACGTGGCATCGCTAACGATGGTTCCAATCTGCAGCCTGTGTCGCATGGCTACTCCCCGGTTATTTATCTTGAACTTACCATCATCTTCGATCTCTACCTTCTTATACTCATCATATGCCTGTAAACTCTGGCTTCCCTTAGTGATAAAATTAAGGATCCACAACCATTCCTCTTCGGTGATTCCCTGGAAGCAAAATGTTGAAGCGATCTCAGGGAAAATATCCTTTGGATAGAATCCGTTAGATACCGCCAGGCTATTCAAATACTGAATTAACACATCGTAACTCATGAGATAGGGCACCCTGTCTTCTACAGCTTTTTTTTCTACTGCTTTTTGAAGCGCAGAAGCTTCAATTAATTCAATCGCATGAGTGGGCAGAAAATAGATAAGACTCACTTTCCCGGGTTGATGCCCACTTCTTCCGGCCCTTTGCAGGAACCTGGCCACACCCTTTGGGCCTCCAACCTGTATAATTGTTTCCACTGGAGCAAAATCAACTCCCAGGTCCAGGCTCGAAGTACAAACTACTGCCTTTAAACTCTCATTCCTTATCGCCTGTTCCACCCAAAGTCTTGTTTCCTTATTTATACTCCCGTGGTGCATGGCGACCTCACCGGCAAATTCAGGATATTTAGCCAGAAGTCTTTGAAACCAGATCTCACACTGGGACCGTGTGTTTGTGAATAATAGGGTTGTTCTGCTATTATTGATGATTGGAACTACTTCATCTAATAAGTGAAGTCCCAGATGTCCTCTCCATGGAAATTTTTCCATGGTTTCAGGAATGATCGACCTTACCTCAATTTTCTTTTTGAGGTTTGCCTTTATCAATACCGAATTTTTCATTGCTGATGAATCGGGTCCCAGAAGCACTTCTCTGGCCTGATTCAAATTCCCAATGGTAGCTGAAATTCCCCAAATGCGCAGATCTTTAGAAATTGACTTCAAACGTGACAGCCCAAGTTCTACCTGCACTCCTCGCTTGGTTCCTAATAACTCGTGCCATTCATCTACTACAATAGCCTGCAGATCTTTAAAAATTTTGTCATAATTTTTAGACGCCAACAGAAGATGAAGACTCTCCGGGGTGGTAATTAGCAAATCTGGCATAGATCTTTTCTGTGCTGCCCTTTCCTTTTGAGAAGTATCCCCTGTTCTTATGCCAACACTTAATTGAGTGCCCATACCTTCGGCAAACCTCGAGGCTGCCTGCTCGATCTCTACTGAAAGGGCCCTTAACGGTGTAATCCAGACCGCTTTTAAGCCCTTTTTATGTTTAGTCTTGAAATCAGGATTTTTTTTGATGTAATCCAGCACAATAGGAACCCACAACGCATAAGTTTTTCCGCTACCGGTAGGAGCATTTAAAAGTCCGTTCTTTTTTTGAAGATATGCCGTCCAGGTGTCTTTCTGAAACTTAAAAGGTTTCCAGTCATTTTCAGCAAACCAGTATTCAGCAAGATTCAAAAGTTGCGCTCTATTCAAGATTTAAAAGTTGAATTTTTAAAGACCTTCATTAACTAACGCTCTATTTTGAAGTTTTCCAGATTAATATCATCCATTCCCACGTTATCGAAAGGATATTCCAGTTGATCCTGAATATTATAAAGTGAAATAAGGGTGAACTGGGTTATAAAAATGATCAGGTAAACGATCCAGTCTGCTTCGCGAATTCCCAGGTTATAAATTATGGTTGGTGCGTAAACGATGGGAAAAAGATAAATGAAGATCTCACAATAGGCCATAAGACTTATTGGTGTTCTATGGGAATGTATCCCATGTAGATTTTCTATAGATTCATGCATATCCTTGGCATATTTAAAGACGCGGTCCTGAATTTTGTTGGGTACAAGATTGTCTTTTTCCAGTACAAATTTGTAAACCTCATGTGAAATCTCATCCAAAATTTTAATATCATTATTTTTTTTTGATAGATGTTCCAGGGTTTTCTCATTGATTTCAAGGAGGATATCTTCAGCCTCACGTTTTTTCTCTGGCGTTAGATCTTTACTACTTAATAAAAAATACCTTACGGTCTTTATTGAACTTACAAATCCACTTAAATGCTCCAGAGCCTTTTCCCTCCTTCTAAAAGAGCCTCTAATTGTAAAAACTAAAGGAAAAATAATGGCAATACTCAATAGAGTAAGGTCCACATTAAAGCTAATATCAAACTTTAAGGCCAGGAAAGTGATCGCAAAAGACAGTAATAAGGTTACGATCGTCCGATAATTAATTATGGAAAAATACTTTTTAATAACCTGATTTTTAATATTTTAGATAAATATATGCCATTATTATGGATAAGCGCGCTATCCTTATAATACTAATTTGCAGTTTTTACTTTTCCTACTCCTATTCCCAGGAATACAATAAAGATTTTTCCCAGAGACCCATCTCCGAATTATTTTCTGAGCAGGAGATAATGACTATATCACTACGGTACTCTAATAAAGATATTAAAAAAGAAACCAATGACTCTACTTTTATAAGTACCTATTTAAAATATAAGACAGGTAGCCCCGCTTGGGATTCTCTGGAAGTGAGATTAAGAAAGAGAGGGCAATTTCGTCTTAAAAATTGCTATTACGCACCCCTAAAGTTGAAGATCAAAAAGAAAAAATCTCTGGAAACCACCTTCCAGGGGCATAAGAATCTTAAGCTGGTCCTTCCCTGTCTTGCCCAACGGGATATGAACGATAATGTGATGAAAGAATACCTGGCTTACAAGTTATATGAGATCATTTCCCCTTATCACTTTAAAACAAGACTCGTAGAAATCAATTATGAAGAAGACCGCGGAAAGAAAATTAAACCTCATGAATTAAAAGGTTTCCTGGTTGAAGACGATAAACATGTAGCAGAGAGAATTGGAGGAAAAGTAATTCAGACCTTTATCCATCCGCTGAACCATGCGCCAAAGGAATCGGTCCGAAATGCTTTTTTCCAGTTTATGATAGGAAATACAGATTATTCAACAGCATACCTCCATAACTGTGAATTGATCTTAAGAGAAGGTGAGATCATTCCTGTTCCCTACGATTTTGATATGGCTGGAATGGTAAATACGAGTTACGCAACGGTTTCCCAAATCAATGATGAAAAACTTATAATAGAAGATGTAACCCAGCGGATGTACAGAGGTTTTAAAAGAAATCCAAATCTATTAAGAGAAGTAAGGCTGGAATTTATAGAAAACAAAACTGCGATTCTGGATGAAATCGAAGCTCATAAAGAATATTTTGAGAATAATGGCGAGTATGATAGTGTCTACGATTATATAGAAGGCTTTTTCGAAATTCTCACAAATGAGAAAAGATTTCAATCTGAAATTTTAGATATGGTTCGCACAAATTAGATCCTGAACTACGGAATTAGAGCCTTAAGATCTTCCAGGGTATTCGCTTCTTCTATCTTCTTATCGCTTCTCCACCTGAGAATTCTTGGAAATCTTGTAGCCACGCCGCTTTTATGTCTTTTAGACTCTGCAATTCCTTCAAAAGCGATCTCAAAAACATGATGTGGAGTTACACTTCTCACGGGTCCAAAACGTTCTAGCGTATTCTTTTTGATCCAGGCATCCAGTTGCCTGAATTCCTTATCTGTTAATCCGGAATATGCTTTGGCAAAGGTCACCAGTTCTTCTTTTTCATTGTCCCACAACCCGAAAGTATAATCTGTGAAGAGATTGCTTCTTCTCCCATGACCTCTCATGGCATAAGTAAGTACCGCATCTATAGTTAAAGGATCTACCTTCCACTTCCACCAGTCTCCTTTTTTTCGACCCACCAGGTAAGGAGAATCCAGCCTTTTCAGCATCAGCCCTTCAGATTTCACTTCCCTGGATTTTTCCCTTTCCATGGCAGCTTCATCCCAGTTCTTAAATTGAATAGTTTCAGACAAATGTAATGGGAGTTCTTCCGACTTTACCTCGTGATACAGCTTTTCCAGGACTTCCCTTCGTTTTCCAAAAGCCATGTCCCTGATATCCTCTCCGTTGCATTCCAGAATATCATAGGCTTTGAGGATCACCGGAGTTTTCTCCAGAAGCTTTTTTGTAACATTTTTGCGTCCAATCCTGGTTTGAAGATCTCGAAAAGTACCAATCTCTCCTTTCGGAAATGGCAGGATCTCCCCATCTATCACCGTCCCGTTTGGAATTGCTTCAAGCAAAGCTTCAAATTCGGGATATTTATCGGTTACCAGTTCTTCACCACGGCTCCAAACGAATAATTCATCATTTCTAATGATCACCTGCGATCTTATACCGTCCCACTTATGTTCGGCACTCCATTCGGAAACATCCCCCAGGTCTTTAGGTTCATCTTCTATAGCGTAGGCCAGGTAAAACGGGTATGGTTTAGAAAGAAAATCTTCTTCATTTTCTTCCAGAATTAACTTATTAAAAGTGATCTTCGATGGTTCCCAGTTCCCCATTAATTTATAGGCCAAAATATCTTCATCAATATCCGTAGCCCTTGATAGTGCCCGGGTCATTAATTTCTGACTAACCCCAATCCTGAAACTACCTGTAATTAATTTTGTAAAAACGAAACGTTCGTAATAATTCAAATTGAGCCAGTTGTCAAAGAGATATTCCTTTTTTTCCTCTTCAGATTTAGGTTTTAATTCCAGGATTTCCAGCAGGAACTGGTTCAGGCTTTTTTCTGTGGAATTATCTGAAGCCGGAATAATCAAAGCAATGGTTTCAGCCAGGTCTCCAACAATATGGTAGGATTCTTCGAATAGCCAGAGAGGTATTTTTGCAAGTTCTGATGCCCATTCACGCATTAAGGTAGTGTTCACAGGCCTGGGAGGTCTGCGATGACTAAGAATTGCAATGGTCCATACCTTGTCTTTTGGTGGAGCATTCCGGAAATATTCAGTCAGGGCCTCTACCTTTATGGTAGTCTTATTGGTGCTGTCCAGTGTTTTTATAAGATCTGCAAACCTCTTCATTCTGAATCTTTTTCCTTTTCTGCTTCCATTTGACCGGTTTCTCCTTCATATTGGGTTTCCTCAGTTCTTGCGTCGTATCCCTGTTCTCTTAAAAACCTTGAAAATATATCGGTATAACCATGGGTACAGATCACTTTTTCACAACCGGTTTCTTTAATCGAGGTGAGCAAGCCCTGCCAGTCACAATGATCGCTTAGCACAAAACCTTTATCTATAGCTCTACGCCTTCTGGCACCACGAAAGGTCATCCAGCCGCTGGCCGAAGCAGTAACATAAGGCACCATTTTTCTTATCCAGGTTGACCCGTGTGCACTCCCCGGAGCAAGTACGATATTGCCCTTTATTTCATCCTTTTTTGTTTCCCGGGTGATCCTTATGGTACTCGGGAAATCCATCTGATCTCGAAGAACTTCGGTCATATTCTCAATGGCTCCATGAGTGTAGATCTTCCCAATGGAAGTATCCAGATGTTTGAGTAACCGCTGAGCCTTACCTAGAGAATACCCAAATAATACTGAAGTTCTTCCATCCTCTTTATTTTGCTGCCACCAGTTATTTATATCCTGAAAAACCTTCTCCTGAGGTGTCCATTTGAATGCTGGAAGTCCAAAAGTACATTCTGTAATAAAGGTGTCGCATTTTACCGGTTCATAAGGAACAGCAACGCCATCATCCTCGGTCTTATAATCTCCTGTAAAAACCCATACTTCCCCTTGATGCTCAACCCTAATTTGTGAGGATCCAATAATATGCCCGGCTGGATGCATGGAAAATTTAACACCATTTACGGTAAAGCTCTCATTCCATTCCACCCCCGAAACTATAATGTCACCAAGTCTGTGTTTTATTATGGGGACATTGCTATGATGGGTGATATATTTTTTATGCCCCCACCTGGAATGGTCAGCATGGCCATGAGAAATAATGGCCTTATCTACCGGCTTCCACGGATCCAGATAGACATCTGCCGCTTCGCAATAGATTCCTTTATCATTAAATACCAGTAAGGGTGTTTTCATATTTTTTTTGAAGGAGATTCAATTTATAGATTTGATACCTCACGGAAAAAGGATTAAGAAAAGATTAGCGATTGATCAGAATTAATTTAGGTTTGCTTTGTTACTAAATAGCTGAGTGTTTGACTATATTTGTAGTATAAAACCAATATAAGAATGTCCTTTTCAGATTTATTTGGCTCGGGAGAGCACTTACGAAATCTTAGTCATTTCGCTTCTATCGTAAACCTTGCAGCGGTTGACGGAGAGATAAACGAGGATGAAGAAAATCTTCTAAAACGCTTTGCAAGAAAATTAGATATTAGTGAGGAAGAATACGCTAAGGTCCTGGAAAACCCAAAATCGTTTCCTCTTTCATCTTATAATAGTATTGAAAGAAGACTAGAACGTCTTCATGACCTCTTTAAAATAATCTTCGCCGATCATATCATTGATGACGAAGAGACCGAACTTATTAAAAAGTATGCCATAGGCCTTGGTTTCTCTAGCCAGGCTTCTGAAGGGATCATCAAAAGATCTATACAGATTTTTAGCGGGCAGTTAGGATTTGATGACTATCGCTATTTACTAGAAAAGGAGAACGACTGAGACTGACCACTTTTTTCAGCCCTTGCCATAAATTCTTCAGCCTTTTCAACCATTTTTTTGCTTCCGCAGAAAAAAGGTACACGCTGATGTAATTCAGTGGGCAGGATATCCATAATTCTTTGGAAACCATCGCTGGCCTTTCCACCCGCCTGTTCCGTTAAAAACGCCATGGGGTTACATTCATATAGTAATCTTAATTTACCACTGCTGTTTTTAGAACTTTTCGGATACATAAAAATTCCGCCCTTGATCATATTTCTATGAATATCTGAAACCATCGAGCCAATATATCTGGAAGTATATGGCCGATCACCTTCCTCTTCCTGGCAGTATTTTATATAATCTTTAACTCCCTGAGGAAAATGTATGTAATTACCTTCATTTATCGAATAGATCCTGCCATCCTCGGGAAATTTCATATCGGGATGTGAAAGATACCATGATCCCAGAGCCGGGTTAAGCGTAAAACCGTTCACCCCGAATCCCGTTGTATATACGAGCATAGTGGAAGTGCCATAAATGATGTAACCCGCAGCAACCTGTTTATTTCCTGGCTGAAGAAAATCTTCTTTCTGTACCGGGGTTCCCATAGGCGTAACTCGCTTATAGATTGAAAAAATCGTACCTACAGAAACGTTTACATCAATATTTGAACTTCCGTCCAAAGGATCCATCAAAACCACATATTTATTCTGGTTATCCCCCTTATGCCCTTTGATCTGGATAAAATCATCATTTTCCTCAGAAGCGATCCCACAAACGATCTCCCTGTTGGTTAGAGTCTGAATAAATTTATTATTAGCATAAACATCCAGCTTTTGCTGGTCTTCACCCTGAACATTGGTTTCTCCATAAGCCCCGATAATGTCCACAAGTCCTGCTTTATTCACCTCGTGATTCACAACCTTGGCCGCAAGCCTCAAAGAGTTGATCAATCTTGAAAGTTCTCCTGAAGATCCGGGAAAATGCGCTTGATTCTCGATAATAAATTCTCCCAGGGTTTGATTTGGCTTAGGCATGGACAAAGTTTATTTTTTTAGGTTGGCTAAAGTATTAAAATTTCGACTTACTACAACGTTTTCGCTTATAAAGTAAATCATTGTTTAGATTTGTGATTATAAATCAACTCTACCTGGTTAAAGGATGAACTGGATATTACTCATTATTGCGGGTTTCTTCGAAGTGGCCTTCGCCGCCTGCCTTGGAAAAGCTAAAAGTGCAACGGGTACGGAAGCTACTTTATGGTATCTTGGATTTATTATTTGTTTGGCGATTAGTATGGGTTTGCTGGTAAAGGTGACCAAAGTGCTTCCCATAGGCACGGCCTACGCAGTCTGGACCGGGATAGGTGCCGTGGGTACCGTACTCATAGGTATTCTGGTTTTTAAAGAACCAACAAGTTTCTGGAGAATGTTCTTCATTATCACTCTAATTGCTTCAATCGTTGGATTAAAATTCGTATCAAATTAAAAAATTCTAGAAACGCAATGAAAATATCTGTACGCAAAGCTAAGGAAGAAGACATGGGTGAGGTACTGAAACTCATAAATGAACTGGCTGTTTTTGAAAAGGAACCAGATGCAGTGATCATCGATGAGAATGACCTCATCAGGGACGGATTCGGAAAAAACCCGTCATTCCAGTGCTTTGTTGGGGAAGCTGAAGGAAAAATCGAAGGAATGGCCCTGGTATATTTCAGGTATTCTACCTGGAAAGGAAAGACCGTACACCTGGAAGATCTTATTGTTAGGGAGAAATTCAGAGGAAAAGGAATTGGATCTGCCCTTTATACCGAAGTGATCAAATATGCGTTCGACGAGAATGTAAAACGTGTAGAATGGGTGGTACTTAACTGGAATAAAGATGCTGCAGATTTCTACCGTAGAAGTGGTGCAGAGGTTATGGAGGTCTGGGATACGGTGCAAATGGATGAAGCAGCCATGGAAAGTTACCTTAAAGGCAAAGGCATCCTTTAAGAACATATTAATAGCCTTATAGAAAGCAATCCGTATTTTTGTTAAAAATCTGAATTATGGAATATACTATCCGAGAAGCCAAAAGAGAAGATATGAACGATGTTCTCGTTCTCATCAAAGAACTGGCAGAACACGAAAACCACCTGGAAGATGTTGAAGTTACCGTAGAGGACCTTGAACATGAAGGTTTCGACAATGGAAATTTCAAATGCTTTGTAGCCGATGTTGATGGAAAGATTGAAGGAATGGCATTGGTATATTTCAGATTCTCAACCTGGAAAGGAAGAACAGTTCACTTGGAAGATCTAATTGTTCGTGAAAGCATGCGCGGAACAGGGTTGGGAGGCGCTCTTTACCAACAAGTGGTAAAATATGGCCACGAACATGGCGTTAAGCGTATAGAATGGGTAGTTTCAGAAGGCAATAGAAATGCCATTGAATTCTATGAAAATACCGGAGCTCAAATAAAAGAAAGCTGGAAGACCGTGCACATGGAAGAAAGCGGTATTCAAAAAAATGTAAAGAAATAGTGATAAAAGTTTATAAGTTCGGGGGTGCCTCTGTAAAAGATGCCGAAGGCGTAAAAAATCTTATTAAAGTACTTAACGAAACCGGAAGCGAGAACAAGCTTATCGTAGTTTCAGCCATGGGAAAAACCACTAACGCGCTGGAAATTGTTGTAAAAGACTATCTGAAATATTCGAACATTCCAGAAAGCCTTGAGGAAGTAAAGGATTACCACCAGGCCATTATTGAGGAGCTTTTCGAAAGTAGGGATTTACCTGTTTATAGCAAAATACAAAACCTTTTTACCGAACTTGAAAATTTTCTGGAGCATAATAAATCCAATCAGTACGACTTTGTGTACGATCAGATCGTATGTTACGGAGAACTTATTTCTACAACCATTGTAAGCGAATACCTTAATTCCAAGGATTTGGATTCGAATTGGCTGGATGCTAGAGACCTGATTAAAACTGACAGCACTTATCGTGATGCCCAGGTGAACTGGACCAAAACAATAGACTTCATTCAGGACAACATAAATCCTGGAAAGCTTAATATCACCCAGGGTTTTATCGCCTCAGATCCTAATAATTTCACCACCACTCTAGGTCGTGAAGGTTCAGATTATTCTGCAGCTATCTTTGCTTATTGCATGAATGCTGAAAGCTTAACCATTTGGAAGGATGTTCCAGGTGTATTAAATGCCGATCCAAGGTATTTTAGCAATGCAGAATTACTGAATAAGATATCGTATGAAGAGGCCATCGAACTCGCTTTTTATGGGGCTTCAGTAATCCACCCTAAAACGCTTCAGCCTTTACAGAGAAAGGAAATACCCCTTTATGTTCGATCATTTCTAAATCCAAAAGGAGAAGGAACTGCGGTAAGTAAGGGAAAAACGATATTCCCGGAAATACCTTGCTTTATTGTCAAAAAAGATCAGGTTTTGATCTCACTTTCCTCACTGGATTTCTCATTTATGGTGGAAGAAAATATCTCGGAAATTTTCAAACTTTTTCACCATTACCAGATGAAGGTAGACCTAATTCAGAATTCTGCAATTAGCTTCAGAGTATGTGTTGATAATAAGTTCAACCAGCTTGAAAAGCTTATTCAGCATTTAAAAGCCAGGTTCAAAGTAGACTATAAAACCGGAGTTTCTCTCTACACGATAAGGCACTTCAATGAACAGGCCATTAATAGCCTTGAGAAGGACAAAAATGTCCTTTTAAAACAGCTTACCCAAAACACAGTTCAGCTAGTAGCTGAAAACTAATTTTTGATTTCTTATTTTTGATTGAACCAAACCAATCAAAAATGGGAATTGTAAGTGCCAAAGAAGTCGCCAAGGTAATGAACCTTCGCAAACTCGGATTTTTGGGAACGGGAATTGGTTGGCTTATTTTAAAGACCACAAAATTATCCAGGATCAATAATGAATATGACCAGAGAAAAGATCTTGAAGGCACCGATTTTATCGAATCTATCCTGAAAGAATTCGAGATCGACTATGAAATTCCCGAAAAGGACCTTAAACGAATTCCGAATGATGGCCCTTTTATCACGATTTCCAACCATCCACTGGGAGGTATAGACGGAATGATCCTTATGAAGACCGTACTTGAAAAAAGAGCAGATTATAAGGTGATAGCCAATTTTCTTCTACACCGTCTCGAACCTTTAAAACCATATATTTTACCGGTAAATCCTTTTGAAGATCATAAGGAGGCAAAATCCAGCCTAAGCGGCATGAAAAATGCCATGAAACACCTTAAAGAAGGTAAGGCTTTAGGAATCTTCCCGGCAGGAGAAGTATCTACTTACAGGGACAAAAAGATGATCGTAGACCGCCCCTGGGAACCGTCGGCTATGAAACTTATCCAAAAATCCAAGGTTCCGGTAGTTCCTATTTATTTTCATGCGAAAAATAGCCTGTTTTTCTATCGACTGGCTTCATTTAGCGATGTTTTAAGAACTGCCAAGCTGCCTAGTGAAATGCTCACTCAAAGAAAGCGAAAGATAAAAGTAAGGGTGGGACATCCAATATCTGTTGAAGACCAGCAGGAACACTCTAATCTGGAAGCATACACAGCTTTCCTTCGCCGTAAAACCTATATGCTGGCCAACGTATTTGAAAAGAAGAAGCTTTTAGGAAACCTGCCAAAAAAGATCAAGATTCCAAGATCCCCGAAAGAAATAGCAGAGGAAACCAATGCTGAATTAATGAAGTTAGAAATAGAAAATTGTCGGAAAATGGACAAGAGACTACTTCAAAGCAAGAATTATGAGGTTTTCCTGGCAAAAAGAGAGGTTATCCCCAATATTCTGAATGAGATTGGCAGATTAAGGGAGATCACCTTCCGCGAGGTTGGAGAAGGAACAAATAACAGTACAGATCTCGACAGTTTTGACGAATATTACCACCACCTCTTTCTTTGGGATAAGGATGCAGAAAAAATAGCCGGAGCTTACCGAATGGGAATGGGTAGCGAGATCTTTGCTAATCACGGAATCGATGGTTTTTACCTACAGGATTTGTTCAGGTTTGAACCCGAATTGTATAAAATGATGAGTCAGTCCATTGAAATGGGAAGAGCCTTCATTATAAAAGACTACCAGCAGAAGCCAATGCCGCTGTTCCTTCTATGGAAAGGAATTGTTCACTGTACTCTGAGGTTTCCAGAGCATAAATACCTGATTGGAGGGGTGACCATTAGTGATAAGTTCAGTAATTTTTCAAAGTCATTGATGATCGAATTCATGAAATCGAATTATTACGATCCTTATGTGGCTCAATATGTAAGGCCAAAAAAGGAATTTAAGGTAAAACTGGAAGATGCAGACAAAGACCTGGTTTTTGATGAAAGTGAAGCCGATCTAAATAAATTCGACAAGATCATAGACGAACTTGAAACTGAAAACCTGCGTCTGCCTGTACTCATCAAAAAATACATCAAACAGAATGCGAAAGTAGTGGCGTTCAATGTAGATCCTTTATTCAATGATGCTGTGGACGGCCTCATGTACATTAGAATTGCCGATCTTCCTGAAAGTACGGTAAAACCGGTTATGGAAGAATTTCAGAAAGAACTGGAAGAAAGAGCCGCCGCGAACGGGAAATAAAAATTTCATTGTTAAGATACTGTTATTACTCGGTTCATTCTGGGCAATCTTTGCATTCCTCCTTATCTTGTTAAAAGTTGAAAATTAGAATAAATACTATGGAAAATATATTGATCGCCGGGGCTACCGGACACACAGGAAAAAGAGTTATTGAGATCCTGAACAATTCAGAAAGCTTTAATCCTCTGGCTTTAATCAGAAAAGAAGAGCAAAGACAGCAATTTGAAGATATGGAGGTTGAAGCTATAATTGGAGACCTGGAAGGTGATGTAAGCCATACCATGAAAGGGATCGACAAAGTGATCTTCGCAGCAGGATCTGGAAGCAGCACCGGAAAAGACAAAACCGATGCGGTAGATAGAGAAGGTGCCAAGAAATTAATTGATGCCGCTAAAAAAGCCAAAGTCAAGAAATTTGTGATGCTAAGTTCCATGGGTGCAGATGACCCTTCTAAAAATGAAGATCTTAAGCATTACCTGGAAGCTAAAAAAGAGGCAGACGAATATCTTATGGAAAGCGGACTAAACTATACAATAGTTCGTCCTGGTGCCTTAACCGATGACCTGGGGCTGGCCAAAGTAAAAGTAGCTAAAGGTTCATTGAACGAAAGAGGAGAGATCTCCAGGGATGATGTTGCCTTTATCCTGGTAATGTCACTGGCAGATCCACTAGTTAAAAATGTGACTTTTGAAGCTATTGAAGGTGAAGAGTCGATTAAGTCTGCCCTTATAGAAATCAGCGGACTTGGATAAATTAAGCCAGAACAAATTAAAAAAGCCAGGCATTTTGCCTGGCTTTTTTGTTTCCGGTTGTCAAGCTGAACTTGATTCAACATCTAATTATAAGATCCTGAAACAAGTTCAGCTTGACACCAATTATTTTTCTTCCTTTTGATCTAGAAAAACCTTGTCTACCGGTTCCCAAAGTTCGATCTTATTACCTTCAGGATCCATGATCCAGCCGAATTTTCCATAATCATAGGTTTCCATTTCTCCCACAACCTGTACTCCTTCTTCTTTTAAGGTTTTCAGTAATTCTTCAAGATTTTCTACCCTGAAGTTCATCATGAATTGCTTTTCTGAAGGTTTATAATAATCGGTATCCTCACTCATCGGGCTCCATTGAGTAGAGCAGTCATTTCCTTCTTTATCCTTCCACCAAAAGGTACAGCCATATTGATCTGTATTCAAACCAAGATGTTCATTGTACCATCTTTTTACATTATCAGGATCTTGTGCTTTGAAGAAAAATCCGCCTAAACCTGTAACCCGTTTTTTCATGATCTTTATTTTTTATCGCCCTCACCAAATTCAGCAATGATCTTATCTGCGATCACTGTGGCCAGGCCTTCGTGAGATTCTTTTGTCCATCCAGCTACATGCGGACTCAATAAGGTGTGAGGCATGAACATCAATTCCCTTAATGCTTCCGGAATAGGATCTGCAGCACTTATAGAAACGTTCTTTTTATTGCCGAAAAGACTTTCAAAAGATGATTTTTCATATTCCAGCACATCCAATCCTGCACCAAGTACTTTCTCTTCCTTTAAAGCTTCTACCAGGTCTGCAGTAACTACGCTTTTTCCCCTGGCTGTATTGATGAACCAAAACGGCTTTTTGAATTTACTTATAAATTGCTTGTTTACCATCTGGTTGGTTCGCTCGGTTAGTGGGGTATGCAGACTTACCACATCTGCCTTTTCAAAGAATTCATCATAATCTACCTGGCGGGCATTATCATCACCAATCCCACCTTTAATATCATAGAAAATAGTGTCTACCTCAAAACCCCTTAGTTTTTTGGCAAATGCCTTTCCCATATTACCATAACCTATGATCCCAACGGTTTTCCCGTCCAGTTCCACACCACGGTTTTCTTCACGATGCCATAAACCTTCACGCACTTCCCTATCTGCCTTGTTGAGTCGGTTGAAAAGGGATAACAGCATTCCTAAAGCATGTTCTCCTACCGCGTTCATATTTCCCTCAGGAGCAGAAAATAGTTTAATACCATGTGCTTCGGCATATTCAACATCTATGCTTTCCAGACCTGCGCCAACACGGGCGATAAATTTTAAATTTGGGGCAGCATCAATAAACTCACGGTCTATCTTATAGCGGCTTCGAATCACGATGCCATCATATAAATGCTGATTTTGCAGGGTTTCTTCTCTTGATTGTTCGTAACCTTCAATATTATGGTGTCCTGCCTCTTCCAGTTTTTTCATCAGACTTGGATGATTGGTATCGGCATGAAGAATAATCATTTTTCTCTCTTTTTCAGATTAATATAAAAATAGTTAATTCCGTCTCTCAATTCATTTAGAAAAACGAGCCTACAAAGATAAAGAATGATACGGGTCCCCGAAAAAATAGAGGGATCTTTCTAAAAACCCAGGATGGTTTTAGCGAGATAAAAGAATACAAAGATCCCGAAAATATCATTACTGGTAGTAATAAAAGGACCTGTGGCAATAGCTGGGTCGATTCCCTGCTTATCAAGAATAATAGGTACGAAGGTTCCAATTAAGGCAGCAATAATAATTACAACCATTAAGGCAAGTGCGATGGTAAAACTTACAATTTGAGGTTGCCCTGCGATAAGACCGAACAAAATTACCAGTACACCTAATACTAATCCGTTGATTAGGGTAAGACCTATCTCTTTTAAAAGTCGGTTAAAAAGACTTCCTCTCAGATTATCGTTCGCCAGACCTTGCACGATGATCGCGCTGGATTGAACTCCAACATTACCTGCCATCGCCGCAATTAGAGGAGTAAAAAAGAACAATTCAACATAATTCGCCAGGGCTTCTTCAAAACCTTTCATTACGTATACTGCGCCCAGACCTCCAAAAAGTCCCAGAATCAACCAGGGTAATCGGGCTCGGGTAAGTCGCCAGATACTATCATCGGCCTCTACATCTTCCGAGATACCTGCGGCCATCTGGTAATCTTTTTCCGCTTCTTCCTTAATGAAATCCACAATATCATCGATGGTAATTCGGCCTACCAGGCGTCCCATTTCGTCTACCACAGGAATGGCTTCCAGGTCATATTTTTGCATGATACGGGCCACTTCCTCACCCTCGGTATGTACATTAACGTAATCTACACTTGGAATATAAATATCACTGATATTCGCATCACTGGATGCTGTAAGCAAGTCCTTTAAGGAAAGTCGCCCTTTAAGCTTATTCTTATCATCTACCACATAAATGGAGTGAACACGAGTAACATTTTCAGCCTGTTTACGCATTTCAGCCATGCAACCGGTAACGCTCCAGTTCTCACTTACCTTCACCAGCTCCTTTGCCATCAAACCACCGGCAGAATTTTCATCATAACGAAGCAGCTCAACGATATCATCGGCGTGTTGCTCATCGCTCATTTCAGAAATTACATCCTGCTGTAGCTCAAGGGAAAGTTCAGAGATGATATCGGCGGCATCATCGGTATCCATCTCGTTAAGCTCATCTGCGATCTCCTTTGGAGAAAGACCTTCCAGGATACGTTCTCTTCGGTCTTCCTCCAGCTCCATAAGAGCCTCGGCAGTTTGCTCACTATTGAGAAGCCTAACAATATAAGTTGCTTCCTCAACATCAAGTTCAGTAAGAATTTCAGCAATATCGGCATGGTGCACCTCTTCAAGGTGCAGAAGGATCTCCTCATCTTTCTTTTCTTCAATGAGGTACCTGATCTTGTCTATTAATTCATCACTTAGCTGAAATTGCATACGGCTCAATTTTTTGGGTCAGTTCAATAAACTGCTGGAAACTGAGTTGTTCCGGCCGAAGGCCAAATATAGCATCTTCCCTTAAATTATCGGGTAGATTAAGACTTTTTAAACTATTGCGGAGAGTTTTTCTGCGTTGGTTAAAGGCAGTTTTTACCACACGAAAAAATAACTTTTCATCACAGTCAAGGCTAAAATTCTCTTTCCTTTTTAACCTCAGCACTCCACTATCTACCTTTGGAGGAGGATTAAAAACCGAAGGCGGTACGGAAAAGAGATACTGCGCCTCATAAAAAGCCTGGGTTAATACACTTAAGATCCCATAAGTTTTATTACCCTCTTTCTCACATATTCTTTTAGCCACTTCTTTCTGGAACATACCTGAAAATTCCGGAATTTGATCCCTCATTTCAAGCACCTTGAAAACGATCTGGGTGGAAATATTGTAGGGGAAATTACCAATAATGGCGAACTGCTCATCTTTAAAGATCTTACTTAGATCATGCTTTAAAAAATCCTTTTCATGGATCCTACCTCGTAAATGGAGATAATTATTCTCTAAATATTCCACACTTTCGGTATCGATCTCGATCACATGTATCTCTGCCTTTTTATCCAGAAGATATTTGGTAAGAACACCCATTCCCGGTCCAATTTCCAGTACTTTCTCGTAACCTTCATAACTCAAAGTATCAGCGATCTTGGAAGCAATATTTTCATCGGTAAGGAAATGTTGCCCCAGATGTTTTTTGGCTCTTACATCACTTTTATCCTGCATGGATTGTTTATTATGGGAAGGCTTGTACTTTTTCATAGGAAAATATTAGGTACTGTTAGAGACTATAAAAAGTCTCACTTAGGAACCGCTAAAGTTTTTCTGAAACTACTGTTCAGTGATCACTTCCAGCTCTGTTCTGAAAGCTACGAACTTACCTTCAAAAGCTTTAGATCTGGAGCGCATCTCGTTAGCGTTTTCAGAATAATAACTTTCTAGCATTTCTTTGCTCTCGGTAGTATACTGTACAGAATAAGTGATCCCACCCATGGGCTCCTGTACCATAACTTTAGTCATCAATGCTTTCTGAAATTTCTTTGTGTCCAGCATTTCGGGAATATGCTCTTCTTTCATCCATTTTATCCATTCATCATGAATATCTTCCTGAACGTTTATGGTGACGTTGTATATGATCATTACAAAGTTTTAATTTTCGGAATTACTCTATGGTATCCCCGCGAAGCATCCGGTATTTTTTCCTGGCTTCAACAAAATAGATACTATCTGCAAAGTTAAAGATAATTTGCTCGTAAAAGCCCTTTGCCTTTTCCAGATCCTGAAGTTCGTTGGCATAAAGCTCTGCAAGGAAATAATGCGCATTATCGGCCAGGATATCATCCCCAAAAGAATTGATGATCTCCAGGTAGTTATGTTCGGCTTTTTTGAAATTCTTTTGCTCTTCGTACAGTTTCGCCTGACTCAAAAGAGCCTCATCCTCAATCTTTTCACCTTTATGATACACAAGTATGGAATCTAAGGCCTCAATAGCTTCCGGGTTTCTTTTCTGAAAAGAAAGCAGATCGGCATGGGCATATTTCTTTAAGGCTGTTTGCGTTGAATCTTCCAGGGAATTGTCACTAATCAAAAGACTTAACTCCATAGCATCGTTGGCTATCAATTGAGAAGTAGAGGATTTTAAAATATCCAGCTGGGTTTTTGCCCATTCGAAATCACCTTTGTAATAACTCGTTTTAGCCACCTTAAACCGGGCATTCTGTGCCATCACATCATTCTTCACTAAATTCTGTACCTGTGAATAATAGATCAGGGCTTCATTGAATTTTTCCTGAACCACCAGGATATCGGCTAGTGCCATTTTTATACGTGCAGTTTCAAAATCTGAATTCACAATTTCCGAAGTATTCTTCAGAAGGTCTATGGCCTGATCTTTTCGATCCAATTGAAAAGCGAGGAAATTAGCATAATCTATCTTCAGATTAATAGTTCCTTCGGTCTGAGGATATTCAGCGATAAGAGCTTTAAATTCATTTTCCAGAGTTTCGTAATCTTCAGGATTAGCCATTTCAAGTTCAAGTTTGACTAAAAAATGCCTGGCCTGAAGGTTGAAAATGGGAGAAGGTGATTCCCCGATCGCATAGGAAATGATCTCCTTAGCCGATTCATAATCCTTGGCTTCCTTAGCGACAAATGCCAGGTTCAATATTCCCTGCAGGTTATTTTCACCTCTTTTATAGATGGCTCGTTCCTGAGCAAATGCTTTGCTGAAATCCTTTTGCTGAATAAAAAGCCAGCTAAGCATTTCGTTATACAGGAGGATAGGATTTTCCTGTAATTTTTTCAGTAAAAGTTTTCTAAGGATAATATTGGGCTCAGATTCAGCATCTTCTGTGATATACCTGTTGAATTCCCTATTGGCAAGTCCATAGAACTTCATGTCATCTTCAATAAGATCCAGATAATTACTGAACATCTCTTCGATCTTACCCTGCTCCCCATATATACGGGCTAGTTGAAGATTAAAATTACGGTCTGAATTCATCTCCATGGCCCTTTCGTAAGACCTGGCGGCATAATCCAGAAGATTGTATTGTTCAAAGCCCCTGGCGATGGAATAGGCATAATTAGGTCTACCCTCGATAGATTGTAAGGCTTCCTCATAGAAGCGCTCTGCTTTCTCCTGATCTTCCTGAAGTTCAAAATTATGACCCAGCTCAATGAGAATGGCCGGATTATTTGCAGTTTTATTGAGCCTTTCCACCAGAAGCATTTCGGCTTTCTCAAACTCCTCCAGCTGCTGATGTGAGGAAACAAGCCCGTTAAATATTACAGGATTCGTTGGGTTCTCCTGATAAAGTCGCTCATAAACCTTTAGGGCTTTTTCATATTCGCCCTGATCAAAAAAATTCTTGGCCAGTTGTTCAGATTGAGCATAAAGCCCGCAACCGGCTATAAACCATAAAGCTATAAATAGAAAACAGCGCATATGTAAATATAAACATTTGCGCTGTTTTTAAATATGTTAGTGAGATTAATCTATTTTGTCAAATCCACAGTAAGGAACGAGGACATCAGGTATTTTTATTCCATCCTCGGTCTGGTAATTTTCCAGAATACCGGCAAGAACTCTTGGCAAGGCCAAAGCACTTCCATTAAGGGTATGTACAAGCTCTTTTTTATTCTCTTTGTTCTTATATCTCAGCTTTAACCTGTTTGCCTGGAAATTTTCAAAGTTAGAAACAGAACTTATTTCCAGCCAGCGATCCTGCGCAGTAGAGAAAACTTCAAAATCATAGGTAAGTGCTGCGGTAAATCCTAAGTCTCCTCCACATAATCTCAAGATCCTGTATGGCAATTTTAATTCCTTCAACAAACCTTTGATATGGCCTACCATATTATCAAGAGCAGCATAAGAATTTTCTGGAGTTTCCAGTCTTACGATCTCAACTTTATCAAACTGGTGCAACCTGTTCAAACCTCGAACGTGAGCCCCGTAGGAACCAGCTTCTCTCCTGAAACATGGTGTATAACCGGTACATTTCACAGGAAAGTCTTTTTCAGTCATCAGGTTATCACGGAACATATTGGTCATTGGAACCTCAGCCGTAGGGATTAGGTAAAGGTCATCTTCAGTCACATGGTACATCTGACCTTCCTTGTCTGGCAACTGACCGGTTCCAAAACCGGAAACTTCGTTTACGAGCAGGGGTAATTGATATTCAGTATAACCGGCTTCGATGGCTTTATCCAGAAACCAGGTGATCAATGCCCGTTGAAGCCTTGCTCCTTTTCCTTTATAAACCGGAAATCCTGCTCCGGTTACTTTATTCCCTAATTCAAAATCTATGATATCATACTTCTTGGCAAGTTCCCAGTGCGGAAGAGAACCTTCAGCCAGCACCGGCACGTCTCCTTCTTTAAACACCTCCTCGTTGTCATCTTCGCTCATTCCTGCCGGAACAGAATCATGCGGGATATTTGGAATGATATATAGCAAATTCTGAAGATCGGCAATGGTAGCGGTTAGTTTTTCAGAAAGTTCTTTAGATTCTTCTTTTAAACGACCCGTCTTTTCCTTAAGCATATTGGCCTTTTGATGCTCACCGTTCTTAAACATAAGTCCAATCTCCTTGGACATTTTATTGGAACTGGCAAGTGTATCATCAAGTTTCGCCTGGGTAGACCTTCTGGTCTCATCCAGGGTTAAAACCTGTTCGAAAATATCTGAAGCATCAAAATTCCTTTTTTTAAGGGCTTTGATGTATTCTTCTTTATGCTCTGCAATCTTTGATACCTGTAACATAAGGCCGTATTATTTAATTTGCCGTTCTACTTTTTTCTAAGCAGCAAATGTAACAAAAGCAGGGAAGAAATTTACTGGGAATTTGAAGGAAGAATCCAGTCGTGGTGTTTAAAATGTTGCCATTCCTCTGCAGCAAGGTCTACTTTTGGATCTATTAACTGACGGTACGGGCCACCGTTAACACTTATCTTACCTTCGGTATACACCTCTATCTTCTTTCCTTTCTCTGCATATTCCTCTTCCAGTCGCTGGGCAAATTGCCAGATCATATCTGGTTTAGAGGTAATAGCACGCATTTGCTTCCTCGAGAGGTAATCCTTTTTATCCACGAAAATGGTATCTGTAGTTCCTTTCTCCACAACCTTGAAAGCAACTCGACCGCTTTTTCCTCTTAACATCATACGCCAGCTTAGTCTATGTCCTTCTTCGGTCCAAAGCACATTATCCTGAAAGAACCAGTGCCTTAATGGCAAACAGACCTGAATAATAAACCATACAGACATAGCACCTACTAAAAAGTTTCTGTACGACGGAATTATTATTTCACCGTTGTCATAGTGCTCCTTTTTATTCCTCAAAAAGAACCTGTTCACCCAGGTGGTTGGAAAAAAGAAAATACAGAAGGCCAGGGACATATATGGGAAGATACCTATATGAAAAATAAAACTATTGAATAGATGAAAGAAAATAGCCGCTATAAATGCAGGAACACGGGTCTTTTTCCACAGTAGTAAAGGAATGATAAGTAAATCGAACAATATCCCAAAATAAGCAATAGCATAACGTATCCAGCCCTGCTGAAGGAATTCACCAACCAGCCAGTAATCCCGCTTAGATTTCATCAAAAGCGCCGGAAAACTACCATCAAGCCAGTCGGGGTAGATCTTTGCCACCGAAGCATAGGTATATACGATCCACAACTGAAGAACAATCCCCACCCAAACCCACCTGGGCATGGAAATCCTGCTTATGGATGGTTTTATCCTGGCATCCAGGGAAAACCACTTATGTGCAGGAAGGAAGCACATGATAAAACACAGAAGCATCAGGAGATAATAATGATTATTATAAGATGACTTCTGCATCAGGTAGACTCCAGACCACATGATCGTATACATGAGGATGGAAAGCCTGTACTTAAAACCTAGCATTACAAAGATGCCAAAAACTCCCATGATGGCGTAATACCAGATCATTCCGTTTCCAGGAAGTGGCTGAAGAAATTCAAATCCTATAAAGTTGAAGGTGAAGTTAGGCTCTATCAGGGTTCTTCTCACCCATCCCGTGAATATAGCTCCAAAAGCTTCGATAGCAATCAACAAACCGAAAAGCACCCTAAAAACCACGAGTGCTGAATTATCGACCTGTTTAAAAAGCCACCGGTTAAGCATAATTATCCTTGATGTATTGCTTTGAAAATGCCCTATCCTGTTTCATGGCGGTCTTAAGATCTTCTACGGAACTAAATTTCTTTTCGTCCCTTATTCTAACCAGCATTTCGATATTTAGCTGCTTTCCATAGAGATCTTTATCAAGCTGGAAGAAATTGGCTTCGATGGTCTTTTCTTTTCCTCCCACCGTAGGGTTCGTACCGATATTCATCATTCCGTAAATTCTCTCGCCGTCTATTTTAGTTCTCACCACATAGACCCCATTTTTAGGAATAAGTTTATAATCTTCTTCAATTTCAAGATTAGCAGTTGGAAAACCAAGGTCTTTTCCAATACCCCGTCCTCTAACAATAGTTCCCCTTAGAGTGAATGGCTTTTCCAGGTATAAATTAGCCCGTTCCACACGACCATCTAATAAGGCATTCCTTATTTTAGTAGAACTTACAGCAACCTGCTCCACGTCCTGCTGGGTAATTTCTTCCACCTCAAATCCAAAATCCAGCCCGAATTGCTTCAAGTCATTAATATCTGCAGTTCTGTTACGCCCAAACCTGTGATCATAACCAATAATAATCTTTTTGGCCTTCAGTTTATTCACCAGGATATCACGTACAAATTCAAGAGCAGTGAGCCTTGAAAATTGATGTGTAAAAGGATGAACTACCAGGTGATCTATTCCGGTATCCTCTAAAAGGTTTTTTCGTTCTTCAATGGTATTGATAAGCTGAATTCCGCTTTCTTTCTGAAGCACCATCCTTGGATGAGGAAAAAAAGTAAGTACTACCGAGTCCAGGTTGTTCGCATTTGCAGAATTCACGAGGCGTTCTATGATTTTCCTGTGGCCTGCATGAACTCCATCAAAAGTACCAATGGTAACTACGGTTTGACGTTCGCTTATGAATGAGTTTGCTCCCTTATGCTCTTTCAAATTTTCCTATTTTCCGTTAAAAGTATTCATAGTATTGGAAACTCCAGCAGTACCGAAAGATTGTATCAGCTCAGCAGATTTCTTCAATCGCTCAGGCAGCTTGCTTTCTTCGTGTTCATCCCATTCCCCTAAAACATAATTCACCTGATTACCCTTTGAGAATTCATCACTAATTCCGAATCTAAACCGGTTATATTTTGTGGTATTCAGTTGAGACTGAATATCTTTAAGCCCATTGTGCCCACCATCGCTGCCTTTGGTTTTCAATCTCAAGGTACCAAAGGGAAGATTAAGATCATCGGTCACTACAAGTAAATTTTCCAGGGAGATCTTCTCTTTCTGCATCCAGTAATTCACGGCTTTCCCGCTTAGATTCATGTAAGTGCTTGGTTTTAGCAATATAAAGGTTCTTCCCTTAAACCTAAAACTAGCTACGTCTCCCAGCTTTTGAGTTTCAAAAGTCAAATCTTTTTCCCTGGCAAGTTCATCAAGGATCTTAAATCCTATATTATGCCTGGTATTTTCATATTTTGGGCCGATATTTCCCAGGCCAACGATCAAAAATTTCTTCATGGGATCTGTTTTCTCCGCAGTCTTTGTTTTTCCTAAAATCCTTCCGAAGAATGAAAGCATCCAATTTGTATTTTGGTAAAGATAAAATTAATCAGATACTTTTAAATCAGAAAAGACAAAACTGAATTTTAAAATCTGTTCAAATAAAAAAGCATTCCGAAATCGGGAATACCGAAAGGAATGCTTTTTAAAGTTACTTAAAGAAGGTTACTCTTTATCTTCTCCCTCTTTTACTGCTGCAACATCATCAGTTTCAGTAGCTGGTACTTCATCTGCTGCTACTTCATCTTCATCATCTTCATCGTCTTCTAGTTCAACTAGGTTACGAGAAGTTCTTACCTGACAAATTACAGTGTTATCTGGATGCTGGATCACATAATCTTTGCTATCTACACCAGTTACATAAAGCTTCTGACCAATTTTTAGTTTAGTCACATTAGCTACGATGTAATCTGGAAGATCACCTGGTAAACCTCTTACCTTAAGACGACGAAGGTTGTAACGAAGTACACCACCGTTCTTCACCCCTCTGGCCACACCTTCAGTGTGAATTGGGATTTCCATAGTAATTGGTTTGTCATCGAATATCTGGTAGAAATCCATGTGCAGGATCGCATCAGTTACCGGGTGGAACTGGATGTCCTGAAGGATTGCGTCGTAAGACTCTCCACTCTTCAATTTAATTTTCACAGTGTGTACGTCTGGAGTATACACTAAGTTCTGGAATGCAATTTCCTCTGCTGCAAAGTGTAGTGGATCACCTTCTACCCCGTACAATACGCAAGGAACCTGTCCAGCATTACGTAGAGCTTTCGTTGCCTTCTTACCTACGCTTTCTCTTTTAGATCCGTTGATCGTAATTGATTTCATTTGTAAATCTTAATTTAATTGAACAAATGTTGTCAAGTTCTTCGTGAACCGCCTTCATTTGTTTAAAAATTTGTGGCTGCAAAAGTAAGTCTTTTTCTTTATCTATAAAACCCTGTAGCTGAAAAAGTTCTGATAGATCTGAGATAGGAGGTTTTAGACCTTAGACTTTAAATATGGTTTTGAGAATATAAAATTACTTTCAAATTCCTGAAAGATTTCTAATATCTCAATACTAACTTCTCTTTTTTTCACAAAGCCTTATAATTCAAAGCCATCTAATTTGAGTAAATTGAAGGATATAACCTGAAAACCTTCATCAATGGATCATTCTATAGACAACGGAACACCTACAAAAAGAATTGCCGCGATAGACCTTGGTACTAATTCCTTTCATGCGGTGATCGTTGATATTTATCCTGACGGAAGTTTTCGAACCATTGACAAGCTCAAGGAGATGGTGATCCTGGCTGAAAAAGGCATGGACAATCATCTTAGTGAAGATGCTATGACCCGCGGACTGGATGCTTTGAAAAGGATCAAATTCCTTTGCGATTCCCAGCAAGTAGAAGAGATCCTGGCCTTTGCGACCTCAGCAATTCGGGAAGCAGATAACGGCGGAGATTTTATCCAGAGAATGATAGATGAAGTTGGAATAAAAGCCAGGGCTATTCCGGGAAAGATGGAAGCTGAACTTATAGGTTACGCTATAAGACACAGTATTTCTCTTGATGATGAAATGGTGCTGATGGTAGATATTGGTGGCGGTAGCGTAGAATTCATTATTGGTAATAACCAGGAATTCCTTTATTACAATAGCCTAAAGCTGGGAGTGGCCAGAATGTCTGCCAAATTTGTCAAAGATGACCCCATCACCAAAAGTGAGATAAAAAGCCTTAAAAAACATTATAAAAGTACTCTGAAAGAGATTGCAGAGATTATGCAAAAGCACAAGATAAAAACCATGATCGGGTCTTCGGGCACTATGGAAAATATCGGTGCAATGATCGCAGACAGAACTTCTCTAACGGCCAGTATGACCCTGAACGAACTGGTCTTCCAGGCTTCAGATTTTAAGGAACTCTATAAGGATTTTATCGGTCTGAACCGGGATGAACGAAAAAACATAAGTGAGCTGGATGAAAAACGTATAGATATTATCAATGCCGGGATGGTGCTGGTAAAATACCTCATCAAAAAATTCAATATAGAAAAGATAAAAATCTCGGAAGCTGCCCTGCGGGACGGAATGATCCTTAATTTTCTAAAAAAAGAAAGACCACAACTGGATCTGGTAGCAAACTTTCCAGCCCCCCGGAAACGTAGTATTTTTGAACTACTGCGCAAATGCAACTGGCCGGAATCACATTCCAGGCATGTGGCAGGTATGGCACTTCAGCTTTTCGATGAATTCAGGAAAGAGCTGAAGCTCGATGAATTAGATCGTGAATTACTTGAATATGCCTCCTATCTTCATGACATAGGCTATTATATATCATATAGAAAACATCATAAACATGCTCTTTATATCATCAGGCATTCAGACCTGAGAGGATTTAATGAGGATGAGATCAACATTGTGGCTAATGTGGCCAGGTATCACAGGAGATCTACTCCTAAAAAACGTCATGAATTCTATAAAAAAATGGCCAAACCACTGCGTAAGAAGGTTAAAAAATTATCGGCATTACTCAGGGTGGCCGATGGTTTGGATCGCAGTCATTATCAAAATGTAGAAGATCTGGAGATAGATAATCAAAATGAAAAGGTGATCCTGCACATTTCTACCATAGGCGACCCGGAACTTGAAATATGGGGTGCTGAAAGAAAATCGAAATTATTTGAAAAAGTGACCGGTAAAAAACTGGAAATATACGCTGTGAACATAAATGAACGGGAGCGCACCCAGTCCTCTACCGGCAATAAAAATAAGATTGAATCAGTCTGAAATTACATGATGAATTTTGAACTGATGGATTCATTATCCTGAACACTTCTCATAACATCGGCGAAAAGCTCGGCACAGCTTACTACTTTTATCTTTTTACTTTCCTGTCTAAGAGGAATGGAATCTGTCACGATCAATTCCTGAAGTTTAGATTTTTCAATACGATCGTAGGCTTCTCCAGAAAGAACAGGATGTGTACAAATAGCGCGAACACTAATTGCTCCTCGCTCCATCATAACATCTGCTGCCTTGGTAAGTGTACCAGCCGTATCTACCATATCGTCTACAAGCACAACGTTCTTACCGGTCACATCACCAATCAATTCCATATGAGAGATGACATTAGCTTTAGCTCTTTGTTTATAGCAAATCACCACATCGCTTTCAAGTGCTTTTGAATAGGCGTATGCTCTTTTGGAACCACCCATATCTGGTGAAGCAATGGTAAGATTATCAAGACCTAGTTTTTTCAAATACGGAAGAAAAACAGTACTGGCATACAGGTGATCCACCGGTTTTTCGAAAAATCCCTGGATCTGGTCTGCATGCAGGTCCATAGTAATGATCCTGGTTGCCCCGGCTGTTTCAAGTATGCTTGCGATCATCTTTGCCGCGATTGGAACACGAGGTTTATCTTTTCTATCCTGCCTGGCCCAACCAAAATATGGCATAACTGCCGTAATATGTCTTGCAGAAGCTCTTTTTGCAGCATCAAGCATTAAAAGCATTTCCATAAGGTGATCACTCCCAGGATGCGTAGATCCTATAATAAAAACTCTCGATCCACGAACCGACTCCTCAAAAGATGGCTGGAATTCACCATCACTATAAGTTGAAGTAATTACATTTCCGAGTTTTGAGCCGTAATGCCCGGCAATTTTTTCCGCAAGTTCGCGACTTTGGGTACAAGTAAAGATCTTAGCTTCTGTAGCAGCCATGTTGTGTATTGTTTGTTGTGTGTTAAAATTTTGTTGCATGCAAATTTAAAAATTAATTCGGGCTGTAACAGAATAAAACCGGTATAGTAGACATTATGACAAAATAATTAGGAAAAACCCTTATTTGATAAATTTTAGCACGTAAAACCGTTTGATATTTTTAGCTCTTACAACTATAGATTAATTCCACTATTTTATTTCAAATAGGTTACGAACCAACCATTTAAAAACTTGTAACCTGTTAATTTTAAGTATTTTAAACTATATTTAAGTATAAATTAATTTTAGCCAACAATTTTAAGTGTTTAATCTAAAACCAAAAAATTATGAAAAGTTTTATAAAAATGATTGCAATTGTCTTTACGGCATCAATCTTATTTACTTCCTGCTATTAATATACCAGTGTGGTTGGAAGCGGAGCCCAGGGAGCAAATGAAACAACTCAATGGAACCATTATTTAGTTTACGGTCTTATACCAGTTGGGGTTTCAGATTCGAAGCAAATGGCTGCTGGAGATACGAATTATACCGTTCATACCAGACATTCGATTCTAAACGGACTTCTTGCAGCTATTACTGTAGGAATCTATACTCCAACAACTACTACTGTCACCAAATAATTACAAACAAAATAAGGAGAAGGTGTTAAAAACACACCTTCTCTTCTTATAAATGATCTATGAAAAAATTATTTTTCTATTTATTCATAATTATCGCCATTGTACTTCTGGTACAAATTCTTAAGATCTTAATTCTGGATCTTCCCAAGTTAACGCCTTACGGGTATGGATATCTTGGCGGAAAAGTTATTCTGTTTTTCCTCTTTTTAGGTTTTTCCTATTTGATAAGGAGAAACATCAAAGGATCAAAAACACGTTCTAAACGCCAAATTGAATAAATTTTCAAATTATAACATTCCACAAATCTTCATCAGGAAATATCCTTGAGTTCATATGCTAAATCGAAAATCTGGTAAAAGTCGAAAAATATTAACCCAATTAAATCCTGAGAGTAGTGAAACCAAGCACATTCACCCGTATCCCAGTTGGAAAATTTTTAGTATTAAATATTTTATTACTCCTACCATTCCTGGATGTACGCGCACAATCTTATTTAGACCTTCCAAAAATAAATAGTAATCAAACCGAAACCTATTATAGTGAAAATGCTAAAAACCGGGCAGCCAATATTGCCTTCCTTTTTGATAAGGTAATTGCATTTTATGAGCCTATCCTTGATTTTTCGCCAAAAGTCACCTTACTGGTGCTTTCTCCTGAAGACTGGGTTAAGCACACGAAGTTTCCTGTGTATGGAATGCCGCATTATATAGACGGCGAAACCCTGGTTATAGCTTCAGAAGACAATGATTTCTGGAAAAGTTTTATTCCTCCACTAGAAAAACTACCAAAGACTCTGGCAGACGAAATTTCCAGGGTATATATTAACCCAGACGGTTCATTAACCATGAAAGGTTTTTTCGATCTCCTGGCTATTCATGAATTAGGTCATAGTTACCAAATTCAGGCTAAATTGAACCCTCAGCGCAAGTGGATGGAAGAATTATTCAGTAATATTTTTCTACATACCTATATCGCTGAGAAAGAACCAAAGATGCTTCCGGCATTAACCATATTCCCCGATATGGTGGTTTTAACAATAAAAAGTGAAAACCTCTCCTATTCAAGCCTGAATGACCTGGAGAATAATTATGATAAGATCACCACAGAATACCCTAAGAATTATGGTTGGTATCAATGCAGGTTGCACGTAGCAGCCGGTAAAATTTATGATGCAGCGGGGATATCAGCTTTTGAAAATTTATGGAAAGAATTAAAAAAGGAACAAGAACCTTTGGATGATAAGGCATTGACGAGTATGTTAGCAGAGAAAGTCCATCCTGCCGTAGCGGAAGTACCGCTTAGCTGGGCTGAATAGAACCTGCAACCCTGGTAAAACATGAGGGAAAATATTAAACTGGGCCTTCGGGAAAACTGGAAGCAATTTTTAATACTTGTTATAGTTAATGCCTTCGTGGGAGGTATGGTTGGCCTGGAAAGGACCATATTTCCGCAATTTGCAGAATCTGAGTTTGGTGTAGGCTCCAATACCGCAATTTTATTCTTCATAGT
Organism: Christiangramia lutea; assembly: GCF_022489035.1. Lineage (GTDB taxonomy): Bacteria > Bacteroidota > Bacteroidia > Flavobacteriales > Flavobacteriaceae > Christiangramia > Christiangramia lutea. The sequence goes on from NZ_JAKVTV010000001.1 coordinate 761,492, forward strand.
CGCTTTCGGGATTACCAAAGCAATTACCAATTATTTTACCGGAAAGCTAGCCAACAAATGGGGAAGAAAAAATCTACTTGTTCTGGGCTGGCTATTTGCCATTCCGGTTCCTTTGATCCTCATGACTGCTTCATCGTGGAACTGGGTCATTTTTGCAAATATCCTTCTAGGAATTAATCAGGGATTAACCTGGAGCAGCACCGTGGTGATGAAAATAGACCTGGTGGGAGAAAAAAATCGTGGAACCGCCATGGGAATCAATGAATTTGCCGGCTATTTTGCGGTAGGAGTGATAGCTCTTCTCACAGGTTTTATTGCACAGAAATACGGGGTAACTCCTTACCCATTCTACCTTGGAATTGGAATTTCGATCATAGGACTTTTATTATCGTTCTTTTTTGTAAACGACACCAGGCATTTTGTTCATAAAGAACAGGTATCCACAAAAACGGAAGAACTTGAAAATGTATTTCTGGAAACTTCCTTTAAAAACAAAACATTAAGTTCTATCACGCAGGCCGGGTTGGTAAATAATCTGAACGACGGCATGATATGGGGACTTTTACCAATATTGCTGCTTTCATTTAATTTTGATTCAAAAAGTATTGGAATTATCGCGGCAATCTATCCTGCAGTTTGGGGATTAGGTCAATTATTTACCGGCAGAATGGCCGATTTTTACTCAAAAAAAATCATGCTCTTTATTGGAATGCTGGCTCAAGGGATAGCGATACTGCTAATTCCATATTTTTCTGAATTCTATCAGCTTGTTTCGATTTCAATAATTCTGGGACTTGGAACAGCCCTGGTTTACCCAACCTTTCTATCTGCTATTGCAGACGCCACTCAGCCAGGCCAGAGAGCAGAAAGCATCGGTATATTCAGGTTATGGAGGGATATGGGATATGCCATTGGAGCTATCCTTTCAGGAGTTATCGCGGATATTTTCGGAATTGAATATTCGGTTTTATTTATTGGTATTATCACGATCTTATCATCATTGATCATTAAATTTAGAATGCCGGAAACTAAAAAAATCACCATTTAAAATGAATAATATATCATACTCGAAAATACTTCTACTCTTCGGAGGAATCTTCCTAATCACTTTATTTTCATGCGAGGATAAAAAGGAAGTTCCCAAAGAAGGTTTTATTGAAGTGAAGGGCGGTAAGGTCTGGTATCGGATAAATGGAAATTCTGATAAAACTCCAGTTCTCATTTTACACGGCGGCCCGGGGTCTTCCAGTTTTGGACAGGAACCATTGAAAAAATTAAGTAAGGACCGACCTATAATTTTTTACGATCAGTTGGGAAGCGGAAGATCAGACAGGATAACCGATACCAGCTTAATGAAAGTGGAAAGATATGTAGAAGAAGTTGAGCAGGTTCGAAAGGAACTGGATCTCGAGAAAATCATTCTTTACGGTCAGTCCTGGGGCACTGCTTTAAGCCTGGAATATTACCTGAATTACCCTCAATATGTTGATGGTATCATTTTTAGCAGCCCATATTTCAGCACTAAACGCTGGATAAAAGACGCCAATTCCCTGGTAGAAACTTTACCCGATTCTATCCAAAACATCATTCGAACCAATGAAAAGAATAAAACCTTCAGCAATCAGGAATATAAAGAAGCGGTAAACCTATTCTACAGTAAATTCCTGAGGAGGAAAGAAAGGGCGGTGGCAGTAAAGGATACTGCATCAAAATACTTCGGCACCAATGTGTATGAATACATGTGGGGACCAAGTGAGTTTACAGCGAATGGAACTTTACTCAATTATGATCGAATCGATAAATTACCAGAAGTAGAAGTCCCTGTGCTTTTTATAACCGGAGAATACGACGAGGCCAAACCAGCGACGGTAAAATATTACCAAAGCCTGTTGCCTGAAAGCAAGTATGTAGAGATTGAAAATTCAGGACACGCCACCCTTAATGATAACCCGGAACAGGCATTGAAAGCAATTAGTAGATTTTTGAAGAAATTTGAATAAAAAAAGGTGGCTAAAAAAGCCACCTTTTTTTATTTATCGATCAGGCTGTTATGCTAGATCAAATCTATCCAGGTTCATTACTTTATCCCATGCTGCCACAAAATCCTTTACGAATTTTTCCTGTGCATCGCTGGTTCCATAGACTTCAGATAATGCTCTTAACTCTGAGTTTGAACCAAAAATTAGATCCACCCTGCTCGCTGTCCATTTTGAATCACCAGATTTACGGTCGCGCCCTTCAAATTGAGTTTCAGAATCTGAGGTAGCTTTCCAGGTGGTAGACATGTTAAGTACATTCTTAAAGAAATCGTTCGTAAGGGTGCCCGGACTATCTGTGAAAATTCCGGTTTCAGACCCATCGAAATTCGTATCAAGAGCTCGCATTCCACCAACCAGCACAGTCATTTCAGGGGCGGTTAAGGTTAGCAATTGCGCACGATCTACCAGCAATTCTTCTGCCGAAGCGTTTACATTATCCCTTTTCTTGAAGTAATTTCTGAATCCGTCGGCAGTTGGTTCCAGTGGCTCAAATGCTTCCACATCTGTTTGCTCCTGACTTGCATCTGCTCTACCAGGTGTAAACGGAACGTTGATATCATGGCCAGCTTTTCTAGCCGCTTTTTCGATACCAGCACAACCACCCAGAACAATAAGATCTGCCATTGAGATCTTTTTATTTCCAGATTGACTTTCATTGAAATCACTTTGGATCTTTTCGTAAATCTCAATCACTTTTTTAAGCTGTGGAGGATTATTCACTTCCCAGTTTCGTTGTGGTGCTAGACGAATTCTTGCACCGTTGGCTCCTCCTCTTTTATCTGAACCTCTAAAAGTAGAAGCAGAAGCCCAGGCCGTAGTTACCAATTCTGAAATTGATAATCCTGAATCCAGTATTTTTCCTTTTAAAGTAGAAATTTCATCTGCATTCACAAGTTCATGCTCAACTTCCGGAATAGGATCCTGCCAGATCAATTCTTCTTTTGGAACTTCAGGTCCAAGATACCTGGCAATTGGCCCCATATCACGGTGAGTTAGCTTATACCAGGCACGAGCAAAGGCATCGGCAAACTCATTCGGGTTCTCATAGAAATGTCTCGAGATTTTTTCATAATCTGGATCCTCTTTAAGAGACAGATCTGTAGTTAACATGAATGGAGCATGTTTTTTTGAAGGGTTATGAGCGTCTGGAACTGTTCCGGCTCCCGCTCCTTCTTTTGGCTGCCATTGATAAGCACCTCCGGGACCTTTGATACATTCCCAGTCATATTTAAATAAATTATCAAAGAATTTATTGCTCCATTTGGTTGGTGTATCGGTCCATGCTCCCTCTATTCCACTGGTAATGGTATATTCCCCCATTCCACTTTCATAGGTGTTCTTCCAGCCGAGTCCCATCTCTTCTATGCTTGAACCTGCAGGTTCATGACCAACATATTTCTCAGCATCAGCTGCTCCATGAGTTTTACCAAAAGTATGACCTCCGGCGATTAGAGCAACAGTTTCATAATCGTTCATGGCCATCCTGCCAAAGGTCTCACGTATATCTTTTGCAGCAGCTACTGGATCTGGATTACCATTAGGACCTTCAGGGTTTACATATATAAGCCCCATATGGGTTGCACCAAGAGGATTTTCAAGTTCGTGATCTCCTGAATATCTTTCTTTGTTACCTAACCACTCACCTTCAGATCCCCAGTAAATATCTTTCTCGGGCTCCCAAACATCTTCACGTCCACCGGCAAAGCCAAAGGTTTTGAATCCCATAGATTCCAGAGCGCAATTTCCGGCAAGGATCATAAGATCTGCCCAGGAAATCTTTTTACCGTACTTTTCTTTTATTGGCCATAATAATAAACGGGCCTTATCCAGGTTTGCGTTATCTGGCCAGCTATTTAATGGAGCGAAACGTTGAGAGCCCGAACCTGCGCCTCCACGACCATCACCAATTCGGTAAGTTCCCGCACTGTGCCAGGCCATTCTAATAAAAAATGGACCGTAATGTCCATAATCTGCAGGCCACCAATCCTGTGAGTCGTTCATTAAATCGTAAAGATCCTGTTTTACAGCTTTTAGGTCCAGCTTTTTAAATTCTTCAGCGTAATTAAAATCTTTATCCATGGGATCTGAAAGTAAAGAATGTTGACGTAAAATCCCTAGGTTTAGTTGATTAGGCCACCAATCCCGGTTAGAAGTACCTCTACCGGCTGATTTATTCAATGCTCCTCCCATAAAAGGGCATTTGCTCGATTCATTTACTTCCCAGACTTTGTGATTGTCTGAGCTTTTTGAATGATTATTTGACATTTTTAGGTAAGTTTTAATTAATTAACACTTTAAATTTAAAATAATTTTTACTTATAAATTTTGTTTTTAAATAGTTAAAAACTATGATAATTAGTCAAAACTTATGATGAGGCTCCCAATAATAATTACTTAAAGAATAAAAATCATCAAATGATTTAAAACTTTAACAGACAACATGGTCAAATGATGAATAAAGTAAATTTCTACCTGAATAACCTGGTACCTATTCTCAGGCTTATGTATATCAGAACTTTAAGTCTTATCCTTCCCTTTCTGTTTAGTCCAATTCAGGAAATCCCACTTATTTCTGATAGACAAAATGCATTAATCATCGATTTACTGTAGTCAAAAAATTTTTCAAATCAATTTAAAATAACTACTTTCCGTTTGGAATTTAAAAATGGGAAAAAAAGATACTCTACTCCTTTGCCGGACTTTTCACCCTGACTAATAACATTGAATTTCGGAGATGCTTTTGCTTATGCGGGAGTTTTTCTGAATGGCAAAGACACCCCAATTTGATTGATGAGTATTAGATCTAAAAAGGAAATACAAAGAGAACTTCTGGTTCCTTATCCCAATAATTTAGAAAACAAACTTCTTCAAAAGGTTAGGCAGGAATTTCAATTAGACTCCATAATTGATCAAAAAGAGTCTGACTTTCGGAATATATTGAATTTAAGGTTTTGGATCTATTCCAACCTGGATAAGAATGGAAATACCTTTGCGGAATCAGAAAAACATCCTAAATATCTGGCAGATATCACCAAAAAAGAAAATTTTCACATCAGCGAATATTCAAGTCTCAGTAAGCTCTTTCTGCAGGCACTTGGGTATACGGCTAGAAAGGTAAAACTTCAGAATCCGGGAAGTTTTTCAAAAAAAGATTCATTTACCCATTTCCTTTACGAAGTATATCTTAATGATCTTAAAAAATGGTTCTTCATAGACCAGCAATACGACATTATTATCACCAAGGATGGCATTCCACTGAATGCCGTTGAGCTTCAACTTGCCTTTATCAACGAAGAAGAACTGGAAGTAATAAATCCTTTGAAGAAGACCTCAAGTGAAGAATATTTGGAACTTGTAGGACCTTACCTTTATTACTTTTCAACAGATCTTAATGGAAAATATAATTTCATAACCCGGTTCTTGAGATCTAAAACAAAATTGATTCTGGTTCCACAGTATGAAGATTTTCCTCTTCCTAAGAACAATTTACCTAAAAGCAGGTCAAGCATTATAACCAGTACCATTTCTGATTTTTACCCTGCCCTGGACAACTAATATCTAAATCAATCATCTTTTTCAGGATCCTTTTCCTGATCTTCATCATCGGTCAATTTTTTCTCGTCGATCTTGACATCAGGATCGGGTTCGCGATGTTCAATAGGCGTAATCACTTCTGGAATATCTGTGTCCTCCATTTTTCTGGAAGTATCATCAGGTTTATCTTTAGGCTCCGGATCCTGAGATGAACCGGGCATACTTTTAATATAAATATCTCTTTGTGGGAAAGGGATCTGGATATTTGCTTTCTTGAATTGATTGTATATTTCAATAGAAATATCGCTCCGGGCCTGAAGCCAGTTTTCATAATGTACCCAAAACCTCAATGTGAAATTTAAGGAGCTATCGCCAAATTCTACAAAAAGCGCTTGTGGTGGCGGATTCTTCAGGGTATGTTTATATCCTTCGGCAACTGTAAAAAGGATCTTTAATACTTCATTGGGATCTGAACTATAAGTAGTGCCTACGAATATCTCAACCCGCTTGGTATTATTCGATAATGTCCAGTTTATAAGATCATTGGAAATAAGATTATTATTGGGAACGATAACTTCGGCTCCGTCAAAAGTGGTGATACTTGAAGAGCGCACCCCAATACGGTTAACGATCCCAAGAAGATTATCCACCTCAACAGTGTCTCCCTGAATAATAGGCCTTTCAAAGACCAGGATCATTCCAGAGACAAAATTTGAAATAACTGTTTGTAGGCCGAACCCAATTCCAAGACCAAGCGCTCCTGCCATTAAATTGAATTTACTCAAGTCGATTCCAAGGGACGACAAGGCCAATATTACTCCAAACCCTATGATTAAATATCTTATGATAAGAGAAATGGCCGCTGGATATCCCTTAGGCAAATGAAATATTCTCAGCATACCGTCTTCATCATTCAACAGAAAGGAAACTATGCGCGTTAGGGCAAAAGCAATAAAAAGGACTAACAGGAAGGAAAATATATCCTGAAGGGTAAAAGTTATATCGCCTATTTTATAAGGTTCACTTAAAAAATCTGAAAGAATGGTTACCAATGGTTGAAATTGGTCTATCATATTCAAGAAAGCCAGCAACCAGAAAATAATAATTAAAACCCTTATGATTCTTAATGCTTTTTTTTCTGTCTGAATTTTTTTATCTACATCATATTCATTCTTAACCACATAATGCCTGTGAATGATACTTAAAAATACTGCATTGATGATCACCAGTAAAACATAGAATAATATAACGAACACCCCACTACGAGTAGCTATTTTCAAGGAAAGATCTGTAAGGTTTGTATAGCCGAGAATATTAGAAACAATAGCTATTAGACCCAAAACAAATAAAATTGGAACCAGCTTTAGTAGAAAGGTGCCGAAATCCCCCAGGCGTCCTTTTGTTTTTTTGTAATGTGGATTTATAAAGAATATTAATACTGCAATTAATAAAATCGCCTCAATTAAAAGATAAATGCGGTATTGTTCAGAGTTGAACCACACATGGGTCTTCACTGAATTGATCACATAAAATAGTATCGCGAATAAGATTAATCTCCTATAACGCTTATGCATGAAGTTAAGCACCAGAGGAACTGCAAAAACAAGCAAAAGAAGTATGGAAATATCGAGAAATAGCTTTGGAAGAGGTACAAAATAGTACCTCGCCAGAAGTAAAGAAAGAAAACATATGGCTGAAATGTAATGACCGCTAAAAACATTTTTAGCCCTCTGTAAATCTAAATTTCTCCTTTCAAAAGGATACTTTCTCAAAGTTCTTTTGGAATACAGAATAAGAAAAGTGATCAAACCCATCAGGAAAAGAAAAAGCGGCAAGGTAGCTTTAGTATTGTCGATAAACTTACGTACCCCAAATCTTGTAATTTCTAAAGGCTTGCCGTCCTCACTTTTTGCTTCTGCCCAAATATTCCTGAAGGAGGTATTCCATAGAGCTGGATGTCTCTGATGAAAAATCCTGTAGACTTCTGAACGCTTTAAAGCCCTTAATTCATCTATGACCGAATTCGTCTCATTAATTTCCTGGTTTACCTGAGATTCCAGACTTAAAAGGTCATAATTGTTCATGAAGATGGTATCCTTAAGAGCTCTTATATCGAATATGGTTTCTTCAATACTTAAAAGCACTTTTTCAGGAATATCCTCTTCCAAAGCACTTTCGTAGCTCAATACCCAGATATCCTCTTTAGGCTCTATCGTTTCAAGTAATAATGAATTTTTCCTTTCAGATTCATTGATCTCAGATTGCCAGCTTTTGAGGTAGTTATTAAATCCCTCCCATTTAATGATGATATTATCTATCTTTTCCTTGTTGGGATTCGCGGTTAAAAAGGCCGCTACCTCTTGTTTTTGTTCGTTAAGAAATTCCTCATATATAGGGAAAAGCGAATCGGCTTCGGTAATATTCCGCTCTACCCTGTTACGATTACTTTTTATTTCCTCTCTCGTAGTTTCAAGCTCCTGAACTATCCTGCTTAGAGGAATAGCTTCAGGTTCTATTTGTCCAATCGTATCAGTTTCCCGATTATCCTGTTCCATATTAAGGACCTGAGCTGACAAACCGAACGGAAGAGCAAGGAAAAACAGGAATGGTATTAACCTAGTCATGGAGGGAAACTTCTGGAACATGAAATTTTGTAATAGTCCTTTTTACTAATATAACATTTTTATTAATCTGATTTACAGAGCCTTATATCTATACAATAAAAAGAGATTGAAACAGGTTTTCAAATACATTTAATTTCATTATTGACTTTTTGCTGATTCCAATCAAACAGTGGTTAAACCTATCACAAACCCTAATTAGAATAATGAAAACAGTCGTTTTATTAATATTTTTAATTAAGTAGAATTGAAACTTGTAAAATAATTATTCAGGAATATGAAGGAGACAAAAAAGATTTTATTGAATAGCAGGCCGGAAGGCAGACCAGGTGATTCAAATTTCAAATTTGAAACAGAACAGGTATCTGAACCTAAAGAGGGAGAAGTATTACTAAAAACAGAATATGTTTCTGTAGATCCTTATTTAAGAGGCAGGATGAGTGATGCGAAATCTTATATCCCGCCTTTCGAAGTAGGCAAACCTATTTCTTCTTTAATGGTTGCGGAAGTCCTGGAATCTAAGTCCGATAAGCTTCAAAAAGGAGATCACGTGGTTGGCATGCTGGACTGGAAAGAAAGGCAGGTTGCTTCAGCTGAAGAATTGAGAAAAGTTGATGAAGATAAAGCTCCTCTTTCTGCTTATTTAGGAATTTTAGGAATGACCGGACTTACCGCTTATTTAGGTCTCACCGAAATTGGCAAACCCAAAAAAGGGGAAACTATGGTGGTTTCAGGGGCAGCAGGAGCTGTTGGAAGTACTGTTGGACAAATTGGTAAAATCCTGGGGCTAAAAGTAATTGGTATCGCCGGAACCGATGAAAAAGTGGAAATGATAAAAAATGAATTTGGGTTTGATGAAGGAATCAATTACAATACCACCGATAATATGACCGAGGCGATTAATAAAGCATGTCCAGATGGTATTGACGTTTACTTTGACAATGTTGGAGGGGAGATATCAGAAGCCATACTTTTTAATATCAATAAATTTTCCAGGACGGTAGTTTGCGGGGCCATTTCAGTTTATAATGAAACATCATTACCTAAAAGTATCAGTGTGCAACCTTTTCTAATCAAAAAAAGCTCTATGATGCAGGGATTCGTTATTTCAGATTATTCAGATAGACACTCTGAAGGAGTTCAACAACTAGCCAAGTGGCTACAAGAAGGCAAGCTCACCTATACCGAAACGGTTAGAGAAGGTTTCGAAAATATTCCCCAGGCCTTTTTAGATCTTTTCGATGGAAAAAATAAAGGAAAAATGGTGGTAAAAGTCTAATCTAATTCTCTGTAAAAAATTTAAAAACCTAAAAAGAAAGAAATGAAAGTATTATTTGTATTGACTTCTCACGATAAGCTGGGAGACACAGGAGAAAAAACAGGATTTTGGGTTGAAGAATTTGCCAGCCCATATTATAAATTATTAGATAAAGGCGCAGATATCACGGTAGCAACTCCAAAGGGTGGTAAAGCTCCAATAGATCCCAATAGTGATACCGAGGACAATCAAACCGAGGCAACAAGGCGTTTTCATAATGATGAAGCCGCTCAAAAGGTTGTAAACAACACGTTAAAACTAGATGAAGTAAAGGCCGAAAGTTTTGATGCCGTGTTTTATCCAGGTGGCCACGGACCACTTTGGGATCTGGCCAATGACCAGACATCCATTAAACTTATAGAGAACTTTAATCGACAGAAAAAGCCAATTGCATTTGTCTGTCATGCCCCAGCCGCCTTGAAAGAGGTTAAAGGAACCGATGGCGAACCATTGGTAAAGGGTAAAAAAGTTACCGGATTTACCAATAGCGAAGAAAAAGCAGTAGAATTAACAGAGGTAGTTCCATTCCTGGTTGAAGATATGCTGAAGAAGAATGGAGGCAATTATTCTAAAGGTGACGACTGGGCAGAATATGTACTTGTGGACGGAAACTTAATTACAGGTCAGAACCCCGCCTCATCAGGACTAGCTGCCAATAAGCTATATGATAAATTGAAATAATATTCAATAATTTTTTGAAAAAGCCTGTAGATATCTACAGGCTTTTTTTGTCGCCTGGCATGAACAGCTGTTAGTACTGAAAGCATAACAAATCATTAAAAATTGACTATTTTCGCCACTCCTTTTTTCATCATAGAGAAAGGAGCTTCAAAGCGCAGAACGCCATGAATAAACTGGAGAAGATTATTAAGCACCTGGATTTAAAACCGCATCCCGAGGGTGGTTTTTTCAGGGAAACCTATAGAAGTTCAGGAAAAATAAATCCGGAAAGTCTGGACGGGTCATATTCAGGTGATAGAAATTATAGTACCTGTATCTATTTCCTGCTGACTTCTGAAAATAATTCGGCTTTTCATAGAATAATACAGGATGAGATCTGGCATTTCTATAATGGTTCTCCAATAAAGCTACATACGATCTCAGAAGAAGGAGAGTATAATTTTTATATTATCGGGAGAGACGTTTTAAAAGGTGAAATTCCGCAGTTGGTTGTTAAAGGAGGAGACTGGTTTGCCGCTGAGGTGATAAATGAAAATGATTTTTCACTGGTAGGTTGTACGGTTTCACCGGGATTTAATTTTAAGGATTTCGAATTGCCTTCAAGAAATGAATTACTTCAAATATTTCCTGAACAAAGAGAGTTAATTACCAAATTTACAAAAGGATAGAATGAACGAGAATATTGAAGAAAAGGACAGGACTGAGGTGCAGAATAAAAATCACGAGGCAAAAGAATTGCCTTTACTTTATTCTAAACGTCTTATTCTGTTATTCTCCGGATTGTTTTCGATTTTATTTGGGGCCGTATTAATGTTAAGTAACCTCAGAAAATTAGGCGAAAGAAAAGCATATTTCCAGGTTTTAACCTTTGTTATAATATATGTAACAGGACTGGTTTATACCCTAAGCTCAATAAAAGGTGGAACTAATTTTTCTCTGCCTCTAAATCTCCTTGGCGGATTCATCCTTACAGAATACTTTTGGAACGGTTATATAGGCAAGGAAACAGAATACCAAAAGAAAAGCTGGGTAAAACCAGCTCTTATTTCTCTGTGTATTAGTGTTCCTGCTTTCCTGGCTTTGGTTTATTTCGGTTGAACTGTTAGTATAAATAATTCCAATTACTGGTCATCCAGCTGAACAGATTCTGTATCTGCTCCTATGTTTTCAAGGATTTCATTGATTTCTTCTACCATTTTTGGAGGGCCACATACATAGAATCTTTTCTGGACATCATCGATCTCATTTTTCAGAAATTCTTCATTCAAATAAGCCTTCTTATGCTTTGTGTCTTCCTGGTCTGTAATTACGTAAGTTGTTTTTTTATTCAGTAGTTTATCTAATTCATCCTTTAGAATGATGTCATCATCTGTTTTATTTGAAAAAATCAGGTAGAGTCCGCTATCTTTTTTCTTGTCATATAGGTATCGCAGCATGGCAATATAAGGTGTGATCCCTGCACCACCAGCAATAATATAGCCTGGCCCTTTATATTCTATAGCTCCCCAGGAATCACCAATTATCAGTTCATCACCCGGCTTTAAATTATCCAGCTCTTCGGTCACCCCATCATGGTCTGGATAGATCTTTATCGTGAACTCCAGGAAATCATCTTCATTTAAACTTGTAAAGGTAAAAGGTCGTTTTTTGTCTTTCCAGCCTTCTTTATTGATAGAGACTTCCGTAGCATGACCTGGGGTGAAACTGTATCCTTCAGGTTTATCAACCTTGAATTGTTTCACATCATGAGTCACCTTCTCTATAGATCTTATCTTTACTGCTTCTTCCATAGTTTTTCTTTTTAAGATAAAGATTTTAAATCAGAATAGATCTTCATGAATACCTTACCGGCTAATTTTTAACCGATTTTATAATTATTTAAGGGAGTTTTATAAATGATCAGGTAGATCCGTTGAGCTCTTTCATAATATCAGCAAAAATTCGGAATGACTTTATTCTATCCTCCTGATGATAAATATGCGAGGCCACAATTATTTCATCCACCCCTGTTTCACGAAGAAAATCAATGGTTTGATTTTTCACTTTTTCACGATCCCCCACAAAAGCATATTTGAGCATTCGCTGCAAGGCTGGGTTTTCTCTAATCTGTCTTAATTCAGGAGTCATCTCTTCAGGTCTCTGAAGGTAATCAAGGTTACCTGTCATCACTCCCAGCATCATCTTAAGTGAACTTGTGGAAATCCTTTCGGCTTCTTCAGTTGTATCGGCAGCGATCACATTGATCCCGGCTATACTGTATGGTTCATCGAGATATTTAGAGGGTTGAAATTCTCTATAGTAGATCTCCATCGCCTGAAATAGTTGAGCCGGAGCAAAATGACTGGCAAATACATAAGGCAGGCCTTTTTCTGCGGCCACATGAGCGCTATCTGTGCTAGATCCTAAAACAAAAATGGGAACACTTACACCTTCAGCAACGGTAGCACGTACCTTTTTTGAAGGTAGTTGATTATTAAAATATCCCTGTATCTCCTCTATTTCATGCGGAAATTTGAAAACGGAGTTCATCCGGTCACTTCTAATCGCATGCGCAGTCACCTGATCGGTTCCCGGGGCACGGCCCAGTCCCATATCTATTCGGCCAGGATATAGCGAGCCTAAAGTTCCGAATTGTTCAGCAACGATCAACGGAGAGTGATTGGGCAGCATGATCCCACCAGAACCAACTCTGATCTTATTGGTTTTACTGGCTATATGGCTTATAAGAACGGTAGTCGCTGAACTGGCGATACTCACCATATTATGATGTTCAGCCAGCCAGAATCTTTTATATCCAAGATCTTCGGCAGTTCTTGCCAGTTCTACGCTGTTTTCAAAAACCTTATTATGAGGAATATCCTGGCCAACCACTGCAAGTTCGAGTACAGAATAATCTATATGTTTATTTTGGGGCATATCTGAAATTTAAAAAGCCGGCATTTCTGCTGGCCGGCAATTGGTCTTTGCTTTCCTAGATTCCTTACGGAACTTTTTATGAATTCCTATTAAATAAAAATCCCGGCAGAGAGCTACCGGGATTTTAAAAGTTTCATAAAAACTTCTATATAATGAAGGTTTAGAAGAATCTCGGAGAAATGTATTTATTCAGAGAATTCATGATATCGAACCTGAGAACGATCTCATGAGAACCTGAATTGTAACTTCTCAATTCGGTAGTATCGGCATCATAAGAATAGCCTACAAAAACATTTTGAAATACCTGGAATCCCGCCAGAGCACTAACTGCTGAATTCAGGCGGTAGGAGGCTCCCAGGGTGAACTTTTCAAGAAACAGGAAATTAGCCGACACATCCAGCTGAAGCGGGGCGCCGTCAGTCAGCTTTAAAAGATAGGCTGGTTTTAATTTGAGATTCTCGTTCAGATCAAACACATACCCTCCCATAAAATAGGTATGAAACCTTTCCTTTGCCAGGTAAGTTTCACGCAGTTCGTTACGCTCATAATGGCTGGTCTCCAGCATTTGAGGTACCGAAAGTCCTACATAGTATTTTTCTCCGTAATAATAAACTCCTGCTCCTATATTTGGAGTAAACCTGTTGTCTATATTATTCTGAAATTCTGTATCGTCATCAGAACCCGAAAGACGTGAAAAATCAACATCCAGAATATTCGCGCTGGCTTTTAATCCGAAGGCCAGGGAAGTGTTTTCGAAGTCTATGGTATAGGAGAAATCTGCGTTAATGATAGTTTCATTGCTGGGGCCTACTTTATCTGAAATTATAGAGCCTCCAATTCCTACATTTTTACCAATTCGGTCATTCAGACTTAAAGAAAAGGTTTCCGGAGCTCCGTCCAGACCTACCCATTGTGACCGGTAGACTCCCGAGATCTTTAAAAAATCTTCCGATCCCACATAGGCCGGATTAAAAAGCGAGGTATTGTACATATACTGGGTATACTGGGCATCCTGTTGAGCATGACCTATTACCCCAATTGCGAATATGATTATAACTAAAAATTTTTTCATGATTTTATATTATCTATTGAGGTATAAGTAACCTGATTTTGATTTCCACTCTCCGTCTTTATATCTAAGCACATAGAAATAAGTACCTGCTGGTAATTCTTCTCCTTTTCTCACGGTTAACCTCCCTTCAGAAACACCTCTGAAAAGCTTATTACTATCTCCATATTCTTCGGCTTCGTAAACCAAAACTCCCCATCTGTTGAATATTTCCAGCGTATTGGCTTCAAAGGTTTCGATTCCTGTTATTTCGAAATAATCATGGATACCGTCTCCATTTGGAGACAATTTCTGAATCACTTCAGGACCGTTGTCATAACAATCTGAAGAAATACGGTTAGGGTCACATGGATCGAGCGGATCACTTATGCCTTCAGCTACTGTAGGAGTCACGATATCATCGATCCCATTGATTTCCTCCCCATCGGTAAGACCATCGTTATCGGAATCTGGATCATTAGGATTGGTACCGGCCTGAGTTTCTTCCGCATTCGTTAATCCATCATTATCTGGATCACAATTATCTCCGGTCTGGAAAGGATCACACTCATTTAACGGGTCACTTACCACAGTAGGTCCCGCGTCGGTAATTGGATCATCTACCACCAGTACTTCTTCCCCATCGGTAAGTCCGTCACCATCAGAATCTGGATTTTCAGGATCTGTACCCAAAATAACTTCCTCTTCGTTTGAAAGTCCGTCGTTGTCCAGGTCAGAATCTCCTAAAATCGTGATCAGGATCGTCTGAATGGTGATTCCTCCTTTTTCATCGGTAGTGGTAATTTCGACACTGAACTCTCCGGCTTCTAGAAGGTTTGCATCTTCAATTTCAAAACTTCCGTCTGAATTCATCACCATTCCGGCAGGCATACTTCCAGCAGTGATCTCTGCGGCTACAATTGCTCCATCGGCATCAATCACCGTAGCGATTAGATCCCCGTCAAGATACTCATCTAATTCCCTGGCCGGTTCTACCGAATAAACGGCCTCAATATCTGAAACCGTAGTTTTTTCCTTAATTCCATCACAGTTTTCATCGATATCATTATCCGGAATCTCTGTAGCTCCAGGATTGATCGTATCATCTGAATCATCACAATCATCAGTCGCTGGCGAAGTCAAAGCATATTCTGTCCCCGGACTTTCACAGGAGGTAACCGATTCAACCGATCCGAAATAACCATCAGAATCCGCATCGATTCCTTTATACCACATGGTATCCGGATTAATCGTTTTATCAGTATCGGCACAGTCGGTGATCGCAGGTTCGGTTAAACTATAATCGGTTCCTGGAAAATTACATTGAATTTCTGAAGTTACACTTCCAATAAACCCGTCACCATCAGCGTCAACTCCCAAATACCAAACTGTGTCAGGATTAATTGCATCATCTGAATCATCACAATCGTCAATAATAGGCGAAGTCAAAGCATATTCCGCACCCGGACTTTCACAGGAGGTAACTGATTCAACCGATCCGAAATAACCATCAGAATCCGCATCGATTCCTTTATACCACATGGTATCCGGATTAATCGTTTTATCAGTATCGGCACAGTCGGTGATCGCAGGTTCGGTTAAACTATAATCGGATCCTGGAGAAGTACATTGAGTTTCTGAAGTTACACTTCCAATAAACCCGTCATCATCAGCATCGACTCCCAAATACCAGATCGTTTCTGGATTGATATTTTCATCTGAATCATTACAATCATCAGTCCCTGGCGAGGTCAAAGCATATTCTGCACCTGGACTCTCACAAGAAGTAACCGATTCAACCGATCCAAAATAACCATCAGAATCAGTATCGATTCCTTTGTACCATACAGTTTCCGGAGTGATCGCTTTATCAGTATCGGCACAGTCGGTGATCGTTGGTTCGGTTAAACTATAATCGGATCCTGGAGAAGTACATTGAGTTTCTGAAGTTACACTTCCAATAAACCCGTCATCATCAGCATCGACTCCCAAATACCAGATCGTGTCAGGATTAATAGCATCATCTGAATCATCACAGTCACCTGAAGTCGCCGTAAGTTCGGAAGCTATAAAATGATCCGCTGGACGGGTACACGAAATTGTTGAAGTTCCTTCACCGTACAGATCCCCGTCTGCATCCAGGTACCAGGTCTGACCCGGGAATTCATCTTCATCAGAATCGTCACAGTCGGTATTATCGGCTACATAGCCGGAAGGAGCTGTTTCAGCTATTTGGCTAACCGAAGCATCTCCAAAACCATCTCCGTCGGTATCAGCATAAAAAGTGTAGGTTTTAACTCCGTCGCAATTCTCGTCAATATCATTATCAGGAACTTCGGAAGCTCCAGGGTTGATCATATCAGCAGTATCATCGCAGTCACCGGAAGTCGCCGTAAGCTCAGAAGCTATATAATGATCTGCAGGACGTGTACAGGAAATTTTCGAAGTTCCTTCACCGTACAGATCGCCATCAGCATCAAGATACCAGGTCTGGCCCGGGAATTCATCCTCATCCGTATCGTCACAATCGGTATTATCGGCTACATATCCAGTAGGAACTGTTTCAGCTACCTGGCTAACCGAAGGATCACCAAAGCCATCTCCATCGGTATCAGCATAAAATGTGTAAGTTTTAACTCCGTCACAGTTCTCGTCAATATCATTATTGGGAACTTCGGAAGCTCCAGGATTGATCGTATCATCGGTATCATCACAGTCACCTGAAGTCGCAGTAAGTTCGGAAGCTATAAAATGATCAACTGGACGGGTACAGGATACAGTTGAAGTTCCTTCACCATACAGATCCCCATCAGCATCCAGGTACCAGGTCTGACCCGGGAACTCATCCTCATCGGTATCGTCACAATCGGTATTATCCGCCACATAACCGGTAGGTTTAGTACTGCTTGTCACTGAATTCGAAGCATCTCCAAAACCGTCACCGTCAGTATCTGCATACCAAATAAGAAGATCGGATCCATCACAATCCTGATCGATACCATCGCCTTCAATTTCAGTTGCTCCAGGATTGATCGTATCATCCGTATCATCACAGTCACCTGAAGTCGCAGTAAGTTCGGAAGCTATATAATGATCTGCAGGACGCGTACACGAAATTGTTGAAGTTCCTTCACCATAAAGATCCCCATCAGCATCCAGGTACCAGGTCTGGCCCGGGAATTCATCTTCATCAGTATCGTCACAATCGGTATTATCGGCTACATAGCCAGTAGGAACTGTTTCAGCTCTTTGGCTAACCGAAGCATCACCAAAACCATCTCCATCGGTATCGGCATAAAAAGTATAGGTTTTAACTCCGTCACAATTCTCGTCAATATCATTATCGGGAACTTCGGAAGCTCCAGGATTGATCGTATCATCGGCATCATCACAGTCACCTAAAGTCGCCGTAAGCTCGGAAGCTATAAAATGATCAACTGGACGTGTACAGGATACAGTTGAAGTACCGTCACTATACAGATCCCCGTCAGCATCCAGGTACCAGGTCTGACCCGGGAACTCATCCTCATCGGTATCGTCACAATCGGTATTATCTGCTACATAGCCGGTAGGTTTAGTACTGCTTGTCACTGAATTCGAAGCATCTCCAAAACTGTCACCGTCAGTATCTGCATACCAAATAAGAAGATCGGATCCATCACAATCCTGATCGATACCATCGCCTTCAATTTCAGTTGCTCCAGGATTGATCGTATCATCCGTATCATCACAATCTCCGGAAGTCGCCGTAAGCTCAGAAGCTATAAAATAATCTGCAGGACGTGTACACGAAATTGTCGAAGTTCCTTCACCGTACAGATCACCATCAGCATCCAGGTACCAGGACTGGCCCGGAAACTCATCTTCATCAGTATCGTCACAATCGGTATTATCTGCTACAAAGCCGGAAGGAGCTGTTTCAGCTATCTGGCTAACCGAAGGATTTCCAAAGCCATCTCCGTCGGTATCAGCATAAAAAGTGTAAGTTTTAACTCCGTCACAATTCTCGTCAATATCATTATCAGGAATTTCAGAAGCTCCAGGATTGATCGTATCATCGGTATCATCACAGTCACCGGAAGTCGCCGTAAGTTCGGAAGCTATATAATGATCTGTAGGACGGGTACAGGATACAGTTGAAGTGCCGTCACTATACAGATCCCCGTCAGCATCCAGGTACCAGGTCTGACCCGGGAATTCGTCCTCATCGGTATCGTCACAGTCGGTATTATCTGCTACATAGCCGATAGGAGCTGTTTCAGCCACCTGACTAACTGAAGGATCACCAAAACCGTCACCGTCAGTATCTGCATACCAAATAAGAAGATCGGATCCATCACAATCCTGATCGATACCATCGCCTCCAATTTCAGTTGCTCCAGGATTGATCGTATCATCCGTATCATCACAGTCACCTGAAGTCGCCGTAAGCTCAGAAGCTATATAATGATCTGTAGGACGTGTACAGGAAATTGTCGAAGTTCCGTCACTATACAGATCCCCGTCAGCATCCAGGTACCAGGTCTGGCCCGGGAATTCATCTTCATCAGAATCGTCACAATCGGTATTATCCGCCACATAACCGGTAGGTTTAGTACTACTTGTTACTGAATTAGAAGCATCTCCAAAACCATCTCCGTCGGTATCAGCATAATAAGTGTAGGTTTTTACTCCGTCGCAATTCTCGTCAATATCATTATCAGGAACTTCAGAAGCTCCAGGATTGATCGTATCATCCGTATCATCACAGTCACCTGAAGTTGCCGTAAGCTCAGAAGCTATATAATGATCTGCAGGACGCGTACACGAAATTGTCGAAGTTCCTTCACCATACAGATCCCCATCAGCATCCAGGTACCAGGTCTGGCCCGGGAATTCATCCTCATCGGTATCGTCACAGTCGGTATTATCGATTGCATATCCAATAGGAGCTGTCTCAGCTATTTGGCTAACCGAAGGATCTCCAAAGCCATCCCCATCGGTATCGGCGTAGAAAGTATAGGTTTTAACTCCGTCACAATTCTCGTCAATATCATTATCGGGAACTTCGGAAGCTCCAGGATTGATCGTATCATCGGTATCATCACAGTCACCTGAAGTCGCCATAAGCTCAGAAGCTATATAATGATCTGCAGGACGGGTACAGGAAACAGTTGAAGTGCCGTCACTATACAGATCACCATCAGCATCCAGGTACCAGGTCTGACCCGGGAATTCATCTTCATCGGTATCGTCACAATCGGTATTATCGGATACATAACCGGTAGGTTTAGTACTGCTTGTTACTGAATTAGAAGCATCTCCAAAACCGTCACCGTCAGTATCTGCATACCAAATAAGAAGATCGGATCCATCACAATCCTGATCGATACCATCGCCTTCAATTTCAGTTGCTCCAGGATTGATCGTATCATCCGTATCATCACAGTCACCTGAAGTCGCCGTAAGTTCAGAAGCTATAAAATGATCTGCAGGACGTGTACAGGAAGTAATCGAAGTTCCTTCACCATACAGATCGCCATCAGCATCCAGGTACCAGGTCTGGCCCGGGAATTCATCTTCATCGGTATCGTCACAATCGGTATTATCGGATACATAACCGGTAGGAGCTGTTTCAGCTATTTGGCTAAAGGAAGGATTTCCAAAGCCATCTCCATCGGTATCTGCATAAAAAGTATAGGTTTTAACTCCGTCACAATTCTCGTCAATATCATTATCAGGAACTTCAGAAGCTCCAGGATTGATTGTACCATCGGCATCATCACAATCTCCGGAAGTCGCCGTAAGTTCAGAAGCTATAAAATGATCAACTGGACGTGTACAGGATACAGTTGAAGTTCCTTCACCATACAGATCCCCGTCAGCATCAAGGTACCAGGTCTGACCCGGGAATTCATCCTCATCAGAATCATCACAATCGGTATTAACGGCTACATATCCAGTAGGAGCTGTCTCCGCTATCTGGCTAACCGAAGGATCACCAAAACCATCCCCATCGATATCGGCAAAAAAAGTATAGGTTTTAACTCCGTCACAATTCTCGTCAATATCATTATCGGGAACTTCTGAAGCTCCAGGATTGATCGTATCATCGATATCATCACAATCTCCGGAAGTCGCAGTAAGTTCGGAAGCTATATAATGATCTACAGGGCGTGTACAGGATACAGTTGAAGTACCTTCACTATAAAGATCACCATCAGCATCCAGGTACCAGGTCTGGCCCGGGAATTCGTCCTCATCGGTATCGTCACAGTCGGTATTATCTGCTACATAGCCGATAGGAGCTGTTTCAGCCACCTGACTAACTGAAGGATCACCAAAACCATCTTCATCGGTATCGGCATAAAAAGTATAGGTATCATCAACATCCGTCACATTTACCGTTAAAATTTGCGTATCGGTAAGAGATCCGTCACTTACGGTCACGGTTACTTCATATTCATTATCACCGGTACCTTCGAAATTGGGAGAAGATTTAAAGGTCAACACCCCAGTTTTCGAATCCAAATTGAATAAGCCTGCATCGGTTCCGCTTAATGAAAAAGTCAGCACATCGCCTTCCATATCGGTAGCATCCCAATCGATCACATTACCTGTTCCATTTTCGGCATAGTCTACTTCAAATGTTTTGGCGCTTCCATTATTGGTAATTTCAGGAGCCTGATTTTCGTTGATGGTAATGCTAAAATTATATACTGAACTTATACAACCTGTCGTAGAATTTCTAACCTGCAGACTGGCATTATAAATTCCCGCTGCAGCATCAGCAGGCAAGCTTATCTTAATTGGTGAAGCAGGAAGCGTATTGTTGGTCACATCCACAAAGCCTTCACTTTCAGCATCAGTATCGAAATCTATGCTGTACTGATCTGGATTATTTGTTGTGAAAGCAAATGCAAGTTCTGTAAGCGTGGTTCCAAAACTCACTTCAGGATTCGATCCCAGGCTGATTTCCGGGGTGCCTGCATTTGCGAGGCTAATAGGCCCGGACAGGGTATTAGAAGTACAGGAACTGCTATTGGTTACGGAAATATTGGTGTAATCTCCTGGTTCAAGTCCCGAAATGGCAATAGTACCTGTAGATGCCGTTATGGACTGGGTAATTGTACTACCTCCAAAATTATAGTTTACGGTATAATCTCCAGAGCTTACTCCCGAAAGTACAATTTCTCCATCTGGTGAGGTGCAATTGGTAGGATCGGTTTGCCCGGCATATGAAATCGTTGCCGAACCAGGATCGGTAAGAATAACGGCATCTTCATATGGCTCGGACAGGCAAGCATTATACTCAACTCTTAAATTTTCATAGGAACCTGCATCGAGTCCGGTAACTTCAAATTCCCCGCTAGCATTTGAAGTAAAGCTTCCAAGATTTACACTACTTCCATTATCAGTAAAACTAAGAGAGTCATAGCTTTCCGAAGCTAATAAACCTTTTATGGTAAAGCTTCCATCTGCTCCCGAACAGGTAGTAGGATTAGTTGAGTCTACTGAGGTGATCTTCGGAGCAAATACTTTTATGGTAAAGGCTTCAGAAGCGCTAGTACATAATACACTTCCGGAATTTCTTACCGTGAATACCGCAGAAAAGATGGCTTCAGAAAGGTCTTCAGGAATACTTATTGAGATTGGGCTGGAAACCCCAGTATCGTTATTTACATCTACAAATCCGGCCGCTTCAGCAGCTGAATCAAAATCGATGCTATAATCCACTGCCGGACCGTTCGCCTCTAAAGTATAGGCAAGATCAAAAGAGGTATCTCCGCTACAAATCTCAAATTCAGTTTCACTGAGGCTAATTTCAGGAAGTGGATCTACGTTGACAGAAATTGCCGGACCAAAAATCACCTCACAGGAGACTCCCACTCTAAGGGCTTTAACCCGAACACTTGATACATCTACAGATAAACCAAAAGTTTCGATATTTATGGCTGCACTGGAGTCATCGCCTAATTTCGAAGGACTAATGGCATTTCCATCCTGGTCTACCAATTCGTAAACGATAAGATCCTCGGTTGGGTTGATCTGAAAAGAAATGGTCTCATTCTCGCAAATATCGGTAGAAGTTAATACCGAAAATCCCTGACTTGAAGGCGGTTTGCACTGAACCGTAGGTCCAGAAACAACCCCACTTTCACATTGTGCTCCTTCCTTAGCGCTAACACCGGTAACGGCCCCACTGTATAGAATATCATAACCTGCGCTTGCCTCCTCCAGACCTGAAATTGTCCAGTTTCCGTCTGAATCTACAACTGCTGAATATCCATCAACGATATAGCCGTCCAGATAAAGATAAATCGTGTTGCCACTAGTACCGGTACCCGAAATACTCGCATCGCCTTCATTAATTGGATCTGAGGTAATCGCCAGGGAAGCATCTACCGTTTGATCATAAATTTCAATTTCATTGGATAATTCGCTTTCAAGCTCATCGGTATTGGTGACCGTGGCCACTACAAAATTTCCAACAGGAATATTTACACTAGCCGTCCAGCTGCCATTATAAGCCACAGTTGCGGTAGCGATTGATGTCCCGGAAGACACTGGAGAACTCGAAGAAGAGTAAATATTGATAGTTCCTCCTATTTCTGAACTAATACCACTAATTGTTGAAATCGAACCTGTTGAAGAACAATAATCGCCCTGAATTATAGGTGCTCTGGACTGTCCATAAACCGTAACTGTGGTTTCTGCCTTACAGCTACCAGTCTCAACCGAACGGAAAGTGAGTTCATCTCCGTTTACCAGATCAGAAACCGAAAAACTCCAGTTTCCACCCGTTGCTGTTACCGTCCCTTTTTCTTCTCCATTCACCAGTAAGGTTACATTGGCATCAGCGGTGGCGGTTCCTGAAATTGTGGAATCTGACTCGAGGATTGGCGTTCCCGAAACAACGGGAGCTAATGAAGTTGATGAAGTACTGTAACAAAACTCAGTTTTAGGAGATTCGCATTTACCCACCTCTTTTAACGTGAAATAATAAGCCCCTGGTGGAATTTTATTACTCCCGGAACCATATGTCCATACCCATGAACTGCCGGAATAAGTGTCTGGATTCGGGTCTATTCCATTCAGCAAGGTACCATCGGCTTTATATATTCTAATAGTATATTCCCCGCTAGCCGAACCAGACCCATTGAATTTTTTTCCTCCATTGGAAGTTGAAATAGCTGTGGGTGCAGAAGAACAAGCTACGGCAACTTCAATTTCGTTACAATCTGAATAGGATTCAGATTTTTCATCGGTTCCTGTAGTTTCTGCGGTTGCTACAGAAACTTTAGCAGAAGCTGTAAATTTTTCTCCAGCAGTGGTTTCGGAAATTCCGTTTAAGGTCCAACCACCTGAAGAGACTGTAGTAGTTCCTACAGAAATACCGTCTCTAAAAACTTCAATTATCGCACCATCCACTTCAGACGAGGTTCCGGAAACTGAAGTTTCTCCCAAATCTATCGGCCCAGTTATACCGGGACATTCTGCCCTTGCAGGTAGAGTTGAACCAGTACCGATTTCTGAAACGCTTGTGGGAGGAAAAACATCAATTAACTGCCCCCACAGGTCATCGATAATTCCAGTGGTATCATCGACACCTCCCAGATCTGAAATCCCATTATTCCCAATAGACTCCTTTGGATTAATAACCGTATTCCCTACCATTCTCAAAGGTGTATTAACGGTTACCGATGAAAACGCCGCCGTGATATCTGAAAAGGGAATATAGAAATCATAAAAATAATCATCATCACCACAAATCTCAGAGTGGGCAATCGATTTCTGAGCAAAATCGCTATAAGGCCTGTCGGTAGAAGCATTGCCTATCTCAACAGCATTCGTGGTACCATCCACATCATATAGCCCTACTCCAAAATTGGTCCTTAATACCACTTCGATTTCAAAACCTGGATTTCCCGGCATGTAATTTGGGTCGGCATTAGCCCCGCTGGATCCAAACTTCTGGTCTGTATCTATTAATATCGAGTATGCTTTGGAGTTCTCTGCCGTACCTCCCAGCCTAAACCGGAACATTAAATTCTCATTGGAATCTAGGTAGGTATAGATCGTGTTATTATCTTCAGATTTTACGAGGTCGGTAAAACTACAATTTGGTCCTGGACCAAGGTCACTGTCCGGCTCGGCCGCTCCAAGAGATGGTAGTGGAGTGTATGGAATTTCACTTTCCCGTTCATCCTCCAGGTCGAAGCCCAGGTCTGTTTCAGAGGTATAACCATCCATATTAGGATCAAGTACACTCTCCCCTGCACCGGAGGCAGGTTTGTAAATAAATCCTTTAGTTTGAGCGCTAATATTGTGGCATGCTATTAAAAGTAGAATCAGGAAAATTCCACCCTGGTAAAATTTCTTCATAGCAGAAATTCGGTTTGGTTAATTTTTAAAACTTATGGTAAAATGAAATGGGTTTGGAGACTATAGGTTCAAGGTCACAGCTTTAGATTCGTAATAGATTTCGGACAACTGTGTCAAAGTTTTAAAAAAAAGTTAAGTGGCTAAAATCTAATCGTTCAAATACCTATTATTAAGGTTGAAAAGCATAGCGATTCTACATCCTTAATATATACCCAGTTTTTTTAAGAAATCATCAATAATAGCCGTCAAGAGGTAATTTGTTACTCAGTAACATGTCTTATCCATAATAGCCCCTTTAGCTAAGAATTATGGGAAGCCGCAACATCCATGATGAAGGTAAACACTGAGCCCTTACCCTTTTCACTATCAACGCTTAATTTACCTTGGTGACGTCGCATTATTTCATTGGCGAGATAGAGACCAATACCAAATCCAGAATAGGTCTCATCATTCTTAAAATCTATACGATAAAATCGCTTGAATATGTCCTTCTGATTCTCTTTATCTATTCCAATACCTGAGTCGATCACACTCACCGCGACTTTAGACTCACCTGCTTTTTTAATTTTAATCTCAACATCACTATTCTGCGGGGAGTATTTAATAGCATTGGTAACCAGATTAATCAATACCTGACCAATTCTATCCTTATCGGCATAAACATGACAGTTATATTTTTCCGTAATTTTTATATTGGAATGAGTATTTGTATAATTAATATCCTGAATGGTTTCTGAAATGAGATCATTCAAACTGAAAATTTCCTTTTTAAGGTTCAGTTTATTTTTCTCGATCCTTGAAAGATCCAGCATTTCCGAAATAAGCCTGGTCAATCTCACCACCTGCTGGTCTATACGTTCTAAAGATTTCTCGAAAGGAATGGAAGTTAGGGGAATTTCCTTTTCCTTTTTCAACATGCTAAGCAGTAACTGCACGTAACCTTTAATGGAAGTCACCGGTGTTTTTAATTCATGACTTACCAGTTTCAGGAAGTCTTCTTTTCTTTTTTCCTCTGCTTTTATCTTCTGAATTTCGGTAGCTGTGCTTATCCATAACTGGATATTTCCATTTTCCTCTTTTATCGCTTCTGTTCTGTTCAGATGCCATTTATATTTCCCTTTTTTATTTAGGTACCGCAACTCCATTTCGAAGTCTCTACCTGTTTTCAAGGAATATTCCCAGGACCTTTGAAAATCTTCTTGCTCGGAAGGATGAATTAGATTTTCAAGGCCTTGTTTCTCGAACTCTTCTTTTGAAAGACCAGTATATTCCAGCCAACCCTGATTGAAATAGATTACCTTACCATCTGGATCTATGTTCGCAACTTTTTCAGGCATTAGATCTGCCATCTGCTTGTATCGCGCTTCGCTTTCTCTAAGAAGTTCCTTCGATTTCACCATTTCTGAAACATCTAAGGCCATATTAAGAATACCATAGATTTCCCCTTTTTCATTCCTCAGAGCTTTGTAAGTGAAATTGAAGTAGCCGGTTTTTAGCTCATTATCAATAACCAGGTCTACCGGATCTTCCTTACCCCAGTAAGTTTCTCCTGTAGCATATACTCCCTGTAGGAGATCGTGAAATGGCTGCCCCTCCAGTTCAGGTAAAGCTTCATGAAGAGTAGTGCCTATCACCGATTTTTCTTTGCCCCAAAGTTCTATCATGGCATCATTTGCCATTTCAATACGCATTTCCTTACCGGTATAAAGAGCCGTGGCCACATCGGCCTCTTCAATAATTGTTCTAATTCTGTGCTCCTTTTCCTTAATTATCTGTTCTTTGGTCTTTGCTTCATCTATATCGATTACGATCCCAATCATACCTTCGTATTCTCCGTCTACATTAAATTTAGGACTACCACTATCCAGGACCCAGATATACTCCCCGGTTTTGCTAAGCAATCTGAAACTCGTATGAAAATGCTTTCTATTATGATTGGCTTTTAAAAAGTCACTTTTCACACGCTCCCTATCTTCAGGATGTACGGCATCGAACCAGCCGAAATCAAGGGCTTCCACTTCACTTTGACCTGTGAATTCATACCACTTCCTATTGAGGTAGTAATTCTGTCCATCAGATTTTGTGATCCATATAATTGCAGGTACTGCATCGATTAGCTTCCTAAGTTCTGCCTCGCTTTTTTCAAGTTTTTTCCTTGCTTCAACCTTCTCTGTAATATCTATAGCATGAACAAAGATCCCGGTAACTTTACCAGCTGGATCCACCAGAGGCTGGTAAACGAAATCCATAATTGAATTCTTTAAGCCTTCTTTCCCAGCGTCCAGTTTTACCGAGATCTCGCTTCCAATAAAAGCTTTACCAGATTTATAAACGTTATCGAGCATTTCATAAAACCCCTGGCCTTCGAGCTCGGGAAGTGCCTCTCTCACTGTTTTGCCAATTATATCCCGGTGCCCGATAATCTTATAGTAATTCTCGTTTGCCCGATCAAAAGTATGATCAGGCCCCTTCAACAAACAAACCACTGCTGGAGCCTGTGAAAAAATGGCATCAAAATTATCAAGTTGATCGGTCTTTTTACTAAAGGAAATGATTAGCCATTCAGAGGATAACATTTTGCTCGCATTTACCAAAAATGTCCTTTTTCCTGAGTTATATTGATTTATTGAAAACTCAACATCGGTTATAGGTCTGTTCAAGGAAATTGTAAGCAGATTGTCCTTTAAAGTTTTAAAAGCGCCATCAGGATTATTTAGTTCTAAGACTAAAGAATCTTCACTTCGGAAATCAAGGGAATCATAGAAAACAGTATTTGCGGCTATAAAATTGAAATTTTCATCAAGGATTAGCATAGCCTCACGAGATACTTGCAAAATGGAATATGCAATTTCCTCTAAATTTTTGTCTTCTTTTTTTGTACTTTTTGATTTCCCGAAGTCTTCTGCCATTCTATAATGATAATGAAAATTATTGATGATCTTATAAACAGTACTAACTCCTGAGATTTCAAGGCTTTTACCCAGGTTGGAAATTCAAGGTATTTTGCAACATTTAAAGTACAATTTTTAAAACAAAAAACCCCGCATAATTATACGGGGTTTTTAAGTACTCGAGGTGGGAATCGAACCCACACTCCCGAAAGAACTGGATTTTGAATCCAGCGCGTCTACCAATTCCGCCACTCGAGCTTATGGACGGCAAAAATATAAAATTTTTACTTCAGATAAATGAAAATTTGATAAATTATCCAGAGGGAAAAAACCTTAAAATAAGGTAGAGTACGTTTGATTCTAAAAAACTAAATTTTATAAAATGAAATAAAGCGGCCTAAAGACCGCTTTATTCAGGCTAGTAAATGAGTAAACATGCTTTAGTTTCTCAGGTTCCGGCAAATTTAAATGCTAGGTCTAAATTACGAAATACCCAAAATTGGGTACTTTAAGCAAAGACTCTCTAAAAGTCGTATTTACATTCTACGGCGTAGCGAAGTAATTCCCCTGCGCCTTGCAGGTTTAATTTTCTGATCATATTCTTTCGATGGGTTTCCACGGTGGTTTTACCAATAAATAAAGCATCGGCGATCTCCTGGTTCGTCTTTCCCTGCCCTACCAGCTTAAGGATTTCCTGCTGACGCCTGGTTAGCAAGGGTTTCTTTTTAGCGGCATTCTCACTGGAATCGGCTTCTATATTTGGATCATAATAAACATCTCCGGAATGTACCTTTCTAATTGCAAAAAGGAGCTCCTTTAAGCTGGCATTCTTCAGTATATAGCCTTTCGCACCAGCGCTAAGCATTTGTTCCACGGCATTATCCTGGTCGAACATAGTAAAAGCGATAACCTTAATTTCCGGGTTTTTCTTTAGGATAAGTTTGGTAGCTTCGATCCCATCCATCACAGGCATACGAATATCAGTAATTACCACATTAGGTTTCTTTTTTTCCACCAGTTCGATGAGCTCCTTGCCATTTCCGGCAAAACCAAGAAACTCTATGTCTTCTTCGTGTTCAATAAAGACTCTGATTCCGTCGATCAAAGCAATGTGATCTTCGGCTATGGCTAATCTAATCATGATACCGGCATATTTATTATAACTGATGTTCCTTTTCCGGCAACACTAT
This sequence comes from Christiangramia lutea, assembly GCF_022489035.1. GTDB lineage: Bacteria > Bacteroidota > Bacteroidia > Flavobacteriales > Flavobacteriaceae > Christiangramia > Christiangramia lutea. Next base: position 790,095 of record NZ_JAKVTV010000001.1, read on the forward strand.
CAAAATCGACCGTGCCGCCTAGATTTTCTATTCTTTTCTGAATTGAATAAACCCCCATTCCTTCCCTTGGTTTCAGTCTGGAGATATCAAAGCCACTTCCATCATCTTCAACCAGAATATTTATGGAATCTCCATAATGAGTGAGGTGAATTATGGCCTCACTCGCGTTCGCATGTTTAATAACATTAGTGATAAGCTCCTGAATGATCCTGAAGATCATAATTTCCATTGAGTTTTCCAGGCGATCTTCCATACCGCTATCTTCTACTTCTATGGTTAGTTTATTAGAAGCTGAAACCTTACTGGCAAAGTTTTTAACGGCCGGCAACAGACCTTCCTGTGCATGAACACCCGCATTCTTGGCATGAGCAATGGTTCTCACCTGTTGGTATGCCTCATCTATCAGTTCATCGGTTTGCCTTATCAACCGGTCTTCCTCATCTTTCATCCTGTCCTTTTTAACTTTCAGGTTCTGAAAATGAAGTTTCAGAGTTGCCAGTAAACTCCCAAGGTGATCGTGCAGATCATTGGCTATTCTTTTTCTTTCTTTCTCCTGACCTTCGATCATGGCATCGATCCCGGCAAGTTCCTGTTGCTTTAGTACATTCTCAAGGTGCTGTTTCTGAACCTGTATTTCCTTATCTGCGATCTTTTTCTTGGAGCGCATATTCTTGTAGGCCAGAAATCCTATTACGATTATTAGAACTAAAGATGCCAAAGCTAGTAAAAGCCAGATCCTGTTCTGTTTAAGCCTTAGGTTCTCATTCTCCTTTTTTTCTACTTCATATTTAGTCTGAATATCAAGCATGGCTTTATTCTGCTCGCTTTGTTGAATACTATCGCTGTAAATATTCTTAAGTTTCAGGTATTTGTAGGCCTTTTCGAAATCCTTATCCAATTCATAAGCATCGGCCATATGGTCGTACAGTAGCCTTTTATTCTCTTTTTCATATTCTTTGGGAGCGATAGCCTCAGCCTTTTTATAATAGGCGATAGCCGAATCATATTTCTTTAATTGCTTAAAAACCGAAGCCTTGTTATTAAAGATATAAGAAATATAATCTGTTAGATCTCTTTTCTTATATTCTTTCAGAGCAATTTCATAATGAAATAAGGCCGAATCTTTTTCAGGGGTCATCTCACCAAAAGCTACTCCCAGGTTGTGATGCAACTTGGCATTTAGCAGGGAATCCCCGGTTTTCCTGTTCTCTCTGATCGCCTGCCGGTAGTAGCCGATGGATCTTTGCACATCTGAGCTGATAAAAATAGCGCCCAACTGCATGTAAGCCTTGGCAAGAAGGTCTGGATCGTTCTTTTCACGTGCATAATCCAGATACTCATCCATAAAAGGCTGAGGATCCAGATCCTTGTTCTTACTCGATGTAAGAATAGGAATGATCTTAAGATTGATATTAGCTACCTTTTCAAGACTATCCAGAGCCTTATATTTCTTTTTTGCGATCATCCAGTACCTGAAGCTTTTATCGGCCTGGTTTTCCTGTGCTTCCCATTTACCAAGCAAATAATAAAACCTGGCATTTTCAGCCTGGTCTAATCTGGTAGAATCGATTTCTTTAAGCAAGGCTCCTGCCTTATCGATCTCCCGGGCATCTATAAGGCTATCGATGATATTGAATTCCTGGTTCTGAGAATAGGAAATAACAGTTAGCAATAGGCTAACTGTTAATGTTATAAAATATCTCATAAAGAAGAATAAATCAACCTCCGGTACCTACTAAAATTCCTCCGCCCGCCGTTTCGGGGACAAATTTTTCATTATTACAGTTTTCCACCTTAGTTAATTCAAAAACAACATTTATTATCTCTGGGATGTTTTGTTTCAGTTGTAATTCAACAGGATAATCGTCATACTTTATATCGTTGGACTCCCTAATACTATCAGCCAGAGTACAACCACAGTAGCCTACAAAATCGACTTTAATTGTTTTCTCATCTAGAAAATAGGCTTTCAGGACTTCAAATTTATTTGGAAATCCTATACGAATTCTTACTTCCGTTAAATTTTCACCGTCAGTTTTAAACTTAAACTTTTTACCATCTAACTGAAATTGGGCATGAAAGTATTCCTTAGGCATAAAAAAATTTTATTTGGTTAGTATTAAGATTCTGTAGGGAGCTCTAATTTCTAAAAAAAATCGAAAAATCCTCATAAATACCTCAATTTTAATCCGATATACTAACACAATTAAGAAAAACTATACCAAACTAGGAGAAATTATTCCATTAGTGAGACATTTTGCTACAAGCTCTGTAGTATTACTGCAACCGCTTTTATGAAGTATGTTTTTGCGGTGTGTCTTGACGGTATGGGGTGAAAGGTGTAGTTCCTTTGCGATCTGTTCGGCGTTATGCCCCCTGGACAGCCTTATCAGGATCTGCTTTTCTCTTTCAGTGAATAATTCTGATAGATCCTTTTTTCCTCCTTCACATAATTCCGGATCAAATTTTCCAGTAGAAATATCAACATTGAAATAACACTTTCCTCCATTAATATTAATAAAGGAAACCGCATTTGTACTAGATATTTTTAAATGAGAAACATCTGTTTGAATGCAGAGCACATGCTCGGGAGCTCCATTTTCAAGAACACTTAACGGAATGGCCTGGTAAAGCATAGTTCTTATTTGACCAGAAGAATCTCTCATTCGATAGGAAAACATGTTCTTATAGGAAAGCACATCTTTCCTATCCAAATAAGTAGTATAGAAGTCACTTACTACCTTTCCCTTTAAATTGATCCCTTCAAGTTCCTCAGGCAGAATTGCCCTTAAAAGGTCCTGTAGAACTATTTCCTCCACAGGCTTAGCCACGAATTGCTCTACAGATTTTGACACATATTCCAGCTGAAAATCATGCAAATTGACGATGTATAAATAAGAATTACCAAGAGCGAACATGGAAGCGTATCTTTTAAAATCTTCAGAAATTTCGAAAGGACGGTATTTCTTCACCCGGCTGGAATAAACCTTTTTCCAGTAATCTGAGATCTTTTTCAGATCCTTATCCATAAATCTTTTCAATTTAGATAAGTAAATATAAGACATGTAATAAACCTGGAAAATATTAAGTATGTGGAAAATAAAAAGCCCTAGGAGCCATCCTAAAGCTTTTATACTAACGTCTTATAATTAGCATTGGAATATGGACACAAAATTATCTTTTTACCCCAACAAAAAAACATTCTGGATATTTGACCCTACCCAAATTTCCAGGTGTTACAGATTTCTTGACTAATCATTAATTTGGAAAGGCAAGATAGATTGGTAGGTTTGGATTCGAAATACCTTTTTAAAGGTATTTTAGAACTGTTACCTTATCCACCTAGATTTTAGCTTAGGTTTACACCTTTGCTATTATTTGAATAAATTGTACTTTCGGATCTTCCTTTTTAAAAGTTTTATATGTCTCAATTTTGGCTCTATTTCAAGCTCGGGCTGGACCACGTTCTGGACTGGCAGGCATACGACCATGTCCTGTTCTTAATTGTTCTAGTTGCGTCTTACGGCTTTAGCACATGGAAACGAGTATTATGGCTGGTAACTTTATTTACCCTGGGACATACAATGGCATTATTCCTCTCGGTCTACGAGATCGTAAGAGTAGATTCAGATTATGTAGAATTCCTGATTCCGGTAACTATCCTGGCCACTGCAGTTTTTGATATCGCCACGGCCGGAAAAAAGGTAAGGAACACAAATTACAGCGTTCTTTATTTTATCACGGTCTTTTTTGGTCTAATTCACGGGCTTGGATTTTCATCCTATTTCAAAATGATCGCTGCAGGTGCCGAAAGTAAATTTCTTCCCCTTGTGGAATTCGCCCTGGGAATAGAGGCCGCACAAGTGATCGTAGTACTTATAGTGATGATCATAGGATTTCTTTTACAGAACGTACTCAAGGTTTCAAAAAGAGACTGGATCCTGGTAACCGCTTCGATTGTAACCGGGATCATTATTCCTATTCTTATCGAAAGTTATTCTTCCCTTTAGATATTGAAATTTTCGGGGGCATTTTTACCAATAATCTTTTAATTTGCAGTCTATTATTAATTTTTAGACCTATTAGTCTTTTCCCAGATCTATGAATCAAAAAAAACAGCAAAAATTCGACAGGGCTTACTTGAGAATTGCCAGAGAATGGAGTAAATTATCACATTGTAATAGAAAACAGGTTGGCGCGTTAATTGTGAAGGATAGAATGATCATATCAGACGGGTATAATGGAACACCCAGCGGATTTGAGAACTTTTGCGAGGATGAAGAAGGATATACAAAATGGTATGTTTTGCACGCGGAAGCCAATGCGATCCTTAAGGTTGCCGGCTCTACCCAATCTTGTAAGGATGCCACTTTATATATTACAATGTCCCCCTGTAAGGAATGTAGTAAATTGATACACCAATCTGGTATAAGCAGACTGGTTTATCAAATAGATTATAAGGATAATTCCGGCCTGGATTTTTTAGAAAAAGCAGGAGTAGAATTACAGCAAATAACTGAGCTAGAAGATTGAAAGGAAAAAATAAAATATACACGCCACTTCTTTTAAGTATTGCCTGTGCGATTGGGCTCATCCTTGGTGCGCGATTGAATTTTGACCCTTCAGACGAACTATTTTCTGCCAATCCAAAAAAGCAAAAACTAAACCGACTCATAGATTACATAGACTATGAATATGTAGACGATGTTAATACAGACAGCATCGTAGATGTTACCGTCGATAAAATCCTCGAGAACCTTGATCCCCATTCCGTATATATTCCGAAGGATGAATACGACAGGGTTACCGAAAATATGAAAGGAGACTTCGTGGGAATTGGGGTTAGCTTTTATAACATTAATGATACTATAGTTGTAATTAAAGCCCTGGAAGGTGGCCCCAGTGAAAAAATGGGCATTCGCGGCGGCGACAGGATACTTTATGCGAACGGAAAAAAGCTGTTTAATTTAGCCATCAGCGATGACTCCATTACCACCCAGCTTAAAGGCAAGGCGAATACAAAGGTTACTTTAAAGGTTCTTCGCAAAGGCATTAATGACTTACTAACTTTTAATATTAAAAGAGGAAAAGTTCCTTTAAAAAGCGTTGATGCTTCTTACATGCTTACCGAAGATTTGGGTTACATAAAAGTGGACAGGTTTTCTGAAACTACCTACAAGGAGTTTAGCGAGGCAATTAAGGAATTAAAGAAAAATGGGGCTAAAGAAATAGCCCTGGATCTTCGTGACAATCCAGGTGGATATCTTTCTGAAGCCATCAACATTGCCGATGAGTTCATTAAAGACGAAAAACTTATTCTGTTCACCAAAAATAAAAGCGGGGCGATCGAAGAAACCTACTCGCAAAGAGAAGGAAGCTTCGAAAACGGAAAGGTTTATGTACTGATCAATGAAAATTCGGCTTCTGCCAGTGAAGTAGTGGCCGGGGCTTTGCAGGACAATGATGTGGGCACCATCATTGGCCGAAGATCCTATGGGAAAGGACTCGTTCAACGTGAAATGGAACTCGGAGACGGTAGCGCAGTAAGACTTACCATTGCGCGCTATTATACACCTACCGGTAGATCTATCCAAAAACCTTATAACAATGGGAATGAATCATATTTTAACGACTATATGCGACGTTATAAGAACGGCGAACTTAACAGTGAAGATAGCATTGTAGTAAATGATTCTCTTAGATATGTGACTCCAGGTGGAAAAATCGTCTATGGTGGAGGAGGTATTATTCCTGATATTTTCGTTCCCAAGGATACAGATTCTGAAAAAGAAAAACTGACCTTCCTTCTGCGCGGCGGATATATGAGTCGATTTGTTTTCAATATCCTGGAAGAGAACAGGGAATATTATAATTCAATTAGCCGGAAAAACTTCAGAAGCGAGATCAGGATCACCGATAAAATGATTTATGACTTTGACAGGTATTTAGGACAAATGAATATTGGAATGAGTTCGACCAGCGAATCTCATAAACCTCTTTTAAAGAAATATTTAAAAGCCGAAATCGCACAACAACTTTTTGGAACTAATGCATTTGAACGGTATTTAAATGAAGATGACCGAATAATTGAGAAAGTAATTGAGTTGTCCCGCGAAAAATAATATTTTGGACGGGCATGCAGAATTTCCTGGAATATTTATCTATGATCTGGCCGCTCTCCCCTCTATTTTTATTTATAATAGCGGTGAGTTTCAGGTTAATGGATAACAGTGCCTATTTGTTCCTAAAAAACGAGATCCTTATAAATTCCTCAAATGTTTCTCGTAAACTTCTAAAAAAGCATATCAACATTGCAGAAGACCCTGAATTCATAAGGAAATTAAGAAGAGCCCTTTTATACCGAAATCTTCAGCAAAGCTTTATGGTACTGGCAATTATAAGCCTGCCCTTGAGCTTAATGTTTTTCTTTTTAATTTAATTTATCGTGCACTTTTGTGTGCTCCCCATTATTCCATTCGGTAAGTATATCTGTAGCAACTGCAGCCCCACTACCACTGGCAATTGCATACTGGCTGCGCCAACCTGCAAGCGTTCCTGTTACATAAAGCCCTGGCTTTACAAGGTGATCTTCATTTTTCAGCTGCACCCTGTTCTTCGAAGCCTTCGCTTTTTTATGAGGGATCACATATTCCTCCAAACCAGCGATCCTAAACGGACTGGCATACCCAACCGTGACTACGATGGATCTGGCAGAATAAGAATTTTTATTACTTATGACCTCAAAACCACTGTCAACTTCTTTTATTTCCTTTACCTTTTCACCAGAGATCTGTTCCAGCTTCGGGTATAGATCTGAAAGCTGATTTGCACCTTCTCGAAGAAGATCCATTCCCTTAGTTTCAGGAGCGATTCCGAAGACATTTCTCAGCAACGCAGATTGCAAATGAGAGCTTTTTTGATGCAGGATTATTCCTGCTCTTTTATTTTCTGCGTAAGGCTTTTCAAGACCTGATCCAATCACTAAGGCACACGAAAGGCCGGCTGCTCCACCACCTATGATGAGAACATCAAAATTCACCTTACTCATGTTTTTTCGAAATCGTTCTTGAAACAAGCAGAATCACCATAAGCACGATCACACAAAGACTTGCCAGCATGACGATGAGAGCTTTTGCACTTTCTCCTTCGGTTAGATTATCAAAGTTGAGTTCGCCGGCACTAATCCCAATAAATACAAGAGCCAGGAATATAATGGTATAAATAAAATATTTCATTAAAATAAATTCTGAATGTTTGCAGCGAATAACTTAACCGCAATGGCAAGCAAGATCACCCCAAATACCTTTCTAATTACATTGATACCCTGCGATCCCAGGATCTTCTCGATCTTAGCGGAAGATTTCAGAACCAGGTACACAAATATAATATTGATAATTATAGCAACAATGATATTTACCGTTTCATATTCAGCCTGAAGTGAAACCAGTGAAGTCATGGTTCCCGCTCCAGCGATCAATGGAAATGCAAGTGGCACTACAGATGCGGTTTCCGGCGCATCATCCTTGTAAAGACTAATTCCCAGGATCATTTCCAGGGCCAGAAAGAAAAGAATAAACGAACCTGCAACAGCGAAGGAATTTACATCAATTCCAATAAGATTAAGGATCTCCTTTCCAAGAAAAAGAAAAACTATCATAATGATCCCCGCCACGATAGAAGCCTTCTCACTTTGAATATGCCCTACTTTCTTTCTAAGATCGATAATGATCGGGATATTCCCAATGATATCTATAACTGCAAAAAGAACCATACCTGCAGTAAATATCTGCCTGAAATCTAACACTTTAAACATAGCTACCTGTTTTCAAAATTGGCGGCAAAAATACTTCAAGATATCTGATTGACAATCGGGTAGCCAGGTTAAATTTATGTAAATTTTATTGCCGTATTTCTTCGCCTTAAAACATAGAAAATTATCTTTGTCACATGTTTCAATTAGGGAAAACTTTAGTATCAGAGGAGATCATTAAAAATGATTTTTTATGCAACCTTTCCGCCTGCAAGGGAGCTTGTTGCGTAGATGGAGAAGCGGGAGCACCGGTAGAGCCCGAGGAAAGAGAAATTATGGAAGATATCTACCCAAAGGTTAAGCCCTATCTTCGGAAAGAAGGGATAGAAGCCATCGAAAAACAGGGGGTTTATATTACTCGTGAAAATGGTGAGATAGAAACCCCGCTAATAAATGGTGCAGATTGTGCTTATGTTACTTTCGATGATAAAGGCACTGCCCTTTGCGGTATAGAAGAAGCCTACAACCAGGGTGATATCGACTGGAAAAAACCTGTTTCGTGCCACTTATACCCGGTGAGAATTCAGGAATATTCGGCTTTCTCTGCAGTGAACTACCATCGCTGGGAGATATGCGATGATGCCTGTAGTCTTGGCGCTGAATTGCAGGTTCCTATCTATAAGTTTGTGAAGGAAGGACTCATTAGGAAATTTGGAGAAAATTGGTTCAAAGAATTGGAGGAGGTAGCTAAGGATATTCAGAAAAAATAATCAAGTTTTAATTGGGTTCAACTCGCATAATTTCGAATTTAGACAGGTTTTCCCTAAATTAGTATTTCAATTTCATTCTCCAATTTTTATTGAAGTAATTATAAATGGCCTTTTGATTAAGCCTGTGGCTATTCAATAATATATCTACAGAATTTTAAATTTATCTATACCCACAAATTTTATAGATAACCAATCAAAAAATTTAATTCTGTTTTTGTTGAAAACCGGCACTAAATCGCCGGTTTTCTTCCGTTATAAGTACAAAAATGTGGAGATTTTACAGAAAATTTCAGCCTTTTCTACAACCACATTCTTTTCAATTTAATTTTCAGGTTATCAAATTATTAACAATTTATAAATATCTGTTTATCCGTATTTTATTGTTAGTTATAAACAAAAACACTAATAAAACCAGACGAAGTGCGTGTTGAAAACTTTGTTGAAAACGTTTAAGGCAAAATCTTTCATTATCTATCTCATTTTTAAATATTTGTTAAACACTTTTCAATACTAACCACAAAGACCTAAAATTTTAACAATTATGGCGCAGATTGAACCCATTTTGCAGGAGAACAAAGATCGCTTTGTGATCTTCCCGATTAAACATCATGATATTTGGGATTGGTATAAAAAAATGGAGGCTTGTTTCTGGACTGCTGAAGAGATAGACCTACATCAGGATCTTACAGACTGGTCTAATAAGCTAAATTCTGACGAGCGCTATTTTATAAAACATATTCTTGCATTTTTCGCGGCTTCAGATGGGATAGTGAATGAGAATCTGGCCGAAAATTTCGTAAATGAGGTTCAGTATTCTGAAGCCAAGTTCTTTTATGGTTTCCAGATCATGATGGAAAATATTCATTCTGAAACCTATTCTCTATTGATCGACACATATGTAAAAGATGATAAAGAGAAAGATCAGTTATTCAAGGCTATCGAGGTTTTTCCTGCGATCAAGAAAAAGGCCGATTGGGCTCTTAAATGGATCGAATCAGATTCTTTCGCAGAAAGATTAATTGCTTTCGCTGCCGTTGAAGGAATATTCTTTTCCGGAGCTTTCTGTTCCATCTTCTGGCTGAAAAAACGTGGATTAATGCCAGGACTTACTTTCTCGAATGAACTTATTTCGAGAGATGAAGGTATGCATTGTGATTTTGCAGTTCATCTGCATAATAATCACCTGGTTAATAAAGTACCGAAAGAAAAAATTAGAGAGATCATCCTTGATGCTCTTAATATAGAACGTGAGTTTATCACAGAATCCCTTCCTATTAGTTTAATTGGCATGAATGCCAAGTTAATGACCCAATATCTTGAATTCGTAACCGACAGGTTACTGGTAGAACTGGAATGCGAGAAAGAATTCAATGTTTCAAATCCATTCGACTTCATGGATATGATCAACCTGCAAGGCAAAACTAATTTCTTTGAGAAACGTGTTAGCGAGTATCAGAAAGCGGGTGTAATGAACAAAGACAAAGAATCAGATGAGATCAGCTTTGATGCTGATTTTTAAAGCCCAACTGCGCTGTGTCCCCCAACGCGGCGCAAGTTGATCTTTAATTTTTTCACTAGAAATATCACTTTATAATCGCGGTGTAAACGGCCGCACAGGATGGATAATACCTTTTCCGAAAGAAATCTTAGCCTCAAACTAACTAAAATTTAAGCAAATGTATGTATTAAAACGAGACGGGAGAAAAGAGCCTGTTATGTTCGACAAGATTACCGCACGGGTAAAAAAACTCTGCTATGGATTAAATGAACTGGTAGATCCTGTAAAGGTTGCTATGCGCGTGATTGAAGGTCTTTATGACAATGTAAGCACCAGTGAACTGGATAACCTTGCTGCAGAGATCGCTGCGACCATGACGACTTCCCATCCAGATTATGCAAAACTGGCTGCGAGGATTTCGGTCTCAAACCTGCATAAAAACACAAAGAAGACTTTCTCTGAGGTGATGGCCGATCTTTACGAATATGTAAATCCGCGAACCGAAGAAAAAGCTCCGTTATTATCAGACGAGGTATATAAAGTGATCATGGAAAATAAGGAGAAACTTGACTCCACTATTATCTATAATCGTGATTTCGGCTATGACTATTTCGGATTCAAAACTCTTGAAAGATCATACCTGCTTAAACTAAACGGCGAGATCGTAGAACGTCCACAGCATATGCTAATGCGTGTATCTATTGGAATTCACCCAGATGACCTGGATGCTGCCATAGAGACCTATGAGCTTATGTCCAAGAAGTATTTCACTCACGCCACACCAACACTTTTCAATTCTGGCACACCAAAACCTCAAATGTCGTCTTGTTTCCTGCTAACCATGCAGGATGACAGTATAGACGGTATTTACGACACTTTAAAACAAACCGCCAAGATCTCACAGTCAGCAGGTGGAATTGGCTTATCTATTCATAATGTAAGAGCTACCGGCTCGTATATTTCCGGAACCAATGGAACTTCCAACGGGATCGTTCCAATGCTTAGGGTTTTTAATGATACTGCTCGTTACGTAGACCAGGGAGGCGGAAAGCGTAAAGGTTCCTTCGCCATGTATGTGGAACCCTGGCATGCCGATATTTTTGATTTTCTGGATCTAAAGAAAAACCACGGAAAAGAGGAAATGCGTGCACGTGACCTTTTCTATGCGATGTGGATGCCAGATCTATTCATGAAAAGAGTTCAAGAAAATGGAAACTGGACTTTAATGTGTCCGCATGAGTGCCCTGGGTTATATGACACTTATGGCGAAGAATTTGAAAAGTTGTATGAAAAATATGAAGCTGAAGATAAAGGAAGAAGAACGATAAAAGCACGAGAGCTTTGGGAAAAGATCATGGAATCCCAGATCGAAACCGGAACTCCTTATATGCTTTATAAAGATGCTGCGAATAGAAAATCTAACCAGAAGAACCTTGGAACTATACGCTCATCAAACCTGTGTACAGAGATCCTGGAATACACCAGCCGAGATGAAGTGGCCGTATGCAACCTTGCTTCCATAGCACTTCCAATGTTCATTAAAGGCAAGGAATTTGACCATAAGGAATTATTCAAAATAACCAAACGGGTAACCAAAAACCTGAACAAGGTAATAGACAGGAATTACTACCCGGTGAAGGAAGCTGAAAATTCGAATATGCGACACCGTCCGGTTGGACTAGGAGTTCAGGGACTGGCCGATACATTTATCAGGCTTAGGATGCCATTCACTTCAGATGAAGCTAAAAAACTGAACCAGGAGATCTTTGAAACTCTTTATTTCGCCGCGGTCACCGCATCTATGGAACTTGCAAAAGAGGAAGGACCGTATTCAACTTTTGAAGGTTCACCAATTAGCCAGGGGGAATTTCAGTATAACCTTTGGGGAATCAAAGACGAGGACCTTAGTGGAAGATGGGATTGGGCAAAATTAAGGAAACAGGTAATGAAAACCGGGGTACGAAACTCCCTGTTATTAGCCCCTATGCCTACCGCCTCCACTTCTCAGATCCTTGGAAATAACGAAGCCTTCGAGCCTTATACTTCAAATATTTACACCAGAAGGGTACTTTCCGGAGAATTCATCGTAGTAAACAAGCACCTGCTGGAAGACCTTGTAGCCAGGGACCTTTGGACAGACGAGGTGAAAAATGCCATTATGAGAAACAATGGCTCTGTACAGGATATCGATATAATTCCAGATGATCTCAAAGAGCTTTATAAAACCGTATGGGAAATGAGCATGAAAGACATCATCGATATGTCCAGACAACGCGGTTATTTTATAGATCAGTCACAGTCGCTTAACCTGTTCATGGAAAACGCGAATTACAGCAAACTTACTTCCATGCATTTCTACGCCTGGAAAAGCGGACTGAAAACCGGAATGTATTATTTAAGAACAAAATCTGCGGTAGACGCTATTAAATTTACCCTGGAAAAAGAAAAGAAAAAAGAACCCGTCTTTGTGACTTCAGACGCTCCGACCCAGGCAGCTGAAAAACTTAAGAATCAAAGCAAGCCTGTAATTTCAAAAGAATCTGAGGAAGAAGGAGCGTTGTCTCCGGAAGAACTACGAGCGATCATCGCTCAGTCCAAAGAAGCGGAAGGTGATGACTGCCTAATGTGCGGATCTTAATGATTTGGCTAATTCAAATTTGAATTTAGAAAGGGGAAGTAGCTTTTTACTTCCCTTTTTTAATATTTTTGGCTCACAACAAAGCAATTAACATGAATTGGGAGCAACTCTTATCGCTTAAAAGATTTGGTGACACACATAAAAGGTTAAGAAAGGAACAAAACGAAACCCGGTTAGGGTTTGAAGTTGACTATGACAGGATCATCTTTTCTTCCGCTTTCCGCAGCCTACAAGATAAAACCCAGGTGATACCGCTCTCAAAAACAGATTTTGTACATACCAGGCTCACCCACAGTCTTGAAGTTTCTGTAGTTGGACGTTCTTTAGGAAGGTTAGCAGGTCAGAAATTAATAGAAAAACACCCGCATTTAAGAGATACCTTCGGGTATCGAATGAATGATTTTGGAGCTATTGTTGCCGCAGCAGCCCTGGCTCACGATATCGGAAATCCACCCTTTGGACATTCGGGAGAGAAAGCCATTGGTGAGTACTTCAGCCATGGAAATGGAAGAAGGTTTAAGGAGCAGCTTACCGAAAAAGAATTCCAGGATCTGATCAAATTTGAAGGTAATGCCAACGGCTTTAAAATACTTACCGAAAACCGCCCGGGAATTACAGGAGGACTAAGACTTTCTTATTCAACACTTGGAGCCTTTACGAAATATCCGAAGGAATCACTTCCGCATAAACCAACAAAAAAGATTCAGGATAGAAAGTTTGGTTTCTTCCAAAGCGAAAGAGCCATTTTTGAAGAGGTTGCTGAAGAATTAGGCCTTAAGAAAACCCGTGAGGGAAATGATATCGGTTATGCACGTCATCCTCTTGCCTTCCTTGTAGAAGCAGCAGACGACATTTGCTACACCATTATAGATTTTGAAGATGGTATTAACCTTGGTTTAATTGATGAGGATTATGCCCTGGAATATCTTATTAAACTTGTAAAAGACAACATCAATACCGCGAAATATAACCAGTTGAAAAGCACCGCCGATAGACTGGCTTATTTGAGATCTCTGGCCATTAACACGCTTATAACTGAAGCTGCCGATATTTTTGTGAAAAATGAAGAAGCGATCCTTAATGGAGAATTTCATGAATCTCTGTTCGACATGAGCAGCTACGAGGCCCAGATAAAAGATATCATCAAAATTAGTATTGAAAAGATCTACCAGAGTGAAGAGGTGATTAGCAAAGAGATCGCGGGGTATAGAATGCTTTCCTATTTACTGGATATTTACACTAAGGCCATGCTTCCAGATACCGAAGCCGAAGATTCAAATTTCACCAAATTGGTATTGAAATCTGTGCCAGAATTAGAGCCTTTGCAGAATAGTGATTCTGTTTATGAAAAACTGATTGGCATCTGTTCTTACACCGCTTCCTTAACCGATGGAATGACCGTGGCTTCCTTTAAAAAGTATAAGGGACAAAGCCTTTAGAACTCATAGACCACGCCAACGCCCAGCATCTGTTTTAGCTGAACACGAGGTCCTGAGGTTTCCAGCTTACCATCTCCGTTGGTGTCTTCTTTGAATTTTACATCGTCATCGTAGCGAATATGCGACCCTACATTGGCTTTAATAAATTCGTTGACCTTCATGTTCACCGTCATTTGCCAGTCTACATCGATGTTGCCGAATTTATTCAGGTAATCTGAATAAAGACTGAGCTGATTGTCCAGATCTATATTTTCCCAGACTTCCTTGCTGAAGCCGCTGGTGACGAGAAAACCGAATTCTGTTCGCACGTTTTCTCCCTCTTTCAGAATATTCCCGAGTTCATCTGTAACTGCCGGTTCAACACCAAAAGAACCTTCATTAGCCAGTCTCTGGTCAAGAACAAAAGTAGACTTAAAGGTTATGGGCGAAAGATAGACCGTAAGGTCTTCCTCTGGATGGGAGAATTCTGTTCCCGCACCAAGGAACGTATATCCCGGAGCCATGAACCTGGAAATCGCAACTTCGGTATCGGGATACTTATAACCGTTTGAAAACTGTGAGTTAAAACTGAACTTTCCCGAGTAATACCAGTTGGAAGTACTATCCTGCCTGAAACCAAATGAAGAGTTGAGTCTCAATTCGTCTTCAGTCTTCCTGATCTCTCTTCCTTCCTGCGCATTAATTCCATATCTAAGTGAAGCCGAATTTTTCCACATGGTAAGATCCTTCTCAAAATTCCGTTGAAAGTTGGCATAGAAAAGCGCCGAAACCGAGTTGTTACCACCGGCATTCCAGTTAACGAAGGCTACCTCACTAAGGTTTACCCCAAAGGTGTTCTTCTCGGTCCAGTAGATCATCATGGAATCTGTATTGGTAGTGTCCTTAACAGCTGTAGATGTAGTGTCTGACACAATAGAATACTCATAATCAGAGGCTAGAGATTTCAGTGATGTAATACAGATCAGGAATAGTAGGATTTTCAACTTCATTTAAACAGCTAGGTTTTCGGAATTGCAAAAATAAAAAAATCAGCTCATAGTTTCGAGCTTCTTCCTTATTCCTTCAACGTGAATTCCTGAGATTTCTTGTAATTGATCTACACTTCCTTGTTCAATAAATTTATCGGGCACTCCTAAAATCTCGATATCCCCTTTATATCCAGAGCTTGCCGCGAATTCCAGAACCGCACTTCCAAAACCTCCATTTTTGACTCCGTCCTCTACGGTAATGATTTTTGAATATTCTTTGAATATTACCTGAAGTAATTCTTCATCCAGAGGTTTTACGAATTTCATATCGTAATGAGCGATCTTATTCTGAAAAGAGGTTTTTTTGATAGCTTTTTCAACATTTGAAGCCATATTACCTATAGACAGCACAGCTATTTCATCACCATCCTTCAATTTTTCAGCTTTTCCAGGAATAATTCGTTTAAAAGGCAATTTCCATTCTTTTAATACACCTCTTCCCCTTGGATACCTGATGATAAGCGGAGCTTCCAATCCCAGTTGAGCTGTATAGAGAAGGTTTCTTAATTCCACTTCATTCCTTGGTGCGGCTATCATAAGGTTTGGAATTGCGCGGGCAAAGGAAATATCAAATACTCCATGATGAGTTGCCCCATCCTCACCAACAAGGCCGGCCCTGTCCAGGCAGAAGATCACCGGCAGATTTTGCAAAGCCACATCGTGTATAAGCTGATCGTATGCCCTTTGTAAAAAAGTAGAATAAATAGCACAAAATACCGTAAAACCCTGAGTGGCCATTCCGGCCGATAGTGTAACCGCATGCTGCTCTGCTATCCCAACATCAAAAGCTCTTTCGGGAAAAGCCTTCATCATGTATTTAAGAGAACTTCCGGTAGGCATGGCAGGTGTGATCCCAATGATCTTTTCATTTTTTTCAGCAAGCTCCACCAGGCTAAGCCCAAAAACATCCTGATATTTCAGCGGAAGTCCTTCCGTATCATATTTTAATAGCTCTCCTGTATCTGGTTCAAATTTTCCCGGAGCATGATATTTCACCTGGTCTTCTTCAGCTTTTTTAAGCCCTTTCCCCTTCCTGGTGATCACGTGCAGGAACTTTGGCCCCTTAATAGCTTTCATTTTGTCCAGGATATCTAGAAGGCCTTGCAAATCATGCCCGTCCACGGGTCCGAAATATTTGAAATTAAGCGCCTCTATTATATTATCCCTAGCCGGTTTATAACCAACCCTGGCTTTGGTAAGATATTCTTTTAGAGCCCCAACACTTGGGTCTATTCCTATGGCATTATCATTTAGGATCACCAGCAGGTTTGCATTGGTGACCCCGGCGTGGTTCAAACCTTCGAACGCCATTCCGCTGGCAATAGATGCGTCGCCAATCACGGCAATATGATGTTTGCCTTTTTCACCTTTCAAAGCTGAAGCTATAGCCATACCCAGTGCCGCAGAAATAGAAGTAGATGAATGCCCTGTTCCAAATGTATCAAAGACACTTTCAGATCTTTTAGGAAATCCACTAATACCATCGAGTTGCCGGTTTGTTTCAAAAATTTCCCTTCTCCCGGTAAGAATCTTATGGCCATAGGCCTGGTGTCCCACATCCCAAACCAGAAGATCTTCCGGGGTATTAAAAATATAGTGCAAAGCAATGGTAAGTTCTACCACCCCAAGGCTGGCACCCAGGTGACCCTCCTTTGTAGCAACAATATCTATAATAAATTTTCGCAATTCCTGCGCGAGCTGCGTCAACTCCTGTTTCTCGAGTTTACGCAGATCTTCAGGAGTATCGATTTTTTTCAGTATCCCGGCCATACCACACAAAGTTACATTAAGCAAACTGAATTGCGAACAGCTGGCCGTTTTGAATCTTCAAAATTTATATCTTTCCAGAAAATTCAGGAGATGCTATCACCTTTCAATGATGAATATTTTATGAAAAAGGCCCTGGAAGAGGCTGAATCGGCCTATGAAAAAGGGGAGATACCTGTAGGAGTCGTGGTAGTGGTCAACGACAAGATCATTGCCCGTGGGCATAACCTGACCGAAACTTTGAACGATGTCACTGCCCACGCTGAAATGCAGGCCATCACTGCCGCTGCAAACTTTCTTGGCGGCAAATATCTACAGAACTGCACTATGTACATTACTCTGGAACCCTGCCAGATGTGCGCAGGAGCTTTGTACTGGAGCCAGATCTCGAAAATAGTCTACGGAGCTTCAGACCCCCAAAGAGGTTATAGAAAAAACGGTGTGAAACTTCACCCAAAGACAGAGGTGAAAACTGGGATTTTAAGCGAGGAAGCCGGGGCACTTCTTAAAAGATTCTTTATAGAAAAAAGAAATCTGAATTAATTATACGCAGTCACTTCATCATGAAGATCTGGATCTATTCCCGATGGCATTCCATTTAATTTTTTACCATTCACGAACATTTCACCGTTAATGACCTCGAAATCGAACTTATTCTTTGAACCATGCTCAGGAAGCGCAGGTCTCGCGGTCCTTGGAAAAAACTCAACACTTACCGCTTTCCCGGTTTCAAGATTGATCTTAAGACCTACATCCTGAGGCGTTAGATCTGATGTGGTCCACGGCTGAATGTGGGCGATGAGAATCTTATTATTTTCATACCCCAGGTTAAAGGGATGAAAAGCATATACCGCAGATGGATAGGTTAGATCTGCCTGTGATTCGATCATACTTTTTAGATCAGAATCCTTGAAAGTATACTTCAGGGTTCTCCCAAAATTGCTGTAGATTTCCAGTTTTCCATTACTATTGCTGGTTGGACTGTTTATTTCTGCCATTCCTAAAGCCAGGTAATCGGCCTTTGGAGAAGCAGATAAAGCATCCAGTCTCCAGTTTCCGAGATCTATATTTATATTCGTAAGCTGAACACTTTCTGGAGGGTTTCCTTTATCGGAAATAGCAGATTTTACCCTGTTATCTTTTTTGAAGTAGATAAATGTAGAACCGCAGGAAGTAAAAATTACGGAGAGAATTAAAATAACGAAGATTTTCACAGATTGAAGTCTCATATCAGATTATTTTAATCTTAATATACACATTTTCAGTGTTTTAAACTTAAAAAGTTTGATTTACAAGTACATACAAGTAATCTTCGGAGCTAAAAAAAGCGAAACCTCAGCTAATCATTCACAAAAAGGTAAGCAAACCCAATAAATTCGAGATTCCGCTTGTATTTTAATTTAGATCTTCAGGAAGTTCGGTTACTTTAATATGGTCTACATAGAATTTGTCTGGTAAATCTGAATCATTGATCTCAGCGCCTCCAAGATTTCCTCCTACGGCCATATTGATAAGAAAATAGAAGTCTTTTTTAAAAGGATAATGATCTTCATCGTAAGTTTTTGGAGTGAACCTGTAAAGTTGTTCTCCATCAACGAAGAATTCGATAAAATCCTTGGTCCAAACCGCTTTATAGGTATGGTATCCTTCTTCTATATTTTCAATTTTTGTCTTATTGGTATTGATGGTATTCCCATGACTAGCTGGTGTATGAAGGGAGGTAAAAACCATTCCCGGCTCACGACCGATATACTCCAGGATATCGATCTCTCCACTACCCGGCCAGCCGGCTTCATCGATATCGGCTCCCAGCATCCAGATTGCAGGCCAAAGTCCTTTTGCTGTGGCCACCTTAGCCTTCACCTCGATCACACCATAAGTAAATTCAACTTTATCTTTAGAGTTGATCTTTCCGGAATAATATTGTCCATCCTTCTTTAAAGCGGTAATAACCAGCTTTCCATCCTTTACTTCTACATACTTTCGATCGTAGATCTGTTCTTCATTATTACCCCATCCGCAAAGATTGGGGCAACCATCGCCCTCTTCATAATTCCAGACGTTCATATCGAGGCTATCGCCATTGAAGTCCTCCTCAAAGATTATTTTCTCCTGAGCATTACCAGTGAATATCGAACCGATAAGTAAACTTCCGGCAATGAGTTTATGCGCGTAGTTTCTCATTATTTTACGTAATTAAATTTTATGGTTTTTAGGTCTTCTGAATTTCCACCTACCATAAGTTCGAATTCACCTTCCTCGGCTTCCCATTTATCTGAGGCGTTGAAAAACTCTAACATTTTTTCATCAATTGTGAATTCCACATTTTTAGTTTCTCCCGGAGCAAGTTCAACAAGTTCAAATCCTTTTAATTCCTTTATAGGTCTGGCCACACTAGCCACTAAATCATGGATATAGAGCTGAACTACCTCCTTCCCTTTTATATCTCCCGAGTTGGTTAAAGGAACGCTTAAAGTGATCCCTTCACCCGCTTGAAGTTCTTTTGAAGAAAGTTCAACATCTCCATAATCAAAAGTGGTATAGCTGAGTCCGAATCCAAAAGGAAATAAAGGACCATTTTCAATATCGGTATAATGTGAATAGGTTACGTGAAGGTCGTTAGAAGGTCTCCCGGTATTCATCCTGTTATAATACAAAGGTTCCTGCCCTACAGCTCTCGGAAATGATACCGGCAGCTTACCTGATGGATTGTATTTTCCTGTAAGTACATCTGCTATGGCATTCCCGCTTTCAGAACCCAGTTGCCAGGCTTCTACGATGGCAGGAATATTTTCTGAAGACCAGGTGATCTCAAGAGGCCTACCATTGATAAGAACAAGTACGATATTCTTATTTACTTCTCGTATTTCCTTTAATAACTCTAACTGAAGTCCGGCAAGCCCAATATTGGCCTGGCTACGTCCTTCTCCAGATTGAAAAGCATCTTCCCCAAGTGCCATAACTACCAGGTCTGCTTCTTTAGCCTTGGCCACAGCATCTGGAATACCCGAACGATCGGTTTCGTTGATCTTTAATGGCATTAGGAAACTGCGTTCACCTTCTCCTAAGGTCACACCTTTAGAATAAGTTATCTCAGCGTCTAGATCAGCATTTTTCAAGCCTTCAAGTACAGAAACAGCAGAATTAGTTTCTCCCTGGGCTCTCCAGTTACCAATAGGTGTATCCTTATCATCTGCCAAGGGCCCAATAACTGCTATTTTTTTAACCGAAGACTTTATGGGTAAAAGGTCATTCTCATTTTTCAGAAGTACGATGGATTTTTTTGCAATATCTCTAGCAGTATTTTTGTGATCCTCAAAAGGAACACTTGCTGCAAGCTCTGCATCCATGTACCTGTAAGGATCATCGAAAAGGCCCATTTTGAATTTTACGCGAAGAATCCTTCTAACCGCCTCATCGATAATAGATTCATCTATCTTTCCTTCTTCTACCAGTTGCTCTAAACCGGCTTCATAGGCACCACCTTCCATATCCATATCGCTTCCTGCTTTTGCCGCGATCTCGGCAGCATGAACTTTATCCCGGGCAAAACCATGCGGGATCATTTCTGAAATGGATCCCCAGTCTGACACTACAAATCCCTGCCAGTCCCAGGCTCCTTTCAAAATTTCTCTTTGCAATCTTTCACTTCCAGTCGCGGGAATCCCGTCGATAGTATTGAAGGAGTTCATAAATGTAGCTACACCGGCATCTGCAGCAGCTTTAAATGGTGGTAACACAGCATTATGAAGCTCATTCTTGCCAATGTGTACGGCGTTATAGTCACGTCCTGCTTCAGCAAGACCGTATCCAGCAAAATGCTTTGCCGTAGCAGCGATAGTTTTGGCATCTGAAAGATCTTCCCCCTGGTAACCCTTGATCTTAGCCACAGCAATTTTTGAAGTTAGATACGTGTCTTCTCCAGAACCTTCCATGATCCTCCCCCAACGAGCATCCCTGGAAATATCTATCATAGGAGAGAAAGTCCAGTTCACACCTTCAGCAACAGATTCAAGAGCAGCTATTCGAGCAGACTCTTTTGCTGCTTCCAGGTCCCAGCTGGCAGTTTCGCCAAGTGGAACAGGAAAGATAGTCTTGTAGCCGTGGATAACATCATAGCCAAACATCAATGGAATCTTCATTCTGGAATTTTCCATATTCAGGCGCTGGGCTTTTTCAGTAGCTTCAATTGAAAGAACATTCAGCATAGAGCCTACCAG
Organism: Christiangramia lutea; assembly: GCF_022489035.1. GTDB lineage: Bacteria > Bacteroidota > Bacteroidia > Flavobacteriales > Flavobacteriaceae > Christiangramia > Christiangramia lutea. Next base: position 811,205 of record NZ_JAKVTV010000001.1, read on the forward strand.
CCCCTTTTTTAGCCGATCTTCTTTTTCTTTGTTACCAACTTCCGAGGCAGGTCCCGTGAGGTCCCAGCTTCCATTGTATTGTACCATTTGCCCAACTTTCTCTTCCAGGGTCATCAGGTTCAATACTGAATCAACTTTGGTTTCTACATTCTGAACTGAGCTTTTTATTCCTGAATTTTGAGAAATAGCGCCCATAGTCCCGAGTAAAAAGGATGAGACAATTATAAAATTTTTCCTCATGATAATTTAAAAGAACCCGGAGCCGGAGCCCCGGGAAATTAAGACCTAAACAGGATTTTTTATTGATATACTTTTACGTAATCAATTTCCATCGATGATTCCTGGAAATCATCGGCTATAGTTCCTCCAAGGGTTCCACCCATGGCAATATTTAACAGTAGATAGAAATCGCTTTGGAAAGGTGTAGATTCATCATTGTCGAATTCAAGATGTGGTACCCCATCCATAAGGAAGGTAATTTTTTCTGCTGTCCATTCAACTTCATAAATATGGAATTCAGTTGATGCATCGGTTATCCCGGTAACATCTCCAACTATGGCATTACCTCCGGAATTTCCTGGCAAATGCAGTGCAGAGGAAACACGGTCTGGTTGATTACCAACCCATTCCATAATATCCATCTCACCTACTCCTGGCCAGGCTTCTTCAGGCCATTCAGCTCCAAGCATCCAAATTGCCGGCCAGGTTCCTCCTCCTTCCGGAAGTTTTGCCCGAACCTCAACGCGTCCATAAGTAAACTCGAATTTATCCTTGGTAGTAATTCTGGCAGAAGTAAAATCGAAACCGCTTTCAGCCTCTCTCCTGGCGGTGATCACCAGGTTACCATCTTCTACTCTTACGTTGTCTTCAGAATCTGTATAATACTGGGCTTCGTTATTTCCCCAGCCATTGGTTCCATTACCAATTTCATAGTTCCAATTGTCCGTATCCAGAGCATCTCCTTCAAATTCATCAGACCAGATCTCATTGGTGAATTGAGACTCAAAGTCTGGTTCTCCACCTCCATCTCCAATAGTTCCATCTGGCGAAGTGGTTAAAATAAGATACCAGGCCAGGAAGTCATCATTTCCAGGAATTGCTCTTAAATACATAGAGTTTTCGGTGATTTCAAGAACTTCATACTGACTTGTTCCAATGTAGTAAGCCACAAAGGCATCTCCACTAAGATCGATCACGGTTTGTGTTGATTGATCTTCCGGAATCCCAGATGTTGCCGGAGCTAAAGTTGCAGTTACAGTTCCCGGTTCCGGGACTTCCAGACATTCATCGTTATTTTCCTGTCCTGCTCCACCAAACTCTGTAGTATAGGTCCAGTTTACAAAAGTTGCACCGGCACTGGAATAGTCATAAGTCAATTGATCATTGGCTCCTAAAGAGAAAGTCATTGTATCATCATAAAAACAATCAGGTCCAAATCCTGCCGCACCGGCAAAGAATCCTCCTCCGTCAACAATAGGACCTTCGTCATTCGTGTTTTGACCTACCCCAAGGTGACCAGGTACCGCTGAAGCGATATACCATGTTTTTGAACTACCTCCGGTAAGGAATTGCTTAGTTTCTGGATCATCGAAGTCACTTTGCACTGCTACCTCAATAGATTTTGAACTGCTAACCCCTCCTTTACCATAAGCAACAACAGTTACCAGGTAGGTATTCAATCCCACACGGGTAAAACGCTTGGTATAGGTTCCTCCGGCAGCAACCGCCGAAGTCCCGTCACTAAAGTTATATTCATAAGTGATCGCATCATCTGCCGTGGCAGTAAAATCAACCAGTCCGGAGCCATCATCACTAATATTAGCAGTAATATTAAGATTAGAAGGCACCACTATGGTATCCAGCGTAAGGTCATCTTCCTGGCAACTGGATAACATAAGGCTTATCGCAAATAAGCTAAATATTAATTTAAAGTATTTCATAGTTTATTTTTTCTAGTTCTGTTCGATATCGTCGATATAATAAATTGACCCATCTGCCGGAGCTTGAGCAACGTCATCATAATCTGGGAAAATCACGAATTTATCGTACACATTATTGGTATCTACGATTCCTGAAAAATCGAAGGTTAAAGTAGTCCAGGTATTAGCCTGAGAAACTGTTTGGTCTACAGAAATATTTGGACTAGCATCAGAGCCTTCTAATTCCAACTGGAACCTAACATTTACATTAGCCTTAGGTGACCAAACTTTCACTGTGAACGTAGTACCTTCGGAAAAATCGATATTATCAGGAAAAATATGGAAGATCCCAGAGTACCATGCAGCACCATTAACTTTATTGAATTCATAAACAGTAGCAGAAGCATTCCCAGTCATATCAGGATTGGCAACCGGCATTCCAGTTACACCATCACCTTCTTCAAATACTCCAGAAAAAGTTTGATTAGACTCAAAATCTATTGGGAAACCTGTAGCTACCTCAGGATCTCCTCCCCCGGTATCTTCGCCATCTCTAGAGAAATACAGGTTATCTATGTAGAAACTTCCTCCTGTATCTGGCTGAACATCAAACTTGAACTGGAATACATCAGAAATATCAAGGCCCTGGTCTGTATATTCAGATAGTGGGATTTGGATAGTGTTCCATTGGTTTGGTGCAACATTAAGATTTACCGAGTTCTCTCCTGTAGAACTGATAAGGAAAAATGGAATAGAAGTATAATCTCCAGACCACACGTCTATATTGATATAATCGTAAGCAGTTGCATCGATATTTTCACCAATATCAATTCCCTGATAATTAGCGTTGTCATACTTAATAGCATTATTCCCACCAATAGAAACCATTTCGTAAGTGGTAGATTGACCCCAATCTGGGTAATAGTTCACTCCTGCAGGATCTGAATAAGCATCACTAAAGATAGACTGAACATTTGCTGCATCTGCCATTGGAGTTGGAGCGGCCATTGTTGGATCTACGGCAACTCCACCGCCAGTTCCAGTTCCATCTGTCTGGATAAGATCATCGAAGTAATAAACATCTCCATCACATTCTGCATCTCTCTCAAAGTAAAGGATTATACTTCTGAAAGTCTTATCATCAACGTCAGAAAAGTCGAATGTTAACTCTTGCCAAACACCAACTTCAGTAATCTGGGCAACTCTATCTTCTGAAGGCTCTGTGTCTGGGAAAGGCTCTTTTTCCAATCTAAGTGTAACTTCAGCGGTTTGAGTTTCAGCAAGTACTTTTAATTTGAAGATTTTCTTGTCGGTACTTGTAAAATCTATAGCCGTTGGAATTGCTTTCCCTACTCCAGACCAGGTTGCACAACCCGTTGATTTATCTACTATCTGTACATTACAACTTGGGTTTATTCCATCTGTCTTTGGATTAGAAACGATGCTTGAAGCAATATCTCCAAAAGGTTCAAAAGCAAATGCGTCATCATTGGTCATAAAGGTCCAGTTGATCGGGCCATTAGCAGCATCAATATTTTCTTCAGTTTCTTCAGTACAATCTGGTGCAGCTTCTACTAACATAAGATCATCTACATAAAAAGTACCTGCGGCACTCCCTGCAAGGTCAAGGAATAATGAAATGGCATCATAATGTCCGGCTGGAACTATTGCATCCCCACCTGGATCGCTATCACTCTGGTAACTTGTAGTTGCATCAGTTGCGAAGTTAAAAGTTATGGTTTCCCATCCCGTACCTCCGTGATCTGCTGAAACTTCGTTTGCTCTTTCGTCGTTCACACCTGTTTCCAGTTTTAATAGTACAGGGAACGCAGTTTCAGAATAAATTTTAACACTAAAGGTCTTGCTATCACCAGAAAGGTCTACTGCCTCACTAAGGTTGAAAGTTACACCTTCGAATGCTGCACCTGCTTTTGTAATTGCTCCAACCATAGATTCGGTTGAGTTATCACCTGAAAGTTCAGGATTTGTAACAATTTCAAACATAGTGTCTTCAGATCCAAAAGAAACTACATTATATCCTACCAATGGATCGTCGAAAGTAACAGGTAATTTAAGAGGATCCTGAGCTTCCGGAACAATGATAATCTCATCTTCTTCTGCGGTAGCAGCTCCGGCACCTATTGCGATAACCGTTAATTCGTAAACCCCGGCTTCGGTATAACTGTGAGTGATACTTTCTCCCGGCATTAACTGGGTAGGCTCTTCATCTTCTACATCTCCAAAATATACCTGGAAAAGTGTCGCGTTATCTGCAGTAGCACTAACGGTGATATTTCTTGGATTAGTTTCTGGCTGATCTACATTTATAGCCAGATTCTCTGGTGCTTTAAATGAAATATTAAGCATTTGGTTATACTCACTGGTTAATCCTGTAGATCCAACAGCAACTATACTTACCTCATATTCTCCTTCAGGATAGACGGTAGTGACAGATTCTCCTGCAGCGATCTCGGCAGTCTCACCATTCCCAAGGTCAATCTGAAATACAGAAGCTCCGTCGCCGCTTGGGGTAATAGTAACTGTTCCGGTATCATCCTGTGATATATCAAAGGCGGCAGTCACATTCTCAGGAGCAGAAATATCCTGGAACGCGTAGTTGGTGATCTCTTCATTTTCGCATCCGGTAAAGACTAGGAGCGAAATGGTTAGCATTGCTAAAATTTTGAATATTTTCATCTTAATTCAGTTTAGTATTTTAATAGCCTGGGTTTTGTTCCCAGATGTTACCTGTTAATTCTATTTCGATAGCTGGAATAGGGAATAATTCATGCTTTCCGGTCTGGAAACCATCAATTTCCTCAGCTGCTCTTCCGGTTCTAACCAGGTCGAAGAAACGATGTCCCTCTCCTACCAGTTCCAGTCTGCGATCTTCATAGATCTGCTCAAGCAGTTCATTTCCAGAAAAGGCCACCTCTTCAAGCCCGGCTCTTTCTCTAACCATATTTAAATATTCCCTGGCCAATTCTTCGTTGGGGGAGGCTTTTTTATAATTTGCTTCAGCAGCCATTAACAGAACATCGGCAAGCCTGATAGCCCTGTAATTGTTCGGGTTGGTAAGGTTCGCATCACCAGTGTTAAGATCACCCTGCCTGGCGATATACTTTCGGTTGTAGTAACCAGTATGCTCATAACCTTCCACATAAGTAGCTCCGGTTTCTGCTGCCCAGGCTTCGATATCCAGAATGGCAACATCCTTTCTTATATCATCTGCCCCAAATTCATCTACCACTTCCTGAACCGGAAGATTGAAACTAAATCCAGATTCGAAAACCGGTCCGGCGTAATTCCTGATACCGTTGAATCCAACCGCTACATTTCCTTCACTACATTGCAAACATCCAAATCCAGCTCCTTCCTGATCTGTATACTGAACTTCGAATACAGATTCTGAATTGTTCTCTCCTTCAGGCTCGAATATACTTTCATAATCCTCTACTAAAGAATAAGGCCCGTTAATTACAGGTTCGAAAGCTGTACCAGCTTCTGCAAATTTTTCCTGGTATAAATAAGCTTTCCCTAAAAGTGCCTGAGCTGCCCCGGAGGTAATTCTCCCTTCCTGTTCCTGGGTTACCGGAAGATTGGAAGCGGCGAAAATCAGATCATCTTCGATCAACGTATAAACCTCCTCTTTAGGTGTTCTTGGAATATCGAATTGTTCTCCAAAATTGATCCTCTTATCTACAGCTAATGGCACATCTCCAAACCATTTTACCAGTTCGAAATAGTAATAAGCCCTTAAAAATCTTGCCTGTGCAATGATCTCGTTCTTTCCTTCAAAATCTATTTTATCCTGAAATTCAAGCACGTAATTGGCACGATTCACCCCTGCGAACATCCAGCTCCATATATCTCTTAATTGCTGGTTCACGGGAGTATGCCTCATATCGTCTATTTCCTGGATCCCAGGTACGTCGGTAGCACTCTCTCCACCGGCAAGCGTATTATCTGAAGCGATCTCTCCCAACATCACATTAAGATAGGTAGATTGCAAAAGGTCATACGCTCCAACTAACGCGAGATCGTATTCTTCTGGTGTATTAAAATAGGTCTCAGAATTCTCATCTGGGCTATCTACATACACGAAGTCATCACTACATCCAGATACTGCCAGCATAGAGAGGGCAAGTATCCAATTGATTGTATATAATTTCGTTCTCATCTAATTAAAATTTCAAATTAATTCCTAACATATAAACTCTAGGTACAGGGTAGAATCCCTGATCTATACCACCCCCAATTGGATCTCCGCTAGAAGCAGAAGGATCATATCCCTGGTATTCAGTAAGGGTAAACGCATTGTTTACCGAAGCGTAAATCCTGAATTTCTCTACACCTGTATTGTTAACCAGGTCTGAATCCAGGGTATAACCCAGTTGTATATTTTGCATTCTTAGGTATGAACCATCCTCTACATAGAAATCTGAAAACAGATTATTTGTGTTCGCACCAATGGTCACTCTTGGGAAACTATCGGTAGATCCGGCTCCTGTCCATCTTCCCAGATATGAATTCGTTCTATTGGTATTTGGCTGATTACGCTCATAATTTCTCACAATGTCATTGCCTATAGACGCGAAAGCGTAGGCGTTAAAATCGAAATTCTTATAAGTAAATCCAAGGTTAAGACCCATAGTAAAATCTGGGATAGGGTCTCCAATATTCACCCTGTCATCTGTATCTATCATTCCATCACCATTCTGATCTACGAAGCGAAGATCTCCAGGAAAGGCATCAGGTTGAGAACTAGCATTTATTTCTTCCTGTGTCTGGAAAAGTCCATCTGTTTGAAGACCGTAGAAATAACCAAGAGGCTCTCCTGCCTCCATTCTTGAAGGTGGCTCCTGTCCAATTCCGAAAGATCCACCGGTTAAGAAAGCATTATCGCTATCAACAAAAATAACTTCGTTATCCAGAGCCGTCATATTATAGTTAATATTGAACTGAAAATCATCGTTAACCGCCTGGTTATAACCAATAGAGAATTCAAGTCCTTTATTCTCTACAATACCGCCATTAATCACGGGTGGTGCAGCTCCGGGAGCTCCTACTCCAAGGATTCCAGACACCTGTGAAACCACCAAAAGATCTTCAGTTCTTCTTTTGAAGTAATCCATGGTAATATCAAGCTTATTATCAAAGAACCTGGCATCCAAACCTATATCCAGAGTTTTTTGCTTTTCCCATTTTATTTCAGGGTTACCTAAAGCTCCTCCTGCTTTACCAAAAACAAGTTCATTATCGAAAACATAAGTTCCTTCACCGTTAAGTAGGGATACAAATCTGAAAGCAGGAATCCTGTCGTTCCCTATGATCCCGTAACTCCCACGTAATTTCAGGAAGCTTAGAATTTCTGAATCAGCAAGAAATTCCTCGTCTGAAATCACCCATCCTACAGATCCTGAAGGGAACCATCCAAATTTGTTCTCAGGTCCAAAGGCTGTAGAACCATCCCTTCTAATGAGGGCTGAGAATAGGTATTTTCCACGATAGTTATATTGTAACCTGCTGAAGTATGATAGTAACCTGGAATCAAAGAAGTCACCTCCATTCTGGTAGGCATCCTGAACTTCCACCGCGTCTTCAATACTAGCACTTTCATAATCGTTGGTTGGCAGTTCAAACCCGGTAAGTGAAGATAGCTCCCCCTGGGTCTTGAATACAGACATACCCAGTAAAACCTTCAAATTATGATCGCCGAAGCTGTCATCATAAGTAAGGAAATTATCCCAGGTGTAATCCCTGTAGATATCGAAGTTTTCAGTTACGTTATTTCGATCTACGTTAAATACTTTTCCTGAACCATAGAATACTTCAGGAGCAAAAGACTTTCCATCTACTTCAGAATAGTTGAATTGAAATTGAGTTTTTGCGGTTAGTTTGTCCCACAAAGTATATTCAAGTCCACCTACACCACTAATTTTATTTATCTCAGTGTCATTATAGGTGTTCGCAATTTGAGCTAAAGGATTAATTACCTCGTTCCCTAAACCTTCTGCAAGTGTATATTCTCCATTTTCATCGAAAACACTAAGATTCGGGTTCATGTTTACGGCGTTGAAAAGAACAGAACCAAGAGCATTTTCAGCAAGAGTACTCCTGTTGCTGTTAGTATAGATTCCTGATACATTAATTTTCAGATTCTCAATAATCTCAAGATTATAGTTCATTCTGGCAGTTAGTCGGTCATATTCAGACTTTCCGCTTCCAACGATACCGTCCTGATTGAAGTAGGATGCGCCAAAAGAATATTTGGACTTTTCACCACCGCCAGAGACGTTCAGGTTAATGTCTGAAATTGGGGCAGTGGTAAATACCTCGTCCTGCCAGTTGGTTCCCTGACCCAGATTTCTGAAATTAGGATAAGGAGGATTTTCTCCTGCTGCAGCATAAGCTTCATTTACTATAACCGCATACTCTGTAGCATCGAGTAAAGGTAATTTTCTGGTAGTTTCCTGAATTCCGGTATATGCATCCAGTTCAACCGTCAAATCTGCATTATACGCACCAGATTTTGTGGTTATAAGGATTACACCGTTAGCTGCACGTACTCCATAGATACCAGCCGTGGCATCTTTTAATACGTTAATGCTTTCAATATCTTTTGGGTTAATTACACTAAGATCCTCTATTACGTTACCATCCACCAGGATAAGCGGATTATTATTCCCGTTGGTACTAATACCTCTAATAGAGATTGTAGAAGCACTACCTGGTGAACCGGAAGTAGAAGTGATATTCACCCCGGGTACTGTTCCCTGTAAGGCCTGTTCAACACGAACCGGGTTAAGGTCTTCAATGGTTTGTGAACCAACCACGCTTACGGCTCCGGTAACTTCCTTTTTACTTTGTGTTCCGTAACCAATTACCACTACTTCATCCAGAGCTTCAGAATCTGTAAGTAAGGTCACATCAATAGTTCGCTGATCAACAACTGTGATCTCCTGGGTTTGAAAACCGAGATAGCTAAACTGGAGTACATCCCCCTGGGAGATATCATCAACTGTATAATTTCCGTCAAAATCGGTAGTAGTACCTCTTGACTCATTTTTTACAATTACATTAACCCCCAGTAAAGGCATTCCGTTCTCATCGGTAACATTTCCACTCACCGAAAACGATTGAGCGTATGCACCGAAAAACCCGCTTAGAAATACAATCAAAAGACAGGTAAATTTCCTCATGTGAATAATTATTAAATTTGAATTCTCAATATATTAACATAGTCTTAGGAGAAAATGAAAAAGACCTTTACAAAAAATCTACAAATGAGGATTTTTAAAATAAATTCACCTCATTTTACACAATTCACAATAATTACAGGGGTTTCCGGGGATAAATGAAAACGCAAAGGTTTTCGTTGATTTTCAGCATAATAACTCAATGTAGTGGTAATGTAGAGTTATTTTGAAACCTTGTTAAGGTTATAAAGCAAGAATATATTCTGTTAGATTCGTTTCACGGTCTAAATCCATCTTTTTACGCAAACGATATCGTTTTATTTCCACGCTTTTAACTGAAATATTAAGTAAAGGAGCGATTTCTTTTGAAGAAAGGTTCAATCTTAAATAAGCACATAATTTCAGGTCGTTGGAAGTTAACTCTGGATGCCTTGCTTTTATCTTCTTGAAAAAATCCTTATCGGCACTATTAAAAGCCTTTTTAAAGAACTTCCAGTTATCCTCTTCGCTAATATCTTTATCTATGGTCTTTATAACTGAACTCACTTTAGATGAATCTCCCGAATTCTGAAGTTTCTCCTTTATGCTAGTGAGAAATTCGTTTTTCTTGATAAGGCTCATCGTAGAAACGGCCAGCTCCCGGTTCTTATTTGCCATATCCTGTTCCAGTTTTTCATTCTGAAGTTTAATGATCTCCTTTTCAGCTTCCAGATTCTTTAACTGCAAGGTCTGTTCACGCTTTGCGATCATTTTCTTATGATGCCTTTTATTGAATAAATGCACCATTACCAGGATCAAAACAAAGCTTAAGAAATAACCCACCAATGCCAGGTTACTCAAATAATAAGGCCGATTTATGGTAAAATTATAACTAACTGCAGGGGTTTCAAATTTGCCAACCCTGGCCCTTACCTCGAATCTATATTCCCCAAAATTAAGATTCTTAAAATTCGCTTGATTCGAATCTGTCCATTCACTCCAATTCGAACTTAATCCTACCAGGCGATAACTGTAAACAGCATTCAGATATTTATCATGAACCGGGGCACTAAAGCTGAAGTTGATATTATTATGGTCGAAATTAAAATTTCCTTCTTCACCAAATACTACTTTTTCAGGCTCGGCATCCAGCGCACTTATTTCAATGAGATCGAGGTTTATTGTAAGTTTTGGATCTTCCTCTTCGGTGTCGCGAATTCTTAGATATCCATTCGCAATTCCAAGAAGGTAATCGTTTTCTTCCAAATTTGAGATATTCTCATAACCAACGGCAATATTCCTGAAATCCTGATCTATATATATAGACCTTAGATCATAATCCCTGCTAAGAGTCCCGGGTTTAATGTAAAAAATCCCTTCATTACCAAAACCCCATAATTTGGCTTTATTTTCTTCACTCACCATTTTTCCGGAAACCCTTTCGAAACCATCCAGGGTAAAATTCAATTCATTTTGCTTAGAAAACAAATCTTTTACAGGATCATATTTATAAATATTCTCCTTAGAACTATAATAAAGTGTGTCATTAAATTCGAAAATGCTGGAGGTAATACCAGACTCCTCAGTGAATTCATAATTTTTGATATTTTCAATTTCTGCCAGGGAATCCCCTACTCGAATTTGAAATACCCCTTTATGTTCATTACCTATCCAAATCTCTCCGGTATCCTTGACTTCAATAAATTTGGAAGAATGCGGAAAATCCTTAAGCATGGGGATTACCTCAAGATCTTCGCCAGATATTCTTATAAAACTTATCCCATTATAATGCCCCTGAATAAAAACATCATCAGCATACTTTTTTACAAGCCAGGTACCTAATCTATCACATACCTTTACCGCCTTATCACCAAGGATTCGAAAAGTTCCGCTATTATGACCACACCATAGAATACCCCCCAACTTATCTATGAACCATACCTGACCTTCGGTACCATCAATGATCTGGAATTTTTCTTCATTCTCTTTCCTTAGATATAATCCCTGGTTTGTACCCAGATAAAGGTTTCCATTTTGCTGAAATGAGGCATAAACAGATCCTATTTCACCACGAATATCCTGAAATGAACGAAATGAAGATTCTAAATCTATCTGACTGATTCCATAATCAAGACCGGCCCAGATATTTCCGGAATCATCTTTGAATAGATCCAACACCGTATTATTAAGTAAAATGTTTTCCTGGTTAAAAACATTAACAGGTTTCCCTTTAGAGTCAACCCTAATAACACCCTTGCCTACTGTTCCCAGTACGAGTCCTCCTTCATCCAGGTCTATGGCATCTAGAATATTCGGAAAACCAAACTGTTCATTAAAAGAGGTATTTTGCCTGGTTAGTTTTTGCCCGTCCCAGCGAAGGAATTCAGATTTACCGGAAATAATCCTCAGTTCTGCATTATTGTAATATAGATGCATTACAGCGATCTCTCCCAATTCATCTGGTGGGATTATAATTTCCGGATCTCCATTGGTCATCTTGAAAAGTCCTTCTCCAACCAACTGAAAGTATAGTTCTTCTCCTAGTTTAAAAATGCCAGAGAATGGTTTGCTCCATATGTTTTCCATCTGGCTTAGATCATCCCTCCCGGCATCGTAGAAATAGATGCCGTTAAAACTTCGGAAAATAATTAGGTCGTCCAAATACTCGATATCCCAGAATTGTTCCCCATCCACTATTCCATTCGGAAATTTTGGAACCAGGCTTTCATATTTTAATCTGCCGAATTCATCTTTCTCCCAGTAACCAGCTTCCATGTAGGCACCCGTGTAAACACGTTCTCCTACAACTTTTAGAGACCTTACAATGGTATTATTCGGTACAGGATATAGTTCCCAGTTTTCTCCGTTGTATTCCAGTAGACCCGTACTATTTGCGAAATAAAGGTTTTTATTTTCAGCCTGGTCAATCATCCAGTTCTGGTTACCTGCCGAATATTGGTTAGGTCCAAAATTGACTACCGGAGGCAATTCCTGCCCCACTAAACTGCAAAAGGAGAAAAGAAATATTAATAAGCTGAAATATCTGATCAAAGGGCTATGAAATTATAGCCGAAAGTTAACCATCAGTGCCAAAACACGAAAATTTTAAGCCTATTTAAAGTCCAATATTATTAGTAAAATTTTTAGGCTACATTGTTAAAGTATTATAAATGCCTATGAGAATGCCTCAAAATTAAATTTTTTTGAAGGTTAAGCGAAACTAAGCCCAAGTTATCTTTAACAACCAAACAACCTAATCTTAATATGACCAATATTATAGAAACCCTACCTTTCAAATCAACCGGCTTACCATTATCACTTTTTCTTTTATTCCTAATTCCCTTTTTAGGTTCTGCTCAGCAGAATGAGATATCTCATTCGGTATATATTACTTCCAATACCGCATTAAGAACCAATGAGGAGAATAAGGCAATACTAAGCAGAATTGTAGAAGATTCTAAAGGAGGAGATTCAGCAAGCCTGGTTATTATAGGAAACATAGTACCAAAATCAGGCTATCCAGATAAGGATGGCGGAAGGGATCTGGTACAGGAAGATCTAAAAAAGAATCTTCTTGAACAGATAAAAGGTTTTAAGGGAAAAGTATTCTTCACTCCTGGATATAACGAGTGGCAAAAGGATGCCCCAGATAATATAGATGATCTAGAATCCTTTCTCCAGGATAATTCTAATGCCGATTTCAATCCAGATGATGGTTGTCCTATAGAAAGCGAAAGCCTTAATGATGATGTTCAGCTTATCATGATAGATTCCCAGTGGTATGTTGAAGACTGGGATGAACACCCATATATCAATAATAAATGTGAAATAAAAACCAGGGCTCAGTTCCTAGAAGAATTTAATGATGAACTAGAGGATAGCCAGAAAAAGACCATCCTGGTAGCTGTTCATCATCCGATAATGTCACAAACCAAACTGGGTTTTTTCCAAAAAATGATCGGTTATGGCACCCAGACACGACGGAATCCCAAGATGAAAAAGCTTTTGAATTCGCTCGAAGCCCTGGCTAAACAATATAACGATGTTATCTTTCTTTCAGGAAAGGATCAAAATTTACAGTTTGTAAGGGACGACCGGGTGGAACAGGTTATTGCCGGTGTAACTTCTAAACCGGAAAAAGCCAGGCCAGATGAAGACAATGGTGATTTCGCAGCATATGACCTTGGTTATGCAAAATTAAAGGTGAACAGGAATGGAAGCTCTAACCTGGAAATCTTCAAACTTACAGATTCCGGATCTGAGGAAATATTCAATGAAAAGATCGTGCTGGAACGCCCCACCCTGGAGGAAGTAAACTGGCCAGAAAACAAACTTGGAGCCACTACCAGCGCCTCTGTTTATACCCAGGAAGAAACTGATAAAGATGGATTGTATAGGGCTATCTGGGGAGAGCATTACCGCCCGCTTTATAGCAGAAAATTTGATTTTCCTGTGCTGTACCTAGATACCATTCCTGGAAATCTGAAGGTACTTGGTGCCGGAGGAGGGCATCAATCCAGATCACTAGGATTTATAGATGATGAGGAACACGAATTTACTCTCAGGGCCATCAAAAAAAGCGCACTGCAGTTCCTTCAAACTACAGTTGTAACTACTCATTACGTTGAAGATTACCTGGAGAACACAGTCGCTGAAAGATATGTACAGGATTTCTATACCACCGCTTTTCCGTACGGAACTTTCCCCGCTAGCAGATTTATGGACGAACTGGATATTTACCACCCTAATTCCAGTTTGTATTATGTTCCGAAACAGGAAGCTTTGGGAATTCACAATAAGGATTATGGAGATGAACTGTATATGTTCGAATGGCACGTGGGAGGCGAAAATAAAGACCTGGACATTTTCGGAAATGCAGATGATATCCTGAATACCTCAGACCTTTATCTTGAAGTAAGAGAGACTAAAGATGCCTATGTAGACGAAGATATGTTCATTAGGGCTCGCTTACTGGACATGCTTATGGGAGACTGGGACAGACATTCCGGACAATATGAATGGGCTGAGTTTGAAGATGAAGATGGCAAAAAAAGGTATTTACCCATCGCCAAAGACCGGGACCAGGTTTTCCCGAAAACTGACGGATTTGCCCTGGCCATGCTTAGGGTTGCCTTTCCACAATTCAGGGCCATGGAAGAATACAGCCCAATGGTAAAAAGGCCAAAATGGTTTAATATCGCAGGATATCCCATAGATAAGGCTTTCATAAGAAATGCCGACTGGGAAGAATGGAAAAAACAGGCAAATTATATCCAGGAAAATATTACTGACGAAGTAATTATGGAAGCTTTCAATGTGCTGCCAGAAGGAATCGCAAATGACGAATACGTGGCCGAAATCAAGGAAATCATGAAAGCCAGAAGAGGAAATCTTGAGCAAATAGCCAGGGATTACTACGAACACCTTTCAGAATTTGATGTTTTTATAGGTACAGATGATGATGACGAATTTCTTATCACCCGAAAACCAGATGGAGTTACCACTATAGAAATGACCAATGAAGATGGTGAAATTGCCGCTCAGAAATCATATAATTCAGATATGACCAGGGAGATCTGGGTTTATGGCCTGGATGGAGATGATAAATTCAAGATAGAGGGTAAAGGATCAAATCTGGTAAGACTGAAAGTTATTGGTGGAGAGGAAAATGATACTTATGATTTCCAGAATAAACGCAGAGCGAAATTATATGACTATAAGAGCAAGGATAACACCATAAAAACTCCGGGAGCTCGAAAAATGCTGGTAGATTCTTATGATATCAATAATTATGATCCCAAGAAGAAAAAGATTAGACAGTTTACACTGTTCCCGAGCGCCGATTTTAATTCAGACCAGGGTTTTAGCCTTGGGGTAAGCAACACCTATACTCTTTATGGATTGGCAAGAAACCCATTTACTGCCAAGCATAATGTAACGGCCAATTATTATTTCGCTACCAAAGGTTATGATATTGGCTATACAGGTGAATTCGCTCATTTTTTTCATAACTGGAACCTGGGTATAGATGCATATTATTCCAGTCCTAATTTTGTAATTAATTATTTTGGGTCTGGAAATGACACAGAATACGACCAGGATGATGTATCCAGAGACTTTAACAGGGTAAGAATTCAGAAATGGAGATTTTCACCTTCTCTTATTTATCGCAAGAGTGAAAACGTGCATTTCGACATTAGGCCTATGATAGAATCTTTCGAGGTTTCGTATGATGAAGGCAGATTTATCGCTGATGCCTTCGATCCCGGAAATGCAGTATTTAACAGCCAGTTGTATGCTGGGGCCGAATTAAATTATAATTACTGGAATAAAGACCGGGTTGCTTTTCCTTCCAGAGGAGTGGAACTAGACCTAACCGCGGGATACAAAAGCAATATAGATGAAAACAATAATAAATTTGGTTACGTAAGACCAATGCTGGCACTAAACTACCCACTTCATGAGAGCGGTTTTGCCACGATCGCAACCAAAATTGGAGGTGAGGCTATCATAGGTGATAATTATGAATTCTACCACGCTGCAACTTTAGGTGGCGGGAATGATAACAGCCTTAGAGGTTATAGAAATGAACGCTTCAATGGTAAATATGCCTTTTACCAGAATATTGATGTGCGAAGCGGAATCACCCAGTTTAGAACCGATTTTATTCCTATCAGGATTGGAGCCAGTGCAGGGTTCGATTATGGACGTGTATGGCTGGATGAAGATAACAGCAACGAATGGCATACGAATTATGGAGGTTCAATCTTCATTAATGCCTTTAAAGCCTTTACGGGTAATATAGGTTACTATGTTGGTGATGAAGGAGGACGATTGAATTTCACCTTTAACTTCGACTTTTAAAAATTGTAAGAGATTAAAATTGAAACCGCGTAAGTACAAACTTCACGCGGTTTTTATTTCAAGTACTTTAAACGGTTAACTCTTTCACCAGATTCAGGATATTAGAAGTTCGAATGGTAGGTTTTTCTGCCAGCGGGAATAAATATTTTCCGCTTCTTTGAATAAACGCAGTTCTCAAACCGTATCTCTGGGCACCGCTTATATCCCATGCATGGGCTGCAACCATCATCGTATGTTGCTTTTCCAATTCACCGGTCTTTAAAGCATAAGCGTAGGCATCTGGATGTGGCTTATACCTCTTTCCTCCTTCCACGCTGAGAATATGGTCAAAGAAATGCTTAATTCCGGCAAATTCAAGCTGATCATTCAGCACATCTGGTTTGCCGTTGCTGAAGGCTATTAGGTTAAATCTGGCATCTTTAAGAATACCTAAAGCTTCGGCAACCTCGGGATAAGCCTGAAGTTCTTTTATTGGACTCAAGATCTCAGTGACCTTTTCATCTGAAAAGTCTTTATCATATTTCCTGGCCTGCATTTTAAAAACAGCTGCGGCAATACTGCTAAAATCGTGATAACTTCCGGTTATGGTTTCCACCAGAGAATAATAAAGTAATTGTGAGAACCATAATTCAGAAGCACGTTGGTCTCCTAAAGCATTATTGATGCTTAAACTTAGGGGTTCAAGATCTAATAGAGTCTCATTAACGTCAAATATTAGGTTTTTGATTTGATTCTTCATGCATATAAAATAAAAAAGCCGGTCATAAACCGGCCCATATTCATTTTTAAAAGGATTACATATCCTGGTATTTAAATTTCTGCCCACCTACTGAAATCTCGATCATGGCACCACCTTTTGGCATGGTAACCACAGCCATTCCATCCTCGAAATTCACAGTTTTCGAAGCTCCCTCGGTTATGGCTACGGCAGAAACACCTCCGGTGAATTCCAGTTCACTAGACTTGAATTCGTCAAGGTCCTGTTCAGTCTGAAAGAAAATAGCTTCTCTAAAAGCCTCTCCTCCAATTTGAAGACCAACATCTACCTGCCTTAGTTTAGCCCAGCCAATTTGTTTGCCTCCCTGGTAAACTACACCATTTCCGGCTGCGCCACCTGCGATGAAAGCTCCTTTTCCCACGTTAGGAAAAATTACGTAGCCGTAGGCATCATCGGCTAGCTTAGCTACATCTGCGTTGTTTTCCTTTAGTTCCTCAAGTGCGTATTTCGCATCCACTACCAGGTTTTCCTTGTCCTTATCCTTAATAAAATCCTTTTCTTTCGTTTGTGCGTTAGCATCAAAATTCAATACTAAGGAAAAGATAAATATCAGAAGTCCGTAGTTTTTCAACTTTTTCATAATCCTATTTTTATAAATTAGAGGTAAAAGTTAGCAAAGTATCAATTAACTTACTGTTAACCAGATGTTATAAGAATCTATTTTAACATCCGAGGCATCCAGCAAATTATTAGCTGGTTCAAAAACCCGAACTATCTGTAACAATTCTGGTCTTAATTCAAAGCTTATCAGAAACCTGGAATTCTTTGCTTATGGAAACGGGTTTTCCTCCCTGAAGAAAACCTTCTACTCTTATTTCGAAAACACCACTGATATCTGAGGTATAAAATTCAATGTTACTAGATTCTATTTTTGGATTCCAGAGCAACTGATACCTGTAATCTGGGATCCTGCTTAGTTTTTCTCCCGCTGAAGTATATTCAGGTGAATAGAATTGCTTTTCATTTTCCACAGGATGCAATTCTAATTCATATCCCTCGTCTGATGGATAAAAACTCTGATTCTTGGTTCTAATGCCCAGCACACCCTGGTAGAAAGCCGGGCCATAATAATATTTATCAATTAAAACACTGATGGATTCAACCGTGTTCGGATTTAAATTATAAACATCCATATGATCTGAAATAGCTATTCCGTCAACCAGGATTAATGGAATTCCTCCTGTGGCATTCGGATTTTGAAAATCTGAGATCTTTACGACCTTTTTCCCGGCTTCATTTCTAAAGGAAACGTAATTTACGATTTCCACGAAAGTTTCGTTCATAGTGCTGAACCTGGTATATTCATCCAGAACATATTCAGTAGCTTTATTTCCATAAAACACTTTATCTATTGGGTAATTATAGACGGAATCTGCTTTTACGGATGCATAATATTGTTCGATCTGGTGATGTACTATCCTTTCACTTAACTCCTCCTCATTTAGCTGATGTAGGGGTATTTTTGGAAAATCCATATTGGTGAGATCCATGTCCAAGGAATCCCTGCTTATCCTGTAAGTTTGACCATCTTCAGCCACGACCTTAAGCCTGGCTGTTGAATAATCAATCAGGTCTGAAATTTGAAAATTGAACTTCCCGTTATCATCTGTACTATAGACCCTGAATTTATCTGGCCTGTTTGGAACCGAAAAGGTGAGATTCATCTTCTTATTCACCAGTTCGTCATTAATATTTAGAACCCTCCCGCTGATACTCTGACCACGATATTCCGGCAAATTTCTAAAGCTGAAATTCCCTGAACCCCCTTTTGATAATTCAACAGCTCGCATAGGACGGGCCATGACCGTGGAATCAATTTTTCGAACCGAAATTGACAAATTAGACCTTTTCAATTCACTCTCTGAAAGATCCAGGTTCAAACTCAGTTTTTCCCGTGTTCCAGCAGACTCACTGTTCAAATTGATATCAAAAGTTGCCGGGTTTTTATCGGTCGCTGCAGTGACGGGTCTTGTATTTTCGTCTTTTTCGGCAAAAATCCTATCCTTTTCTATTTCCAGATATGGATTTATAATGAAGATATCACCCATAAATACTCCGGGATCCTCATAATTGCTCATCCACCTTGTAAAACCAACGAGTTTATAACTTCCAGACGCAAGGGAGGACGGGATTAAAAAATCTGAATAGGCTGCTCCCGATTCCAGATCCAGTGTATGCTTAAATACCACGTTTTTATCTGAGTCAAATAAAACTACATAGGCAACCTTACTGATGTTGCTTGTTTCCAGGTTATTTCCCTGTAAGTTGTATAGGGCATATTCCAGAGTTTCCCCGGGTAGAAAAAATGAGGAATTATAATGTAAATAGATCCTTTCTGCCTTTTCCCCGGGTGCATCGATCAATTGAGACGATAATTGCTGTGCCTGGTTCAATTGTGAAAGCAAAAGGGCAAAAACGATTAGATATTTAGATATTTTTTTCATCTTATTCTGTCCAGAATTCGGGTTGTACATTGGTTCCAAAATAATTACAGTTCACACACCTGGCTGCTATAACGCTGTAAACTCCAGGTGGATCTTCTCCAAATAATTCTACCTGGTTAGATTCCACAAGTTCCCTTAGATAATTCCTGTCCTCAGGAGTAAACGGTTCACATGGCCCATAATGCTGAGGCCTCGGCTCTTCTATAGGATCAAAATAATCTGTATAGCTAAAGAATAGCCTTTGTTCATCTACGGCGGCAGTGGTAAAGAATCCAATTACTCTTTCACCAGAATTGGTTACAGACTGTATGTTCCCATCTAAAAATCCAGGCTGATATTGAGAGAAAATATTCTCTGACTCAGACAGGTTCTTTAAAGTGGTATAAAAGGCATGGGCTTCAGCAGATATCTTTAATTGTTTTACCAGGATACTATATCGGTGGGCCAGTTTAGAATCTTCCTTGGAAAGGAATCTCACCAGGTAATTATTAATATTGCTTCCTGTTAGATCTGCCGTGTTCGATAGAACTAACTCCTGGGAAGGCAGCGTGTTATAACAGATATATTCCTCATTCGCTTTGGGAACTACCTCAAATTCATCTTCCTCATTAATGATAAGATCGTTAAGGATCCTGTACCTGGAAACGATTTTATAGGTTTCTTCAAATTCATACTTGTAATAACTTCCCTGGTTTTCATCTGAGGAGCTTACCAGAATGGCCACGCCGGTTTCTTCTCTTATTTCAGTCAATGTACTGCTAATATTATCGATAAGAGTAGGCTCCTGGCCAATTGCAGCTGAGGACTCATAAGTGCCTTCCGGAGTGGTGATCTCAAGTACATATTCTATTCCCGGCTGCGCACTGAATGGAGTTTCCGAAATATATACTCCATCTGAATTTCTCTCAAAACGGAAAGTCGCGCCATTTGAAGAATTAACTTCTACACTGGCGTTCCCTACAACCGAAGGTTCATTGTCTTCAAGGTCATAACTACGGGTTAATTTAATTTCCTGGAATTCTTCCTGGTCGGTAATTATACCTTCAATTACCAGGTAGCTTTCGAAATTTTGTGAATCCAGTTCAATTTCATCAACGCATGAATTTAAAAACAACATTGAGATCAAGCCGATCATGACCTTTACAGGCATATACCTTAAAGATTTACTGGAGTTTATAAAAGCTTCAATACTTTTCATTAATTAGGTCTTCATTTTATTCAATCCAGAAATCTGGCTGCACATTAGTACCGAAATAATTACAATCTACACAGGGTGCAGAAATCACAAAATAGGTCGTGGCTGGAAAATCTGGTGGTTCCTCGGCGAAAAACTTCACTTCTCCCTCACTTATTAGTTCCTTTAGAATATCATGCGTATCGGTAAATTCTTCACAATCGTTGAGATGGGATGCTCTTTGCTCTACGATTGGATCAAAATAATCTGTATAACTAAAGAATACCCTTGCTTCATCTACTGCAGCGGCACTAAAGACACCTATCACTTTTTCTGCGTTACCCTCAACAGCCTGAACATTCCCGTTCAGTAAACCAGGCTGATACTGAGAAAAGATATTATCTGCTTCAGAAAGTTTTTTCAAAGTAGCGTAAAAGGCGTGAGCATCTGCCGAGATCTTCATTTGCTTAACCAGCATGCTATAGCGCCAAGACATTTTATAATTGTCCCTGGCGATAAACTTCACCAGATAATCGTTAATGTTGTTTTCTGAAAGTTCATTCGTGCCTGAAATAATCAGTTCTTCAGATGGCTGAGTATTATAACAAATATATTCTTCCCTGGTTTTTTCTATTACCTCCAGGTCGCCTTCTTCATTTATTATGAGGTCCCAGAGTTTTTCATAAGGTGAAACGATCTTGTAGGTTTCTTCATATAGATATTTATAAAAACTTCCCTGATTCTCATCTGAAGAACTAACCAGAATGGCTACCCCGGTCCTACCTCTAAGGTTAGTTTTCGTGGTTCTTACCTCATCGATCCCTGTTGATTCCTGGCCAGAAATAGTTGAAGAGCGATATATTGAATTTTCAGTGGCTACCTCAAGGGTATATTCTGTACCCGGAACCGCACTGAATTCCACTTCAGAAAGATATATGCCCGGGGAGGCTTCATAGAAGAGGATATCTTCACCATTAGACGATTCTATACTCACCACAGCATCGCTAACTTCGGATGGTCCGTTTTCTTCTAGCCGGTAACTACGGTTAATTTTAATCTCCTGGATTTTAACCTCATCTGTGATCACCGCTTCTACGATAAGAATACTTTCAAAATTCTCTGTATCCAGCTCAAGCTCTTCGACACACGAAGTCAATAACAACAAAATACCAGCGAAAAAACTCAGCTTTAGTGATATGTCTTTAAAAACCTTCAAAAAGAATTAAAATTTAAAGTTATAAGTAATCGTAGGAATAGGCATGGCGAAAATTGAACTTTGATAAGCTTTAACCTCCCCGTTATCGGTTACAAAGAACACCGAATATGGGTTGTTTCTTCCCAGGACATTATAAATAGAGATACTCCAGAAGCTGTGCGCCAGTTTTTCAATTTTATGATTTCCCTCGGCATTAAAGCTCAGGTCCAGACGATAATAGTCAGGAATTCTATATTGATTTCGGTCACTATAAGCCACAAACTGTGAATTATTGAAATCATATTTTCCAATAGGGTAAGTAACCGGTCTGCCTGTCTGGTAAATAAAATTGGCTGAAAAACTAAATCTTTGGGTAAGTTTATAGTTCATTACTACACTAACATCATGCGGCTTATCAAAATTGGAAGGAAAGAATTCTCCGTTATTCACTCTCTGAGTCGGGTATTCGCTGTCCAGCTTTATAAGCGACCTGGAATAGGTGTAACTCAGCCAACCGTTAAGATCTCCGAAATTCTTTCTCAGTAAAAACTCAGCTCCATAGGATTTTCCTTCACCCTGGATGATCTCGGTCTCAATATTCTCGTTCATGAATAGAGCTGCCCCAGTTTCAAAATCTATAATATCATCACTAAGCTTGTAATAGCCTTCAACGCTAAGCTCATACATATTGTCATTGAAATTCTTGAAGAATCCAAGAGAGAACTGTTGAGCCCGTTGTGGTTTGATATGGGTATCTGAAAGTTTATAAATATCGGTAGGAGAAACCAGCGTATTATTAGACAGGGTATGGATATACTGCATGGTAGAATTATACCCGCCCTTCACCGAAAAATCATCGAATATTGAATAACGTGCACCAAATCTGTATTCAAGGCCCGAATACGTTTTTACTATTTCATTGTTGCCGAATTCTTCGGTACCGGTAATACTATTCTCGCTTTTTGGAGCGTCATCGGCGTAGGAATTTACCGTTGAAGGACCCAAAGCCGAAAATGCTGAAAAACGCAAACCAGCATTTAAAAGGAACTTATCAGAAATTTCGAATTCGTCTGAAATAAATAGAGCCGATTCCAGCCCTTTTTCACGGTTCAAACTATTATTCTCTACGATAGATTCATTTCCCAGTGGACTCACGCTTCCAGGCTGGATGTTGTATAGCTTAGTGGCAAGTCCGTAATTTAATTCATGGTCCCTGCCCAGTCTATGATCCAGGTCTATTCTAAGCTTGGATTCATTGATCTCGAAACTGGAAATAAAGCTGTTATCGAACTGGCTGTCGTATTCAATATCAAATCCATAATTACTATTTGAGACATTGATAGACCCTTCCAGGTCATTGTTGAACCTGTGATTAAAAGTACCCGAAAACATCATGTTATTATAGGCATACAGGGAATCTGAAGTTATACTAAACTTATCCCGGCTATAATAACCCGTAATATTATAATCGTTATTCTCATCTATCTGGTGGCTGTAATTCGCAATAGCATCGTAGAAGGAAGCCTCGCTATTATTCAGCGCCTCTTCATCAAGCGTATTAAGTATCCAGTCTGAATAGGTTGCCCTTCCTCCTAGTATGAGTGAAGATTTATCTTTTACTATAGGAACCTCTAGCTCCAGGTTTCCGGTTACTGGGCCTACAGATCCCTCACCGGCTATTTGTTGGGTATTTCCTTTTTTAGTCCTTATATCGAAAACCGAGGATAATCTTCCTCCATATTTTGCTGGAATATTTCCTTTATAGATCTCTACACTTCCCGTGGTAAACGGATTTATAGCTGAAAAGATCCCAAAGAAATGGTTAGGATTATAAATAACCCCATCGTCAAGAAGAATTAAGTTCTGATCTTCTCTACCCCCACGGATATTGAAGCCCAGGGCTCCTTCTCCTGCCTTGGATATTCCGGGCAGAGTCGTGGCGGCTTTAAGGAGGTCTCTTTCCCCAAGTACCAGCGGCATGGTTTTGATCCTTTGAACATCTATCACCGATACCCCGGTGAAGGCTTCCTTTACATTTCGGTCAGATTTTGAATCAATTATCACTTCGCTCAACTGCTCCAGGCTTTCCGAAAGTGAAAAGTCCAGGGTCCCGTCGTTATAGATAACTGCTCTTTTTCTTACAATATCATTCCCCAAAGTCCTGGCAATTAAAATATGTGGCCCGGCTTTTAAACGCAGACTATAATTTCCATCAATATCGGTTTGAGTACCTTTGTTTTCTCCTTCCACCAGAATGGCCACATTAGATAACGGACTTTGATCCTTGTTGTTCAGCACTCTTCCGGTAAGGGTGTAATATTCATTTCCGCGGGAATCAGATTCCTTCCCGATTTTGTGGGTAGTAATTGCTCCGGCCTTATCATTTTCGTCAAGAAAATAAGGTATATTCTCTTCATTTACCCTTTCAGGAGTTTGTTCTGCGATCTCTTTTTCTTCGGTCTGGAATGAAAAGTCTTTATGAACAATGTTGTTTTCGGTAATAATAATGCGATCATCCAGGATATAGTAGTTAAGTACAGTTTCCTCTAAAATTTCTGACAATATATCTTCTAGCGGTACATCCTGAAAACTTTTAGTAATACGAGTATCTGTAATCCAGTCCTTCAGAAAGAAGAATTTATAGTCTGAATTTTCTTCAATTAGACTAAAAACTTCATCCAGCCTGGCATTTTCAAACTCCAGATCTAAACTTTCCGTTTCCTGGGATGATGAAAAAAAGAATGAAAAAACACAGATAATAAGGGTAATTATTCTTTTCATTTAGCTCTGGTTCTTTTTTGTTTTGCAATCGAACTCCTCAATGAGATTGCCCAAATCTCTAAGAAAAACCTCATAATTAGACCTTCTCTGAGACCGGTTAGACCTAAAGAAATCGTTTAAGCGATCTTTTTGATCTGGATATCTATACTTAAGATCCGAAAGATCTGGCTCAAGGAGACTGTTCGAATCAGAGATAAAATATTCGGTAGATAATTTTTCGAATTCATAGTAGACTACGCTCCTATCTCTTTTATCAAGTGGCTTCGTGCGTTCTTTTTTATAAATTTTCATGCAATCGTAGGAATACAGAACTTCATAAAAGCCCGGATCTCCGCCATCCTCCACAGATCTTAAATTTTCAAATTCATGTTTTCCAATACTGAATGAATCTACGAGGTCTGTAATTAACTCAATGATAAACACCTCCTCGCCAGATCTTTTTATGGTAGCAATTAAAATGTCCTGGTAAATATCATATCTAAGCAGAATATTAGAAAACTCTTCATCATCATAAACCAGGCTACCCAGTTGAAATTCCCTACCGTTAAAATAAGGGTGTTTTTCATTGATAGTCCTGAAATTCTCCCGGTAGGAAATACCGTTTAGAATAGCAAGGTTTTTATACCCCTGAATGGAGTCAAGTTTCGAAAAAAAGGCCTGGTTATTTGCTGAGGACTGGGAATAAAATATATTCAGGGAAAAGAAAAAGCACAGGCAAAGGTAAAATTGCTTCATATTAAGATTAACGGCTAGCCGAAAAAGGCAGGAATTTAGAATTTTAGGTCACCGAATGTAATGATAACCAGAAAACCTACAAATTAATAATTCTTAAAAATTAATCGAATTGATTTGAAAACCCATTTGGATATGCATATTTTGATGAAAAATATGAGGCCTTATTCCCAAAAAAGAACAAAAAAACGAAAAGACCCCTCCAATATTTATTCGAACAAATCATCTTCAGACTCGAACCTGTTATATCTTCCAAACCTGGTAGATAATATTGAAATTTAGAGCTACATACTTCCTGATTTGGAATTAATTAGCTATTTTTTGACCTGAAAAGTTTTCCCTATGAAAAAGTTACTTCTAATATTCTGCCTTATTGCCTTAGGATGCAAATCTGATAAGAACAAGGAGATCAAGGATCTATCTTCAGCCCAGGAAAGTACTCCTGAGATCGGTGATATTTTAGTTGAGAAACCAGCCGATGTAGATGTTCCTCCTGGCATGAAATGGGTTTCCGGTGTGCATTTCACCATGGGTGCAGACGAGTCAGATCCGTTGGCACTTCCAAGGGAAAGACCTGCACATCCGGTTGCCGTGGATGGCTTTTTTATAGATATAACCGAAGTCACCAATAAAGATTTTAAAGAATTTGTGGAAGAAACCGGTTATGTTACAGTGGCCGAAAGACCTATAGACTGGGAAGAATTAAAAAAGCAGCTCCCACCCGGAACCCCAAAACCCCACGACAGTTTATTGAGGCCGGGATCCCTGGTTTTCAAAAAAGACCTGGAAGAATTAAAGATCTTTAATTTTTCCCAATGGTGGGAATGGAAAACAGGTGCTAACTGGAAGCAACCTGAAGGCCCGGGAAGTTCAATTGAAGGTAAGGACAACTTTCCGGTAGTCCATATTTCCTTTGAAGATGCCCAGGCCTATTGCAGATGGGCCGGAAGAAGGCTTCCTACCGAAGCTGAATGGGAGGCCGCAGCACATGGAAAGAGACCCGGTGGAGTTTATACATGGGGAAATGATAAAAAAGAATTGAATTTTCTAGCCAATACCTGGCAGGGAGAATTTCCCTTGAAAAACATTCCTGAAGACGGTTTTAAATATGCAGCCCCGGTTAAATCCTTTCCAGCTAACAGCCTTGGATTATTCGATATGGCAGGAAACGTTTGGGAATGGACCAAAGACTGGTATGACGAGCAATACTATCAAAAACTTTTGGAACAGGGAGAAGTTATTAATCCACTGGGTCCCGAGAAACCCTATAATCCGGCAAATCCTTATGAGAAGGAAAAAGTGATTAAAGGCGGCTCGTTTCTGTGCAATGAATCTTATTGTGCCAGTTATCGTATCACAGCGAAAATGCCTCAGGCCCTTGATTCAGGTTCAGATCATCTAGGCTTTAGAACCGTGGCTACGGTAGAAATGCTCCGGAAATAGTTAAATCCAGAGGCTAGAGAAAGACTCTGCACATTTTAAAATGCAGTATTCTGATATTTAACATTTTAAGTGATAAACCCCTTCAATAGGCTTCGATCTTAGCAGAAATGAGGGATGAGATCTATAATTTTCATTTAATAAACACAAAAAACCACTCAAACACCTATTAAACAAACACTTATAAGGTTTAAATTACTATATTTAATAGCCGGCAGCTCTGAATTCTACATTCCTGAAGGCACCGACCTGTAACTACTATTAAATATCGATAAAAATTTTACACCTATGAAAACCAGAATTTTAAGTGTGCTATTCGTCCTGTTTTTAATTTCATGTGGAACTAATACACAAATCGTTGGAGCATGGACCAGTGAAAACATTCCCGCTGACAAATCCTATAAAAAAGTATTTATCGCTGCGCTTACACCAAATACCAATGTGCAGAATGCTGTTGAGAACAACCTTGCATCTGCAGCGCGAGAAAGAGGTATTGAGGTTAGCACCAGCGGGCAGACTTTCAGCAAAAGTTTCACTTTAGATAATCAGCCAACTAAAACAGAGATTCTGGATAAAGTAAAGGCTCAAAATGCTGATGCTATTTTTACGGTAACGCTTTTAGATAAGGAATCTGAGACCAGGTATGTGCCTGGAAGTACCACGTATTACAGACCAATGACCTATGGAGGGTATTACGGCAACTTCTACAGTTATTATAACACCATGTATCCTATGACCTATGATCCGGGCTATTACAAAACCGATAAGGTCTATTTCCTGGAAAGTAATTTGTACGACGCCAGTTCAGAGGAACTTATCTGGTCTGCCCAATCCAAAACCACCAATCCGTCCAATATTGACTCTTTTGCCAGAGATTATACTGAAGCTATGATAAAAGAACTGGTAAAAGACGGTGTTTTAAAAGAATAAACTTTTCTACCCCCAATACGAAAAACTAAATTAATGGGATATGAAAAGATCAATTATTCTATTTTTCATCAGTTTCTATTTCTCAGGAATAATCAATGCGCAGGACTCTCACTACTGGTCCCAGCAATTTGGAACAAGGTCTGCCCTACTTTCCGGTGCAGTCCTGGGAGGAACCAATGACAATACGATGATCTATTACAATCCAGGCGCTCTGGGATTACTGGATAATTCGTCCATATCTATAAATGCGAATGCATATAGATTAGGAAATATACGGGTAGAGAACGCCTTGGGGCAGCAGGCCGATTTTGAAAGCGCACAAGTTGGTTCTGTTCCATTGCTCGCTGGAGGAATGATAAATACTAAAGAACAGAAATGGAAAATAGGTTATGCCTTTATCACCCCGGTAGATTTTAGTTTTAAGGGTATAGCCAGGCTTGAAGGAAACGAAGACCTTATTCCGGCTGATGAAAGTACTGGCCTGGAAGAATTCGTTGCCGAGGCCGGAGTAACTACCAAAACATCGGAATTAATTTTCGCTATAGGCCTGGGCCGGAAATTAAATGAAAACTGGTCTATAGGGTTCAGCAACCTTTTTACTGTTCGTTCACATTCTTATCAACGAAACTTTTCTACCTATGTTTTTATGAATGATGAGGAGCGGACTCTCGTTGGTGCCAACCAGAATCAGAATGTGGAATACTATAATGTTAGGTATGCGGCTAAACTTGGAGCAGTTTATCGCAAAGGAAACTGGAGCTCCGGCCTCACTGTAACTACTCCTTCCCTTAACCTTTTTGGTAATGGCACCCTCGCCTCGAACATTGCCCTAAGGAATATATACCTTAACGATGATAATGAACGTGTTAGCGGTGTGGCAACAGCCCGGCAGGCAGAATTAAAATCTAAATTTAAATCTCCTTTCTCAGTTGCTCTGGGAACGAATTATGAAAAAGGCAGGTCCAGCGCTGGAATAGCTGTGCAGTATTTTTCCGGAATAGACATTTACAATATCATGGAACCTACACCGGGTTCTTTTGTACGGCCTGCTGAACTTGCTCCGCAGCTACAAAGTGACGCTTTCCTGAGAAACAGGGCTGCCGCAAAATCTGTTTTGAATATTGCGGTTGGGTATGAACATAAATTGAATGAGACCATTTCCCTGCTTTTCAGCGGTAGAAATGATATGTCTTATTTTGATGACCAGCTGAATGAAGGAACAGGAATAAAGACCACGATCAGCAGCTGGGATATTTACCACTTCTCTGGAGGTGTTACCATAGACCATAAGAATAGCAGTCTTAGCCTGGGATTATTGTACAGTACAGGAAATACGGGTAATTATGAACAAACTGGAAACTTTGACCCAAACAACGTAGATCTGGTAGAAGGCACCACTACTATCACAAATGCCAGGTATAGTAATATTGGGCTTTTAATAGGCTATACGTTCTACCTGAAGATGTTCAGCTTTAAAAATGAACCTGAAAACTAATCCCTGTGATTGGATCTAAAACAAGCCAAATCACTTTTTAATCCCAAAATTTTAATTGGCCTTTTCTTACGGAAAATTAGGATTTGGAAAATTGAAGCTCGTTCCATTGAACAATTTATAAAATCTGATTAAAACATTTTTATTTAACTGCTATTCAGTGTTTTATATTGTTTTTATTTTTAAATTTATAATCATAATAAAATTCCTACCCCTTTACTTATGTGAAAGTTCTGTGAGAAACTTCTTTAATGATTTTGATCTGTAATCGAGTTCAATAATGTTACAGTTATGAGAATACGTGAAATAATTTTATGCTTTAGTTTTTTTTGTCTTCAAAATGTCCATGCACAAACCTTCACCATGGGAAAGAAATGCCAGGAAATTTACCAGAAAACCCAGGCTTCTCTGGACCAGGAAGCTTATAATGATGCACTTAGCCTTCTTGATGAATTTTCTAATGATTGTAAGACCAAAGACGCACGTGAATTAAGAAGTGTTGCCAAAGCCGAAGCTTTTAATGGCCTCGGACAATATGACAAGGCAATAAACGAGGCAGATCTTGCCCTGGACGTCACCAAAGGAAAAAGTTTGAATGCATGGTTTCAAAAAGCTGTTGCTCAAAATAAAAAGGGAGATATTCAGGCTTCAAAAGAATCTTTGGGAGAGGTCATTTCTCTAACGGAGATGAATCAGAATACTCAGCAAAGAGCATCTAATTATGCTCTTATGGGAGCCTTGTACAGCCGGCAACTAAATCAACCAGACTCTGCCTTCTTTTATCTGGATAAAGCCAAGGAACTGGATCCCGGTAACCCGGATATTATGATCCAGGAAGGAGACATCTACGTGAATTTTGAAGATTATGACAATGCATTCATGGCTTACGATGAAGCCCAGGCTGCTGGAAAGAACGATATGGAGATGTATAAGATAAGAAGTGAAGCCTGGCTAAAGAAAATGGATAATAAATATGGAACCAATAATGCCCAGGAATTAAAAGCGAAAATGACTGCTCAGGAGAAAGAAGACCTGTGTACAGATCTCAATAAGGCTCTGGAAATGGGCTGGCGGGATATGAATAAGGATATGTTCGCCGCCTTGGTATGCAATTAAAACTTAGATATTATGAAAAAGACGATCACATTATTATTAGTTGTAAGCCTTTGCCTTGGCTGTGGCTCCTGGAATAAACAACAAAAAGGAACCGCTGCCGGAGCAGCCGGTGGAGCCCTTTTAGGAGCAGCCGTTTCCAAAGGTAGCGTGTGGGGTGTTCTGGCAGGAGCTGCTATTGGAGGTGCCGCAGGTAACCTTATAGGAAAACACATGGACGATCAGGCCAAAGAACTGGAGCAGGCCGTCCCTACTGCCGATGTTACCCGAGTTGGGGAAGGTATAAATATGACCTTCGATTCCAGCCTGGCCTTCCAGATCAATTCCGCAGAAATTAGTCAGTCTTATAAAGATGAGCTAAAAAGTGTTGCTGGCGTATTCCAGAAATATGATGATACGAACATCCTAATTGAAGGCCATACTGATGATACCGGGGAAGAAGCTTACAATATGGAACTTTCCAAAAAGCGAGCCCAGGCCGTTGCCGATTATTTAGTAAGCCAGGGAGTGAGCTCGTCAAGATTAACCACCAAATGGTATGGTGAGACTCAGCCTAAATATGAAAATACGGAAGCAGACCGCGCCAAGAATCGCAGAGTGGAGTTAGGTATTTACGCCAATGATGACATGGTAGCGGCAGCCAAAGAAGGAGAATTGGATTAAGTTTATTTATTAACCATTCTGGAAAAACACCGTTTCTGTTGAGCAGGCGGTTTTTTTTTTGCTCCATTTTCATTTTATTCGCTATGGGTATAATCAAAAAAAGTGTATCTTTTTTTGAATTTCGCTTCACTGCTGTTGGAATACAAATCCTTGAATCGTTAATATAAAGCTATTATATGTCTGCCCTTCTAAAAAAGCCCTGGTTTCAGATCCTGCTTATGGGTATTTCCCTGGCCGCAATTCTGTTAATCGTTTTCGGGCCTAAAACCCCCGGTGCAGAGGACAAAAAGGTGTTGATTGGTAACGCCGAGGTGGCCCAGCTTATTGCCAGCTGGAATCGTACCTGGAACCGTATGCCTACCGAAGAGGAATTAAATGGTTTGCTTGCCAATCACGTTCGCGAAGAGATCCTGTATCGCGAAGCCCTCAATCAGAATCTGGATAAGAACAATGCCATGGTTCGAAGAGGATTGATCATGCAAATGAATATGATGGCTGAATCTCAGGCTCAGGAAAAATCGGTTTCTGAAGAGGCCATCAAAGCCTATTATGATCTTAGAAAAGATAAGTTCTTCAGTTCACCAGAATATACGTTCACCCAGATTAATTTTGACGGCAGCAGGGAAGAGGAAGAAATTAAAAAGATCGCCGAAAGACTGAACTCTCAAAATATTCCGCCCAATTCCGAAAACCTTCCAGGAAAAAAGGGTATGCTTCAAAAGGATTTTAAAGAGGCCGATGATTACACTATAGTAAGGGCCCTTGGAACAAATTTTGAAAGTTCGCTCGAAGGCATGAGATTGCAGACCTGGGAAGGCCCGGTAAAGTCAGGTTTTGGCTGGCACCTGGTTTATATAACTAAAATAACAACCTCGGAAACTTTGCCTTTGGAGGTGGTACGTGAAAATATCATTACCGAACTTCAGTACGAAGAGGCGCAGGCTGCCAAGGAGCAGTTTTATACAGAATTAAGGCAGCAATATGATGTTGTCTACGAGGGTATGGCTAAAGACCTGATGAATGAATAATTCTTTCAAAAAGTTCATTTTTCTTGTTCTACTGGGGATCTGCCTGCTAAAACCAGCAGATTTCAGAGCTGATATCGTTTATCCGGCCAGGCTGGAACTCACCGAAACCGAACCCGGGGTTTTTAACGTTTTCTTTACCCTACCGGTAATAAATGGAAAGGTGATCAAAGCCAGTCCCATTTTGCCTGGGACCTGTAATAATCTAAGTGAACCGAAAATTACCGGTACGGCTTATTCCAAAAATCTTAGCTGGAAAATTTCCTGTAATGAAGAACCGTTCTATGGAAAGCAAATTGGTATCGAAGGCCTGCAGGGAAGCCAGGTAGAAATTTTACTGGTGATCAATTTATTGGATGGCAGAAGTTTTAATAAGAAATTGAGTCCCTCCATGGCCTATTTTGAAGTGCCATATCCACCAGGTTTCTTAGAATTATTAAAAACCGGAACTTTCAAGGGTGCAAGAACCATGCTTTTACAGCACTATTTTTATTTGCTGGTATTCGGACTCATTTTTTTACTGAAGGTTAAAAACAGGAAAAAATACTACCTGTTCTTATTTCTATCCATTTTAACCGGCTATTTCCTGGGAAACTTCGAGCTGATAAAAATCCCCGGCTGGATGTTCCCCGTAAGCGTTCTTATTGCACTCTTGCTGTTAGGCTTAAAAACTTCTGGATTACAAAATATCCAATTTTCATCACTTTTGATCCTGGTGCCCGGGCTATTCCTGGGGAATCTGTTGAGTATTGAAAAAATCGATTTGGTACTTACTCCAGGTGAAGAGTTAGTTTTTGCCATATTTTTTAGCCTTGGTATCGCGCTAGGGCTTTTACTGGTAGTCATACTTTTTTCGCAACTAAAAAATATCCTGAAATATTTTAAGGTTTATAAAAAGTTTTTGCCTGCGCTTTCTATCATTATAGGCTCACTGAGCTTAGGTCTTTTAATTTTTGAGCTCAGTCTGTTCTGGCGAACAACTTCCATGTTGCCGCAAATACCGGGCATAAGTCTTTTATTTATCTTGCTTATTCCCCTTCTCATTTCGAGGCGAAACTTATTGGCTTCCGGATTTAGTTTCGCTATTTTTTCAGTCTTCGGTCTGATCCTTTTAATGAATGGATTTTCCATTCCGTATGCTGAGATTATGTTACTTGGCCTGATCTTGTTAAGCCTTGTTTTCAATTTATTGAAACCGGTAACACCCCGAATATTTTTTCTGGTAAATATCACTATTGGAGCCGTATTGGCCGGAAATATCCTTGGAAGTTATGCAAACGATAATTTGTCTTTTCCACTGGCCAGATCTATTGGCTATCTCGCCATGGCAATATTTCTGATTGGGATGATAGCAGGAATTCTGCCTAAAAGGTCAACTAGTAAAATGTATCATAGAGTTTGGGGACTCTTGCTTCTGAGTTTCGGATTGATGTTTTTCGGAAACCTATTTTTGGAGGAATATTTCGATAGTTTGGCTTCAGAATATGTGAATGGAATTCTTCCAGTGCCTATTCTAAGCCTTATATTATTGATATTTACCATTATTGCCTGGCCTAGAAACCGAAGAATTCACAAGCAAATGAATCTGGAAACCCGGAAACCATTGCTTAGCATAAGTCTACTGGTACTGGCCCTAATTCTTCTGCCATTTCATTTTGGCATAAAAAATCCCTGGTATGAAGCACAAAAGCTTGATAAGCAAGGGATGAAGCTCGTTATGGAAAATGTATTATCCAATACCTATACCGCCTTTAATGAAGAAGATGAGGAGAAACTTTTCGAAGCGCTTAGCCAAAATGTAGATGCTGAACTGCTGGACAATGTTTACCTCGATAGCCGACGCAGGCTGAGCATGGGATTGAGAGAAGGTGCAGAAGTTAGCGTTGAAGAGGTAAAATTAAATGAGCTCGGAGACCCGGCACAAAAAACCGACTCTGATATTTTTGAATATCCCGTAAAATGGACCGTTACAGCTCGGGTAAGACATCTAAAACATATACATTACCGCAAGAATTCATATACCGGCACCGTTGCCTTAAAATCTATAGATAATCAATGGAAGATCTCAAAAATAAGTCTCTCCTCCGAAGATCGGAAAGTGATGGCGGCTTCGAACCTGTGATCAGGATGGACCAGGTGGGCTTTGCCTATTCCAGGGATTCTTTTAAATTAAATATCCCTAAACTTAGTGTTGGCAAATCTGAAAAACTGGGTATTACCGGGCCCAGCGGCTGTGGAAAAACGACTTTGCTGAATCTAATTTCAGGAATCATTAAGCAAGATTCAGGGAGTATCCGGATGGGAGATATAGAATTGAACAAACTAAGTTCACAGGACATGAAAGACCTCAGGCTAGTGAAGATGGGACTTATCTTTCAGCAGTTCGAGTTACTGGAATATTTGAATGTGGTGGATAACATCCTGCTTCCATTCAGGATCAATCCAATTTTAAGCCTGGAAGCCGAAACCAGAGAAAGGGCAAGAACCCTGGCTACTTCTATGGGACTTGGAGATAAGCTGAAACGATTTCCGGCCAATCTTTCGCAAGGGGAACGTCAGCGGGTTTCTGTTGCCAGGGCTTTGATCACTCAACCGGAGCTACTTATCTGTGACGAACCAACCGCCAACCTGGACCCGGTGAACCGGGATCATATTCTGGACATTATAGCTTCCTACTGCGGTGAGAACAAAACTGCTTTGGTAATGGTCACGCACGATCAAGAAATTTTGAACAGGTTCGACCGGGTACAGGACATCCTGGAATTTTCAAATTATAAAGATCCTCGCAGGCATGAATAACAGTTTTTACATAGCCTGGCGATACCTTCAATTTCATTGGGGTAAAACCCTGCTACTCATACTTTCCATCGCTTTGGTCGTTTTTATCCCGCTGGGATTGAATTACCTGGTGAATAAAGGTTCGGAAGATTTGATGGACAGGGCAGAAAAAACACCATTAATTGTTGGTGCAAAAGGCAGCGAAACCGAATTAAGCCTGAGCGCGCTCTATTTCAATAAACCGAAGAATGATGCCGTTGAATTCCGTGAAGTTGAAAGTATTAAAGAACAGGATTTGGGCATTCCTATCCCGCTGAATATCGAATACCAGGTAAAGGAACAACCTATTGTAGGTACTACTTCAGCATATTTTGAATTCAGAAATCTGGAATTAAAAGAAGGCAGAAAAATGGCCATTTTAGGCGAATGCGTCCTGGGTGTAAATACCGCAAAAAAGCTGAACGCTGAAGTTGGAGGTTCGGTGATCTCATCGCCTTCAGGAGCTTTTGATGTGGCTGGCAGTTTTCCTCTTAAAATGACCGTGGTTGGTATTTTAGAAGAGACCGGTACCCCCGATGATGAAGCTGTGTTTACCGATATCAAGACCACTTGGGTTATTTCAGGAAAAGCTCACGGTCACCAGGATCTGCAACAGGTAGTAAATGACACCTTACTGCTCAATAAAAATGAAAACCGAGCTGTAGCCAGTCCCGCAGTACTATCTTATACAGAAATCACTCCGGAAAATATCAATTCTTTTCATTTTCACGACGATCCGGGAGATTATCCTGTGAACGCCATTATCGTGGTACCCAACGATCGTAAATCGGCTTTGATGCTGCGTGGACGTTACGAAAATAACCAGAATTCAGTGCAGATGCTGGTCCCGGAGGAAGTGATCTCAGAGCTGGTAGACACCATGATCTCTATCAGGGATCTTCTAATTCTGGCCGGAGTGATTATTGGCATTGCCTGCCTGGCGATCCTGGCCTTTGTGTTTGCACTTTCCATCAAACTTAGAAAAGCTGAGATCACTACCATGAAACATATTGGCGCTTCCCGTAATTTTGTAAGCAGCGTGCTGGGAATTGAAATTGGAATTGTGCTAATTTTAGCCATCATTTTATCAGGAATCTTAACTTTAACCATGGGGAACTACGGAATCCCACTAATAGAAAAACTAATCTCATGAAAAAGACCAGTCTAATTTTAGCATTTTTGATCTGCCTTGTTTCCTGTAAGGATAAAGAAAAGGAAAGTCCGCAGGAAGAATCTAAACAGCCGGAAGAACAACCTGTAGTTTATGTAAGCAACTACCCGCTTTATTATTTTGCTGATAAAATTGGCGGGGAAGCCATAGATCTTAAATTTCCTGCTTCAGAAGAAACCGATCCTTCCGGTTGGGTTCCAGGGGCAGAACAGATCGTGGAAATGCAGGAAGCCGATCTAATCCTGTTGAATGGTGCCACTTTCGAAAAATGGCTGACCAATGTTTCGCTTAATGATGAGGATATGGTAAATTCCACGGCAGGCCTGGAAGATAAAATGCTTCCGCTGGGCGAAAAATTTACCCATAGTCACGGGGAAGGTGGCGAACATACCCATGAAGGCACGGCCAGCATTACCTGGCTGGATCTTGAGCTGGCCATCGCCCAGGCTGAGAAAGTGAACGAAGCGCTTAAAAACACGGCACCGGAAAAAAGTGAGGAATTCCAGGCTAATTTCGAACAGCTAAAGAACAATCTTACGGAATTGCACCAAAATTATCAGGACCTGGAGATAGACCCTGAAAAAGTTCAGTTGATCTATTCCCACCCGGTTTATCAATATTTACAGGATGCTTACAGATTAAAAGGTGAGAGCCTGCACTGGGAGCCTTCAGATGAATGGAACCACGATAAAAAGCATGAAATAGAACACCTGGCTAAAAAAGGCCAGAAAACCTACCTGATCTGGGAAGACGAGCCTTCCAAAGCTATGAAAGATGGCTTGGAGGAAATGGGCGTGACCTCGATTGTGGTAAACCCGCTTTTCGGACAGCCGGAAAACCTGGATTTTCAGGAGGTGGTATTTAAGAATTTACAGAGTCTGCAAAAGATTTCTGAATAAAATATTTGCTGTCTGAAAATTAGAAAATCGTCATTCTGAATTTATTTCAGAATCTCTACAACTTGATTACGGTAAAAAAAAGAGAACCTGAAACTCCCGAAGTATCGGGACAGGTTGACGTGAAACCTGAAAAGCACAAGAACCTGAAACTCTCTAAGTATGTGGACAGGTTGACGCGGCACCCTATGATTTGAATTTCGTCATTCTGAATTTATTTCAGAATCTCCACGGAACACCCGAATGGAGAGAACCTGAAAGTCCTGTAGTATCGGGCAGGTTGACGTGGCTTTAATTGATTTGAATTTCGTCATTCTGAATTTATTTCAGAATCTCAACTAATTATAAATGAGAAGAACCCGAAAAAGTTCAGAATGACGAAATATGGCTTTTTAGGCAGCCTGCATATTTAATTAGAGCCAGCCTTTTGGATCATAGAATTAAAATCACCCAGCTGAGCCGAAAAGCTTTCCTGGCTCGGGGGAAATTCTTCAAAACTCTCCAGGAATGCGGCAAGGTGTCCGCCTACCTGTCCCAGAACCCAGCTTCGGTTTTCAGCCCATTCATCATAACCACGGGATTCAATGAATCTTTCAAAGGGATCCAGTTTAAGGTTGATGACATACGGAGTCGATAATTCCGGTTGCGGAGACCTGAACCATTTTTCCTGGTCTCTGAAAAGTACTTTCCAATCGCCATAGCGCATACCGTGCAAAGTGGTTTCAGTAAAATAAAAGAACTCTTTACGTTCGGTTTTGCCATTGTTCAATAAGATCTCGCTTTGATCGTAACCATCAAGATGTACCTTATAATTTTTACCATTCTGGGTACTGAAAAAAATATATAAAACTGAAATTCAACTTTTTAGACCAAATATTTTGTATCTTAATTTCCATTTTAAAATATTCTAACCAAGTCAGGATTTCTTCTAATCAAAATTTAATGGCTATGAAAAATTTTTTTAGGCTATTGTGGGTGTTCTGCATGCTTCATTTTAATACAGCCCAGACCCAGGTTCAACCAACAGAAAATACATCTACTTCAATATATCTTAATGGTGACATTATCACCATGGAAGGTGACGCGCCTATCTATGCCGAAGCGGTGGTTGAACAGAATGGTAGGATCCTATTTGTTGGCAACAAAGCTGATGCTGTTTCTGCTTACGCCAAAGCTAACCAGATCGATCTTCAAGGCAAGACTATGGTTCCCGGATTTATCGATGGCCATGGCCATTTTTATAATACCGGGTTCGCTTCTGTTGTCGCAAATTTATTACCGCCACCCGATGGGCCGGCTGCCAGCGTTCAGGGTGTTTTAGACGCTACTAATGAATGGATGAATTCTGAAGATGGAAAGTTCATAGTCAGCAAGTTTGGCTGGATTATCGGGCATGGTTATGATGATTCACAACTAACAGAAAAAGACCATCCTAAGGCTACCGATCTGGATAAGATAAGCAGCGAACTTCCAGTAATATTAATTCATCAGTCCGAACATCTGGGAGTCATCAACACCAAAGCCATGGAACTTGTGGGCTATACCAAAGACACCAAGGATCCTGAAGGTGGTCATTTAAGAAGAAATCCCGATGGTACTCCCAACGGTGTCCTAGAAGAAAAAGCGCTTTATGCAGTATTGTTTCCTTTACTGGGCAAGGGTGATAAAGAATTCAATATGAAATGTATTGAAAAATCACAGCATGAATATGCAAGTAATGGGTATTTAACCGTGCAGGACGGACGTACTACTCCAGACCAGATGAAGATCTTTAATGAAGCTGCCAGCCAGGGTAAATTTTACCTGGATATCATCTCATTTCCGGATATAGATGATCCTGGTTTTTCTATGGATAGCAACTATTATTCTAAAGATCGCAGCTATAAAAATCATTATCGTGTGGGTGGTGTGAAACTTACCTTAGATGGTTCCCCACAAGGTAAGACGGCCTGGTTAACAGAATGCTATCATGTTAACCCGGCAGGAAAGGAAGGTTGCTATAAGGGTTTCCCCATCATGGATGATGAGAAAGCAACGAAATACCTGGAGCAGGCCTTTAAAAATCAATGGCAAATTATCTGTCATACTAATGGCGATGCCGCTATAGACCAATATTTAAAGGCTGTTGAAAATGCTGAAGCAAAGTATGGTTATTCAGACCATCGATCTACCATTATTCATGGTCAAACCTTGCGCAAAGATCAAATTCCTAAAGTCAAGGAACTAGGTATGTATTGTTCCTTGTTTCCCACACATACCTTTTATTGGGGTGATTGGCACAGGGAATCGGTCTTAGGAGAACCACGGGCCAGCTACATTTCACCTTGCAGAGATGTGATAGATGCTGGAATAAATTTAACCTCGCACCATGATGCACCCGTAATTTTTCCAAAATCGATGCGGGTATATGATGCTACGGTAAATCGCGTAACCCGCACTGGGGAAATTTTAGGTCCCGATCAAAGAATAACGCCTTATGAAGCCCTTCAATCTTTGACGATTTGGGGAGCACAGCAAAACTTTGAAGAGAACACCAAAGGTAGTTTTAAAGAAGGTAAAATAGCCGATTTTGTAATCCTGGATAAAAATCCATTGAAGATCGATCCTATGCAAATTCATACAATTGAGGTGCTAGAAAGCATAAAAGGAGGAAAAAGCGTTTATCGAAAAGAATGAAGTTTAATGTACCACATATAAGAATTCCTTTCTTGATTTGTGTCTTCATCATGGGACTCAATCTTCAGGCTCAAGATAAAGCAGACAGAAAATACCTGCTGGGAAACTGGAATGGAACCAGAGATAGCCTGGAATCAAACGGATTATACATCAATCCCCGGCTTACTGTCTTCAATCAGAACTTTGTGGCAGGCACTGGGGATAAAAAATCAGTTTTTAATGGTAAAGCCCAGATAGATTTAAAATTTAATGCTAAAAGCCTAGGACTAAGTCGCTGGACTCTGGTCACAAAAGCTGAATATAATTTTGGAAATACTCTTTTTGGAACAGGACAGGTGTTAATACCTAAGAATACCGCCATTACCTTTCCGGGATATGAGGATGGCGAACGTTTTGATATAAGTAGTGTATACTTGGTATACAGCTGGAAACCTGGAAATCAAATCCTAGCTGGAAAGATAAATATGATAGATCTGGCTTCGGGTACAACCTACAGTGGTGGGGCAGGATTAGATGCATTCTGGAGTTTGGGATTTGCTGCTCCTGTTTCAGGAATTACTCCACCTTATATTTTTGGGACCATCGCCAATATTAGTGGTGAAAAACTAAAGTGGACTTTTATGGTCTATGATCCTGTTAGCGTGGTTGGGGTATCTGGTTTAGACAATCCTTTTAATGAAGGTGTGGTACTGTCGGTTTCACCCGGATGGAAAGTAAAAATAGGTAATTCAGAGGGAAATCATGCCCTTGGTTTGGCCTATAGCTCCCAGGATGGTGACAATTTATATTCGTTGGGAGATATTAATCCCCCAACTGGTATTCCGGTTACCGACAAAAAGAATCGCTATTACGCTAGTTATAGTTTTAATCACCCACTGCAAATGCTGGATGAAAACAAATCCTGGGGTATATTTGGGCAGGTTGCTTTATCCGATGGGAATCCCAATCCTGTAGATTTTAGTCTTCTTTTAGGACTTGGAGGTAACAGTTTTATCAGTAACCGATCCCAGGATACCTGGGGATTGGCTTTTTATGATTATTCACTCAGCGGCATCATAGATGATAGAGCCGAAGCCGTGGGTATACCGCTTCGAAATGAAATAGGTATTGAGACCTTTTATCAATATTGGGCGACCCCTTGGTTTTCCATAGGTGCTGATGTCCAAATAATTAAACCGATTATCGAAGACAGTGATACAGCAGTTTTTCTGGGCCTGAGATCCTCGGTTAAATTTTAAAGGATTTTGTCATCTGCTGGCCGCTAATTTCCATGACTAATATTCACTATTGGATATAATTATGAATGCTAAACAAATGAAATACAGTTTTTTAAGAGAGTAAAATATGAGTTTTTTCGTATTTTAATGTTCACTTTTTTCAAATGATAATTTCTGTGAAAATAAAAAACTACCAACTATGAAAAATGTTTTAAAATCAACTGGGATACTATTAAGCCTTTGTCTCTTCTGGAGCTGCGGAGATGAAAAAAAAGAAGATCAGGAGGACATTGCGGAAATTAATGTAGCTGAAACAGAGGAAATCAAGTCTAATCCTTTAAAAGATGTATACTGGGGGGATACCCACCAGCATACGGGAAATTCTTTTGATGTTTATTTATTCGGAACACCCAATTCCACTCCAGAGACCGCGTTTCGTTTTGCCAGGGGTGAAGCGGTAGAAAGCCCTACCACCGGTGAAACCATGAAATTAACCAAACCATTGGATTTTATGGTAATCGCAGACCATGCCGAATTATTAGGCTCTATTGCTCTCATGTATGATGGGGTTCCTGGTTTCGCCGATACCAAAACTGCAGAAAAATTCCTGGAAATTGCTCCGGAACCCAAGGAAGAAGGAATGCAGAAGATCTATGACATTCTTAATTATGCTGCCTTTGACCAGCCAAATGAGGCAAATTTAACTTCAAAAGATCTTATTAGTGATTTTGGAGGTGATAAAAGAAAAACAGCCTGGAACAATTATCTTGAAACCACCCAGAAATTTAACGATCCAGGAACATTTACTACTCTTATAGGATGGGAATGGTCCTCGAATAACAGTGGTGCCAATCTTCACCGGGTAATATTTATGCCTGAAGATGAAAATGTAGCTAAGCAGTTCATTCCATACAGTGCATTAAGCAGTGATGATCCGGAAGATCTTTGGGACTGGCTGGACCAGACTAGTAACAAAACTGGAGCAAGTTTCGTTGCAATTCCACATAATCCAAATATTAGTATCGGGCTTATGTTTCCTGAAGTTCGCCTGAACGGGCAACCGGTAGATGAGGCCTATGCCAAACAACGAATGAAATGGGAAAAGAACATAGAGGTCACCCAGATAAAAGGAGATTCTGAAACCCACCCCGCACTTTCGCCGAATGATGAATTTGCCGATTTTGAAACCTATGATTTTGCATTAACTCCCGACGGAACCAGACCAGACCCTACTGTTGCAGATTACGTTAGAACCGGTTTAATGAGAGGTCTGGAACTCGAAAAAAAAATAGGAACGAACCCTTATAAAGTAGGACTGATTGGGAGTAGTGATTCTCATACCGGGATGAGTGCCATAGAGGAGACCAATTTTGCCGGTAAAGGTCAGCATGACGCCAAACCAGAACAACGATCACATCCAACCGGGATAGGTTCTTCAAAAGGATGGGACATGGGTGCTGCTGGTTGGGTTGGTGTTTGGGCCGAATCGAATACCCGCAAAAGTCTGGTAGACGCTTTTAAAAGAAGAGAGGTCTATGCAACTACCGGCCCAAGGATCACCTTGCGATTCTTTGGAGGATTTGATTATTCTAAAAATGATCTCGAGGATGAAAATATGGTTCAAACAGGCTATGACAAAGGCGTGCCCATGGGTGGAGATCTTCGGAATACCAATGGCAAGGCTCCGAGTTTTATGATCGCCGCGATGAAAGATCCAGATGGCGCAAACCTTGACCGAATTCA
This sequence comes from Christiangramia lutea, assembly GCF_022489035.1. Taxonomy (GTDB): domain Bacteria; phylum Bacteroidota; class Bacteroidia; order Flavobacteriales; family Flavobacteriaceae; genus Christiangramia; species Christiangramia lutea. The sequence goes on from NZ_JAKVTV010000001.1 coordinate 853,453, forward strand.
GGTGATCAAAGGCTGGCTGGGTACCGATGGAAAAGCTAAAGAAAAGGTATTTGATGTAGCCCTTTCCGGAGACCGAACCGATGGCAGCGAAAAAGTTGGAAATACCGTAGATCTGAAAACCGGGAAATATACTAACAGCATTGGAGCCTCAGAACTCTCAACCTTGTGGACCGATCCTGAATTTGATGCCAGCCAGAGCGCATTTTACTACGTTAGGGTATTGGAAATTCCAACGCCAAGGTATTCATTATTGGACGCTATAGAATTGGGAATCGATGTGAAGGAAACCAATCATCCTGCCACTATTCAGGAGCGGGTATATAGTTCACCAATCTGGTATAACCTGGAATAAGACATGAAATTTTATAAAATAAGCCTGTTATATAACCAACTACAGGCTAATTATTTTTCTATTTTACTCATATACAGTTTTTTAGTATCTTAACGCTCGCCATTGGAAAAATTTTTAACCAAAAGGTTTTGTGTATTAAAAACTACCAATTATGAAAAATGCTATAAAATTACTTGGGATACTGTTATGCATTTGTCTCTTCTGGAGCTGCGGAGATGAAAAAAAGGAAAAAACCGAAAATGAATCTTCTTCAACCCGTGCAGATCGTGAGCAGATAGAAAGAAATGAGCTTAAGGAAGCCTATTTTGGAGACACTCATGTACACACCGGCTGGTCATTTGATGCCGGCCTTGATGGAGCTACGCTTACTCCAACCGATGCTTATAGATATGCCACAGGTGAAGAAGTCACTTCAAATTCTGGAATAAAAACACAAATATCAAGACCCTATGACTGGTTTATGATCACTGATCATTCCGACGGAATGGGAACCATCAATGAAGTGATTGATGGAAATGCTGAAATGATGGAAAGTGAGGTCCTGCAAAGGTGGAACAAGGCTTTCGCCTCAGGTAGCGAACAAGCCGCTGCCGATGCCAAAAGTGAAGTGATCAATCTCCAATCAACTGGAAAATTGCCAAAACAGGTAATGGACCCCAAATGGATGAAAACGGCCTGGAACAAGACGATCGATGCGGCTGAAGAATTCTACAAACCCGGTAATTTCACCACTTTTACTGCTTACGAATGGACGGTTAATGCCGGTGGTGGCGATAATCTTCACAGGAATATCATCTATAAGGAAGGTGGCGACCAGGCCCGTGATATCTTACCACTTACAACCTTTGAGACTGAAGATCCAAAGAAACTTTGGGAATGGATGGCAAATTATGAAGCGCAGACAGGCGACAAACTGCTGGCCATTCCGCATAATGGGAATATGTCTAATGGCCGGATGTATGAAGAGCAGCAATTTGATGGTTCACCTATGACCAGTGAATGGGCCGAAATGAGGCAGAAATACGAAAGACTCATGGAATTATTTCAATATAAAGGCCAGAGCGAAGCGCATCCTTTTCTTTCTCCGGAAGACGAATTCGCCGATTATGAACTCTGGGATCGTGGCAACCTGGTGCTGAAGCCAAAAAAATCAAAGGAAGCCTGGAAATACGAATACTGGCGTGAAGGGCTTAAATCTGGAATGAGGATCCAACAGGAGCTGGGAGTTAATCCATTTATGTATGGCTCTAATAGCGCTACAGATGCACATACGGGAATATCCTCCCTAGAGGAAGATGAATTCTATGGAAAGTTCAAAACCGTGGAACCCAGCAATAAAGAGAGATGGAATTTCCCACTTATTGACGGGAACAACGACCAGTATAAGGGATGGGAAATGGCGGCTTCTGGTGTTATGGGAGTCTGGGCAGAATCTAATACTCGCGAAGATATCTGGGAAGCTATGTATAGAAGGGAAACTTTTTCCACTACCGGTCCGCGTATGAAGATCAGGTTTTTTGGAGGGTTTGACTATACCGAAGAAGATAAAAATGATCTGGCGAAAAATGGATATGAGAAAGGTGTAGCCATGGGCGCCATGCTTGGCGCTGCTATGAATGATAAAGCACCAACTTTCCTGATCCAGGCGATGAAAGATCCGGAAGGAGCAAACCTGGATAGGTTACAGGTGATTAAAGGTTGGGTAGATGCCAGTGGTGAGACCCAGGAAAAGATCTATCAGGTGGCCTGGTCTGGGGATCGTAAACTTGATAATAATGGTAAGCTACCCGCAGTGGGGAATACAGTAAATTTAGAAACGGCAGAATATACTAACGATATTGGGGATACTGAATTCACAACCTATTGGACCGATCCTGACTTCGATCCTTCATTACCAGCCTTTTATTACGTAAGAGTACTGGAGATCCCAACACCTCGATGGACATTATTCGATAAGGTAAGACATGATCTGACCCTTCCGGATGAAGTTCCACTCGTACATCAGGAACGAGGAGTGAGTTCTCCAATCTGGTATAACCCAAAATAGGATAAAACGAATTTTAAATTTAAAACCTGTAGTGAAATCACTGCAGGTTTTTTGTTAGTAATCAAAAAATAGCTCTTTTTTCTATTCAATTCAAGGTTTCTGTTGGCTAATAATTAGATAAATCATTGTTAAAAGCATGTTTTAATGTGTGGAAATTACTGTATCGATCTGTATTACAGTAGCTTGTAATGTTTGTTTGTGGTTTTTTTACTAAATTAATGCTTGTTTTATAGCCTAACCAATCTGAATATCACAGCCATTAACAATCCCCATTTAAAGATGGTAATATCCCTAATGTTGTCGGGCCATTTTAAGCTTTTTTTGAATTGGCCTTTTACATCTATGAATTTAAACTGTTACGCCTTTGATCCTATGAACCTGATCTTATGTAGCTATAGGAAGCAACCATATCAGGAAAAAAAGAGCAGTATCATTAAGAATTGTATTAACCTTTAAAATTGAAAGACCATGAAGAAATCATTTTTAAGCCTTATCCTTTGCTGTTGGTGGGTATTGGGTTTTGCCCAGGAAAAACCAAATATCCTGGTGATATGGGGGGATGATATAGGCTGGACAAACCTTAGTGCCTATGAACATGGTACAATGGCCTATACCACACCTAACATAGACCGCATAGGAGAAGAAGGAATTATTTTTACCGATCATTATGCACAGCCGTCCTGTACGGCGGGACGGGCTGCGTTTATAACCGGGCAGTACCCAATTCGATCGGGGATGACCACCGTGGGACAACCCGGAGATGCTTTAGGCCTGCAGAAAGAATCGCCCAGCCTTGCAGCGGTATTGAAGGCAGCCGGATATCGTACCGGGCATTTTGGAAAGAATCACCTTGGAGATCGAAACGAGCATTTGCCAACTGTACATGGTTTTGATGAGTTCTTCGGAAACCTGTACCACCTGAATACACAGGAAGAGGCCGAGCAAAGGGATTATCAGAATTTTGGGAAAGCTTATTCCGGTTCCCTGGAAGAATATGAAAAGAAATTTGGTACCCGTGGAGTGATACATTCGTTTGCCACCGATAAAGTTGATAATACGTCCGATCCTCGTTTTGGACCGGTAGGAAAACAGCGTTTAGAGGATACCGGGCCACTTACCCAGGAGCGAATGAAGAATTTTGACCGCGAGGAAGTGATCCCGAAAGCACTTGATTTTATTGAAGGCTCTAAAGATGCGGATGAACCTTTCTTCGTATGGCTAAATACCAGCCGTATGCACCTGTACACCAGGATCGAAGACGAATGGCTAAATAAAGTAGAAAAATATACCAGTGAAGCAGATTATTATGGAGCAGGAATGCTTCAGCATGACTCAGATATAGGTTATGTTTTGGATCAACTGGAAGAAATGGGACTTTTGGAGAATACCATCGTGTTATATTCAACAGATAACGGTCCCGAACATGCTTCCTGGCCGCATGGAGGAACTACTCCTTTCCGTGGAGAAAAAATGACCACTTACGAAGGTGGGGTTCGTGTACCATGTATGGTGAGATGGCCCGACAAGATCCCGGCTGGCCAGCAATTGAATGGTATCCAGAGCCATATGGACCTGTTCACTACACTGGCAGCTGCAGCGGGAGTAGATAATGTAGCCGATAAGATGATGAACGAAAAAAAACAGTATATCGATGGAGTAAATAACCTGGATTACTGGTTGGGTAATTCAGATAAATCGGAACGAAACCATATTTTCTATTATTATGAAAGTAAGCTTACCGCGGTGCGTATGGGGCCGTGGAAATTCCATTTCTCCACCAAGGAAGATTATTATGCAAACGTAGTTCCACGTACGGTGCCGCTGGTTTTCAATATTCGGATGGATCCTTACGAGAGTTACGATAGTACCGATGCTTACGGACATTTGATGCAAAAGGTTTCCTGGCTCATTCAGCCAATGGGCGAATTGATGGGTCAGCACCTTCAAACTTTGGCAGAATATCCGCCGGTACAGGGAGGAAAATCCTTTGATATGTCGAATGTGGTTGATGAATTTATCAACAAGGCCCGGCAATAAGGATTAATCTTGTTTGTAGGTTAAAATTGGAGATTAATTAGTTGAAAATGCCGAAGGTGATTTGAATGCGTTCAGTTTGTCTTCGGCTATTATAGCTAAAATGATAGAATTTAATAACCAATCAACTGAAGTATGAAAGCGCACAAAACAATTTTAGTGCTCCTGGCAATAAGCCTGATGGGCTTTTTGGGGAATGCCCAGGAAGAACATGAAATGGAAGGTGAAAACCATCAAGAACAACACGAGGAGCACCACAGGCACAAACATGTGATTTCACTAGGGATTGGTCATGCCCATATAAACACCGGGGTGGAAAATGGCGAAAAACAATGGCTGGTCTTACCTTCGTGGATGCTGGATTATAATTTCTGGTTTACCGAAAAATGGGCCATTGGACTGCACAGCGATATGATCATCGAAACCTTCGAGGTAGAACATGAACATGGTTCAGAATCTGTGATCGAAAGAGAAAATCCTATCGCGCTTGTTGGTGCGCTGTCCTTTCAGCCAATAGAATGGCTAAGCCTGGTGGCTGGGGGAGGAGTAGAATATGAAACCAGCGAAAGCTTTGGGCTGGTAAGGTTTGGAGTGGAGCCCCACTGGGAAATTCACGAAAAATGGGAAATTTTCGTGAACATAGGCCATGATATAAAATTCGATGCCTATAACACCTGGAATCTTTCCCTGGGAATTGGCCGCGGATTTTAAATTAGAACACCTACTAAAACCTAGCTATGAAGACGCTTAGTATTCTTTTTTTGCTTGCCTTAATGGTTCCTGATCTAAGCGCTCAGCAGCAAGAGAGCGAAAAAGAAGATTCTAAGAAAATTAAGATCGCCGCTCTTCCATACATCAATTACAGCAGAACCATCGACTTTTCTTACGGTTTAATGGGAACTGCATTCTATAAAGTAAATGCTGAAGACAGTATTTCCCCTTCTTCCTCAACGATGCTCATAGGTATTTATTCCACTTCAAAAAGTTATGTAGGAATGCTCGTTCAGCAATTTTTTTTGGCTGAAGATACCTGGCGTACTAAAATATCGGTTGGCACCGGAACCGGAAACCTGCAATTCTATGAGGAATTCTATACAGGAGGCCAGTTTGTAGATTATAGTAATAATATGCGATTTTTAGTGGGGCGTGTATCCAGAAGGCTGGTAAGTAACCTATTCGTTGGAGTTTCTGGAGGAATTTCTAACTCAAGAACCGAATTTGATCTGGAACCAGAGCAGGTGATTGATATCCCTTTAAATTTCCTTGGAGGCTTTGTGCAATCAGATTCCAGGAATAACGTCAATTATCCCTCTAATGGACATAAAATTGAAGCCGATTATAAAAATTTTGGTGCATGGCTTGGCAACGATCAAAGTTTTCACAGGTTGGATCTTACTTACGATCATTACTCGAATTTTGGTAATGAAGACCGTGTTTTTTTAGCCAGGTTTCATTCCAGGATATCCTTTGGGGATGTACCTTTTGTAGGTCAGCATACCGTTGGGGGCGAAAATATTAGAGGTTATTCTGAAGGTCGGTACCGCGATAATGAACTATACAGCATTCAGGGAGAATATCGGCATAAATTTAAATCACGCTTCGGCTTTGTTGCCTTTGGTGGTTTTGCCATGGTAACCCCAGATATTTCCGAATTATTCGACCAGTTGGTTTTACCTGGTGTGGGAGCTGGAATAAGATATAGAATACTCCAAAAAGAAAAGATCAACCTGGGCCTGGATGTAGCGGTTGGAAGAAACGACTGGAGTTTGAGTTTTCTAATTTCAGATGCATTTTCCAGATAATTTATACTTGATATCATGAGAGGAAAGCAGTTAAATACCAGAAGAAGTCCGAAAAGGATATTTTTAATTTCCCTGATACTGGTACTGGGATGCTCCATTTTTAGGCCAGCCCAGGCACAGGTTACCAAATTGAACGAGAGTGAACGAGACAGCCTGGCGGCAATTCCTTACCCTTATGTTCTACCAATCTTTGGGGGTAAGATCAGGAAACGTGGTATTGACTTTCCGCTCCCCTTCGGAATAATGACAAATTATATTTATCAGGAATCGAAATATGCCCTGGAGAACCCTCAGATTGGTTTTGGAGATACTGGCCTTGTGGGGATAGATTTCGTGGATTTTAAAACTGTAAAAAACAGAACCAATATTTTAAATTTCAGGGCAGATGCCTGGTTGTTCCCGTTTTTGAATGTTTATGGAATCTACGCAAGGTCTGAATCCCGCAGCGATATACGAATAGGATTTCCACTGAATATCGAGGTAGAAGCGAATCCAACCGGTGAAACCTGGGGTTTTGGAGGGGTGGTGGCTTACGGAATTGGGAATTATTTTGCGGTGGGTAATGTTAACTATTCCTGGACCGATATTAGTTCCCTGGATGACAAAGTTCAGGGGACAGTAGCATCTTTGAGATTCGGTAGAAATTTTGAACTCGGCAAACCTAACCGTGGCATCATTCCCACCGTTGGTATTCAATTTCAAAAGATCACGCAGGATTCCGGTGGGGAATTACCCATTTCAACCATTTTTGCAAAACTTGATCCTAATGACCTTGAAGATCTTAAAGAACAGATTGCCGATTCGGCGATTAATTGGTATGACGAGTTAAGCCTTCCACAGAAACTGGTGGTAGACCGGTTGGTTTCTGCCCTGGATAACTGGCTGGAAGGGAGAGATGTGGGTAGTACACCACTAAGATACCAATTTGATAAGGTCCCCTTGGGAGAATGGTCTTTCCAGGTTGGCTTTCAGTATAACCATAATAAACACTGGTGGTACAGGCTGGAAACCGGTTTTGGCCCCGGCAGATTTCAGTTAATGACATCCATAAATTATCGTTTCGGAATATGAGAAAAATCGGTATTAACTATTTCTGTTTTTTAATGCTGTTTTTTTTCAGCATGGAAAATTATGCCCAGGAAAAAGGCATTAAGGGCTATATGAAGCGAAGGGCGGCCAAAAAAGAAGCGGCTATTGAGGAAGGCAGGCCTTTCCTCAGTATTTTAGCCGGACCCGGCTATACCCCGGAAAACGGACTTTTAATTGGGGGCGGAATCCTTTATACTTTTAAGACCAATCCGGAAGATTCCTTAATCCAGCGCTCCTCAATTCCTATTAATACTTTTATTAGCACTAAAGGAAACTTCGGTTTTAGCTCTAAAATGGCCACTTTCTGGTTTCAGGATAAACTGCGATTCAATTTTTTGGGGAAATTTTCCAATGCTAACGACAATTATTTTGGAGTAGGTTTTTCAGAAATTAATCAGCTCTCCCAGAGTGACAGCACTACGGCCTACAAAAGAGAATCATACAAGATCGCTCCCACGATTCTCTTTAAAGTGATGAATAATATTTATACCGGTGGAGGGATCGATCTCAATCGAACTAAAGTGACTGAATTAAATCCTTACATGGCGCAAAATGCCTATTATAATCAGTTTGGTCCAGAAAATTTTAATGCAGGATTAAAATTAACCGCAAATTACGATAGTCGTGATATTACGGTAAATGCCTGGAAAGGCTGGTTTGTGAATTTTAATGCTAGCTTTTATGGTGATTACCTGGGAAGCGATAACGATTATAATATTTACGAGCTGGATATCAGGACCTATCACCAGATTGCCCGGGAAGGAAATACTCTCGCCTTAAAATTATATGGCCGTGTGGGGACGGGAGACGTCCCTTATGAGGAATTGAGCCGGATTGGTGGTACTAATGCCTTACGCGGATACATAGACGGCCAGTATCGCGATAGAACCGGCGTTTATCTAATTTCAGAATGGAGACATATGTTTCTAAAATCTAACCAGGAATTGAGTAAAAACGGAATCGCTGTGTGGCTTGGCTCCGGTAGCATCGCTAATGACCTAGGCAATATAAACGAATGGATTCCGAATATAGGTGTGGGATACAGATTAGAAATTCAGCCAAGAATGAATGTTCGAATAGATTTTGGAATAGGTCGTGAGTCCAGCGGACTCTATTTTAATTTTACGGAAGCGTTCTAACCTGGGACAACTAAAATCTGTTATCCGAAGTGATGAATCGCTCCTCCGCAATATTAAGTGTTAGATTTAATATGGTTGCGGAGGATTGGTAGCCAACATCTTTGGTATAGTCCCGCTATTTTCACTAAATTTTTCCGGCGTGTAGGTCCTTGCCGTTAGGAAAAATACCAAAAAGGCGATTCCGGTGATCAAAAAGAATTTGAAGAGAACACTAATTAAATTAACCTCAGTACCTACTCTTTCGATCAATTTGAGTTGGGGCAAAAAAAGTCTCATATAGTCGATTTTACAGCATAACATATACTGCAGGTCAAATCCAGCTATTATAAGTAGGGTAATTTGGGGTACATGCAATTTATAAAACATTCACCCCCAATTTTTTAGGGGTTGTAAATACTTTTCAACCAAACTATTAACAATTTCAAAACATAAAAAAAACCTTTCGTATCTCTACGAAAGGTCTTCCAGTAGCCTCACCAGGAATCGAACCTGGATCTAAAGTTTAGGAAACTTCTATTCTATCCATTGAACTATGAGGCCAGCCGCTCACAAAAATAAGTGGTTTCAGCTGAAAATTAAAAATGCATTATAAACTTTTTATTTTCTCCATTGTACCACAAACCTTAACTTCATCTGTGTAAAAAATCAGATCATGAGAATAATTGCGGCTACAGGGATCCTTTTTATCATGTTTTTCCTTACTTCCTGCGGTTCATCCAAAGACAATTCCGGAGTTAAAAATGAGAACCAGTATACAGGAATAATTGAACCTGCCGGAGTTACAACCTATCAATATGGCACACATAGGCTACAAACCAAAAGTACATATTATGCGCTTAGAAGTGAGTCTATAGATCTTAGTGTCTATGAAGATCAGAAGGTAACAGTCACAGCTACCGAGGTTGAAGGCTATCCGCTTGAGGGTGGACCTATCTACCTGGAGGTTGAAAGCATCGAAAAGTAGGTGATAAAGTTGGAAGGCCTGTATCCTCCGCTTATATTTACGAGCAAAAACTAGGATCTTGAAAAAACTACTCCTCTTCGGCTTCATATCTCTTTCAATTAATTTCAATGCAATTTCACAGGTTGACGATGATGAACTGGGAGGATGGTATATGTATTTCTGGGATACCGAATTCGGGGATTCAAAATTTGGCTTGCAGGGAGATGTGCAATATAGAAACTGGAATGTAATAGGCGATCTGGAACAACTTTTACTTAGAGCCGGGGTCACTTATAGCCCTAACTCTAATGTAAAGCTCACCCTGGGGTATGGAAACATTACCACCGGAGCCTTCGGCGATTCCAACGAAACTGTAAACGAAAGCCGAATCTATCAGGAAGCATTACTTCCTCACAAAATTTCAAACAGGATCTATCTTAAGCACCGCTTCAGGTACGAACAGCGCTGGGTGGAAAATCAGGATTTCAGAACCAGGTATCGCTATAATCTTTTCCTGAATATTCCATTGAACCAGCCTAACCTGAATAAGAATTCTATTTACCTGGCTTTTTATAACGAACTATTCATCAATGGTCAGAAAGATATAGGGAATGGCAGACAGGTAGAGTTATTCGACAGGAACCGACTTTACGGTGCTCTTGGCTATGCCCTGAAGGATAACCTGAAAGTTCAATTTGGTTATATGGAACAATCCCTGAACAACCTTAGTAAAGGACAGCTTCAGTTAAGCCTGCATCATAGCTTCTAATTTAATTGGGCTTTTACTACCTTTAGGCAAATAGATAAACTTACTATGAAAAAAATTACCCTTCTGTTCTGCCTGTTTTGTACAATTCCTTTAATGTCTCAGAGTGTTGGCAGTGTTTCGAAAGATGCCTTTGCTCATACCTATTCCATTGTGGCAAGGGATACGATCACTGGTGAAATGGCGGTTGGTGTACAAAGCCACTGGTTCTCTGTAGGCTCTATAGTTTCCTGGGGGAAAGCAGGAGTTGGCGTTGTTGCCACCCAGTCTTTTGTGAATCCAGCTTATGGTCCTGAAGGGCTGGAGTTGATGTCTCAGGGAGTTTCTGCGGAAAGAGCTCTTACCCAACTTATCGAAAAGGACGAAGGAAGGGCGTTCAGGCAGGTCGCCTTTTTGGATGCCCAGGGAAATGTTTCCGGATACACCGGGGAGAATTGTGTCGAGGCTGCAGAAGACCTGCAAGGAAAGAATTTCTCGGTTCAGGCTAATATGATGCTAAATGACAAAGTGGTTCCGGCTATGGCGGAAGCTTTTGTAAGATTTTCAGATTATCCACTGGCCGAAAGAGTTGTAGAAGCTTTAAAGGCCGCCCAGGCAGCAGGTGGCGATATCCGCGGAAAACAGTCTGCCGCTTTAGTGGTGGTTGGATCCGAAAGAACAGAGAAAAGCTGGGAGAATAAAAAGATAGATCTGCGAGTAGATGATCATGAAACACCAATAAAGGAACTTTCCAGGTTGCTGAAAGTTCACCGTGCTTATGAGCGCATGAATAAAGGAGACCTGGCCGTAGAAGCCGGAAATATGGAAAAGGCGCTGTTAGAATATGGTACGGCAGAAAAAATGTTCCCGGAAAACCTTGAAATGAAATTCTGGAAGGCAGTGGCGTTGGCCAACAGCGGAAGAATAGATGAAGCTAAGCCAATTTTCAAAAAGATTTTCAAAGAAGATAAGAACTGGAAGGAAATGATCACCAGGCTTCCCGCTTCCGGAATTCTAACTATTTCAGAGGAAGAACTCAAGGAAATTACCGAATAATTTAGATATATTTATAGCTACAAATACCTGATTATGAAAATAAAAGAAAGAATACTGGTCATTTTAATCTGCCTGTTCTCCATAAGCATTTTCTCCTGCAAGGATGAAGAAAAAGCATCTGAAAAAGAAGAAGCTGTTATTGAAACTTCTTCAGCTGAAGAGATGAAAAACAACATGGCAAAAAGTTCAGAACTAAAATATAATCCTGAACATGGTAAGGAAGGCCATAGATGCGACCTTCCCGTCGGTGCTCCTTTAGAAAAGGCTAGCGCAGCAAATACACCAGATATGAAGACGTCCCCGGTAAGACTCCAAAGTGCCACCCCAAAACTGAATCCTCCTCACGGCGAACCCGGCCATGATTGCAGTGTTGCCGTAGGCGCTGAGCTAAATTAAATCGGTTTCAGTAAGCTCTGAATTCCCCTGGAAATTATTCTGCTTTTAAAGCGACCTAAGCTATATGCAAAGTAAAAACGATAATTTCTATTCAAATTTAGAGGTACATGATATACCAATAAGTAAGCTTATAGGAGAAAAAGAAAGATTCTCCAGGCTTCCTGATGACTGGTATATACTGGTGGCAGATATTAGAAATTCCACGAAGGCGGTGCAAAATGGAAATCATAATCACGTGAACCTTGTGGCTACCGGCTGCGTGATCGCAGTATTGAATCTCGCCGAAGATTATAAGCTGAATATTCCCTTCTTTTTTGGAGGAGATGGTGCTACCTTCCTTATTCCGCCTGAAATTAAGGAACATGCCTTATCGGTTCTGGATAAACACGATAGGAATACACAGAAAAACTTTGGCTTCAACCTCGCCATTGGCAGCATCAGGATTTCCGAAATCTATGATTTAAACATCGATCTAAAGATCGCCCGGGCAAAAATAAATAATGCCCTGAGCATACCCGTGATCCTTGGTGGAGGCTTGAAATATGCCGAAGATCAGATAAAGGAAAATGCCAATCCTCATACTCTTACCATGGATGAAACACCACTCAACCTTAACGGAATGGAGTGTAAATGGGACCGGATTAAACCTCCCAAAAAAGAACATGAGGTATTAAGCCTAATAATTTCCGGCTGCGGAAAAAATGATTACGCCAGGATTTATTCACGGATTTTACAAATTATAGATGATATCTACGGATCGGTTGATTCACGAAAACCTATTTCGGTAGATAAATTAAGAACCAAATCTGGTTTCCAGAGAATTAAAGATGAGATGAACGCGAAATTCGGCAGATGGAGCTGGCTTGCTTTTATGCAGAATTGGTTTATGGCCAGTTTTGGAAGCATATATCTGAATAGTTCGAATTCGGGAAAAAACTATCTTAAAAAGTTAGTGGAATTATCAGACAATCTTACCCTGGATGGTAGAATTAATACGGTAATTAGCGGCACCCAGGAACAACGTGAAAAACTCCTTGCGTATTTGGATGAACTTGAGGAACTAAACCTTATAAAATATGGGTATCACGTGAGTGAGGAAAGTATAATGTCCTGTTATGTTAAGGATATACATAAAGACCAGCACATACATTTTGTAGATGGAGGAAACGGAGGTTATACAAAGGCAGCCAACCAGCTGAAAAAGAAATTTCAAGATCAGCTGCCTGCATAAATTTTATTCTTCCAGCATTCCTGCTCTTTCGGCATCGCGAGCCTCAGGCCAGGTCATTTGCTCACCTGTTCTTTTACTCACTGGTAGTTTGATCTTTTCCCTGGATGTTCTTTCCGGATCTTCACTGGCCATATAAGCAAGAACAGCGGTTAAGATCACATTATTTCTAACATCATCAAATACGATCTTATCGTAGGTATCTCGGTTGGTATGCCAGGTATAATTCCAGTAATCCCAGCTCAAGGAACTTAAATTAAAGGCCGGAACACCAGCAGCCACAAAAGAGGCATAATCTGATCCTCCTCTTCCCGGAGTACCCGGAAAATTCGTATCTATATGGCTGGTTATTTCTTCGGGAACTTCATATAGCCAGTCTCCCAGGTAATCATAAGAATGTAAAAAACCGTTTCCGGAGATATTTACTACTCTACCTGTACCATTATCCTGGTTGAAAAGAGCCTGAACATTTTCCACAATTTCAGGATGATCTTTCACAAAAGCCCTTGAACCATTTAAACCTTGTTCCTCACTACCCCAGTGTCCTACCAGAATAGTCCTTTTAGGATTAGGATATATTCTTTTCAGGATACGCATGGCTTCCATCATGACCATAGTGCCCGTACCATTATCGGTGGCACCGGTAGCACCGTCCCAACTATCGAAATGGGCAGAAAGGATCACATATTCCTCTGGTTTTTCACTTCCTTTTATCTCGGCGATAGTATTGAAAGTGGGCATCTCTCCAAGATCAGATGATTGAGCAACGACCTTGATTTCAGGCTTATCGCCATATTCGGCAAGGCGGTATAACAATCCATAATCTTCCAGCGAAATATCGATGGTTGGAACCTCTTCAGTATATGCCGAAAAGACTTTGTTCACACCAAAACCTCTAGACCAATTCGAAGTAATAACTCCAACAGCTCCGGCATTTTCAAGAGCCTTGGGTAGCTCTCTTCTATCCAGACCGGTATTTCGAATTCTGGTGTTCCATAGGTCATTTAGGGAATCACGATCCTTTTTCAATTTAGTGAAAGAATCTTCTGTAGCCCATTCCTGCCAGTTATCATCTGGCCGTCCGGTGGGTTGAGACATAGAGATCATTACGAACTTTCCCTTAACCGACTTTAATTTTTCAACAAAATCGAGAGAATCTTTTGCTTCAGGAAGGATCATTACCTCAGCAGTTACTCCTTCTTCTCCAGTGGAAGGACTCCAGGCAAGCTGTCTCGCTTCCAGGCTTTGGATCCTGGGAGTTACCAGGTCTACGTGGGTGATACCTCTCTCCCAGCCTTTCCATTTTCCCCATTCTTCATTCCTGGCAGAGATATCCCAGCTTTTATATTTTTCTACGGCCCAGTCGTGAGCGTTCTTCATTTGCGGAGTTCCTACCAGGCGAGGTCCTACCACATCTAATAGTTCATGAGCGATTTGTTCAAGTTGGGAATTTTCTTCGGCTTCTTCTACGATCTTCTTCACCATTTGCTGCTTGTCCTGGGCAGAAATCACTGAAGTCATTAAAAATAGAAATGCCAATAAAGAAAGCATTTTGATTCTCATAAAATAATAGGTTTAGTTGATAATTCAAGTTATTGCAATATCGGATTTTTTGCTAATACCTGATTTTAGACCAATGCGGGGCGATATGGTTTAAAAGACGGCTGAAATTTAGCTATATTGACATCCCAAAAATTTAGTTTAAAATTTAGATCATGCCCAGATATTTATTCGCCTTCCTTTTCTTAAGCTCTGTCCTATCCCTTAATGCCCAAAAATCAGATCTTAGTGTAAAAAAGATCATGCAGGATACAGACTGGATGGGAAATTTCCCAAGCTCGGTGAAATGGGGAATACATAGCGAAAATATCTATTTCGATTATAATCCTGAAGGAAATCCGGCAGATTCTCTTTACCGTGTAAGTATCAAAAACCCTGAAAAAATCGTTCAGGTTTCGGCAGAAGATCAAAGAAGTATGATTCCAACTTCTGGTGATTTCAACAGCTCTGGAAACAAAACAGTTTATTCCAGGAATGGCGATATTTTCATTTATGACCTCGATTCCAGGGAAGAAAAAGAACTCCTGGATTTATCATTTTCGATTGAAGACCCTCAGTTTCTTGCTGGAGACACAGCCCTTTCTTTTGAAGCAGAAATGAATGCCTTTAAATATGATCTTGAAACAGGAAGTATAACTCAGCTAACTCATTTTAAATCTGGTTCAGAAAAAAAGGAGGAAGAGAAGAAACTTTCGGATAAGGAAGAATGGTTAAAATCTGAAAATCTGGAACTTCTAAAGGTGGTGAATCAGCGAAAACTGGACAAAGAAAACTCTAAAGCATACCGTGAGTCCAATAAAGAAAAAGAAGACTTTATATTCTATCTTCAAGACAAAGAATTACGAAACCTGGAGGTTTCACCAAATGCAAAATATGCAGGTTTCAGTTTAATAAAAAGAAAAACCGGAAAAGAGACCATAGTACCAGATTATGTTGATGAGAGTGGATATACTGTAGACCTGGATGCCCGCGAGAAGGTTGGAAACATGAACTATACTGCGGAACTGGCGCTTTACGATCTCGAAAGGGATACAGCATATGTAATAGATATCTCTGGTCTTCCCGGTTTAAAGGATCTTCCAGAATATACCAAAGATTATCCCGATAAGGAATGGGAGGAAAAGGAAAGAGAAGTGATTCCCTCAAAATTTTACTTTTCTAATAATGGGGAGAAAGCCATGGTTAATTTAAGGTCCTCTGACAATAAAGACAGATGGATCGCCATGGTCGACCTTGAAAAAGGGACCTTAAAAACCATTGAAAGGCAGCATGACGAAGCCTGGCTAGCCGGCCCTGGGATTGGCTACACCTATTATGGCCTTGCCGAAATGGGTTGGTTACCAGATAATGAACATATCTATTTCCAGAGTGAAGAATCTGGTTATTCACACCTGTACATCCTGAATGTAAAAACAGGAAAAAAGAAGGACCTTACCCCTGGAGATTATGAGGTATTCGATCCAATGATTTCCAAGGATGGAAAACACTGGTATTTTACTTCTTCAAAGGTACACGCGGGAGAAAGACATTTCTATAAAATGCCGCTTATGGGAGGCAAAATGGTGCAACTTACCAAAATGACCGGAAAGAATGAGGTAAGACTTTCTCCGGACGAGGAAAACATGGCAATTCTACATTCCTATATGAATCAGCCGGAAGAATTGTTCCTTAAGAAAACAGATGAAAAGGCTGAAGCCAGGCAGATTACCAGCGGTAAGTCGCAAGAGTTTTCTTCCTATCCCTGGAGAGAACCGGAATTGATAAAATTTGAAGCTCGTGATGGAGCGATGGTTCCGGCCAGGCTTTATGTTCCAGAGGAAAGCGTGAAGAACGATGCTGCAGTAGTTTTCGTTCATGGTGCGGGATACCTTCAGAATGCACATAAATGGTGGTCCAGTTACTTCAGGGAATATATGTTTCATAACCTGCTTACCGATCTTGGCTACACCGTGATCGATATAGATTACCGTGGAAGCGCGGGATACGGAAGAGACTGGAGAACCGGCATCTATCGCCATATGGGCGGCAAAGACCTTACCGACCAGGTGGATGGTGTGAAATATCTTCTCGAAAATCATGATATAGACCTTTCAAAAGTGGGAATTTATGGGGGTAGCTATGGTGGGTTTATTACCCTAATGGCCATGTTCACCGAAGCCGAAACCTTTAAAGCCGGTGCAGCCCTTCGATCGGTAACAGATTGGGCGCATTACAATCATGGCTATACTTCCAACATTCTTAATGAGCCTTCTAAAGATCCGATAGCTTACCGCAGGTCTTCACCAATCTATTTCGCTGAAGGCCTCGAAGGAGATCTTCTTATCGCTCATGGAATGATAGACACCAATGTGCATTTTCAGGATGTAGTTAGGCTTGCACAAAGACTTATCGAACTAGGCAAGGAAGACTGGGAAATGGCAGTTTATCCAGTAGAAGGACACGGATTTGTTGAGCCAAGTAGCTGGACCGACGAATACAGGAGAATACTGGAATTGTTCAACGAAAATTTATTGGAAAAATGATGGATATAAAATATGTAAGAGAACAATTTCCTGCCCTTAGCAGAGATTTCATATTCATGGATAATGCCGGAGGCTCGCAGGTTTTAAAGAAGGTTGCAGAACGAATAAGCGGCTACCTATTGTATCATAATGTGCAGTTGGGTGCGTCTTACAAGGTTTCCGCAGAAGCCGGAAGGAAGCTAAAATACGCTACCTCCAAGATCGCTGAATTACTTAATACTTCTAAAGACGAAGAGGTGGTTATAGGTTCTTCCACCACCATGTTGCTCCGTATACTGAGTTTGACCATCAGCAAGCAGTGGGAAAATGGAGATGAGATCATCGTCACCGATACAGACCATGAGGCCAATGTTTCCCCCTGGATGGATCTTAGAGAACATGGTTTCAGGGTGAAAACATGGAAAGTGAATCGGGAAACGCTTGAACTTGAACTTAAGGATCTTAAGGAATTGATGACATCTAAAACCAGACTGGTAGCGGTAACCCATGCCTCAAATGTTTTGGGTACAATTAATCCGGTTAAAGAAATTGCGGATGCTGTTCATGCAGCCGGAGCACTTATTTGTGTGGATGGAGTCGCGTATGCACCTCATCGAAAAGTAGATGTAAAAGAACTGAATGCAGATTTCTATACCTTCAGCTGGTATAAGACTTACGGACCTCACCTGGCAGTGATGTACGTTAAATATGAGGAACTCCTGAAACTCGATAGTTTTAACCATTATTTCATTGGTAAAGATTCAGTTCCTTATAAACTACAGCCGGGAAATTTCAATTTTGAACTCACCTACGGCACCCTGGGCATTATTGAATATTACGATGAAATGTACAGGCATCATTTTAACGATACCAAGGTGAACTATTCTGAAAGGCTAAGCAAAACTTTCAAAATTATCTCTAAACATGAGGAAGAACTGGCTAGCTTGCTTCTTGATTTTCTTAAAAAAATTCCTGAAATAAGAATTATTGGAAAAACTGATGCTTCATCAACTGTTCGAGTACCAACTATATCATTTGTGCATTCAAAACTAAAAAGCGATGAGATCGTAGGAAAGGTTGACGAACATGGGATTGGTATTAGATTTGGAGATTTTTACGCTAAAAAGCTTATAGAAACCCTGGATCTTGAGGAAAATAATGGAGTGGTAAGAGTTAGTCTTGTACATTACAATACTCTTGAGGAAGTAAGAAAACTTATTAAAGTCTTCGAAGGCATATTTTAAGTTAAAATATCTAACGGTAACGCCCAAAAACCCGGTTAAACGGAACCTTTATGCCAGCGAAAATGGCATTCCTTCTAACCTGGCCATCTACGACTTCCAGTAGTTCGACCTGTGCCCCAAGTTCAAATGTTATTTCATTTCTTATCCTGTAAGAAGTAGATAATTTCATTGGAATGGTGATCACCCTGATGTCTTCTTCCTTAACAACCGACCCATAATCTGGTATTTCCTGGATAAAAGCAGCCCCTACTCCGGCACCGAAATACCAGTTCTTTATATACCTGAAAGGATCGAAATTGATATAGGGCATGAAAGTGATCGAGTTGTAATATTCACCGCTTTCCAGCTCTGAAGAAGTAGTTCTTTGGAAATAGAGCTCTGTACCTAATCCCATTTTTGGCCTGAAGTAATAAATAAAGTATAGCCCTGCTGCAAAGTTCGGCTCAAAACCTGAATTCGAATATCCTTCAGCATCGGGTCCCTGGAAAACATTATTCGCGGCATACAGAGAAGTATGCTCATAATTAACCATAGGTCCTATTTCATAATCCCGGTATCTCTGGCTAAAACCTTGAATAGAGCATAGGATCAGAAGTACGAAAATCAACTTTTTCAACATAAGTTCTTTGTTGGATTTACCATGATCCTGATATTTACAAGTATCGAATTTAAAGAATAAGCCTGAATCTGTCAAGTTGATTCTCAACAGTTCAGGCTTTTTTATTTTCTATTCAAGATTATAATTTTTCTAATCCCCTAGTTTCAGATCTCTCTGCTTCCATAATACTTATGGCGTAGCCTCCTCCCGGTGCAGATCTCTGTGACAACTGGGATTTACTATTCACCCTGTACTTCTTGATCTCATATGCCTGCGGATTGTCTTTATAGTGCGCATCTGCAGCATCAGAATAAACCGTGGCGATATACTCTTTATCATTATCCAGGAAATCGAATTTAATCTTGGAAGTCCTGGCGTCATTTCCATTCACATTTCCAACAAACCAGTTGTTACCTCCCTTTTCTTTCCTGGCCACGGTGATATAATCACCCGGCTCAGCTTCCAGGTAATCGCTATCATCCCAGTCTAAAGCTACATCTTTGATGAACTGGAAGGCATCCGGAAACTTCATATAATTTTCAGGAAGGTCGGCAGCCATCTGTAACGGACTGTACATGGTGACATAAAGTGCCAATTGATTGGCCAGCGTACTATTTACATGGGAATTATTATCAGGATTTAGTTTACTAATATCCATTTCGAAAATACCAGGAGTATAATCCATGGGTCCACCAATGAGCCTCGTGAATGGAAGTATAGTAACGTGATTTGGTTTAGATCCTCCAAATGCCTGGAATTCTGTACCACGAGCAGATTCATTTCCTATCAGGTTAGGATAAGTTCTTCTTAATCCGGTTGGTCTAACGGCTTCGTGAGCGTTCACCATAACCTTGTAATCTGCAGCCTTTTCAACCGCATATAAGAAATGGTTGATGGCCCACTGACCATAATGATGCTCTCCACGAGGAATAATATCTCCCACGTATCCGCTTTTCACCGCCGGATAATCATATTTGTTCATGAATTTATAGGCGGTATCCATGTGTCGCTCATAATTTCTGATTGCTCCGGAAGTCTCATGATGCATGATCATTTTCACTCCCTTACTTTGAGCATACTTATGAATTTCCTCTACATCAAAATCTGGATATGGAGTAACGAAATTGAAAACATAGTCTTTAGACTTCCCAAACCAGTCTTCCCAACCTTCATTCCAGCCTTCTACCAGTACCCCGTCAAATCCATGTTCAGCGGCGAAATCTATATATTCTTTCACATGTTCAGTATTTGCCGCATGCTTACCATTAGGTTTAGTCTTCGTATAGTCTGTTTCCCCAAGTTTTACCGCTGGAAGTTCATCTGTATAAGCCCAGGAACTTTTCCCGGTGATCATCTCCCACCAAACTCCAATATATTTTATTGGTTTTATCCAGGAAGTATCATCGATCTTATTTGGCTCATTAAGGTTCAGGTTCATGTTGGATGCCAGAATATCGCGGGCATCATCACTTACCATTATCGTTCTCCATGGAGATTCGGCCGGCGCCTGGATATAACCTTTATTGCCTATTGCGTCTGGAGTAAGCCATGATTCAAAGATCATATTTTCTTCATCCAGGTTCAGGTTCATCAAAGAATACTCTTTTAGAGCAGCTTCATGTAAATTGATATAAAGTCCATCTTCAGTCTTCATCATTAGTGAAGTTTGAACTCCCGTTTTCGAAAACTGTTCCTGTGAAGCATTATCGGTTAGAGCCACGTCGAACATTTCCCTGATCTCAGATAATTTCGATTCGGTATAATCATACTCCTGCGAATCATAGTCTCCCGGAATCCAGAAAGCAGTATGATCTCCCGTCATAGCGAATTGTGTACGCTCTTCTTCGATTACAAAGTAAACGAGGTTAGCCTGCTCTGGGAATTCATATCTAAAGCCAAGACCTTCATCAAAAAGCCTGAAACGAATCACCAGTTTTCTATCTGTAGAAGGCTGGTTCATAGTAACCGCAAGTTCATTGTAATGATTTCTTATCTCTTTGGTCTCACCCCAAACTGGTGTCCAGGTATTGTCATAAGTCGATTCCTTTGTTTCCAAAATTTCAAATCCGGAAAGCAGATCTTCCTGTTCCTTAAGCTCCAATCCCAGTTTACTGGTTTCGATCACCTTTTTTCCGTTAAGGGATAGAGAATACATAGGCACACTGTCCTTAACCTCAAAGCTCATCTCAAGATCACCGTCTGGAGAACTGAAATTCTGCGCCAAACTCAAATTTATCGCTGAAAGAACAAGAGCTGCGCTAATAATAAATTTCTTCATAGTTGTTTTAAACATAAAGGCCTGGTTTGCCCAGGCCATAATAATTAGATTTTTATTTAGATTTTATCCTATTGCCTGTTTCAAATCGGCTACAAGATCTTCTTCATCTTCTATCCCAACACTCAACCTGATTAGAGAATCCACCACTCCGGTTTTTGCTCTTTCTTCCTGAGGTATGGACGCATGGGTCATACTTGCAGGATGCCCGGCAAGGGATTCAACACCTCCCAGGGATTCTGCCAGTGTAAAAACCTTAAGGTTTTCCACAATCTTCGTAGCACTTTCCAAAGTGTTTTCCTTTGTAGTAAAGGAGATCATTCCCCCAAATCCAGACATTTGCTTCTTGGCAATATCGTGATTTGGATGATCTTCAAAACCTGGCCAGTATACCTTATCAATCTTAGGATTAGACCTAAGGTATTTCGCAACGGCTTCACCATTCTCACAGTGTCGCTGCATTCTTAGGTGTAAGGTCTTGATTCCACGTAAAACCAGGAAACTATCCTGAGGTCCGCAAACACCACCACTGGCATTTTGAATAAAATAAAGCTTATCTGCCAGTTCTTTATCTTTTACCACCAGGCTACCCATCACCACATCGCTATGACCTCCAAGATATTTAGTAGCACTATGCATAATGATATCGGCTCCGAGGTCCAATGGTTGCTGAAGATACGGAGTAGCAAAAGTATTATCTACTGCCAGTAACAGATCGTGCTTTTTAGCAATTTTTGAAACCGCTTCGATATCGATGATATTCATCATAGGGTTGGTAGGAGTTTCCACCCAGATAAGTTTTGTATTCTCATTGATATATTCCTCGATTCCTTCAGCATCCTGCATCCCGATAAAGTGGAATTTTATACCCAATCCCTCAAAAATACTGGTAAACAACCTGTAGGATCCTCCGTAAAGATCGTTAGTAGAGATGATCTCATCTCCGGGCTTGAACAATTTCATGACCGCATCTATAGCGGCAAGACCAGATCCAAATGCAAGTCCGAAATTCCCATTTTCGATACTCGCCAGAGACTTCTCCAGGGCTGTTCTGGTAGGGTTTCCGCTTCGGGAATATTCAAATCCTTTATGTCCTCCCGGAGTACTTTGTGAATAGGTACTTGTTTGATAAATTGGAGGCATCACCGAGCCATAAGCCGGATCTACATTATCCTGACCTCCATGTATGGTTTTAGTATTAAACTTCATTTCTGCTATAATTTTTAGTGATTTTTTCAGCTTTATTATCAACTGAAAAACGTTTTATTTTCCACCCGAACCGGGCTTCTTCCTCGAAAAAAAAATCGAAAAACAAATGTAGTAAGCCTGTTGGGCAATCACAAAATTGCCTTTACCTTTATCATGTTATTTAACACCTGATTCTCGTGAAAAGATTTTTGACCGCCTGTTTATCGATTTTATTATTAATTTCCTGTGCCGATGAGAAAAAAGGGAATAATTCTTTTAAGGAAAAAAACCTGAATTTCTTTTCCAGGACCGTCGAAAAAAACCTGGACGACTGCCTTCCGGAAGAAGGGAACTGTACCTTTATAAGTCTTAAATTTCCCTTTGCCGATGAAAGTAAACCTGAAGCCGAAAAGATCAATAAAAAGATCGAAAACTTTATTGGGAAAACTGTAGACTTCCAGGAAGATTCTATAACTAAAAAACCTGAAGCTCTCGCAGAGAATTTCATAAAGGAATATAAAGAAACAGCCAGTGAATTCCCCGAGTATGAACTACCCTGGGAAGCAACTATCAACGGAAAGATAAATTACCAATCTTCAGAAATAATATCCATCAAATTCGACACTTATATGTTCACTGGTGGAGCCCATGGTTACAGAAGCACCAATTTCCTTAATTTCGATGCACAAACTGGGGAAATCCTTACACCGGAAGATATTTTTATTGCAGAGTTTACAGACTATGTTGAAAAGGAATTCAGAAAAAAACAGGAGATCCCAATGGGAGCCAGCATAAACAGCACAGGAATGTTCTTTGAAAATGACGAGTTTCATTTACCGGAAAATATTGGTATCTCAAAAGACAGCGTGGTCATGCATTACAACGCTTATGATATCGCTCCATATTCTGAAGGAATTTTTGTGCTTACCTATTCAAAAGAGGATGTAAAACAGTTTCTGAAAATTAAGAAATAGTCATTAGCTACATTAGCAAAAAATGGAAAAGCCTTATGAAAAAAGTATACTATCTATCTACCTGTGACACTTGCAAGAGGATTTTAAAAGAACTCAATTTATCAGATGATTTCGAGTTACAAGATATCAAGGCCGATAATATTACGGAAAGTCAATTAGATGAAATGCATAATTTCTCCGGAAGCTATGAGTCGCTTTTTAGTAAAAGGGCCAGGCTTTATAAAGAACGGGATCTTAAAAATAAGGACCTTACCGAAGCAGACTACAAAGACCTGATCCTGGAACATTATACCTTTCTAAAAAGGCCTGTGATCATTAATAATAATGAGATTTTCATAGGAAATACCAAGAAAACAGTAGCATCGGCAAAAGAATCTGTTCATGAATAACAGCCGATTGCTGGCTATTCTGGCCGCCTTCCTGGCAAGCGCCATTTACGGGGTAAATCACACTATCGCGAAAGGATTAATGCCTTTATATATTGAACCCTTCGGATTCATTTTATTAAGAGTTTCAGGGGCTGCGGTCCTGTTTTGGGCAATTAGTCTATTTGCCCCTAAAGAAAAGATCGCTACCTCAGACTGGCCCCGAATACTGGGTTGTGCCATTTTTGGGATGGTTATTAACATGCTGTTCTTCTTTAAAGGACTAAGTCTTTCCACCCCAATAAACAGCTCTGTCATTATAACTTTATCTCCGGTCATGGTGCTAATCCTGGCATCCATTCTAATAAAGGAAAGGATCACGCTTTTAAAAACACTTGGGATCATTATAGGAATGGCCGGCGCCCTGGTGCTGGTACTTTTTAGTACCGGAGAGAACTTCAACGCTCCCAATGTTCCTCTAGGAAATACACTTTTTATTGTTAATGCATTTTCCTACGGATTGTACCTTATTCTGGTAAAACCTCTGACTAAAAAATACCATCCTATCACGTTGATGAAATGGCTTTTCCTTATCGCAATTTTCATCAATCTACCCGTAACTTATACCGAATTTATGGCGGTAGACTGGTTTGACCTTCCCTTTGATGCTATCTGGAAAATGGCTTTCGTTGTGATAGGCACCACTTTTATGACCTATTTGCTGAATATTTACGCTCTTAAACAACTTTCCCCATCCACCATAAGTGCTTTTATTTATTTACAACCCTTGATCGCTATTACATTTGCGATATCGGTAGGAGCAGACAAATTGACCTGGATAAAAGGACTGGCGGCAGCACTGGTATTCGTAGGTGTTTATATGGTTAGCATGAAAAAGACCCGAATAAAAGAGTAACATTACATTTTTCACCAGGGTGAAAAAATACCATCGTTAAAAGTTATGGCCGCAATGATTATGATTACCACGAATATACCTGTAATTACCAATCCAACAGTCCCTATGGTAGAAACCGTTTTATTCTTTTCCTGGATTTTCTCAATGTTTAAGGGCTCCAGCCCAAAAGCATATAATTTCCCGGTTTCACGCCCAATCAATCCCATCTTTTGTAGCTCCTTTGAGGTCTTTGATTTTAACCTGGTCAAACCAAAATAGTCACCGTCCTCCTCTTCGATACTTTTAAATTTAAATTTATCGCCACTTTCCGTGGTTATCCGAACATCCTTATTTAATTCTTCAGCCTGCTGAAGACTAATACTATCGTTATGATAAATACTGCAGCTTTGCAATAAAAAAACAAGACTAAGGATAGATGAGAGGAATCGGAAATGCTTTGAAGAACTTTTCATGATCTTGAAATTTTTGATGATTCAAGCCGGAAAGTTCAGTAGGGGAAATCACATTACTTAAAGTTAGTGATTATTTACGAATAAAGAATCAGCTCGCCTGCCTGATAAGTTGTTTCAATTCATCTTCTGGAAGTAAATTTTTCACACCTTTTTTATGCCGAAAATAATTCAAAAGTTCCTCCTCACTTATACTGTAAATATCCTTAAGTCCTCGAATAATGGTGAGTAGGTACTGTTCATCAGGCCGGTTGATCTCATCTTTCAGAAATACTTCGCTGGTAAATGTGACTATAGGTGCGCCATTTTTTTCTCCTAAATAGAGTAACAATCCATAACGCCCTTCTTCCAGACAATTATAATATCCTTTTTCCCTTAGCTCCTGAAAATCTATCTGGATCTCTCCTTGAAATTTAAGCTCCTGACTTACCAGGTCTATAAACTGTCCGGAATTAATCAGGTAAGTTCGACCAAGTGTGTTAGCAGAGATATTCTCTTCCGGATTCAGAAAACATATACCACCCCCATTCCAGGTTGGAGATTCCTTGGCAAAATACATTTCATAATCTATGGAGATAGTCCCGGTTTGCCTGGGACTGGATTTATCTTCACAACCTTTAAAATGTTTTAAAGCTCCAGGCGGCGTTCCTCCATTTATATAGCAGAGAAATCTTTCTTCCCTGATATTAGAACCATAACATGCATACCAAACTTCGCTGATCCCTTCTGTCATATAAACTTACAGGTTCTGAAGTTCTTCAGGAGAAATATTTTCAGGTCTTTTTCCAAATTTCCGCGTATCCTCCTTTGTTAGCGTTCTAAAGTCTTTTGATTTAGGAGTATGATCTAACTGCTCAAAAAGTTCCTCTGGCAATGAGGTTAGTTTACGTTTTTCCAGGTCTATCCAGGAACCCATCATCTCGCAGGTAGCGCAATTATTCCCATTATGATCGAAGATCTTATGAATAAATTCGAAATACATCCCGTCTTGAGAAAGGCCGCTTAATTCTAAGCTAACGGTCACTGGCTCTCCTGCAAAGATTTCCTTAAAATAATAGATATGTTCGTAAAAAACGATAGGACCAAGGTTATGATGAGATAGTTGTTTATGGCCAAATCCGTTTTCAGTTAAGAAACTCATCCTGGTATGGCTCATGAAATTTACAAAAGCAGAGTTCGCTAAATGCCTGTTAGCATCGAGATCGCTCCATCTAATCTCGAACTTTTTAGTATACATGATCTTCAATTTTTTCAAAACTAATAATTAAACCTGTGTGTACATACCTTATTTTCCCTAAGTTTATTTTAAAATTTGAAAGGGATGCCGTTGATAAAAGCAAATTATAATCCGCCAGGGATTTTTAGAAGTGCAGATGCATCTACCATTTATGCAGGAACAATAAGGAAAGTGGACATCCCTAATTTCGAACGTGAACGAATAGACTTAAGTGATGGTGATTTCATAGATCTGGACTGGAGCAAGACACCTTCAGGAAATTCTGAGAAATTAGTGATCCTGCTTCATGGATTGGCAGGTAAAGCAGACCGACCTTATATGAAAGGCATGGCCCGTGCTTTTAATAAAAATAAGTGGGATGCCGTAGGTATGAATTTCAGGGGCTGCAGCCAGGAAATCAATCGTTTATATCGAAGCTATCACGCCGGTGCCAGCGAAGACTTGGCAGAGGTAATGACACATGTGCTTGCCTTGAAAAGATATCAGAAGATCGCCTTAGTCGGTTTTAGTCTTGGAGGAAACATGCTGATGAAATATCTTGGTGAAGACCGTAGTCTTCCTGAGAATGTGGTTGGAGCCGTTGGAATTTCAGTCCCTTGTGACCTGGCCGGCTCTTTAGGAGCTATAAGCAGAATGAGGAATTTTGTTTACTCAAAAAGATTTGAACTGAACCTGAAACAACACCTTAACACCAGGGCTGAAAAATTCCCAGATCAGCTTCAGAAAAAAGACATTTCAGCTTGTAGCTCACTTCGGGATATAGATGACCTGTACACTTCAAAAGCTCATGGATATAAAGATGCCGCTGATTATTACGAACAAACCAGTGCACTAAATTATCTGGAAGGCATTAACAGGCCAACCTTAATGATCAATGCTAAAAATGACAGTTTTCTTTCTAATGACTGTTACCCGGTAAAAATTGCAGAGGAATCTAAACATTTTCACCTGGAAATTCCCGAATATGGCGGTCATGTAGGTTTTGTTACCCGCAATGCTCTTTACTATCATGAAAAACGTGCGGTAGATTTTATCGAATCCCTTTTATAATTGGGCTTATCCGATACTGATTCGATTGGAGATGCTATAGAATTGATTATCTTTGCCCAAGCTATTAAAATTCAGGCATGATTCAATCTATGACAGGCTTCGGGAAAAGCATCACCCAAATTCCCAACAAGAAAATCACGGTAGAGCTAAAGTCGCTTAACAGTAAGAATTTTGACCTGAATGCGCGCATTCCTTCTCAGTACAGGGAAAAGGAACTGGATCTTCGCAATATCATTTCAAACTCACTGGGTCGCGGAAAAGTAGATCTCTCTATTTATGTTGAATACACCGGGGAACAAACCTCTACGAATGTCAATACCGAAGTGGTTAAGAATTACATGAACCAGCTGAGGGACATTGTTAATGCGAGTGAGGTGGAACTTTTGAAAATGGCCGTAAAAATGCCTGATTCATTGAAAACCGAAAGAGATGAGATCGATGAGGAGGAATTCAAGGCTATAGAAGGAGCGGTTAAAGATGCTCTTACCGAAATAAACGGCTTTAGGAACGATGAAGGAAAAGCTCTTGAAAAGGACCTCAACCTTAGAATATCTAATATCAAATCCCTTCTGGAGGAGGTGATCAAGATTGATCCAGATCGTGTTGAGGCTGTGAGGGAAAGGATAAGAAAGGGTATAGAAGAGATCAAGGAACAGGCAGACGAGAGCCGGTTTGAACAGGAGATCGTATATTATATCGAAAAATTCGATATTACTGAAGAAAAGGTAAGGCTTGACAATCACCTTGATTATTTTCAAAAGACACTAAATACAGAAGACTCCAATGGCCGGAAACTGGCATTCATTTCCCAGGAAATAGGTCGTGAAATAAACACTATCGGAAGTAAATCTAATTATGCCCCCATGCAACAGCTGGTGGTGCAAATGAAGGATGAACTGGAAAAGATCAAAGAACAAATTCTAAACATACTCTAAATGAGCGAAGGTAAACTAATCGTATTTTCAGCTCCATCTGGATCAGGTAAAACCACGATAGTACGTCACTTATTAAGACACCCGGAATTGAAACTGGATTTTTCCATTTCAGCAACTTCCCGCGAACCTCGTGGAAATGAAGAAGATGGAAAAGATTATTATTTCCTGTCTTTAGAAGATTTCAAGCAGAAAATAAAGAATGATGAATTCCTGGAATGGGAAGAAGTGTACCGTGATAACTTCTACGGAACCCTGAAAAGCGAGGTTGAACGTATCTGGAAAGAAGGCAAGCATGTTATTTTTGATATAGACGTGGTTGGAGGCCTGGACATTAAAAAGATACACCCCGACAAAACCCTTGCGGTTTTCGTGAAACCACCTAGTATAGAAGAATTGAAGATACGTCTTAAAAAGAGAAAGACTGAAAGTGATGATAAGATTAACATGCGGGTAGCCAAAGCTTCTATTGAACTGGCAACCGCACCTCAGTTCGATTTCATTATCGAAAACAACCACCTTGGTACCGCTTTAAAGGAAGCTTACAGCTTGGTTTCGAATTATGTTGGCGCTGAAAAACCTGAGAAATGAACAGAAAGGTAGGCTTGTTCTTCGGAACTTTTAATCCTATTCATACCGGGCATCTGATCATTGCCAATCACATGGCCGAATATTCAGACCTGGAGGAGGTCTGGCTGGTAGTTACTCCACATAATCCTCATAAAAAGAAAAGCACACTGCTGGATAACAATCACAGGTTGGAAATGGTTTATCGAGCCTGCGAAACGTATGAAAGATTAAAACCGAGCAATATCGAATTTGGGTTGCCACAACCAAATTATACTGTGAAAACCCTTGCACATCTACAGGAAAAGTTTCCTACCAACGATTTCTGCCTAATTATGGGAGAAGATAATTTGAAGACCTTCCATAAATGGAAAAATAGTGATGTCATCCTTGAAAATCACGAGATCTATGTATATCCAAGGATAGCATCTGGAGAAGTAGACGCTAAGTATAAAGATCATCCAAAAATTAAAAGAATAGATGCTCCTATAGTAGAAATATCTTCAACTTTTATTAGAAAATCTATAAAGGAATTGAAGAATGTAAGGCCCTTACTAAATGATAAGGTATGGGAGTTCATCGACCAGATGAACTTTTACAGGAAATAAAACAAAGACTGTTTAAAAACCCTTTTTGGATCTTCATTTTAGCTGATTGAACCTACTTTTCTCATTGTGGAACTACAAGCTATAGAACGTCGACTGCTCTCAGTGTAACATCCTCAAAATTTCTAAACAGTCTTTTCTTTATTTATCTTTTGTCACCTAATGGTGGAATCCTTAATACCTGACCTGGATAGATCTTGTCTGGATCCTGCAACATTGGTTTATTAGCTTCGAATATCAAAGGATATTGATTAGGATCTCCATAATGCTCTTTAGAGATCTTACTTAAGCTATCCCCTCTTTCAACCGTGTGGAAAATAGCTTCAGGCTCAACATTTTCAACATCCATTCTATCATCTACCTGAGAAATGCCTTCAGAGTTACCAACTACCAAAATGATCTTTTCCCTCGTTGACTGGTCCAGGGCTCTCCCAGAAACCACGGCCATATCATTTTCAATATTAATTTTTAAATTTTCAGCTTTAAGATTCAGGTCATCGATAGTTTGTTCCAACTTCCTGGCAGCCTTATCATTTTCTCTTTTAACATCTTTGGTTCCCGCTTCGGCTGCAGAAGGTTTGTCAATTCCAAACACCTTTTTTCCTGCATCTTTAATAAATGAAAATATACCCATTCTTTTGATTTATAGTTAGTTATTAAATGTACAAAAGTGAAACTGGTTTAAAACTAAAAGCATTCCTAAAATTTTCCAAAAACTTCGAGTCATTGAATTAAAAAAACCGCCTCTCACGAAACGGTTTTTTCAACTAAATAACCAACCAAAAAAACTAAGTACGTTCTCCTTAAAAAGATAAACAGGAGAACAATTAAATAACGAACCTAAAGTATTTAGATTGTATATACCTGCCTACATCTAGTGTTAAAATCTAAAACTTACCATTACAATAGTTTTTGCAAGCGCTCGAAATAATTCGAAAACCTTTAAATCCCTGTAAATTTGACTATTTTTGAATCAGAGAATGAAAAGATATGAATAAAACACCCAGTTTTGGCGTAATTGGAGGCGGTAGTTGGGCTACTGCCATTGTGAAAATGTTATGTGAGAACCTGGATAAGGTTAATTGGTATATGCGTAGTGTGTATGCCTTGGAGCATATCAAAAAACAGGAACACAACCCCAATTATCTTAGCTCAGTAGAATTTAACGTTAATCAGCTGAACCTAAGTAATGATATTAACGAAGTGGTTAAAGCTTCAGATTATATCATTTTTGCAATTCCATCTGCATTCTTAAAACGTGAGCTGGATAATTTAACTGAATCATTGACGGATAAAGTTGTCTTTTCAGCAATTAAAGGGATAGTCCCAGAGTCCAGCTTGATCGTTGGCGAACATTTCAACCAGTATTTTGAGGTTCCTATGGAAAATATCGGGGTACTTACGGGACCATGTCACGCTGAAGAGGTTGCCTTGGAAAGACTTTCCTATTTAACCGTAGCCTGCCAGGACGAAAAAAAGGCCGAGATCGTTGCTGGCTATCTGGGAAGTGATTATATAACCTGTAAGATTAGTGATGATGTAATTGGAACCGAATATGCAGCGGTGCTTAAAAACATTTATGCTATTGCTGCAGGAATAGCACACGGGCTTGGTTATGGAGATAATTTCCAAAGCGTACTTATGAGTAACGCCATACGGGAAATGAAGAAATTTATCAAGAAGGTACACAAGATGAAAAGAAACATCAATGATTCTGCCTACCTGGGCGACCTTCTGGTAACCGGCTACTCTGTATTTAGCCGAAACCGTATGTTCGGAAATATGATAGGTAAGGGCTATACTGTGAAAAGTGCTCAAATGGAAATGAGCATGATCGCTGAAGGATATTATGCAACCGAAAGTGCCTATAAGATCAACAAGGAAAAGAAGGCCAAAACGCCTATTATCAATGCAGTATATGCCATCTTGTACGAAGGAAAGAATCCTAAAGCAGTATTCAACAAGCTGGTAGATAAACTTGATTAAAAATAGGTTTTTTCCTACCTAGAAATGTATAGTTGACTGATTTTTAAACTTTTCGACGATTTTATTATGAAATATATAGATTTTAGTTATACTTTTACCTTATCAAATCTATTTAACCAATCTTATGAAAACACAATTTCTTAGCCTGAGCTTAATCGCTGCACTGGCATTTACCTCCTGTCAATCTGATGTTAATTCCGAAAGTCCCGAGGAAATTAACGAAGTTCAGAAATCTCTGAAAGAAGTGAAACACGATTTTAATAAAATCCATGAGATGCCTTTAACGGGAGTCGAAGGAAACGGTGGTTTTAGATTACATGAGCCTGGTTATTTCCAGGGAGCTTTAGCCGATTGTGATACGTATCAACATTATGAAGGTGGCTCAGAGCTTATGGTGATCCAGAACCAACCTCAATCTTACCACGGTGAAGTTGAAGTAAATAACATAAAACTGAATGAGCAATTGAATATTTGTGGTACCGTGATGGTGCACAATGATGTTAAAGTAAATTATGCCGGAGTATTTAACGTTGGTGGTGAAATGATCACCGAAGGAAATGTTCACGTAATTTACGGAGGCCACCTGGTAGTTGAAGGAAAACTGATTATTGAAGGAGATCTTACTCTTGGCAACGGTGCTACTCTGGAATTTTTAGGAGATGAGAGCTCTATTGAAGTTCTTGGAAATGCCAAGATCCATAAGAAAGCTAATATTGGTGGAAAGTTCAAAGATGTATCTCAGAAGATAAAATAATTTGTCTTTCATACTTAAACGA
This sequence comes from Christiangramia lutea, assembly GCF_022489035.1. Taxonomy (GTDB): domain Bacteria; phylum Bacteroidota; class Bacteroidia; order Flavobacteriales; family Flavobacteriaceae; genus Christiangramia; species Christiangramia lutea. The sequence goes on from NZ_JAKVTV010000001.1 coordinate 885,507, forward strand.
AAAAAGCTTCCCGGTAACAGGAAGCTTTTTTTATCGTATATACCATAGCACCTTACTCAGCCAGAATCCCTTCTTCAGGAATTACCGGCAGTTTCGCAGCAGCACTTTCTTTGATGCTATTCGGCTTAAAAATGAAGGTTTTCTCCATCATTTTGGAACCTTCAAAATAACTTATCTTGAATTCGTTATTTAACTGAAGAACCTCATCCTGTAAATATTCCACCTTAGCAAAACTTTTGGCCGGAAGAACCTCCAGCTTATGTCTCATGAGCGAAGTCTCTCTTTTCTTATCGAAACCTTTTGAAACTATTAGCACCATCTCGATTGGCTTCCCGGTATTATTAATCAGGTAAACGTTCCACTCGTAAACCTCGAATTCTTCATTAAAAACCTTAACCGCAGCCAGGTGTACATTTTTAACTTCAGGTATGTCAATATCCTTTTTCAATCTGGTTCTATTTAAAGTGCCGATTTAAACTGCTCAAGAAAACGTAGATCATTTTCATAAAACATACGTATATCCTCTATTTGATACAATAACATGGCGATCCTTTCTATTCCCATTCCAAAAGCGAAACCAGAATATTCCTGCGGATCAATATTACAGTTTCTCAAAACATTAGGGTCAACCATTCCGCAACCCATAATTTCAAGCCAGCCTGTGCCTTTTGTTATTCTATAATCTGTCTCTGTTTCCAGTCCCCAGTAAACATCAACCTCGGCACTAGGCTCGGTAAACGGGAAGTAAGAAGGTCGCAACCTTATTTTTGATTTTCCGAATAGCTGTTTGGTGAAATAAAGAATGGTTTGCTTCATATCGGCGAAAGACACATCCTTATCTATATACAAACCTTCCACCTGGTGGAAAATACAGTGAGACCTCGCAGAAATAGCTTCATTACGGAAAACCCTTCCCGGAGAAATCGTTCTAATAGGTGGTTTGTTATCCTCCATATATCTCACCTGTACAGATGATGTATGAGTTCTTAGTAAAATATCTGGATTGGTTTGAATAAAGAAGGTATCCTGCATATCTCTTGCCGGATGATATTCCGGAAGATTCAGAGCTGTAAAATTATGCCAGTCGTCTTCCATTTCAGGACCTTCAGAAACATTGAAGCCTATATTCGAAAAGATCTCGGTTATCTGGTTCTTTACGATTGAAATAGGGTGCCGTGAGCCAATTTCCACCGGTTCTGCCGGCCTGGAAAGATCTCCATAAACACCTTTTTCCTCCTGAGTACTCTCCAACTGCTCCTTCAGACTATTTACCTTATCCTGAGCAGCGGTTTTTAGCTGGTTTATACTTTGTCCAAAATCCTTCTTTTCTTCGTTCGGAACATTTTTGAACTCAGCGAAAAATTCATTCAGAATTCCCTTTTTCCCGAGATATTTAATTCGGAAAGCCTCAATTTCATCTTTTGTCCTGGCATTAAAGCTTTCAACATCAGCGATATGTCCTTTAATTTTATCGATCATAGGTGATTTCGTTTCGGAAGCGCAAATTTAATAAAATTTAAAGCTTAACCTCCAATTTAAGAGGCTTATTCAATTTTATCTGTTTTCCTTTACGGTTTGCACTGGAAGCTTATCCAGGTAGATATATTTAATAAGGAAAAATACAGATAATGCCCCGAAGGCATGCCATAGCCAATGCGTTCCCATAGGAATGAGGTAGACCACCCTGTCTAAAATTCTGAAACTAATAGCCAGTCCAAAGCTTAGGAATGCCAGTAAAACGTAAACCCAGTTATGAAGTTTCGTGGTATAGAAATAGGTTAGGATTGGAAGTAATAACCCTAAAGCAGTTGCAATATATCCTATGGAAGTTTGCATTTCAGCAGGCCAGGGAATCATTCTTATCCCAAAAACGAGAAATAATATTATTAATATCAGAACTATTCTTTTTAGAAGACCCATTTTCAACTTGATACTGTAGTATACCGAAACAGCCAGGCAAAGAATAACAATTGGCAGCCAGTCCATATACATCCACACATCGTGACTTCTGGTGGCATGATAAACCGTACCTCCAATAAATCCCAAAAATAGAACCGGAAGACACCAGGCCAGGAAACGGTGATTACTATAATCTTTATAAACCTTAAGAGAAAAGTGTATTATGATTATTAAAAAAAAAATATTACTGAAAGTGTTGAACGGCTCTACCGGAAGCCTTCCAGCAAGTGTTTCCTGATAGATGGGACCGCTATCCTGCGGAAAAGAAAGTACACTTAACCACAGCATCATTTATGAAATGTATTCTTTTTCCATAAAATATTGCACAATTGCTTCTTTCATTAAAACCGACTGTTCTCCCGCCTTCAGCGTTGGCAATTGTTCCTTTACCTTGAAATGTGGCCAGCCATCTTCGTCATAAAAATCGAATTCATAATAGCCATAAGGCTCCAGTAAGGTACAAATAGCAATATGCATAAGGTCAAGTTTATGATCTTTCTTATATCTTCGGTGAAGCTGTCCTAATTCCTGAACCCCAATGAGATAAATGATAGCATCCAGCTCCATTAATTCACCATCGGCAAATTGATCAGAAAGTTTCTTCTGAACCTTATTCCATCTGTCTTTTAATTGTTCATCTCTCGCCATATTGCAAAGATACCATCTAGATTTAATAATTATTATATTTGATTTATGAATACTGTAGATATTATTTTAAGCCTTGTACTTCTCTATGGTTTGGTAAGAGGCTTTTTTCGGGGACTACTAACAGAACTCGCCTCACTCATTGGAATAGTCGCCGGAATATACGGGGCTATTCATTTCTCCCATTTTATTGGCAACTTTCTTTCTTCTCAAGTAGACTGGAAGGTGGAATATATTAATCTAATTAGCTTCGCTATCACCTTCGTCCTTATAGTTTTTCTTGTTTCCCTTGCCGGAAAAATGCTTACAAAGGTTGCAGGATTCGCAGCCCTGGGAATAGTTAATAAGCTCCTTGGAGGGGTTTTCGGCTTGATAAAATCGGCGTTTGTGGCCAGCGTGATCATTATGTTCTTTAAGGCAACCAATGAAAGGATCGAAATAGTGGAAGATGAAACCCTGGAGGATTCCATACTTTATAATCCAGTTGAAAGTATCGCTCCGGTAATTCTTCCATCCATAATCAAACAGGTAGAGGAAAGAGACCTTTTGGACGACAATTACAAACTTTCATAATGAAAAGATCCGGAACAAAGCTGAGGCTCTATCCCGGATCAGTCACAATTCAAACATTCTTATTTAAAGAGGCATTACCTTTCCTGTGGAAATCGAGTAAACACCTCCAACAATTTTTATTTCACCGTTATCTTCCATTTCTTTCAGGATCGGGCTTTTCTCCCTGATACGGTCTATGGTCATTTTTACGTTGTTTTCTACAACTCCAGCAACAAATGAATTGTTAGAAGAATTTCGTTCTCCATCAGTTTTAGTTGCTTCTACCGCTGGTTCTATATTACTTAGTAAATGTGTGATATTTCCCAGTTCTACGTGGTCACAGGCGGCTTTAACGGCACCGCATGCTTCATGACCTAATACCATTACCAGTTTACTTCCGGCAACCTTACAGGAGTACTCCATACTTCCCAGGATATCGGTATTTTCAAAGTTTCCTGCCACGCGAGCCGCAAAAATATCCCCTACTCCCTGGTCAAAGATCGTTTCTAAAGGCACTCGCGAATCTATACATCCCAGTACAACAGCCTGGGGCCATTGTCCTCCGCTTGTTTTTTCGATCTGGCTGGAATAATCTCTTTCGAGCATTTTATTTTCAGTAAACCTTTTGTTGCCCTCCATCAAATCGTTTAACACGTCGTCTGGACTTAGTTTAGATTGTTTTTCTTTATCTATAATATTTTTGATCATAATTATAATTTTTAGTGTAACACTGGTTTAATTTAAGCCGGCTTTTTCTCTAATTTAAAAAACTGCTGATAACTCTCAGGATTCTCTACGGTCCCTCTTTCTGAAACCACCTTGATATTGATATTGCGTTCTTCGGCCTTAATCTTAAAGTCATCCAGAATTTCAATAATATCATTATCCAGGTACCTGGTCTTTCTAACATCCATTATCAAATGAGAATTTTCATCCAGCTTGTTCAATTCCTTGATAATTGCACCCTTGTTAATAAAAGTAACCTCTTCAGCCAGGGTCATTTTAACTGTATGGTTTCCATCATCCTGCTTTTCAATATGAAGGAAGTAGGAGTTTTGGTAAGACTTAATAAGGATAACTACAATTCCTACGGCTAGTCCCATTCCAATTCCAATAAGCAGGTCTCCAAATACAATTCCAAGTATAGTTACCATAAATGGAATGAATTGTTTCCAACCTTTAATGTACATTTCCTTGAATAGGGCCGGTTTTGCCAGTTTATATCCTACAAGAAAAAGAATTGCAGCCAATACTGATAGAGGAATGTAATTAAGAATATTAGGAATAATCAATATTGAAATCAATAAAAGAAATCCGTGTATTATTGCCGACATCTTTGTTTGTCCTCCAGACTGAATATTTGCAGAACTCCTAACGATAACCTGTGTAATTGGCAATCCACCAATCATCCCTGATATTAGGTTACCAGTACCCTGAGCAAACAATTCCCTGTTTGTTGGGGTTGTTCTTTTATGCGGATCTAATTTATCTGTGGCTTCAACACAAAGCAGTGTTTCTAAACTGGCAACCAGAGCAATGGTAAAACCAGTGATCCATATTTGTAAAGTTCCTATCATTTCAAAGGATGGAAGCGTAAACTGTCCAACGAATGAATCGAAACTATCTGGAACCGGAACATTCACTAAATGATCCTTGGACACTGCAAGTGTTTCTGAATCCTTTGTCACGAGATAATAAACAATTCCAGCCACAACTGCCACCAAAGGCCCCTGCACCAACTTAAAGAACTTTCCTTTTTTCGATAATACGGCCTCCCATAATATAAGGATAGTCATACCAATTATTGCGATTAGGGTTGCTCCCGGGCTAATATTATTAAACATATTAAATATTTCGGAAAAGGTGTTTTCACCGTCTACCTGGAAAAATGCCCAGTCTCCCTGTGGATCGCTATCGTATCCGAAAAAGTGAGGAATCTGTTTAAGGATAATGATAATACCAATACCGGTAAGCATTCCCTTGATCACAGAATTAGGAAAGTAATAACCAATGATCCCAGCCTTAAGTAGTCCAAATCCAATCTGGATAGCACCACCAATTACCACGGCTAGAAGTAAATTTTCATAACCAAGGTTGGTAATCGCAGCTAGTACGATTGCGGCTAGTCCGGCTGCAGGTCCACTTACCCCGAGGCTTGAACCACTAATTGCTCCTACTACTATACCCCCTATGATACCAGCAATTAGGCCTGAGAATAGTGGTGCTCCACTGGCTAAAGCAATACCAAGACATAACGGGATAGCTACGAAAAACACGACAATACTCGCCGGAAAATCTTTATTAAGATGTTTAAACATAATACACTTGTTTTTACAGGCTGATAAACCTGTATATAGAATTTTATAAATAAGAATTTTGGGATCATTTATGATCCCCCGAAAACCGAATGGTTTCCAAAAAGGTCAATAGAATCGTTACCCTAACTTGGGTGGTGGAGATGAGATGGAAAGAAATACCAGATAGGCATTTTCTTTATACCAATGCCCGTCCTCCTTCTTTGTTTGAAGAAAAAGTATGCTCTCATAATTTGAGAGCATTTCTTCAATATTGTATTCTAAATTGATCTGGTTCTTGGTAGAACTCTCTTCCTCATTTACATTAAAAGCAATAGAAATATCCACATTTCTGTCTACTAATGCAATTACGGAAGGTGTAAACAAAAAGGTTATGAATATAAATGCTAATATGTATGAGAATATCTTCACAGCGTCAAAAATAAGAGAATTTTGACAATTAGCTGAAAAATATTAAATCTATTGGTTAAAGCCTTAAAGAAATTAATTATAATTTTCTCAAATCATTGGTGTTCACCCAACCCTGGACTCCGTTGGCTAACTCAATTCTGGACCATTCCTGATAATCCTCAAGAATCTTCGCTTTAGTTCCCTCATGTAGCTGAAAACTTGCATCTCCCCGTAAATTGGGCTCATCTCTTACCTCGATCTCCTCTTCAAAAATAATAGCGTATTGATTATCCTGAATGTAAGACTGTTGCTGGAAAGCAAAAACAACTGAAAAAATACAGAATGCCAGGAATAACATGGAACCGGCAAAAAACAATCTTTTGTAGATAGGGGTATATGAAAAATAATAGAGCAGGAAAAGTGCTACAAATAATATTGAAAATAGGATCGCAACTACGGCCCAGGTTGAAAAGCTGAAAATCGATATTATTCCATTAACCCACTGGCTCATCCCGGTTTGCTCTACCGCTTCAATATCATCGATAGCCATATTACGGGCAAACTCTATATTATTCCTAATATCTTCATCCTTAGGATCTAATTGTAAGGCCTTTTCATAATAGTAGATACTAGGGGCTACATGGTTCATTTTATAATGAGCATTACCAAGATTATAGTATAACTCTGCAGACATCTCTCCATTGGCCAAGATCTCTTCGTAAGACCTAATAGCAGCATCGTAATTTCCGTTCTGGTAAGCTGAGTTGGCTTTTTCAAAAATTTCCTCATTCTGGGCAATGCTGGAAAAACTTAAAAACAGACTAAATATTAAGATCAACTTTTTCATAATTACAGTTGTTTATCAAGAGTTGAAATTACATTTACGGCTTTGTCATAATCCTGTTGCATAGCATCTGATGATGCCGGTGTAAACCTGGCAAATTCACAACTTTCAAGAAGCGAGATAAATTCAGCATTTGTCCCGTCATCCACACCTTTCTGTTTGAGAATGGAAGAGATCCTGTCTTTACTCATTTCGCTAGTCTGAATACTAAGCTTAGCTTTTAAATAATTATGCATGGAACGCTCAAGGGACAAATAGAATTCTTTTTGATCTCCAAGGTTCTTTTTAGCTTCTGAAAGATACTTACGAGCAAGCTTATCGGCCTTTCTAATGCGATTTCCTTTCACATCCTTAGCCCGTTGTTCTCTCTTCTTTCCGAATAAAATGAATAAAGGAATAGCTGCTAAAGGAAGTACCAGTGCCCCCCAGAATGCAACAGAACCAAGAAAATCGTCAGAACCTATTGGTTTAAGGTTCGTATTTAGCTTTATGAATCTAAACTGGTTTCCGTCCAGTACAATTTTTTGCTTTCCAATTCCCGACATACCTGAAGGCTCATTTCCTGCCAGTGGGCCTCTGTCAACGTTAATAAGGATCTCTTCAGAACTCAATGTTTTATAAGTTTCTGAAGATGGATCGAAATAGGAGAATGAAAGTGCCGGAATAGGATATTTACCCTGACGGGTTGGTACTACAGTATAAGTCTGAGAAATGGTTCCCTGCATCCCGTTCAGGTTTGTGTTCACATTTTCCCTGCGTTCTGGATCATACATTTCAAGTGAAGCTGGTGCGGTAAGTTCAGGAAGGTCGAATAGTTTCAAATTTCCGTTCCCTCTAACCTCAACTTTCGCCTGAAGGCTTTCCCCGGCATTTAGACTGTTCTTACTGGTGGTTACCTTAAAATCAAATTTCCCAACAGCACCAGTGAAATCTGCCGGTTTACCCGCTGGTAAAGATTTAACCTTGATCTTTTTATTATTGGCGGCAACCGTTTTATTTACCGTTTTATAAATTCGGCTACCAAAAATATCCCGTCTTTCGCTCGGAACGTCCACTGCGATCGATAACGTCAAAGGCTCAATATTCAATTCACCAGTTTTCTGGGGATAAAGAATAGTTTTTCTAAGAACCACGTAGCGATAAGGCTCCCCTTCATATTCACCATTTTCAACCCTTAATTGCTGAATATCGATACTCTGGCTCCAGAAATCATTATACTTTGGACTGTCAAGTTCGCGCCAGTTACTTACACTAACCCGCGGACTTACATAGAGCTTATATACTACAGTTAAAGCTTCATTCAAATAAGGGTTAGCATTAGATACTTCTGCTACCAGATGAAGGTTATCTTCCGCGATGACCTCTGAACTATCGCCATCAGTAGGCTTATCTACTGCGGAAGTGATGGTGACATCTATGGGCGATGTCTTATAGGTTTTATCATCTATGATAATTTCAGCCTGACCAATGGTAAGATTTCCCGTTTTCTTAGGCTGAAGATAAAAACTGTAGGTTTTGGAATACTCCATTTTACCATTCAAAAAGCTTTGACTCACCTTTTGATTCGGGCCGCCTACCACGGTAAAATCTGAAAAGGACGGTGGAATAAAATTATCCCCGTCTTTATTCATTTCAAAATCTATCCTAAGCCGTTCATTAATTCCCAGCTTTTCTCTGCTTACCTTGGATTCAAACCTAACCTGGGCCTGAATTATGCCGGAAGCACACAATAAAAAACCTAAAATTAAATACTTCAATTTCATCTTTTTTCCTCCTATAAGGTCACCTCTTTTTGTCGAACATTATGCAAAAATGTTACCAATCTTTATCTGATTTCGTTTTAACTCCTTTGGCCTTTTCAGCGTTTATCTTATCCTGCACTTTCTTCTCCTCATTGTTCATCGCTTCAAGTAACCTGTTTATTTGCTGAGGAGATAATTGCCCCTGGGTTGGTCGTTGCTGTTGTTGCTTTTCTTTATCTCCTTGTTCAGGCTCCTTCTTTTCACCTTCTCCCTCGTCCTTTTGCTTATCTTCATTCTCATCACCCTCTTCCTTATCCTTTTCGTTCTCTCCTTCGTCCTTAGGCTTCTGATCCTGCTGCTCATCCTCTCCACCTTCACCATCCTGGTTCTGCTCCTTGTTCTGCTGATCCTGATTTTTGTCTTTATTATTCTCGTCCTGTTTATTCTGATCCTGATCTCCCTGCTGGTTTTGCTGCTCTTTCTCAAGCTTTTTCTTGGCCAGTGCCAGATTATACCTGGTTTCCTCATCGGTAGGATCATTTCGAAGAGCATTTTTAAAAGCATCTACTGCTTGCTGATAATTCTTTTGTTGCATGTAAGAATTACCGAGATTATGATAAATACGATGCCTTTCAGATTTTGTTGCAGCGATCTCAGCTGCCTGTTTTAGACGTTCTTCGGCATTCAGGGATTTTTCCTTGTTGTAATACAAGTTTCCCATATTATACTTTGCATTCGTATTAGAAGGATCTTTTGCTATTGCTTTTCGGTAAGAAGCCTCGGCACTGGCAAAATCGTTTTCAGACAAGGCATCCTGTGCCTCAGCAATCAAATTGTTGGATTCTTTAGCCAGTTTTTTTGGATTTTCCTGGGCTCTTAACCCAAAGGCACCTATTAGCGAAATCACCGCTAATATCAATAGTTTTTGAGTTTTATTTTGATCCATCTTTCGCTCCTTTCTTCTTTCTCTCATTGAAGAGATTCAATTTACGCAACCATGCCGTACTACGCTCAAGTACAAAGATATCAAGAAATAATAATGCCAAAGCGATTCCAAGGAATAACTGGAAATGAGATTTGAAATCGGCAAATTGTTTGGCTTCAAATTCAGTTTTTTCAATATTCTGTAATTCTTCGGTGATCCTTTCAGTCACTTCACTGGTCACATTTCCGCTGATATAACTTCCTTCGGTCGCTTCAGCTATTTCTTGTAAAGTAGCCGGATTTAGCTTAGTGATCACGGTTTCTCCCCGGTTATCCTTTTTATAGTTCTGAATTACCCCGTTTCGTTTTATAGGAATAGGCCCGCCTTTATCAGTTCCCACACCAATGGTAAAGATCCTTATACCCATTTCGGAAGCCTGTTCCGTAAACTCCTCTACATTTCCTTCATGGTCTTCTCCATCACTAATAATGATTAAAACCCGGTTGGTTTGCTGGGCATCATCATAATAGGTGGTAGCAAGTTCTATGGCATCTCCAATGGCGGTACCTTGAGAAGAGATCATATCTGTATTCAAAGCCTGAAGGAACATCCTGGCCGCCGAATAATCTGTGGTAATTGGTAATTGCGGATAAGCTCCGCCGGCATAGGCGATCAAGCCAACTCTGTCGCTGCCCAGGCTATTTAAGATCTGGCTAACCAGTTGCTTTGATTTCTCGATCCTGCTCGGTGCAATATCTTCCGCGTCCATACTTTTGGAGACATCAATAGCGAAGACTATATCCACCCCTTCCCTTTTTACAGTTTTAAGCTTGGTTCCCATTTTGGGATTAACCAGGGCAAGGGTTAAGCTAGCCAGGGCCAGCAGAAATAATACGAGTTTTATGATTGGTTTAGACCGGGACCGGTTGGGCGCCAGGTGCTTTAACAGGTTTCTGCTGGCAAATTTCTTTCGGGTCCTGCTCTGCCAGAAGATAAAGATCAGGAATAAGAAAATTATCACCGGGATAACCAGCAATAACCAAAACCATATTTTTTCTTCCAGTACAAACATCCTAAATAAAACTTCTGAATATTGTGAGTCTAAGTATAATTTCGAAGAGCAACAAACCTGCAGCCAATAACACTAGCGGTCTGAATTTTTCATCATAATTATAATATCTAAATTCTTCGATTTCGGTCTTCTCCAGGGAATCGATTTCGGCATAGATCTCTTCCAGTTTTTCATTATCGGTCGCCCGGAAATATTTTCCTCCGGTCGCCGAGGCAATATTTTCAAGAAGTTCTTCATCGATCTCCACCTGAACCCTTCCATATTGCATCCTTCCACTCGCTGACATATTGATAGGGGAAAGCGCCATTCCGTTACTTCCCACTCCAATCGTATACACCTTTATTCCAAATTCAACAGCAAGTTCACTAGCGGTATTAGGGTCGATAAAACCTGAATTATTTACACCGTCGGTAAGCAAAATAATAACCTTACTTTCCGCTTTACTGTCCTTAAGTCTGTTTACCGCTGTTGCCAGTCCGGAGCCAATGGCGGTCCCGTTTTCCAGCACATTATTATATTCAATATCTTCGAGAGCCCTGAGAACTATAGCCTTATCGCTTGTAATTGGTGTTTTGGTAAAGCTTTCTCCGGCATATGCAACCAGCCCTATTCGATCTCCGGGCCTGTCTTTCACGAATTCTTCAGCTACAGCTTTAAGCGCATCCAGCCTGTTAGGCTGAAGGTCTCTGGCCAGCATACTGGCAGAAACATCAATTGCCATAACAATATCGATACCCTGGGAGCTGCTGGTTTCAGTTGAAACATCTACAGTCCTTGGTCTGGCCATAGCGACAATGATAAATGAAAGGGCGAGAAGCCTGAGCAGAAATAGAACCGGTCTCAATTTTGGCAGAATCCCAGATTTTACCTTAAAGCCTTTGGTAGAAGATATTCTTAACTCTGCAGATTGCTTATTTCTTTTCCAGAAATACCAGGCAACCGCAAGCGGAAGCAGCAGGAATAACCAGAAGAATTCCGGATTTTCGAATGTGAAATTAGCAAACATTATTCGTTCAGATTATTTATTTCCACCGAGTTGATTATACGTTGTGTTATTTCAGGAGCATATTGATCATTTTCATTATAGATAACGATGATCTGTTCAAATCCACCTTTTTCGGCAAAGTTCAAAATCTCATATTGTTTCGGAATCGACTCACCGGTTACAGGATTTTCGGCTTCAAGGGTTCCAAAGATCTTAGTACCCTTCGTCCCGTTTACCGTGGTGAAATCTTCCTCTTTCATGATAATATTCCGAGCTCCCTGACCCTCAAGATTTGTATAAATCCCATCAATAGCTTTCTTAGCATCAAATTTCACCTCACCCTGAAACTTGATGGTACTCAGAGTTACGTAGAAATTACTAAGGAAACTTCCGAAAATAAAGGTTTCAGACCCAACCATCATCTGCTCTACATCCTGAGGCATTTCTATCTCGCCACGTACTAATACCTCTGGGGTTGTCACGGAAACCGATGGATTCCCGTACTCACTTCTTATCCATTCACCCTCCAGTAATTCTTTTGTTGGATGTCCCAGGTAAGTATCTTTCACGTAAGTATAACCCTTGGTCGCGATAAGGGTTGAAATTCCTACAATTATCACAAGCACTCCTGCAGCGACCCCAAGAATAATGCGTCGTTTTTTTCTTTTTCTGGCCTGTTCCTCGAGGAATGCTTCATCCTGAAGCAATTCTTCTTCGGTTGGTTCGGGAACAGATGCGCGAAGGTCATCTATGACATGCTGTGTTTTTGAACGATCCTCTTTTGCCGTGATCACATCGGGTTTCGATCGTGCAAATTTCGCAAGGTCGGCACGCCTTAAGATCTTTTCAAAATCCCTGATAGTTCCTTCAGATAAATTCAGTTTTCCCTTACTTTTCTGATCTTCCAGGTAAATTATCAATTCATCTGTAGTTCTCTCGAGTCCGTGATCATAAATTTTTCTATCGAGATATTTACGTACTGCAAAACTTAATTGGGAGTAATATTCCTTTATCTCCCTTTTTTCGAGGTACTGAGCTTCATCCAGCTTTTTAAGCTCGGCCATGGCATCCTCGTAAGGTGGTAATTCATATTCCTCTGCATCTTTTTTCTTCTTCCTGATAATCAAAAAAGCAACCAGGCCGGCAAGAAGCAGGATTCCCAGCAACCACAATATCCAGTCTGGAATATTAAACCCAGTTGGAACCTCCACCGAAGGTTTTATGGGATAAAGGTTCTGCTTGGTAGTATCTACAACAACATCATTCACCTTAATCTCGATAGAATCGGTATAAAATGAATTGCTCTCTATAATTACTTCCTGTCTGGGAATTACATACCTGCCAGAATCGAACTGGGTTAGGAAGTATTCCTTTAGGAGGCGGTAATTACCATTTTCTCTTAGAGTATCGGCATCCAGCGATTCTACCATCTCCAGAGGTGAAAAGGTTTCTCCCTCCGGAAAAACAACCAGCTCATCTGGATTAGAATTTACCTGAATCTGATACTTTATCTGCTCCCCAATCTTTATAGTGGTAGAATCAACCTCTGCCGTCACTTGTTGTGCAGCAGCCGACCCTGCGGTTAAAATGAAGCATAGAAAAACCAGTAAGGTCTGAAAACCGGGGGATTTTAATTTTGAATATATATCTGTAGTTTTTCTAAACATTTTCTTTTAAGCTCTTCTTTTAAAATAGCCCAGCAATTTTTTGACGTAACTCTCGTCTGTTCGGTTATTGATGGTGCCTGCACCACTCACCGAAAAACTCTGGTGAAAATAATTCACCCGATCATGATAATATTTTGAATAAGCCCTGCGAACAGATTTCGAACCGGTATCTACCGTGATATACTCACCCGTCTCCTCATCCTGCATTTGCACCATTCCCAGGTTCGGGATAGATTCCTCCATTTTATCAAAAACTCTGATACCGGTAACATCATGCTTTCCGGAAGCGATCTTGAGAGTGTGCTGGTAATCTTCTGCCATAAAATCTGAAAGCAGAAATACGATCGCCTTATTTTTCATCACATTAGATAGATATTTTAAGGCTCCGGTGATATCGGTATTTTTTCCATCAGGCTGAAATTCGAGAAGCTCCCGAATGATTCGCAAAACGTGAGATCTTCCTTTTTTTGGCGGTATATATAGTTCTATACGGTCTGAAAACAGCATCAAACCAATCTTGTCATTATTATTTGTTGCTGAAAAGGCCAGGGTGGCCGCGATCTCTGTGATCACTTCCTTCTTGATCTGTTCCTGGGTACCGAACATTTCAGAACCTGAAACATCTACCATTAACATCATGGTGAGCTCCCTTTCCTCTTCAAAGACCTTTACAAAAGGCTCATTATAGCGCGCAGTAACGTTCCAGTCTATACTTCTCACATCATCTCCAAACTGGTATTGCCTTACCTCACTAAAGGTCATTCCACGTCCCTTAAAGGTAGAATGATATTCCCCGCCAAAGACATGATCGCTCAGCCTGCGGGTCTTTATTTCGATCTTTCTAACTTTTTTAAGGAGGTCCTTTGTATTCATTTTTTTCAGTGGGCAGTTTTCAGTCTCAGTGCGCAGCCCCAGCTCGAATTTAACTGTTGAATTCACTGCATATTGTGACTGCCGGCTGCTTACTAAGTTTAAGGTACTTCAATTTCGTTTACGATCTTGTTGATAAGATCTTCTGAAGTAATATTTTCAGCTTCGGCTTCATAGGTGATCCCAATCCTGTGACGCAGTACATCATGGACCACAGCGCGGACATCTTCCGGTATCACATAGCCCCTGCGCTTTAAAAATGCATAACATTTTGAAGCAGTAGCCAGGTTAATACTACCTCGGGGAGAGGCCCCGAAACTGATCAAAGGTTTAATGTCTTCAAGATTATATTTCTCAGGAGTTCTGGTAGCAAAGACGATATCGAGGATATATTTCTCAATTTTCTCATCCATATAAACTTCACGCACGGCGCTCTGTGCTCTAAGGATCTGTTCAAGATCTACAACAGGGTTCACTTTTTCAAAGGCACCTTTTAAATTGGCCCTTATGATCAAATGTTCCTCGGCCATTTGAGGATAGTTAATCACGGTTTTTAGCATGAACCTGTCTACCTGGGCTTCAGGTAATGGGTAAGTTCCTTCCTGCTCAACAGGGTTTTGGGTAGCCATTACCAAAAATGGTTTATCCAGACGAAAAGTCTCATCTCCAATGGTTACCTGTTTTTCCTGCATTGCCTCCAGTAAAGCTGATTGAACCTTAGCGGGTGCCCGGTTGATTTCATCTGCAAGGACAAAATTTGCAAAAATAGGTCCCTTTTTAATGCTGAAATCGTTCACTTTCATGTTATAGATCATAGTACCAACTACATCGGCTGGCAAGAGATCTGGAGTGAACTGAATACGGCTGAAGCTTCCATGCACAGCCTGGGATAAAGTATTAATGGCTAAAGTTTTTGCCAATCCGGGTACACCTTCCAGTAGAATATGTCCCTGACCCAGCAAACCAATAAGTAAGCGCTCCACCATATGTTTCTGCCCTACGATCACTTTATTCATTTCGCGGGTAAGCAGGTCTACAAAAGCACTTTCCTTTTCAATTTTCTCGTTAATACTGGCAATATCAACAGATGAATCGTTTTCCATCATGATTTTCAGATTTTGATGTCGTGAATATACGTACTTGTTGTAAGCGTCGCAAATTGAAAATTTATTGGATTTTGGGTTGTTAAAAATAAGTTAAAATAAAAAGGCAGCACCCTAAGGTACTGCCTAAATCTCAAAATTCTGGTTATAGAAATATTAGAGACTTAACTCTCCAAGATCGGTTGTCTCGTTAGGTTTTACTTCAACGGTTCCAATAGCGTAGGTATCCAGGTTGGCATCTGCCTCAGGAATTACTTCAAGACTATATACTCCGGCAGGAACTCCGTTCAATGAGAAGTTTCCTTCTTCATCGGTATAGGCTGAAACCGTAGTAGACTCACCAGTAAGTACAACAAGGCTTTGAACCGACATTTCAAGATCTGCCGGCAACACAATTGCTCCAACCACAACACCGGCATCAGCTTCTGCTGAAAGTCTTATCACGGGTTTAAGGTTGAAACCACCATTACCAGTAGCAACAATAGATTTGTCTACATCAAAATCAAGAAGAAAAGCATAGTTTTCACCTTCTTCAAAATCCTGGTTTAACTGAAGCTTTAATCCAGACTGTTCAGCACTAGGTGTATTTAGTGGTTGTTCAACACCATCTACTATTACAGTGTTCTCAGACCCTAAAATTAAACGCATCTGGCTCACATATCCTGCAGGCACCTCGGTATCTGCAAGCAATTGAGAAACACCTCCGGTTAATTCCAATAGGTCATAAACACCGGTTTGTACGTCTCCAACGCTTACCCATCCGTCACCATCTACATCAGCTTCAGCATCCATTTCATTTTCTGACTGAACCTGAATTTCGATATCTTCGACATCTACGAACACTGCGTCAAAATCCCCGGGAGCATCAGTCATTCTAACTGTTAGGTTAGCGCTACCTCCGGTAGCAGTTTCACTATCATCATCACTACAACTTGTTAATCCTAAAGAAATGAAAGTTGCGATCATTACACTTTTAAAAGTTACATTTTTCAAGTATCTCATAAGTAGATTTTATTAGTTCTGGCTGGAAAACGGCAAGCACCGTGCAAGATTTCCATGAGTCTTTTTATTTAACGAAATTTAACGGAACTTAACCATGCTTTAATAGATGATCGCAATTTGATCCACAATACTTTTATACATTAGAAAACAAATTCAACTAAGATGAAAACTGCCTTGATAACCGGCGCTACCAGTGGGATTGGAAAATCTACAGCCATTAGGTTCGCTTCGGAAGGATTGAAACTTATATTATGCGGAAGACGCCAGGAACGCCTGGAAGAGCTTAAAAACTCCCTGGGTGTGGAAACTTCGGTACACATCCTCAATTTTGATGTGAGGAAAAGGGAGGAAGTTCTACAAAGCATCGATTCACTGCCTCCGGAATTTAAGAACATCGATATTCTTATCAATAACGCGGGGAATGCCCACGGACTGGAACCCATTCAATCTGGATGTATGGACGACTGGGACGCTATGATGGATATTAATGTAAAAGGATTACTTTACGTAAGTAAGGCCATTATACCCGGAATGCTGGAAAGGCAGTCTGGTCATATCATTAACATTGGCTCAACTGCCGGGAAAGAAGTTTACCCTAATGGTAATGTTTACTGCGCCAGTAAGTATGCGGTTGATGCCATTAACCAGGGAATGAGAATAGACCTTAATGGAAACGGCATTCGAGTGGGAGCTGTAAATCCTGGACTCACACAAACCGAGTTCAGCGATGTAAGATTCAAGGGAAATTCAGAAAAAGCTGAAAAAGTGTACCAGGGGTTTGAGGCTTTACAACCGGAAGATATCGCAGACATTATTCATTTTGTAGTTACCAGGCCATATCACGTAAATATTGCCGATCTTACCGTTATGCCCACTGCCCAGGCATCGAGTACGATCGTTCATAAGAATTGATTATTTTTTATTCTTATTATTTATTCAGTTATGGCTCACTACCAAAATTTTGAAGAACTGGAGATTTACAAACTGGCAAGGGCTCAATGCATGAAAGTTTGGAAATTGATAAACGAAACAGATTTATCTAAAGATTATAAGCTAAAAGATCAAATTAATGGTTCTTCTGGCTCAGTAATGGACAATATTGCCGAGGGCTTTGGAAGAGGTGGCAATAAGGAATTTATTCAATTTTTGAGTTTTGCAAGAGGATCCAATCACGAAACTATAGCCCAATTGCAGCGAGCGCTTGATAGAAATTATATTTCACTAGATGAGTATAATAAGCTATTGGACAAATCAGAACTTCTTAATGAACAAATTTCTAAATTCATGAACTACTTAAAATCTTCAGATAGAAAAGGCTCGAAATACGATTAATAAATAATGAGAATAATCAATAACTAATAATCTGTGATCAACAAACGCCTACTTATCAAAAACCTGCTCGCCCATAACGACGAGAACAGCTTTTATGATAAAAAGCGTCAGCTGAATATTGGTGAAAAAGAAGGCAAAGCGAAATTCCTGAAGCATATCTGTGCTCTTTCCAATTCAAATCCCGAAAACAATTCTTACATAGTTATTGGTGTTGAAGATGAAGATAACCGTATTGTAGGCATAGATTTCTTCGACGATAGCAAGATTCAGAATCTGGTGAACGCCTATTTAAGCAATCCACCAATCATATCCTATGAAAATATTCCTTTCCCACATCTTCCGGGCAATCTGGTAGTAGGATTGGTCACTATCAGGCCCAATTATGGTAAGATTTGTTCTTTCAGAAAAAATATATGGAAATATTATGGCGGATCGGTCTTTCTGCGGGATGGCAGCATAAGCATGCCCAAGGTGTTCGATATTGAGATCAAGGATGTAAACTCAGCTTTGGTTGCTTCCATCGAAAATCATTCTCATAATAACATTGAATACACTTTAGACGGGGTCTTCGATTTTATGCAAAAGAGGCGGGACTATAATCCAAAATATAAGGTATTCAAGGAGTATTTTGTGGTGTGCTGGGCAGGAAAGGAGAAAAAGATCAAGAACGAAACCTATTTTTCCAGGGTTGATATTGAACTTATAAACGAACAGGTAAAACTTTTCTATTCAGATCTGGATGAAGTAAGTATCGAACAGGACAAGAACCAGTTTAAGATCATAGAATATGTGCACCTGGGACTTCATGACCAGTTTAAGTATTACCCTCTCGAGGAAGTGGTAATAAGGTTTCGGGATAATGCTACTTATGAAATTCACAGTCAGTTGTTGTTCGTTCCGCCCGAATTTGACAGGAAAACCCTATACCATATCTACAACTCCAATCAGGCACTAATTAGAAAACTTAAAATGGGACAGGAACTGAACAATCTGGAAAAGAAAGACATCAAAAACCTACCTTCTACTTTTTTATTATGTTATTTAAACAATTTTACCGAAGCTTTAACCAAACTGGAGGAAGCCAAACCTTATCTTAAAGCGTATAATAAAGAAGTATACCAGTCTTATAAGGAGAGTATGCGAATTTTAAGAAAGGTAAAATATAATTAGAATGTCTAGAACACTGGTATTCGGAGATCTTCACGGCGGCCTAAAGGCTTTGATACAATTATTGGAAAAAATAAATCTTTCACCCAACGATGTATTGATCTTTCTGGGTGATTATGTAGATGGATGGAGTGATTCTGCCAATACAGTTTCATATCTAATTGAACTTGCCCGGCAAAATTCCTGTGTTTTCGTAAGGGGAAACCATGATGATCTGGTTCATAAATGGCTGGAAACGGGAGAGATGAATCAAAAGTGGCTGGAACATGGCGGGCAATCCAGCCTGGATGCTTATCGTAATTTTACTCAGGAAGAAAAAGAGAGGCATAAGCAGTTCTTCAGGGAAATGGTTAATTATTATCACGATAAAAAAGACCGTTTATTCGTTCATGCTGGATTTACCAATCTTCATGGCCCGGAACTGGAATACTATGAAACCGGTTTTTACTGGGATCGTACCTTATGGGAAATGGCGCTCTCAATTGATAAAGATCTTAAACCGGGAGATGATTTTTATCCGAAAAGATTTCAGCTTTTTAATGAAATATACATAGGGCATACCCCGGTTACAAGAATCGGAGAGACTACTCCGGTAAAAAAAGCCAATATCTGGAATGTAGATACAGGAGCAGCATTTAAAGGTCCAATTTCGGCTCTAGATATAGATACTAAAGAATTATACCAAAGTGATCCCGTCCACACTTTCTACCCCGATGAGCAGGGAAGAAATTAGGCTTTATTTATTACGTCCTCTTAAAGACTATTCATATATTTGAAGTTCAATCCGTTCCAATCCAGATAGAAGTTTAGTGAACTGGTTTAGGTAATGGAGGTTTACCCTATAAAAGAAAAGAATTAAGATGGCTTTAAGCAACATTAGATTAGAAGTGATGAATACTGTCGAAAAATCCGTGCAGGGTTTTATCGACAAATATCTTATTCCTGTTGATGACATCTGGCAACCTACAGATATGCTTCCTAATCTTCAAAGTGAAGAAGGATTTGAAGAAGTACACCAGATTAGAGAGGAAGCAAAGGAATTAGGCTATGATTTTTGGGTGGTTCTGGTTGCCGATATGGTTACTGAAGAGGCACTGCCTACATACGAATCCTGGCTTATGGATATGGAAGGTGTGGAACAGCACGGAAAACAACGTGGGGAACAGAATGCCTGGGCAAAGTGGGTTAGACACTGGACCGGTGAAGAGAACCGCCATGGAGACACCCTGAATAAATACCTTTACCTTTCTGGTAGGGTAGACATGAAGGAAATCGAAAAGACTACTCAGCACCTTATAAATGATGGTTTCGATATTGGAACCGGAAGAGACCCTTACCGAAATTTTGTGTATACAAGTTTCCAGGAACTTGCCACCAATATTTCTCACAAACGTGTTGGACAGCTGGCTAAGAAGAAAGGAAACAAAATGCTTGGTAAAATGTGTAATATCATCGCCGGTGATGAGATGAGACACTATATGGCATACCGAGAGTTTGTTAAAACAATTTTTGAACACGATCCAAGTGAGATGATGCTTGCTTATGTTGATATGATGAAGAAAAAGATCGTAATGCCGGCTCAGTTCATTCGCGAATCCGGACAGGGAATTGCTGAAGCATTTGAGAATTTCTCTAATGCAGCTCAACGTCTAGGTGTTTACACTACCTACGATTATATTGATATTCTTAAGAAACTTAACACTTACTGGGAGATCGACAAAATGAGATCCTTGACCGACGAGGCTGAAAAAGCTCGTGATTACCTGATGGCTCTTCCAGACAGGATGACCAGGATCGCAGACCGTATCGCGATTCCTCAGGATCAGCATAAATTTAAATGGGTTGAAGCAAACGGAATGGTTTAAACAACCTGGAGATATAAAATGAAAAAAGCCTGCTATATCCTAGCAGGCTTTTTTATGCTTTTATGGGAATATTAATTAAGAATTCTGCACACTTCCATCTTTCCAAAGCTTGTAGGTGGCAAGATCCTTTTCCATCAAATTCAGGCAAAATGCAACTACAGCTGCATCATCCAAGTAACCTAAAACAGGTATAAAATCAGGGATCAGGTCTATAGGTGAGAGTACATATAATAAGGCAGCTCCGGCTGCAGCAACTATATTAAAAGGAATTTCGCGATATGCTCCACTGGCATAATCTTTCACCAGTGAAAATAACAGGATCGCATCATCCATATATCTTTTTAATTTTCCTTTGCTTTCAAATTTGTTTAGGATACTCTCTTCCTTATCAATAACCTTCTTTACATCATCCTTCTCAAAATTCTCGGTTCTTTTAGAATGTTCTTCTCTTATTTCTTCTTCAGAAAATTTACCCATATCAATTGTGATTTTTCAATAATGCCGAAAATAAAAATTAATCAAACCGAAGACAAGTTTAGCCTTCCAATTTAAGTTCGATTTAACTTTGAGACATCACTTTAGAGCTCTAGAACTCAGGATAAAAAAAGCCCCGATAAAAACCGGGGCTCCAATTACACTTAATTGACTAAACTACAAGTCAAACTTTATCCCTTGTGCAAGGGGTAATTCTGTGGTATAATTAATAGTGTTCGTTTGTCTTCTCATATATATCTTCCAGGCATCAGAACCACTTTCGCGTCCGCCACCGGTTTCTTTTTCACCACCAAAGGCTCCACCAATTTCAGCTCCGGAAGTACCAATATTAACATTGGCAATTCCACAATCTGAACCTTCCGCTGAAAGGAATCTTTCGGCTTCTCTAAGGTTATTGGTCATAATTGCCGAAGAAAGTCCTTGCTTCACTCCGTTCTGAAGCTCAAGCGCATTGCTTACATCTCCCTTATATTTCATGATATAAAGCACCGGTGCGAAAGTTTCGTGCTGCACGATCTCGAAATGATTTTCAGCTTCGGCGATGGCAGGTTTTACGTAGCATCCGCTTTCGTAACCTTCACCTTCAAGCACCCCTCCTTCAACAAGCACCTTTCCGCCTTCTTCTACTACTTTATCTAAAGCAGCCTGGTAATTCTTCACGGCGTCTTTATCGATTAACGGACCAACATGGTTATTCTCATCAAGCGGATTACCAATTCTTATTTGCTTATATGCATTTACGATCGCATCTTTTACTTTATCATATACATCTTCGTGAACAATTAGCCTCCTGGTGGAAGTACAACGTTGTCCACAGGTGCCAACTGCTCCAAATACAGCACCTATCACTGTATTCTTGATATTGGCATCTGGAGTTACGATAATGGCGTTATTCCCACCTAGTTCTAGAAGCGATTTTCCAAGTCTGGCAGCAACAGCTTGTGCAACTATTTTACCCATTCTGATTGAACCAGTAGCCGAAATAAGCGGTACACGCTCATCTTTGGTCATCATTTCACCTACTTTATAATCACCGGTGATCAAGCTAGAAATTCCAGCAGGTACATTGTTTTCTGCAAAAATTCTGGCTGCAATATTCTGGCAGGCCACTGAAGTCATTGGGGTCTTTTCAGATCCCTTCCAGATACAGGCGTCTCCACATACCCAGGCCAAAGCCGTGTTCCACGACCAAACCGCTACCGGGAAGTTAAAAGCAGAAATAATTCCCACTACTCCTAACGGGTGATATTGCTCGTACATACGGTGTCCTGGACGTTCACTATGCATGGTTAGTCCATAAAGTTGCCTGGATAAACCAACTGCAAAATCGCAGATGTCTATCATTTCCTGAACCTCTCCTAGACCTTCCTGGTAAGATTTTCCCATCTCATAAGAAACCAGCTTTCCAAGTGGTTCTTTCAGTCTTCTTAGCTCATCATTGAATTGTCTTACCACTTCACCTCTTTGCGGTGCCGTCCAGGTTCTCCACTCTTTAAAGCCTTTTTCAGCAGCAGTAATTACCTTTTCATAATCTTCTTTAGTGGTTGATTTTACCTTTCCTATCAGGGCTCCATCAACAGGAGAGTAAGATTCTATTATTTCACCGTTACTAAACCAGTCGGTTCCGGTGGATGTTCCGTTATTGATGTCTTTTAAACCTAAATCTTTCAGGGCTTGTTTAATCCCGAATTCTTCAGCGATTTTGCTCATTAATTTGCGTTTTTATCGATTAATTTGTGTAGTTATTGCGAAAATAGGAAAAAATAAGCTCTATTCCACGTCTGCTGTGAATCGGGAATCTACCGGCATAACCTCCCCGCAATTATCACAGGTTCTCAGGTCATCGCTATTATAAAAATGCCTGAAATGCTTAAGAAAATCGGTTTCAATATCCTGAAGTGGAAAATACACTTCATATAATTTATGGTTACAGTTATCGCAGAACCACATAAGCCCATCCTTACCTTCTTCGCCAATACGCTTACGCTCCACAACCAGGCCAATCGAGTTCTCCCCTCGTTCCGGCGAATGCGGGACCTTAGCCGGGTGAAGGTACATGTCTCCCGGTCCCAGCTCCATGGTTCGCTTACGGCTATCTTCCTGAATATGCACTTTAATATTTCCTTCCAGCTGGTAAAAAAGTTCTTCGGTTTCATTGTAATGGTAATCCTTACGGGCATTTGGCCCGGCTACGATCATTACAATATAATCTCCCGATTCTTTGTATAGGTTTCGATTTCCCACCGGCGGTTTTAAACTCTCCCGGTTCTGCTCGATCCATTTATTTAAATTAAAAGGTCCATCTACTGGCATAATTTCCAATTTTCACTAAAATTAATCATTCCAAACCAGAAAAGGCTCATTATCACGTTAATTTGGGCGCCTGCCAGAGGCACCGCGCTATTCGCTGCAAGTCCTCGCTCCCTACAAAAAGCCGGGCTGCGGGCTTTCCGCTACTATCGCTGGCGCAAATCAACCAAAATTGCCTTGTTTACCGGCATTTACCTTCAATTTTTATTAAATTCCAGCAAATTTAAATCCCAGAACATGAAAAAACTCTTTTTCCTATTCAGTATAATCCTATTCATAGGTTGTAACGATCAAAAAGCAAGCGATTCTCAAGATAATGAAGTACAAAAGACCAAAACCGAACAGGATTCCATTCCTAATTTTGGAATTGTGATACATGGTGGAGCAGGAACCATTTTAAAGGAAAATATGAGCGATTCTCTTGAGCAGGCTTATAAAGCTAAACTTGAAGAAGCCATCAAAACCGGGCACGAGATACTCGCCAATGGAGGTACAGCGATTGAAGCAGTTCAAAGAACCATAAATGTGATGGAAGACAGCCCGCTATTCAATTCGGCTAAAGGAGCTGTTTTTACGAATGAAGGAAAAAATGAACTGGATGCTTCAATTATGGATGGAGAAACCCTCAATGCAGGCGCTGTGGCCGGAGTTACCAATGTGAAAAACCCTATCAATCTTGCTTATGAAGTCATGACAAATTCTGAACATGTATTGCTTTCTGGTAAGGGAGCCGAGCAGTTCGCAAAAGAGCAAGGTCTGGAGATCGTGGATCCAGAATATTTCTACACCAAAAACCGCTACAAATCTATGGAAAGAGCGAAAGAGCGCGAAAAAGAAAAGAATAATAAAACCGCCTTTTACGATTCGTTTATAAAAGATGAAAAATTCGGAACTGTAGGCTGTGCGGCTTTAGACAAGAATGGAAATCTTGCTGCAGGTACCTCGACAGGGGGAATGACCAACAAAAAATATAATCGCATTGGAGACTCCCCTATCATTGGTGCTGGAACCTACGCCAACAACAAGACCTGTGCTATTTCCAGTACCGGTTGGGGAGAGTATTTCATCCGCGGAGTTGTTGCTTATGACATTTCAGCTATGATGGAATATAAAGGCTTATCGCTACAGGAAGCCGCTGCTGAAGTAATCCAGAAAAAACAACCAGAACTGGGAGGAAATGGTGGAATTATTGCTATAGACCATCTAGGCAATGTGGCGATGGAATTCAATACTGCCGGGATGTACCGGGCAACAATGAATAAGAAGGGAGAACTGGAAATAGGTATCTATTCAAAATAAATTGGTTTTAAATAATAATAAGTAGGCTCGCTTTAGGCGGGCCTTATTTAATTCTACCAATCAACAATTGTCAAGGACTTTAATAATGATTAACAAAACTTTAGTTTATTTAGTTCGGTAACTTCCGAACCAATTAAATAATTTTGCAGTTCAAATTTTTAAAATGGACTGTTGCTCCCCTGAAAAACAAAAACTGATTGAAGAAGTCGGGCTGCATTTTGAGAAGACTCAGAATATGGCACCCCTGGCTGCTCGTATCTATGCCATCATGATACTGTCTCCTAACGACGGGCATACTTTTGAAGAGATCATGATGATCACAGAAGCCAGCAAGAGTTCAGTTTCCACACAACTAAATCTGCTAATGCAGACAAAAAAGGTGGATTATTTCACAAAACCCGGCGATAGAAAAAGGTATTTCAAGGCTAGCCGGGCTTATTTGAAAAATACTCTGAAAGAATATCTGGAGAACATTTCAGAAGAGATAAAAATGGTGGAAAAGATCATAAAATTTAATTCTACCTACAATACTGAAAAATTTGAAAGAGATGGTCACATTCCCAAAATGTTCAGGGAGTATCTAATTGCCCAAAAAGAAAACCTGGAAACTACCATTCAGCGAGTTTCAGAATTTGAAAATCACTAAGAATCTAAAATTGCTATGAAAAAGAGAAAGTATTTTCTAATTGTAATTGCTTTAACCAGCCTCGCTGGACTGGTTTCCTGTGGTGAGGGAAATTCAAACGAAAAGTCGGCTTCCTCCGGGCCACCTCCCACCTATCCTGTCCTGGAAGTTCCGCGTAGAACTATTACTTCTTTTAATTCTTATCCTGCGACCATTGAAGGTTCAGTGAACAGTGATGTGAGAGCGAAGGTATCTGGTTATATCACCGATGTTCTGGTTGAAGAAGGTGAAGATGTGAAAAAAGGACAGTTATTATTCAAACTGGAAACAGAATCTCTGAACCAGGATGCTGAAGCTGCCAAAGCCAATGTAAATGCCGCCCGCGTAGAAGTAGAAAAACTAAAACCTCTGGTTGAAAAAGACATAATTAGTGAAGTTCAGCTGGAAACTGCGAAGGCTCAATTGGAACAGGCTAAAAGTAACTACAACAGTATCGTAGCCAATATTGGTTATGCCAATATTAAAAGTCCGGTAGACGGGGTTGTTGGAAAAATAAATTATAGAAAAGGGGCATTGGTAAGTCCGCAGGACCAAATGTCGCTCACACAGGTCTCATCTATAGAAGATGTGTACGCGATCTTTTCTATGAACGAAAAGGATTTTCTCGATTTCATGAGTGATGCTGAAGGAAAAACAACTTCAGAAAAAATACGGAATACTCCTGAAATTAGCCTGATCATGGCTAACTCCAGGGAATATGAAAATAAAGGTAAGATCGAGACGATTTCCGGAAATATCGATGAACAAACAGGTACAGTTTCTTTCAGGGCAAAATTTGAGAATAATGGCCTTCTTAGAAACGGTAGCAGTGGAACAGTAAAAGTTCCAAAAACTTACGATAAAGCGATAGTGGTGCCCAGTCTGTCCACCTACGAAAGACAGGGACAAACCTTTGTTTATAAAATTGCAGCCGACACCTTAACCTCAAGTGCCATTGATATCCTCACAGAAGTAAAAAACCTGTATGTAATAAGTGAAGAAGACGGAGTTAAGGAAGGAGATCTTATCCTGGCCCAGGGTACTGGAAAAGTTAGACCGGGCATGAAGATAACTCCGGAAAAAGTAAGCCTGGATAGTATTACAGGTTCTTTTGAACAGGTATTCAAATAAGGAATTATGCTAAAGACTTTTATAGAACGTCCCGTACTATCTACCGTAATTTCGATCATTATCGTGATTCTGGGTGTATTGGGCCTATCTCAACTTCCGGTAACCCAGTACCCTGATATAGCACCACCAACGGTACAGGTAAGCGCCTCGTATCCTGGAGCAAATGCCGAAACCATCGTGGAGAGTGTGATCATCCCTATCGAAGAACAGATAAACGGTGTGGAAGGGATGAAATATATCACTTCCAGCGCCAGTAATAATGGAACGGCCAACATCCAGGTTTTCTTTGAACAGGGATACGATCCAGACATTGCAGCGGTAAATGTTCAAAACAGGGTGGCACGAGCAAATGCGGTCCTTCCTTCAGAAGTGATTCGTTCTGGGGTTACTACTACAAAGGCGCAGAATTCAGCACTATTATATGCCGGGATCTATTCTACAAATCCCGATTTTGATGACACTTTTCTGCAGAATTACCTCAACATAAATATTAAACCAGAGCTTCAAAGAATCAATGGAGTTGGAGATGTCACGATCTTTGGAGGTAAGGATTATGCGATGAGGATCTGGCTGGATCCGGCAAAAATGGCCAATTATGGCCTGGTTCCTTCAGATGTGACCGCAGCTATTGGTGAACAGAGTTTAGAGGCGGCTGCAGGTTCATTAGGACAAAATGCAGGTGAATCTTTTGAATACGTTCTTAAATATGGAGGTAGATATAAGACGGTTGAAGAATATGCCGATGTGATCATAAAAGCCCAGGAAAACGGAGAATTATTGCGCCTTAAAGATGTGGGAACCGTAGAACTAGGTGCGCAATCCTATTCATCGCTTTCAAAGTCCAAAGGCTATCCTGCTTTAAGTTTCGGGGTATTTCAAACTCCGGGTTCAAATGCCCAGGAGATCATCGAAGAGATCTATGTTCAGCTCGATGAGATGAAAAAAGACTTTCCAGAAGGAGTAGATTATATTGTTAATTACGATACAAATAAATTCCTTACCGCTTCGATCTCTAAGGTACAAACAACCCTTATCGAAGCCTTTTTACTGGTATTCCTGGTAGTTTTCGTATTCCTTCAGGATCTAAAATCGACACTTATACCGGCTATTGCCGTTCCGGTATCTATCATAGGTACTTTTTTCTTTTTGAATTTACTCGGGTATTCCATCAACCTGCTTACCTTATTTGCTTTAGTGCTGGCTATTGGAATCGTGGTGGATGATGCCATTGTAGTAGTTGAGGCTGTACATGCTAAACTTGAAGAAGGTGAGAAAAACCCTAAAAAAGCTTCAGTTTCGGCGATGAGCGAAATTGCAGGCGCGATTGTTTCTATCACCCTGGTAATGGCCGCGGTATTTATTCCTATTACTTTTATACAGGGACCTGCCGGAGTCTTTTATGAGCAGTTTGGAGTTACTTTGATTATAGCTATCCTTATTTCTGCCGTGAATGCTCTTACTCTTAGTCCGGCATTATGTGCGATATTTCTGAAGCCTGAAAAAGAGGAGGATAAAAAGAAAAACCTTTTACAAAAATTCTATGCAGCCTTTGATGCCGGTTTTGAAGCTACTAAAAACAAATATGTAAAGTCTCTTGGCTTCCTTACACGCAATAAATGGGTGAGTTTTGCAATCCTGGGAGTTGCCGCAGGACTCATTTTCTGGGCAAACAGCTCGATCCCTTCAGGGTTTGTGCCTACTGAAGACCGTGGTGTAATATTCGTCAACGGAGACCTGCCACCAGGTTCCTCATTAGATCGATCTTTTGAAACAACTCAGATCCTTTACGACCAGATCCAGGATGTTGAAGGTGTGAGAACGGCCACCGTAATTGCGGGAAGAAACTTTTTTTCGGGCGCGGGTAGTTCGAACTTTATGGGATTCATCATTCTTGAAGACTGGGAAAACCGGGAAACCGAAGAAACCAGTATAGATAATATCATCGCTAAGCTGAATCAGAAATCGGGAAGTATTAGTGATGCCAAAATAATCTATTTCACCCCTCCATCGGTTCCTGGGTTTGGTAGTGCAGACGGATTTGAAATGCAATTACTGGACAGGGAAGCAGGTAGCCTGGAAGATCTGGATGAGACCGCAAACACTTTTGTAAGCAACCTTATTCAACAACCGGAAGTTGCCTATGCATCCAACCCGTTTAGCACCAACTACCCACAGTTGAGAATAGATATAAATACTGCCAAGGCAATGCAGGCTGGGGTTGGAGTGAACGACATACTTTCTGCACTACAGGGATATGTTGGAGGGATTTATACGGCGAATTTCAGCCGTTTCGGTAAGCAATTTCGTGTTTTTGTACAGTCTTTACCTGAGGACAGGATCTCCACGGAAAGCCTCAACAGCATGTTTGTAAGGACTTCGGAAGGACAGATGTCCCCGGTTTCTCAATTTGTAACTCTGAATAGGATCTATGGTCCGCAAAGCATAAGCCGTTTCAACCTTTTCAATGCAGTAGCTATAAATGGTACGGCGATGCCAGGTTTTAGCTCCGGAGGTGCTATCGATGCGATTCAAAGGACCGCAAATGATGTTTTACCAAATGGTTACGATGTTGCCTTTTCAGGATTAACCAGGGAAGAGATCGCTTCTTCAGGACAGGCAGGGATCATCTTCGCCTTAAGTATTGTTTTTGTATACTTCCTGCTGGCTGCACAATATGAAAGCTATTTATTGCCATTTTCGGTGATCCTCTCTTTACCTATTGGAGTCGCAGGGGCCTTCCTTGCAACCTGGCTTACTGATAATCAGAATAATATTTATTTCCAGATCGCATTAATAATGCTGATCGGCTTACTGGCGAAAAATGCCATCCTGATCGTTGAATTTGCCCGGCAACGAAGGTACGACGGACTTTCTATTACCGAAGCAGCCATAGACGGAGCAAAGGTAAGATTAAGACCTATTCTTATGACCTCTTTTGCCTTTATCCTTGGGCTATTACCTCTTGTTCTGGCAAGTGGTGTTGGTGCTGAAGGTAACCGTTCCATTGGAACAGGTGCAGCAGGGGGATTACTGATAGGAACCGTATTCGGGGTATTCGTTATCCCGGTACTATTCATCGTCTTTCAGTGGCTACAGGAAAAGGTGGGTAAGAAACCCGAAACCGTAAAAAATGATTAATCAATTCAGGAAATTGGATAAAATGAAGTCAATATTTAATCTGAAAATACTTATTGCAGGCTTTACTCTTATCAGTCTTCAGTCCTGCTTTGTTGCGAAAGATTATGAACAACCTGAAGTAGTACAAGAAGAAAAGTTCAGGACAGATAATATTGAACAGGATACTCTGAATATGGCCAATGTTTCCTGGAAAGAAATGTTTACCGATCCGCTTCTTCAGGAATATATAGAGACCGGGCTGGAAAACAATATCGATATCAGGATCGCCCTGCAACAAATCATTGCTGCCGAAGCCTATGTAAAACAAGGGAAAGCAGGTTATCTCCCCAGTCTGAACGGAGACGCTACATTCACCCACCAGGAATTATCTGAAAACAGCCAGTTTGGATCTCTTTTTAGTTCAGTAAACCAGTACCAGCTTAGTGCAAGTCTTTCGTGGGAAGCAGATATATGGGGAAAGATCAGAAGTCAGAAACGTGCCTTGGATGCCAGTTACCTGCAAAGTATTGCGGCACATCAGGCGGTCAAGACCAGGCTTATCGCTTCGATCGCTTCCACCTATTACCAGTTGCTAGCTCTAGATGAGCAGATAAGGATCACCGAAGAAACAGTTGCCACACGAGAAAAAAGCCTGGATGCTACCCAGGCCCTTAAGGAAGCCGGCAATCTTACTGAAGTTGGAGTGAAGCAAACCGAAGCCCAGTACTATACTGCTAAAGCAATTCTTATAGACCTTAATAATGAAGAAAGATTACTTGAGAATACTCTTTCTATCCTGCTAGGTCAGGCACCTATGAAGATCGAAAGGACAGATCTAGATGAACAGGAGATCACTACAGAGCTTAATATTGGTGTTCCCGTACAACTTTTAAGGAACAGGCCAGATGTTATTGCTGCAGAATATGACCTTATGAATGCCTTTGAGCTTACCAATGTGGCCCGAAGTAATTTTTACCCGTCTCTTACCTTATCGGCCACCGGTGGACTTCAGGCACTTGAAGCCGAAGATCTATTTAGTGTAAATTCTTTATTTGCCACGGTGATTGGCGGTCTTGCCCAGCCCATTTTAAATGGAAGAAGGATACGAACAGAGTTCGAAGTTTCTGAAGCACAACAGGAACAAGCCAGGCTGGAATTCCGCAGGGCGATCTTAACCGCCAGCAAAGAAGTTTCAGATGCTTTATACTCATACGAAGCTTCCACAGAAAAAATAGAAGTAAAACAGAAAGAATTTGAAGCCTATGACCTGGCCACAGATTATTCGGAGGAATTACTGGTAAATGGCCTTGCGAATTACCTGGAAGTGTTAACGGCGAGAGAGAATGCACTTAATTCAAGCCTCGACCTAACTAATGCCAGGTATAATCAGTTAAAATCTATAGTAGATCTATATGAGGCCCTGGGTGGAGGCTGGAAATAAATTTATTGTTAGTTGTTGGTTGAATGTGACCCTAGCATTTGTGATTCTAGGGTCACTTTTTTTAACCGATCCTTAATGAAGGATTTGAAGTCTTATTCTTAAATTGTATCTACAAATTGAAAAAATATGAAAAGCAGTTTTAGTGAAATCATTAAGAGTGAAACGCCGGTTTTGATAGATTTTCATGCAGACTGGTGTGGACCCTGTAAAACCTTGGCGCCAATTCTTAAGGAAGTTAAAGATGAATTAGGTGACCAGGTGAAAATCGTAAAAATTGATGTTGATAAAAATCAAGAATTAGCTATCAGGTACCAGGTACGTGGAGTACCTACCATGATTCTGTTCAAGAATGGGGAACAAAAGTGGAGACAATCTGGAGTAGTACCTAAACATGAAATTTCCGGAATTATAAAATCGGTTTAAAGTTCGCTGAGAGGCGGAACCTTAAAACCTTCAATATCCCATTCTGCCTGTTCTGCTCCGGCAACATAGGCACTTTCAAGAAATTCTAACAAAACTTTTCGCGGGTTGTCCATTTCGAGTAGATCGGCATAGGTAAGCGCGGCCATAGGAGTGCCATTATTTATGATCCAATTTGCTTTATCTGGTTCTAAAGTTTTAGAATCCAGACCATCAGGTGATGGATAAGTATAGGAATAAAATGCAGGTTCCTGAATATTCTCGTCTCCTGCCCAGAAACCAAAACTTATACATTCATGGCTATAGGCATCTTTATCTGAAATCCTCGAATCCTTAGGCATCGGAGGTGCTTTTTTTCCGGAAAACCTGGTCACGGCGATATCCATGGAATGCCAGTAAAGATGAACGGGACAGGTCTTACCATAAAACCTGCCACTAAATTCCTTAAATACTGAGCTTACCCATAAAAAGGTCTTCCAGTAGGTCATAGCATAACTTTTACTGTAATGCTGCAAATCCTCTATTTCTGAGAACCTTTTTTCAATTCCTAAATCAAAAGGCCGTCCATTGATCTTAACATCGATATCCAACTCTTTCAAAATGCTAATTAGGTAATTATAAAAATCGGAAACACTTAGATGTTTTTCCAATCTGAAAGATCTTATTTCTGCAGTGCTGGTAAAAACCTCAACCCTGTTCTCGAGAATATTCAGGGTTACTGAAAATGATTCGAAACCATCCCGGAACGGTACAGGTCCTGTAGTAAAACCTTTTTCATTTACATAGAGAGTAGTGTACCACCAATGATTTTTACGCGGTGTAAAACACATCCTGATCTTTCCCATTATTTGAAAGAATAAATGCAGGGTAAGTTTTTTCTTTTCGTTCCCCAAATATTTTAATTCCGGTAATTGGTTGGTTTGTCTCATGATCTATTTCAATTTTCCCCCTTTGGCGACCCACCATGGATGCACCTCTACTTTCAACCTACCTGCCTTCACCATGGGATCGAGATTTGCAAGGCTATCTGCCTCTTTCAAGGTTGCAGTATTATAAACCACAATTCCACGAAGGTCACCATCATCTCCCATTGGTCCGGTAAGGCTGGTGTAACCTTCCTTATACATTCTCGACAAATGAGCCAGGTGTTGTTTTTGCAATTCTGCAGCTTCGGTCGAATCCTGGCTACGGGTAGCGCCAGATTTTAAAAATACCATATAATATTGTTGCATTAAATAGGTAGTATCCCCATCTTTATAACTAAAAGTCTGGTACCCATCCTTTTTTAACCTCTCTTCAATTGCAGCAACATCTTGTGTTGATACTGAATCTTTTTCAACCTCAATAGCCTTCTCTCCCTCTGTTGTGTTTTTTTCAGATTTTTCAGCGCAGGCTATGATTGTTGTAAACAAGATCAGGTATAGGACTCTTTTCATTATTTCCAGTTTTTGTAAGGTTTATTAATAAGGTTTGAATTATAATACTCAAGACTTCCGGTCACTTCTGTACCCAGCCAGGAAGGCTTTATAAAAGTCTCATTTTCGTCCTGTAGTTCTACTTCTGCCAGAACAAGCCCCTGGTTATCTTCAAGAAACTCGTCGATCTCATAGGTATGGTTACCATGATCTACTTCATACCTGTACTTTTCAATTTTACCTGGCTCGCAGATCTTCAAAAGTTCCCGGGCATCAACTACATCAATTTCCTTCTCCCATTCAAAACGCGACAACCCATTTTCAGAAGATTTACCTTTTATAGTCATCAAGGCAGTATCTCCGCTAATCCTGATCCTAATGGTTCTTTCAAGATGGGTGTTTAGATATGCCTGGACAAAAAGAGTCTTTTTTTTAGATTCCCTTTTATAATCATTCGATTTTACCAGGAATTTCCTTTCGATCTCAATCATTAACTTTTATATTTCTCTGCGATCATTTCTATTTCATCTGATTCTATCCTCCCACAACGATAATCATTATTGGCCAGATAGATCATGGCATCTACGATAATTTCAGGTTTTATACTTCTGTATTTTTTCAGTTTTCCAACCAGTAGATGATCTCCCCAAAGCATGATCTTTTTCCAGATATACTCCATAGGCCTGCTCTCTTCACGTTGACCTCCTATTAACGAAGGGCGTAAGATATAGGTATTTAAAATACGTCTTTCCATAACGGCGCCTTCCATTTCTCCCTTAACCCGGTTATAGAAAAACCGGCTATCCTCATTGGCTCCCATGGCAGAAATCACCTGGAAGGTCCTGATCTGGTTTTGCTGAGATAATTTTGCCGCGGTAGCGGGAATCCCGAAATCGACCATTCTATAGGTATCATTATCAGGAGTTTTTTTCTGAGTACTCCCAATGCAACAAAAAACCTCATCAGCCGTGAAAAGATTACTGAACTTTTCGAGCTCAAATAGGTCGATTAGATATTCTTCTATTTTTTCATCCTTGATCTTTACATGATTTCGGCTAAAAACTTTGATCTTTCTATACCGTTCATCCTTAACCAGTCTGTCCAGAAGAATACTGCCCGTTAAACCGGTAGCACCTAAAATTATTGCAGTTTTGGCCTGGCTCATCTGTAAGATTTAAATATTTACACTAAGATATTATATAAATTTGCAAGGTGGAAAAACTTCGCAAAATTATCCATATAGACATGGATGCCTTTTATGCATCTGTAGAACAACTGGACAACCCTGAACTTCGTGATAAGCCAATTGCGGTTGGTGGAAGTTCCCAGCGCGGCGTAGTTAGTGCTGCTAGCTATGAAGCTAGAAAGTTTGGGGTAAGAAGTGCTATGAGCAGTGTTATTGCTAAACGAAATTGTCCAGAACTTATTTTCGTTAAACCCAGATTTGAGAGATACAAAGAAATATCTCAGCAGATAAGGGAGATTTTTCACGAGTTTACAGACCTGGTAGAACCTCTGTCTCTTGATGAAGCATATTTAGACGTAACCAAAAACAAAATAGGATTACCCAGCGCTACCCTTATTGCTAAACAAATAAGGAATCGCATCAAAGAAAAGACAGGGCTAAATGCTTCTGCAGGAATTTCGATAAACAAATTCATCGCTAAGGTGGCCAGCGACGTGAACAAACCAAATGGACAGAAAACCGTTCCCCCTGAGGAAGTTCTGCAATTTCTGGAAGACCTTGATATTAGAAAGTTTTATGGTGTGGGAAAAGTTACTGCTGAAAAAATGTACCGCCTGGGAATTTTTAATGGTAAGGATCTTAAAGAAAAGACCGAAGAGTATCTTTCCGAACATTTCGGAAAAAGCGGATCTCACTTTTACAATGTGGTAAGAGGCATACATCACAGCGAGGTAAAGCCGCACAGGATAAGGAAATCTCTTGGTGCCGAAAGGACTTTTAGAGAAAACATATCTTCAGAGATCTTTATGCTGGAGAGACTTGAGAATATTTCCGAAGAAATTGAGCGAAGGTTGAATAATAGTAAAGTTGCTGGAAAAACGATCACTTTAAAGATCAAGTACAGCGATTTTACCCTGCAAACCAGAAGTAAGACCATCAATTATTATATTAGTGACAAGGATCTTATCCTGGAGATCGCAAAAGAGTTGCTTTACCAGGAAAAAATGAAAGATTCAGTACGTCTTCTGGGAATCTCTCTTTCCAATTTGAATACAGAGAAAAAGGGATCAGAAGAAGAAAAAAAAGAGATTTCGGTTCAGTTAAAATTTAAGTTTTAAGAAATTGTGAGAAGCTTCCCGGGAATTGTTTTTATTCTTTCATTAATCTTTATGTCATGTTCAGAAGAACATAAGGCTTACAATTTACCCGAGAATGCTTCATCTTTGCTTCACGGTGACAGTCTTAAAACCTGGAAAATTGCCCGAGGATATAACAACGATGTTCGAATGAATATGGGGCCTTGCTTTATGAATTACAGACAAACTTATAAATTAAATGGAGTTGTTCTGGACAATAATGAAGAAAACAGAGATTGTGGGAGCTCTCTTAAGGGACAATGGAAGTTCAAAAAGAATAAAAAAGGAGAGCCTTATTTAAAAATCACCAGTCCGGATATTCCTCAGTTAATGAATACCGATAAGGATTATAAATATTTCAAAATTCTAAAACTGACGCGAGACACCTTAAAACTATCTTTTAAACACGCACAGTACGGAAATACAAAAAGAACTATTACAGATATTCTAGTTCGGGAAGATCTTGATATTGGCGACCGATATTTTCACCACTAAAAAACCGGAAACCTATCTATAGATAAATCTCCGGTCTCATACTTTAATTGAAATCTGGTTATTCTATTTCAGAAACCCTAAGCGTATTTACCATCCCTTTAGCGGTAATTGGCATTGCTGCAAGGTTTATTGTAAAATCTCCAACCTCTACAAATTTGAAGTTTTTGGCCATAGAACTTATATCTTCAATGGTTTCATCTGTACTTACGAATTTATCGTAATAAAAGGCTTTTACTCCCCAAAGAAGACTAAGCTGATTCAATATTCTTTTATTTGAGGTAAAGACAAGTATATGAGCCTCTGGTCTCCATGCCGAGATCTGAAATGCTGTATAACCGCTATTGGTAAGGGTACATATAGCTTTGGCTTTTATCTCATTGGCCATATGTGCGGCGTGATAGCAAACCGCTTTGGTGATGTAACGTTTGGTTTTAACATGAGGCGGCTCATGAGGAACCTTGATAAGAGGTGAATTTTCTACACTTTCTAAGATCTGGGACATTTTCTGGATCACCTGAACCGGATACTGCCCAACTGATGTTTCTCCACTTAGCATCACGGCATCTGCACCATCCATTACCGAGTTTGCCACGTCGTTAACCTCAGCCCTGGTTGGTGTAAGGCTGGTGATCATGGTTTCCATCATTTGAGTTGCAATGATTACCGGGATTCTTGCTTTTTTGGCAGTTAATACCAGTTTTTTCTGGATAAGTGGAACTTCCTGAGCTGGAATTTCAACTCCAAGGTCTCCTCGAGCAACCATAAGTCCGTCGCAATAAGCCACGATCTTATCAATATTTTCAACTCCTTCAGGCTTTTCGATCTTCGCTATGATCGGGATCTTATGCTCTGTATGTTTTTTTATTAAGTTCTGAAGTTCAATAAGGTCTTCAGCATGTCTCACAAATGACAGCGCGATCCAGTCTACATCCATTTCGCAAGCGAAAATGGCATCTCTCACATCTTTTTCGGTTAGAGCTGGAAGGGAAATATTTGTATTGGGAAGATTTACTCCTTTTTTAGATTTTAGAGGTCCCCCCTGGATCACTTTTGTTTTTACCTCGTTCTTTTTATTGGTGCTAACAACCTCGAAAATAAGTTTTCCGTCATCAAGAAGAATCCTTTCCCCAGCCTTTACGTCTCGAGGAAATGAATCGTAATTCATAAACACTCTTTCGGCCGTACCTTTAAATTCTTTTCCGGTTGCAAAAACAATCTGGTCTCCTTCATTAACTACAACCTCTTCCTTCATAACACCTACCCGAAGTTTAGGTCCCTGAAGGTCTCCCAGGATCGCTGCATTAAATCCGTCCTCCTCATTAAGCTCACGAATCATTCTGATTCTTTCTTTAACATCATCGTAATTGGCATGAGAGAAGTTAATACGAAATACATTTACACCTTCCTGCAACATTTTTCTTAAGACATCCTTACTACTGGTTGCAGGGCCCAGCGTGGCGACTATTTTTGTTTTCTTGTTGGTAGGCATTATTCGAAAATTAGATTTTGTTTGGATTTTAATTTTTCTACATCAACAGCATAAGCTCCCTGTACTCCTGGGATCTGTCCAATTTTATTAAGTAACCTGGTAAATTCTTTTGGATGAATTTCTTCACCCAATTTCAGAAAGTAATCTACCTTCCCATATTCTGGTATAAGATTTACTTCCTGTGGACTTAGTTCTTCTTCTTCAAAAAGTGACCCAGAACTTAAAATTCTTTTAGGTTCTCCCTTGAATTTGTTAGACACAAGGTCCAGGCTATAGTATGAATTTGGGTCTTTGTGTGAATACAAGGCGTAAAAAGCATTATATTCTTGATGGTTAAAGTCAATATCCTGTCTTTCTCTTTCGAGTTTGACCTTGATATATTTATTTATGAAATACGCCATTTTATATCCTTCAAGAGAGGAATAAATGGCGATTAAATAAAAACTTTCATCTTCAACTTCCAGAAGCATTTTATGCGATTGCATAAATCTATACTTTAAGATTTAAAGATACTATTTGATTAACAAAATGAAGATTTTATGGCCTAAAAATTCACAAATATTTACGAAAACGTTATAGTTTAAGGCAAATCATTAAAATTATTCAATTTTGTTCTGAAGAGCATAGTAAGCTCGTTTAGAGGCCTTTTCTTCAGCCTTCTTTTTCGAGGTGGCCCTTGCTTTCGCTACAACTCTATTGTTGATTCTTAGTTTAACCGCGAAATGTTTAAGCTCATCATTCCCGGTGTCTTCGTATACCTCATAATCGAACTCCTTCTTCTCCTTCTGGCACCATTCTATCACTAAACTTTTATAACTTATAACTTTCCCTTCCAGTTGTTCAATATCAACATAAGGATCTATTACCCGTTCATAGATGAAACGTTTGCAGTATTTATAGCCCCGGTCCAGGTAAATTGCTCCTACGAGGGCTTCAAAAAGATTCCCATGGATATTCACACCAAATTGTTCTTTAGAAATATTCGTTTGAACATGATTTATAAGCCCAAGGTCTTTCCCTAGTTCGTTCAAATGCTTTCGGCTAACAACTTTAGACCTCATTTTGGTTAGATAACCTTCATTTCCCCCAGGCACCGCTTTAAATAGATGAGAAGCAACAACGGCACTTAGCATAGCGTCACCCAAAAATTCCATTCTTTCGAAGTTAATGGCATTTCCTTCCTCGTCCTTTCTATTCAGAGAACGGTGGGTGAATGCTTTCTTATAATGAGTGAGGGACTTGGGTTTAAACCCAAGAATTTGAGTTAGTATATTAAAAAAATTCCCGCCTTGTGAAGAGCGGGAATTTAATATGTTTCGAATAACACTCATTGTTTATTCGTCCAGTTTCTTAAATACAACACAGGCATTATGTCCACCAAACCCGAAAGTATTACTCATAACGACATTAACATCTCTTTTCTGAGCTTTATTTAAAGTAAGATTAAGCTCTGGATCGATATTTTCGTCGATATGTTCGTGATTTATTGTTGGAGGAACAATCCCATGTTTCATGGAAAGTATAGCCGCTATTGCCTCTATGGCTCCTGCAGCACCCAATAAATGCCCGGTCATGGATTTCGTAGAGTTGATATTGATATTTTTTGCATGCTCTCCAAAAACTTTGGAAATTGCTTTTAGCTCGGCTACATCACCAAGAGGTGTTGAAGTACCGTGCGTATTGATCGCATCTACATCTTCCGGTTTTAATCCGGCATTTCTAAGGCAATTTTTCATCACCGCTACTACTCCGTCACCTTCCGGATGAGGGGCAGTCATGTGGTAAGCATCAGAAGATAATCCTCCGCCCAGCACTTCGGCATAGATCTTTGCACCTCGGGCTTTCGCATGCTCATATTCTTCAAGTATAAGCGCACCTCCACCTTCACCTAGTACAAATCCATCCCTGGTTGCGTCAAATGGTCTGGAAGCAGTTTCCGGACTATCATTACGAGTAGAAAGGGCATGCATTGCGTTAAATCCACCCATTCCTGCGATGGTCACCGCTGCTTCAGAACCACCAGATACGATCACATCGCTGTGACCAAGTCTGATATTGTTCAGTGCATCTATCATAGCGTTTGCAGAAGAGGCACATGCAGATACCGTTGTATAATTCGCCCCCATAAATCCATGTTTGATCGAAATATTACCAGGGGCAATATCTGCGATCATCTTAGGAATAAAAAATGGGTTGAATCTTGGTGAACCGTCTCCCTCTGCAAAATTGATCACCTCATTCTGGAAGGTTTCCAGACCTCCTATCCCAGCACCCCAAATTACGCCAACGCGAAATTTGTCTACCGTATCAAGGTCTATACCTGAATCCTGAATAGCCTCATCTGCAGATACCATTGCATACTGAGCAAATCTATCTAGCTTCCTAGCTTCCTTACGATCAAAATGATCTAGCGGATTAAAGTTTTTGAGTTCGCAAGCGAATTTAGTTTTGAACTTTTCGGTATCAAAATAAGTGATAGGAGCACTACCACTTTTACCATTTACAAGTCCATCCCAATATTCCTCTAAATTGTTACCAATTGGGGTTAAGGCACCAAGGCCTGTAACTACTACTCGCTTTAACTCCATATGGTGTGTTGATTTATTTTTTAGCGTCTTCGATATATGAAATTGCCTGACCTACAGTAGCAATGTTCTCTGCCTGATCGTCTGGGATTTGAATGTCAAATTCCTTTTCGAATTCCATGATCAATTCTACTGTGTCTAGTGAATCAGCACCCAAGTCGTTGGTGAAGCTGGCTTCGTTTACAACTTCATTCTCGTCAACTCCCAATTTGTCAACGATAATAGCTTTTACTCTTGATGCAATGTCTGACATAATTTTTTATTTTAATTTTGATTAGGTGGCAAAAATAAAAAACTTTATTTTAAAACCGATTTTTAGTCCAAAAATGTGACGGTAATTTACACAAAATTCATTGAAAGCCTTTAATTTTGCGTCCTAATAAATGTTAACAACCTTATTTTGAGCGACAAAGCAAGTGCAAAAAAGAAGAAGATCGTAATTTTTGCTTCAGGTTCAGGCACTAACGCCGAAAATATCATCAAATATTTCCAAAATTCAGATAGCACTAGAGTACTCGCTGTTTTTTCGAATAAGAAATTTGCCGGCGCCCTGGAACGAGCACATAAATTAAATATTAAGGCTCTACATTTTGACAGGGATGCTTTTTATAAATCCAATGAAATTCTTAACCTTCTAAAGGACATGAATCCAGACCTAATAGTTCTGGCGGGATTCCTATGGCTATTCCCATCTAATATTATTAAACAATTCCCAGACAGGATCATTAATATTCATCCAGCTTTACTCCCAAAATATGGAGGGAAAGGAATGTATGGCTCCAAGGTTCATGAAACCATTATTGCTGAAAAGGAAAAAGAAAGCGGGATTACCATTCACTATGTGAACGAGAAATATGATGAAGGTCAAACGATTTTCCAGGCCACTACCACGATCTCTGAAAATGATACTCCAGAGACTCTGGCTGAAAAAATACACTCCTTGGAATACAGGCATTTCCCTAAGGTAATTCAGCAACTACTAGATGAAAAGAATTAGTGCAGACACCTAAAGTTCATATATATACCGATGGTGCCGCCAGAGGCAATCCAGGTCCGGGTGGTTTTGGAATTGTAATGGAATGGGTTGGAAAGCCCTACCGGAAAGAATTTGCACAGGGATTTAAGCTTACCACTAATAATAGAATGGAATTGATGGCTGTGATAGTGGCTTTGAGCAAACTTAAAAATCCTGGAACACCTGCTAAAGTCTTTACAGATTCCAAATATGTCGCAGATGCAGTGAATAAGGGATGGGTCTTTGGCTGGGAAAAGAAAAATTTCGTGAATCGCAAAAATTCGGATCTATGGCAGGCATTTTTGAAAGTTTACCGAAGGCACGAGGTGCAGTTTCAATGGATTAAAGGCCATAATGACCATCCTCAAAATGAAAGATGCGACGCTCTGGCCGTCATTGCTTCTAAAGGAAAGAATCTTCTTGAAGATACCGGCTATAAAGCTTAACATTTCACAACTAAATTGAGGTTTATACCTTGAAAAACAAACTGTATATTTGCAGCGTTATTTAAAACCTATTATGAGCAAATTACTTATTGTTGGAACTGTTGCGTTCGATGCTATTGAAACTCCTTTTGGAAAAACCGATAAGATACTCGGCGGTGCCGCTACCTATATTGGCTTGTCAGCTTCAAATTTTGATGTGGAAAGCGCGGTTGTTTCTGTAGTTGGAGAAGATTTCCCAAATGAATATATGGAGCTGCTGAAAAAGAACAATATAAACATAGAAGGTGTTGAAGTTGTTGAAGGAGGTAAAACTTTCTTCTGGAGTGGAAAATATCACAACGACCTTAATACCAGAGATACTTTAGACACTCAGTTAAATGTACTTGCAGATTTCAAACCTGTAGTTCCTGAATCCTACAAAGATTCTGAATTCGTAATGCTTGGAAACCTACACCCTTTAGTACAATTAAGCGTCCTTGAACAAGTTGAGAACCCTAAGCTTGTAGTTCTAGACACTATGAATTTCTGGATGGATAATGCTTTGGAAGACCTTATGAAGGTGATCAAAAAAGTTGATGTAATAACGATAAATGATGAAGAGGCGAGACAACTTTCTGGAGAATATTCACTGGTAAAGGCAGCAAGAAAGATCGAAGAAATGGGTCCTAAATATGTTGTGATCAAGAAAGGAGAACACGGCGCCTTATTATTCAATCAGGATAAAATCTTTTTTGCTCCGGCCCTGCCGTTAGAAGAAGTATTTGATCCTACCGGGGCTGGCGATACTTTTGCAGGAGGCTTTATAGGTTATCTTGCCAGGACTGGTGATGTTTCCTTTGAGAACATGAAGAGTGCAATTATTTACGGCTCTAACCTGGCCAGCTTCTGCGTAGAGAAATTCGGAACCGAAAGAATGCAATCCCTAACCGGTGAGCAGGTAAATGAGAGGCTTGAAGAATTCAAGAGATTGACCCAATTCGAAACACAACTAGATTAATATAACGCCCTGTAATTTCAGGGCTTTTTTTGTGACAAACACAATAAAATTCCTAAAGGAAACTTAGATATGAGTGATGCTTTAAAACACGAATGCGGAATTGCACATATAAGGCTTTTAAAACCTCTTGATTACTACAAGGAAAAATACGGCACAGCATTTTACGGGGTCAACAAGATGTATCTCTTAATGGAGAAACAGCATAACCGTGGACAGGACGGTGCCGGTTTTGCAAGCATTAAACTCAATACCATTCCCGGAGAACGATACATCAGCAGGGTTCGTTCGAACAAAGCTCAGCCTATTCAGGATATTTTTGAGCAGATCAACCAGAGGATCAACGATGAAATTCAGGCAAACCCGGAATATGCTAACGACACTGAATTGCAAAAAAGATACATCCCTTATCTAGGGGAGGTCTTCCTTGGACACGTTAGGTATGGAACCTTTGGAAAGAACAGCATAGAAAGCGTTCATCCTTTCCTTAGGCAGAACAACTGGATGCACCGTAACCTTATTGTTGCGGGTAACTTCAATATGACCAATGTTAACAGGTTATTCAATAACCTGGTAGAATTAGGTCAGCATCCAAAAGAAAGAGCAGATACGGTTACCGTAATGGAAAAGATTGGACATTTCCTGGATTCAGAAGTTCGTAAACTTTATAAAAAATTGAAAAAGGAAGGCTATTCCAAAGTTGAGGCCTCACCTATTATAGCTGAACAACTGAACGTTGCCAAAATTCTGAAAAAATCTTCCAAGAACTGGGATGGTGGTTATGCTATGGCCGGTTTAATTGGTCACGGTGATTCTTTTGTATTAAGGGATCCGGCAGGAATTAGACCAGCATATTACTATAAGGATGATGAAGTTGTTGTGGTCGCTTCAGAAAGACCGGTAATTCAAACCGTATTCAATGTAGATTTCAATGAAGTTCATGAGTTACCACCTGGAAATGCCATTATCACCAAAAAGAATGGTAATGTATCTATTAAGAAGATAATTGAACCTCTAGAAAGAAAGGCCTGTTCTTTTGAACGGATCTATTTCTCCAGAGGTAGTGATGCTGAGATCTACGAAGAGCGAAAAATGCTGGGTAGGCTTTTAATGCCAGATGTTCTGAAGTCTATTGAGCATGACACTTTAAAAACGGTGTTCTCATTTATTCCCAATACAGCTGAAACTTCTTTTTATGGAATGGTGGAAGCAGCCCAGGATGAACTGAACAAACAAAAGAACGAAGCTATCCTGGAGGAAAAAGACACCTTAACCGATGCCAGATTACAGGAAATCCTTTCTCACCGCTTAAGGACAGAGAAAATCGCCATCAAGGATGTAAAACTTAGGACCTTTATTACAGAAGACAGCAGCCGGGACGACCTGGTAGCCCATGTTTATGATGTGACCTATGGAGTGGTAAAACCAGAAGACAACCTGGTTATTATAGATGATAGTATCGTTAGGGGAACTACTCTGAAGAAAAGTATTATCAAAATGATGGACAGGCTTAAGCCCAGAAAGATCATTGTTGTTTCTTCGGCTCCGCAAATAAGATACCCAGATTGCTACGGAATAGACATGGCAAGACTAGAGGACCTAGTCGCCTTTAGAGCTGCCCTGGAATTATTGAAGGAACAGGGCAAATACGACATCGTTGATGAAGTGTATAATAAATGTAAGGAACAGGTAGACCTTGATGATAACCAAGTACAGAATTTTGTTAAAGAGATCTATGATCCATTCACCGATGAACAAATTTCTGATAAGATCTCTGAATTGTTATGTGATGAGGATGTAAATGCTGATGTAAAGGTTATCTACCAATCTGTAAAGAATTTACATAAAGCCTGTCCTAAAAATCTTGGAGATTGGTATTTTACCGGGGATTACCCAACCCCTGGAGGTAATAGGGTAGTAAACCGAGCATTTATAAACTTTTTCGAGGGAAATAAGGGACGAGCGTATTAAAAAATTCCTTTCAGCCGATAAAAATGCACTTAATCTAATATTCTTTGAGGGGCATACTTTTCTATTTACATTAGCATTGCCATAACATAAGTAGGTTAAGTTCATGGTAGATTTGGGGCAAAAAAAGGTGGATTCTTTCCGCCTTTTTTTATTTTCTGTAAAGGATAAAAAATCACTAAATCAATCCCATTTTTCTCTTTTACAGCACTTTAACTAGTATACAGGCATTTCGTCTAAAAATAAAAATTATAAAACATATTCGTTCTATATTCACAATACCATAGCATAAGTAGGTTAAGTTCATGGTAGATTTGGGGCAAAAAAAGGTGGAACTTGTTTCCGCCTTTTTTTATTTTCTGTAAAGGATAAAAAAATTACTAAATCAATCCCAATTTTATGTTTTACAGCATTTTAACTAGTATACAGGCATTTCGTCTAAAAATAAAAATTATAAAACATATTCGTTCTATATTCACAATACCATAGCATAAGTAGGTTAAGTTCATGGTAGATTTGGGGCAAAAAAAGGTGGAACTTGTTTCCGCCTTTTTTTATGGATTAAAGAAAAAAAGTCAGGATAAAAAACCATACAATTTTCTGTTTTTCAGTGTTT
Source organism: Christiangramia lutea (assembly GCF_022489035.1). Taxonomy (GTDB): domain Bacteria; phylum Bacteroidota; class Bacteroidia; order Flavobacteriales; family Flavobacteriaceae; genus Christiangramia; species Christiangramia lutea. Next base: position 930,164 of record NZ_JAKVTV010000001.1, read on the forward strand.
TACCTATTTTTTTTGCCTTTTGTCTAAAAAATTAATTCATATGAAATTTTCGTGTTATATTCACAATACCATAGCATAAGTAGGTTAAGTTCATGGTAGATTTGGGGCAAAAAAAGGTGGAACTTGTTTCCGCCTTTTTTTATGGAATATCATTAAAATTAGATATAAAAAAAAGGCCACCAATTGGTGGCCTTAAAAATTTTATCTGGATCGAGATTATTTTGCTTTTGCATATCTGCTAGAGACTTCTTTCCAATTAATCACATTAAAGAATGCGTCTATATATTCCGGACGCTTATTTTGGTAGTTCAAATAATATGCATGCTCCCAAACATCCAGTCCAAGAATAGGAGTACCACCACAACCAACACCAGGCATTATTGGATTATCCTGGTTAGGAGTAGAGCAGATCTCCACTTTTCCACCTTCATGAACACACAACCATGCCCATCCAGATCCAAACTGACCCGCTGCTGCTTTAGAAAATTCTTCCTTAAATGCTTCGAAAGACCCATAGGCGCTATCAATTGCACTGGCAAGCTCTCCTTCAGGTTTTCCTCCTCCCTCTGGAGACATGATCTCCCAGAACAAACTGTGGTTATAGAAACCACCTCCGTTATTACGAACTGCAGAATTAGACTTATCAAGATTTTTTAAAATATTCTCAATATTCTTACCCTCAAGTTCAGTACCTTCTATCGCGTTGTTCAATTTACTTGTGTAACCCGCGTGATGTTTTCCATGGTGAATTTCCATAGTTTTTGCATCTATATGTGGTTCCAATGCATCAAAAGCATATTTTAATTTTGGTAACTCAAAAGCCATAATTATCTTATTTTTTTAAGTGATTAGTATTTAAACTCACCCAAATTTAGCTATTAGCCTATGTAATGGAAATTTTTTAGTGTTATAAAATACTTAAAAGCAATGCCTATTAAAAATCCATTTTTATTTTACTTTTAATTTTTAATATTTTTTCAAAACCCAATCATAACAAGCTATTTGAAAAATTCCTTTAATATTTACAACGCCTCTGCTGGTTCGGGGAAGACCTTTACCCTGGTTAAAGAATACCTTTGCCTTCTCTTCAGGTCTAATAGAAAAGACAGGTACAAAAACATCCTGGCAATTACATTTACCAATAAGGCCGTAGGGGAAATGAAAAAAAGGATCATTGAAAGCCTGGTAGAGTTTTCGCGAATTGATGAACTTTCGAACAACAGTGCCCTCCTATATGCAATTTCAGAGGAGACCGGCCTTTCCGCGAAAGAAATAAAAAGCAGGTCTACTGAAATTCTTAAAAGCATCATCCATAATTATGCGGCTTTTGAAATTTCCACTATAGATGGGTTTACTCATCGTGTGTTGAGGACTTTTGCCCGGGACCTGGGTATTCCCATGAATTTCGAAGTTGAACTCAGCACAGATGATATTCTTATGGAAGCTGTGGAGAGTTTAATAAATCGGGCCGGAACCGATAAAAAACTTACCAAGGTTTTGATCGATTATACCTTGTCTAAAACAGATGATGACAAGAGCTGGGATATTAGCAGGGATCTTTTTAGCATCTCAAAACTTCTCATCAATGAGAATCACCAGAAGGCTATTCAGATTCTAAAGGATAAAACCCTAGAAGATTTTGAAAAATTCAGTAAAAAACTAAGATCTGATATCAAGATTGCTGAAGAAACCTTAAAACTTTCAGCAGAATCTTTTTTCGACCTTATACAGTCAAATGGAATTCAGGAATCTGATTTCAGCGGAAAATATGTCCCAAAGCATTTCGATAAGTTAAGGTCTGGCGCATCTGTAAATTTCAGTACCAAATGGGCTGAAAATATTGCTGAACAACCTCTTTACCCAAAAAAGGCAAAAGAAGTTGCAAAGGTTGCTCTCGATGGTATTCAGGATGAAATTGTTGAAATTTTTAATACCTCCAAAAAAGCCTATTTTCAGATAGAGTTTCTAACAGAAATACGAAAAAATCTCGTCCAACTGTCCCTTTTGAATGAAATTAACCGGGAAGTTGAAGAAATTAAGAAGGAAAGAAATCTGGTCTTGATCTCTGAATTCAACCCAAAAATTAGCGAGCAAGTTAAAGATCAGCCTGTTCCATTTATATACGAACGACTTGGGGAAAGGTACCAACATTATTTCATAGATGAATTCCAGGATACCTCCAGGATGCAATGGGAAAATTTGATTCCCCTGGTAGGTAATAATCTGGATTCTGCTGAACCAGCCGGATTAACTATTGTTGGCGATGCAAAACAAAGTATTTACAGGTGGCGTGGTGGCAGGGCAGAACAGCTTATAGACCTGAGTAACCTAAAATCTGCTCCTTTTCAAACTGAACAGAATGTGGTTAATCTACCAGATAATTACAGAAGCGGCTCTGAAGTGGTCAATTTCAACAATAGCTTTTTCACCTATGCTTCATCTCTACTTAACTATCCAGAATATTCTGAATTATTCAAAAACTCATCCCAGAATCCAAAAAAAGGTGATTATGGTTATGTGAAGATCGAATTCGTAGAGGCTTCCAATCGTGAAGAAGAATACCAGATATATCCACAAAAGATCCTGGAAATAATTAAAGATCTTGATTCGAAAGAATTTCAGCGCAAGGATATTTGCATACTTACCAGAACTCGAAACGAAGGTGTGGCCATAGCTGAATTCCTTAGCGAATATAGTATTCCCGTGATCTCATCGGAAACCTTACTTCTTGATCAATCTCCTGAAGTTAGATTTATAGTGAATCTGCTTCGTTTTTCCATGAATCCTGAGGAAGACCAAATAAAGCTTAGGATATTCGACTATCTTCTGGAAAGATATACTTCGGAAGAACATTTTCACAAGGTTATAATTGAGAATTTGCCTGAAAATGGCTCAAATTTCTTTAAATGGCTTAAAGATTTTCAACTGGAATTTGATTTAAATCAGCTTAAAAAATTTTCTTTATATGAATCTGTAGAATATATAATAAGGTCTTTCTCCCTAATAAAGGACTCTAATGCATATATCCAGTTCTTCCTGGATTTCGTATTCGAGACAACCCAAAAAACGGCGAATAGTTTGAATGACTTCCTGGAAAAATGGGAACAGAAAAAAGACAAATTAAGCATCGTTGTTCCAGAAAGCGATAATGCAGTACAGATCATGACCATCCATAAATCTAAAGGACTGGAATTCCCTGTAGTTATCTATCCTTTTGCAAATTCAGATCTTCAGGATACCAGGAATGATAATCTCTGGCTGGATATACACGATGAAAATATTCCTGTTGCCTATGTGAGCGCTTCCTCAAAAATGTTGAATTGGAATGAGGCTGCTTCCCAGAAATACCAGGATCTGGTTCATAAAAATGAATTGGATACGTTGAATGTCCTTTATGTTGCCTGTACCAGGGCCGCACAACAGCTTTACCTACTATCAAATTATAATGAAAGGCCGAAAAAGAATACTAATGTTTCAGATATGCTGGCAGATTTCATTAAAACTACCGGTATGTGGAACGACGGATTTATTTATGAATTTGGCGATTCGGGACAAGCTATAAATTCAAAAAAGACAGGCAATCAAAGTATTGAACCTGCAAAATATTATTCCTCTTCCACCCAAAACCAGGCCGTTAATATAGTGACCAGGTCTGGATCCCTTTGGGATTCAAAACAGCAGGATGCCATTGAAAAAGGAGAGATCACCCATGAGATCTTGGCCAGGATCAATAAAGCTGAAGACCTTACTAAAGCTATGGAATGGGCAGTTAATACGGGGATGATTAAGAAATCTTCTCAAGAGCCAATTTCAGAATTGATTTTAAAAATCATGGAACATCCAGATCTAAAACAGTTCTATTCCCCGAATTCGGAAAACCTGAATGAAAAAGAACTAATTACTATAAACGGAAAGAGACTAAGGCCGGATAGATTGAATTTCCACGACGGAAAAGTAACCGTTATTGATTATAAGACCGGGGGATTTGTAGATTCTCATAAAATGCAGGTTTCAGAATATGCCAGTTCCCTTATGGAAATGGGATATGAGATAGAGAAATGCCTGCTAATTTATACGAATAACCCTATAATCATTAAGAATGTATAAAAGAAGCTTAAATTTGTTGATCTGGTCTATAAATACAGCCTGAAGTCTGGACAATTAAGATGAGGGCTGATTAAAATAAATTACTAAAAGAAAAACTATTCAAACATGTACGGAGCTATAAAAGAAAATTTACAAAAGGAGATTGAAGAAATTAAAGAAGCAGGGCTTTATAAAAGGGAAAGGATCATAACCGGGCCTCAGGATGCGGTAATTAAGATCGCCTCTGGCCAGGAAGTAATCAACTTTTGTGCGAACAATTATCTTGGGTTATCATCTCACCCGGAAGTGATCCAGGCCGCTAAGGATACTTTAGACACTCATGGATTTGGTATGTCCAGCGTACGATTCATCTGCGGAACTCAGGATATTCATAAAGAGCTGGAACAAAAGATCTCAGATTTCTACGGAACCGAGGACACTATTCTTTATGCAGCCTGTTTCGATGCCAATGGAGGAATTTTCGAACCACTTTTAACTAAAGAAGATGCAATCATTTCAGATTCATTAAATCATGCATCCATCATTGACGGGGTTAGATTATGTAAAGCTGGAAGATATCGTTACCAAAATGGCGATATGCAAGACCTGGAAGATAAACTAAAGGAAGCAAATGAAAACGGTGCCAGATACAAGCTGATTGTGACCGATGGCGTATTTTCTATGGATGGTCTGGTTGCACCACTTGATGAAATTTGTGACCTGGCCGACAAATATGATGCTATGGTTATGATTGATGAATGTCATGCCACCGGGTTCATTGGTGAAAATGGTATAGGAACCCTGGAAGAGAAAAATGTCCTTGGAAGAATAGATATTATCACTGGAACCCTTGGTAAGGCTCTAGGAGGTGCCATGGGCGGTTATACTACTGCAAAAAAGGAGATCATTGAAATCTTAAGACAGAGATCAAGACCTTATTTATTCTCGAACTCTTTAGCGCCAGCCATTGTAGGAGCATCCATTAAGGTTTTCGATATGTTGAAAACAGATGATAGCCTTAGAAAGAAACTAAAGGATAATACTGCCTATTTTAAGAAAGGAATTAAAGATGCAGGTTTTGAAATTATAGATGGAGAAGCGGCAATCGTTCCGGTTATGCTACATGACGCAAAACTTTCCCAGGATATGGCAGATAAATTACTTGAGGAAGGAATTTATGTAATAGGCTTCTTTTACCCGGTTGTACCTAAAGGAAAAGCACGAATTAGGGTGCAATTATCTGCAGCTCACGAAAGAGAACATTTAGACAAGGCAATTAATGCTTTTAAAAATGTTGGAAAGGAATTAGGCATAATTTAGAGTTAAAAAAAGGTTTAAAATTTCATTAATATATTATCAAAATTATTGATATTCAGATATTAAAATGTTTAGAAAAGCCTTGGAAAGGCTCTGCAATTAAGAAAACTTTATTATTTTTACCTTTGTTAATATACATTAAGCGTATACTTTTGTTCACAATTAACACTTAAAACTAAACTATTAAATATGAAACATCTTAGCAAAATTGTACTGGCCTCATTACTGATATTTGGCTTTACTTCGGTTAAGGCACAAGATGCTGACAACCCATGGGCAATTGGTATTGGTACCAATGCAGTTGATTTCTATCCGGTAGGAGAGGATGCTCCTCGAGGTGACTATTTCGACGAATATTTCAACACAGGTGATCACTGGAATATTCTTCCTGCGGTCTCTAAACTAACTGTATCCAGATACATTGGAGCAGGTTTTGTTGGTGAATTAAGTGGTACCATCAACCAGATCGAAAATTACGGTGATAGATCTGTAGGTGATTTAGCCTATTATGGTTTAGACCTTAGTGCAGATTACAGCCTAAGAGCTATGCTAAATGATGGATGGTTCGATCCAGTAATTGGTATTGGTGGTGGTTACACTTGGATAGGTGATCAAGACGACGCTGATATTGAAAACGCTGATGCATTTACCTTGAACGGTAAAGTAGGTTTCAATTTCTGGTTCTCAGATCATATCGCTCTTTCGCTTGAATCTAAGTACAAGCATGCTTTTGAGCCGGAAAGTGCAAAACATTTCCAACACTCAGCAGGTATTAAATTTATCTTTGGTGGAAAAGATACTGACGGTGACGGAATCTATGATAAATATGACGAATGTCCTGAAGAACCAGGTCTAGAAGAATTTAACGGATGTCCTGATACTGACGGTGACGGAATCGAAGATCGTCAGGATGCATGTCCAAACGAAGCTGGTTTAGCTGAATTTGATGGATGTCCTGATACTGACGGTGACGGAATCGCCGATCCAGATGATGACTGTCCGGAAGAAGCTGGTCTAGCTGAATTGAATGGTTGTCCAGATGCTGACGGTGACGGAGTAAGAGATGGTGACGATAACTGTCCAGACGAAGCTGGTCCTGCTGAAAACGACGGATGCCCATGGCCTGATACTGACGGTGACGGAATCCTAGATAAGGATGATGACTGTCCTAACGAAGCTGGTCCTGCTGCATCTAACGGATGTCCAGAGCCAACTGCTGAAGTTATTTCAGAATTGAATGAATACTCTAAAACTGTATTGTTCGACTTGAACAAAGCTACTATCAGAACAGAGTCTGAAGATGCGCTACAGTCTATTGTTGATATTATGAATGAGTATCCACAAACTATCTTCCACGTGGAAGGACACACAGATAGTTCTGGTGCTGAGTCTTATAACATGAAGCTTTCAAAAGAGCGTGCTGCATCTGTAGCTACTTGGTTAGAAGAAAACGGTGTACCTGCAAACAGATTAACTTCTGATGGTTACGGTGAAACTCAACCAATTGCAACTAACAGTACTGCTGAAGGAAGACAGGAAAACAGACGTGTTGAGATCTCTCTTGATAAAGAAAGAGAGATGAAGGACACTTCTGGAGATAATGAATAATTAGATTTTAAATAATCTCAATGAGAAAACGCTCCGCATTGCGGGGCGTTTTTTTATTTTAGGCGTATGAAATCATTTATACGCGAGGTATTGCTTAAACTCCAGAAAAGCGATACTCCCCTTTCTGAAATTATCTTTGTCCTTCCAAGTAAAAGAGCAGGTTCGTACCTTCTGAAAGAACTAGCTTCTATCTCAGAAAGAACCTTTTTCGCACCTGTTGTTTATAGCGTTGAGGAATTCACCGAAGAGATCTCCGGTTTACAGTCTATAGATAACACAATTAGTCTATTTGAGTTTTACGACATATATAAAGGTTTAACTCCTAAGGAGGATTTAGAAGATTTTGAAACCTTTATAACATGGGCACAAAGTCTTATTCAGGATTTTAATGAGATAGACCGTTATTTGATAGATCACAAGCCTTTCTTTGATTACCTTTCAGGAATTCAGGATTTAAAGCACTGGTATTTACAGGAGGAGAAGACTGAACTGGTGAAACGATATTTGAAATTCTGGAAAAACCTCCCGGCCTACTACGAAGCTTTGTCTGCCAGCCTTATTGCCAAGGGAGAAGGATACCAGGGCCTGATTTACCGAAGAGCTTCAGAGAAGGTCCTTGATTACCTGGAAGAAAATACTAAAAGACATGTTTTTATAGGATTCAACGCCCTTAATACGGCGGAACAAACCATTATACAGGAATTACTGGCGAAGGAACAGGCAGAGATATTCTGGGATATGGATAAGACCTTCTTTAATGATCCTTTCCACGCAGCTTCTATTTTTATTAGAGATTATATAAATAACTGGGATTATTATAAGGATATAAACTACGAGGGCTTTTCAGAAAATTATTCGGAGGAAAAGAATATTGAGATCATTGGTGCTCCTAAAAATATTGGACAGGCAAAGTATCTCGGGGAAATTCTAACCCAGTTAGATGAAGAGCAACTGCAAAATACCGCCATTGTACTAGGAGAAGAAGAGCTTTTATTACCGGTTCTGAATTCATTACCAGATGAAATAGGCGAACTCAACATCACCATGGGCTTTCCAATAAAGAACGCTCCCTTCAATTCACTTTTTGAGAATCTATTTCAGTTACACATAAAGCATACAGGAAATTATTATTACAAAGATGTGATTTCACTTATAAATCATCCGGCTTTAAATCCCCTATTGAATCCATATGCTCAAAGCCTCATAACCAGCATTAATTCTGAAAATCGTGTTTATTTAGATTTTGAAGAGATCCTTAATTTCTTCCCAGAAGACCGGAAAAAGATCATTAAAGCCTGCCTTCAACCAAAAAAGGATTCTGTTGGAAGCCTGATCGAAGACTTCCAGACCCTAATACATATTCTAAAAGATCATCTGAAGAGAAATGAAGATAAAATAGGGCTGGAGTTTTTATATCATTTTCATATCCTTTTCAATAAACTGCAAACCCTGAATGAGAAATATCCACATCTTAAAACAATTAAATCTCTTTATAATTTCTATAAAGAGTTATTAAGTACTGAAACCCTCGATTTTCAGGGAAAGCCTTTCAATGGATTACAACTTATGGGAATGCTGGAGTCAAGGGCGCTTGATTTTGAGAACGTTATTATAACTTCATTAAACGAAGGTGTCTTACCAGCGGGAAAATCAGATAATTCCTTTATTCCCTATGACCTGAAAAAAGAATACAAATTACCCACCTACCGTGAAAAGGATGCGGTGTATACCTACCATTTTTACAGGTTACTACAAAGAGCTAAAAATGTCTACCTACTTTATAACACGGAGGCAGAAGGATTAAATTCCGGGGAGAAAAGCAGGTTTTTAACTCAGCTTGAAATAGAAAAGCAACCAGCTCATACCATAGGAAAGGCCCTTGTAAGCCCAAAAGTTCCACAGGTGAAGAACGATTTAAAGGAAGTAAAAAAGACTCCTGAAATGCTGGAACGAATTAGATCTCTGGCATTATCCGGATTTTCACCTTCGGCATTGACCACATACATCAGGAATCCCCTCGATTTTTACCATCAGTATGTTTTAGGCGTGAGAGACCAGGAGGAAGTGGAAGAAACTGTAGCGTTCAATACCCTGGGAACCGTTGTACATAACGCGCTTGAAAACTTATACAAAGAACATGAGGGTGAAGTTATTTCTGAAGGTTTCATACAGAAATTCATAAAATTAGCAGATAAACAGATTATCGATGAATTCTCGGAAGCCTATAGCAAACTCCCACTGGAAAAAGGTAAGAATCTACTGATTTTCGAAGTTGCCAAGCGTTACCTGCATAACTTCCTTAGGTTTGAACTAACGCGAATCAAGGCAGGGGAAGAGATACAAATAGTGCAGATCGAAAAAGACTTAAAAGTGGAGCTTCCTATACCAAATTTATCTTTTTCAGTTTATCTTCGCGGGAAGGTAGACCGGGTGGAAAAATCGAACGGGATACACCGGATAATAGATTATAAAACCGGAAAGGTAGAGTCAAGAAATCTGAACGTTGTGAACTGGGAGGATATAACAAAAGATTATGATAATTACTCCAAAAGTTTTCAGGTTTTAACTTACGCAAGCTTGATTGCACTTCAGAAAGACCTTAAATTTCCGGCCGAAGCCGGGATCGTTTCGTTCAAAAATCTGAAATCAGGTTTTTTAAAGTTTGAGAAGAAAGAAGCAGGAAGCAACAAAAAGGATTCGATGATTACTGAAGAAACTTTAGAGCTCTTCCAAACGGAACTAAAAAAATTAATTATGGAGATCTGTGACCCGGAGATTCCATTTATAGAAAAGGAAATCAAAAAGAATTATGGAAGTTTCTAAAGAATTAAACATCATCATAGAAGGCAAACATGATAAGCCTATAGTTATAGACCTGATTTTTAAAGACGATGGAAAACCAAAACCTGTGGTGATCTTTTGTCATGGTTATAAGGGTTTTAAAGATTGGGGAGCCTGGGAAGAGATGGGGATTAAATTTGCTAAAGAGGATTTCTTTTTCGTGAAATTTAATTTCAGTCATAATGGAACAGATCCCGAAAACCTTACCAAATTCCTTAACATCGAGGCTTTTGGAGATAATAATTACATTAAAGAATTAGACGATCTACAATCGGTTCTGGACTGGATGTTATTACCAGATTTCAAATTCATCAAGCAATTAAAACCAGATGATATAAACCTGATAGGGCATTCCAGAGGAGGCGGAATTTCTGTTATTAAAGCCGCTGAAGATAAAAGGATCACCAAGCTTATAACATTGGCTTCTGTTTCAGATTTTGGCTCACGTTTTCCAGAGGGGAAAAAGCTTGAAGCCTGGGAAAAGAAAGGAGTCCAGTATATCGTTAATTCTAGAACAGGACAGCAACTGCCACATCATTATCAGTTCTATAAAAATTTTAAAGAGAATAAAGAGCGCTTGAATATCAAAAAAGCCGCTCAGAAACTTCAAATCCCACACTTGATCGCTCATGGAAGCAGTGACACCAGTGTATCTATTGGAGAGGCAGGAAATCTTTTTGAATGGAGCCCCGCACCAAAATTACTCTTGGTAGAAAATGCCGATCATGTTTTTGGAACTCAGCATCCATGGAATGGTGAAGAGCTACCGAAAACATTCAACCACGTGATCGCTAAAAGCATCGATTTTCTAAAAACCGATTCAAAGGAACTCTGGGACGAATATGGAGATTCTGACGACGAATAGAATTAAAAAAACCACTGAAAATCAGTGGTTTTTTTGTGGAGAATATCGGAGTCGAACCGATGACCTTTTGGCTGCCAGCCAAACGCTCTAGCCAGCTGAGCTAATCCCCCAGATGGGAGCAAATGTAACAAATTTTCCTAATATAAGAAACGTTTATTTTTTTCTGAAAAATGATTAGAAAAGCCAGGATAGAAGAACTTCAAGAGATTAAATCCTTAACCGAATCCTGTGCCAGGGCAATGATTGAGAAGGGCATTTATCAATGGAACGAGCATTATCCATCCCTGGAAAAATTAAAAGCAGATATTCATAAAGGCGAGTTATATGTTCTGGAAAACCAAAACGGGATCATTGGGATTATTGTGGTCACTTCAGAAAAGGATGAAGAATATATTCCTATAAAATGGTTAAGTAAAACCGAGAATAATCTCTATATCCACAGACTGGCTACTCATCCAGATCACTGGGGAAACGGTTACGCACAACGATTAATGGCCTTTGCTGAAGAAATGGCTAAAGAATCTAATTACGAATCGGTGAGACTGGACACCTTCAGTATGAATAAGCGAAATCAACGGTTTTACGAAGCCCGGGGATACCAAAGACTCGGAAATATTTATTTTCCAAAACAGAGCGAGCATCCATTTTATTGCTATGAATTGCTAATTTAATTAAGTCCATTCTATATTTGCCATTCATTATACTGGCCATTGGAGAACTCAGTTAGTTTTAAAAATATCAACAAGATCGCAATTCCGGCAATTATTGCTGGAATCGCCGAACCCCTTATTTCCTTAACAGATATAGCGGTAATAGGTAATGTAGATGATAATTCTATCGAGGCCCTGGCAGCTGCCGGTATCGTTGGCTCTTTTCTTTCAGCCATTATCTGGATCGTAGCTCAAACCAAAACAGCCATTTCAGCCATTGTTTCCCAACATTTAGGTGCAAATAGGCTGCACGCCGTAAAAACACTTATTCCACAAGCAATTGCCTTCAATTTTTTGTTCAGCCTGGTGATCTATGCGACTACCGCCTATTTTGCTCGGGCAATTTTTAGTGCTTATAATGCGGAAGGATTAATCCTGCGGTACTCTGAAGATTATTACCAGATTCGAGCATTAGGATATCCACTAACGCTGGTCACTTTCGCTATTTTCGGAATTTTCAGGGGACTTCAAAACACTCTATGGGCCATGAAATGTAGTCTAACCGGTGCTGCGGTAAATATTGCCCTGGATTATCTACTTGTTTACGGGGTTGAAGGCTATATCCCGGCCATGCATCTTAAAGGTGCAGCTTATGCCAGCCTTGCCGCTCAGGCCATTATGCTTATTATGGCCTTCTGGTTCTTTTTCAAGAAAACACCATTTCACTTAAAGCTTAGTTTCAATATCAACCCCAGGATGAGGGGTCTGCTTATAATGGCAGCAAATCTTTTCATAAGGACCGCGGCTTTGAATTTCGCCATTTATCTAGCCAATGCCTACGCTACAGATTACGGAAAGAATTATATCGCGGCTCAAAGTATCCTTATGAACATCTGGTTATTCTTCAGCTTTTTTATAGACGGCTATGCCAATGCGGGTAATGCCATTGGCGGAAAGCTTCTTGGCGCAATGGATTATAAAAACCTTTGGGAGCTAAGTAAGAAGATCAGTAAGTACGCGGTTCTTATCGCATTGATTCTAATGGCAATCTGCGCCTTGTTCTATAACCAGATCGGGTTGCTATTTAATAAGGAGTTAAGTGTACTCGCTTTATTCTCCTCGGTATTCTGGATCGTACTTTTAATGCAGCCGGTAAATGCCATCGCTTTTATGTTCGATGGGATCTTTAAAGGTCTTGGAGAAGCAAAATACCTACGCAATGTTCTTTTGGTCGCTACGTTCCTAGGTTTCACTCCGGTATTGCTGATTTCAGACTATTTTGGTCTGAAACTTTACGGAATCTGGATAGCTTTCTTCGTCTGGATGCTGATTAGAAGCGGAACCCTGGTAATTTATTTCCGCCGAAAATACCTCAGTAAGGAAGTTTAGATTCTGTTAAGTAAAGCTCCAGATTTAACCAATATCCTTAACTTTGGTAAAAACCTGAATTTTTATGACTACCTCTCGCGAGAACGGAAGTTTATACACCAATATTGAAAATAAAGTCGCTACAGTTGAATTTGGCCACCCGGCCAGTAATTCTTTTCCCTCGGTACTTTTAGACCGACTAGAAAAAGAGATCAATGAACTGTCAGAAAATGAAGATGTAAGTGTAATCTTATTGAAATCTGAAGGAGAAAAGGCATTTTGCGCCGGCGCATCGTTCAACGAACTCATTGAGATCGATGACTTTGAATCTGGAAGGCACTTCTTCTCAGGTTTTGCCAATGTGATAAATGCCATGCGAAGTTGTAAAAAACTTATCGTTGGCCGTGTACAGGGTAAGACCGTAGGCGGAGGGGTTGGCCTGGTTGCCGCCTGTGATTATGCGATGGCCACTGAAGCTGCCTCAATAAAATTATCTGAATTGAGTATCGGGATAGGACCTTTTGTGATCGCACCGGCAGTGGAAAGAAAAATGGGTGTAGATGCTCTTGCCGAACTTAGTCTGGCGGCGCATGAATGGAAAAATGCATACTGGGCGAAGGAAAAGGGACTTTATGCAAAGGTTTTTGAAAACATGAAAGACCTCGATAAAGAGGTAGAGCTATTTACTGAAAAACTGGCTTCCTACAATCCGGCTGCCTTAACCCAGATGAAAAAGACCCTTTGGAAAGACACAGATCACTGGGCTCATTTACTTTACGAAAATGCGTCTGTTTCCGGGGAGTTAGTACTTTCAGAATTTACCAAAAAGGCCCTGGCTAAATTCAGGAAATAAGATATCTTTCAGGAAGCCTTAATATGAATAAATGATGCAGGAACATCTACCAAAGGACAAAGACCCGAGTGAAGTCCAGGAATGGGGCTGGACTTTTCAGGAATTCATTTCTGAAAATTTCTCGTATCTACTGGCTATTCTGGTACTTCTGGCCTTGTTCTTTTATGCCCGGCATCGCTGGAGAGTACGAAATTCCAGAAAATACAAGAACTAATGGATCAGGATACCTGGGAATTTTTCAGTTTTTTAAGTGGCATGGGATTTTGGTTGATCCTTGCCCTGGTCTTGATAGGTGTTTTTGTCTACAAACGTTTTAGGAAATAACTATCTCGTCTTAAGCCATCCGGTAATGCTATACCGAGGTACTTTTACAGGCTTCACCTCATGCTCCAGCTCCTGACTTTCAAAGATCACTACACGACCGGGATATGGGAAGACATCAACCTGTTTTTCCACTCCATTCTCTTCAGTATAGATCGCCAGTTCGCCACCATTTTCAGGTTTCCAGTTTTCCGTATTTAAATAGCATACCATAGATAACTTTCTTCTACCGTCATTTTGAAAAGTATCCAAATGCCTTTTATAGAAAGTTCCCTCCGGGTATACAGCATAGTGAAATTCCTTCTGCAGAATACCCATAAAACAGGTCCTGTTAAGGTATTCAACCAGAGAATTGATTTTTCTGAAATAAATCTTTTCGGCTTTTCCCGCTTCTGCTTCATTGATCCAGAGAATAAAATCTCCTCTAATAGATTTCGCTACAACTTCGTTGATTTTGTTACCAATTGCAGCCTTCTTGAAATCATCCTCTTCATATTTACCCATTAAGGAAGCCCTTAAAAGACCTACTTCTTCAGCACTAAAAAAATCATCTATAACGCTGTATTTATTTTTTAACAGGTCCTGGATAATGGCTTCATACTGCTCATTTTCCTTGAATTCTATCTGTTCAAAAAGTTCTAATTCTGTATTCACCATGGCGAAAAAAATTTGGTAAATATAATTCAGAAATCAATTTAAAAATGTTAAAAATTCAGGCTCAAAAATTCCGATTATCTTTGCAGCAAAATCAGGTTGAAATGAGCAACATTAGAATTACCAAACAGTTTTCTTTTGAAACCGGGCACGCCCTTTATGGTTACGACGGGAAGTGCAGAAATGTGCATGGCCATAGTTATAAACTTAGTGTTACGGTAATAGGACAGCCAATAACAGATAGTGATAATGTGAAATTTGGGATGGTGATAGATTTTGGTGATCTTAAAAAGATCGTGAAGACAGAGATCGTTGACCAGTTTGATCATGCTACGGTTTTCAATAAGAACACCCCACATGTAGAACTTGCAGAGGAGCTTAAAAGCCGCGGCCATCACGTGATCCTGGTGAATTACCAACCAACCAGCGAGAATATGGTGATAGATTTTTCAAAGAAGATCAAAAAACATTTGCCCTCACATATCAAACTGCATTCTTTAAAACTTCAGGAAACCGAAACTTCTTTCGCCGAGTGGTACGCCAGCGATAATAATTAGGGCGCAACCCTAACGGGTCGGGCTATCCGCTTCTAGTCCCGCAAAAGGCGGGAGCTAATCGCTGCTATCCCTTGCGCAAATATATTCCGTCAAGCTGAACTTGTTTAACTACGTTGAATCTTTGATTTCAGCTTCTAAAAACTTAGATCCTGAAACAAGTTCAGGATGACATTCGAACAAAAACCATATTTCCATATATTTACCCCGAACTATTCATTTATGAACATTCCTGAAGGCAAAAAAGTTTATTTCTCCAGTGATAATCACCTTGGTGCTCCAACCATGGAAGAAAGCAGGAAAAGAGAAGCTATTTTCGTTCAATGGTTGGATCGAATCAAAGAAGATGCAGCTGCGATTTTCTTATTAGGAGATCTTTTCGATTTCTGGTTTGAGTACAAACATGTAGTACCGAAAGGATTTGTTAGAACCCTTGGAAAGTTAGCAGAAATCAGGGATAGTGGCATTCCCGTATATTTCTTTGTAGGGAATCACGATCTTTGGATGAACGATTATTTTGAAGAGGAACTAAATATTCCTGTTTATCATAAGCCTAAAGAATTCCAGTTCAACAATAAAAACTTCTTGATTGGCCATGGTGACGGCCTGGGTCCTGGTGACAAAGGCTACAAACGCATGAAAAAGGTGTTCACCAATCCCCTTTCTCAATGGCTTTACCGCTGGTTGCATCCAGACCTGGGAGTTCCCCTGGCCCAGTATTTCTCGGTGAAAAATAAAATGATCTCTGGAGATGAAGACCAGGAATTCCTGGGAGAGGATAATGAATGGCTCATTCAGTACTGCCGAAGAAAGTTAGAATCAAAACATTATGACTATTTCCTTTTTGGCCACCGTCACTTACCACTGGAAATAGACCTAAATGGCAAATCTATGTACGTGAATACTGGAGACTGGATAAGTCATTATACTTTCGCAGAATTTGATGGAAAAGAGTTGAAGCTCAAAAAGCTCAATCCTTAAACACTTTCCCTGATATCCTTTAATTTCAATTGAATCTTAGTATTCCCGTTCCAGGTATTTTCATCCAGGCTATAAACCGCATCGAACTTTTTCCCAGATTTGATAAGGTCTAATTTAGACCCAAGATTAAACCCAATAACATCAAATTTTGGACCTCCTGCTTCATGCTGTACCTGGCATTTTAAATGCGTTTTATCTTCTCCTACGCATTTACCAAAACCTGTATCGGTTAAACCGCGACTTATGAAAACAGGAGACATATTCCCTGGTCCGAACGGGGCAAATTGTTTTAGGATTCTGTAAAACTTAGCGGTGATATCTTTGAGATCCAGGTCGGCATCTATATTTATTTCCGGAGTCAATAAATTCCGGTCAATAGTTTCTGAAACCACCTCTTCGAACTTATTCTTGAAATTCAAATATTCCGATTCCAGAAGTGTTAATCCCGCGGCATATTTATGCCCGCCAAATTGCTCAATATGATCCTTGCATCCTTCCAAAGCTTCATAAACATCAAAGCCCTTTACAGACCTTGCCGAGGCTGCTAGACGTTCCCCGCTTTTCGTGAAAACAAGAGTTGGTCTGTACCAGGTCTCGGTGAGTCTGGAAGCTACTATACCTATCACCCCTTTATGCCAGCTTTCATCATAGACCACCGTGGTTAAACGTTCTTCTTCCTTCTGTGCAATTATCTGTTGTTTGGCCTCTTCTGTAATAGATTTGTCTGTGGTACGCCTGTCTGAATTATAGGCTTCGATCTCTTCAGCATATTTTTGAGAGACTTTTTCATCTTCTTCGGTAAGTAGATTTACCGCATGCAGGCCATGCTTCATTCTTCCGGCAGCATTGATCCTAGGAGCCACGATAAAAACAACATCGGTAATACTTACATTTTTCCTATCTCCCAGAAGGCTTTTAATTCCTCTTCTGGGTGCGACATTTATTACATGCAAACCATGATAGGCCAGTATCCTGTTTTCGCCGGTGATTGGAACAATATCTGCCCCAATAGCGGTCGCAACAAGGTCAAGATACGGTAATAAGGTTTCTTCCGGCTCCTTATTCTTTTGAGTGATTGCCTGTATGAGTTTAAATCCAACTCCACAACCGCAAAGTTCATCATAAGGATATGAACAATCTAATCTTTTAGGATCCAAAACCGCTACCGCATTAGGAATTTCTGAACCAGGGCGATGGTGATCACAGATCACAAAATCTATCCCTTTCTTCCTGGCGTAAGCTACTTTTTCGATCGCCTTGATCCCACAGTCCAGGGCAATGATCAGGCTAATATCATTATCGGCTGCATAATCTATTCCCTGATAGGAAACTCCGTAACCCTCATCATAACGATCTGGGATATAAGTTGTAACGTTTGGATACCTGAATTTTAGAAATGAAGACATCAGGGCTACACTGGTGGTTCCATCTACATCATAGTCACCGTAAACCATGATATTTTCCTCATTGTCCATCGCCTGTTCAATCCTCTCCACAGCCTTTTCCATATCTTTCATCAGGAATGGGTCATGAAGCTTCTTAAGGTCTGGACGGAAAAATTCCTTAGCTTCCTCGAAAGAGGATATTCCACGCTGTGCTAAAAGTTTTGCAACCGGAATCCCGACTCCCAATTTGTCTGCTAAAGTATTTACAATGGTAGGGTCTGGTTTAGGTTTTAAAGTCCAGCGCATAGAAATAAAATGAATTGAAATTGATGCCGAAATTAGCAAAATTAAGATACAGCAAAATACTTCTTCAACTTAAAATTTCAGCAATTTTATCCTGTAGTTTTGGGACTACATTTTCTTCAAACCATGGGTTTTTCATCCTCCAGAATCGGTTTACCGGCGATGGATGCGGAAGTGGCCAGAATTCTGGCAGATAATCCGTATAATTCTTAACCTGTTCGGTGAGTTTTAAGTCTTTTCTGAGGTAATAATTCCCGGCATAAGAGCCAATTATTATCTTTAATTCCACTTCATCCATTTCAACCCAAACATCCTCATGCCATAAGGGAGCACATTCTTTCCTGGGAGGAAGATCTCCAGTTTTGGCTTTTCCGGGGTAGCAGAAACCAATAGGCAAAATGGCGAAATTTTCCGGATTATAAAAAGTCTCATCATCTACACCCAGCCATTCCCTGAGTTTTTTTCCACTCTGGTCTTTCCAGGCTACCCCAGATTGATGTACCACCCTACCCGGCGCCTGACTTATCAATACAATTCTGGAATTTTTAGTAGCCTCAATAATCGGTCTTGGGCCCAATGGCAGATGATCCTCACAAACTTTACAATCTCTTATTTTACACAGAAGATCTTCCAAAATTTTATGACTTCCCTTCTACTACCATCACGATCTCTCCCTTTGGAGGATGATCGGTATAATATTGTAATACCTCAGTTGCAGTACCTCTAATCGTCTCTTCGTGCATTTTAGTGATCTCTCTAGACACAGATACATTTCTATCTTCACCAAAGTATTCTACAAAGTGCCCTAAGGTCTTGATCAACTTATGCGGAGATTCATAAAAGATCATTGTTCGCGGTTCTTCGGCCAGCAATTTTAACCTGGTTTGTCTTCCTTTTTTCACAGGTAGAAAGCCTTCGAATACAAATTTATCATTTGGAAGTCCGCTGTTCACAAGTGCTGGTATAAATGCCGTAGCTCCGGGAAGACAATCTACCTCCACTCCTGCTTGTACACAGGCCCGGGTTAAAAGAAAACCAGGATCTGAGATCGCCGGTGTACCGGCATCACTTATAAGGGCAACAGTTTCACCAGCCTGAATCCTGGAAACTACCTGATCTACCGTCTTATGCTCGTTATGCATATGATGGCTTTGCATTGGAGTTCCAATATCAAAATGTTTCAATAATTTTCCGGAATTGCGTGTATCTTCTGCCAGTATAAGATCGGCTTCCTTTAGAACCTTTATGGCTCTAAAAGTCATATCCTCCAGGTTCCCAATGGGTGTTGGAACCAGAAACAACTTTCCCATAAATCAGATGCTGCTAGTTTGCGAATTTGTTATCGATATGCGCCATGAAACGCTCCTCATATTCCTCTTTTCCTTCCCAGTGATTATAATCTGGTTTAACGATCTTTTCCACAAACTTCTTAGCCTCGTCCAGACTATTGAAGGTATTTAATTGTGATAATACTCGATTATAATCGGCAGTGTTACCATCAAAAAGGTGTTTGATATAAGCAAGGCGTTCATTTAACCCAATATTGATTCCCTTTTTCAGGCGGTCATTCAATGATCTTGGTTTATTGCTTTTCTCAACGTGATTTACCGGCTGAAAATCTGGGAGATTATCATAATCTACACCTATATTCCTGAAATCCTTTTTAGATTTCTTCGGTGAGGTTTCCCTGGGAGTTTCTGGCACAGAATTAAGATTATTAAGAATATGGTCTACTTTTTCGGTCTCCGGCTCCATTTGTGCCACGATATCCTTGATCTTTTCGGTATTTGGTTCTGTTATCGCATCTGAATCTTTATTATATTCAGTTCCGTCAGGATAGAATTCATCATATAAATTCTTCTGTTTAGTGGGTTCAGGTTTTAGTTGATCCTCTTTTTTCTGCTTAGGCTCAGGCTTAGGTTCAGGTTCCACTTCCAGATGCTTTTCAGTAAAAGCCAGAATGGTAAGTTTTTCGTAAAGATCTTTCGCCATAGATTTTAATTGACCTGCATCCAAATCTCCTTTTTGTTCAAGGATCTTTTCTGCTATACCGATCAAATCTGCTTGGATTTTCTTTTTCATCTGCTAATAATTTTATATCATTTTCTAAGTTAGAAATGGATTTTTATATCATTCAAAAATTGTGAAAAAATTGAAATGGATCATTTCATAACTTTAAGGATTCCAACTTTACCAGGGTTGTATTTTTAATAAATTTGTTCCACCTTTATGCGAATGAGGTATTTCCCCATTTCGATTTGAAAAATACAAAATGTTTCTCGAAAATACAGTAAATCACGAAGAGCAATTTGGCTGGATTGAAGTTATTTGCGGCTCCATGTTTTCCGGTAAAACCGAAGAACTTATCCGCAGACTAAAGCGGGCAAAATTTGCCAAACAGAACGTAGAGATCTTCAAACCCGCCATAGACACAAGATATGACGAGGAGATGGTAGTTTCTCATGATTCGAATGAGATCCGGTCCACTCCTGTTCCATCTGCCTCGAATATCAGAATTCTCGCAGATGGATGCGATGTAGTGGGCATAGATGAAGCCCAGTTCTTCGATGATGAGATCGTGACCGTTTGTAACGATCTTGCAAATCGTGGTGTTCGCGTAATTGTTGCCGGTCTCGATATGGATTTTAAGGGAAATCCCTTTGGCCCGATGCCAAATCTCATGGCTACTGCAGAGTATGTAACAAAAGTGCATGCGGTTTGTACCAGGACAGGAAATTTGGCACAGTTTAGTTACCGAAAGGCAATTAATGATGATCTTGTTTTCCTGGGTGAAAATGAGGAATATGAGCCTCTAAGTCGTGGAGCCTACTACAAGGCCATGCTAAGCCAGAAGCTAAAAAAACTGGAAGTAAAGGAGCCTGAAGAACTAAAATCTAAACCGAGGGAAGAAAATGCCTAAAGCTGAAGAAACCGTTCTGGAAATAGATTTAGGCAACCTTGCACACAATTATCGATTTTTAAGATCTAAAATTGATGAGGGTGTAAAATTCATGTCGGTGGTGAAGGCTCATGCCTATGGAAGCGACTCTGTGGTTATCGCTAAGAAACTAGAAGAACTCGGCACAGATTATTTTGCCGTGGCTTACGTAGAAGAGGGGATCAGGCTTCGAAAACATGGTATTACCAAGCCCATTCTGGTACTGCATCCGCAGATTATTCATTTTGAAGAGATCATAGAACATTGCCTGGAACCAAACCTCTATAGCAAAAGAACGCTAAGTTCATTTATTTCAATTGCTGAAAAATTAAATCAGAAAGATTATCCCATACATATAAAGCTGAATACTGGTCTTAACCGGCTTGGATTCGATCAGCCTGAAGTAAATAATGTCCATAACCTCATTCAGGATTCGAAAGCAGTAAAGATCGCTTCGGTTTTTTCTCACCTGGCAGCCAGTGAAGACTGGAAGGAAAGAGATTTTACGGTGGGCCAGATAGACCTTTTCAGAAAAATGGCCTGGGAACTTATAGAAAACCTGGATTACGAACCATTACTTCATATTTGCAATACTTCAGGGGTGATCAATTATCCGAAAGCAGCTTTTAGTATGGTAAGAACAGGAATTGGTCTTTATGGATATGGAAATGACGAGAACGTAGATCCCGAATTAAAACCTATTGGCACTTTGAAAACCATCATCTCTCAAATTAGGGAAATAAAACCTGGAGACACCGTAGGTTACAACAGGGTTTTCAAGACAGAAAACATTTCCAGAATAGCAACTCTTCCCATAGGACACGCTGATGGAATCAACAGGATCTATGGAAAGCAAAAAACTGGAGTATATATAAATAAACAATTCGCCCCTATAGTTGGCAATGTTTGCATGGACATTATTATGATAGATGTTACAGGGATAGAATGTGAGGAAGGAGATGAAGTGATCGTTTTTGGCGGACCTCAACATCCAGTTCAATTCGCAAAAGCAGCCGGCACCATTTCTTACGAATTGATTACCGGAATTCAGCGTAGAGTTAGCCGAAAAGTAATTCCGGAATAAGTATAAATCCTTATATCAATTTTTTGTATAAATTAGAGTCCAGTTAACTAATCAATATCAAATATGGGCTTTTTCAAAGATTTTAAAGCATTTCTGTTTCAGAAGGATATCGTTATGCTGGCCACTGCTGTGGTAATAGGCGCAGCCTTCAATAAGATTGTTACCTCTGTGGTAAATGATGTTATCATGCCAATTATCGGCCTTTTAACCGGTGGAATCGATTTCACACAAAAATTTATTTCGTTAACCGGAGAAAGTTACCCCAGCCTTGAGGCAGCACAGGAAGCGAATGCCGCAGTGATCACCTACGGAAACCTAATTCAGGCAATCATCTATTTTATTATCATTGGCTTTTTTATATTTTTGGTTCTCAGGTCTTATGAAAAGACCAAAAAGAAGGAAAATGTCGAGGAAGCACCTGCACCAAAAGGTCCTACTCAGGAAGAGATTCTTTTGGAGATCAGGGATGAATTAAAGAAACAGAATACCTAAGAAGTACGCTTACCGCTACACTACTTGTTTTTAATAATAAACCCCGATGAGAATCGGGGTCTTTTTTTAACAAAATGTACAAATGCGTATAAAAACGTAAAAAGAACTAATTTTTCTTTGAGGTAATAATTCTGGTTTAAATTCAACCAATACCTTTGCAGTCAAATTTTTAAAAATCGCTATATAATATGAAAGTAGCTGTTGTTGGAGCCACCGGAATGGTAGGAAATGTAATGCTGAAAGTACTTGAAGAAAGAAACTTTCCGCTAAGTGAATTAATCCCAGTTGCTTCAGAAAGATCTGTAGGGAAAAAGATCAAATTTGGAGAAAAGGAATTTGAAGTTGTAGGACTGGAAACGGCTGTAGCTATGAAACCGGAGATCGCATTATTCTCTGCCGGGGGAGACACCTCTTTAAAATGGGCGCCAAAGTTTGCAGAAGTCGGCACCACTGTGATAGATAATTCTTCAGCCTGGAGAATGAACCCGGAGCACAAGCTGGTAATCCCAGAGATCAACGCATCCCTGCTTGATAAATCTGATAAGATCATCGCGAACCCTAATTGTTCTACGATACAGCTATTAATGGCTTTAAAGCCTTTGCACGATAATTACGGGATCAAACGAGTAGTAGTTTCAACCTACCAGTCAATAACTGGTACCGGGGTTAAAGCCGTACAACAACTTGAAAACGAATATTCCGGTGAAAATGGTGAAATGGCGTATCCTTACCCTATTCACAGGAATGCTTTGCCGCACTGTGATGTTTTCCAGGATAATGGTTATACCAAGGAGGAGATGAAACTTACGAACGAGACTAAAAAGATACTTGGGGATGACTCTGTGAACGTCACCGCAACCGCGATAAGAATTCCGGTAGTAGGAGGACATTCTGAATCTGTCAATATCGAATTCAGCAAAGATTTTGAAGAGGCCGATGTACGTAAAATATTAAGCGAATTCCCGGGAATTACAGTTCAGGATAATCCTGGTGTAAATACCTATCCTATGCCAATTTATGCGGAAGGCAAGGATGACGTATTTGTGGGAAGGATAAGAAGAGATCACTCACAGCCAAATACCCTGAATATGTGGATCGTTGCAGATAATTTAAGAAAAGGAGCAGCGACCAATGCGGTTCAGATTGCCGAATATCTAATTGAGCATAAGATCGTATAAAAAACATAGATATATCCATAAATATAAAAGCCTTAAAGAATTTAACTTTCAGGCTTTTTTTATTTTAAATTAGGGGCATCAAAATTCATAATATGAAAAAAATAACTACCGCTATTTGTGTTTTGAGCTTTTTAGCCTATTCTAACAGCTCAAATAGTCAAAATCAAAAGGAATTGAAATATCCTGAAACTAAAAAAGTTGATACCGTTACCGATTATTTCGGCACCAAAGTAAAGGATCCATACCGCTGGCTGGAAGATGACCGCAGCGAGGAAACTGAAAACTGGGTAAAAGCCCAGAATGAAGTAACTTTTAGATACCTTGAAAATATCCCTTATCGCGACCAGTTAAAGCAACGCCTAACTAAATTATGGGATTACGAAAAACTGAGCGCCCCCTTTACTGAAGGAGATTATATCTATTTCTTTAAGAACGATGGCCTTCAAAACCAGAGTGTTATTTACAGAAAAAAAGGTGAGGATGCTGACGCAAAAGTATTCCTTGATCCAAATAAATTCAGTGAAGACGGGACTACTTCCCTTGGAGGCTTAAGCTTTTCTAAGGATGGTTCCAAAGTCGCCTATGCCATTTCTGAAGGTGGAAGCGACTGGAGAAAGATCATCGTGATGAATGCTGAAAACAAAGAAATCATGGGTGACACTATTCGCGATGTGAAATTCAGCGGGATGTCATGGAAAGGAAACGAAGGTTTCTTTTATTCCAGCTACGACAAGCCAGATGGAAGTGAACTTTCAGCAAAAACTGATCAGCATAAACTATATTATCACAAACTTGGAACTGCCCAGTCTGAAGACAAGGTGATCTTTGGAGGGACCGAAGACCAAAAGCACAGATATGTGGGTGGTGGAGTAACTGAAGATGATCATTATCTCACTATATCTGCAAGGAATTCAACTTCCGGAGGGAAATTATTTCTAATGGATCTTACCAAAGAAAATCCGGAACTGATTACCATTCTTGATCATGAAAAGTCTGATTCTTATGTAATTGAGAATGATGATTCCAAATTGTTCATCGTGACCAACCTCAACGCTCCGAATAAAAAGATCGTAAGCGTAGATGCTGCAAACCCAACTCCGGAAAACTGGGTTGATTTCATCCCGGAAACAGAACATGTACTAAGTCCATCAACCGGTGGAGGATATTTCTTCGCAGAATATATGGTAGACGCCATTTCACAGGTGAAACAATATGATTCTGAAGGTGAACTTGTTCGTGAAGTTGAACTTCCTGGAATTGGTTCAGCTGGTGGTTTTGGAGCGAAAGAAGAAGAGGAAACTCTATATTACTCTTTCACTAATTATGTGACCCCGGGTACTATTTACAAATATGATATTGAAGAAGGAACTTCTGAAGTATACAACAAGCCTAATATAGATTTCAATCCTGAGAATTACGAAAGCAAGCAGGTTTTCTATGATTCCAAGGATGGAACAAAAGTTCCTATGATCATCACTTATAAAAAAGGAACTGAATTAGATGGTGAAAATCCTACCATCCTTTATGGATATGGTGGTTTCAACGTTAGTCTAACCCCAGGATTCAGCACCGCGATGAGTGTATGGCTGGAACAGGGAGGTATTTATGCGGTTCCAAATCTTCGTGGTGGCGGAGAATATGGCAAGGAATGGCATAATGCCGGTACAAAGTTGAAAAAGCAAAATGTTTTTGACGACTTTATTGCCGCAGCAGAATACCTTATCGACAATAATTATACCTCGAGGAATAAACTGGCGATAAGAGGTGGATCTAACGGTGGACTTCTTGTGGGAGCTACCATGACGCAGCGTCCAGACCTTATGCAGGTAGCTTTACCAGCTGTTGGGGTTATGGATATGCTTAGATACCACACTTTCACTGCCGGTGCCGGATGGGCCTACGACTACGGTACAGCAGAAGATAACAAAGAAATGTTCGAATACCTTTATGGATACTCTCCAGTACATAATGTAAAAGAGGGTGTTGAATATCCGGCAACTTTGGTTACAACCGGAGATCATGATGACCGAGTTGTACCTGCGCACTCATTTAAGTTCGCTGCAGAATTGCAGGACAAACATGCCGGTGAAGCGCCTGTTCTTATCAGGATCGAGACCAAAGCTGGTCATGGTGCAGGGAAACCAACCAGCAAGATCATCGAAGAATATGCTGATATCTTTGGTTTTACTCTATACAACATGGGTTATGAAAGTCTTCCAACCAGTGTAGGAAATACAATGGATGGGCAGTAAAAACATATTAATTAAAAAGATAAAGCGCGGATTATGTTCCGCGCTTTTTTTATTTTAAATTCGGTCTTACATCTACCATACTATGTTGAAACTTCAGAAAGTATCCTTTTCATACGACAAAGAACCCGTACTTAAAAACATCAGTTTTAAGATCGAAAAAGGTCAGAATGTATCCGTTATTGGCGAAAGTGGTTGTGGAAAAAGCACTCTTCTGAAACTTATTTACGGACTTCTTCATACCGAAGGAAAGATCACCTGGAATGGTAAAGAACTGCTTGGTCCTAATTTCAACCTGGTTCCCGGAGAACCCTTTATAAAATACCTGGCTCAGGATTTCGACCTGATGCTTCCCTTAACGGCAGCTGAAAATGTAGGCAAACATCTAAGCAATTTTTACCCAAACAAGAAGAAAAAGCGAATTAAGGAATTACTGGAAGTGGTAGAAATGGAAGATCTTGCCGATAAAAAGGCGAAACTGTTGAGTGGTGGTCAGCAACAAAGAATCGCTCTGGCCCGTGCCCTCGCAAAAGAACCAGAATTGATTCTGCTGGATGAACCATTCAGTCATATAGATCATTTCAGGAAAAATAACCTAAGGCGTCGTCTATTCTCCTACCTAAAGGAAAAAAACATTACCTGTATCGTGGCGACTCATGACAGCACAGATGCTCTTTCTTTTGCCGACAGGACCTTCGTACTTAAAAATGGAAACATCTATGCTGAAGGAAGCCCGGAGGACCTTTATCAAAATCCTCCAAATAAATATGTAGCCTCACTTTTTGGCGATGTAAACCACATCATGCTTAAGAATCTTATTGCAGATGAAAAAAGCCGTAAACGGGTTGTATTATACCCACATGATATTAGTATCAAAAATAGTTCACCGATAAAAGCAGAAGTGAAAAAAACATATTTCAAAGGAGAGAACTTT
This sequence comes from Christiangramia lutea, assembly GCF_022489035.1. Classification (GTDB taxonomy): domain Bacteria; phylum Bacteroidota; class Bacteroidia; order Flavobacteriales; family Flavobacteriaceae; genus Christiangramia; species Christiangramia lutea. Next base: position 956,825 of record NZ_JAKVTV010000001.1, read on the forward strand.
CTAATTCATGCCAGTTTGAATGGAGAGGAAATCCTTGTTGAAAGTAAAAAAGATATAAAGCCGGGCAGGAAAGTGGGTATAAGTGTTGCCCAAAAACTGATCGATCAAAGACTTAAATAATCTTATCTATTCTGAATTCCCGATTATTAAAAATTACCTCATCACCTTCCTTTTTTCCCAACAAAACCTGGGCTACTGGCGCTTTTATCCCAACGGCATAGAAATTTTCTTTATCCAGCTTGATTTCACCAGCAGGAATGGAAATAAAAAAATTTTCTTTATCGGTTTTAACCACACTTCCTAAAATTGCATTCCCTGTTGGTTTTTGATCCTCAATTCTCTTCAGAATATTTCTCAATTGTTCATACTGATTTAGCTGAATACTAAGTTTATTCCACTCGATATTGATCATTTCCCGGCCAGTTTCAAACTTATCCCCTGCACTGCTTTTCGATTCGCTTTCCATGTCTTCCTTAAGTCCGTCCATGGCTTTTTTTACCACGGCTACCTTTATTTGAAGGTAGTCATGGCAAGCCTTTATTAACTTAGATCGCAATTCAGTCATTATTCAAGGATAAATTTTCCATAATTCTGCATTTGTCTCACGATCCAGTTCTTTCTTTTCTGAATAAAATTTGATGCCGGATTTGCCCGATATTCTCTGGGATTTGGAAGTACAGCGGCAATCGCAGCAGCCTCATAAGGACCCAATTTGCCAGCATCCTTATTAAACCAGTGCTGGGCTGCGGCCTGGGCTCCATATATCCCCTTTCCCATTTCTATACTATTCAGATATACTTCCAGGATACGCTCTTTACTCCAGATCATTTCTATCATAAATGTAAAATATGCCTCCAATCCTTTTCTGAACCAGGTTCGGCTTGGCCACAGAAAGACATTTTTAGCTGTTTGCTGAGAGATGGTAGACGCTCCCCTAATCTTCCTTCCAGACCGATTGTCTTCCATAGCTTCCTGAATAGCTTCAAAATCGAATCCGCTATGCTTTTCAAAGTTCTGATCTTCACTGGCAATTACAGCCAATTGAAGATGCCTGGAAATTTCCTCAATAGGAACCCAGTCATGTTCCAGAGGTTCTTCCGGGTTCTCAAAATATCTAATGGCCATCAAAGGTGTGAATGGCACCGGCACAAATTTATAGATCACTACCATCAGGATACTGAAAAGAAAAAGTCCCAGCAGGACCTTAAAAATGAATCTGAATAATCTTTTTATCATGATTTCAATGCTAGTTCCGCGATTTCTTTCCCTGCAAGGCTTCCTATGGCTATACCCATTCCGCCAAGGCGAACACCGCAATATACATTATTGGAAAGCTTTTTAATAACAGGATTTTTTTGTGCACCTACTCCCATAATTCCACTCCATGATTGCTGAATTTCGAAATCGGTTTCTGGCAGGATACAGGCTTTTAATAGTTCTTTTAGTTTATTCTGAATTAGGTCTGTTAATCCCATTTCGTCGGTTTCTTCGGTTTTAAAATCAAGATTTCTTCCACCTCCAAACAAAACTCGGTCACCAATATTACGGAAATAATAATAACCCCTGTCCAGATGAAAAGTACCTTTAAAAGGTATGTTCTTTATCGGATTCGTAATAAGGACCTGGGCACGGGCAGGTTTTACCTCATCGATTCCCAGCCTGGAAGCAAAACCATTGATTGCAATGATAAATTTCCTGGATTTCAGACTAAAATTTTTCGTTTTAACCGTTACTCCCTGTTCATGATCAATAAAACCTGTCACTTCTACCCCATTCAGGATCTTAATGTCTTTACTAATGGCTTTTTTCACCAAAGCACCCATCATCTTCCCGGTATCAATCTGACCTTCAAATTTATTATAGATCAGTTTGGGCTGAATTTGCCTAAAGCCAAAACTGTTCTCGGCAACTTCAAATATATCTTCCTGGAAAACTTCCCAAAGTAATCTATTGATTTCAGGGAACTTTTCCAGACATTCCTCATATAGCTCCTTATCTGATCCTGTAAAGAGTTCGTAACCACCTTGGTTCTGAAAATCAATAATATCATCACCCAGGTTCTTCCGAAGCAGATCAAGGCCATCCTTGCGCTTTTTAACCAGGTTTAAAACCTCAGGAGCTGAATGTGTCCTGAGATCATCAAGGATCTCTGAAATACTTCCAAAACAGGCAAAACCGGCATTCTTAGTGCTGGCGCCTTCGGGCAGCATCCCTTTTTCCAGGATGAGGATCTTAGCCTCAGGTCTGGCTTGCTTTAAATTAATAGCGCAATTTAAGCCAGTAATTCCGCTTCCGGCAATACAGTAATCAACATCAGAAAACCAGGAGTCGGTTTCCCAAAAGGAAAAATTCATGGAGTCGTATTTTCTAGGCTGAAAATACAAAAAAAACCTCCAGGGTAAAGGCTAGCCTGGAGGTCTACTTTCAATAAATAAAAAACCCCGGAAAATCCGGGGTTGATATATTTACTCTTCCATGGGTTTCATCTTGAAATCTTCCATGAATTTCGTTGTATAATTTCCTTCAATATAATCTGGATGATCCATCAATTGTCTATGGAATGGAATCGTGGTTTTAATTCCTTCAATCACAAATTCATCTAGAGCACGCTTCATCTTATTGATCGCCTCTTCTCTGGTTTGAGCTGTAGTGATCAGTTTTGCGATCATAGAGTCATAATTTGGTGGAATTATGTATCCACTGTAAACATGAGTATCTATTCGAACCCCATGCCCGCCTGGTGCATGTAGATTTGTGATCTTACCAGGTGAAGGTCTGAAATTATGATAAGGATCCTCAGCGTTTATTCTACATTCTATGGAATGTAACTGAGGGAAATAATTCTTTCCTGAAATTGGCACTCCCGCCGCTACGAGGATCTGCTCACGAATAAGATCGTAATCTATCACCTGTTCGGTAATTGGATGCTCTACCTGAATACGTGTATTCATCTCCATGAAATAGAAGTTTCTATGCTTATCAACAAGAAATTCTACGGTACCGGCGCCTTCATATTTAATGAATTCTGCCGCCTTTACGGCTGCTTCTCCCATTTTCTCCCGAAGCGTATCAGTCATAAATGGAGATGGAGTTTCTTCAGTTAACTTCTGGTGGCGACGCTGTACGGAACAGTCTCTTTCTGAAAGGTGACATGCTTTTCCGCTGCTATCTCCTACCACCTGGATCTCGATATGGCGAGGCTCTTCAATAAGCTTTTCCATATACATTCCGTCGTTACCAAAAGAGGCTTCGGCTTCTTTTCTGGCCGATTCCCATGCCGGCTCAAGATCTTCTTCTTTCCAAACGGCACGCATCCCTTTTCCACCACCACCGGCAGTAGCTTTCAGCATGACTGGAAATCCAATCTCTTTGGCCAGTTTAAGGCATTCTTTATAATCTTTCAGGATTCCTTCAGATCCAGGAACACAAGGTACTCCGGCAGCTCTCATCGTAGCTTTAGCCGTAGCCTTATCTCCCATTTTTGAGATCATTTCAGGAGAAGCCCCAATAAATTTGATATCGTGCTCATCGCAGATCTTTGAAAACTTGGCGTTTTCAGAAAGAAATCCGTATCCAGGGTGAATCGCATCAGCATTTGTGATCTCTGCTGCGGCGATGATATTTGATATTTTCAGATAAGAAAGGTTACTCGGTGCAGGTCCTATACATACGGCCTCATCAGCAAATCTCACGTGCAGGCTTTCAGCGTCTGCGGTTGAGTAAACTGCCACCGTCTTTATACCCATTTCCTTACAGGTACGGATAACGCGTAAAGCGATCTCCCCTCTGTTTGCAATCAATATTTTCTTAAACATACCTAGTTGCTTTTAAAGTTCTGAAGCCATAATCTGGCTTGCAGTTGTTAAAACGGGCAGTAATTTATGACGGATCAACTAAAAATAATGGCTGATCGAACTCCACAGGGGAAGAATCTTCTACCAGTACTTTCACGATCTTTCCGGAAACTTCACTTTCAATCTCATTGAAAAGCTTCATAGCCTCGATGATACAAAGCACATCTCCTTCTTTCACTGTATCTCCAACCTCGGCAAAGGTAGGTTTGTCTGGAGAAGGTTTTCTGTAGAAAGTACCAATAATTGGTGATTTCACAGTGATATATTTTGAATCGTCTTCGGCAGATTCCTTCGACTCTTTTTGCGGAGCTTCGGTTTCCTGCTGTGGTGCCGGAGACTGTTGCTGAGCTGGCTGTTGAGCCGGCATTTGCGGCATCTGTTGTTGTCCGCCCACAGGTACCTGCTGTACTATGGTAGTTTCTTTTTCGTCTGAACCTGTTCTAATGGTAATTTTTACGTCACCAGTTTCCAGCTTCACCTCGCTTGCGCCAGACTTGGCTACAAATTTAATCAGGTTCTGAATTTCCTTTAAATCCATAATAATTGGTGTTGGTTTTTTTTACGAGTTATAAGCCCATTTCAGATACGTGGCTCCCCAAGTGAAACCACCTCCAAAAGAGGCAAATATTATATTATCTCCTTTTTTAAAATTCTTTTCGAAATCACTAAGCAAAAGTGGCAACGTGGCAGAAGTTGTATTTCCGTAACGTTGAATGTTCATAAGAACCTTACTTTCATCGTTAAGCCCCATCCTGTTTGCGGTAGCATCTATGATACGTTTATTCGCCTGGTGGGCCACTAGCCAGTTTACATCCTCATTAGAAAGATTGTTCCTTTTCATGATCTGCTCACTTACACCGGCCATATTTGAAACTGCAAACTTAAATACCGTTTTACCATCCTGTCTTACGAAATGAAGCTTTTTAGCTACGGTTTCTTCAGTAGGAGGGGTTATAGATCCACCTGCTTCTATTTTTAAAGATTCACGACCTATGGAATCACTTCTTAAGATCTCGTCCTGCAGACCTAGACCTTCGTTATTCGGCTCCATAAGAACTGCTCCCGCACCATCTCCAAAGATGATACAGGTTGTCCTGTCTGTATAATCGATGATCGAAGACATTTTATCTGCTCCAATCACAACCACCTTTTTATATCTTCCTGATTCTATATATGCCGCGGCGGTTGACATTCCATATAAAAAGCTGGAACATGCCGCCTGCAGGTCATAGGAAAATGCATTGGTTGCACCTATCTGGGTAGCCACATGAACACCTGTAGAGGCCACAGGCATATCTGGAGTGGCAGTAGCCATGATAATAAGATCTATTTCTTTGGGGTCCAGGTTTGATTTTTGAAGTAATTCTTTTGCTGCCTGGATTGCGAGATATGAAGTTCCTTTTTTCGGATCTTTTAGAATTCGTCTTTCTTTAATTCCGGTTCTGGTGGTAATCCATTCATCATTTGTATCCACCATTTCTTCCAACATCTTGTTGGTTAATACATCCTCAGGTACGTAAGCACCTACAGCCGTAATTGCTGCCGTGATTTTACTCATATATTTGGATTTAATTCACCTGTCACCGGCCCTCTCTTTTTCTAAAGTGTAACAAGAAAATTACTAAATTATATTATAACCGGCGTGCAAATTAAGGTCTTTTTAGGACTTAATCAACTAAAAACAAAAAACTCCCACTATGTGAGAGTTTCTGTAATTATTTGAAGCTCTAAAGCTAAACTATGCTTCTACTTCCTCGGTATTATCGATTAATACCTGACCACGGTAATAAAGTTTACCTTCGTGCCAGTGAGCTCTGTGGTAAAGGTGTGCTTCACCTGTTACAGAATCTACAGCCACTTTTGGAGCTGAAGCTTTATAATGTGTTCTTCTCTTATCTCTTCTGGTTTTAGAGATTTTTCTCTTTGGATGTGCCATGGCTTCCTATTAATTATTCGTTTAGTAAATTTTTTAATTTGTCCCAGCGAGGATCTATATCATCCTCATTTTTCTTTTTCTGATTTTTCAAACTAAGTTCTTCCAGTTTGTCGAGTACTTCAGATTTCAAGGTTCCGTCTTCTACTCCCGGATGTATCCTCTTTTGAGGCACCGAAAGTACGACCAATTCATATATATATTGCTGAATATTTACCTCATATTCTCCATGTGGCAGAATTAGTAAATCTTCATCTTCATTATTGAATTCGTCTCCAAACTTGATCACCAGAAACAATTGACTGTCTATTGGCTGATCGTAAGGCTCGTTGGTTAGATCACAGTTAACATTAACTGTTCCTGTTGCCCTGAAAGTTAACTCCATCATGGTTGTTTTCTTCTCGAACAACAAGTCGATCTTTACATCGGCTTTATTGAATTCTTCATACTCAAAATACTCAAAGAACGCGTTATCTAATTCATACTCAAACTGGTGCTTTCCAAGCTTTAATCCCTTAAAAGGAATTGTAAACTCTGCTAAATCCCTCATTTCTCCACAGTTTTGAGTGCCCACGTTTCCGTTAAGGCGGGTGCAAAGATATAAAAATTAATCAATTATGCTCTTTTTATAAACAATTTTTTGTTTATATCTTCCTTCCTTGTTTCTGCAATTGATTTTCAGTCAAAACCTTATACTCTTCCCTTGCTTTGTAGATCTCGATGCCTTTAAAAACAGCCTCCTTAAAAGAATTAATATTCGCTTCATTCTTTCCGGCAATTTCAAAAGCAGTCCCGTGATCTGGAGAGGTACGAACCTTATTTAGCCCAGCAGTGAAATTCACGCCTCTTCCAAAAGATAAGGTTTTGAAAGGAACCAATCCCTGATCGTGATAAGATGCAATTACAGCATCAAAGTTTTTATAATTTTTAGTGCCGAAGAAACTATCGGCCGCATAAGGTCCAAATATCAGATCTCCTTTATCTCTTAGTTTTTTAATGGTAGGCTTCAAGACTTCTTCATCTTCTTTACCAATCAAACCATTATCACCACTATGCGGATTAATTCCCAGAACCGCGATCTTAGGTTTTCTAACCCTAAAATCACTTTTTAATGTTTGCTGAATGGTTTTGATCTTTTTCTCGATAAGTTCCGGAGTTATAACAGATGCAATGTCTTTTAAAGCAACATGATCTGTTAACAATCCAACTTTTAAATTATCTGTGATCATAAACATAAGGCTTTCTCCTCCCAGTTCCCTGGCCAGGAAATCTGTATGTCCCGGAAATTTAAATTTATCAGACTGAATGGTCGCCTTATTTATGGGAGCAGTAACCAATACATCTATTTCATCATTTTTTAAGGAGGTCGTAGCCGCTTCTAAAGATTTAAAAGCATACTCCCCAATTTTTGGATCTTCCTCACCAAAATTGATATTTACGTTTTCCTTCCAGACATTTATAACATTCACCTTCCCGTCTATGGCCTTCGAAGGATGATCTATCCCCTGAAGATGAAGAGAAAGCTTATATTGTTTTTTTATAAAATTGAGGATCTTGGAATTCGCGAAAATTATCGGGGTACAAAAATCCAGCATTCTGGAATCATCAAAGGTTTTAAGCACTATCTCACTCCCTATTCCATTAAGATCACCAATACTAATTCCTAATTTGATCATTTCGGTTTGTTTCATAAAGTTTCCCGATATAATATTTTAATTTTACACACAAATGTAACCATTATTATAGAAAAGAATGTTCACAGGGATAGTAGAGGAGATTGGTAAAATCACGAATTTGAAAAAATCGGGTAATAATTTAGACATTACCGTAAGGGCAAAAATGACTCCTGAGCTAAAAATAGATCAGAGTGTTTCGCATAATGGAACCTGTTTAACAGTAGTTGAAATTCAAGATGAGGAATATAAAGTTACTGCTGTAAAGGAAACACTTGAAAAGACCAATTTGGGGAATCTTGAAGTTGGATCGCCCGTAAACCTGGAAAGAGGTATGAAAATGGGTGACAGGCTTGACGGTCACATTGTACAGGGTCATGTAGACCAGACAGCCATCTGCAAAAAAATTAAAGAGGCAGATGGTAGCTGGGAATTTACTTTTAAATATGATAAGGAAGTAGGAAATGTAACTATTGAAAAAGGGTCAATAACCATTAATGGGGTAAGTCTTACCGTTGTTAATTCAAAAATAGACGAATTCAGCGTCGCCATCATTCCTTACACCTATAATCATACTACGTTTAAAAACCTGAAAGAAGAAGATACCGTAAACCTGGAATTTGATGTGATCGGGAAATATGTAAAAAGGATTACTGAACTGTCTTAGTATTCTCAAAGTCCCGTAGCTTGTAACAACCATACATAGCACCAACAGCCATTAGAATATAAACATAATCATCTATTGGCAGACACAGTCCTACCGGTGGTGGTACACCCTGGCCATTTCCGTTTCCACCACCATTTCCACCGCCATTTCCATTACCATTCCCAGGATCACAAGGCGGACCTCTACGACCTCCCTGCTGTTTATTAGGTTCAGGTGGGCCTTTTCCATCCTTCTGGGAATAAGCAAATTCGCTCACCCCAAGAGAAAAGATCAAAATCAGAAATATTACTCTAATTCGGGCCATTGATAAAATGGTTAGTATTGTCGGTAAAAGCCTTAAATTTAGCGTTATAGGAAATAAAACCTGGTCTAAGGTAAGAATTTTCCACAATAACAATTAATAATAACTCATATTAAAATATTGCATTCTCAAGCATACCTAAATTATGTACGAAATATATCGATTTTTAGTTTTTCAAAAAATATTTAGGATAAGAAAAATTGGGGTGAAAATAAGTATAATTAACTAACTACCAATCACCTCAATTTTCAATAATTATTAAGCGATCCCTCCGTGATCATTTTTTTCAAAGGTTCCTCATGCTACAGAACTTACAAACCAGGATATTCAGCCGAAATCTTAAAATTTTTAAGAATTTAATTCTGAATAAAAATCAAATGTATCTAATTTAAAATCAAAAACTTAAATACCTGAAAAGTCTATTTTGCTTCCTAAAAATAGTAAAACATTTTTGTAAAACGTTAATATTTTTAACATTTTATATATAATTTGTGTTCTCTTTTTAGATGGTAGTGATAAGGAATAAAAATGAAATAAAGATCTTAACGTTTTCAATCAGCTTAAGCTTATTGGGAATATTTGTATTTATATATTACGTATTTTTTGTTTAAACAATTTTGATCTAATTGTAATACGCCTCGCAGAATTTTTAAGACTAATCTTCTTTACTTTTTTGCCTGTTCAAATTAAAATCTATTTTTCATAATAAAATACCCTTTCCTCAGGTTGGTTTCTTGTAGTATTTGCAATCAGAATCGAACCAAGTAGATCTAATACTGAATAAGTGTACCGGTTAACGATTGTATTTGATAAAGGATTTAATTCTCTCGATTTCAATATCTTTTGACCTTGCTCCTTTTAGGGTAACCAATGTAGAAATTAATTCTACATTAGTAGGAGCGTGACCCAGATTAGCAACATATGTGTTTCTTATAGTCACTAACCGCCTGGGAATTGCGATTTTCATTAAATCCCCTATAGATCTGATATCCCGGCTAAAGAGGATCTTTAATATTGGATTTAGCTCTATTAAGGAGCACTGTATTCCTATTTCTTTTAGAACTTTAGGTGCATTTTCAAAATTAAGAATGTCGGAATCTTTGTAGGCAGCAAATTGCTGATTATGAATAAGATCTTCATATAAAAGATTGAAATGTTCGTCTATTACTCCCACCTCTCTGCTTAGAATTTGTAAACGATTTTTTGCAGAAAGACTCGGCCTATGTTCGGGTTTATAGCAAAGTACATGTTCAAGCTCACACCAAAGTTCCTGGGCGAGAGTACGAACCTGGATTTCAAAAAAAGGTCTTTCCTCCTTTTTTAATGCGCTAGATTTTAATTGAAGAGTATAATGTATAGAGGAATAACCACTTTCCTTTGACTCGCTTTCAAAATGAGCCAAACCCAGTCTCTTGAGAGTGTCGGCATTCATAAATGCTTCCGGCCGATGCTCTTCTGAAATTTCAAAAACTCCTGAACTACGAATCTCTTTATCCACTAGCGGTAATTGCGAAGTAAAATATACGATCACTCTAACTCCGATAGTATCATGCATGTTTTGAATACTCTCCAGGCAAAGTCCCCCTGGAAATTGCTCAGATTTCCGGTAGATCTTATCCACCACTTTATCAGAATGTTTAATTCTAGTCATTACGATCCTTATAGGCGTAGGTGCCGCGACTCCATTACCTGCCGTATATTTTTTCCAGTAACCTGGCTCCTCCCAGGTTTTCAGGATGGTATTTAATTCCTGATGAGTTGGATTTAGAGTGTTTACCTTGTATTTCTCATACAGCTCAAGAAACTCTTTTAACTCTAATGAGTATCTCATAGTTAAGGAATGATATTATAGATAAGACTTATCAGCATTGAAAATACGGATTTAAATGTAGGCAAATAACATTTTCCTGAAAAAACGAATTTTTTTCTCCTTGCTAAGATAGTTCTCTGTTTTTAAGGATAATCAAAACCTAAAATTTCAATAAAACGTTTTCCTTGTACCCGGTAAAATTCTATTTATCATATCTTTAAACAAAAAGCTATGTTCGGATTATTCAAAAAAAAATCGGAGATCGAAAAACTTGAGATCAAGTACAGGAAATTACTTGAGGAAGCTCACCGTTTGTCTACGAGTAATAGAAGTCTAAGTGATGAAAAATCCTATGAGGCAAATGAGGTCTTAAAGGAGATCGACAAACTAAAAGCGGAAAAGGGAGGCAAATAAGAATTCGATAAAACATGAGATTTAAACCAATACTTTTCTGGGAAATTCTTCAATTATCTTTAGCCATATTTCTAGCCAGCATCGGTTTGAAAGCTTTTTTGCTGCCCAATGGATTTTTGGATGGTGGGGTCACCGGAATTTCAATTTTGCTAAACAAAACTACGGGTATTGAAATTTCATTAATTCTGCCAATTATAAGCATCCCTTTTTTTATTATAGGTTGGTTCACCGTTTCCAAAAGGATCGTAATTAGATCGGTTATTTCTGTACTTATCTTATCCCTGGTTATTCATTTCGAGAACTTCCAGTCTATAACCGATGATAAACTGTTGATCTCCATATTCGGCGGACTCTTTCTGGGAGCAGGAATAGGACTTGCCATTAAGACCGGAGCAGTACTTGACGGATCTGAGATCCTGGGAATATTTGTGAACGAACGTTCAGGGATTTCCATTGGCTTGGTTATTTTCTGGTTCAACGTTGTGTTATTTCTACTTGCCGGTATCTTGTTTTCCATGGAAGTTGTAATGTATTCGGTACTTACCTATATAATTACAGCCAAAACAGTAGATCTTATCTTAGAAGGTTTTGAAGATTATGTAGGACTTATGGTAGTAACTTCAAGATCTAAGGAAATGCAGAAAGCCCTTTTAAAAGACATTGGCCAGGGCATGACTATTTACCAGGGTTCCCGGGGTTATGGAAGTCAGGGTGAAAAACAAGATCTTGAAATCATTCATACAGTAGTGAACAGGATTGATACTAAAAAAGTATATAGAGTCCTGAAAACTGTTGATAAAGATGCTTTTATTATCGAATTCGACGTGAATAAGGTTTCTGGTGGGGTGTTGCGCAAATATCTTACAAGGCGGAAGCAACGCCAGTTATCACCAAGCCTTTTCCATGAGAATGGAATTGAGGTCTAAGAATTAAGACCGGGACAAAAATACTCTTAAACTGAAGCTGAATTTAAAATAATTGCAAAAAAATAGCAGAAGAGTCTAGTTGTAGGGCTCTTCTGCTATCTTTAATTCAGGGGCAAAAAGTATTTCTGCTGTTTAATGCAGGAATATTTAATCGTTATTGAATTCTACCTCACCGGTTTCCATATTATAAACTGCTGAAACGATCATGATCTTGCCATCGTCTTCCATCTGAGCCATGGTTGGTGAAGCTTCCCGGATATTCGCTACCGTACGCATAGCATTAGTATTGATCACATTATTAGTGAATTCAGTGTTTTTTGAACTGCGTTCTCCGTTCGGTTCGGTTTCTTCTACCGCGGGTTCGATCTCATCCAGTAGATCAGCCAGGGAATTCATGTTCATAGATTTTGCATCTACCTGGTCTATCGCTGATTTTAAAGCGCCACAGGCGGTATGTCCCATCACGATCACCACTTTGGAACCGGCCACGGCAGTAGCGAATTCCATGGAGCTAACAATGTCGGCATTTTCAATATTTCCGGCTACCCTGGCTACAAAGATATCCCCAATTCCAAGGTCGAATACATCCTCAACCGGCACACGGCTATCTACACAGGATAGTACGATCGCTTTGGGATACTGCCCGATCATCGCTCTTCTGCGCTGGGCGGAATGATCACGTTGTGTAAGATTGTTATTTACGAAATTCTCATTTCCTTTTTTCAACCTTCCAATGATCTCCTGTGGCGTCATATCTGCCTGCTCTTCGGCTGTAAGAATACTTTTTACAACACCTTCTTCAACTATTTCGGTTTGCTCCTGCACCTCTGCAGTTTCCGTCTTTTTCTCATCCTGGCAGGAGGTCAAAAATCCTGTTGCCAACATCATTAATAATGGTAATCCTAGCTTTTTCATCTTTTTTTCAATTTAAGTTAGTATTAAAAGGTATGATGGAGACTAACTTGTAATTGACCTTTCTGCCAATTTACGGTTGTTTGTTCCATCCAACCCAGCTGCATTCTTAATTTATCGTTCAGGGCATAGCCAAGCCCCAGGTAAGTACGGTTACGGTCAAAAAATTGAACTTCACGCCCATTGCCTATTTTTGGTTCCCCGTTTATAAATATCTCGTTATAAAAAGCAAAATATGGAGTTCCTTTATCAAGAGTAGTTCCTTCAAAAGGAATGTTTATGAACAGGTTATAGCGGTATCTTGTTCTGAAATCCTGGTCTTCCACCCATCGCTGTTCGTAACGAATTCTATGAGTAAGAAGAAGCCTTTTCCATATGGTTTGTCCAAAAAGTGCTTCCTGGTAGATCCTGTTCTCTGATACTGGAGCATCGATATCCCGACCATATCGTCCAGTAGTTATATTTGCGTATCCCAGTGTAAATTTAATTCCCGAATTGGTTGGTGTAAAGGTTAATCCTGTTCGTAGTAATAGTTGTTCCCTGTCTCCAAGACCTCGCCAGTCACGATATTGATAATCTCCCTGCAGCCCCCATTGGATTCACCAAAATTGGTATTCCAGAAATACATATACCAAGCTCCAAGTTGATCCTCATCTGGAGACTGGGCTCTAGCCTGGAATAAAGTAAGGCAAACTACTACAAATAGAAAAATAGATCTATTCATTTTGTTTGATTTTTATTGTTTTTCATTAAACAAAAAGCATACCCATTTTATTCAACTTCAAATTTTTAACATATTCAAAGACATTTTTTTACAATTTTAATATTCCTGACAAAAAAAACTTTCAGTTTCCTGAATGGCTTTCTATTACCACTGTGGTGACACCTGTTCTCGAACCAGGGACCTGATTATGAGAATTCGCTTTGGACAATTAAACCAGTTACGATGAGCGTATTCGGCTGGAAATAGAATTTTAATAATCCAAAATGGAATTTAATCGTATAAAGATTGTTTATAAAGATATTTCTTGGGTCTCCTTATCATTCTTCAGTGACAGGTTCTAACTCGAATTCGATAGGCTCAGCTGGCATTATTCCTTCTATCCTGTCTATCAATGTGTCTATAGCTGTAATGCCCTGTTCAGTTCCATTTAGAGAAAAATATTTTATTTGTGGTGATGGTGGAAAATATTCCGTTTTTTCCAAACAAAATATCTCAATTTCTCGTACTACCTCAAACTTCTTGAAGACTTCTATGATCTTGGCTAGCAGGCAGGCATAAGGGACTATTATCGCATCTATTTTCCCTTCCTGCACAAATTTTGCAATCGAATCTAATTCGTAGTTCGAAATTTGAAATATTATTTTTTGAAGCGATTTGGCTTTTAAGGCATTTAGATATCCTGCTTTTCTTTTCTGCAATTTACATTCCTCATCATCTCGAGAAACAAAGCCAATTTTTGAATATCCTTCAGAATAGAGTTGGAGAGTAAGTTTTTCTACCAAATAAGATTGATTAATGGTTACCTTATCTGAAGATAAATCGTCTAGAACCCGATCAAATTGTACAAGAGGCGTATTGAAATTTTTAAGCTGTCTTAAATGAGATAATTTCCTAAAGTGATAGGTTTCTATAGAGGGGGAAATAATTATTCCATCTACCTGTGATTGAATCAACCTTTGGATACATTGCACTTCCTTCTTATAAGATTCATTACTTATACATAAGACCAGGCGATAATTTTTGGAGTTCATCCGCTCCTCTATTGCCTTTAACGCATCAGAATAAATTTTAGCATCAAGTGAAGGCAAAACTACGCCTATACTTCTAGTTCTCTGGCCCTTTAAATTTCGAGCTGAAATATTAGGCATGTAATGGTTTAACCTGGCAACCTCCTGAACTCTTTCCTTTGTTCTTTCAGAAATTTCAGAACTATTATTGAGAGCTTTAGAAACAGTGCCTACAGATAAATTAAGAGATTCAGCAATGTCGCGGAGCCTGGTTGATTTTCTCATTGCTCTATAAATTAATCCTTGGTTTGCAATCCTATCATCCTAGCCTTCTTTCAAAAACTTTTCTGCCTTCTCAACCATTTCACGGTTTCCACAAATTAAAGGCACTCTTTGGTGCAACTCTTTTGGTGTGATATCGAGAATACGTTTAGATCCATCCGTTGCTTTTCCACCGGCCTGTTCAGTTAAAAAGGCCATGGGATTACTTTCATATAATAAACGTAGTTTCCCGTGAGGAGAGGTTGTACCTTCAGGATAAAGGTAAATTCCACCCAGAAGCATATTTCTATGAAAATCGGCTACTAATGAACCCGTATACCTTGAGGTAAATGGCCTGTTCTCATTTTCATCAAGTTCCTGAACCCATTTAATATATTTCTTGATTCCCTTTGGAAAGTGTATATAATTGCCCTCGTTTATAGAATAGGTATTCCCTTTCTTTGGAAATTTAATATTTGGATGAGACAGAAAGAATGAACCAATTCCGGGATCAAAAGTAAAACCGTTTACTCCATTTCCGCTTGTGTAAACAAGAATAGTAGAAGTCCCATAAATTATATACCCTGCGGCGACCTGGTTGCGGCCTGGTTGAAGAAAATCTTCTGAAGTTACCGGAGATCCTTCCTTTGAAATCCTCCTATAAATACTAAAAATAGTTCCTACGGTAATATCTACATCTATATTACTCGATCCATCCAGAGGGTCAATGAGAACTATATATTTTGCTTCACGATGTATGTCGTCATCGAAAACGATGAAATCTTCTAACTCCTCAGAACCCAGGCCACATACCTCACCCCGGTTCCTGAAGGTATCAATAAAAATATCATTAGCAATTAAATCCAGTTTTGCCTGGTTCTCTCCCTGAATATTCTGTTTCCCGATTTTGCCGAGTATCTCGGCCAGACCAGCTTTATTTATCTGTTGGTTTACCAGCTTTCCGGCTAGTTTGATGGAACTCAATAATGCACTAAGTTCTCCCTTGGCGTATGGAAAATCTTTCTGGTTCTCAATAATGAATTCTCCTAATGTAACATGTCTTTCCATAAACCTGATTTATTAATCTACCATAGAATATTTAAATCTTAAGCTGCATTCAACTGCTTGATGATTTTAAGACACTCTTTTGTGGAATTTTCAATTTTATCATAATCAAAATCTCCCGAAGCATCTTGCTTTATTAATTGAGAGCCCATTCCCACACAAATACAACCTGCCTCAAACCATTTTTTAAGGCTTTCCTTTGTTGGAGAGACTCCTCCAGTAGGCATTATACTTGTCCAGGGCTGTGGACCTTTGATCGCTTTAATAAATTCTGGACCATATACGGCTCCAGGAAATAGTTTTACGATCTCGCAACCATATTCTTCAGCCTTTGCGATTTCCGTAAGAGATCCACACCCTGGGAAAAATGCGACCTTCCTCCGGTTACAAACGATGGCGATATCCTCCCTAAACACAGGTGTTACTATAAAATCGGCTCCTAGTTGGATATACGTCGAAGCAGAAGCCGCATCAGTAATAGAGCCTATTCCTATAGCCATTTCAGGATATTTATTTCTTATGTAATCTGACATTTCCTGAAAAACCATATGTGCATTATACTCGCGGGCCGTAAATTCAATAACTCTTGCACCACCCCGATGGCACGCATCAATTATTTTTTTGGAAACACCAGTATCTGAATGACTAAATAGCGGAACTAAACCGGTAGCTCCCATAAGGTTATATACTTCTAATCGTGATAGTTTGGCCATAGTTGAATTATCTTTTGATTAAGGCTGAAAGATCACCTTTCATGATCGCATAAATTTCTTCTAATGAGGCAATATTAATGTCCCCGGTCATGGTATGCTTATAGGCACTGGTCGCCACAGAAAAATCAAGTATTTCCGGGTAATCCAGATTTTTATGCAATCCATAAATAATACCTGCCATAAATGCATCTCCGGTGCCCAGGCGATCTACTACTGGTAAAATTTCTTTTACTTCAGATGTGATCAATTTTCCAGAGGCATACATTATCCCCCCAATTTTCTGGTGAGAAGCACTTTCTGAATAACGCAGCGTTGTTGGCAGAAACTCCAGATGTGGACAGCTGTTGAGGATTTCATCATAAAAAACTTTTAAAGTCTCAGGCTTTTTATAATCCGGTTTAATTTCCTTTTTACCTAACATTTTAAATAAAGTGGCCAGGTCACCCAGTATCACATTCGTAATTCCAAGAATTTCGGGGAGAACCTCATTAGGCTGTTTACCCCATTTCCATAAAGTAGACCTGTAATTAAGGTCACAGGATATTTTGAGACCCATTTTTCTAGCAATTTTACATGCTTTCAAGCATTCTCGAGCTGCTTCCGCAGATATTCCAGGAGTTATACCAGACCAGTGAAACCAGCTTGCATTGCTAAACACTTTTGTCCAATCTATATCATCTTTTTCAATTTGAGCCACGGCACTTTCAGCACGATCATAGATAACCTTACTATGACGTATTGCACTACCCTTTTCAAGAAAATAAATCCCAAGACGATTTCCTCCCTGTACAATATGATCACTACCTACCTGATACCTGGAAATTTCAGAAATAGCTTTATTTCCAAAGTCATTATCCGGTAATTTTGTAACGAATTGCGTTGAAAGTCCCCACCTTTGCAAAGACGCAAGCGTATTAAACTCGGCACCGCTATAAGACACCTCAAATTCATTTGCCTGAAAAAACCGCAAATGTCCAGGTGGCGACAACCTCATCATCATTTCTCCAAAAGCTACAATACTTTTCATATGATCTTAATTTGAAAAAAGAAGATAGTTAATCTTCATATTTTTCAGAAATACAGCATTCCCTTTTTAAATTCCAAGAGCCTGGCCTCCACCAACCTGAATGGTTTCAGCCGTTAAGAATGCAGCATCGTCACTTACTAAAAATGATACTACTGAAGCTACATCTTCTGGTTGACCCAGCCTACCCAACATGATATTGTTTTTCCAGGAGGCAAAAACTTCCGGTTTAGTAGATTTAATTTGTGAATGAAACGGGGTATCTATAGTTCCCGGAGAAACTGCATTAACCCTAATACCATACTCAGCAAGATCTTTTGCCAGTGCCCTGGTTAAAGTGTGAACAGCTGCTTTGGAGGTCCCATAAATTCCCGCTCCGGGTCCACCAGCATTCCAACCGGCATTAGAAGTATAATTGATAATCGAGGGATGCTCTCCTTTTTTGAGGTAAGGAATAGCTGCTCTTGAAACAAAAAATGCTGAATCTAAATTTAAAGCCATTACCGACCGATAAAATTCTGTGGTCATTTCTTCAAATCTTGACCTACCGCCAAGCCCCCCGGCATTATTGATCACAGCATCTATTTTACCATATTTCTCTCCGATCTGTTTGATATTTGAAGATACTTCTTCTTCGTTGGTAACATCAAAACCATAATATTCTGCTTTGATCCCCTCTTTTTCCAGCTCTTTTACTCTTTGGGCTCCTTTATCATCTTCAATTCCGTTTAGGATCACATGATAGCCATCCTTACCAAGTCTTTTGGCTACAGCAAATCCAATACCTCCAGTGGCACCGGTAATTACTGCTATTTTTTTCTTTGAATCATTCATAGTTATTTAATTTAATAGTTATTAGATATAAAACGTTTAATTGGATTCTACTTCAACTGGCTTGATTCTTCTAATCAAAATATATATAGATAACACAGCTAATGGAGCCAGAATAGAAATAATAATAAAAGCCGGCGTATACGATACTTCAGTAATTTTTGGGATAAGCCAGTTCATTATGATCACGGAGACAGCCGCAACGGTTCCAGCCAGGCCTGCGAGTGTTCCAACAGACGGACCTTTTAGCAAATCACTTGACAATGTTTGAATGTTACCAATGGCAAACTGAAAACCAAATAGGACAATGGAAACGATATAAATGAAGGTCATTGGATTATCTCCCTGGACCAGAAAAATTATACCCATAAGGCCTAAAAAGATCAGGCTACCACCAATAAGAATAGAGAGTTTCCTGGAAAAATCTAATGAGTGCTTTTCCATTAATTTACCAGAGAACCAGCCTCCAGCAATACTTCCAGCCATTCCACCCAAATAAGAGATCCAGATTGTAGAGCCAATTTCTTCAATACTAAAACCGAATTTTGAGTTTAGATAAAGAGGCATCCAACCAACAAAAAGCCACCAGATGGGTTCTATAAAAAATCGTGAAACTAAAACACCCCAGGATTCTTTATAACTTAAAATCTTCAAAACTGGTAATCCTTTTTCCTTTTCGGCCGTCTCATCTGGTACTATCCTCCCGGAAAGAATAAGATCTCTTTCTTTCGGGGTTAACCATGGATGTTTTTCAGGTGTGGTTTTATTGATTATATACCATGGAATTATCCAAACAAAACCTACAATACCTAAAATTATAAAAGTGGTTCTCCAACCAAACTGAGCATATAAAAATGCTATTAGTGCCGGTGCAACGACACTTCCAAGTGAAGCTCCTGCATTAAATATTCCTTGGGCAATGGCACGTTCTTTTACCGGGAACCATTCACCATTACTTTTCACAGCTCCTGGCCAGTTTCCAGCTTCTCCAAATCCTAAAAATGCTCGTACTATAGATAAGGAAACCAAACCTCTTGCAAAAGCGTGAAGAATAGCGGCCGTAGACCACAAGGCTATTGAAAAAATAAATCCAAGACGTGTCCCAATTTGATCATATAGCTTACCAGATAAAAACTTACCAAGAGCATAAGTGACCATAAAAACATTCAGCATCACCGCATAATCAGCCTCATCCATACCCAGGTCCTTGCCCATTTCTGGCCACATGACTCCAAATGCTGTTCTATCTATATAATTTATAACGGTGGCAATACAGATCAATACTATTATCCACCACCTAAGTCCTCTTATCTTCATATTCACAGGTTTTCAGCTTAAAATTTCAGCCTGATTTTCAGACAATATTTACCTACAACCAATAGGGGAAACCCTATGGAGTTTTATATTTTAATAACCTGGAAAAAGATATATTCTTGAAGAAGGGTATATCCAGTAATTCCTGGTTTAAATAATTCTCTCTATTATTTATTAAACCTTAATTGGGAGCGTGCAATCCCGGGAAAGGCTATAAATCTACATTATAACAATACTTATATAAACTTCTAAAATGTATTTTCATTTGCTTTTTAGCGAGTTTAGGGTCCTTATTCTCAATAGCCTCAAGAATAGATTTATGTTCTTCTATCGCAAGGAAAGCCTGATTCTCATCACATACATGATATTTAGCAAAATTTGTAATGATTTCTGGCGTGATAGTGAGCATAAATGTATTTATGGTACTATTTCCACTTGCTTTAGCTATTGCTAAATGAAACAATAGATCTTCCTGTACAGCGTCTTCTCCTTTAAGTGCTTTAGCGGTGTACGCCTGTAATGTTTGTTTCATATGCTTAAGTTGACTTTCTGTACGTCTCATAGCAGCCAACCGAACCGTTTTTAATTCTAATAAAATTCTTGTTTCAACCAGAGACTTAAAATCTGGGTCGTCCAAACTAATTATATCTGCCATCATTCCGTCAACAGCTATAGCTCCAATATCGGCTAGGTAAGTACCACTTTGTGGTACGCTCTTTAATATCCCATAAAATTCCAAAGTTTGAATCGCTTCCCTGAGATTATTCCTGCTAACCCCAAATTTTTCAGACAACATCCTTTCTGAGGGTAATTTATCACCAGGTTCTAAATTTTTGAAATTTATGTATTCACGAATTTTGGTTAAAATTGTATTTCGTGTTTGTTTCTGGAGTTCGATTTTTGCATATCCATCTACTTTCATCTATCAATATTTAACTTTAAAAAAATTGGTTAACCAAACTGGTTTTTCAAAATTAGGAAAATTTTCTTAGTTCAGGATTAAAGTGTTCTGCTAATTCAAAACTCATAAGTTTTATTGATTCCGCCAATATTAAATTTAGCGGAATCAATGATGGCTAACTCCATTCAAACCCTTCTAGAATTAACTTCCTTGATAGCCAGGATTTTGGGTAATAACCCCATCACTGGCCAGGATTTCTGATATTGGAATAGGAAACACAAAATAATTTGGATCTACAGATTCTTCTAATTCCTGGTTAACCGTACCTGTTCTTACCAAGTCAAACCATCGTTGCCCTTCAAAAGCTAATTCCAGTCTTCTTTCTTCATAAATAGCTTCCCTTACCGAGGCCTGTGTGTTCAGATTATTATGATCTAACGGGTTCAAGCCTGCCCTTTCCCTTATGGGATCCAGTAGATCCAGAACTTCTTCTGCAGGGGCACCATTTTCATTTAAAGATTCAGCATATAAAAGAATAACATCGCCCAATCTTAATTCTATCCAGTCATGATCTGGCCCACCAGTTTGCGGATATTTAGGAGAAGCCATTAATTCTTCGTCTATCACTACACCTCTTCTTAATGTATCTTCCACTTCTCCACTTTCTTCAAAAGCAGTTATTAGATCTGGATCCAAAGGCATAAGGGCTTTAGTATCTAAACCTCCGTACCAGGACCAGAATTCTGATTCTGGATATTCATCTGTAATTGAACTCGAAATTTGTGTGGCAAAAATAACTTCGGAATTAAGATCATTTTCAAATCCAAAGATATCGCCATAATTTTCCTGTAAGGAT
Organism: Christiangramia lutea; assembly: GCF_022489035.1. GTDB lineage: Bacteria > Bacteroidota > Bacteroidia > Flavobacteriales > Flavobacteriaceae > Christiangramia > Christiangramia lutea. Next base: position 978,011 of record NZ_JAKVTV010000001.1, read on the forward strand.
ATTCCAGCTCCAGAGGCCCCATTGATAACTTCAGCGAGTAAAGGTTCTGCACTACTAAAATCACCTCTTTGTATATGAGCTTTTGCTAACATCCCCTGGGCAGCAATTTTGGTTGCTCTACCATTTGATAATCCAGAATTATCCAAATTAGCTATTGCATCCAGGAAATCTGGAATGATTATGTTGTCATAAATATTTGCTACCGGTTGTCTTTCCAGAATAGATTTATCTGTAGTACTGGGTGAAGCAGATAGATTTACTGGAACATCCCCAAATACCTTGACCAATTTGAAATAAGATAAGGCTCTTAAAAATTTTGCTTGCCCTATATGACTTGTATTTGTGGAGTTTTCAATTACATTATTGGCGCTTAAGATCGATTTGTATAAAGCCGAATAAAACGGTCTAAAGAATTGATCTTCCATAACAACGATATCACCGTTAAACCTATCAAAAGAAGGGTAAGGTTCTTCGTCCATCAACGCATTATCTGCTCTAAAATCTCCCATGACAGCTAAAGGAGTAACTGAACCATGCTGATAATAATATGCAGCATTTAATACTCCCTCAAAATCTTGCAATGAATTTGATTTAGCTATGTTTGGCGGATTTTGATCTAAATCACTTTCACAACCTACAGCTACTAGAATTACCACTAATAATAATTTATATACTGTTTTCATTTTTCAATCTTTAAAAATTAACATTCAAACCAAATGTAAAACTCCTTACAATCGGACTTGCTCCCACCTGAACACCGTAGGTAGTAGGTCCTAAATAACCATCATTGGTAATTTCAACACCTTCCGGATTAAAAGAGGTGTAATCATCAGACCATAAGTATAATAAGTTTGATGCCGCAACATATACTCTCACAGTGTTTAACCCCACCTGGCTCATGATTTCACGATCTAAGGTATAACCTAAAGTTAGGTTCCTTAAAGCAACATAAGAAGCATCTTGCACCTGCGCATCTAATTGATTTCTAGACTGGGTGTAGAATTCACCATTATGATCAGCTATACCATCACCGTTAGCATCAAAACTATCCATTACTCTTCCTCCAAATTCTGAATTGTAATAAATGGGATCTACATTAAATATATCTCCTCCCTGAGAACCCTGGAATTGGAAAGACATATCAAATGCTTTAAATCTCATTTGGCTATTAAGACCCCAGTAAAAATCCGGGGTATTCTGACCAATCTTCACAAGATCTCCACCTTCTTCAACAGTCCTGGTTCTATCGATCACACCGTCACCGTTTTGATCTACCACGTAATATTCTGAACTGTTTACACCTATAGCCCTGGTTGGATCTTCTATAAATCTATCTTCTACTATACCGATAGTCTCTAATCCCCACATCTCACCAATCTCTCCGCCTACATAATTTCTAAACACAGGACCTCTACCACTCTGGCCGTAAATAACCTGTGGTAATTCGTCCAAGCCACCTAGATCTGTGATTTCAGTCTCTACTGTAGAAAGATTGGCTCCTAATGTCCAGGTGAAATCATTCTCATAGTCCTGAATAACAGCCCCAGATAATTCAAATTCCAAACCTGAACTCCTAACGTCTCCAGAATTTAGACGTATGGAAGTGGTACCCAGAACTTCAGAAACACTTTGATTAATTAAAATATCTTCAATATCTGAAGTATAATAATCTGCACTGAATCTTATTCGGTTATCAAAAAACCCTAGATCTATACCATAGTTGGTTTCTGTATTTGTTTGCCAGGTTAAGTTATCGTTCGCTACATCAGCTGGAATTAAATACGCATTTCCTAGTACCGAAGCCTGAGGATTTAACAGACTTAATGAATTGTAAGCCCCTAAATCTGAGGTTGTTCCTAATGACCCTGTACTAAACCTTGGCTTCAATGTACTCAATAACTCAGAATTCCAGAAAGCTTCATTATGTACATTCCAACCTAAAGAAAGAGCCGGGAATGTCTCAAATTTATTGTTCTTGCCAAATCTCGAGTCACCATCTCTTCTCACTGAAGCCGAAAACAGGTAGCGATTATCATAGGCATAATTAACCCTACCAAATACACTCCTTCTGGAAATGGTTTCATCCCTTTCAGTTACCTGAATATCAGCAGGATCCAAAAGGTTGTAGTTTATAATATCTCCAAAAGGTACATTGGTTCCATTAAGGGAGTTTCCTCTGGTATAAAGATTTTGAAATTCAAGACCAGCAACAGCAGATATATCATGCTTACCTATAACTTTATTAAAGTTTAAGGTAGTCTCACTTAAAATTGAAGACCTTTTTACATCTGTCTGGTCTAAATTTGTTTGATTTGAACGCGCCCTGGAATCAAATTCAAGTCCTCTCCAGAAATAGTCTTGAGTGTCCCTGATATCTGCCCCCAAGACGGTTTTAATATTCAAACCTTCCAAAATAGCATATTCTAGATAAGAAGTGATATTTGCGAAATACGTTTTTTGATAACGGTCTGTATTATCAAGTTTCGTTGCTGGTCCCGCATCACCAGATCCACCAATACCATTACCACTTCTACCATAATGCCATTCCTGTGCCGTATCACCCGGTTCTAAAGTATAAATACTATTATTAAATGGAGCGTCACCTCCTCTATAACCAGCATCAAACGGATCCAGCCCTAAAGATTGCGCTTGTTGATCTAATTGCTGAACGAATGCTATTGATGCTTCCGTATGATAAATAGGATGTATATTATAGGCTCTTATAAGGTCCCTCATATCCCATCCTACCATATCTCGTTTAGAGGCAAATCCGTTGAAACTTACTCCGGCTTTAAATTTATCACCCAATTTTGTATCAACATTCAAACGTGCATTTACTCGTTCAAAGGCCTGATCTAATACGATACCTTCAGTATTCTGGTAACCAACTGAAGCGAAATAATTAGCATTTTCACTACCACCACTCATGCTAAAGTCATGGTTATTACTATATCCATTTTTGAAAAGCCAGTCTTCTACTGCCACTACATCTGGAGCATTAGCATAGGCATTGATCTTATAATCTACAAAGGCTGGGTCTAATTGGGAAACATCATATCTGCCGCTGGCAATACCTTCCTCTAAAGTATTCGCCCATTCTCCAGCTGTCATATTTATATTATCATTTTTATATCTACTTGATATACTTACGTAACTATTATAGCTGAAAGTAGGCTTTCCTTCTTTTCCTTTTTTAGTTGTTACCAGTATAACCCCATTAGCTCCCCTTGAACCATAAATAGCAGCAGATGCAGCGTCTTTCAAAACTTCGATACTTTGAATATCATTAGGGTTTACCGTTGCTAAACTTCCTGAAATGGGATACCCGTCAACTACAATTAAAGGATCTGAGTTTCCATTGATCGAAGATGCTGCTCTAACCTGAATTTTTGGATCAGCACCCGGAGCTCCATCCTGATTCTGAATTAAGACACCAGATAATTTACCACCGAGGGCTTCATCCACCCTGGTTGCCTGAATTCCCGCTACATCATCACCATCTACCTGCGCGATGGCACCAGTTAAATGTGATTTTTTACGGGAACCGTACCCTATTACCACAATATCATCCAACTGCTCTGAACTTGAAACAAGTTCTACATTCTGGATTTCTTGTCCATCTACTGGGATCTCTTGGTTTTCAAATCCCAAATAGGAGAATAAAAGAACGTCACCCGGAACTACATCGATTTCGTAATTACCATCAAAATCGGTTACTACGCCCGTATTAGTTCCTTTAATAAATACATTCACACCACCCAGGGGGATATTATCATCCTGCGAAGTTACATTTCCGGAAAGCGAATAACTTTCCTGAGCAATTAAAGATAAATGGCATAAAATCGCCATCATAAAAATTGCTGTGGTTTTCCAATTCATAAGATTTCATTTAATTAAATTAATAATTCAACCTAACCAAGTAGAGTTCATTGCCCAGCCAAGAATTGGCAACCAAAATGCTTTTTTAAATTACTTATGAATTGGTATCTTTGCAATACTTGTCAATTTTAAGTAATTCGACATTAGTTTAAATAACTTCTCTCTATGAAGTTTGATTTTAAAGGATAGGCGTGCACCTATCCTTTATTTTTTTACCATTCTTAACCACACTTTTAATTGGTTATCCAAATTGGTTTCCCAAACTGGTTTACCAAATATAACCGGTTTTTATTGTTAAACAAAACTTAATTGCTTTTTTTTCGATTTTTAGGCAAAAAATTTAGTGATTATCAGTTTTAAGGCACAAAAAATTAAGAGAATGCAAGAGCCCTGTTAACTCAAGGTTAGTATCAGCAAAAAACGTAGCTTGATTTGCAACCAGAGAAATCACTAAAGAAATTATAATTTCAGTTATTACTTCCTTTGGAAAATATTAAAATAGTCTGCTTGAGAATTAAAAAAGTACAAACTCATGGTTAAGGGGTTTCCTTTTTAACCCTATCGTTTATTAATTGGTTTTATCCCCAAAATAGGATACCCCGCCACCACTTAAAAAATCCTCCCTAACCGGACTAAAGGTGTCAATCAACATTCCTTCCTCCAGGCAAACTGCACTATGCATTAAATTTGGTTCGATATATACACCGTCTCCTGCCTCTACAATTTTCTTTTCTCCATCAATTTCAAATTCAAATTTTCCGGAAACACAATAAGTAGCTTGGGTATGAAAATGTTGATGAGGTGAACCCAATGCCCCTTTTTCAAATTTCACTTGCACCATCATGATTTGGTTATCGTAACCTAAAAACTTTCTTGATACACCTCCTCCAAGTTCTTCCCATTCCATGTCTTTTGTGATGATGTACTTTTCGCTAAATCGTTTCATAATTTTAAATTTCTTTGTTTTTATTTATAATAATATGGACCTGTCCATTTATAGCCAATATCATTTATGGTTATATTATGTGTTGCATCCTTAGCAGCATTGGTATTTGCTGTAATAAAAAAGGTGGTATTTCCCTTTACATTGGTAATGGAAATACCAGTATAATCTTCAGTGTCTAAAACAACTTTTAAGTTCTTAATATTACTTTTTGAATTCCATGCAGACTCAGAAACCGGACTGTAACTACCATGGGATTCTATGGCCGAAACAAAAGTTGTATTCGTGCAATTTTTCCTTCTCAATATCAAAGCCGGATCTCGTCTTAAATTAAATTCTGGATCGTTGGCCCCAATTCTTGTAAATAAAAATTCATCGTTACTATTTGTTACTATAGTCAGAATATAAAAAGTGTTGTTATTGAACCATGAGAATTTGGAATAATCAGCATCTCTTTTTGCCGAAGCTTCAAGATATAAATGTTGGTATCCGTTTTCATTTCCTAAAGGTTTCAAAATTTCCGGTGTTTTGTATTCAAAGCTTGTTTGAAGAATTTGTCCGAAGTAATAAAACGGCAAGTCGTATTGATTGGCTGAAGTTGAATTAATCTTCATAATATCCAGCATGAATGGTTTTTCATAATCTTCACCATTTAAAATTGCCATGGTACGAAGCATCTCAGTTTCTGGATATGCATTGATTTCCTTTGCGCTTACCACTTTTACATTATCATTTTCCACATAAAAATAATGCAAGTCTGAATGATGTTTACTTCCCTTCTCATAATCAGCATTAAAATGAGAAATTTCATTTTGAATTACCGTATTATGGGCTATGCTTTGTTTTGCCCAACTAGAGTTTTCTTTTAGGTAGTTCCCTCCCCCTTTCTGTTCGATATTCACAAATCTAGCAAGACCATAATCCTGGATAATTTCATCACCTTTTTCAAAGAGCGAAAAGGATAATTTGTCATAATGACCGTGACTTGATCCCTGCGCGGTATACTTAAATACCAGTTCCAGGTCACCCTGCCTAAGAATGGCAACTCCTCCTTGATCTCCTTTTGGTCCATCAGTTAAATTAATTGATGTTTTCTGGTAAGGCTTTTCCTTTCCCTTTTTGATACTTAATGCAACTGAAAATCCTGAATCATCTAAAAGTACCTGCCCCTGTTCTTTGGCTATACTCAAAAAGCCGGCTGCATCATCACTATTATGATATGCTATATCCACTGCCGTTACTAATTCCCTCGAATAATAAGACATCCCTTTCTGAGCGTCATTCAACGGGAAAAATTCCCCATCGGCATCGGTTAGATTTAATAATGTCTGTACTGCTTTAAGTAGCACACCGTTTTTATAATTAAAGATTTCTAATTCTGGCTTTTTATTTTGAAGACTTTGTGCAAAAATTAAAAAGGGGTACATAGCATATCGCTGATAATAAGGACCCTCTGTATAATATCCATCAGGTGAAAAAGGTTCTTCTATATTCGCCAAAAAACCTGCTTTACCATCCTTGTTAATAAATCCTCCGTCATCATCCTTAGCTGTTTTATCCAGGTTAATATTTTTAATCCCATATAGAGCACGGTGGATCAGGTCATCATCGTTCATAACCAAACCAATCATACCCACAGCTGCATTTCCCCAGGTACTGTGATTATGAACCCGATTGAAAAATTGAGGATTACCAATCGAAATATAATCTGCGAAGGGTCTGAAAAGATTTGACTCTAGTTTGTAGCGTTCTTCTTCAGAAAGGTAATTGTAAACGCAGTCGTAAGCCTGACTAACATAAACCAGCCAGTTAGCATCGTTTAAACATTGCCAGAATAACTTGCCACGGGCATAGGAGCGTGTTTTAGGATGCTGAGGTAATGTTTTATATAATGCTTCATATTGCATCAACATATCCTTTACATACTTGGCATATTTTTCATCATTCAAAATCTGATAAAGGACGCCAGCCTTTTGAATTACCAGAAAATTTCGTTTATGCCTTTCATGGGTATATCCACCTGAATAATCTTCTGGTACCGGTGTATCAATCCCTTGTGAAATTTCGGCATCAATTTCTGCTTTTACCTTTTCCAGCGTTTCATCAAAAAGTGGAATACTGCCCAGATGCGCCCTGATTTGTTTTACGCCCTCTTTGGTAAGAATAAGATTGGGATGTTCCTGATCACTTGCAGCATCAGAATAATAATCAGAACCCTGACTAAAGCAGACCGCTATAAAAGAAAGATAGAAAAACAGAAAAAAAATAAATTTTCGCCTCAAAATTAATTGGTTTACCAAATTGGTTTACCAATATACAATAATTTTATACTTAACACCATTTCCTTTTCTTAAAATTTATCCCAGGTTAAGTGGGCACTACATATTGTATACTCCACCATTAATGTCTAGTGTGGCACCAGTGATAAAGCCGTCATATTCAGAAGCTAAAAATAAAACTGCACGGGCAACATCATCTGCATTCCCGGCGCGCTCAATAGGTATTCCTTCTATGGTTGCGGCAGCAGATTCTTTCGTGGTATGTGTATCATGGAATGAAGTTCCCAGAATAAGTCCCGGTGCAACCGCATTTACACGTACACCTTGTGTGCCAATTTCTGTAGAAAGCGCCCTGGTAAAAGTTAAGATTGCGCCTTTACTCGTTGCATATGCCAGGGAACCCGGATGCCCACCTTTTCTACCTGCAAGTGATGCTAAATTTACAATACTACTATTGCTATTCCTGACCAAATAAGGTACCGCAGCTCTGGTTACCAGCATCATCGATGTAAGATTAATATCCATCACTTTATCCCAGAAATCTGTTTGTATTTCGGCTAACATTTTACGCTCTACGAGTGAACCTGCATTATTTATAAGAATATCTATTCCACCTAAAGCCCTTACAGTTTCTTCAATTAATTTTTTGGCATCAGCTTCTTTTGTAAGATCTCCAGAAATAGCAACAGAATTTACCTTTTTAGCCGCAGCATAGGAAGCTAATTGGTTTGCGGTATCTGCACTGGAAAAATAGTGTATTGCTACATTTGCCCCGCTATCTATAAAGTGTTTCGTTATAGCCTCCCCAATTCCCTGCGCACCTGCGGTAATAAGTACATTCTTACCTGATAGTTTTGTTTTTTCTTTCATGATTTATCATTTTTTGTGAAATACTCTTCATTAGAAACGGCCTTATCACTCACAGTTATACGAGCATCCCTAAACCATACTTCAGCATAGTTTCCGTCTGCATATTGTTTTTCCAGATCTCCGTCATGGGTTTCTGCTCCAGAACACCAGTTTCTATTCTCCGAGGGTGATTTCCCATTAGTTTGATTGTAAGAACCTAACTTAAAGAAACACCCTTCTCCCGCGTATGCATTTTTACGTTCCACACCATCCTGACCAATGGGAACGAATAGTTCCTTAGTTTGTTCTGGAATATCAGTAGATTTTGAAAATTCAGATTCAATCAGGTTTTTGGTAAATGTCTTGGTTTCATGGCCTTCACTTGTGAATTTTAAATTCATAATCCCGTTCTTCACTTCAATTTCGTAACTGAATTCTTCACCTAATTCAATACCATTCTCTGGTTCTTCAGGATATGTATTTTCACTTGAGCCAATCACTGAAAAGTCATGTCCCCAAACTGGTGTAGAAAAATCCCATCTTTTGGAGTTATCATCACCTGCGGTATTGATCTCGTAATGCCAGAATACCGATCCTTTAGAGTGTCCAGGAAATTTTTTGTAAAAAATTTTCAGTGGTTCATTCTCATGGCCATCGGCACTATGAATCTGGCCAACCACTACCGAGTATGATGCTGCTACACGGGCATCGCCGGTAGAGGAGACATTCATAACCTTAAGAGTTGCCTCCAGTTTATCATCTGCGGTAGCGGGATACCATTTTTTAATCTGAGCCAGTTCTGTCCGGGTATTATTAGAAGTACCATGAGTATCTCCGGCATTTGGAGTCTTAAAAACTACCCAATCCCCAGAATCATCTGTAGCAGTATAAAAGAAGTTCTCGTCTTCAAAATTATTTGCGATACCAGCATTTGAACCATCTCCCAATATTAATTTCCAATGATCGAAAAATGGAATAACCTCACTGGGGTAAACAGTTTTATTAGATTCCTCTTCATCTTTACTAACTTCAGTGGAAGTAGTATTTGCATTTTTGATTTTATCATTACAACTACTACCACTTAAAATTAGTAGAGCCCCAAAAATTATTGATTTGATTTTATGATTTTTCATAATATTTCATTTAAATTTTTTTTGAAATTGATTCAAATATTCGATCATCTAGAATGAAGCATAAAACTTAAACCACACAGCTTTTCATATCATTTAAGTATTAAAAATACTCCATTAAAGCCAGGATCCCATTGTACGAAATTACACAGGCAAAGAGCAATGAGGCGAAAAGCCCTATATTCACAAATAAGCCAGTCTTATATTCTTTCATTACTTTTTTACTGTTCACTAATATTATAATTCCGAGTATTACTAAGGGTAATACGAAGACATTAAAAACCTGGGATAGAATCTGAATCTCAATAGGGTTTGCACCGAAGACGGGTCCAATTAAAGCGACCAAGCAGGCAATAAATGTTATTATTCTGAATTGTTTGGAACTCGTATCTAATTCTCCGGACTGATAATCTGCAATTAATAAGGGAGCAATCAATAAACAGGGAAAAATGGAAGATAGACCGGCACTCAGTGCTCCAAAAAAGAAGATGGTCACTGCCCATCTTCCAGCTACTGGCTCCAGAGTATTTGCCATATCCAGTACTTTAGTCACTTCTTTCCCTTCATAGAATAACGCGCCGGCAGCAACAGCCATAATAATACCGCTGATCACAAATATTAAAATAGCGGCGGTTATGGAATCCTTTTTCTGTTGGTCTAAATTTTTAATTGTCCACCCTTTTCCCTTTACAAAGAGAGGACGCGAAAGAAAGGTTGCTGAAGCCATGGTGGTCCCTACAAAAGCAGCGACTAACATTTTACCTCCCGGCACATCTGGAATTGTTGGGATCATTCCTTTAACCACATCCAATGGTAGAGGTTGTACAAAAAACAGGGATAACATGAAAGATAACCCCATAAGAGTTACAAAAATGACCAGGATCTTTTCAAAAAAAGTGTACTTCCCTACTAAAAGGAGCAAATAGAAAACTAAAATTATAACAATAGCTGTAATTAGAACAGTTTCATATTCATAACCTCTTAAACCCGTAAAATTAAGTGCCAGAATTTCGAAAATAATATTAGAGGATATCCCCAGGATTCCCATAAGAGAGTTCCATTGCCCAAAAGTGACGCCAATTATAATTAATATCCCAAGCGCTTTACCGAACTTCAAATGTTTCTTGAATCCAAATAGAGCAGTTTCCCCCGTTATCAAAGCGAAATTACCATAGGCAAACATTAATATTCCTGAAAACAGGCAGCTAAGCAATAACACCCATAGTAATTCCATATTGAATTTACTACCCGCTACGATCATAGAGGTAACACTACCAGTACCAATAGTATATCCAATTGCAAAAATACCCGGGCCAAAACCTAAGATGATGGCAATAACTTTTTGTAAAAATGATCTATTATTTGCGGTAGCATCCATGATTCTGAATTATTGTTTCTCTATTGCTCCCAGGAGGTATGGTGATTTTTTCCAGATTCGTCGTCGATCCTTTTGTAGGTATGCGCTCCAAAATAATCTCGTTGCGCCTGGATAATATTAGCAGTGGAATAAGCTGTTGTAATTCCATTAAAAAACTGAACCGATTCGCTAAATGCCGGTGTCGTAATATCTTTGAGCAAACATTCTGAAACTACTTTTTTTACTGATGGTCTAGCTTTATTTAGCTTTTCAATTAATTGGGGATTGGCCAACAGGTTAGAAGTCTCTTTATGGATTTCAACCAGATCCCGCATTAAATCAGATTTGATAATACAGCCGCCTGTCCAGATCCTTGAAATTTCACTTAGATTTAAATCCCATGAATATGATCTTGAAGCTTCTTCAATAATTTTGAAACCCTGATAATGATTTATAATCCTTGCAAATTGGTAGGCTTCCAATATTTCATTTGTACTAATATTCAATTGTGAATCGTTAACCTTTCCAAAGGTTTTATTCAATAAAAGGCGTTCTTCTTTATAGAACGATATGAATCTTGAAAATAAGGCGGAAGCAATTAATGTGCATGGCACCCCAAGTTCTGCTGAAGCAATAGTCGTCCAGTTGCCTGTCCCTTTATTGCCGGCTTTGTCTAAAACCTTCTTCACTAACCAATCTTCACCTTCTTTTTTCCTCAAAATTGTTACGGTGATACCTAACAAATAACTATCAGCTGTCTCTTTCCATCTTTCCAAACTATCAGCAATCTCATCTGGAGTTTTACCTAATCTCTCTAAAATAGCAGATACCTCAGCTAATAATTGCATTTCTACATATTCAATCCCATTATGAACCATTTTCACAAAATGACCGCTTCCTTCCGGTCCTATGTAGGTACAACATGGCAAGTCTTTCCAATCTTTAGCCGATATACTTTCAAGGTAAGGTTGTACCAGTTGGTATGCCTCTCTATCTCCTCCAGGCATAATGGATGGCCCAGATAAAGCACCCTCTTCTCCTCCTGAAATTCCTGTGCCTATAAAGTGAATATTTTTTGTTTTTAAATATTCTATACGTTCTTTAGTCTTTTTATAATTTGAGTTTCCGCCATCAATCAGGATATCATTTTCAGATAAATGAGGTAGCAGATCTTCTATCACATGATCAATTGCTTTTCCTGCATTTACCATGAGCATGATTTTTCTTGGTTGTTCCAATGAATTCACAAAAGAAGAAATATCATCGAAAGCAGATGCATTGGATAATTCCGGAAATTGGGCTTTAAAATCTTTAGCAACATTTTCTTCCACACCATCTACATGCCTGTTAAAGATTGAAATTCTGAAACCATTATTTGCCAGGTTTCTGGAAAGACTTTTTCCCATAACACCCAGACCAAACAATCCAAATTCTGAAGTTTCCATAAATTCGCTTTTTATAATTTGAGTAATTTGAGATGGAGTTAAACTTATATCCAGTTTTAAGGCTTCCTCAGGTTCTTCCAAAATCTCGAATTGGGATTCCAGTAAATTTGAAGGCATAAAATGATCTGTTCTATTCTTTACCCTTTCGAATATCTGCTCATAGGAACCTGACAAATAAATCCATTTCACCTGGTTTAAAAGGCCCCTTCTTAAAGTTTCACGATATTTTTGTTTTAAAGCTGAACAAACAATAATGCAACTGGATTCTTTGATTTTTCCCTTAGCGAACTTATTTAAAGCCTCTAACCATTCATGCCTATCGTCATCATTCAATGCGCGACCACCAGCCATTTTTTTGATATTAGATTCAGGATGAAAATCATCTCCGTCAAAATATGGGATCTTCAAGTCCTGCGCTAGCAATTTTCCTATAGTGCTTTTACCACTACCCGAAACACCCATGATATAGATAATCTTATTCATTGTTTTTATTTGGAGGAACTCCAGGACCTACGGTTGCTTCCCTAAACCAAACTTCAGCATAGCTTCCTTTCTCGTATTGCTTCGCTATATCTCCTCCATAAATTTCAGATCCTGTGCTCCAAACGAGGTTGTCTTCCGGACTTTTACCATTGGTTTGATTATAAGCCCCCTGTTTAAAAAATTGTAACTCACCAGAATAAGCTTCTTCTCTTTCCACACCATCACGGCCTATGGATCCATATAATATTCTTACCTGTTCAGGCATATCTGCTTTATTGGAATATTCAGATTTCTTTAAATTTTTTGTGAATGTTCTGGTTGGATGCCCTTCACTGGTAAAGCTTAAATACATAATGCCATCATAGACATTTACTTCATATCTAAATTCCTCCCCCAAGGCAATTCCGTCTTCCGGTTCTTCCGGAAAAGTATCTGGAGTATTTCCAACTTTAGAAATATCATATCCCCAAACTGCATTTGAATATCCCCATCTACCAGAATTATCACCTTTGGTATTGATCTCATAATTCCAGAATACGGAGCCTTTTTCATGACCAGGAAACTTTTTATAAAAAATCTTTAGAGGTTCATTTTCGTGACCTTCATCGCTATGAATCTGTCCAACCACTACAGAATATGATGCTGCAACCCTGGCATCTCCAGAAGTTGAAACATGTTGAACTTTGAGTGTACCGGTTAATTTACCTCCTTCTTCCGGCGTCCAGCGTGATTTTTGACCCAGTTCTGTTCTGGTATTGCTTGAATTTTTTGAGGTAATTCCGGCATTTGGAGTTTTATAGACTACCCAATCAATATCTCCGTCTTCTTTTACATAAAAGAAATTATCCTTTTTAAAATTAACCAGATCTTCCTTGCGCGTTCCGTCTCCTAAAAGGATGGTCCATTCATCCATAAATGCAATGACATCACTAGGGTATTTAGTTTCCTGTGCCTTAGGTTCGCTATCGCTCGCAATCTTTTCTTCCTGATTTTTACAGCTAGCCAACACAAGTATTGAGATGATGAATAAAAACTTTATTTTCATAACTATTTAGTACATTAATTTTTGTTTCAAGTTTTCCTCTACCTTGATCTCTCCAGAATTTTTAATTGTATTATTCACCGGTTCCTGCCCCTTGGCACCCCACAATATGGCAATGTATTTCACCGGATTATTGAGAAAGGTATTGTTTGCTAATTCAAGGTTTACAATACCCCGGGTTCTTAACAGAACTTCCGTTTCTTGAGCAACCCCAGAGTTTTTAACCGTATTACCTTTAAATATTAGCGTCCCTCCTATGGTAGATTCATCATAGCCTCCACGGTAATAATTTAAAACCTCTGTACTTATATTTTCAAATGAAGAATTTTTGATAATAACGAATTCAGCATTGTACTCTCCTTTATCATCGATTTCCTCTGCTAGGCTAAGGCCTCCCTTAAGGTTTTTAAACTTTGAATCGGCAATCGAAATCGTATCAGCAAAGGAACCTTTAGAGACCTGAAGCAACTCACTAAAATCAGATACCTCAGAGCCTTTGATCCATAGGTTGTAAGCAACAGACATATTATCATCCAGGGTTTGGAAAGCATTCATTCTTGAATTTCCCTGAAGTATAACATCCTGAATTTTTAGACTGGCTTTTGGTTTCAGTTTAAAAGCTGAAGAAAGGTTGGTTTCGCTAAAATCTAATATTGCTTTATCTGACTTATTTTGAGATCTAATGATAATTCCTTTTGAAATACTAATGGAACTTTCAAATTTATAATCCCCTTCGGCTAGTTCCAGGATGTCTCCAGCTTCAGCCTCCTCCAGTTTCCTGAGAAATTCCGTTGAAGTAGATACCCTTAAAGTTTTTCCTTTTTTACCAATAATTTCAGGCTGAAACCATTTAGGGCCATAATTCTCCTGTTTAAAAAGGTTTACTTGTTCCGCTACAGGTAACTTAAACGCTCCCGGACTGTTATTTCCAGTACGATCCCTGCCTAAAAGATCTTTATCGATTTTTTCGAAATCAAAACCATGATATGTAACATTAAAATCATGTTCCGGTACATATAAATATTCCGAAATCTTTTTAATCTTAAAGTCCTTCCTAACTATCCCACTGTCTTGAACTGAACCTTTATTTTCGTAGTTAAGAATGTTATTTTTAAAGGTTACACCGTCAACCGTGTCATAAGCTACGATCGGACTTTCTTGGACCTTCTCATTGTAAACTAGATTATTGGCCATTAACACTCTTTCAGGCCTTGCCGATCGAATCTCAGAAGCAGGTAACACTCCAGCCTGGTCGGTATTTGAACCAACACTAAAATGCCAGGGAGATTTCGTGTCTACAAAAGAATTATAAGCGGCGACAACATCGGTCACCTGATTATACCGATTTAAAGGAGACTTTGGAATTCCATTCATCACCGCGAGGGGACTTCTAAATTCAGTTCCTTTAAGTTTGTAAAAATAATTGTTGGTAATCCAGTGCCCGGTATTTATAACACGAATTCCACCAATAAATTCAGAATTGTCATTCCCGATAAAAATGTTTCCATCAATGCTTGCATAATTTCCATGCCTCAGCACTAAAGACCCTTCAGACTCAAAGAATACGTTATTTTTGAAGGTATTGAAGTTGGATTTACTAGATATAATCTCTACCTCACCGTTGCACCTGTAAAATAGGTTATCTGCGATATTTACATAAGCAGGAGTCATTGAAGTCTCACTGGACCCGATTTGAATGGTTTCAGCATGAGGTCCTCCTTTTCTAGGTCGAGGACCGAAGTAATTATGAACTATTTGATGATGGGTATTAATGTTTTCATTGCCCTTGAGGTAAACTCTCAAAGTTGGGCCGGAGTTTGATTTTCCGGCAATGTAAGAATGGTCCAACTGATTATTTCTACCCCAGAATTCAATCCAACGATCCTGAGTTTCCCTGCTTGGCTGAGTAAAACCTTCTATTACACAGTTAGTGACCCTGGAATTATTTGCTATATGGTCGTTATCAACCTTGAAATCTATAACAGTATTATTAGGTGTATAACCGTTCTGAAAAATTAATCCCTCCACAACGATAAAATCACCACCAATTTTTAAGAATGATTCGCCTTCGATGAATACCTTTCCCTTCTCCTCGGCCATGATTACGATAGGCAGGTTTTTTTCTCCATTGGCTATGATTTGAATTCCTACATCTGTCCATTTTCCATTGGCCATAATTATTGTATCCCCAGGATTCGAATTTCCCAAAGCCTCTTCCAGCTCAGATAAATTCTTGACCCGTATAGATAATGAGTCATTACTATTTTGAGCAGATCCCCCAAGGGAAAAAAGAAAGATTAAAAATATCGAAAGAATTCTCATATTAAACTGGTTTACCAATTTGGTTTACCAAATATAGACTTAATTATGAGTTTTCCAAAATTGAATTCAAATATTAATCATTCTCATAATAATTGCCCCAAGATTTTGAGAAGAATGTAATTTATAAATGGTATGATGAATTTTAAAGCCCTTGATTAACTACTCGTTTTGACCTTATATAAACTTAATAAAGAAGTAAATTTTGTCATTTCTAAACGATTGGTTAGTTTTGTAGTACAATTTTGAAGATGGCTCGAAAAAAGAACTATAATGAAGAAGAGGTAATAGAAAAGGCAATGAACCTTTTTTGGATCAACGGTTATAAAACTACCTCGATGCAAATGCTGGAAAAAGAAATGGGTATCAATAAATTCTCTATTTATGCGAGTTTTGGAAATAAAGATGGAGTTTTTCTGGAAAGCCTGAAGTGTTATAAGAAAAAGCTCAATGTTCTAATCGAGGATTTAAAGCAATCTCCTGATGGTATCGCCGGGATCAAACAATATTTTTATGCTTTTGTAACCTTCTCTAAAAATACGGAATTTGGAAAGGGATGCCTGGTAACAAATACCGCAAATGAATTGAATGATAAGGCCGACGAGAAAATCATGGAATCTGTTACCACATTTACAAATCAAATTAAACAGCTGTTTGCAGAAAAATTAACCCAGGAAAGAGAAAGATCAGAAGCAAAAATTGAAGAAAAAGCTGATTATTTGCTCCTTTCAATGTTCGGATTATCCACGGCTACCAGGGTATTCAGTAAAAATCAAATTGAAAATTATATAGAGAACGTTTTTAAAAACGTCTAAATTTTTTTACCTCAAAACTAAACGATTGTTTAGTTTAATTTTAATCAAAAATAAAATTATGACAGAAGAAAAGAAGTTACCAATTCACACCATCGAATCTGCACCTGAGAAAAGTAAAGATTTACTGGAAGATTCTAAAAAGACCAATGGTTTCGTGCCTAACCTGCACGGCGTACTTGCAGAATCTCCTGAGCTACTTAAAGCTTATAAAACACTTCATGAACTATTTTCTAAATCTTCTTTTAATAAAGATGAATTAACCGTGGTATGGCAAACCATAAATGTTGAGCATGAATGTCATTATTGCGTACCAGCTCATACTGCCATTGCCAAGATGATGAAAGTAGATGACGAGATCACCGATGCTCTTAGAGACAAAACTGAATTACCTTCAGAAAAATTGGAAATTCTAAGAGAAACCACCTTAGCCTTAACCAGGAATCGCGGTAATATTTCATCTCAAGAACTAGACAAGTTTTACGGCGCAGGGTATTCTCAAAGGAATTTGCTGGATATTATTTTAGGGCTATCACAAAAAGTTATTAGTAACTATACAAATCATATAGCTAAAACGCCATTAGACGAAGGATTTGAAAAATTTGAGTGGAAATAAAAAAATTAAAAACAGTGTTAGTTTGTTTCTAACACTGTTTTTCAATCCTAATTTTATACTGTAGATCAATTAGAAATTAATTATTCAACACTTAGAATTAAAAATTTAGGTGATGATATTGCTATTTTAAAAACAAAAAACCTGTCTTTAAAGAGACAGGTTTTTTTAAAAGTGGTCCCACTTGGGCTCGAACCAAGGACCACCTGATTATGAGTCAGGTGCTCTAACCAACTGAGCTATGGGACCTGATACTTGAGCGTATCGAGAGCGCAAATTTAGATAATTGCAAGTTACGCACCAAACAAAAATATTCCTATTTTTCCTGACATAGCTCTACCAGTACACCGTTCGCATCCTTTGGATGCATAAAAGCTACCAGCTTATTATCGGCTCCAGGTTTCGGACTTTCATTCAGCAACCTAAAGCCTTCTTTTTTAAGCCGCTCGATCTCAGCTTCAATATCATCCACATAAAAAGCCAGATGATGAATCCCCTCGCCTCTTTTTTCTATGAATTTAGAAATTGGACTTTCAGGATTTGTTGCCGCTAACAATTCTATCTTACTTTCACCTACTTTAAAAAATGAAGTGGTAACTCCTTCACTTTCCACGGTTTCCATTTTGTATGGCTCAACACCCATTACCGCTTCATAGGTTTTATTCGCTGCTTCCAGGTCTTTAACCGCTATACCAATATGTTCTATTCGCTTCATAAATCTTCAATTTACTCAGACAAATATCATTAAATTATGTGATATGGTTCAAATTCACTTATATGAAGATAAATCACGTTTAAAAATTTTACTTTTGTAACATGGAAGAAACAAACAGACAAAAAAAGATTGGTGGATTATTGCAGAAGGACCTTGCTGATATCCTACAGAACTCTCTTAGAGATAGCGGAAGGACAGGGATCTTGATTTCTGTTTCCAAGGTGAGGGTAACTACAGATCTATCTATCGCCAAAGCCTATGTTAGCATTTTTCCTTCTAAACATCAGGAAGAGGTGGTAAAGGAGATCAACGAGAATAAATCTAAGATAAAGCATGAAGTTGCGCAGCGCACAAAACATCAACTTCGTAAAATGCCAGATCTTAATTTTTATATTGATGACTCTCTTGAGTATATAGACGGAATCGAAAAATCCATCAAAGGCAAGGAAGACCCTATTTCCAATCCAGATCTATTAGACAAAAGGAAAAAGTCTTAATTTGAAGTTTCCCCTCTATATCGCCAAAAGGTATTTATTTACCAAAAGCAAGAACAATGCGATCAACATCATCACGATTATCGCGGCGATTGGGGTTTTTGCCGGTGCTTTTTCTCTTTTTATCGTCCTTAGCGGATTTTCAGGCCTCCGCGATTTCAGTCTTTCCTTTTCCAATGAATTTGATCCTGACCTGAAGGCTATTCCAGAACAAGGTAAGGTCCTTACTATTTCTGAAGAGCAATTAACCCAGATCAGGAAAATTCCTGAAATCGCAGAATTCAGCAAAGTTGTTGAAGAACGAGTGATCCTGAGCTACAGATCTAAAACCAACCCTGCCTTTATTAAAGGTGTTGATGAAAACTACCGGATGGTCAATAAAATTGATAGTGCGGTAGTTTTTGGAACCTGGCTAACTAAAAGTGAACCCCAGGTAGTAATTGGTAATGGTTTATCCAGATTGTTGGATGTAGGAACTTTCAATTACCAGAACCTTTTGAAGATCATGGTTCCAAAGCCAGGAAAAGGAGCTATTACCATGACCAATCTCCAGGATGCTTTTAGCACCAGGCAAACCATAGTTAGCGGTATATACAGCGTGAATGAGGAACTGGACGACAAGTACGTTTTTACCAATATCAATTTTGCCAAAGACCTGCTGGATATGGGCGAAAATGAATTTTCAGCCATAGAATTCAAATTAGCGCCTGACGCATCATCAGAAAATGTTACCGAAAAAATCAATGAGATTTTTAAGGGTGAGGCTATTGTAAAAACCAGGGCAGAACTGAATGATGCCCTTAATAAAATGTTGAATTCAGAAAATCTGTTCGTTTACCTAATTTTCACACTGGTACTCACCATTGCACTTTTCAACGTTGTAGGTTCTATTATCGTTATGATCCTGGATAAACGTGAGAATATTAAAACGCTTTACAATTTGGGTGCATCTCCAAACCAGATCAAGAATATATTTTTCTACCAGGGAATGTTGATGACAGGGCTTGGAGGTATTATAGGTCTTGCGATGGCAATAATACTTATCCTTCTTCAGTTAAAATACGACCTGGTAATGATCACACCAAACCTGCCCTACCCGGTACAAATGAAATTCGAGAACATCCTGATAGTCCTCATTACTATATTTACCTTGGGACTAATAGCTTCTTATATTGCTGCAGGAAGAAGTAAAAAGGCCTTGAAATCTACTTAGAAATCATTTTTCACATTTCGACTGCGCTCAATGTGACAAATGTTATTTTTTGTATTGAACTTGCTCCGACTGCGCTCAGCATGACATGTAATTAAGCGAACTGGTAATCTGAAAATTCTCTTTCTACCTCATCGAAAGCCTTAAAAACATCTACTGAATCATCGCTGGTCACCATTTTCATACGGTATTCCTTAAAGTGTGGAATTCCTTTGAAATAATTGGTATAGTGACGACGGGTCTCAAAAACTCCTAATTTTTCACCTTTCCAGTCTATGGCCATTTGAAGGTGTCTCCTGGCAGCATCCAATCGTTCTTTCATCGTTGGAGGTGGCAAATGTTCACCTGTTTCGAAATAATGTTTCACTTCTCTGAAAAACCATGGATAGCCAATACTTGCCCGACCTATCATCGCGCCATCAAGTCCGAATTTATCACGCATTTCCATGGCACGCTCCGGTGTATCCACATCTCCGTTACCAAATACAGGAATATGCATACGTGGATTATTCTTCACTTCAGCGATAGGCGCCCAGTCTGCTTCACCTTTATACATCTGCGCCCTGGTACGGCCATGAATGGAAATTGCCTGGCAACCCACATCCTGAAGTCTCTCGGCAACTTCAAGGATCTTAATTGAATCGTGATCCCAACCTAAACGGGTCTTTACAGTAACCGGCAACTTGGTATGTTTTACCATGGCTTCGGTAAGAGAAACCATCAGGTCTACATCCTTTAGAATCCCGGCACCGGCTCCTTTTGAAACTACTTTCTTCACCGGGCAACCAAAGTTGATATCAATAATATCTGGCCCGGATTTTTCAACGATCTCAACCGACTGAAGCATAGATTCCAGGTTAGCTCCAAAGATCTGGATGCCAACTGGACGTTCCTTTTCATAAATATCGAGTTTCATGGTGCTTTTCGCCGCGTCGCGAATAAGCCCTTCTGAAGAAATAAATTCAGTATAAACAACATCTGCCCCCTGTTCCTTGCAAAGTGCACGGAATGGCGGGTCACTCACATCTTCCATCGGCGCCAGAAGCAACGGGAAGTCTCCTACATCTATATTTCCAATTTTTGCCAAAGCTTCTCTTTTTCAGGTCGCAAAATTACTAAATTATTCCAATGCCTGAAAATAAGTTAACTAAGCTCCTGAATTACTGATTTTGAGTCTGTAATCTTTCGTTTTCTTCAGCAGTGATGGCGCGCTTATTATCACCAAGCTTGAAATTACCAAATTTATAGGTTACTCCAAATCGAACCAAACGGGATTCGGGCTTAGCGAAATATGAGTAATTCTGATCTAAGTATTGCGATCTTAAAGGTATGTTCATGGTATTGAAGACATCTTCAACATTCACGGTGGCCACTAACCTGGAGTCGAAAAAAGTCTTTCTAAGTCCTAAGTTCAATCCGAATTGAGGTTCTTCAAATTCATAGGAACCAACAATATAATCTGGAATATAAGTAGACGTCAATTCTCCTGAAAAAGTCCCGTCCTTAGACAGGGTAAAGAAATTACCGGCATATAGATATGCTCCAAAGGTATCATTGGTCACGATCTGGCCTCCACTTTCCAGGGCAGGAAAATCATTCTGCATATAAAAGAATGAAGAGTAAGCGGTTAAATACCACCAGTCGTTCAAATAAGCATAATATCCTATATCAAAACTAAATTGCTGGTAAAAATCCATGTTCAAACTGGTTGAACGAAGGTTCCTGTTCACATTATCCTGGAATGGAATGGTGGCGATCTCGTTATTTGCCCTATCCCAGTAAAGATCGAAGAACCATTTATTATTATAGCTGTAGCTAAATTTGATCATATTCGAAATAGCAGGAACGAGATTAGGATTTCCATCCTTGAAATTATTCTCATTTAGAAAATACCTGTAGGTGTTAAGGGTTTCAAATCGGGGTCGGGTGATTCGCCTGCTATATTCCAGCCCAAAGGCATGATTGTCTGATGCATTATAATTCAGGTAAAAAGTAGGAAATAGTTCAAAATAATCCTGTGAGTTCACGAGTCCCTCACTATCAGAAACTCCCAGTACTTCTGTATATTCACCACGCAGGCCTAACTTCAAAGACCATTTTTCCCAGTCTTTAGTCAAACTGGCATAAGCCGCCATAATATCCTCTTCATAATTTAAATTATCTGAAAGATTTCCTGAAAACTGTCTTGTACCCGTATTGGTGTCAAAATAATCCTGGCCACTTTCAGTTCTTAAACCGGAGTATTTCAAACCGGTTTCAAAACTGCTAGATCCCAAAGGAGTGGTAATATCAACCTGTCCTGTATAGATCTCACTATTTTGATTCGCTTCTGTAGTAAACGAGTTATCTCTAATAAAACTTCCATCTGCCTGGAAATATTCGGTCATGATATGCTGAAACTGGCCATTATCATAATTGATGTAATTTGCCACTGCAGATAACGTCCCGTTATCACCTAAAGTGGTATTATAGGTAGCTGCCAGAAGAATATTATCTGTAGTACTATGCAACTTACTGTCTGTAGTAAATAAAGAATCCAGGGAATTGTTTTGGTCATAGATATCTGTTTGCCCATCTATCTGGCTGTCAACATCGGGAATAAGCTGAATATTGGCACTCAAGCTCAAAGTACTTTTTTCACTAAGTGTAAAATCCAGGATAGTATTTAGACTGTGAGATAGTCTGTTGGTATTCCTTTCAAAATCGGTTAACCATCTTGAATCTACATCTCCATTAGGTTCATAAAATTCCAGGAAACTTTCATCAACCTTTACCAAATCTCTTTGACTGTAATTATAGCTAGCATAAAGATTTAGCCAGTCATTTTTATAATACTGGCTGGTTCCAACATCATATTTTGGTAGAATGGCAATCGTATTTGATGCATTTAGGCTCCCTTTATATCCAATAGATATATTCTTTGATGTGGTGATGTTCAAAATTGCTCCGCCTTCAGCATCATATCTCGCTGGGGGATTGGTAATCACTTCTACAGTTTTTATGTTCTCTGCAGAAAACCCTTCCAGTAACTGCTGTAATTCCTGAGAGGTCAGGTAAACCTTTCTATCATTTATATAAACTGTAGCCGGCCTGTTCTTTACCAGTAATTGCCCCTGACTTACCACCACTCCCGGGGTTCTTTTAAGGATTTCAAAGGAGTTCCCGGTAGACAAGGTGGTATTTTCCACATCAAATACCAACCGGTCTATTTTTCTACTGATCTTTGGTTTACGGGCATTTACCACCACTTCATCCAAATCATTAGATCCCTCCTGTAAAACAATAGGAGCAATATTCGTATCGCCTTTTATCTTTATTTTCTGAAGATTATCTGAATAGCCAATAAAAGACACCTTTAGTAAATAGGTGCTGTCTTCTATATTGTTAAGAATAAAGAATCCATCTTCCTCGGTTATTCCTCCTTTGTAAACACTGGTAGAATCTTCAGCGTTCAAAAGAATGACATTGGCAAATGCAACAGGGGAATTATTCTGATCAAGGACCTTTCCTTTTACTTCACTCTGTGAATAAACCGCACAGGAAAATAAGAGGAAAATAAGGGGGGCAAACTTTATTTTCAGCATAAATAGGTTAGCGTAATATTCAATAAAATATGCACAAATATAGAATTTATTGAATACTTCGGATAATATTTACAAAAACCGATATGATTTTGATATTAATTATTCCAATTACCATCATTTTCATGAGTGAAATTTAGGAATTTTAGGTGGTCACTCCAGTATCGAATCGTAGAGAGCCTGCTGTATCTTCGTTCTTGTATTTAGCTTGTACAAACGGGTGTTATTTCTGGTTGGAAGGACACGGTTAGAGAGAAAAATATATAATAGATCCTCTTTTGGGTCCATCCATACCATAGTTCCTGTAAAACCTGTATGTCCAAAACTATCTGAACTGGCATCTTTCGCGGTATTGCTATTTTCACCTTTGTATTCCAGGTAGGGTTTATCAAAAGCCAAGGCACGGTGATTATCATTTTCAGGGAACTGGGTTTTGGTAAATTCCCTTAAGGTTGCTTCATTAATATATCTTAAGCCTCCATATTCTCCCATATTTAAATACATCTGCATGAGTTTGGCCAGGTCGTTAGCATTGGCAAAAAGTCCGGCATTGGCAGAAACGCCACCCATCATAATGGCTCCTTCGTCATGAACGTTCCCGTGAATCTCTTCATTCCTGAAATTAAAATCACTTTCTGTAGGCACAATTCTTTCAATTGGAAATTTTTTGGAAGGATTATAAGTTACGGTCGTTGCACCCAGTTTATCATAGAAATTTGTATTGATATAATCTACGAAATCTTCATTCGAGATCTTCCCTACGATCTCAGGTAAGAGATAAAAAACAAGGCCGGAATACTTGTATTTTGCCTCAGCTTCCAAAGGCGACTTCTTTATGGCCTTATAAATTTTCTTTTTGTAATTACGGTGCAGCCAGAGTTCATCGCTTACCCGAACTGGGTACCTGGCTGAAGAATCCTTCTTAAAAGTATACCATTTAAAACTCCCATTATCGCGAAGGGTATTTTTCCAATAAGGGATCCATGGTTTAAATCTAGCCTGGTGAGCAAGGATCTGCCTGAAAGCAATATCCTCTTTATTCGAATTATTGAAATAAGGGAGATAATCTTCTATTCCAGCCTGAAGATCGAACTTTCCCTCGTCATAAAGTTTCATAAGTGCCGGCAAGGCTGTAGATATTTTACTAACAGAAGCGAGATCATAAATATCTGATCTTTCAACTTTGATAGTATCGCTGTATTTGTGCAGGCCATAAGCCTTATGAAAAACTACTTTTTGATCCCTTGCAACCAACACTACTCCTCCCGGTGTTGCCTTCATATCGATTGCTTCATTCATCAGGGAGTCTATTGCGTTTCCCAGTTTTTTTGAATCCATACCGGCATCCTCCGGATTTGTATATTTAAACCTTAACCCTCCATTAAGCTCCAGTCCATCTCCGGCTTTAAATTTTTCTCCCACCGAAACTGGCAGTTTTCCCGTCGCTCCAATTCCACCAAAGATCAACTGCGCAGATAATTCCTGTGAAATTTCTGTATCCTGGTATGCTTCTATTAATACAGCAGAGTTTTCTATGTTTTCCAGCTTATCGAGCACGTATGGATTTTTGAATATGCTGAAAATTGAATTTTTACTCTCTGAAAGTTCTGAAATGAATTTCTGAACATCTTCTGAAAGTTGTATCTGGTTTCTTGACCTTATGCTGAAATCATGTAAACCAACGATAACCAGATTATAATCCTCTAGCTTCTCTTTCAGGTTTTCGATGTCGGTTGTATTGGCTTCTCGATCCAACTGAAAATCATCAACCCTGGTATAGAGTTTAAGAGTCTTCTGGAACTCTGTGATTTCAGATGCTCCAATCGAAACCGAAGCTATTTTCAGGCTGTCCAGCCTTCTCAAAGGCAGTAAAGAATTTTCATTTTTTAATAGAGTAAGGGAGGCTTCAACCAGTTTTCGGTTCAATAATTTTGCTTCAGGCTTATTCAGTTCTTTTTCTATATTTTCAACCGGAAGAGGTTCATAATTATCCAATCCTACCCATTGCTTCACCGCCAGGATCTTTCTGCATCGCGCATCGATCTTTTTCTGGGTAATAATTCCCTCATCTATGGCTTTTCTAATCTCAGAGATTGCCTTTGGAATATCTTCTGAAAACTCCAGCAGATCATTCCCCGCCAGGATAGCTTCTTTATCTACCACTCCGGGTTCATTCCCTTCTGCCACACCTTTCATGTTCATAGCATCGGTTACAATAAGTCCTTTAAAGCCAAGTCTTTCTTTCAGAATTCCAGTAATTATAGGTTTGGATAAGGTTGATGGAGTTCCAGTGGAATCCAATGCGGGAATATCCAGGTGAGCGACCATCACTCCGCCAATTCCTTCATTAATCAGCTCTCTGAATGGGTACATTTCCAGGTCATCCAATCTTTCAAAAGGGTGATTAATCTGGGGCAGGGCATAATGTGAATCTGTATCTGTATCACCATGACCAGGAAAATGCTTTGCCGTAGCCAGAAGGTTCTCGCTCTGCATTCCTTTCATGTAGGCAATTCCCTTTTGAGTAACATTCAACTTGTCTTCACCAAACGATCGATAATTGATAACCGGATTTTGGGGATTATTGTTCACGTCTACTACAGGTCCAAAATTGATATGCAGCCCAGTGCGTTTCAATTGCCTGGCGACCTCAACACCCATTTCATAGATCAATTCTTCATCCTGAATTGCCCCAAGGCCCATCTGGTAGGGAAAGCTTATGGTATTATCCAGTCTCATGCCCAGCCCCCATTCTGCATCTATTGCTCCAATAATTGGAACTTTTGAAGCCTGCTGATATTCGTTCATCAATTTCAACTGAGACTTTGGATCTCCCTGCATGAAAATGAGTCCACCTATTTTATATTCCCTGATGTATTTCAGGACTTCTTTTTTATGTTCTTCATCTTTATTTGAAAAAGCCGGAATCATTAAAAGCTGGGCGATACGCTCATCAGGAGTCAATTCCGTCATGACCGAATCTACCCATTTGCTGTTCGTATATTTTAAAAACTCAGGTTCCTTTCGCTGTATTTCCTGTGCTAAGAATTCATTTCCGAAGATCAGGGCGGTGATCACCACCAGAAGGGATTTATTCAACTGCATTTAGAATTTTCTCTTTTAAACTTTTATATAAATCTTTCTTTTGTCCAAAATATAACCAATAACCCACATTAGAAGCACATAAGAAACTGCAAAAGCCAGGGAAGCATTATAATCACTTAGCCAGCTTAGATAGAACTTATTATAGATCCAGGGTTTCATTGGTTCTCCATCAAAATATATAATTGCCATAAGCATAACTACAACTCCAGACATTATAAAAATGAAAAGCGGGTTCTTCCCGAATGCCTCAAAAAAATAGGTCCATTTTTTTAATCCGAAAACCTCAATTACCAGGATTAGCGCGGCGAGGATTAACAAATCCCAACCGATGCTGTAAAGGACAAAAGTACTTGTCCAGATGCCTTTATTAATTGGGAAATATGGTGCCCATAGCAAAGCAGCTACTAATATAATAACTCCTGCAGCAGCTAAACAGATCACTGTAGTTACATTATTACCAGATCTCTGAATGAATTTTCCAGCAATATAACCGGCAACAATATTTACTATCGCAGGTAATGTGCTTAAAAGACCTTCCGGATCAAAGGGAGTCCCAAATCCGTTCCATAGATTTTCTTTTCCAAAAATTAGCAGATCCAGTTTTAGGGCGGCATTGTTTTCCAAGCTATATGGATTGGGATGTGTACCGAAATACCACATTATACCCCAATAAACCAGGAGAATCAAACTGCTTAGAAGGAGCACTTGTTTTACTTTCAAATAATGCAAAATAAGTGAAGCGAAGAGATAGCAAAGTGCGATCCTCTGCAATACCCCCATGATGCGAATTTTACTAAAATCCTTCAGCACCAGTTCCTCACCATTATGAAATACAAATGGGAATGCATTAAGTAATAAACCTATTACAAAAATCAGTGCACTCCTGCTGAGCACTTTTTTGAGAAAATCTGAATCAGACCGGTTTTCATATTTCCGCAGGCTGAAACTCGCCGCATTTCCTATAACAAATAGAAAGGTTGGAAAAACAAGATCTGTAATGGTGAATCCATGCCAGGCCGCATGCTTGAATGGCGCATATATATTAGACCAGCTACCGGGCGTATTAACAAGTATCATTAAGGCGATAGTCATCCCCCTTAACACATCCAGTGCAAGATACCTATGATTTCCAACGACGCCAGTTTTATTCATATAAGGGTAATTAGATCAAGAATCCAGAGCTATTTTCGGCAACTTTCACTATTAAAGTTTATCTATTAAACATAAAAGTATAATTTTTTATCAATTATAGAATCTTAAATAAAATTTTTATTTAATTGTTTTAAAAAATGGTTTTTTTTTATATTTTTAATTTTGGCTTTAGGAAACTTAAATAATTAGCTTATTTTGAGCTGCTTTAAAAAATTTCCAAACAATTATATGACTAAAAATCTACAAGACTTTCTTATTACTGATGATGCCCTAAAAGACATTAGTAATATTGAAAGGAAAAAGTTTCTTCAAAAGATCAAGATCATCAAATATCTTTTTTTGAATGGCAGCACTTCCAATGCTGATATTTGTGAAAAGTTCGATATAAGCCTTCCCACCTCTATGGCCCTGCTTAACCAGCTTATGGAAACCGGAATAGTTGTGAAATCGGGTCAGGGTAAATCTGAAGGTGGTAGAAAGCCAGATCTTTACGGACTCAAAGAACAGTCCTTTTTTGTATTAAGTATCCACATTAAACGCTTTAAAATAAAGATCGCAGTCACAGATAATAATCATTCCATAATAATGGAAGAATCTATCGCGACAGAGATCTCCCCGAATTCTAATATCGTCGACCTGCTTTATGAGAAATCTCAGGAAGTGATCGAAAAATCAGGGATAGACTCTGAAAAGCTTCTTGGGGTTGGTATTAGTATGCCGGGACTGGTATCTTCAACAGAAGGTAAGAACTTTACCTATTACCTTACTGAACAGGAACCAGAATCCCTACAGGATAAATTTGAAAAGAAGTTTAGGAAACCCGTGGTGATCCTTAATGACACGAAAAGTGCCTGCCTTGCCGAATATAGATTCGGATTAGCCAAAAACAAACAAAATGTACTAGTAATCTCGATGGATTGGGGTATTGGACTAGGAATTATTATGGGTGGTAAAATGCATACGGGTCATTCCGGGTTTGCCGGTGAATTCGGGCATATACCTATGACCGAGGACGGATTGCTATGTCATTGCGGAAAAAGAGGATGCCTTGAGACGGAGGCCTCTGGCTTAGCCCTGGTAAGAAAAGCCAAAGAGGGACTGGAAAAAGGACAAACCTCGATCCTGAACAACCTTAAAGGCGAAGATTTTGAAAAAATGGATCCTCACGTGATTATCCAGGCAGCAAACAAGGGAGACCAGTTTGCCATTAATCTGTTATCGGAAATTGGAATTAACCTGGGTAAAGGAATAGCAATACTTATCCAGATCTTCAACCCGGAACTTATCATCCTGGAAAGTGAGATCGCACAGGCAAAACAGTTTATCACCACCCCAATTCAACAATCTACGAACACTTATTGCATGATGCAGCTAAAAGAGAAAACGAGTATAGAACTCTCCAATCTCGGCCCTAATTCAGGTTTATTTGGCGGCACCATCGCAGTTATGGAAGAAATATTTAAAGATCAGGTAGCCATGCTAAAAGCAAGCAATGGCTAGCTGAAAGGAAAATTTATATTCAACAGTTATGGCCAGATTAAACCTATTGGAAGAGACCCGCTTCGAGAAATTAGCGGTGAATGTTTTTGAAGACGAACATATTGCGGCAAAAAAAGTTGCACGAAGAATCGCCGATATTATTATTTCCAAGCAGAAGGAAAATAAAAATGCGGTTTTAGGTTTGGCCACAGGAGCTACTCCTGTTGAGGTTTATGAAGAACTGGTTAGGCTGTATCGGGAAGAAGGTTTAAGTTTTAAAAATGTGATCACCTTTAACCTCGACGAATATTACCCCATGAAACCCGAAGCTAAACAAAGCTATGTAAGGTTCATGGATGAACAATTGTTCGACCATATAGATATTCCCCGGGAAAATATTCATATTCCAGATGGAACCCTGAAAAAGGAGGAGATTGCTGATTACTGCCTTGAATATGAAAGAAAGATAACCGATGTAGGCGGTTTAGATCTACAAGTTCTGGGAATTGGTAGAACCGGGCACATTGGTTTTAATGAACCTGGGTCAGCCCCGAATTCCGGAACCAGGCTGGTTACTCTGGACGACCTAACCCGTCGTGATGCCTCCAGAGAATTTGGAGGAAAGGAGAATGTGCCCACCAAGGCTATCACAATGGGAATTGGTACCATTTTCAAGGCCAAGGAGATCATCCTTATGGCCTGGAGCAAAAAGAAAGCACCAATAATCCGGAAAGCGGTGGAAGGAGAGATCTCCTCGAATGTTCCCGCTACTTTTTTACAGTTATCAGATAATGTTGAATTCATCCTGGACAAGGACGCCGCATCTGAACTTACCAGATTCGACACGCCCTGGTTGGTTAAAGATTGTAACTGGACCCCTGCCCTGATTAAAAAAGCGGTGATCTGGTTGTCCAGAAATGTCAACAAACCAATTCTAAAATTAACCGAAGAAGATTACAATTCCAACGGAATGGCTCAGCTGGCTACTGAGCAAGGTCCCGCATATGATATCAACATTAGTGTTTTCAATGAATTGCAACATAGCATAACCGGTTGGCCCGGAGGTAAACCCAATGCCGATGATTCTCAGCGTCCGGAACGTATGGAACCTTCGCACAAGAGATGCTTGATCTTTAGTCCACATCCAGATGATGACGTCATCTCCATGGGAGGCACGTTCATTCGCCTGGTAGACCAGGGACATGATGTTCATGTCGCTTATCAAACTTCGGGAAATACCGCAGTTTGGGATACAGACGTTTTAAGGTACATGGAATTCGCTATAGATTTCAAAAAAAGCATTGGTGAAGACACGGCCAAATTTGAGGGGATTTACGACAAAATGAGAAGTTTCCTTAAAACGAAACAACCCAATGATATAGACCTTGAAGAAATCCAGGAAGTAAAAGGATTTATAAGAAAAACTGAAGCGATCGCCGGTGCCCGGTATGCCGGGCTTAAGGATGATCAGATACATTTCATGGCGCTTCCTTTTTATGAAACAGGAAAAAAGAAAAAGAACCCGGTAACCGAGGAAGATGTGAAACTAACTATGGATCTTCTTAAAAAGATCAAACCTCATCAGGTTTTTGCAGCGGGCGATTTTGCCGATCCTCATGGCACCCATATTGTATGTTTCCGTATCATACTTGAGGCCCTCACCCGACTTAAAAAGACTGAAGACTGGGTAAAAGACTGCTGGTTATGGTTATACCGAGGCGCCTGGCAGGAATTCCAGGTTCATGAGATCGAAATGGCCGTGCCTCTTTCTCCGCAGGAAGTTCAGCGGAAAAGACATGCAATCTTCCAGCATCAGTCGCAAAAAGATCGTCCGGTTTTCCCTGGAGACGACGAACGTGAGTTTTGGATAAGAGCCGAGGAAAGAAACCGTGAAACGGCAGTGAACTATCATAAACTGGGACTCGCCAATTATGAGGCTATGGAAGCTTTTGTAAGATGGAAATTTTAGGCAATTAAAATCCTAATTAAATGAAGAAAGGACTCAAACAATTATTTTTTATAATTATCGCAAGTGCACTGGTTTCGTGTAGCTCAAATCCTTATAAGAAAACCAATAAGATCTATAAAAAGCAGGTGAAGGAGTATGCCAAACAACTCCGGGAATTCACCCCTGAAAAAGACAAGGAAACTGATACCCTTAACTACGGAAAATATGCGGTTGGAACCACAAATTTCAACCTTCGAAAACCTAATTATGTGATCATTCATCACACCGCGCAGGATTCGGTAGGCCAGACCCTGAAAACTTTCACCCTTCCCAGGGCTCAGGTAAGTTCTCATTATGTTATTTCAAAAAATGGCGAGATCTACCATATGCTGAATGACTATTATCGTGCCTGGCATGGAGGCGTAGGTATGTGGGGAACCACTACCGACCTGAATTCGACCTCTATTGGAATTGAACTCGACAATAATGGTTCTGAAAGCTTTTCTGATGCACAGATCCAGAGTCTTCTTGATGTTTTAAAGGAACTTAAAACTAAATACAATATACCGGATAAGAACTTTATTGGACATTCAGATATCGCACCTGGAAGAAAGGTTGACCCGAATGCCAATTTTCCATGGAAAAAACTTGCAGAAGAGGGCTACGGATTATGGTTTGATGAAGAAGAAATAGAAAAAATTCAACTCCAAGAAAATCTACAAAATCATGTTGATTATGAGTTAAGCGATATTTTGGACTTCAGACTCGCATTTCTGGACAAGATCCTTTTTCCTGAAGTGATTCCTGCCGGATTCGACCATAAACTCGCTTTGAAGGCTATTGGATATGATGTTTCCAACCTTAACAATGCCGTAAAATCCTTCAAACTGCATTTTGTGCAGGAAGATTATGAGAATCCTGTTTTAAGAAAAGGAGACCTCAAGATTCTCTATAATTTGTATCAAAAATACCTGTAGTTTTATTGATAGTTTATTTAAATAAAAAAGCCCGGGTCAAATGGTCCGGGCTTTTTTGATAGTTCAATTTACTTAATCGGTGGTTTCTTCGGCTACTGCTTCGGTAAAAATATCCTTCTGCTTTAGATACAACAGCTTTTCATCGTTTTCATTAAATACTCTTTTGGTACGCAGGTAACGATTGAAATTATATTCGTCGAATTCAGAATTTGTAGAGTCCAGTGTGCTTATATGAACGTCCCCCATGGAGTGAATGAATTTATTATCTCCAATCCACATTCCTACGTGTACTACTCTTTCTGAAGTGGAATCGGTCGCTGGTCTTCCGAAGAATAGCAGGTCTCCAGGAATTAGCTTCTCAAAATTTTTGGTAGTATCTATTAACTTTCCAGTATGCACCTGCTGAGAGGCATCCCTGGGGATCACGACTCCATTCAGGAAATACACCGTTTTTGTAAATCCACTACAGTCAACGCCTTTTGGTGAGGTACCACCCCATAAATATGGAAGACCCATCAATTTTTTTGAAGTTTCCACCAGATCCTCTTTTTGCATATCCAAGGAAGTAAGCCAGTCCTGGTAAGGTTGTGCCTCAGACATCTCTACAAAAGCTTTTCTACCATCTGGATATTGAACCCTATAAAATTTATTTTCGTCGCTTAGAAGTTCTAAAATGTCTCCGGCTACCAGGTCGCTTACACTTTGAGATCCGCTGTCTGGCTTCTCATAGGAATTACCGAAGGGTTTCAGGTAAATAAGCTTTTCAGCCGATTTCCATTTCGAAAATTCATCTGGAGTCATACTTGCCAGACCTCCGTAATCTACCCATCCCAGGTATCCATCTGGTGTTTGAATATAATACCAGCCTCCCTGTTTCTTATAGACATTTAAAGGCATGCCCAGGGTTGCCTGGGTAACGAGTTGCGCTGAGTGCTTAGGTTCATCTCTTAAATTGGCTACAGAGATCTTTACCACGCCCATAGTTTTTCCTTCAAGGCCTTCAGAATCTGGAAGCATACTAATACTATCAGTAAATTTGAGTTCCTGTTCCTTCATTTTTTGCTTCAGCTCGGCTACAGCATCCGGAAGATTAGATTCACCCTTCAGAACATAATTCTGGTTCTTTTTTTCGGCTTCAATATCAAAAAGAGCGACTCTTTTATCTGGTGCGTACTCGCCTCTAACCTCGGCGATCACATCTTCTGCCTGGTTATTTTCCTTCTCTTCCACTTTTTCCTCGCAGGAAGCAAATACCATAATGGCCATTATGGCCAAATACTTAATTCTGATATTCATAGTATCTCAATTTTTATTCAAAACTAATCAATTTCGCTCCGGTTCCATTTCTGTCGGGAAAATGAACCTCAGCATCATAAACTTTTACACCCTCGGCTATATCCTCCTTTATTAGAAGACCTCCATCCATATCTACATAATCCAGCATTGGCAGCAACTGTCCAATGGCCGACATGGAAACGGTAGATTCGGTCATACAACCTACCATTACTTTTAGATCTAGAGACCTGGCCATTTTGATCATTCTCCTCCCCGGGGTGATGCCGGCACATTTAGTAAGCTTAATATTCACTCCATGGAAAAATGGGGCGCAATCAGCAACATCGTTCTCTACTATACAACTTTCATCTGCAATTAAGGGTAAGCTTGATCTTTTATAAAGTTCCTGCATTCCTTCGGTATCCTCCGGTTTTAATGGCTGCTCCAGGAACTCCACATTCAGTTCTTTCATGGCATTGCTATTTTTAATTGCCTGCTCCACCGTCCAGGCGGCATTGGCATCTAAACGAAATACTGAATTTGTATGTTTACGTAATTCCTTGACAATGGCAATATCGTCATCTGTTCCCAACTTTATTTTATAAAGAGGCCAGGGAAATTCCCTGATCTTTTTCACCATATTTTCTACGGTATCGATACCTATGGTATAATTGGTAAGCGGAACATTGGAATTATCGAGTCCCCACATTTTGTAAAGCGGTAAACCATTTCTCTTTCCATGAAGATCATGCATAGCCATATCCAAGGCACATTGAGCAAACGGATTTTCTTTTAATTCAGGAAAAGTAAGTTCCCATAATTCCTCAGGTGTTCGATGAATATTTTCAGCTATTATTGACTCAACCGATTTAATGGAAGCGATCATTTTCTCAACGGTGACTCCATAATATACCGTAGCGGCAGCTTCTCCATAACCTGTAAATCCACCATCAGACAAAATAACTATAAGTGTAGGCTGAAAATCCCTTGAACCATGGCTAATGGTAAAAGTATTCTTCAGCTCTAGATTGAAGCTTTTATATGTTATTTCCATCTTGAAAACTATTTAACATCCAGGCCATTTTTATGGTTCAGCCATAAGCCCAGAAAGGTAAGTCCGGCATTGACCAGTAAAATTTCAAAACCGAACTGATACCCATTAAACCAGGCTTCAGAATTCTGGTCTACGATAACCGAAATTATGGGAGCCAGGATACATATAATTGGCACGAACCGGTCTTTCACTGCTCTTTTATTTAATAATCCGAAGGCGAATAAGCCTAATAATGGCCCATAAGTAAATCCGGCAACCTTGAAAACAGCACTTACAACACTGGTATCATTGAAGCTATTAAAAATAATGATAACCAGGAACATTAGCAGGGTAAAACCAATATGAACCCATAATCTTGTTTTTTTCTGATGGGTTTTTTTATTGGGAAGATCAAGTATATCTACACAAAAGGAAGTAGTAAGCGCGGTTAATGCTGAATCGGCACTTGAAAAGGCAGCCGCAATAATTCCCAGCAGAAAAACAACCCCGGCAAGTATTCCAAAATGATTTAATGCTAATAATGGATATAAATCGTCACTTCTTTCAGGAATCGAAATACCCTGATCTATGGCGAATTTATACAATAGCACGCCTAGCGAAAGGAAAAGAACCGTTGAAAAGAAAAAAGTAATGGAAAACCAGAATATATTCTTTTGAGCATCCTTCTGATTCTTGCAGGTAAGATTCTTTTGCATCACATTTTGATCCAGTCCGTTCATCGCAATAGTTATAAAGATTCCGGCAAGAAAGGTTTTATAGAAGTTCCTGTCTGATCTCCAGTCCCAGTCGAAAATTGTAGACATCTTACTTTCTGAAACCGTGCTGATCATTTCTGAAAAGCTTAGTCCCATCTGGTCTATGATCATAATAATACTTATGACCACAGCAAGAAGAAGAAAAGTGGTTTGTAAAGTATCTGTCCATACAATGGTTTTGATCCCTCCCCTGAACGTGTATAGCCAGATAAGGATTATGGTAGTTAAAACTGTTACATAAAACGGGATCCCGAATGCATCGAAAAAAGCTATCTGCAATACCACTGCCGCCAGGAATAACCGGAAGGAAGCCCCTATGGTCTGGGAGATCAGAAAAAAAACCGATCCTGTGTAATAAGATCTCATTCCGAACCTATCCCGTAGATATTCATAAATTGAAACGAGTTTTAGCCTGTAAAAAAGCGGAATTAGTACAAAAGCGATCACGGCATACCCCACCATATTTCCCATGACGAACTGCAGGTAGGTCCAATTAGAGTTTCCGACTTCCCCGGGAACCGAAATAAAGGTAACCCCGGAAAGGGAGGCACCTACCATTCCAAATGCCACCAGATACCATGGAGATTGCCTATTTGCTGTAAAGAAAGTTTCATTATCTGCCTTTCGGGAAGTGAAATGACTAATTCCTAAAAGCACAATAAAATAGGCGGCTATAACTCCGAAAACCAGTAATGGGCTCATTTATTCATTATTTAGATCTATTTCTTCAAAATCACTTTGATTTCCTAATCTGTCTACAGCGGTAATCCCAATCTTATCCATAAATCTCTTTTTCTCACCTACCACATTCTGCAAACTGTAATTATTCGTGTTCCCATCAAGAATTTTATAATCCCAGTTCCCTTCTTCATATTTAAACCAAAGCACATACTTTTCTATATCCTCATTTTGACCAACAAGCCAGTTCATCTTGAGTCTGTCGTTTTCTATTGTTGTAGTAACTTTTGGTGCTTCTGGTGCAGAATCATCTAACCACGGACTGGCCGGCACAAGAGCTTTTTTACGATAAGGCCCTTCAACCAGAGCCTTTGCAAGGTCATTATGTTGCAATAATGGGCCAATGCTCCAATGCACTGAACCTTTACTTTCCGGTAGCATTCCCCTGGTGATCATGATCTGGTTGATAGTTTCATCAATATTCTTCTCATCTCCTCCTAGACCTACTTTTAGACCTGGCCAGAGATGCCTGTTCATGGTGTTTTCAGATTCCCACCAGCCTAATAATTCGGGAAAACTCTGCCCATACTGATTGATCTGCCAGTATAGTTGCGGGGTAAAATAATCTATCCAGCCCTCGTTCAGCCATAATTTAGCATCTGCATACAGCTTTTCATACTGATCATATCCCTGAACAGATTCAGGATATCCAGGTCTCCAGATCCCAAACGGACTCAAACCGAATTTCACATGAGGTTTTTCAGCCTTTATCTCATCATATATCCTTTTGATGAAGCGGTTTACATTATCCCTTCTCCAATCTGACCTGGTAAGCTTTCCGTTTTCGTTTTTATATGCCGAAAAGGAGACATTATCCGGAAAATCCTTTCCATTATTATATGAATCATAAGGATAGAAATAATCATCGAAATGAACGCCGTCTATATCATATCGCTTTACTATATCCATAACAACATTTGCGGAATGATCCTGGGTTTCAGGATTTGCAGGATCCAGCCACCACATGCCGTTGGCAAGTTCTATAGCCAACTCTGGTTTCTTCTTAATAATCGAGGTTTCTGTTACTTCTCCCCCGGTGGTATGATGTGCCCGGTACGGATTTAACCATACATGAAGTTCAAGCCCTCTTTTATGAGCCTCGGAGATCCAGAATTCAAGCGGATCGTAAAAAGGTTGCGGTGCCTTCCCCTGCTCACCGGTAAGAAAATAAGACCAGGGCTCGAGTTCACTTTTATAAAGGGCATCTGCCTGCGGCCTAACCTGAAAAATAACCGCATTGAAATTATGTGACTCTAAAAAATCCAGCAATTTTAATGCTTCCTGTTTTTGTTGTTCGGTAGATAAACCGGACTTACTCGGCCAGTTGATATTAGCCACGGTAGCTACCCAGGCAGCCCTGAACTCTTCGATATTCAAAGGTGGTTGCTTGCTTTCTTTGCCTTCGATCTCAATTACCTCATCTGGAATATTTTCCTCCTTAGAAACATCCTTATCTATCTCTTTCTCCTTTTCAATTTTGATCTCCTCAACTGTTTCGGGAGTTTCTTTTTCAGCAGAGGTAGTAGGTTTAGTCGATTTACAGGAAAAAATGAAAAGCGCGAATAAAACCGGCAGGATCTTTAAAATTCTGGTCATTAGGGGCAAAATTAATTTTCGTGGTTATTTATTTCATTATTTATCACATCCAGCAAACCCTGAGGCTTGTCTCCGGACAATCTCCAGAACATGATTCCACCGAGATTATTATCCAGAGCATATACTGTTTTACCGGATACCGATAAAGAGTCGTCATAGGTAATGAAGACCTCCTTTTCGGCGTTGTAAATATAGGGAGCACTAGCTTCGTTATCCCAGAAATATTCAAATCCGTTCGATCTTTTTGCATAATTTTCTAGATCCCTATAAAGTACTGACTCTTTGAATCGTCCCTGTTGATAAAGACCATTTAAAGAATCAGTTACATTTTCCCAGACTCGAGCATAAAAGGCGGCTCCTATCACCATCTTTTCAAGAGGCACACCTAAGGAGTCCAAATATTGAATAGATCTGTCTGCTGACGATCTCTGGCCTTTTGTGGAGTATAAGGAAGTATGATGCCCTGTTTTGGTACTTCCGCCACCAACCATATCGTAGGTCATGATATTAACGTGGTCTACCAGTGGCATCACTTTATCCCATTCAACAGATTTATCCAGAAAATCTTTGAAACCGCCAGCCGCTAAACTGATAACTTTATCCTCTCCCACGCTATTTCTTAGACTTTTTACTAACAGGGTGAAATTTTCCCTGTCTTCAGGTTTAAAAGCATGCCCCTGATACCCGGCAATAGCTGGATATTCCCAGTCAAGGTCTATGCCATCGGCATTATAATCCTTTAGGATTTCCTGTACAGAATTAGTGAAATCACTCCTGCCTTTTTCAGAAGAAAAAACTTCGGAACAGGTTTCACAACCGCCCCATCCACCAAGAGAGATCAGAATTTTTAGATCAGGATTCGATTTTCTTACTGAATCAAGATGCCTTAAACTAAGGCTATCTCTTTCGGTTACCTTTAAAATGTTACCATCCAGGTGA
Organism: Christiangramia lutea; assembly: GCF_022489035.1. GTDB lineage: Bacteria > Bacteroidota > Bacteroidia > Flavobacteriales > Flavobacteriaceae > Christiangramia > Christiangramia lutea. Next base: position 1,016,180 of record NZ_JAKVTV010000001.1, read on the forward strand.
AGAAAACTATAGATCACCTGGTCCAGTTTTTTAGCGGTCTCAGGTTTGATCTTCTCACTTCCGGTCCAGTAGGCAATAACTTTAAAATCATCATTCTTAACCGAAAATTCTTCAATTTCCGAAAGTTCAGCCTTTTCTTCAGTTTTATCCTTACAGGAAAAGCAAAAGGAAACCAGAAAAACAACAATTACCGACCTTGTTATTAGAATAAATTTTTTCATAATTCGGTTTTTAAATGCAGTGAATTAAGTTTAGTAATTATAATTATCACAAATAAAAAAGATCGCCAAAAATACATTTGACGACCCTTTTTGCTAATCCCAATATTCAATTAATTATCTGCAGACCACCATAGTTCTGTTCCCTGCTCATCAGGTCCCTGAACTCCGATTGCTTCCTGCAAATTAGCTCCGTTGGTATTATACTCAACGTTACCATATCTCATTCTTTCTGGGTATTCACCATTTAGTGTTCCTGCCGAATATAATTCGTAGTCTGATACCCCGTTAGCAAGTTCTGCCGGGTAACCGGTATCACGTACGATCGCCCAGGCCTCAAACCCATCTGTATATGCCGCGATCCATCTCTGAACGGCGATCTTTTCCAAGTTTTCTTCCATGCTACCATCTAGCAAGGCCATTCCTTCGTTAGCCAGGAATTCAGCAATTGAACCTTCATCAACATTCCATTGAAGCATTGACTGCCTGATACCTTCCTGGTACAACGCCTGAGCATCTCCAGATCCCAGTCCTTTTACAGCGGCTTCTGCCTGTAAAAAGTTTCCTTCAGCAGCCGTCATCACTACTTCAGGAGCGATTGGAGCTCCACTGTTCTTAGGGTTTACAACCAGTTCTGCAGGAGCAGAGAAAAGTTCATATTTAATATGAGGATAGACATCGCCATTTAGCCTGGTAGGCTGGCCAACATAATAAGGCCCTCCTGATACAGATATAGTAAACTCATCGGCCGAACCACTTCGGGTGTAATCGACACCGGCATTATCAAGTTGTTCCAAGATAAAATCTACGTACTTGTCAAATAAGGCTACACCGTTTCCTTCAGCGGGCCTGGTAAAGGTTACGTCTCCTCCAATAATGGGTTCGGCGTAGTAAGGAAGCCTGGGATCGTTGTTATCTCTTAAATAATCAACAAGGGTCTTTCCTATTTTCCACTTAGAACCAAGGCCTCCGAAGTTATGCCAGATATCTCCATAAGCAGCATTTCCAAACTGGTCTATCTCGGTATCCTTCTCCATAAGCGCATTTTCATCAGCTGCTGTTAGCAACGGATTTTGAAGCGCAGAAGAGATCGCGGCAGAAGCGAAATCTGCTCCAGGAGCTCCCTGAGCTCTTAAAGCCATTCTGAGCTTAAGAGTATTGGCCAGTTTTTTCCACTTCTGAAGGTCTCCGTTAAAGAAAAGATCATTTTCTGCTAAAAATTCAAGCCCTTCACCTGTGATGCTTTCTTCACCAATAATACTCATTGCTTCATCAAGTTCAGCAATCACACCCTGATAGATTTCAGCCTGTGTATCAAATTTTGGTGTTACGATATCAGGATTCGACGCCTCTGTATAAGGAACCATTCCAAAAGTATCTGTGTACATCTGGTAGTAAAGACCTTTCATGATCAATCCAATAGCATAGAATTTATCATTTTCCAGTTCTCCTCCAGGCCTTACAAAATTCTGATAGGTACTGAATTTTCCTAAATAACCGGCTAACCAGTCGTAAGCGGCATCGGTATAACCTACATTGTAACTATAAGCAAGGCCGTCTGTCCACCAGCAACCATTAAAACCGAAGGTAAACTGCCCGGCGAAACGGTCGGCATGAATTAACTGTGCTCTCCAGTAAGGGAATCTATTTGGAGCATAAAGTTCGATCTGTAAACCGGTAAGAAAATACTTAGCACTTACCTCTTCCGAGGTAAAAGCATCCGGTTGGGTATTTATTTCTTCGAAGTCTGAACATCCTGATATCAAAAAGACCAAAAGTAACAGGCTTCCACTGAAGATTTTTAATATTCCTTTCATAACTCTTTTTTAAAAATTAATATTCAAATTCAGTCCAATGCTTCTTAGAGATGGTGCGTTGTTCAAGGAAATTCCCTGACCAGAAAGACCAGTACCTATAGAAGAATCAGGATCTATATCCTCAGCATCCTTATAAAAGAAGAATAGGTTTCTTCCAATTAAACCTATAGAAGCCTGGCTTAATCCAATTTGCCCTACCATATCTGAAGGGAACCTATAATTTAAGGCAAATTCTCTTAATCTCACATTAGTTTGATCATAAATATAGTTGGAAGTAATTCCTGAATAGCTACCCCAGTATTCCTGAGCGGTGATAGATTCAGTATTTTGTGCTCCTGTTCCTTCATTTATTGCGTCTACAACAACTCCTCCATCTCTAAATTGCAGGGTTCTTTCAGATACACCGGCTGCATCAAGATAGGATGAAGTAGCAGAATAAATTTCACCACCAAATCTACCGTCTACAAGAAATCTCAAACTCCAGTTATTCAGAGTAAAGGTATTAGAAAAACCGGCTATCCAGTCTGGTTGAGCATTTCCAAGTTTTTCAACCTCACCAGCTAATGGGAATCCTTCTGCGTTTACAAGTCTTTCACCATCTTCGTTAGTTTTCCAGGTAGTACCGTAAAGGTCTCCTATTCCACCACCAACACTTGCTCTCACAGAAAAGTTACCTAATGTATTTAAAGGCAAAGTTTCCAGACCGTCGATTAAGGCAACAAGTTCGTTATTATTGGTTGAGAAGTTAAGCGATGTTTCCCATTTAAAGTTCTCTGTACGAATTGGTGATCCACCAATTAGCGCTTCAAAACCTTTATTCCTTACCTCACCAACATTTTCCTTAAAGAAGGTAAATCCTGTTCCCGGAGGCACCGGAACGTTATAGATCATATCGGTTGTTCTAATAGAGTAATAAGAGAAATCTCCGTAAAAACGATTCCCGAACATATTGAATTCAAGACCAACTTCTGAAGATTGTACACTCTCAGGTTTTAGATCTGGATTCAACCTAACTTCTGGTCCGTTAAGAACAGTAAGACCAAGATATCCTTGCGTTGGAACGCTGAAAGTCTGGTATAACTGGTAAGGTCCAGTATCGTTACCAACATCTGCCCAACTTCCTCTTAATTTCAGCATATTCAGCCAGTCTTTGTCCGGATCGATAAAACGATCTACAAGAACCGATAAACTCGCCGATGGGTAAAAATAAGAGCGGTTGTCTTCTGCCAAAGTTGAAGACCAGTCGTTTCTTCCTGTTAGGTCAAGGTATAAGAAATCATCATAGGAAAGACTTAGCTGACCGTATAATGAATTCACTTTTTTGATCTGAAGCGGATTATGCGTACTTGTTTGGATATTCGTATTACTTAAGAATACTCTTGAAGGTAATCGGAAATCCTGACCTCTAACGATCACTCCTTCTGAAGTTCTTTTTGAAAGGTTACCACCAAAATTCGCAACAAGGTTGAACTTATCGGTGATATCCTTATTTGCTGTGAAAAGGAAATCTCCATTTAGTTCAGTATTTTTAAAAGTTCCGAAGTTTAATCTACCTGTATAGAAGAAATGATGCCCATAATTCTGAACATATTCTGTTCTGGAATTGGTAATATCCCCTCCTACCCTGGCGAATAGCGATAGCCAGTCATTGAATTCATAAGTTAATTTTGTAAAACCAATAAACCTGTCTCTACGCTCATCGTTTTGATCTTCATTCAACATCCAGTATGGGTTACCTATACTTTTATTCTGGCCGGCATAACTAATCGCGGCATACTCATCAGCAAACATTGAAGGATCTTCCCAAAGTGAAGGTTTGTATCTTCTAAGGTCGGAAGTTCTAACGTTTCTAGGAGTTCTGTATACAAAAGCAAGCACACCTTCAGTACCAAGGTTCACCCTGTTATTAAGATCCTGAGTAAAATAAGTGGCTTTACTGTCTATATGAAACTTGTCTGAAAGATCAACCAGAGCTCTCAGGTTAAAGTTATGACTTTGTAAATCTGAATTTGGAAGAACTGCACTCGTATTGTTATTAGTATAAGAAAAACGAGTACTAAAATTCTCTCCTCCTTTATCTATTGCAACCGTATTAATCGCTTGTAAACCCGTTTCAAAGAACTCATCAATATTATTTGGTTGGGCCTCGTATGGGCGTTGTTCACCGGTATAATACAACTGACTGGATCCATCAAACCTTGGTCCCCATGAGGAACCTCCAAAGTTTTCAAGATCGGCATAATACGCTCCGTTATTTCCCTGTCCATATTCATTCTGAAATTCTGGAAGAAACATTGGGTTTTCAAAAACCACGTTCGAGTTAATAGAAACACCAAGACCTCTTCCCCTTGTACCTTTTTTAGTGGTAATAAGAATAACACCACTGGCTGCACGAGATCCATAAAGTGCCGCCGCGTTAGGTCCTTTTAGTACAGATACAGACTCTATATCAGATGGATTGATATCGGTGATACCTCCTCCAGTCACTGTACTGTTAAAAATACTACCACCAGATTCGTTCCCGGATGCATCGATTGGAATACCATCTACAACGATCAAAGCCTGGTTATTACCTGTTAAAGTGTTATTACCACGAATAGTGATCCTGGATCCAGATCCTACCCCTCCAGAAGAGTTAACTACCAATCCCGGAACTTTACCAACGAGAGAATTCGCAACGTTAAAGTCTTTCACCTCATTCACCTCTTCAGATTGAAGTTCGGTAACCGCATACCCCAGGGATTTCTTTTCCCTGGTTAAACCGAGTGAGGTAACCACGACTTCATCTAAGGCCTCTGCATCTTCAGACATTATTACATCTAAAGTAGTTCTACCATCCAAAGGTATTTCCTGTCTCCCATATCCAAGAATCGAGAATTCAAGGATCGCATCTGGGGACACCTCTATAGTATAGTTACCGTCAAAATCGGTAACAGCACCATTACTGGTTCCAATTTCAACAATAGTAACTCCCATAAGCGGAAGACCGGTTTCCCCATCTGTAACATTTCCTGTTACGACCTGTTCCTGGGCAACAATGCTTTGAAAAAATAAAAACATTGCAGCCAGCATGTAAGGTAATTTTTTGACCATTGGTTTTAGTTTTTGTGAATAATTCGATTGCGTTTTCTTAACACACAATTAGTTTGATTAGCTAGTTAAATTATGTTAATACTCTAAAAGACATATTTTAAGTTAATATATCAATTCCATAACCTAAAATATAATTTTCATCAGTAAATTTAAAAATTTCCATTAAAATAAGACTACTTTTTCAATTTTTTTATAGAACTAATATTGGATAGATAAAATTATATTAATTTATAATTTTATCTGTTTAAAGAATTGAATGATTATTTAAGTTTTAGTCTTAAATAATTTAACATTTAAATTGGATAGTAAAAAGTTCAGATTGTTGATCTATTTCAAGGCTTTAAGCACATCGAGATGTTCCTTTTTAAGCGCACCTCCATCAAATAACGAGATCCCTAAAGCACCGTTATTTTTAGCTTCATCTATAGCATTCTGTAGGTCGTCAGCTGTCATACTTGGAATAAAAACACCGGAATGTAATTCTGTATTCCTTCCTTTCAGATCTTCTACTCCCTGTTTAGTAGCATAGCCAATCCAATCAATATCCTCATTATAGAAGTTATGATAGATCATTGGGAGAACGGCATCGATCTTCCACTTATCCCAGCGCTGCCTTACCATATGATCAGCCATTTCAGGATAAGGAAAAACTGCCGCAGTTAAATTTTTACCATTTTCGTGCACTACGGAATAAGCCTCGTCTACAACCGATTTGATCTTATTCAACCTGAATTGTTTCCATTCCATATCCAGTGCCGGATTTTCAAAATCTCTCGGGTTTTTGCCATGCTCTTTTTCAAATTCTGAAATACAAACATCGCAATAGCAGAAATCAAATTCAGGAAGTTCTTCCTCCTGCTGTAGATCATACTTTGGTAAAAGCCCAATTGGTAGAAAAATGTCCGGTAGCCTTATATAATCGAGATGAACACTGGCCACATCCTCCACCTTGGAAAGACCTTCTACCAAACCAAGTACGTGTTCACGGGATTCCTTCCTTGTAGGGCACATCCACTGATAGTAATCTACATAAGGTCTTGTATCATGAGTAGATTTACCGTCACGGCTTACGGCATACCAGTCTGGATGCTCCAAAGCTACGCTGTCTCCAGGTCTATTCATGGCCATGATCCAGGCATGCACTTCTAAACCTTCGTTTTTTGCCAAAGGAGTAACCCTGGAAAGAAGTTCTGGATCTGTATTTGTATTGATCAATACCGCGTCTATGCCATTCTCAGCATACTTTTTATATTCTGCAGTATACGATGAATCTGTTCTCTTATTATTAGCGCCTGTCCATACCCAGATTTTGAAGCCTTCCTTCTTCTTTTCTGATACTTCTGCTGTTGAATCTTTATTTTCTTCGGAATCAGCTGATCTTTCGGCGCAGGAAAATATAGAGATCGCTAACATTAAAATGAAAAGCCTGGAGATTTGTTTCATAAGTAATTAGAGTTTAGTTAAATGACCGTCTTCTTTGATTATATAGGTTTCCCCTGTAAAAGGACTTTTTGCTAAAATATTCCAACCTGTGGAATGGTTTTCGAGTTCTGTATCCAAGACCTGATCGTTAATCTTCATAGGCGTCTTTAAAACTTCCCCTATCTCTTCTGCCCATTTGCCATTTTTACGCTTATAAGCTTTCTGAGCTCTATAAAGTTTAAAAAGTGCCCATTTTATCTGCTCATCCAGCGGAATTTTAAATCCATCTGTTTCACCGGCATTCTTAGAGGAAAAGTATACATAACCCCAATGCTCTGGTTCATGCATATTAATAACTCCCTGGGGTGACCAAACCCAGTTATATTCCGGTAGAAAATCTCCATTTTCATCGGTCTTTCGCGAATAGGTATTTCCATCCAGATCAAAATCCCAGTTAACCCTCGAAAAATTGACACGCCAGAAATTGTTAATATGGCCATCTCCAAAAACATTTGCCTCTTCAAGAACTTCCCATGGAATAGCAACCTCAACACTCCAGAAATTATCTTCATCTGAAGGATCATTCAAAGTACCATTAATGTTTACAGCAGTTCTCAATCCATTGATGGTCCAATTGTCGATAATTGGAGAAGGCTCACGGTAGGGTTTAACAATGAAAAGATCCCAAACCGTGTTCAGGGCATTCATTTCAAATTCCATGTAATTATGGGAATCACCGTCTGGATCTATAAAAATCTCGAAGTCGTTATTGTAAAAAATAACGGTATCTCTTTGTTTTAAAGTAGCCCAAATATGGGGCTCCTCCATCTTTGCATAAAAGTACAGGTAGGTGTCGTCCCATAACATTTTGACATTGGTTCTATATTTTGGAGTTTTCTCACCTTCAATATCTATGAAATCTGAACTATAATCTACCTTGGCCCAGGAAGCTTCGTTGGCAAGACCATCAACTTCAATGGAATCTATAGTTCGATATGCTATATAGCTACGCGGAGTTTTCTGGGAATAGAGTAAAGAACCTCCAAGAAATAACACAACTAATAGGAGTAAAAGTTTATTCATTGTTTACATATAAATGGCTGAATGAATAAAATTTGTCATTTCGGCCGAAAGCGGCCAAAAGATCAGTTATTCATCCTGCTTATAATTCTTAAGCACGTTACGAACACTTCCGTGTTTCATTAATAGTTTTCCAGCCTCCTCTTCTTCAATTCCAAGTTCCTCCATGATCATACGGGTTCCACGGCCTACCAGCTTAACATTGGAAAGCTGCATATCTACCATCTTATTTCCTTTTACTCTTCCCAGTTTGATCATTACGGATGTAGAGATCATATTAAGCACCATTTTTTGGGCAGTTCCTGCTTTCATCCGTGTACTTCCAGTAACGAATTCCGGACCTGTTACCACTTCGATAGGATATTCTGAAGCTTCTGCCAGCGGGCTTCCAGAACTACAGGTAATACAGCCGGTAACAATTCCCTGTTTTCTGCAGTCCTTGATCCCACCAATTACATAAGGCGTAGTTCCTGAAGCAGCGATGCCAATTACCACATCGTTTTCTGAAATATCATGTTCCTGAAGATCTTTCCAGGCCTGGTTGGTATCATCCTCTGCATTTTCTACAGCATTTCTTAAAGCAGTATCCCCTCCAGCGATTAATCCTATCACAATTCCCGGACTCACCCCAAATGTTGGCGGACACTCGGAAGCATCCAGGACTCCCAATCTTCCACTGGTTCCTGCGCCTATGTAAAACAATCTTCCTCCCTTTTTAATTTTAGGAACGATGATATCTACCAGTTTTTCTATATATGTGATCTGTTTTTTAACATTGCCAGCTATAGATTGATCTTCTTTATTAATATTCGACAATAATTCAAGCGTGTTCATCTTTTCCAGATGATCGTAATTCGATACTTTCTCTGTATCCGGATTCTTTTTATTCATCTTCTTCATTTGAAAGTTTTTCAGAGAAAACTCCTTTTTCTCCTGTGTTTCTCCATTTCACTTCCGGGCTTTTGAAATAGTTTATTCCAAGTTCATCCATTCTAAGCCCGTGTTCAGCCAGCCTTTCCGTAAAATCCTGGAAATTTCTCTTTTCAGCATTTGTCCAGGCTACTTCAGCCATGGCAATGCTTCTGGGCCATAACCTGTCGTCTGCCCGGTCATCACTTATCACCAGCTCACTCCAAACAGGAGCTTCCACACCAATAACCCGTTTATCGTTTGTATTGTAACTATAAACCTTTTCCAGGCTCACCCCTTCTTTATTACACCATTTATAAGTGTTTTCCTGGTCTTGAACGTTTCCGTGATCCAGGTAAAAGAATTTACAGAAGGAATCTATTATTTTCTGGTCTTTGGCTATTTCTGTCTCACCGTTCCATCTTTGTACTATAAAACTATCACTTAATTCAGCTTTAGCACTTTCTTCCCAGCCAATGGCAGATTTTTCATATTTTCTAACTATTGCATCTGCTTTTTGAATGAATTCCTCATATAAAGGATCCTCGATCTCATCACCACCAATATGAATCCATTTTCCGGTAGTGATTTCAGATAACTCCTTTATAATATTTTCAACGAATTCATAAGTTTTATCATCTTCCAGGCATAACCTGGTCCAGCCAACATTATAACCATCATATAATTCGGGAGGAGTTGCCCTTTTAGGCTCAATATTTTTATTGTTATCACAGTTCAATTCCGGATAAGAAGCAAGAGCGGCATAAACGTGGCCAGGCATATCAATTTCCGGGATGATCACGATATTTCTCCTGGCAGCATATTCCTGAAGCTCGATATATTCCTTTTGGGTCAAAAATCCCGATCTTCCATTTTTAACTGCACTCTTCCCTCCTGTTTCGGTAAGTTCTGGATATTTTTTGATCTCTATTCTCCAGCCCTGATCATCGCTTAAATGGAGATGTAAACGGTTCATTTTATAAAAAGCCATCCTGTCTATATGCTTCTTTATATATTCCTTTGATAGAAAACTACGGGCCACATCCAGCATACTTCCCCTCCAGGAATAAGCAGGATTATCAGTAATTTCTACAAATTTTAGTTTGATTGAAGAATAAGATTTACCGCTTTCTATTTCTGGCGGGAACATTTGTCTCAAGGTTTGAATCCCGTAGAACATACCGGCCTCGGTTGCACTTTTTATGCTAATTCCAGAAGAATTGATCACTAACTGATATCCCTCCTCACCGAGGTCTGTCTTTAATCCCGCATCTACCTGAAGATTCCAGTTACCACAATTATCACCCTCTTTTAATTCTGTCTTTGTACCTGCAGCCTGAAGTAGTTTCTGGATCCATTTAGTTGAACTAGCGGCAGTTTCATTAAAACAAATGATATTTTTGTTTGGGATACTATAACTTCCCGATTCCCAATTCAAAGTTTGAGGCATAGGAATGATCGAAGGAGTTTCTTCGGAATTTTGCATTCCAAAACCTGATAGGTTCAGGCTTAAAGCAATTCCTAGACAAATGAGATATTTGGTAAAATTTGAAATCATATTTTGGAATTTATCTGGCCAGTTAGCGAACAGGCGCGTTATTGTTCGTAGCGTTCATCAATATTAATTTCAGAAACTTCAATTATAAGTTCTGCCAATTTTCTCGAAACCAAATTAAAAAATCCTTCACCTTTTTCTGAGGTCGCTTTCCTGGGATTTCCAATTCCGGTGTCTTTAGTTACCATAGACCATTGTCTTTCGGCCCAGGCCCATCCTTCCCTGATTCCGGTAATTTTAGATTTATTCTCCTTGCCATCTCCAGCTTTTTCAAGATCTGAAACCAAATCTGGTCTCAGATGCAGCATAAGACTGCTCTCCATTTCATCTGCATGATCACCCTCCTCTTCAAAAAATTCAGTCTTTTCTGAAAACTTGAAAAAATCTGAAGTAACCAGAAACATTTTTGGAAACTTATATCCCAATTCTCTCAGTATAGGTTTGAAATTATTGCCTCCGTGACCGTTTAACAAGATAAATTTGTGAATATTTTGCCGGTCGAGAACTTCAATAATATCATAAAGTATTGCCCGTTGGGTACTTGGAAGCAGGTTAATATCAAGAGTTATATCGGCCTGCCCCGTATTCACTCCAAAGGGGATATTTGGAAGCAGTTTAACCTTAGCTCCATTTTCGAAAGCCAACTTCGCAGCTTCGGCAGCAACCGCCTCTACCTGGTAATTATCTGTTCCGTAGGGTAAATGATAATTATGCGCTTCAGTAGCACCCCAGGTGAGGACAGCAACTTCAATTTCTTCATCCTTAATAATTCTCCAGTTATTTTCAGCTAGAATATAAGGTCTCATGATCTTCTAATTTTATATCCCAATACGGCAAAATATAGGATGAACAGGTAGCATGGTATCATCACCCAGTAAGCATCCTGCGGATTCCAGGTTTCTGCCAAAGCTCCATATGCCAGCGGTATTATTGCTCCCCCGGCTATACCCATCACCAGTAGTGAGGAAGCAGCTTTCGTAAATCTACCTACATCGGCCAGGGCCATGGGCCAGATCGCAGGCCACATTAATGAATTCGCCAATCCTAATAATGCGATAAATGCTAGAGATACATAGCCTTCTGTAAAAATCGCCAGAATGGAGAATACAATTCCCAGTACCGCGGAAACTCTTAAAGCATTTTCCTGACTTATTACCTTTGGAATGGTAATTATCCCTATGATATAACCAATCACCATCGAAACCATGGTTCCGGTAGCAAAATACTTAGCTGTAGTAAGGGCGATTCCCTGTGAGGCACCATAACTTATAATACTATCTGCGGCGATCACCTCTACTCCTACGTAAAGGAAAAGCGTTATAACACCCAGGATAACATGTGGAAAATCGAAAACACTGGTTTTACCCGCGTTGGTTGTTGAAAGAGTTTCATCTTCCTCATCGGTATCTACTTCTGGAAGGCTGGATTTAAAAACCCAAAAAGCCAGTATCAAGAGAACGGCGATTATCCCTATGTATGGTGGGATCACTCTTAAAGCCATTTCATTTAATTCGTTGATCCTTTCGGCGGAAGTGAGGTTGGCTATATCCGATTGCAGTTCATCTGCCTTTTCAAGTTGAAGGAAAAATCCGATCAATATTGGAGCAATAGCCCCGGCAAGTTTATTACAGATTCCCATGATACTTATACGCTTAGCAGCACTTTCTGCCGGGCCAACTATGGTCACGTATGGATTTGATGCAGTTTGCAGAATTGCGAGTCCGCTACCCATTATAAACAAGCCTGAAAGAAAAAGCAGGTAGGTTCTGGTAATAGCAGCAGGAATAAATAACAAGGCTCCAAAAGCCATGATCACCAATGCGACAGACATTCCTTTCTTAAAGCCTAACCAATTCAGGGTTTTGGTTGAAACCGGTGCCATCACCACATAAGCTATATAAAATGCGAAAGTGACGAAAAAAGACTGGAATTTGGTTAGTTCACACGCAATTTCCAGGTAGGGTATTAATAGGGAATTTAGCCAGGTAACGAACCCGAAAATGAAAAATAAAGCTCCTATGATAATTATGGACCGGGTTGTACTTCCTTCTACCCGATTAGCTTTTTCTTCTGCAACTGAGTTTGCCATATTGATTTGAAGTGATATTTAAGATGATAAAGATTTGTTTGAGTCTTTTTTATTCTCGGCTTCTGAAATAATAAGTGCCGCAGCACCTAAGATCGAAATATTATTAGTGTATGCGGTTTGAATTACCAGCATTTCCAGAATCTTTTTGAAAGGAAAGCTTTCCAATGAGTTATATAAACTCGCTTCAAAATATTTAAATGATCTGCTTACCGAACCTCCCAGAAAAATTGCTTCTGGAGAAAGGATATAAAGTATGGTTTTTATAGCGTTGGCCAGATGTACTCCAAATTCATCCAGAATCTTTAGAGCTTCAGGATCACCTTTTTCAGCATTTTTGAAAACGGTGGTTCCGCTCAAATTATATTGCTCCCGGAAAAACTTTCCACTACAGTAATCTTCTATTGTCTTATCTAAATAAGGAATACTGCCCAGTTCTCCGGCACCGGAAAGATTACCGGAATAAAGCTTATTATTCGCTATAATACCTGTGCCAAAACCAGTTCCCATGGTGATCCCTACCATACTCCTGTAATCTTTACCTTTTCCAAAGATCTTCTCTCCGAGAGCAAAAACATTAGCATCATTGGTGATCATCACCTGAATTTTAAAATGATCTTCAAGATGTTTTTTAAGCTCCACTCTTTTCCAGGAAGATATATTCAAAAGATCAAAGACGATTCCTTTTTTCTCATCAACCAGGCCAGGAACCCCTATTCCAATACCTTGTAGGTCATGATCTCCAAGTGATTCGATACCATTAATGAGGTTATGTATTATATCTTCTTTGGAAGCATCAGGGAGGGTTGGAAATTGAACCTCCTGTATCACCTTATTACCTTCAACAACACCAAGATGAATTTTGGTAGCACCAATATCTACTCCTAAAATTTTATTATCCATTAGCTGTTGTTTATAATAATGATTTGGGTAGCTTTATTAAAATAACAAAAGAGTTTTAACAAAGTATGTATATTTTTTTAATTTAAACAAGTACTTATATAATTTTTTTATAAAAGTTGTTGACTTTTATAGAATATGGAACAATTTAGAATTATTCTCTGAAGACATACAAATAAACTATATTTGCAAACTTAATTGAGTTATTTATTGCTATTAAAATAGCTGTGAAATTTGGAGATGAAGAACATTCGGAATTTTTGCATAATCGCACATATTGATCACGGAAAAAGTACTTTAGCCGATCGCTTACTGGACTATACAGGCGCTGTGACCGAAAGGGAGAAACAGGAGCAGTTGCTGGACAGTATGGATCTGGAGCGCGAACGTGGGATCACTATTAAATCTCACGCCATCCAAATGGATTACCTGCATGAAGGTGAAGAATATGTTTTAAACCTTATTGATACTCCCGGTCACGTAGATTTTTCCTACGAAGTTTCCCGTTCTATAGCTGCTTGTGAAGGAGCATTACTTGTAGTAGATGCCGCACAAAGCATTCAGGCGCAAACTATTTCAAATTTGTACCTGGCTCTGGAAAACGACCTGGAAATTATTCCGGTACTTAATAAAGTAGATCTTCCAAGTGCAAATCCTGAAGAAGTTACAGACGATATCGTAGACCTGCTAGGTTGTGATCCTTCTGAAGTGATCCCGGCCAGTGCTAAAACCGGACTTGGAATCAAGGAAATTCTTGATGCCATCATTCAGAGAATACCAGCACCTAGTGGAAAGGTAGATGCACCCTTAAGAGCTTTGATCTTTGATTCGGTTTATAATCCTTTTCGTGGGGTTGAGACTTACTTCCGGGTTATAAACGGTTCCATTAAAAAAGGTGAGAAAATTAAGTTCGTAGCAACAGACAAGACCTATGATGCAGATGAGGTTGGAACGCTGCGCTTAAAGCAATTTCCGAGAAAAGAAATAAAGACCGGTGATGTGGGATACCTAATTACCGGGATCAAGGATGCCCGCGAAGTTAAAGTGGGTGATACCATTACCAGCGCGGTGAATCCTACTACAGAAGCCGTGGCAGGTTTTGAGGACGTAAAACCAATGGTTTTCGCCGGAATTTACCCTGTAGATACTGAAGATTATGAGGAACTGAGAGCTTCCATGGAGAAACTTCAGTTGAACGATGCTTCACTGGTGTTCACGCCAGAGAGTTCTGCCGCCCTGGGATTCGGTTTCCGTTGTGGTTTCCTTGGAATGCTTCATTTGGAAATCATTCAGGAAAGGCTGGAACGTGAGTTCGATATGACCGTAATTACTACGGTTCCTAACGTATCTTATTATGCATATACCAATAAGAATCCAGATGATATTATCCTGGTCAATAACCCATCAGACCTTCCTGAACCTTCTACGCTCAACAGAGTAGAAGAACCTTATATAAAGGCAAGTATCATTACAAAATCAGATTTTGTTGGTCCGGTTATGTCCCTTTGTATCGAAAAAAGAGGGGAGATCACTAATCAGACTTATTTAACGCCGGAAAGAGTGGAATTAACCTTCGATATGCCGTTGGCTGAGATCGTTTTTGATTTCTACGACAGGTTGAAAACAGTTTCAAGAGGTTATGCTTCTTTCGATTACGCTCCAATTGGAATGCGTGAGTCTAAACTGGTAAAAGTAGATGTTCTCTTAAATGCGAATAAAGTGGATGCACTCTCTGCTTTGTTACACGTGGATAATGCCTATGATATTGGTAAGAAAATGTGTGAAAAGCTCAAGGAACTCATACCGAGACAACAATTCGATATTCCAATCCAGGCTGCCATTGGTGCGAAGATCATCGCCCGTGAGACTGTAAAAGCCCTTCGGAAAGACGTTACTGCTAAATGTTACGGTGGAGATATCTCCCGTAAAAGAAAGCTTCTGGAAAAGCAGAAAAAAGGTAAGAAACGTATGCGTCAGGTTGGGAATGTAGAGATCCCACAGGAAGCGTTTATGGCTGTTCTTAAACTGAACGATTAATCATAGAATTTTTATAGCCTTAATCTGGGCGTTCCGCCACCCATGGTCGGCGGCGGGCTATCCGTTCTAGTTTTTGGACGCTATCGCTGCCAAAAAGCTGCCACTGCTATCCCTAACGCAAAAACTAAATAGACCTCACAGGTTTCAGAAACCTGCGAGGTCTTCTTATTCAACCTAATTCCGCAACATTTTTTTATTTTTGTGATATTGAGTTAATCGATAGAAAATCTATCGACTCAAAATAAAGACTACAGACTAAATTATGGCCGGACATAGTAAATGGGCGAATATAAAGCACAGAAAAGGAGCACAAGATAAAAAACGAGCGAAACAGTTCACCAGGGCGATCAAAGAGATCACCGTGGCCGTTAAAGAGGGTGGAGGACCCGACCCTGAAGCTAATCCATCTCTTAGAAACGCGATTCAGAATGCCAAGGGTGTGAATATGCCCAAGGATACTATTGAACGTGCTGTAAAGAAAGCCAGTGGGGCAGATGCTGATAGTTATGAAACAGTAACTTTTGAAGGTTATGGGCCCAATGGAATTGCCATTTTTGTTGAATGTACCACCGATAATACCAATAGAACCGTAGCTTCCGTAAGATCGATATTCTCAAAAAATGGAGGTAGTCTCGGTACCAACGGATCCCTGGAATTCCTGTTTGATAAAAAAGGGGTTTTCGTAATTGAGAGGGAAAAGATCGAATTGGATCTGGAAGAATTCGAATTGGAACTTATTGAAGGAGGAGCATCAAAATTTGAAAAGGATGATGAATTTCTTACCGTTTTTACAGATTTTACAGATTTCGGTTTGATGTCGTCCAAACTAGAAGAGCTCAAGATAGAGCCAAAGAATTCTGAAGTTCAAAGAATCCCGTTAAACACATTGGAATTGCCTGTAGAAGACGCGAAAAAGATTCTAAACCTGATTGAAAAATTCGAGGATGACGATGACGTTCAGAACGTTTATCATAACCTGGAAATTACAGACGAACTAATTGAGGAAATGGAAGAAGAGCAGGCCTAATCCTGCTCTATATTTTCTTCGATATTTTCCTTTTCGTCGCTTTCTCCGCTATCCATTTGTTTACCAAGGTAAACCAGCAAAAAACCTTCTTCGATCTCCACTTCCATACTGTTTGAAGGAATTATACTTAACTCTCCCTCATTGTTTTTAACGAATAAAGGAATGATATCGGAATCGGTTTTGCTTATTTCGATTAAACCTTCGTAATGCTCTTTAGAATTAAGCTCTACTTCATGAATTGAAGGGTACTTTCTGGCAAGATTGGTAAGTTTTATATAATCATCTGTCTGGGAGAACAAGCCTTCTTTAGGATTATTCTCAGGATCATACATTTCATCTGAAGATACCACCCTAAAAGAACCATTTTCACCAAAATGTTTTCTGAACTTTTCAATGGCATTGGTATTCACCTCAGTATTTCCGGTTAAAGCCATAAGATAACCAACATCACTAAGTTCAATATTATTTATTAGATCATCTGAATACACATTCTCCTGAATGGCATCCAGCCCCAGTTCCCTGGCTTTCCTAATGTTCGATCCGTTGCTATCTACAAGCACAACGTGCCGGTTATTCTTCTTCAAATATGAAGCGATAAGCCTGGAAATGGTCGAGGCTCCGATGATCAAAATACCCTGTGAATTCTTTAAAAACACTCCTACAAGTTGGGCAAAAAGCCTTGCTGTAGTGGCATTAAGAAGCACGGTCCCAAGAACGATCATAAATACAAGAGGTGTAATATATTCAGCACCCTCTACACCCTGGCTGGCCAATTCAAGACCAAACAGGGAAGCGATACCTGCCGCTACAATACCTCTTGGACCAACCCAACTAATAAACAGCTTTTCATTTATCTTCAGAGAAGAACCTATACTACTCACAAATACACCAAGAGGCCTAATTACAAGCACTACGGTAGCAAAAAGTATCAATGCCTTGATATCGTATACCAGCAACAGGTCTTCCATATTGATGTTTGCTGCCAGTAATATGAAAAGTATCGAAATAAGAAGTACACTTAAAGATTCCTTGAAATACAACAACTCCTTTAAGTTAGGAAGGTTGATATTACCCATTACCATCCCCATTACCACTACGGCTAAAAGTCCACTTTCATGGGCAAACAGGTCTGCCAGGACGAAAACTCCTAGCACCGTGGCCAGGGTGAGTACGTTCAACAAATAATGTGGAATCACATTCTTTTTTATTGCAAAGGCTAGAGCATGCGCAAAGGTAAAACCAAAGGTAAACCCAAAAAGGACTATCTTACCGAATTCCAGCAAGGCGGTTTCAGTAAATTCAGTACCTGTTCCTGCACTAATAAACTCGAACATCAAGACCGCTACAAGTGCACCGATGGGATCTATCAGAATTCCTTCCCATTTCAAAATTGCTGAAATATCTTTTTTTAACGGTATATTCCGGAGGATTGGAGTAATAACGGTAGGACCTGTTACAATGATAAGTGCAGCAAAAAGAAAACTGATTTGCCAGCTTAGATCGAATATAAAATGAGCCGCGATCCCGGCACCAAAAAAGGTGACAATAACGGCTATTGTTATTAATTTCAGAATAACCGGACCTACATTGAGAATTTCCCCTTTCCGAAGGGTAAGTCCACCTTCAAATAAGATGATCCCTATGGCAAGCGAAACAAAATAAAAGAGGCTATCCCCTGGAAATAATCCAGAACTCCCGTCCCAGATAGGTTCAATGAGCTTAGAACCATCTCCAGTATAATAAGTAGATAATGGCCCTACAGCCAGACCAATTATAATAAGCGGAAGAATAGCCGGTATCTTAAATCTCCACGCTAACCATTGAGCCAAAATACCCAAAATCACTATCCCTGCTAATTCTATCATAGGTTGAATCTTTATTTATAAAAGCTAAAAATAATTAAAATGTTTTACTCTGCGAGTCTAAAGCATAAAGGCTTTCTATAACTCCATGCTGTTAAATGAAGTGAAAAATATTCCATAAGGCTTTAACTTTTTCTATTTTGCGGTGAATTTTTAAAAAATTTAACGATGACTTTATACCCCATCGAAGCAGGAAATTTCAAACTGGATGGTGGCGCGATGTTCGGAGTTGTTCCTAAAAGCCTCTGGAACAGAACAAATCCAGCCGACGATAACAATATGATAGACATCGCAGCGCGTTGTTTGCTTATTGAAGATGGCGACAGGCTCATGTTAATAGATACAGGGCTGGGAGATAAACAAAGTGACAAGTTCTTTAGTTATTATTACCAGTGGGGTGATCATAGCATTGATAAATCACTAAAAAAATACGGTTTTCATAGAGATGACATTACCGATATTTTCATGACCCACCTTCATTTTGACCATTGCGGCGGAAGTATCCAATGGAATAAAGACAGGACAGGCTACGAACCGGCGTTCAAAAATGCCAGGTTCTGGAGTAATGAAGATCATTGGAAATGGGCTACTCAACCAAACGATCGTGAGAAAGCTTCATTTCTGAAGGAAAACATAATCCCAATGCAGCAGAGCGGAAAGTTGCATTTTATTGACAGGGAAGAGGATCAAACTTTTTCAAATTATGACGATCTGGGCTTTGGCGTATTATTTGTAGATGGACATACAGATAAGCAAATGATACCTCATATAGATTATAAAGGCAAAAAACTGGTCTTTATGGCCGACCTTCTTCCTACAGCAGGACACATTCCCTTACCCTATGTTATGGGATATGATACAAGACCGCTTCATACACTTCCGGAAAAGAAGAAGTTTCTGGAAACAGCTGCAGATGAGAATTATTATCTATTTATGGAACACGACGCCCATAACGAAATTATAACACTAAAACATACCGAAAAAGGTGTAAGACTGGATGAAGTTCACACTTTTAACGACATTTTTAATTAAAAGCAATCATGAGAATACCCTATTTTAAAACAATTCTATCCCTGTTTGCGGCAGGTATAATTACCGGATGTAGCAGTACCGCACCAAAGATTGTTTCAACTCCGGTTAAGAACATAGATTCAATTCCCTTAAAGGTTAAGGATCTTTCTGATTCTCAACTAAAGGACTGGACAAATTCAGATCTACTTACAGATACCATCCCAGGTATGAGCGTAAATAAGGCTTATGCTGAAATCATAAAAAAAACGAAGCCATCTCCAGTAATCGTTGGAGTAGTGGATAGTGGAGTAGACATTGAACACGAAGATCTTCAAGGAGTTTTATGGACCAATGCCGATGAAATTCCCGGTAATGGAAAAGATGATGATAATAATGGGTATATAGATGATATCCATGGTTGGAATTTCCTGGGTGATGCCGTTGCCGAACAAATGGAATATACCCGTATTTACAAGCGTCTAAAACCTAAATACGAAGATAAGACCGAAAGTAGCATAAGCACAGCAGATCGTGAAGAGTATAACCTTTTCAAAGCTGCCAAGGCCGAGTATGATAAAGAGTATACTGAAACTACGCAAACCCTTGAGCAATATCGCCAGATAGATCAGCAATTGACCGCTGCTCATAATGCGGTTTCAGCTGAATTAGGCACCGAAGATTACACTAAGGAGCAGCTTTCAGACTTTCAACCACAAACCGATCAAATGACTCAGTATAAATCTATGCTGACTCAAATTCAATATAATGTAGATGAAAATATTCCTGCTGCCTTAAAGGAATTAAAAGATGGTATTGAATATTTCCAGGACAGGCTGGATTCTCATTTCAATATGGATCTGGATGGCCGCGCGGTGGTTGGTGACGATCCTTATGATATTACTGATACAGATTATGGTAACAACCAGGTTTCAGGACCTGAACCAGATAAGGAAAATGTAAAACACGGAACCCACGTTGCCGGTATTATCGCAGCTGATAGAACAAATGAAATTGGTATAAAAGGTGTTTCAAATAATGCTAGGATTCTGGTGGTAAGGGCCGTTCCAGACGGAGATGAATATGACAAGGATATCGCTTTAGGAATTAGATATGCTGTAGACAATGGGGCTAAAGTCATCAATACAAGTTTTGGTAAATACTTTTCTCCGAATCCAGAATGGGTAATAGACGCTATAAAATATGCCGCTGAAAATGATGTTTTAATTGTAAATGCAGCCGGCAACGAAGGATTGAATCTGGATGAAAAAAGAGTTTTCCCTAACGACCAGGAAGTTGGAAATAGCACTGAAATAGCCGACAATTTTCTAACGGTAGGAGCCTTGAACTATGAATATGGGTCAGGTTTGATCGCAGATTTTTCCAATTACGGGAAAGCTAACGTAGATGTGTTCGCTCCGGGTACCAAGATCTGGTCTACCACTCCTAATAACGAATACGAATACTTACAGGGAACATCTATGGCTTCACCAGCTGTAGCCGGGATCGCGGCAATCATTAGAGGTTATTATCCTCAGCTTAGCGCCGCTCAGGTTAAGCAAGTGATCATGGATAGCGGCCTAACTACAAATGCAACCGTAATAGTAGGGGGAGACCGCAGCAATACCAAGAAATTTGAAAGCTTGTCCACTTCAGGCAAGATGGCCAACTTATATAACGCACTTATTTTAGCAGACCAAATCGCAAAAAACAATTAAAATGAAGAAAATACTATTTAGTATACTATTAATTAGCACTGGCCTTATTCAGGCTCAGAACAATACCTCATACTGGCAGCAACATGTAGACTACACTATGGAAGTAGACATGAATGTTGACAATTTTAAATATTCCGGAACCCAGGAACTTGTTTACACCAACAATTCCCCTGATACCTTGAACAGGGTTTTTTACCACCTTTTCTTCAATGCTTTTCAACCGGATAGCGAAATGAACGCAAGATTGGAAAGCGTTCCAGATCCAGATAGCAGAATGACCATGAACAAGGGTACTAAGGAAAACCCTGAGATTGTTAGCAGGATCACTGGTCTTTCAGAAGATCAAATTGGTTATTTAAGAGTTAATTCCCTAACCCAGAATGGAGAGGAATTAGATTATGAGGAAGTAGGTACTGTTCTCGAAGTAGAGCTTGCACAGCCAATCTTACCTGGAGAAAAGACTACTTTCAATATGAATTTTGAAGGCCAGGTTCCAGAACAGATCAGGAGATCTGGTAGAAACAGTTCAGAAGGCGTAGCGCTTTCAATGAGCCAGTGGTACCCTAAATTAGCTGAATATGATTTCCAGGGATGGCATGCAGATTCTTACATTGCTCGTGAATTTCATGGAGTTTGGGGAGATTTTGATGTAAAGATCACCATCGATAAAGATTATACCGTTGGAAGTACAGGATACCTTCAAAATCCACAGGAAATTGGGCATGGTTACGAAAAAGAAGGTACCAAGGTTAAAACCAAAGGAGACAAGTTAACCTGGCATTTTGTAGCTCCTAAAGTGCATGATTTTACCTGGGCAGCAGATCCAGAATACATTCATGATACTTTAGTTGCTGAAGACGGAACTGTTTTACATTTCCTTTATAAGGACAATGATGAAATAAAAGAGAACTGGGAAAAACTTCAACCAAAAACAGCAGAGCTTTTGGCATATTTCAATGAGCATATCGGGCCTTATCCATGGGATCAGTACTCTGTAGTTCAAGGTGGTGACGGTGGTATGGAATATGCCATGTTAACGCTTATTACCGGTGAACGTTCTTTCGGAAGTCTTGTTGGAGTAACTGCTCACGAAATGGCTCATGCCTGGTTCCAGCATCTATTAGCGACAAATGAAAGCATTCATGAATGGATGGATGAAGGATTTACTTCCTACATTTCTTCTGAGGCTGAAAATGTAGTACTTGGAAAGAATGCTGAAAATCCTCATACAGGATCTTATAGAGGCTATCAATATCTTGCCAGTTCCGGAAAGGAACAACCACAAACTACGCATGCCGATAGATATGCAATGAATGCACTTTATGGTGCAGCAGCTTACTCGAAAGGCGCAGTATTTCTTGCTCAATTAGGATATGTGATTGGAGAGGAAAATTTAGCCAAAACACTGAATAGATATTATGATGAGTGGAAATTCAAGCATCCAACCCCAAATGACTTCATCAGGATTGCTGAAAAAGTTTCCGGTGCAGAATTAGACTGGTATCTTCAGGACTGGACCAGAACTACAAATACCATCGATTACGCGATCACTTCAGTTGAAAGTGATTCAGAAGAAGACGTAACTAACGTGAAACTGCAAAGGAATGGTCTTATGCCTATGCCATTGGATATCCACGTAAGCTATGGAGACGGTTCAGAGGAGACTTTCTATATTCCTCTTCAAATGATGAGATGGGAAAAACCTGCAAAAGAAGGAGAAAAAAGGTCTGTTGAAAACGACTGGGCCTGGGGATCACCTTCATACGAGTTTCAAATACCTGTAGCTAAAAATAAAATTAGCAGTATAGAAATTGACAGTTCACAATTAATGGCAGATTTAGATCGCTCGAATAACAAATGGGAAGGATCTGAAGCTGAAAATACTTCAGAAAATTAATTTCTGCCGAATAATAATTCTAAAACCCTTTCTTAACCGAGAGGGTTTTTTTATACCAGGCCAGGTCTTTATACAAGTGGGTCTTAGAGCGCCTGTCCCTGCTTGATACCTTAATAAAATCCGGACCTAATTCCCTGCTACGATATCCCAGGAGATGAAAGATGGGCTTTGCCATAAATCTCGCTATTTTCAAGTCTATAATAAGGGCAGATTTTGCCGAATTTTGCCATTTTACTCCCGGTAATAAAGTAAGAAAACTATCAGCGTTCATATTCCTGAACAAGGCAGATAAATTCAAAAAGAAAGGTTTAATTTTCCGGATAAGATAATAACCGTCCTCACCCTTTTTCTGGTAAAGTGGCATGAATAAAGTTGCCGTTTTTGAAAGATAGATATCTCGTTCATCACTTGTGGCTAATAATGTACCTTTTTCAACTTTTTCAAAGCTCGAAAAGCCGGGTTTCATTTTAAAATGCTCCTCTCTTTTGATGTTATAACGAAATATGATCTCGTAGATCTTTTCATTTGACCTGGTTGCTTTTTTAAGAAACTTATATTCCTTCTCAATATCAATATGATCAACTATTCCGGAAAAATTTAAGGCTAATTTTATAAAAGATTCAGCATTGGTAATTGCTTCTTTGGAGGTATGCTGGCCAGATTCGAAACCTAAAGAAACATAACCCAGTTCATTTATATAACTAAGCAATGGACCTTCCAGGAATTCTTCTATTCCCAGGATCACCGGAACCTTAAAAAGCTTTGAGAATCTCCTGTTAATGATACTATCATTGATCGTTATAAAAGGAAGGCTTTTACTTGAAGTTGTATGAAGATCTATAAAATAGAGCGCAGTCTTATGCTTATCAATTATCTTGTGTAGAATAGCATCCAATTCCAGTTGTTCCAAATCTTCAGCATATACTTTCCTTTCAAAAGACCTTTTAGACATTCGGGCTGAAGTCCACATCCTGTTAAGATCATAATCAAGAAACCTTTTGTTTTTAGATAAAGCATTTAGATTCCCAGAAATAGCGTAGATACTTCCATTGAAATTCTCAGGATCCAGCTCGCTTAAAACTCTCTCCAGGGCTATTATTCCCGCAGGTTCATTACCATGAATACCTCCAAAAAAGATCATTACAGGTCCAGGGTTTTCTCCAGTTAGAACTTTCAGAAATCTAGTGTTCCCAATTTCGATTCCAATATCTTCTCTATAGAAATCAGGCATCATAAGTCAATGTCATTCTTAGTAAGTATAGCTATAAGCCGGTTTTTGTCAACTACAGGCAAACAGCCTATTTCATGTTTCTTCATTAATTCAATAGCATCTTGCAGGGGTTGTTCCTGAGTAGTAATAATAAGATCCCGCTTCATAATATCCCTAACACACATATGCTGCGATCTATCATTTCCAGCAAATTCCTCAACATCCTTCCAGCTCAAAAGACCAATGATCATCTTATTTGAATCTATTACCGGCATATGGTGAATGTTTTTCCAGAGCATCATATTAATCACCAGTTCCAGGCTATCATCTGGATCTACTGAATAAATATTGGTGTTCATATTATGCTTAACGATGCGTTGAATTTGAAAACTGGTGCTTAGGTCAGGTTCCAAAATTTCCCATTCATGAACCGGAATATCCTGAATTTGATTCTGATAAATATGAGAAGTTAAAACCTGTAAAGCTTCCAATGGTTTTTTCCTTTTCTGAAGATTCCTGTAACTTTTTACTGTCCAATCAGCTCCGGTACAGGTTTGTATTCTCTTTTCAATTATTCCCAGGTAATAATTGATGTCTTTCTCAGAAATATGGCAATTTTCAAGACCTTTTCGGGAAATGGGTAAAAGCTTCTTCAATAGAAGGTCTTTTGCGCTTATCTGTTCTTTATTCCAGGTAAAAATCGAATCCAGCCCGTTTCGTCCTGCCTTATAAAAATTAGATCTCACATTCCTGAAATCTTCCTTTTCATGGATATTTTTTAATTCTTCGGGCTGTCCCTTCATCAATCCTACCCAAAAGGCCGTGTTAGCCACTTCATCAACTACACTTGGCCCGGCGGGAATATACCTGCATTCTATTCGAACATGGGCAATATTCTTTGCTACACCATAGCAAACCCGGTTCCACCGGTAAACCGTTCCATTATGTAAATTCAAGGCTTTTAGATCTGGGATTATTCCTTCGGAGATCTTGCTCATGCTGTCATATTCAAAATCTGAGGTGAGCAGGCTTCGATATCTTGAAATATTATCCTTGAAAATATCTGAAATACCTCTGGTTTCCCAACGAGATCCAAAACTTACCCTGGCTTGTTTTTCATTCAAAACGAAAGAATTTGCCCTTGTATCGGTACTTTGATTGAAAAGAGCGATACGGGTTTCGGCCCATAATTCCTTTCCGAATAGAATAGGGGAATTTACACAAGCGCTTAATACCGGTCCCGCGATCGCCTGGGCCCAGTTATATTTTTCAATAAATTCATCTGGATCTATTTGAAGATGCATTTGAAAACTTGTATTGCAAGCCTCCAACATTACCGAATCGTGCAAAAGGTTTAATTCGTCTACCCCTTTAATATGAATCCAGAAATCCTGTTTTCGTGATTTTTTGATCGCTTCATTCAGGGCAAAATATCTCCTTATTGGCGTCATATATTCTTCGGAAATATGCCGGTGCCTGAGTGTTGGTAAAATTCCGCTAAGTACGATCCTGGAATCATGTTGTTCAGCGATTTCCGAGGCTTTAGCCAGATAGAGATTGATATTCTTATGCAGTCTGGAAAAACAATCGGAATCAAGTTCCAGGGGATCCAGATTAAGCTCCAGGTTATATTTACCTATTTCAGTAGTAAAGTGATTATCCTCCAGATCCTTTAAAATTCCCAGAGAAGTGTTCACCGGTAAAAAAGAATGATTAACCAGGCAAAACTCCTGTTCTGCTCCAATCCTGATGGGAGCCTTTTCAATTAGATCGTTCTTAATTAAATGATCCAGAGCCTCAAGATCCTTGATTAACTGGTGAATATACTTTGCCCTGTCTTTTTTTCGGCTTAAGACCGATACTTCCAGAAATCCCATAAGCCTTATTTTAGACTCCAAGTAACTGAATATCAAAAAATAAAAATATGATTACCATCATATTTGAATTATTTTAATTCGTTTAGGAATTGCTACTTTTACAGCATATTCAGCGATATGAACCAGAAGTTTGGAAAGAAAGACCGGTTAAAAAGCAAGAAGATCATAGACAGGTTGTTTATTGAAGGTAAAAGTGTAAAATCATACCCTTTAAAACTGGTCTATGTTCCCGAGGATAATTCAGATGAAACCGGACTGAATACAGCGGTTTCGGTACCCAAAAAACTAGTGAAGACCGCGGTGCAGCGTAATAGAATTAAGCGGCTTATGCGGGAAGTTTTCAGAAAAAATAAGTATCTTGTTATTAATCAATTAACTTCTTCCTACGCGTTCATGTTCATCTATATTTCTCGTGATGAAATTTCATATGAGCAACTCGAAAAGAGCATGATCAAGGTGTTGGAAAAATTCAATGATCAACATAAGGCTGCAGAAAAAGTTCAATAGGTTTTCTGGTCTATGATAGTTTATCTGAAAATCGGGCGCTCTGCTATTATAATTTTAAGTGATGAAAAAGAAAATCAGTAAAATAATTCTTCTTCCTGTAGTTCTAATCGGGATTTTTATAGGTACCGTAAGTTTTAAGTCAGACTTCTTCGAAATAGCGAAGCAGATAGAGATCTTCACCACACTTTTCAAGGAGATCAATATGAACTATGTGGATGAAACAAATCCTGCCGCATTAATGGATACTGCTATAAAATCCATGCTCACAGACCTTGATCCGTATACCAATTACTGGAATGAACAGGATGTGGAAGCTGCCAGGATCAATAGCGCCGGGGAATATACAGGTATTGGAGCACTCGTTAAAGCTGAGGAGAAGGTTATAACAGTAATTGAAGCCTACAAGGATTATCCTGCCGATAAAGCCGGTTTAAAAGCCGGAGACGAAATAATTAAGATTGGAAATATCAATGTAGCAGATTTTAAAGAAGATGCCGGAGAACTGCTAAATGGAGCTCCTAATACTGAGATTAATATCATTTACCGGCGCCAGGGCGAAATTAAAACGACTTCTTTAAAGAGAGGATCGGTAGAACTTAGCGCCGTGCCTTTCTATAAATTATTGGATGATAATTCAGGATATATCGTCCTTTCAAGGTTCAATGCCAAAGCATCTACTGAAGTTGGTAGAGCTTTAAAAGACCTTAAAAATCAGGGAGCAGATAAGGTGATCCTTGATCTTAGAGGTAATCCTGGTGGTTTGCTGAATGAAGCCATTAACGTGAGTAATATATTTATAGACCAGGGTGAACTAATAGTGACCACTAAATCTGAAATAGAAAAATATAACCGGGAATATTTTACCAAAAACGAACCTATAGATACTAAAATTCCACTGGTAATTCTGGTTGACGGAAGAAGTGCTTCAGCCAGCGAGATCGTGGCAGGAGCCATTCAGGATCTGGATAGGGGAGTGATCGTAGGAGCCAGAAGCTTTGGAAAAGGACTGGTACAAAGGCCACGGGAGCTTGCCTATGGAACCCAGCTGAAGATCACGATTTCCAGGTATTATACTCCAAGTGGCAGGTGTATACAAGCACTGGATTATAGAAGAAGAACCGAAGACGGGAAGGCGATAAGGACCAAAGTTGAAGATTACAATGAATTCAAAACCAGGAATGGAAGATCTGTTTTCGATGGGGGTGGTATTCTTCCGGATGTGAAAATGGAATCTTCAGAATTCAGCGATATTACTCAGTCGCTATTGATCCAGGATGCCATATTTGATTATGCAACGAAATATTATTATTCCCACGATATTAATGAGCCCGAGAATTTCAGTTTTTCTGATTCAGATTTTAATGACTTCAAAAACTACTTAAAAGCTTCAAATTTTCAATATCAAACCTCTACAGAAAGGGAACTGAATGAAATGATGGAAAAGGCAGAAGAGGAAGAATTGAAGAACAAAATATCTTCTGAAGTCGAAAAAATAAGGTCTCAGATCTCTAGTTTTAAAGACCAGGAATTAGATAGAAAAAGACCGGAGATCGCCAGTTTATTAACCGATGAGATCCTAAAAAGATATTTTTATAAGGAAGGATTATATGAATATTATACTGATAATAATCCTGAGATCAAAAGAGCAAAAACTTTACTTAATGATCCTTCAGAATATTCGAGGATACTAAAATAGATACCTGAATTTGGATAATTTTCTCTTATTCTTTGAAGAAATGCCAACCTGGCAAAAACTGGTATGGCTAATTTTCATTCTTGGAGGTTTCTGGATCCTGGAAGGTTATTATGCCCTGGTCAAATTCAATTATAATAAATGGGAACACGCCAAAACAAATTTATTGTTATTGGGTTTTGTATTATTAATAAATCTCTTATTCGGAATCCTTACAGCAGGAGTTTTTATCTGGATGAATAAATCTAATTTCGGCTTATTACATCTTATAGACCTACCAATATGGGCTGAACTTATTTTATCAATAATGATCCTGGATCTTGTTGCACAGTATTTTGTGCATTATTTATTGCATAAGGTAAAATGGATGTGGAGGCTTCACATAGTTCATCATTCAGATCTGCAAGTAGATACTACTACAGGTACCAGGCATCATCCCTTTGATTTTATACTGAGAGAATGTTTCGCTCTTATTGCAGTGCTTATAACTGGAATGCCCGTATCGTATTATTTGATCTACAGACTTCTAAGTGTGTTTTTTACTTATTTTACCCATGCCAATATCAAACTACCTTTGAGACTGGATAAGGCATTAAGTTATATTTTTGTAACCCCAAACGTTCATAAGTTCCACCATCATTATAAATTACCATGGACTGATAGTAATTACGGGAATATGCTAAGTATCTGGGACAGGCTCTTCGGAACTTTCGTTTATGAAAAAACAGAAGAAATAAGGTACGGTTTGGATATTCTGGAAGGTAAGGAATCTAACAGGATAGGATATCAACTTAGAATTCCTTTCAACAGGTCTATAATATCAAAGAATTAAATTATTCTTTCACCATGGCAATATGAGGAATGCCATCTTCCAGGTAACCTTCTCCCACCGTTTGGTATCCATGTGACTCATAGAATTTTATAAGATATTGCTGGGCTGAAAGTTTGATATTCGAGGTTTTATAATGGTCTTTTATGGCCATATCTGAAGCTTTCATGATCTCATGTCCATAACCGTATTTCCTTTCAGATTCCTTCACTACAACTCGACCAATAGCTGCTTCTTCAAAATAATATCCGGGAGAAAAACACCTGGTATAAGCAACAATTTGATTGTTTTTAAAACCGATAATGTGAAGGGCATTAGCATCTTTACCGTCAATATCCTGGTAGACGCAATCCTGCTCCACCACGAACACTTCAGATCTTAATTGTAAAATGTCATAAAGTTCAGTGAGCTCTAACTCACTGAACTTTTTTACTACAATGTTCAAATCCATGGGTTATGAACAATATTTTTTAGCAGGAATTTTATCTACTCTCCTTTGGTGTCTTCCACCTTCAAATTTGGTATTAACAAAGGTTTCGGTCATTTCAGCGGCAAGTTCTTCAGAAACAAACCTCGCAGGAATACTTAGAACATTAGCGTCGTTATGTTCCCTGGCCAGTTCCGCGATCTCTTTATTCCAGCAAAGTGCCGATCTAACTCCCTGGTGTTTGTTTGCAGTCATGTTTGCCCCGTTACCACTACCACATATAATGATTCCAAGATCTGCTTTTTTGTTTTCAACATCCTCTGCAACGGGATGTACAAAATCTGGATAATCTACGCTTTCGTTAGAGTTGGTACCATAATTAGTTACCGTATGGCCCATAGACTCCAGCTTCTCCTGTATCTTTTGTTTATAAACAGTACCTGCGTGATCGTTTCCAATAGATATTCTCATAGTTGAATTGTTTGCCGCAAAGTTAAAAAAAGAGGCTGTTAACCACCTTATTTTTGATTGTTAATTACTTTATTGAATCTCTTATTTTTCAGCGTTTTAAAATTGACAGCATATTGTGGAAAACATATGATGATTTACTCAAAAAGAAATTTGATTTTTAAGAAAATTATAATAATACCAGCATAAGATTGAAATAATCAAATTATAACTCATGAATTTTTTATCAAGTTATGAGCAGTTAAAAACACATTGTTGACAATTGTTAACTTCGAAGTTTTCAATAATTGATATTAAAACAATTTTATGAACTTTTGTTAAGTAAATCTTAAAACGCTAAGAATATCAATTACTTAGCAATTAACACCTATGTTGATAAACTGTTATTAAATGCTTACAACTGAAATACCAAATCTTGACTAAAAAAATTGTTCTACAAATTAACACGCCATCATATAACATCATTTAATTTTTTTAAAAAAGAAGAAAAGATAAATATGATATATACTGTTTATAACTAAACGATCCTTAGATGGGAAGATTTGTCATTTAGAGAATCTATTATTTGTTTTGCTTTAGAAATAAATGATGGATGAACCATAAGTCTTATTCCGCCGAAAGCAACTGAGGAAAGAGGTAGAAGACCTATTAGGGTTTCATTCTGGAAGTAATGGCGTATGCCGGCATTCTCGAACTCTAGTTTAATGACTAGATATTCGTGTGGATAGGTGAACGTAGCAAGGCATATATAATCCTTCATGATAAAAAGAAATTAACCTTATTAAAGATAGGCTTTATTCCTTAGAACTGTAAGCTACGGTAGAAGTATAAATCTCTGGTTGCTTTTGGAAAAATTCTGTTTTCTTATTCAGGGATTTGTTGATGCTGGTCACAAAGTAGATAATTCCGAAAATAAATATCAGAAAAAATAGGGCCGAAAACTTGACAGACTTGTTGACTTTCATAATCTTAAATCAAATGTAAGGTCTAGTAGTCGGGGGAATGTTAAAGTAAAATTAAGAAAAAATTAAGAAACAAAAACAAGTTTTTCTAAAAAAAATGTTAAATGCCAATATTTATAAGGTTTTATATATGGTTATTCCCCAGCGACTTAACAAAACTTTAAAGTGAAAATCTCATTGTATAGTTATAATGGCGTAATTTTATCGTATACTAATTGATAATGAAGAAAAAGAAGAAGAATAAACCTAAAATACAAGGTAACCTTTCCAGAAGTATCATCGATATACTTCGAAAAAATTCCGGAAAAACATATAACTACAAACAAATAGCTTCAATACTTGGTGTAAATGATGCCAGCAGTAGGAACCAGATCATAAAAAAACTTGCTCAGCTTGCGGCCAAAAAGCAAATTGAAGAAGTAGATCGGGGTAAATTCAAAATCGAGGGAAGTAAAAATTACTATACCGGCGTTCTGGACTTAACCACTAAAGGCTATGGTTATGTGATGGTTGAAGAATTGGCAGACGATATTTTTATTGCGAATAAGGACCTCAATGCCGCTTTTGATGGAGATACCGTAGAGATCTACGTCTACAATCGACGAAGAAGAAAAAGATCTGAAGGTGAGATAACCAAAATCGTAAAAAGAAAGCGTACCGAATTCGTTGGAACCCTTCAGAAAAAGAAGGATTTTGGATTTGTGGTGGTAGATGATAAATCTATGTATACAGATTTCTTTATTTCCGGAAATAAGCTAAATGATGCTGAAAATGGAGATAAAGTGGTAGTTGAATTTGAAGAATGGCCAGATAAGGCTGATTCTCCTTTCGGTAAAATAATCAGGGTTCTTGGAACTCCTGGTGAACATCACACCGAAATACATTCTATACTAGCCCAATATGGCTTACCACATGATTTTCCGGAAGAAATTGAAGAATTTGCCAATAAGATAGATACTTCCATCAACGAAGAGGAAATAAACAAGAGAAGGGACATGAGAGATGTTCTTACTTTTACGATAGATCCTAAAGATGCGAAGGATTTTGATGATGCCCTTAGTTTTCAGAAACTTGAAAACGGAAATTATGAGGTGGGTATCCATATTGCCGATGTTTCTCATTACCTGCAGCCGGGAACAATATTAGATGACGAGGCCTATGAAAGGGCTACCTCGGTTTATCTTGTAGACCGGGTAGTACCTATGTTACCTGAGATCCTTTCTAATAATGCTTGTTCATTGAGACCGAAAGAAGAAAAATTTACATTTTCTGCAGTTTTTGAGATAGATGACAAAGCCAATGTAAAAGATCAGTGGTTTGGAAGGACGGTAACCTACTCAGATGAAAGATTTGCATATGAGGAAGCGCAACATATTATCGAGACGGGTACGGGAACTATTCCTGAGGATGTTTCTATCCGGAAACATTCATATTCTGTTCGAGGAGCATTAGTTGAAGCCGTTATCACCCTGAACAGGCTGGCTAAGAAAATGCGTGCGGAAAGGATGAGGGATGGAGCCATTTCCTTTGATAAAGTGGAAGTGAAATTTCATTTGAATGAAGAAAATAATCCAACCGGTGTATTTTTTAAGACCGCTAAAGATGCCAATAAATTAATTGAAGAATTCATGCTTCTTGCAAATAGGAAAGTGGCTGAATTTATTGGAAAAAAGAAACCTCAAAAGACATTCGTTTACAGGTGTCATGATGAACCAGATGACGAAAAACTTGCTTCATTACAGAATATTGTGGGTAGGTTTGGTCATAAACTTAACCTGAAAGATAGAAAAACAACTACCTCTTCACTGAACAAATTACTTGAAGATGTACAGGGAAGAAAAGAGCAGAATATGGTGGATACGCTTGCTATACGGTCTATGAGCAAAGCTTATTATGGGACCGAAAATATTGGACATTACGGGCTGGCTTTTGATTACTATACCCATTTTACCTCTCCAATTAGAAGATATCCAGATGTTATGGTGCACAGGTTACTTCAACATTATCTGGATGGAGCAAAATCTGCCGACGAGGAAGAATATGAAAGTAAATGTCACCAGTGCAGTGAAATGGAGAACCTTGCCTCCAATGCAGAAAGGGATTCCATTAAATACATGCAGGTGAAATTTATGCAGGATCATGAAAATGAGGAATTCCTTGGAGTAATTTCAGGGGTTACCGAATGGGGAATTTTCGTCGAGATCGTTGAAAATAAATGTGAAGGAATGATTCGTCTTAGAGATATGAATGACGATCATTATGTGTTCGACCCAGAGGAATTCGCTGTGACGGGTAAAAGAACCGGGCAAACCTATACTCTTGGAGATGAAGTTTATGTAAAGGTTAAAAATGCCGATCTAGTGAAACGACATCTTGATTTCACCTTACTCGGGAATAGGGAAGAAGTAGAGGCTAGCTAATCTAAAAACTAATTCATTTGGCTTTAAGAAGACAATTTTCTGCTAAAAGAACAAAAAGTTTACATTTGTAATACAACTTAACTGTATGCTACAGGACGTTTTAGCAGCATTACCTCTCGGTTTTTTTCTGGCTTTCTTATTTGGGCCTGTTTTTTTTGTATTGCTCGAAACAGCTGCAATTAAAGGATTTAGGGCGGCTTTTGCCCTAGATACAGGGGTGGTGATTGCAGATATTGTCTTTATTGTCATCGCCTACTTTAGTACTACCAAACTCCTGGAAAGATTAAAAGATGACCCCGCATTGTTCATTTTTGGCGGAATGATACTTACTACTTATGGTGTTATGAGTTTCCTTCAAACCAAGAAGAACATGCAAACCGATGAAGAAACTCCGGAAATTAGGAAACTTGGTAAAAGCGATTACTTCAGCCTGTGTGTAAAGGGTTTTCTACTCAATTTTATCAATATTGGTGTTCTTGGCTTCTGGCTTGGAGTAATCATCGTATTTGGCCCTAAATTGGATATGGAGCCAAACAGGATATCGGTTTTTCTAAGTAGTGTACTGGCAACTTACCTGGTTGTTGATGTGGCCAAGATCCTCCTCGCAAAGAAACTTAATCGGAAACTTACGCCAAACCGAATATATGTTATGAAAAAGGCGATCAGTGTCATACTGGTAATTTTTGGTGGAGTACTTATTTTCCAGGGCCTTTTTCCGAATCAGGTAAATGAAATCAAAGATCAGATCGAAGAGATAACTCCCCAGGATTCACTTATCGGTAAACTTGAAAGTTTTTCTGAAGAAGAATCAGAGAAATAAAAAAAGCTTCCTGAAAATTCAGAAAGCTTTTTGAGGCATCGAGCGGATTCGAACCGCTGTACAAGGTTTTGCAGACCTCTGCCTAGCCACTCGGCCACGATGCCTTATACAGGTTGGCAAATGTAATAAAAATTTTAAGTTTCAAAACTAAAATCTAACGGGATTTAGTCCTGCTTACTGTAACCATAGCTACGTTTCCTCCTATTGGCGGGTTGATTTTCGAAACATCCACCTTTGCCTTTTGGACCATAATGAGCTCGTCCATAATACGTTTCAGGATTCTTTCGGCTACATTTTCAAGCAATTTAGAACGTATGGCCATTTCTTCCTTTACGATCTTATTTAAATGAACATAATCTATGGTGTCACTTAGTTTATCGGTTTTTGCAGAATGGGAAAGATCTCCATAAACCTTAAGGTCTACCCGGTAATCACTTCCTATTTTTCCTTCCTCGTCAAGACATCCATGGTAAGAGAATACCTTGATATTCTTTAATTTTATTACTCCCACATTAAATTTTTTACAAAGATAAACGCTCTGGGTTTGATATCAATTATTGAATAAGCTTTTCTCCAATCATGCCTATTAGAAATCCAAGATTAGCACCTAAAGCAGGAACCCAGGTTCGTTTTAATTTTACATTTGGCGCAATATCCTGGAAAATGAGATATAGAATTCCACCACTGGCGAAAACCATTAAAAAGGAGGTAACCTGTGGCAGGTCTCTAAGGAAAAGGTGGCCAAGCAACGCACCTATTATTCCGGCAAAACTTAAAATGAATAAAATAAGCAGACTTTTTTTAACCGAAAATCCTGTTTTAATAAGGTCTCTATAAGAATTAAACGATTCTGGAAGGTTTTGTAATCCTATAAAAAAGGCCAGAAGAATACCTGTTTTTTCACTAGTCGCAAACAGAGCACCCAGGGCAATTGCTTCGGGAACAAAATCTAATAGCATTGCCAGTAATTGTGAAAGTTTACTACCTGATTTTTCCAGTTTTTTATCTATTAAAAAGAATATAATACCACCTGAAGCGAACGCAAGAATTAAAAGGAACAGCGATAAATTTTCCAGGCCATGAGGAACCAGAACAAGGGCTATGGCAGCGATAAGTATTCCTCCCGCAAAAGCAATAATGAAATGAAGGATCTCAGATTTCTTTCTGTTTCCTTTAAATTTTTCTTTGAAATATTTTGAAAGTAGTCCACCAAAGAATACGGTGATACCTGAAAATGCTGAATAAAGAATTATCCTGAATATGTCCTGCATCGCTTATTTGAATTATAAGATGAAGTTATGAATTTTACCGATTCTATTGGTTCTAACTAGTTGTATCGAATATAAATTTGATAAATTTGCCCTTTATTTTAAATCATTTATGGCCGAAGGTAAAAAGTCGCTCAATTTCATTGAGCAAATCATAGAAGAAGATCTGCAAAAAGACTATAAAAAGGAGAATTTGAAGTTCCGTTTTCCACCGGAACCTAATGGGTATTTACACATTGGGCATGCGTCTTCCATCTGCCTGAATTTTGGTTTGGGAGAGAAGTATAATGCTCCTGTGAATCTTAGGTTTGATGATACCAATCCAATCAAGGAAGAACAGGAATATGTAGATGCCATTAAAAGGGATGTAGAATGGTTAGGCTTTAAATGGGAAAAAGAATGTTATGCTTCAGATTATTTTCAGCAGTTATATGACTGGGCTGTGGAAATGATTAAAAATGGAGATGCCTATGTAGATAGCCAGACTTCAGAGGAAATAGCTGAACAAAAAGGAACCCCAACTCAACCTGGAACTGAAAGTCCATACAGAAATAGATCTGTAGAGGAGAACCTGGATCTTTTTGAGAAGATGAAAAATGGTGAAACCCCGGAAAAAGGCCATGTTCTTCGAGCAAAGATTGATATGTCTGCTCCCAATATGCTTATGAGAGATCCTGTAATGTATAGATGCCTTCATAAGAGTCATCACCGCACCGGAAACGACTGGAAGATCTATCCAATGTATGACTGGGCACATGGTGAAAGCGATTTTATCGAGCAAGTTTCACACTCATTCTGTACTCTGGAGTTTTTACCACACAGGGAACTTTATAACTGGTTTATAAGCAAAGTAAGTAAACCAGGAGATTTTGAACCGAAACAGCGTGAATTTGCGCGTAGAAACCTAAGTCATACCATCGTTAGTAAGAGAAAGTTACTTCAGTTGGTAGAAAAGGGAATCGTTGATTCATGGGACGATCCAAGGATGCCTACAATTTCTGGTCTTAGAAGAAGAGGTTATACACCTGGTGCGATCAGAAAATTTGCAGATTCTATTGGTGTTGGAAAGAGAGAAAACTTAATCGATGTTTCTCACCTTGAATTTTGTGCCAGAGAAGATTTGAATAAAGTTGCACCTCGGGTTATGGGAGTGCTGGACCCGGTGAAACTGGTGATCACAAATTATCCTGAAGGAGAAGAGGAGTGGCTTGAAGCTGAAAATAATCCTGAAGATGAATCGGCTGGAAGCAGAAAGATTCCTTTCTCCCGTGAACTTTATATTGAAAGAGAAGATTTCAAAGAAAGCGCTAATAGAAAGTTCTTCAGGCTTACTCTGAATAAGGAAGTACGGTTGAAAAATGCTTATATCATCAAGGGAGAAGATGTGGTTAAGGATGAGGATGGAAATATTACCGAGATCCATTGTACCTACGATCCAAAGAGCAAGAGTGGTAGTGGCACAGAAGAATCTCTAAGGAAGGTTAAAGGAACTTTGCATTGGGTTTCAGTGAAGCATGCCATTGAAGCTGAAATAAGGTTATATGACAGGTTATTCACCGAAGAAGCCCCAGATGCAGTTAAAGACAAGGATTATATTAACTTTATCAACCCTGAATCTCTAAAGACAGTAACCGGATATCTTGAGCCAGGTTTAAAAGATGCAAAACCAGGGGATAAAGTTCAATTTCAACGAATAGGATATTTCTGTGTAGACCGCGATTCTACTCATGAAAAGCCTGTTTTCAACAGAACTGTAACCTTGCGTGATTCCTGGGCTAAGATCAAAAGTTAGATTTATTTCTTATTTTTAAGAATAATTTAGCAAAGGATTTTTAACATATTAACCGGTTGTTAACAACCTATAGCATACGCATCCGTTACCTTTGGTAGTTCAATAATCTAAAATTCAAAAACTTATGGCAAGTACAGGAAATACCCTTTTAGCATTAATTACAGGAGCGGCGATTGGAGCCGGTGTAGGACTACTTTATGCTCCAGATAGTGGAGAAAAAACTCGCAAAAAGCTAAAGAAGGATGCTCAAAAAGCTCAGGATAATCTCAATAAGCGTTATAATGAAACCAGCTCTAATTTAAGTGAAAAAGCTAAAAAAGCTCGGGTAGATTTTGAGGAAAGACTGGAAGAGACATTGTCTTCTGCAAGTCATAAAGCAGATGATATTTTAGCTGCCATGGAAACTAAGCTTGAAGAATTAAGAAAACAAAACGCTAAATTACAGAAAGGAAAATCAAGAAAGTCCACTGGAAATTCTCCAGACAAAGCAGTAGTATAATCTTATATGGCATTTGAAAAAATATCCAACGGTATACACGATTTAAATACTAATGTTCAGGCATTTCTGCATAGTAATTCTGAATATTATAAACTAAAAGCCTTTAAACAGGGAATGCGGGGAGCAACCTCCCTTGTTCGTTTCCTGATCCTGGCTTTTTTATTGAGTACTGCTGGAATAATGATTTCTTTTGCCCTGGCTATTGTAATTAGTGAGGCTATTGGTGTTCCTAGTTCAGGTTATTTTATTGTAGGAGGTTTTTATCTGCTAATTTTTATTCTAATACTGATTTTTGGAAAAGAACCAATTGAAAAACTTATGCTTAGGAAATTTTCTAAAGCTGTTTTCAACGATAATAAATAAAGATGAGAATATATTCTTCATTCGAGGAAATAGACAAGGATCTTAAGATTCTAAAACTGCAAACCGAAATAGACAAAGAAGAGATCAAGTTGAGTATTGATCGAACTAAACAGGGATTTTCCCCAATGTCTTTTATAGGTAGTGCTGTAGGATCTGTGATTCAAAAAGCCTTGATCCTTAAAGCTGTGACGAAAATAACAGGAGTAAAGAAAGTTTTTGCTTCTACCAAGAAGTAAAAAAAAATCTCATTTGATAAAAATTAAGGCCCGCTTTCGGGCTTTTTTTATTGATCTAAATCTTTGTTTTTATTAGATCTTCCAGCCTGTTTTCGGTTCTGTTCCTTCATTGCTTCACCAATCTGATTGGATGCAGTAAACGAAGCTACCATATTATTCAGCATGTCGCTACCAGCCTGCGGGGAGTTAGGAAGTAAGATAAGGTTACTGTTGGTTTCTTCACCAATTGCCTGAAGCGTATCATAATGCTGGGTTACAACGATCAAGGCCGATGCTTCCTGTGAATTAATACCAACATTATTCAAGACATCCACACTTTCTTCAAGACCACGGGCTATTTCTCGACGCTGATCTGCAATCCCCTGACCTTGTAGCCTCTTGCTTTCAGCTTCTGCACGGGCTTTAGCTACGATCTTAATTCTGTCTGCCTCAGCATCATATTCAGCTGCTACCTTTTCTCTTTCTGCCGCGTTAATCCTGTTCATGGCTGCTTTTACCTGTACATCAGGATCTATATCTGTAACAAGTGTTTTTATAATATCATAACCATAAGACTGCATTGCCTCGTTCAATTCGCGATTAACTGCAATGGCTATATCATCCTTGCGTTCAAAAACGTCGTCTAGCTTCATTTTAGGCACTTCTGCGCGCACAACATCAAAAACATATGCTGTTATCTGGTCGTGAGGGCTTTCGAGCTTGTAGAAGGCGTCATATACATTATCCTTTCTTACCTGGAACTGTACTGATATTTTAAGTTTGACGAAAACATTATCCTTGGTCTTGGTTTCCACCAGTACATCAAGTTGCTGAACCTTGAGATTTATTCTTCCGGCAACCTGGTCTATTAGCGGAATTTTTAGCTGTAATCCAGAGCTTCTGATACTCGTGAATCTCCCGAATCTTTCTATGATCGCTGAAGTTTGTTGTTTTACGATAAAGATCCCAGAAAATAATAGGAGAAGAGAAGCTATTATAAGCAACGGAATGAAAACTAAATTAAACATGCTGAAAATATTAAATTAACAATGCTTCAATTTAATAATAAAAGCTTGAAACCTTATAAAATAAAAATCGGCTGATAATTGAATACCAGCCGATTTTTAATAAAATGAAAATAT
This sequence comes from Christiangramia lutea, assembly GCF_022489035.1. Classification (GTDB taxonomy): domain Bacteria; phylum Bacteroidota; class Bacteroidia; order Flavobacteriales; family Flavobacteriaceae; genus Christiangramia; species Christiangramia lutea. Next base: position 1,055,301 of record NZ_JAKVTV010000001.1, read on the forward strand.
GCTCTAGTTTAGAGTATCTACAGCTTTTTTGATCCTTTTCAGGGTTTCTTCTTTTCCGATAAATTCAGCGATCTTGTAAAGATCTGGTCCCTGTAATGCTCCAACCAGGGCGATTCTAAGTGGCATCATTACCTTGCCAAAACCAATTTCCTTCGACTTGATCCATGATTTTACAGTTTCCTGTAAATTTTCAGCTTGGAAATTCTCCACCTCCTGTAACATTTCATGTAACTCAATCATAAGGTTTCCTGTATCATCTTTCCATGCCTTTTTAGAATCCTTAGGATCGAATGAAGTAGGGGCTACGAAAAAGAAATTTCCCTGTTCCCAGAAATCTTCAGCAAATACTGTCCTTTCCTTAATTAGGGCAACTACATCCTTTATGTATTTTTTATCTGCCTTGATTTCTTTTTGCGTTAGTTGCTTTTCAAATTCATCAGCAAGAAGATCGTCATCTGCTTCCTGCATATAATGTTGCTGAAACCACTTGGTCTTTTCAGGGTCAAATTTTGCTCCTCCTTTGTGAACCCTTTCAAGTTCAAAAACTTTGGTTAATTCATCAAGAGTGAAAAATTCCTGCTCGGTTCCGGGATTCCATCCTAAAAATGCGAGCATATTCACTACTGCTTCCGGAAAATATCCTTCTTCCCGATAACCTGCGGCAATATCACCTGATTTTGGGTCTTTCCATTCCAACGGGAATACTGGGAATCCCATTTTCTCACCATCTCTTTTACTCAATTTTCCTTTTCCCTGAGGTTTTAAAATCAGGGGTAGATGGGCAAATTCCGGAGCATTCCATCCAAAAGCTATGTATAGCATATAATGAAGGGCAAGGGAAGGCAGCCATTCTTCACCTCTTATTACATGTGTAATTTCCATAAGGTGATCATCTACGATGTTTGCCAGGTGATAGGTTGGCATTCCATCACTTTTAAAAAGCACTTTATCATCAAGGATATTGGTATCAATTTCCATTTCCCCTCTTATCACATCTTTTAAATGTAGGGTTTTATCCTGTGGTGATTTAAAGCGGATCACATAATCTTCATCAGCCTCGATTTTATTCTGAACTTCTTCCTGAGATAATGAAAGGGAATTTTTCAACTTTTCACGGTTGTGCCAATTATAGATAAAGGTTTTTCCGTTTTCTTCATGCTCCTTTCTATGGGCATCAAGTTCTTCAGCAGTATCAAAAGCATAATAAGCGTTCCCTGTTTCTATAAGCTTTTCGGCGTAGGCACGATATTTATCTTTGCGTTCACTCTGCCTGTAAGGCCCGAATCCTTTTTCCTTTCCCGGCCCTTCATCAAATGGAATTCCGCACCAGTTAAGGGATTCCACGATATAATCTTCAGCTCCTTCTACATAACGGTTCTGATCTGTATCTTCTATTCTCAATACAAAATCACCGTTATGTTTTTTAGCGAACAAATAATTATAAAGCGCTGTTCTTACTCCGCCAATATGTAATGGTCCCGTTGGGCTGGGAGCAAATCTTACTCTTACTTTTGAAGACATGGTTTTGAATTTTTGGGGACAAAGATACAACCTTATTAAAGCAATCCTAAACGCTGGAGGGCTCATACATTATAAGAGCGATATTTATTGTATTTTTAAGAAAACATTGCATCGAAAATGGGGAATTTTGGATTGGTGAAGCAGAAGCTGGAAGCTTTTATTAAAAAGTATTATCTCAATTTAATACTTAAAGGAAGTATATTATTCCTGGCGACGGGACTTTTGTACTTCTTATTAATCACCGCTCTGGAATATTTTCTATGGCTATCTACACTTGGAAGAAGTATACTATTCTGGTTATTCATCCTGGTTGAATTTTTATTATTGTTCAAATTCGTAGGTATACCTTTATTCAGACTTTTGAAAATATCAAAGGGGATAGATGAATTCCAGGCGTCTGAAATTATTGGAAAGCATTTTCCTGAAGTTCAGGATAAGCTTACAAATCTTCTTCAGCTTCAGGAAAACTCAAAAAAATCTGATCTTCTTCTGGCGAGCATAGAACAACGTTCCCGGGAGCTAACACCTGTACCATTTACCAACGCCATAGATCTTCGGGAAAATAAAAAATATGTGCGCTATGTTGTACTTCCCTTTTTAATTATCCTGGGGTTAATTTTAGCAGGTGAGACCGATATGATTACGAATTCTTTCCATCGGATTATTGACTATAATACTACATATTTAAGACCGGCTCCATTTAATTTTATCATTCAGAATAACGAATTAAAAGCCAGGGAAGGGGAGAAATTTAGGATCCAGGTTAAAACGATTGGGGATTATAATCCTGAAAATGTACAGATCATTTTTGATGATGGCGGGAGTTTTATGAAACAAACCGCTCCGGGAATTTTTGAATATACCATTTCAAATATTTCCGAAGATCTTGATTTTAAATTCAGGTCTAATGATGTGTCATCAAATAATCATACCATTGAAGTGATCAGGATTCCGAAACTTTTAAATTTTGAAATGGATCTTGATTATCCAGCCTATACTGGATTAAAAAATGAAAAACTTTCTGGCACAGGAAATATTACCGTTCCTGAAGGGACGGTGGTAAACTGGAAATTCAGTACCAGGAATGTTCTCACGGTCAATTTCAAAACTCCTGACACTTTAATTGAAGTACATAGTGATAAGGATAATGCCAGCTATAATAAAAGGCTTAGATCAAATTTGCAGTATGAAGTAAGTACATCGAATGCACTTGTTAAATATTTTGAACCTCTGGAATATCAGGTGAAAGTGATTAAGGATCAGTATCCTAAGATAAAAGTGACCACTCAAAAAGATAGTTTAAATACTGATATTCAGTATTTTAAAGGTGACGTATCAGATGATTATGGTCTTAGTAAGCTACAACTGGTTTATTATACTGAAAGTGAAAAAAAGGATCCTAATACAATTGACATTCCGGTTTCAAATGAGAGTTTTGATGAATTCCATTTTAGTTTTCCAGGTAATATAGACCTGGAAGCGGGAGAAAGCTATGACTTTTTCTTCAGAATATTTGATAATGATGCGGTGAATGGCGCTAAAAGTGCAAGTTCCCAAACGTTCTCATATAGGAAGAAAACTTCTACAGAAATTTCAGATGAAAAATTAAAGGAACAGAACGATGCTATTAGAAATATTAGCGACAGGCTGGAAGAATATGAAAAATCTGATGAAGAATTAAAAGATATCTATAACCTGGAAAAAGAGAAGGAGGAGTTAAATTATAACGAAAGAAAGAAGCTTGAAGAGTTTTTGAAAAGACAGAAAAGGCAGAATGAAATGATGAAGAGTTATTCTGAAAAGCTTAAAAAAAGTCTTGAGAAGAATGATGAGAATGAATCACCAATGCAAAAGGAACTGAGCGAACGTTTAGAAAATAATGAAAAAAGGCTGGAGGAAAATGAGGAATTATTGAAGGAACTGGAAAAGTATTCTGAAAAAATACAGAAAGAGGACCTAGGTAAAAAACTTGAGGAACTGTCTAAGCAGAACAAGAATAATCAACGAAATCTTGAACAGTTATTGGAACTTACCAAGCGATATTATGTAGAAGAAAAGAAGCAAAAATTAGCCAGGGATCTGGATGATCTTTCCGAACGTCAGAAGGAATTATCTGATAATAATGATCAGAATTCTGAAGAAAATAATGTAGAAAATCAGGAAAAACTGAACGAGGAATTTGAAGATTTTCAGAAAATGATGGACGAGCTCGAAAAGGAAAATCGCGAACTTAAACAACCTCAAAATCTTGGTAGGGAAGAGGTAGAGGAGGAAAGTATTAAGAAAGATCAGGAGGACGCGAAAGAGAGTATAAAGAATAACGAGGGATCAAAAGCTAGCGAAAAACAAAAAGATGCCTCCAGGAAAATGAAACAAATTAGCCAGAAAATGCAGCAATCTTCAAGTATGCAACAACAGGAGCAACTGGAGGCCGATGCAGAAACTTTACGGCAAATCCTTGATAACCTAATTGTATTTTCCTTTGAGCAGGAATACCTTCTTGATGATTTCAAAACCATGCAACAGAATAATCCAAAATATGCGGGGAAATTAAAAGAACAGAGTAATCTCAGGGAAAATTTCAGACATATTGATGACAGCCTTTATAGTTTGGCTATGCGTAATCCCATGGTAAATGAAGTTATCACCGATAAATTGACCAATATTGAATTCGACCTTGCTAAATCTCTGGAGAGATTATCAGATAATGAAATTCCGCAAGGGACTTCTAGTCAGCAATACGTAGTTACTGGCGCTAATGATTTAGCCAATCTTCTTGACCAGATATTATCTTCTATGCAGCAAATGATGGGGATGCCTCAACCTGGATCGGGTAAGGGAGAGCAGGAATTCCAATTGCAGGACATAATTCAGCAACAAAAGGAACTTAATGAAAAGATGAATAGTAAAACCGATGGGGAGAAAACTAAAGATCGAGGTAAACCTAAGGAAGAGGGTGAAGGAATGAATGGAGAACTTTTTGAGATCTACAAAGAGCAACAAAGGCTTAGGATGCAAATGGAACAGATGATGCAGGAAAATGGTATGGAATCTGGTAATAAGGCTACCGAGGATATGAAAAGGATTGAAGAGCAATTATTGGATAAAGGATTCGATCCTGAAACCTTGAAAAGGATGCAGCAACTTGAATATGAATTACTAAAATTTGAAAAGGCCTTCAAATTGCAGGGGACCGACGACAAACGTAAATCTGCAACCAACAAAATCGATTATGAAAACAGGCTTAATAATCAGATGGATAGGGCAAAAGAATATTTCAATTCTACTGAAATTTTAAATAGACAAACCTTACCTTTGCGGCAAATTTACAAAGAGAAAGTAAAGGACTATTTTGGAAAAGGGAGAGATTAATTTTTTTAGTGAAAATGATTTTGATCTAAAAGATGAAGCTTCATTCAAAAACTGGGTGGAACGAGTTATTGGATCTGAGGATAAAATTTGTGGGGACATTAATTTTATTTTTTGTGACGATGAATATCTTCACGATATAAATGTGCAATATCTTTCCCATGACACCTATACCGATATTATAAGTTTTGATAATTCGGTTGACAACATCCTACACGGTGATATATATATTAGTACCGATAGGGTAGAGGATAATTCGCAAACTTTCGATGTAAATTTTGAAGAAGAACTAAAACGCGTCATTATTCATGGTGTGTTACATTTCTGTGGATATAAGGATAAATCTGAAAGGGAAAAGGATTTAATGCGACGCAAGGAAGAGGAAAAAATCAAATTGTTCCACGTGGAACAATCATAAAAAACCAGATCAGGATATGTTCGAAAAGCAGTATGATGTTATTGTTGTGGGTGCAGGACATGCCGGTAGTGAGGCAGCTGCATCGGCGGCGAATATGGGTAGTAAAACCCTTCTTATCACCATGAATCTTCAGAACATCGCCCAGATGAGCTGTAATCCCGCTATGGGGGGTATTGCAAAGGGTCAGATAGTTCGTGAAATAGATGCCATGGGTGGTTATAGTGGGATTGTTAGTGATACCAGTGCTATTCAATTCAAAATGCTTAATAAATCCAAAGGACCAGCGATGTGGAGTCCAAGGGTTCAGAGCGATAGAATGAGATTTGCAGAAGACTGGAGGATTAAACTCGAACAAACTCCTAATCTTGATTTTTACCAGGAAATGGTTGCCGGACTCATCATAAAAAATGATAAGGTTGTTGGGGTAAGAACTTCCCTTGGTTTGGAGATTTCTGCCAAAACCGTTGTTTGTACCAATGGTACTTTTTTGAATGGTTTAATTCATATTGGTGATAAACAATTTGGGGGAGGTAGAGCAGGAGAAAGGGCAGCAACCGGTATAACAAAAGACCTAATTGATGTAGGTTTTGAAGCTGGAAGAATGAAAACCGGAACCCCTCCAAGGGTAGATGGCAGGTCTCTGGATTATTCTAAAATGATCGAGCAACCTGGCGATGATATTCCCGGGAAATTTTCCTATTCAGACGAAACTAAACCGCTATCTAAACAGCGTTCGTGTTTTATGACCTACACTTCTAATGAAGTACATGAAATTTTGAAGGAAGGTTTTGACAGGTCTCCAATGTTCAATGGAAGAATTCAAAGTATCGGTCCAAGATATTGTCCTTCTATAGAAGATAAAATCAACCGTTTTGCAGATAAAGACAGGCATCAGCTTTTTGTTGAACCTGAAGGATGGAATACGGTTGAAGTATATGTAAATGGGTTTTCTACCTCCTTACCGGAAGATGTTCAGTTTAAAGCATTACGTTCAGTAGACGGATTCGAGAACGTGAAATTTTTCCGTCCAGGTTATGCTATAGAATATGACTATTTTCCACCTACACAATTAAAACATACCCTCGAAACTAAATTGGTTGAAGGTTTATATTTTGCTGGTCAGATTAACGGAACAACCGGGTATGAAGAAGCTGCTTGTCAGGGAATGATGGCAGGTATAAATGCTGCTTTAAAGGTTCAGGAAAATGAGGAATTTATCCTAAAGCGTAATGAGGCATATATTGGTGTTCTAATAGATGATTTAATTACGAAAGGTACGGAAGAACCTTATAGGATGTTTACCTCAAGAGCAGAATACCGAACCTTGTTAAGACAGGATAATGCCGATTTCAGACTAACGGAAAAGTCTTATAACTTAGGTTTAGCTTCCGAAGATCGTATGCGTAAGATGGAAGAAAAGAAAGAGAAATCTTTTAAATTCGTTCAATTCCTAAAAGATCTTAGTGTTGTCCCTGAAGAAGCAAATCCGGTTTTGGAGAAAAGAAAATCTTCGCCAATGAAACAAAGCGATAAAGTTTTTAAAGTATTTTCCAGGCCACAGATCACCATGGAAGATGTGAAAAATTTTAGTGGGGTAGAGGAGTTCATTTCAGAAAATGATCTTAGTGAAGAGATGATCGAGCAAACTGAAATACAGGTGAAATATTCCGGGTATATCGAAAAGGAAAAGAACAATGCCGATAAGCTAAACCGTCTGGAGGATATTCGAATTCCGAATAATTTCGATTATTCTAAAATTAAATCGATGTCTTATGAGGCGCGGGAAAAATTGCGAAAAGTTCAACCGGCAACGGTTTCTCAGGCTTCAAGAATAAGTGGAGTTAGCCCGAATGATATTTCGGTTCTTTTAGTCTATATGGGTAGATAAATTTATTATTGTTCCACGTGGAACATAGCATGATTATTTTTGATTTCAACTGAAAAAATATACCAATCGAAAATTTCTTCTGAACCAAAAATGGTTTGCAAAGATCATCTGGTTAGTGGAGAGAAATTTAATATTCTGGAATACGAAAATGGTATTTTAAAGACCGATCCATTTCCTGAAAATCTGGAAAAATATTACGAATCTGATGAGTATATTTCTCATAAAGATTCTTCTTCTTCTATTCAGGATAAGATCTATCATTTAGTAAAGTCTTATATGCTTTCCAGAAAAGCTAAATGGATTAGAAAGAATATTAAACATGGACGTATTTTAGATTTTGGCGCCGGTACCGGAGAATTTCTAAATAAGATGAAATCTTATTACTGGGATGTTGAAGGAGTGGAGCCAAATAAATTTGCACGAGACCTTGGAATTTTAAAAGGACTAAATTTAAAATCTTCAATAGTTGAAGTTGAGAATAAAGATTTTGATGTTATAAGTCTTTGGCATGTTTTGGAACATTTACCAGATCTGGATCAAAAACTAATAGAGTTTAAAGATCTCTTGGTAAAAGATGGCCTTTTGATAATTGCTGTTCCTAATTACAATTCCTACGATTCTAAATACTATAAAGAAAATTGGGCCGCCTGGGATGTACCGAGACATTTATGGCATTTTTCCAGAGATGGACTTAGGGATAAAATTTCGAAATTAGGATTTGAGCTTATAGATGAGAAACCCTTAAAATTTGATTCCTTCTATGTTAGCTTATTAAGTGAAAAAAATTCAGATTCTTCAACAAATCCTTTAAATGCATTTTATCGGGGTTATATTTCAAATCTTCGGGCGAATTCTACTGGAGAGTATTCATCCATAGCCTATTTCTTTAAAAAAGCCTAGAAAACTTAATTTAAAGCCTTTTAAGGCGTTTTAGTACAGTCTAGTGAATAATTTATAGGGTTATGTTATCCAAATAGCTCTCAACGGCTTAAAACGATTAAAATACCATAAAGCGTTCCTATTTTTAAAATGTTTTCTATAATAAAAACTTATATTATTAAAAATTAGGCTTTTGTAGAATAAATACTTTTATACATTTGCCACTCAAAACGAAAAAATTATGATCAAAAGATTTATTGGTGTTGCCGCGGTTGCAATTGTGATGGTATCCTGTAATGAGCAAAAAACTGCTTATGTAGATACAACGAAAATCGTTCAGGAATATAAAGAGATGAAAGATGTTGAGGCAGAATTCTCTTCAAAATCAGATTCTGTAAGAAAGCAACTGGATTCTGTTGCACGTTCTTTCCAGCAGGAAGTTCAGGCTTATCAGTCTGAAATGGAATCTATGTCTCAGTCACAAAGACAGGAGAAAGAGCAGGAATTAATGCAAAAGCAGCAAATGCTGCAACAGCAACAACAAATGCAAAGCAATAGACTAAGAGAGCAGTCTACTGTGGTAATGGATTCTATAGTCAATAAGATCAAAGATTATGTAAAGGAATATGGTGAAGAAAACAACTACACTTATATCTTTGGTTCAAATGAAAGCGCTAATATCATGTATGCCGAAGAAGGACTTGATATCACCCAGGATATCCTAAAAGAATTGAATAAAGATTACGGTGGAAGCTCTGAAGTGGAAACCGAAGCTGCTGAGGAAGTAGAAGAGTAGTCTTAATTATTACATCATAAAAAAAGCTTCAGGATTTCCTGAAGCTTTTTTTATATCTATATATTTTGATTAACTCATAATATATACGCCAAACATACATACAATAAAATATCCTGTTAAGGTGAAAGCTCCGGCGTAGTCTTTGGCTACCCTCTGACCAAATAAAAGCATCAGGAGGGTTACACATGCAAGAATACAGGCATATAATGCCATAGATAGATCATTATCACCTATAATTTGCCAGATACCTATAATAGCCAAAATACCGGTAATAATTTCAATGATCATAATTATAGCTACCATTAACGGAACCATTCCCGAAAGAAATGTTCCCGAGAAATGATCTTTGAGCCATCCGGTATTTCCATTCCAATCTGAAGCTTTATCGACGCCAGATTGAAGGAAAGTGATAAGAATAAATATTAGGATTAATAATTCAGTAAAATTTGAGCTGATGTTTTCCATGTTTTATGCTGCTTTTTTGTGTAAAAATCGGGTTAGTTTAATTGATAGATCGGTTAAGATGATCTTTGCATTTCCATTCCGTTCTATATGATAAATCGCTTTTTCTAAAGCTTCGGTAATATCCATGATATTGCTACCGTGTACAAAAGGGGCAAAATTTTCAAGTTTGAACTTTTCCGAAGATGGTTCAAGGTAAACCAGGTCTTTTGCTTTATAATTCATTAAAAGGGATTGACGGAAGAAGTCTATGCAATAAAGCAAAAAGCTTTTTTGAGTTTCTCGGTTCAGTGCTGCAACCTCCTCACTCCAGGCCACCAGTTCCAGAACGGTAGATTTATTCCCTTTAGCTTTAAATGCGGAACGCACCCAGCTTATAAACCAGGCTTCGAATTGCTCGTCACTGGAATCTTTTTTTAGGATATGTAAAGCTTTCGTATAATCTCCATTTGCCTGGTGTGCGATCTTCTTGGCCAGGGCGTCGTCACATTTTTCTCTTTCAACTAAAGCCGAAGATATATCAGCCTCCGTTAACGGTGGAAAGTGCAGACTCTGACATCTGGACCTGATGGTTTGAATAATGTTTTCTTCGTCTTCGGCTACCAGGATGAAAACCGTATTACTGGGAGGCTCTTCAATAAGTTTCAGTAATTTATTAGAAGCTGCAATGTTCATCTTTTCAGCCATCCAGATGATCATAACCTTAAATCCACCTTCATAAGCCTTCAGAGATAATGATTTGACTATATCCTGAGCTTCGTGTACACTTATTTGTCCCTGCTTATTTTCAACCCCAAGAGCCTGATACCAATCATATAAACTGCCATAAGGATTGGATTTTAAGAAATTTCTCCATTCATCAAGAAAATGTGAAGAAACCGGGTTCTTTTTTATCTTTTCATTCGCCGCAACTGGAAAAGCAAAATGCAGGTCTGGATGAGAAAAACTCCTGAACTTCATATTACAGGATGTAGCCTCTTCATTATCGTTTTCTCCACCGGTATTTTTGCAAAGTATATATTGGGCATAGGCTATAGCCATAGGCAGGGCGCCACTTCCCGGCTTCCCGGTAAAAAGTTGGGCATGAGGTATTCGGTTCCTGTCGGCCGTCGTTGTCAGGTGATTTTTTATGTGCGGAAGGCCAATTACGTCGTTAAAAAGCATAGGCAAATATAAAATTATATAAGCTTTATTATCTTCGGAAAAATTTATATTTGTAAGAAAGCAATACTATGAAAACTATAGAAGATTACAATTTTAATAATAAAAGGGCACTTATAAGGGTCGATTTCAATGTTCCATTAAATGAGGAGATGAAAGTTACCGATGCGAACAGGATCGAAGCAGCCAAACCTACTATTATTAAAGTACTTGAAGATGGAGGTAGTGTTGTTTTAATGTCTCATTTAGGAAGACCAAAAGGAAAGGAAAGTAAATATTCTTTACAGCATATTACAGATAAAGTATCCAGTGTACTTGGCGTAAAGGTGAAATTCGTTGAGGATTGTGTTGGAGAGGAAGTTGAAAATGCCGCTAAAAACTTAAAACCTGGAGAGATCCTTCTACTTGAAAATCTTCGTTTTCATGAAGAAGAGACAAAAGGAGATGAAGATTTCGCTCAAAAGCTTTCCAGATTAGGCGATATTTATGTGAATGATGCCTTTGGAACGGCTCACCGGGCGCATGCGTCAACCACAGTGGTGGCTAAATTCTTTGAGGATAAATGTTTTGGATACCTTCTGGCCAAAGAGATTAAAAGTTTGGATAAAGTACTACACAGTTCAGAAAAACCGGTTACAGCGGTTCTTGGAGGGGCAAAAGTATCTTCAAAGATCACTGTAATTGAAAATATCCTGGACAAGATAGATCATTTGATCATTGGTGGAGGTATGACTTATACCTTTATAAAAGCTCAGGGAGGGCATATTGGTAATTCCCTCGTTGAAGATGACAAGCAGGAACTTGCTCTTGAAATTTTGAAAAAGGCGAAGGAAAAAGGGGTGGAAGTTCATCTGCCTGTAGATTCTATAATCGCTGACAGTTTCTCTGAGCAGGCGAGCACACAAACCGAAAGAGTGGATAATATCCCTGATGGATGGATGGGACTGGACGTAGGACCTGATACTCTTAAGAACTTTGCTGAAATTATAGCTAATTCTAAGATCATTCTTTGGAACGGTCCTCTTGGAGTATTTGAAATGGACACTTTTGCCAAGGGAACCATACAGTTGGGCGAGGCAATTGCCAAAGCGACAGAAAATGGAGCTTTTTCGCTTGTTGGCGGAGGAGATTCCGTAGCAGCTGTTAAAAAATTCGGATTTGACAATAAAGTAAGTTACGTTTCTACCGGTGGTGGTGCGATGTTAGAGATGCTTGAAGGAAAATCCCTTCCAGGAATCGAAGCAATTAAGAACTAAAGAGGTACGAAGTTTGATAAGTTTTCGTTCGTTAATGTAAAATGAATTTATGCTGAAACGAAATATTTTATTGTTGTTGCTTTTAGCCGGTTTAACTTCGGTTGCCCAGGAAAAGCAGAACAAGGAAAGGGTGGAAAAGGCCAATTTCCGGGTTCAAATCTTTCAAAAGAGTGATGACACAGAGATCAAACTTGCCGAACCAGATCCTGAATTTAGAGATAAACTACCAATCTCCGCAGCTATCAGAGATTCATCCAAGGTGAAACTGGCAGATCTCCCCAAAGCCAAGACCATAGATTCCCTTTGGAAACTTGAGCTCACCAATTCAGATCTTTATGAGAAGATGCAACAAAGTATCCTTGAGCAGGATTATGAAGAAGTGGTGTATAAAGAGCTGCCTACGGATACTTTAAAGGCGCGTTTAGCGAAATTAAATGCCAGGACACCTTTCAATATTGAATATAATCCCATTCTTGAAAGTGTTATCAAGTCTTATTTAAAGAGAAATAAGCAGGGTATGGAGCGATTAATGGCTCTAAGCAACTATTACTTCCCAATGTTCGAACAGGAACTGGATAAGTATGATATCCCTCTTGAGATAAAATATCTTGCCATAGTTGAATCGGCGCTAAATCCCAGGGCTAAATCCAGGGTTGGAGCTACCGGTCTTTGGCAATTTATGTTTACCACCGGTAAAATGCACGGCTTAGACGTAAGCTCCTATGTGGATGAGCGTATGGATCCTGAAAGGTCTACGGAAGCCGCTGCAAAATATCTAGCAAGTCTTTATAAGGTTTTTGGAGACTGGGATCTTGTTTTAGCATCATACAACTCTGGACCGGGGAATGTTTCCAAGGCGATTCGAAGAAGTGGTGGAGCTACAGATTACTGGCATTTAAGAAGATATCTTCCACGTGAAACAGCAGGTTATGTGCCTGCTTTCCTGGCGACATTATACCTTTTCGAATATGCCGATGAGCATAATTTCCAACCCAAGAATCCAGATATCGTATACTTTGAAACAGACACCATTCAAGTAAAGCAGTTACTTACTTTCGACCAGGTTTCAAAAGTAACTGGTGTAGAGAAAGAGATGCTGGAGTTTCTTAATCCAAGCTATAAGCTGGATATCATTCCATTTGTTGAGGACGAAAAATACAGCCTGAGATTACCAAAACAGGCTTCGGGGAAATTCGTTAGTAATGAAAATGCTATCTATGATTTTGCCCAGACTGAAATCGAAGAAAAGAAAAAAGAACTTCCGAAGTATGTTGAAACAAACGATCGTATAAGATATAAGGTTAGAAGAGGAGACTATTTAGGAAAAATTGCAGAAAGATATGGCGTTGGCGTTAGCAGTATTAGAAGGTGGAATAATATGCGCGGTAATAACATTAGAGTAGGGCAGTATTTAACCATATATCCAAGGAAACCGGTAGAGGTAGCCGCTTCTAATAGTGATTCTGGATCTTCTAAAGGCTCCAATCCGTCATGGTACACTGTTAAGAGCGGAGACTCACTTTGGAGCATTTCAAAGAAGTTCCCGGGCGTTACGGTACAGAATTTGAAGGCTTGGAATGATATGAACACAAATAGTCTTAAACCTGGAATGAAACTTAAGGTTTCAAAAGGTTAAAGACCTTACTAAATCAAAACCGAAATCATGAAACGTAGCCTAATTCTGCTAACCAGTATTTTCCTTTTTATCGCATGTAATAATGAAAAGTCCAAGAAAGATGATAGGATACTATCAGATTCTTCAGGAAATATTAATCAATTAACCGTTGTAATAAAGAATGATCTCTGGGAAGGAGAAGTAGGTGAGGCTATAAGGGAGAACCTGGCCGCTCCGGTTGATGGTTTGCCACAGGAGGAGCCTTTGTTCAGTTTGAGTCAGATACCCCCGGAGACCTTTACAGGTTTCGTAAGAAATACCCGTATCTTTCTTAAGATCGAAGAAAATAGTACTAAGGGTATGCAGATCATTAGAGATGAATTTTCTAGACCTCAAACAGGTATTGTAATCATGGGTGAAGGACCTGAAAGTATGATTGACTTGATCAATAAACAATCAGATTCCATCATAAAGACCTATAAGAAAACTGAGCTTACCGAGAAACAAAGAAGAATTGGGAAATCTCTAAAGAAAGATGATGCCCTGGAAGAAAAATTCGGAATTGACCTGAAATTTCCTTCTGCATACAGATATGCGAAAGAAGAAGATAAGTTTTCCTGGATAAGAAAGGAAATTCCTAAAGGAAGTATGGAAATCCTAGTTTATGAGGTACCCATCAATAAGATAGAAAATGATTCGAGCGTGATCTCTAACATTATTAAAATGAGAGATTCCATTGGTGAAGCTAAGATCCCTGGACGTCTTGAAGGATCTTATATGATCACTGAAAAGGCTTATGCTCCATACCTTTTTGAAACGGAAATCGATGGTAAATTTGCCTATGAAACACGGGGAACCTGGGAAGTTTATAATGATTTCATGGCTGGCCCATTCGTGAATTATGCTGTAAAGGATGAAGAAAATAATCGGTTTGTTATCCTTGAAGGCTTTGTATTTTCACCATCCAGGGCAAAACGGGATAATATATTCGAACTCGACGCAATATTGCAATCAGCGAATTTTCAATAAATAAAAAACCCAACTTCTCAGTTGGGTTTTTTATTTTTCTATATTAGGAAATATTTACTTTTTATCTTCAGAAACTTTCTTTTTTTCGTCGGGATTAGTTCCATTTTCATCATCCTTAGATGCGTCCTTAAATTCTTTAATTCCGCTACCCAGACCTCTCATCAATTCAGGAATTTTACGCCCACCAAAGAGCAATAATATTACCACCACGATTAAAATGATCTGTGGAGCTCCTATAGCTAAAGGCAAAATAAATGCATTCATGTCTTTTTATTTAGTTATACAAACTTAACAAGAATTAAGCAATTTAAACGTTAAGATGACAATAAATTGCCTATAATAAAGGTCTTATTGAATTCGCTCTAACCAATATATTAGGGGAAATTTTTTAATTTATCTTTGTATAACCTAAATACGGCTATGACTCCAAGAAATTCAAATAAGAAGTTTGCGAAAAAGTTGCTTCATAAATATCGCATGGTCGTTCTTAATGAAGATACTTTTGAAGAACGTTTTTCCTTTCGCTTAACGAGGTTAAATGTTTTTGTGACGGTAGGACTATCTGCGATATTTCTCGTGGCGATCACCACGATCCTAATCGCTTTTACTCCGTTAAGAGAGTACATACCAGGTTATTCGTCACCGCAGTTGAAGGAAAGAGCCGCAAATCTGGCCTATGTTTCAGATTCGCTTCAAAATGTGCTAAGATTGAACGACCAATACTTAAGTTCGATAAAAAATGCGCTTACAGGTGAGCTTGATCTTGACCAGCTTAACCGGGATTCTATTTTGGGTGCACCAATTTCTGATGCCGAATATGAGGAAATAAATCGTATCAAGGCCGATTCGATACTTCGGGAAGAAGTGGAACAGGAGGATAAATACAATATTTTACCTACGGCTACAGATAATGTGAATTTTTCACTTTTCCCACCGGTAAAGGGTTCAATTTCTGATGAGTATAGTATCGAGAACAAACATTATGCAGTAGATGTGGTCACTTCACGCAACTCTCCGATAAAATCGGTGGCCGATGGAAGGGTGATCTTTGCAGAGTGGACTGCCGAAACAGGATATGTGATCATTATTGAGCATAGTTACGGATTGATCTCGGTTTATAAACATAATGCATCCATTTCAAAATCACAGGGTGATATGGTTGTAGCTGGTGAAGTGATCGCAACCGCGGGAAATACCGGTGAATTAACTACGGGTCCGCATTTACATTTTGAATTATGGAATGAAGGAAACCCTGTAGACCCTTCAGAATATATTGATTTCAACTAAAATATGTCTATAAAATCTTTTGCAGCCAGAATATTTGCTTCACACATTAGAAACAAAATTGATAAATGGGCCAGCAATCCTCATAATACCCAGCAAAAAGTATTTGAAGAACTTATAAATAAAGCTAAAGATACCAGGTTTGGGAAGGATCATGAATTTTCAGAAATAAAATCTCACTCAGAATTTGTAAAAAAAGTTCCGGTACGGGATTATGAAGAGCTTAAGGATTATGTAGATATGATGGTAGAAGGCCAGGAGGATATTCTATGGCCGGGAAAACCCTTATATTATGCCAAAACCTCTGGTACTACTAGCGGGGCTAAATATATTCCTCTAACCAAGGACTCCATGCCAACTCATATAAATGCTGCCAGGAATGCAATCCTATGCTATATAGCTGATAGTGGCAACTCTAAATTCGTAGATGGAAAAATGATCTTCTTGCAGGGTAGCCCTGAACTGGATGAAAAGAATGGTGTGAAACTGGGCAGGTTATCTGGGATTGTGGCACATTACGTTCCCGGATATTTACAGAAAAACAGGATGCCTAGCTGGGAAACTAATTGTATCGAAGACTGGGAAGATAAAGTTGATGCGATTGTAGATGAAACTCTAAAGGAAGATATGTCTGTAATAAGTGGGATTCCTTCCTGGGTGCAAATGTATTTTGAGAGATTGATTGACAAAACCGGCAAAAAAGTAGGTGAGATCTTCCCGAATTTCAACCTTTTCATATACGGTGGAGTTAATTATGAGCCTTACCGCACTAAGTTTGAAAGTCTTATTGGCCGTAAAGTAGATAGTATTGAGCTGTACCCGGCTTCTGAGGGGTTCTTCGCTTTTCAGGACAGGCAGGATGCGAATGGCATGTTGCTTCAGCTTGATTCCGGCATGTTCTATGAGTTCATTAAAGTGGAAGATTTCTATTCTGAAAATCCGGAAAGACTTATTCTTAAAGAGGTTGAGGTTGGGGTTAATTATGTGATGATCATTTCCACCACCGCCGGACTATGGGCTTATAATCTTGGAGATACAGTTCAGTTTACTTCAACCAAACCTTACAGGCTCATTGTTTCTGGTAGGATAAAGCATTTTATTTCGGCATTTGGGGAGCATGTTATCGCAAAAGAAGTTGAGCAGGCCATGAAAGAGGCAGTGGCAGAGTCTGGTGCTGAAATTAGTGAATTCACCGTGGCACCTCAAATAAATCCTAAAGGGGAAGAATTGCCATATCATGAATGGTATATTGAATTTGAGCAGGAACCGGAAGATTTAGATAAATTTGCAGAATTAATAGATAGATCTTTACAAAAGCAAAATTCATATTACCTGGACCTAATTGAAGGGCATATTTTACAGCGTCTAAAGATCACAAAAGTTCCTCGAAACGGATTTCAGGATTATATGAAATCTATTGGAAAGCTAGGCGGACAGAATAAATTACCTAGGTTATCAAACGATCGTAAGATCGCCGATAAACTTAATGAGATTATATAAAGAATATTATGTCGATACTAAAATTACAGGGGAGAACCCGCGCCCAGGAAAGTTCGGGAGCTATCGAAAGAATGTATATTACCATGAGGCACCTGTTCAACAGGGGCTTTTATAAACCAATGGGTGTTTCTGGAGACACCTTGCGAGAATCACTATTAACGCTAAGGCCGGAGATCTATGGCTCTATTGCCAATGACAAAGCAGAATTGGACGGTTTGTTATACGTAATAGACAGGTTACCTCACGGAATTGAAGAATGCAGGTTTATAAACCTAACCAGCGACGAAGGTTACGGAAATTCACATTTCAAACCAATCGTACCACCAAAAAGAAGAAGAAACTGTTACCGGATAGATGATGAACAGATGAATATCGAGATCACCAGGGGAAGGTCTGAGATCTATGATATCCTTACTCACCTTACTTTTCTTTTCATTGAATCACATAAGATCATGAAAAGAGTACTTATAGATGAGGATGGAAGTGTTAACCGCGACTGGGAAAAACTTGAGTTTGCCGTGAAAAACCAGGGTGATTTAAGCCAGACTCAGCGGGAAGTTGCATTAACCCATACGGCTAGTATTCTGGGAAGGACTTTTCATGAGATCACCAGCATTTATCCTAAATTTTCAACACCTAATAACCCTGACCGATTCTTAAAACTTATTTGGTCCCTTGGAAATATGGCCATCAAGGAAGCGGTTAAAAATCAGAAAAGGATTATCACTTTTAGTCCGGTTCTAAGAGAAAGACTGGGACATCA
The DNA here is from genome assembly GCF_022489035.1 of Christiangramia lutea. Lineage (GTDB taxonomy): Bacteria > Bacteroidota > Bacteroidia > Flavobacteriales > Flavobacteriaceae > Christiangramia > Christiangramia lutea. The sequence continues at coordinate 1,073,242 of NZ_JAKVTV010000001.1, forward strand.
TATTCACGGTGAGATCTGGGCAAACGATATTAAACGCTGCCTGCTGGATAATAATCTTTTGGAAAGGCCGCTTCATATCATCAGTGCCAATATGCACAGTGTGATGAATACGCTTTACACTCCGCAAGCTCTTAAAGCCGAGCTTAAAAAGAAAAAAGTTCTGGACATCTATGAAGAGCTGAGCGATAGTGGCAATGGATCCTTAAGGAATAAAGTCAACAAGGCTGCACTCGACAAAGGGATGCATTTTATTGAGGATAAAAGCGGTACGAATATAGACGTGCAGATCTTTGATACCGCTCAAATGGAAGAAGGTTTCAACGGAGCGAAATTAAAGGAAATGAAGCCCGAAGAAAGACCAGTGATCATGGTGATGGATTATGCTTTTGGAGAACAGGCTTATGAAACGATGGATGAACTCTTGAAGCCGTATAATGCCAACGGTAAAGAAATGAAAATGAATGTAAAGTCCATTTCTATCATGGGTAAAGCAGGTATTCTGGAAGGAGGCAAGGGCGATATTATGATTCCTGACGCTCACCTTTTTGAAGGAACTGCCGATAATTACCCGTTTGAAAATCAGCTAAAAAAATCTGATCTTGAAGGCCATGGGATCAAGGTGGTTGATGGAGCAATGATCACTGTACTGGGAACATCCCTTCAGAACAGGGATATTTTAAGGTTTTTCCATGATTCGACATGGAATGTTTGCGGACTGGAAATGGAAGGAGCACATTATCAAAAAGCAATTCAGGCGGCTTCGAGGTTACGAAGAAGTATTTCAGAAGATGTGGAGGTTAGATATGCTTATTACGCTTCAGATAATCCCCTGGAAACAGGAAGCACTCTTGCCTCCGGAGGTCTTGGAACTTCAGGAGTTAAACCTACATATTTGATCACGGAAAAGATCCTTGAACAAATTTTTAAATCTTAAATTCATAGAATGCAGGTAGAAGAAACACCTTTAAAAGACTGTTTTCTTGTAAAACCAAAAATATTTGAAGATCACCGTGGAATTTTTCTCGAAACCTATCACCGGCAGCGATTCTCTGAACTTACGGGTATAGATTCAGAGTTTGTTCAGGATAATCAATCTGTTTCATCTTTTGGCGTGCTTAGAGGAATGCATTACCAGAAGGGGGATTTTGCCCAGACAAAACTGGTTAGGGTGATCTATGGAAAGGTCCTGGATGTTGTTGCCGACCTAAGGCCCGATTCGCCAACCTTTGGTAAGACCTATTCTGCAATTCTTGATGATGAAAACCTGCATCAACTCTATATTCCGAAAGGATTCGCTCATGGTTTTCTAACCCTTTCAGAAAAGTCGGTTTTTGCCTATAAATGCGATGATTATTATAAACCCGGGTCTGAAGGTGGAATAATCTTCAATGACCCCGATCTTAATATTAACTGGGATTTTCCGGTGAAGGAGATGATCCTTTCAGATAAAGACAAGAACCTGCCAACTTTTAAAGATGTCTTTAAATGAAAACTGTTTTAGTGACGGGTGCCAATGGGCAATTGGGAAAATGTTTTCAGAAGCATTCTCACAAGTTTCCTGATTTTAAGTTTCATTTCTGCAGTTCAAAAGAACTCGATATCACCTCGAAAGAACAGGTGAGAAGTTTTTTTAAGAAACATAACATAGATTGTTGTATCAACACCGCTGCCTATACAAATGTTGAAGAGGCTGAAAATAAAAGGGATCTTGCATTCCTTGTAAATGCCGATGGCGTCCGGAATCTCGCTGAGATTTGTAATTTGAACTCTACTATCTTATTTCACTTTTCTACAGATTATGTTTACGATGGCGAATCAGCTAGTCCTTACAAGGAATCAGATAAAGTAAATCCTATCAACGTATACGGTGCTTCCAAATTGAAGGGAGAAGAGGAGATAATGGCCGTTAATTCCCAAAGTTTTATTTTCAGGACTTCCTGGCTGTATTCAGAATTTGGTCATAACTTTTTTCGCACGATTCTTCGGAAAGCAGATGAAAATGCAGAATTAAATATTACCACTACTCAAAAAGGGACGCCTACCAACGCTAATAATCTAGCGGTATATGTTCTGAATATAATTGCATCAGGATCAGAAAAATATGGGATCTATCATTTCAGCAACGAAGGAGAAGCTACCTGGTATGATTTTGCTGAGGAGATCCTGCAATACTCAAAAAAAAGAGACCAGGTTATACTGAATAAGACCGGTTTTTTTAAGACCTTGGCGAAAAGACCAGAATATAGCGTGCTTTCTAAAGAAAAAGCTACTAGGAATTTTGGTGCTATAAAAGGCTGGAAACAGAGCCTTTATCAGCTTATAGATGAAATTTCATAATTTTTACCAAGTTTTAATATATGGCTAAAAGAATATTGATCACCGGGGCAGCAGGGTTTTTAGGTTCTCATCTATGTGACCGTTTTATCAAGGAAGGTTTTGAGGTGATAGGGATGGATAACCTGATCACAGGAGATCTCAGGAATATTGAACATCTTACCAGGCTAAAGAATTTTGAATTTCACCATCACGATATTACCAAGTTTGTACATGTTCCTGGTGAGCTTGATTACATCCTGCATTTTGCATCGCCGGCCAGCCCTATAGATTATTTAAAGATCCCTATTCAAACCCTGAAGGTTGGATCTGTAGGTACTTTGCACTGCCTGGGATTGGCTAAGGAAAAGAATGCCAGGATTCTTATTGCTTCAACTTCTGAAGTATATGGTGATCCTTTGGTACATCCTCAGAATGAAGAATATTACGGAAATGTAAATGCGATAGGCCCAAGAGGGGTATATGATGAAGCAAAACGTTTCCAGGAATCTCTAACCATGGCCTATCACAGGTTTCATGGTCTTGAAACCAGGATAGCCAGGATCTTCAATACTTATGGTCCGCGAATGAGGCTGAATGATGGCCGGGTGATTCCTGCGTTCATTGGTCAGGCTTTGCGTGGCGAGGATCTTACCGTTTTTGGTGATGGATCCCAAACCAGATCCTTCTGTTATGTAGATGATCAAATTGAAGGAATTTACAGGCTTCTTCTAAGTGATTATTCTGAGCCGGTGAACATTGGAAATCCTCATGAAATAAGTATTCTTGATTTCGCCAAGGAGATCATTAACCTTACCGGGACTAACCAGAAAATAGTGTACAGGGAATTACCCAAAGATGATCCGTTGCAAAGGAAGCCAGATATAAGCCGGGCTAAAGAAGTACTTAACTGGGAACCTAAGGTGAGCAGGGAAGAAGGGATGAAGATCACTTATGATTATTTTCGAGAACTCGGTCCTGAAGAACTGGAGAAAAGGGAGCATAAAGACTTTTCAGAACATATTAGAAGATAAGGATGAAAAAGGACGGTATGGTATCGGTAATAATGCCCGCCTATAATGCCGAGGCTTTTATTGCTGAATCCATTCAATCTGTTCTCAACCAGGATTATCAAAACTGGGAGCTGTGGGTGATCGACGATGCTTCCACAGATTCTACCCGAAATATAGTCAGAAAGTATACTAAAGAAAATCTGAATATCCGGCTTATTGAGAATCCGTCCAATCTGGGAACTCATCATTCCCGTAATAAAGGAATTAAAGCCGCTCAGGGAGACTATATTGCTTTTCTGGATGCAGATGACCTTTGGAAGCCTGAGAAGCTCTCAAAACAGGTGAAATTTATTCAAAAACATAAACTTTCCGCATGTTTTTCCAGTTATGAACTTATCGCTGAAAATGGCAACCAATTGAATAAAATAGTCCAGGCTTTACCAAAGCTTACCTATCAAAAATTATTGAAGGCTAACTATGTTGGGAATTTAACCGGTATTTACGATTCGAGGCAGCTTGGAAAGATCTATTCTCCGGAAATATCTAAAAGACAGGATTGGGCATTATGGTTAAAAGTAGTGGAAAAAGGAGGACCAATGATGGGAATCGAGGATCCTCTGGCACTTTACAGGTTGAGAAAGAATTCCATCTCGCGAAATAAGGTGGAAATGCTCAAATATAATTTCAAGGTGTTTCACCAGGTATTGGGATACAGCTATTTTTCAAGTTTTTGGAGAATGCTCATATTTCTGAAAGAGCAGTTTCTGGTGAAATCAAAACAGGTTAAGAATCTGTCAAACGAGAAGTAAATTGCTTTAATTTTCCGCTTTGGCTACGTTTCAGAATATTCTTTCTTTCAAAATGAATATTTAGATTCTTACCAACGTAGGTTCCAACCGCTTCCAAAATTTTATTTTTCTGATCTTCCGAAAGTTCCTCTTTACTTACATATTCAATTTTAAAGGCATCTATTTTGGTTTGAATGATCACAAATTCTTTAATATTGCCATTATCCTCAATAATCGTTTTGGTTACGTAATAAAAGGTCAAGCCCGGAACCACCTTTCCATCGGGAAGTCTGGCAATATCATTGGTTCTACCTGTAAGTTTTTCCAGAATAGGCTTTTTGAGGCTGCTATCTTTAGAGAGGCATCCAATATCTCCAATATCATAGCGAATCATGGGATGGGCTTTGTTATAAAGAGAGGTAATCACCACTCTGCCTTCCTCACCATAAGGTAGGACATTGTTTTTTTCGTCAAGTATTTCGATATAAAGATCTTCTGAATTTACGATCCACTGGTTTTCTGAATTTTCAAAAGCTATTAAACCTACCTCACTAGCCCCGTATTCATTTATAACAGGCACTCCGATAGCTTCTTCAATAAGCTTTTTATCTCTTTCAAATAATTTTTCAGAAGTAACAATGCAAATATTAAGACTGGGACAGAGTTCCTTTAGAACAATATTTCGATCTTTCAGAAATCTGGCGAATAGTACGATCGCGCTGGTATAACCATTGAGGTAGTTAAAATCAGATTTTTTGAATCTATCAAGAAAGGCCTGCATTTTCTCTTCGCTGAGGTCGAAAATGTTGAATCTTCGCCTTAGACTTATTCTGTCTTTTAAACGTTCCTGGATATTTCCGTAGAAATCTAAAGGAATTCCATAAAACCTTGCCTGAAGCGATTTATTGAGATCTATTCCATACCAGCTGTACCTATCCTGGAAGCCGGCCCAACTTAAGGCATGAGCAAACCTGTCTTTGGCGAAAATAAATGGATGTCCGCTACTACCGGAGGTTTTACCAATATATGCCTTTTTTATGTTGTAGGTTGAGCTAAGTCTTTCCTTAAGGGGATGCTGAAGATCTGCTTTTTTCATGATGGGCACTTTCTCCCAATTGTCAAATCCGTCCCAATGAAAAAATTCGCGGTAAAAACTATTGTGCTGAATGTGGTAGTCTATGATAGCGTTTCTTCTTCTGCGCAGGAATTCGGCATAATCCTCTTCAGGAATTCCCTGAATTTTTTCCAAAGCCTTTAAGGCTCTTTTAATAGGAAATTTGTTAAGCTGAAGCGAAAGTTTGAACCAATCCAAGAGTAGAAAAGCTTTTTTAACGAATTTATTCGTGCTTCAATTTACAAACATTTATTTTTGAAGCAATATTTAAAAGCACAACTAATGAACATTCTTATCCTGGGCTCTGGTGGCCGTGAACATACTTTCGCTTATAAGATCGCGCAAAGTTCGAAATGTAAGAAATTATACGTGGCTCCCGGGAATGCCGGAACTTCTGAAATCGCTGAAAACCTGCAGTTAAATCCTATAGATTTTGCAGCGGTAGGTAAAACAGCCCTGGAAAAGGAAATCGATATGATCGTGGTTGGACCCGAGGATCCGCTGGTAAAAGGAATCGTCGATTTTTTTGCTAATGACGACAGACTGAAAGATATTCAGATCATTGGTCCTTCAAGCCGTGGTGCGTTACTGGAGGGAAGCAAGGAGAGAGCAAAGGAATTTATGGCAATGCACGATATTCCAACAGCGGCCTATGAGAGTTTCAGTTTTGAAAGTCTTGGCGCCGGAAAGAATTTTCTTGAAACCTTAAACCCGCCTTATGTTCTTAAAGCAGACGGACTCGCTGCCGGCAAAGGGGTTCTCATTATTAAGAATCTTGATGAAGCTAAAAAAGAGCTTGAGAACATGTTGTCGGGTAAATTTGGAGCGGCCAGTGAAAAAGTGGTCATCGAAGAATTCCTGGATGGAATAGAACTAAGTGTTTTTGTGCTCACCGATGGAAAAAATTATAAGATCCTGCCAACGGCAAAGGATTATAAACGAATTGGTGAAGGAGATACGGGTTTAAATACTGGTGGAATGGGAGCTGTTTCCCCGGTGCCATTTGCAGATGAGGCTATAATGCAAAAGATCGAAGATAGGATCGTTAAGCCAACTGTGAACGGACTTAAAGAAGAAGAAATAGATTATAAAGGCTTCATATTCATTGGACTGATAAAGGTTAATAATGAACCTTATGTGATAGAATACAATGTGAGAATGGGAGACCCGGAAACTGAAGTCGTTCTTCCAAGGATCAAATCAGATCTGGTAGAATTACTTGAGAAAACCTGGAATGCTGAACTTGATACAGCAGAACTTGAAATCGATGAAAGATCTGCAACAACGGTGATGATGGTTTCAGGAGGTTACCCTGAATCTTATGAAAAAGGAAAGATCATAAAAGGTCTGGATGAAATTGAGGATTCTATCGTTTTCCATGCCGGTACCAGGAAAGAAAATGGACAGGTAGTTACCAGTGGTGGCCGTGTGATAGCTTTGACTTCCTTTGGTGAAGATTACAGTAAGGCATTAAAAAAATCTTACCAAAGTGCAGCAAAACTGCACTTTGATAAGATGTATTTTAGAAAGGATATAGGTTTTGATTTATCCTAGGAAAGAGTGAGAAGTAGACTCTCTGTTTTCCTCATTTCTGTCGTTGAAGATCTTTAATTGCTTCATCCAGTAAAGGAAAGCAACGAAACCAACGATCATGAAAACCCAGTTAAGGATGTTCGCAAGAAACCATGAGTCTAGTTCAAGTGCTCTTAATGCATCAAGAGGATAAAAAAGTATATTTTCAAATAGCCACTGTATTCCCTCAAAAAAATCTTTCATTGTCTGAAATTTGTTTGTGAGTACAAAAATATAAAAAACCCGAATGCTAACAAGCTTTTTTAGCAAATCCAAACCTATCAACCTTTTGGTCATCATTCTCCTGATGAGTGTATTTTATATTGGGGTGAATTTTTCCAGCTGGGAAAATGGATTTACCTGGCTTGAATTCCTGGAAAAAATAGGAGTTTTGCTGGTTCTTATTTTTAGCCTTCTCGTACTCAATTTCATTGCTAAGAAAAATGAACTTACTAAGAGAAGTGCCTATAAAACCTTACTCTTTGCCATTTTTTGTATCTCTTTTTTTAGTCTGTTGAAGAATGAGTCGGTAATCATTGCTAACCTATGTGTGCTTTTAGGACTTCGACGAATTATTAGCTTGAAGTCACATATTTCAGTCAAGAAAAAGATCTTTGATGCTACTTTCTGGATAAGTATCGCCACCCTTTACCATTTCTGGTCTGTATTATTTCTCTTACTCGTCTTTTTCGCGATTCTGAATTTTTCTTCAGCGTTCAAGAACTGGTTGATCCCGATTGTGGGATTCTTTGCGGTGGTGTCACTAACTATATGTTTTCACTTGCTGGCATATGATCAATTCTATACATTTTCAAACTGGTTCCAGCTAAGTAATTTCGATTTTTCAAGATACGGAGACCTTAAAATTCTTATTCCTTTAAGCATATTTTTGAGTTTATTGATCTGGACACTTTTCCAGTATTTCGCGGCGATACAAAAGGCGAGTATAACCAGAAGGCCGGTTTTGAGCATGATATTATTCAGCCTGGCGATTTCAGCAGCAGTAGCGGTGTTTTCTCCAACCAAAAACGGGAGCGAACTTATATTCTTCTTCGTTCCTTTAAGTATTATAGCTTCAAATTATTTCGATAGCAAAAAGGATAAGATTTTTAAGGAAATTATTCTGGCCACCTTGATTTTAACCCCGGTAATTGTAGCTTTTTTCGTTTAGGGAGGGAATGTTTGCAGGCGGTTGAAGCCAAACTCTATTAAAAATAATATCTTTGCAGATGCTTTCGTTATTCAACGATTGCATGAATATCAAATACAATATTAGTAGAATATACCACATATGTTTTCAGATAAAGCCAATACCATTTTTAGAGAAGTCATTGAAAAATACCATGAAAAAGACAGCGTAGACCAGGAGTTTAAAAATCCTTATTCTGCTGAAAAAAACCTTATTGAACATCTTCTTTACAGGAAGTGTTGGATAGATACGGTGCAATGGCATTATGAAGATATCATCAGAGATCAAAATATTGATCCGGTAGCTGCGCTGGAACTGAAAAGAAAGATAGATGCATCTAACCAGGACCGTACAGACACAGTAGAATATATTGATAGTTATTTCCTTGAAAAATATAAAGATGTACAGCCAAATACAGATGCTACCATCAATTCAGAAAGCCCGGCCTGGGCAATAGACAGGCTGTCTATTCTTGCGTTGAAGATATTTCATATGGCTGAAGAAGCCAATCGCGAAGACGCTTCTCAGGAGCATCAAATGAAATGTAAGGCTAAACTGGATGTTTTGCTGGAACAGCGGGTAGACCTTTCTACAGCTATCAATCAGTTGCTTGAAGATATTGCGAAAGGCGAGAAGTACATGAAAGTTTATAAACAAATGAAGATGTATAATGATGATGAGCTAAACCCTGTTCTTAGAGGCAACAAGTAATTATGGATTATTCCGGCGACTCTTCTGCTGAAAAAAAAGGAAAAGGGAAGCATATACTTGTTATTCGCTTTTCAGCCATGGGCGATATTGCCATGATCGTCCCCGTGCTTAGTGTTCTGATTAAAAAATATCCTGAGCTTACCATTACCGTACTTACCCGGCAGTTCTTTGCCCCACTGTTCAGTCATTTACCCAACGTGAGGATTTATGAAGCCGATCTTAAAGGAGTTCATGAAGGTGTTCTGGGTCTGGGAACCTTAGCCCGTGAACTTCGTGAAGAAGAAATAGATGCGGTGGCCGATCTACATGATGTTTTAAGGACCAATGTGCTGAGGTCGCTCTTTTATTTTTACGGAATTCCTTTTAAGCAGATAGATAAAGGTCGTGGACAAAAGAAAGCTCTTACCCGGGAAAATAATAAAGAATTCAGACAACTCAAGTCAACACATCAACGTTATGCCGATGTATTTGAAGCTCTTGGCTATCCTATAGACCTTGCAGACTATGCAGCACCTCCCAGACGGGAATTATTGCCAAAAATATACGAAGTGGTTGGTAAACAGTCTCAGAAATGGCTTGGTGTAGCTCCCTTTGCACAACACGATTCTAAATGCTATCCAAAAGACCTGATGGAGGAGGTTCTAAATCAACTTTCGGAAAAAGGTAATATTAAGATCGTACTGTTTGGTGGAGGAGATGCCGAAAAAGAACAGCTGGAAGCCTGGGAAGAGAAATTTGAAAATTGCGTTAGCGTCGTGGGTAAACTTCGGTTTTCTGAAGAACTTAGCCTGATTTCCAATCTCGACGCCATGCTTTCCATGGATAGTGGAAATGCTCATTTAGCGGCGATTTTTGGGATTCCTGTAATTAGTATCTGGGGTGTAACCCATCCGTTTACAGGTTTCAAGGCTTTCAATCAGCCTATAGAAAATTGTATAATTCCAGACCTGGACAAATATCCAAAAATACCAACTTCAGTCTATGGGAATAAAGTTCCGGAGGGCTACGAAGATGTAATGCGCAGCATTCCCCCGGAAAAAGTTGTTGAAAAGGTATTAGAGATTCTCTAAAATTTAAACATCATCATAATCTACTTTGAGCGTAGGCGTTGTAGGATGTGCCTGGCAGGTTAGAACAAAACCTTCTTCGATCTCATCATCGGTAAGGATCTGGTTTTTGCTCATTTCTGCCTTTCCTTCGGTGATTCTGGCCATACAACTGCTGCAAATACCTCCCTGGCAGGAATAAGGAACATCAATATCCTGTTCCAGTGCAACATCCAGGACCACATCCTTTCTATCCATAGAAAAAGTGAATTCCTCATCGTCTACCACAATGGTTACGGCGGTAGAACCATCTGTATCACCTTCAATTTCCTTTTCTTCATCGGTAGTTGTAAATAGCTCGAAAAGGATCTGCTCCTTTTTAACGCCATTGGAAAATAATACTTCCGAAACATGGTTGATCATTTCTTCCGGTCCGCATAAATAGAATTTATCGAAAGGTTGATCCTTGAATTTATTTTTAACGATATAATTTACCGTACTGGTTTCTATACGTCCAAAATGAGCATTTTCTTCTCTGGTTCTGCTGTATATGAATTCGACAAAAAGCCGGTGCGGAAACTCTGCCTGTAATTCCAGAAGCTCCTTAAAGAAGATGGTGTCGTCTACAGATTTGTTTCCATAGGTAAGCACGAATTTGCTATGAGGCTCATCGCGCAGCACCGATTTAATTATAGAAAGCACCGGTGTAATTCCGCTTCCTGCTGCGAATGCAGCATAATTCTTTCTTTCAGACCCCGGTTGGAAGATAAATTTACCTTCTGGAGGATGAACTTCCAGAATGTCGCCTGCAACCAGCTTATTATTTGCAATTACAGAGAACTTTCCACCTTCTACTTCCTTAACCGTTACCTTGAACTCGTCTGAATTTGGAGCTGAACAAAGCGAATATGCTCTTCTTAATTCCTCACCGTCTTCGGCTTTAGTTTTTATGGTTATATACTGCCCGGCAGAAAAATCGAATTCCTGCTTAAGATTTTCAGGTATCTCAAAGGATAAACTTACCGCCTGGGATGTTTCACGGATTACTTCCTTTATTTTTAGCGGATAAAAATTGCTCATTATTTTTTATTTGTGGGCAAAAATACAAAGTATGACGGTTTTTAAAATGTAACAAAAGTTTAAATTTAGACACCAATTGAATAAATACGCCTTGTTATGTTCAGAAAGTTCCTCTGGTTAGAATGGAAATCTTTCCTTAGATCTGCTAGTTTTGGTAAAAGTCTTGGGCTTAAGATCCTCATGGCATTTCTGGCTCTTTATTTTTCAATAATGTTTCTTTCCCTTGGAATTGCCTTATTTCCACTATTGAAAGAACTATATCCGGAAAGAGATCCAGTGAGGATAGTGAACAGTTTTGCCCTGGTTTACCTTCTTTTTGAACTTATTTTCAGGTTTATGCTGCAAACACTGCCGGTAATGGACATAAAACCTCTGATGGTCCTGCCAATTCTAAGAAAGAAAGTGGTGAACTTCGTGCTCATAAAATCCTTGTTCTCTTATTATAATCTCTTACCACTACTTTTAATTGTTCCTTTTGGATTATACTGCATACTTCAGGAGGGATATTCAGCAAAAGGAATGACAGGGTGGATGATCGCCATGTATGCTTCCACATTGTGTATAAACTACCTGAACTTTATCATTAAAAAGAGGTTTACCGAAAATTTAAAAGCTTTGCTTCCGGTAGTGGCGATTGGTCTTATCCTTGCTTTACTGGATTATTTGAAAATTTTTGAGATCACAAATTATTTTGGGGAAGTACTAAATTATCTTATTCAGAATCCTTACCTAGCCATAGCGCCAATTGTAATTCTTATTCTCCTGTTTGTTTGGAACTATTATAATCTAAAAGGAAAGTTTTATTTGGATTCCGGTCTTAAAGGAAAAAGTAAGGCAGTAAACACCCGTGAATTTGGCTGGACCAGGAAATTTGGAAGCATAGCTCCTTTCCTTCAGCAGGATATCAAGCTTATTTGGAGAAATAAAAGGCCGAAAACCACGATCTATATGTCCCTTATTCTTTTGGGTTATGGTTTACTCTTCTATCCGAATGAAACATACCAGGGAATGCCTGCCTTCTTTGTTTTCGTAGGGATCTTTATAACAGGGATCTTTATGATCAATTTTGGGCAATTTGTACCGTCCTGGGATTCTTCTTATTACCAGATGATGATGGCGCAGAATATTCCCATGAAACAATACCTGGCTTCAAAACTTGGGCTTATCACTTTTAGTGTAGTGGTTTTATTTATTCTTTCCACACCTTATGTTTATTTTGGCTGGGATATCCTGGTGCTTAACCTGGCCTGTGCTTTATATAATATGGGGGTGAACGCTCCGTTGCTCATATTCGCAGGATCCTTCAATAAAAAAGCCATAGATCTTGATAAGAGTCCGTTTATGAATTACCAGGGAACTGGTGCATCGCAATGGCTTGTTGGCTTGCCGCTTTTACTTATTCCAATTTTCCTTTTCTGGATCATCAATAAGTTCATTAATTACGAAATAGCGATAGGTTTTCTAGCATTTATGGGTGTTCTGGGACTTATCTTAAGACCACATTTTTTATCATTCCTGGCCCAGAGATACCGCAGCAGGAAATACGTAATGATACAGGGATTCAAACAAAAAGGAGATTAAAATTTCAGAAAAAATGATCACAGCAACCAATCTTTCAAAATTATATAACGGAACAAAAGTTTTGGACATAGAACATCTTGATATTCCATCCGGTCAGAATTTTGGTCTTGTAGGTAATAATGGAGCAGGAAAAACCACATTTTTTAGTTTGCTATTGGACCTGATTCAGCCTACCACAGGAAATATTTTCAGTAAAGACATCACCGTAAGTGAGAGCGAAGACTGGAAACCTTTTACATCTTCCTTTATAGATGAAAGTTTCTTAATTGGCTACCTAACTCCGGAGGAATACTTTTACTTCATAGGGGAACTTCGTAACAGGAACCGGGCCGATATTGATGTGTTTCTTACTCAATTCGAGGATCTTTTCAATGGCGAGATCATTGGAAGAAAAAAATATCTTCGGGACCTTTCCAAAGGAAACCAGAAGAAGGTGGGGATCGTTGCTGCTTTGATAGGTGATCCTGAAGTAGTGATCCTGGATGAGCCCTTTGCCAACTTGGATCCTTCTACCCAGATAAGGCTGAAAAAACTTTTGAAGGAACTTTCTCAAATTTCCGGTACTACTGTTTTGATCTCCAGCCATGATCTTAGTCACGTTACCGAGGTGTGCGAACGTATTGTTGTCCTTGACAAAGGAGTGATTGTTAGGGATATGGAAACTTCTGAAGCTACACTTACAGAACTTGAGGAATATTTCTCTGCTGAGATTGCTGAAGGCTAGGAATTCTCTGTATTGGAGTTTAGAAAAAGAAGTTTACTTTTACATACTAAATCAGCTGTATCTAAGTTATTCATGATACCACAAAAGGTTCATTTTGAATAGGTTTACCCGTATTACTTTTTTTATACTGCTTTCGGCGGCAATTTTCAGCTGTTCCAGGAAGAAAGACACGTTTATCAATAGGAATTACCACGCCGTAACTGCAGAATATAACACGTTGTATAACGGTCAGGTGGCTTTCGATCAGGGCAGGGAAGAGATTAACCAGAATTATGCTGATAATTACTGGGATATACTTCCTTTAGAAAGGCTTGATGTTGATGATAAAATTCTACTTCCAGATAGTGTTCGTAATCAAAATTTCGGAAGGGCAGAGGAGAAAGCGGTAAAGGCCATTCAGAAACATTCCATGCAAATTGGAGGGAAGGAGAGAAATCCGCAGATCGACGAGGCTTATCTACTTCTTGGAAAGTCGAGGTATTTCGATCAAAGGTTTATTCCAGCGCTTGATGCTTTTAATTATATTCTGTACAGGTATCCTGCAAGCGATAATATTAATCACGCCAGGATCTGGAGGGAGAAGACGAATATCAGGTTAGGTAATGAAAAGCTCGCTATCAAGAACCTCAAAAAGATCCTGGATTCAGACAGATTGGACGATCAGGACCTGGCCGATGCCAGCGCCAGTCTTTCCCAGGCCTATATCAATCTGAATCAGCTCGACTCTGCGGTAGTGCCTTTATCCAATGCAGCCGATTTCACCGATGTAAATGCTGAAAAAGGACGCTATTACTACATCTTAGGACAACTCCATAATCGATTGGGGGATACCGCGATGGCTAATGTGGCTTTTGATGAGGTAATTGAGCTAAAAAGGAAATCTCCCCGAATTTATTATGTGAATGCATATGTTCAGAAAGCCAGGAACTTCGATTTTAATTCTGGTAACAACCAGTATCTCCTGGATTTGCTAACTGAACTGGAAGCGGATAGAGAAAACAGGCCATACCTGGATAAGATTTATTTTCAGCTGGGTGAGTATTACAACCGGCTTGATTCTACAAATATCGCCCTGGAATACTACAATAAATCTCTTAGGTCGCCTTCGAGTGATGTTTATCTGAAATCTATTAACTACGAGATCCTGGCAGGGATCGATTTCGATCGTGCAAATTACCAGGATGCCGGTAAGTATTTTGATAGTACTCTTACCTACATGTCGCCAGATCTTTTAGAATATAGAACAATCAAGAAAAAAAGAACAAATCTTGACGATGTAATTAAATATGAGAAGATCGCTGAAGAGACGGACAGTATTTTAAAACTTGCAGGTCTTTCCGAAGCTGAAAGACTGGCCTACTTTAAGGATTATACCGAAAATTTGAAAGCCAAAGCTCTGGAAAATATGGAAGCCGGTGAGCTGCCGGTTTACTCAGCAAGTATTGGTCCTCAAAATAATTTTCCAGGAGCCAATGTTCCACCGGCGGGAGAGGGAAATTCATTCTACTTTTATAATCCTTTACGGGTTTCCAGAGGCGCCCAGGAATTTCTCAGGACATGGGGAAGTAGAGAGTTGACAGACAACTGGAGATGGGGCTCAAAGGCTTTAAACCAGAGTTCGGTTAACGCTCAGGAAACCTTAATGGATATTAACCTTGATAATGATCCCAGGTATGATCCAATGACCTACATTAGCCAGATTCCTGGCGAGCAGACTGTTATTGACAGTATAGCTGAGGAGCGAAATTTTGCTTATTTCCAGTTGGGGGTTATTTATAATGAGAATTACCGTGAATATGATCTTGCCCAGAGGAGACTGGAATTCCTTTTAGATAATCAGCCTCAGGAGCGACTGGTCTTGCCTGCAAAATATAATCTTTATAACATCTATGGTGCCCAGGGAAATTTGACCGCACAGGAGCAGATCAAGAACGATATACTTCAGAATTATTCCGATTCAAGATACGCGGCATTTATTCGCGATCCGGGGAGTCTACAAAGGGATGAAAATAGTCCGGAAATTGTTTATAACAAGCTTTTTAAAAAGTATGAAGATCAGGAGTATCAGGAAGTGATAGAAAGATCTAATGAATATATATCGAATTTTACAGGAGATCCTATTGTTCCAAAATTCGAACTATTGAAAGCCCGTTCAGCTGCCAGGTTAATGGGAATAGGTGCCTACGAGCAGGCATTAAATCACGTAGCTGTCACCTATTCTCAAACTGAAGAGGGAAGAAAAGCTCAGGAAATTCTAAATACCAGTATTCCCGAATTGAAGAATCTGGAATTTGCCAGTGATAGTTTACAGTCCAGTTTTAAATTGATCTATCCAGTTGAAAATCCGTCAAGTGAAGATTCTGAAAAATTAAAAATGACAATTGAAAAAGCTTTGTCAGAATTAGACTACAATAAATTATCTGTTTCGATCGATGTTTATAACGTTGAACAGACATTTGTGGTAGTTCATGGAATATCCGATAGATCGCGATCTCTTGGCTTCCAGGAGTTATTACGTGAAAATAAAAACTATAAAATAGACCGGGTGGCCTTTGTTATGTCTGCAGAAAATTATAGAATTGTACAAATTAAGAAAACTTTAAGAAGTTATCTGGACAATTTCTAAAACCCTGCAATTATGTTCTCTGAGCCAAAAAAAAATAAGCCTGCATCCAGCCAAAATGAACAAAGTCGAATTTCTGCCGGAACCCTCATCACGGGAGATATTACGGGAAATGGTTGTTTCAGGATCGAAGGCACCCTCGAAGGTAAACTTAAGACTCCTGGTAAGGTAGTAATAAGTAAAGGTGGGTTAATTGATGGAACTCTTGAATGCGAAAATGCCGATATCGAAGGTAATTTTAAAGGAAAACTGATTGTTAAGGATATCCTTTCTTTAAGAGGTTCAGCAAAAATAGAAGGAGAAGTGATCACCGGAAAACTGGCTGTAGAGCCGGGTGCTGTTTTTAATGCGACCTGTGACATGAATGGAGGAGGGGTAAAACCTTTGAGTAAAGAAAATGAAAAAAGATCAGCGTAATAAATATTTAGGCTTCGTTAATATTGCCTTTCAAATGGGCCTTATTATCGCGGTTGGTGTATTTGTTGGTATTTGGCTTGATGGAAAATTCCCGAATAATTATTCGGCATATACCATCTCTCTATCCCTTTTGGGAGTTTTTATAGCTCTTTATCAGGTTTACCGTGCTGTAAAAGACTTGAACGAAGACGAATAAATGCAGGCAAAACTTAATCCCTTTCTTAAATCTTTTCTTCCATTTTCCCTGATTTTATTTGCCATCCAGTATGGAATGGTGAATTATATTTTTAAACTGGAGTTATATTATTCTACCCTGGCTATTTACGGCTTTCATGTATTAGCTACCTTCCTCATCTATTTATTTCTGGTATTTGTTCATAATTCATTTAGCGATAAGACGGGATTTGCCTTTATGGCTTGCAGCCTTCTGAAAATGCTCGCAGCAGTTCTATTCCTGTTACCATTGATGCTTAACGATGTAATGAAACCATTTCTGAATATTATCGCATTTTTTATCCCTTATTTTTTGTTCCTGATTTTTGAAACTGTTTATGCAGTAAAACTTATCAATACTAAATAAGTGGCTGTATTTCAGTAAAATCGTTAAAATTCCTGAAACCACTAAAAAATTATACAGGGGACTTTCAGATAAGAATTAAAAGTATACCTTTGCACGGAAATTTAGAGCCCATAATTTTTTAAGTAGAACAGGTACTATGACAGCACGGAAATCTTTAGTGATTAGCATGTACTTTGCATTAGCATTTGCTATTTTCCCTTTGTTTACCTTCGCTCAGGACCACGAGCAGGAACATAAGTCACTTCAGGAGGCTGAAGAAGAGTTTAACGCAACCGAGATGATCATGCACCATATTGGTGATTCTCACGGATGGCACTTTTTTGGAGAAGGAGATAGTTCTGTAACTCTTCCTTTACCTGTGATTCTTTATACAGACAACGGGCTGGTAACCTTTATGTCCAGTGAGTTTCACCACGATACCGAAGGGCATCATGTAGTGGAAAAGGACGGAATGCGTTTCGTAAATCTTCACGAAGATATTTACAGATTGGATGCTGGGGCAGAAGCTGTTGAGTTTGACGCAGAGCATCACCCCTTAAATGCGTCAAAACCCTGGGATTTATCTATCACCAAGAATGTGGCTGCCATGTTCTTAACAGTTATACTAATGTTACTTTTCTTTGGTGTTGGATTGGCAAGACATCATAAAAAGAATGAGCATGCGCCAAAAGGTTTCAATAATGTTCTTGAAACTCTGGTGATATTTGTAAGAGATGAGATCGCCATTCCACAGATTGGAGAGAAGAAATACATGAAATTCATGCCTTTCCTGTTAACGATATTTTTCTTCATCTGGATCACTAACCTTTTAGGTTTGCTTCCAGGTGCGGCTAACGTTACCGGGAATATCGCGGTTACCGTTTCCTTAGGTCTCTTCACGATGTTGATCATGATCTTTAACGGGAATAAAGATTTTTACAAGCATACCTTCTGGATGCCGGGTATTCCAACTTGGGTAAAGCCAATTCTAGCGGTTGTAGAAGGTTTAGGATTGCTTATTAAACCTGCTGCTCTTATGATTCGTTTGTTTGCGAATATCACTGCGGGTCACATTATCATCCTGAGTTTAATCGGGTTGATATTTATTTTAGAAAGTGCAGGCGTTGCCGGAATTTCGGTTCCATTCGCCTTATTCATAACAGTATTGGAATTGTTAGTAGCATTCCTTCAAGCGTTTATTTTTACGATTCTGTCTGCCCTGTTTATCGGGATGGCGGTTGAGGAACATGAACATCATTAATTTTAATTTTTAATTTTTTCAACTATGGAATTATTGTATGTAGGTCTTGCAGCTTTAGGAGCTGGACTAGCGGTTCTTGGAGCCGGAGTAGGTGTTGGTAAAATCGGTGGTTCTGCCATGGATGCTATCGCACGTCAGCCAGAAGCTTCTGGAAAAATCCAGACAGCTATGATTATTGCTGCTGCACTTGTAGAAGGTGTTGCTCTTTTTGGAGTGGTTGCCTCTTTATTAGGTGTATTAAGATAATTAATTTCAAAGAGTCCCTTTCGCAACGGTTGGTTGCGAAAGGACTTCTTTAAATGATGTTTCTAACTATTATTATTTAAAAATATGGATTTAATAACTCCCGAAATTGGCTTGTTCTTCTGGCAAACCATCGTGTTTTTAGTATTGCTTTTCCTTATGGCGAAATTTGCCTGGAAACCTATTCTTAGTTCAGTAAGAAACAGGGAACAGTCTATTAACGATGCATTGGCTTCAGCTGAAAATGCACGGAAGGAAATGCAGAACCTTAAGTCTGACAATGAGCAGCTAATGAAAGAAGCTCGTGCAGAAAGAGATGCAATCCTTAAAGAAGCCCGTGAGTTAAAAGAAAAAGTGATTACTGATGCTTCTGAAGAAGCTAAGGTAAAAGCTGATAAAATTGTTGCAGACGCAAAGAAAAGCATTGAGCTTGAAAAGCAATCTGCAATGGCTGAACTTAAGAATCATGTAGCTGAGCTTTCAGTGGAGATCGCTGAAAAAATAGTTCGTAAAGAACTTTCAGAGAAAAAGGAACAACACCAGATGATCGAAAAGATGATTGGTGATGCTAAGTTAAACTAAGTTATGAGAGGAACCAGAGCTGCACAACGTTATGCAAAGGCGATCCTTTCTCTTGCAAAGGATAAGAATTCAGCGGAAGCTGTAAATGAAGATATGCATTCAATATCAAAGACTGTTCTTAATAGTCCAGATCTTGAAAATATGCTTACCAGTCCAGTTGTAAAAGATAGTATTAAGAAAAGTGCCTTACTTGAGATATTCAAGGATCTTAATGCGGTTACCAAAGGTGCACTGGATATATTACTGGAGAACGGAAGGATCAACATCCTGCATGTGGTAGCCAGACAATATATTATTCAGTACAATGAAATGAATAATGTAAGGCAGGCGGTTGTTACTACTGCCATACCTTTAGATAAAGAACTTGAAGCTGTGATCCTGGCTAAGGTTAAGGAATTAACAGGTTCAGAAGCCAGTCTAAAAAGCATCGTTGATGAGAATATCATTGGTGGTTTTATTTTAAGGGTTGGGGATTTGCAATATGATGCAAGCGTATCTCGAAACCTTACCAGGCTTGAAAGAAAATTAAAAGACAACACATACGTTTCAAAAATTTAATTAAAACCGGTATGCCTCTGGTATACCATTTTATCTTGAATAATTATGGCAGAAGTAAATCCTGCTGAAGTATCAGCAATATTAAAACAACAATTATCAGGTTTTGAATCCAAGGCCTCTCTAGACGAAGTAGGTACCGTTCTAACCGTAGGTGACGGTATTGCTAATGTTTACGGACTGGCTAACGCTCAATATGGTGAATTGGTTCAGTTTGAAAGCGGTCTTGAAGGGATCGTACTTAACCTTGAAGAAGACAATATTGGGGTAGTACTTTTAGGACCTGCAAAGGAAATTAAAGAAGGTTCTACCGTAAAGAGAACTCAGCGTATTGCTTCTATCAATGTTGGTGAAGGAATTGTTGGGCGTGTGGTTGATACCTTAGGTGCTCCTATTGATGGAAAAGGTGCAATTGAAGGTGAGACATTCCAGATGCCACTTGAGCGTAAGGCTCCTGGGGTAATCTATCGTCAGCCGGTAACCGAACCACTTCAAACAGGTATTAAATCGATTGATGCGATGGTACCGGTAGGAAGAGGACAACGTGAGTTGGTGATTGGTGACCGTCAAACTGGTAAGACTACTGTTTGTATCGATACCATCCTTAACCAGAAAGAATTTTACGATGCTGGTGAGCCAGTATATTGTATATATGTAGCTATTGGTCAGAAAGCTTCTACTGTTGCAGCTATTGCTAAGACTTTAGAAGACAAAGGAGCTTTAGCTTATACTACTATCGTTGCTGCTAACGCATCAGATCCTGCTCCAATGCAGGTGTATGCTCCTTTCGCAGGTGCAGCCATCGGTGAGTACTTCAGAGATACAGGACGTCCTGCCTTGATCGTTTATGATGACCTTTCTAAGCAGGCGGTTGCTTATCGTGAGGTTTCCCTTTTACTTCGTCGTCCACCAGGACGTGAAGCATATCCTGGGGATGTATTCTTCCTTCACTCGAGACTTCTTGAGCGTGCAGCGAAGGTGATCGCCGATGATGAAATTGCAAAACAAATGAATGACCTTCCAGACAGTCTTAAAGATAAGGTGAAAGGTGGCGGATCACTTACCGCTCTTCCAATTATCGAGACTCAGGCAGGTGACGTTTCCGCATATATCCCAACAAACGTAATTTCGATTACAGATGGGCAGATCTTCTTAACTTCCGACTTATTTAACTCTGGTGTTCGTCCAGCGATCGACGTGGGTATCTCTGTATCTCGTGTAGGTGGATCGGCTCAGATTAAGTCTATGAAGAAGGTTGCTGGTACATTAAAACTTGACCAGGCTCAGTATCGTGAACTTGAAGCTTTTGCTAAGTTTGGATCTGACCTTGATGCTGCGACCATGAACGTAATTTCAAAAGGTAAGCGTAACGTGGAGATCCTTAAGCAGGGGCAAAACGATCCTTATCCGGTAGAAAACCAGATCGCGATCATCTATGCAGGTTCTAAGAACCTTCTTAGAGATGTGCCTGTAGATAAAATTAAGGAGTTTGAAAGAGATTACCTGGAATATCTTAATGCGAAGCATAGAGATACTTTAGATACGCTTAAAGCAGGAAAATTAACTGATGAAGTGATCGACACTTTAACTCAGGCTGCTAAAGAACTTTCATCTAAACACAAGAACTAGTATTGAGTACTTGGATTTGAGTATTCTCGGGTCGCAGTATTTGAATTGAAAATTATAAAGGTATTGAGTAGTTAATAGCTAACTGCTCAATACTCAATACTAAATAAAAATGGCAAACTTAAAAGAATTACGTAGCAGGATCACTTCGGTTTCCTCAACGATGCAGATTACCAGCGCCATGAAAATGGTATCGGCTTCTAAGTTGAGCAAGGCTCAGGATGCAATTACATCTATGAGGCCTTATGCTGAAAAACTGACCCAGTTGCTACAGGATTTAAGTGCTACTCTGGATGATGACTCTGGAAGCAAATTTGCTGAAGAGCGTGAGGTAAAAAAAGTACTTATCGTCGCTATATCTTCTAATAAAGGTCTGGCCGGTGCTTTTAATACCAATATCATCAAAAAGGTAAAAGCTAAAATCAAGGAAGATTATCAGGGAAAGGATGTTGCTCTTTATACTCTAGGTAAAAAGGGGAATGATATCCTTAAGAAGGATTATAATGTTCACAAGAACAATAATGCCATCTTCGACGAGCTTAGTTTTGAAAATGTTTCTGATATCGCTGAAGAGTTGATGCAGTTATTCCTTGACGGGAAATATGATAAAATAGAGATCGTATACAACCAGTTCAAGAATGCTGCGACTCAGTATGTGATGGATGAGCAGTTTTTACCTATCCAAAAATTCGAAAGTGAAGATAACAAACAGTTAGATTATATTTTTGAACCTTCTAAAATTGAAATCGTTAAGGATCTTATTCCTAAGTCTCTTAAAATGCAGCTTTTTAAAGCTTTAAGAGACTCTTTTGCGGCAGAGCACGGTGCACGTATGACGGCGATGCATAAAGCTACAGATAACGCCAAGGAGCTTAGAGATGATCTAAAACTTTCTTATAACAAAGCAAGACAGGCTTCTATTACTAACGAAATCCTTGAGATCGTTGGTGGAGCGGAAGCATTAAATGGTTAATACCAATATTATCCTATAGATCTGGGCCCTCAAATTTGAGGGCCTTTTTTATTTGGTACAGGTTTTGTTTTCTTAACTTCAAATCTTAAAACCGATCGTTATGATAAAATCTTTATTTTTCATGGTAGGATTGTTTACCCTTGTTCTATTCGCTTCCTGCGGAAGCAATAAAGGACTGCAGGAAAGATCACCTGCTCAATTCAACCAGGTTTACTATAGCTATAATTCAGATGGAATAGAATTGACCATTCCAGTGGCGTCTATTCAGGATGAACGAGTAAGCCTTGATGCTGTTTATTTTCACGGAATGAAGTCAGACCTGAACAAAAATGCCGAAAAGCCTAATCTTTATGTAGCTAATTTCCGCATGGGAAGTGGAGACATGGTCATGGATAAAGATCCGGCAAAAGAGTATGGGAATAAACCACCTCAAATGCCTGAGAAAAGTCCGTTTGATATAGACGAGGATGAGGCCATACTTGTTTTCACTCAGGACGATGAAATCAAATATTATAAGCTAACAGGAATTGTAGAAAAGGATTAAGGCTAAAGCTTTTATAATTCTTATTTATTCAGATATTTGTAAGAAACCAACCCGCTCCTGTTGAGTACTTTAAAAAGATTTTTCCAAGACACTCTTATTTACGGCTTTGCAACGGTATTCCCAAGACTTATGAACTTTGTTTTGGTGCCGTTGCATACCGATGTCTTGCCAGCCGAAGAGTATTCTGTAAATACTGTATTTTACGTTTGGGCAGCATTTTTCAATGTCTTGCTTACCTACGGGATGGAAACATCTTTTTTTAGGTTTTTCAGTAGGTCTAAGGAAAGCTCAAAAGTGTTTTCTACTGCCTTTATAGCCTTAACGGTCTCTACCGTTTTATTTGCTGTAGGGGTCTTCATATTTCAGGATCATTTAATTTCCCTGCTTGACTTGGATCCATTTTATTTCAGGTTACTCTTCAGTGTGATTGTTCTGGATACCCTGGTGGTTGTTCCCTTTGCTTATTTGAGAGCCACAGGTAGGCCAATTAAGTTTGCTGCGGTTAAAATCTTGAATATTCTTACCGTAGTTCTTCTGAATATTTACTTTCTGTGGATCGTTAGAAAATTTCCTCAATTTGCACCACAGATAGTGTTAGAAAACTATGGCCCTAAAGATATTGTAGGCTATATTTTTATCGCGAATCTGGCAGCAAGTGCCATTACTTTCTTAATTCTTCTTCCTTATTTTTTCAAAACAAAGATCGTTTTCGATTCCAAAGTCTTCGGGCAAATGTGGAAATATGGCTGGCCTATAATGGTAGCGGGGATCGCATTTGTGGTAAACGAGAACCTGGATAAATTGCTTATAAAGGATATGATCTCTGATGAGATCATGGGTGCTTATTCAGGTTGCTATAAGCTCGCGGTTTTTATGACCATTTTCGTGCAGGCATTTAAAATGGGTGCAGAACCGTTCTTTTTTAATCATGCAGATAAGGACAACGCGAAGGAAACCTATGCTGATATTTTAAAATATTTTGTGATTTCTGGAACTTTGATTTTCCTGGTTCTAGTTTGCTTTATCGATTTCTTCAAAAACCTGGTCATTAGGGATCCGGAATACTGGATGGCCATAAGTATAGTCCCGATAATACTTCTGGCTAATTTATTTCTCGGTATTTACCATAACCTTTCTGTTTGGTATAAATTGACAGACAGGACCCGCACAGGAATGTATATATCGATCTTCGGTGCGGTAATTACAATTGTTCTCAACTTCGCTTTGATCCCGGTTCTGGGATTCATAGCCGCGGCTTGGGCAACCCTTTGTGCTTATGGAGGAATGATGCTGGTTTCATATTTTCTTGGTAAGAAATATTATCCGGTACCTTACGATATTAAAAGTATTGTTGGCTATATTTTGCTGGCCGTGTTCATTGCTGCTATTTCGTTCTATATGTTCCCGGGAAATTATTTCGTGGGGATTGCGTTATTATTACTATTTATCGGGATAGTCTATTTTTCTGAAAAAGATCAAATTCTCAAAATCATACAATCTTAGATATGCAAGTTAAAGTCATCAATAAGTCGGCACATAAATTGCCGCATTACGAAACAGCTTTTTCAGCCGGTATGGATCTTCGTGCAAATATTGAAGAACCAATTACTCTAAAACCGTTGGAAAGAGCTATAGTAAAAACTGGTCTTTTCATGGAACTACCTTTGGGCTTTGAAGCACAGGTTAGACCAAGAAGTGGTTTGGCTGCGAAAAAAGGGATCACTGTGTTGAATTCTCCTGGAACAATTGATGCAGATTATCGTGGGGAGATAGGTGTGATCCTCGTAAATTTGTCGAATGACGAATTCGTGGTCAATAATGGTGAAAGAATCGCCCAGATGGTGATCGCAAAACATGAACAAATATCCTGGGAAGAAGTGGAAGTTCTCGCCGAAACATCGAGAGGTGAAGGAGGCTTCGGAAGTACCGGGCACAAATAATAATAATTTAAAAAATTGAAATGAAAATTATCGTACCAATGGCAGGCCGTGGTTCACGTCTGCGTCCACATACTTTAACCGTACCAAAACCGTTAATTCCTATAGCTGGAAAACCTATCGTACATAGATTGGTGGAAGATATCGCTAAAGTCCTGGATGAAAAAATCGATGAAGTTGCTTTTATCATAGGTGAAGATTTTGGAGAGAAGGTAGAACAGGATCTTATGAAGATCGCCAATAGCCTGGGGGCTAAAGGCACTATATATTACCAGGATAAACCTCTTGGAACCGGTCATGCGATCATGTGCGCCAAGGAGTCACTTAGTGGTCCTGCGGTAGTGGCTTATGCCGACACACTTTTCAAGGCAGATTTTAACCTGGATAAATCGGCAGATGCGGTGATGTGGGTGAAAAAGGTGGAAAATCCTTCAGCTTACGGAGTAGTGCAGCTTAATGATAACAATGAGATTACCGATCTTGTTGAGAAACCTGAGGAATTTGTTTCAGATCTTGCGGTTATTGGGATATACTATTTCAAAGATGTTGAAGTACTTAAAAATGAACTTCAAAATGTTCTTGATGCTAAGCTTACCCGTGGTGGAGAATACCAGATCAATGACGGGATCGAAGCCATGCGTAAGAACGGGTTAAGATTCGTTCCTGGAAAGGTAGATGAATGGATGGATTGCGGAAACAAGAATGTGACCGTAGAGACCAATGGTAGAATGCTCAATTTTCTGCATCAGGATGGTGAGAACCTTATCTCAGATTCTGTGAAGATCAGGGATTCTGAAATTACGGAGCCATGCTATATTGGAGAGAATGTTGAGTTAATAAATGCAAAAATAGGACCAAACGTTTCCATTGGTGACGGGACTAAAGTTGAGAACTCAACTATTAAGAATAGTTTGATACAAACTTTTGCTGATGTAAAAAATGCGAAATTAGATAACGCAATGATTGGGAATCATGCTAAATTTGATGGTGAATTCACTCAAATTAGTATCGGTGACTATTCAGTTTTAGAAAAATAAAATGAAAAACCTGCTTATCATCCTGATAATAGCCCTTCTGGCGGTTCCTGTTAGATCACAGGAGTTGCCTCAGCCATTTCAGGATGTTAACCAGGACGATCTTGGAAACGTTAGCGACGAATTCCAGGAACACTTTTTTGAAGCCTTAAAACAAAAAGGCATAGAGAACTATGAAAAGGCTATTGTTGCCTTAGAGAAATGCCTTGAACTTAATTCAGAAAAGGCGGTGGTCTATTTCGAATTAGGCAAAAATTATCGGGAACTTGAGCAGTTCGGCCATGCTATCGAAAATTTAAAAAAGGCTCAGAACCTTGAGCCAAAGGAAACCTCTATCCTGGTTTATCTTTTTCAGACCTATGGAATGACCGAGGATTACGAGGGTGCAATTTCAACGGTGAAAAAGTTGATTCCGCTTGACGAAGGATATAAAGAAGATCTTGCCAACCTTTATTTTTTGAACGAAGATTACGATCAGGCTTTAAGCTTGTTAGACGAGCTCGACAAGGATTTGGGAACCAGCACTTACAGGAACTCCCTGAGGCGACAGGTCTTTGCACGTACCAATAATACCGGGGCACAGATCAGTAATCTTCAGGAAAGCATTTCAGATAATCCAGATGTA
Source organism: Christiangramia lutea (assembly GCF_022489035.1). GTDB lineage: Bacteria > Bacteroidota > Bacteroidia > Flavobacteriales > Flavobacteriaceae > Christiangramia > Christiangramia lutea. The sequence goes on from NZ_JAKVTV010000001.1 coordinate 1,099,352, forward strand.
GAGCAGAATTACCTAAACCTGATCTATATTTATAGCGAACAGGGAGAGCAGGAAGAGGCATTCAAAGTGGCTCAGGAGCTTTTAAAGACAAATCCCGGATCTGCACTGGCTCACCTGGCACTTTACAAGTTTTATTTGAACAAGGACAATACAGAGGCTGCTATAGCTTCCATGAAAATAGTCTTTGAAAGTGAGGAAATAGATGCTGAATCTAAATTTAAGGTCCTGAATGATTTTCTGAATTTTGTTCAGGAAAACCCTAGATACGAAGATGACCTCATCGAGGTTGCCGGGCAGTTGACCGAATGGGAGGACGCTCCAAAACTTTACGAACAGCTTGGGAGATATTATTTAAAAAAAGATAATCGTGAAGATGCCCTTCAGTTTTTTGAATTAGGTTTAGAAGAAAATCCTGAAAATTTTGAATTGATACGAAACACTTTGTTACTTCAACTGGAGTTTCAGAAATTTGAATCGGCTAGAGATCTAAGTGAGGATGCCCTGGAAAGTTTTCCATCGCAGCCCATGCTTTATCTTTTTCAAGCGGTAGCTCTTAATAATCTTAACGATTATGAAGCTGCGGAAGAGAGCCTGAAATATGGACTGGATTATCTTATAGATGATAAGAGACTGGAGTTCGATTTCTATACTCAACTGGCCATTAGCTATAATGGTATGAATAATGTAGATAAAGCTAATGAGTATCGCCGGAAGGCAGAAAATTTGAAAAAAGAGATAAACTGATGATGAAGAAAATTCTTGCCCTTATTTTGCTTTCCACTTTTGTTATTTCCTGTGGTAGCAGAAAAAATACAGGAAAAATAGCAACCCGTAATGCTGAAGCCGTTTCGGTGATAAAAAAACATTATTCTACCGAAACTCAATTCAATACTGTTTCCGGGAAATTACGTGCGGTTTACCAGGATGAGGAGAAGACACAATCGGTAAATTTGAGCTTCAGAATGGAAAAGGACAAGGCCATTTGGATGAGCGCTAGCATTCTCGGCTTTCCGGTAGCAAAAGCTTATATCACCCCAACCAGCGTAAGTTATTACGAAAAGGTTTCACAAACTTATTTTCAGGGAGATTTCAGCCTTGTAAGCGAATTTCTTGGTACACCACTGGATTTTAAGAAACTTCAAAATCTACTTATTGGTCAGGCTATTTATGATCTAAGGGACGAAGATTATGATTTTGAACAATCTCCACGTGGATTTCAATTCGTGAAGGATGATATGATTTTGATGAAAAAAATGTTCCTGCTTAACCCTGAAAGTTACAAGGCGGAAGCACAACAATTGGTTCAGGAGAAAAATAACCGCGGATTAACGGTGACTTACCAGGATTATCAAAAAGTAAACGGTTTGGAATTTCCTGAAAGTATCAGGATTGTTGCCAATGAAGGCAGTAATAGTACCAATATAGATCTAACCTACAGGTCTATTAGTTTTAATGAAGAAGTAAGTTTCCCATTCGACATCCCGTCAGGTTATGAAGAAATCAGCTTAAAATGATCGGAATAAATTACCCCAGAATTCTACTGTTTTTATTCGTTTTTGGTCTTGGTTTCAGCCAAGGGTATGCGCAAACCAAAGAGGAGCTTGAGAAAAGGAGAATTGAGCTAAGAAATGAGATCAGCAGGATCAATGAATTAAGAATATCTAATCAAAAGAAAGAACGTTCAGTGCTGGGCCAGGTTGAAGATCTTAATCAACAAATTAAAAGTACTGAAGATCTTATCAAATTAACCAATCAGCAGGCGAATCTGCTTAACAGGGAAATAAATACCAATACCCAGAAAATTGGGAAATTAAGAAAGGAACTGGAAGAGCTTAAAGAAGATTACGCCAGGATGGTGGAAAAATCTTATAAAAGTAAGTCTCAGCAGAGCAGGATCATGTTCCTGCTTTCTTCCAAGAACTTTCTTCAGGCTTACAAGCGACTTCAGTATATGAAACAATATACCAATTACAGGAAGCAGCAGGGTGAAGAAATAAAAGCCAATACCAGGGAATTGCAAAAACTTAATGCTAGCCTGGTTCAGCAAAAAGAACAAAAGAACAAGCTTATTGCTGAAAACCGTAAAACCAGGGCTGAACTGGAAAAGAACAGGAAATCTCAGCAGAATCTGATGGCAAACATTAGACAGAAAGAAGGCCAGTTCGCTTCCCAGATCAAACAAAAGCAAAATGAGATCGATGAGATAGACCGGGCGATAGATAAGATGATTAGGGAATCTATTGCTGCAGCCAATAAAGAAAGCGGTTCTACATCCAGAAGTACCTATAAACTTACACCAGCAGCAAAAGCCCTCGCCGCCGATTTCAATAATAACAAAGGTAAACTACCATGGCCTGTTAAATCTGGGGTGGTAACCATGAAGTTCGGGAAACAGCCACACCCGGTTGTTAAATCTGTGATGGTGAACAATAATGGAGTTAGGATAGATACCGATAAAGGTGGGAAGGCAAGAGCTGTTTTTAACGGAACCGTTAGTGAAGTTCAAGCTGTAAAAGGTGCCAACCAGGCGGTAATGGTGAGGCATGGTGATTATATTACTATTTATAATAACCTTGAAAGAGTGTATGTAAAAAGAGGAGAAAAGGTCACTACCGAACAGGAGCTGGGAGAGGTTGCCACCAGCAGGACTACCGGGAAAACTACGCTACACTTTTTACTTTATAAGAATGACCAGAAAATGGATCCCGCAGTCTGGATCTACAGAATGTAATTGTTTTTCACAAGGTTTTTGAGGTAAATTTTATACTTTTAGGTTGACTCCATGAATGATCGACCATGAGAAAAAACCTCCTGTTTATTTGCCTGCTGGCCCTCTGTTCCTGTGATGAAGTTCTTATCGAGGAGAACCGCAGAATCGAAGTGAAGGGAACCCTTAGATCAGTAGAAAATGAACCGCTAACTGGTTTTAATATCTTCGCTGCAGGTAGCCGGAACGGCGATTTAAGTATGAATACAGATAAGATTTTAGGAAGAGGAACTTCAAATAATAATGGTTCATTTGAATTCATTTCTTTGGATACTTATTCTCACGGTTTTGTACTTGCTATCAACCCTGTTGAAATTGAAAATTCTGAAAATCATGCTTCGGCTTATTTTTATGACGCGACGGGCGACCACTCCAGTAATTATGACCTGGGGGAATTTAGGCTTCCGAGAAAAATAGACTTTCAATTGGACATCAGGAATGTCTCCGGTACTTCAGATACCCTAAGGTATGTAATGGATTTTCAAAGGCCGGTATTGAGGTATATCTATCAGAATGGAGGTTTCGTGGAGAATGATGAAGGGAACAACTATATTTCTATTCGGCAGCACACTTCTGAAAGCGATCCTGTTTCTGTGAACCTTCAGCTATTAGAGGCCTCCGAATTCGAATTTGCCTACAGGATTGGGGACAGTCCGCTTCAGGAAGTTTCTATTTCTGTAGATTCTGAAAATAACTCATATGAACTTGAATACTAAACTGGTTATCTTTCTTTTTTTATTCACGGGAATTCTTTCAGCTCAGGAAGAGGAAAAAATTAATGCAAATCAATATACTGAAGACCCCGAAACAGTCTTTTTTAATGTTGAACTATTCTACCCGGTAAGTATTGGCAATTCGGTATATTCAGAATATGATTTTGATCCCGGCTATGCCATAGACTTTAACTGGTTTTTTAAACCGGAATTAACCCTGGGGGTAAGGTTCGCCGTTCATAGAGGTTACCCGAAAAATATTTCTGAAACAGGAAATATAGATCGGGGCGCTTTTCATTTAATCGGAATCGATTTCGGGTACTATAAAGCCTTCAATAGAAAATGGAATTTGAGTTCCAGGTTGGGAATCGGACTTAATTCAGCAGTCTATGTCGCTCCTGAAGATAAATTCAGCGAAGAGGGGGGAAAAGTATGGGTACATGCTGAGATCGCCCATAGATTAGATAAGACGATAGCTTTCTTTTTCAAGACCGGGATAGATCATGACTTCTGGGATATTGAAACTTCTGACGCTAAAAATTCATATTTCAACAACCATTTCCTTTTAAATGCAGGAATTGGTTTTCGTATAAACCTTCAGAATCCGGGAGGATAATTAATTCTCAAAAAGAGCTTTAAGTTCGGTTGCCTCATCTGGCTTCATCTTTCCGGCAAGAACAAGGCTAAGCTGTTTTCTCCTTAAAGCAGCTTCAAAACGTTCTTTTTCGAGATCGGTTTCAGGTTCTAGTGGTGGGATTTGTATTGGGGTTCCGGTTTCATCTACAGCTACAAAGGTGTAAATAGCTTCATTTGCCTTACTTCTGCGACCACTTTCACGGTCTTCAACCCAAACATCTATGAATATCTCCATAGAGCTCTTAAAAGCTCTTGAAACGGCAGCCTCAACTGTTACTACACTTCCTAAAGGAATTGCTTTATTAAAGGCGACATGATTTACGGAAGCGGTAACAACGATTCTTCTGCTATGTCTTCTGGCAGCAATACTCGCTGCACGATCCATACGCGCAAGTAATTCCCCTCCAAACAAGTTGTTTAGCGGATTGGTTTCGCTTGGTAAAACAAGGTCGGTTAAGGTTGTACGCGATTCGCTGGGTAATTTAGCCTCCATAAATATTTTTGTGCAAAAATAAGGAGGATTTGGGTGGTATCGCCGTTAAGAAAGTATTAAATTAAAGTTCCTGTACTAATAGCCAGGCTGCTTCATTAGACCTTTTAACCTCATAAAGCTTGTTAATCGCCTCTCTCCTGGTTTGATGACTGGAATACACGACCTGGTGAAGACCATATTTATTAGCACCGATGAGTCTGGCTTTGTGTCCCTCAACTTTTAGTTCATCAACCTTTTTCTGGGCATTTTCCTCAACTCTAAAAGCACCGGCAACTATGTGGTAATTTCCAGATTGCTTTTCAATTTCAAGGGTGACGGCAGGCAGAGGGTTGTCTATGACAAAAGTAGCCTGTTGTATCTGCTCCTGAAGCTGATTTTCAGCTTCCTGCTGTTCAGCGATATTATGCTTTGAAACCTGACTACTGTATATATTCAGTCCTGCAAAACTGGAAATACCAAGGGCAATAAGACCGATGGCGGCATACTTAAGAAGGGAAGATCTCCTTTTTTCAGGAGTAAATAACAGGGGAGTGGTCTCCTCTAATTCTTCAACCTGTTTTTTATAAACCTCACGTTGAACAGGAATCGCCTGATAAGAGCCTAATCCAAAAGACTGGGTTAGGAAATTGATCTCACTAAATGGTTCGAACTGAAGTTTATCTTCATTATCCAGGTAAAACTTACCAATATTTGCCAATTCTGCCTTGGCATCATTTTGCAAAGAATTCTCCAGGTCGAAAACGAATTCCTGGATCATATTATTGGCTACGTTATATTTTACAGATTCTACCTCGGCTATATAATTGGCCAGGAGACCATCGTTCTTGATCAACTGACGGTTGAATGAGATGATCTTGTTAGGAGGAAAGAACTCCTTTGAATTCTCGTCTATAAATGCTGATTGCTTTTGCGAAAGAAATGCACCAAATCCTGGTAAAACTACGCATTCATATCTGTAAAGCAGGTCCTGTATGTGGCTGGAAATATTCATTGGTCGCAAAAATATAGGTTATTGGTAGTGGGTTAAAGTTACCTAAAGAAATTTTATTAACAAATGTTTTTTTCTGTAATTTTAATCAAATTCACCTGAATGAATCCTGAAGACCTTTTATTTGCTCTGGCTTTGCAACACGTTCCAAATCTGGGAGATACAACTGCTAAAAAACTGATCAGAAAGTTTGGAACGCCTGAAAACATCTTCAGGGAAAAAACTTCAAATCTTCTCAAAATTGATGGAATTGGCCAGACCAGGATCAGGGAATTGAATCGTTTAGAACATATAAAGGCGGCAGAGGACGAGTTGAAATTTATTGAGAAGAATAAGATAGGCGTTCATTATTTTCTGGAGGAAGATTATCCTGAAAAACTCAAACATTGTATCGATGGACCAATTCTTCTGTTTTCAAAGGGGAATATCAACCTTAATAAGAAAAGAATTATAAGTGTGGTGGGAACAAGGAAGATCACTGCCCACGGGATGGAATTTTGTGAAAGATTTATAAACGATCTAGCTGTTCTCGAACCAGTGATTATCTCGGGTTTTGCTTATGGAGTTGATATTACAGCCCAAAAGGCCGCAGTTAAGAATGGGTTACAAACAATTGGATGTCTTGCCCATGGGTTAAATCAGATCTATCCTAAGACTCATAAAAAGTATATGAAAGAAATTGAGGAAAATGGTGGTTTTTTTACAGACTTCTGGAGCACTGATAGTTTTGACAGGAATAATTTTTTGAAGCGGAACCGTGTTATCGCAGGTATAAGTGAGGCTACCATTGTGATAGAAAGTGCTGAAAAAGGAGGAGCGCTGGTAACGGCCGATATTGCTAATTCTTACGATCGGGAAGTTTTTGCGGTTCCCGGAAGGCCTTCAGATAAGTATAGTCTTGGGTGTAATAACCTAATTAAAGCTCAAAAAGCTCACGTTCTTACCTCAGCGGCAGATCTGGCATATATTCTTAACTGGGAGTTAGATGAAAATCCGGAGCCTGTTCAGAAGCAATTATTCATTGAGCTGGAAGGTGATGAGGAAAAGCTTTACAGTTTTTTAAAATCCAGCGGCAAAACCGAACTGGATATGCTGGCTTTAAACTGTAATCTTCCCACCTTTAAAACGGCATCGCTACTTTTAAATATGGAATTAAAAGGAGCAATTAGACCTTTGCCCGGAAAGATGTTCGAAGTGATTTAATATCCAGATTTAGCCCTTACATTTTTCAGGACTTCATTGGCCACCTTACGGGCTTTTTCAGCGCCAACCTCTAAGGCCTTGTCTACTTCTTCCAGGTTATTAATATAATATTCATATTTCTCCCTGGCTTCAGCGAACTTTTCCTTTACAAGTTCAAAAAGTGCCTGTTTAGCATGACCGTATCCATAGTTTCCGCCTTGGTAATTTTTTCGCATTTCAGAAACCTGTTCTTGAGATCCCATTAATTTATACAGGGCAAATACATTACAGGTTTCAGGATCTTTTGGTTCTTCAAGTGGAGTGCTGTCGGTTTCGATACCCATTATTTGCTTCCTCAGTTTCTTGTCTGTCTGGAAAATATTGATGGTATTTCCTTTAGATTTACTCATCTTTTCACCATCGGTTCCCGGAACATACATAGTATCCTTTTGAACCTTTGCCTCCGGCATCACGAAAACTTCGCCCATTTTTGCATGGAACCTTGAAGCTACATCTCTTGTCATTTCGAGGTGTTGTAACTGGTCTTTCCCAACTGGAACGATCTCTGCATCATATAATAGGATATCTGCAGCCATCAGCATAGGATAACTAAAAAGTCCGCTGTTCACATCCTCCAGCCTGTCTGCCTTATCTTTAAATGAATGGGCCAGGGTTAAGCGCTGGTATGGAAAAAAACAGCTTAAATACCATGAAAGCTCAGTTACCTGGGGAATATCACTCTGGCGGTAAAAAACACTTCTTTTAATGTCCAAACCACAAGCAAGCCATGTTGCCGCTACAGAATAGGTGTTTTGCCTTAAAGTTGCCGCATCTTTGATTTGAGTTAAAGAGTGCAGGTCTGCAATAAAAATAAAGGAATCATTATCTGGCTGATTTGCCATTTCAATGGCAGGAAAAATAGCTCCTAAAAGGTTTCCCAAATGTGGGGTTCCTGTACTTTGTACTCCTGTAAGTATTCTGGACATCGACTTCTTGAATTTTGTGCAAAGGTAATTTTTTTATAGAATCCTATAGATTCATTTTACTACTTTTGGGCTATGAGTATTATCAAATCTGCAGGAATTCTTTTATGGAGAATCTGGTTCTATATATTAATGGTTGTTCCTATCTTGATAATGCTCCCATTTCTTCTGATCTTTACTTCTTCTGAAAAATTTTATCCTCAATTCTTTATATGTGCTCGTATCTGGGCCAAAGTGATCATTTATGGTATGGGATTCCGGTTGAAAGTTGAAGCCGACGAGCTCCCTGAAATCCATAAAAGTTATATGCTGGTAGCCAATCATACTTCGATGATGGATATCATGCTTATGCTGGTAGTGATTAAACAGCCTTTCGTTTTTATAGGTAAAAAGGAATTGAGTAAAATTCCAGTTTTCGGATTTTTTTATAGAAGAACCTGTATTCTGGTAGATCGTAACAGGCAAAAAAGTAGGTTAGAAGCTTTTGAAGAAGCCCAGCGTAGATTGAAACAGGAAAATAGTATTTGTATTTTTCCCGAAGGAGGAGTGCCAGACGATAGATCTATTGTTCTGGATCCTTTCAAAGATGGTGCTTTTAGATTAGCTATCGAACATCAAATCCCTATTGTACCCATCACCTTCCATGATAATAAAAAGCGTTTTTCCTATGAATTCTTTTCCGGTGGCCCGGGGAAATTAAGGGTGAAGATCCATAATTTTATCGATACAAAAGAGCTTGAATTAACTTGTAGGAAAGAATTGAAGGATCATACTTATGAAGTTATTCACCAGGAACTGGTCTCGCCTACAGTTCAATATTAAAACCTGAAATTTAATCCCGAGTAAACCCCGAAATTCACGGGTTGTACATTACTTACGCTATTAAATGTATTCAGCTGATATTTGAAAATAGGCTCTACACTTATACTGAATTTCTTATTAAGATTGTAATCCATTCCAAGGCCGATATTGGTGCTGAAACTGGTATTATTAATATTCGAAGCTTCTCCCAGGTTGGTTCTGCCTTCCTCAGAAATAAGTTCTACCCGGTTGTTGTCCAGGAATAAACTACTTCCACCTCCAATAATATTCAGGCCGAATTTTTTGTCAATAATAGCAAATTCAACTTCCACGGGTATTTCAATATAGCCGAATTGCTGGTTGAGTTCACCGGGTACGAAAATCGATGATGAAACAGAGCTGCTAAAATTCATTCCTGAAGGAAGATCACCTTCGGTAGGCGTGTTATCCCTGATGCTTAGATTCCCTGCCTCCGGGCCTATATTTTCGAACCCTGCAGCCATTGCAGATGGGGAATAGGAAATGTTTTCAATGTTGTTGCTGATATTCACCTTGCTGATACCTGTTCTTATCCTTAATTTTTTCGATACCTGATAAGCTACCTTAAAACCGTAGGAGAAGGTAACCTCGGATGATGAATTATTATTGGAAAACTGGTTAGAAAGTTCATTTCCACTTCCAATATTCCTATAAAAGATAGGTGCAGCAAAGGTGGACAGACTTAACCTACCTGTGTTCAATTCCTCTACATTTTCCTCAGCTTCTTCAGATTTCTTTTTTTCTTCTTCAACTTCCGCCAAAGCATTTTCTTCCTCAAGAATCGACTTTGTTTTCGTAGGATCGATTAATGTTTCCTTGTTTTGTACAATTTCACCGGAAGGTTTTACTTCAATTCCTTCCGGTTTAATTGCACTCTTCTCCTTTTCATAAATCGTTTCGGAAGAATCTGTGTCTTCCATTGCAAAAGCTGCATTCTTTTTCTTTTGATTGTCTGTTGAAAAGTCTTTTCTAGTTGGAGTATTGACAGATCTTGAAGAATTATTACTGCTGTTCTGTGAGTGAGCTTGGTTACTGGAATTTTCTGATGAGTAATCTTCCTTAAATTCCTGGTCTTCAAAAGCGACCCCTTCTTCAGATGTATTATTATTTATTGAATTTTCCTGATTTGGATTAATAGGTTCTTCTTTTTCAGCATTATCCTCATTTTCAAAAACAACTCCTGGTTCTGAAGGATTAGAATTGTTGTTATTAGTGAATAACAGGCTGGCGAAAACTAGAGCAATAACTGCGGCCACACCACCAAGCTTGAACCATAATGGAATAATGATTGGTTCCTTTTTATCCTTTTTATCAAGTTTCGCAGAAATATTTTCCCAAACCCTTTCATTGGGTTCTCTTTCAAAATCCTTGAATTTCTCCTGATAAATCCGGTCTATGTTCTTTTTTTCTTTCATGACGATTGAGCCGAATTTTGAATATTCTGTCCTTTTTCAATCTTCTCCTTTAAGGCCTTTCTTGCCCTCGCGAGATTAGATTTCGAAGTTCCTTCTGAAATATTGAGGAACTCCGCTATTTCCTTATGTGAGTAATCATCCATTACATATAGATTGAACACCTGCCTGTATCTGGATGGGAGACTTTGTACGCATTCGAGCAGAAAATCAACCGATAGATCCTCGGTTTCTATTTCTACTTCTTCCTGTTCTAATTGGTCTTCATTCGAGATCTCGTACACCTTTTGCTTTCTGTATTTTTGCAAACAGGTATTTATGAGTATCCTTTTCATCCAGCCTTCGAAAGATCCCTGGTCTTTGAATTGGTAGATTTTTTCAAAAATGGTTAAGAATCCATCCTGAAGATTATCTTCAGCCTGCTGATAATTATCGGAATATTTAAGGCAAACACCGAACAGCTTCGACGCATAGATGCGATAAAGCTGTTCCTGCGCTTTTCTATCCTGTTTTTTGCAGTTTTGAATAAGATGCTTGATCTTAACCAATAGTTATTTTTTTAAACCTTATCCAGCAGGTGTTATATCTGGTTCACCAACGGGTATCTCAATAGTTTCGAAAATTGGGTTGTCTGCACTATCAGTACCTGTCCAAAGTTTAAAAATAAAAACTTCATCTTCTGAAACATTTTCACTTACAATGAAATTTCTAATCATTCCAGACTGAATCAAATTGAGATCCTCTGAAGTACAATCGGTTAAATCCAGATCTCTGGAAGTTAGAGCGTAAATAAAGATCTCCTGGGAAGTTTCATCTTCACGGCCACCATCAAAACCGAAGAACGTATGGCAGGTGCTAGGTAACCTGTAAGTTAAACTAATATCATAACTTTTCCCTGGCTCGAAATATGCCGGAAACTCCGAATTAATAATTGAGGCCAATCCATATTCAATGTTTGGTGAATCATCCTCTGTAGAACAACTTGTTAAAAACAGCCCTAGCAAGGCAAATAACATTAACTTTTTCATTTTTCTTTTATTTGTTTTCTACTTCATAGATGAATAAAAACTGAAAAGGTTGCGTTGAGATCAAAAAAAATCCCCTTTCGGGGATGTTTTTTTATTCTTTAGCAATTTTGATCGCGTTTTTGATCTTTTCTTCCAGTTCCTCCATAAGGTCCGGATTGTCTTTTAATAAGGTTTTAACCGCATCACGGCCCTGGCCTAATTTAGTGTCTTCATAGCTAAACCACGAACCGCTTTTCTTTACGATCTCATAATCCACTCCTATATCGATGATCTCTCCGATCTTGGAAACTCCCTCTCCATACATGATATCGAATTCGGCAGTTTTAAAAGGTGGGGCTACTTTATTTTTCACCACTTTAACCCTGGTCTTATTACCCATTACGTTGTTAGAGCTATCCTTGATCTGGGTAGATCTTCTAATATCTAACCTAACTGATGCGTAGAATTTAAGGGCGTTACCACCAGTAGTGGTTTCAGGGTTTCCAAACATAACCCCGATCTTTTCCCTTAACTGATTAATGAAAATCACCGTACAGTTGGTTTTACTTATAGAAGAAGTAAGTTTTCTTAGAGCTTGCGACATTAATCTTGCGTGAAGTCCCATTTTGGAATCTCCCATTTCTCCTTCGATCTCACTTTTTGGAGTTAAAGCAGCTACCGAGTCAATTACGATTATATCAATAGCGCCAGATCTAATAAGATTATCGGCGATTTCAAGAGCCTGCTCCCCGTTATCTGGCTGTGAAATGATTAGGTTATCAATATCTACATCCAGTTTTTCAGCATAGAACCTATCAAAAGCATGTTCTGCATCAATAAAAGCAGCAATTCCTCCTTTTTTCTGAGCTTCAGCTATAGCATGAAGGGTTAGGGTGGTTTTACCGGAAGATTCAGGACCATAGATCTCAATCACTCGTCCTCTTGGATAACCTCCCACGCCAAGTGCAAGGTCAAGACCCAGGGAACCAGTGGAAATAGAATCTACATCAACTACCACCTGGTCGCTCATCTTCATAACCGTACCTTTTCCGTAGGTTTTGTCCATCTTATCGAGGGTGAGCTTAAGTGCCTTTAACTTCGCTTCTTTTTCTTTATCGTTGCTCATGAATGTGTTTTATAAATGTATAAATAAGGTGTGCTAAAATAAGACAAGTTTTTTTGCAATACAATAAAATTTAGGGGTAAAATATGGAAATATTCCAAATATTTGGAATATTGTTTTTCGAGGCCAGGGTTTATGGTCTATTTATGGAAAAATGTATCTTTGCCAAAATTTTCTTTAACACTTAAATATTAGTATAGCATGCAACTGTACAATAAATTGAGCGCTAAAGAAAGAGAAGCCCTTTTAGAAGAAGCCGGCGAAGACAGGCTTACGCTCTCTTTCTATGCTTATGCGAAGATCGGAAATCCCGAATTATTCAGAAATCATTTATTTATTGCCTGGGACCAGATGGAGGTTCTTGGTAGAATTTATGTAGCCAACGAAGGTATAAATGCCCAGCTTTCGGTACCGGCAAATCGATTTAATGAATTCAAGGCATTTCTTGATGGGATCTATTTTCTAGAAAGTGTTCGCCTGAATATTGCTATAGAGCACGATATAAAATCTTTCCTTAAACTAAAAGTGAAAGTTAGAAATAAGATCGTTGCTGATGGATTGAACGATGAGACCTTTGATGTGACCAATAAAGGCGTACACGTAGATGCCTCTAAATTCAATGAATTGATAAATGATCCAAATACGGTTCTTGTAGATATGAGAAATCATTACGAGAGCGAAATTGGTCATTTTCAGGGAGCAATTACTCCAGATGTGGATACCTTTCGTGACTCATTACCTATCATCGAAGAAGATCTGAAAGAGCATAAAGAAGACAAGAACCTGGTGATGTATTGTACCGGGGGAATCCGTTGTGAAAAAGCCAGTGCTTACTATAAGCATCGTGGATTTAAGAACGTTTATCAGCTTGAAGGAGGAATTATTGAATATACCCGCCAGGTGGAGAAGCAGAAGCTTGAAAATAAATTTATTGGTAAGAACTTTGTTTTTGATCATCGTAGAGCCGAAAGAATTTCAGAAGATGTGATCGCTCATTGTCACCAGTGTGGCAAGCCTTGTGATACTCACGTAAACTGTGCGAATGAAGCATGTCATTTACTATTCATTCAATGTGAAGAATGCGCTGAAAAAATGAATAATTGCTGTTCAGATGACTGCAAGGAGATCGCGGCATTGCCATATGAGGAACAAAAAGCCCTGCGAAAAGGCAAGGGCGCGAGCAATAAGATCTTTAAAAAAGGAAGATCTGAGGTTCTGAAATTTAAGCAATAGGTTTTTTTCTAAAATGGTGGAGCCAATTAATATTGGTATATTTACTGTTGAAATTTTTTATGAACCTCAAGGAGGTGCTTTCTAAGAGTGCATAGGCTTTAGCTTAGCCGTTGAAGATGAAGAAGATTCTGCAATTATTACCCTTGTGGTAGGACAGAATGATGTTAATATGATGCGCCTGGAAGTAACTTCCTCAATAGATATAATATATGGCTTGCAGCAGTTGCTCGACCGGGAAAGACGGTCAGCCGAAAGGATGTAAGAACAATGGAACTTGTGGAACCGACGGATGTAATAAACTTACCGTTTTCGATTGGCTCTCTAACATGTCTCTTCCGGGAGGTGTAGAACCCTTCGATTTCGTGGAAGTCCGTTTTAAAAACGGCCGCAAACATTTCTTCAAGAATACTGAAAATCTAAGTCTTAGCATTGGAGACGTGGTGGCTACAGAGGCTAGTCCGGGTCACGATGTAGGGATGGTGAGTCTTACCGGGGAACTGGTAAGAGTTCAGATGAAAAAGAAAAAGGAAGATCCAAATTCAGGAGAAGTACTTAAGATTTACCGGAAAGCCTCACAAAAAGATATCGATGTGTGGCAGGAGGCCAGGGATAGGGAAGCAAAGATTCAGCAACGATCCAGGCAGATTGCCATCAGGCTAAATCTGAGTATGAAGATCAGCGATGTAGAGTTTCAGGGAGATGGATCTAAAGCCACCTTCTATTATACTGCTGAAGACAGGGTAGATTTCCGACAATTGATCAAGGAATTCGCAAGGGAATTCAATACACGTATCGAGATGCGCCAGATAGGTCTTCGCCAGGAAGCCGCGAGGCTTGGTGGAATTGGTTCCTGCGGAAGAGAACTTTGCTGTTCTACATGGCTTACAGATTTTAGATCGGTAAGTACTTCTGCAGCTAGGTATCAGCAGTTATCATTGAATCCTCAGAAACTTGCCGGGCAGTGTGGTAAACTAAAGTGCTGTTTAAACTACGAATTGGATACTTATCTCGAAGCTTTAAAATCTTTTCCAAAAACCGACGTTAAACTAAAGACCAAGAAAGGAACGGCAGTATGTCAGAAAATTGATATTTTCAAGGGGCTTCTTTGGTATGCTTATGAAGGAGAATGGATGAATTGGCACAAGCTCACACCAGAGCAGGCCAACAAGATCATAGCCAAGAATAAAAAGAATGAAAGCGTTGGAAGTCTTGAAGAATATGAAGTTGAATTGCAGCTGGAGGAAAATGATTCTAAAGGATTTAATAATGCCGTTGGTGAAGATAGTTTAACACGTTTTGATAAACCTAAACAGCAGCGGAAGAGAAGGAATAAAAAAAGAAAAAAACGTAAAGGAAATTCTTCAAGATCTAAAAATGCGTAGTGCTTTTTTCTTTTCCCTTTTGGCTTCAGCAATCCTGGCATTTTCATCTTGTGATCGTAATAGAGTCTTTGATGAATACGAGTCTTTAAATGGCTGGCATAAGGATTCTGTAGTGACTTTCGAGCTTGAGAATATAGACTCTTCAAAGGTTTACGATCTATTCTTAAACGTTAGGAATAACAAGGATTATAAATACAGTAACCTGTTCCTGATAACGGAGATAAAATTCCCGCAAGGAAAAGTGATTAGTGATACATTAGAATACGAAATGACCAAACCCAATGGAGAATGGCTCGGCACGGGTTTTGGTGACGTGAAAGAAAGCAAGCTCTGGTATAAAGAGAATGTAAAATTCGAGGAGTCTGGTAAATACAGAGTAACCATTCAACAGGCAATGCGTAAGAATGGTGAAGTAAATGGAATTGAGGAATTGGAAGGTATTACCGATGTAGGCTTCCGAATAGAAAATAGCGATAATTAATTTTTGTGATATAAATGGCCCGCACAACAAAAAAATCAAAAAAACCTGCTCATAGCAATCGAAAATATATAGTTGGTTTCTGGACTCTTTTCGGAATAGGCATTCTTGTTGCCGTGATCATATTTTTACTGGCCGGTTGGGGAGCATTTGGGAAAATGCCAACCTTTGAGGAACTTGAAAACCCTGAAACCAACCTTGCTACCGAGATATTTTCTGCAGATGGAGAGACTCTTGGTAAATATTATAGTGAAAACAGGACCCCGATCAAATATGAAGATCTTCCAGATCATTTGGTACAGGCTTTAGTGGCAACAGAGGATGAAAGGTTTTATCAGCATGCCGGGATCGACGCCAAAGGAACCGTTCGTGCTGCCGTATTTTTAGGAACTCGTGGAGGCGCCAGTACAATTACCCAGCAGCTGGCAAAGCAGTTGTTTACTGAAGATGTGGCTCAGAATAATATTCAGCGTGTATTTCAAAAGGTGAAGGAGTGGGTGATCTCCACCAGGCTAGAACGCCAGTACACTAAGGAAGAGATCATTACCATGTACTTCAATAAGTATGATTTTGTATACCAGGCGGTTGGTATACGTTCAGCTTCAAAAATATATTTTGATAAAGAACCAAGGGAACTGAAGATCGAGGAATCTGCCGTATTGGTAGGAATGCTTAAAAATTCGGCTTTATACAACCCAATGAGAAGACCGGAACTGGTTAAATCCAGAAGAAATCAGGTTTTCGAGCAGATGAATCGTAATGGTTTTATTTCAGAAACCGAAATGGATTCTCTTCAGAAATTACCAATGAAGATCGAGTTCACCCCGGAAGGGCACGACGAGGGAATGGCCACTTATTTCAGAGCTTATTTACAAGGATTCATGAAAGACTGGATTGATAAAAATCCGAAACCTGACGGAAGTGAATACAGTCTTTACCGCGACGGATTAAAGATCTATACCAGTATTGATTCGAAAATGCAGGAATATGCTGAAGAAGCTGTGACCAAACATATCTCGCATCTCCAGAAGGAATTTGATCGCCAGAATGAAAATAATCCAACTGCACCTTTCAGGGATATCGATAATAGTGAGAAAGAAAGCCTGGTAGAAAGTGCCATGAAAAGATCCGAAAGATGGAGAAAAATGAAAGATGAGGGTAAATCTGAAAAAGAGATAAGGGAATCCTTTACCAAGGAAGCCGAAATGAGAGTATTTAGCTGGAATGGAACGATAGATACAGTGATGACTCCTCATGACTCCATTTTATATTATAAATCATTCTTACAGGCAGGGATGATGTCTATGGTTCCTCAAACCGGAGAGGTGAAAGCATGGGTTGGTGGTACCAATTTTAAACATTTTAAGTATGATCACGTGAAGCAAGGGAAGAGACAGGTAGGATCTACCTTTAAACCTTTCGTTTATGCCACGGCTATAGATCAGCTTAAGTTCTCACCTTGTGATACATTACCAAAATCAAGATTTACAATAGAAGCTGGTAAGCATGGAAATCAAAATGACTGGTCTCCAAAAAATGCGGGAGCCAATGATCCAAAAGATTATGAAGGGATGGTATCTTTAAAAGATGCCCTGGCCCAATCTATAAATACTGTTACAGCTAGATTAATAGATAAGACCGGACCTAAGCCAGTAATAAATCTTGTTGAAAAACTTGGTGTGGATGTATCCAATATTCCTGAAGTACCATCAATCGCTTTAGGAACGCCAGATATCAGTCTTTTCGAGATGGTATCAGCTTTTAGCACCTTTGCAAATCAAGGCGTTTATGTAAAGCCTATTATCGTGAACAGGATCGAAGATAAGAATGGAACAGTTCTATATCAGCATGTTCCTGAAACCAGGGACGTACTTAGTAAAGAAGCTGCTTATGTTACTGTTAATCTTCTGGAGGGTGTTACCCAATCTGGTTCAGGAGTAAGGCTTAGAGGAACATGGGCTAAGGGACGTAAAGATTATGAAAGAGCAGTTACAGGTTATCCTTATGATTTCAAAAACCCGATTGCCGGTAAAACTGGAACTACACAAAACCAGAGTGACGGGTGGTTCATTGGAATGGTACCAGATCTTGCCACTGGGGTTTGGGTTGGTGCCGAGGACAGATCAGTCCATTTCCCAGGAATTACCTACGGGCAGGGGGCTACTATGGCCCTGCCAATCTGGGGAATGTATATGAAAGACGTTTATGCCAACGAAGACCTTAAGGTGTCTAAAGAGGCCTTTGAAAGGCCTGAAAATTTGAGTATCCAGGTGAATTGTCACGAATATGGTGCTGCCAGAAAAACTGATAATTCTGTTCCTGATGAACTTGATTTTTAATTATTTCTCAATAAAATAAAAGGTTTTCTTTAATAAATTAAGGAAGTCGGCAAATAGCATTGTAACCACATTTTTATTTTCGTATTTTCGGTTAAAATTCTGAAAAAATGATCATAAAAACAGTTGATAACGTACAGGAAGCTGTTGATGGGGTTAAGGACGGAATGACGTTCATGCTTGGTGGTTTCGGTTTATGCGGAATCCCGGAGAATGCGATTTCTGAACTTGTTCGTCTCAATGTAAAAAACCTTACCTGTATTTCTAATAATGCCGGGGTAGACGACTTTGGTTTAGGACAATTACTTCACAAAAAACAGATCGATAAAATGGTTTCTTCCTATGTGGGGGAAAATGCCATTTTTGAAAAACAAATGCTTAGCGGTGAGCTTGAAGTAGAGCTTATTCCGCAGGGAACTCTAGCTGCCAGATGCCAGGCCGCTCAACAGGGTTTTCCTGCTATCTATACACCAGCTGGTTACGGTACTGAAGTTTCCCTTGGAAAAGAAACCCGTGATTTTGATGGAAAAATGTATGTACTTGAAAAAGCGTTTAAGGCCGATTTTGCCTTTGTTAAAGCCTGGAAAGGTGATAAGGCCGGTAACTTGATCTTTAAAGGAACTGCCAGGAATTTTAATCCGGTAATGTGCGGTTCTGCAAAAATCACTGTTGCTGAGGTTGAGGAACTCGTTGAACCTGGGGAATTAGATCCTAACCAGATCCATATTCCGGGAATCTTTGTACAGCGAATATTCCAGGGTAAGGATTACGAGAAAAGAATTGAGCAGAGAACGGTTCGTTCTAAATAAACCAATTAATAAATGAATCAATTAATCAATGGAATCTAGAAAGAATATTGTTCTGGAGAAATCCATTGATTTTTCACTGGAGCTCATAAATTTCTGTGAAGCCCTGAAAAGTGAAAAGAAATATGTGATTGCAGACCAGCTTTTACGTTCAGGTACAATTATAGGTGCAAATGTTCATGAGGCTCAAAATTCAGAGAGTAAATTGGATTTTATCCATAAAATCAAAATAGCTTTAAAGGAACTTGAGGAAACTAAGTACTGGATGACCCTTTGCGAGAAATCGAAAAGTTATCCTTTTGAAAATAGCTTAAAATTAAAGCTTGACGAACTAGGATTGATACTTTATAAAATTGTGAGTACCAGCAAAAATAACCTGAAGAAATAATTGATTCATTGCTTCATTATTAAATTGAAAAATTATGCTAGATAAAAACGGAATAGCACAGCGAATAGCAAAAGAAGTTAAGGATGGGTATTATGTGAACCTGGGAATTGGAATACCTACCCTGGTGGCCAATTTTGTACGTGATGATATCGAGGTGGAATTTCAAAGTGAGAACGGTATCCTTGGAATGGGACCCTTTCCTTTTGAAGGAGAAGAAGATGCCGACCTTATTAATGCCGGGAAGCAAACCATTACAGCCTTACCGGGAGCTAGCTTCTTTGACTCCGCTACCAGCTTTGGAATGATTAGAGGGCAGCATGTAGACCTAACTATATTAGGAGCCATGGAAGTTGCTGAAAACGGTGATATCGCCAACTGGAAAATTCCTGGGAAGATGGTAAAAGGAATGGGTGGAGCGATGGATCTTGTGGCTTCGGCAGAGAATATTATTGTAGCTATGATGCATACCAATAAGGCTGGTGCCTCGAAACTTCTTAAGAAATGTTCCCTGCCTTTAACTGGGGTTGGCTGTGTTACAAAGATTGTTACCAACCTGGCGGTTATCGAGGTGACCGATGATGGTTTCAAACTACTTGAAAGGGCACCGGGAGTTAGTGTAGAGGAAATCGAAAAAGCTACAGAAGGAAAACTTATAGTAGAAGGTGATATTCCTGAAATGAAATTAGGTTAAAAAGAAGCCGGGTCTCGAGATCCGGCTTTTTTTATTTAGGCAAAAGAGGTAGAGTTCTCCTGAATATCTATAAGAAACTCGATAGCATCTTCCTGGGTGATAAGCTGCCCTCTAGAATTGGCCTGTGAAAAATAACGGTACCAGCCCACATTTTCCAGGTTTGATTCAAGCACCTTCACTTCCTCTATAGAAGGCATTTTCCAAACGGTCATGTACCTGTAATCACTTCGGTAAGGAGTGAATTCGTCATTTCTGGCCCAACCCAGGTTCTCAACACCACTTGCCTTCATATTATTAATTCGTTGGTGCATATTTTTCATCAGACTTTTTCTTTCTTCCTTGCTTAATTTCATCCATTTAGTGGTGACGTTCCACATTTCGATATATAAATACATAATTTTAATATTTTGATTTTCAATAAATTAAAGTTAAACATTTATATACTGGAATGCTAGCCTGAATAGTTCGAATTCGAAAGCTTTTTAAGTTTTTAGACTGAAACTATTTCTGTTTCGCTTAGCAGTGGCTCCTGTCTAAGTCGTAAAAGAACCTGTGCTATCGCAATAACGTCTCTTTCGCAGTATTCAACGATCCTGTCTATTTCACCATTTTCATAATAGACTTCTCTAACCATAGAGCCATCTATATCTTCTTTAGGTGAAGGGATACCAAGCACATGGGTGAGTAATTTTAGCGAAGTATAATGTTTATAATCGCCGAATTTCCATAATTCGAGAGTGTCCAGATGAGGGACTTCCCAGGGCTTTTTACCGAACAGATCTAATTTTGAAGGTAGGCGAAGATTGTGAATAAGCATCCTTCTGGCGATATAAGGAAAGTCGAATTCCTTACCATTATGGGCGCAAAGTAAATGATAGGGCTGAAAGAAATATTCATCCAACAAATTGGTAAAATCTTTTAGTATTTTTTCTTCTTCTCCTTTAAAACTGGTAACTCGAAATTTTCTGCTGCCGCTTTTGAAATTGAAAAACCCTGCAGAGATACAAACGATCTTGCCAAATTCACTCCAGATACCCGCCCTTTCATAAAACTCTTCAGCCGTAAATTCGTCTTTCCTTTGGTACTTAGATTTTTCTTCCCAGAGGATTTTCTTGTCGTCGCTCAATTCAGAATAATTCCTGAATTCGGGCACAGTTTCAATATCCAGAAAAAGAATATTTTCCAGGTTTAATTTATGAAGCATGATTCAACATTTTGTAAGTCTCATCAATATACATATAAAAATCCTGGTAGTGTTTATCGTCTTTTTCCTTTCGAATTAATTTTCGACCAAGTCTAATAATCACCAGTTCATCTTCAGGAATCATTATAACGTACTGGCCTAAAATACCTCTCATGTAGAAAATTTCCTTATCCCTATGATCACTTAGCCAGAACCCGTATCCGTAATAGGGAGTCTTTTCGAATCGTGGATTTGTAGCCTTAGCGATATATGCTGAATCCAGGATCTGTTGATTGTTCCATTTTCCGTAATTGATGAATAATTTGCCAAATTTGGCAAAATTACGGGCATTGCTGGAAATACAGCAGTAGGCCTTTGCCATTTCAGATTCTTCGCTGTCTATTTGCCATAGAGCGTCATCGTTCATCCCTAAAGATTTCCAGAAGCTATCACTTAGGTAATTGCTAAGGCTTTTTCCAGTTGCTTTTTCAATTACCATTCCCAGTAACTGGGTATTCCCGCTTAGGTATTTAAATTCTTCGCCTGGCTTTTCGATAACCTTTAATTCAAGCACCTGTTCCCTTATATCATCACCAAAATAGGCCCTTGCAGTGGAAGCAAAAGGATTATAATAATTTTCGTTCCAGTTAAGGCCCGATGCCATAGAAGAAAGGTCGCCCACACTTAGCCTGGGATCAAAACCTGGAAAAAAGTCGGCTACAGGCTGATTGATGTTTTCGATAAATCCATCCTGTATCGCTTTAAATAGAAGGGCTGATACTATGCTTTTTGCCATCGAAAATGAATTTGTTTTCGACCTCTCGTCATAATCGTTGTAATATTTTTCGAACCAAATACTGTCATTCTTGATAATGAGAAAAGCTGCTGTTTCCAGCTCCTTGTTCAGGCTGTCCAGTTTTGATGTCGCCTTAACCAGATTATATTCTTCATCTAAGGGCCATTCCTGGACTTTATCAGCATTTTGAATAACATGGTTGTTGAAATATGAATAGTCGTCTATAAAGGCTGTTTTGTGGCCCGTAAAGTATGTAGTGGAAATTCCTTTAAAGATATATCCGTATCCAAAGATGTAAAGGATGAGTGAAGCAAAAAGTAAAACCCCGGCAATTAATAGAATTGCCCTGAAAAGCTTTTTCATTTATCTCAATTTTATCGATTTGTCCCTTATTCTGATACTTTCAAAGGGATCATCTGCAACCTAAAATACTATATTTTCAGAAAAGGCTTTGTTGAAGCGGAGGGTTTTCGTGTTCCAGAAGCCATTTTTTTCGATGTAATCCTCCGGCATAACCTGTTAGGGAACCATCACTGCCAATTACCCGGTGACAGGGGACAACGATCCATAATGGATTTTTTCCATTAGCCGAGGCTACCGCTCGAATGGCTTTTTCGTCTCCTAAATCTTTTGAGAGCTGCAGGTAGGAGGTGGTTTTTCCAAAAGGTATCTTTTGTAAATGATCCCATACCCGTTTCTGAAACGCAGTTCCTTCAGGATTAAGCTTCAGGTCGAAATTTTGAAGTTCTCCGGTAAAGTAATCCTGCATTTGCTTAACTGCTAATGCCAGTTCTTCCGGAATATCGGTAGAAGTTGATTGCTCATCATCAAGAACTTTTATTGAAGAAATACCCTCTGAATTTCCACAAATTTCAGCAATTCCCAGAGGTGTTTTAATTCTTACTTTCTTCACTTTTTTCCTCTTTTTCCTCTGTTTGATCGCCTTCACCGGACTCCTGATCCTGTTTTCGTTGAATAAGTCCCAGCCTTTTAGCTCTGCGTTCCCAGTTCTTCCTAGCCAGCATCTGCATATCTTCAACACTATCACTTTCGTCCATGATCTCGAGGCCTAGCAGGGTTTCGATTATATCTTCCATGGTGACGATCCCGGTTACATTACCATATTCATCCACGATCATGGAAATATGAGCCCTTTTCTGAACGAAAATTTCGAATAGTTCGGGAATTGGGGTATTGTCCTTGGTTACAAGTATATCTCGTTTGATCTCACTAAGCGCCTGGTGACCTTTTTCATCAATAACCTCTTCGAGAACATCGTCTTTAAGGATAAAACCTGAAATATTGTTGGACCTGCCTTCATAAACCGGGATTCGAGAGAACTTCAGATTTTTATGAGTCTGATGAAATTCTTTCAATGTAAGGCTTTCATCTTCGGTAATTGCTACCGAAAATGGCGTCATCACATCTTTTGCTTCTACAGATTTGAAAACCAGCAGGTTCTTAATTACCGTGGTTTCGCTTTCTTCAAAAACACCTTCCTCTTCAGCCGCATCAGTAATTGCCGCAAATTCCTCACGACTCATACTACTTACGTGAGCAGATTTCCCAATTAGTTTGGTGGTTAACATTAGCAGCCATAGAATACCCGTGTATTTTAATGGGAATATCATGAGTTGAAGAGATTTCGCCGTGAAATTCCCCAGGGATTGCCAGTAAGTGGCTCCAATGGTTTTTGGAATGATTTCAGAAAGGATCAAAATTGCTAAGGTCATTACAGCGGATACTATACCAACAGAATTACCGCCATCACCAAAAGTCTTTTCAGCCTGAACTCCTACCAGGATAGCACCTACAGTATGTGAGATGGTATTAATGGTTAATATGGCGATCAAAGGTTTGTCTATATCTTGCTTCAGGCTCGCAAGTATATTTGCATATTGTTTTCCTTCCTTTTTTTTGATCTTTATGTAGGACGGAGTGATACTTAGTAGAGCCGCTTCCAGAATGGAACACATAAAAGAAAAGAAGATCGACAAAACGGCAAAAAGGATTAATAAGCCCATATGCTTTATTAGCTGTTAGATTGGCTAATTTATAGATTCTTAGAACAAAATTTTTAAAAGAAATGATAAAAGCCAAAAAAAGCCTTCTGTTTTTAGGAGAAGGCTTTTGTGTTTTTAAGTTACCAGCCTCGGTATGCCGGCGGTTCTATACTATTTAAATTCAAATATACTATCAATTGTCCTCGGTGATGAGAAACATGATCCTGCATTAAATTAAGCAATTGCATTTTACTCATTTCCCCCGAAAAGAAATCGGCTTTTACCTTGAGATCTTTTTCATCTAAAGAGCTTACACTTTCGCTGATCTTATCAAAGGATTCGGTTAAACGGGCAATAATTTCCTCTTTACTCTCTGGAAAAGATCTTTTTTCTGAAATTTTCTTTTCAAGGAAATAATCTGAATGTATCCAGGTCATATTCCTGTTTATGTGCGCTAATTGTTGAGAAAAACTCATCTGTCTTTCCGTAGGTTTATAGGAATATTTTTCTTCAGGCATGGCTTTCGCAATTTCAAGCAGGTAATCCCTGGAGTTATCCCACTTTTTCAGAAAAGCGTTTATATAATCTGAATCTTGTGAAAATGTGTTGAAGCTTGAAAAAAGAAGGATCAATAAGAAAGCAATTTTCTTCATTACTGAGAGATTAGTTTTACAGCATCCCTGGCGAAATAAGATGCTATCATATCTGCTCCTGCTCGTTTAATGGCGGTTAGTTGTTCCAGCAACACGGCATCATGATCCAGCCATCCTTTTTCTGAAGCAGCTTTTATCATGGCGTATTCTCCGCTTACCTGGTAAACCGAAACTGGCACGTTCACCACATTTTTAATATCTCTTACGATATCCAGGTAACAAAGGCCTGGTTTAACCATCACAATATCTGCGCCTTCATCTATGTCCATCATGGTTTCCCTTATGGCCTCTTCACGATTAGAAGGGTCCATCTGGTAAGTCTTTTTATCTTTGGGAATGTCCTGTGCGTCTACTGGCGCAGAGTCCAAAGCATCACGAAACGGACCGTAAAATGCAGAAGCATATTTGGCTGAATAGCTCATGATTCCCGTATGATGAAATCCTTCATCTTCCAGCAGGCTTCTAATTTCAAAGATACGACCGTCCATCATATCGCTGGGAGCAACAAAATCGGCTCCGGCTTTAGCGTGAGAAAGAGACATTTCTGCCAGTACCGCTGAGGTATCATCGTTAAGAACTTTGCCTTTATCAATGATCCCGTCATGACCAAATTTGGAATATGGATCTAGGGCTACATCGGTCATTACGATCATTTCAGGCACTGCATTCTTAATGGTTTTTACTGCTCGTTGCATCAATCCTTCCGGGTTGATGGCTTCAGTTCCGGCATTGTCTTTCAGTTTTTCATCAACCTTAACAAAAAGCAACACCGATTTTAAGCCAAGACTCCATAACTGCCGGACTTCTTTTTCAATAAGGTCAAGGCTGTAGCGATAGTATCCTGGCATGGAAGCAATTTCTTCCTTTACATTTTTTCCTTCAACTATAAATAGCGGAACAATAAAATCATTAGGTGAGAGGATGGTTTCTCTAACCATGGCGCGTATAGATTCGTTCGTTCTAAGTCTGCGATTTCTCCTTAATGGAAACATGTGTTTAATTTTTTATTGAATCAATTTTTTCGTTGACATCGTCTGAAATGTCCAATACTTTTTTCGGAGCATCAAACCTGTAACCTATAAAGGCCTGAAAATATGGAATATTATCTTCTGTATAAGTACTTCTATCTGTATTATGATTTAAAATGAGGTAACTGTACTGGGCCCCGGCATAAAAATCTGAAAAGTCATAATTAATGGCTCCCCTGAAATTTAGATCATACAACATAGAAGTCAGGCTTTCCGAATCGGAGCCATCGGAAAAGTTTACTCCAATCCCAGCTGAACCTCCGGCTGAAAGGAGGAGGTTTATAGTGGGGACCCAGTTATAATAATACCCGGGAGAGATCGCGATGTCTACAGAATGATATTTTTCATCGATCTCCTGGCCACCACCTCCAGTACCACGAATTTTATAATTGGTATAGTAATATATTAGCTGCGGAAGAAAAGTGCCGGCACTCCTTAATTGTTTCTCATCCTGGTTGGTAATTGCCCTGAACGAGAAATTCTGGTTGAAAATATAACCTGTGCTACCTCCAATTTTGAAGGATTTGGTTCGGGGTAAATAAACCTGGTTCATATCATTTTCAACATAAAAGCCTTTTTCGCTGTACAATTCCAGGTTTTGCATCCAATTCCCGAAGTAGCCTCTAAGCCCAATATTGAACAGCCTCGAGTCGTCATTATCCTTATTTTCGGCCATAAAATCTGGGGCGAAGGAATAGGAAAGGCTAAGCCCTCTAAAAGAAACTTTAGCCCCTATCTTATTTTGCTTATTTGGAGTTAAGGATACAGTCTCCTCTGTTTGTCTGCTGCTAAATTCGAATGAATTATAAGTATTGATATAAAAAAGTCTACCCGTTATTTTGTCTGGAAACTTTTGAATGTATTGCTCTTGCTGTAGGGAATCCTGAACTGATTCCTGAGCGACCAATGTTGAGCTAATAATCCAAAAGCATATGAAAAAAGGATTTTTTATACCCATGATTTTGGTGTTCTTAGAACCTCCAGTAATTTAGCTTCAGGACTACCTGCTTCCGGATGATGATCATACACCCACTGTACATGTGGTGGTAAACTCATCAGGATACTTTCAATCCTGCCATTGGTCTTCAACCCGAATAAAGTTCCTTTATCGTGAACCAGATTGAACTCCACATAGCGGCCTCTTCTTATTTCCTGCCAGGTTCGGTTATCTGGAGTATAAGATAATGCTTTTCTTTTTTCCACGATAGGCACATAGGCGTCCAGAAAAGAATTCCCGACGTTGGTCACAAAATCATACCAGTCTTCAATCTTCATATGGCTGTCGCCTTTTAGATAATCGAAGAACAGACCGCCGATTCCCCTGCCTTCGTCACGATGGGAATTCCAGAAATATTCATCACATTTCTTTTTATATTCGGTATAAAGCGAAAAACCATGGGGTGTACAGGCATTTTTGCATACCTGGTGAAAATGCCTTGCATCTTCCTCGAAGAGATAATAAGGCGTAAGATCCTGGCCGCCTCCAAACCACTGGTCTATTACTGTTCCGTCTTTATCATACATCTCAAAATATCTCCAGTTCGCATGAACTGTTGGTACCATTGGATTTTTTGGATGAAGAACCAGGCTGAGTCCGCAGGCAAAGAAATCTACATCTCCAACCTTGAAATATTTTTGCATAGCCGGGGCTAATGGACCAAAAACGGCTGAAATGTTCACACCACCTTTTTCGAATACTGCCCCGTTTTCGATAACTCTTGTTCTTCCGCCGCCACCTTCCTTTCTCTTCCAGATATCTTCCTGGAATTTCGCTTTTCCATCGATCTCTTCCAGCTTGGAAGTGATACTGTCCTGAAGATTTTTTATGTAGCTATAGAACTTTACCTTCATCATATTTTATTCCCGGTATTCTTTAACCGCATCCACAAAAGCTTTGGCGTTATCTACAGGAATATCTGGCAAGATGCCATGACCCAGGTTTGCGATATACCTGTCTTTCCCGAAAGCTTTGATCATATCATGAACCATGTACCTTATCTCTATAGGTTTTGAATATAGCCTGGCCGGATCAAAGTTACCCTGAAGGGTGATCTGCCCACCACTGAGATACCGGGCATTTCTGGCCTCACAGGTCCAGTCAACACCCAGAGCTGAAGCACCAGATTGAGACATTTCTTTTAAGGCAAACCAGCAACCTTTTCCATAGGCGATCACAGGCACCTCATCTTTAAGGGCGTCGATGATCTGCTGCATATATTTCCAGGAAAACTCCTGGTAATCTTTAGGTTCCAAAAGTCCACCCCAGGAATCGAACAATTGTATGGCATCTACTCCAGCTTTTACTTTTTCCTTCAGGTAAGCGATGGTAGTGTCTGTGATCTTCTGAAGCAGAACATGCGCAGCCATAGGTTCCATAAAGCAAAATCTCTTGGCTTTGTCAAAAGTTTTTGAACCCTGCCCTTGCACACAATAACAAAGAATGGTCCATGGAGAACCCGCAAAACCTATTAACGGAACTTCATCATTGAGTTCCTGTTTAGTAAGTTTAATAGCATCAAAAACATAGTCCAGTTCCTCATTTACATCAGGAACGATCACGTCATTCACCTTTTTGGCAGTATTTACCGGATTAGGCAACCATGGCCCTACACCTGGCTTCATTTCCACATCTATGTTCATCGCCTGTGGTACCACCAGGATATCACTAAAAAGTATCGCCGCATCCGGGCCTATCTGCCTGATAGGCATTACTGTGATCTCTGTAGCCAGTTCCGGGGTTCTGCAACGGGTAAAGAAGTCGTATTTTTCCTTTAATTTCATGAAATCTGGCAGGTATCTTCCTGCCTGTCTCATCATCCAAACCGGTGGACGTTCTACAGATTCGCCTTTTAATGCTTTTAAAAACAGGTCATTTTTGATCATATCCTGAGGTGTTTTTTTCGTTCTTAAATTTCGAGACCACTTTGGTGATCACATTCTCGATGCTGGGTTTTGAAGCCACGATCACATTTTCAGTATGTTTTAAAGCTTCATTTGCAGTAGTTTCACCAATGCAAAAAGCAGAGGTGTTTAGAATATTATCTACGGTAAAACTTTGAACTCCGCTAGGGCTAAAGAAAAGGATTCCATCAAAATCTGAATGAAATCTTTTAGTATTTAACTCAGTTTTATAAACCTGGGTCTCTTTGTAGTTTATATTATTCTCTTTTAATATTTCAGGAAGTTCATCTCTGCGTTTATTTCCGCTGAAAAAGTGAAATTCTTTATTGCTATGTTGTTCGGTAATTTTTAAGGCCAGTTCCTTTGCGTTGTTAGCTGATTCTTTTACGTTCATGCCACAAGATCTTGCAAAAGCTGAGGTTTTCTCTCCTACACAAAAACAATTTTCAATTGCTATCTCCTCCTTACAGATTGATTTTAAAGCGTTCTTGCTGGTGAAAATAGCGTTTTCAATTTTCTTGGTTTTAAAATTTAAAGCATGGAAAATAATTGAAATGGCATCATATTCCACCAGTCCTATTCCGCTGTTGAGCAATAGCTCCTTTTGATTAAGAGCCAGCTTTTTTGTGGATAGAACAGTGGCCATAACTCAATTGTTTAAAACTGCCTTGATTTCCCGCATTAAATCCCTTCCGCCGTTCTCTAAAATTTGAATGGCGCATTCATGCCCCATTTGATTCGATTCCTCAAGCGGAAGTGACCTTTCTACTTCTATTTTCTTATTCCCATCAAGGCTGAAGAGGGCACCCTTAAAATGTACATTATTATCAACTATTCTTGCTAGGCCTCCAATAGGAGCGGTACAACCACCTTCCAGCACTCTAAGGAATTCACGTTCTATATGCACGCAAGTCTCTGAATTCTTATGGTTTAAAAGGCTTAATGCTTCACGGCTATACTCGTCATTTTCCATAGCTACGATAAGCATGGCGCCCTGAGCCGGGGCAGGGATCATCCAGTTGAGGTCAATGAAATTTTCAGGTTTTATCTCAATTCTTTCCAGTCCGGCAGCAGCGAAAATAGCCCCATTCCATTCATTATCATCCAATTTCTGCAGACGTGTATTTACATTCCCACGCAGGTCTACGACTTTATGATCTGGATATTTATGTAACCACTGAGCTTTTCTTCTCAGGCTACCTGTAGCAATAGTACCTTGTCCGTTTTCGAGAAACTCAATTCCTTTGTGTATAAGGATGTCCTTATTGCTTGCTCTTTTCATGATGGCGCCTTCTACAATTCCTTTTGGAAGGGCCGTGGGGACGTCTTTCATGGAATGAACGGCAATATCTACCTCTCCTTTGATCATGGCCACATCCAGGGTTTTTGTAAAGATTCCTGTAATGCCCATTTCGTATAATGGCTGATCAAGATTGAGGTCGCCGGTAGATTTTACCGGAACAAGTTCGGTTTTGTGTCCAGTACTTTCCAGAGCATTTTGAACCGTCTTTGCCTGCCATAGCGCTAATTCGCTGTCGCGGGTTCCAATTCTTATGGTTTTGCTCATTTCCTAACTTCTTCTAACTGAAATACCTTTTGGATAAGTTCCAGGCTCTCATCAGTGGTTTCGCTGTCTTCCTTTAAATGATTGGCAAAGTGTTTCATGATCTTCTGAATGATCCTGTTGCTTATGATCTCTGCCTGTTCATCATTAAAGTCAGTTATTTTTTTACGCTGAAAATCCAGTTCGGCGTCTTTCATCATTTTCAGCTTCATTTTTAAAGCCTTGATGGTAGGTGCAAACTTTCTAGTCTCCAGCCATTGATTAAAATCTCCCTCAACTTCTGCGATTATCTTTTTCGCCTGCGGAATGAACTGTTTACGTCTTTCCAGGGTCTCATCGGTCATTTGCGACAGATGGTCCAGGTGGATAAGTTTTACATTTTCCAGTTCATGAACGTCATCTGAAACATTCTTTGGGATAGAAAGATCAAGGATGAGAAGCTCTTTTTTCGGATAAATAAGCTCCTTTGAGATCGTAGGGTTATGCGCACCGGTAGCTACAATAAGAATGTCGCTATTTCTTATTTCCGCCTGTAGATCGGCATAATCCTTAACGATAAGATTGAATTTACCTGCGATTCTTTCAGCTTTGTTCTTGGTACGATTTATAAGGGTAATATGGTTGTTACCCGTATGTTTTACCAGGTTCTCACAGGTATTTCTTCCAATTTTACCGGTTCCGAAAAGAAGGATGTTCTTTTCTGAAATGTTTTCAATATGGTTTAGGATATATTGTACAGAAGCAAAAGAAACAGACGTCGCTCCACTGGAGATCTCGGTTTCATTCTTTATGCGTTTGCTGGCCTGAATTACGGCATTCACCAATCGCTCGAAAAAGGCGTTTACCAGACCAAGTTTTTTAGACCTGATAAAAGCTACTTTTAACTGACTTATAATTTCAAAATCTCCCAGGATCTGGCTATCCAGGCCAGTTCCAACCTTGAAAATATGCGAAATTGCCTGTTTGTTTTTATATACGTAAGCAACTTTTTCGAACTCCTCAACCGTTCCGTGAGTGTGTTCACAAAGCAATTTTATAAGCTGAAATGGATGTTGGGCGAAACCGTAAATCTCGGTTCGGTTACAGGTGGAAGTCACCAGAATACCATCAATTCCTTCCATTTTAGCCTGTTCAAGAAGTCTCTGTTTAGATTCTTCGGTAAGGCTAAAATGGCCTCTGATCTCAGCATCAGCCTTCTTATAGCTTAATCCAATGGTATAAAAGTGTTTTCCTGTAGAAATGTGATAATCTTCCATGTATCTGTTTAGGTGGACACGGCAGCAAAATTAATATATGCTTAATTGAAAAAGTAACGCTGGAAGCACTAAATGTGTCGATAGATGATAATTATCATGAAATTAGGACTGAAAAGCTTAAAATGCCATACTTTTGCAGTAATCATAGTGGGTTTAGAGCAATTAGTTTAGATTGATTCTAAATAAATGAAAATTTTATCCTATGGAAGATCACTTAAAAAATAACGCTGTAAGTATCTCTGAAGAAATTAAGATTGAAGATGGTTTTTTTATCTTAAAGTTTCAAAATGACACCGGTGATTCTCAACTGATGTCCAGGGAAATAGATAATAGTTTTATACAGTTTCACTTTAATGTAAAAGGAAAGAGTAAATTTCTCTTTAATAATGGTAATTATGAATTACCGCTTTCAGAGGAAAACTCATTATTGCTTTATAACCCGCAAAGGGACCTTCCATTGAATGTTTCACTAGAGGCTGAATCCTGGTTGATATCCCTGGTGATCTCTATCAAAAAATTTCATGCCCTGTTCTCTCAGGAAGCAGATTATATCACCTTTTTAAGCTCAGATAACAAGGATAAGAAGTATTACAAGGATGCGCCAGTTTCGCCTTCCATGGCGGTGGTGCTGAATCAGTTAATGAATTTCAACCTAACGCCTAGCATCAAAAATTTGTATTTTAAGGCTAAAGCGTTTGAATTGCTAAGCCTCTATTTCAATAAAGCTGAAAATCCCGATCTGGAACAATGTCCTTTTTTAAGTGACGAAGAGAATATAAAAAAGATAAGAAGAGCTAAGGATATTGTGATTGCCAGGATGGCCGAGCCACCTTCTCTTCAGGAACTTTCAGATGAAATAGGATTGAGCCTGAAAAAACTAAAGGAAGGTTTTAAGCAGATCTATGGAGATTCTGTGTACAGTTTTCTATTCGATTACAAAATGGAATATGCACGTAAATTGCTGGAAACCGGTGAATATAATGTGAATGAAGTGGGATTGAAGGTGGGTTACAGCACCGCAAGTCATTTTATCGCTGGCTTCAAAAAGAAATTTGGAACAACTCCCAAAAAATATACACTATCAGTAAACTGATCCTTATGCGACTATTCTTCACCCTGTTATTCACGATATTTGCTTTGAATTCTACTAATTCCCAAACCAAAGTCCTGATATTTTGTGAGACTGATGGATTTGTACATGATTCCATTGAGGCGGGTATACAGGCTTTGCAGCAACTGGGTAGACAAGATAATTTTCAGACCGTAGTGAGCAGGGACAGCAGGTTTTTTCTTGAAAATGATCTTGATCAGTACGATCTAATCATTTTTTTGAATACCACCGGGGATATTCTGAATCCCGAGGAGCAAATGCAATTTCAGAATTATATGGATAATGGCGGCAATTTCTTTGGAATACATTCCGCTGCCGACACCGAATATGACTGGAAATGGTATGGAGACCTGGTAGGAGCTTACTTCGATGGTCACCCGGAAGTTCAGCAGGCTGAAATAATCGTTGAAATGCCCGATCATGTTACAGTTGAACACTTACCCCGCAATTGGGAGAGGACAGATGAATGGTATAATTATAAGAATATTAATAAAGGCCTGAATGTATTGTTGAGTTTAAATGAAGATTCTTACGAAGGTGGTAAAAATGGTAATTTTCATCCTATTGCCTGGTATCAAAATTATATTGCCGGAGGTAAGGCGGTTTACACTGGTCTGGGTCATACCATAGAATCATATTCAGAGTCAAATTTTCTGGAACACTTAAGCAGATGTATTAGCTTCGCAGTTTCAGGCTGAAAATTATAAGACCATAGAAAACTCCAATTAAAATGGAGCGGTTGAAATTATACAGAGTACTATTTTAGATTTGAAAAAGAAAAATTATGAGTAAAGGCGTATTGATGGTCAACCTGGGTTCTCCAGACAGCACAGATCCTAAAGACGTTAAAAAATACCTTGGAGAATTCCTTATGGATGAGCGGGTGATCGATGTTCCTTACTGGGCGAGAACCTTGCTGGTAAAGGGAATAATTCTGAATACCAGACCAAAAAAATCGGCTGAAGCTTACCAGAAGATCTGGTGGGACGAAGGTTCACCGCTTATTGTCCTTTCCAAAAGATTACAATCTAAAATAGACCATAATACTTCTGTACCAATTTCCCTGGCCATGCGTTACGGGACTCCGAGCATCAAGCAGGGGCTTCATGAATTGCATGATCAGGGAGTGGATGAGGTTTTGCTTTTTCCGCTTTACCCACAATTTGCTATGGCTACTACAGAAACCATTCTGGTGCTGGCCGAAGAATTAAGGAAGGAGCATTTTCCTGAAATGAGCTTCACAACAGTTCCGCCTTTTTACAATCATCAGGATTATATTCGAACGCTTGGAAACAGTATCGCAGAAACTCTTAAAGATGTGGAATATGAACATCTGTTGTTCTCCTATCATGGAGTGCCGGAAAGACACATAAGGAAAAGCGATATCACTAATTCACATTGCAAAATAGATGGGTCGTGTTGCCAGTCAGACTCTACTGCACACCAATTCTGTTATCGTCACCAGTGTTTTGAAACTACTCGCCTTGTTGCAGAGTACCTTGGTTTAAAACCAAATACTTACAGTGTTTCTTTCCAGTCCAGGCTTGGATTTGATCCATGGTTAAAACCTTATACCGACAGGACTATCGAAAGATTTGGAAAACAGGGAATGAAGAAGCTGGCGATCGTAACTCCGGCATTCGTTTCAGATTGTCTGGAAACACTAGAAGAGATCGCGATGGAAGGTGAAGAGATCTTCCATGAAGTTGGAGGGAAAAATTTTACCGTTGTACCTTGTCTTAATGACCGGGAAGAATGGGTGAAAGTACTTTCCAGGTGGATAGACGAATGGGCTCATCAAAAGCCGGTTGAGGCCTGATGGCCGTTCGGAATTCTAAAGAGCTGGGCGAAAAGCCCATTGGTAAGCTGTTAATTCAGCAAGCCGTACCGGCATCTATCGGGATTCTCGTAATGTCACTTAATATCCTGGTAGATACCATTTTTGTTGGTAACTGGATTGGTCCTATCGCAATTGCAGCCATTAATGTGGTACTTCCGGTTTCTTTCTTTATAGCCGCGCTAGGTATGGCCATAGGGATAGGTGGTTCTTCGATCATTTCACGTGCCTTGGGAGCAGAGGATCAGATAAAGGCTTTAAAAACTTTCGGAAACCAGATCACTCTCACCATCTTACTTTCAACCTTGCTGGTGATACCTGGACTTATTTTTGTAGATAGTCTTATTCCCGCCTTTGGAGGAAAGGGTGAAATATTCGATCCGGCCAAGATCTACTATATCATTGTTCTGTGCGGAGTACCTTTTCTTGCGCTAGCCATGATGGGGAATAATGTGATAAGGGCGGAAGGTAAACCCAGGTTCGCCATGATCGCCATGATCATTCCTTCAGTAGGGAATCTTATTCTGGATTTTATTCTAATTAACCAACTGGATATGGGGATGGAAGGTGCAGCATTCGCCACAACCGCGTCTTACGTTTTGTGTCTTGGATATATCATCTGGTTCTTCCTTTCAAAAAATTCAGAATTAAAGATCAGTTTTGCTCATTTCAGACTTGATATTCCTATTCTTAAGGAAATATCCTCCCTTGGAGCTGTGACCCTAGCCAGACAGGCGGTGGTGAGTGTCACTTATCTTTTAATGAATAATATACTTTTCGATTTAGGCGGTGAGGAATCGGTAACCGTTTATGCGATCATTGCCAGGATGCTTATGTTCGCCCTTTTCCCGGTACTTGGAGTTACCCAGGGATTTCTGCCTATTGCGGGATTCAATTACGGCGCCGGCAAGTATCCAAGAGTTCGGAAGAGTATCAATACTGCAATTTTATACTCCAGTTTTATGGGCTTATTGATCTTCCTGGGAATTATGTTTTTTGCACCAGAGATCGTCCAGATTTTTACAAGTGAAGCCTCTATTATAGAACAAACACCTTCTGCCATGCGTTGGGTCTTTGCTGCGATTCCAATAGTTACCATACAGTTGATTGGAGCAGCCTATTTTCAGGCGATCGGAAAGGCGGTTCCGGCTTTTTTGCTAACCTTATCCAGGCAGGGATTCATATTCATTCCGTTGATCCTCATTTTGCCGAATTATTTCGGGGAATTGGGAGTATGGATATCATTTCCCATCGCCGATCTTCTTTCTACTATAATTACTGCATACTTCCTGAATCGGGAGGTTGTGAAAACCCTGAAATAAGGCTACTTGGAAATTCGCTTAAATCCTTATCTTTAAAACCTATCTAACCAGGAATAAAATGAACAAAAATCTACTTCAGGCAAGTGTTATTCTATGCTTGTTATTCAATGGAATTTTTATTGAAAAGACTTCAGCTCAGAACCCGGATGAAAAATATTACGAGGCGCTTGAATATCGTTTAATAGGTCCTTTCCGGGGAGGAAGAAGTGCGGCCGTTACTGGGGTTCCCGGAGAACCGAATCTTTTTTATTTTGGAGCTACCGGAGGAGGAGTTTGGAAGACGGAAAATGGTGGAAGAAGTTGGGAAAATATTTCTGATGGATATTTCGGAGGTTCGATTGGAGCCATTGAGGTAGCCAAAAACGATCATAATGTTATTTATGTTGGAGGAGGAGAAAAGACCGTTAGAGGAAATGTTTCTTCAGGTTACGGAATTTGGAAATCTGAGGACGCCGGAAAAACCTGGACCAGTGCCGGACTTGAAAAAAGCAGGCATGTTCCCAGGATCGTAACCCACCCCGATGATTATAATACGGTTTATGCGGCTGTTCTTGGGAATATTTATAAACCTACCGATAATAGGGGTGTTTTTAAATCTACCGATGGTGGAAAGAACTGGGAAAAAGTGCTGTTTTCGAATTCTCAATCGGGTGCGGTGGATCTTATCATGGATCCCAACAACCCGCGAATTCTCTATGCCTCTACCTGGAACGTCCAAAGAACTCCGTATAGTTTAAGTAGTGGAGGCGAAGGTTCAGCTTTGTGGAAAAGTACCGATAGCGGAGAAAGTTGGAAAGAGATCTCTAAAAACAAAGGCTTTCCACAAGATACTTTGGGAATTATAGGAGTAACTGTTTCTCCTGCGAATAGTGACCGCGTTTGGGCCATTGTTGAAAATAAGGAAAAAGGAGGGGTGTATAGAAGTGAAGATGGTGGAGAAACCTGGGATCATATAAATGATGACAGGAACCTGAGACAAAGAGCCTGGTATTATACACGTATCTACGCCGATTCAAAAGATGAGGATGTGGTCTACGTGCTGAATGTGAATTATCATAAAAGTACCGATGGAGGGAAGACTTTTAAATCGGATAGGGCTCCACATGGTGACCATCATGATCTCTGGATATCTCCTGAAAATCCGCAGCGTATGATCATGGGGGATGATGGTGGTGCACAGGTGACCTATGATGGCGGTGAGACCTGGAGCACTTACCATAATCAACCTACCTCACAGTTTTACCGGGTTACGACAGATAATGCATTTCCTTACCGGATCTATGCTGCTCAACAGGATAATTCTACGGTTAGAATAAGGCACAGAACCGAGGGAGGCAGTATCAGTGAAAATGACTGGGAGCCAACTGCCGGTGGAGAAAGCGCACATATTGCCGTAGATCCTGAAAATGATGATATCGTCTATGGAGGTAGTTATGATGGTTTTCTAACTAGATACAATCATGAAACCAGAACGGTGAGAAGTATTAGTGTATGGCCAGACAATCCAATGGGTCATGGTGCCGAAGATCTGAAATACAGGTTTCAGTGGAATTTTCCTATTTTCTTCTCCCCGCATGATCCGGATAAATTATATACAGCTTCTAATCATTTGCACCTAACCACCAATGAAGGTGAAAGCTGGGAAGAGATAAGTCCAGATCTTACCAGGAATGATAAATCAAAGCAAAGATCTTCCGGAGGGCCAATAACCCAGGATAATACTTCGGTGGAATATTACAGTACAATTTTCGCCGCGGCTGAATCTCCGGTAACCCCCGGAATTTTATGGACCGGTAGTGATGATGGTCTAATCCATATATCAAAAGATGGAGGTGAAAACTGGGAGAATATCACTCCTAAAGGGATGCCGGAGTGGATGATGATCAATAGCATTGAACCATCTTCCTATGATGAAGCCACTGCTTATGTTGCCGGAACAAGATATAAACTTGGAGATTTCAAGCCTTATCTTTACAAGACCACAGATTATGGAAATTCCTGGAGGTTGATCACAAATGGAATTTCTCCAGAACATTTCACCAGGGTCTTAAGAGAAGATCCTGTAAAGAAAGGTTTGCTTTATGCCGGAACAGAAACCGGAATGTATATTTCATATAATGATGGAGCTAACTGGAAACCATTTCAGCTAAATTTACCCATCGTTCCTATTACAGATCTGGCTATAAAAGAAAATAATCTTATTGTTGCTACTCAGGGGAGAAGTCTCTGGATCCTTGATGACCTTACTTTAATTCATCAATTGGAGGATGTTGATGATAGTTCCAGTATGCTATTCAAACCTAAAGATAGCTACCGAATGGATGGTAGTTCATCTGAATCCTTAACAGCGGGGAAGAATCATCCTTCAGGGGTGGTAACTTATTTTTATCTGAACGATATTGAAGATAAAAAAGTAATTATCAGTTACCTGAATAGTTCTAACGACACCATTCAGAAATTTAGTACGAATGATGAGAAGAATAAACTGGAGGTGAAAGAAGGTGCCAATATGCATAACTGGAAGATGCGCGGTAAGGCTGCTGAAAAGCTTGATGGAATGATCCTCTGGTGGGCAAGTTTAGAAGCTCCGCAGGCTGTTCCTGGAGATTATAAGGTTGTTCTGGAAATAGACGATGAGGTGCTTACCGAAAACTTCAAAATTCTACCAGATGCTAATGCTGAGACCGATGTTTCAGGAATGCAGAAGCAATATGATTTCATTAGCAGTGTGAACCAAACTGTGGACAGGGCTCATAAGTCCATCCGGAAAATGAGAAATATCGAGACTCAGCTTGATGATTTTCAAAAGCAATATAAAGGGAATGCTGAGGTGAAACCTCTATTAGAGAGAGCTGAAAAATTAAGCGAAGAATTGTCTGAAATCGAAAACGCTCTTTACCAAACCAAGAACAGGAGTAACCAGGATCCTTTAAATTTCCCAATAAAACTTACAAATAAACTGGCTCATTTGAATAGTCTGGTTGGAATGGACGATTTCCCTCCTACGACTCAGGATATAGAGGTTAAAAATATGCTCACCGCAAAAATAAATTCTGAACTGGAGAAGTTTGACAGACTTCTGGACGAGGAGGTGAAACAATTCAATAAGGAATTCAACGAAATGGATCTTAATTATTTATTCGTAGAGGCTGAAAAATAATGGAATATTACAATTATATAAAAGCACTACACTTAATATTCGTGATCACCTGGTTTGCCGGTTTGTTTTACATTCCCAGGCTATTTATTTATCAGATCGAAGCCTATGATAAGGAAGAACCTGAAAAAGGCATCTTAACCCGGCAACTCAAGTTAATGGCTAAAAGATTATGGTTTATCATAACCTGGCCTTCGGCTATTCTGGCTAGTACTTTTGCATTTATCCTTTTACTTATGATCCCGGAATGGCTTCAACAGCCCTGGATGCATGTGAAATTGGGATTTGTAGTATTGCTTTATGCATATCATTTTAAATGTCATTTGATTTTTAAAGAGCTTCAGAATGATGTGGTAAAATGGACTTCCAACCAGATGAGATTGTGGAACGAGGGTTCAACTCTTATCCTTTTTTCAGTCATTTTCCTGGTGATCGTAAGGGATGCGATTAACTGGATCTACGGTGTAACTGGTATTTTTATTCTGGCTATAATGTTGATGCTGGGAATAAGAATTTATAAAAGAATTAGAGCAAAAAATCCAGATGCCTGAAATGGTGTGATAATTGTTACAATTGAGGCAAGCTGCCAAATATGAAAGTGCTTAAACTGTCTTTACGAACCCGTATTTTTATCTCGATGATCCTATTGGTTCTGGGTGCCTCGATCCTGATCTTCGTGGTTACGGTCTACCAGTATAAGCAGGAAGCTGAAAATTACCACGAAGAAAGACTGGAGCGTAAGCAGAAAGCTATCCTGGAGAATATAAAATTTGTTCTCGCCAGTACTACCTATGTGGTGGATACAGAAAACCTAGAGCCTATTTTTAATGAGCGCAATAAGATCGATGAAATGGCCGAGGTTCATGAGATGCAGATCCATATTTATGATCTTGAGGGGAATCTTATAATCAAATCTGATGAATCTTTTTTTAAAGACACAACTAAAGTTCAGATCCCGGGTGAAGTTCTAGAGAAACTGGACCTTTCCGCAGATAAAAGCTATCTGCAAAAAGCAGAGATCAACGGGCAGAAATACCAGTCTTCCTATACTTATATTACAGATCAAAGATTCAAGCCGCTGGCGATTCTTTATTTGCCCTATCTGCAGGATGACCGAATGCTTAACCGTGACCTGAACAATTTCCTGATGAGGATGGGAGAGGTGTATTTATTCATGTTGCTAATAGCGATCATTCTTTCATTTTTCCTTTCAAAATATATTACCAAATCACTGAAAATTATTTCAGAAAAGATCAATCAGACCAGGCTGGATAAAAGAAATCAGAAAATTGAACTTTCCAACGCGACAGAGGAGATCTATGCCCTGGTTTCAGCATATAATAGTATGATTGATGAGCTGGAAGAAAGTGCCGTTAAACTTGCTACCAGTGAGCGGGAGCAGGCCTGGAGGGAAATGGCCAAACAGGTGGCGCATGAGATCAAGAATCCGCTTACCCCAATGAGGCTTAGCGTTCAAAGCTTTCAACGAAATTTCGATAAAACCGATCCAGATATAGAATCTAAGGTTAACGAGTACAGTAATACTCTCATTAACCAGATCGATACGATGAGCTCGATCGCTTCAGCCTTTTCCAATTTTGCGAAAATGCCTGCTCAACAGAATGAAACCCTTAATGTACCAAAGATCGTGAAGCTGGCTCTGGATATTTTCAATGAAAATTACATTGAATTCAAAAGTGAAAAAGAAGAGATCCTCGCCAAATTCGACCGTACTCAGTTGATTAGGGTTGTCACCAACCTGGTCAAGAATGCGACACAGGCTTTAAAGGATGTGGAAAACCCGCATATCCTGGTAATGGTAGAAGAGGATGAGAATGAAGTATTCGTTTCAGTTTCAGATAACGGCTCTGGTATTTCTGAAGAGAACAAGGGCAAGGTTTTCGAGCCAAAATTCACCACAAAATCCAGTGGAATGGGGCTTGGACTCGCTATGGTAAAGAATATTGTTGAAACTTACAATGGGAGTATCAGCTTTGTTTCTAAACAAAATAAAGGCACTATATTTAACGTACGATTTCCAAAATAAGTTTTATGAGTTATAACAACATTTTAGAAGATATAAACAACGAAATTTTAACAATCACCATCAACCGGCCTAAAAAGCTGAATGCGCTTAATCGAGAGACTATTCAGGAGCTTCATGAAGCCTTTAAAGAGGCTAAATCTAATGAGGAGGTAAAAGTGGTTATAATTACCGGAAGTGGTGAAAAAGCATTTGTAGCAGGAGCAGACATCAGTGAATTTGCCGATTATTCACCAAAGGAAGGTAAGAGTCTTGCCGCTGACGGTCAGAAAAAGCTCTTTGATTATGTGGCAAATTTCCCAAAACCTGTGATCGCAGCAGTGAACGGTTTTGCCCTTGGAGGAGGTCTTGAGCTTGCGATGGCTGCTCATTTCAGGATCGCCAGTGAAAATGCTAAAATGGGGCTTCCAGAGGTTTCTCTTGGAGTAATTCCCGGCTATGGAGGGACGCAGCGCCTTCCCCAGCTGGT
Source organism: Christiangramia lutea (assembly GCF_022489035.1). Lineage (GTDB taxonomy): Bacteria > Bacteroidota > Bacteroidia > Flavobacteriales > Flavobacteriaceae > Christiangramia > Christiangramia lutea. Next base: position 1,140,134 of record NZ_JAKVTV010000001.1, read on the forward strand.
AGGAAAAGGAAGAGCTATGGAAATGATCATGACCGCGGGAATGATTGATGCAAACCAGGCGCTGCAATATAATCTTGTGAATCATGTGGTGGAACAGGAAGAATTGCTTGAATTTGCTGAAAATATTGCAGGTAAGATCATGAAAAATTCCATGGTTGCCATTGGAGCTGCTATCAAGGCGATAAATGCAAATTACGAAGATGGTAAGAATGGCTTCGAAACCGAGATCAATGAGTTTGGTCGCTCCTTCGGAACCGATGATTTTAAAGAAGGAACTGCGGCATTTCTGAATAAAAGAAAAGCAGAATTTCCTGGGAAATAAATAATGAGGGAGGTAATTATCGCTTTTAATTACCTCTTTTTTATTCGCATAATATTGGAAAAAATCCAATAAAAAGGAAAAATTCCATATTTTTGTGTTATGTCGAAGGAACAGTTTATAAAAGGAAGAGGAGCTCAATTAAACGTTTCAAATCGTTTCCATGAGCATAGCCATGAGCAAAGGGATGATTTTCTGAATTATTGCGCATCAGAAGGAGAGGAGCCTGAGAAAACCAAAACAAGCATCATTGAAACTTTTCCAAAGTCTATCGTTAATAAGGTTACCAGCCCTGATGTGGGTATGGATTATTCCCTGAATCCTTACCAGGGTTGTGAACACGGCTGTATATATTGTTACGCTAGAAACTCTCATGAATATTGGGGATATAGTGCTGGACTGGATTTTGAAAAAAAGATCCTGGTAAAACGAAATGCTGTAGAGCTTCTTGAGAAAAAACTTAAAAGTAAAGGCTGGCAGGCTAAACCGATTGTTCTTTCCGGAAATACAGATTGTTATCAGCCTATTGAAAAGGACCTTAAGATCACCCGGTCTTTGTTACAAACCTTTTTAAAATACCGGCACCCGGTTGGGATGATCACCAAAAACGCTCTTATTCAAAGAGATCTTGATGTTTTAAAAGAGCTGGCCCAGGATAACCTGGTGAGTGTGGCAATTTCCATAACCTCTCTTAAAGAAGATACCCGAAGAATTCTGGAACCAAGAACCGCCACAATCAAAAAAAGATTGGAAACGGTTCAAAAACTGGCAGAGGCTAATGTGCCTGTAACGGTTATGATGGCTCCAATTATTCCATCTATCAATAATCATGAGATCATGCCTTTGGTAAAAGAGGTGGCAGAAAGAGGTGCCAGAAGAGTTGGTTATACTATAGTTAGATTAAACGGGGCAATAGGTGAAATTTTTACCGACTGGATAAGAAAAGCAATGCCAGACAGAGCAGATAAAGTATTGCATCAGATCGAGAATATTCACGGCGGAAGTTTGAACGATAGCAGGTTTGGAACCAGAATGAAAGGTGAAGGAGAATTTGCAAAACAAGTGGAGCAGCAATTCAGAATTGCCCGGAAACTATATTTAAAAGATCTGCAGCGGCCTATGCTTAACTGCAAATTACACGCCGACTATAAGGACGGACAAATGAAGCTTTTCTAAAGTAGATTTTCATCAAACCTGAAAATTTCAATAACTTCAGGAACGTTTATTAAATATTAGAAAAAATGCCAGAATTACCAGAAGTAGCTTACCAGAAAATTTATATAGATTCCACCAGTCTACACAAAAAGATCGTGGATGTTCAACTTGGTGCAGATAAGATCTTTCAGTCACCAAAAAAAGATTTTAAAGAGGTGCTTCTAGGAAATGAAGTCGTGGGGAGCCATCAAATTGGAAAATACCTGTTGTTGAAATTAGAACAGAATGATTACCTGGTGATACACTTCGGTATGACGGGTAAAATGGATTACTTCAATCATGACGAAATTCATAAACACGCACAACTAACTCTAAGTTTTGAAGACGGTTCTAAACTCTCCTTTATCTGTCCGCGTAAATTCGGAAAATTGTTTCTTACAGGTAGCCTGGAAGACTTCCGTAAGCAACAAAAGCTTGGCCCGCATGCAACTGAAGTTAGTGAAGAGCAATTCTTAGAATTATTTGAAAAGAAAAAAGGCAGTGTGAAAACTGCTCTTATGGATCAGTCTTTTATTGCGGGACTGGGAAATTTATATGTAGATGAAATGCTTTTTCATAGCGGGATACATCCAAAATCCAAGGCTGAAAATCTTTCAAAAAAAGAAATTTCAAAAATGTACCGAGACATGATGGATGTCCTCGACACCGTAACCAGATGCAAAACAGAGGGAACAAAAATACCGGATACGTACCTACAACCTCACAGGATCAAAGGTGAAGTTTGTCCTAACGGAAAAGGGAAAGTCGAAATGATCAAAGTTGGTGGCCGGAGCACCTATTTCTGCCCGGAATGCCAAAAGGAGAAGTAGCCTGTCCGCATATTGGGAATCGTTCTCGATTCGATAGTTTTGCAGTTAAGACTGTAACTATAAGGTTGTGTTTTTGACCTATAAGAGAACAGTTTTATCAAGGACTAAAGAAGCTCTACTTTCGAGAGAGATGAGGCTAACCAAATTAATTTAAGAAACCCGTGAAGAAAAAACCAGGAAATACCGAATTGCCATCTACTAAAACAGAATTAGGTAAACTGGCAGCATTAGAGACAGGCGATTATAAATATTCAGTAGAAGATTATTTTAAAACACCGGAAGCTTTTTCATTTCAATTATCTCCAGATGGTAAGTATCTAGCTTATATGAAGCGAAGAACCACCGGGGAGCGTGATTTGTATTTAAGGGAAATTTCAACTCAAAAGGAGAGTTTACTTAAAAAGCAGGAAGAAGATTTGATTCGAGGTTTTTACTGGAAAAATAACAACCGTATCTTATATCTTCAGGATAAAGGTGGTGACGAAAATTATCATGTTTTTGGTGTAGATGTTAATGGAGAGAACGATAGTGATCTAACTCCTTTTGACGGTGTTAGAGTGATTATTATTGCCGTTTTAAAAGAGGATGATGATCATGTTATTATTCAGATGAATAAAGAAAATCCTCAACAGGAAGAGCCTTATCGTCTTAATATAAATACAGGTGAGGTTACTAAGCTTTATACAGTGAAGGAAGGAGATGCACCGGTGGCAGGTTATAATTTTGATCGAAAAGGGAATTTGCGGGCAATTACACGCGTGGTAGATGGGGTAAATACTGAACTTCTCTATGAAATTGAAGGAGAATTTAAAAGAGTAAAATTAACAGAGTTTGGTGACACTTTCAGCATTTCATCTTTTAATCCTAATACCAATAACCCAGATGATGCTTATGTAGTATCAAACCTTGAAGGCGATAAAACAGAGATCCAGCTTTATGATCTTAAGCAAAACAAAAAGATAAAAACAGTTTATAGTAATGAAACTTTCGATGTTTCAGGAATTAGCCTGTCAAGAAAGCGAGACTACGAAATTGACTATTTCAAGTACACCGGGGAAAAGGCCGTAATTGTTCCCGTAAGCGATACGTATAAAAAAATCTACGCAAGGTTAAAACAGGAATTTGCTGAAAAGCAATTCTTTACCGTTGGAAAGACCGATGATGAAAGTCAGTATATGGTATTAGTCACCAGTGATAAAATTATAGGTGAGTACTATTTGTATGACAGGAACAAGGGTGATGTAAAGCTTCTATATACACTTCTGCCTCAATTAAAAGCGGAAGATATGGCTTCCATGAAGCCGATTAGCTTTAAGAGCCGTGATGGTCTGGACCTTCACGGATATATTACGCTGCCAAATAATTTTGAAAAAGGTCAAAGTGTTCCGCTTATAGTGAATCCCCATGGAGGTCCACAGGGAATTCGCGATACCTGGGGTTTCAATCCTGAAGCTCAATTATTCGCCAGCCGTGGATATGCGACCTTACATGTGAACTTTAGAGTCTCTGGAGGATATGGAAAAGAGTTCCTGAAAGCAGGTTTTGGAGAAATTGGACGAAAGGCAATAGATGATGTAGAGGATGGAATAGATTTCGCTATAGAACAGGGTTGGGTAAATAAGGACAGAGTAGCCATCTATGGTGGAAGTCATGGCGGTTATGCTGTTTTACGTGGAATGACCAAAACTCCGGAAAAATATGCTTGCGGAGTAGATTATGTAGGAGTAAGCAATCTGAATACTTTTATGGAAACAATCCCTCCTTATTGGGAAAAATACAGGGAGATATTATATAAGATCTGGTATAATCCAGGGATTCCTGAAGAGAAGGAAATTATGGATGAGATCTCTCCCGCATTACATGTTGAAAAGATCAAAAAACCTCTTTTTGTTGTTCAGGGTGCTAATGATCCGCGGGTAAATATTGATGAAGCAGACCAGATCGTAGAAAGTTTAAGGAAACGTGGAGTTGAGGTGCCTTACATGGTAAAATATGATGAAGGGCACGGATTTGCGAAAGAGGAAAGCAGGTTAGACCTATATAAAGCGATGATGGGCTTCTTTGCAGAGCATCTTAAGGATAAAAAACCTGATACGGCAAAAGCATAAATATTTCTATAAAAATAGGATAACAAAAAAGGCTGTTGCATGTGCATCAGCCTTTTATTTTTTTCCTTCCCATTCCGAATAAAACTGGTCCAGGTAATGCACCATGAAGGCATGCCTGTCTGCGGCAATTCTTCTTCCGGTTTGTGTATTCATTCTGTCCTTAAGCAATAATAGCTTTTCGTAGAAGTGATTTATGGTAGGTGCATCTGAAGCCTTATATTCTTCTTTGGTCATATGCAGATTGGGCTCTATCTCAGGATCATACAGAGCTCTGCCTTTGAATCCGCCATAATTGAAGCACCTGGCAATTCCAATAGCGCCAAGGGCATCAAGTCTGTCAGCATCCTGGACGATATCGAGTTCTGCGGAAGTAAAATTTTGCTCAGTATTTCCTCCTTTAAAGGAGATATTTTCAATGATCTTCACTACATGATCTATAATTTCTTCCGAAGCATTCTGAGATCTTAGAAAATCTGAGGCAACTTGGGGACCAACGGTCTCGTCTCCATCATGGAATTTGGAATCTGCGATGTCATGTAATAAAGCACCTAATTCAACTACCTGGAGATCGGCTTGCTCTCCTCCTGCGATTAGCCTGGAATTATTCAAAACCCGTTCAATATGGAACCAGTCATGTCCTCCTTCGGCATCATGAAGTTTTTCCTTAACAAATTTGATCGTGCTTTCGACGAGGGTATTTTCGGGCATAAATAGCTAACTAGATGATATCGGCAATAATTATTCTTTCGATCTCTGCAGCAAGAGCCTCCGGATCCTGATTTCCTACTTCTATAGGTTTATGAGTTTTAAGTTTTACACTTACACCCAGCTCTATCGGGAAGTTTCCGTGTTTAAAGAGTTTCCAGGAATTATTTATGGTAATAGGAACCACTACAGCGTCTGGAAGTTTTTTAAACAACATCATCAAACCGTTCTTTCTGAATTCTTTCGGTGCACCGGTACGGCTACGCGTACCTTCCGGGAAGATGACAGCAGATCTTTTTGTTTCCTTTAGATAATCTGCGAACTGGCTCATTTTAATAAGGGATTCTCTCCTGTTTTTTCGGTCTATAAGTACCGAACCACCGTGCCTTAAATTGAATGATATACTTGGAATTCCATGCCCTAATTCCTTTTTGCTCACAAATTTTGGATGATGTTTCCTGAAGTGCCAGATTATAGGTGGGATGTCATACATTCCCTGGTGATTCGCTACGAAAATGCAGGTTTTATCAACCGGAAGATTAAATTCATTTTCTATGCTAAATGTTGTTCCCAGTAAATTTAGGCACCTCAATAGGAAAAAATTGAAAATATCCACACTCTTTTTATGAGCCTGATATCCTCCCAGTTTTAAACAAATCCATTGAATTGGATGAAAAACCAGCATACATAGAAAAAAGCAAATGTAAAAAACGACCGATAAGGGATAGGATAGAATTTTTTTCATCTCAAATTAAAAGTACAAAAATAACCATTTAGCATTAGGCACATAAAAAAACCACGCCGGTAGCGTGGTTTAATCTACTATCTAAAATAAGATTAGCAAAATTCGTTATAAGCACCAATCAGGTTTTCTGCGATCATTTCTGCAGGTCTTCCTTCAATGTGATGACGTTCTAGCATGTGAACCAATTCACCGTCCTTGAACAGTGCCATAGATGGAGAAGAAGGAGGGAAAGGTACCATCATATCTCTTGCTTTCTCAGTAGCTTCTTTATCTACTCCTGCGAAAACTGTTACCAGGTTATCTGGTTTTTTTGCATTCTGTAGAGACAGTCTTGCTCCCGGACGAGCATTAGCTGCAGCACAACCACAAACTGAGTTCACAACTACCAAAGTAGTCCCTTCGAGAGCCATTGCCTTTTCTACATCTTCTACAGTGTGTAATTCCTGAAAACCAATTTTTGTAAGATCTTCTCTCATTGGTTTTACTAATTCCGCTGGATACATATATTTTTAATTTTTGTATTAAACTTTATTGAAGCACAAAGATACCAAATTAAGTTCAGCCTGCATATCTCAAATTACTATGTGCTAATAGGTTCAATTTATAACCGCCTGGGGGAACAGGTATCCTAAAATTGTGGTTTGAATATTGAAAATGTTATCTTAGCGGCTAAAGAAAATTGCCCGATGATCAAATGGCTTGCCGCAGTTCTGGGATATATCTACTTCAGGTTTCCCGGCGCTATTCTTGGATTTATTATAGGTTCACTCCTGGATAATTACATCCGTTCTTCTGGTGGTATCTTTAATTCTATTCTTGGCGAACAAAAGCAAAGTGTCTCGCCCGGAGATTTTGAATTGAATTTACTATCCCTTTGTTCCATCGTGATCAAGGCAGACGGAAATGTTTCCCAACAGGAGCTTGATTACGTAAGATCCTACTTTATTCAAGCTTATGGAAAAGAACGAGCTAATGCCACATTTAGGACCTTTAATGAGGTGGTTAAGAACAGGCAGGTATCCGCATCTAATATTGCCAGGTATCTCGCTGCCCGTACTAAATATCCAACCAGGTTACAGATCATTCATTTCCTCTTCGGAATTGCAAAAGCAGATGGACATGTGAGCGCTGCGGAAGCAGATGTGATCCAGGAAATCGCAGGATACCTTCAAATAGGCCGAAGGGATTTTGAAAGTATCAAAGCCATGTTCTTCAAAAAAACCGATTCGGCTTACACGATCCTGGAAATAGATAAATCTGCAACCGATTCTGAAGTGAAAAAAGCCTACAGGAAAATGGCCAAGAAATATCACCCGGATAAATTAGGCCATATGGATGAAGCTTATAGGAAAGGTGCACAAGAAAAATTTACTAAAGTTCAGGAGGCCTACGAACAGATACAGAAGGAACGCGGGTTTTAATCAATTTTTATAAGTGTTTTTAAGTTGTCTGTAGTCAGGTATTCATGGCTTTTCCGTTTAACCTGGAAATTTGCATCTAGAACCATGACTACCGGAAAAGAAATAGGTTTGTCTTTCCTGCTTGCCAGTAACAGAGGGATTTGGTGTATTCCCCTTCGATTCGTCTTTTGCTGTTCATTTGTAAAAATTTGCCCCTCGAATTCTATATTTTCCACACTTTCAGCATCCATTTTCACTGCGTAGAATTCCGTGTTGAGCTTTTGAATCACCTCCTTGTTCCTAAAGGCGTTTCTATCCATCTTTTTACAGTAAACACACCAATCTGTATAAAAGTAAATGACCACAGGTTTGTTTTCGGTTTTTAATGAGTCCTCTAGTTCTTCAAATCCTATCCAGTTGATCTCATCTTTTTGACCAAAAGTTATCTGCGGGACAATAATCATTAATAGAAAAAAGATCCTTTTCATAATTCAAACAGTTAATTATGGAGGTTTCCGAATTTTATCCCAAAGAAAAAAGTACGGGGTCTTGAAGGTCCATAGATGTAATCTGAATCCCGGGTAGGGCCGGAATCAAAGTCATCCTGATATTCATCGAACACATTCTGAACACCCGTACTTAGATTGATGTGGAAATTTTCAGTTATATCTATATGCTGACTTATTTTTAAGTTCATATCCCAGAAAGTGGGGGACTTTCTTAATTCTAATAATCCATTGCTGTTGATAACCCTCGGGATGGTCATTTTACCGGTATAAGTTCCGGTAAGGTCTACAGCAAATCCTTCAAAGGGGGAAGTATTTATATTTAAATAGCCGTAAAAATCTGGATTCCTTACAAATTCAGAAATAATAACATCTTCCTCATCCCCTGAGACTGCTTCGTACAATACCTGGTCTTCCTTATAAATAGATTGCTGGTAGGTTCCGCCTAACTGAAAGGTAAGGGCCGATGAAGGTGAAACCCCAATTTCAAAATTTGTTCCGGCCACATAGGCTCCGCTTCCATTTCTAACCTCCTTGACAATAGAGCCATTTGGTAAACTAGCCCCGGTACTTACTGTGGTGAAAGGATCATTAAGTTCAGTATAAAAACCTTCGAGAAGAAAATCTGTCTGCAACTTGTTGATGCTTTTAGAATAGTTCAGGGAAGCGGTATAGGCGTTGGAATATTCCGTCTCAAGATCTTCTGCCAGAATCACGAATTGCGGCTCTCCGCCAACCGATGAAATATGAAGGTCCTCGTTAAATGCCTGTGGAGCTCGAAATCCCCGCGCATAACCTCCTCTGAACTGTAATTCATCTGTAATATCAAAGAGGACGGTTAATCTGGGACTAAGAACTGTTTGTTTAATGTTAGAGTTTCTCTCTATATTTTCCACAGCATAAATTCCTGCTACATTTATATGGTCAAGTCTGGCACCAAGAAGAGCAGTGAAACTTTCCGCCGGTTTCCATTCATATTGGGCAAAAGCGGCATATGAATTTACCTTCTGATCTATGAATCTTTTATAACCAGAAATCACATCCTCGGTATTGCTATGGTTGAATTCAACTCCTGAAGTAAGCACATCTTTATTATCAAAGTTTCTGGTAAACTGAAATCCAGCCAGGGCAGCGAGGTCTTTTGTGTTTCCATAGGCATTGGATGCCAGTAAGCTATCCTGGGCCGTACGTCCTCCTCCAAGGCCGCCATAATAACTTTTTCGGTCTGTATGCTGTCCAGAAATATATACGGAGTAGTTATTTGTCATATCGACATTTGAAAGATCGTAGGTAAGACCGCCAATAAAAGTGTTGTGATCAAGCTGCTCTGTAATATCGGTAAGATGGGGAGGGAGTTCAAGTCGATCCCCACCCCTTCGGTATTCCTTTAAAGCCGTTAGGTCTAAACTGATCTTGCTGGTCTCATCTGGCTTTAAGAAAGCCTTTGCACCAAGCGTATTATTTGTTAGTTCGGTTATTTCGGTGAATCCATCGCCATTGGCATCATAAGCTGAACGGTCACGGTTCATTCCATAAATGGTCACTCCGCTATTAAGGTCTTCGGTGACTACAGATCCGGCGAAATTTAAGGTTCGGTCTGGAATTTCTCCATCTATCAGAGAAAGATTACTATTAATATTCCATGTATTGAGTACCGGTTCTTTTGTAATGATATTTACGGTGCCGGCAATAGCATTGGAACCAAACAATGCCGATCCTCCACTACGTACAACTTCTACTCGATCTAAAATGGAGGTTGGGATCTGTTCCAGTCCATAAACACTATTAAGCGCACTAAAAACAGCTCTGCTATTTATAAGAACCTGGGTGTAGCTTCCATCCAATCCATTCAGTCTTACCTGGGTGAAACCACAATTCTGGCAGTTTGTCTCAACTCTTACTCCGGGCTGAAAATTTAAGGTCTCAGCTACTGAAACCGATTGGGTTGCATTGAAGAGTTTGGAGTTCAGTACATTCACGACTACCGGTGCCTGTTTCAGGTTAATTCGATTCCGGGTGGCACTCACTACTACCTGGTCCAGTCCAAGGGCATCTTCTTCCAATTCTATAAAAAGTGTTTTATCTGAAAATTCCCTCAGATTTATGGAAATATCCCTGGTTTTATAGCCTATTGCCTGCACATGGATAGTTGTGCTCTGATCATTTATTTGAATACTGAATTCACCATTGATGTCTGCGCTAGTACCTTTATTGGTTCCATTTATCGAAATACTGGCAAAAGGAACCGGTCTTTCTCCATCGGTAACCTTTCCATTGATTTTCAAATTCTGGGCAGCTAAAGTGGAAGAGAGAATACATAATAAAATACCTAATATACCTTTCATCAATTAAATTTTATGCAAATCTATAAAATTAATTTAGGCTTATCTAAAAAATTGATTAATCAAATTAAAAAATGTATTTTTGGCTCAATTAAAAATGAATTATGTTCAGCTTATCTGAAGAAAATTATCTGAAAGCCATTTTTCACCTTGAAACTGCATATAAAAGCGGGGTTAGTACAAATGCACTTGCCGAGGAAATGCAGACCAAAGCTTCATCGGTAACCGATATGATAAAGCGACTTTCAGACAAGGACCTGGTGAATTACAAAAAATACCAGGGTGTAAAACTTAGCGAGGCCGGAAAAAATGCAGCTATTGAGGTAATAAGAAAGCACAGGCTTTGGGAAGTCTTTCTTGTAGAAAAGCTCGATTTTAATTGGGATGAGGTACATGAGGTAGCCGAACAATTAGAGCATATAAAATCTGAAAAGCTAACCAACGAATTGGATAAATTCCTTGAATATCCTAAACGTGATCCACATGGGGACCCTATTCCCGATGCACATGGAAATTTCTCGGTTGCCAATCGTGCACTTTTATCTGATCTCAAAAAAGGGGAAACAGGGATCTGTGTAGGAGTGAAAGATTCTTCAGTAGATTTTCTCCAGTATCTTGATAAGAATAAAATATCCTTGGGTAAGGAGATCGAAGTTCTGGAAAAAGAAGATTTTGACCAGTCGATGCTAATAAAAATAGAACAAGAAGAATTGAGGATATCCAATTTGATATCTGCCAACCTGTTTATTAAAACAATATAAAAATGGAATTAGTTTTAGATTATTTTGAAACTCTCGATCCTGTATACGCAGCTTTTTTAGCCACATTGTTTACCTGGGGACTTACTGCCCTTGGAGCTTCGCTGGTATTTGTGTTCAAAGGAATGAACCGGGCATTTTTTGATGGAATGCTTGGTTTCACTGGAGGAGTAATGGTTGCAGCTAGTTTCTGGAGTCTTTTGGCACCGGGAATTGAAATGAGCCCAGGGGAGGGTTTTGAAAAGACCATTCCGGCCCTTGTAGGTTTTGGCTTGGGTGCACTTTTCATCTTCGGACTTGATAAGGTACTACCACACCTCCATGTAAATTTCAAAATGAGTGAATCTGAAGGAATTAAAACGCCCTGGCATAAATCCATATTATTAACGCTGGCTATAACCTTGCACAATATCCCTGAAGGTCTTGCGGTTGGAGTACTTTTCGGCGGTGTCGCAGCCGGATTTGAAGGAGCGAGTATTGGTGGTGCAGTAGCATTGGCACTTGGAATAGGGCTGCAAAATTTTCCTGAAGGATTCGCGGTAGCCATGCCATTAAGAAGGCAGGGTCTTAGTAGATGGAAATGCTTCAATTACGGGCAATTATCTGCCATCGTAGAACCGGTTGCTGCCGTTCTAGGAGCCTGGGCTGTACTTACCTTTCAGCCAATTTTGCCATATGCACTTTGTTTTGCCGCTGGAGCCATGATCTTCGTTGTTGTTGAAGAGGTGGTTCCTGAAGCTCAGCAAGGTAATTTTACAGATATTTCTACAATGGGATTTATTGGAGGATTCATGGTAATGATGACCCTGGATGTTGGGCTGGGTTAAGATATTTTGCAACAATTGAAGATTAATGTCGTTTTTATAATAAAGACTTAAATGAAACTTTCTGTAATAATCCTGGCGCTTTTCCATGCGGTGTTTCTGGCAGACCAGGAACCTGTCTCATCTAAATATAGTATTCAATCCGAAACTCTTTGTGTAGGGGACAACCTGGAGTTTGGTGATTACAGTATTAAGTTTAAAAAGATAATTTCAGACTCAAGATGTCCTAAAGGCGTAACCTGTGTTTGGGCTGGGGAGGTAGAAGTCCTGGTAGAATTCTATGAGAACGGAAAGTTAAAGGGTAATAAAGTCATTACAGGTACCAATATAGAAATTGGAGGAAATGAGATCATTTCTGAAGCTGGGATTTCCCTGAAAGAATACTTTGGCGAAAAAAATCTCGGGATAACTAAAGTAGTAGTTTCTCCATACCCGGGAAAAAGGAAGATTTCCCCTGAAGAGTATAGTGTAAATTTAGGTGTTACCAGGACAATAGAGAATGATTAGTCACAGCCGCAGTCTGAAACTCCGCAAGAACCGGTTTTTTTCTTACCTCCTAAGAAAGAGGGTTTCCAAATAAATTTTGTAACCAGAAACCCGGTTGCAAACAAAAATGTGATAAAGACCAATATTTCCTGTAAAAGTTCCATAGTCATTAAGTCGTTCTTTATACTGTTCCTTACTATTCTATTTTAATAACTGAAAGGCTATAAGTGCTACTACATAAGCAAAGCCACTCATAATTACCAATTGTAAAATAGGCCATTTCCAAGTGTTGGTTTCCCGTTTTACAATGGCAAGGGTACTCATACATTGCATGGCGAAAGCATAAAATAACAACAGGCTCACTCCGCTCGCAAATGTAAATAAAGGCCCGCCGAGTACCGGATTGGTCTCCGCGGCCATCCTGTTTTTTATAGTTTCTTCCTCGTCACTTCCAACACTATAAATAGTGGCCAAGGTTCCTACGAAAACCTCCCTGGCGGCAAACGAACTAATAATCGCTATACCTATCTTCCAGTCATAACCCAAAGGAGCTACGGCAGGTTCAATTCCTTTACCCATAATTCCTATATAGGAATTCTTCAGTTTGAAAGATGCGATCTCTTCATCAAGTTCAGCCTGGCTAATATCACTTTCAGAATCATATTTGGAAGAAACTACTTCTCTGGCATTTTCAAAATCATCACCAGGACCATAACTAGCCAATACCCATAATATTACTGAAATTGCCAGAATAATCTTTCCTGCGCCAAAAACAAAGGATTTAGTCTTTTCGACCACGTTAATAGCCACATTCTTGATCATAGGTAACTTGTAATTAGGCATTTCAATTACAAAATAACTCTTGCTATTCGTTTTCATGATCTTATTAAGGATCCATGCTGAAAAGATTGCCATTCCAAAACCTAAAAGATACAGGATCATTAAAGTGAGCCCCTGCAGGTTGAACCCAATGAAATTACGGTCTGGGATCACCAAGGCGATAATAATAAGGTAAACAGGAAGTCTTGCAGAGCAGGTAGTAAAAGGAACTACGAGGATGGTTATAAGTCGTTCCTTCCAGTGTTCGATGTTTCGGCTCGCCATTACGGCAGGTATGGCACAAGCAGTTCCGGATACCAGTGGTACAACACTCTTTCCGCTAAGTCCGAAGCGCCTCATTATTCTATCCATAAGGAAAACAACCCGGCTCATATATCCAGATTCTTCCAAAATGGAAATGAACAGGAACAGGAAAGCGATCTGAGGTATAAAGATCACAATTCCACCTAATCCCGGAATTATTCCTTCCGCGATCAAATTGGTAAAAGATCCGGTGGGTAATGTATTTTTAGTCCATTCACTTAAAGATGCAAAAGTAGCGTCTATAAGATCCATGGGATAACTGGACCAGTTATAAATGGCCTGGAAGATTAATAATAAAATACCAAAGAAGATGACGTATCCCCATACTTTATGGGTTAATATTCTATCCAGTCTCGATCTAAGATCGGTCGCAGCATTTTTATCGATGGTCATGGTTTCCTTTAGAAGACCATTGATAAACTGATATCTTAAAATAGTTTCTTTTTGCTGAAGTCTTTTTAGGTCGCTTATAGATTTTGTGCTGAAATCTGAGGTTTTTTTCAGCTCTCCACGGTTGATATTACCAAAATTTACGTCCTGGGTAATTACCAGCCATAGTTTGTAAAGAGACTGATTTGGAAATGCTTTCCGAAGATTTCCGAAATATTCCGGATCTATAACCGAAGCATTTACGCAAGGTTCAATGGGAAGATGCCGGTAATTTAGAATTAACTCCTTCAAATAATCTATTCCCATCCTTTTGCGGGCACTCACCAGAGCGATCTTTGTCTTCAATCGTTCTTCAAGCAATTCCACGTCAAGACTAATTCCTTTGCGGTCCATCCGGTCTGCCATATTAATGGCAAGGATGGTAGGAATTCCCAGGTCTTTGATCTGTGTGAAAAGTAGAAGATTTCTTTTTAAATTTTCAACATCGCTAACTACGACGGCAACATCGGGATAGTCCTTATCGTTTTTGTTTAGCAATAATTCAATTACCACGTTTTCATCAAAGGACGAAGCATTTAGACTATAGGTGCCCGGAAGGTCCAGAATATGAGCTTTTAGCCCACGAGGAAGTTTACAGATCCCTTCCTTTTTTTCAACCGTAATTCCGGGATAGTTACCAACTTTCTGGTTGAGCCCGGTTAGTTGATTAAATACAGAAGTCTTACCGGTGTTGGGATTACCAATTAAAGCAACATTAATTTGCTTAGCCATATTAGCCTATTAATTCAATTTCTATTAAAAGAGCAGTTTCCTTTCTAATTGCCAGATGACTTCCGTTAATATTGAGATACATAGGATCCTGGAATGGCGCAGTTTGAACAAGCTCTACTTCGTTCCCAGGAAGGCAACCCATTTCAAGAAGCTTTAAAGGCACCATTTCTGCTGAGAATTCCTTGATGATCCCCCGCTGACCCCTTTTTAAATTAGCAACCGTCACCTTCACTTTTATTTAGATTGATTTTAAACAAGGCAAAAGTAATGGAATTTAGTCCAATACAAAAGTTAAAGGGGAAATTATTGGGTTTGCTCCTTTTTTAGAATTTCGAGGTCATGCATTAGGTCTTCAATGGCTTCAGGATCGGTGCCGTCGTAGAATCCGCGAATTTGCTTCTTTTTGTCTACCAGTACAAAGTTTTCGGTGTGGATCATATCATACTTACCCCCATCGCCGTTGGATTTCGTGGCGAGATATGACTTTCTGGCCAGGTCGTAGATCTGTTTCTTATCGCCTGTCACCAGGTTCCATTTTTCATCGATCACTCCTTTTTCTTCTGCATACTTTTTCAGTACGGGGACACTATCTGTTACAGGAAATACCGTGTGTGAAAGCAGGAGAACTTCATCGTCGTTCTTTATCTCTTCCTGGATCTCGATCATATGATCTGTCATAATAGGGCAGATGGTAAGGCAGGTTGTGAAAAAGAAGTCGGCGATATAGATCTTATCGTTGTAATAATCCTGGGTAATGGTATCTCCGTTTTGATTCACAAGTTCAAAATCGCTTATGGTATGATATTTACGAACATATTGTTTAGTAGAATCTACCAGTTCAGCATTAACCATATCTGGTTGATAAACGGGCAGTCGTTCTTCCGGTTTCAGTAAAGAATAGATAGATAAAATTATAATTACTGAAAGGATAAAGAAAACTATGGCAAAGGTTTTGTATCGTGCAAAAAACTTGAGCATAAGTTTTAAATTTCTGCAAAGTTAGAGCCTGTGGTTTAAATAGTCGAATTCTATTTGTGAATTTTTTACTGTTGGCAAATCACTTGACATTTAAACTTTTGTAGGAGCTTTTAAAAACTTACTTTTGTGCGATTTTAAATTTGAAGTTACTAGATGGATCCATTTTTAGTTAAAGCCATACAATTAATACTAAGCCTTTCTTTTCTAATTGTTTTACACGAGTTGGGACACTTTATCCCGGCAAAACTTTTCAAGACCAGGGTAGAGAAATTCTTTCTGTTTTTTGATGTGAAATTTGCCCTTTTCAAGAAAAAGATAGGTGATACAGTATACGGTATTGGATGGTTGCCCCTGGGAGGATATGTGAAGATATCCGGAATGATAGATGAGAGTATGGATAAGGAGCAGATGGCTCAACCGGCTAAAGATTGGGAATTCAGAAGCAAGCCAGCCTGGCAGCGACTTATTATTATGCTTGGAGGTGTTACGGTAAACCTTGTTCTTGGTTTTCTTATCTATATGATGATCATGTTCGTTTGGGGTACTGCTTATGTTGGGCCAGATGAAATGCCGGAAGGTTTTGCTGTTGTAGACTCATTCAAGGAATATGGTTTTGAAGATGGAGATAAGATCCTTCAGGTGAACGGAAAGGATTTCGAGAATAGCCTGGATATCAATAAACACTTGTTTATGCGAGATGTTCAGAATATCACCGTTCTGCACGAGAATGGAAAAGAAGAGACCATTACGATACCAGAGGAAATAGGAACTTCGATGTTTGAACAGGGGATCATGCAACCTTTTGTTCCTATTAATCAGCCTGTACTGGATACGGTAGTTGCTGAAATGGCCGCCGCAAAAGCCGGTCTTAAAAAAGGTGACAGTATCATTTCACTGAATGATCAGGAAATTGGGTATTGGCACGAGATCGCTCCTGTTTCTATTGAAAATAAACAGAAACAGATAGAGGTTGTTTATAAGCGAGACGGGAAGATTCTTAGCACAATGGTAAAACCTGACGATGACGGGAAACTGGGGATTGCACCAAGAACCGATATTGAAATTAAGAGAAAAAGTTATGGTTTCGTGGAAAGCATAAGCAAAGGATTCGATTATGGATACTGGACGCTTCGGGACTATGTTTATCAGTTCAAATATGTATTTACAAAAAAGGGAGCTTCTCAGTTAGGCGGATTTGGCGCAATTGGCGGACTTTTTCCTGATACCTGGAACTGGGCTGGTTTCTGGCATACTACAGCTTTGCTTTCTATCATCCTTGCATTTATGAATATTCTCCCAATACCTGCTCTGGATGGAGGACATGTAATGTTCCTGTTATACGAGATGGTAACCGGTAGAAAACCGAATGATAAGTTCATGGAAGTAGCACAAATGGTTGGATTCTTCATCCTTATTGCCCTTGTGCTTTATGCGAATGGAAATGACATTTATCGCTGGTTATTCGAATAGATATTTCAGATAAGACTTCCAAAAGCGGTACTATGGTACCGCTTTTTTTATATCCGGATGCATATTCAGGTCAATTCGAAAATAATTTTCTCTCTCGCAAACGTCTAAAATATTGATATTCTGACAGCTTCAAAAAACTATAAAAAATCTTCTAAAAAAAATCGAAAAAATCTTTTGACGGCATTTAAAAATTGATTTATATTTGCAACCGCTTACAAAGCAAAACACTCCTCCTTAGCTCAGTTGGTTAGAGCATCTGACTGTTAATCAGAGGGTCCTTGGTTCGAGCCCAAGAGGAGGAGCTTCAAATCCCTTACCATTCGGTAAGGGATTTTTTTATTTCATTTACAGAAGAAATTTCATGGATCGAACTGGGAATTCCATTCACTTATCCTTTATTTTTTACTTGAGTATTAGGTTCTTCGGTTCCAAGCTTAATTTTAATTTAATATATAATTGATAATAAGGTTAAGCTTATAAGGTTTATTTGTGCTCATTAAGATGCACACTTAAAATCGTATAAGTTTTTGTCGACTTGATTATAATTGTGTGTAGGGCCGTCTTTTGGGACGGCTCTTTTTTACTTCTATTTCCACCTGATTATTACCGAAGTCTTAACCTGAAGGAAACATTAAGTTAACGTTGAAATCGTTTCTTTGCCGCCGACAAAAACTTGAAAATACGATTTTAATGAAAAATGCAATCTACCTTGTAATTGCGTGCTTTTTTACGGCCCTTAATCTTCAATCACAGGAAATTAGTGATACAAAATTCGGTAAGGGATTAATCAATTTTACTTCTAAGGATAGTTCTTTTAGCGTTAAGTTTGCTCCCAGGATGCAATTTAGATCCTATACTTCATGGGATTATGATGGTGAGAATTATGAGGATCCTGAACAATCATTTCTTATTAGAAGAGCCAGGTTAAAATTTGACGGTTGGGCGCTTACTCCAAAACTTAAATATAAGATCGAGCTTGGGTTATCCAGCAACGATATTGGAGGAGGAAGTGTTTATACCGGAAATGCACCTAGATATATTCTCGATGCCGTGCTAAAATGGAACTTTTACGAGAATTTTGAATTATGGGCGGGTCAAACCAAGTTACCTGGAAATATCGAACGTGTTATTTCTTCCGGAAACCTTCAGTTCATAGACCGTTCTATTTTAAATAGCCGATTCAATATAGACCGTGATATTGGAATCCAGCTTCACCATAAAATAAACCTTGGTGAAAATTTCGTAATTAAGGAAAAATTCGCCCTTTCTCAGGGAGAAGGTAGAAATGTGAATGTTGGAAATATTGGCGGACTGCAATATACCGGAAGACTCGAATTTTTGCCTTTTGGGGAATTTATAAAAAAAGGTGACTATATTCAGGCCGATTTAGAAAGAGAACCCAGACCAAAATTGATGGTTGGTGCGGTTTACGATTTTAATGATGATGCGGTAAAGACCAGAAGTAACCTTGGTTCCTATATGCTTCTTGAAAATGGAGAATTCTATAGAACCGACATTTCAACCATATTTGTGGATGCTATGCTCAAATATCGCGGTTTTTCAGTGATGGCCGAGTATGCAAATCGTGATGCCGATGAACCTTTGGCAATGGTTCAGGGTGAAACCGAAAATTCAGAATATGTTGTTCTGGTTGGAAATGGTTTAAATGTGCAGGCATCGTATCTGTTCAAGAACAATTATGAGATCGCTGGGAGATATTCCAGGAATAATTATGAAGAAGTTACAGGAGTCTTAGATCCCGAGCAGTACACTTTAGGGATATCAAAGTATATTGTGGGTCATAAATTAAAAATTCAGTCAGATGTTGTTTATTCAACATTAAATGATTTGAATGACAACATTATATGGCGAGCTGGATTTGATTTTCATTTCTAAAATTAACAATTAGGTAACAGTAAATCCGGAATTAGGTTGGATACTTGCACCGCTTTTTAAACAAGATAAAATGGAAAATATTTATTTGTTGATGTTAGTAGCATTAGTGGTTCTGGCCATCGCCGATTTGGTGGTTGGAGTTAGTAATGATGCTGTAAACTTTTTGAACTCGGCAATTGGTTCGAAAGCGATCTCTTTTAAAACAATCATGATCGTCGCCAGTTTGGGTATCTTTTTCGGTGCTGTTTTTTCCAGCGGAATGATGGAAGTTGCCCGAAAAGGTATATTTATGCCGGGCCAATTCTACTTCGATGAGATCATGATCATATTTATGGCTGTCATGATCACAGATATTCTCCTCCTGGATTTCTTTAATACGCTAGGGATGCCAACGTCCACAACTGTATCTATAGTATTCGAATTACTTGGGGCTGCAGTGGTAATGGCACTTATTAAGATAAGCAGTTCAGATACGCAAACCCTTTCTAATTTGGCTGGGTACATAAATACAGATAAAGCTACTGAGATCATTTCAGGTATATTCCTGTCAGTGGTGATCGCCTTTACCATTGGTGCTTTAGTTCAGTGGTTATCCAGGCTTGTATTCTCTTTTGAATATGAGAAAAAGATTAAGAATTTCGGTGCTATTTTTGGAGGAATCTGTTTAACTGCCATTGGTTATTTTATTTTCTTCAAGGGATTAAAAGGAACTCCGTATTACGACAGTTTTAAAGATGTTCTGGCCAGCCAGTGGATGATCGTTGTAGGGGTAAGTTTTGTATTCTGGACCTTGTTCTCCTGGTTATACATGAAGATATTTAAGAGAAGTATTCTGATTATCGTAATTGCTATTGGAACATTCGGTCTTGCGCTTGCATTCTCTGGAAATGACCTGGTGAACTTTATTGGAGTGCCAATGGCTGCATATCATTCATACGAAGCATGGGCTGCGTCGGGACAGGCTGCTTCTACTTTTTCTATGGAGGTGTTAAGAACCAAAGTGCCTGCTGAACCAATCTTACTGTTTATCTCTGGAGGTATCATGGTACTTACCTTATGGTTCTCAAAAAAGGCTAGAAGCGTTGCCGATACTGAAATTGGACTTTCAAGACAGGGTCATGGTAGCGAGAAATTTAACCCGAATATACTCTCCAGAGCACTGGTTACCGGAAGTACAAAGCTTTCTGATACTTTAAAGAATATCATGCCGCATAAGGCTAAAAAGAAGATCAGCAAAAGTTTTGAAAAACCTGATGATATCCTGGTTGGTGATAAGGCTGAAGAGCAACCTGCATTCGATATGATAAGAGCCGCGATCAATCTTACCGTTGCTGGTGTTCTTATCTCTATAGCAACTTCCTATAAATTACCTTTATCTACTACCTATGTAACCTTCATGGTTGCTATGGGTACTTCTCTTGCAGATAAAGCCTGGGGTAGAGAAAGTGCAGTGTATAGAGTAGCCGGGGTGCTTAATGTTATTGGAGGATGGTTCTTCACTGCATTTAGTGCATTCACTGCTGCGGGAATTTTAACCTATATAATATTCCTTGGAAAAGGTGTTGCCATTGCAATATTGTTGATTTTGGCAATAGGTCTTCTTGTAAGGAATTATATTTCTCATAAGAAAAAGACCGACGCGAAAGCTGATACTTCAGGGCTTAAAAAGTCTGAAAGTAAAACCGTACAGGGGATCATCCAGGAAAGTGCTGATAATATTTCTAACGTGGTTTCAAGATCCAATAAGATCTATTCAGATGTTTTAACCGGTTTATCGAAACAGGATAAAAAGAAACTTAAGAAAAGTAAGAAAGGTGTAGATAAACTGGATGCCGAGATCGAAGAATTGAGAGATCATATTTTCTTCTTTA
Organism: Christiangramia lutea; assembly: GCF_022489035.1. Classification (GTDB taxonomy): domain Bacteria; phylum Bacteroidota; class Bacteroidia; order Flavobacteriales; family Flavobacteriaceae; genus Christiangramia; species Christiangramia lutea. Next base: position 1,160,870 of record NZ_JAKVTV010000001.1, read on the forward strand.
TCAAAAAACTTGATGAAACCAGCGTTAGGGGAAGTAGTTTCTATATTACTATTCTTGGATACTTAACCGATATTGCTCAATCTCTGGAGTATATCTCAAAAAAGAGTTATAAGCATGTGAATAACAATCATAAGCCTTTAAGATATAATCAGATCACAGATCTTAAGGAGATAGATGACAATCTAAGCGAATTGCTGAGTAGGATCAACGATATATTTACGGAAAGGAAATTCGACGAGATGAAATCTATTGTAGACTCTAAAGAGCGTTACCTACAGAGTTTGGATGAGAAGATAGAGAAGCAGGTTTCCAGGACAAGGACCGAAGAATCAAGTCCAAAGAATACAACTTTGTATTTCAATATACTGGTAGAAACAAAGGACCTTATGAAGGCTATTATGAATCTTATGGAAGAATATAGCAACAGTTATAAGAAAGTCTAAGAAACCCTTGAAATTCATGAAAAGCCACTTTAGAAATAAAGTGGCTTTTTTTATAGACTTAATTTAAAAGGAAGTTTTCGGGGAAAGAAACACTGCCGGTCATCACAGGCCTGGTAACTAAGTTCTCCCTTAAGGATTTTGGGAGTATTTTCTATGCCTACCTCTAGGATCACCGTAAAATCACTGCTTATTACCTTATGAATGTTCTCGCCGAAAATAACGGTGTCATAACTTTTAATCACAAAGTATTTTTTAATAATATGCTTGCTTTCAGGTAAATGAAAGTTTATCGAGGTGGGTATAATATTGTCTGGTACTTCATCTTCGGCCTGAATATGAAAACCCGGTTTAACCAGGAACCTGAGTTCTATATGAAGTTTATCATCTTTACTTTCAATTATAGTTCTCTCGGGCAAAAAGGCAACGAATTCCTTTTGTGGCAGGAATATCAAAAAGGTTAGAAGAATAAAATGATACTTATAACAACTCATCAAGTTTTTTCTTAACTGCGATAAGCTCAGCGTCAAAATTCTTTGAATCCAGCAAAGACATGAACTGGATTTTACCTTCTTTGTCTATAATAATATTTGAGGCCAACATTACCTCATCCCGGGATAGGTCTGGTAAAATATTTTTTGGTGCGAAACTGCCGGCTACCTCACCATCTGGATCGAGCAATATAGGAAAACTGAGGCCATGCCTATCTTTGAGTTTTTCTTCTACTAGTTCTTTAGGTTCTTTTACATCAATTATAATTACTTCTACACCTTTGGCTTTATAATTCTGGTAAAGCTTCTCTAAATATGGTGCTTCAGCATTGCAGAAGGGACACCAGGTGGTTGCAATATGGATCACCAGTATTTTATCGTTATAATCGGTAAGATTAACGGTTTTACCATCCAGACTCAGTAGACTGAAATCTGGTGCTTCTTTTTTGTAGTCAATTTCAGATGTTTTGTTACCACTTAAAGATTTTTGAGCAAGTAAATCCTGGCTAAAACTGAAAATTGTCAACAAGAAAAAAGAGACAAGAAAGACAGATGATCTTAGGGAATTATTTGTCTTCATGATTTTATTTTTAATTTTTTGATTGATCTGAAATACAGATATTTACAAAATTAATCCAAATATACCTGACTTCGAAACTTACTAGGAAAAGCCTTGGAAAATCAATATTTTGAAAACTTTAAGAAATGTAAGTAGCCTACAGTCAAAAAGTATAATAAAAAAGTATTTCATCTATTATTAATATCATTTGGTAGAAAAGATTGAGAAATCTTTTTTAGGTAGTCCTTATAAACATATTTTCGCGCCGCCCCAAAATCTATTACGACTAGCCTATTATATCGTAAATAGAAATGACATTATTAAAAAACGTATTCTCAGAATACAGATTTGCCCCAACACTTTTTAATGGCCGTTTTATCGGTAAAATTATTAAGTCAGTTTTTTTTGTAATACTTTTCCTATGTTTTTCGGCTTGTAATCCGGTTGCATTGGTAAACCCCGACACTTACGGAGATAAATGGGATAACACCTATTTATGGTTCAAACCCGGAGAGATGAATACCATCTATATCTCTGATACTGCCGATCCAGCTTCTGCTGAGCCAATTCCAAATGATAGTGAGTTCCTTATTGAGTGGAACAAAAAGGATAAGGTGTACGACCTTAAGGTGACTTCTTATTACACAGATATCGACTTTGCCTGGTTTACCGGCTATGATGCCGAGAGTTCTTCTGAAGAAATTCCATGGGTGAAAGATGGGAATACCATCGAACTTCAAAGCGATAAGCTACTTGCTCCAACAGATGGAGATATGTACCAGATCTCGATTTCAGACGATCTGGAAAACTAGATTTGTCTGGTTTTCTGCTGGCTTTAATTTTACGTAAATTATACCACTAAAAGTATGATTTACACATTGCAGAATATAGACCTGGAAGTAGTGAAAGGCGATATTTCAGATCAGCCTGACCTTGATGCCGTCGTGAATGCTGCTAATGCTCAACTGGCGCCTGGAGGAGGAGTTGCAGGTGCAATTCATAAGAAAGCTGGTCCAGACCTTTTCCAGGAATGTACCGAACTTGCACCAATAAAGCCTGGTGAGGCCGTAATCACCAAAGCTTATAAATTACCTAATAGAAATGTGGTTCATTGTTTAGGACCTGTTTACGGTAAGGATATACCAGAGGAAGAATATCTGGCTTCCTGTTATAAAAATTCGCTTCTACTCGCAGAAAGGCATAAACTTTCTTCATTAGGTTTTCCGGCTATTTCTACTGGTATCTTCGGTTATCCACCGGAGCTCGCCGTTGAGGTAGTATTTAAAACAGTTTTAGCAGAATTGCCCAAACTGGAACATCTTAAAAAGATTAAATTTGTTTTATTCAGCGATGAAGATCTCCGGCTTTACCAGGATAAGCTGAAGAAAATAAGTTTAGGCTAACCAACCAGGAATTTCATGAACAAATTTTCAGCAACCTATACAGATCTGTACCAGATTTCGATGGCTCAGGTCTATTTCAAAAAGGGGCAAAAAGATCATCAGGCTATATTTGACTATTATTTTCGAAAACTGCCTTATAGGGGAGGTTATGCCATTTTTGCGGGACTGGAAGATCTACTGGAAGAGATCTCAAAACTAAGTTTTAATGAGACAGATCTAGAATTTCTCCGGAAGCAGGGATTTGAAGACGATTTCCTGGAATATCTAAAGGATTTTAAATTCCACGGAAATATAAATTCTGTGCAGGAAGGTGATTTTGTATTTCCCACCCGTCCTATTCTGCAGGTAGAAGGAAATCTTATTGAAGCACAGCTTGTTGAAACTATCCTGTTGAATCTACTAAATTTTCAAACCCTTATCGCGACCAAGGCGAGTAGAATCAGGTATGTCGCTGGAGAGTCTACTTTGCTGGATTTTGGTTTAAGGCGTGCTCAGGCAACAGGAGGTTTTTACGCTTCACGTGCGGCTGTGGTAGGAGGATTTGATGGAACCAGCAATGTACTTGCTGGAAAGAAATTTGATATTCCTGTTTCGGGAACCATGGCGCATTCTTTTGTTCAAAGTTATGATGAGGAACTGGAGGCTTTCAGGGATTTTGCTGAAGGCAGGCCTAATGCTTGTGTTCTTCTGGTAGATACATATAATACCTTGAAAAGTGGCCTTCCGAATGCGATCAAGGTAGCTAAAGAAATGGAAAAGCGTGGACAGCGTTTACTGGCCATAAGACTGGATAGTGGTGACCTTTCTTATTTTGCTAGGGAAAGCCGAAAATTACTGGACGAAGCCGGGCTTGATTATGTGAAGATTGCAGCATCCAATCAACTGGACGAGCACATCATTAAAAGTTTGAAAGAACAGCAGGCCCCGATTGATATTTTTGGAGTGGGAACAAACCTGGTCACCGGTGATCCGGAGGGTGCTCTGGATGGAGTGTATAAATTGTCAAGCTCGAATGGAAAACCCAGAATAAAAATCTCAGAGAGTATCGTTAAAATAACGCTTCCACATAAAAAGCAGGTGTTCAGGATCAAAGATGAAAATGGGATGTGTGTTGGAGCTGATGCTATTGGATTGCATAGTGAAGAAAGTATCCCTGAAATGATTCATCCTTTCGAGCCTTATAAGTCTATGAGACTGGATAGTTTTCAACAGGAGCCTCTGCTGAAGACGGTCATGGAGAATGGGGTGATGCAAATTGAAAAAAGAAGTCTGAAAGAGATTGCTGAATACAGTATTTCCAGGCTTGCTGAGCTTCCCAAAGAATATAAGCGATTCAATAATCCGCATATTTATAAAGTAGGTATCAGCGAGAAGTTAAGAGATGAGAGGGAAAAACTAATTACGGCTTCCAAAAATAAACTGAAATGAATGCACTTATAATCATAGATGTACAGAATGATTTTATGCCTGGTGGTGCTCTTGCAGTTCCGCAGGGCGATGAGATCGTTCCTTTGATCAATGATCTTCAGGAGAATTTTGATCTGGTGGTCGCAACTCAGGACTGGCATCCTGGAGAACATGCAAGTTTTGCCAGTTCTCATAAAGGTTCCGAAGAATTTGAAGTAATTAAACTGGAAGGGTTGGATCAGGTCTTATGGCCTGAGCATTGCATTCAGAATACCAAAGGAGCAGAATTTCATCCCGATTTGAAAACTGCCAGAATAGAAGCCATTTTTAGAAAAGGAACTAATAAAAAGATAGATAGTTATAGCGGATTCTATGATAATGCCCACCTGAAATCTACCGGGTTAGCAGGTTATTTGAAAGAAAAGAACGTGAAGAACTTGTTTTTTGCCGGACTGGCGGCTGAATATTGTGTTCATTTTTCGGTCATCGATGCCATCGGCGAAGGTTTTAATACGGTATTGATCGAGGATGCTACAAAAGCACTGCAAGTTGAAGATTTTGAAAAATCGAAATTAGAAATCTTGAGGAAAGGAGGACAAATCATTAAATCTCAAGATCTGAAATTTAATTAATTCAGGTAAACGATGTATCCCAGGTTGAACCAAAGAACGAAGTCGTTAAATTTATTCTGAGGTCCCTGAACATCGAGTCCTTCAATACTATCTGAATTGTAATAAATAGCTCGTGCCTCTAACTGAAGGTCATTATGTCTACCCAGGCGATAGCGTAAACCGGCAATTCCTTGTATGGAGAAGGTATTGTCTGGTTCCAGGAAAAGTCCATCTTCAAAAGTTTCAAAAAGTACCTTGGGGCTATCCAGCGGCCCAAGTTCAGAATAGGCATCAGGCCTGAAATGAACATAATTTGCACCTAAACCTATAAAAGGGGCAAAACGAACGGCGAAATCCCGAGCTTCCTTAATGCCGAAAATATGGTATTCCAGGGTTAATCCTCCCTGGTATAATTCTGTATTACCATGCATAGCTCTAAGTTGTCTTCCTCCTTCGGTATTCTTGGAAGCAACCGGACCATAATGTTCCAGTTTAGACCGTAAATAATCTATTTCTGCTCTAATTCTAAAGTGCTTTTGAAAGAATAGTTTGGTTGGCTTACAGTTGCAATAAGGCTTATAAGCGAAATTAACATAATACACCAGGCCAACTCCAAAACCTTCATTTTCAAGGTTGTTCTGCACATTCCAGCGCTCACCATAATCGGTAAAAAAGCCTGCGGGACCTGTGATTGCGCCTAATTCGTGGGAAATATACAGCTGGCCGTAAGTCTTGCCAGACCATAGCGAGAGAACAAGCAGAAAAAATAAGATTGCTCTAGGTTTAATCATTGGGATTGACTAGCAGTGTAAGCAAATATAGCAAAACTACAATAACGGAAATTTAATCCATGCTAGTATTATCGAGCCTTTAAAATTTAAAAGTTAATTTTATATGAAATGATAAAATGAAAGTTCTAATCATTAAAGAATATTTATATTTGCGACAATATTTGGACATAAATTTTATAATTTAATAATAGTGCCAGTCATTATGGAAGAAAACATCAAAAGTTTCCTGGATAAAGTGTCAGCCAGAAACCAAAATGAGCCTGAATTTATGCAGGCTGTTCATGAAGTTGCTGAAACGGTAATCCCTTTTATTGAAAAGAATAAAAAATACCAGAACAAAATGCTTCTGGAAAGAATGGTTGAGCCGGAGAGAATGATCATGTTCAGAGTGCCATGGTTGGATGATAAAGGAGAGATCCAGGTGAACAGAGGTTTCCGTATTCAAATGAATTCCGCGATAGGACCTTACAAAGGTGGTTTGCGTTTTCATCCTTCAGTAAACCTAAGTATCCTTAAATTTTTGGCTTTTGAGCAGGTGTTCAAAAATAGCTTAACAACCCTTCCAATGGGTGGGGGTAAAGGAGGATCAGATTTCGATCCCAAAGGAAAGTCAGATAATGAAGTAATGAAGTTCTGCCAGAGCTTTATGAGTGAGCTTCAAAGACATATAGGTTCAGATTGTGATGTTCCTGCCGGAGATATTGGTGTTGGAGCACGTGAAATTGGATATTTATTCGGTCAGTATAAAAAGATCCAGAATGAATTTACTGGAATTTTAACCGGAAAAGGACTGGCGTATGGTGGTTCTTTAATTAGACCGGAAGCAACCGGTTACGGTAATGTGTATTTCGCTGAAAATATGCTGAAGACAAAAGGAGAAAAGCTTGATGGAAAAACCGTAGTGATCTCTGGTGCCGGAAACGTAGCTCAGTATGCTGCCGAAAAAGCTACCCAACTAGGAGCTAAGGTGGTGACTATGTCAGATTCTGGAGGTTTCATCTATGATAAAGATGGAATCGACGCAGACAAGCTTGCATTCATCATGGAGCTGAAAAACGAAAAGAGAGGAAGAATTAGCGAATATGCAGATAAATATTCTTCAGCTGAATTCCATGAAGGAAAGACGCCATGGGATATTAAATGTGATGTGGCCCTGCCGTGTGCTACTCAAAACGAACTTCAGGAGGAAGATGCAAAAACACTCGTGAAAAATGGATGTATTTGCGTTGGAGAAGGAGCAAACATGCCTTGTACTCCAGAAGCTATTGCTGTTTTCCATAAAGAGAAGATCTTATTCTCTCCAGGAAAAGCGTCTAATGCCGGTGGAGTAGCTACTTCAGGACTGGAAATGTCTCAGAACTCTATGAGATATAGCTGGACGGCAGAAGATGTAGATAAAAAACTTCACGAGATCATGAACGACATTCATGAGAAATGTGTTGAATTTGGTACTGAAGAAGACGGATTTATAGACTACGTTAAAGGAGCTAATATTGCTGGTTTCGTTAAAGTTGCCGATGCCATGCTGGCTCAGGGAGTTGTATAAATTTCTCTATACTTATAAAATAGAAGAAGCCGCTTTTAAAAGCGGCTTTTTTTATAAATTCACGCCAAATTTTCCTGAATGCTTATCCACACCAAAGCGATCATTATTAGTGCTTTAAAATATGGGGAGGCCGATTTGATAGTAAAAGCCTATACGCTGTCTGATGGTCTTTGTACCTATATGTTGAAAGGTGTTCTGAAATCTAAGAAAGGAAAATTCAAGGCTTCCATGTTCCAGAGTCTTACCCAGCTGGAGGTCGTGGCGAATCATAGGGGAGGAGGTAAGCTGGAGTATCTAAAAGAGGCCAAGGTTACTGGGAATTACCTTAGTCTGCACACTCATCCTGTTAAACTGGCCATAGTATTGTTTCTGGCTGAGATTCTGCGTAACAGCATCCAGGAAGAAGAAAGCAATGAACCTCTTTTCCATTATCTTGAATACAGTTTTCAATACCTGGATACCACAGATAAAATTGCCAATTTTCACCTTCTTTTTCTGTTGAATCTTACCCGTTACCTGGGATTCCAGCCAGATCGGGGAATGGAAGATTTGCCCGTATTTAATTTGTTAGAAGGGGTTTTTCAGGAAATTCCAACCAATGACTATTGTATCGAAGGCAAAAATGTAGATTTGCTGAAAAGTCTTTTGGGCACCGATTTTGATGCTTTGCAGCATATAAAAATGAATCAGGCTTCACGAAAGGAATTTTTAAAAATGCTTCTGCTTTATTACGAACTACACATTGAAGGCTTTAGAAAGCCAAAATCTTTAAGTGTGTTAAATGAAATTTTCAGCTAAATGCGATTAATATTATTTTCCCTTTTTCTTTTAATTTTTTCGGTTTCTACGGCTCAGGAAATAACGGTATTAGATAATAATACGGGAGCGCCAATTCTGGAAGTTGAAATTTATAATAAGGACAGGTCGGTTTCCACACGAACCGATGCTTCGGGAAAGGCTGATATTTCAGATTTTTCAGATACTGAGGTCATTATTATTAATGCTGAATCTTATGTTGAAGTATACCGGAGAAAAAGAGAGATCATCAATAATAGCAATATCGTTCTTCTACATTCAAGCGAGAACCAACTTGAGCAGATCACTCTCTCTGTGGCCAGGTTTAAGCTTAAAAAAGATGAGATCCCTCAGAAGATTGTAAGTATCACTCCTTCAGAAATCCAGCTTGCAAGTCCGCAAACTTCGGCAGATCTGCTGGAAAGTACGGGCCAGGTTTATATGCAGAAAAGCCAGCTTGGAGGAGGTAGCCCGATGATTCGTGGTTTTGCAACCAATAGGTTGCTTTTAACCGTAGATGGAGTACGTATGAATTCAGCGATTTTCAGAAGTGGAAATCTCCAAAATGTTATTTCTGTAGATCCAATGATGGTGGAAAGTGCTGAGGTGATTTTGGGCCCGGGATCGGTAGTATATGGAAGCGATGCGATAGGAGGGGTGCTTAACTTTTTTACGTTAAGACCAAAGTTTAGTTTTAATGAGGGTACCTCATTTTCTGGTAATATTTATACCCGGTTTTCAACAGCGAATAACGAGAATACAGTACATGCCGATCTTAATATAGGTAGGGAAAACTGGGCCTTTAGAACAGGGATAACCTATTCAGATTTTGGGGACCTGAGGATGGGAGAGCATGGTCCAGATGATTATTTGCGTACAGATTATGCGGCCAGGCAGGACGGGATAGATGTAATGTTGCCAAATCCAGATCCCCTGGTACAAAAACCAACGGGTTACGACCAGTTGAACCTGCTTCAGAAGATAAAATACATGCCTGCTCAAAACTGGGATATCAACCTGGGGCTTATTTATTCGGAAACATCAGACTTTCCTCGTTTTGACCGACTATATCGTAAAAGAGACGGTGTTTTGCGGTCTGCCGAGTGGTATTACGGGCCACAGGAATGGTTCTTGGGAAACCTGAACGTGAACCGCAGGAGCCATTCTGGTTTTTATGATAAAGTTCAATTTACTGCGGCTTACCAGTTCTTTGGTGAAAGCAGGAACGACCGTAACTTTGGAGATCCAATATTATTCACTACCGAGGAAAATGTGGATGCATATTCTGCAAATCTTGATTTTGAAAAGGGCTTTTCAGAAAGTAAGTTTTTCTATGGTTTCGAATATGTGCTCAATAATGTTTCTTCAAAAGGTAGTTTTAGAAATATAGATTCAAATGAAACTGGCGCCACAGCAAGCAGGTATCCTGATGGTTCCAACTGGCAATCTATGGCGATCTACTCCAGTTATCAATGGAAGATTACTCAAAAACTATCCCTGCAATCCGGGATTAGGTATAATCAAGTACTTGTAGATGCCAGTTTTGATGACCGGTTTTATGATTTCCCTTTTGAAGAGGCCAATATCAATACCGGTGCTTTAACCGGTAGTCTTGGTTTGAACTGGAGAATGAATAGTTTTGTAGGCTGGAGGCTTGGCCTTTCTACCGCATTCAGAGCTCCAAATATTGATGATGTAGGTAAGATCTTCGATTCTGAACCAGGTTCGGTAGTAGTTCCTAACCCAGATCTCAAGTCGGAATATGCCTATAATGCTGAACTGGGGGCAGATTTCAAATTTTCCAATTCCATTCGTCTGGGATTAACAACTTATTATACCTACCTGGATAACGCGATGGTACGCCGTGATTTTGATCTGGATGGTGTCACTGAAATTGATTACCAGGGAGAACCTAGTAGGGTGCAGGCAATTCAAAATGCCGCAAATGCTTATGTATGTGGGCTTGAAGCAGGACTGGAAGTAGATTTTTCTGTGGCATTGAGACTTAAATCACAATTCAATTATACCTACGGAAGAGAGAATGAAGGCGACCAATATGTACCCTTAAGACATGCAGCTCCAATGTTCGGCAACACACATTTGATCTGGAATAAAAGGAGGTTGAAATTCGATCTATTCGCTGAATATAATGGTCAATTCGATTTTGAAGACCTGGCTCCTGGAGAGCAGGATAAGCCTTATCTATATGCTCTGGATGAGAACGGAAATCCTTACTCGCCGGCATGGTACACTTTGAACATTACTGGGCAGTATGAATTCAATTCCAATTGGCGCGCTACGGCTTCGGTTGAAAATATTACAGATCGGCGGTATCGAACCTACTCATCAGGGATAGCGGCCGCCGGTAGAAATTTAATCATCGCCCTTTCCTATACTTTTTAAACAAAATTCTATAAAGAGATTAAGATTCAGGTTCTTAAGTTTCAACTTAAGAATAATTACACATGTATTTTACCTTAGAATAATATCTTCTTTTGTTAAAAATCCTTATTTTCGCACATCATTTGAAAATAGGAGAAAATGAGCAGAAGGTTCCCTGAATACAAAGGTCTTGACCTGCCGAAGGTGGCAGAGGAAATACTCAATTATTGGGAAGAGAATGATATTTTCGGGAAGAGCGTTTCTACCCGGGAAGGAAAAGAACCATTCATATTTTTTGAAGGTCCTCCTTCAGCTAATGGTTTGCCGGGAATTCACCATGTGATGGCGCGTTCTATCAAGGATATATTTTGTAGATATAAAACTCAAAAAGGTTATCAGGTTAAACGTAAAGCGGGTTGGGATACTCACGGTCTTCCAATTGAGCTGGGTGTTGAAAAAGAACTTGGTATCACAAAAGAGGACATTGGAACTAAGATCAGTGTAGAAAAATACAATGAAGCCTGTAAGAGCGCAGTAATGCGTTATACCGATGTTTGGAACGATCTTACCAAAAAGATGGGTTACTGGGTAGATATGGAAGATCCGTATATCACCTACAAATCCAAATACATGGAGACGGTTTGGTGGCTGCTTTCAGAGATCTACAAGAAAGATCTTATCTATAAAGGATATACCATTCAGCCGTATTCTCCAAAAGCAGGAACCGGTTTGAGTTCTCACGAACTTAATCAGCCGGGGACTTACCAGGATGTGACCGATACTACGGTTACGGCCATGTTCAAAATCAAAGAAGAAACACTTCCGGATTTCCTTAAAGAAGTTCCGAATTTATATTTCATCGCCTGGACCACCACTCCATGGACGCTGCCTTCGAATACCGCTTTAACCGTTGGTCCTAAGATCGACTATGTGACAGTTAGAACATATAATCAGTATACTTTTGAGCCGATCACTATTATCGTGGCAAAGGAACTTGCTGAAAAACAATTCGATAAAAAGTTCAGAAAAGCAGAATCTGAGGAGGATTTGAATTCTTATTCAAAAGAAGATAAAAAGATTCCATATCTAATTGGAGAAAGTTTTTCAGGAAAAGACATTGTTGGAGTAAGATATGAGCAATTGTTGCCTTATGCTCAACCGAATGATAATCCTGAAAATGCTTTCAGAATTATCTCTGGTGATTTCGTAACAACTGAAGATGGTACCGGTATTGTACATACCGCGCCAACTTTTGGTGCAGATGATGCCCTGGTAGCGAAACAGGCAACACCTGAGGTTCCTCCAATGCTGGTGAAAGATGAAAATGGAAATTTAGTTCCACTCGTAGACCTTCAGGGTAAATTCAGACCAGAAATGGATGAGCTTGCCGGGAAATATGTGAAGAATGAATATTATGATGAAGGAGAGGCTCCTGAAAAATCTGTAGATGTCGATATCGCCATCAAGCTAAAAGAAGAAAACAGGGCTTTCAAAGTTGAAAAATATGTTCACAGCTACCCTAATTGCTGGAGAACAGATAAGCCTATATTATATTATCCATTGGATTCCTGGTTTATTAAGGTGACCGAATTCAAGGACAGGATGCACGAGCTAAACCAGGGAATTAACTGGAAGCCGAAATCTACGGGTGAAGGCCGTTTCGGTAACTGGCTGGCTAATGCCAACGACTGGAACTTAAGCCGAAGCCGATATTGGGGAATTCCGTTGCCTATCTGGAGAACCGAAGACGGTACTGAAGTGAAGGTGATGGGATCTGTAGCTCAGCTGAAGGAAGAAATGGCAAAAGCCGTTGAAGCTGGAGTTCTTGAAAAAGATATTTTCGAAGGTTTTGAGCCTGGAGATATGAGTGAAGACAATTACGAAAAAGTAGATCTTCACAAGAACGTTGTGGATACGATGACGCTGGTTTCCGATTCTGGAAAGCCGATGAAACGTGAGGCAGATCTTATCGACGTTTGGTTCGATTCTGGTTCTATGCCGTATTCACAGTGGCATTATCCTTTCGAAAATAAAGAAAAAGTAGAAGATAAATGGCGTAAAGCCGACTTTATCGCCGAAGGTGTGGATCAAACTAGAGGTTGGTTCTATACATTACATGCGATCGCAACCATGATCTTCGATGATGTTGCTTATAAAAATGTGGTTTCCAACGGACTTGTATTAGACAAAAACGGGCAAAAAATGTCCAAGAGGTTAGGGAACGCGGTAGACCCATTCGAGACCCTTTCGGTTTATGGGCCTGATGCTACCCGTTGGTACATGATCTCGAATGCGAATCCTTGGGATAATTTAAAATTTGATATCGAAGGGATCGGGGAAGTACAACGTAAATTCTTCGGCACCTTATACAATACTTATTCATTCTTTACGCTATATGCTAATATCGATGAATTCAGCTATTCTGAAGAAGATGTGGCATTAGAGCAAAGACCTGAAATAGATAGATGGATACTTTCAGAATTGCATACGCTAATTGAGAAAGTTGACAAGTTCTATGCAGATTATGAACCTACAAAAGCGACCAGGGCGATCTCTGAATTCGTTCAGGAGAATCTTAGTAACTGGTTTGTTAGGTTGAGCAGAAGAAGATTCTGGAAAGGAGATTACGAGCAGGACAAGATCTCTGCTTACCAGACACTTTATACCTGCCTGGAAACAATTGCGAAACTTGGGGCTCCTGTTGCACCATTTTTCATGGACAGGTTGTTTATGGACCTGAATGCGGCGACTGGAAAAGACCAGTCAGAATCGGTGCATACCGCTGATTTCCCGGTTTTTGAACAGAAATTTGTTGATAAATCTCTGGAAAGGAAGATGGAAAAAGCCCAGACGATCTCTTCTTTGGTGCTTTCCCTTCGTAAAAAAGAGATGATCAAGGTTCGCCAACCTTTGCAAAGGGTAATGATACCGGTACTTGACGAAGAACAGAAAAATGAGATAAAAGCCGTAGAAGACTTGATCAAATCTGAAGTAAATGTTAAAGAAGTCGAGCTTATTGATGATGCTTCAGGCCTGTTAGTGAAGCAAATAAAGCCAAATTTCAGGGTTCTTGGCCCAAGATTTGGCAAGGATATAAAGCTGGTAATCAGCAAGATAAATCAATTTGGTCCGGAGGAGATCTCTGAAATAGAGCGTAAGGGCGAGATTGAAGTAGAAATTAACAAAAATTTAATTAAATTGTCTCTTGAAGAGGTTGAAATCTCTTCGCAAGACATTGAAGGATGGTTAGTTGCCAGTAATGGTGGCTTGACAGTAGCCCTGGACGTGAGTATCAGTCCGGAGTTGAAAAAGGAAGGTGTTGCCAGAGAACTGGTGAATAGGATCCAGAACCTCCGCAAGGATTCAGGCTACGAAGTGACTGATACGATTGATATAACCCTACAAAAAAACGGCATTATCGAGGATGCTGTAAAAGATAATATAACATACATTAAGAATGAAACATTAACTGCGAACCTCGAATTTGCAGAGGTGGTCGATGAAGGAGCTGAAGTAGAATTTGATGAAGTTGCCACTAAAATGTTTATTAAAAAACATTAAGCCATGTCTACAGAAGTAAAAGAGCGTTACAGCGATGCTGATCTGGCAGAGTTCAAAACTCTGATCAAGAAGAAAATTGAAAAAGCCCAGGAGCAACTTGAGATCTATCAGAGTGCTTATAAAAACGATGGGAATAATGGTACAGATGATACCTCACCCACATTTAAGGCCTTTGAGGAAGGAAGTGAAACCATGAGTAAAGAGGCTAATTCACAATTGGCTATCCGTCAGGAGAAATTTATCAGGGATCTTAAGAATGCCCTGATGCGAATTGAGAATAAGACCTATGGAATTTGCAGAGTTACAGGAAAGTTAATTGCGAAAGAAAGATTGCTGCTTGTACCTCACGCAACTCTTAGCATTGAGGCTAAGAACATGCAACGTTAATTAAAGAATTCATATTTGTGAACGCCCATTTCATTCAATGATGGGCGTTTTTTAATTGCCTGGTGATGCTGAGGAAATGGGTGTTGATATTCGGAATTCTTATGGCAGGGTCTAGTTACGGCCAGAAGGATACCCGTGAAATTATTGATGCAGCAAAAATTGAAAAGATCAATATTGATACGGATGAGGTTTATCTTATTACGATCATCACTACAAATTCTTCCGAAATCAGGATAAGCACCCATTCTGAAGGTGAATATTTTAATGAAATATTCTTAAGGACCCGGGTAGGTGAGCAGCAGTTAGAAATCTTTTCGGAATACCCGGAAAGGTTAACCGGAGGTTTCGATAAATTAAGTGCACATAAGGTCTTTTCTCTTGAAATTTTTCTGGAGATTCCTATAGGAATGGAGATCAATGTGAATTCTAATATTGCTTCCCTTAAGGCTTCAGGAGATTATAAGGCGATCTATGCCAATTTGAAACAGGGTTATTGTGATCTTAAGAATTACACAGGTAATGCGGTGATCAACACCTATACGGGTAATATTTTGGTAGAGACCTCTTCAGGGTTAATTGAAGCTAAAAGCAGAAATGGCAGTGTAGTGATCCCAGATTTCATACCCGGCCGAAACCCGATAAAGCTCAATAGCATAGACGGAGATATTAAGGTGATAAAAAACTAATTAAAATTAGTATTTTTGACCCGTTTTCAAACAAAATAGATTCATGTCCCTTAAAAAAGCCGGATTCCTTATTATCCTGATCCTTCTTATTGATCAGATTTCCAAATTATATATCAAAACCAATTTTGCTTTAGGCGAAGAGATTGAAGTCTTCGACTGGTTCCGGATACTATTTGTGGAAAACGAAGGAATGGCCTGGGGGACCAAGATTCCGGGAGAATACGGCAAACTAGCTTTAACTCTATTTCGTCTTACTGCCATAGTAGGTATAGGTTACTGGCTTTGGGATTCGGTAAAAAAAGGAGGTTCCAGAATACTTATTACTTCCATTGCACTGATTTTTGCTGGTGCTTTTGGTAATATTATAGACTCCGTGTTTTATGGGATTCTGTTTAACGATAGTTATGGGCAGGTAGCGAGCTTTTTGCCGGAAACTGGTGGTTATAGTTCTTTATTTCACGGGAAAGTAGTAGACATGCTCTATTTCCCTTTATGGAAGGGGTATTTACCAGAGTGGATCCCTATTTGGGGAGGAAAGTATTTTACCTTCTTTGAACCTGTATTCAATATTGCCGATTCTGCTATTAGTGTAGGGGTGGCAATGCTGTTATTATTCAATAAAAGAGCATTTCCGAAGGAAAATGAAAAAAAGGCAGAAGAGAAAACGGCTTAAGCGGCAGTTTTTTCGAAGATCTTCTCAAATTTCTTTAATTCAATAGGCTTGATAAGATAATCTGTAACCAGATTAAAAGATTTTGCCCTTTCCAGGTCACGAGGATCGATAGAAGAACTCACTACGTAGAGGGTAATCTTTTTGTTCAGTTTGTTCTTGATCTTGATAAATTCATTCAGGAACTCCCAGCCATCCATTACCGGCATGTTCAGATCCAGGAAAATAATGTCTGGTAATTTATCTTCATCGGTGGTATTTTGCATGATCTCTTTGAAGTAATCAAGCGCTTCCTTTCCGTTTTTGTAAATAAGGAGGTTTTCGGATAGTTTTTTGATCTCTATGATCTTCTTAACTAAATTCACGTATATCTTATCATCGTCGATGATACACGCCAGTTCTACTTTTTGCCCCATAGTAAATAGAATCTAGAATTTGATTTTAAAGGTTGTCCCGATATTTAGGGTACTGCTAACAGATATCGTCCCCCCAAGGGCCTCTACCTGATTTTTAGTTATGAACAGACCAATTCCTTTTGCCTCGGGATTGCTGGGGTGATAGATTTTATACATTCCAAACATCTTCTCACCGTGCTCATCGAGGTCTATTCCCATCCCGTTATCGCTAACTTCCAAATACTCTTTGTCGTTCTCGATATAGGTTTGAATAAAAATAACTGGTTTACGACCCGGTTGCTTGTACCTGATCGCGTTCGTGATTAAATTTAGTAAAATACTTTCAAGATACTCAGGGATATAGCTTATTTCTTTCAAATCCTGAAACTCAGCGACGATTTTTGCATTTTCTCGATTAATCAAGGACGAAGTAGATGCTAAAACTATCTCTAGGGCTTCCTCGAATCTGATTTGTACCTTTTCTTTCTTCAATGAAGTTTGAATGCTCACAATATCATTCAACCTGGAAATTGCTGAATCCAGATTATCTGCAACATCCTCTACATTGGCCAGCAGATCTAATTTATCTCTATCAGTTTTAGATTCACGTAGTAACTCAACGATGAGGCTTAAATTGCTACTATGAGATCTTAGATGATGCGAAACTATATGGGCAAAATTGAATAACCTGGAATTCTGTGTGGCTATGATATCCAGCGAATTCTGAAGATTCAGTTCATTATTCTTATTCTCATCAATATTTTGAAGCACTCCCCGAATCCCTACTACCCGCTGTTCATCATTATAAACTGGTTTTCCGGTTAATCTCACCCAAAATTCTCTTTGCTGAAAAGAAACCATTTTGAGCTCCAGTTTAAAGGGGATCCCGAAATTCTCACATTTATCGAAAGCATTGCGCATACGGTTATGGTGCTCTTCGGCGTAGAACTTCATTCTGTCTTCGTAGGCTGGCTGGAAATTTCTAGGGCATTCCACAATTTTTAGTGAAACATCATCCCAGTAGATATTCTTGTTCATTGTATCTACATACCAGCCCCCGGTAGAGGTCATTTCAGCGGTTTCTCGGTAATAGAAGAAGTTTTCTTCTATAGTATATTGATCTCTTTTACTCTGGTGGATATTTACGAAAAGCAGTACTGCAGTTTCACGAAAATCATTGTTTCGGCTTTTCTGATTCTTGCATTCGAACCAGCGGTACTTCCCGTTTTCAAGCTTTAGTTTGATCTCAAAACTGAACGGTTCATTTTCATTGATAAGTTTTTCAAAATGAATTCTGAAATCGTAGCGGTAATCAGGATGAAGTATGTGATTTATAAAAAATTCGAACCTGTCTTCCTCTATTTTGGGACGTCCTACGAGGGAGTCAAAATGCCCAGACCAGTTAATCTCCTTGGAAAATAGATTTATCTTCCAGTAGGCTATATCGAAGTCTTCCAGTATGCTGTTTAACTGTAGGTCGTTGAGCATCAGAGCGAATTGGTTAGGTTAAAAATAAGGTATTAACCTTATCCCTACAAAATTTTATTTTAGCCGAAATCATATATTTTTTCAGGGGTGACACAATAGTCCAGTGGAATGTCACCGCTAAATACACCATTAATCTCTTCTATAGCCTCGAAAAACGAAAGTCCTATTTTAATAACATCTGTCTTGCAGCTGGAAAGGAACTTATCGTAAAAACCCTTACCATATCCCACACGGTGACCCGTTTTATCAAATGCGAGTAATGGTATAAATACTACATCCAGCTTTTGGTTTGGGATTTCTATTCCTCCCTGAGGCTCAGGAATATTCCATCTGTTCTTCTTGATTACCGTTTGATCTGTTAAAAGAAAATTTATCAGCTTACCGGATTGGGCATCTGCTTTAGGTATAATTACATCCTTATCCTTGCCTTGCAGTATATGTAGTAGATATTCTGTATTGACCTCCTTTTGCTCTGAAATACTTAAAAAAATATGGTAGTAATTATATTCCCAAATTGGTAATTTCAGGGCCCTGTTCGCGATCTCCAGGCTAAGATCATCTATTTTATCCTGATCCAGCTTCAGTCTTTGTTCCTTGAACTTTTTTCTAAGCTCCTCCTTTTTCATGGTCTTCGCTTTTGGGTTGCATGGAAATATGAAAAATAGCATCTCCCTGGTAGACTATTGGTGATTCATTTACATTGATCACATAGCCTTCACTACTACTTTTTATTTTATGCCTGAATTTTCCGTAGGGATCTGTAATGGTCGCTATATATTCTCCTTTTTCCACATGTTTTCCGCAAGGAACTTTAACATGTAAAAGTCCGCTGTATTTAGCTCTTAACCATGAGCTGTTTTCTATAAGTACCGTGTCTTTTTTTACGTCTGGATATTCGAATTTTAAACCCAGCATATCCAGGTGGCTCAGGATCCTCATGGCACCATCTACTCCATATTTGGCAATTTCCTTATTGCTGTCCAGGGATTTTCCACCCTCAAATAATAAAACGGGAATTCCTAATTTTGAACAGGTCTCACGAAAAGATTTCGTTATCGTTTTAGAATGGATGGTAAAAGGCGCATTAAAGATACGAGCGTATTTTATGCTCTGTTCGTCACCTTTCTTAACCCTGATCTGCGGAGCATTGAACCTTGCGGCTCCTCCGGTATGGAAATCCAGGCAAAAATCGGCAATTGGCAAAATTTTCTTTACAAACTGAAAAGCAAACCTACTGGCAAGTGAACCATGCTTGGTTCCTGGAAATACCCGGTTAAGATCACGTCCGTCGGGGAATTCCCGGGACATATTTAAAAAACCGAAAATATTAACTATAGGAATGCAGATGATGGTACCTATTTTGGGTTTGTTAATTCCCTTTGAAATGATCTGCCTAATAATCTCTACTCCATTGATCTCATCTCCGTGAATACCTGCAGTTAAAAGCACTACAGGACCTGGTTTTTTAGAACGTTCAATAATTACCGGAACCTCTACAGAAGTAGTAGTGTAGAGTTTGGCCATATTGAAATTAATGGTGGCTCCCTTTCCTGGAAGTACCTTTTCACCTAAAATTTCAAGAACATTGTCCTTGTCTATCCGCGGCATATATTAAACGTTTCTTTCAATATATCTAATAATGGTCTTGGCGATATCTTTTCCTGTAGCTGCTTCAATGCCTTCCAGTCCTGGAGAACTGTTCACTTCCAGAATTAAAGGACCTCTTGCACTTTGCAGCATATCTACCCCGGCAACGCCCAGCCCCATGGCTTTGGTTGCCTTGATGGCGGCAATTTCTTCCTCATCGCTTAGTTCGAAAACCTCGGCACTTCCGCCGCGATGAAGATTAGAGCGGAATTCTCCTTCTTTTCCCTGTCTTTTCATGGCTCCCACAACATGACCATCTACAACAAAGGCTCTGATATCGGCGCCTTTAGCTTCTTTAATAAATTCCTGGACGATTACTCTGGCCTGTAAGCCATTAAATGCTTCAATAACAGAAGAAGCCGCATTTTTTGTTTCAGCCAGAACAACTCCAACTCCCTGGGTTCCTTCCAGCAGTTTTATCACCAGGGGAGTGCCTCCAACCTGTTTGATGACCCCTTCCACATCCCTGGAATAATTAGTAAAAACCGTTTTGGGAAGGCCTATTTTTGCCCTGGAAAGTACTTGAAGACTTCTTAATTTATCTCTACTTCGCACTAAAGCTTCAGAATCTGTAGTAGTGAAAGAACCCATCATTTCGAACTGGCGAACTACGGCGGTACCATAAAAAGTCACCGAAGCACCAATTCTTGGAATGATCGCATCTACATCTTCAATATATCCTCCTTTATAATAGATATTGGGCTTACGTTTTTCAATAACGATATCACACTTCAAAGGGTCTATAACTTCTACGTCGTGCTTTCTTTTTTTCGCTGCCTCAACCAGTCTGCTCGTTGAATATAATTTAGGGTTTCTAGAGAGAATTCTTATTTTCATCTACTTTCTTGTTATAAGACACATCGATCAATTCTGTATCTACTATAAATTTTTTGGTTAAAAATTTTCGTCCAATCAAAACCGGATATCTCATTTCCTGCCTGTCTGATAAGGATAATGATATCTTAAAGATTTTTCCGAACAGTTTAATTTTAGACTGAACCTGGTACCTTTTCTGGATGATGCCATTGCTGCTCCTTACAAATACAACATCAAAATCCTCAAAAACGAACTTCTTTCCGTTATAAGTAGGATGTTCGTCATCAAGAAAAGTACATTCTAGAATATTTTCCTTTTCTATAATGTCTTTGCAATGTATGGAGGAAGTGTATGCACCTGTATCGATCTTTACGGCGATATCGTAAAGGTCTAAAGCGGGAAAATCTGCTTTGTCAAACCTGCCGATCACTTTTTTTTCCATAGCGCAATATACTAAAAAGCTATTGCTTCAGTAAAGGGCAAAAATAAACGATAAACATTTCAATTATGGAAAAAACCCGGCCGATATTTTCAGCCGGGTTATTTCGAAATTTTTAAAAATAGAAACTCACTTTTCCCCGAATAAAAAATGGAGTTCCCGGAGTAAAATGTATCTCTTCAACCGGAGTGGGTTCATTACTCAGCCTGCTTTCCGTAGCAAACTGGGTTTCGTTCCATTCCGTATCGAATAGGTTTTCAACAATAAAACCTAACTCAACATTATCAAACCTGTAATTAAGGTTGAGGTCTGCTACAAAATAGCCTTCGGCTGTGATGCTGAAATCTTCATTTGCCGGGCGGTCATTAATATACCGGTAAGACCAGGAACCTGAGAATCCTGATAGGTTTTCTAAGGCAATTCCGCCTGAAGAAGTGAATTCCGGAGCAAGAGGTATATAGTCTTCTCCTGAAGGTTCTTCAGTACTTCTGGCATAGGTATAATTTAAATCGCTATATAGGTATAGCCAGTCTGTTGCCTGATATCTTGCTCCAAGGTCCAGCCCCAGCCTTCTTGTTTTTCCGCTGGGTTCAATGATCGCTGCATCTCCAACATAAACAAATTCCTGGTCGAGGTAAAGTAGCCAGGCAGCGGTATTAAAGATCCATCGGCTATTTGGTTTATAAATGAGACCAATATCTGCCCCATAGGCGGCCGGCAGGATCTCTTCCCCATTTCTTTGCACAACTACACGCGTATCATTTGAATGGAAACCTATACCGGTTTTTAGATATAGCTGCAAGTCATTTGAAGCCGTATAATTGAAATTTAGTTTTGGGCTCAGGAATACCTTGTCTTCGCTTTTGTTATCGTAGGTTTCCGTTATGAGATCTTCATAATCAAATTTGAAATAATCCAATCTTAAACCAGGGTTAATGAGTAATTTACCCAGGTTGAAGTTGGTGTTTAAAAACGTATAAAGATTGGTTTCATCAATATTTCCGAAGGCCAGTCTTTCCAATAATTTATCCCGATTTTTGGTTCTGGAAAGTTCATTTAGATTACTATCGTCATACCTGAAACCTAATCCCACAGAGTAATCCATATCGAGTGGAAGCTCAGGCTTCTCATTCTGAAATACAGTTTCTGCACCAAGAATGTTCCTGTGTTCCATTTGCTTTATCTGGTCGCCGTTAACAGGATCCTCTAGAAAGAATGTGAAATTCGAATACAGCTCGAAATCATAATGGGAATAAAAAGCCCTGGTTTTTAATTTTCTATTATTGGAAAGAAACCTGGTATGATTCGCCTGCAGGTTGGTTCTACTGGTATTTCCTCCTTCAGTGTCGTCGATGGCGCCAAATCTCGTAATGGAACCATTTTCAACTGCTCTTTCCGGGATCTGCCCTGAAGCATCCCACTTGCTTTGAAAATGTGATATTGTTAGGCTTAGATCTTCATCTCCGGGAATAGAATAATTATACTTTCCCATGATATTGAACCTGTTAAAGTTTTGCGGACTTTCAAAAGGTCCATCAAAAAGGTTTAGTGAACTGGCTATATAGGCATTGCTAAACTCCCTGTCTAAAACCTTCATCATTCCAACCAGGCGTTTAGTATTGAACTGGCCTAGCTCGAAAGAGACCATATTCTGGTCCAGCTTCTCTTTAGTTCTGAAATTCACAAAGCCTGCGGTGGTGAAATTTCCGTTATCAGCATAATAAGGTCCTTTTCCAAATTCAATATTTTTAATGGTTTCAGGAATTAAAAAGTGCAGATCGCTATAACCCTGCCCATGGGCGTGAGAAACCATGTTAACCGGCATTCCATCTACAGAAAGTGAGATATCTGTACCATGATCTAAATCAAAACCTCTTAGAAATATTTGTTCCGCTTTACCGCCTCCGGCATGCTGACCAATGATAAGCCCGGGAACTTTCCGCAGGATTTCCTGGGAAGACTTAACCGGATTTGTTTTAAGATCTATCCGGGTAATTTCACTCAAAACATTCCTGTTCCCGTTTAAAACGATCTGGTCCAAGCTAAAGGAAGCTTCTTTAAGTTGAAAAAATTTTTTTGCCGAAAGATCTTCTCTGGTAATAGTGTATTCCAGTCGTTCAAAACCTAGGAAAGTGATACTTATCACATCCCCGGCAGAAACATTTTTTAGGGTAAACTCTCCTATGGAATTGGTATGAGTATGGAAGCCCGTAGAACTGTCGTAAATAGCGACATCTTCTAATGGGTTACCATCAATATCAGTGATCTGGCCAGTGAAAATTTCATTCTGGCCAAAACCAATTCCATGGAAAAGAAATATGAAAATCAATATTCTTTTCATGATAAATTTTATAAAGCACAAGCATTTAACCCGTCCTATAGTTTTATTGAGGAGCTTTTCAAATGTGCTTCTGATTAATAATATTTTTCAAGATGATCCTTGGATCAGGTCATCAAGGTCTGGGAATATTAAACTAAAAACTCCGGTGGCGGACAGGGAATTTCAAATTGGTAAGAATAATTTCTTATCTGGTAAAACTTATAATGTTTTTTATTTGTTTCTCTGAAAATTTTTATACTCGCATATTCCTGGAAAAGGTGTTTGTCGAATTTTTCTACGGCTCGCACTTTTTCCGGTAGTTGCTTTTTTTCCGGTAGTTTCAAGAACGTTCCTAAAAAATCCAGAATTTCGTGGCTGTGGGTTACGGTGTGTTTAGAGGTTTTAGAATTATGAGTAGAATGAGAATGCGAATGGGCTTGTCCGTGGCTGTGGCTATGACCAAAAGATATATTGGAAATTTTGTGTGATAGACGATGTGAAATTTTCAAGATTTCATCATTCAACGGACAAAGTAAATACAGTAATGCAAAACTTATAGAGAGGAAAACCTTTATGGAGCGGGAAATTTGCATTGCTGATCATCAGGAATAACCAAATTTAGGTAAAATAAATAGTGTCTAGTAGGTGATCATTGCTTTTTATTATTTGTGTGTGGAAAACATGAGGAAGGTTTTAAATATGTTATAAATTTGAAGCTAATGGAAAAACCTGCTCTGGAAGTACAATTAAAGACTTTGCCCAACAGCCCCGGGGTATATCAGTATTTTGATAAGAACGGGAAGATACTTTACGTGGGTAAGGCGAAGAACCTTAAAAAAAGGGTCACTTCATACTTCAACAAAAGCCATGACAGCCACCGCATTGGGGTTATGGTCAAGAAGATTCATGAGATCAGGCATATAGTTGTGTCTTCAGAGACTGATGCATTACTTCTTGAAAATAATCTTATCAAAAAACATCAGCCGCGTTTCAATGTGATGCTGAAAGATGATAAGACCTATCCCTGGATCTGTATCAAAAATGAGCGTTTTCCCAGGGTCTTTCCCACCAGGAGGTTGATCAAGGATGGAAGTGAATATTACGGCCCCTTCACCAGTTTTAAAACGGTAAATACTTTGCTTGATCTTATTAAAGGTCTTTATAAACTCAGGACCTGTAATTATGACCTGGCGGAAGATAAGATAAGGAACGGAAAGTATAAGCTATGTCTGGAATATCACCTTGGTAACTGTGAAGGCCCGTGTGAAGGATTGCAGGCGGAAGAGGAGTATAATAACAATATAGAGGCGATCCGGCAGATCGTAAAAGGAAACTTTAAGGATTCTCTACAGCGTTTCAGGAACCAGATGAAAGAGCACGCAGAGAAAATGGAGTTTGAAGATGCGCAAAGGATCAAGAATAAGATAGATGTTTTAGAAAATTACCAGTCGAAATCTACCGTGGTGAATCCGAAGATCAATAACGTTGATGTATATTCAGTCGTGACAGATGAGGGCTATGGTTACGTAAACTTTCTTCAATTATCCCATGGCTCGATCATTAGATCGCATACCATTGAAATGAAGAAGAAGCTCGATGAAAGTGACCGTGAACTCTTAGAGTTGGCCATTGTGGAGATAAGGCAGCGATTCAATTCAATGTCCAGGGAAATATATGTGCCCTTTAAAGTAGATGTAGGGGAAGAGGTAAAGATCACTGTTCCGAAACTTGGCGATAAAAGAAAGATCGTTGAATTGTCTGAAAGAAATGCGAAATATTTTCGCCAGGAACGTTTTAAGCAAATGAAGATCGTAGACCCAGACAGACATGTGAATCGCGTGATGGCACAAATGAAAGAAGATCTTCGTTTATCCAGGGAACCAAGGCATATAGAATGTTTCGATAATTCAAATATCCAGGGAAGTAATCCCGTTGCGGCCTGTGTGGTTTTTAAGAACGGCAAGCCGAGTAAAAAAGATTATCGTAAATTCAACATCAAGACCGTTGAAGGCCCGAATGACTTTGCTTCGATGGAAGAAGTTGTATTCAGAAGATATCGCCGGCTAATGAATGAAGGAGAGGAATTACCGCAATTAATTATTGTAGATGGTGGTAAAGGACAGCTTTCCAGTGGAGTCAAAGCCCTGGAAACTTTAGGTTTAAGAGGGAAGGTCGCCATTATTGGCATCGCCAAGAGATTGGAAGAAATTTTTTATCCGGGAGATTCAATTCCTTTGTATCTTGATAAAAAATCTGAAACTTTAAAGATTATTCAGCAGCTTAGAAATGAGGCTCACCGGTTTGGAATTACATTCCATCGCAATAAACGGAGCAAAACTGCGCTTAATACAGAGCTGGAGGCGATTCAGGGAATCGGGGAAAAAACCGTTGTGGAATTACTCAAACATTTCAGGTCTTTAAAGCGGGTAAAAGAGGCTTCAAAAAAAGATCTTGCGGAGGTAGTTGGGTCTTCTAAAGCCGGCATTATTTATAATCATTATCATACCGGATAAATGCGTAAAATTTTGGCACTTCTGTTTTTTTCTTTCTGTTTCCTTGTGAATGGCCAGGAAAAAGATGCACCAAAAGTAGGCCTTGTTCTTAGTGGAGGAGGCGCAAAGGGGCTTGCTCACATAGGTGTTCTTAAAGTGCTGGAAGAAGAAGGTGTTAAGATAGATTATATAGGTGGCACCAGTATGGGTGCTATTATTGGCGGACTTTATGCTTCTGGGTATTCAGCGCATGAGCTGGATTCAATATTTAACCGGCAAAATTTTGATATTCTTATCCAGGATAACCTTCCCAGGAGAGCAAAAACCTTCTATGAGAAGGAAGATGCTGAAAAATATGCCATTACCCTTCCATTCGATAATTTTGATATTTCTTTCCCAAGCGGACTTTCAAAAGGTCAGAATATTTACAATTTAATGTCCCGGCTAACCATGCACGTTAGTGGGGTAGAAGATTTCAGTGAATTACCCATCCCATTTTTCTGTATTGCGGCCAATGTGGAAACAGGTGAAGCGGTGGTTCTGGACAAAGGCTCACTCGCCAAGGCAATTTCTGCCAGTGGAGCCATACCAACTATTCTTAGTCCTATCAAGATCGATGATCAGTTGCTTACAGATGGCGGAGTAGTAAATAATTACCCGGTAGAAGAAATGCGGAGTCGGGGAGCAGATGTAATTATTGGAGTAGATGTTCAGGATAGTCTGGTGAATCGTGATAAGCTGAAAAATATTTTCGAGATTCTCAACCAGATCAGTAATTTCAGGACCATAAAGGATATGAAGATCAAACGTCCGCTTACCGATATTTATATTAAACCGGATATTACTCCTTTTTCGGTCCTTTCTTTTGAGGAAGGGAATGCGATCATAGATTCAGGTAGGGTGGCTGCCGTCGAGAATCTCCCAGATTTAAAAGAACTGGCCCTAAAAACCGGGAAAGCGGAAAAAAGACAGCCTGTTACAAAGATCGATTCTTTCAATATCAACTCCCTTAGCCTTGAAGGGAACAGTGCCTATCCCCGGTCCTACGTTCAGGGAAAATTGAAGTTGAGGTATGATGAACCTTATAATTTCGACGATCTTAATATTGGAATAAATAACCTTTCAGCAACCGGAAATTTTGATAGGGTTAATTACCGGTTAATCCCTGTAGACGATGCCGGGAATTATAAACTGGCGATGCAAATTGAGGAAAGTTCTAACAAAATGCTTCTCAGGCTGGGGTTGCATTATGATGAACTATATAAAAGCGGGGCGCTTATAAACCTAACCAGGAAAAGTTTAATTTTTACGAATGATGTTGCTTCAATGGATGTGGTTATTGGAGATAACCTCAGGTATAATTTTAATTATTACCTCGATAAGGGATTTTACTGGAGCGTTGGTTTTAATTCCCGATATAATACCTTTGAGGAACATCTGGATCTGAATACTTTAAGAGAATTAGAGCAAAGTGACGAAATTCCGGGATTAAGAGAGTTGGAGATTAAGTTACATGATTTTACGAATCAAATCTATGTGCAAACATTGTTTCAGCAGGTGTTTTCATTTGGTGTGGGTGTAGAACATAAGTACCTCAAATTAAGCAGCACTACCTTTAATGATGTAGCGAATAATACAGATGAAATTATTTTTGATAATAGTCATTATGCCAGTGCATTTGGTTTTCTGAAATATGACTCCTACGATAACAAATACTTTCCCAGTAAAGGAATAGCTTTTAAAGGTGATTTTCACCTTTACCTTTATTCGTCAGACTACAACGATAATTTTGCGGAATTCTCTATAGCCCAGGGAGAGATAGGGTACGCGGCAACTCCTTTTCGGAAGCTTTCTACCAGGATCTCTACTGAAACCGGATTTAAAATTGGAAACGATCAAACCGATGTTCTCGATTTTATGTTAGGCGGTTATGGTAACGAATTTATAAACAACATTAAGCCTTTTTACGGTTATGACTTTTTAAGCCTTTCCGCAGATAGTTATATACAGGCGTTATTCGAAGTAGATTATGAGCTTTTTAAAAAACATCATCTTATTGCCAGCGCAAATATTGCCAACGTGGAAGATCGTTTGTTCTCTACTGGAAACTGGTTAACCTTGCCTGATTATACTGGTTATGCCATGGGTTATGGTATTGAGACCTTTATGGGGCCCCTGGAAGTGAAATATACTTATTCCCCGGAAGTGCAAGAAAGCCACTGGTTTTTTAGCCTTGGCTTCTGGTTTTGATTTAGTGCTCTTGTTTTCAATATTTTAATCTCCTGATGCCCTGTTTTTAGACTAGTTTTAAGATTGTTTCGGTAAATTTTCATGATATTTGTATAAATCGAAAAATAAGGTCGAAAAAATCTTAATCTTTCAATAATTCTTAGATTTTTGATCGTTTTTAAAACAAATAATTATGCCTTTTTATCATAAACTAGGTAAGATTCCACATAAAAGACACACGATTTTCAGAAAGCCTGATGGTAGCCTTTACTATGAGCAGCTATTTGGTACCATTGGTTTTGACGGGATGTCTTCCAATCTTTATCACGAACATCGCCCAACTCAGGTGAAGGAGATCAAAGGTAGTTATGATGTGAAGCCTAAGATCGCGGTTGAGAATAATTTAAAATCCTACCGTTTAAGAGGATTTCAGATAACTCCACATCCAGATTTTCTACAAAGCAGGAAACCTGTTTTAACCAATTCAGATTGCGATATTATACTTGCTTCGCCTCAGGGTTCTACAGAAGATTATTTTTATAAGAATTCAGATGCAGATGAGCTCATTTTCATTCATAAAGGAAGTGGAAAACTACGTACGCATCTTGGAAACCTGGATTTTAAATATGGAGATTATCTATTGATCCCGAGAGGAACTATCTATAAAATAGATTTCGACGATGAGAATAACAGGTTGTTCATTGTAGAATCCAGAAGGCCTATCTACACTCCAAAGAGGTATAGAAACTGGTTTGGTCAGTTGCTGGAACATTCGCCGTTTTGCGAAAGAGACCTCAGGCAGCCTCATGAGTTGGAAACCAATGATGAAAAAGGGGAGTTTTTAATCAAGATCAAGAAGAAAGGGGAGATATTTGATATGGTTTATGCCACTCATCCATTCGATGTAGTTGGCTATGACGGATATAACTATCCTTACGCATTTTCAATCCATGATTTCGAACCTATAACGGGAAGGATACATCAACCGCCCCCTGTACACCAAACTTTCGAAACGGACGCATTCGTTGTTTGCAGTTTCTGCCCTCGAAAATATGATTATCACCCAGAAAGTATTCCGGCGCCATACAGCCACAGTAATATTGATAGTGATGAGGTGCTTTATTATGTTGATGGTGATTTTATGAGTAGAAATGATATCGAAGCAGGACATATCTCATTACACCCGGCGGGCATTCCTCATGGTCCGCATCCTGGAGCAGTAGAAAGAAGTATTGGACAAACCGATACAGAAGAGCTTGCGGTTATGGTAGATACCTTTAAACCATTGATGCTGACCGAAGATGCCATGGAAATTGCAGATGAGACTTACTATAGATCCTGGTTGGAAGAAGAGGATAAATAAAGAATGAAAGAAGATTTATCGGCACAGGACAGAGCGATGTGGTAATTTTTTGATCTTCGCTTTCAAATTTTTTATCATATCTATAATCACAATAAAAAAAAGAACAAATGTCTACAGATAACACATCATTACATTTAGAAAAAGTAGTTCCGGAAGCGGAAGATTTTTTACCGATCCTGGGAACAGATTTCGTTGAATTTTATGTTGGTAATGCCAAGCAGGCAGCCTACTATTATCAGCATGCCTGGGGGTTTCAACCAGTCGCCTACGCCGGCCTTGAAACAGGAAAAAAAGATAGCGTATCTTATGTTTTACAACAGGGAAAAATAAGAATTGTCCTTACTTCTCCACTTACGCAAGGTGGTGATATTAATGAACATGTAAATAAACATGGTGACGGCGTGAAATTCGTAGCGCTTTGGGTAGATGACGCCAGGAAGAGTTATGAAGAAACTACTAAAAGAGGTGCAAAATCTTATGTTGAGCCTTATGAACTGGAAGATGAGAATGGAAAAGCTGTGATTTCAGGAATTCATACCTATGGTGAGACCATTCACCTTTTTGTGGAAAGAGGAGAGTATGAAGGACCGTTTTTACCTGGATATCGTGTTTACGACACCAAAGCAAAATCAGCTGATACAGGATTGAAATTTATCGACCATATGGTAGGTAATGTTGGCTGGAATGAAATGAACAAATGGGTAGAATTCTACGGAAAGGTTATGGGATTTGCCCAATTGGTTTCCTTTGATGATAAAGATATTTCAACTGAATACACCGCCTTGATGAGTAAGGTGATGAGTAATGGAAATGGACGAATTAAATTCCCAATCAACGAACCTGCGGAAGGTAAAAAGAAATCACAGATCGAGGAATATATAGATTTCTATAATGGGGCAGGAGTGCAACATATCGCTCTGGCCACAGATAATATTATAGAAACCGTTACCCAGTTAAGAGATCATGGAGTTGAATTTCTTTATGTTCCGGAAACCTATTATGATGATCTTTTAGATCGAGTGGGAGAGATAGACGAAGATCTAGAGCCACTAAAAGAACTTGGAGTGCTGGTAGACAGGGATGATGAAGGTTACCTTTTACAGATCTTTACCAAGCCTGTTTTAGATAGACCAACTATGTTCTTCGAGATTATTCAGCGTAAAGGAGCTCAATCTTTCGGTAAAGGTAATTTTAAAGCTCTTTTTGAAGCTATTGAGAGAGAGCAGGATTTGCGAGGTACATTAAATTAAATTTAAAAAATTGCTAAAAATTAAATATTGAAAATAAAAATATGATAATTAGATAACCTTTTAGTTAAACTTAATTTTCGGGTTGTGAGTAAGGTAGAAATATCAGACTTTTGCACTCGCATTTTTGGAGTGGTTACCAAAAATCATATTTAAATTTTTTTCATAATTTAAGTTTTAGTTGGTTAATAAGATAAAATTCCCTGTCATTAATTTGATGGGGTTTTTTGTTTTGATACTTTTGGAATAGTAATTGTAATTAGAGTGTTAACCTCATAAATACTGATACTTAGGAACCATATTATGATAAAGAAACTCTTTGCAATTACCATTGTGTGTTTTATCACAAGCTCAGCGCAGTTGTTTTCGCAACAAGCCTTTCAATCTGGAGAATGGTTTAAATTCAGAATTCATTACGGTATGTTTAATGCCAGTTATGCCACCCTGGAAGTAACCGATTCTCAATTGAATGATAAGCCTGTTTATCATGTACAGGGTCGAGGGAGATCTACTGGATTGTTAAGCCTTTTCTTCAAGGTAGATGATGATTATCAGACTTATATAGATAAAAGGACAGGGAAGCCTTACAAATTTATCAGAAAGATAAATGAAGGTGGATATACCAAAGATCTTGAAATTGACTTCGATCACAGGGATAATGAGGCGCATGTTCTAAATCGAAAAACCAATACCAGAAAAACTTACTCCGTGCCAACTAATGTGCACGATATGTTATCTTCATTTTATTATATTCGCAACCAAATTGACAGGGATGATTTAAAGCCCGGTGAGGAGATGAGATTAAATATGTTCTTAGATGATGAGAATGTAGATTTTAAGCTTGTTTTCCTGGGCAGGGAGGTGATCAGAACCAAGTTCGGAAAGGTGGCAACTCTTAAATTCAGGCCATATGTTTTGGCTGGACGGGTTTTTAAAGAAAAAGAAAGTCTCACCTTCTGGATTAGTGATGATAAGAACAAGATTCCGGTAAAGATTGAAGCAGATCTGGCAGTTGGATCTTTAGACGCCGATTTGGAGGCGTATAAAGGACTAAAGCATCAGTTTAGTATTTTAATAAATTAAGTATGGAAATAAAACCCGAGATCGCGGAACGAATTATAAAACTTGAAGAAAAGTTTAAAAATTCGGGACAGGATATGGGGTCATATTTAGATGGTCTGCTTTATGATAGGTATTTATCCTATTGGGATTATATTGAGGTAGATACTTTGCTAAGTCTGCAAAAGACAAACACACATTTCCCTGATGAGATGATCTTCATCACTTACCATCAGATTACGGAATTATATTTCAAACTCATTATTCACGAGCAAAAGCAAATAATAGAAAGCGCCACCCTTACGCCTTCTTTTTTTATCGAAAAGCTGAAAAGGATAAACAGGTATTTCAGGATCCTTATAGATTCCTTTGATGTGATGATCAAGGGTATGGAAAGAGAACAGTTTCTGAAGTTCAGAATGGCGCTGCTCCCGGCAAGTGGATTTCAGTCTGCTCAGTTCAGAATGATAGAATTATATTCTACTGGTCTCGAAAACCTTGTTTCAGCTGAAGTGAGGGAAAATTTTTCCAATGAAGATCCGGTGGAAGATCTTTATGAAAATATCTACTGGAAAAAAGGTGGTATAGACCTGAAAACAGGTGAAAAAACCCTTACCCTGAAACAATTCGAGAAACGATACACTCCCCGGTTTTTAAGGATCGCAAACGGCGTATATGAAAATACACTTTATCATCGCTACCTCAAAATGCATGGTGAAGATCGCCATAATGAAGAGCTAATTAAAGCGATGCGAAATCTGGATGTGAATGTGAATATTAACTGGCTGTTAATGCATATGGGGGCTGCATACAGATATTTGAGCAAGGATAAGACAACCGTAAAAGCAACCGGAGGAACAAACTGGAAAAAATTCCTTCCTCCAAGCTTTCAAAGAATATCTTTTTTTCCTGACCTATGGACTCAGGAGGAGAAAGACAATTGGGGCAAACAATGGGTTAACCATACGTTTAATACAGAAAATAAAAATTGAGAAAATTGAAGAAACTAGGTTTATTGTTTTTGATGATGCTGGCACTGGTTGCCTGCAATGATGAGGAGAAGGACCAGGCTGTGAACAACGAGGTTAAAAAGGAAAAATTACCTCCGGTGGAAAAAGAATATGGGTTCGTACTTAATGATTTCGAAGTGGTGAAAGATACCATAGAATCTGGCGACAGTTTTGGTTATATCATGGATCAAAATGGAGTAGGTCACGGGAAAGTATTCGAGATCTCCAATAAAGTTATAGACACGTTTAATCCGGCAAGAATAACTGCCGGGAAAAAATATATGATCCTTAAAGCAAAGGATTCTGCCAGGACTCCGGAGTATTTTATCTACGAGAACGATAAGATCAATTATACCGTAGTAGCCCTTGGAGATAGCATTTATGCTGAAAAAAAGAAGAGACCGGTTACCATCAAGAAAAGGGAGATTTCCGGAGTGATCACTTCATCGTTATCTGAAGCCATGCAAGCCCAGGGATTAAGTAACCTTCTGGTTTATGAATTATCGAATATTTACCAGTGGAGTATAGATTTCTTCAAACTTCAGAAAGGGGATCAGTTTAAAATGGTTTATCATGAAAAATATATCGATGATACTATCTTCGCAGGGATAGATAAAGTAGATGCCGCCGTATTCAAGCATTCAGACAAACCTTTTTACGCATTCAGGTATTTGAATGACACGGTTTCGGGAAAACCAAGTTTTTATGATGATGAGGCTAAGGCTTTGCAAAGCTTTTTCCTGAAAGCACCTCTTAATTATTCCAGGATATCATCAAGATTTACCAAAAGACGTTTCCATCCTGTTCAGAAAAGATGGAAAGCACACCTGGGAACAGATTATGCAGCGCCACATGGTACACCTATTGTGAGTACTGCAAATGGAAGGGTGATCGCCTCTAGCTATACCTCAGGTAACGGAAATTATGTAAAGATCAAGCATAATAGTAAATATACTACTCAGTACCTGCATATGACCAAGAGAGCTGTGAGAAACGGTCAAACTGTGAAGCAGGGCGATGTAATTGGTTACGTGGGAAGTACAGGTTTGGCCACAGGACCTCACGTATGCTATCGTTTCTGGGTAAATGGAAGGCAAGTAGACCCTTATAGACAAAACCTACCGTCTGCCAAGCATATTGAAGAAGAACTGAAAGATGAATATTTTGCTTATATCAAGCCTTTAAAAGAAGATTTGGAGCAAATACCCTACAAAAATATTTAAATGAAAAATATTAATCCAACCACAACAAAAGCCTGGAAGGAATTAGAAGATCATTTTGGGAAGATAGAGAATGAGCATATGCGCGATATGTTTAAAAATGATGCAGATCGCGCAGAAAAATTCACCATAAAATGGGAAGATTTTTATGTAGACCTAAGTAAGAACAGGATCACAGAAGATACTCGTGATTTATTGCTCAAGCTGGCTGAAGAATGTAAACTTGAGGAGGCTATCAATAGTTATTTTACCGGAGAAGCTATCAACCAGACTGAAAACAGACCGGTACTTCATACGGCTTTAAGAGCTGGGAAAGATGCTGAAATAAAGGTTAGGGGAGAAAATGTTATTCCTGAAGTTGAAGAGGTAAAAACCAGGATTAAAAACTTCAGTAATGAAATTATTGGAGGAAATAGAAAAGGTTATACCGGTAAGCCATTTACCGATATAGTTAATATTGGAATAGGAGGATCCGATCTTGGACCGGTAATGGTAACCGAAAGCCTTGAATTCTATAAGAATCACCTGAACATGCATTTTATCTCCAATGTAGATGGAGATCACGTTCACGAAACTATTAAAAACCTTAATCCTGAAACTACTCTATTCGTTATTGTTTCCAAGACCTTTACCACCATGGAAACTTTAAGCAATGCGAGTACGGTTAGAGAGTGGTTCTTAAAATCGGTTCCTGAGGAAGAAGTATCCAAGCATTTTGTAGCAGTTTCCACCAATCTGGAGAAAGTGGAAGCTTTTGGAATAGATCCAAAGAATATCTTCCCAATGTGGGACTGGGTAGGAGGACGTTTTTCCCTCTGGAGTGCGGTAGGACTATCTATTAGTCTGGCCATTGGATATGAGAATTTTGCTTCATTGCTTGAAGGAGCGCGTAAAATGGACGATCATTTTAAGACCACAGCTTTCAAGGAAAATTTACCTGTTCAAATGGCACTGTTAACCATTTGGTATAACAATTTCTTTAAAGCTGAAAGTGAAGCGGTAATTCCCTATTCTCAATATCTGGACAAATTCCCTTCTTACCTGCAGCAAGCCATCATGGAAAGTAATGGTAAAAGTGTAGATCGCAATGGTGAAAAGGTCGATTATGAGACTGGTACTATTATATGGGGAGAGCCCGGAACAAATTCACAGCATGCATTCTTTCAACTGATACATCAGGGAACTAAGCTAATCCCAGCAGATTTCATAGGTTTCAAGGAGTCTTTATTCGGTGATAAGGGGCATCATGATAAATTAATGGCTAATTATTTTGCTCAGACTGAAGCTTTGCTCAATGGTAAAACTTCTGAGAAAGTAGAGCTTGAATTAAAATCTAAAAAATTTAGCCAGGAAGAAATAGACAGGATTAGTTCGTTCAAGGTTTTTGAAGGTAATAAGCCAACCAGTACTTTATTGGTAGATAAGCTTACCCCGGAATCAATGGGAAAACTAATTGCATTATATGAACATAAGATCTTTGTACAAGGGATTATCTGGAATATTTTCAGTTATGATCAATGGGGAGTAGAACTTGGTAAACAACTTGCTACTAAAATCCTCATGGAATTTGCTAACAGGAATGTTGATGAACATGATTCCTCAACTGGTAATTTGTTGAAATATTATCTGAGTTAAGAAGTATTTCCTACATATATTTTTTTTAAAGCGCTTGAAATAAAGCGCTTTTTTTATTTCCAATCTTGAAAACGGAAATAAAACGATTTTTTAAGGTGTAATTCTTTATTAAATAAATGTAAAATTCAATTCGCGATATTTAAAATATAAAAAACTGAAATACAATATTTTAAAAATTAAAATCAATTTCGATTTTCTCATTAAATAATTAATCTGATAAAATTTCTGCGGTAAAAGTTAAAACTCTTAACACTTAGATAATGGTAGTTATGTAGGAATTGTTTTTTTTTGCACCGAATTTAAATCAAACACAAACAATTAGAAAAATGAGGAAATTATTACTGCTAGCGATGTTATTTGCATCTGCTACAATTTTTGCTCAAGGAACTATTACTGGTACGGTGATGGATTCTGAAATGGATGGACCACTACCTGGTGCAAACGTAATGGTAGTTGGTACACAACAAGGTGCAATGACAGATTTCGACGGTAAATTCAGCCTTGATGTTGAAGATGCATCAGGAAAAATTAGAATAAGTTTTGTTGGTTACGAGCCTAAGACTGTTCAATTTAACGTGAGTGCAGGTCAAACTGTGAATCTTGGACAAATAACTTTAAGTCCAGATGCAAACGCATTATCTGAAGTCGTAGTAATGGGCGTTGCTGATTTGGCAAAAGATCGTCAAACTCCGGTAGCTGTATCTACTATTCGTTCTGCGGAAATTCAGGAGAAATTAGGTAACCAGGAATTTCCTGAAATCCTGAATACAACACCATCGATCTATGCTACAAAGCAGGGAGGTGGATTTGGAGATTCTCGTATTACCATTCGTGGTTTCGATACTCAAAACTCTGCAGTAATGATCAACGGTATTCCAGTAAATGACATGGAAAATGGTCAGGTTTATTGGAGTAACTGGGCAGGTTTAAGTGATGTTACATCAGCAATACAGGTACAAAGAGGTTTAGGTTCTTCTAAACTTGCGGTATCTTCTGTAGGTGGAACTATCAACGTTGTAACTCGTTCATCTCAAATGTCTGAAGGAGGTATGGTACAGGCAAGTGCAGGTAATGATGGTTATTTGAAAACCTTAGCTTCTTATAATACAGGACTTAGTGATAACGGTTGGTCTGGATCGTTTCTTTTAAGCAGAACTTCAGGTGATGGTTATGTTAACGGAACATCCTTCGAAGCATATAACTACTACATTGGTGTTGGCTACAAAGCAAATGAAGATCATGAATTCAATTTCATGCTAACTGGTGCTCCTCAGCAACACAACCAGAGAGGTTTCTTTACTCCGTTATCGAGCTACCTGGAATATGGTGAAAACGGTGAGCCAAATGAAAAATATAATCCAGACTTTGGATACAGAAATGGAGAAGAATTTACGTTCTCTGGAAACTTCTATCACAAGCCAGTAGCTTCTTTAAGCTGGGAATGGGATATTAGCAGTCTTTCAAAATTATCTACTTCTGCATATGCTTCATTTGGACGTGGTGGTTCTATAGGTTCTATTGGTAGAATTAATGGTAGACAGTCATTCGCTTTACCGTTGACTGATGACGGACTTCTTCCGATAGATGATATTTTTGCATGGAACTCTGGTCAGGACGTTCCTGCTTTTGGAGATCCAAGACAACCTTATTCTGGTGAAGGACAATACCAGGGAGATTTTGTTAATTCTGGTAACCAAGATCGTTCTGGAGAGAATGGTATTTCTCAGCGGTCTTCTGTAAATTCTCACAACTGGTTTGGTGTTATTTCTAATTTCGAAACTGAACTAACCGATAAAATTACTTTGGATTTAGGAGCCGATCTAAGATCTTACAAAGGTTTTCATTATCGTAGATTGGTAGATCTTATGGGAGCGGATATTTATCGCTCAGAAGCAGATCAAAACAACCCGAACAGATTCTTAAGTGAAACTTACGATCCTACAATCAGCAATACTTTAAATGTATTCAAAAGTATCGATGATGAGGAAAAGATCGATTACTATAACATTGGCTATGTAAGATGGGCTGGAGTATTTGGTCAATTAGAATATGTAGGAGATCGGGTTTCAGCTTTCGTTCAGGGATCCTTATCTAATCAAGGTTTTGCCCGTGAAGAATTCTTCAATGAAACGCCACCAGAGAAAACAGATTTCGAAAATATTTTAGGTGGTAATATTAAAGGGGGTATGAACTTTAATATTGACGAGAAACATAATGTATTTGGAAATATTGGTTATTATTCAAAACAACCATTATTTGATGCTGTTTATATCAACTTTGGAAATACTCTAAATCCGAATCTTACGAATGAGAAAGTCTTTGGAATTGAACTAGGGTATGGATTCCGTTCACAATACTTCAATGCGAACGTGAATGCCTACAGAACTTCTTGGGCTGATAGATTTGAGTCTGATGCAGCAACTTTTGTTTTCAATGAAGGTCAGCCAGATGAGAATGAAATTAGAGGTACAGCCAACCTTCTTGGAATTACTCAGGTTCATACAGGGTTTGAGTTTGATTTCTATGGTAGAATTGGAAATAAGTTAAGATGGAATGGTATGGTATCTGTGGGTAATTGGGAATACAAAGATGACGTAAGAGCTTCTTATTTCGACGAAAATCAGAATCCAATCCCTGGAGTAGATGATGCTGTACTTAGTCTTGATGGAGTAAAAGTTGGAAATGCTGCACAATTTACTGCGAGTGCAGGAGCAGATTACCAGATCATTGATAATCTAAGTGTAGATGCAACTTACAGGTTCGCAGATAATCTATATGCAGATTTTGATGCTACCGACGCACTAGATGATCCAAATTTTGAGGTTTTTGAATTGCCTTCTTTTGGACTATTAGATCTTGGAGCTTCTTATGGTCTCGATCTTGGAGAAAACAGATTGAACTTTAGAGTTAACGTGAACAACGTAACAGACAACATCTATATGTCTGAATCTAACACTAACATTCTTGCAGGTCCTGAAGATGATACTTATGATGGTGTAAACACTAGAAATAACGTATTCTTCGGATGGGGAAGAACCTGGAACGCTAGTGTTTCTTTTAACTTCTAAGAAGATTAAAAATATATAATTTTAAACGCCCCGATAATTCGGGGCGTTTTTTATGCATTTATTTTATCTTTAAAAAAAATTATAATTATATGTACGAAACGGTTCAGTTTATTCACTCATATTGGGCATACCTGGTTCTATTTATGCTATTAATCGCCACGTTTAACGGCATTATTGGCTTTGCGGCCAATAAAGAGTATTCAGCGACCAATTTTAGAATTGCTCTTTTTACCCTTATTGTATCTCATATCCAGTTATTGATTGGGATCGTATTATACTTTACCACACCTTATTTTAAAGCCTGGTCTACGGAAGGTATGGGTGGTGTAATGGGTGATTCTGTGCTAAGACTTTATAATGTGGAACATCCATTAATGATGATCATCGCCATTGCCTTGATCACTATTGGATATTCCAAACATAAAAAGAAATTGACCTCCAGGCCTAAGTTTAAAATGCTGGCCATCTTTTATGGATTTGCCTTTGTAGTAATGCTTTCAAGAATTCCATGGAGTGCATGGTTCAACTAGAATATTTTCTTGCATAATGTCAAAGCCTCATATACTAAACAGGAAACCTCCGAATAGATCGGGGGTTTTTTATATTAATTCACTTCTCTAATAAGATAAAGATAGATGGCGAAGTGATCGCTAAAGCCGGGTTCATATCCCGTACTTCCGTATGTTCTGAATGGATAGCCTCTAAACTGTCCTGTTTGTGTGATTACATAAGGTGGATTGAAAATTCCGGCCTTATAAAACTGAAAACCATCAAAATTTCTTGAAACCAGGCTTTGAGAAAGGTAGAATTGATCGAAAAGATTCCAGGAATCCCGATAAGCAAGGGTGCCTTTCCCGTTTTTTAACATGTTTTCCATCGGATTATAGAGCTCTTTTTCTTTCAATTCTTTTATTTCAGCTCTTGTTTGTAGGAACGTTTTAAAGCTCTTATTGATAGGATCATCGTTAAAATCTCCCATTCCAATAATTTTTGCGTCCTGATCTTCCCGGTATAAAGAATCAATGATCTTCCTGTTAAGTAGAGCCGCTTTTTCCCTTTTATAACTGCTTTTAGCTTCCCCGCCAGACCTGGAAGGCCAGTGATTGACAATGAAATGAACATCCTCGCCGTGAATTGTTCCGCTTACTACTAATTGATCCCTCGTGTAATCACGTTTATCAGCATCAAAGATCATTAATTTTCTGGAGTGAGAATTAAGTGGAATAAATCCTTCCTTTCGGTAAAGAAGTGCTACATCGATGCCTCTTTCGTCTGGAGAGTCGTAATGTATAATTCCATAATTTTTTTCTTTCAGATAAGGATGTGAAACCAGATCTTTCAGCACTTTGATATTTTCAATTTCACACAAACCGATTATCAAGGGAGAGTTGCCAGATTCAGATCTTCCTATTTCTGAAAGCACCCTGGCGATATTCTCTATTTTGCGATGATAACGCTCCTCTGTCCAATTATCTTTGCCTAAAGCAGTTCTGTCATCATCGAAGGTTAAAGTGTCGTCTAGGGTATCGAAAAGGTTTTCTACGTTATAGAAAGCCACAGTTTCTATCTGGTAATTTCTAATATTCTGACAATATACTTTATTGCTCACATTTTGAAGGAGGCTAACTACCAAAAAGATCGGTATAATGAATTGTTTCAAAATCACTGAATATAAATATGTGTTTAAAGTACTGATATTTTGTTAGTTATAATATTATTGATTAACATTATATCACATTTCGATGAATCGGCACTAGATGAAAATTTTTATTTTCTGGTTCCTCATAATCGCCGGCCTTGGTCAGTGTTTGGGTAATCAGCAGCCTGCTATAAAAGGCAGGTTAATAGATGCAATCACCGATGTGCCCTTACCACAGGTTAAAATTGCAATTGAAGGATCCTTTATGGACACCTTTTCAGATGCTCAGGGAGAGTTCTTCCTTGAAATGGAAAATATTGCCGAAACTGAAATAGTTCTATCGTTTTCCAGGACTGGATATGTCACCAAACGCTTTCCTGTAAAAATTTCCTTGGAGTTAAAGAATCTTGAGGTCATCAAGCTACAACCAGACCAGTTTTACGAAAGGAGTCAGCAATCTACCATAAGCCTTTCCGATTCTGAAATTCTCTCTGAAGACGGGGAGTTCGATAATATTTCAGGCATACTTCAGGCGACAAGGGATGTTTTCCTGAATGCTGCAGCCTTCGATTTTAGTCAGACCTTTTTCAGAGTTAGGGGACTGGGATCAGAATACGGGAAATTGCTTATTAATGGTATTGAGATGAACAAAATGTATGACGGCAGACCGCAGTGGAGTAATTGGGGAGGTCTTAATGATGTTCAGCGAAACCAGGTGTTCAGTGATGGTATCGCTTCAAATGACTTTTCTTTTGGAGCATTGGGAGGAACCACCAATATCCTGATGAGAGCCTCTAAATATCAAAGTGGAACACGTGTTTCCCTTGCAGGTTCAAATAGAACATATATTGGAAGGATCATGGCAACTCATGCTTCAGGCG
Source organism: Christiangramia lutea (assembly GCF_022489035.1). Classification (GTDB taxonomy): domain Bacteria; phylum Bacteroidota; class Bacteroidia; order Flavobacteriales; family Flavobacteriaceae; genus Christiangramia; species Christiangramia lutea. Next base: position 1,201,547 of record NZ_JAKVTV010000001.1, read on the forward strand.
AACAGGGAAATGGTTGGTACTATGCTTTTTCCATAGGAAAGCGTTATGCCGAGGAAGGTTACATAGATGGAACTGTTTTCGATGCCAATTCTTTTTTTGCTTCCGTCGAGAAAAAACTTGGGTCTCAACATACGATCAACTTTTCTGGTATCTATACTCCGGTGTTGAGAGGAAGATCTGCACCTCTTACTCAAGAAGTTTTAGACCTGAAAGACTCAAAGTATAATCCATACTGGGGATACCAGGAAGGTGAGATTCGAAATTCAAGAACGAGGGAAGTGAAAGAACCGGTTCTAATGCTTAATCATTTCTGGCAGATCAATGATAAAATTGATCTTAATTCTAATATTGCCTATCAATTTGGAGAAACTTCTAATTCCAGGATAGATTACGGTGGTACTTCCATATATAATCTCGATGATCAGCAAGCTTACCTCGGAGGAGGAGAAAATCCGGATCCGGCGTATTATCAGAAACTCCCAAGCTATCACATGAGATTTTCCGAAAACTGGAATTTTGAGGCTGCCTTTCGTTCCAGGGAAAGTTTTCAATCTGATGGACAGATCAACTGGAATCAATTTTACCTGGCTAATAAAACTGGTTCTGACAATGACTACAATTCTGTGTATGCTCTTTCAGAAGATGTTAATCGCGATGATCTTCTTAGCGCGAACATTATTATGAACTGGCGATTTTCAGAAAGATTTAAACTGAATGGCTCCCTGAACTATTATGATCTTAAAAGTGAAAATTTTGCCAGGATAAAGGATCTTTTCGGAGGAAATTCCTTTCTGGATATCGATGTTTTTGCTGAAGAGGATAATGAAAACTCCCTGATTTCTGCTGCACAGTCAGATCTTCAGAATATAAACCGGCTGGTTCAGGAAAATGATAGTTATAAGTATAATTATGTAGTGAATTCAGCTAGGTTTGAAGCTTTCGTCCAGGGACAGTATTCGTTAAGGAAGCTGGAGTTAAATTTAAGCGGAAAACTTGGTTCAGTAAACTATCAGCGAACGGGTAATTATCAAAATGGTATTTATCCCAATAATTCTTTAGGAGAAGGCACGCCTTTAGAATTTATCGAATTTGGTTCTAAGATTGGAGGATTATATAAGTTCTCGGGACGACATAATCTTGAATTTAACCTGGGCTATTTCGGTAAAGCTCCTGGTTTTCGAAATGTTTTTGTAAACCCAAGACAAAATAATGAAGTAGTAAACAATATTCAGAAAGAGATCATTCAAACTGCAGATCTCAGTTACCGTTACAGGTCTTCAGTTTTTAATTTACGGCTTTCAGGATTTCTATCTGAAATTAATAGTGCAACCGAGGTTTCCTATTACTTTACCAACGGATTAAGTGGATTGGGGAGCGAGAATACCGCTGCCTTTGTTCAGGAAGTCTTAAGCGATATCGATAAAAGATATATAGGACTAGAATTAGGAAGCGAATATTCTATTACTTCAACTCTTAAGGTTAAAGCTGTTGCTTCACTGGGGCAATTCACTTATTCTAATAATCCATTATTGAGTCTGAGTTCAGCGAGTTTTGAAACTCCTCAGGATTATGGAAAGGCCTATCTCAAAAATTACAGGTTGTCTGGAGGTCCTCAACGTGCCGGACTTCTGGGTTTTGAATATAGGGATCCCGATTATTGGTGGTTCGGCGGAACCGTCAATTATTTTTCTCATGCTTTTATAGATATAAATGCGCTTACCAGGACTGCTAATTTTCAAATTGATTATGACGGGATGCCATTATTGGATTATGATCCGGAGATAGCTTCGGAACTTCTGAAACAGGAACAATTTGATGACTACTACCTGGTAAACCTGGTAGGGGGAAAATCTTGGAGGATAAAGGATAAATTTCTAGGATTCTTTGTGAGCATTAATAATCTACTTGATAGGGAGTATAAGTCTGGTGGTTTTGAGCAGGCGAGAAACTCGAATTATCGTAGCCTTAAGCAGGATATGGATAGAGATATGCCAATTTTCGGAAATAAATACTGGTTGGGCTTTGGTACCAGCTTTTTCGCAAATATTTCCCTTAGATTTTAAATGGAATAATATGAAAAAAAGATTTATGATCGGTTTAATGACAGGGATGCTGGTATTTTCCTGCACTGGATTAGATGATTTTGAAACTCCAGAAATTGAGATTCCCGAGGTAATTATTGATGGGGATTTTACTTCTATCTCAGCGGTGAAGGGGAATTTTAATTTTGAGACAGGAGAGGTATATACCTTTAGTGAGACAGAAACCTGGTTCGAAGCATATGTGATTTCCACTGATGCCGGGGGAAATTTTTATAAAGAATTGATTGTCCAGGATAAATCTCAGGATCCTACCGCTGGTATACAGTTATTGCTTGATGACAATTCCCTGTTTGAAACATTTGATCTAGGCAGGAAGATCTATGTGAAACTTGATGGTCTAAGCCTTGGTTATAATAATGGTGTATTACAACTGGGCTATAAAAATGGAGGAGATATAGTTGCTATTCCCAGGTCCCTCATAGGAGATCATTTAAAAAGGTCAGATGAAAAAAGTGAAATTATTCCCAAACCATTGAAAATTGATCAGTTTTCAGATGAGTTCAAGAATATTTATATCGAGATCAATGATGTTCAGTTCGATCCTAATTTGGTTAGAGAAGAAAACAGGTTTTCTTTTGCTTCCAATCCTGTAGACAGTTACGATGGGGAAAGGCAATTAATTAGTTGCGAAACAGGTGCCATCACATTTTTAAGTACAAGCACATTTTCTAATTTCAAATCCTTGTTACTACCGGTAGGAACAGGTACAATCCAGGGTATTCTTACCCGTAATTTTTATGATGAGCACTATGTAATTATGGTGAATTCACCAGACATGCTTAAAATGGATGCGGAGCGTTGTGATCCAGATTATCTTGATTGCGGTCATCCGATGTCTACTGCTAATAAAGTGATCTTTGAAGAAAATTTTGACGGAGTAACATCCAATACAACTTTGAACTCCCGAGACTGGACAAACATAAACGTAAGCGGGGGAGAGAAAAAATTTACTCCTACCATGTCTTCGGGAAACAGAGTGCTAAGAATATCAGCCTACAACTCCAATGAAAGTCCGTTGGAAGCCTGGCTGGTGACTCCTGAAATCGACCTTGATAATTCCTCTGATGAAATTATTCTTTTTGATATCCTTTCTTCTTACGATAACGGAATGTTCTTAAGTGTCTTCATTTCGCAAAATTTTACCGGTGATCCCAGGACAACCGAATGGATCCCGGTAGATGCAAATATCCCGCTAGGTCCTTCCGGAGCGAATTCAACTATTTTCAGGGAGTCCAAGATAGATATTTCCTGTCTTGAGGGAAAAGTTTGGGTAGGGTTTCGTTATCTCGGCGCTGCGCCAGATAAAACCACAACCTATGATCTGGATAATTTTAGATTGACAGGAAATTAGGATTTAAATAATTTTTAATACCTAATAATCAATTAGTTATATGGTATACTAAATAATTTTCAGTAAATTACTATCACTTTTCTACCCTCTCCCATTTTTAGAATATTCAATACTTTTTGATCTCTACTTCCTGTCCCGGGGAAGCGTTTTACTACTACTCTTAAAAAACCACTCTAATTCTTTGATTATGAAAGCTTCTATACCAACAGCCGTCTTACCTGAAACCATTGCTGATCCTAATGCCTTGGTAAGTTACTATTCCACAAACGTTTTATACCCTAAAATAGGACCACTTGCGGTGAATCGGCAGGTTAGAATCATTGCCAGGTTATTACGAGATTATGCTGCTTCTATTAGGTTAATTGATAGAACAAAAGAATTTGAAAAGAAGTATCTGAATCCTGTACAAGTCCTTCAGCAGCCTAAAGACTGGTTAAAGGAAGAAATTGTTTTCGAACCTGTTTTAAACAATTCAAATTTATATTTAAAATCCTTTGTAGTGGATTTATCAGAATTTCGTTCGCCCAGCAGCGGAATTTCAGTAGTTCCAGATGATAAACCTTCTGCGCAGTTTAATAGTAATGTGACAGATAATACAAATACGTTACCTACCGGTATTCATCCCATTATAATTGCTGAAGGGCGGGGGAATCCGGCAATTAATGCGGTTAGCGATATTAAAGAAGGAGAGTTGCTATTAGTTAAAGATAGAGTTGTAGCGCGTCCACTTTCAATCGAATTCATGATGAAACGGGAAGACCTGGATTTCCAGGTTGACGAAGGTCAACCTGTAAAGATCAGGAACAGTGATTTGGAGAAAATGGCCGATGCTCAGGAACGTGCCTATAAGCTGGGTAATATCATGCATGGTCTTTCTCAGGTAAATGCTATAATTCCAGAAATGATAGATAGTAACCTAATTAATACAGGAGGTAATCTTTTAACCGAGGATTTGAGGAACGGTCAAAACCATTTTGATAAGATCGCAGGTATCCTTGCAGATAAGTTTGATGTGGATAATGAAAGACTAAAAAAGGCTGCAAGTCTCATAGATCAGGCTATAGCCTATCTTGAAGCCTTAGGATTAGAGAACAGTGATTTTATAAAAAGGTATCGAAGCAGCCCTACAATCAGAAAAAAGGTTCAAAAATTCATAATCGGAAAGATAGATCTGGTAAAGCCTATAGATAATAGAAGAATTCCCTTACCAGATGAATCCAATGTAATGCAATCCAGGGAATGGGCTTTTCAGAGAGGAGAGAAACTGGAACTTTTTATAAAAAAACCGGTCTTAAAAGGGCCTTTTAGTGCAGAGGCTGTCTCTCCAAATAGCGAACTGAATATTACCGAAAGTCAGTTTGAAAGCCGTTTCGAAAGAAGTGACACTGCCCAAAGTACGGCTATAAACAGGTCTGATGAGCAATCCGTATTCACTTCAGACCGATTTAAACAGGAGCTTTCCAATATGACCGAAAGCGGGGTGATGGATGAAACTTCTTTTAGTAATGAATCTACCTTGCTGGAAACTTTGAGGGAAAGAAGACGTGAGACAATCAATAGAACCCTGGCGAATATCTCAAGTGAAAATGAAAATCAGCTTACCCAGGGGTTCGTTACCGGCAGAAATTCTTCCAGGAGTTATCTTACAAAAGGTAAAGACCCGGAATTCGCAACTACCGAACTAAGTTTTCAGGTGGTAACACCAGTAGATGTTAAGGTGAGTCTTGAATCTATTAATCTGGTATGGGCACCGCATATCCCTTCGCCATTTATAGGACTTCATAGAATAATTCGTCGTCACCGGAGATTAGCAGAAAAAGATTATATCACTCAAAATTATGTAATTGACCCGGTCAGGCCTATTATTGAATACGAGCAACAAATAATTGAGAAAGAACTTGGGATTCGTGGCAAGCATCGCTACCAAACCGGGAGTTTCAGCTTTCCTTTAGACTCTACCTTTCAAACTGGGGGATGGGAACTGGATCTGCCGGCTTCTAAGGTTGATTATAGAAATGGTACTGGTGATGATTATAACTGGAATGAAGCCTGGAATTGGGATGATCTGGAAAACTGGGATACTTATTTCCAATCTTTAGCGCTGGAGGGAAACCGAATAACGGGTGTCGCCGTTCTGGAAACCACCGATCCGGAATTTTTTAATCGTGGATTCTTTACATTCAGGTTTGTAATGAGTAGAATGACTGAAGCAAGTAAAGCGGCTCTTCGCGTATATGCAAACGACCAGGAGGTAGCAGCTGCTGAAAAGCGAGCGGTGGAATCACGAGCACGCCAGTATGCAAAGCTGAAACAGGACGAATTAATTCAGAAATATACGAATAGGCTTAATTTGCGTGAAGAAGCTTTTGACGCATTGATCAATCTGGTTTTCCAGGGCCAGGATTCCGAATATTATAGTTACTATAAGGAGATCATAAGAACCTGTATAGACTGGAATTCTTCAGGAATGCATTTTGAAGCTAACAATACTGTTGGACTCCCTTATCCAGAATATAGTAGGTCCCATTTCATGAACTGTATAGGGGTTAGGTTTATTCTTCCTATTCTGCCAAATGCTGAACAGAATTTTATAGATACTTTGTTAGAAAATGGCAGTGATTATTATAAGGAATCTGTAGAAACAGTCCAGAAACTAACCAACGATTACAGAGAATTATTGAAAGGCTTCCGGGAGAACTCACCCGAGAAACTAATTCTGGATAGCTACAGTAAGGAAGTGGTTATAGGTAGACATTTAGAAGCTATAATTTCTAACCATCCATTTACAGATAAAGAATAGGCTAAATTAAAATATTAGATCGTGCTCAAGAATATTAAATATCCAGTAGAGCCCCATAATATTATTTTAATGGGGGAACCAGAGCCTTATTCCAGATCTTGAATCCTAAGCCCGTTGCAAAGAGGAAGCTATTCTTTTATTATTCATCCAAAAGGAATGTTGAAATTGGACTTTTCGGTATTCCGCTTTGATTTTTTTAGCAACGCCAGGGATTTTGAACCCGAGAGGATCTTTTTTTCAATTCCTAAATTTTTGAGAAAAATCCGAGAATGGGAATGGACTTTAGTTAAATGGGAATTCGAAATGAAACTGGAGATAAAAAAAGAACCTCCATCTACTTCTACGCTTCTCTTTGAATATAGACCAACATCAAAGGGAACATTTAAACTTGAGGATCAGGATTTCAATCGAGCTTATAAGCTGGTTGTTTGGTCTTGCAATCAACCTTTTGAAACCAATGAGAATGATCAGCCGGTGCTGCATGAATATGCTGATATCATTTTTGAATGGTATGAAAACCAGATTAAGAGTATACAGCCTAATATGATATGGGGCTTGGGAGACACCGGCTATAGTGACGGAACCATGGGGACAGACTTCATCAATCAGTATTACGACAATACCCAATTCTTAAATTTAGAGGAGGCGAAACTGAATTTATTGAAGTCTTACAGGAGGATGTACAAGGCTCACTGGAGTTTTGGTCCCCTACAAAAGGTAATGCGAAATTTTCCTCATATTACAATTTGGGATGATCATGAAATTAGAGATGGATGGGGAAGTGAAGAGAATGATTTCCTTAAAGGTAATACGATAATTTATGAACAGGCGAGACGCGCTGCAGAGGAATTTATACTGAATAATGGTCCCAGAATTCGCCCTCCTTCTCTAGAAGATCCTTTAAAAGAAGATGCTCACCAGGCATATATTACTTCTCCCGTAGCTTGCTTTGTTTTCGATGGGCGTTCAAGTCGCAGGTATAATGATCCCAAAGGGAAGGTGATATCTGAAGATCAAATGAATGATTTTAGGGATTTTTGCAACTTATTAGCCTATAGAAAAGAGGTGAAATTCTTGATTATGGGTAGTGCAGTACCCTTTATAAACCTGGTAGATTTTATAGAACGAATAGGATCTGACCTTCCTGATGAATTAAATGAACTTTTAGGGGAATTGAGAGATGATATTAGGGATAGCTGGCATTCCCCGGGGAATATAGGGCAGTTGAAGGAACTCATTGGCGTTTTGAGACAATTACACACGAACCGGCCTGATATGAATATGATTAACGTCTCAGGGGATATACATGTTGCTAATCTTTATTCGTTCCAGCCCATGGGTTTTCAAAGAGCCCTTTATCAAGTGACAACTTCTGCATTGACGAATCGCTCTCATCCTAGCGACAGGCTGAATGAATTAATTCAGGTTAGCACTGAGGTTAGCACAGAAGCACTTGGAGTGATCACGCGAATCTGGCAAACAGTTTCTGATCCAAATTTTTTAAAAATAGAACCGGATGGCCAGTTTTTAAAACTGACCTTAAAAGTATTCGATCTTGAAAAAGAAGAATTAAACCCGGAAGCCATGGATAGCGTGAAGGATCTGGTTTATGAAGTAGGGAAACACAGGTTTGTGGGTGAACATTTAATAAATGCCTAACTTACCACCTCTTCCTTTTTCTCCCTGAAATCCAGTGGTTGCAATACTTTTAAAGCTTTATCTACTGAATTAATCTTATCAAAAGTGAGCAGTAATTTTAATCCCCCACGGGTTTCTTTTTCTTTCATGGTGCAGTTTTGCCTGTGTGTTTGCACATACTGTAATACCCTGGTGAAATTGTTGGTCTGGTAGAATCTTGATTTCTGATCGGCGATGAAATATCCAACCATTTTGTTCTTTTTCATCACGACTCTTTCCAGTCCAATTTTAGCGGCGATCCATTTTATCCTTACCGAATTCAGAAGATCAACGGCCTGTGTAGGTAATTCCCCAAATCTATCTACCAGTTCAGCTTCAAATTTCTGAAGCTCTTCTTCTGTCTTCAATTCGTTAAGCTTGGTGTAAAGATTTAGTCTTTCTGTGATGTTGTTGATATAATCATCAGGGAATAGCAGTTCGAAGTCTGTATCGATCTGGGTATCTTTTACGAATTCCTTTTGTTCAAGGTCTTCAGTTTCAGCATAAAGATCGCGGAATTCATTCTCTTTTAATTCCTCGATGGCTTCATTAAGTATTTTCTGGTAAGTGTCAAAACCAATATCATTGATAAATCCACTTTGTTCTCCTCCTAAAAGGTCCCCAGCACCGCGTATCTCAAGATCTTTCATGGCGATATTGAAACCGCTGCCCAGTTCTGAGAACTGTTCCAGGGCAGTGATTCGTTTCCTGGCATCTTCGGTCATGGCCGAATATGGCGGAGTGATAAAATAACAAAATGCTTTTTTATTGCTTCGGCCAACACGACCTCGCATCTGGTGAAGGTCTGAAAGCCCAAAATTATTGGCGTTATTGATGAAAATAGTATTGGCTTCTGATACGTCCAATCCACTTTCCACGATGGTGGTGGAAACCAATACATCAAATTCACCATTAATGAAGCTAAGCATCAATTTTTCCAGCTTTTTACCTTCCATTTGTCCATGCCCAACGCCAATTTTAGCATCCGGAACGAGCCGTTGGATCATCCCGGCAACTTCCTTGATGTTTTCCACCCGGTTATGGATAAAGAAAACCTGGCCGCCACGCTGAATTTCATAGGTCACCGCATCGCGAATGGTCTCTTCAGAAAATCTTATTACATGACTTTCTATCGGGTATCGGTTCGGTGGGGGAGTGGTGATAGTAGAAAGATCTCTTGCAGCCATTAAACTGAACTGAAGCGTCCTTGGAATTGGTGTTGCTGTAAGTGTTAAGGTATCAACATTTTCCTTAATGGTTTTCAGTTTGTCTTTTACTGCGACCCCGAATTTCTGTTCCTCATCCACGATCAGCAATCCAAGATCCTTAAATTTAACCGATTTACTAACCAGTTGATGTGTTCCTATAATGATATCGACTTTTCCATCTTCAAGATCGGCCAGGGTTTGTTTTCTTTCTTTCGCAGTTCTAAATCGATTCAGGTAATCTATCCTTACCGGGAAATCCTTTAATCTTTCGGAAAAGGTCTGGTGATGCTGGAAAGCCAGAATAGTAGTTGGTACGAGAATAGCTACCTGTTTATTGTTATCAACAGCTTTAAAGGCTGCCCTGATGGCAATTTCAGTTTTACCAAATCCTACATCTCCACAAACAAGGCGGTCCATTGGGCGTTCATTTTCCATGTCGGCCTTTACTGCTTCAGTAGCCGAGCTTTGATCTGGAGTATCTTCATACATGAAAGAGGCTTCCAGCTCGTGCTGTAGATAAGAATCGGGATCATACTTAAAGCCCTTTTCCATTCTTCGCTTGGCATAAAGCTTTATCAGGTCATACGCGATATGCTTAACGCGCGCTTTGGTCTTTTTCTTGAGATTTTTCCAGGCGTTGCTACCCAGTTTATAGATCTTGGGAGCTTTTCCGTCCTTACCATTGAACTTGGAAATCTTATGCAACGAGTGTATGCTCAGGTATAAAATATCCCGTTCTCCGTAAATAAGTTTGATCGCCTCCTGCTTTTTGCCTTCTACATCTATTTTCTGAAGTCCGCCAAATTTCCCTATTCCGTGGTCTATATGGGTCACATAATCTCCAACCTCAAGATTGGTAAGTTCTTTTAAGGTGATCGCCTGTTTCTTGGCATATCCATTCTTTAAATGGAACTTGTGATAACGTTCAAATATCTGGTGATCTGTATAACAAACGGTTTTTGAATCTTCATCGATGAATCCCTGGAACATTGAAAACACCGGAGTCTGATATTTCACTTGCTTCTCCTGGTCATCAAAAATATCATGAAAACGTTTGGCCTGTTGTTCACTTACGCAGCAGATAAAATTTGTAAAACCTGCCTCCTGATTTTCTATAAGGTTCTCGATAAGCAATTCGAATTGCTTGTTAAAGGCTGGTTGAGGTTTTGTATTGAAACTGATGGTTTCATCTGCCTTTAAAAACGCCTGACTACTCAATTCAACCGCTGAATAATCTAAAAGCTGTTTTTTAATTAGTTCACCGTCGCAGAAAAGCTCTTCAGGTTTGCTATGTTTTACATCTTCAGAAAGTTCTTTAAAAGCTTCCTCTGCCTTTTTGAAAAGCTTATCTGCCTGGGCCGATAGAAGGTCCAGATTCTTAATGAAAACTATGGTCTTTGCCGAAATATATTTTAAAAAGCTTTCTCTAATTTCGTCCAGATGTTTGTTCTCAACATTTGGCATTACCGAGATCTTTTTCTTTTTATCTGTAGAAAGCTGTGTTTCCACGTCGAAAGTCCTGATGCTGTCTACTTCATCTCCAAAGAACTCTATCCTGTAGGGCTCGTCATGGCTGAACGAGAAAACATCAATTATACCCCCACGAACAGAGAATTCCCCGGGTTCGGTAACAAAATCAACTCTTTTAAACTGATATTCAAAAAGTACTTCGTTTACAAAATCTATGGAAAGTTCATCTCCAACAGCGATTTTGAGCGTACTTTTATCAAGCTCCTTTCTAGTAACCACTTTCTCAAAAAGTGCATCGGGATAAGTAACGATAAGAGCGGGTTTTCTCCTTGAATTGATGCGGTTTAGCACCTCGGCTCTTAAAAGTACATTCGCATTGTCGGTCTCTTCAATCTGATAGGGCCTGCGATAACTACCAGGGTAAAAAAGTACGTTCTTTTCGCCGACCAGCTGCTCCAGGTCGTTCAAATAATAGGCTGCTTCTTCCTTATCATTAAAGATCATCAAGAAGGGATGTTCAGAATCCTTAAATGCATTGGCCACCACAAAAGAAAGGGCAGAACCAACCAGGCCTTTCAGGTGAATATTTGAATGATTTTTTTCAGAATTGTCAATAGCATTTCGCAATTCCTGCTGTTGAGGGGACTGTGCGAATTTTTGGGCGATAAGATTTGTACTCATTGCCGCAAAGATAATTTCATCGAAATTGCCTTACAACCAGTTAATTGATTTTTAACGATTAAATAGCATTTGTCATCTTTTACCATTTTCCTAACGCAAAATGATAGCGAACTTGGCTAATTTCACTAAAAATGATTTGAAATTATGGGATTTGAGGAATTCGATGTTTTTGTGATCGGGACCGGAACAGCCGGAAAGAGTGTAGCTAAGGAATGTGTCGCTGAAGGCTTGAAGGTGGCCATTGCCGACAATCGTGAATTTGGAGGTACCTGTGCCAACCGTGGATGTGACCCAAAAAAAGTGCTGGTGGGACTTACTGAAATTCTGGACAGAGCAGAGAAAATGAAGGATAATGGAATTTCCAAAATGCCTGAATTCAGTTGGGAAGATCTCATGAAATTCAAGAAAACTTTCGTGGATGCCGTTCCGGCAGCAACTGAAAAAGACCTTAAAAAGCTTGGTATAAAAATGTACCACCAATCTCCGAAATTTCTTGATGAGAATACACTTTCTGTAGAAGGAAAAACGGTGACTGCAAAAAAAATTGTTATCGCCACTGGTAATCAACCTATGGAATTACCAATTCCGGGAAGGGAACTTTCTATAAATAGTGACGATTTTTTAAAGCTGGAGAAACTTCCAGAGAGCATGCTATTTATTGGTGCTGGTTATATTGGGATGGAATTCGCTCATATTGCTGCCAGATGCGGAGTGGATGTTACGATTCTGGATGCTGAAGAAAGACCACTGAGCAATTTTGATGAGGATATGGTAGCTCGCCTTCAAAAGGCTTCCGAAGAGATCGGCATAAAATTCCATTTTAATTGTGAAGTCAAGGAGATCGAAAAATTAAGAACAAATTACCGGGTAATAAGTAATCAGAAGGGCAAAAAGATCGAACTTAAGGCGAAATTAGTGATAAATGCTGCAGGACGAGTCCCTTCTATAGATGAGCTGGATCTGGCCAAGGGGAATGTAAAGTTTTCTAATAAGGGAATCACGGTGAATGAGAATTTGCAGAGCACCTCAAATTCCAGTGTTTTTGCCTGTGGAGATGTCTCTGCAAGTGAGGGACTGCCCTTAACTCCTTTGTCTTCTCAGGAAGCCAGGATCGTAGCGGCAAATATCCTGGATAAAGATCGGGCAAAGGAAGTGAATTATCCTCCACAGCCTTCAGTGGTGTTCACAATTCCAAATTTAGCCTCGGTTGGCCTGAATGAAAAACAGGCAAAGGATAGAGGCTATGATTTTAAAGTTGAACAAAAATCTGTTCCCTGGTGGTTTAATTCAAAAAGGATCAATGATAATTATTACGCATATAAAACCCTGGTGGATAAGAAAACTGGGTTGATCTTAGGAGCACATTTAATAGGTGCAGATGCGGGTGAAATGATCAACATGTTCGTTATGGCTATGTGCGGAAAACTGGACTGCAGGACACTGAAAGGGATGATCTTTTCCTACCCTAGTTGGGGAAGTGATATTAAGGCTATGGTCTAAAACTTTTGACCATGCATTAAGCGATAAATAGGGTTTTTCTTCCGGTTGATAAAACCGTGATAGGCAATATTCAGAAAAATCAGGATCGCTCCGGCAAGCGCAACCTTCGAAATCAACTCTTGGTTTTCCTGATGTCTTATATAAATAGCGATCAAAGCCCATACTGCTACCAGTGCGAATTCACGCATATTTCGCAGGTGAATGATCGCGAGGTTTACCATAACGGCAACTCCTATCATTATAATAGTCCAATCCACTTCAGAAAAAATTGCGCCATCCCAGCCAATACCGGTTAGCCATGCAGCCATATTCGCCACTGTCGCAATGGTGATCCAACCCGAATACAGGCAAATGGGCCACCAGTAAAAGGCGATCACTTTGAAGGGAGCGTCCCAGATCTCCATATTGTTGTTGAGGATGATCTTCAGCAATTTTGCTAATATCAGGAACATCAAAACCACTGAAAAACCTACGAATTCATAAACCCAGAATATTACCCAGAGGCTGGTGCCGATATTGGCTACTACGAACCAGAGGGATGTATCTTTAATAAAATCTGTATGTTTTCCATTGGTAAATGCCTGGTGAAGCATAAAGCCGGAAAAGACCAAAAGACTTAGGAATATCAATACCCATATGGAAAAAGCATAATCTGCAGGAGTGAATAAATTCGAATATTTACTGCTTACCTCACCAACGGTAGTATCATTTATCTGACCGGTCTGGACAAAATAATTGGTTATAATGGTAATTAGAACTGAAATAAAATTAAAAACGGCTAGTCTTTTGATCATTTAATAAATTTTAAATAACGGGTATTACTTCTTTTCCTGTTACTGCGAAGATACGATCCCCTTTTTCAGGTTGCACGAAATAACATCCGGTAAACTCTCCAAATGCGGGTAGGATCATCTGGTTTTCGCTACGGTAGAAACAGGGTAATTTCAAAAGTTGTTTTCCATCCCCTTTCATTTTAAATCCGGGGTGAACATGGCCGCATATATTAAAATGATTTTCTCTTATCTCCGGGTGGTGGCTCAAATGAAACCCTGCCACGCTAACGTCTGAATATATTTTGATGTCCAGTTCCTCGTATTTCAGTGGAGAGATGATATCATGATTCCCTGCAATTAAATGCACCCGGTTATCTATGTTACCAATCCATTCTTCGAACATATTCCACTCAAGATTCATGGAGCTATGAAAAAGGTCTCCTAGAAAAACGATATGTTCCGGGTCAAATTCCTTCCGTAACTGATCCAGTTTTATAAAATTTTGTGATGTGGCTTTCAGGGGTACGGCACTGCCGTGTTTTCTGAAATGCGAAACCTTACCCAGGTGTACGTCTGCAACAAATAATACTTCCTGCTCTGGCCAGTAGGCAGCCCCAAACGGATGCAGCACAAAGTCCTGATCCTTGATCTTGATATTTAAATTCATCTATAGCTTACAAAGTATTTCTGCAGCTTTTTCCAAAGTTTCGTCTGTCTTGGCGAAACAAAACCTGAGCTGCCTGTTATCCTTTTTGTTAATATTAAAAACTGATACCGGAATAGCAGCTAACCCCTTTTCTTTTACCAATCTTTCAGCAAAATCCACATCCTTTTCATCTGTAATTACTGAAAAGTTGAGTAGCTGAAAATAAGTACCTGAGGAGGGCGTAAAACTAAACCGTGAGTCTTTTATCAGGTTGAGAAATAGGTCTCTTTTATTCTGATAAAAGCCTGAAAGTTCTAAATAGTGTTTAGGGTCTTTTAGATAATCGGCATAGGCGACTTGCATAGGGTGGTTCACAGAAAATACGGTTAGTTCATGAATTTTTCTGATCTCTTGCATCAGGTGATCCGGAGCCACACAATAACCGGTTTTCCAGCCGGTATTATGAAATGTTTTACCAAATGATGCGCAAACTACAGACCTTTCTGCAAGTCCTGGAAATTTTGAAGCGCTTTGGTGTTCGTTCTTATCAAAAATAAGATGTTCGTACACCTCGTCGCTTAAAAGTATTATATCGGTTCGGGTTAGTATATTTTCCAACTCCTTCATGTCCTTTGTATCCAGGATGCTTCCTGTAGGATTATGAGGAGTATTTATAATGATCATTTTAGTTTTTGAAGAAATGGCTTTTTTTACTTCTTCCCAGTCTACCCGGTAATTCTCACCTGTCAACTGAATTTGCACCGGAACCCCACCATTTAATTTGATGGTTGGCTCATAGCTGTCATAGGCAGGTTTAAAGACAATTACCTCGTCTCCTGGTTTAATAAACGCAGTAATGGCGGTATATAGAGCCTCTGTAGCACCAGAAGTAATGGTAATTTCCCGGTCTGGATTATAAGATCTGCCATAAAGTGACTGAATCTTTTTTGAGATCTCTTCTCTTAATTCTAATACTCCGGCATCTGGTGGATATTGGTTATATCCACCTTTCATGGCCTGGGTGACCAGGCTCTTTAATTTCTTGTCCGTTTCAAAATTAGGAAAGCCTTGAGACAAATTTATGGCATCGTGATCATTGGCCATTTTGCTCATAATGGAAAATATGCTGGTCTTATTTCCAGGTAATTTTGAAATATGATTTGCTGTTTCCACCATTTCTTAAATTTAACAGAATTTGCATAAAAAATCCCGGACTACAAAGCCGGGATCATTATTATTAGGGAAAACAATTGTTAATTATTTCACGCTCGCTTTCAAATATTCTCTGTTCATTCGGGCGATATTCTCGAGTGAGATACCTTTAGGACATTCGATTTCGCAAGCTCCGGTATTAGTACAGTTACCAAAACCTTCCTTGTCCATTTGCTCTACCATCTGAAGAACCCTGCGATCTGCTTCTACCTCACCCTGAGGTAATAGCGCATACTGGCTCACTTTAGCCGAGGTGAATAGCATAGCACTTGCATTCTTACATGCTGCAACACAGGCACCACAACCAATACAAGTGGCTGCGTAGAAAGACATGTCTGCATTCTCCTTTTCCACCGGGATAGAGTTTGCATCCTGGGTATTCCCTGATGTATTTACAGAAATATATCCTCCGGCCTGCTGAATCCTGTCAAAGGCGCTTCTGTCTACTACAAGGTCTTTTATCACTGGGAATGCTTTAGCCCTGAAAGGTTCGATAACAATTGTATCTCCATCCTTAAACTTTCTCATATGTAACTGGCAGGTGGTAATTCCTCTATCCGGGCCGTGAGGTTCACCATTGATCTGTAAGTTACATGATCCGCAGATTCCTTCACGACAGTCATGATCAAAAGCTATCGGTTCATCTCCCTTATTGATAAGCTGTTCATTAAGAACATCCATCATTTCAAGAAAAGACATATCTGTTGAAATATCAGAAACCTGGTAGGTTACCATTTTTCCTTTCGTGTCGGCGTTTTTCTGACGCCATATTTTTAATGTAAGATTCATACTTTTAGTATTGAGTATTTAGAAATGAGATTTGAAATCCCAATTCTCAAATCTATTTATAGCTCCTTGTTTTTACCTGAATGTTTTCATAATCCAAATCTTCTTTATGGAGAACGGCATCGGCGGGATTACCCGTGTATTCCCATGCTGCTACATACATAAAGTTCTCGTCATCACGAAGGGCTTCGCCTTCTTCGGTCTGGTATTCTTCTCTAAAGTGACCACCACAGGATTCTTCCCTGTGCAGTGCATCTTTAGCAAACAATTCTCCAAGCTCAAGGAAATCTGCTACACGTCCGGCTTTTTCCAGCTCGGCGTTCATTTCCTTGGTTGTTCCAGGAACACGTACATCTTTCCAGAATTCTTCTCTAAGTTCCTTAATCTCAGAAATTGCTTCTTTTAATCCCTGGGCATTTCTAGCCATTCCTACTTTATTCCACATGATCTTACCAAGTAGTTTATGGAAATGGTCTACAGATTTTGTACCGTTATTATTAACAAGTTTTTCAAGTCTATCACGAACCTCGGTCTCAGCCGCATCAAATTCAGGGCTATCGGTTGGGATCGCTCCGGTTCTAATATCATCTGCCAGGTAATTACCAATAGTGTATGGCAATACGAAATATCCGTCAGCAAGTCCCTGCATCAAGGCAGAAGCTCCAAGTCTGTTGGCACCGTGATCTGAGAAATTAGCTTCCCCAATCGCATAACAACCAGGAATAGTGGTTTGTAAATTATAATCTACCCAAACACCTCCCATGGTGTAGTGTACAGCAGGATAGATCATCATTGGAGTTTCGTATGGATTTTGATCTACGATCTTCTCATACATCTGGAATAGGTTTCCGTATTTAGATTCCACTACCTCTTTACCTAACTCCTTGATTTTAGCATCTGAAGGATTACTTATCTTCTTGGTAGTCGCAGCTTCTTTACCATATCTCATGATCGCTGAACTAAAGTCCAGATAAACAGCTTCTCCAGTTTTATTTACTCCATATCCGGCATCGCATCGTTCTTTTGCCGCTCTGGAAGCAACATCACGTGGTACTAGGTTACCAAATGCTGGATATCTTCTTTCTAAGTAATAATCTCTTTCTTCTTCTGAAAGCTCTGTTGGTTTTTTCTTCCCTTCCCTTATAGCAATCGCATCTTCTTTTTTCTTCGGAACCCAGATCCTACCATCGTTACGAAGAGATTCAGACATCAAGGTCAGTTTAGACTGATGATCTCCCGAGACCGGAATACAGGTTGGGTGTATTTGGGTAAAGCAAGGATTAGCAAAATAAGCTCCCTTTTTATGTATTTTCCAGCTTGCTGTAACATTACTTCCCATGGCGTTTGTAGAAAGGAAAAATACGTTTCCGTATCCTCCTGAAGCGACAACAACTGCGTGTGCCGAGTGTCTTTCGAGTTCTCCGGTTACCAGGTTTCTGGCGATAATTCCTCGAGCTTTACCATCAACCTTTACAATATCAAGCATTTCGTGCCTGTTGTAAGATTTGATCTTTCCGCGGTTAATCTGGCGATTCATTGCTGAATAAGCACCAAGCAATAATTGCTGCCCGGTTTGACCTTTAGCGTAGAAAGTCCTTGAAACAAGAACCCCACCAAAAGAACGATTGTCTAAAAGACCACCGTATTCACGAGCGAAAGGAACTCCCTGCGCAACACACTGGTCGATGATGTTTCCTGAAACTTCTGCAAGTCTGTATACATTGGACTCACGGGAACGGTAGTCACCACCTTTAATAGTATCGTAGAAAAGACGGTAAATAGAATCACCATCTCCCTGATAGTTTTTTGCTGCATTGATCCCTCCCTGCGCCGCAATAGAGTGAGCTCTACGAGGAGAATCCTGGTAGCAGAATGTTTTTACGTTATAACCGAGTTCGGCAAGAGTTGCTGCGGCACTACCGCCGGCAAGTCCTGTTCCAACCACAATAACATCAATGTTACGTTTGTTAGCCGGGTTAACAAGGTCTATTTCATTTTTATGATTGGTCCACTTTTCTGCCAATGGGCCTTTAGGTGCATTAGATTCGAATATTCCCATAGCTTATATTTTTTCTAGTACAAAGTGAATATAAAAAGGTATCACGGCGAAGGCTAACGGTACCAGGACTGCGAAAGCCATTCCAAGCTTTTTGATAAACCCGTTGTATTTTGGATGATTCACTCCAAGTGACTGAAATCCGCTGGAAAAGCCGTGAGACAGGTGAAAACCTATCGCCAGCATCGCGAATGCATATGCTATTGCCCATAATAATCCGTACTGGGCATCCTGGAATGTTTTTATTGTTAAGGTATAAAGATCTTTTACTTCTTCACCATTCGCTGTGGTGTACACCGTATCGTCAAGTCCGCCGAATTTCATTTCTCCCCAGAACATCGTCATATGCACTACAATAAAAGCAAGTATAATGGTTCCAAGAATCCCCATGTTTCTTGAAGACCACATGCTGTTTGTAGAAGGTTTGAAATTCACATAACCTTGAGGTCTTGCCTTGCGGTTGTGTATGGTTAACAATACACCATCGATCGCATGGAAAATAATACTGAGATAAGTAAGGTAGGATAATACCTTTACCGCCGGGTTGGTGGTCATGAAAAGAGCGTATTCATTAAACTGGTCCCTGGCTCCTTCACTAACCGGAATTAGCAATTGTAGATTTCCAAATAAATGTCCTACTAAGAACAGGCCCAGAAAAAGGCCCGTGAAAGCCATCCAGTATTTTTTTGCCAATGATGACTTTAAAAGCGCAGATTTCGCCATAAATTTTTTGAATTATTTTGATAAAGTGCAGCAAAAATACGCTTCATTCTAATTTTTAACAAACTTTGACTGGCTTTTTCCCGTCAATTTAGAACTAATTTAAAGTACTTTATAATTTGTTGAATCTTTGAATTAGAGAGCCTTGCAGAATAGTCATTTAGACGAATCTTAAAAGTTGTTCTAAAAATGATAAACGATGGTTTTGGCAAAAGCTTAACTGCGCTAAATCTTCAATTTTTGTAATTTCATTCTCAAGCAGTCCCTACTATGAAAGAAAAAATTAATGAATTTGTCAGGTCGTTATCCGAGGCTTTTGAAGGAGAACCATGGTACGGCGATTCGGTGATGAGAAAGCTGGAAAATCTTCCTTATGAAGTTGGATATAAAACCTGTATTCCCGAGTCTCACAGTGTTTCACAGATTGTTGGTCACTTAATTGCCTGGAAAAAACTTGCTATTGAGAGGCTTAAAGATAATGAAGAATATTCCATCGAGATCGATTCTGAAATCGACTGGCCAAATATTCAAGTGCATTCACGTGAAGAATGGGAGGCTCTTAAGCGAAAATTAGTTGCGGCCCAGGGTAAGATTTATGAGCTTCTGAATGCTGTTGAGGATGATTCTTTTCTTTCTAAAAAGGTGAAAGGTAAAGGTTATGATTTTGCATATCTTCTTAGAGGAGTAATTCAGCATGATATCTACCATATAGGCCAGATTGGTTTGATCGAAAGTCAGTTAAAAAAGAAAGAGATAGAATCCGGAGTTTTTAAAACCTAAAAACCATTTTCTAAATGGAATTCATAGACTACTACAAACTTCTTGAATTAGATAAATCGGCTACTAAGGCTGATGTGAAAAAAGCTTACAGAAAGCTGGCACGCAAATATCATCCAGATCTAAATCCTAACGATAAAGAGGCTCAGGCCAGATTTCAGCAGATCAATGAAGCCCATGAGGTTTTAAGCGACCCGGAAAAGCGTAAGAAATACGATGAATACGGAAAAGACTGGAAACATGCCGAGCAGTTCGAAGAAGCTAAAAGGCAGCAGTCAGCTTCAGGAGGATTTCGCGGTGGATTTGGAGGAAGCGGCCAGCAGTATAGCTATTCCGGAAATTTTGATGATGATACCTTTTCAGATTTTTTTGAACAGATGTTTGGAGGAAGAGCCAGGTCAGAAGGAACTCAACGGGGAGGACATTTCAAGGGTCAGGATTTTAATGCTGAACTTCAACTAAGACTTAGCGATGTTTATGAAAGCAGGAAGCATACCTTAACCGTAAATGGAAAAAATATCAGGCTAACAATACCAGCCGGAGTGGAGAATGGACAGACCATAAAGATTAAGGGACACGGGGGTCCCGGTATTCAGGGAGGGCCTAAAGGAGATCTGTATATCACTTTTAAGATACTGAATGATACCTCATTCCGCAGGGAAATGGAAAATCTTTATTCAACAGAGGAAATTGCACTTACCACGGCAGCACTTGGTGGCGAGATACAGGTTAATACCTTCAACGGGAAGGTGAAACTTAAAGTAAAACCAGGAACCCAGAATAACAGTAGGGTGAAACTAAAAGGAAAAGGCTTTCCAAAATATAAAAAGGAGGGCCAGTTTGGAGACCTCTATATTACCTATAAAGTGAAAACCCCTCAAGATCTTACCTCCAGACAAAAGGAGTTATTTGAGGAACTTAAAAAAACTGGAATATGAGAAATGAAGATCTAATTCCTGCGGAGGAAATATGCGTAAGGTATAAGGTAGAGCGACAGTTTGTGAGTTCACTTTACGAGAGTGGCATCATAGAAATTGAAAGGGTAGAGGAAATAGAATATATTCACTGTGATCACCTTGCCAATTTTGAAAGGATGATGAGGTTGCATAAAGAGCTGGATATAAATCTTGAAGGTCTGGAGGCGATCAGTCATTTACTGGAGCAAATAGAAAACCTTCAAAAGGATAATCTCCAACTTAGAAATCGATTAAGACTTTATGAATAAACACAAGCAATTATAATTGCACAAAATATAGCATAAGTTCATCAGGGTCGTCGGGTAACCTAATTTTTTCCTTGAATTTAAAATTCAATTTTTTCAAAAGTTTTCGGGAGCTTTCGTTTCTTTCCAGTGTAATAGCGTTCAATTTCTCAATTCCAAAAACTTCTCTTGCTACCTTTTTTAATTCTACAGTAGCTTCAAAAGCATATCCTTTTTTTTCAAAATCGGGAAGAAAGGCATAACCTATATCAATTTCTTCAAGGCCTTCCCGGTCATATAACCCACAGGAACCAATTTTTTTCCCGTCTTCCTTTCGTATAATGGTAAAATTGGAAAAGCCTAGTCTTTCAAGCTGAGGAAGCATCCTTCTTGAGATATAATCTTCAGCGTCCTTTTCATTTTTAATATTTCTATCTCCTATGAAATTAAGCCATTTTGGAGAGTTCAGTAATTCAAAAATAAAGGCGCTGTCTTCGGTGTTCGTAGGCCGAAGAATTAGTCTTTCAGTTGCAAAGGTCTTATAGGTCTTCATTTTTATGATTGATGGATCATTTCAGAAAAAACAAACCTAAAAATACTAAATCGCTGAATTGGTCAAAATTTTAAATCGCTTTTATAGCTATTGCATTTAATTCCTTTAATTTTGAAAAAATTGAAAAGATTTACTTATGAAATATGATAGAATAGACTCTAAACTCTTTATAAAAAACCGTAAAAACTTCATGCATAAAATGAAGCCGAAAAGCCTTGCGGTTTTTAATTCAAACGATATTTATCCAATTGGTGCTGATAGTACCATGCCATTCGAACAAAACCGTGATTTATTTTATTTAAGTGGGGTAGATCAGGATGAGAGTATTTTGGTGTTGTTTCCAGATGCACCGGAAGAGAAGCATCGTGAGATATTATTTCTTACTGAAACCAACGAGCATATTGCGGTTTGGGAAGGTGCAAAACTAACCAAAGATGATGCACTTGAGGTTAGCGGAATCAAAACCGTTTACTGGATGAAGGATTTTGAAAAGATCTTTTTTGAAGTAATGACCCAGTGTGAAACGGTATATCTTAATACCAACGAGCATTATCGTGCAAATCATAAGACTCAAACCAGGGACGAAAGATTCATCAAATGGTGCAAGGAGAATTATCCGGCGCACCAGGTGGCAAAAGCCAACCCAATCCTGCAAAGATTACGGTCTGTAAAAGATCCTATCGAGCTCGATCTTATGCAGAAGGCATGTGATATTACTGAAAAGGCCTTCAGAAGGACCTTGAAATTCGTTAAACCTGGAGTTTGGGAATATGAGATCGAAGCTGAGTACTATCATGAAATGATCAGGAACAGGTCAAGAGGTTTTGCTTATACGCCTATTATCGCTAGTGGTAAGAATGCTTGTGTATTACATTATATAGAGAACAGGCATCAGTGTAAAGATGGAGATCTTATTCTTCTGGATACGGGTGCTGAATATGCTAATTATGCCAGTGACCTTAGTAGAACCATTCCGGTCTCCGGACGTTATACCGATAGGCATAAGCAGGTTTATAATGCGGTGAATAAAGTGAAGAAAGAAGCTACAAAAATGCTTGTTCCGGGAACCATGTGGAAAGAATATCATGTTGAGGTTGGGAAGATGATGACTTCTGAGCTTCTTGAGCTAGGACTGCTGGATAAAGCTGATGTTCAGAATGAAGATCCAGACTGGCCGGCGTACAAGAAATATTTCATGCACGGTACTTCTCATCATATTGGGCTGGACACCCACGATTATGGCATTTTAACCGAGCCAATTCAGGCTAACCAGGTATTTACAGTAGAACCTGGGATTTATCTGCCAGAGGAAGGTTTTGGAATTAGACTGGAGGATGACGTGGTAATTCAGGAAAAAGGAGAGCCTTTCAACTTGATGAGGAATATTCCAATTGAGATAGAAGAAATTGAGGATATCATGAATTCTTAGTTTTTAAACACTTAAAGAAAATTTAAAGACTGAAATTTGCCGCGAATCCTGGAATTGCTTTTCCTGGGTTCGCGGTTTCTTATTTTTAAATATGAGTGAGATATTATTTAAAGGAGCAAAGATTTATTTTGAAGCCCATGGTTCCGGAGCGAAGGTTCCCCTGGTCTTGCTTCATGGATTTATGGAAGATGTCAGGATCTGGGACCGAATTGTTAAGGAACTCAAAAAAGAACGGCAGGTTATTTGCATAGATTTACCCGGTCATGGAAGATCGGAAGGTGTTTCAAATGAACACTCTATGAAGTTGATGGCAGATGCGGTGAATGAGGTGGTAAAAAGCCTTGGATTGACCGAGTTTAGTATTGCCGGACATAGTATGGGAGGTTATGTGAGTTTGGAATTCCTGAAAAATTTTCCTATGATAATAAAAAGCATTATGTTGATTAATTCAACACCTCTTGAGGATACTGTGGAAAAACAGGAAATACGTGAAAGATCTGTTAAACTGGTCGGGAATAATAAAGAGGCCTATGTAAAAATGGCTATTTCAAATCTTTATTCTGAGGAGAGTAAAAAAGAACTGGCTTCAGAAATTGAAGAATTGAAAACCCGATCCTGTAAAATGAAGGCAAAAAATATACAGGCTGCTTTGATTGGTATGAAAAATCGTACAAATTATTTAGAGGAGTTGAAGGCCTTTGATAAACAGAAGGTAATTCTTGGAGGGAAGCAGGATCCAATACTTGATATTGTTGAGTTGCAGAGGGTTTCCCGTGGATGTGAGTGTGATTTCCATTCCTTAGATAATGGGCATAATTCCTACATGGAAGATCTCGATAATTTAATAAAAATTATGCATTTCATCGATTAATTAACGCTTTTTGTCGAACCATTAACAATTTTTTATAGATTAGTAACCTAGAAACCAGAATTTTAACCTTAATATGAGAAAAGAACAACCTACTTCCTTTTCATTCGCAAAGGTTTATTGTAGCATTTTCGGGCACAAATTAAGAGTGTCTAAAAACATTACCAACCATGTACATGAATACAGGTGTAAAAAGTGTGGTATGGAAATGACTGATACTGCCGATGGCCTTTTGGCGAGACTTACCCCAAAATTCAAAGAGACGAATGCTTATCTTGCTAAAATACATGAAAGACGCAAGAGGGTATTTTTGGCAAAAGCTTCTTAGTCTTCCCCAATTAAATTGAAGCTCGCTTGGTTAGTTTCGAAATCATATCGCATTGAAACCGGTTCGGGATTCTCTATTTGTTGATAAAAAATAGAATTTTCCATAAAGCTAAAATAGGTTTCACCAATTCCAATTTCGTATAGAAAGAATTCAATTCTTCCTATATTTTTCTCGGGATATACATCAACTCCAGTTAAGCGATAACGTTTTACGGCCGTCTCAAAAGTTACAAACCTACTTGTTTTACCTGAAAATCTGTTGGATTCAGTCTTAAGCTCATTGTAACCATTGGTCTTTATTTCTTTTACTTTAAATTCAATCGGTTCATCTTCGTTATTTGGATAGAACTCTATTCTATAAACAAAATCCCTGTAACCGCTTAGGTCGTGAAAATCGTATAAATTTTCTTTACTACAGGAAAGCAGAAATAAGCAAATTAGAGCAGGAATAATTTTTTTCAAAAAGCTCGGGTTTTTCGCAATATATCAAGATGTCGGAATAAATCTTTATCATTGTTGAAAATTCTTCATTATTACATACAGTTTCCTGAAAAAATCAACCATTTTTTTATCGGTTCTATTCTTTTTGAATAGTTCTGAAATTAAAGCTCAGAATTCTGATCTTGAGTCCGGGATATTTAATGTCGGGGTTGGTAGCGTTCTGGGTGGAATAGGTGCAATAATTAACAAAGAGCCTGGGGAGAAATTCGGGAATACACTTTTAAAGGGAATGGGGCAGGGTGCGCTTGGCGGATACCTGGTTTTCGAGAGCGAGAGGTTAATTCGTCAGTTTTCCAGGTCTGGAGATTATGCCTATGTCTGGCCATCAAAGATTGTTAATTCCGCCGGGACTTCCATCATTGAAAATGCTGCTGCTAACCGGGATTTTTGGGCGCGCTGGCATATGAATATCGGTTTTAACCGTATAGAGGTGAATACCAAAGAAAATTTTAAACTTAGTTACAGGATCCTTCCATTCTCATTGGTTGAAACTGTTTTTGCTGCTACATCCTCTGAATTTGACCTGAAAACTAGCGCTAAGGTTGGAACTTTCGTTTTTAGACAGGAATATATTGAAGGAGGCTCTGCAGGATATGCCCCGGCCAATGTTGTGGTTCTATTAAAGGGTTTTCGCGGGGATATGGCCTTACCTCATGAATTGATCCATACCTATCAATATGAGCGAACCTCTGGATTCAATAAATTTTTCACCAAAGCTGAAAAATCAATTTCAAGTAAGCTGGGAATGACAGAAATCTATAGCTTATACAATAAGGTTTTCTACAATGACTACAACTATATTTTAAATGGTATTCTTTATGTAATGGCTGATACCAACGGTCATGCGAACAATTTTTTTGAAGATGAAGCTAGATATTTTTCCCGGCACAGCAGAACTATGAGAATTCGCGTTGTTACTCCTCCTTATTTTCCATTGAATTCCAGCCTCTCGCGATAAGTGGTAATTTCTGATTCGCTCTTGTCACGAGGTGCATTCCTTCACTCTCCTCGGTCATATGTCCAACTACAGTTAGATGGGGGTTGCCCTTTATTTTATCATAATCGTCCTGCGAGATCGTGAAAAGTAGTTCATAGTCTTCGCCACCACTTAATGCGATCATGGTGCTGTCTATTTCAAATTCTTCACAAACGGAGATCACAGCAGGATCCAGTGGAATCTTTTCCTCAAAAATATTCGCTCCAACCTTAGAATTCTTACAAAGGTGGATTACTTCAGAGGAAAGGCCATCGCTGATATCTATCATAGAAGTTGGTTTAACTTCCAGGTCTTTTAACAACTGGGGAATGTCTTTTCTTGCTTCCGGCTTTAATTGTCTTTCAATCAAATAGGTGTACTGATCAAGATCCGGTTGCGAATTAGGATTCGCTTTAAAAACTTCTTTTTCACGTTCGAGCACCTGAAGGCCCATATAAGCCGCACCAAGATCTCCTGTTAAGACCAGTAGATCATTGGGTTTCGCACCGTCACGATAAACCACATCTTCCTTTTCGGCATGTCCAAGGGCGGTAATGCTGAGCATTAAACCAGAGGTAGAGGAAGTGGTGTCACCACCAACTACATCCACATTGTACATTTTAGAAGCCAATTGAATACCTGCGTAAAGTTCTTCAAGTGCTTCCACCGGGAACCGGTTTGAAACGGCAAATGAAACGGTAATTTGAGATGCCGTAGCGTTCATTGCATAAATATCTGAAAGGTTTACCATCACCGCTTTGTATCCCAGGTGTTTTAAAGGCATGTAAGCCAGGTCAAAATGAACACCTTCCACCAGGAGATCTGTACTTACAATAGTTTGTTTGTTTTCGAAATTAAGCACCGCGGCATCATCCCCAATAGCTTTTACGGTAGATTTTTGCTTCGGAGTGAAATGTTTGGTTAGGTGATCTATTAAACCAAATTCGCCTAATTCTGAAAGGTTTGTCTTGCTTTCCTGACTATTCTCAAACATGCAATTGAATTTTAGATTGCAAAAGTACGATTATAAAATTCAATGAAGAAGAATCAGGCAAAAGCTTTAAAGTGAGCCTGGAGGTTTAAAAATGTGGGGTTTTATATCTGGATTTTCTGATTGACGGGGTCTATCAGTCAATTCTTAAAACATATGCTTTGCCTATGGTAAAACACTTGCATTGTAGTATATTTGTGCCCAATTTAGAATTAATCTTTTTAACTTATGATTAAAGTTAGCGAAGAGGCTAAAAATAAAATTTCCACCCTGATGACCGAAGAAGGTTTCAGCGTTGATTCAGACTACGTTCGCGTTGGAGTGAAGAGTGGAGGTTGTTCTGGTTTGTCTTATGAATTGAAATTTGATAAGAGCCAGGCCGAAGGTGATAAGATCTTCGAAGACAACAACGTAAAGATTGTTGTAGATAAACGCAGTGTTCTGTATCTGGCCGGAACCATCCTTGAATATTCAGGTGGTTTGAACGGTAAGGGATTTGTTTTCAATAATCCCAACGCACAAAGAACCTGTGGATGTGGTGAGAGTTTTTCACTGTAAAAATTAAACCGTCAATACAGATTGACGTAAATCTAAATTAGAATTAGGAAGAATGGCATATACTGAAGACGATTTAAAGAAAGAGCTCGAGACCAAGGAATATGAGTATGGATTTTATACCGATATAGAATCTGAAACTTTTCCGGTGGGCTTGAACGAGGATATCGTTAGGGCAATTTCTAAAAAGAAGGAAGAGCCGGAATGGATGACCGAATGGCGACTGGAAGCTTTCCGCGAATGGCAGAAGATGGAGGAGCCAGACTGGGCGAATGTGAACTATCCAAAACCGGATTTTCAAAATATCTCCTATTATTCAGCACCAAACAAAAAGCCGAAATATGAAAGTTTGGATGAGGTGGATCCTGAATTGCTGGATACCTTTAAAAAACTGGGTATTTCTTTAGATGAACAGAAAAAACTTGCCGGTGTGGCGGTAGATGTGGTGATGGATTCAGTTTCTGTAACCACGACTTTTAAGAAAACACTTGCTGAAAAAGGAATTATTTTCTGTTCGATTTCTGAAGCTATCAAGGAGCATCCTGAATTGGTCAAGAAATACATCGGTTCTGTGGTACCGAAGAAAGACAACTTTTATGCGGCCTTAAATTCCGCAGTATTTAGTGACGGTTCTTTCTGCTACATTCCAAAAGGCGTTCGCTGCCCGATGGAACTTTCAACTTATTTCCGTATTAACCAGGCAGGAACAGGGCAATTCGAGCGTACTTTAGTAGTGGCTGAACCTGGGAGTTATGTTAGTTACCTTGAAGGTTGTACGGCTCCTATGCGTGATGAAAATCAATTGCACGCAGCAGTAGTGGAACTTGTTGCTTTAGATGATGCTGAAATTAAATATTCTACAGTTCAAAACTGGTACCCTGGGAACAGTGAAGGTAAAGGAGGGGTTTTCAACTTTGTGACTAAAAGAGGACTTTGCGAAAAAGGAGCGAAGATCTCCTGGACTCAGGTAGAGACCGGTTCTGCAGTAACCTGGAAGTATCCAAGTTGTATTCTGAAAGGTGATAATTCAGTGGGTGAATTTTATTCGATCGCTGTGACCAATAATTTCCAGCAGGCAGATACCGGAACTAAAATGATCCACCTTGGTAAGAACACCAAAAGTACGATCATTTCAAAAGGTATTTCCGCAGGGAAATCCCAGAATTCATATCGTGGTCTGGTTCAGATCAACGGTAGAGCCCAAAACGCCAGAAACTTTTCACAATGTGATTCGTTGTTGATGGGTAATAAGTGTGGGGCTCATACTTTCCCGTATATTGAGGTGAAGAACAAATCTGCACAGGTAGAGCATGAGGCTACTACCAGTAAGATCGGGGAAGACCAGATTTTCTACTGTAACCAGAGAGGTATAGATACCGAAAAGGCTATTGCGTTGATCGTTAACGGATTCAGTAAAGAAGTACTGAACAAGTTACCTATGGAATTTGCCGTAGAAGCCCAGAAATTACTTGAAATTTCACTTGAAGGTTCAGTTGGATAATTTAATCTGATATTGAATTTTGCTATGAATAAGATAATTGGATTATTGATGTTGAGCCTTGTCCTTTTTTCCTGTCAGGATGAAGGGCGTAAAGAACTTATGGATCAGCCGAAGGTTGAAAAAGTACCAGACAGCATCCAGGTTCTAGAGGGAGACTTCGTTTATATAGCAGATGCCGCCGTTTTGAGAGGAGAAAATTTCGTCTACGGAGTGACCCTGGATTCAATGATGCAGGTGCTTGCCGATAAAGTTTCTATTGTGAAGACAGATGATTTTGAAATGATACCGGTTACGGTAAAGGCCAAGATCAAACCAAATCCAGAGCAGGAAGGCTGGGAAGAAGTAATAGAGATCAGGGAAATAATCGAAGTTCCTGAAGCGAAAAAAACTTCCGATACGATAAAAAATAAATAGAAAATTAAATAATCTGTAAAGTCAGATTTAGAATTGATAGACATGCTTAAAATAAAGAATTTACACGCCAGCATAGAAGATAAGGAAATCCTTAAAGGTATCAATCTTGAGATCAATCCGGGAGAGGTTCACGCTATCATGGGACCTAACGGATCTGGAAAAAGTACTTTGTCTTCCGTGATCGCAGGAAGGGAAGAATATGAAATGACCGATGGTGAGATCATCTTTGAAGGGGAGAACCTTAGTGAGATGGATCCGGAAGAAAGAGCTCATAAAGGAGTTTTTCTATCTTTTCAGTATCCTGTAGAGATTCCAGGTGTTTCGGTTACCAACTTTATCAAGACGGCGATCAATGCCAACCGAAAAGCTCATGGGAAAGAAGATATGCCGGCAAATGAAATGCTAAAGCTTATCCGTGAAAAATCTGAAATGCTGGAAATAGACAGAAAGTTTCTTTCCCGTTCTCTAAATGAAGGATTCTCAGGTGGGGAGAAGAAGCGTAACGAAATTTTCCAGATGGCGATGTTAGATCCAAAGCTTTCAATTCTGGACGAAACAGATTCAGGTTTGGATATCGACGCTCTTAAGGTGGTCGCGAACGGAGTTAATAAACTTCGTAGAGAGGACAATTCTGTACTACTTATTACTCACTACCAGAGATTACTTAATTATATCGTGCCAGATGTAGTTCATGTACTGGTAGACGGAAAGATCGTGAAATCTGGAGGGAAAGAACTTGCGCAGGAGCTTGAAGAAAGAGGATATGATTGGGTTAAGCCGGAAAAAACAGTTTAAAATTCAGTAGATCGAATTTTGATTGTTTAATATGAAACTTGAATAAAATGGAATTAAAAGATAAATTGATCTCATCATTTTTTGCCTTTGAAGAAGGTCAGGATTCTGGTAATATAGATACTATCAGAAACCAGGCTATCAAGGACTTTGAAACACTTGGTTTTCCAAACAAAAAAGATGAGAACTGGAAATATACTTCACTGAATTCTTTGCTAAAGCATGATTATAGTGTATTTCCTAAAAAAGAAGATGCAATTGAGTATCGTGATATCAAGAAGTATTTAATCCATGATATTGATACCTATGACCTTGTTTTTATCGATGGTATTTACTCTTCGCATCTTTCTCAAACTACACATGATAAGATTGATGTTTGCCTGATGTCTTCGGCATTGAATAAGGATAAATATCGTCCCGTGATAGACAACTATTATAATAAAGTTGCTCCAAAATCGGGTCTGAATTCCCTTAATACAGCATTTGCCAGAGAGGGAGCATTCATCCATATTCATAAGAACAAGCAGGCAGATAAGCCAATTCAAATTATCAATTTCGCCACAGGGAATGAATCTTCTTTGTTACTTCAGCCGAGAAACCTGGTGGTGGTAGATGAGAATTCTCATGTTCAGATCATCGAAAGACATCAGAGTCTTACAGATCATCCGGTGCTTACAAATTCGGTTACCGAGATTTTTGCAGATCGCAGAGCTATTGTAGATTATTATAAGATTCAGAACGACAAGCATTCAGCTTCTCTTATAGATAATACTTTTATCAATCAGAAAGATGAAAGTAATGTTTCTGTACATACGTTCTCTTTCGGCGGAAAACTGACTAGAAATAACCTTAATTTCTATCAGAACGGTGAGCGTATAGATTCTACGATGAAGGGAGTAACCATTATCGAAGATAAGCAGCATGTAGACCACAATACGCTGGTTCACCATATTGAACCTAACTGCGAAAGTCACCAGGACTACAAGGGAATTTACGGAGATAGCTCTACCGGGGTTTTCAACGGAAAGGTTCTTGTGGAGAAAGAAGCTCAGAAAACCAATGCTTACCAGTCCAACAACAATATCCTGGCAGATGATAAAGCAACGATAAACTCTAAGCCTCAGCTAGAGATTTTTGCAGACGATGTTGCTTGTAGTCATGGTTGTACTATAGGTCAGCTGGACGAGGAGGCATTATTCTATCTTCAGTCTCGTGGAATTCCAAGGAAGGAAGCTCGTGGATTAATGATGTATGCTTTCGCAAATAATGTTTTGGAAAGTGTAAAGATCCCTGAAGTTAAGAAAAGGATCAATAAGCTAATTGCTTCTAAATTAGAAGTAGAGCTGGGTTTTAATAACCTGTAAATAAAAATCAATAAAAACATAAAGGATGAGTCAGGAAACTCAGGCTAAGACTTTTGAGGTTGAAAAGATTCGTAAGGATTTTCAAATTTTAAGCCGAAAGGTGAATGGCTATCCTTTGGTTTATTTTGATAATGCGGCCACAGCCCAGACGCCAACGCAGGTGATGGACGTGATCGTGGATTATTATTCAAATTATAACGCCAATATTCACCGCGGCGTTCACTCCCTATCACAGGAAGCTACCGATAAATATGAGCAGGCAAGAATTAAGATCCAAAAGCATTTTAATGCGGAAAAGGCTCATGAGATCATATTTACCTCAGGTACTACTCATGGCATCAACCTGGTTGCGAATGGCTTTTCTTCACTTTTAAAGGAAGATGATGAGATCCTTGTTTCGGCAATGGAGCATCATTCTAATATCGTTCCATGGCAAATGTTATGTGAAAAAACCGGTGCTAAGCTTAGGGTTATTCCTATGAATGAAACCGGTGAGCTTATTTATTCGGAATTTGAGAAAATGATCGGTCCTAAAACAAAGCTGGTTTTTCTTAATCATGTTTCGAATGCCTTGGGAACAGTGAACCCAATTAAATCTATTATAGATAAAGCACATTCTGTTGGAGCAGCCGTGTTGATTGACGGTGCACAGGCGGCACCACATATCAAGGCCGATGTGCAGGAGCTTGATGTAGATTTTTACGTGGTTTCTGCTCATAAAATGTGCGGGCCAACTGGAGTAGGCGTTTTATACGGAAAAGAAGAATGGTTGGAAAAGCTGCCTCCTTACCAGGGAGGTGGAGAGATGATCGCTACTGTATCTTTTGAAAAGACAACCTATGCAGGATTACCTCATAAATTTGAAGCCGGGACGCCTAATATTTGTGGAGGAATAGCCTTTGGTGCGGCATTGGATTATATGAATTCAATAGGCTTTTCAGAAATAGCGGCCTATGAACATGAGTTGCTTGAATATGCTACCAAAAAGCTGAAGGAGATCGAAGGAATGAAGATCTATGGTGAGGCAACTGAAAAGACTGCTGTCATCTCTTTTAATATCGAGGGACTTCATCCATATGATATTGGAACTTTGCTCGATAAAATGGGAATAGCGGTAAGAACGGGACACCACTGTGCCCAACCTGTGATGGATTTCTTTAAGATTCCTGGTACGGTAAGAGCTTCTTTTTCCTTTTATAATACTTTCCAGGAGATCGATCTATTTCTAGAGGCTTTGAAAAAGGCTAAAATGATGCTTCAGTAATTTTTCCTATATTTTTATTATTTTGGGCTCTTAATTAAATTCTTTTATGAGCCCTCAATTCGGATTATATCTTTGGCAGACGCATATCTTTCTTGCCCTACTTCTCGTTTTTTATATAATTCTGAAGGTTAAATCCAGTTTTAAACTGAAATTATCCTGGGTTCTGGCAATTATATTTATTCCCATTTTGGGAAGTTTTGCATATTTCAGTTTTGGCAGGAAATATTTAAAAAACTAATTCTCCGGTTTTTAGCAACCAGTATTTTCTATTCAATTTTTGCGTTTTTTAATTCCGGATTGTGAAGGTCATTATTTAATCTCTTCATTTCTTCTCATTTTTCATTTTTTGAAGCTAATCGGCCCGTTATTTATTAAAAATTACGGAAATTTAAAACTTTAACACCTTCTCTTAATCGACCAATAGCCTGAATCTAACGGTGAAAAGCATTTCAGCCTTAATAAAACATAGTTTTTACGTTAATTAAAACTTAAAAAATTGGCTATATTCGGCTCGTATTTTTCAGAAAAACAGCTGAAAAAGTGCCAAAAACTTTAATAAAAAACCAAACAATTAGAGAGTTGATAATAGTAGGAAATTGGCCAATACGTGAATCCTGTTATCAGTATTAAAACAATTTTTTTAACACAAAAACTTTATTAAATGAAAAGAATTTATCTATTGGCTTCGGCCCTAACTTTGTTCTTTGCCTCCTGCCAGAAATCTGCAGACGAAGCAACTATTGAAGACCAGGCGATTGAACAGGAAACCCTTGCAATTGCTTCAGAACAATGTGGAACCATGGGTGTTCTTGATGAAAAATTAGCTGAAAATCCTCAACTAGCAGAAAAAATGGCTGCCATAGAGCAACATACAAAACAAGCCATTGAAAGAGGACTGACTAAAAGGCTTGCTGCAGATGGAAAAATTGAAATACCGGTTGTATTTCATGTCCTTTACAGAAGCCAGAGTGAAAACATTCCATTATCTCAGCTAGAGGATCAAATCAATGCTCTTAACGAAGACTTCAGTATGAACAATCCTGGTAGAAACACAATTCCATCTGAATTTGCCGCAGTAGAAGCTAATGTTGGCGTTCGCTTTGTTTTAGAAGATGTAATTAGAGTGAAAACTAAAAAGCGTCAGTGGAGACCAGACGATAGTATGAAGTTTTCTTCTAGCGACGGTTCTGACGTAGTTAATCCACAGGAGTTTCTAAATATCTGGGTGGTGAGCAATATGCCATACCGTGGTGGTAACATTCTTGGATATGCTCAATTTCCAGGTGGTAGCTGGGCTACAGATGGTGTAGTTATGGATCACAGATTTACCGGAACTACTCAATATTCTACTGGTAGAACTGCGACTCACGAAGTTGGTCACTGGTTAAACCTTCGTCACATTTGGGGTGACGGTGGATGTGGTGCTACAGATTATGTGGCTGATACTCCAGATTCTGATGCAGCTTCTAGAGGTTGTCCTTCTTACCCAACTGTAAACTGTGGAACTGCAGATATGACCATGAACTTCATGGATTATTCTGATGACCCATGTTTAAACATGTTTACTGAAGGTCAGAAATCCAGAATGCTTTCTGTATTTGCTAACGGAGGTTTTCGTGCGACTATGGCTGACTAATCATTCAGTTAATAATATTTAAAAGAGGCACCCTTGTGGTGCCTTTTTTTGTAATATGCCTCTAATATTTAAACAATCCAACATGAAAATTACACTTATATCTTTTCTTATATTTCTTTTCGCGGCAAATGATTGTTCGAACCAGGCATTTCAATCG
This sequence comes from Christiangramia lutea, assembly GCF_022489035.1. Classification (GTDB taxonomy): domain Bacteria; phylum Bacteroidota; class Bacteroidia; order Flavobacteriales; family Flavobacteriaceae; genus Christiangramia; species Christiangramia lutea. The sequence goes on from NZ_JAKVTV010000001.1 coordinate 1,235,835, forward strand.
GTAGAATCTATAAGCTACGAAACCTTCACCAGGGGATCTTCTACCATGTATAAGGTAACTCCTGAGATTATAACAGTAAAAAGCACCGGTTTGAACGCTAGTGAAAGATCAGAAAATATTTCAGCAGGTGACTGGCAGAATTTGCTTGTTACCATTGAAAGTGTAGATGTTTCTAATATGAGCCAGCTAGAAGCTCCGTCAGATTCACGAGCGTCTGACGCTGCTCTCCATGCAATCTTAAGTCTGCGTAAGAATGATACTATTTACAAGACTAATTCCTTCGATCATGGAAACCCACCTTCAGAGGTGAAACCATTAGTTGAGGCTATCTTAAGATTGGCAGAAAATGTTGAATAGGACTTCTTCTTATTGTACTTTTGCCTAAAATTGAAATATGACGATTCAGGAAAAACAACAGGAGGTAATCGATGAGTTTTCAATGTTTGACGACTGGATGCAGCGTTATGAATATATGATAGAGCTTGGGAAATCCCTGCCTCTAATAGACGAGAAGTATAAGATTGACGAAAACCTGATTAAAGGATGCCAGAGTAGGGTTTGGGTGCATGCTGAACTGGAAGGTGACAAACTCGTATTTACGGCAGACAGTGATGCGATCATTACAAAAGGCATTGTAGCAATTCTTATCAGGGTTTTTTCCAATCAGCATCCTTCAGAGATCATCGAAGCCGATACAAAGTTCATTGATGAAATTGGGCTGAAAGAACATCTTTCTCCAACACGTGCCAATGGCCTGGTAAGTATGATCAAACAATTAAAAATGTATGCGGTGGCATACCAAACTCAATTGAATTAAGATGGAACAGGAAATAAATACACAGGAATTAGGCGAGAAGATCGTAACGGTTTTAAAAACTATTTACGATCCTGAGATTCCCGTAGACATCTATGAGCTTGGGCTTATATATGATGTGATGGTGAGTACAGATTATGATGTGAAAATTTTAATGACCCTAACGACTCCAAATTGCCCGGTAGCAGAAACATTGCCGTTAGAGGTTGAAGAAAAGGTGAAGTCTTTGGATATGGTCAAGGATGCCGAGGTTGAGATCACTTTCGATCCGCCATGGAGCCAGGATCTTATGAGTGAAGGCGCCAAACTGGAGCTCGGACTTTTATAAAATAAAATTATGGCGGAAGAGATAGTAAATCGAGTCGCTCAAAGTAAACTGGTAACCTTTAATCTTGAGGATTATTATCCGAAGGGTCAAAGGTTTCTTTTTGATCTTAGTCAATGGCTCTTTGAGGGATTCGTACTTAAGGAAAAAGATTTTAGAGAACAGGCAAAAGCTCATGACTGGTCCCAATATAAAGATATGTTTGTGGCATTAGATTGTTCTACAGATGCGATAGTTCCTGTCTGGGCTTTTATGCTCATTGCTTCTAATCTGGAACCGTATGCCAAAAAAGTGGTAGTGGGAGATCTTGAAAATCTTGAAAGTCACCTTTATCAGGAGGTGATCGAGAACATGGATATTTCAGACCTTGAGGGTAAGCCTGTAATAATTAAAGGATGTGCAAATAAGCCTGTGCCAAAAAATGCGTATATTTTCCTCATCAAAAAGCTCCAGCCTGTTGTGAAAAGTCTTATGTATGGTGAAGCATGTTCATCGGTTCCATTGTACAAACAACCAAAAAAATAAAAATGAAAAAAACTTTACTAGTCGCTTTTTCCATTCTTTTTTGCATGGGAACAGCATTGTCCCAGGAGGAAGAGGAAAAAGATACCATTCCAAATGGATGGAGAAAAGAAGGAAATGTTCAATTGCTTTTCAACCAGTCTGCTTTCAATAAAGAATGGACCGGTGGAGGTACTTCTAGTATAGCAGGAAACCTTTCTGTAGATTATCAGTTCAATTACAAAATGGACGATTTTACTTGGGATAACCGGATCTTCGCCGATTATGGACTAACCAAGGTCAAGGATGATGAGTTCACCAGGAAAACGAATGACAGGCTTGAACTTAATTCTATTGCCGGGAAGCAGATCAGGGAATCAAATTTTTATTATTCCTGGTTCCTGAATTTCAGAACTCAGTTCGACAAGGGATATGAATTCAATGAAGATCCAGATACAGGGGTGACTACCAGAACCGAAATTTCAGGTTTTATGTCTCCTGCTTACCTGCAAACGGGTCCCGGTATTATGTGGAAAAAAAGTGATGACCTTTTTGTGAATCTTGCACCTGCAACCGCGAGGTTTATTTTTGTAGATAAAGACTTTACCACCCGCCCGGGTTATGTAGACGGAGATTATTTCGGGGTAGACGAAGGTAAATCAATGAGGTTTGAACTAGGTGCTTCCCTTAGCGGATATGCCAAATATGAGATCATGGAAAATGTGGCCATGGAACATACCTTGTCACTTTACTCTAATTACCTGGATAAACCCGGGAATATCGACATTGATTATTTGCTGAATTTGGAAATGGGAATTAATGACTATTTATCAGCAAACCTGGTTTTCCAGGCTATTTATGACGATAACGCCGTTGGTGCTTTCCAGATTAGGGAAGTTTTTGGTCTGGGGATCAATTTTGGATTCTAAAACGATTTATGATATTGTGATTGAAGGGTTCGTGGCATCACGGGCCCTTTTTCAGTTAAATTTTTGTTGAAGTATTTTCAGTTTTCAACTGATAGCTTTGTATTGATTACCTTTGCATTTATGATTGAAAAGACCGATTTAGCTTACGAAAGAACTGTATTAGTAGGGATAGTGACCAAAGATCAGGACCAGGATAAACTGGAGGAATATCTTGATGAACTGGAGTTCCTTACTTATACGGCCGGGGGTGAAGTGGTAAAGCGATTTTCACAGCGTTTGGAGCGCCCAGACCCGAAGACTTTTATTGGCTCTGGTAAAATGGATGATGTAAGAGAATTTGCCAAAGAGAATGATATAGGAGCCGTGATCTTTGATGATGAACTTTCTCCGGCTCAGCAAAAGAATATCGAGAAGATCCTAAAATGCAAGATCCTGGACAGAACAGGTCTTATTTTAGATATTTTCGCCCAAAGAGCAAAAACAAGTTATGCCAGGACTCAGGTAGAACTAGCGCAATATGAATATTTATTACCTCGACTTGCCGGGATGTGGACTCACCTTGAAAGGCAAAGAGGTGGTATCGGGATGCGTGGACCGGGTGAAACCGAGATCGAGACCGACCGTAGGATTGTACGTGATAAAATATCTCTTTTAAAGAAAAAACTGAAGACCATCGATAAGCAAATGGAGGTTCAGCGAGGAAATCGCGGACAGCTGGTTCGTGTGGCCCTGGTTGGTTATACCAATGTTGGTAAATCAACTTTGATGAACGTTATTAGTAAAAGTGAAGTTTTTGCTGAAAATAAACTTTTCGCCACCCTCGATACAACGGTTAGGAAGGTGGTTATACGCAACCTCCCCTTTCTTTTAAGCGATACGGTAGGATTTATTAGAAAGCTGCCTACGCAGCTTGTAGAGTCCTTTAAATCGACCCTTGATGAGGTAAGAGAGGCAGATTTGCTGTTACACGTGGTAGATATTTCACATCCTAATTTTGAAGATCATATAGCCTCGGTTAACCAGATCCTTACTGAAATTGAAACTTTAGGAAAGCCTACGATCATGGTTTTTAATAAGATCGATGCCTATGAACCTGAAAAGATCGATGAGGATGATCTTATAACCGAAAAGACTTCCGCTCATTATACGCTCAAGGAATGGAAGAAAACCTGGATGAATAAAGTAGGAGACAATGCCTTGTTCATTTCAGCCCTGAACAAAGAGAATATGGAAGATTTTCGCAGGAAGGTATATGAGGCTGTGAGAGAAATACATATAACCAGGTTTCCTTACAACAACTTCCTTTATCCCGAATACGATAAATACGGAGAGAAGAAAGAGTAGCTTAGCAAAGCTTTAACTGAATTGTATACAGATCTTTTTAAATTTATAAGGATTAAAAACTTATAAATTATGAAAAGGCTTGTTATACTTTCCATTTTCCTTTGTTCAACCTGTCTTTTTGCCCAATCCCTGCAAGGCTCCTGGATGCTTGTTGAGGAGAATGGGAAAGAGGTAACCAACAGGGAGATCGTTAGAATTTATCAGGATAATTATTTCGCTGAAGGGGCAAAAGAAAAGGATTCCAATAAATTTCTATGGGCTTTAGGAGGAGAATATGATTATAAAAATTCAGATTATACTTCAACCCAGGATTTTAATACCAGGGCATCAGAAATGATCGGGAAGACCCTAAATCCTAAACTCACTTTTCCTGAGGAAGATAAGATCAAGATCAATAACGTAACTGAAGTCCAGGTTTGGGAGCGAATTTCAGAAGAAAAGAATGCGCTTAACGGAAATTGGGTGATCACCGGCAGAAAACGAGGTGGGGAACTTAAAACCATGAAGCCGGGCGATCGCAGGACCATCAAGATCATTGGTGGAGATAGATTTCAGTGGGTGGCCTTCAATTCGGCAACCAGAGAATTCTATGGCACCGGTGGCGGCACTTATTCAGCTGAAAACGGAAAATATATAGAAAATATAGAATTTTTTTCCAGGGATGATAGTAGAGTAGGAGCTAGCCTTGGTTTTGAATTCGAGGTTAAAGACGGTGAATGGCATCATTCAGGAAAAAGTTCCAAGGGAGAGCCCATTTACGAGATCTGGTCACCCTATGAGGAAGCATATTCCAAATAGATTCTTATAAGGAGTCGATCTTTAATGAAAAAAAGCAATTTCAGCATCTCCTTAAATTAGATAGGATTGGAAAATTGGAATTTCAACTCATTCCTTATTTTCTCTGAACTTATTTTTTTGCCTTTGCTAGGGTGTGAATTTTCGAATTCTGGAAGTTCAAGATTCCTGTCCTTCGCTATTTTTGTATAATATTCCTCCTTGGTTGGATGCTCTGGATATACTACATTCCATATCGAATTATCATTTTCCTTTTCAATAAGTTTAAAAACAGCTTTAATACAATCTTCCTGGTGAACCAGGTTTACAGGCGCAGCAGGATTCTTGATCCCGCTCTTTCCAGACAAGAATTTTACCGGATGCCTTTCAGGTCCAATGAGTCCGCCAAATCTTAAGATCGAAGCCTTGAACTTTTCATTGTTCAGAAGAAGCAACTCCACTTTTCTTAGCTGGGTTGAAATATCATTTTCATTATCGGTTTTAGAATCCTCGGTATAAACAGGGATGCTATCAGAATCTTTATATACTGAAGTTGAGCTCGTGAAAATGACCTTTTGAACATAAGATTTTTCAATATATGGAATAAGCTTCTTGATCTTTTTCACAAAGTTCACTTCCGGGTTTTTACGCAGTCCCGGCGGGATGTCAATTACAAGAACATTGATCCCTGAAAGAAATGAGCGAATATCACCCTGAATGCCTTTTTCAAATAGTTTTATAGAATACGGAACAACTCCAGCTGCCCTTACTTCCTGCATTTTTTCCATTCTGGTCACCGAGCCTCTAACTTCATGGTTATCTTTCCTCAACCTTTTTCCCAGCTCCATGCCAAGCCAACCACATCCTAATATCGCTATTTTCATCTATTCAGTTATTCTTATCGTTTTCTTTAAAATCGTTGCGTCATTTAAAACAAAAGGCCTGGGGATCATTCCCTCCGGTCGCTCTTTTACGTTTAATTCATCATGGCCTATAAGGTCGTAAGAAGACTCGTAAAGAACAAATTCTGGCTTATCTCCTTTTTCGATGCTGAATTCGATTCTTAAAGTATCCTGGTTTGACGCATAATAAGTTAATAATCTTTCTTTCCATCGGCGTTTGAACATGTGAAAGGCATTTTCACCAAGATAAATTTCGTCAGCTTCAAGCCCGTTTACCCTGAAATTCTTAAAATCTACATCCTTAAGTTCGAAAAGTTCCATTTTATTGATCTTCCTTTTCGGGGCGATCTTCAGCGAATAATTTTCGAAATTCAGGCTATCTTTCCCTGTTTTCTGGATGATAACCGCTGGTTCAGGAATTTCTATTTCAGGCGCTTCTGCTGAAAAAGTAAAACCACTTCCATATTTACTGCTGAAATTCAGTTCTGTGTGAGAGCTAATTTCCGGCTCCTCACCGAAATATTCTGAAGTCCATTCATCTGGCATTCGATCATAAGAGAACCAGGAGGAGGTTTGCCTATCCAGGTCCTGAAGATATACAAGGCTATTGGGTTTTGGCCTTTCCGGGCTGAAATCTGAATAATAATGGGCTACAAAGATGAGAACATTAAAAGTAAGGAAACAAATTACTGCAAAAGATTTCAGTCTTCTGAAATAACCGAACAATGGCAGGAAAAGAAAGAATAAAAGGCTGGTAAGTATTGCGGTGACAAATAACATTTTTAATCCTAAAGCGACCGGCAGGCTCCAGATAAAAGGCAATAAAATGAAAATTGCCGGGCAGGAAAGAAGAACCATGAGTATCCGGTTTGGTTTTTCCTGCCTAACCATGACAAATAGCTGTAGAAGCCCAAAATATACCGGAATTATAAAATAGGAGGCACCTTTTAGGTATACAGATAGCAGTCCGCATATGAACAACCATAAGACTAAAGGAGCCACAAATACAGATGCTGTTCTTAAACTTCTCCTGAGTAGATGATAGGTCATAAAACAAACCGAAAGGGCAAGGAAGATTGAAATGGTAATATACCAGTAGCCGTTATAGGTAAAGCCGTGCTCCATTTCTGAATATTCCGGATAAATGAAAATACAGAATTTCCAGAATGCCCAGGCCAGTAGACCAGATATTACCATGCTTAGTACCATAGGAATAAAACCTTTGAATATGGTGGTAACATCCAGGGTTTTCTTTTTTAACCCGTAAATGATGAGTACAATAAAAATGATGATGGCCAGGATAAGCATAGGGGAGATCCATGCAAATGGATATTTTACAAACTCACCAAAGGGAAGGTTAAAATAGATGAGGTCCCGATCGCTTGAAAGATCTGAAATATCCTCATTACTGAAATAATTAAGTAGTGGCATTAGATAACTTCCCTGATGCGCCAGGGTTTCCATATCCAGGTTTTCAGGAAGATCGTTTGCTGTATGGTAGTCAAAATGATCGTCTATAAAGGCAAAATTATAGCCATTAACATCTGCTTGCTCTCTTAATACTGTAAGATCGGTATCGTTGGGTAACATTTTGTAAATACTGTAGGCAAGTGAATTTGAGACCGGATATTTTACTCCTGCTTCCCCAAAGGCTTCGATAAGTTTCGCGTTCTTGCCGTTGGTCTCGAGTAGCATAAAGGGATTTCCACCACTGCCCCGTGCCTCAAAGTTCAGGGCAAGTTTCACATCCTGGGCCCAGGGATGATCTTTTACAAAAAGTTCTGCTCCATTAAGTCCCAACTCCTCTGCATCTGTGAACAGCAGGATGATATCATTCTTAATTTCTGATTCCTTTTCCAGGAAAGTGCGTATTCCTTCAAGTATGGTGGCAACCCCGCTACCTGCATCACTTGCACCAAATGATGAATGCATGGCAGAATCATAATGAGTCATGAGCACCAGGGCCTGGCCATTTCCAGAACCTTCGATCCTGGCCAGGATATTTTGAGGATTTACTAAAACTCCATTTTTATTGAGGGCATAACCTTCCTGGGTTTGAACCTCAAGATCCATTTCCTGAAGCTTATCCACAATATAATTTCTCACCTTACTATGTGCCAGGCTTCCCACATAGTGTGGTTCCTGAGCAATAGCTTTCACATGTTCGAAAGCTCTGGAAGTAGAGAATTCGGTCGAAGATTTATCCTTATCGGGGCTGAATTCTGGCTGGTCAAAATTGAAATTAAACCAAACCGCAATAAAGATAAGGAGGAAGGCAATTAAGCCGGTTAGTCGGTTATTCATGATTCGGATTCAAAAGTCTTAAAGTTAAATAAGTTTTTGATTTATAAGCAATGAAATTATAGAAGCAACTTATAAACTAAAAATTCTTATATTTAAGTAATTAAGAATCAAAAACTTATCATATGGGTATCAAAAGTTTTATGGGTAAGCGGGCAGCACCCGAAAAACCTGCAGAAAGACCAATTTCAGTAAAAGATTATATGGCGACCAACCTGGTGACCTTCAGGGAAAATGAGAATATCATGGATGTTATGGAAAAGCTTATCAAACATGGGATTTCCGGGGGTTGTATCGTAAATGAAAGAAATGAACTCCTGGGAATGATCTCTGAAGGAGACTGTATGAAACAGATCTCTGAGAGTCGTTATTATAACATGCCCATGAGCGATCTTACTGTTGGAAAAAGAATGAATAAAAATGTGGTAACCATTGATGGAAACATGAATGTTCTGGAGGCTGCCAATAAATTTACCGAGCTTAAATTCAGAAGATTCCCTATTGTTGAAGATGGAAAGCTTATTGGGCAAATAAGTCAGCGAGATGTATTAAATGCTGCCATTAAATTAAAGGCCTATACCTGGGGTCGTTAATTTCCATTTCGAATTTCAGCCTGCCGCATAGGCATGGAGTCTATGAGGCTGAAAAGTTTTTTGGTCTTAAGAAGTTCAGGTTGTCTTAGTTTAACTGTTCCATCCAGCCCTATGAGGATGATCTCAAAACCAGCCTCGCTGATTTCCATTTTTTCATAAAGATTCGAATTCTTCCAGGTTGATTTTTCTGGAAAAATTACCTGATATTTTCCCGGGACAGAATGTATCACCTTTAGTTTCCGATCTTCTAATTCATTTTTCTTTTTGTCGAATATCTGCACCTGCTTCTGGAGCTCTGAAGAATTTTCAGACTCTGTAAAGATCACCAGAAGTCTGTTTTGCCATTTATATTCAGATAAGGACTGGGAAAGCATAGCGATAGGCGATATTAAGAGGAATGCAAAGATGATGAATGGTTTCATGATCCTCAAATTAAGAATAATAGTCGCTAATTCTTCTCAAGGAACTACTAATTTCTTGTTGCCAAAGCACAAAAATCATTTTCCAGCTTAAGGTATACCTGGTCATCAACAAAGAAATGTCGTTTCAACAGAATGGTGCCAATTTGCAGTCTCTAATTTCTTATAGATTTCACGATAAAACCTTGCCTGGTTATAAAAAAGGCTAATTCAAAAAAATAAACTTACTGTTCATATAAGGTTCCTCCCTCTACATACCAAGTTTCCCAAACCCCACCATTACCAGTTTTCCAGTCGGTTAAATCAAAAGTATTTTCACCATCAGCAGTACCCTTTACTGCATATACTTTTAAGGCTTTTCCCTCTTTATTCCATTCTAGAGGTGTGTTTTCCTCGCAAGCTTCTGGAGTATTATTTTCTACTTCTGGATTCGGCTGAATGAAATAAGCATTATCATCATGTTCTGGTGCTCCTCCATATATATTGGCAAGTCCATTTTCATCGATACAAACGGCTGTGTATTCATCGCAGGCAATTCCTTTTCCTACAACCTCCGTTTCTTCATTTATACGCGCCAGAAAAGTAACGTGTCTTCCTTTCCTGTCAGGATTGTCATAATGCGTGTCTGTAATTACATCAGCCAATATATCATAATTACATCAGCCAATATATCATTTTCAATAAATTTTGAATTTCCTATGGTTACGTCTCTGTTATATGGGTTTTGCAAGGCCTCGTCAGATCTCACCGAGCCATTTTCAGCGGAATAATAAAAGCCTCCCATAATGGCCATTCCTGCACTTGTACCTCCAATAACGATATTTCTTTCTTTTATACCTTTATTTATAAGCTCTGCTACTTTGGTATCTCTCCAAAAAGAAACGTAATCCCATTGATCGCCACCGGCAAACCAGATGGCTTCAGCATTTTTTATTTTTTCATGTAAATCAGGGTCAGAACTTGCGTTTGCATTCTTACAAACGATGGTCTCTACAGAATTTAATTCTACGCCTAATCTGGAATACATATAATTATTATAGCCGTCGCTTCCAGAGGTTCTTAATACTAAAACATCTCCACCTTTAGCGCGTTCTAAGAACCATTTCATCGCTTCATCACTTTCTGTTGCTCCACCCATCAAGCAAATACCTCCAATAGGATCTGTTTCTTTATCGGTTTCACTTCCGGTTTTATATGAAGTATAATCTTTTGAAATGGGAGGTTCTGGTTTAATATCCGGATCGGTGGGAATTTCATCGTTTTCTCCGGAAGAACAGGAGATTAAGAAAGTACTCATCAGCAAAATCATTAATCTTAAACTATCCATCTTAAATTGTTTTATTTTTTTGATTACCATGTGAATAACAATAATGGGGGCAACATTAAGAGCATTGCCGAAATTACAAGCAGGATAAAAATGGGTAATGCCCATTTGAGCCATTTATCATATGGAATATTTGCAATGGACAGTACTCCCATGGTTACCCCGCTCGTTGGAACGATCATATTGGTAAGTCCGTCTCCCATTTGAAAAGCCAGCACAGCAATTTCCCTGCTTATCCCAAGCACATCGCTTAAAGGAGCCATGATAGGCATGGTTAGCGCAGCCTGTCCGGAACCTGAAGGAATAAAGAAATTAAGGCAACACTGAAAAAGAAACATCAGCTCTGCGGAAATATATTTAGGGGTATCTCCAGCGACTTCGGCAACCGAATTCAAAATGGTGTCAATAATAAGTCCCTCTTCGGCAATGATCAACAAGCCTTTGGCTAATCCTATTACCAGAGCTGCTTTCATCATTCCCTGTGCTCCTTCTACAAATGCAGCAATAGCTTTGGTAGCAGACATCCTGTAAATAATAGCAGAAAGAAGTCCAAGACCAATAAAAAGTGCGGCAATCTCATTGATGTACCATCCGAATTCGTTCACACCATAGATCAACAGGATCAATGCAAATAAAAGAGCATAAAGTATGGTCTTTCTAGGCAAATTCAGTTCAGGCATATCAGCCTTATCAAGTTTTTCTGCAGCTTTAATATTTAAGCCAGACAAAATACTTTTGTTTGGGTCTTTCCCAATTCTTAAGGCATATCGATATAAGGCAATTCCGGCAATAGTGGTTAGAATGAACCAGACTACTAACCTGTATTCTATGCCTCCAAATACAGGTACCTGGGCTATACTTTGCGCAATACCAATAGTAAATGGGTTGGTAATTGCACCGGCAAAACCTACTCCAGTACCAATAACCGGTATCGCTGCCCCTATCATGGAGTCATACCCGAGTGCCTGGGCCAGCGGAATTGTGATCAAAACAAATACCAAAATCTCCTCGCTCATTCCAAAAGTAGCTCCTGCCAGGGAAAACAATGCCGTTAAAACGGGAACGATTAGGTGTTTATATTTCGGATTTTTTTCAGCGAACTTTATGATACTGAATAGCCCGGCATTAATAGCCCCGGTTGCATTTAGTACTGAAAAAGCTCCGCCAACCAGAAATACAAAACCAATTACAAATGCAGCGGAAATGAAGCCCTTAATGGGGGCGGTTAAAAATGCACCTATTCCCTGAGGATTTTGTTCGACTCTTTCATAAGATCCAGGGATGATCATTTCGGTTCCATCAATCGATTCCCGATCGAACTGTCCTGCCGGAATTATCCAGGTTAGTGCAATGAATATCACCGAAATGCCCAGAATAATGGCAATAGTATCGGGAAATTTTCTTGGCAGCCTCATTGATTATTTTCCTTTAAAAAATTATAGGGCAAACTTTTCTCCAGGTAAGATGACACTTAGCTGAAGATCTCTGCCTCCAATTAAGCCATCTTTTGAAATTTTGCTTTTATTGATGTTTTTAAGCACAATAACTTGTGCGGCACCCAGCACTTTAGCGCTATCATTTTGAACCAGGATCGCGGTAGATTCATCAATACCAATACAAATTTCATCCGGATTCTCAATGGCAGTGCTTATTAAACGGTTCATCCTCATACGCTGAATAAAATGCTGATCTATGATAGCATTATCAATTAAACCAAGTCCTTCTTTCAATTCGATATTTTCAGCCTCGATGGTTTTGAAATCTCCAGTATATTCAGGATGTTTGAATTCATCCCCCGTGATCATTTTTTTGCTCATAACCGCTGCTCCTGCACTAGTCCCGGCAATTGTGGCACCATTTTGATAAGCTCTTTTTATAGCATCGGAAATTGGAGAATTCAAGACGATATCCATAAAGCGATTCTGGTCTCCACCTGAAATATATATGAGGCCGGCATTTGCCAGTGAATCCAGTTGTTCCACATTCTGCCTGTTTTTTTGAAAATTAAATCCTTTGATCTTTTCAGATTCAATTCCCAGTTCGGTAAACTGCTTTGATGCATAAAATACAGCTGAATCTGGTTCCACGCTAGCCATGGGAAGTATTACCGCGTAAGTATCATTTTTAAGGTTACTTACTTCGATCAACTCCTGAACAAGTTCTGGCGGGCGCTTACCTCCACCTATTATAAATAACTTTCCTTTAGGTAGATTAGAAACTTTTGCCATTTGCTGTTCATCTTCGAGTATTTTTTCAGACTTATCTCCAGAATTACAGGAGATCCAGCACAAAGCCAACAAGAAAAGCCCCGTAATTTTAACTAATTTCATATTCTTAATTTTCAGGGGAAGGAAGAGGAAAATTAAAGCTTTTCCTCTTCATCCCATACATATATTTTTCTTTCATTGGAGTTTACATATCCGCGGTACATCCCGGCAGAATTATAGGTCATGTTTACATTTCCTTCAGAATCCACGGCAACGAGGCCGCCATCACCACCAAGATTACCATGATGCTCATGGATGGCTTTTTCCGCAGCATCCTTTAGCGACATTCCGGCAAATTCCATGAGGTTGGAAACATAAGAGGCTACAGTAGCCCTCATAAAAAACTCTCCAATTCCCGTACACGAAACTGCGCAGGTCTTATTTTGCGCATAAGTACCGCTACCAATAATTGCAGAATCGCCTATTCTTCCTTCTATTTTATTGGTCATTCCTCCGGTAGAAGTAGCCGCAGCCAGGTTTCCTTCAGAATCCATGGCCACAGCGCCAACCGTTCCTTTCTTAAAATTAGAATGATCCAAAAAGGTTTCATCGGTATTCAGAGCTTTGGCCTGTTTCCACTGCTCTTCCCGGAAAGGAGTATCGAACCATGAATTCTCTACCAGATCGTGACCAAGTTCTGCTGCGAGCTCATCTGAATGTTTCCCGGAGATCATCACGATATCATCTCTTTCCATTAATGATTTTGCGAAATTTACAGGGTTTTTTACCCGGCTGCAATTAGCCAAGGCCCCGGCCTTAAGATTAGAACCGTCCATGATAGAAGCTTCCAGTAGATGTTTTCCATTTCTGGAATATACCGCTCCTTTACCGGCGTTAAAATGCATGCTGTTCTCCAGAACAACCACGGCAGCACAGACGGCATCTATCGCTGTCCCTCCTGCCTTTAGGACCTCTTCCCCAGCAGCAAGGCTGCCATCCAGATCTTTTAAGATAAGAGCTTTATCACTCGCTGATAAATTCTCTTTTTCTATTACCCCAGCTCCTCCATGGATACAAAGGGAATATTTATATTTTTTAGCCATTAATTTTATCTATTGATTGTCTGCCTGCAGCAAATTAGATCTGCAGGATCAAATTGTTAAAGTAGTTGTAGCCTCAGGCTGGAAGTATGGCATTAATTCAAACACTTACTCCCAGCTAAGACCACAAATCAAACACTTATTTTTTAATACCCAGGATTTTGAACCAGGGTTCCATTGGATATTACAATTTCCCTTTGAGGAACTGGATACACGGTTCGGAAAGTTTCAATTCCTAAAATAGATTCAGCTCTGCCCAATCTTACAATATCGAACCAGCGATGACCTTCAAAAGCCATTTCTCTGGCCCTTTCTTCGATTAACACATCTGTAAACGACTCAAAGTCTGAAACTTCTTCCAGGGTGATAGCCATATCTGGGAGTGATCTCGTTCTAACCATATTCAGGTCTTCGAGGGCAAGTTCAAATTCTCCCATTCTTGCTCTTGCTTCAGCTCTATTCAAATAAACCTCTGAAAGCTTCATAATAATGGCATTCCCATCAACCGTAGCATCGTTAATCCCATATTTATCTACGAAAACCACTCGGCCATCGTCGAAATATAGATCTCCCCTGGGATCATCATCGTCGCTCATTGCGGCATAAAAATCTTCAAAACTTGCTGATACTTCCGGTGGTGAAACTGAAAGATATTCGGTCAAAGTATTCCCATCGGTTTCGGTAAATTGAAGTTCAAAAATTGCTTCGGCTGAACCCTCTGTTTCATAGATATCATTGTAATTTCCGTTCAAAGCGTAATCATGGTTTTCAATGGCTAGGGTAGCATATTGTTCAGCTTCCTCATAATTCCCTGCATATAGATGAACCCTGCTTAAAAAGGCTTCCGCAGTACCTTTAGAAACAGTAAATTTCTCACTGTCATATTCCATCAGGGAAATGGCCATTTCCAGGTCTGAAATAATCTGATCATAAGAAGCAGCTACGGTAGATCTTGGAATTGTTTTCGCTGTTTCGCTGTCTATATATTGAGTAAAAACCGGAATTCCAAATTCCGAATTCATATCTCTAAACTGCCCGAATTGACGCAAAGCATCAAAAAGCCCAAGTGCTCTGAAAAAATGAGCTGCACCTTGAGATTCTGGATCGTCCAATTGCAATTCATCTACTTTTTCAAGGATTAGGTTACTTGAATTTACCAGGGCATAGGCATCTACCCAACTGCTTTCTACATAGATGCTGGATGCAGGGATTATGGCATTGTCAAGTTGGGTAAAGCGCTCCCGGAAACCTGTGGCATCTGCAATACCGCCTGTTAAAGCCTGCGCCATTATGAATTCACCTCCATAATAAGTTCCGCTTTGTGCAAGACTGTAAAGTCCGGTTACGGCAGATCTTAGTGAGATTCCATCTGTGATCGCTTCTGTAGAACGAATTTCGTCATCCAGCTCTACTTCCAAAATATCGCTACATCCGGCTAATGAACCAAGAAGTAGGGTTATGATTAAAAATTTATGTATGTTTTTCATAATTGTTGTTTAAAATGAAGCATTTAATCCTATCGTGATTGTACGTGCCTGCCCGAGAGTTCCGAAGTCTTCACCCTGCAGAACATTAAGATCGGTTTGATTGGAAGTGTTCGTAGAAACCTCTGGATCGAATCCTAGGTAATCTGTGATCGTCACGAGATTTTGTCCCTGTACATATAGATTTAGGCCATTTAGACCGATTGAATCCACCAGGTCTGACGGAAGATCATAACCCAATCTAAGTGTTTTAAGTCTTATAAAATCTCCATCCTCCAGGAATTGAGTGCTGAATCTTTGTAACTGGCCAGCTTCTGTAGAAGGCCTCGGAACATCTGTTTGCTGTCCTGGCTCTCTCCAGTAATTGTCAAAAACTCTCTGACTTATATTCGCGTAAGGAATTCCGCTACGGGTAAATCCGAAGTTTTCGTAGGCATGCCTACTCTGGTTAAAGATCTTGTTTCCACCAGAAAACTGAATATTTGCTGTCAAGCTGAAACCTTTATACCTGAAATTATTCTGCCATCCACCAAAATAATCGGGAAGGGCGCTACCTGCAATCTGTCGGTCGTCGAAATCTATTACCCCGTCGTTGTTTATATCTTCGAACATGGCATCCCCTGTTTGTGGATCTACACCTTCATATTTTATTAAATAAAGCGTGCTTACCGCCTCACCTTCTTTTAGAATGTGGTTTCTGCCTATAAGTTCACCATCATTCAGCAAGTTTATGATCTCATTATCCAGGAAGGAAAAATTCACCCCGGTGGTCCAGTTAAAACCTTCACCCTGGAAAATATCTGCATTCAGACTAAATTCGAATCCTGTATTTTCGATCTCGCCAATATTCTGAAAAACAGAACTGAAGCCCGTTAACCCCGAAACACCGGCACTAAGTAATAGATCTTCGGTTTGTTTATTGAAATAATCTGCGGTCATATTAATTCTCTGGTCAAATAATCCCAGGTCCAAACCAATATTGAGCTGCTTGGTTTTTTCCCAACCCAGATCAGGATTTTCAAGTCGGTTAGGGGCAATTCCCGGCCTGTTGTTATAATCAGCATTCAGGGAATATGTTCCCACCCAGTTGGAAGAAATTTCCTGATTTCCGGTAAGTCCGTAACTTCCTCTAAATTTGAGATTAGAGATAGATTCAATATCGAAGAAGTCTTCTTCGTTAACTCTCCACGCTATAGATCCTGATGGGAAATAACCATACTGGTTGTCTTCACCAAAACGAGAAGATCCATCTGCTCTTAGTGTAAATGCGAAAACATATCTGTTATCGAAGGAATAGTTTGCACGCCCAAAAAATGACTGTAGGCCAAACTGGTTTTTACCGGTAGTGCTATTAATGATCGTACTGGCTGCAGAAATACTGGTAGTATTATTCGTTGCAAATCCAACTCCCGCCTGATCTGAGAATTGAGCCTTGGTCTCCTGCAGGGTCCAACCCGCTAAAAGATCAAGATCATGTTTCTCTGCAAAAGTCTTGTTATAGTTAAGCGTATTCTCCAGCTGCCAGGTAGTTTCTTCGTAGGTGGCGAAAATTGCTTCCCCGTCGTCTGATTTATTGGTTCCTGCCGGCACGAAAGATTCTTCCACGAAATTGGAATATTCAGTTGAAAAGGCAGATCTAAAGGTAAGGTCTGGAATGATCTTCCATTCAGCAAACGCTGAAGCCTGGAAACGAGTACTCTGAGAGTCATTGATATACTCTTCGGCGATCAACACCGGGTTTTCTAAAGGCCACCATGTATTATAACTGAATGGATTAGTAAATTCTCCATTTTCATCCCGAATAGGCGCTGTTGGATCCCAACCCTGAGCGTTGATGATTACTCCATATTCATCGTTCTCATTGATGGTACGATCATGATTACTTCGGTTTAGAAAGATCGTTGTTCCTATTTTAACCTTGTCGTTGATAGTATGATCCAAATTTAAACGAGTGCTCAATCGGTCAAATTCCTGACCTATCTGAATACCTTCCTGTTTAAAATAATTTCCACTTAAATAGAATCTTGTTTTTTCAGATCCTCCACGGGCGCTGATATCCAGGTTTTGAGTAATCCCCGTTCTGAATATTTCATCATAAATATTTGTGTTGACACCGTTGGAAGTATCAATAAAGTCGAAATAATCTTCTCCTAATCCATCAAATTCTGCGGCGGTATTAAAAAATTCTTTGAATTGATTTGGACCTACAAGGTCTGGTGTATTTGTAATTTCAGAAAAGCCCGTATAATATCCTACGTTTACAAGAGTTTTACCAGTTTTACCTCTTTTAGTAGTAATGAGAACTACCCCGTTGGCACCTCGCGAACCATAAATTGAGGCCGCGGCTGCATCTTTTAAAATCGTAATAGATTTAATGTCATTCGGGTTGATATCTGCTAAAGGGTTTGTTGGCTGAATGTTGCTATTCAAAGCAGAGTTATTCCTAGAAACCAGAGGAACTCCATCCACAATAAACAAAGGCTGGCTACTTGCCGAAATAGAAGATACACCCCTAATATTCACATTTATCGCTGCACCAGGCGTAGCCGATGAAGTAGAGATATTTACCCCGGGAGTTTGACCCTGTAAGGCCGATTCAAAACTTGCAGCCGGTGTTTTTCCTAATTCTTCTGTTTCTATAGTCTGAATACTACTACTAATATCCTCACGTTCCTGAGTGCCGTATCCAACAATAACAACTTCATCCAGAGTTTGATCTGAAGAAAGGCTTACGTTATAAGAATTAGAATCTGTTAATGGGATTATTTTAGACTGGTAACCAACAAAAGAAACTTCGATAGCCTGAGTTCCATCGGGCACTTCAATGGAGAAATTACCATCGAAATCGCCAACTACCCCAATATTCGAATCGGGCACCAGAACGTTGGCGCCTAATAATGGTTCTCCGGTGTCTTCAGCAGTAACTGTACCGGTAATTGTTCTTTGTGCGAATGCGTATGTACCGCACGTAAACATGATTAGATATACTAATAGTTGTTTAGAGAAATTCATTTTAATAATTATTGATTAATACTCGAAATAGTCAATATTTCCAGGTATTTCCCTGGGGTAAACCCATTGGGAAACTGCTGAAAAAGGATTATTAAAAAATGTTCTCTAGCAATCGAAGATAGGCTGAAGTCCTTGTAAGGTAAGGGACTTACAACAGATGATTAAATTTTTTAACTGAATTAAATACATAATTAAGCAATTAAAGAATAGAATGATTATTGAAAATTCCGCGAAAAGATCATTCACGGTAAAAAGATTCGGAATATAAAAATGGGAAGTCTAGCAATCAAATATCGGCTGAAGCCCCATCAAGGTTAGAGGCTTACAGTAAGTGTGCGATATTTTTGAATTGCTAATCACGAATTGAATTTTGTTAAAAGTATTAAAAATTCTGAAAAAATGAAATTTTTAATGAGAAATAAGATTTTTCATAATGGAACTAATCCGTTTTCTATAGAGATGATTTCTAGTAATTCGACCAAATAAGTGGGTTTAGGCGCATGTAGGATATTTGAGAATATCAGTTTCTTCTTACCAAAGCATAAAAATCATTTTCCAGTTTCAGGTAACCCTGGTCATATACAAAAAAGTACTGATTTCCTGTTTTGGTAGTATAAATGCTGGTGAAATATTCGAAGTCAAAACCTTTAGATAATAATTTCGTCCTGGGAACAGAAGTTTTATCATTCGGATTCAGTTCTTCCAGGATCCTGTGGTTTCGTCTTAGGAGATTATTCGTATTTCGTATAAGATTTGTTGTGTTTTTATTGGCTTTATTATGATGGGCATTCCTGCAGTAATCGCTACAGAACTTCTTATCGGTACGGCCACGTAACTTTTCCCCGCATTCCGGGCATGTCTTTTCCATATTGAAATATAATTAAAAAGCTGAATACGAGGAAATGATACTAAAAAGCCCTAGTTGAAAACATGGGTTCTGTAAATTGGCATCCAAACATCTTCATAGGTACTTCTATTAAAAACTTTTTTAGATTCTTCAACCTTAATAAAAAAGCTATCGCCTTCTTCACCTACCGAAGCTTTAATTTCTACCTGCCATTCTTCATTAGAAATCTTTGTACCAGAAATTTCTCCGTTCTCGATTGGTTTTATAAAGCTGGTACTGGCTGATAGA
Organism: Christiangramia lutea; assembly: GCF_022489035.1. Classification (GTDB taxonomy): domain Bacteria; phylum Bacteroidota; class Bacteroidia; order Flavobacteriales; family Flavobacteriaceae; genus Christiangramia; species Christiangramia lutea. The sequence goes on from NZ_JAKVTV010000001.1 coordinate 1,254,999, forward strand.
CCTATGACTGCATTGGCCTCTTCAAAATTATCCGGATCTAAAGTAAATTCTGTAGCTTCCGGGTCTATTTCAAAATATACAATTTTAGTGATTTCGTCATCTGCTATGGTTTCTTCAGGGTCATCATAGGTCAATAATTTGAAGACCAGTTTTTCACCTGCCACTACATCTATTTCAAGGGACTCTGTATTCACATGCCCTTCTTCTTCAGCTTCCATCTGCAACATTGAATTTTCAAAAAAGGCCTGATAATTTTCTAAACTTTCCCCGGTAATGAAATGAGACCTGATTTCTTTTTTGATCAGATAAATTCCTTTATCGTCATTTCTTTCAAATTTGGCTCCAACAATTTTAAGATCAGTGACGGTGGTACTGGCGCAGCAGCCTCCAGTATTCCTTTCGGCATCAGCAGTAAATGAAAAAACTTCCTCATCTCCATACATAACAGTATAATCTACATCGTTGGAAATATAAATTCTTAAGATATCCTCCTCGACTATAAAGTCATAATTAGGTTCAGCATCTGAGGTGTTATTAATAACTTCCAGGGCATATCCTGAGATTATAGACTCGGTGATATTCTCTCCAGTTTCACTATCCACGATCTGGAAATCGAGAATCGCAAAAGAAGAGTCACATGAAACAGCTGAACAATCTGGATCGTCATTGCTACTACAGGACTGTACAACGATTACGGCTAAAAAAAGAAGGTGTTTAAAGAAGGTTTTCATAAAAAGGGTTCTGGTTATTAATTTAAGTTGATGATTTATTCCGGTTTAAATGTTCCTGAATTCTGAATAGCCGTATGCTTTATTCACCATATTTTTTTCAGCTTCATTTTTAGATTTACGGCAGGATATAGGGCACGGGTCCATTCCAAAGATAAGGATCACTTTATTCATAAAAATGGTTTGTTAATAGGTAGATGGCTAAAACCGGTTTTGGTTGCGTGAGAAAAACGAATAATCTCTTTCAACTTTGCTAATTCTTATGGAATACGAATCGTACCATTTACTTTTTCCCAAATCCTGAGCAATTAAATGTTCCGAATTTTCTTTCCATATCCTGATGCTATCCAGGTCTTTCCAGTAGGATATACTAATCCCAAGTTCAGACCGGGCAGATTCAAACCCAAGGTATCCCGGCTGTTCTTCCGCTAATTCTTCCATCTTTTCAGCCATTTCTGAATATCCTTTATGATCCTCGGTCAAAATTGAAGTAAAAATTACTGCGTAGTAGGGAGGTTCTGGAAGCTTTGCAATCATGGTTTTTTAAATAACAGGCTGATTATTCTTGGTGGATCTGTGCTATCTTCATCAAACCACTCTTTAAGTTCAAATAACTGGAAACCTGCCTTTTTACCCGCATTCAGAAAATCTGAAATATGATGAGTGAAGGTTTCAAGTTCAATTAATTTATCTCCGGAATTAAACCTTGCCTTAGTGCCTTTGTACTGTTTAAAAGGATGCAATTCTGAAATAAAAAAATGTCCGCCTGTTTTCAATTTTGAGAAAGCCTGTTCAAAAATAAATTCCAGGTCTTCAATATGTTCCAGGATCAGGTTACAGGTGACGAGGTCAAAATTTTCCGTAGTCCAGTGCCAATTTTCTGTAACATCGGCTTTTTGAAAATGGACATTTTTTTTACTGATCTTTTTTTTCGCGATAGCCAGCATCTCTTCAGAAAAGTCTACTGCGAAGATCTGAGTAGCTTTTGTTTGTAACCATTCAGAATTCTTACCTGTCCCACAGCCAATTTCTAAAACGGAATTAAATTTGAGGTCTTCCAACGACTTTATCGTTACCTTTTTGTCGAGGTCCCGTGTCCTGTTCTTGTTGGAGTCATATTGAGAAGACCATTCGTTATATGCTTTTTCGATACTCATGTCTATACAAATAGTAATAAAAGGGTTAGAATTATACCTCCCACTGTAAACAGAATTCCTTTTCTAAAGATCCTGGTGGAAGGCATGAACATCCAGAAAGCTGATACCACGAAAAATAAAAGGCAAAGGCCAAAAATAATGTTCAGAAAGAAAAGTGGCCGGTTGGTATTGGCCTTATGTAGCTTTGTAAAGCTATCCAGAATAAAGGGTAATTCCTTTACCTTATAAGTAGCGATCCCGGTAGTTCTATTTAATACACCCTGTTCAAAATATACTTTATCACCTTCAGTGCGATCTATTTTAAAATCCCTGATTCGAAGTGTTTTTCCTATTTGTTCCTCGCTTGATCCTTTTGCAACTTCCTTTTCAACAGTTTTTTCAATTTTAAAAGCATCGGTGCTTCGAAATATCAAAACAATCCCGCTAATTGCATACATTGCCATGATCCCTGCCAGGAAGAAACCTAAATAGCGGTGATAAATCCTGAATTTATTACTGATCTTACGATTGTTCATTTCGAATAATTTGAAAGGCTAAAAATAAAATAACACTGCGAATTCTATTAGCTGATTTTTAGATTTATTTATTACCCGTTTTCAAACGTTTGCAAACGAAAGTAAACAGATACAAATACTTTGCAGACGAATAAAGGGTTCAAGCTATGTCATCTTTGTCCTGTTGAAATGAACGAATGATTTTCAGCTGCAAAAAATTCTATAGTTATGAGCACTTTAAGAAACACAGTACAGTTAATTGGGCATGTAGGTAACGATCCTGAAATCGTAAATCTTGAATCGGGTAAAAAGCTGGCAAAATTTTCAGTTGCCACAAATGAGAGTTATAAGAATGCAAAAGGTGAAAAGATCACTGATACACAATGGCACAATATAGTTGCCTGGGGTAAGACTGCAGAGCTTATTGAAAACTACGTGCCTAAAGGCAAGGAAGTAGGGATCGAAGGAAAGCTAACCAGCAGGAGTTATGAGGACAAAGACGGTATTAAAAGATATATTACCGAAGTTGTGTGTCATGAATTACTTCTTCTAGGCAAATAGATTATTTTTAATAAAGAAAAACCTGCCTGAAGCAGGTTTTTCTTTTTAAGATAATTCGGTTTCGGTTTAGAAATATATCTTCTGGGCAAGCCTGTAGGTATTTGCATGAGCCTCAATGATTAATTTTATCTCCTTAGAATAGCCTCCGCCCATACTGCATTCTAAAGGAATTCCAAGATCGTGGCAGGTTTGTAGCACATAGCGATCCCTTTCCTTGCAACCTGAAATAGTGCAGGAAAGTCTTCCCAGTTTATCTGTTTCCAGGATATCCACTCCGCAGAGGTAAAAAATAAAGTCTGGCTGGGTTCTATCAATAAGATTGGGTAGGGTAGACTTCAACTTTTTGAGATACTCCGCATCACCGGTACCGTCTGCCAATTCAATGTCCAAATCTGATTTTTCCTTTCTAAATGGATAATTGCCTTTTCCATGCATCGAAAATGTAAAAACCGAATCATCATTTTTAAAGATCTCGGCCGTACCATTTCCCTGGTGAACGTCTAGATCTACAATAAGGATCTTTTTAGCTTTACCGGAATTCTGGAGATAACGGGCTCCAATAGCCTGATCGTTTAATAAACAGAAAGCCTCTGCCCGGTCACTGTATGCATGATGAGTTCCACCCGCGATATTCATGGATACTCCATGTTCTAAAGCAAAGTCACAGGCTTTAATGGTGCCATCGGCGATGATCTGTTCGCGATCTACCAGTTCCTGAGAAAGCGGAAAGCCGGAAACCCTGATCTCTTTTTTGGTTAATTCAAGGTTCTTTAAACGTTGAAAATATTCATTTTCATGTACAGCGAGGAGAGGCTCACTATCCGGAAATCCTGGTTCAAAGAAATTAGCCTCATCGCAGGTACCTTCATGTAATAATTGCTTCGGTAACAAATCATACTTTTCCATAGGAAAACGATGACCCTCCGGTAATGGATGTTTGTAGATGGGATGGAAAGCGATCTTCAACATACTTTGGAGTGATTATATTTCTGTTCCTGGGGGCCTTTAGGCATCCAATATGGATCAAATTTACATTTTCCAGCAATGATTGGCCGATTGAAGGCTCTAGTTAACGTATGTTTAATCGATTCGCCAAAAATTTTAATTTCCGGCTACGAAAGATTTTGTATACCGGCTAAATGCCAGATCTTTTATTTGACCATCACCTTTTCTAAGTTTTACGTTACAAATCTCGTTGTTCGTACTATTCCTGAAGAAAAAGAAATATCCGTTATTCTCTAAGGGTTCAACAGATTTCTCTGCACAATTCCAATCCAGTTCAATTTCGGAATAATCTTTAAAAGGTACCTGACCTACAAAAACCGTGAAACAATAATCTTCTTCCTCAGGTAGACCAGCCTTCTTTTCCTTATTAATTAAAACAAAACAATGGTTCTTGTGAAACATAGGTTTGGAATCATTTCCATTTAATTTCGCATAACTTATAAGATTTTTGTTTCCATCCAGAAATCCATAATAATGGTCTTGATTTAATCTGTATATAAGGCCGGTATAGCTAGAATCAATATTTTTACTTAAAACTAGGTCAATATCCTTTATTTCTTTTGGACTTGCTTTCTGCGAATGATATTTATAGAGTATGGCTTCATATTTTTCATCGGTGTATTGACTTTTTTCATTGCAACCCATGAAAGCCATAAAAATTGAAATTATAATTACCTGGAAAAGGCTGTTTCTGTTTATGAAATTCATATAATAATTTTTAGTTGGTTTTTATGGAATATTCAGATGTTAATTTATTGAAATAGATTTCACGTCATAAATAAGATCTCCACCAGCAGTAAAACCTTCAATGATCATTTTAAAGTCTACCTTAGGTTTTTTGAAGCTAATGCTAACATTTTCATTCTCTCCTGCAACCAGCCCACTTTTCCAGTCGATCACGCCATATTGCTGAAAGAATTCATCCCTTGTATTGGAGTATTTCGGAATATAAAATTTTTTGTTCACCGCATAAGAAACCGGAAATTCAAATTTTTGAAGCCTGTTTTTGGAAGGCCCTTTAGTTGGGCTTACCTCGAAATCTGAATATATTTTTATATAGCCACCACTTCCCATAAAGCCTGCACCCATTCCGGTTTTACTATATTCTATATAATCGACTTTGTATAAAGGGTATAGGTAGAACATCGCAGTGTCGAACATGGGTATTCCATCCAGGTAGATAGTTACATTAGAACCGATTCTAGTTTGATCAGGCAACTCACTGAAATCAAAGCGATCAACTTCATCCGTTTCACTAAATATTCCAGAGCCGGTACCACGAGCCAGGGGACTTTTTACAGTTAATCCAACTGGAGTTTCCTTTACTAAAAACCCTTTAGCAATCAGGTACTGGCTAAGAAATTGATACATATAGATGTCATCCTCATTTAGAACATCAACTTTCCCGTAACTGAATGCTCCTAGTTTTCTCTCCCTTTTAATTTCTTTATCTACTACAGCATCTATCTCTACCACCTCCAATTGTTCTACGCCTTTTCCAAAATCATTGAATTGGGAGAATACCGGGTCTGGTTTTATAGAATAAAAATGTGACCGTGGACTAAGGCTTTTTCCTGAATGATTGAAATCTTCAATTTGGTTTGGGAAGAATTGTAATGAAAGTCCAGCCGGGACCAGTTGATCGTTCTTTTTGATTCTGGAAATAAATAAACTTTCACCTTCTACCGGCATGATCGCTTCAAAAGTAAATGAATCATCACCTTCGGGAACTTCTACCACGGTTGGAGGATTGGTAGGGGATGCATGGATCAGGAATCTTTGGTAGCCATCTTCTTTATTATTTGAAACGCCTTTAAAATCTACATATTTTTCGAAATCGTGGTTATACCCCTGTGTTCTATTGAATACTTTTTGCCAATCATAACTGCTCCAACCCTGGGTGAGGAGTAATAGATCGAGAGCATTCCTTTTTGTACTATCGATATCCATAAAATACCAGCTGGCATCTTCAATAGTTCCATTCACAAATGGTTGTAACATCATGTAAGAAATGATATTATGGTTTCTTTGATCTGAAATGGTGTTTTCCGGTAAAATAGATACACTCAAGAAAGTACTGTCGGCGAGTTTTTTAGTAGGTATTGTCAATCGAAGGGAATCGGTTTGATCGGCAACTACTGGTTTCTCAAGATGCTCAACTTTTAAATCATTGTAATTGAAAAACAATCGTTCTGCCACCGGTCTTTTGTTCTGGTCAAACAAGGTGATAATATTTATTCCGGGATTCAGATCAGTATAAGGGACTTCCAGGCTCATGGAGGTTTCATCGTTAAAAGTTACCTGGTAGGTGGTAGCTTTTCCCGGATTATGTATGGATAATACAAACGGGTCTGTTCCAAAATTCTCTATGGTTTCTGAATTGGTATTCAGGACAATCTCCACCGCATTTTCTTTATTCTCTGTAGCTATCAGAATGCCCTGGTTTTCGACCTCAGTTTCAATATTTTCAGTGAAATCCCGGCCTTTGTAATTTATGAGGGCAACATATTCTTGCCCTATTTTTGGGGTATAGGAAATACTGCCAATACCAAACCGATTCAATTTTGTTTCTGCTATGATCTTATTTCCTTTATCCTTTATTTTTACACTGGCATCAGCTAATCCATAGCCTAAACTATCTTTTATGGCAATTCCCAGGTTATTTACCGTATTCTTCAATAAATGACCACTTTCAGGTAAGAATTGTGCATCGATTTTCTGAAGATTATCTATCTTTTTCTCTTCAAAACCTAAATTGCTTTCAACAATTTGGATTTTTTCCGTGAAAAAATATTGCTGCTTGAAATTACGCATCCAATTAGTAAAAGCGACGATGGAGTAAGTTCCATTGGTTAAGGTAGAGTCGATATCGATGGTTCCTGCACCCGTCCCACGATCTATCAAAAGCATTTTTTCCTTTATTACAACATCGTTGGAGTCTTTAACCTGTATATACAAATTGGTAGTTTCCAGCGAAGGCTCAAAATCTTTTTGAAGCATCACATAAGCGGAAACCCCCAGCTGTTCACCTTGTAAAAGAATGGATTTGTTAAGGTGCAGATAAGCAATTTCTTTAGGGGTGGAATGAAAATCCAGTAATTCATTTAATACCTCCCGTTGATAATTCTGCCCTACAGCATTTTGAAAATTGAAAATTAAAAAGAACAGGAGAAAAGCGGGGGAGTATTTACGAATCATGAAGTTGGTTTTTAATATTCACAAAATATGAAAATATCATGTATAATTAACGGTTACTTATAAAAAAACCTCCAAAACTTCAGTTTTAGTGAAGCTTTGGAGGTTTTTTAATATAGTTATAGAAATTAATTTATCGTGGTTCCGCTTTTCACCCCGTCTTCATCCGGATTTACAAAAACCAGTTTTCCATCCGCATTTTCGGTCATCAGGATCATACCTTCGCTCTCCACTCCGCGTAATTTTCTTGGAGCCAGGTTTACCAGAACGGTTACCTTTTTTCCGATGATCTCTTCGGCCTTGAAATGTTCGGCGATTCCTGAAACCACTGTTCGTTTATCCAAACCAGTATCCACTTTTAAGACCATCAGTTTTTTGGTTTTAGGCATTTTATCAGCCTCTATAATGGTTCCTACGCGAAGATCCATTTTGGTGAAATCTTCAAAAGTAGCGATCTCCTTCTGCGGTTCTGCCCGCTGATCTTCCATTGCGTTTGCGGTTTTGGTCGCTTCCAATTTATCAAGTTGTTTTTGAATTTGCTCGTCTTCGATCTTGCTGAATAATAATTCAGCTTTCCCGATCTGTTGACCGGGTGGAATTAAAGCTTCCCTGGTTCCGATAATATCCCAGTCTGGAGTATTATCTGAATTCTCATCTGACTGATTCAGCATTTTCTTCAATTTCGCAGAAGTAAATGGCAAAAACGGCTCACTGATGATGGAAAGGGCAGAAGCGATCTGAAGCGCCACATACATGATGGTCTTCGTTCTTTCTTCATCTGTCTTGATCAGTTTCCATGGCTCCTCATCTGCCAGGTATTTATTTCCAAGCCTGGCCAGGTTCATCAATTCTCCCTGAGCTTCTCTGAACCTGTATCGCTCAATAGAACTGGCGATGACAGATGGATAAGCTTTTAATTCGGCGATGGTTTTCTCGTCAACTTCAGAATATTCTCCCGGCTCAGGAACTACTCCGTTATAATATTTATTGGTAAGAACGATGACGCGGTTGATGAAATTTCCAAAAATCGCAACCAGTTCGTTATTATTTCTAGCCTGGAAATCCTTCCAGGTAAAGTCGTTGTCTTTTGTTTCTGGCGCATTAGCCGTAAGTACATATCTTAGCACGTCCTGCTGATCTGGAAAATCTTCCAGGTATTCATGCAACCAAACCGCCCAGTTCTTTGAAGTAGAAAGCTTTTTTCCCTCCAGGTTAAGGAATTCATTGGCCGGAACATTTTCTGGCAGAATAAAATCACCGTGAGCTTTCAGCATTACCGGGAAAATGATACAGTGAAAAACGATATTGTCTTTCCCGATAAAGTGAACCAGTTTAGTGTTCTCATCTTTCCAGTAAGGCTCCCAGTTTTTGCCTTCTCTTTCAGCCCATTCTTTTGTGGAAGAAATATAGCCTATCGGTGCATCAAACCAAACGTATAGAACTTTTCCATCGCCACCTTCAACAGGAACCGGGATTCCCCATTCCAGGTCGCGGGTCACCGCACGAGCACGAAGCCCATCATCTATCCATGATTTTACCTGTCCATAAACGTTCGATTTCCAGTCGGCCTTGTGACCTTTCAGGATCCATTCCTTTAGCCAGTCTTCATATTGATCTAATGGAAGAAACCAGTGTTTGGTGTTCTTTAGCGTGGGAACAGCGCCGGTAATAGCAGATTTTGGATTGATTAGATCTGTAGCATTCAAAGAAGTTCCGCAACTTTCACACTGATCTCCATATGCTTCTTCATTTCCACATTTCGGGCAGGTACCCGTCACAAACCTATCTGCCAGGAATTGCTGAGCTTTTTCGTCATAAAGTTGCTTGGTAGTTTCCTCGATGAACTTTCCGTCCTCATACATCTTTTTGAAAAATGCTGAAGCAGTATCATGATGTGTTTTTCCGGAAGTTCTGGAATAATTATCAAAGCTAACTCCAAAATCTTCAAAGGACTTTTTAATGATTCCGTTGTATTTATCAACTACATCCTGCGGAGTTACTCCCTCTTTTTTGGCTTTAATGGTGATTGGCACACCATGCTCATCACTACCACAAACAAAGGCCACATCGTGCCCCTGCATTCGAAGAAAACGGGAATAAATGTCTGCCGGCACATAAACTCCGGCTAAATGTCCAATATGGATAGGCCCATTAGTATATGGCAGGGCCGCTGTAATCGTAAATCTCTGAGGATTTTTGCTCATTATTCTAATTCCTTTTTTAAGAGCAGCAAAGTTACGTAAAGGTGTTCGATTACGCGTTAAATTCTTGTAAAAGGCAAAAGCTGTGAAGAATAACTTTCTACTTTTACCTGAAATTGAAACATAATGCGTAAAATCTTAATCATCCTTGCCGTGGTACTTATGGCTGCCTGTAATAGTACAAAAAAAGGAACTTCCGGAAGTAGTTCAAAGTTTAATATTGAAAATCTTGGAAAGATGGATTCTGAGGACCTTTCAAGGAATTACCCTGATGCGAATATCGAGGAAGGGACAGATATGTTTGAAGAAGGGACTGAAGAAAGACCTTTCACTATCCTTTATCCGGGAACTGAAAATGAACTACATATTACCTGGCAGGATAAGGACAGAAAGGATATTCACGATCTAAGATATTCCAGCAATGGAAAATGGAGGTCTGAAACCGGAGTAAATATTGGTACTACCTATGCTGAATTAAACAAAATGAATGGAAAGAAAGTATCTTTTTATGGATTTGGCTGGGATTATAGCGGAGCGGTAGACTGGAATGGTGGGAAACTGGAAAAAAGCGGATTGAGAGTATTCTTAAAACCTGAAAATAAGCCAGACAATAAATTCTATGGGGATAAGATCATAGAGGCAACTCCGGAAGAAATAGAAACATTGGATCTTAAGGTTGGATCAATAATGATCAATTACGCGATATAAAAAACGACAGATCATGGCGCAGCATAATGAACTTGGTAGAAAAGGTGAGGAGCTGGCCATGGAGTATCTCAGACTGAAGGAATACGAGATCCTTGAGAAAAATTACCGTTTTCATAAAGCTGAGGTCGATATTATTGCAAAAAGAGGAAATCTCTTAATTGCTGCTGAGGTGAAAACGAGGAGTACTCCAGAATTTGGAAATCCGCAGGATTTCGTAAAGCCAAAACAAATAAAACAACTGGTCAAGGCTATAAATCACTACGTGGAAGAGTCGGGATTGGATGTGGAAGTAAGATTCGATATTATAGCCATTATCAAGAACAAGGCCGGAACCAGAGTAGAGCATATCCAAGACGCATTTCTCTATTTCTGATCAGACCTCTTGAATTCAAATATTATTCTTTTCCCGTCATCTGAGATCTCAGCGATCAAATTTCCATTTTCAGCTCGGTAATTTATCTCCTTTGGAAAAGGATTTTCGGGATTCACTGCGGTAAAAGAATCCTCGGAAATTGAAGTCAGCATAAAATTTGTAGTATCTGCATTTACGCCGGTAACTTCGTACACCCAATCATTTTTCTTTTTCAGAATTCTCAAATTTTCTCTGAATACCTTTTCACCATTTTTCATGGATAAACCAGTACCTTCATAAATATTAACTGAAGTTTTCTTCCAGGTTTCTGTGGTAATTAGTTCTTTCTTTCCATTCGTTCTTATCCACTCTCCAAGAATCCAGTCAAAATTTTCAGTTTCCTGGAACTGTCTTAAATCTGCTTCTTTTTTATTATTTGCGATTGAAAAAATCAGGCATAGAAATATGATTGTATATATTTTCATTATTAAACAATTAAGCAATCTATTACTGGTAATATCACCCTGAACTCGTTTCAGGGTTTACAGGAGATACTGAAACAAGTTCAGCATAATGCTGCTTTGAAAATTAGTCAATAAACTAATATGAAATAAAAAAGGCTGGTTTTTAACCAGCCTTTTTAAATATTATATTGGTGAATTACCAGATTCTAACTCTTTCCTCTGGTTTTACATACATCGCGTCACCTTCCTCAATGGCGAAGGCATCATACCAGGCATCGATATTCTGAAGCGGCACATAAGCTCTGTACATTCCAGGAGAATGAGAATCGGTTTTGATCCTGTTTCTCAATGCTTCATCGCGCATTTTGGTTCTCCAAACGGTCGCCCATGAAAGGAAGAAACGCTGCTCTGGAGTGAATCCATCGATCTCTCCCGGGTTTCCGTTTTCTTTCAGGTGTATCTGAAGTCCGTCGTAGGCAGCATTTACACCACCAAGATCACCAATGTTTTCACCTAGAGTGAACTTACCATTAATATAAACGCTATCCATTACCTCGATGGCAGAGTATTGCTCAGCCAGATCGTTTCCTAGCTCTTCGAATTGCTCAAGATCCTTATCTGTCCACCAGTTGTTAAGGTTTCCTTCAGCATCAAAACGAGCACCGCTGTCATCGAATCCGTGTGAGATCTCATGACCAATTACAGCTCCAATTCCACCGTAATTTACAGCAGCATCAGCTTTGTAATCGTAGAAAGGTGGCTGAAGAATAGCCGCCGGGAAAACGATCTCGTTGTATCGAGAATTATAATATGCGTTCACGGTTTGTGGAGGCATGAACCACTCTGTTTTGTCAACAGGTTGTCCAAGTTCAGCCATATTTTCTGCTACTCTCCACTTTTGTGCATTCAGCATATTTTGGAAATAAGAACCGCCTTCTTCAGGAGAAACTATTTCAAGATCACTGTAATCTTTCCATTCATCTGGATAACCGATCTTCACATTGAAGGTGCTTAGTTTTTCAAGTGCTTTTTTCTTGGTGTCCTCGCTCATCCAGCTAAGGTTATTAATACGGGATTCATAGGCCTTAAGGATGTTATCTACCATTTCTTTTGCAGTCTCCTTGGCCTGTGGTGGGAAATGCTCGGCAACATATAATTTACCCAGAGCCTCTCCAAGAATTCCATTAATACTACCTAGAGCTCTTTCGTTTCTAGGCCTTTGTTCCTTTGCTCCTCTTAGTGTTTTGCTATAGAATTCCCAGGATTCTTTTTCAAGCTCTGTAGTTAATGCTGATGCAGCATTATTGAAAAGATCCCATTTTAAATAGGTCTTCCAATCTTCAACTGAATTTTCAGCTAATAGCTCTTGTAAAGCTTTCATGTATTTTGGCTGAGAAACTATAACGGTATCCAGGTCCTTTGCTCCAATCCCTTCGAAGTATGAATTCCACTGAAATGCCGGGGTCATCTTTTGGATTTCAGCAACGGTCATAGGATTATAGGTATTCCTGGCATCACGGCGCTCCACTTTATCAAGACGTGGTTCTGCTAGTCTGGTTTCAAAAGTAAGGATGGTCTCAGCAGCATTGGCAGCTTTTTCTTCAGAGTAATCTATATACTGAAGCATATCTGTTATATATGTCTTGTATTTTTCTCTGGTGTCTTTTGAATCTGAATCATCAAGCAGGTAATAATCTCTTTCTGGGAGACCTAAACCTGAAGGGCTTAAGTAAGCCGCATTCATATCTGAATTCTTACTGTCTGCAAATACATTAAATGAGAAAAATCCGGCGCTCCCGTATTCGCTCATTTCAACTAAGAAGTTCTGAAGGTCTTCTTTAGACTGAATTTTATCGATCTTTGCCAGGTATGGTTTTACAGGTTCTACACCCTGCTTATTTCTGGAAACGGTGTCCATAATACTTTTGTAAAGGTATACCGCCTTACCTTGATCTGAATTGCCATCAAGGCTATCGCTATTGGCAGTTTTTTCCAGAAGGGCCAGGGCGTCCTCGTCTGTTCTCTGGCGAAGTTCATCGAAACTTCCCCATCTTGTACGGTCATCAGGGATCTCGGTGCTGTCCAGCCAGGCACCATTAACGTAACGGAAAAAATCTTCTTTTGCGGTTGTGGTGGTGTCCATGTAAGCAAGATTGATCCCATGGATTTCTTCTTTTTCTTCTACTTTCTTGTCGTCGTTACACGCGGTGAATAAACCGGCACCAACTGCAGACATTAGAAGAACTTTGTTTAATTTCTTCATTCTTTAATTAGGGTTAATAATATAGGAACGCTAAAGTAAAAAAACAGTCTTTATTTCAAAGGAATTTTTAAAGTTTTAGGTCGTAAAAAACTGTGGTTCAAATTCTGAGAAAACGGAATCAAAATCTGGAGGTTGAGAATTTAGAAAAAAAAAGAGGGCTTAAAAGTTAGTTCTTTTTGATTTCCTGGATAAGGTCTTCGTCGAACTGTTTCTTTATTTCGGTGATCTCATCCACATTGTCATTAGGAATGGTAATGGAAAGTACATAATGATCAATTTTCCATTTACCATCCTCTTTCATCAAAACACCCGAACCACGACAAATACCCATATGTGTATCCAGCAATTCATCAAACCAGGCTACTCCCAGATTTTCATGTATATACGTATTCCTCTCTAAGGTTGAGAAGCTCCATGCTTTTCCTGAATCGAAGTATGGTTTGGAGAATTTTTTGAATTCTGGCAGGCTCCAGTTTTCGGTAGCATCGGTACCAATAAAGACTGCATCCTTGGTCATCAACTGAAAATAATCATCAAAATCGGCTCTCGCGGCAGCTTTGTGCCATTTTCCAATGGTTTTATTAACCTGTTTTTTTACCGCCTTTATATTTTTCTCTGAATTCTTTACCTGAGCTTGCAAATTATAAATGGAGCATGAACCAATTAAGATAGCTGTTAATAGTATTAATTTCTTCATCGGAATAATTTGTATTAAGTTAAGGTTTTTAGATGTTGATTTAAATCAATCAGAAATGCTATCCTGCTTTTGTTCATTTTCCAGCTCCTCGAACTGTTCCAGTTCTTCCTCAAAATCTTCCAGAGATTTAAGGAAAATCTCATTCATTTGTAGTTTCAGATTATTGAATTCAAGGTGAAGTTCCTGGCTGGTTTTAGCGATATCCTCAGCGTCCGGATCCTGTCTCCCGGAATATTGCTTTAGTAACTGAGCTTTGGTGTTTACTACGTTTAACCGGGCTTCCACAGCAGTAGATTTCAGACTGTCTGGAACAGAATTCTTTAAGGATTCCATGATCTGGGCAATGGAACCTGCATTGTTCTTTATTTCATTAACGGTTGCGTTCTCCAGGTTCTTAATTTCGTTTTGAGCGGTAATATATTCGATCCATTTCAGGGCATATTCCCTGGCCTCAGGCTCAAGGATATAATCTGGGTTTTCAAAATCAAGTTGTTTTTGAAAAGCGGTAGTGTCGATTTTGTTTTCGGCCATATTATCTGCATCCTTGTCGGTTTTACAGGAAATGAGGATAAAAACAGCGATTAAGAAGATAAATTTATTCATGTGGATATCCGGTCTTCTACAAAGTTATTCATTATTTACAGATCTTAAGAAAATAAAATTCATTGAAGATTTTATAACAGAATGACCTAAGAAAATCTCAAGATTGCGATTTCCTCTCTATAATTAAATATATTTGCAAAAAATTTAATCTATGGCCGGTAGAATATTGATAATAGGTGCCTGTGGACAAATTGGTACTGAACTTACGCTGAAGTTAAGAGAGATTCATGGAGACCAGAACGTGGTAGCCAGTGACATCAGGGAAGGAGCAAAGGAATTAATGCAATCGGGTCCTTTTGAAATTTTGAATGCAACAGATGAGTCTCACCTTAAGGAGATCATTGAGAGATATGAGGTGAAAGAGGTTTATCTTATGGCGGCTATGCTTAGTGCGACTGCAGAAAAGGCTCCTATGAAAGCCTGGGAACTGAATATGGATTCTTTATTTCATGTTCTGAACCTTGCCAAAGATGGTAAAATAGACAAGGTCTTCTGGCCATCTAGTATTGCTGTTTTCGGGCCTACCACACCAAAAGACAAGACTCCGCAAACAACCATCATGGAGCCAACAACGGTTTATGGTATTAGTAAACAAACCGGTGAGCGCTGGTGCGAATATTTCTATAATAAGTTCGGGGTGGATGTGCGTAGCATCAGGTATCCAGGAATTATAAGTTATAAAACGCTTCCTGGAGGAGGAACTACAGATTATGCCATAGAGATCTTTCATGAAGCTTTAAAAAATTCTGAATATACCAGTTTCTTAGATCATGATGCGGCCCTGCCAATGATGTATATGGACGATGCCATTAAGGCCACCGTAGATATTATGGAAGCACCGGCTGAAAAGGTTAAAATAAGGTCTTCTTACAACCTGGCGGCGATTAGTTTTACTCCTGAAATCCTTGCCGAAGAGATCAAAAAACATATCGATAATTTCAAGATAAATTATGAGCCAGATTTCAGACAGCAGATTGCTGAATCATGGCCATCAAGTATAGATGATAGTTCGGCCCGTGAGGATTGGGGCTGGGACCCTGAATTCGACCTTGAAAAAATGGTGGAAACCATGCTTGAAGGAGTGGGGAATACATTAAAGGAAAATGCATAAAAAAAGCCGCTTTAAAGCGGCTTTTTAATTTCTCTCAGAAAAAATATATTATTCGATCACGCGTACTTCTGTAGCGTTCACTCCTTTTCTTCCTTCTGTCTCTTCGTACTCAACTCTATCACCTTCCTGGATAGTTTCACCGTTTAAACCAGTGATGTGTACGAAAATGTCTCTTTTGGTGTCGTCGTTGGTAATGAATCCATAACCTTTAGATTCATTGAAAAATTTTACTGTGCCTTGCATAAAAAATAATAATTAATAAAGCACAAACATACTAGATAATATTTTAGAATCCTCTGAAAATCAGATTTTTTTGTGTTTTTTTTATGTTAACGCCCTAATCAATACCCTTCTCCCTCATCTTCTTTAGATTATCTTCAGAAAGGGTATAATCCTTTAATTTTTTACCTCTCCAACGTACGTAAAGAAAGATGGGCATTAGGATAAACGCACTTGCCAGAACTGCGAGACCAATTATCCTGTCTCCGGTAAGGATCTGGTCATTAAGTCTGAAATAGAAACCAACACCAATTGCGATAAGGATGGCAATTCCTAATATTTTCATAAAAAGCTTCATTTCTGTATTATTTTTTGAATTTCCGGTTTTCGATCAAACCGTTACTTCTATTAATTTCTTGCGGTAGGCCGTAAGCATTTTCGATTTAGATATAAAACCTACATATTTTCCCTCCTTTACAACAGGTAGATTCCAGGCATTGCTTTCCTGGAATTTTTGCATGATGGCCTTCATTCGGTCTGTTTCAAGATCTATGATCTCTGGGGCCTGTTGCATGATATCCTGCACCTTAACTTCGTCATAGAGCTTCTCGTTGAACATGATTGGCCTGATGTCGTCCAGAAGTATGATCCCCATGAAATTACGATTTTCGTCGATCACCGGAAAAATATTACGGGACGATTTTACCACTCCCTGATGGATCACATCTCCAAGATTCATATCGATCTCGAGCGGAATAAAGTTCTTTTCGATCACTTGTGAGATATTCATAAGAGTGAGAACTGTTTGATCCTTATCATGCGTTAGTAAATCGCCTCTTTGTGCCAGTTCCATGGTATATACCGAATGTGGCTGAAATTTACTGGTGATCATGTAGGAGATCGCGGCAGTGATCATAAGCGGGATAAAAAGTTCGTATCCATGGGTGAGCTCTGCGATTAGGAAGATCGCAGTGAGTGGTGCATGAAGAACTCCCGCCATCAATCCTGCCATACCTACCAGGGTGAAATTACTTACTGAGATCTGGTTATCGAATAACCCCAGATTGTTTAAAAGCAACGCGAACCCGTGCCCCATGGCACTTCCCATAAACATCACAGGGGCAAAAATACCACCTATACCACCGGCGCTAAGAGTAAGGGAGGTTGCTATGATCTTAAATAATACCAGGCCGGTTAATAATATGATCACTACCCAGATGTTTTCCAGGTATGCGTTAAAAAGGTTTGTTCCGAGCGCTTCCAGATAATTTTCCTGGAGTAAATTATTCACTACACTGTAACCTTCCCCGTACAGTGGTGGGATGAAATAAATGATCAAACCCAAAAGAAGTCCTGAGGTTAGCAGCCTTAGAATTTTAGACTTGATCTGGAACATTAGTTTCATAAGCCTGAAATGAACTCTTGTAAAATAGATAGAGCAGCCGGCAGCTAGTGTTCCAAGTAATATATAATAGGGCACTTCAGAAATGGTAAACGCATCCTCAAGAGAAAAAGGCAGGATCATTTCACTTCCGTAAAAAAAATAAGAAGTAAGTACTGCCGATACTGAAGCAATAAGAAGAGGAAGCAGAGAGGTTAATGTCAGGTCCAGGCTGAAGACTTCTATGGCAAAAATTATGGCTGCGATTGGTGCATTAAAGATCGAAGACATGGCTCCGGCAGCAGCACAACCTATTAAAAGTGTACGGGTGGTTTGATTTAGCAAAAATAGTCTGGATAAATTGGAGCCTATAGATGCACCTGTAGCCACGGTTGGTGCCTCTAAACCAACCGAGCCTCCGAAACCCACCGTTATAGGTGCCGTGATTAAGGAGGAATACATCTGGAATCGCTTCATGATACCCTTTTGTCTTGAAATAGCATAAAGCGTAGAAGGGATTCCCTGGCCTATTTTCCTCCGAATGATGAACTTAATTATAAGATATACAATTAGAAGGCCTATCACAGGAAATATAAAATAAAAGGCATTATGATAATTAATAAACGGATCGCCCTTTAAAAGTACCTGAATAAAATGTGTTGAGTTCTTAATGGTGACTGCGCATATCCCGGCAATGAAACCTATGATCGCACTTATGATCATAAGGAATTGACGATGCGAAAGATTCCTGGATTTCCAGTTCAGGAATTTATGCAACAAAGATTTACCAAATTTTGCCACCTTTAGGGAATTAGCTTATGAATATAAAAAATCCCGCAATACGCGGGATTAAATATTTATAATTTCAATTGAAGATGTAATTCGGCTAATTGCTTATTATCAAGTTTTGCCGGTGCATCGATCATTACATCACGCCCCGCATTATTTTTCGGGAAAGCGATAAAGTCTCTAATACTTTCCTGCCCACCTAAGATGGCTACCAATCTGTCAAATCCAAATGCAATTCCACCGTGTGGCGGAGCTCCATACTGGAAGGCATCCATTAGGAATCCAAATTGCTCTTTAGCTTCTTCTGGAGAGAACCCAAGATATTTGAACATTTGAGATTGCGTCTCCTTGTCATGTATCCGGATAGAACCACCACCAATTTCATTTCCGTTTAAAACAAGGTCATATGCATTCGCTCTAACTTTACCCGGTTCTGTTTCTAGTAAAGCAAAATCTTCTTTTTTAGGAGAGGTGAATGGATGATGCATCGCGTGGAACCTTTCGGTTTCTTCATCCCATTCCAGAAGAGGAAAGTCTACTACCCAAAGCGGAGCAAATTCATCAGCTTTTCTAAGACCAAGTTCGTTTCCTAAATGCATTCTCAAGGCGCTAAGCTGGGTCCTGGTTTTATCTGCATTACCCGCCATAACTAGGATTAGGTCACCTGGTTTTGCACCAGAAGCTTCAGCCCAAGCTTTCAGATCTTCCTGTGAAAAGAATTTATCTACGGAAGATTTTAAACTGCCGTCTTCGTTATATTTTGCCCAAACCAGTCCGTTTGCACCAACTTGAGGCCTTTTCACCCATGAGATCAATTTGTCGATCTCTTTTCTGGTAAATGAAGCTGCTTCTGGAACCGCGATCCCAACAACTAGTTCCTGCTGATCGAATACTTTGAAACCTTTA
This sequence comes from Christiangramia lutea, assembly GCF_022489035.1. Classification (GTDB taxonomy): domain Bacteria; phylum Bacteroidota; class Bacteroidia; order Flavobacteriales; family Flavobacteriaceae; genus Christiangramia; species Christiangramia lutea. Next base: position 1,273,833 of record NZ_JAKVTV010000001.1, read on the forward strand.
TTTTTAGCGAGCTCATCCATTTCAGCGAACTCCATTCCAAAACGGATATCTGGTTTGTCATTTCCGTATTTTCTCATGGCGTCCTCATAGGTCATTCTAGGGAACTCCGCTACGTCAACACCTTTAATTTCCTTTAATAAATGCCTGGTTAAACCTTCAAAAATATTCAGGATATCTTCCTGCTCTACAAATGCCATCTCGCAGTCTATCTGGGTGAATTCCGGCTGGCGATCTGCCCTAAGGTCTTCATCTCTAAAACACTTAACGATTTGGAAATACTTGTCCATTCCGCCTACCATCAATAGTTGTTTGAAGGTTTGGGGAGATTGAGGAAGGGCGTAAAACTGACCTTCGTTCATTCTACTTGGTACCACGAAGTCACGGGCACCTTCCGGAGTGGATTTAATCAGGTAAGGAGTTTCAACCTCGATGAAGCCTTCATTTGAAAGGTAATTTCTCACTTTCATGCCAACCTGGTGGCGGAACATTAATTTATTCTTCACCGGATTTCTTCTAATATCCAGGTAGCGATATTTCATTCTAAGATCTTCCCCACCATCTGTTTCATCTTCAATAGTAAAAGGAGGAGTTTTAGAAGAATTCAGAATTTTGAAGTCTTCTACAAGAACTTCAATTTCTCCTGTGGCGATATTTAGATTTTTAGACTCTCTTTCTATAACAGAACCTTCAACCTGGATCACGAATTCCCGGGCCAGGCTACCTGCCTTATCCATAAGCTCTTTGGAAGATCTTTCTTCATCAAATATCAGCTGGGTAATTCCGTATCGATCTCGCAGATCTACCCAGATCATGAATCCTTTATTTCTAACTTTTTGAACCCATCCAGAGAGGGTTACTTTGTTTCCAATTTGCTGAGCATTAAGTTCACCGCAGGTATGACTTCTGTACATTTTATCCTTTTAATTTAGAATGGGCACAAAAGTAAGAAGTTAAACAGTTTTACTGAACCTTTCCCACCTAAAAATTATTCGAGTAAACCTCTATGTTAACTCAGGTGAAGTTTGTAAGGTTCTGAAAGCAAGGATTTAAACCTTTCAATGTTAACTTAATGTTACGTAAATATTGATTATCTGTAAACTTTGTGTATATTTGTAATGTAAACGTTAATAAAAAGCACCTATGAAGACTATAAAGAATATATTGATGGCGGCGATATTCGTGACTGGAAGCGTTGCTATGGCCCAAGATAAAGACCCTAAACCTGTTTTTGAAAAGCAGGGAGATTTAATCAAAGGAACGTTTTATTATGAAGATGGAAGTGTTAAACAGGAAGGTACGTACAAGGACGGCAGACTCCACGGGGAGTGGGTTTCTTACGACCAAAATGGTGAAAAGACAGCCATCGCAAATTACGAGAATGGTAAGAAAAGCGGAAAATGGTTTTTCTGGTCTGAAGATAAACTTACTGAAGTGGACTATCAAAATAGCGTAATTGCTAGTGTAAATAGTTGGAAAAGCGAGAGTTCATTGGTTAGCAATCAATAGAAAAAAATAAATTTTATATTAAGAACCCCGGAGCATCGCTCCGGGGTTTTTTATTTAGTTTAGTGAAAATTCCAAAATTATCCGAAAAATAAACCTTTTATGTCTCTCCGTTTCTTGTTACTTAGCCTATTCCTAGCCTTTTTCAATCTTTCTTCAGGGCAGGAAAATGAAGATAATAGTTTTCTAGCCAAGAGCTTTTTTTCCCATGATATTAGAAATCGTGGTTTACCTGGTTTTGTGCAGGGGCAGGAAGATAAAGCAATCCTAGATTTTAGTGAACATAATTCGAAGTTTTATGAAAAATCTAAAGTGGATAGTTTAAAGATCAAAAATGTCTTCATTTCTTTTCAATCTAATGACACTTTAAAAAATCAGATAAGAGAATTAAAAAAGTTTCCTGAATTGGAATTCTTGGAAATTAAAACAGGCCTAAGCATTGGGAGAAATAAGGAGATTGAAGAATTAGTAATTCCTTCTGAAATTGGCCAGCTTAAAAATTTAAAATATCTCCAAATATCAGGTTCTTTCGAAATCGATCTTCAATCGCTATTCGAAGAATTAAAGAACTTATCAAGACTAAAATATTTGGGACTGTCGCATGTTAACGATGAACTAAAAATCCCAGAAAATATTACAGGTTTAAAAAACTTAGAGGGTTTGAAGTTATTAGGCTATACGAATATTTCTTTTCCAGATGGAATACAGGAAATGAACCAGCTAAATACGTTATTCCTGGAGCCTCAAAATATTAAAAAAGATATTGGATTATTAGCCAAATCTACTTTTCCCCGTATAAATTATCTTAAACTTTATTATACAAATCTCAACCGGGAGAATTTAACCGCTATAGATAAACTTGATAAATTGGAGAGTCTAGAATTGGTTAATTGTAATATTGATAGGATTGCAGATCTAATGGATGTGCTGCCATCTAGTTTAAAAAAAATTAAATGGACCAGCCTGAAAACCGATACCACGGAAATAAGCTTTGAGAAATTTAATAATCTTGAAGTATTAGAATTGGATGGAATTATATCATATGAGATCACTCCCTTTGCTTATGAACTTAATAATTTAAAGTCTCTTACCATACATTCCGAAAAGTTAGAGAGCATCAATTTAAGCTCGGCTCAAAATTTGCAAATTTTAGACTTAGGATATTCAAATCTTTCAGAAATGCCAGGAGGTCTAGAGGAACTACAAGATCTTAGAATTCTGAAACTAAATGAAAATCACATTTCAGAGATTCCAAGAGATATAAGTAGTTTAAAGAACCTGGAAGAACTGGACCTGGCAAAAAATAGAGTTGCAAAAATTGCGGTTGGAATAGGTGAACTTCGTAAGCTTGAGAAATTTAATTTAGCCTTTAATCAGTTAGAGAAATTACCAAATGATTTTACCCAACTTAAAAATCTGAGGGATCTCAATTTAAATGCAAATAAATTAAAAGGCTTACCGTCGGATTTTGGAGAGTTAAAAAACCTTGTAAATTTAAATCTCGGAGATAATTATTTGCAATCCCTTCCGGGGTCCATAACTCAGTTAAGAGAACTTAAAATTTTTAATATTTCTTATAATGATATTGAAGCACTTCCTGAAGATATTGGGAATATGATAGCCCTTGAAGATTTTATTCTTGGAGGAAATAAAGGTCAGGAAATTAGCTATGTATCAATTACAGAAAACAGTGATTTCAATAAAAACAGAAAAAGAGAATTTAACCGAATAAGAAAAATTCCGGAAAGTTTTTCAAAACTTGCAAATATTAAAAGGCTTTACTTTAAAGATCTAAGCACTTTAGATTCTGAAAATTTATTTCAGATTTTATTAAAACTGCCATCAAAAAAATACAGAACGGAATTGAGAGGTGTGGGAGTTCACAATTTACCGGATGTGGGCTGGGAAAATTTTCTAGGTGAAACTCTTGAGCTGGGCGGTAGCGTTATAGACTCTATTCCAGAACAAATTTTAAAAGCGCCATACCTGGAAAAAATTTCTTTTAGCTTAAGTGAAGCTGACAGACTTTCTTATTCCTTCAACAATAGTGAAGATTTTTTAGTGTTCGCTGAAGATTTCGGATATGTTGAATTTGAAGATATCAAAAGGTCAGAAAGTATGGCTAGTGCTTATTTGGATTACGCATACGCCAAGAAGTATAAAAGTGATAAGAAAAATATCATCGAGATCTTTAATAAGGCATTTATACTTGACAGTGCATATACCGCTGAGAATATACGGCCGGCAGATTATGCCCGTGCTTTAAGGGAAAATAAAGAATATGAAAAGGCGATCACCTACTACGATAAGGCTATTTATCAGGATACAATTAGGGGGCCTTATATTCTTAATTATATAATTCCTCATTTTAAAGAAAGAGCAGAATTACAATTAAAAGTTGGTGATAGCCTCGATGCTTTAGAAGGATTGGAATATTTTTCTGGAAGGTTTGATAAAAGTAGTTGGACATCTACTGGCCTTCTTGCTAAAAAGCTGGGTAAAGATGATCTGGCTCGTCGATATTTTACGAATGCAAAAGAGTATTATAGAAAAAAGATTGAACAAAGCAGAGAGAGTGATAGGATAAATTATCTGGAGCAGTTAAGCCTTTTAGAAGTATTTTATATAAGTGAAGATTTTGAAGAGGCTTCTAATTACATGGATGAATTAATGAAGTTTGAATTCATTGCTAATGACGAATTGGTTATAAGAAGGTTATTTAAAATCGTAGATTCTATTCTTCAAGATACCGTTGATAATGATTATTTAGTTTCCTTTAAAGAATATTTAGACTCGAACAGAACAGACCTTCAGAGGTGGAGTTTTGATCTGTTCGAAGATTGGCTCGCGATGACCAATAGCTTATCTAGTGAGAAGAAAACAATGATCTTTACTGCATTAAAGGAACTTTAAAAAAAAAGCCCGAAGCATCGCTTCGGGCTTTTTTTATTCTCCACATTTGATGAATTATCATTCAGCGAACTCTACTTCTGAAGGTTCTCTGGTTTCAGTGGTTTCTGAACTGGATCTTTTACTATGCACCCACATCTTGATCCTCATTGCGATATAGAACAATAATGGAACAATGATAAGGGTAAGGAAAGTGGCAACCATCAATCCATAAATTACTGTCCAGGCAAGAGGTCCCCAGAAAATAACATTATCCCCACCAAAATAGATGTTCGCATTGAACTGATCGAAAAGTGAGAAAAAGTCAAGGTTAAGGCCAATTGCCAGGGGAATCAATCCTAAAATCGTGGTTATGGCCGTTAATAATACAGGTCTTAAACGAGCCTTTCCAGCTTTAATGATCGTGAGCAGCAATTCATTCTTTGGCAAATATTCATCTTCTGGAATACCCATTCTCAACTTTTTTCGATCTATAAGGAGCTGAGCATAATCAAGAAGGACTACCCCATTATTAACCACGATTCCGGCGAGGGAAATAATTCCCATCATGGTCATCATAATTACAAAAGGAGCACCTGATATCACAATTCCGCCGAATACACCAATCAAACTCAGGAATATCGCGATCATGATAATTAGTGGTTTTGAAATAGAATTGAACTGGAATATCAAAATAAGGAATATAAGTCCAAGACCACTAAAGAAAGCACCCATCAGGAATGCCTGTTGTTTATTCTGTTCTTCCAGCTGTCCTGTATAATCAATACTAATATTATCAGGAATCCCGTGGAAATTCCTCATTTCGTTCTGAATTTGACTTACTGCGGCACCAGCATCGGTATAACCTGGAGTTAATGCCGAATATACCGTCACCACCCTTCGGGTATCCCTGTGCTTAATTGCACTAAATCCAGATTTGTTACTCTTGGAAGTGACCGCAGATAATGGAATCTCTCTTAACTGCCCTTTATTATTTCTAAAAGTTAAGGTTTGATTGAATAAGGCGCTATTGTTATAACGACTGTCTTCATCAAATCTCACATATATATCATAATCTTCGCCACCCTCTTTATAAACACCGGCTTTGGTACCAAAAATGGAGTTTCGTAGTTGTTGACCAACCTGGCCTGCGCTAACACCTAACTCTCCTGCTTTTTCCCGGTCTACTTCAACCAGCATGGAAGGCTTATCTTTGTTGACATCGATCTTTAATTCATCGATCGCAGGTATATTCTTGCTATTAATGTATTTTCGCATCTGCTCTGCAGTCGCGATCAGTTCATTATAATTTTCTCCTTCAAGTTCAATGTTAATTGGAGCTCCAGCGGGCGGACCATTTTGATCTTTTTCAACCGAAATGAGAACACCGGGATAGATTCCGTCTAAAGCTTCCTGAACTTTCTGACGAAGTACCTCACTATCCTTCCCTCTACGGTATTTATACTCTCTCATAGAAGCAGTGATCTTCCCCTTATGAGGCATTTCAGCTGCTGAACCTCCGTCGGTTTGAGGGTTTCCGGCACCTTCACCAACCTGAGAAACTGCACTTTCTACGAGGAAATTGTAACCATTGTCCATATATTCCGGACTATTCAGGATATTATATACACGGTTCTCTATCTCTTTGGTGATCGCATTTGTTTTCTCAATGGCGGTACCTTCCGGATATTCGATATATACAATGATCTGGTTAGGCTTATTATCCGGGAAAAATTCCACCTTGGTTCGCTGGGACGCAAGGGAAGCTCCAAAGGCCATAAAGGCGACGATAAGTAATAAAAATGTCGCACCAACGATCCAGTATGGACGTTTTTTTCTGAAAGATGAGGTTAGTCTTCTTTCGTACCAGTTCTCTAATTTAACCAAAGAACTTTTCTGGAAATTATTAGCCATTTTTCGAAGTACCAGCCTGTAAACCCAAACCATGATAGCCGTAAAGATCATTAGGGAGCCAAGGGCTCTGTATTCTCCTCCGAAGAAGAAGATCGCAAACCCGATTGTTACAATTATCAGGGAAACCCTAATGATGGTTTTTAATGGCATGTTCCTGTCTTCGGTTTTCATGAATTGTGAAACCAGAACCGAATTGAAAAATATGGCTACAAATAGAGATGAACCCAGAACCACCGACAGTGTAATTGGGAAATAGATCATGAACTGCCCCATTAGTCCCGGCCATAATCCTAGCGGAATAAAGGCTGCAACGGTAGTGGCTGTGGAGATTATAATAGGGAAGGCGATCTCTCCAATTCCTTCCTTGGCCGCTTCGATCCTGCTGTAACCTTCCTCATCCATGAGTCGGTAAACATTTTCAACAACCACAATACCATTATCCACAAGCATCCCGAGACCCATGATCAAACCAAATAAGATCATCGTGTTCATAGTATACCCTAATTGATTCAGGATCATCAGGGACATGAACATAGACATTGGGATAGCGAATCCTACGAAAAGTGCGTTTTTGAAACCCAGGAAGAACATCAAAACCGTTACCACTAGTATAATACCGAAAATGATATTATTAACCAGGTCATCTACCTGTCCTATGGTTTTCGAAGACTGGTCATTGGTAATCGAAATCTTAAGATTTGATGGGAAAACATTGGCCTTGGCATCTTCTACGATCTCCTCGATCTTTTCAGCAGCTTCCACCATGTTCTTTCCAGATCTTTTCTTTACGTCCAGCATCACCACGCTTTCACCAAATTCCCTGGCATAAGTGGTTCGGTCTTTTGCTTTGAAACTGATGTCTGCGATATCTTTCAAATAAACATTATCGCCATCTTCAGATTTTACAACAAAATTTTCAAGCTCTTCGGGATTTTCGATCTCTCCAAGCACCCTAATGGTACGCCTTTGTCCACTGGCGATATAGTTGCCGGCAGACATGGTCATGTTCCCATTGCTAATGGCACTTGTGATATCGTTAAAACTCACCGAGGACGCCATCATCTTGTAAATGTCAACCGCTACCTCAATTTCTTTTTCCTGGGCACCTCGAATATCAACCTTTTTGATTTCGGGAAGGTTTTCTATTTCATCTTCAAGGTATTCACCGAATTCTTTCAGCTTCATTACCGGATAATCTCCAGAAATGTTAATGTTCAGAATTGGCATTTCTTCAGATAGACTTAGCTCAAAGACGTTAGGTTCTACCTTTGCGCCGTTGAATGTAGGCCAGTCTTCACTTGAAGTTTCAGAATCTATTTCGTCCTTCACTTTTTGTTTGGCAAGTTCTACCGAAATATCCTCGTCAAACTCAACGGTGATCATCGAGTAGTCTTCCTGAGAGGTAGAGATGATCTCCACCACATTACTTACCGTCTTTAATTTATCCTCTAACGGGTTGGTGATGAGCTTTTCGATATCCTCTGCCGTGTTCCCGGGATACAGTGAACTCACATAGATCTTCGTTTCCTTAATCTCTGGAAAACTCTCACGGGGCATGCTGAAATAGGCTGAAATTCCGAAGAACAGAATAAGGATCATCCCAATATAAATGGTAGTCTTATTCTTGATAGCCCATGAAGAAAGGGGGAATTCTTTCTCTAAATGCGTTTTTTTCTTAGCCATAAATGCCTTGTTAGTAGTTGATTAATTTCACGGTTTGCCCTTCTTTTACACTTCGGGCACCTTCCTGGATCACCATGTCTCCATCTTCCAGTCCTTTCAGGATCTCGATCTTATCACCCTGGGTTTTACCGGTCTCGATAATTACCTGTTTTGCTGTCCCTTTTCCTTCATTTATATTCTCAACCACGAACAGGTATTGCTCTCCTTCTGCATTTTCTGATACGATATTTTGGGGTACCAGGATAGCATTTTCATTGGTGTAATCGTTAATTTTCAGTCTTGCCGTTAGATTTGGCTTGATATCCTTTTTCTGATTTGGAACCTCAATTTCTGCCTTAAAGGTCCTGTTGTTAGGGTTGATGTAATTTCCGGTTTGCTTCACCTTTGTTTCTACCGTTTCTCCAAGAACCGGGAAGGTTACCTGTACGTTCTTGCCTTCGGTTACATCAGATATATAACTTTCAGGTACATCGGTCTTAATATACATGTCGTTAAGATTCACCAATCTTAAAATTGGTGTTTGCCCGGGAGATACCACGTTTCCTTCTTCGGTAATTATATCGTCCACCTCTCCGGAAAATGGGGCAGTAATTACTGATTTTGCTAACTGGCTTTTCATCTGGTTCACCGCATTTACCTGGCCCTCATAATTAGACTTAGCCTGTAGGTATTGCATCTCGCTACCAATTTGCTGGTCCCATAAACGCTTTTGACGTTCAAAAGTAGTTTTAGCCAGGTCTAGCTGGGTTTCCATCTGTGCTAATTGCTGACTTAAACCTCCGTCATCAATTTTAGCAAGGGTTTGTCCTTTAGAAACGTTTTGTCCCTCAGATACATAAACCCTTTCCAGGACTCCAGCCATTTCAGCATTTAAAACCACATTCTTTTTGGTTTCCACGCTTCCCTGGAGTTCCAGGTAATGATTGAATTCTTCAGATTTCACCTCATAAGAAGTGATTAATGGGATGTTTTTTTCAGGATTTATTTCCTTGATCTTTTCATCCAGTTGCCTGATGTCTGATTCAATGGCAACCATTTCATTAGTTAATTCGTCACGTTTCTGCTGGATCTTTTCAAGGTCATTGCTTTCCAGAATCGCTTCGGTGGAATTCTTCTTAGGTTCTCCACAGGAAACGCTTAAGAAAAGAAGCGAAAGTGACAGGATGTAGAATATATTTTTCATTTCGATGAGGTTATTTTTAGTTTTCTGGTGAATAGGTTCTCGTGTCTAGTAAATTTTCAAGTTCTGCCTTGGCAGTGATCACATCCAACATAGATTGTAAATACTCCTGCTGGGCATTATATAATTGTCTTTGTGCTTCGGTCAATTCAAAACTGCTGGCGATACCTTCAAAGAATTTCGTTTGATTCTTATTTTCTATTCTTTCAGCAAGTTCAAGATTTCTCACCGAGGTCTGGTAATTTTCAATAGAGAATTCATATTCGCTCTTGGCCATATTTATCTGGCGTTTCACGTCGTTCTCGGTTTGTTCCAGGTCAAGCAGAGCCTGCTCATATTCTAGTTCTCTTTGCTGGGTTCTGGAATGTCTCATTCCACTACTAAAAATTGGAATGTTAAGACTTACTCCCAGGATGGACTGCCCAAAGTATTCCTGGTCGTCATTTAGGAAAGTGAACCTATCAGCAAATCCCTGGTAACCGTAATTCACAAAACCACTAAGTGTAGGCAGGGCTTTTGCTTTTTGAAGTTTAACCTGAATTTCAGCAGATTCGGCCGAATTCTTTGCAATCCTGTAATCAATGTTTTCCTCAATAGGGATCTCTCTGTTTAGTATAGACGGGTCGTAATATTTCATGGCCAGTCCGTCCAGGTCATCGGTAAGAATCACCCTGTTTTCAACCGGAATACCCAGGCTTAGATTAAGCAGTTCATAAGCGATATCCCTCATTCGTTCGCTGCGGCTTAAATTGTTCTTCAGCCTTAGCAGCGTGATTTCAAGTTGTTCAACATCTTCTTGTTCAGCAAGGCCGTTTTCATAAATTTTCTGGGTGTCGTTAAAGTTCTTCTGAACCGTTTCGACATTATTCTCCAGGATATCTACGCTTTCTTCAGCAAGCAGAACATTTCCATATGCACTTATAACCGCTTTTTTGATTTCCAGATCGGTCTTGGTTTTTGCATTTTTTGAAATCTGTAAAAGTGTTTTCACAGACTGAATTCCTACAATATAAGATCCGTCAAAGATTAGCTGACTCCAGGTTGCTGTAGCATTAACGCTTTGCTTGGTACCAAATCTTACGGGAATAAAACCTTCCGGTGTGTCTACCGGTGTGTCGTTCCTTTCGGCATTATCAAAATATTCTTCTACTATATCTATGGTGCTTTGGGTATTATCGAATGCAGCAGCCGGTAATAAGGTAACCGGTTGTTTTAAAAAATTCTGATAATCTACGGCGGCATTTATTTGGGGAAGTCCTTGCGCAATGATCTCCCATTTTTGTTTCAAGGCAATCTCCACATCTTTTTCGGCGATTAAGGACTGGTAGTTATTTTCTATCGCGAATTCTATCGCTTCTTCAATAGATAGCTGATAGATTTTCGGGGCTTCCTCCTGGGCCTTTAATGCCGCAGAAATAATCAGGAAAAGGCTAAATATTAAACTTGTTTTATTTCTCATTTAAAATTTCTTCTAGAATTTTTATTCCTTTTGGGGTGCAGATAGCTCTGAGGTGATATTCCAGAAAATACTGCATTAGCTCAGAATGGCTGTATTCTTCCACAGGGAAAAGATCTTTGTCCTTAACACCCATCATACCAACAAAATGAATTCGGCTTATAAAGTCGATAGGAAGATCCTCTCGGTAATAACCACTTTCGATCCCTCTCCGGATATTTTCACTAATACAACTTTCCAGTAGGTCAAATTGCCTCGTTCTGAGGCTCTCAAAAGCTTTCGGATAATATTTTTGTAATTGAAAATGAGGAGAGGCTTTCTCGTCCTTCAAGTGACGTATCACAAATTTTTTGATCTCAAAATTCTCCTGTATTGGATTTTGTTTTTTATTTCTGATCTCTTCAATTCCAGAATTAATATTTTCAAAAACATGATGGCTCGTTGCCAAAACCAATTTACTTTTAGTAGAATAATGAGTGTATATAGTCTTTTTAGATATGCCGAGTTTTTCGGCGATATCATCCATGGTTACACTTTTAAAGCCATAATTGAGGAACATCTCAGCGGCGGTATTTAAAATTGCTTCTCTCACTTGCAGAAAATTTTCGGCAAATTTAAGTCACGGAAACTTTAAAAACAATAAAAGTTTCCAAAGTTTTACGATTATTTAACATCTGCTTAAAATTTGAAATACTAGCAATTATGGTATTTTAGCGAAAAAATTTTTCCTTCATGCTTTCCATTTCCCAGTACAGAGAAGCAATTATAGACTACCTGCACGAAAAAATCAAGGTAAAAGAACCTGCAAATTTGTATGAACCAATGGTTTATATACTTGAACAAGGTGGAAAAAGACTTAGGCCTGTCCTGGTTCTTATGGCTACAGAAATTTTTGACTGCAATTATAAAAAAGCTTTGGATGCCGCTCTGGCCATCGAGATCTTCCATAATTTTTCTCTGGTGCATGATGATATTATGGATGACGCCCCAATTAGAAGGGGTAAGGAAACAGTGCATGAAAAATGGGATATAAATACCGGGATATTATCCGGGGATGCGATGCTGATTAATGCTTACCAGCTTTTTGAAAATTACGAGGGAGATACTTTTAAAGAGCTTTCCAAGCTTTTCACCAAAACGGCGATACAGGTTTGCGAGGGGCAGCAATACGATATAGATTTTGAGACCAGGGATAACGTTAGTATAGAGGATTATCTATTGATGATCGAATATAAAACTGCAGTATTGGTTGGTGCCTCACTTCAAATGGGGGCCATCGTTGCCGGTACTTCCCAGGAATGCAGAGATGCGATCTATCAATATGGAAGGTTGCTTGGAATTGCTTTTCAGCTTCAGGATGATTACCTGGATGCTTTTGGGGATCCTGAGACGTTTGGGAAGCAACCTGGTGGTGATATCATTGAAAATAAAAAGACCTTTCTTTATTTGAAAACCTTAGAGCTTGCTGATAGGAGTGAGGCTTTACAGCTTGAACATTTATATACCATTTCTCCAGCCGCTAATTCAGGAAAGATAGAAGCGGTAAAAGCCCTTTTCGAATCTAGCGGTGCGGCCGAACTTACAAGAAAGGAAATAGAAAGTTATACCGATAAAGCTTTTAAAATTCTAGACAGGATAGAATTGACCGAAGAGAAGAAGGAACCGCTTCGTAGTTTTGGAAAAATACTGATGGACCGACAGGTTTAAAAAAATTTTTCTAAAAAATTTATCCCATCTAACTTGCAGAAATGCGAGTTTCAGGCGATTGTTAAAATTCCTATAATCCAATAGAGAATTATCATAATGCCTGCAAGCTGTTTTTTTTAAAAATTGTATTTTTGCTATGTTTTTTATAACAAAAGAAACATTTGTTTCAATTCTATGGATAGATTTTCATTTCTAAATGCTGCTCATACTGCATATTTCGCAGAACTTTACGATCAATATCTAAAATATCCCGATAGCGTGGAGCCCAGTTGGAGGGCTTTTTTCCAGGGATTCGACTTTGGGATGCAACAAGATGGCATTTCAGAGGAAGTATTAAGTGAAGCTCCTGTAAATTTTGCTGAAGGAGAGATACCAACCCATGTGGTAAAAGAATTCCAGGTGATCAGGTTGATCGACGGTTATCGCACCAGAGGGCATTTATTCACAAAGACCAACCCGGTAAGGGAACGAAGAAAATATTCACCCACCCTCGATATTAGCAATTTCGGTTTAGAGGAGAGCGATCTTCAAACTACTTTCAATGCTGGTGATATTATAGGGATTGGTCCTACCACTCTAAAAGAGATCATTAGGCATCTTGAAAATATCTATTGCGAATCGATTGGGATCGAGTATATGTATATTCGAAAGCCTGAAGAGATCGAATGGATCCAGGAAAAGCTTAATGTGAATGAAAATCATCCAAAATTCGATGAGACACAGAAAAAGCAAATTTTAAAGAAACTGAATGAAGCGGTTTCTTTCGAAAGCTTTCTACACACAAAATATGTAGGTCAGAAACGTTTTTCACTTGAAGGAGGAGAAAGTTTAATCCCCGCCCTGGATGCGCTTATAGAAAAAGCAGCGGAACTTGGAGTGAAGGATTTTGTAATGGGAATGGCCCACCGTGGTAGATTGAATACACTTACCAATATCTTCGGGAAGAATGCTAAAGATATCTTTAGTGAATTCGACGGGAAGGATTATGAACAGGATATTTTTGATGGAGATGTTAAATATCACCTTGGCTGGACTTCCTGCCGAACTACCGATAATGGTAATGAAATAAATATAAATATCGCTCCCAACCCTTCTCACCTGGAAACAGTAGGAGCAGTGGTTGAAGGGATCACCCGGGCGAAGCAGGATCGTCATTTTGATCGAGACAATTCCAAAGTGCTGCCTATACTTGTTCATGGTGATGCGGCGATCGCAGGTCAGGGACTGGTATATGAAATAGTTCAGATGGCCCAGCTGGAAGGATATCAAACCGGCGGGACTATTCATATTGTAGTAAATAACCAGATTGGTTTTACTACAAATTATCTGGATGCAAGAAGTTCAACTTACTGTACAGATGTAGGGAAGGTCACTCTTTCTCCCGTACTACATGTGAATGCCGATGATGCCGAAGCGGTGGTTCATGCTATTCTTTTTGCATTAGACTTCAGGATGAAATTCAAAAGGGATGTGTTTATAGATCTTCTTGGTTATAGAAAGTACGGACATAACGAAGGGGATGAGCCAAGATTTACTCAGCCTAAATTATACAAGGCGATCGCCAAGCATGAAAATGCACGTGATATCTATTTTGAAAAGCTGAAAAAAGAAGGGGTGGCAGATGATGCTTACCTTAAAAAGTTAGAAGATACCTATAAAGCGGCATTAGAAGAAAAGCTGGAAGATTCTAGAAAAGAAGAGACTACCAGAATCACTCCTTTTATGCAGGATGAGTGGGAAGGATTCGAGAATGTCCAGGAAGATGAAATGATGAAAGAGATCGATACTACTTTCGATCTTGAGAAATTGGATGAGGTTGCCGAGGCAGTCTCTAAGCTTCCTGAAGACAAAAAGTTTATGAGAAAGATCAAAAAGCTCGTAGACAACAGGAAGAAAATGTACTTTGAAGACAATAAGCTGGACTGGGCCATGGCCGAGCATCTTGCTTATGGATCCTTGATGCGCGAAGGTTACAATGTTAGGCTTACCGGGCAGGATAGTGAGCGTGGTACTTTCTCACACCGCCATGCCGTTGTAAAAGTAGAAGATAGTGAAGAAGAAATTATTCTTCATAATAATATAAATGGCAGGGAAGGAGATTTCTTTATTTATAATTCCCTGCTATCAGAATATGGGGTTGTAGGTTTCGATTATGGTTATTCCATGGCTAGCCCTACTACTCTGGCCATCTGGGAAGCCCAGTTCGGGGACTTCGTAAATGGAGCCCAGATCATGATAGATCAGTATATTTCTGCCGCAGAAGATAAATGGAAATTGCAAAATGGTTTGGTGATGTTATTGCCGCATGGTTATGAAGGCCAGGGTGCAGAGCACTCATCGGCTAGAATGGAGCGTTTCCTTCAGCTTTGCGCTAAGGATAATATGTACGTAGCAGATGTTACGACGCCTGCTAATATGTTTCATATCCTTAGAAGGCAGATGAAAGCTAAATTTAGAAAACCTTTGATCATCTTTACACCAAAGAGTCTTCTTCGTCATCCTAAAGTGATCTCAACGAAAGAAGAATTCGCTAAGGGAAGTTTCCAGACGATTATAGATGATGCTGAGGCGAAAGTAGAAAAAGTGAAAACCCTGGTATTCTGCACGGGTAAATTCTACTACGATCTTCTGAAGCATAAAGAAGAGAATGAAAGAGATGATGTGGCCCTGGTTAGAATTGAACAATTATTTCCATTACCTACTTCAAAAATGAAGGAATTAATGGAGAAATATAAAAATGCAGACGATATAGTTTGGGCACAGGAAGAGCCTCGTAATATGGGAGCGTACGCTCATTTATTACTGCACTTTGAAGAAGCGCGCAAATTCAGGGTTTGCAGCCGTAAATTCTACGGTTCTCCTGCTGCCGGTAGTGCTGTTCGATTCAAAAAACGCCACGAACGCGTGATCAACAGTGTTTTTGATAAGAATTTAAACGAAGAAGAAAATAATTAAGAATCAATTTCCTGAAATTTCGGGAACCAAAATAGATAACAATCATGGCCTTAGAAATGAAAGTTCCTTCACCCGGGGAATCCATCACTGAAGTTGAAATAGCCCAGTGGCTGGTAGAAGACGGGGATTACGTTGAAAAAGATCAGGCAGTTGCCGAAGTAGATAGCGATAAAGCTACGCTTGAACTTCCGGCTGAAGCCAGTGGTATCATCACTCTAAAGGCTGAAGAAGGTGATGTGGTTGAAGTAGGAGAAGTGGTTTGCTTAATCGACACCGAAGCTGAAAAGCCAGGTGGAGATTCAGACGACAAATCTGCCGAGCAGGAAGAAAAGGAACGTCAGGAAGCAAAAGAAGACAAGAAAGACAGCGATAAAGCTGAAGCGAAAACTGAAGAACCTTCAAAATCAAGTACTCCTTCTCAAAAACAGGATGATACTTATGCCACCGGGAGTCCTTCCCCTGCAGCGAAGAAGATACTTGATGAAAAAGGTATCGATTCTAAAGACGTAAAAGGTTCTGGAAAGGATGGTCGCATTACTAAAGAAGATGCGGTAGAGGCTAAAGCTTCTATGGGATCTCCGGGAACCGGTTCGAGGGGAGAAGAGAAGAAGAAAATGTCTATGTTCCGTCGTAAGCTGGCAGAACGTTTGGTTAGTGCCAAGAATGACACTGCGATGTTAACTACTTTTAACGAGGTAGATATGTCTCCTATCTTTGAATTAAGAAAGAAATACAAAGAGGAATTTAAAGACAAGCATGGGGTAAGCCTTGGTTTCATGTCTTTCTTCACTTTAGCTGTAATTCGTGCTTTAGACGAATATCCTGCAGTAAACTCCATGATCGATGGAGACTACCAGGTGAGCTATGATTATAAAGATATTAGTATTGCCGTTTCCGGACCTAAAGGTCTTACTGTTCCTGTAATAAGGAATGCTGAAAATTTAAGTTTCCGCGGGGTAGAGGCAGAAGTTAAGCGTCTTGCCCTGAGAGCTCGTGACGGAAAGATCACAGTAGATGAAATGACCGGTGGAACCTTTACGATCACCAATGGAGGTGTATTTGGTTCAATGTTATCAACTCCAATTATCAATCCTCCTCAAAGTGCGATCCTGGGTATGCACAATATCGTGGAAAGACCGGTCGCTATTGATGGTCATGTAGAGATTAGGCCCATCATGTATGTGGCCCTGTCTTATGATCACAGGATTATTGATGGTAAAGAGTCTGTTGGATTCCTTGTGGCTGTAAAAGAAGCTCTGGAAAATCCTGAAGAACTATTAATGGATAATGATGTGAAAAGAGCTCTGGAACTATAGAGCGATCATAGATAAGCAAATAAAAAAGGGTCTGCAGAAGCGGACCCTTTTTTTATTCTAACAAAAATTAAAACAAAACTAACAAACGAGTAACGTTCAAAGCTAATGTTGCCACAACCAGAATGGCTAGGATTACAAAGAAAAATTGTGATATGACTTTAGCTTTGATGATATCTTTCATTATTAAAACCTTCTCAAAACTAGATTTTAATATCATATCAGTCAAAGGGGATTTTTCCCTTATTTAAGATATAAGGCTTTATTTTTATAGTCTATGATGGCTTTTCCTTTTTTCAGAATATCTGCGCCAATGATCCCATGTACTTTTTCAGCTTTGTGATTTACAAGGGCTTCATTCACATGTTTGAGATCGAAAAGCACCAGGTCTACCTTTTTCTTTTTCCAGCCTTTTATCTCAATACGATTCTTCTGGGAGATCTGGGTAAGCATGTTGGTGGCTCCCGCGCCTGCTGCTTTTATATCGCTGTCTTCTGGAAGCAGGTCAAAATGTTCAATAGCTTCCTTTCCCACACATGTACTGGAGGCACCGGTATCCAGGATAAAATTCCCTTCAATATTATTGATTTTTGCGACCACCTCGAGATGGTTGGTCTTGGTGTATTTCATCTTGATACGATGGTATCCTTTTCCTTCTAATAGCTTCCTTAAAGACATTCTTTTTTTTACAAATATATGATTTCAATATTTTGAACTAGGAGTTCAGGTTTACTTTAAAA
This sequence comes from Christiangramia lutea, assembly GCF_022489035.1. Classification (GTDB taxonomy): domain Bacteria; phylum Bacteroidota; class Bacteroidia; order Flavobacteriales; family Flavobacteriaceae; genus Christiangramia; species Christiangramia lutea. The sequence goes on from NZ_JAKVTV010000001.1 coordinate 1,291,173, forward strand.
CCGGTTTCCACCAATCTAGGATCAGTTTGCGTGGTTTGCCTTGAAATCCATTTTATTTCTATTGAAATATAGCCAAGGTCATGCATCACTTTTCCATAGCATTTATAAATACCTCTACTTCTCAGTGGGTATTTTTCTGCCACCTGCGGAAAAATGACCACGTCGAAAATATCTCCGTCAATGTCATAGAAAGTACCAAAATACATGTATTTCCCGTTAGAAGTCCCCGTTTTTCTTGAGTTTATCAGGTTACCGTAGATCTCGATCTCTTTACCAATATGGTCTTTCAGCTCTTTTGCCGTAACCGAATTCTCCAGAGGTTCTTTTAGAAGATCGAAGTGACTGCATAGTGGAAATCCCAGTAATTCCATCTGGTCATAAGCCTCTATAAGATTGGAGAATTCAAATTCCGGAAGTTCAAAATCACGGTGCTGAGGTTTGAACAATAAGGCCTGATTACTCTTCGGTTTTGATTTATTCAGCTTGAAATATGCTTTCCAGAGAAGCTCATGTTTATCGATACCTGTAAACCTGAAAGCATTTATTTTGAGTAAAAGACTTATCTGTTCTATGGAAATATAGATGCGATCTATAAAATCATCCAGGGATTTAAAGGGACCAAAGAATTGACGGTTTTCCAGGATCTGCTGAATAGTTTTAGCTTCCAGCTCTTTAATATAGCCGAAGCCAAGGTAAATATCCTTTCCGAGGATGGTGTTGGGATGATCGCTTTTATTGATACATGGGGCATGTATTCTACCACCGCACCTTCTTATTTCCTGGATATAGGTTTGCAGATCATAAAAACCGCCTCCATTGTTGATCGCTGCCACCATGAATTCTAGTGGAAAATACTTTTTAAGATATAAACTCTGATAGCTTTCCACAGCATAGGAAGCCGAATGACCTTTTGGAAAGGCATATCCCGCGAAGGAGGAGATCTGCTCCCAGACTTCGTTGGTGATCTCATTGCTGTATCCCCGTTCCCTGCAATTTTGCCTGAAAGTTTCTTCGATCTTTTCCATCTGGCCTCTGGAAGTCTTTTTACCACTCATTCCCCGGCGAAGCACATCGGCGTCATCCAGATCCAGGCCGGCGAACATATGGGCTACTTTCATCACATCCTCCTGGTATACCATTACCCCATATGTCTCCGGCATGATCTCAAGCAGTACGGGGTGTGCATTTTTCCTGAGAGACGGATCCCGATGCCGCCGAATGAACTCTTCTTTCATTCCCGCGCTGGAAACCCCCGGTCTTATTACCGAACTTGCCGCGACCAGGTTCATATAATTATCGGTTTGCAGTCTGGTAAGCAGGCCTCGCATGGCCGGGGACTCCACATAAAAAACACCCATACAGTCTCCTACTTTTAAAAGATCATTGATGGCTGCGTCTTCTTTAAAGATCTTTACGTTTTCGAGGTTTTTAATTTCAGCTTCCGGCTGGTTCTGTTTTATAATTTCAATCGCATCTGTGATCTTTGAAAGACCTCGCTGAGCCAGGATGTCAAATTTATGAATACCGGCATCTTCAGCGATATTCATATCTATTTGTATGGTTCTAAAACCTTTTGGCGGTAGAAAAGTTCCGGCATAATTGTAAACAGAATTATTCAGGATCAGAATTCCGCCGGAATGAACGCTTAAATAATTAGGGAAACCGTCGATGAGCCTGCTGTACCTTAAGACCAGTTTTTCCAGGTGATCCAGTTCCCTATAGTTATAAAATCCTGCTGAGAGCTTATCGATATTCTCTTTGGGAAGACCGAAAACCTTTCCAAGTTCACGTACTACAGCCCTGCTTTTAAAGGTTACATAAGTTCCCATCAAAGCAGTGTGTTTGTAGGTCCTGAAAATATAATCGGTGACATCATTACGGTCTTTCCAGGAAAAGTCGATATCGAAATCTGGTGGTGAGCTACGGTTGGGATTTATAAAGCGTTCGAAGTAGAGATCAAGCTCAATAGGATCTACATTGGTGATGCCCAGAATATATGCAACGATCGAGTTTGCCCCGCTACCACGACCGATAAATGGATAATTTTTTGACCGGGCATAATTCACAATATCCAGGTTTATAAGAAAATAAGAGACGAAACCTAGATTTATGATAGTGTCCAGCTCCTTTTTCATCCTTTGAAGGATTTTTTCATTTTGCTCCGGATACCTTTCCGGCAACTTCTTATAGCAAAGATCAATAAGCTTTTCTTTGTCTTTCTGCTCACTATTTCCAGCTATCTGGAGATTCTGGTTCTGTCCTTTCCCGAATTCAAAATCAATATTGCAACTATCTGCAATTTTTTTAGTGTTTTCAATTATGTGTGGAAAATCTTCGAATTCCTTCAGAAGCTTTTCCATTGGAAGCATCTGGTGAGAAAAAGAGCCCTGTTCGCTTTCCGGAAGTTTACTGAGTAATGTATTATTGTCTATGGCCCGCAACAGCCGGTGAGCATTATAGTCTTTTTTGTTTCGGAAGCTGACTGTTTGCAGCACGATCAGTTTATCTTCCAGCTTTCGGTATGCTGAAAACTTTAATTTCCGGAGGCTTTCTATAGAAACTCCTATAAATTCATTTTCCCTGAAACGGGTCTTTTTTAGAGCTGCTATTTTTTCAAAGGGATAGATTATAAAACAGTCGGGGAGAAGAGGGGCTTCAAATTCAAATTCTTTTTTAGCATGTAAATGTTCCGAAAGATGTTCGTTTAACTGACGGAACCCTTCATTACTTCTGGCGATACCTACATATTGCTGATCTGCTCCATTTCTGAAATCGATCCCTACCAGTGGTTTCAGTTCTGTTTTTTTATTTGTCTTAATGAATTCAAGGCAGGCAGAAGTATTGTTAATATCGGTAACCGCGAGTTGTCGTACACCATTTTCTTTTGCGAGTTTACATAATTCTTCCACCGACATCGCGCCGTATCGTAAAGAGTAATATGTGTGACAGTTTAAAAACAATTCGGTTCTCAGTTTCCAGTTTTCAGTCTCAGTGGACAGTTATTCAGTTGTGGTGAGCTCGCAGTAACATTCATGTGTTACCTCGTCATGCTGAACTTGTTTCAGCATCTTTTTTATAGACCCTGAAACGAGTTCAGGGTGACGAACTCTGTTGTGAGCAGAGTTGAAGCCTCTACCGGAGATCTTTCTTGAATCATTTCGACCGAAGGGAGAAATCTGAAAGAGATTTCTCAGTCGCTTTGCTTCTTCGAAATGACTTGGTGTTTAACATTCATCTTTAATAGAGTGAAGCGATATTACATTTTCGTTTTGAGGTTCTTCGTTTCATTCACAGTAACTTTATTGTTTATTACCGTCATGCTGAGCGCAGTCGAAGCATCTGTTGAGACCCTGAAACAAGTTCAGGGTGACGTTGCTTTTTTTAAGTCTGATCATTGTCTCGTCATGGCAAGGCTGAATTTTCGGAGAATCAATTTTAAAGTCTAACATCTCATATTCTCAATTCTAACATCTATTCACTGTTTTCTATGCGCTAGCACTACTGGCGGTTCTCCATTAAACGGATTCCCCATCCGGCCAATGGTTTTCGCATCCATCGAAGCGGCACGCATTACGCTATGCTCACCAAAACGTTTTTTGATCTTGTCCAGCGAATTATACAGATTCAGCATCTCTTCAGAATCATCGAACAGGTTGATCTGGTAATGTCCGCCTACAAGTCCGCTGAAGCGAACCCCGATAAGCCTGATAAGCAGCCTGCGTGTATACAACTGCCGGAACAATTCCTCCACTTTGGGAATGAGGATATGATCTGCACTGGTATAGGGAATCTTCGCCTGCTTACTCTGCGTTTGAAAATCGGAATACCTGATCTTTACACTTACGTTGGAAGTAAGCTTGTTCCCACGTCTTAACTGGTAGGCGAGACTTTCAGCCATGGCTACCAGCGTACCGTGCAGGCGAACCATATCTATAGTGTCGCGATTAAAAGTTCGCTCGGTAGAAATGGATTTTCGCTCATGGAAGGGAATAATGGGCGGGTTGTCTATTCCATGGGCTCTTTTCCAGATAACCCGTCCGTTCTTGCCCAGCACACTTTCCAGTACTTCTACCGGCATCTTTTGTATGGTCTCAATTCTGCGTACGCCCAGATTCAGCAGTTTCTGAAAAGTTTTGTTTCCTATCATGGGAATTTTATTCACCGTTAACGGAGCGAGAAAGCTTTTTTCGGTGCCTGCTTCGATAATCTTTTGAGCATAAGGTTTTCCCTCGCCGGTAGCGATCTTGGAAACCACCTTGTTCTGTGAGAGTCCGAAAGAGATGGGGAGGTGAGTCTCTTTTTTAATGGTTTCCTGTAATTCCCTGGCAAACTGGGTAATGCCAAAAAAGCGATCCATCCCGGTAAGATCGGCATAGAATTCATCTACGCTGGCCTTTTCGAAGGAAGGTACTTTGCTGCGAATGATCTCGGTCACTTCGTGGGAAAATTTAGTATAGGTAGAAGCATTTCCTTTAATGACCACAGACTGCGGGCAAAGTTGCCTGGCCACTTTCATGCTCATACCAGAGTGCACGCCGAATTTCCGGGTTTCATAACTACAGGCAGCCACCACTCCACGGTCTCCAAGTCCGCCAACAATAAGCGGTTTGTCATTTAATTTTGAATCTAGGCGCCTTTCTGCCGAAACAAAAAAGGTATCCAGATCCAGGTGAATTATAGATTTTGTATTCTTCATAAATAGGAATAATTCCTTTTAATTGGAAATATTCCAAAATTAGGAAATTATTCTGGTTCGGGATGTTGAGAGAGCGTTAAAAAATGTAGAGGATAATAATTGAAATATCACCAAAAGATTTTTTTCGTACCTTAAATGCTTCCTAACCAAAAAACCAGAAATTATGAAAGGCTCTTCAGGTAAACGCAGGTTGGTAAAAAAATATGTGGCAGATTTTATCTTCTCTGAAAAGACACGTTTTGTGTTAGAGGGAACGAATTATCAATTTCCGGGCAACGATAGTGGTGGTAAATTTATCAAGTTCAGGTTTGAGGATGCCCCGCGACGGAAGAAACGGAAGTATGTTTTTAAATGTATATACAAGATGATGAAGAATTTTCAGTCATCACTCAACTAAACAAAAAGCTCTTTCAAAACGAAAGAGCTTTTTAAGTTTCAGAATGTCCATATAACCTTATTCTTCTTCGATAGCGGTAGTATCCGGTTCCTTATCGGTAATATTCAGCACCTGTAATTTCCAGTCGCTGTCCATTTTTTTCCATATAAAAGTATAAGTGCCTTCATAAGTGGTATTCAAACTGTCGTTTTTTATACCATGGCGGTAAGTTCCCGCCTCATAGGCGATATCGCCGGCGGCGTACTCAACTTCCGGATTTGTTTTAAGGTCTTTCATCATAGGTGCGGCATTATTATACCAGGACCTGATACTGTCGGCATTCATTTGCTGTCCCTGCATATAAAGCACTGCATCATCAGAGGTAAGTGTATCCAGCTCTCCCGGGTTGTTCCTATTCCATGCATCTATCCACTGGGCATTAGCTTCTGAAGGTTCACGAACCTGAGCCTGGGTCCCCATTTCCTCCTCTGTTTCCGTCTTTTGGTTTTCAGCACAGCCAAAGATAAGGAGCAGGCTGAAAAGTGGTAAAAACTTGATTAGTTTCATAATTATAGATTGTTGGTTATATCCTAATTTACTTAAAAACAAGAAACAGGCTTAAAATTCATCCTGAAATTGGATTAATTGCAGGTTTTTGCGGTTTAGAAGGTCAATTGTGTATTAGCGATCTTTTATCTAACTTTAAAAGAATCAGATTTTTATGAATATCAGGCTCATTATTTTCGTCGTGTCCGTGTTACTTTCTTCCTTCGCCCGGTCCCAGGAAGAGAAAGAATATGAATTGCTTGGAGGACCCTGCGAAGGTTGTGAAGCTGTACTGGAATTTAAAGGTGATCTGACTTCTGTAGATACTCTTCCGGAATTTGATTCCGCAGAAAGTAAGCTAAAAATCACCGGTACTATCTTTGAGAACGATGGAAAAACTCCCGCAGAGAATGTGGTTCTTTATATTCATCATACCAATGCTAAAGGGATCTATCCTACTAAGGGTGATGAAAAAGGCTGGGCAGACCGGCATGGTTATCTAAGAGGCTGGATCAAAACAGCCAATGATGGCCGCTACACTTTTTATACCCAGGTGCCGGCAAGCTATCCTAACCGCCGTACGCCAGCACATATACATCTACTAGTCCTGGAACCCGATGGGAGATATTATTATCTATCTGATTATTTCTTTAAAGGTGATCCGTTATTGACAGATGAGCACCAGCAGGATCCTCCACGTGGGGGAGATGGGGTGCTGGAATTGCAAAATTACAACGGGATGAAGCTTATTGAAAGAGATTTGATCCTGGGAAAGGCTGTTCCCGGATATGAATAAAAAAAGCCCTTTTCTTAAGAATGAAAAAGGCTTTAATCTTCTATTAACTAATTAAGCTTTTGAATCTGCGATCCAGTTATCGATCTTCTTTTCTAATAGATTGAGTGGAATACATCCGGTTTCCAGTACTTCTTTATGAAATTCTCTGATATCGAATTCTTCACCTAATTCATTACTCGCTTTTTCCCTCAAATCCATAATCTTTAGCTGTCCTATCTTGTAAGATAGTGCTTGTCCCGGGTTGGCCATATATCTTTCAATCTCACTTATCACACTGGCCTTTGGCTCTGCCTCATTATCCAGAGAATATTGAATGGCTTCCTCACGGGTCCAGCCTTTGCTATGCAAACCGGTATCCACTACCAGTCGAATGGCACGATGCATCTCGGCACCAAGCATTCCGAAATACTGATAGGGGTCTGTGTAAAGCCCAAGTTCCTCACCCAGGGATTCTGAATATAAAGCCCATCCTTCACCATAGCCGCTATACCACAAGGTTTTTCTAAAGTCTGGAAGATCCTCGTTTTCCTGGGTTAGGGAGATCTGATAATGATGCCCCGGGATTGCCTCATGCAGGAATAAAGATTCATCACTGTATGTATTATAGGCCGAAGCATCGGGAATAGGAACATAGAAGATCCCTGGTCTGGTTCCATCCAGGGAGCCAGGGTTATACTCTGCGCTGGCAGATTTCTCCCGAAATTCTTCAGTTCTTCTTACCTCAAATGGAGTTTTAGGTTTCAGGCTGAAGAGTTTATCGATGTTAGGTTTCATAGTCTCGTGGATCTTTTCGAAGTTCGCTACTACGTCCTCAGGCTTGTTGAAAGGCATTAATTCTTTATTCTCTCTTACATAATTGAAGAAAGATTTCAGGTCTCCTTCAAAACCAACCTCTTCTTTAACTTTTTCCATTTCTTTTGAAATACGCGCAACTTCATCCAATCCAAGCTGATGTATTTCTTCTGCGGTCATATTGGTTGTAGTGTAGAGCTTGATCTGGTGTTTATAGTATTCCTCTCCATTGGGAATATCAGCAATTCCGCTTGATTCACGGCCTTCGGGTAAATAGTCATTTTTCAGAAAAGAGTGCATTTTCTCATATTGCGGCACCACTTTTTCACGAATCATGGTTTTGTATTCCTCGGTGAGTCTTTGCTTTTCTTCTTCTGAAAAACTCTCCGGGAAGTTATTTATAGGTCCGTAGAATAAATGATTTTCAACACTGGTCTTCGTCATCATTTCCATTTGAGGAATCACTTTCTGAATAAGGGAAGCAGGAAGCACATAACCCTGGGTAATCCCATCTCGCATATTGTTTTCGGCTGAATCCATCCAGGTAAGAAATCCGTCAACCCGTTTCATCCAGTTCTCATAATCCTCAACCGTGTTAAAAGGTTGTGCACCCATACCGCTAGCCAGCTGACCCATAAAAAGGTTGACAGACCACATCTGGTCTATTGGCATATATTTGGCTTTTTTGAAGTCCATTCCGGCAAGGTTCATATTGCATTCCCATAGCAGAATTTCCTTGCTCATCTTCTCAGTATCGCTAAGATCTTCGTCATTTAAAGAATTCGCCTTGTTTCTGTATTTGGAATAATAACTTCTCAGGCTATCCTCGTATTCCGCAGAAAGGAAGTTCGGGAATTGATCGTTATAACGCATATCCCCTGAAGTGGTTGCCGAAATTGGGTTCAGTTTTAATCCATCTTCATAATAGTTATTGAGGATACTGTCAAATTCAGCACTCACCTTGGCTTTTTCGTTCCCGGCTATATTACTATCAGATTCATTCTTACAGCTGGAAAGACTTGCAATGACCATTAGAATAAATATTGTTTTTTTCATTTTGTCTGTTTATTTAATTCTGAAAATTGAAGTTAATACTTTTGATTATAGTTCAATTTAATGCTAATTAATTAAACCAAATTCAACGAAAAATTTCTATTAATAATAAATTTTAAAAATCTGATAAGAATATTAATACAAAAATCACCCTTGGATCTAAAAATAATCTAAATTCACGCCGAATTTTTCAAATCAAATTTTTACCAATTTAAAATGAAAAGGCTACTGGTTTTAGTATTAATGGGGCTTGCTGGTTATAGCCCGAAGATCAAATCCAATTATATAAACCCTCAAACTGAATTGACCATAGAAGATGAAATTGCTCTATTGGATATTGATCATGAGCTTCCGGAGGATCTTATTAAAGTGGGAGAACTGAAATTCCAGGATTCGGGATTTTCTACAGATTGCAGTTTTAACAGTATCATGAACAGGGCACGACAGGAGGCAAGAAAAAACGGTGCTAATATCGTGAAAGTGGTAGACAAAAAAGCCCCGGATATCTGGTACTTGTTATCGACTTGATATTGAATTATACAAATTTGAAGGCAGTGTGTCGAGTCTGCCTCAATGCAAACTAACCCTCGACTAATCTAATCTAAATTTTTACATGAGAACTTTTTTTAAAATTCTTCCAATAGCGGTTCTTTTGGCTTTGCAAAGCTGTGCCACTATTGTGTCTGGTTCCAGACAAACCATTAAGTTTAATTCCATGCCGGCTTCGGCAACTGTTCTGATCAATGAAGTTGAAATTGGTAAAACACCAGTCGAAAAAGATCTGAAGAGAAATCAGGAATACCAGGTTTTGATCAAACTGGATGGATATAAAACTTATAAAACCACTTTATCTAAAAAATTCAATGAATGGTATATTGGAAATATTGTTTTTGGAGGTATTATAGGCCTTGTGGTAGACCCAATTACTGGCGCGATGTATAAATTAACCCCAAATGAACTCACTTCAAGACTTGAAAAGGATAATTCCGATATTGTTTTTAAGGATAACGGCGACGATATTCATATTAGCGTAAGCCTGAATATTGATCCTGATTGGGAAAAAGTAGGCCAACTTGAAAAAGCAGAATAACATTTGTTTCTCTTATTAGTTTGAAGATATAAACCTTGCCAGCAGCGAGGTTTTTTAATTTTTGAAAACTTTCAAATATCTCACAAAATTTCCCATCACAAAATAATGCTGATTATATTTATAGAAGTTTAAGTTAAAAATTATGAAGTATAGATTATTGGTTCTGGCTGGAATAATTCTTTTGAGTTGCCAGAGTTTTTACGCTCAGGAAGAAAAGAGTTACCTGGATCACAGTTTTACACACGTGGTATATTTCTGGTTGAACAATCCGGAAAGTGCAGAAGATCGTAAAGCCTTTGAGCAATCTTTAAGTAAATTTCTTTCAGTAAGTAAATATCCCAAAACCAAATTTATTGGCGTGCCCGCAGGTACTCCAAGGGAAGTAGTAGATGGGAGTTTTACCTATTCCCTAATTTTGAGTTTTTCATCTAAAGAAGAGCAGGATCTTTATCAAGAGGAAAAGGCACATCTTATATTTATTGAAGAATCAGAACATCTTTGGAATAAAGTTGTGGTATATGATTCGGTAGGCATCTTGAAGACATAAAAAAAGCCTCACAATTTGCGAGGCTTTTTTTGTCTAATATCTAGAGTCTAAAATCTTAATTCTATTTTAGTACCTGTAATATTCTGGTTTGAATGGTCCTTCAACTTCAACACCAATGTATTCAGCCTGGTCTGGTTTAAGCTCTGTAAGCTCCACACCAATTCTTTCAAGGTGAAGTTTAGCCACTTTCTCATCAAGATGTTTAGGTAGCATATAAACTTCATTCTTGTATTGATCTGTATTATTCCAAAGTTCCATTTGTGCCAAAGTCTGGTTGGTGAATGAGTTACTCATCACAAAACTTGGGTGCCCGGTAGCGCAACCAAGGTTTACCAAACGACCTTCAGCAAGTAGGATAATATCTTTACCATCGATGGTGTATTTATCAACCTGAGGCTTGATCTCAACTTTAGTATTTCCATGTTTTTCATTTAACCAGGCAACAGCGATCTCATTATCAAAATGTCCAATATTGGCAACGATGGTCTTGTCTTTCATCGCTTCAAAATGCTCACCGCGAACGATATCTTTATTTCCAGTAGTAGTGATAACGATATCTGCCTTTGGTAGTACGGTTTCCAGTTTCTTCACTTCAAATCCGTCCATCGCCGCCTGAAGTGCACAAATAGGATCGATCTCAGTAACAGTTACGATTGAACCAGCCCCTCTAAAAGACTGCGCGGTTCCTTTACCTACGTCACCGTATCCACAAACAACTACTCTTTTACCGGCTAGCATTACATCGGTAGCACGTCGAATCGCATCCACAGCGCTTTCGCGGCAACCATATTTATTATCAAACTTTGACTTGGTCACAGAATCGTTCACGTTGATCGCAGGCATAGGAAGCGTTCCTTTTTTCATGCGCTCGTAAAGTCTGTGAACTCCTGTTGTAGTCTCTTCAGAAAGTCCTTTGATACCTTCAGAAAGCTCAGGATACTCATCAAGAACCATATTGGTAAGATCTCCACCATCATCAAGGATCATGTTTAGTGGCGTGCGCTCTTCTCCGAAGAAAAGGGTCTGTTCGATACACCAGTTAAATTCCTCTTCGGTCATTCCTTTCCATGCATACACAGGAATTCCGGCAGCAGCGATTGCCGCGGCAGCGTGATCCTGGGTGGAAAAAATATTACATGAACTCCAGGTTACATCTGCTCCAAGCTCCACAAGGGTCTCGATAAGCACAGCCGTCTGGATGGTCATGTGTAAACATCCCGCAATTCTCGCTCCTTTTAAAGGTTTAGATTCTCCATACTCTGCACGAAGTGCCATCAATCCTGGCATTTCAGCTTCGGCAAGTTCAATTTCACGGCGTCCATACTCGGCCAGCTCAATATCTTTAACTTTATAAGCGGTATACGGTACTGTTTTAGTAGACATATTATTATATTTGAATATTAGCAATTTGTGCCTGCAAAAATAAGGAAAAGCTTAGAAATTATATGCCTCTTTTTAAAACAATAACAGTTGATGAACGAACTAAAGTCTTCATTTGGAAGGTGGAAGAATCATTTGAGTGGCTTTCTGAAGGTATCGATCTAACGGAACATTGCCGGAAAAGAGTAGACGGGATGAAATCTGAAATTCATCGCCGTGGATTTATGAGCATCAGGCATTTGATGGCTGAAGCCGGGTATACAGATCATGATCTTTATTATGATGATCATGGAAAGCCGCATCTCAGGGATGATAAGTATATTTCTATCACTCATTCTTTCAATTTTACTGCAATCATCATTAGTGATAAGGACGTTGGTATTGATATCGAGAAGCAAAGGAATAAGATCCTTGCTATCGCCAATAAATTTACACCTTTGGATGAGTATCATACCCTGGCCAATGAAGAAGCCTTAATTCGAAAACTTACCATTGTTTGGGGGGCAAAGGAGTCTGTTTACAAGATAATCGCTCAGCCAGGAGTAGGTTTTCTACAACATATTAATGTGATAGATTTCGATTTTGATGATTCTAAAACTACCACTCATGTACGGTTTAACGGGCTTGATAACTGGTTTGATGTGAGTTTCCTGGAATTTGAAAATTTCACTTGTGTGTATGCGATGCCTTCAAATTCCAAAGCAAAAGCCTGATGATCGAAGTGCAATCCTACCTGGAGGAGATCCAGCAGGCATCCCGGGAGCAGCGGAAATTACTTTCGGTATTAATAGACCCGGATAAATTTGAAGAAAACCGCGCTTTAGATTTCTTTCAGAAATTACCAGAAAAGACTACTCACGTTTTTGTTGGTGGGAGTACGGTAGAAGAGGGCAGGACCTGTGAAGTGGTAAAGGCGATCAAAAATTTAATAAATCTGCCGGTATTACTTTTTCCGGGAGATCATTCTCAGATCTCTGCTTATGCCGATGTTTTACTTTTTTTGAGCCTTATTTCAGGAAGAAATCCAGAGTTTTTGATAGAACAACAAGTTAGATCTGTAGAGAAAATAAGGAACACTGATCTCGAGATCATTCCAACGGGTTATATTTTGATAGATGGCGGGAAAGAAACTTCGGTTGAGAAAGTGAGTAATACGAAACCACTTGATAAGGATAACATTATACAAATCGTTAATACAGCTCTGGCCGGGCAGTATTCGGGGAAAAAACTAATTTATCTGGAATCAGGAAGCGGGGCAAAATTCCCGGTTTCAGCTGATATAATTCGTTCCGTGAGATCTGTTCTGGATATTCCGTTAATTGTTGGTGGTGGAATTCGCAGCAAATCACAACTTCAGGAGGCCTACGATGCCGGCGCCGACCTGGTGGTAATAGGAACTGCCTTTGAAAATGGTTCTTTTCAATCTTAAGGGTTTTCAGGCAATTCATAGTGACCGGTCTTAGCCCAGATTTTTTTCATTTTTTGAAAAGCATAAATGACAAGAAATGAGAAAAAACTCCCCTTTACCGTCTATACCAAAATAGCTTAAATTAGAGCTGTTTAATTTCTAATCAATAAGTTATGAAAGTTGAGAATCCTGTAGTATGGTTTGAAATCTATACCAACGATCTGGACCGGGCCAAAAAATTCTACGAAACCGTATTTAAAGTTGAATTAACCGAACTTGAAAATCCTGAAGGTGATGGTTTAAAAATGTTTTCCTTCCCTGGGGATATGGAATCCAAGGGACGTGCTTCCGGAGCCCTGGTTCATGTGCAAGGTATGGAAGCTGGAGGTAACAGCACCATAGTTTATTTTGACAGTGAAGATTGCAGCATTGAGGAAGCTAGGGTGGAAGCCGCCGGCGGAAGGGTAGAGAGGTCTAAGATGTCCATCGGAGAATATGGTTTTATTAGTCTAGTTTTCGATACCGAAGGAAATATGATCGGGATTCATTCTATTAAATAGATCTTTTAAATACCATAACTAAAAATCGCTTATTAAAAATTTATCGTCACCCTGAATTTATTTCAGGGTCTAAATTTGAGATGCTGAAACAGTTCAGCATGACGTTGTGTTTTGGAAGGTTATACTGAGCGTAGAAGAAAACTTTCAGTCGTTTCTACTAGAGAGAGAAATCTATTTGGAGCCAAGATTCCCTTTGTTCCCATTGACCTGGCGTCACCCTGAATTTATTTCAGGGTCTTATTTTGAGATGCTGAAACCAGTTCAGCATGACGAGAGTAAACTATTGTCATTTCGACCGTAGGGAGAAATCTCATTTGACTTGTTTCTTCGAAAAGATTTCGCAGTCACCTTGTTTTTTCGAAATGATCGATTCAGTATTAATAGAAGTACTTCGACAGGCTCAGTGCGCCAAACTTTTTATTTCTATTTGTCAATTTTCAATTGTCCATTCTCAATTGTTCAATTTCCATTTTGTTTTGGTTATTTTTGGTCGGCAAAACAGAAAGCTATGAACATTTCAGTAGAACTAACCTTAACCCCAATTCAGGATGAGTACGAACCTGCGATCATTAATTTTATCAAAAAAATGAGGGATTCGGGATTAACCGTTAAGGAAAATCCATTAAGCACTCAGGTTTATGGAGATTATGATGAGGTAATGGGATTATTGAATAAAGAGATCAAAAACGCATTTGAAGCTATAGACCGCGGACTTATGTATGTGAAAATCGTAAAATCTGACCGTAGCGAGTATGCAGCCGATTTTTGATTTTTTCTTTGATCAGTATTCCGGGTATCCTACACTTTTTATAATTCTAGAGATCATTGCGGTGATCTTTGGTTTTTTATCTGTTTGGTATTCCAAGCAAAATAATATTCTGGTATACCCAACCGGTATAGTAAGTACGCTGATTTTTGTTTATTTACTTTGGCAATGGGAGCTCTTGGGAGATATGATGATAAACGCCTATTATTTCTCGATGAGTATTTACGGCTGGTATATATGGACCAGGAAAGTAGATCCGGAACATTATACACCCATCACGAGCACTACCAGAAAGGAGCAATTTCAGTCGGTTTTTATTTTTCTGGGCACAATGATCTTTGTCTTCGCGGTCTATGAGTACTTCGATAAATGGAATAACTGGACTGCTTATGTAGATACTGTGACCACAGGTATTTTCTTTGTGGGAATGTGGTTAATGGCGAAACGAAAAATTGAGAACTGGATCTACTGGATCATTGGTGATATTATTTCTGTTCCACTCTATTTTTACAAAGGTCTTACCTTTACAAGTCTGCAATACCTGGTATTCACTATTATTGCGATATACGGCTACAAAGCATGGAAGAAAAACTTGCGCAACGACCTGCGTCCTGCATAAAAATTGTCCTTTTTGGACCTGAATCTACCGGAAAGACGACACTTTCTGAAGACCTTGCTGAATACTACAAGGCTCCAATGGTAAAGGAATTCATGCGGGAATATTTACAGAAAGTCTGGGATGCTGAAAAACGTATTTGTCAACCCCGTGATATCATTCCCATTGCTGAAGGCCAGATGGATGCTGAAAATCAACTTTCGCAAAAGGCAGATGATCTGTTAATTTGCGATACAGACCTTTTGGAACTAAAGGTTTATTCTGAAGCATATTACGATGGGTTTTGCGAGCCTCAACTTCTTAAACATGCGTTAAACAACCACTATCATCTCTACTTTTTAACGTATATTGATGTCCCCTGGACTCCCGATGATCTAAGGGATAAGCCTCATGACCGTGAGGGCATGTTTCAAAGGTTTGAAAAAGCCCTGAAGCAAGCGAACAAACCCTACATTATTTTGAATGGAGACCGGGAAACGCGGTTAATTACCGCTGTGAAAAAGATAGACGAATTTTTAAAAAATCGATAGTGTGAATTTTAGCGAGAAGGATACTCAGCAAATAAATAAAAAAGGAATTTCTATCCAGGAGGTGGAAGAACAGATTGCAATTTTTAAAAGAGGAAATATAAAGGTAAATATTACTGAAGCTGCCACTGTTGGGAAGGGGATTAGCAACATAGAGACAGCCGAAAAACACGACCTGATAGAGTTTTATGATTCTGAAAAGGCAAAACATAGCCTTTTGAAGTTCATTCCGGCCTCCGGAGCAGCTTCAAGGATGTTCAAGGCACTGCATAACTTCGTTGGTGATTTCGATCCTGAAAAACATGAACTTCGAGAGTACCTGGATTCTACAGGAGATTCAAGCCTGCAAAGGTTTTTTAATCATCTTGAAAAGCTTCCATTTTATGAACATGCTTTGGAAAAAGCTAAAAAGAACAATAAAGATTATGACAACCTGTCCACCGATGCTCAGCATAAGGTATTGGTGAGAACCATTCTTGAATCGGACGGACTTTACTTAAGTAATTTACCAAAAGGTCTGGTGCCTTTTCATAAATATGACCAGCATATCGCAACGGCTTTTGAAGAGCATCTTTTGGAAGCAGCAAAATTCCTGGAGGTAGATGGAGTGGCTAAACTGCATTTTACAGTTGCAGAAGGCGATAAAGAAAAGTTCCAGGGAGAATGGAAGGAAATAGGGAGTAGAGTTGAAGAAAAGACCGGGGTTAAATTCGAGATAGAATACTCCTATCAGGACCCAAAGACAGATACCATCGCAGTAAATAATGATTTCGAGCCATTTAGAACCGAAAACGATAAACTTTTCTTCAGGCCGGGTGGCCATGGAGCCCTTATCGAAAATATGAACCAACTGGAAGAAGAGATAGTTTTTGTCAAAAATATCGATAATGTGGTCACTGAAGACAATGTCCAGAACGTTGTAGATTTTAAAAAAATGCTTGGAGGTAAGCTATTCCAGGTTCAGCAAAAAGTATTTAACTATCTGGAAGTTCTGGGAAAAGGCAATGTTCCTTCTGAAAAACTTGATGAAATTCAGGATTTCCTAAATACTGAGCTTAATATAAAAGGATCATCTTCCAAAGATCTTTTTATAGAATACCTGAAGGAAAAATTAAATCGTCCGCTTCGAGTTTGCGGTATGGTCAAGAATGAAGGAGAACCTGGAGGAGGTCCATTCCTGGTAAAGGATAAGAACGGTGAAATTTCACTTCAGATTATTGAGGGGGCTCAAATAGATAGTGATAATCCTGAACAGGCCAAAACTGCCAGGGAAGCAACCCACTTCAATCCTGTAGATATTGTTTGTAGCCTGAAAGATCATAAGGGCAACTCTTATGATTTGAATAAATTTGTAGACGAGGACATGAGCTTTATTGCCGATAAGACCAAAGACGGTAAGCCTCTCAAGGCTCTGGAACGACCAGGACTATGGAACGGGGGAATGGCAAAATGGAATACCATTTTCGTTGAAGTGCCTGTGGAGACTTTTAATCCCGTGAAAACGGTTTCAGACTTACTCAAAGAATCCCATCAGCCAAAATAATATGAATGAAGAGATCATTCTGAATGAACTGGACTTTAAAGCCGTAAGAAGCTCTGGTCCGGGTGGACAGCATGCAAATAAAACTGCGACCAGGGTAGAGTTGAGTTTCGAAATTTCAGCTTCCCAGGCCCTAAGTGAAAAGGAGAAAGAAAGAATATTCAAAAAGCTTTCCGGGCGTATCAACAAGGAAGGTGTGCTAAAGATGGCCAGCGAGGATTCCAGGAGTCAGCATTCAAATAAAGAACTGGTTATTCAAAACTTTCTTTTTGAACTTAAAGAGGCTCTTAAAAAACCAAAACCCAGGAAAAAAACAAAACCTACAAAGGCTTCAAAGATCAAGAGATTAAAAGCCAAAAAGAAGAAATCTGAGATCAAGGCAAATAGGAAAGATCCTTTGAAATAAAAACTGGGGAAATTTTACTCAATTTCTGAGGTGTTTCTACAGTTTTTTTGTGGAAATTAAAGAAGTGGCTTTCTTGATAAAATTCATAAATGACTGTTTTATAGTATTATCGGTTGATTAGTGCATGTTTTTTTTGAGTGGTACGATTTTTACTATTAAGTAAGTAGGTTAGTATTGGGAATGGAATAGATTATAACTAACTAATTTATTCTGTTTTATAATTTAGATTTTCGGATTGAAAAGGCTCCTTTTGGGAGCCTTTTCTATTTATGAGTGTTTTAAAGCTGAATTAAAATTATTGGAGTGAGGTGATATTTCCACATTTTATGTTTCCAAATTCATGATTTTCTACATAAAATTTTGTGAATAAATTAATGCAAGTCTCTGTTAGCTGTTTGAAATACAGCTATATGAGTGAAATTAATGAAATTGGCATAATTATTCTAATATATAAGATAAGAAACCTGATCAAATTAAAAAGATCAATAAAAACTATAATTATGAAAAGGATTGCATTAAGTATTATGACGATGGGGGCTATGTTTTTTGCTACCCAAATGCATGCGCAGGAAGAGGAAATAGCGTCTGCAGAAACTACTGCAGAGATGGTCCAGGAAGAATTTGCCAGTGTAGATGTGCAGGAATTGCCTGAGGCAGTTAAAGATGCCTTAAGTACAGACCATGCTAATGCTACTGTTACCGAAGCCTGGATAAAAACTATGGGTGAAACCCAGGTTTATAAATTAAAACTGGATGTGGAAGGAGAAACTAAAAAAGTCTATATAGACCAGGATGGATCCTGGGTAGATATGAAAGATCATTCAGGTAGTTATTAATTAAAGTCCGGTGTGGGAGAAACCAACTCCCCGGTAGCAGATAAATGAAAAAGCTTTTTGAAGTAATATCTACCCCGGCAAACTTGCAAAAAAGTGACTGTTTTCAGGATTATTCCTGATGACTTACAACCAGAAAACTAACACTATAAAAGGTCACTTTTTTGCTTGTTTACCAAAAAGTAGTAGAAAATCTGTTAAATGGGAATTAGTTTTTGGCAATTGGATAACCATAAAATTGCCTTATAAGAGAGGAACGAAAGTTACCTCTCTTTTTTATGTTTTCTTTTAAAAGCTAATGCTTTAAAGATTATTACCTTTGTTAAGCTTTTATAAAATTTTTCTATGTCTAAAGTATTGGTCGTTGAGGACGATGTAGCATTTGGAACTATGTTAAAAACCTTTTTGGAGAAAAGGGATTATAAGGTAGCTTTGGTCTATTCCGCTGAAGAAGCCTTCAAAAAGATTGCTTCAGATAAATTTGACCTCGTACTAACCGATGTAAGGCTTCCAGATAATGATGGTCTTGAAATACTTAAGAATGTTAAAGACGAGAATCCTGCTACCCAGGTGATCGTGATGACCAGTTATGCTGAAATTAGTATGGCGGTTAATGCAATGAAGGAAGGAGCTTTTGATTATGTTTCTAAGCCTTTCAGGCCGGAGTCTATCCTTCAAACTATAGAAAATGCCCTGCATACTAATGAGGTTGCTCCTAAAGTTGAAAAATCTAAGCCTGCTAAAAAAAGTACTGGTCCTTTAAATGAAAATAAGGACATGGTTAAAGGCGTAAGCGAGCCTTCACGAAGACTTAGCGATTATGTAGAGTTAGTTGCCCCAACTAATATGTCTGTACTTATTACCGGGGAAAGTGGAACCGGGAAAGAGCAGATCGCGAAAAGCATTCACCTACAAAGTAAAAGGCAGAATGCTCCCTTTATAGCTGTGGATTGTGGTGCTATTCCTAAAGAAATTGCTTCAAGTGAATTTTTCGGCCACCTAAAAGGTTCTTTTACCGGTGCAATTAACGATAAGACCGGCCATTTTGCTGCTGCGAATGGCGGAACCTTATTCCTGGATGAAATCGGGAATCTCACTTACGAATTACAGGTTCAGTTATTAAGAGCTTTGCAAGAAAGAAGGATAAAGCCTGTGGGAAGTAATAATGAGATTGAGGTAGATATTCGTGTAGTGACGGCTACAAACGAAGACCTTTCAGAAGCGGTTAAAGAAGGTGATTTCAGGGAAGATCTTTATCACAGGTTAAATGAGTTTTCTATAAAAGTTCCTGCATTAAGGGAAAGAAAGGAAGATCTTATGCTTTTTGCCAATCAATTCCTGGATGAAGCCAATGCAGACCTTGAAAAAAATATTGTTGGTTTTTCAGACGAGGCCATTCATGCTTTCAAGAACTATAACTGGCCTGGAAACCTTAGGGAGCTTAAGAATATGGTGAAACGGGCCGTACTTCTAACAAAAGATGATCTTATTCCGCTAAAAGTTCTTCCGCATGAGATCGCTACTTCCAGTCGTACCAATGAGAATGATTACGGTTTGTTCAAAAACAAAAATGAGGAACAACTGATTCTTGATGCGCTTGAGAAAACAGGCGGTAATAAGAGTAAAGCGGCGCGAATGTTATCTATAGATAGGAAAACCCTGTATAATAAACTTAAGCAATACGGGATTAAGCTGTAATACTGGTATTGAGGCTGGACATTAATTCGAAAATCTTATTTTCAAAATTATCAAATTGTTGCTCGGTGATTTCTTCCCGGGACTCAAGTTTCATAAGAACCACAATTACTTCATTCGCCCTCATCTGTCTTAACATAGGGAGCATTCTATGTGCGAGTTTGCCCATCCTATCTGTATCCTTTTCATCAAAGGCATCTCTCAATTCCTCAAGACTGTCCTGAGCGCCATTCAGAAATGCCTGTATAATAGTATGCATGGCATCCTCGTCCTGACCTGAAAATTCATAAATGTCAGTCAAATCGTAATTATCAGATTTTAACTGAATATTGGTCAATGCTGGCTCAACTTTCTCTTCTTTTTCCTCATAATTCAGATGTAACAGGTTGGCAATACTCTGTTTTAGTTCCTTGGTTTTATAAGGTTTTAAAAGTTTATTATTAAAGCCAACTTCTGTATATACTTCTCTTTCAATATCGGTTCTTCCGGAAAGTGCTATTACCGGCAGATCTTTAAAATTTTCATCGGTTCTTACCCTGTTTATTAATTCAAAACCATCTAAAATCGGCATTTGAATATCAGTAAGGATAAGGTCAAATTTATTAGATCTTAATTTTTCAAGCCCAATTTTCCCATTCTCTGCGGTCTCTATTTCGAACCCCATAGACTTAGCCACTTCTACGGTTAGAGATAACTGTCCGGGTTCATCATCTATAATAAGTACTTTTTTTCCTGAAGCATCAAGGTCCAGGCTTTCTTCAGTCTGGTCCGTCAGCTCTTCTCTTTCCGGTTCCTCACGGGTTTCAGAAATCTTAACTACAGGGATTAGAATGGTGAATTTGCTGCCCTCTCCCTGTTCACTTTCTAGGGTGATATCTCCATCTAAAAGTTTTGCCAGCCTTTTGGTGATGGCCAGTCCAAGTCCCGAACCTCCAAAACGCTTTTCTATACTACTGTTTTCCTGAGAAAATTCCTCAAAAATACTTTCCTGCATTTCTTTGGAAATTCCTATTCCGGAATCTTCTACGCTTATTTCGAGAAGGTGGTTTTTATCTGAAGTATTTTTTAATTCTGCCGAAATCACAATTTCACCTTCTTCGGTAAATTTCCAGGCATTGGAAATAAGGTTGGCCAGGATCTGTTTAATTCTAAAAGGATCACTTTGTATCTGAACATTAGTCTCATCAGATACCTCTATAATAATATCTACATCCTTTTTCTTTTCTGCCGGAATCACATTATTCACTGTATCATGAATAAGTTTTTTAGGATTGAAAGAAAGTTTTTCAATGAGCATCTTTCCAGCTTCCAGTTTTGATAGATCTAGAAGGTCGTTTACCAGTCTTAGGATGAATTCAGAAGATTTTTTTATCTGGTTCAGGTAATGTTTTTGCTTGTCGTTGAGGTCTGTTTTCTGTATAAGATCTGTATAACCCATTACGGTTGTAAGCGGACTTCTTAAGTCATGCGTAATGGCAGCCATAAATTGCTCCCGGCTGGCCAGTAAAGATTCGGCAAAATCTTTAGCCTCTTCCAGTTCTGCTCTATACCGCTGACTTCTGGTGATGTCACCAATAATGTTTATGATGAAATAGAGGATAATGAGGAGAATAATACAACCTCCAATAATGATAATATTAGAGGTTTTATTAAGCATATTCTGGAAAACCTCTGCTCTTTCTACCGTATTTTCACGTTCCTTTTGTTCCAGTCCAGCCAATAAACTTTGAAGCTGCTGGTTTAGGATCATGTCGTTATTAAGCAACTCGTTTTCTTTCTGGATTACTTCATTCTGAAATTGCCTGTTGGCAAATTCCAGATCGGTAAGTACTCGCTTAACCGATTTTACAACCGAGTCCAGCCGTTGGGTGGTGATGCGTTCGGCATTATCCTCTCGGGAATATTCCAGCCATTTAACCAAGACATCCTTTTGGTAAGGCTTTAAATTCCTGAATCGGTTTTCGTAATTATAATCTTTAAAGGAGGCATCTATGTTCTTTAGTTCGCTTAAAGCTTTAGAATAATAATTCGTATTTCTATCGGTGTCTCTTAAAGCTACCAGCTCCTTGAGGTTTTCGGTTTTCTGGTCCAGAAGTTTATTTATGCTATCGGTCTCTTTCTCAAGATCTATGTTCTCGTATGTTTCCTCCAGTTTACGTAGCTTCCCTTTGATAGAATCAATCTGGGCATTGTAGATCTTCAGTTCTTCTTGTTCACCAGATTGAATAAGCCTTCGGCTGGTATTCTCTGATTCGTTTAGATTGGTGCTTATTTCGCTTACCAGGATTAACTGCTGATTGTTTTCGGTGTTGGATTGAGCGATCTGGGAATATGCGATTACCTGATCATAAACATACCATACGGCCAGGCTCGCAAGGATGGCCACAATAACATATCCGGTAACTACTTTTACGGTGATGGAGCGTTTTGCACTTAACATTACTCAGGATTTATCTAAAATTAAGCCAAATCTGTGAAATCTCCTCAAATGTATTGGATTTCTAAAAAAGCATATTACTTTTGCGCCACAATCTCATAAGGGGTGCCACTTTTTTGTGGCTGAGATCATACCCAATGAACCTGGGCAGGTAATGCTGCCAAGGGAATTGCGCGAAAGCGCAGTGTATGCACTCCTGATATTGCCGAATGGCAGTCTCAGGATTTTTTATTTTAATCTAAAATCAAAAGAATAATCGCCCCTTTTATTCGTGAAATATTTACGAATGAAAAATGTATTATTTTTTGCAGGCTTTTTAATATTTTCTTTACAAGCCTTTGCGCAAGAATTCACTGTTTCCGGTACCGTAACTGAGAATGGAGAACCACTCGAGAAAGCATCGGTGTATCTCAGAAGCACTGGCAACGGGACGCTTACCGATGAAAATGGAAATTATGAACTCTTTTTAGAGGAAGGGAATTATACCCTTGTTTTTTCTTTTGGAAACCAGAAGACCCAAAAAATAGTCTTAGATCAGGATATTCAGATTAATATGGATCTGGCCGGAGCCGAAGAAGCTCTGGATGAAGTATTTCTATCTGCTGTAAGGGTCAATCAGCAATCACCCATCACCTATAGCAATCTTTCTAATGAGGAGATCGAAGACAGGAATCTTGGACAGGATATCCCGGTTTTGATGAACTATATGCCCAACGTGGTGACTACTACTGATGCTGGTAACGGAGTAGGATATACCGGAATTAGGGTTCGTGGTAGTGATGCTACCAGGGTGAATGTAACTATTAACGGAATTCCTTATAACGATGCCGAGAGTCAGGGAACTTTTTGGGTGAACCTGGGGGATTTTGCCTCATCTGTGGAAAATTTGCAACTACAACGAGGAGTAGGAACATCAACCAATGGAGCTGGAGCATTTGGAGCTAGTTTAAACATTTTAACCGATTCTTATAATGAAGAGGCGCAGGCCGAAATTGCCAATAGCGTTGGTTCTTTCAATACCTTTAAGCACACGGTTAAGTTTAGCACCGGCTTATTCAATGATCATTGGGCCTTCGCTGGAAGAGCTTCAAAAATTCGTAGTGACGGTTATATAGACCGGGCAAGTAGTGACCTGAAATCTTATTTTCTGCAGGGTACTTTTGTTGATGATAATACTTTAATTAAAGCTCTCACTTTTGGGGGTACAGAAAGAACATACCAGGCTTGGTATGGGATAGACGCTGAAACTCTGGAAAATGACCGGACTTTTAATCCTGCCGGGATCTACACAGATGAAGATGGAAATACGAGGTTCTACGATAATCAAACCGATAATTATTCCCAGGATCACTACCAGCTTATGTGGAACCAGGATTATGGAAGCAGCTGGTCTTCTAACATAGCTTTCCACTATACCTATGGGAGAGGTTATTATGAAGAATATGAGGAGGATGCCAGTCTCACCGATTTTGGCCTGGAACCATTTATTTCTGGTGGGGAAGAGGTTAATACTTCAGATCTAGTTGGCACTAAATGGCTGGATAATCATTTCTACGGAACTGTTTTTAGCCTGAATTATCAGAATACAAATTGGGATGTTACTCTTGGTGGTGGCTGGAATAAATATGAAGGTGATCATTTTGGAGAAGTGGTTTATACAAGATTTGCCAGAAATAACGATCCTTATGAGCCTTATTATTTCAACCAGGCAGACAAAACAGATTTCAACCTCTATGGAAAAGCAAATTTTGCTATCACCGAAAAACTGGCTGGTTATGCCGATCTTCAGATTAGAACGGTGAATTATGAAACCGATGGCCTTCTAGATGACCAAACCAGGTTCTTGAATGAGGATAGCTTTAGCTTTTTCAATCCAAAAGCCGGCCTTACGTATGAGTGGGACAACCTGAATCAGCTCTATTTTTCATATGCCAGGGCCCACCGTGAGCCTAGCCGGAACGATTATGAGAATGGCGACCCGGAGCCGGAGGAGCTGAACGATTTTGAACTTGGCTGGAGACATAAAAGCAGGTCTTTCCAGTTGAATACGAATCTTTATTATATGGCCTATGAAAACCAATTGGTGTTAACTGGAGGAATAGACGATGTTGGCGCGTTTATACGCCAGAATAGTGGGAAAAGTTACAGGCTGGGACTTGAAGTAGATGCAACAGTTAGGCTGTCAGACAGATTTACAATTAGGCCTAATATCGCCCTGAGCAGAAATAAAAATGTAGATTTTGTTTCACCTTTCAACGGGGAGCTGGTAGAGTATGGTGATACAGATATTTCATATTCGCCAGAAATCGTAGCCGGTAATATTTTCAATTACGAACCGGTAAATGGTCTGGAATTGAAACTGCTTTCAAAATATGTTGGGGAGCAATATATGAGCAATGTTGAAGCTGAAAATTCTAAACTGGAAAGCTACTTCACGAACGATTTCAATATCCAGTATAACTGGGAAAATCCCTGGATTTTTAAGGAAATCGTGATCACAGGTTTGGTGAATAATATCTTCAATGAGAAATATGTCTCTAATGGATATTATTACACCTTCGATATTTCTAATGATGACCTGCCTTCTGGGGTGCAGACTTTAGATGGGGCAGGATATTATCCCCAGGCCACTACTAACTTTCTATTAGGACTTACATTGAAGTTCTAGGAAATTGTGGGTTTTTAGCCGCCTCCTTTCTTTATTGTAGGGGTAACAGGAAGGGGGCTTTTTTAATTAAAAACTTCCAAAACATTGCCTGAGCGTTGTACTCTGTAAGGTTTCATGGTATATTGACCATCACCTTCTGAAAGCTCACCGGTAATTATATTATATTTATTGTCATCGCAGTTGCAGCTGGCAAGAACTCCATTAACGGTCATTGTTGAACAGTTGCTAGGTGGATGATTAGGATCACTAAGTTCGAATGCGGCGTATTGATTATTGTTGATATTGTAAATTACAATGCCTTTGATTCCCTGGTTGTAAGTTGAATACGAATTTCCCGGATAAGCCAGGTCATTGTATTCTGGTAAGTTCAGATTCAATTGCAGGTTGACTCTAACATCTGGCAGATTTGGATTATTACGGAAATTGTCATCAGATTGGGAACAACCTGTTACAAGCAAAAATATGGAGAATATTAGAAGAGCTTTTTTCATAAAACTTTGAATTATGGCGAAAATAATATAATTGTACCTAAAGATTAAATTTCTTACATTTGTTTAAAGAAATCCCGCTAACTATGGGATTTTTTCAGTTAATGATACAATAGTTTAAACCTGGTGAGCTAAAAACTTTTAGAACCGGGCAATCCTGCGTCCAGGGATTAATTTTATTACTAAAATCATTATAAGGTATGGTTTCCGGTTTTAGGATTATTTCTAATACCGCGGATAATAAAACGATAAAGTTATGAGTAAAGTATCTTATTATACCCCCGAAGGTTTAAAAAAGCTTCGTGATGAGCTTAATCAGCTTAAAGATGTGGAAAGACCAAAGGCTTCTCAGGCTATTGCAGAGGCAAGAGATAAAGGAGATCTAAGTGAGAATGCTGAATATGATGCTGCCAAGGAGGCACAGGGGTTATTGGAAATGAAGATCTCTAAGTTAGAGGAAGTAGTGGCCAATGCACGGGTGATAGATGAATCACAACTTGATACATCTAAAGTCCTGGTGCATTCCCACGTGAAGATTAAGAATAAAACGAACGGAGCTGAAATGGAATACAAGCTTGTAGCCCAGAGTGAAGCCGATCTAAAATCGGGGAAGATATCTGTAGATTCTCCCATAGGTAAAGGCCTGCTTGGAAAAGAAGTAGGAGACACCGCAGAGATCCAGGTTCCCAATGGAACTGTAAAGTTCGAGGTTATTGAGATCTGGAGAGAATAAAGCTCCGGGTTCTGTTAAGATTTAATCCTTTTCTTTCATTTGTATTTTCGGATTTGAGAAAAGGATTCTTTATTTTTATGAAAAATCAACCTAGTCATGTCAACATTATTTACAAAGATCGTTAAAGGAGAAGTGCCGGCATATAAGGTGGCTGAAAATAGTCAGTTTCTGGCATTTTTAGATATCAGGCCAAATGCAAAGGGACACGTTTTATGTATTCCCAAAAAAGAGGCTGATAAGATCTGGGACCTGGAAGAGGAGATGTATCAGGAATTAATGCGATTCACCAGACGTGTCTCAATTGCGCTTGAGAAAACAGTGCCTTGCAAGCGCGTGGGAATGGCAGTAGTTGGTTTGGAGGTCCCTCATACCCATGTTCATTTAATACCGCTGAATAGCATGAGAGATATGGACTTTTCCAATCATGTTGAAATGAGCGATCAGGAATTCAAAGATCTGGCAGCTGCCATTGGTGAAAATGTAGATTTGTGAGCGAATATTCAGATTATAAACTAAGTGTTGATATTAGGGTAGACTGGAGCGATCTCGACATATACGAGCATGTAAATAATGTTTCTTATATGCGCTTTCTTCAAAGCGGACGAGTGAATTTCTGGGAAGCTTCAGGGGTCTATGATTATTATAGAAAATCTAACCAGGGAACTATGCTGGTTTCTACAAAATGTGATTTCAAAAAATCTCTCTTTTATCCAGGAAAAGCAATTATAAAAACCAAACTCGATTTTATTGGAAATACAAGTTTTGGTTTAAAACATGTTATTCTCAATGAGAATGGAGAACTGTGTGCTGAAGGAAATGATGTGATTGTTTGTTTCGATTTCGATAAAAATGAAACATTTCCGGTGCCAGAATGGTTAAGGGAAAGTTTCTCGAAACTTTAAACCTTCTTCAGGCTTATTTGAAAAGTAGTTCCTTTATTAATTTCACTTCTGGCTACTTTTATCTTCCCTCTATGATATTCTTCAATGATCCTTTTAGCCAGCGATAGGCCTAATCCCCATCCTCTTTTTTTAGTGGTTTGGCCGGGTTCAAAGATCAGTTTAAATTTATTCTTGTCTATTCCCTTACCTGTATCTGTTATATAGATATGGGCCGCTCTCATATCCTGTTTAATCTCGATCATTAATTCACCTTTTCCCCGCATCGCATCGATTGCGTTTTTAACCAGGTTCTCAATGGTCCAGCTATAAAGCTGTTCATTCAGCATCACATAAATGGGCTGCCTTGGTGATCTTAGACTAAAATCGATTAGGTTAGAACTTCTTGCTTTCAGATAATTGAAGCTTTCCCTGGTGGCTGCAACAATATCGGTTTGCTGTAAATTCGGGGATGAACCAATCTTTGAAAACCTTTCTGTGATTGTTCTTAATCTGTCTATATCTTTTTCCATTTCTTCCACATAGGAAGGGTTTACGTTTTCGGTCTTGAGAATCTCGGTCCAGCCTATAAGCGAACTTAGTGGTGTTCCTATTTGATGAGCGGTCTCTTTTGCCATTCCGGCCCAAAGTTTATTTTGTTCACTATTCTTTGTAGTAGTGTAGAAAAAGTAAACCACTCCAATAAATAAAAATCCGATCAGGGTAAGGCCTATAGGGTAATATTTCAGTTTGTTCAGTGCAGGAGAGTTTCCATAATATAGATACTGAACCTGATTGTCGCCAAGGTCTACGATTATGGGTTCATTTTCGTCCTTCAGATCTTCAAGGTATTCCTGGGTTCTTTCCGGATCTTCAAGAATGGCCGGGTCTATATTCGTGGTATAATCGATTTCTCCATTTTCATTGGTGTGGATAATGGGGATAGTAGTATTGTTGTTCAGGATCTCAAGAATAAGACTAAGGTCGGCATCCTCGGGAGCATTACTTAGCTCCTCCTGTGCCTGAGCCCAGATATTCATTTTGGCTCTTTCATCCTCTTTAAGTCGCTGAAAAAAAATACTTGTATTCCAGAGCACCAGAACGATGACCACCAGGCAGGAAATTATGATAAACCAGCGATTAAAGCTGCGTTCGTCGGGTAGATTCATGTAGTTTTCCGGCTTTTAATCAAAAATAAATATAAGCGTTTTAAAACTATTTTTATTGTAATGCATTGCTTTTCATTCCCTGCGTGATTCTTTATCTTTGGCAAAAATTAATCTATGTTAAGTATAGAACCTAAGGACATAAGTGTCGGGAAATTACATCAGTATCTTTTGGGTGCCATAGGTCCAAGGCCAATTGCCTTTGCCAGCACTGTAGACGAAGATGGAAAACCGAACCTTTCTCCTTTTAGTTTTTTTAATGTTTTTGGATCTAATCCACCGGTTTTGATCTTTTCACCAGCAAGAAGAGGTCGAGATAATACCACCAAGCATACTTTTGAAAATGCGAAGAAAGTAGACGAAGTAGTGATCAATATCGTGAACTTTGATATTGTGCAGCAAATGTCGCTTTCAAGTACCGAATATGCCGAAGGAGTAAATGAGTTCGAAAAAGCTGGTTTGACCATGCAAAAGTCTGACCTGGTAAAGCCATTTCGGGTTGCTGAATCTCCAGTGCAATTCGAATGTAAGATCAAGGAAGTGATTGAAACTGGTTCTGAGGGCGGTGCAGGAAATCTTGTGGTTTGCCATGTAGTGAAAATGCACATCAAAGAAGATATCCTAGATGAAAAAGGATTTATAGACCAGTATAAAATAGACCAGGTTGCCCGTATGGGAGGAAACTGGTATTCCAGGGCCAGGGAAGGAATGTTTGAAGTGCCTAAGCCACTTTCAACCCTGGGAATAGGCGTAGATGCTATGCCGGAAGAAGTGAGAACAAGTAAGATCCTTACCGGGAATGACCTTGGGAAACTGGGTAATGTGGAAGCTTTGCCCGAAAATGGTGAAATTGAAGCATTCCTGAAGCAGAATACTCAGGAAGCAGAACTTGTAAAAACTGGCGATAAGGAAAAAATTCATAAGCAGGCACAGGTTTACCTTGAGAAGGGACAACCGGAAGATGCCTGGAAAATATTATTAGCAAAATAAAGAGACAATGGAAGTACAGGGAAAAATCAAATTAATCGGAGATACTAAGACATTCGGTAGCAACGGATTTCAGAAGAGAGAAGTTGTAGTAACTACCGAAGAGCAATATCCGCAGCATTTGCTCATCGAGTTTGTTCAGGATAAATGTAGCCTTTTAGATTCTTACCAGGTTGGGCAACCGGTGAAGATCGGTGTGAATTTAAGAGGTCGTGAGTGGGTAAGCCCACAGGGAGAAACAAAATATTTTAATTCTATCCAGGGTTGGAGAATCGAAAACCTTGCTGCACAACAGCCATCAGGTGGCTCAAATGTTCCTCCACCAGACCAGTTTGAACCAGCGAACGACCTGAATGAAGAGGATTATGATGATCTTCCTTTCTAGATTTTGTCATGCTGAACTAGTTTCAGCATCTCTCGAGAGCCCCTGAAACAAGTTCAGGGTGACGTAATTTAGGTTAGGTATCTAAAATTCTGATAAAAATCAAAGTCCGGCGGTAATTCTCCCCGGACTTTTTTATTTTCAAACTCTAAATTCGAATCCTTTGTATTTCATTTATCCAAATCAGGCGTTTCCTCCGGTAGACTTTGCAGATGAAGACGGTTTGCTTGCAGTTGGTAGAGATCTAAGTCCTGAAAGGTTAAAAGAGGCTTATTATAAAGGGATCTTCCCCTGGTATAATGAAGGTCAGCCGGTACTTTGGTGGTCGCCAGATCCCAGAATGGTGCTTTTTCCGGAGAAGTTGAAAATTGCCAAAAGCATGAGGCCATTTCTAAATCAGGAAAAATTTCAGGTAACCTTTAATCAGCAGTTTGAAAGAGTGATCGAGAACTGTGGGAATGTGGATAGAAAAGGGCAGGACGGCACCTGGATCACTCAGGATATCAAGAAGAACTACCTTCAATTATTCCTTGAAGGAATGGCATTTTCTACAGAAGTTTGGGATGGGGCTAATCTTGTAGGTGGTTTATATGGCATATATTTAAGGGATAAAAATGTTTTCTGTGGCGAAAGTATGTTTTCCACGGCTAGTAATGCTTCAAAATTTGGTTTTATTAAGCTCGTTCAAAAGCTAAAACAAGAAGGGGTGAAATTACTGGATTGCCAGATTTATACCAGTCACCTTGAAAGCTTGGGAGCTGAAGAAATTCCCCGTAACGAGTTCCTGGAATATCTTAAATAGAGATCGTAAGCCCTCCTATAAGGAACAGGCCGTGAAAAGAATTAAGATTGTACTCCTCAAGTCTGTATTGCAAACCCAGGTCGGCTTTGTTCCCGCCTCCAATATCCTTGCCCAGTGAAATATCGAACCTTTGTCCTAGTTCCGGCTTTTCTTCTTTGGTAAAGCTCCATAAGGCTTCGGCGCTCATAACCAGGAAATATTCATTTCGATCTATCCTTTCGCCATTCAGTGGATATTCAACCGAGAACTGGTATCTGCCGCGATAAATAGTTAATTCCCTAATCCTTTGTTCGAATCTGAACCGGTGTGCTACCTTAAGTGCATTATACTTGCGGGACCGGCTATACTGCTGGGTGATCCTTATTTCATCTTTTCTCCTATCCTCGAAAAGCTCATTGAAGCGGTACCTCAGGCCGAGACTTAGTTTTCCGTAAAAACCTACCTCGTAACTGGTGAAATGACTTAATTCGACAAAATTCACTCTGAACTGGCTGGTCTTATCAAAATATAAAAGATCCCGATTGGTGATCCCAAAATTAAAGGACCAACGGTTTGGGCGGTCGATATTTATGGCGATTTCGGGCTCGGCTTGAATAACGAAATTTTGCGATTGAGAGATCGTACTCACAAAAAGAAAAGCCAGAAGATAAAATAATCTAGAAGATGAGGTAGTCATATGAATTTCTGATTATTTCTCTTTCATTTTTAAAATTCCCCTTAGCATCAAAAAGCATCTCATATTTCTTCAATTTCCCTTTGTTCTTGGTCGCCACAATAAGTTCAAAGTGATCTGGGAAGTTCGAATCGAATTTTTTTGCTCGCTTCATGGTAAGTTCAGGATCTTCCTTGTTTGAGAGATATTGTGCCTGGATCTTTTCGATCTTGAACCGGTCATGCTTTGTATCTAAATAATGCTCAATTTTTTTTAGAATTTCATTTTTAAGGTCTTTTTTCTTTACCTGCACCTCGATGTCTTCCAGAATTCCATCTTCATCGAACTCAACACTAAACCTATGACGGTTAAACTTAAACTTGGCTTCATAGCTTTCCTTTTCACCGTCGGTTTCAAAATAATGCCTTAGTTTATAGATGTCTTCAGGGATGTTTAGCAATAAAAATTCCTGAGCCCTTTCAGGCATTTCTTCTCTGTCTATATCCTCTTCCTTTTCGATCTTTTTATCCTGGGACGAGGCAAATATCGGAAGCATTAGAATAATTATAAGTAACCAATGTTTCATGTAAGCTTCATTTTCTTTCCTAACTCCTTAACTTCCTTATATCGAAAACAATCTACCTGATGATCGTTTACCATACCCGTGGCCTGCATATGCGCGTAGATAACTGTGGAGCCCACGAACTTAAAACCTCTTTTCTTTAAATCTTTGCTCAGCTTGTCACTAATCTCTGTAGTGGAGGGAGCATTTTTATAGTCTTTAACCTCGTTTTGAATAGGCGCTCCGTCTACAAATTGCCAAATGTATTTGCTAAAACTGCCAAATTCCTCCTGAATTTTCATGAATTCCCGGGCGTTGGTTACGGTAGCTCTAATCTTCATCTGGTTTCTAATAATTCCGGTGTTTTGCATCAGCTCGGTTACTTTGGCATCATTATACTGAGCTATTTTTCGATAATTGAAATTATCAAATGCCTTCCTGAAATTGTTTCTTTTTCGAAGCACCGTTATCCAGCTTAATCCAGCCTGGAAGGTTTCAAGGGTTAAAAATTCAAAAAGTGTTTCATCATCCAGTACTGGAACTCCCCATTCATGATCGTGGTATGCTTCATATAGTGGATCGCCTTCACACCATCCGCAACGTTTTATTTCTTCCATAGTTTCTAGGATCTAAAATGATAGGTAATCGTTCCGGGTTGTGCATTTCGGCCGGAAAGTTTTGAGAACTTCGCTCCGGCCGAATATTCCAGCGCACGATCGGTTAAACATTCATTGGTCGTATTTGAACTCGCTTTGTTAACCGAAGAGTCTATTACATAACCATTAGCATCTACCGTGATGTTTATAACGACCTTGCCTGCGGTATCGCAGGTATACACCGGATTTGGAATTTTCACTGCTCTCCTTCCTTTTAAAGAAAAAGAAATAGAACTGTAATCGTAAACGGCCGATTTCTGTGATACTTCTTCGCCTGAATCATCACCATCTGACCGATTTTTCTTTTCGTCGGAATTCTTCCTGTTTAAAGCGTAATTTCCTTCGGAACTTTCGGAATCCTCATTTTCGGCCTCCTCCTGTTCAGTTGAATTCTTTTTAAATATCTCGTCCAGTTTATTTTTAAAATCGGCTTCGCGGGTTTCTTTATCCTGATTATAGGCCTGGTGGGTTTGAATATTTCTTCTGCTTTTTTGCTGAGGCTGTTTTTCTTCAGGTTGAACTTCTTCTTTTTCGGCAATTTTATACTGTTCCAGGTCTACGAGCATTTCAGCAGTTTCCTGGTTCCCGTTGGCTAGCTTAAAATTATAAAGGGCTAGCATCAAAACTAAAAATGACAGCGTGGTAAGGATAAGCGCCTTGTGCTTATCGAAAAAATTATCGAAAAAATCCATATCTAATTAACAGTCAGCCGACTTAATTATTCTCTCGTGAAGGTAGCAATTTTTCGAAAGATTCGATATTCATCGCATTTTCTACGGAATAATCACCAATGGCAGTTCTTCGCAATTCAGAAAGATGTGCGCCACTATTCAGGGCTTGCCCGAATTCATTGGCAAGACTTCTAATGTAAGTACCCTTGCTGCAAACCACTCTGAAATCTACTTCAGGAAAATTGCTTGTGTTAATCTCAAATTCTGAAATTTCCACCTTCCTCTTTTTAACCTCAACTTCCTTGCCTTCGCGGGCATATTCATAAAGTCTTTTTCCGTCTTTCTTTAGAGCTGAAAAAACAGGCGGAGTTTGCTCGATCTCACCGATGAATTTTTTTGTGGTTTCCTGAAGTAGTTCTTCGGTGATATGATCTGTGGGGAAATTCTGGTCAATTTCGGTTTCCAAATCGAATGATGGAGTAGTAGCTCCAATGGTAAAAGTCCCGGTATATTCTTTGATCTGTCCCTGGAGTTCGGGAATTGTTTTAGTGAATTTTCCAGTACAAATTATAAGTAATCCGGTAGCTAATGGGTCTAAAGTTCCTGCATGTCCAACCTTAATCTTTTTGATCTTGCAGCTTTTTTTGATAAGCCATCTTACCTTATTTACTAACTGGAAAGAGGTCCAGTTCAAAGGTTTGTCAAAAAGTAAAACCTGGCCGGTTTTGAATTCTTCGAGGGTTAATTCCTTATTGCGCATATGCAAAAATAATGGCCGCCAATCCCACTACAAAACAATAGATGGCAAACCATGAAAGTTTAGATTTTTTAACCAGGGAGATCATCCAGGTACAGGCAACCAGGCCGGCTATAAATGCTGCTACGAAACCAACTGCTAGAATAGAAAAACTGGTAGAGCTTTCCATCAACTCTCCGCTTAAAATATCCTTGGCGATCTTTCCGAAGATCAGGGGAACAACCATCAGAAATGAGAATCTGGCTGCTTTGGTCTTATCATTACCAAGTAAAACTGAAGTGGAAATGGTAGCACCGCTACGGGAAATTCCAGGTAGCATAGCTATCGCCTGGGAAACACCAATTACGAATGCATTTGGGTAACTTACTTTCTTCCCGGTATCCTTTGCTTTATCTGCCAGCCACAATAAAAGGGCAGTGATTAGAAGCATAAAACCTACAAATAGGATATTTCCTCCGAATAATGCTTCTAATTGTTCTTCGAATAATAGTCCCACAACTACTGCAGGGATCATCGAGATTATGATCTTTAATGAAAATTGAGTTTCCTCGTTCCATTTAAAACTTAAGAGTCCGCCAACGATCTCAAAAACATCTTTTCTGAAAACTACCAAAGTACTCAAAGCCGTAGCGAAGTGGAGGACAACGGTGAATAATAAAGATTCTTCTGGAAGACTGGTGTCACCTAAGAGCGCTTTTCCAAGTTCAAGATGGCCACTGGAAGAAACAGGTAAAAATTCGGTTAGTCCCTGGATTATTCCAAGGATCACGGCATCTAATACGTCCAAACTTTTTATTTTTTATTGGGATTCAACAAAATGGCGTATACCTCGATGGCAAAACCTATTAACACCAGGGCTGGTGCAAGTCGAATTCTCTGAAAATTATAGATCGCATCGTTGAATTCATTAGGGTCTTCGCTACCTCCGCCCGACATCAAGATAAATCCCAGGGCGATCACTGCGATCCCGATGAACATAAAAGTATAGTTCTTCTTTCCGAAAACGAAGCCGGTATTAAAACTTCCTTTTATTTTATTTTTTTCTGTCATAATTGTTTTATTTGCCACGAATGCACTAATAACTCATAGAACTATTCTCTGGTGCATTAATTTATCCGGTTCAAAATTAGCCAATATTGCCAATTTATTACCCGAAACTTTTAGGTAATTAATACATTGCGCTATATGTCGGTCATTCAATGCTGCTACAGATTTAATTTCAAGAATTATTTTGTCGAAAATCACAAAATCTGCAATAAACTGATGTGGTAGGACTATTTCTTTATAATTGACCTGATATCGCTTTTCTCTTTCAAAAGGAATATTCCTAGAATTTAATTCATACTCTATTGCATCAGAGTAAACAGCCTCAAGAAAACCACCTCCTAACTCATTATGAACATCAAATAGAACGCCTATGATCTCATAACTTTCCTGTTTATAAGTAAGATTGGCCATTTAAAATTTTTGATTTAAATCTATTTGCATAGGATGCACGAATGATTTAAATGTTAAATCCGGTTTCTTCTTATCCTTAAAATAGGGATAAAATATTCGTGCATTAGTGGCTAAAGCCTGCTAATAATAAAGTTCATCCGTTTTCAGGTTAAGAAAACGCGAGGTGGCAAAATACGTACTTATCCATGTAATTACAATTCCCATTAGGAAAATCCCGATAAAGAGGGTTGCCAGCATTTTAATATCTCCTAAAAGATTTAATTCTGAAAAACTGTTATTCAGGTAATATAAGACGGCCGCCATTCCTATTAAGGCTAGAATTGCCCCAATAAGTCCAAGTTTAACGCTTTGCCATATGAATGGTCTTCTAATAAAACCTTTGGTTGCACCAACCATTTGCATGGTTTTGATGATAAATCTTTTCGAATATACTGCAAGTCTTATACTGCTGTTTATCAATAAAACTGCAATAAAAGTAAAAACGGCACTGGCTATTAAAACCCAGAAACTGATCTTTTTCACATTGTCATTCAATAAAGCGATCAGAGGTTTGTCATAAACTACCTCGTCTACAAAATTCTTGGCGGTAAGATTTCTGGCGATTTTATCAACCTGTTCTGAAGACACAAAATCGGCATTCATAAAGACGTCGATCGAATTTTGCAAGGGATTATAGCCAAGGAATTCCATGAAATCTTCCCCAATTTCCTCACTATGTGCCTCGGCAGCATCTTCTTTGGAAACATAGTTGGTGGATTTGGTATAATCGGCCATGGCCAGGCTCTTCTTCAATTGTTCTATCTCAACTTCCTTAGCGCTGTCCTTTAGATAAACGGTTAGTGCGATCTGCTCTTTAAAATGATCAGCTACTTTTTTAGTGTTTAGGACCAAAAGACCCAGCATTCCTAAAAGGAAAAGGACCAGGGAAATACTGATTACAACTGAAAAATAGGAAGATATAAGTCGGCGTTTCTGATACCTTTCAAAAGATGTGGTCATAGAGTGACTTCAGATTTTTTGTAAAAATAATAAAGTTCAGCATTCTCAATTCTTAAAACGTTTAAACTTTTGAAAATATTGGGAATACCTTGAATTTATTCAGGATGTCATGCTGAGCGCAGTCGAAGCATGCATGAGTTTTAATTGCACTTCGACAAGCTCAGTGCAACACCAATATGTCATGTTGAACTCGTTTCAGCATTTCAACCTGGAGACCCTGAAATAAATTCAGGGTGACGAAAAGCTATTTCTTGTTTAGTCATTTCGACCAAAGCGAGAAATCTCTTTGTTTTACGAATTTTCTCAATCATTTCCCTTCTTCGAAAAGGCATAGGCATTAACCCGTCATGCTGAAGTTGAATTCAGTATCTCTTCTTGGAGACCTTGGAATCAGTTCAGGGTGAGGTTCGATTTAAGTTTCCTAAATTTGGTAAAAATCAAACGATGGAAATACTGGTTTACGGAATTGGCGGCGTTGGAGGGTATTTTGGGGGAAAGCTTGCAGAAGCGGGCCACGAGGTGAGTATGATCGCCCGGGGAGAGCACCTGAAGGAGATCCAGAAGCATGGACTTGAGGTGGAAAGTATTAAAGGGAACTTTAAGGTAAAGCCCAAAAAGGCCACATCAGATGTGTCTGAGGTTCCGACTCCAGATCTTATAATTCTTGGAATAAAATCCTGGCAAATTCCCGAAGTCGCAAAAGAGTTGGAGCCAATAATTGGGGAAAACACAATAATTCTTCCCTTACAGAACGGAGCTGATAATTATGAAAAACTGATCCAGATCCTTCCAGAGAAAAATATACTGGCAGGTTTGTGTTTTATAGTGAGTTTTATCGAGGTCCCCGGTAAGGTAAAGCATGCTTCCTATGAACCAAAGATCGTTTTTGGAGAGGCAGATAATTTACAGTCACAACGAGTAAAGAAAATTCAGGATATACTGGATGAGGCCGGTGTTGAAAATAATGTTCCAGAAAATATTCAGCTGGAAATATGGAAAAAGTTTCTCTTTATTTGTACGGTTAGTGGTATTGGCGGCTTAACCCGGGTTCCAATTGATAGAATTCGGAGTAGTGAATACCTACATGAAATGATGATAAATACGGCAAAAGAGATCATCGAGGTAGCCAAGGCTAAAAATATCCCGCTAACTGAAAAACACCTGGAAATGGTTTTTGAGATCATCAATTCCCAACCTGAAGGGACCACTGCGTCTACCCAAAGAGATATTATGAATGGAAAGCCGTCTGAACTAGAAAATTTCAACGGTTATATTGTAAAGGAAGGGGATAGACTTGGTGTTGAAATTCCGGTGAATCGCTATATCTATGAATGTCTGAAACCTATGGAAGAAGCGGCTCGAAAAAGCCGGGAATAAGCTTTACAATCATTCCGCATAAGTCCTTTAAAATTGTATTTTTGCGTTTTACAAATACCGTCAAGCTGAACTTGTTTCAGCTTCTCATTTTTAGACCCTGAAACAAGTTCAGGGTGACGTAGATTAATAAGAAAGACAGAAGATGAGTTACCACTTTAATAAGATCGAAGAGAAATGGCAGAAATACTGGGCAGAGAACCAAACTTTCAAAGCCAAGAACGATTCTGAAAAACCTAAATATTATGTTTTAGACATGTTTCCTTACCCTTCAGGTGCAGGATTGCATGTGGGACACCCGCTGGGATATATCGCCAGTGATATCTATGCCCGTTACAAAAGACATAAAGGGTTTAACGTGTTGCATCCCCAGGGTTATGATAGTTTCGGACTTCCGGCAGAACAATACGCCATTCAAACCGGTCAGCATCCCGCGGTAACTACTGAAAATAATATCGCTCGTTATCGCGAGCAACTGGATAAGATCGGATTTTCTTTCGACTGGAGTCGTGAGGTGAGAACCAGCGAGCCAGATTATTATAAATGGACGCAATGGATCTTTATCCAGCTTTTTGAAAGCTGGTATGATCAGGAGGCTGATAAGTCTCGTCCTATCTCCGAGCTGGAAGAGATTTTTGCTTCAGAAGGTAACTCTAGAGTGAATGCTGCCTGCGACGATGATGTGGAAGAATTTTCGGCTGAAGACTGGAAGGCTTATTCACACGATGAAAAGGATCAGGTCTTATTAAAATATAGGCTGACTTACCTGGCGGAAGCCGAGGTGAACTGGTGTCCGCAATTAGGAACCGTGCTGGCCAACGATGAGATCGTGAACGGAGTTTCTGAACGTGGCGGATATCCTGTGGTTAGGAAGAAAATGACCCAATGGAGCATGAGAATTTCGGCTTTTGCTGAAAGATTGCTTCAAGGCTTGAATAATATTGATTGGACAGAAAGTTTAAAGGAAAGTCAGCGAAACTGGATCGGGAAATCGGTTGGAGCAATGGTTCATTTCAATCTTTATGGAGAGACCCTGAAACAAGTTCAGGGTGATGCTAGTTCAGCATCTCAACCAAAGATTTCTGTTTTTACAACCCGACCCGATACGATTTTTGGGGTTAGTTTTATGACGCTTGCGCCAGAACATGAACTGGTTCAAAAGATCACTACGGAAGATAGAAAAGAGGAAGTTCAGGCATATATCGAAGCTACGGCAAAGAGAAGTGAACGCGAACGAATGGCCGATGTTAAGACCATAAGCGGAGTTTTCACCGGAGCCTATGCAGAGCATCCATTTACCAAAGAACCGGTGCCAATCTGGATAGGAGATTACGTACTTGCCGGCTACGGAACCGGAGCGGTGATGGCCGTTCCATGTGGTGACCAGCGAGACCATGATTTTGCGAGACATTTTGATCTGCCAATTCCGAATATTTTCGAAAATGTGGATGTCTCTGAAGAGGCTTTTGTTGGCAAGGAAGGTACTGTGATCGCTAATTCAGATTTTCTTAGCGGACTTGAATACAAGGAAGCACTTCAAAAAGTGATCCTGGAACTGGAAAAAACAGGTCAGGGTTACGGAAAAACAAATTACAGGCTTAGAGATGCGGTTTTCAGTCGCCAAAGATATTGGGGTGAACCATTCCCCGTTTATTATGTGAATGGTCTTCCGAAAATGATAGACTTAGATCATCTTCCTTTAAGACTTCCTGAGGTTGAGAAATATCTTCCAACTGAAACAGGCGAACCGCCACTTGGTAACGCGACCGACTGGGCCTGGGATACAAAAAATAATAAAGTGGTTTCAAATAAGATGCTGAAACAAGTTCAGCATGACGAAGATGGAGGTGTCACGCCGAGCGGAGTCGAGGCGTCTGAAGATAACGGAGTATATCCACTGGAGTTGAACACCATGCCGGGATGGGCAGGAAGCAGCTGGTATCTTTTCAGATATATGGATGCAGGCAATCCAGATCGTTTCGTTTCAGAAGAAGCCCAGCAATACTGGGAAAATGTAGATCTATATATTGGAGGTAGTGAACATGCGACTGGCCACTTATTATATTCAAGATTCTGGACTAAATTCCTGCACGATCGTGGATGGTTAACTGTGGAAGAACCGTTCAGAAAACTGATCAACCAGGGGATGATCCTTGGAACCAGCGCATTTGTTTACAGGCTTGAAGGTGAAAATGTATTTGTTTCTAAGAACCAGATCAAAGGAAATAATGTTCAGCCAATTCATGCCGATGTTTCCTTGGTGAATGCTTCAGATGAGCTGGATATTGAAGCCTTTAAAAAATGGCGACCTGAATTTGCAGATGCTAAATTCCTTACCGAAGATGGAAAATACATTGTTGGACGGGAAGTGGAAAAAATGTCCAAATCCAAGTACAACGTGGTGAATCCTGATGAGATCTGTAAAGATTACGGGGCAGATACTTTAAGAATGTATGAAATGTTCCTGGGGCCTCTGGATCAGGCGAAACCATGGAATACTGCCGGGATAACCGGTGTACATAATTTCCTTAAAAAGCTTTGGAAACTATATCATAATGGAGAGGAGTTTTACGTTTCAGATGAAAAAGCTTCAGCAGATTCCTTGAAAAGTCTGCATAAAACCATTAAAAAGGTGACAGAGGATATTGAGGATTTCAGCTTTAATACTTCGGTTTCTACTTTTATGATCTGCGTAAATGAACTATCCGCTCAAAAATGCGATAGCATAGAAGTTCTTGAGCCTCTTGCGGTCTTGATTGCTCCTTATGCTCCGCATATCGCGGAGGAACTGTGGGAGAAGTTAGGCAATTCTGAATCTGTAACCACAGCTACTTATCCTGTCTACGAAGAAAAGTACCTGGTGGAAAGCACTAAAAATTATCCAGTTTCCTTTAATGGAAAGATGAGGTTTACCAAAGAACTTCCTTTAGATATGGGGAAAGATGATATTGAGAAAAATGTGCTTGAAGATGAAAGAACGAAAAATCAGCTTGACGGGTCTACCCCTAAAAAAGTGATCGTTGTTCCGGGTAAAATTATAAATATCGTAATTTAACCCCTTTAAAAATATACTTTAGGGGTGTCAAATGCGAAAATATGCATTTTACACCCCTTTTTTAATTTTGTTTATTATTTTTCGGGAGCTAAAAACTTTCTATTATGAAAATTGGTATCCCTAAAGAAATAAAAAATAACGAAAACAGGGTGGGAATGACTCCTGCCGGTGTGCTTGAACTTTCCAAAAAAGGACATGAAGTATTTGTGCAATCTACTGCTGGAGATTGCAGTGGTTTCGATGATAAAGATTATCACGCGGCCGGCGCCACTATTTTACCTTCCATAGACCGGGTTTACGAGGCAAGTGAGATGATTGTAAAGGTAAAGGAGCCTATCGAGCAGGAGTACAGTTTAATCAAGGAGAATCAAATCGTTTTCACTTATTTTCATTTTGCTTCAAATCAAAATTTAACCGAAGCGATGATGAATAATAAGTCTGTTTGTATCGCTTATGAAACGGTTGAGGACGATGACGGTACTCTGCCTCTTCTAACTCCAATGTCTGAGGTTGCCGGAAGAATGGCTATTCAGCAAGGTGCGAAATATCTTGAAAAACCTGTAAAAGGTAAAGGTTTACTTCTAGGCGGCGTGCCGGGTGTACCTCCTGGAAAAGTTCTTGTTCTGGGTGCCGGAACTGTTGGTATTCAGGCAGCGAAAATGGCAGCAGGCCTAGGTGCGCAGGTTACCGTTCTGGATGTGAATATGAATAAACTCAGGTATGTGAACGATATCATGCCGAGCCATGTAGTCACAGAATTTTCTAACGAATATAATATCAGGAAACATCTCCAAACTAGCGATCTTGTGGTTGGTGGAATTTTAATTACAGGTGCAAAAGCTCCAAAATTGATTACCAGGGATATGTTAAAACTAATGCAGCCAGGTGCAGTAATCGTGGATGTGGCGGTAGATCAGGGTGGTTGTGTTGAAACCACAAGACCAACTACTCACGAAGATCCTGCTTATATTATAGATGGCGTTGTTCATTATTGCGTGGCGAATATGCCGGGAGCTGTTCCTTATACTTCAACTTTGGCACTTACTAATGTGACCTTACCTTATGTATTGAACCTTGCTGAAAATGGCTGGGAAAACGCATGTGAGAAAAATAATTCTCTTGCCAAAGGTTTAAATATTGTGAAAGGGACTATAGTTTGTGAGCCTATTCTAGCGGCCTTTGACTGGAACAAATCTTTTGCCTAGCCAAGGTAGAGATCGATAAGGCCTTCCGGGGTATTGACTTTCAGAAGTCTGTTGTTTTTGTCAACCTTTTCTATGAATTCATCATTCATGGGAATAAGGATCTGCTTGCCGTCCTTTTCAATTTCGAAAAGTGCCTGCGCGGTAGAATCATTTATAGAAACGATTTTGCCAATATTTCCATGTTCGGTATCATGGACATCGAAACCAATGATCTCATGAAAATAGAACTTATCTTCAGGAAGTTTTGGAAGCAGGTTAAGTGGAAGGTATAATTCTGCTCCTATCATATCTTCAGCATCTTCTTCAGAATCTATGTCTTCAAATTTGACGCGAAGCAGTGTGCTTTTGTGCAGGTAGGATCTTTCAATAAAAAATG
This sequence comes from Christiangramia lutea, assembly GCF_022489035.1. Lineage (GTDB taxonomy): Bacteria > Bacteroidota > Bacteroidia > Flavobacteriales > Flavobacteriaceae > Christiangramia > Christiangramia lutea. The sequence goes on from NZ_JAKVTV010000001.1 coordinate 1,333,106, forward strand.
GAACCAGATTATCGTTGTATTCAACGAAAACTGATTCCATTTCTGTGTAAGTTTCAGGTTCATCGGTGTCCAGTTTTATGAGCACCTCACCTTTAAAGCTAAATTTCGCAACGATTTTTCCCAGGTAGAAGCATTCTTCCTTAGTCATCGCGAGTTGCTATTTAAGCGTCTTTTTTGTCTTCAGTTTTAGCTTCTTCTGCGGTAGCAGCGCCCACTTCTTCTTCAGCATTTTCTACAGTAGCTTCATCTGTCGCTTCTGCAGTAGCAGCTTCAGCCTCAGCCGCTGCAACAGCCTCTGCTTCTTCAGCTTCTTTTACTTCAGCTTCACGCTTAGCGTTTACTTCTTTTTCGGCTTCAAGAGCCTTCGCTTTTTCAGCTTCTTTAGCTTTTTCTAAAGAATCTTTTTTAGCATCTACTTTTCCTTCTTTTTCCTCTAACCATGCTTTGAATTTCTCTTCAGCCTGCTCTTCAGTCAAAGCTCCTTTTCTCACTCCACCTGCAAGGTGTTTCTTAAGAAGGGCTCCTTTGTAAGAAAGGATAGCGCGAGCGGTATCAGTTGGCTGGGCACCGTTTTGTAACCATTTAACAGCTCCGTCTACATCAAGTTCGATTGTAGCTGGATTAGTGTTAGGGTTATAGATTCCCAATTTCTCCAAAAATTTACCATCTCTTTTTGCGCGGGTATCCGCTGCAACGATCCAGAAAAAAGGTTTTCCTTTTTTACCGTGTCTTTGTAATCTTAATTTTACTGGCATAAAAATTAAATTTTGGGGTTCTCGACCCCGGTTATTAATAAGTGTGCAAAGATACTACATTTTTCTAATTTTCAACTTTTTATCGATATAATTTTTTGTAGGCTAATTATGTGTAGTTCAGGCTCTTCTGGCAGGTTCTTTAGGAAGAATTTTAGTTAAAATACAGGTCTGCTGTTAAAAGAGGTTAATTAGTGCTAAACCCTGTTAAATAGATTGTTAGAGCAGGTTGTCGACCTTATCTTTACCTGAATGAAAAAGAAAATTATCCATGAGTTATTCAAATCAAATTGCTGAAAAATTAAACGAATTATTACAAAAGAATTATGATGCAGAGAAAGGTTATAAGCTTGCTGCTGAAAAAGTTAAGAATGAGCGGCTAAAAAGTTTCTTTTCTGAACGAGCATCTGAAAGATATGACTTCGGACATGAATTAAAGTCTGAAATAAGGAATTTTGGTGAAAATCCCGAAAAAGGTACTAGCCTGGCGGGAGATGCACATAGGTCCTGGATGAATTTAAAAGCTAGTCTTTCAAATGATAAAGATGAGGCAGTTCTTGAAGAAGCCGTTCGCGGTGAGAAATCTGCAGTTGAAGAATATGAGAACATTTTGAAGGAATCTGAATTGCCTGCCTCTACCGGCAACATTTTATTGAAACAGAAGAATGCGATCATAGCGTCATTAAACGAAGTAAAAGCACTGGAAAACCAGGCATAATTTACTACTATAAAGATCTTTCGGGAAAATCACCCCAATGACACGATACTGAAGGATTCATATACCCAAAGATGCGAGCAATGTTTGATTGAAGTAGTAGTAGTTTTTAGTGTTCGTATCAGGCCTCACAAATTATCTGATTTTTCAGAATTTTGTGAGGCTTTTTTTATGGTTAATAATTCCTGAAAACAAAGTTTTATTTCAGGAATAATGTTCCTTATTTTAGCCCGGATGGTTTAATTTTGCAAACCATATTTTTACTTCATTAAGGCATAAAATCTCTAAGGAATGTACCTCATTTTTGATACTGAAACAACCGGACTTCCCAAGCGCTGGGACGCTCCTTTAACCGATTCTGATAACTGGCCGCGATGTATACAGATCGCATGGCAGGTGCACGACGAGATGGGGAACCTGGTGGAAAATCAGGATTACCTGGTGCAGCCGGAAGGTTTTGATATTCCTTATGATTCTGAACGTATTCATGGTATTTCTACAGACCTTGCCAAGGAGCAGGGAATTCCTCTTGATGAGGTTTTGGAAAAGTTCAATGCGGCTTTGCAAAAATCGAAGTTCGTCGTAGGTCAGAATGTAGGTTTTGACCTTAATATTATGGGCGCAGAATTCATCAGGAGGGATTTTGATAATTCCTTGCAGGAAATGCCGGTTCTTGACACCTGTACAGAAAAGACTGCTGAGTTGTGTAAGATCCCCGGAGGTCGTGGAGGTAAATTCAAATTACCAACCTTAACCGAATTACACGAATTCCTATTCGACGAAGCCTTTGCAGAGGCTCACAATGCTACTGCCGACGTAGAAGCGACTACCCGTTGTTTTCTTGAACTTGTTAGGCAGAGAATCTACACTGTAGAAGAGCTGGATGTGCCTTCAGATTATTTTGAGAATTTCTCTGAGCAGAATCCAAATAGGATTGAACTTATCGGGTTGAAGCATATTAACCTTAAAAAAGCTTCAGATAAGATCAGGAAAAGGCTGGAAAAACAACAGCCTTCAGATGATATCTCAAAGGAAGAAATCCAGGAGAATCTGGAAAAACTGGATGAGGTTCCTTTTGCACACTTGCATAACCATTCACAGTTTTCAGTATTACAGTCTACTATAAGTATCCCAGATCTTGTTGCCGCGGCAGCAGAAGAAGATATGAATGCCGTTGCGCTAACCGATCATGCCAACATGATGGGGGCCTTTCATTTTGTAAAGGAAATTGGAACCTATAATAAGAGTATAAAAGAACATAATGCGACCGCGGAAGAAAATGGTGAGGACCTGAAAAAGCCATTAAAGGCCATCGTAGGTTGTGAATTCTTCGTGTGTGAAAATCATACTGACAAAAGCCGGAAGGATAATGGTTACCAGGTGGTGATGTTAGCCAAGAATAAAAATGGTTACCATAACCTGGCGAAAATGTCTTCCCTGGCCTATACAGATGGATTCTATTATGTGCCGCGTATAGATAAGGAAGTCATAAAAAAATATAAAGAGGATGTGATCGTCCTCACTGGGAATCTCTATGGAGAAGTTCCAAGTAAGATCCTGAATGTTGGAGAAAAGCAGGCGGAAGAAGCATTGTTTTGGTGGAAAGCAGAATTTGGAGAGGATCTTTACATAGAAATTATGCGTCACAACCAGGAAGATGAAAACAGGGTAAACCCTATCCTGGAAGAGTTCTCTAAAAAGCATGATATAAAAATAGTTGCGACCAATAATACTTATTACTGGAAACAGGAAGATGCCAATGCCCACGATATTTTACTTTGTGTGAAAGATGGGGAGAAGCAGGCGACGCCAATAGGTCGTGGTCGTGGTTACAGGTACGGACTGCCGAATGAAGAATATTACTTCAAATCTGGTAGCGAGATGAAGAAACTTTTCAAGGATCTGCCTGATGCGATTTCGAATATCCAGGAGATCGTTGATAAAATTGAGCCTTTTGAGCTTGCCAGGGATGTATTACTTCCAGCTTTTGAGATCCCGGAAGAATTTCAGAGTGAAGAAGATCTGGTTGACGGCGGAAAAAGAGGGGAAAATGCTTTTTTAAAACATATCACTTTTGAAGGTGCAAAAAAGCGTTATCCTGAAATCACCCCGGAAATAGAAGAACGTCTAAACTTCGAATTATCAGTAATTGAAAATACCGGTTATCCCGGTTACTTCCTTATTGTGGAAGATTTTATCCGGGCTGCACGGGAAATGGGCGTTTCGGTAGGGCCGGGACGTGGTTCTGCTGCAGGATCTGTGGTAGCCTACTGTCTCTGGATCACCAATATCGATCCTATGAAGTATGATCTGCTTTTTGAGCGTTTCCTGAATCCGGACCGTGTGAGTATGCCCGATATTGATATTGATTTTGATGATGAAGGTCGAAGCCGGGTTATGGATTACGTGATCAAGAAATACGGTGCTAATCAGGTAGCTCAGATCATCACTTATGGTACCATGGCCGCGAAATCTTCTATTCGCGATACGGCCAGGGTACTAGACCTTCCTTTAATGGAAGCTGATAGAATAGCGAAACTTATCCCGAACACAAAACTCGGAAAACTTTTCGCGATGGACGATAAGACGATCAAGTCTAAGTTCCGTGGAGATGAAGTGGAAAAGATCAATGAGCTTTTCAATATTTCAGAAGGAGATGATCTGGAAGCGGAAACCATTAACCAGGCTCGAGTTCTGGAAGGTTCCGTTCGAAATACGGGAATACATGCCTGTGGGGTGATCATTACCCCGGGTGATATTACTAATTATGTACCGGTTTCGGTTGCTAAGGATTCCGACCTTTATGTCACCCAGTTCGATAACTCGGTAGTGGAAAGCGCCGGTCTATTAAAAATGGATTTCCTGGGTCTTAAAACGCTAACCTTAATTAAGGATACCGTAAAGATCGTAAAGGGTAGACATAATATTGATCTTGATCCGGATAGTTTCCCGCTTGATGATGAGGAAACCTACAAATTATTCCAGAGAGGTGAGACCATTGGGATATTCCAGTATGAATCTCCAGGAATGCAAAAGCACATGCAGTCTTTAAAACCAACGGTTTTTGATGACCTCATTGCCATGAATGCTCTTTACCGTCCTGGACCAATGGAATATATACCAAGTTTCATTGCCCGGAAGCACGGCGAGGAAGAGATCGCTTATGACCTTCCGGAAATGGAAGAATATCTTGAAGAAACCTACGGGATTACGGTCTACCAGGAGCAGGTGATGCTTCTGTCGCAGAAGCTTGCCGGATTTACCAAGGGTGAAGCCGATATGCTTCGTAAAGCCATGGGTAAAAAGATCGCTGCGCTTCTTGCAGAATTGAAACCGAAATTTATTGGCGGGGGAGAGGAAAAAGGACATCCTACTGAAGTTTTAGAGAAGATCTGGAAAGACTGGGAGGCTTTTGCTTCTTATGCCTTTAATAAATCTCACTCCACCTGTTATGCCTGGATTGCCTACCAGACAGCTTACTTAAAAGCACATTATCCTGCGGAATACATGGCGGCGGTGCTTTCGAATAACATGAACGACATCAAGCAGGTTACTTTCTTCATGGAAGAATGTAAACGTATGAAGCTTAACGTTCTTGGGCCTGATGTGAATGAATCTTACTATAAATTCTCGGTAAATAAAGACAACGCAGTTCGGTTTGGAATGGGAGCGATCAAGGGAGTTGGAGCCGGAGCTGTGGCTACGATCGTAGAGAATAGAAAAACAAAAGAAGGTCCGTATCGTTCTATTTTCGATATGGCCAAAAGAATAGACCTTAGGGCCGCCAACAAAAAAGCCTTTGAAAATCTTGCATTAGCCGGAGGGTTTGATGGGTTTGGAAATACACATAGAGCTCAATACTTCCATGATGATGGAAGCGGAATGAGCTTTCTGGAAAAGGTGGTTAAATACGCTCAGAAGTTTCAGGAGAATCAGAATTCATCACAGGTGAGCCTTTTCGGTGAATCCAGTGATGTTCAGATCCCGGAGCCTGAAGTTCCTCCTTGTGATGAATGGGGGACCATGGAGAAATTACGCCGCGAAAAAGAAGTAGTAGGAATCTATATTTCTGGTCACCCGCTTGATGATTTCAAAATAGAGATGAATTATTTCTGTAACGGCAAACTTTCAGATTTTAGAGACCTGGAAACAATTGTGAATCGAGAGCTAACCGTTGGATGCGTAGTTGTGGATGTGCAACACAGGGTTTCTAAAAATGGAAAAGGCTGGGCCATCTTTACCGTGGAAGATTACGATGAATCTTATGAATTCAAGATCTTCGGGGAAGAGTATTTGAAGATGAAACATTTCTTTGTTCCGAATAACTTTATTCATATGAAAGCCTTTGTAAAGGAAGGCTGGACTAATAAGGATACCGGGAAGAAAGGTGAGCCACGAATACAGTTCAGGGATATGAACCTGTTGCATGATATAATGGATAAGAATGCTAAAAAGCTGACTATCCAGATGAATATTGATGATCTTAAGAATGAGAAAATAGAGTGGTTGAAAGACACATTTTTATCGCATAAAGGCGATTGTCATCTGAATTTCGTGGTGTATGAAATGAAGGAGCAGGTAAAACTGAGAATGCCTAGCAGAAAGCATAAGATCAAGATCTCCCAGGAACTTATTGAAATGCTGGAGAAGGAACAATTTATGTATAAGTTGAACTAGCTCTAATTCCTTATCCTGAACTAGTTTCAGGATCTTTTTTCTTGAGAAGCTGAAACAAGTTCAGCTTGACGGAATCTCCAATGAAAAGGAAATGATCTGGGCCAGGGATAGAGGCGAGCTACCATGTAGCGCCGAAAGCCCGACCACTCGCGTAAGCGAGGGGAGGCCCCCAAATAAGACGAACCAATATGCTCATAGTCAAATGTAATATTGGTGTTGTAAGGAATATTTATTTTATTGACTACTTTTACGAATCAAATTAAAAACAATAAAAAAATAACATATTATGGCTGTTGAAATAACTGACGCGAATTTTGAAGAACAGGTACTTAAAAGTGATAAGCCTGTAATGGTAGATTTTTGGGCTGCATGGTGCGGACCTTGTAGAATGGTTGGACCAATCATCGATGAAATTAGTACTGAATATGACGGGAAAGCCGTTGTTGGTAAGCTTGATGTTGATGCGAACCAGGAATTTGCTGCTAAATATGGAGTAAGAAACATTCCTACCGTTCTTGTTTTTCAAAATGGAGAAGTTGTAGGACGTCAGGTTGGAGTAGCTCCAAAACAAACTTATGCTGATGCAATAGACCAGTTATTGTAATAATAACTGAAATCATATAAAAATTGAGCCTCGCTATTTGCGGGGCTTTTTTTATTCATAAACTTGAATTACTTTAAGGCATCTTATGAATATTGAAAAAGAACTTCACGAAACCGGCGGGTTTTTAAACCTTGACCTCCTCGCTAAACAGGTGGTGGAAGGTTATATTTCTGGAATACACAGGAGTCCGTTTCACGGCTTTTCAGCTGAATTTGCTGAACATAAGATCTATAATACCGGCGAGAGTACCCGGCATATAGACTGGAAGCTTTTTGCCAAGACCGATAAGCTCTATACCAGGCGGTATGAGGAGGAAACCAATTTAAGGTGTCACTTAATATTAGATAATTCCGCCTCGATGCATTATCCGGCATTAAAAGTCCAAAATATCACTTCTTTAAATAAGATTGGATTTTCGGTTCTGGCATCGGCCTGTTTAATGCAGATCTTAAAACGACAAAGGGACGCTGTAGGTGTTAGTATCTATAGTGATGAATTCGAGTTCTACGCGCCGGAGAAATCCAGTGAGCGGCATCACCATATGTTGTTGAACAAGTTGAATGAGATCTTAAGATCATCTGTTAAAAAAAAGAGCACTGATACCTACACTTTTTTACATCAGATCGCAGAGAAATTAAAGCGCAGGTCACTTATCTTCCTCTTTACCGATATGTTTCAGGCAGATGCCGATGAAGAACGCTTATTTGAAGCTTTGAGGCATCTAAAATATAACCGGCATGAAGTGATCCTTTTTCATGTGATGGATGAAAAAAAGGAATTGGAATTTAGTTTTGAGAATACCCCCAGGAGATTTACTGATGTGGAAACGGGAGCTGAGGTAGACCTTTATTCAGATAATATCAGGGAAAACTATAAAAAAGCGGTAGAAAAATACCTGGCAGATCTGAAAATGCAATGTGCGAAGTATCGAATTAAGTATGTGGAGGCAGACATCAATAAAAATTTCGACAATATTATGACGGCATATTTACTTGAAAAACAAAAGTTTGGATAAGGCATGAAAAATTAGTTTGAAAAATTTTAAAAAAAGGTTTGGTGAATCTAAAAAGGGGCGTATATTTGCCCTCGCAATAACGCAACGGTCTGGTAGTTCAGTTGGTTAGAATACCTGCCTGTCACGCAGGGGGTCGCGAGTTCGAGTCTCGTCCAGACCGCAAAATTGCAAAAAAGCCTCTCTTATTAGGGGGGCTTTTTTTGGCACTAATGATTAGTTGTGTTGTTTATCCCAGGAGACTGGGATGTGTAGTTAACCGAGTTATAATCCTATGTTGTGAGGATTTGGTTAACCAATGAAAAGCTTTTTTCCATTTGATGGAAGAAGGCTTTTTTGTTTTTATAGGCTAGACGTTAATTTCTCGCTTTCGTCAAATTGTCAAGTTTTTTCTTAAAAAAGGGATTTTTAAAGGGACCTATCTACAAATAAAAAGTTGCCTCTTTTTCTTACTTTCCTTCTAGAAATATTTTAATTACCTAAATTAAGGCAAAGTTGAATTTAGAAAACTAGCAGTAAAACATTTTTTCTAATTCACAGCCTTTCTCAGGGAATAGTCAATATGTTACGTTACTGAATACTTTAGAAATTTGGAGCTTTATACGAGGGCAGTGGATATAGCCAGAATAGATGATTTCTTAATGTATATTGGAAGGTATACAACAGGTGAGGAATGTCAAGAGAAAACTTATTACGATATTGCTTATGCTACCTGGTCTAATTTATTGGAGGAAGTTCATGAATGGATTATAAGTAAGGGAGGAGAAGCAAGGATCATATCCAAATTAGCAGTACCGATAGAAAAATCGAAATTAAAGGAAGCTATAGAAAGTAATGAAAGTATTGATATGATTCTTTGTAATTGAGAACTCTAACTATATGATTTATTTAAAACTATTTTTTACCTCAATTTGTTTTACAATTGTATATTTCATGCGTCTACCGTTAATTTATTACCCACTAATTTTTGGGGTAGTTCTTAGCTTATTAAACATTAAAGAACACCGATTTAATCCAATTTTTGTTCTAATACTAGCAATTGCTGGGAGTTATCTAAGTTATTTTGGAGGTTTGTATATGATGGATCCCGTTTATAACTTTCTTAGAATTTTTGGCTTAAATTCAGCTGATTTTTTAGCTCTTCAATCAGGTATTAATATAATTCCGCCGATTATTTTATTTATATCCTATTCTTATATTTTTAAGGTAGATAGAGATAAAACCACAATTTTGATTTTTCTATTCTCCATTATTCTTTTGATTATCTTAAATAATTTATTTGATGGCAGTTCTAGTAATCCACCGAGAAAACCAAAACCTTATCTTCCCTTCCTTATCTGGCCGGTTATAGTTAGTATTGGTTTCCAAGTAGCTCTTTATTGGAAGAAACTTACTAGAGATTTACACCAGATTAGTATATTTTAAAAATGATAAAAGTGAATTTTCATCAAAAATTGCATTTTGTAGGTATATCCTAAAAGCGTCATTTGAAAAGGCCTTTTTCCATCGAGATGGAAGAAGGCTTTTTTTTAGAGTTAAGGGTTGATTCTCTTCTATTTCCGATAGCACTTCATCTTTAAATTATCTAAGATTTCGAGGGTGTACTTAATAGTTCCAATTTTCAATTTAAATTGTTGTAGTTGGTCAGTTGAAATGAGTCAAACAACTATAAATCAATTAAATAGGGGTGTAAATCCAAAAAAATTCTTAATATAATCTAATCTTTAACTAAATAGATTCGATTATGAAAAACTACATTATGTGCGTATTAGCGGGGTTTTTATGTTTTACCTCGGTTAATGCTCAGGAAGACAGTGAACCCAAATCCCTTTACGAAACCATGTATATGATACCTAAACCGGGTATGAATAAGCAATTTGAAGAAGGCGTAGCAGCCCACAACCAGAAATTTCATGCCTCAGGAAATGATAATCAGTCCATGCTTAGAAGGGTTGAATATGGTAATAAAGCTGGTTGGTATGTATGGGTGATGAATGGAACCTATGCTTCCCTGGACAATCGACCAAATGACGATGCTCATTCCAGTGACTGGGAAGATAAAGTAGGCGAGTATGTTGAGGAATATGGTACTGTAGATCTCTGGTCACTTAATAAAGAGCTTTCTTCTGGAATGGATAAATTCCGTAATCAAAAAAGATACGAGGTATGGGCGGTATACCTGAAACCCTGGGAGGGATACAGGTTCGATGAATCGATGAAGAAAATTCAGAAAGCCTTTGAGAAGATGGGGAACCGCAGTATGCTAGTGTTCGATTCTGAAGTGAGTCGCAAAGGCGGTGCCGATGTTGGTCTGGTTTGGGGATATGATAAGTTCGCAGATATGGAGAACGATAGTAAACTGGTGGACACCTACGAGGAGATCAATGGTAAAGGTTCCTGGAGACTATTCCTTGAAGAGTGGAGAGATGTGGTTGAAGATATAGATATGGAACACCGGGTGAAAGTTGGTGATATGTAATAATAGAAACCTGAAAAATAGTTAAAGCTCCTGCCTGCAGGAGCTTTTTATTTTAGTAATCTTAAGGAATTTTCTCACTTTCCAGCTAATCTTCAAAATTGTTATTTAGAGAAACTATTCCCGGATTCTCCATTAATCATTTAAAACTAGAGGTTTTCCGAAATTTTTGATTCATTAACCAGAATTGTCTTCCGAAAAATATCTTTAGAATCAAGATAATAGATCAAAAATTCTATTTTTGCCCGCGATAAAATGTGAATAAGATCAAAATTTGTTTCAAAAGAGCGCTAGCAGATTTTAAGCAATGAGGAAAATTTTATACTTATTTTTCTTAATAAGTATTTGTGCTTCTGCACAAGAGGATAAACTGACTCCGGCCGATAGCCTTTATTACTCACAATTCTACCAAAAAGCTACTCAATTAAGGGAGACTAACCTGGATTCAGCTTTATACTATTACCAAAAGCTCGAAGTTTTCCTGACGGAAAATGATTATTCTAAAAAGCGATTTCGTGTAATGCTGGACATGGGTAATGTGTACCTCACGCAGGGACAGTCAGACAGGGCTCTGGAAACTTACCTGAAAATAGCTGAAGCTTCTCAGCTTGGTGAGGACGTTCAGTTTAAACTATATGCCGAGATTAGTATTGCGAACATCTATCTCGATTCCGAAGAATATCAAAAAGCACTGGAGCGCTTTGAGAATATCCGGGAAAATCATAGCGTGACCGATTCTTCAAAGGTAAATTTACTGCCATACTGCGTAATTTATAATAATGAAGGTATTGCCAATGAAAACCTTGGTATGTATGATGCGGCCGAAGAACTCTATCATAGATCCATCTCCCTTTCTAAAAAGTTAAATGAGCCATACAATTTGGCCAATGCATTTAGTAATATGGGGTCTTTGGAAGTGAAAAGGGAGAATTACCCAAAAGCTCTGGATTGGCATAAAAAGGCATTGAAAATTAGAGAGGAGGCTAACTTAACGCTTGGGATTACTCAATCACAGACGCATATTGGTGGCATTTTACTAATTCTTGGTAAGCCGGAAGAAGCAGAGGTGTATTTAAGAAGATCCCTGGAGCGATCAATGCAAATGGGCTATGAAAAGCAAAATATTGAGAACACCGAAGCTCTAAAACAGATTTATTACCAAAAAGGCGATTATCAAAAAGCCTTTGAAATTCAGCGGCTGGAAATGGATTCCCGTGCGGCGGTTTTTGACGAAGAAAGTATCAAGAACCAGGAAAGGCTGAAAGCAAAATATGAATATGAGCTCGAAAAGCAGATCGAGGAGAAGAACCGTGAATACCGTGAGACCGTATACAAGTTCATATTTGGGTTATTGGTGCTATTGCTAATTATAGCATTTATCTTATACCGGCTTCAGACTATCAAAACCAGGCAGCAGCAATTAAAAACTGAAAACATCAGGAAAGAAAAACACCTTTTAAATCAGGAACTGGATTATAAGAATAAAAAACTGATGTCTAACCTGATGTTCCTCCTCCAAAAGAATGAGATGATCTCGGGTTTGATTGAAAAACTGCGGGAAACCAAAAAACTAACCAAAACCCAAACCGATAAAAACATTACCTCGATCATCCGGGAATTAAAGCATTCTCATAACAAGGAATCCTGGGACGAATTCGATTTGTACTTCCAGGAAGTTCATTCCGAGTTTTACGAGAAGCTATCATCCAATTACCAGCTAACGCCAAACGAATTGAAACTGGCAGCCTTCACCAAGCTCAAACTTTCCTCCAAGGAGATCTCCTCTTTAACCGGTCAAAGTATCCGAACTATTGACGTTGGCAGATACAGATTGCGTAAGAAATTAGGTATTACCAATTCAGAAACTAACCTTATCACATTCCTGAACAGTTTGTGAGTTAAAATACTGTAGATAAGACAGATGAGTCTTATTGTATAGGTATTGTAACACTAATTATGAGGCCTGTATAGATTTTGTTACGCCAAAATTTAAAGTTGTCTTAACAATATTTTTTCATTTGAGAAATCAATAACCGGTGCTATGCAAAAAGCGCTAAAAACTAAACTCAAATGAAAAAAATATTATTTTTCTTTCTCCTGATACCTTTAAGCATGAAGGTAGGATTTGCGCAGGAGAGTTCTGGGGGGCAACCTACGGCCGCACCCTTTCTTTTAATCGTACCAGATGCCCGAAGTGGAGGAATGGCAGATATGGGAGTTGCAACGTCTACAGATGCTTACTCTCAATTCTTTAATCCTTCAAAATATGCCTTCATGGAGGGTGATATGATCCTGGGATTAAATTACACTCCTTGGTTGAGGAATCTAACCAATGATGTATTTCTGGGAAGCTTTTCTTTCGCCAGAAGAATAAATGAGAGAAGTACCTGGGGAGTAGGAATGCGTTATTTTTCCTATGGGTCTATGGAACTGTCTGATGCTACCGGTAACAGCATGGGAAGTCAGAACCCATACGAGGTTGCTATCGACGGAAGTTATTCCTTGAAGCTTAGCGAGAACTTTTCTACGGCAGTAACCGGAAGGTACGTACGGTCAGATTATGCCCTGGCAGACGAAGGTTCAGACCTGAACACTTTCGTAGCAGATGTTGGAGCCTATTACCAGTCAGACCTGATGAAATTAGGGAAGAACCAGGGTATCTGGCGTGCAGGAATGGCCTTAAGCAATATAGGATTCAACGTAGAGCTTGTAGAAAATGGACCTAAATCTCAAATGCCTACCAACCTTAAACTAGGTTCTGGTTACGAACTTCTAATGGATCCAAAGAATTCCATTGCTGCCAACGTTGAGATCAATTCTCTACTGGTTAAAGACAGTGATTTTGGATCTTTGGTTTATGCACTTGGTGCAGAATACAAGTACAATAATGTTTTCGCTTTGCGTACCGGATATTTCCATGAGGCTGAATCTGTCGGAAACAGACAGTTCGCCACCGTTGGAGGAGGAGTTTCCTTTAAAAGCGCAAGGCTTGACCTTTCTTACCTGTTCAACACTTCAGATGTTGCCAGTCCTTTAGAAAATACACTTCGATTTTCTCTTAGTTATGCTTTTGGGAATCATAATAGAAGTAGTAGTGAGGTCATTGATGATGCTGAAGTAGAAGTAGCTGAAACCAAATAGAAGGAATGAAGAAGCTGGATAACGAAAGCGTGGACAGCTGGCTCAACCGAAATGCCTCTCAGCGAAAGGCACTTCAGTCTATGTTAAATGTACTGAAGAGCAAAGAGTTACCTGAGTTTGAGGCTGAGGTTAATCATGATAAGAGTATTACAACTAAAAATAAAATAATGAATAAAATTACACAGTTCTTTAAAAAACTGGGAATCCTAACAATGATGTTATGGCTAGCCGGTTCTTTAAATCTAATGGCTCAAAACAGCGATTTTGTGCCGGGAAAAGTCCGGATTAAAATTAAACCGGATAAGGTAGAATTGGTCGTTAAAGACTTGAACAAGGCTTCTGCCAATGGAGTTCTGAAAACAGGGCTAAGCAGTTTTGATAAAATCAGTGCAAGGTATTCAGCCTCCAAAATGCGTCGTCTTTTCCCACATGCCGGAAAAAATGAGGAAAAACATATAAAGCATGGTCTTCACCTTTGGTATGAAATAAATGTTCAAACCGAGGCCAATATGGAGGCTGTGGCAAGAGAATATGGCGGAAATGAATATATCATTACGGCAGAGCCCATCCGTCAAAAATCGGTGAATACATCTGGAGTAACCCTGGCAGAAAATCCTGCTGCACCAACTATGGAAACGGTTACAAATGACCCATATCTTCAGGATCAATGGCATCTTTCCAATGATGCAAGCCTGGAAGGCTCGGTTGCTGGATCTGATATCAATGCGCCCAAGGCTTGGGACATTAGCATGGGTACATCCAATGTGATTGTTGCCGTGGTTGATGGTGGTGTAGATACAGATCATGAAGATCTTAAAGATAATATGTGGATAAATACCGCAGAATTGAACGGTATACCAGGAGAAGATGATGACTTTAACGGGTATATCGACGATATATATGGATATAACTTCGCTGAGAACCAGGGAGAGATCACAGATCAGGACCATGGAACTCACGTTGCCGGAACGGTAGCTGCCACCAGCAACAACGGAAAAGGTGTAGCCGGCGTTGCAGGTGGATCTGGTAACGGAGACGGGGTTAAAATAATTTCTGCCCAGGTATTTAGCAATAACGGGTCAGGAAGCTTTGCACCTGCCATCGTATATGGTGCAGATAATGGTGCTGTTATTTCTCAAAATTCCTGGGGATATCAGTCTGCAGGTGCATTTGAGCAGGCAGTACTTGACGCCATCGATTATTTTATCGAAGAAGCAGGGCATTATCCTGGAAGCCCAATGAAAGGAGGAGTTGTGCTATTTGCCGCAGGAAACAATGGGAAGGATGAAATTCACTATCCTAGTTACTACGACCAAACAATAGCCATTGCATCTACCGGAACAAATTATGCAAAGGCCGATTATTCCAATTATGGAAGCTGGGTAGATCTTACAACTACTGGTGGAAACGTAAGACAGGGGAGTAAGAGTCAGGTTTTGAGCACCTTGCCAGATAACCGCTATGGTTATATGCAGGGTACTTCCATGGCTACGCCTCATGCCTCTGGTATTGCTGCTCTTGTTATTTCTAAGTATGGTTCGGAAACTTTCACTAATGAAGACCTGAAAAAAAGACTATTTACAGGAGTTCGTGAAATAGAATCTTATAATCCCGATTTTAAAGGGAAACTTGGACTGGGCTTCATGGATGCTTACCTGGCACTAGCTCCCAACGACGAACAGGCTCCGGCTACTATTAGTGATCTTAGCCTTTTGGGGACTTCAGAAGATTTTGCTACCCTGAATTTCACAGTACCCACAGATGCCGGAGATCTAACTCCTTACGCATATAGATTAATGTGGTCTAAAAATACCGACATGTCTGAGGCTTCTGAAATGACGATTAAGAACGATTTCAGAGAGGTAGGAGACCTTATCGAAACTACTGTGGAAGACCTTGATTTCGAAACTACCTACTATTTCTCTATCGTAGCAATAGATAGATGGGAAAATGCCTCGGCGATGTCTAACGTGGTGGAGGCAACTACCAATCAGGGACCAGATATTGCCACCGACCTGGCAAACCTAAATTTTGAAATAGATACCCAGGTAGATACAAATGCCCTGGATACCATCAAAATCCTGAATAAACAATCAGGAATTCTTAATTGGAATGCTGAAACCAGGCAGGTTTCTAATTCGCCATCGTATACCAGTGCAGCCTTGCCGGCAAGAGGAACTACGATTAACCCCAGCCAGTTGACTGTGAAAAAGGAGCCGGTAGAGCTTATTCAGAAATTCGAAACTCGCGGGGCGGTTCAAAATTCATGGGAGGCATCAGAGAAAAAATTTTTTGGTAGCAATCCAATTTATATTATCGGAGAAATTGATACTACCGCGACGAACTCTTCGGCAACACGATTTACCGTGGAGGAACCAGATGGCTTCAACCTAACTTCGGTAAAGGCCTATTTAAACCTTGATCAGGAAGATGGTCCGGCAGTTCTGGAGATCTATAAAGGAGAAGAGATAAAAGAAGATAATCTTATCTACTCAGATGATCAGTTTAGAGGTCGGGATGAAAATGATTCCAGGTTTCATACCAATAGTTTGAACGAACAGTTGTTTTTCGAACAGGGAGAAACTTTCTGGATCGTTATTCATGTTCCGGCAGGAAATTTATATCCGCTTGGTGTAGGTCCGGAACTTAGCCCGGAACATTCTGATAAGGCCTTGATGAGTTTTGATCTTGGAGAAACCTGGGTTCCACTCGCTGGCGCCATGGATAACGATCAGTTTGTTTGGGCTGTTACGGCCTTAAGCCAGATCGAACCCCTTTACAAATATGTGAACCTTACCCCTAATGAAGGACAAATCCTGGGTGAAGGTGAGTTGGATATGGAAGTGGCGGTTGATGCAAGCCAGTTGATCAATGGTAATTACAAGTCTAATATCGTGATCAATTCCAACGATTCAGATACTCCTATTCACAGAGTACCCGCAGAAGTCAAAGTTACAGGCCATAAACCTGTGCTCTCTACTAATAACATTCTTGACTTCGGAAGTGTTTTTAACGGACTTTCCTCTACGAAGGAAATGACCATTCAGAATACTGGTTTAGGAAGGTTCAGAACGCAGTCTATTACTTCTTCCAGCCCTAATTTCGTGGTTAATACTTCTGTATGGTCTTTGAATGTAGCGGCGAAGAATGAGGCTAGCATGTCTATAACCTATACACCTTCTGGGGTTGGGAACGAAAATGCAGAGATTACCCTTACCAGTTATAATGGGGATGTGCATACCTTTAATGTGTTTGGAGTAGGAACAGAGCCTGCCCAAATCGAAGCTGATCCTGCCGTAGTGAATTTTTCCGATTTAAGTGTTGGAGAAAATGCACAGGCAAGCATTACGCTTAAAAATACCGGAAAATATCCGTTACAATATGGTTTCCCGGCTTTTGCAGATGATGTAAGTCATATTGAAAACCTGCCGGAAAACGTCCAGCGATTTCCATATGTTATGGAGAAAATGCCATATGATGGCTATGAATTCAATGATATTTCTACCTCAGGTACAGAAGTAACTGAATTTTTCATTACCAATTCATTTAGTGAATTTTTCGAGGTTGATTTAGGTTTTGATTTTCCATATTTCGGTAACTCAGTTAATTCGCTTTACATTACCAAGCGTGGAATGCTAACTTTAGGAGAGGACGGTAATTTTAATACCTCTTCCCAGTTTCATGGCAAACATATGCCAGAAGGATACATTTCAGCCTTAAACAGAGAATGGGCTGTTGCCAAAGGTGGAAGTATTCATTACCTGCGTGAACAAGGAAAGTTCATTCTTCAGTATTCTAATGTTAGGCATGCTAATGATAGGGATAATGTAGCTATTACCTTCCAGATAGAACTTTATAACAATGGTGATATTAAGTTCATTTACGATAAGTTCGAAGGATTGTTTTCCTATCAGTTGAGAACATTCTATGCTGCTATCGAGAATCAGTCGAAGAATGACGGAATTATAGTTAATTCCAGTTCAGACAATGTTCTTTTACCTATGCAACCGGGCCAGATTGTTCATATCCACAGTCCGGGTCTGGGATTAATTGGAAAAGTGGAAGAAGCAAAAGGAATGATCCAGCCTGGTGATTCCAAGGAAATCACTATTAGTCTGGACGGAGAGAAATTGATAGAAGGAACGCACAAGGAATATATTTCAGTTCTTTCTAATGATCCATTTAACAGTTCTTTCCCTATCGAAGTAAATATCAACGTTGTTGACGGTGGGGAATCCAAACTGGTATTAAGTGAAACTGAAGTAGATTTTGGAGAAGTTTTCCAGACTTCAGAGGTTAGAGGTATCATTGGTGTAAAGAATGATGGATCCAAGCAAATAAGTATAGACGATATTAGCTTTACAAACGGTCAGTTGAATTATGATGGTGAGACCAGTATGGTTATTGAACCAAATCAAACCCTGTATGTTGAATATACTTTGAATACCGCAGATCGTGGACCTGTTAACGATACTCTTGTTATTACAGATGCTGCCGATGAGACTTATGAAGTAAGTTTTAAAGGAACTATTGTGAAAGCACCTGGCATTGAGGTAGTAGAGACTGCGTATTCAGAAATGATGAATTCAGATGAGGAACTGGTAAAAGCATTTAAGGTTACAAATACCGGAGAATCTACACTGGAATACGCTATTGCGGCAAGTGAGCACGTGACCGTTCAGGAGCCAGCTGCCCAGAACAACGTTCCAGAATTCACCTATGTACACCGTTCTACCTATGATGAAACCATGAAGCCTAACGCCCAGTGGATTAAACTGGAGGAAGAAGATAAAGTACAATTTTATCTATCTGAGGGTGATAATTGGGAAGTTCTTGATCTTCCATTTGAATTCGAATTCTACCAGGAAAAATATGGTAAGATCTGGATGGGTACCCAGGGTATCTTAAGCTTTGATGAAATCGAGGATGAGTCAAGTTCTTATTTTACACCTCCTAATGTTCCGCAGGATGATGAGTTAAACAACTTTATCGCTCCTTATTTCGCTGCCGGTGGACCAAATACCAGCCTTCCGGAAGATCAGTGGGGAAGATATATGAAGGCCTTTGAAGACAAGGTGGTATTCGAATGGAGAGGATATAATAACCTTTTCTACATTGGTAGTGAATTTAGTATCCAGGCAATACTTTACAAAAACGGAAAGATTAAGTTTCAATATAAGCATGATCCAAATCTGCCAATCAGAGCCTTTTATGGTTTAATTGGAATTGAGAGTAAAAATGGAGCTGATGGAACCCAAATTGCCTATTACCAGGATTATCTGGCC
Source organism: Christiangramia lutea (assembly GCF_022489035.1). GTDB lineage: Bacteria > Bacteroidota > Bacteroidia > Flavobacteriales > Flavobacteriaceae > Christiangramia > Christiangramia lutea. The sequence continues at coordinate 1,351,768 of NZ_JAKVTV010000001.1, forward strand.
AATGGAGTTGCAGTAGAGTTCAGTCCTGCGGTTAAAGAAACCTTAGAAGCAGGTGAATCCAGAGAATATGATCTTACTTTTAATACAATGGGCACCAATGCAGGCACCTATGAGGAGTCATTGAAAGTGATCAATAATACGCCGTTAACTCCTGAAGTAACCGTACCTATCGATCTAGAAGTAGCTGGCGAAGCAAAACTGGTCTTTATTCCGGATACGCTGGACCTGGGCGAAAAAATGGTTAGACCAGATGCAGCTTACCTAGCCGATGTGGCGTTTAAAAATACAGGAAAGAAGACTTTTACAGTTCATAATCTTAGAACCGAAGATGGTTCAACGGCACAGCTAGACCAGCTTATCTATAACATCAGATGGGGGTGGCAATGGGTTCCGGTTAGACCTACCGATGAATTCACAATTGAACCCGGATTCGAATCTGAGACTTTCAGATTAACTGTGAGTCCTGATGGTCCAGATTCAGATTATACCAATAAAGTTCTTGTTGATACCGATTATGGGACTACCGAGGAAATGCTTGTTAAGGCAGATTTTAAATTGCCTCCAACATTTACGGTGAACAGCGAGGAAATCTATCACTTAGCATTTAATGATGATGTATATACGCATACCCTTAATCTGGGGAATGCTGAAGGACAGTCTCCACTGGTATATACTATTGGAATGAATTACCTTAGAAGTGATGTGATGCCAGCAGCAGCACCGCAAGATTCAGATAGCGATGCCATATTGTTACGTCATGATTTAGACTTTGAGCCGAATAATTTGATCACGCAACTTGATGAAGAATTTGCAACGGTTCTTAATCATGATAACAAGGATAATCCGTGGACTTCTGTTGGATTTAACGGAACTAGTGAGTTTACAAGCTCTACGAGGTTCGTGGCACCTGAAACAGGATTCAATCTTTCGCACATTCAAACCTGGTATGCCTGGGGAGAGTGGCTGGAATCTGATTTGAAAGTTGAAATTCGAGTTGGTGATAATATTGAAAATGCAGATGTACTTTATAAAGAAACATTAAGTTATGTCGCAGAGGAAGAAAATGGAGATGGAGAGCTAATTACTCTGGATTTGGGTGAAACGGTAGAGCTGAATCCTTATGAGAAATTCTATGTGGTAATAACCTATCCACTCGGAGCCGGCTTCCCTCAGGGGGTAGCCTATGTAGATGCACACCAAAGTAACCGATTCAAATATTATAGTGGTGGTTTCTGGTGGGACATTGACGGTGCTGGATTAGCCGACTCTGGTTGGATGGTTCGTGCGGCTGAAGTTGAAGTTGCTGAAAAGAACTGGTTATCAATTACCGGTGAAGCGAATGGTGATATACCTGCAGGAGGTAGTTTAGATACCAATATAGAGTTACATCCTGCAAGAGCTACTCAGCCAAATAACTATGCGATGCTTACTATCGAATCTAACGACCCAGATAGGGAGTTCGTAAGTATTCCGGTTACCCTGGATATTAACCAGGCGCCAGATCTTGTTGTTGATGACATGTACTATGTGAATGAGAACGAAACGCTTAATATAAGCCTTTCTACTTCAGATCTTGAAGGAGATGTGGTTGCCGGAGCCAGAATGGCAGAAAGCAATCCTAAGACTGAAATTAACTTCGCCGAAGGAATGGTAGACTTCTCATTCAGCCCAGATTTTGAGGATGCTGGTTTCCATACCTTTGATGTGATTCTAGAAGATGAGAATGGAATCGAAGGAACTTCTACTATCAAGGTTGAGGTGATCGATGTGAACAGGGCTCCTGAAGCTAACCTGATCGCAGACCAGACTCTTAACCTTTACACCGGGCAATATCGTCTGGATCTGAATTCAGTATTTATCGATCCAGATGGAGACCAGGTAACTACATTGACTCCTACCGCAAGTAATGGAGTGGTTGAGATCTTCGTGAACGATAATAACATGCTGGTTAGCCCATCTGCTCTAGGTACCTCTACCATAACCCTTCAGGGTGTTGACGGAAGAGGAGGAGAGATCACTACCACTTTTGATGTACTTGTAGTAAACAAGGTTACCAAAGACAGTGATCTTGAAGAAAGCTGGAAAGTTCATCCAAACCCTGTTAACGAGGTGATGTACATTAAAATGTACAGCCCTGTCATGGAAAAGATGAGCATCAAATTTTATAATACACTTGGAGCCCTGGTTAAGACTTCTCAGTCTGAAGGATCAGATTCGATGATCGAAGTGCCAGTGGCCAACCTTAGTCCGGAAATATACTTTGTAGAAATAACTACTGAGAATGCCCGTTCTGTAAAAAAGATTGTAAAAAATTAGTTTGATTTAAATTCCATTCTTTTTAACCCGGCTCTATTATAGAGCCGGGTTTTTTTTATGTGGTTTTAAATACAGAATGCAGGCTTTTCCCATATTCTTATAAGTTGCTTTAAATATCTTTTAATAAAGATTTCCTGTAGGTGTTTTGAGTAATTATCTGATATTCAGTGAGTGGAAAAATGCTGTTTAACGAAAAAATACGTGATATATCGATATTTTTATTACTTTAGTTTCATAACACTTTAATTTTTTTCCAATTTCTAAATTGAATATTAACCTAATAACTAACCAAATGAAAAAAAATTATCTATTCTGCATGCTCCTTGCATGTGGCCTTTCCTTTACCAGCTGTCAGAAAGAAGATTCGATGCCAAATCCTGAAGCCTCAGAAATGAAGGATTTTAGTATTGAGGACCTTATTGATATGAAAGAAAATGGGATTAGCGATAATGAGATCTTTCAGATTTTCAATAAAAAGGCTAAAACCTTACCTACGCTAAATTCTAATAAGAACGCTGAAGCTTCTGGTGCTCTAATTGCATACGATGATGAAAAATCATTCTCTGCTTTATGTGAAAATATGAAACTTGAGAATTTTGACAAGGCAGACGCATTCAATTTTGTTCCTTTTTCCGGCCATCTTAACTCTGCAACTTCCAATGCAATATTTTCGGAAGGCAGCATAGAAGAAGGATTAAACTTCAAATCTGAAAATAGTCAGTTGTTAATTGCCAATTTCGCACCGGCACAGCCTGCGATAGATAAGGTTCTGGCTATTGCTACTACAGATGATCTTGTAATTGAATTCAGTTCAGATGTAAATTATGTAGGATTCGAATTATACAACATAAACTTTAACGGCTTTAAAAGTTTTACTATTGAGGCCTATGGAGAATCTGGATTAATCGGTTCTGTTGTTCGAAGTTCCCAACTTCTTGGGGGAACCTATGTAGGAATTGAAGCAGAAGAAAAAATTACTTATGTGAAAATTTATTCTGATGCTAGAGGTACTCCTGGAATTGATAATGTAAGCTTTGGAGCCTGTTTCAAGGTTGCAGACACAGATGGCGATGGAATTAATGATGAGGATGATAACTGTCCTGCAGTACCAAATCCAGATCAACTGGATACCGATGGTGACGGAATGGGAGATGTGTGTGACGAAGATGATGATAATGACGGAGTCTTAGATTCAGAAGATAACTGTAGCCTTACCGAAAATAGCGACCAGGCAGATTTTGATGGAGATGGTTTGGGTGATGCCTGTGATGATGATATTGATGGTGATGGATGTTTGAACGAAGATGACGCTTTTGCTAATTCAGATACAAGCGAAACCATTGTGATCAATGGATGTGATAGTGGTGTGGCGAATCTTGTTACCTCAACTTGCGGTGTAACTATGGCCGATGTGATTTCTGAGGCATATGCTGAGGCAAAAAATCAGGGCCAGTTTGTTAAGACAGTTGCTAAACTTACCAATGACTGGAGAAAAGAAGGCTTTATTACAAATAAGGATAAAGGTCGTATCCAAAGTTGTGCAGCTGGAAAATAAGAAAATTAGAATATAGAATAGAGAATAGAATAAGAAAAGCCCTTGGAAAAGGGCTTTTTTTGTTCTAATAACTCATTGAATTGGTAGTTGTTCTTACTTTTAACTATTTCCAAACTCCATGAAACCTTTGAATCTGCTGATGTAGTATAGAATTCTCTAATAAAATATTTTAAACTCTTTAAGATTCAGCAGTTTATATTCCAGAGACATGTTAAAATTTATTAAATTATATTATTCATATTTTTTTCTTTCATTTTGTTCAATAAGCCTATTAAATGATTTAATATAAGTAAGATTTTTATTGATAATTCAAACAAAATTGGAATTTCATCTAATTTACTATTCCTCTAGGTGATTGATATTCAGAATTTTAACAGTTGTATATTTGGTAAATGGGATCAAATATTTAAATTTATCTTAAAATTAGTTTAAAACCTAGCAGACTAATTAACCCTACATTTAACATAAATTACCCAAATCTTTTTTGCTTTATTCTTTTTTCAAGGGCGATCTGTTTTGTGACTCTTGTGGCGAAGCCATAAATTTTTCAGAAGTCATTTTTAGAAAAGAATATAATTTACCCTCCCCCCGAAGATTATAAGTACTGAAAGCTGCTTTTCATTCTATTTTTTTGAAAGCTGACTTTTAGAAAAACTAATTCTAACCAAAAAATTATGTTAGTATGGGATGGTATGTTTTGTACACTAAACGTAAATCTGAAATTAGGGTAGCCAATAGTTTAGCAAATGCCAATTTTGAAGTTTACTGTCCTACCGTTAAGGAAGTAAGACAATGGAGTGACAGAAAGAAGAAGGTGGAGAGCCCTCTGTTTAAATCATATATTTTTATACGTTTAAAAGAAAGCAACCGGGCCAAGGTATTTGGTTTTCCAGGTGTGATCCGTTATCTATACTGGCTGGGAAGACCCGCAATTGCCAGGGATGAGGAAATAGATATTATTAAGGACTGGCTGGAAAATGACGATTATGATGCTTTTGAGGTCAACGGTATTTCCCCAGGGGATAGAGTGAAAATTAAATCTGGTCCCTTTCAGGACAAAGAAGGTGTTATCCAGGAAATAGGTTCCAAAAGACTCAGACTTATATTAAGAGATATGGGAATCACCATAAATGTAAGAATTAAGGAGTTATCTATACAGGGCTAACCGTTAGTCTGTTTTATGTGTTTCTTATCTGATAAAACAAGGTTTTTCCGATTAAAAATTCAGGTCCAAAAGACTTTTTGGATGTTGGGCATTATTGTTTAAACAATACTAATAGCCTCACGATATACTAAAGTTCTCTACACCCTACCAGAGAACAATTACCCAATTTATTTATTAAAACAAAGCGATATGAAAGTTGCTCTAATTACCGGAGTTACCGGTCAGGATGGCGCCTATCTTAGCGAATTCCTTTTGGGAAAAGGGTATATTGTTCATGGCCTTAAGCGAAGGTCTTCACAATTCAATACCGATAGAATAGACCATATTTATCAAGATCCGCATCTTAAGAATAGAAATTTTATTCTTCATTATGGTGACATGACTGATAGTACTTCGGTAATTCGGCTGATTCAGCAAATCCAGCCTGATGAAATTTATAATCTGGCTGCAATGAGCCATGTAAAAGTTTCTTTCGAAATTCCCGAATATACTGGAAATACAGATGCATTGGGCGTTCTGCGAATCCTGGATGCTGTAAGACTGTTGGGTCTGGAAAAAAAGACCAGGGTTTACCAGGCTTCAACTTCAGAACTATATGGGAAGGTTTTGGAAGTCCCGCAAACAGAGAAAACTCCTTTTTATCCTCGAAGCCCTTACGCCATCGCTAAAATGTATGGGTACTGGATAACAGTTAATTACCGGGAGGCATACGGTATGTTCGCCTGTAATGGAATCTTATTCAATCATGAATCACCAATTAGGGGTGAAACTTTCGTTACCCGGAAAATCACTCGCGCAGTTTCCAGGATTGCCCTGGGACTCCAGGATAAGATATACCTTGGAAATCTTGATGCCAGAAGAGATTGGGGACATGCCCGGGACTTTGTTAGAATGATGTGGATGATACTTCAAGCGGAAAAACCGGAAGACTGGGTGATCGCAACTGGTAAATCTACCAGTGTAAGAGAATTTGTAAAAATGTCGTTTGGTGAAATAGGAGTAGAACTTGATTTTCAAGGTAGGGGTCTCGAAGAAAAGGCTTTTGTGAAATATTGCTCTAACCCAGATTATCAAATTGAAATAGGTAAGGAAATTCTTTCTATTGATCCCCGTTACTTCCGGCCTGCCGAAGTAGAGCTATTAGTTGGAGATTCATCGAAAGCTCGTGAAAAATTAGGTTGGCAACCAGAATTTGATCTACATGATCTAATAAAGGAAATGATGGAAAGTGATCTTAAGCTAATGAGAAAGGAGAAATATCTGAATGAAGTTGGTTTCAAAACCTATAATTATTACGAATAGATGCGAAATAAAACAGATTATAACTGTGATTATCTCATAATAGGAGCTGGGATTATGGGTATGACCATAGCCTATGAGATCCTGGAAGAACTACCCACCGCCAGTATTGCCATTATTGAAAAGGAAGCGGAGGTAGGCAAGCACGCAAGTGGCAGGAATAGTGGAGTATTGCATGCCGGGTTCTATTATACTCCAGATTCTTTGAAAGCTCGATTTACCAGGGACGGTAACAGGCTTATGAAGGAATTTTGCAAAGCCAATGGAATAAATATCAATAACTGTAAGAAGGTAGTGGTAGCAAAGGATGAAGAGGAACTACAGTCTTTATTTGAACTCGAAAGAAGGGGAAGAAAGAATGGAGTGGATCTAGCCTTGATAAGCGAAGAAGAGCTTCATGAGATCGAGCCGAATGCAAAAACATACAGGAAAGCACTCTATTCTCCAACCACAGCGACGGTAGATCCTCTCGAGGTTTGTTTGAAGATTAAAGAAGTCCTTCAGGAAAAGGGAGTTCGATTCTTTTTAGATTGCAGGTATACTGGTAATTCTGAAGATAATGTGTTTACTACCCGTGGTATATTCAGTGCAGGATTTATAATAAATACTGCCGGTTTATATGCAGATCTAATTGCCCGGGATTTTGGCTTTTCCCGTTATTACACCATAATACCATTCAAGGGGAGGTATTTAAAATATAATGGGGATGATATGCCCGTAAAAATGAATATTTATCCCGTACCTAATCTAAAGAATCCATTTCTGGGAATTCATTATACCATCACCTCAAATAATGAGGTCAAAATTGGGCCTTCTGCTATGCCGGCATTCTGGAGAGAAAATTATGGTGGATTAAGTAAATTTAATTTAAATGAATTTCTGAACATAATATACTTCGAGTTTATCCTGTTTGTTCGAAATTCCTTCAATTTTAGATCACTTGCCTGGAGTGAAATAAAAAAATCAAATAAAAAGTATTTTTCAGGATTGGCTAAAAAACTGGTCTTGAAATGCGATATCGAAAACTTTAACCAATGGGCCCAACCGGGGATCAGAGCTCAACTGCTTAATAAACGAACCTTTAAATTAGAAATGGACTTTATTATGGAAGGCGACGAAAGGTCTCTTCATGTCCTAAATGCCGTTTCGCCAGCCTTTACTTGCAGTTTTGCTCTCGCTAAATATATAGTGAAAGAGAAGTTACCTGCAGAAATTATTGAACAGAGGACTAAGCAGGTTAAATCAGTAGAAATAAATTAGAAAGGATCCTACAAGACCAATAATTACAATTATGCTTAAGAATTCTAAAATATACATTGCCGGCCATAGAGGCCTGGTGGGGAGAGCAATTATTAAAAGATTGAAGGATAAGGGATATCGGAATTTCATTACCAGGGACAAAACCGAACTGGACCTTCGAGAGAGTGAATCTGTAGAAAAATTTTTTCAGAAAGAAAAACCAGAATTTGTTTTCCTTGCTGCTGCCAAGGTTGGCGGAATCGTTGCTAATAATAAGTACAGGGCAGATTTTCTATATGAGAATTTGATGATACAAACCAATGTAATCCATCAAAGTTACCTAAGCGGCGTTAAAAAATTAATGTTCCTGGGCAGTACCTGTATTTACCCGAAAAATTGTCCTCAACCAATAAAAGAGGAATATATGCTTACAGGAAGTCTTGAGTACACTAATGAGCCCTATGCAATTGCAAAAATTGCTGGAATGAAAATGTGTGAAGCCTATAATCTGCAGTATGGAACAAATTTTATCTCGGCAATGCCAACCAATTTATATGGTCCCGGAGATAATTTTGACCTTGAAAAATCACATGTTCTCCCCGCTCTTTTAAGAAAGATGTTTATAGGTAAGTTAATTGAAAATAAAGATTGGGATGGATTGCGTAATCATTTAGCACAAAAGCCTCTCCCGAACCTGCAATCTTCAGAGAGTGAAAAAGCGATTCTAGAACATCTTCGGAAGTATGGGATACTGGTAGATGAGGGAAGAGTTAAAGTTGAAATTTGGGGAAGTGGAAAACCCTTAAGGGAGTTTTTATGGAGTGAGGATATGGCCGATGCTTGCGTTTTTTTGATGGAAAAAATTAATTTTTCAGATGTAGTTTCTTCCATTAAATCCAAGGAAATTAGGAATACTCATATAAATATTGGTTCCGGGCTTGAAGTTTCTATTAAGGAGCTGGCCTGGCTTATCAAAGAAATTGTTGGTTTTGAAGGCGAATTATTCTTTAACACAGATAAAAAAGACGGAACTATGAGAAAAGTCACCGATACCTCTAAATTGGAAGATCTTGGCTGGACATATTCTGTCAAACTAACGGAAGGAATAAAAAGAATGGTTTCTGAAATTGAAAAAAAGGAGTTTAATACTCAGGGATCAGAAGTAATTGTACAGTGAATGAATCACCCACTTGCTTTAAATCGAGAAATTCTGGAAGAATTCATCTGCGGAAAAATCGAAGAATGTTAGAAGGCTTTGGAATTACTAACAAAAAGTTCTGGAAATTTTGGGGTCTGACTTTAATAATCATCTCGGCCATTTTCATTGCAGAAATGGATGTAGCTCCCTATCTGGATGAAGATGAATTTATGATCGTTGATCTTGGCCGGATTATCCTTCATCCCGAAACTGGATGGTCAATCACCTGGATGATGGATAGAAATGAGCCTGCTTTCGTGTTCTTTTATATTGGCCCAGTGATCTTTGAATTATCCTACCAGCTCTTAGGTGAGTTTGGCCCACGCCTCTTGGGTTTATTAGGTGCTTTATTTGCTTCTACCATGATACTTTTATGGTTAAAGTCCAGGAATACAAAATTATTATTTGCCGCCATATTGAGTTTAGTATTTCTCCTGGATCCGGTCTTTGTCCAGTCTTATACCCTGGGAAGATTAGATGGCTGGGCGATTGGATTCTGCTTGCTTGCTTGCTGTATACTTAGGTCTGGATTGGGTAAGGAAAGTGTAAATGGGCAAATAATTGCGGCCGGAGTTTGTTTTTCACTTGCATTATTTGTCTGGCCTTCAGCAGCTTTTCTGTTTCCCTTAATTCTTGGGGAGCTGTATTTTTTAATGATTTCTCAGAATGTTCATCAGAATTTCAAAGTTAAAATTCTGAAACCCTTATCGGTTTTTTCAATTACCGTGGTAATCGTAAGTGTTGCACTTTTAATTCCCATCGCCACTAAGTTTTACGCTTATTTCACGAACATTCTTGACGGAATTTTAGTAAATGTTTTTCGAGGTCAGAATGTGGGTGAACAGTCAGGTCAGATTTTAAGTTTAGACCCGGCTTTGGAACTACTTAGAGGATTAAAGTATACACCTGTTTTATTCATTCTGGCAATTACCGCGGCAATTTTAAAGAGAGATCTTGTTCTGATTTTAAGTAGCCTTGCTGCTATCTTAATGATGTATTTGACCGTTGTTTATTTGCACAGGATACAATATTTACTGCCCTATCTTGTGGCCCTTACGGCTGGATTGTACCAGGAAAGATCTTTTAATACCGGTCTCACCATACTTAAACTTAGAACTTCAAATTTAAAATATCTTTCCGGAGCTGTATTGTTATTTTGGGTTGTGGCTGTGTCTCTGGTAATTCGTTCGTTTCTGGCGATCGAAAATAGCCAGGAAAGGGATAGAGATCTTGTTTTTCAGGCCGCGGTGAATATGATAGGCCCAGGTGATCACCACGTTTATATTAGTGCTCCGGAATTTTATATAGCGGGGAGAACCCTTGGATGGAAAATGTTTCGACGCTATGGTGCAATTGGCGATCCGCTTACTTCTGAGTCCATAAAACCCATTGTGCCTAAAATGGAATATGTGATTTTGAGGGAATGGGAAGTCACCGAGAATTTTGATAGTCTTCTTGACGAAAAAGGCTTTTCTAGAGCTGAATGGTATACTTTGTATAAAGAGCCAGTATCTGGTTTTGATGGCCAAATAACTAATGAACATCGTTTGCGTAATTTGTTTTCAATTTTTGAACATCCTTATGGGCCCTATAAGTTGTATTCGAGGCAAGCTGATTAAGTAATTATTCGGGAAAATGATAGCAGCATTTTGATTAGGTTTTTTCAAAATTTAGAGAATATTCCTCGTTTTGGCTGGATAACCTGGATTCTTATACTTGTTTTAGTATTTGCTATTCAGTTAATAACCTTAGACGATCTGTTACATATTTATAAAGACCAGGTCCAGATTACAGATTATGGCAGGTTAACCCTAAACCCCGGAAGTGAGTGGTCTTTAACCTGGAGATTAGCAGAGGAAAAACCAATTTTATTATGGTCTTACTTAGGGCCTATGATCGCGGAATTGAGTTATCATCTTAGTGGAGCCTCTGGAATAGGTTCCCGGATCGCAGCTCTCCTGGGAGGGATGTTTGCGGCAACTATGATGTTTGGATGGTTGAAATCCATGAAAGTTTCAGCTTATGCTGCTTTTGGATTGAGCCTGGCAATTCTCCTTGATCCTTTGTTCGTCCTGTCTCAACGTCTAGGAAGGATGGATAGCTGGGTGATCGCTCTTTGTGTAGCAGCTTGCTGGGTATTACGGGAAACATCCAATAGAAGATCAGGCTCAGTTAAAAATCTGATACTGGCAGGTTCACTGGCTGTAATTGCGGGGATGACCTGGCCTTCAGCAGTATTTTTGTATCCGCTCATAATTCTGGAGCTAATCAAATCTGAACAGGGCGAAAGAACTTTTGGTGAGAATTGGAAAAAAGTAGGGTTGAAACTTGGCTACTTTTGTCTAGGCGGCTTAATTACTGGCATAGTTTTATTAATTCCCATTCGGGAGAACCTAATGATAATCTTTGGGGATATGTCTACGATGGTTTCCAGGAATGTGAATTCTTCTGAGGGTATTTTTAAAAGTCTATTTTCTTTTTTCGACCTTCAGGTTTGGTTCAAACTAATTAAAATTCATTTAAAAACCCTAAGTGTTTTTCTTCCCCTCCTAGCACTTGTAGCAATCGTTTTTAAAAGGAATAAAGGATTAATAATCGTAACCTTAGTAAGCATTTTTCTAATCTTTTCTTCTCTGGTTTATGAATTCAGAGCTTTATATCTACTTCCATATTTCACTGCACTTTCAGGTACAATTTTTCTTGAAAATAAAGGGGAACCAATTAAAATTAGATTTGTAAAGCTTGGAAATATTGGACTGTCGGTTCTGGTGCTATGGTCAATAGGAATTTCACTTTTTTTAAGAACGGGGATGGCTATGGATAATAAGTCTGACGGATTTCTGAATAATATCTATGAATCAGCCAGTTCTACAATTGGTGAGGGACCATTTAAAGTCTTTCTTGGTTTTAATTATGAATTTTATTTCGCCGGGCGTTCCCTGGACTGGCAATTATACAACCCTTACGTAAAGTATGAATTTGACGAGGAGGGAAACTGGATTAGCGACAATAAGTACGAACCGAAAGCTCAGTTCGAAAATCTGCTTTCAAAGATGGATTATGCCATTTTTAAAGAAAGTGAGATGAACAACGAACTGGAGAAACAATTAATAAATTCAGGATTAATTTATCGTAGAGTCTTGAATCCTGATGAAAAGATAGCCTCTAGTAAGAGGGTTTTCGAGAATCCAACGAAAGAAAAAATTCTTTGGTATCTAAACGGAGGGGATACTAAGGTCTCATATCTTCTTTATGGCAGGACAATTCTGCAAGAAAAAGAAAAGAAGGATGAGCTCAGCCATAAGCTGAACCTAGCTCAGAAAGAATAATTTAAGCTTTAAAATTTCAACGGCTTCTGTTTATTATTTAGGTAAAGGATGATTTTCTTCAAATAACATCCGGCTGCATTACTCGTCTAGATCTGAATTTAAATTAAATAACAATTAAAATTTTTCAACCATGGTAAACGTAGGTATAATTGGATATGGATATTGGGGTCCTAATCTCGTACGTAATTTTTTTGCAGCAGACGGGTGTTACGTAAAAATGGTCGCAGATGCGCGTCTGGGGAGATTGGAACAATTGAAAAAAGTTTTTCCTTCCATTCTCGCGGTTAAATCTGCAGAGGAGATCATTAAAAACCCCGATATCGATGCCGTGGTAATTGCGACGCCGGTTTCTGCTCATTTTGAACTTGCTAAAAAAGCTTTACTTCAAGGAAAACACGTGCTGGTTGAGAAACCTATGACCGCTTCCGTGGAAGAGGCTGAGATCCTTATAAATATTGCCGAACAGAAAGGATTATTATTAATGGTAGATCATACTTTCCTTTATACTGGTGCAGTTCAGAAAATGAGGCAATTAATTAATAATAATGAACTGGGGAATATAAAATACGTTGATTCTACCAGGATCAATCTGGGGCTCTTCCAGTCTGATATTAATGTGCTGTGGGACCTTGCTCCGCACGACCTGTCAATATTAAGTTATCTGGTAGATGAGACAGCTTACAGTGTAAATGCTCGCGGTATCACCCACACCTGTAACGGCATTGAAAACATTGCTTACCTCACTGTGAATTTTCCATCAGGACTTATTGCTCATTTTAATTGTTCCTGGACCAGTCCGGTTAAAGTTAGAATGATGCTTATTGGGGGAGATGAAAAGATGATACTTTACAATGATCTGGAAAACACAGAAAAGATAAAAGTATACGATACCGGATATACTTATTATAACGATGAAGAGAGGCAACAGGTTCTGGTAGATTACAGAACTGGTGATATTCATGTACCTAAAGTGAGCACCACAGAAGCTCTCCTGAATATGGCGAATGATTTTATTTCCTGCATACAAACTGGGAATAAACCAGAATCTTCATGTAATCTAGGTCTGGAGGTGGTTAAAATTCTAGAAGCTTCTACTATTTCAATCAAAAACCAGGGCCGGGAGGTTGTTGTTGAAAATCAATCAACACCAGTTGCTTTTAACGTATAAATATTATTAGTCATGGAAACGATTTCAAGCGATGAGAATTATAGGGTTCTCAATAATGTCCGGATAGGGAAGGATGTAAAGATCTTCAGTTTTGTGAATGCCTATGGTTGCAGCATAAATGACGGGAGTAAAATCGGGACGTTCGTCGAGATTCAGAAAGGTGCAAGCATTGGCAGAAATTGTAAAATATCCAGTCATACCTTCATTTGTGAAGGTGTAGAAATTGCCGACAGGGTATTTATTGGGCACAACGTAACTTTTATAAACGACAAATTCCCACGTGCTACTAATGAAGATGGCACTCCCCAAACAGAAGCCGACTGGAATTGTGAGAAAACATATGTACAGGAAGGAGCATCTATAGGTTCCAGCGCAACTATTCTTTGTGGAATCACTATAGGCAAGGGCGCTATTATCGGTGCCGGTTCTGTAGTGACCAAAGACGTTCCGGAAAATGCTGTGGTGGCAGGTAATCCTGCCAGGGTAATTAAGTATTTAGAAAAAAAACTAGTTTGAGATGATCAATTCAACTGTAAATATGCATATACCTTTTTTGGATTTAAAAGGTCAGCACCAGCAAATAAAAAATAAGGTTTTTGAAGCCTTTGAAGAGGTTTATGAAAATACGGCATTTTCGGGCGGATCTTTCGTTGAGAAATTTGAAGATCGTTTCGCAGAATTTTGTGATACCAAATATGCCGTAGGTGTTAATAATGGAACTTCCGCCTTACAGCTTGCGATCATTGCCCTTGGTATTGGTGCTGGTGATGAGGTGATAATTCCGGCAAATACATTCATTGCTACCGCCTGGGGAGTATCCTATAGTGGTGCTACTCCGGTGTTCGTAGACTGTACTTCAGATACCTGGCAGTTGGATGCCTCTAAAATTGAAGAGAAAATAAATAGTAAAACAAAAGCAATTATTGGGGTTCACTTGTATGGGCAGCCTTTTGATATCAGTGAGGTTCAGTCTATTTGTGATAAATATGGACTTTTCCTTCTTGAGGATGCTGCACAGGCACAGGGAGCCAAATTTAACGGCGTTCCCGTAGGCGGATTTGGAGAAATGGCGTGTTTCAGCTTTTATCCGGGAAAAAATCTTGGTGCTTGTGGAGAAGCAGGAGGAGTAACCACTAATCATGAAAAATATTATGAAAAGCTGAAAGGTTTAAGGAATCATGGTTGTAAAAAACGATACTATCATGATGAACTGGGCTACAACATGCGAATGGGGGGACTAGAAGCAGCTTCCTTAGCCGTAAAGATCGAATATTTACCATCCTGGAATCAACGCCGAAAAGAGATCGCAAGAAAATATAGAGAAGGTATCGTAAATCCAATGATCAAAATGCAGGCTCAGCCAGGCTGGGCAGATTCTGTTTATCATTTATTTGTGGTGACTACCCAAAATAGAAAGGAACTTTTGAATTATCTAAATGACCGGAACATATTTCCCGGGATGCACTATCCCGTTCCCTGTCATCTACAAAAGGCTTATAGTGCATTGGGGTACAAGGTAGGAGATTGTCCAAACTCTGAATTCCTGGCAGATCATTGCCTGTCTCTACCTATGTATGCCGAGTTGACCGATGATATGGTCGAGTACGTTATTGATGTTGTAAACGCTTATGGCAACCAATAGAGAAAAACTGGTCATCTTTCCGTTTAACGGAAATGGACTGGAGGCCCTTGATTGTCTGGATCCTGGGAAATTCGATTTCATAGGATTTATAGATGACGATTCTAATAAGAAGTCTGACGAATTCCAGATCTTCTCCAGGGGTATCCTTCAAAAAAATCCTGATTTGAGAATCCTTGCGGTTCCAGGAGGGCCGGAAAGTTTTATAAGAAGAAAAGAGATTATATCGTCTTTGAGAATTAATGAAGAAAGATTTGTGACTGTGGTACACCCTTCAGCTTCAATCGGCAGAAATGTAAGTTTGGGAAGGAACTGCCTGATTATGTCCGGAGTTGTTTTAACTAGTAATTCCATTATAGAAGACCATGTCTGTATTCTACCAAATTCTATAATCCATCATGATTCAAGAATTGGATCATATACCCTCATTGGAAGCAAGGTTGTAATAGCAGGAAGTACTTCAGTAGGTTCAAATTGCTACATAGGTAGTGGTTCTAATATTAAAAACGGGCTTTCCATTGGTGAAAAATCACTTATTGGAATGGGGAGCAACATTCTAAAAGATGTGCAAGCCAATTCGAAAATGGTAGGTAATCCTGCCAGGAACTTAAATCTGAGGATAGACCAGGTAATACATTAATCAGTAATTATGAAGGTTTCAGTAATCATTCCGGTTTTCAACGAAGAGGAGAATATCGAATTCCTGGTTAAGGAGTTGAATTCTTATTTTAAGAAGGAGAAAAGGTTTAGTACCGAGATCATCTTTGTTAATGATGGATCTACAGATGAAACTTACCTTCACCTTAAAAATGCAAAACATCTTAATTATTCCTATAAAATTCTATCATTTTCCAGAAATTTTGGGTCACATGCTGCGCTAAGAGCCGGGATTTTACGTGCTGAAGGAGATTTTATCACTTTTATGTATGCCGATCTTCAGGACCCCCTTACTCTGGTAAGCAGAATGTTTGATCAGGTCTATAAAAATGGAACAGACATTTGTTGGGCCTTCAGGAATTCTTCTGCCTCTACAGGTACCGAAAAATTATTTTCTCGAGCCTACG
The DNA here is from genome assembly GCF_022489035.1 of Christiangramia lutea. Taxonomy (GTDB): domain Bacteria; phylum Bacteroidota; class Bacteroidia; order Flavobacteriales; family Flavobacteriaceae; genus Christiangramia; species Christiangramia lutea. Next base: position 1,367,740 of record NZ_JAKVTV010000001.1, read on the forward strand.
CCAGTTTAATGCGGAAATATGCTGTTCCTAATTTTCCAAAGAAAGGATTTGATATAGTTCTCTTTAGTAGAAAGGTTAAGCAATGCCTGGATAAGAACCTGGAAAACAACTCATCTGTATTTATCCAGATCCTTAGCCTTGGATTCAAGCAAACGAGCATTACCTACGACAAGCGAGAAAGAAAACGGGGGAAATCAAAATGGACATTGTCAAAAAAGATAAAACTCCTTATTGACTCTTTTGTTGCCTTCTCATTTGCACCTATTCGGCTTGTGTCTATCATTGGTTTGATCTTCTTTATTGTAGGTATCCTCTGGACGGCAATTATAATTGTTCGAAAACTGGTTTATGATGACCTCGCCAGTGGATGGCCGGCACTATTATCTATTCTATTGGTAGGATTTGGGATCACCAATATCTCTCTGGGTATTATTGCCGAATATCTCTGGAGAACCTTGGATGCGAGCAGGAAGCGCCCGGCATTCATCATAGATGAAATTACCGAAGATACGGAAGTGGTTGAGGTTAAGAAACCAGTGAGAATTCTGAAAGATATAAACTAAAATGACCAGAACATTGATATATATAATGCTTTATGCAGCCCTTAATGTTTCAGGTGCAGCCCTTATTAAATGGCAGTTAAAAGGAAAGAGCCTGGAATCTGTAAGTGAATGGTTAAGGTTAATTTTGAACCTAACCTTTGTGGCTGCCTTTGTTCTGATCATACTTTCAGCCCTTGCCTTTTTCAAAGCACTTTCTACTAATAGTTTTTCCATCATTATTCCTATTGCTACGGGTATAAATTTCATCTTAACCATAGTTGTAGGTTACTACCTTTTTCAGGATAAATTATCATCACTCTCATTTCTTGGATTCGCACTTATAATCGCAGGAATCATTTTACTAAGCATTAATACTAAAGCTCATGGATAATAAAATAGAAAACAGTAAAATCCTGGTAACCGGAGGAGCAGGTTTCATTGGATCGTATGTTGTGGAAGAGTTACTTCAGAGGAAGCCTGAAAAGGTAGTAATTATCGATAATCTAATTAGGGGAAGTTTTGACAATATGAAATCGTTTATCGATCATCCTTTGGTTGAATTTATCGAAGGGGATATTCGAAACCGTGACTTGCTGGAAAAATATATATCTGTTTCAGATTATGTTTTTCATATGGCTGCTCTAAGAATTAACTCCTGTGCTGCAGATCCTAAGGAGGGGTTTGAAGTAATGCTGAAAGCCACCTTTCATTTAGCTGAACTATGCGTCAAATATAATGTCCAAAAGGTTATCTATAGTTCGAGTGCTTCGGTTTACGGGCTGGCTCAAAACTTTCCAACTCCAGAATCTGATAATCCTTATAATAACCAGACCTTCTACGGAGGTGCAAAATTATGGGGAGAACAATTGTTTCGCAGTTATAAATTCATGTATGGGCTGGATTATGTGGCACTACGATATTTCAATGTTTACGGCGTACGAATGGATACCGATGGGAAATATACGGAGGTAATGATCCGCTGGCTGGATTGCATAAGGGATGGAAAGCCTCCCCTCATCTTTGGAGATGGCAGTGATACTATGGATTTCGTTTATGTAAAGGATGTGGCCAAGGCAAATATTGCTGCCCTGGTTTCAAATGTTTCTGATGAAACTTTCAACGTAGGTAATTGCGAAGAAACCAGTCTCATAGAATTGCTACACACATTGCTAAAGGTGAATAATTCCTCCCTTAAACCTGAATTCAGGGAAGCAAATTCTATAAATCCGGTAAGTAGAAGGCTTGCAGATATTTCAGCAGCAAAGACCAAGCTTAATTTTGAACCTAGTATCTCTCTTGAAGAGGGCCTTTCCGAATTAAGCCAATGGTATTTTAAAAAAAATGATCAAAAAAAACTGAACCATGATTCCTATCGCTAAACCATATTTAATTGAAGATGATGCATTGGCTGCCTATCATACCATCCTTTCTGGATGGATAACCCAGGGTCCAAGAGTTCAGGAGTTTGAGGAGAAATTTGCGGAATATACAGGAGCTAAATACGCTGTAGCTGTTTCAAATTGTACTACCGCTTTGCATCTTTCCATGATCGTTGCCGGGATTGGTCCAGGAGATGAGGTCATCTGCCCGTCAATGAGCTATATTGCTACGGCTAATTCCATAAAATATGTTGGTGCAAATCCTGTTTTCGCGGAAGTAAATGAATTTTATAACCTGGATCCGGCCGATGTTGAAAAAAGGATCAATCATAAAACCAAAGCTATCTTACTGGTGCATCAAATAGGGATGCCGGCTGATATAGATGCTTTTACTGATTTATGTTCAAAGTATAATCTAAAACTGATCGAAGATGCGGCCTGCGCTGCCGGTTCAGTGTATAAAGATAAAAGAATAGGTTCTCACTCAGAGTTGGTTTGCTTTTCTTTTCACCCACGAAAGATCATTTCTACAGGTGATGGCGGTATGATAACCACGAATAGAGAAGATTACTATAGCAGGCTGAAATTATTAAGACAACATGGAATGTCTGTGAACGATCGCATCAGGCATAGTTCAGATAAAGTGATATTCGAAGATCATATCGAGATTGGATATAATTACAGAATGACCGATATACAGGCTTCGGTAGGTATAAAACAATTGGAAAAGCTGGACTGGATAGTAGACCAGAGGAGAATTATCGCCATGGCTTATCATGAAGGTTTAAAAGATATTCAAAGTATAACTCTACCGCATGAAGAGGAGGGCTATTTCAGCAATTATCAGTCTTACAGCATCTATTTGAAAGAAGATTTTCCAATCTACAGAAATGAACTGATGCAAAAATTACTGGAGAAGGGCATCGCGACCCGTAGAGGAATCATGAACGCTCATAGGGAAACTGCATATAAATTATTAACACGAAAAGTTAAGCTTCCGCGGTCAGAGGATCTTCAGGACAGGTCAATTTTACTGCCGCTTTATGTCCCGATGTCACCCCAGGAAATTGACTTTATCATTGGAACCTTAAAGGGTCTTATTGAATCTAATGTCATTCATTATTAAAATTTCAGAATGAGATTCATGAAAAATTGAAATTAACCTGTGATGAAGGCATTTCTGATGCAAATTTTTACCGGCTTTAAGATCAATAATCCTATGGAATGGGGAAGATTGATTGCAATTACCGGTTCCACTCAGGCCCTTATTCAAATTATTGGTTTTGCAAGTGGAATTCTATTAGTTAGGTTCCTGCCTACTAATGAATATGCATTATATACCCTGGCCACAGCAATTTATTCCAATATGGTAATACTTGCAGATAGTGGGATAAAAACGAGCGTCCTGGCCCAGGGAGGAAAAGTATGGCAAAACAGGGAAAAGCTGGGGAAGGTTATTGCCACAGGTTTCCAGTTAAGAAGAATTTTTGCGATAGGGAGTATAATTATCTCCGGACCAATTATGCTTTATCTCCTGCATCATCACGGGGCAAGCTGGTGGATGGCGATTGCGATTACCTTTGCCATTATTCCGGCATTCTATGCTACGTTATCTGGGACCTTATATGAAATCGTCCCGAAATTACATCAGAGCATTCCAAAACTGCAAAGAATACAGGTTATCGCAAGTACGATAAGGGCAGGTATAATTTTAGTTCTACTTTATTTTTTCCCTTATACATTCCTGGCACTGCTTGCTTACGGGATATCACAGGTCTGGGCGAATAGAAAGCTGAATAAACTTGCAAATGAATTTATAGAAGTTACCAAAAGAGCGAGTTCAGCGGTACGCAGCGAAATTTTGAAAATGGTAAAAAGACTCATGCCGGAGTCAGTTTATTTATGTATTTCAGGACAGATAACAGTTTGGCTTATCTCAATTTTCGGATCTACGGCAGCGGTGGCACAAGTAGGTGCCCTGGGACGTTTGGCAATGGTTCTTAGCTTTTTTGGAGTTATGTTCGGAGCTTTGATCTCACCACGATTTTCCAGACTGGTAAAGAATAAGGAGTTGATCTTTAAACGATTCGTTCAGATACAGGTAGGATTAGTCATTTTGGGCTTTTTAGTAGTTGGAGTAACCTGGGTTTTTGCATCTGAAATGTTATGGGTGCTGGGAGAAGCCTATGCAAATCTGGAATTTGAGATCATTCTTCTGATGATTGGAAATTTTATTGGCCTTTTTGCGGTATCTAATTTCTATCTGTGCACGAGCAGAGGCTGGGTTATAAACCCCTTGATTTCGATTCCGGTGAGCGTAGTAGCCATCGTTTTAGGAGCAATTTTATTCGATGTTTCCAGCCTGATGGGAATTTTTGTCTTTAACATATTTATAAATATGGTGATGATGATCATGCATGTCTCTTATGGGTTCCTTAAGATCCATAACATCGATAAAACTCCAGATCTGAAAAGCCTCTAAATTCAGCTTATCAAGACCATCGCCCGTTTTCATTTTTGAGTTATGAAAGTTTGTATAGTATGTAGTTGTCTGGAACCAGGCCGACACGGAATTGGGGATTATACTCGAAAACTTGCCGAAGAACTCTGGCAAAGAGGAATGCAAATTTCAATTATCGCTCTCGCCGATCCTTATGTTGATTGCGCCATGAATGGAGAGGAAAAAAAGCAACTTGAAATACCTGTACTTCGACTTCCAGCAAGCTGGAGTGTGGAGAAAAGAATAGATAAAGCCAAACCATGGCTTGATAATTTCGATCCAGACTGGATAAGTTTTCAATCATGTCTGTTTTCTTTCAGCAGTAAAGGACTACCGCTTAATTTGAGGTCACTATTAAAACAAATTTCAGGAGATAGGTTGTGGCACATTATGTTTCATGAATTATGGCTGGGTGAATCTGCAAATGATCCAATAAAACATAAGGTTCTGGGAATACTGCAAAAAAGGCTGGTAAAGAGGTTGGTTCTTGATCTAAAACCAAAAAGAATTTTCACCAGCAATAAATTCTACCAGAGTTGTCTTTCTAAAATTGGTGTAGAAGCGAGAATTGTACCACTTTTCAGCAATATTCCGGAGGGAAATCCCAGAGGGAACAATTTGTTTAATCGGCTTCCTGGTGAAGTGCTGGCCAATAGAAAGGATTATATGATCGCAACTTTTTTTGGTAGTATGTATTTCTCTGATGAGTTAATTTCCAAAGTTTTGAAGTTAAGAAAAATGGTGCGAGAGGAGAATATGAAAATTTTAATAACCCACCTGGGCAGGGAAGAAAAAGTTAAGGAGAATTTTGAAATCTGGCACAGGGAATTTGGTCTAGAAACTTTTTGCCTGGGAGAATGCAAGGTTCAGGAAGTAGGAGATTATTTTCAGCAGGTTGACCTGGGACTTAGCACTTACCCAAAGATCCTTTTCGAAAAAAGCGGAAGTATTGCCGCCATGAAAAATAATGGTTTACCGGTACTTCTTTTAAGGGAAAGTTTTGAGAAAGATCCCAGGAATTTCAAATGGATTAAGGAAATAGATGAACTTTCTGAATTAGGTGATTTTTTGAACAAAGCAAAACATATTGCTTCCGATTATGATGAAAAGGAATGCATTGATGATTATTTCGAAATGTTCACAGAGGAGAAATATAAAATGTCCTGGATATGGAATTAGGAATTCTGGTGACAAATTATAATACATGGGAACTTACTTCCACTTGTATAAGGAATTGTGTGAAATATGCCGATTCAGCTATAGATCAATTCGTGGTTGTAGATGATAATTCTACTGAAAAGTTTGAAAATCATTTTGATGAAATTGAGCTTATTCAGAACAAAAGAAATTTAGGCCTTATCAGGTCACTCAATAAAGGTCTCAACCAGATAGAGACAGATCTTATCCTTATACTTGATTCAGATGCATGGCCTTTGGAGAATTACATTACACAGATAAAAAAGTTCTTTTCAGAAAATCCGGAAGTTGGGATTGCCACCTTTCAAACCGAAAATGCTAAAGGTAAACCCTCCCAGTCTTTCGAAGCTGAACCAGGCGCATTGAGCCTGATTTTAGGACAGCAACTTTACCGGATCTATATCAAATACTTTATGAAGAACCCAGATGAGATCAATGTTTTTACCTGTGCAATGGTAATTAGAAGGAAGGTTCTGGATGAGATTGGTCTTTTTGATGAGAATTTTGACTGGCTGGAGCTTGATCATGACATATGTATGAGGGCTTCAAGAAAAGGCTGGAAGATCCAGGTTATGCCTCTTCGGGCATTTCACAAAGGTAGTGGGACACCGCAACAGGTAGGAAAACGTGTGGTAAGGTTTTATAAGAATAGGTGGTACCTGTTAAGAAAGTTCAGAAAAGTTAAGTTAGAGAATCTTACCGCAATTTTGATCAGTTTCAGACTAAGCATTGAATTATTATTGATTTGGAGTATTGGTCCTCTTTATTACAAGGACAGATCTACAGTGCAAGATAAGGCTTACAGTAGGAGGAAAATGATCAGTTATTTCCTTTCAGATGAATGGAAAAACAAAGAACTGGAAAGCAGCTTTTTATAAAGGGAATGTTATTAAAAATCTTATTGATATCGCATAATTTTAGTCCGTTTGTTGGAGGAATAGAATCAATTTCGAAGGTATTCGCGCAGCATTTCACTAACAAAGGACATAAGGTTCATTTGCTAACCTGGACCCGGGATAGTAGAAATGATACCGAAAATTATCCTTACAAAGTGGTTCGGGATCCTGGAATAAAAACATTATTTAAAGAGCATAACTGGGCCGATTTCGTTTTTGAAAATAACCCTTCTATAAGATTATCCTGGCCGGCAATATTTTATAGAAAACCTTCAATAATTTCTCTCCAAACCTGGGTAGCCCAGATTAATGGTAAAATGGAAATTCAGGATAAGCTGAAATTAAAATGGCTTAAAAGGGCTGATAAAGTGGTTGCCTGCAGTACAGCGATCCGGAAAAAATGTTTTTCGGAAGCCATGGTTATTCCAAATCCCTATCAGGAGAATAATTTTCAGGTGAAACCTTCAATAATAAGAAATAAGGAATTCGTTTTCCTGGGTAGAATGGTTTCAGATAAGGGAGCAAGACTCGCTATAGAAGCCTTTCATAAGGTAGTACAGAATTTACTAGGAACTTCAGGTCTGCGACTTACCATGATTGGTGAAGGACCAGAAAAGACTAAGCTAGAAAACCTTGCTTTAGAACTTAAATTAGAAAATAGCGTAAAATTTAAGGGTTGCCTGCAGGGAGAAGCACTTGTAGATGAACTTAACCAACATAGGTTTATACTGGTGCCATCTTTATGGGAAGAACCCTTTGGAATTGTAGCCCTGGAAGGTATGGCCTGTGGTTGTGTCCCTGTAGTTTCTGATGGTGGAGGTCTTCCCGATGCTATTGGAAAAGGTGGGCTTACCTTCAGAAGAGGAGATGTAGCAGAGCTCGCATCCTGTATGCTTAGAATATTACAGGATGAGCAATTAGAAAAAGAATTACGGGCCAGGGCAGCTGAACATCTATCCAGGCATAAAACTTCGGTAATAGCTCAAAGATACTTGCAGCTTATTGAAAACATATGCCAGAAAAAAGGTTTATCCAATATCCAGAAAGTGTCGATTTAGCCCCCTTTTTTTAAAAACTGATTTTTAATGAAAGTAATTCTTTCCCATCCAACTGGAAATGCATTTGTAAGAGCTGCCGCAAAGGGGTTTCTTGATGAAGATATGCTTTATAATTTCAATACTGCTGTAGCATCATTTCCGGGAAGTCTCATTGATAAAATGGGGGGAATAAGACCATTTTCTGAAATTAGAAGAAGACGCTTTGATGCCAGATTAAGACCGTTCACAAATCTTTGGCCGTGGAAGGAAGTAGGACGACTTACAGCAATGAGAATGGGTTTGAATTCACTGGTGAAACATGAAAACGGACTGTTCTGTGTGGATGCGGTTTATAAATATCAGGATAGAAATACTGCGAGACTTATAGATCGTAAAGGGGAAAAGGTAAATGCTGTTTATGCTTACGAAGACGGTGCAGTAGCATCTTTCGAAGCGGCAAAAAAACAAGGGCTTGAGTGTATTTACGATCTGCCTATAGGTTATTGGAGAGCAGCCAGGGATTTATTAGGAGAAGAAAGGAGATTAACACCGGAATGGGCCTCCACTATAAAAGGATTTGCAGATTCTGAAATGAAACTCGCAAGAAAGGATAAGGAAATAAGTATGGCAGACAGAATAATAGTAGCCAGTAAATTTACGGCCGATACCTTGAAATATTATCCAGACTCCCTACCTCCGGTAAAAGTGATTCCATATGCTTTTCCCAAAGTTGGAAAACCAAAGAGGTACAGGAAATTATTGAAAAACGAAGCTTTAAAATTACTATTCGTAGGTGGTTTATCCCAAAGAAAAGGGATTGCTTATCTCTTCAAGGCCGTTGAGGCTCTTGGAGAAAAGGTTGAACTCACTTTGGTAGGACAAAAGCCGGTTTCCAATTGCAAAGCTCTGAATACAGCGGTCAATTCGTATAGGTGGATTCCAACCTTATCACATGAAAAAGTCTTAAAAGTAATGCGGGAACATGATATACTTGTTTTTCCAAGTCTATTCGAAGGATTTGGCCTGGTGATTACAGAAGCGATGTCGCAGGGAACACCTGTAATTACTACTCAACGAACTGCAGGACCGGATTTGATAAATAATGATGAAAATGGCTGGATCGTCGAAGCCGGTTCTGACAAAGCATTGATTTCTAAGATCGAGGAAATTTATCAGAATCCTGAAATCATTGAAAGAGTTGGAAAGGCGGCGATGGAAACTGCCAGACAAAGAACCTGGGAGACCTATGGAAAAGAATTAGCGAAGGCAGTTTCAGAGAATCATGAACATATTAATGCTTGATCTGGTTTAAATATTTATAGAAATAAGAATCACAAAGATTAGACTATTCAAAGAATTTCATGATTTCAGATAGATTCGATATTGCTAGTACTGGGGAGAGGTTTTATCCAGATGAAAATGCAAATTCCCGTTGGAAATTAGAAAGCAGAAGCCTTGAAATTCATATTAAAAAATGTATCTGGTTATATTTCTGGCTTATCATTTTTGAAGGAGCATTAAGAAAATGGGTGCTGCCTGGGCTGGCCGAACCACTTTTAGTAATAAGAGATCCCCTGGCCATATGGATAATTTACAGATCTATTTTGGGTGGTTTATGGCAGCCGAACAGATATGTGATCTGGATGCTAGCCATAAGTATGATTTCTCTGGGAATTTCCTTGATCTTGGGCCATGGCAATATAGTTGTAGCCATCTATGGCTTGAGAATATTGATCATACATTTTCCACTGATTTTTATCATCGGCCGAATCTTTAGCCAAGAGGATGTTTTAAAGCTAGGCAAAATAGTTCTTTGGTTAACTATTGGTATGACCATCCTGGTTGGAATTCAGTTTTATAGTCCGCAGTCGGCTTGGGTGAATATTGGGGTAGGAGGAGACCTAAGAGGCTCTGGTTTTAGTGGCGCCGCTGGATTTTACAGGGTACCGGGAACATTTTCTTTTACTAATGGACTCTCTTTATTTTATGGTTTTGCTGCAGCCTATATTTTCTACTTCTGGTCCTCCAAAGGAACTTTGCGTTTAAACACCTGGCTTTTGATCTTTTCCAGTCTGGCCTTACTGGCAGCCGTGCCTTTGAGTATAAGCAGGGGAGTGCTTTTTGAGATTATTCTGTCGGCGCTCTTCCTTTTTGCGATCGTAGGAAAAGATCCCAGGACTATAAAATCTATAATCGCTGTTTGTATTGCCGGAATTGTGCTATTCTTTTCACTGGGGAATTTCAGTTTTTTTGAAACCGCTACAATGGCTTTTATGGAAAGATTTACTACCGCAAGTTCTGTGGAAGGCGGACTCGAAGGTACATTGATCGATAGATTTCTGGGTGGTTTATATACAGCCGTAACAGATGCAAATGCATCATTCACAGGACTAGGATTGGGAATGGGAACCAATGCCGGAGCAAAATTAATGCTGGGGAATAGGGAGTTTTTGATCGCTGAAGGAGAGTGGGCAAGGTTGATCGGGGAAATGGGGTTCATTCTCGGAATACTTGCCATATTGATACGAGGAAGCCTGGTATTCGAATTACTCAGAAAGGCATGGAATGACATCAAATCTGGAAATAAATTACCATGGATGCTCATGAGTTTTGGAGCGGTGAATATCCTGCAGGGTCAGTGGGCACAGCCAACCGCACTCGGTTTTAGTACCCTAATAGGAGGACTTGTTATTGCTTCCTTCAAAGAAGAATAAAACCTTTTTATGCTACGAGACCTTGATATAGAGATCTCAAATTACACATTGGATTATTAAATTCTATAAAAGAATATGAATTTCAAAGTTTAAGCCGGCGCAGATTCATAATTCTACCTTCTCTTAGGGTAACCAATTTAAATGGACTAATTCGAAGGTGCGAATTGTGAGTTTACTTCCAATTGCCTCAGATGCTGGGGGGCTTCCTGGGGCATTTGGTTGGGCCGGTTTGAACTTTACTATTCGAAATTTAACCTTTATTCTGAAGATCAACCAATAAATCTGTCATCTTATTTTTCATCATGCATATTGTAATTTTCGTTCATCCAGATTTTTTAGGTTCTCAAAGCATGCCCAGGTATGCAAAAATGCTGGTTGAAGGCATGCGAAAAAGAAAACATGAGGTAGAAATATGGACAGCTAAGAGTTTCTTTTACAGATTGCCAGGTCCAGCTGCCCTGAAGAAATGGCTGGGTTATATAGATCAATTCGTTTTATTCCCAATTGAGGTAAAAATGAAACTTTTAAAATGCTCTTCCAGGACATTGTTCGTTTTCGCAGACCAGGCCCTTGGTCCCTGGGTTCCATTGGTTTCCAGAAGGCCTTTCGTGGTTCACTGTCACGATTTTATGGCCCAAAAATCTGCCTTGGGTAAAATGGTTCAAAATGAGGTGAAATTCTCGGGGAAATTATACCAGAAGATGATAAGGAGCGGTTACAAGAAAGGCAATCACTTTATTTCAGTTTCTGAAAGAACCAGAAAAGATCTCCACCGGTTTTTAGGGGCACAGCCTAAACTTTCAGAAGTTGTTTATAACGGACTGAACCAGGACTTCAAACCGGGAAATGTTATGATTGTAAGATCGGTGTTAAGCAGTAAATCTGGTTTAAAACTTAGCAATGGTTACATTTTGCATGTAGGAGGAAATCAATTTTACAAGAATAGAGCCGGGGTGATTAGAATTTATAATGCCTGGAGAAAAATTTCCGACTTGGATCTACCTCTTATTTTGGTTGGATCCTGTCCAGATAACGAATTGAAAGAATTAAAGAAGGAAAGTGATTTTTCTGAGGCTATTCATTTTATGATCAATATCTCAGATGAGGACCTCAGACTTTATTACCAGGGAGCTTTTCTATTCCTGTTTCCATCCATAGACGAAGGTTTTGGCTGGCCAATCGCAGAAGCTTTGGCTAGTGGTTGCCCGGTAGTGTCAACAGGTGAGCCTCCCATGAATGAAGTTGGCGGGGATCATGCAGTCTATATTCCCAGAATGCCTGAAAATGAGGATTTAGTTTCAGGATGGGCTAAATATTCTGCAAAGATTTTAAATGACCTGTTCGAAATGAAACAAGAGGAAAGAGAAGAATGGATAAGATCAGGTGTTGAATTTGCCAAGCGATTCGATCCGGAAACCGCACTGGAAAACATAGAAACGATTTATAAAGAAGTTCATTTGTCATATAAGTCATGAGAATCCTTAGAGTTATAGCGACTATGAACCCAAAAAGTGGAGGGCCATGCCAGGGGATCAGGAATAGTATTCCGGTTCAAAAGAAGGCAGGCATTAGTAACGAGGTGGTTTCTTTAGACATTCCTGGTGAAAATTTCCTGAAAGAAAATGAATTTAAAATCCATGCCCTGGGCCCGGTTAAAGGTCCATATGCATATTGTAAGAACCTAGAAAATTGGCTGAAAGAAAATCTTGAGCGATTTGATATAGTGATAATCCACGGGCTTTGGTTACATAATAGCTATGGGACATTCAGGGTTTGGAACACTATAAAAAGAAGGAATAAGAAAATTCCGGAATTATATGTAATGCCTCATGGGATGTTAGATCCATATTTTCAAAAAGCAAGGTCAAGGAAAATTAAAGCATTAAGGAACTGGATATTCTGGAACCTGATCGAAAAGAAAGTAGTTAACGGGGCAGATGGTTTATTGTTTACTTGTGTTGAGGAAATGGAACTGGCTAAAAGAACTTTTTCGAATTATAAACCCAAGAGAACTTTGAATGTGGGCTATGGAATTTCATCTCCTCCTGAAAAAAAGGAAGCAGATTACAATAATTTTTTGAAGAAATGCCCCAAACTTGAAAATAGATCATACTGGCTGTTTTTAAGCAGGATACATCCTAAAAAAGGTGTAGATCTTCTTATAAAATCCTATTTAAAATTGAAGGAGCAGGACAGTGAACTTCCCGATCTGGTAATCGCAGGACCGGGTCTGGAGTCAGACTATGGTCAACAAATGCAAAAATTAGGTGATAATGCCTCGATCCATTTCCCAGGTATGCTTACGGGAAAGACGAAATGGGCTGCATTTCATTATTCTGAATGTTTCATTTTACCTAGTCATCAGGAAAATTATGGAATAGCCGTCGTGGAGGCCATGGCCTGCAAAAAACCTGTTCTCATAACCGATCAGGTGAACATCTGGAGAGAGATCAAAAACGGCAAGGGAGGACTTATTTCAAAAGATAATCTGGAGGGTGTTTGTGATGTATTGAAAACATGGAGTAATCTTTCAGATAGGAAGAAGTTCGAATTAGGCAGAAATGCATGGAATGTTTTTAGAGAAAAGTTTTCAGTGGAAAATACAGCTTTAAAAATGCTGGATCATTTTAAGGTTAGCAAAGATCTCAGGAATTTTAACCCTAGACTGAAGCCTGAAAAATTTCAGGAACCTGTATCCAATTTGTGAATCATTGAAAAAGTGAAAGACTAAAATGAAAGTGTCCATCATTGTTCCAGCTTTTAATGCCGAAAGATTTATTGGAAGATGTCTTAAAAGTATAATATCCCAGACCTATTCCAATATTGAGGTTTTGGTTGTAGATGATGGAAGTACAGACAATACTGCAAAAGAAGTAAAGCAATTTTCAGAAAAAGATGACAGGATAATTCTTATCGAAAAAGCGAACACCGGGGCTTATGCTACAAGAAGAATTGGTGAAGACAGGGCATCTGGCGCAACAATTATGCATGTAGATGCAGATGATTTTCTGGAACCTGAAGCAGTGGAGCTACTAATTAAGAAATTAGAAAGTACCGGGGCAGATGTGATCATAGGTAATTACCATAAGATTATTAATGGCAGAAAGCATCTGGTTTCAAATAACCTGAAACAGAAAACAGGTAAGAAGAATTTAATGAAAGGGATCCTGGATAATGAAATTACAGGCTACCTGTGTGGTAAGTTGTTCAAAAAGGATTTATTGAGCAAGATCACAAAAACGGAAAAGCCTTTTTTATTTGAGGACCTTTATGCTGTAATCCAGGTTTTTGCCAGGAACGAACTTTATGTGGAGGCGGTAGAAACTCCAATCTATAATTATGATATCCACGGAAATAATTCCACCTCAACAAAGAATATTAAGCTTATTGAATCTGTTTTTGAGCTGAATGAGATCACACAGGAAATACTCGAGAAAGAAGGGTTATTACCCGCTCTTAAAAATGAATTTTCTGCTTTTAAATGCCGAAACTGGATCGTCTATTCGAGACTAGGAGGATCGAGATCTTATGACAGGAATTATCGCAAACAGTTCCTTAAAGAGAATTATCGAAAATATGCCAGGAAAAACCTGGTCTCCTACCAGAAACTGGAGATGTTGATCTATAATCAGAACCCTGAAATTGGTCATTTTATTACCAGGTTTTTGAAAGGAGTTCAGAAAGTTATTTCATAGAACCACGTATGGATTATGGAAAAAGTTGAAGAATCAAGCTTTAGCGCTTTGAACAAAATATCACGTGTAATATGGGGGATTACCTATTTGATCTTCTTCCTTCCATTTTTTCCGAACTTTTGCAGGATCTGGAGATGCTTTATTCTTCGGTTGTTTGGAGCAAAGATTGGTAAACAATCCAATATTCGTTCTACCGTAAGAATATGGGCGCCATGGAACCTTAAGGTGGGAAATTATTCCAGTATTGCGCCTGGGACAGACATTTATAACCAGGGCGAGATCGAAATTGGAGACAGGACCATTATTTCCCAGAAAACTTATTTGTGTGCTTCCACCCATGATTATAATCAGGCCACTTTTCCATTAGTAAAGAAACCCATTAAAATTGGAAACCAGGTTTGGATCGCGGCTGACGCATTTATTGGTCCCGGAGTTCAGATAGGAGAAGGGGTGATTGTAGGAGCGAGATCTGCAGTTTTTAAAAATATAGAGCCCTGGACAATTGTTAGAGGAAACCCGGCTCGATTTGTAAAAAGCAGGACCCACCAATTAAATGGATCTGCGAAAATAATCAACCAAAAAATAAAGGTCAAAGATCCTGATTCCGATCCGGAAATTTAAGATCGGATGGAATTGTATAAAAATTAAATTTCATGATCTCTGTAATCATACTTACCAAAAATGAGGAAGAGGATATCGCCAGATGCTTGGATTCCCTGAGCTGGACAGACGATGTTCACGTTCTGGATTCTGGAAGCGATGACCGAACCGTGAAAATCGCAGAATCCTTTAACGTAAAAGTTAGTCGTCATCCGTTTGAAAGTTTTGGTAAACAACGGAATTACGCATTAGATAAACTTGAACTGAAATACGACTGGATCTTATTTCTTGATGCAGATGAGGTAATAACTCCAGAGTTTCGAAAGGAAATTTTAAAATCAACCTCAGATGCAGATGAAAATACCGCTGGTTACTATTGTTGCTGGAAAATGATGCTGGAAGGAAGATGGTTGAAGTATTGCGATAATTTCCCGAAATGGCAGTTCAGATTGCTGAAAAAGGGAAGGGCCCGTTTCACCGATTTTGGTCATGGTCAAAAAGAAGATAAAATAGATGGAGAATTAGGCTATATCAAAAATCCTTATTTGCATTATAGTTTTTCAAAAGGCTGGACAGAGTGGATAGACAGACATAATAGATACTCAGTTCAGGAAGCTGAAGCTCGTCTATATAGAAGGCCAGATTTCAGGGATATTTTTAATAGACATTCCAGTGTGAGAAATCCGGCATTGAAATCCTGGCTTATCCGCATGCCTGGTTGGCCCTTTCTTAGATTCCTACATGCCTATTTCTTTAATCTTGGTTTCCTGGAAGGAACCCCTGGATTTATCTACTGTGTTAATATGGCTTACCACGAATTTCTTATTTCGATCAAAATGCGGGAACTAAAAAGGAAAAAACATCAAATGGAAGTTGAATCAATCAATACAATCTGAAATTATGAAAAGAATTCTAGTAACAGGAGGAGCAGGTTTTATAGGTTCACATTTGTGTGAACGATTGCTGAAAGAAGGTAATGAAGTAATTTGCCTTGACAATTATTTTACCGGTTCAAAAAAGAACATTGTTCAGCTTTTGGAAAATCCTTTTTTTGAACTGGTTCGCCACGATGTCACCATGCCTTATTTTATAGAGGTAGACGAGATCTATAACCTGGCCTGTCCTGCCTCTCCGGTGCACTATCAATATAATCCCATCAAAACGATAAAAACATCGGTAATGGGAGCCATCAATATGCTGGGCTTGGCCAAAAGAGTAAAGGCGAAGATCCTGCAGGCTAGTACGAGTGAGATCTATGGCGATCCAGAAATGCATCCCCAGCCGGAAAGATATTGGGGAAATGTAAACCCTATTGGACCAAGATCCTGTTATGATGAAGGCAAGCGTTGTGCTGAAACATTGTTTATGGATTATCATATGCAGAACGATGTGAAAATCAAGGTTGTTAGAATATTCAATACCTATGGTCCTAATATGAATCCAGATGACGGAAGGGTAGTATCTAATTTCATCGTTCAGGCTTTAAAAGGTGAGGATCTAACCATTTTTGGGAATGGAAATCAAACCCGGTCCTTCCAATATGTAGATGATCTGGTTGAAGGTATGATTCGAATGATGGGTACTTCTAATGATTTCATCGGGCCGGTTAATCTTGGTAATCAAAATGAGTTCACCATGCTGGAACTTGCTGAAAATACTATTGATCTAACCGGTTCATCTTCAGGGCTTATATTTAAGGAGTTACCAAAGGATGACCCTAAACAACGAAAGCCAGATACCAGCCTGGCAAAATCTAGACTCGACGGCTGGGAACCAGAAATTGAACTTCGGGAAGGTCTTATAAAAACTATAGCATATTTCGACAAAATACTTAAATCAGATAAGCAGGAAAAAGTCCTGACGAACGTCTGAGAAACCAGAATTCAGAATTCCTCCAGATCTCCAGCCCCTAAATCTTAGGCATTTAGAAAGACTAGGTACTATACTTACTTCACTCTTTGGTAGAATTAATTTTAGCTCTTTTAGAGTTAAAGCTAATCGTAAACCTTACCACACTCATATTTATTTAACGCAGACACCATTTAACAAAATCTGGTACTACATAGTTACTGCAAATTTCTAATACTTCCATTCAAAAAAATTTTTGCCATGAATAGGTTTTTTACACAAGTTCTAAAAGCGAAGAAAATTCTAATTCTGGGTCTAGCCCTGGTATTGTCACATTTTGCTTTCTCGGAGAACGATCTGGTTAAAGGGACCTTGTCAAATATTGAGGGACCAGGCGGACCAATTTTGGTACTTACCTCTAACTCAAATCCCTTTAGTACTTTTACTTCGGAAATTTTACTGGCTGAAGGTTTTAATGAGTTCACAACCTCTGATGTTTCCTTGCTTACCTCGGGACAGCTCGTTGATTACGACGTGGTGATTGTGGGAGATATTCCACTTACTTCATCCCAGGTTACACTGCTTACCAACTGGGTAGATGCTGGGGGTGTTTTAATCGCCTTCAGGCCAGACGAAAAATTAGCTTCATTACTTGGTTTACAAAAGCTAAGTGGAACCTTAACAGATAGCTATTTATTAATAAATAATAGTACAGGTCCTGGGAATGGACTGGTAGGAGAAACCATTCAATATCACAGTGAGGCCGATCTTTATGACCTCGACGGTGCGACCAGCATAGCAACCCTGTATTCATCGGCAAATTCATCTACATCGTATCCGGCAGTAACAATAAATAATGTTGGAGAAAATGGAGGTGTGGCAGCAGCTTTTACTTTTGACCTGAATAGGTCTATAGTTTACACGAGACAGGGGAATCCAGAATGGAACGGGCAGGAAAGAGACGGGCAAATACCCAGGCGTTCTAACGATCTTTTTTATCCGGATTGGGTAGATTTTTCTAAAATTGAAATTCCCCAGGCAGATGAGCAGCAACGTTTACTAGCCAATATCATCCTTCAAAACAGTCAGAAACCGCTACCAAGGTTCTGGTATTTTCCAAGAGGATTAAAGGCAGCAGTGGTCATGACCGGTGACGATCATGCGCGGGGAGGTACCGTAGCCAGGTTTAACCAATATATAGATCTTAGTGCAGATAATAGTCCGCAGGCGGTGGCAGAATGGCGGGCTATTCGGGGGAGTTCTTATATTTATCCAGATACTCCTATTTCTGATGCCGATGCTAAAGCGTTCGAAGATCTCGGTTTCGAAATAGCATTACATTTAAATACACTTTGTGCCAATTACAATGCTCAATCCATAGATGGAAATTTGTCTAACCAGCTGGCACAATTTAGCTTTGAATTCCCAAGTCTGGCAAATCCCGTAAGTAACCGTACCCACTGTATTGCCTACAGTGACTGGGCAACCCAGCCCAAAGCTGAAACTAATTATGGGATAAGGCTTGATGCGAATTACTATTACTGGCCCGATTCCTGGGTTCAGGATCGCCCTGGTTTGTTTACTGGTTCAGGGATGGCAATGAGGTTTGCAGACCTGGATGGTACAATAATCGATACATACCAACTGGCTACGCAGATGACCGATGAATCCGGACAGAATTTTCCATTTACGATCAACAGGTTGCTAGACAATGCACTTGGTTCCAAGGGTTATTATGGCTTTTTCTGTGCCAACATGCATACAGATGAAAATTTCTCACAGGAATCTGATGCAGTTGTGGCATCAGCAATTTCCCGGGATGTTCCGGTTATTTCAGCAAAACAACTTCTAACCTGGTTAGATGCCAGGAATGGATCATCTTTCGAAAATATGTTTTGGGATGGAAGCGCTTTAAGTTTCTCGATGAACATAGGAAGTGGAGCTCTGGACCTTGAATCTATGTTGCCAATTATTTCAGGTGACAAGCGCCTTGTAGCTTTAACTTTAAATAATGTACCGGTTAATTACAGGTCAGAGAGAATAAAAGGTGTGGATTATGCTATATTTCCTGCTACCCCTGGAAACTTTATAGCTACCTATGATATTAATGAGCCTCCGGTAGTTACAATAGATTCACCACTGAATAACGCTACTTTTCTGGCATTTGATGATATCAATATAATTGCACAGGCTTCAGACCCTGACGGAAATGTTTCCAAGGTTGAATTTTTTAATGCCAATACAAAATTAGGGGAAGATCTCGATGGTAGTGATGGCTGGGCCTTTAACTGGCAGGAGGTTAAAGATGGGAACTACACCATAACCGCTAAGGCGATCGATGATAAAGGATCTTTCAGTTTTTCAGAAGCCATCACTATAACCGTTGAGGTAGATCCTGATAATTTTAATTGTCCGTGTACGGTTTTTGAACCAGTAGTAACTCCCAATAGCCTTCTGAATGAAGGCCAGGGAATTCAATTAGGAATGAAGTTTTCTTCTGATATCGATGGATATATCAATGGCGTTAGATTCTTTAAACAAAATGGCCATTCCGGAAGCCATATAGGTCAGCTCTACGATTCGACCGGAAACCTACTAGCAGAGGCTAATTTCACTAATGAGACTGCCACAGGATGGCAGGAAGTCTCCTTTCCGTCTTCAGTGCCTATAACTAAGAATACTACATATATAATTTCCTATCATAGTAGCGAAGGTTATTACTCTGTAAGCGATTCTTATTTCAGTCTGGCAATAGAAAACCCGCCTTTGCGAGCCCTGGCGAATGGGGAGGATGGACCTAACGGAGTGTATCTTTTAAGTGAAACTCCAGGCTTTCCTCAAGCTCAGTTTGAATCTTCAAATTACTGGGTAGACGCTGTTTTTGATACGGAACCTGTTGTATCTAATAACCTGCCAATTGTAAATATTACAAGCCCAAACGATGGAGCAAGTTTTGCTGAGCCGGCAGATATACAGATTAATGTCTCTGCCTCAGATCCTGATGGCGAAGTAGTTAAAGTGGAATTTTTAGAGGGATCGACTTTACTAGGTGAAGACCAGGATGGAAGTGATGGCTGGAGTTTTAACTGGGAAGAGGTTTCAGCAGGTAACTATTCCATTATCGCAAGAGCTACAGATGACCTGGGAGCAGTTGGTGAATCTAGTATCAGCATAACAGTGACCACAATTCCGGTTACCCCAAATTCCATTGTATCAGAAAATGCTCTTCCGGGTAATCCGTCCAGTGAATGGGACATTGATGGAGCCGGAGATCTGTCTATTCAGGGGTTTGCTACCGATATGAGCTATAATGTTGGGGAGACAGCTAGGTTCAAGATTGATACAGATGCCAATGATTACGATATTAAAATCTATCGTCTTGGTTATTACCAGGGAAACGGTGCCAGGTACCAGGGAGATGCAACTATTACGGCTAGTTTACCCCAGAATCAGCCAAATTGTATTGAAGATTCTCAAACCGGGCTGGTAGATTGTGGAAACTGGGAGGAGTCGGCTACCTGGGATATTCCGGCAAATGCGGTTTCCGGAATTTATCTGGCGTTACTAACGCGAAGCAATGGTGGATCCAGTCATATTGTTTTTGTTGTAAGAGATGACTCCAGCAATTCAGATTTATTATTTCAAACCTCAGATGCAACCTGGCAGGCTTATAACATCTATGGAGGTCGAAGCCTTTATACCGGTTCCGGAGGAAAGGCAAGTAAAGTTAGTTATAACAGACCTTTTCTCACTCGTGATGGAGGTGGAGGGGGAGGCCCTGAGGAAGATTTCGTTTTTAATGCGGAATATCCAATGCTTCGGTGGCTGGAAAGAAATGGCTATGATGTCACCTACACCACTAATGTAGATAGCGACCGAAGGGGTGATCTAATTAAAAATCATAGGGTATTTGTTTCTGTAGGTCATGATGAATACTGGTCTGGACCGCACAGGAATTTTGTGGAATCTGCTCGGGATCAGGGAACAAGTCTGGCCTTTTTTAGCGGTAATGAAGTATACTGGAAGACCCGATGGGAAAACAGTATTGATGGTAATAATGATTCCTACAGAACCCTTGTATGTTACAAGGAAGGGATAGAAGGAGAAAACACCTGTAGCGGGAAATGTGATCCAACCGCTAGCTGGACCGGTCTTTGGAGACAAGGTTGCGATTATCTTACCGGTGATGCAAACCTCGATGGTTGCCGACCTGAAAATGCTTTAACCGGACAAATTAGCTGGGAAGAGTCGGACGCTTCGCTTAGAGTAACATCCGATTTTAAAGATCTGAGATTCTGGCGTAATACCAGTGTCGCAAATTTGAATGAAGGTCAGTCGGCCTCTTTTACCTATGCAACGATTGGATATGAGTGGAATTCGGAACAGGAAGCTTATCGCTCTACTTATCCAGATGGAAGAATTCTTTTGTCCAGGACAGTTATAGATGATGCGGTTCATAACCTATCCCTTTACAAGCATGATAGCGGAGCTTTTGTTTTTGGTGCCGGTACGGTTCAGTATTCCTGGTCTTTGGATGGAAATCACGATCGTGGAGATGATGCCCCAAGTCCGGATATGCAACAGGCTACTATAAATTTACTTGCAGATATGGGTGCCCAGCCAGCAAGTATACAGCCAGATATGGTTCGCGCAACTCCTTCTACAGATTTTGAAGCTCCTGTAATTACCTATTCTTCCCCGGGACAGGATACTGAAGTACCTATAGATACAGAAGTTCTTATCACAGGAACAGCAGAGGAAGACAATGTGATCGTTGCTGTTGAGGTTTCCGTAGATGGTGGAGTAACCTGGGAGCCTGCGGAAGGAAAGGCGAACTGGGTTTTCGCCTGGACTCCAACTGTGGAGGGAGATGTAGCAATTCAGGTGCGGTCTTTTGATGATTCAGGAAACTTGAGTTTGCCTGAAATTCGGAATGTATCTGTTTCAGATGAAGCAAATAATGCGGTACCCGTTGTTGACATTACTGAACCTGTTTCTAATTCAGAATTTATTGAACCGGTAACCATAAATATTGCCGCCACCGCTACAGATGCAGATGGTACCATTAGCAGAGTGGAATTTTTCAGAGATGACGTGAAACTGGGAGAAGACCTTTCCAGTCCATATAATTTCGACTGGGAGAATGTTCCTGCCGGAATATATTCTTTAACTGCCCGGGCTACAGATGATACTGGAGCTTTAACAATATCAGACCCGGTGATTGTAACCGTATACAGTGATCCTACAAATTCCGATTGTCCCTGTACAGTTTTTCAAGCCACCGATTTTCCTACCGGTGGGCTTAATAATGACGGACCAGCGATTCAGTTAGGTATGAAGTTCAGGACCAGTGTTGATGGATTTGCCACCGGGGTTAGGTTCTATAAGCAAAACGGAGATTCCGGAACTCATACGGGTCAGCTATATGATCCTTTAGGAAATGTTTTGGCCGAAGTAGTTTTTGAAAATGAAACCGCCTCGGGTTGGCAACAAGCAAATTTCACAACTCCTGCTGCTTTAACGGCCGGGAATACTTACATAATTTCATATCACAGTAGTGACGGCTATTATACCGTTGATGACGGAGGATTTAATGATGCTGTTCTGAATGGGCCTTTAATTGGTCTGGCTAATGGAGATGATGGTCCCAATGGTGTATACAGGTATACTAATACTCCGGCATTCCCTAATGCGAATTATTTATCAAGTAATTATTGGGTTGATGTGGTCTTTGAAACTGACGAAGTACCTTCAAATTTAGCTCCAACAATCTCGATTTCATCTCCCCTGGATAATGATTCATTTATTTCCCCGGCAGATATATTTATCACTGCAGATGCTGCAGATGCCGATGGGAACATTGTTTCAGTAGAGTTCTTCCAGGAAACAGTTTCACTGGGAGTAGATACTGATGGAAATGATGGATGGAGTTTAAACTGGAATGGCGTATTGACCAACGATTATAACTTAACTGCGATCGCTACAGATAATGAAGGTGCAACCACGACCTCGGAAATTATTAATATCAGTGTTACCGATCCTGTCAACGAGCCACCATTAATATCAATCACAACACCGGTTCAAAGCGAAGCTTTTGTTACCCCGGCAGATATTTTGATCTCAGCAGATGCAACAGATCCAGATGGAAATATTACTTCAGTAGAATTTTTTGAAGGAACCAATTCAATAGGAATAGATAATGATGGTAGTAATGGCTGGACCTTAAACTGGAATGGAGTTGTAACCGGAAATTATAAACTAACCGCGGTGGCTACAGATAATGACCTTTCCATAACAACTTCTGAAGTAATTTCAATAAGTGTTAATGAAACCGGAAATGCTGCTCCGGAAATTTCAATATTAACACCACTAAATGATCAAATTTTCACCGAACCAGAGGATGTTTTAATATCAGTAGAGGCTTCAGATTCCGATGGAGATATTGTTTCAGTCGAATTCTTTGAAGGAATCAATCCTCTGGGTATCGATAATGATGAAAGCGATGGATGGGGATTCACCTGGGTTGGTGCAATACCAGGAAACTATTCTTTAACTGCAATAGCTATAGATAATAGTGGAAATAGCACAGTCAGTAATACAATCAATATTATCGTGGATAGAGACCTTAGAAATAATGAGTGTCCCTGTACAGTTTTTGAAGAACCTGAAGGGCCTTCAGGCGGATTGAATAATGACGGACCTGCGATACAATTGGGAATGAAGTTTAAAACTAGTGTTGATGGATTTGCCACCGGAGTTAGATTTTACAAACAAAATGGCGATCCGGGAACCCATATTGGTCAGCTTTATGACCCTTCAGGAACTGTTCTGGCCCAGGTTACTTTCGAAAATGAAACCGCATCCGGCTGGCAACAGGCTAATTTTGCTACTCCTGCTGAAATTACAGCCGGAAACACTTATATAATTTCTTATCACAGTAGTGAAGGATACTACTCTGTAGAAGACCAGGGATTTTTAGAGGAAAAAGTAAACGGCCCGGTTACAGGTATGGTTAGTGGGGAAAATGGACCGAACGGGGTCTATAGGTATACCTCAGTTCCGGCATTTCCTAATCAAAGTTATTTATCCAGTAATTATTGGGTGGATGTTGTTTTCGATACAGATGAACTTCCACAAAACGAGTTACCAACAGTAGCGATCACGGCTCCATTAAATAATGAAATTTTTACAGCACCGGCAGATATTAATATTACCGCCGATGCTTCAGATGCAGATGGATCGGTGACCCAGGTTGAATTTTTTGAAGGAACCAATTCACTTGGTGTAGATGCCGACGGTAGCGATGGGTGGAGTATCAGCTGGAATAGTGTCGGTAATGGTAATTATGAACTGACTGCAATTGCTATCGATGATGACCTCGAAACCACGACTTCAGAAATTATCAATATCACGGTTGATGAACCGAACGTATTACCTACGGCAGCAATTACCTCTCCACTGAATAATGAAACTTTTATATCTCCGGCAGATATTAATATTACCGCAAATACTTCAGATGCAGATGGATCGGTGACCCAGGTGGAATTCTTTGAGGGAACAAATTCACTTGGTGTAGATGCCGATGGCAGCGATGGTTGGAGTATTAGCTGGAACGGAGTTGGAACCGGTAATTATGAACTGACTGCAGTTGCTACCGATGATGATTTGGAAACAACGACTTCAGAAATTATCAATATAACCGTGGAAGATCCGAACCAGTTGCCTATAATTGCGATTACTTCACCTCTAGACTCTGAGAATTTTATTTCTCCGGCAGATATTGAGATCATCGCCGATGCTTCCGATGCAGACGGATCGGTGACCCAGGTAGAATTCTTTGAAGGAACAAATTCACTTGGTGTAGATACCGACGGTAGCGATGGGTGGAGTATCAGCTGGAACAGCGTTACCACTGGTAATTATGAACTGACTGCGGCGGCCACCGATGATGACCTGGAAACTAATACTTCAGAAATCATTAATATTACCGTGGAAGATGCGAACCAGTTACCTGCGGTAGCTATTACTTCACCTATTGACTCAGAGATTTTTACCTCCCCGGCAACTATTGAGATCACCGCCGATGCTTCAGATCCAGATGGGGCGGTGACCCAGGTGGAATTCTTCGAAGGAACGAACTCACTTGGTGTAGATGCCGATGGTAGTGATGGTTGGAGTCTTAATTGGAACGGAGTTGGAACCGGGAATTATGAACTGACTGCCGTGGCTAGCGATGATGATCTTGAAACCACCACTTCAGAAATTATCAATATCACGGTGGATGATCCGAACCAGTTGCCTATAATTGCGATTACTTCACCTCTAGACTCTGAGAAATTCATATCTCCGGCAAATATTGAGATCACCGCCGATGCTTCAGATGCAGATGGATCGGTGACCCAGGTGGAATTTTTTGAAGGAACAAATTCACTTGGTGTAGATACCGATGGCAGTGATGGCTGGAGTCTTAATTGGAATGGAGTTTCCACTGGCAATTATGAACTGACTGCGGCGGCCACCGATGATGACCTGGAAACTAATACTTCAGAAATCATTAATATTACCGTGGAAGATGCGAACCAGTTACCTGCGGTAGCTATTACTTCACCTATTGACTCAGAGATTTTTACCTCCCCGGCAACTATTGAGATCACCGCCGATGCTTCCGATGCAGACGGATCGGTCACCCAGGTAGAATTCTTTGAGGGAACAAATTCACTTGGTGTGGATGCCGACGGTAGCGATGGCTGGAGTATTAGCTGGAACAGTGTTGCAACCGGGAATTATGAACTGACTGCCGTGGCCACCGATGATGACCTGGAAACCACAACTTCAGAAATTATTAATATCACGGTGGATGACCCGAACGGATTACCTACGGCAGCAATTACCTCTCCACTGAATAATGAAACTTTTATTTCTCCGGTAGATATTGAGATCACCGTTGATGCTTCCGATGCAGACGGATCGGTGACCCAGGTGGAATTCTTCGAAGGAACGAATTCTCTTGGAGTGGATGCCGATGGTAGTGATGGCTGGAGCCTTAATTGGAACGGAGTTGGAACCGGTAATTATGAACTGACTGCGGTGGCTAGCGATGATGATCTTGAAACCACAACTTCAGAGATTATCAATATCACCGTGGAAGATCAGAGTCAATTACCAACAATAGCGATCACCGCACCGTTGAATACCGATACATTTACTTCACCAGCAGATATTGAGATCACCGCCGATGCTTCGGATGCAGATGGATCGGTGGCCCAGGTAGAATTCTTCGAAGGAACAAATTCACTTGGTGTGGATGCTGACGGTAGTGATGGCTGGAGTTTTAATTGGAATGGAGTTTCCACTGGCAATTATGAACTGACTGCAGTTGCCACCGATGATGATCTTGAAACTAACATTTCAGAAATTATCAATATCACGGTGGATGATCCGAACCAGTTACCTAGCGTTACAGTCACAGCACCTTTAAATAATGAAATTTTTACCTCACCGGCAAATATTGAGATCACCGCCGATGCTTCAGAAGCAGATGGATTGGTGACCCAGGTGGAATTCTTTGAGGGGACCAATTCACTTGGAGTGGATGCCGATGGTAGTGATGGCTGGAGCCTTAATTGGAACGGAGTTGGAACCGGTAATTATGAACTGACTGCAGTTGCTACCGATGATGATCTTGAAACCACGACTTCAGAAATTATTAATATCACGGTGGATGACCCGAACGGATTACCTAGTGTAGCAATTACTTCTCCACTGAATAATGAAACTTTTATATCTCCGGCAACTTTTGAGATCACCGCCGATGCTTCTGATGCAGATGGATTGGTGACCCAGGTGGAATTCTTTGAAGGAAATAATTCGCTTGGTGTAGATGCCGACGGTAGCGATGGGTGGAGTATCAGCTGGAACAGTGTTGCAACCGGGAATTATGAACTGACTGCCGTGGCCACCGATGATGACCTGGAAACCACAACTTCAGAGATTATCAATATCACCGTGGAAGATCAGAATCAATTACCAACAATAACGATCACAGCACCTTTAAATAATGAAGTTTTTACCTCCCCGGCAAATATTGAGATCACCGCCGATGCTTCCGATACAGATGGATCGGTGACCCAGGTGGAATTCTTCGAAGGAACGAATTCTCTTGGAGTGGATGCCGATGGTAGTGATGGCTGGAGCCTTAATTGGAACGGAGTTGGAACCGGTAATTATGAACTAACCGCGGTGGCCACCGATGATGATCTTGAAACCACGACTTCAGAAATTATTAATATCACGGTGGATGACCCGAACGGATTACCTACGGCAGCAATTACCTCTCCACTGAATAATGAAACTTTTATATCTCCGGCAGATATTGAAATTACTGCTGATGCCTCCGATGCAGATGGATCGGTGACCCAGGTGGAATTTTTTGAAGGAACAAATTCACTTGGTGTAGATACCGATGGCAGTGATGGCTGGAGTATCAGCTGGAACAGTGTTGCCACTGGCAATTATGAACTTACTGCCGTGGCTACCGATGATGACCTGGAAACCACGACTTCAGAAATCATCAATATCACGGTGGAAGATCCGAACCAGTTACCTGCGGTAGCTATTACTTCGCCTCTAGACTCTGAGAATTTTATATCTCCGGCAACTATTGAGATCACCGCCGATGCTTCAGATGCAGACGGATCGGTGACCCAGGTGGAATTTTTTGAAGGAACGAATTCTCTTGGAGTAGATATCGATGGTAGTGATGGCTGGAGTATCAGCTGGAACAGTGTTACCACTGGTAATTATGAACTGACTGCCGTGGCCACCGATGATGACCTGGAAACCACAACTTCAGAAATTATTAATATCACGGTGGATGACCCGAACGGATTACCTACGGCAGCAATTACCTCTCCACTGAATAATGAAACTTTTATTTCTCCGGTAGATATTGAGATCACCGTTGATGCTTCCGATGCAGACGGATCGGTGACCCAGGTGGAATTCTTCGAAGGAACGAATTCTCTTGGAGTGGATGCCGATGGTAGTGATGGCTGGAGCCTTAATTGGAACGGAGTTGGAACCGGTAATTATGAACTGACTGCCGTGGCTAGCGATGATGATCTTGAAACCACAACTTCAGAAATTATTAATATCACGGTTGATGATCCAAACCAGTTACCAACCGTAGTAATCACATCTCCACTGAATAATGAAATTTTTACCTCACCGGCAGATATCAAAATAACGGTAGACGCTTCCGATGCAGACGGATCGGTGACCCAGGTGGAATTCTTCGAAGGAACTAATTCTCTTGGAGTGGATGCCGTTGGTAGTGATGGTTGGAGTCTTAATTGGAATGGAGTTTCCACTGGCAATTATGAACTGACTGCTGTAGTGACTGATGATAATCTCGAAACCACGACTTCAGAGATTATCAATATAACCGTGGAAGATCCGAACCAGTTGCCAACAGTAGCGATAACTTCTCCTGAAGACTCAGAAATTTTTACCTCACCGGCAAATATTGAGATCACCACCGATGCTTCAGATGCAGATGGGTCGGTCACCCAGGTAGAATTCTTTGAGGGAACAAATTCACTTGGTGTGGATGCTGACGGCAGCGATGGCTGGAGTCTTAATTGGAATGGAGTTTCCACTGGCAATTATGAACTGACTGCCGTGGCCAACGATGATGATCTTGAAACCACGACTTCAGAAATTATCAATATCACCGTGGAAGATCAGAGTCAATTACCAACAGTAGCGATAACTTCTCCTGAAGACTCAGAAATTTTTACCTCACCGGCAAATATTGAGATCACCGCCGATGCTTCAGATGCAGATGGGTCGGTGACCCAGGTAGAATTTTTTGAAGGAA
>NZ_JAKVTV010000010.1 GCF_022489035.1 Christiangramia lutea
TTCTTCGTTAGCCGCAAGCAAACTCGCTAAGATAGCGGTTCCACGATTTTTTATTCCTTAGCTTCTTCCTGTTTGCTTGATGCTGAGAGCTCGCCCAGGGCTGGCGAATGGCATGTAACGGTCTCGGCTATCGCCAGTTGCGGGAGTTGGGACGCGGAGTTGTCGGCTTATTTGTTTTATTTCCTGGTTTCTAAAATTACAATTTTTCGATGATACCCGTTATTGGCGATGAGCCGTTGTTGTGCCAAGTTAATTTACGCTTACGGGCAATGTGAATCCGCCACCAAATAATTCTACTTTTTGATCGTGATAAATGGCGGGATAATATTCTGTTTTAGTTTGTAATATTTCAAGAATTTTTTGCTTGTTCCCATCTTTTATATCTCCGACAATTTCTGCTAAAAGTTCACCTTCTTTTGTGACACTTTTCAATTTGATATAGAATTTCTTTTTAAGCTTTTTTAAATCTTTAGATTTCTTGAATTCTGTTTTTAAGAAGTCTACGAAAACTGGATTAATCTCTTTTTGATATTCTTTCTTTCTAATTATTAATTCTAGAAATTCTCCGTTGTATTTAAATTTTGGTAAATCATCGACGTGATCTTGAAAAACCTTATCTGTATATTTCAATTCTCCACAATATTGATTTATAACATCATAAGCTCCAATAGCTCCCAATGAATAAACTCTCTGAAATTGTTCGCAAGCTTTATCATTTTGGTTAAGATTTAAATAGGTCGCTCCTAAATTGAAAATTGCATCTTTATTGGTGGAATCCTTTTTAATTATTGAGAGATAATTTTCTTTAGCTATTTCAAAATTTGAATTATTAAATGCTTCATTTGCTTTAAGCATTAAATTGTCAATTTCATCTGTTTGCGAAAAAGTTATCTGAGTAATCGTCAGAATTATGATTAGGAGGATTTTTTTCATATTAATTTGGCACAACGGTTACGGTTATCGCAAGTTGCGGGAGTAAGGACGCGGACTTGTCGGCTTAGTTTTTTCCATAATTGGTCTCTAAAATTACACATTTTCTACAATACCCGTTATTTGCGATGAACCGATGTTGGGCAAAGTTTAATTATCGATTTTCCTTTTCTGTAACCTTATTATATTCTTTTAGTGAACCTTTAATCCATGTAACAGTAGAAATAGTTCTTCCAGGTCCAGTCCATCTTATTCCCCAATGCGGTTTGCTGAAAAACTTAGTTCCGGGTTCAGTTTGATATTCTTGATTCCATGCTTTTGTAACTAAAATAAGTTTTTGATCAGTTTTATTTATAACCTTCCCTTGTTTTCTTGTTCCAGTTTTTTCATTTGGTTTTACATATTTTATTTCAGTTGGTAAGAAGTCTAAATAAATCAGACACCTTAAAAACTTTTTCCAAACCTCCGTTTCAATATTGGTGGCAACTATCTTCTTGTTTTCATTCAAGTCAAATGTAAACATCAGAAAATCTGAGTAATCATCTTTAAGTGAAACTATAAAATTCATGACTTTGAGTTTCCCTTCAAATTCTTCAAAAATGTATAATTCTGATTGATCTAAAATTATTATTCCAGACTCCGATTTTCTATTTTTAAGGATATTACAGTCAAATTCATCTTTAATTTTAATCGTATCCAGTGTATCTATAACTGTTTGTGCGAATACATATTTATCTTTTTCAGAAATATCGAGAAATGAACTAATTTTTTCATTGTCAGATTCTTCCCATTCAGGTGAATTATCTTTTAACTCGTTTATAAATCTATCTTTATTATTAAAAAGAATCTGTAAACTAGAATCTTTATCAATCTTCATTTTTTTGAATTTTTTTTGTTTTAAATTTTGCCCAACGGTCTCGGTTATCGCCAGTTGGCGGAGTATGGACACGGATTTGTCGGCTTAGTATTGGTTTGTTGGTCAAGTTAATCGTTTTCTTACTAACGGTGCCGCTTATTGGCGATGAACCGTTGTTGTGTGCTGTGTTCTCACACTTAGATCATCATTTCATTTACTACAAAAATGAAGGTTATAATAAATAGAGTAACTAAAATCAGATTTCCTATAATTCCTAAAATTTGATTCTTATTCTTATATTTTCTCTCTACAATCCCAGCAAATAATCCTCCAACAGATAACCCGAATACAATCACAAGTATAAAACCTAATAAAACATTTTGTTTATCCGTCAATCCAAGATTAGTCCAGAAAGTTGACATTAAAAAAGTTAGAATTATTAAAAGTATGTTTAGCAGAAATATTCGGTTGGTAATTGTTTTAATCATCTTTTTAATTCAAAGTTTTTAATTGGTTAGTTCTAAAATAATCTGAATGCTAATAATCATTATTCCAAACCAAAATAGTTTTCCCAGTTTTTGAGTTTTCTTAGCTTGTTCAAGCTTTTTTTCAAAACCATATTTTTCAAATCTTTCAAGTTCAGATTGAGGAAAATTATCATTTCTCCAAATAGGTTTTGTAGTTAAGAAAGGTAAGAAGAAAAACGTAAGCCATTCTTTAGTATTTAGAGGCTTATCTTTTCTATTCATTTTATTAAAATCTTCTTTTTCCACTTATTTTCTTAGTTCGGATTTTTTTGAACATTGCACACAACGGTCTCGGTTATCGCCAGTTGGCGGAGTAAGGGACGCGGAGTTGTCGGCTTAGTATTGGTTCGTTGGTCAAGTTAATTATTTTCTTACTAACGCTGCCGCTTATTGGCGATGAACCGTTGTTGCCAACTGGCCTGGACGATTTTCAAAGTTTTAGTTTTTACATTTTATTCCTGCATTTTTTATCATTTTCATTAATTGATCTGTTTCATATAATGCGCCAAGGAAATAATTAAAATTATCTTCTTTCTTAGATTCAAAAAAACTTACAACCACTTCATTTTCCTGACTTCGAGCTATAAAAAGGAGAATATCATTTTCATTAGTTTTTATTTTTAGATCGCATATTCTTGTAGCTCCGTGTAATCTTTCTCCCGTTACTAAATCCTTATTTGTTAACTCTCGAAATGATTTTGAAAATTTATTTAGAATCAATGTATCTGAAAAATTTTTATTTGAACCTTCTAATTCGATTGATTTGATTTCTATATTTTCTAAAGGGTAGTTTAATTCAGATTTTTTTTCTTTGAAATTACAAGAGGTCAGAATTAGAATGATTATTAATAAAGTGTATTTCTTCATTTTTAGTTTTGTTCGGGTCAATTAAAATTTAAAATCAGACATTTTCTTCTTTCATGAATTTTTTTGGCTTGTTGGCAACGGTCTCGGTTATCGCCAGTTGGCGGAGTAGGAGACGCGAATTTGTCGGCTTAGTATTGGTTTGTTGGTCAAGTTAATTATTTTCTTTCTAAGGCTGCCGTCTATTGGCGATGAACCGTTGTTAGCCACAGTACCATTTTATATTATCTCTAAAATTCTCTCTTTCTCAGACCACTTGATTGGATCTCTGGTTACCTTTTCTTGAAGAAGATCCATCATACTACTTAATTTTTCTGGATGATATCCATCAGCCTTATCGTTAATAATAGAAACTTTCTCTCTGATGTAGTCCTTATACTTAGATCTTTCTGAAATCTCAAAATTTACAATTGTTTTTCTAAGATCATTTGTAAAATAGTAAGAGCTACTTCCTGTAACGTAAGATACTAGATAGATATCTGAACTTTTTGAAATTAAGGCGTTAAACCTGATATTTTGTAAATCATCTAATGCCTTTCGAAGCTTTACATTTTCATTATAATGGGCTTTCAAAAAGTTGTTAGCATCTTTTCTAAACGTTTCTCTTTCTTTTTCCTCCTTTTCATCTTTATATCTAATTCCTAAAGCATTAACAGCTCCTACAATAAAGTTTGCCAAATCATAGACATTACTAGGAATTTCTATTGGACTTGAACAAAATTTAAAATAATGGATTGTTCCGGCTTTATCTGTGGTTGTAGAAACGTCAAAACTTTTTTGATAGTAAGCGAAAACACGTTCTATAATATCATCGGAATCCTCACTGATATTTATATCATAGTAATTTAAATCTGTCCAGCCTGCATCCGAAATTACATATTTGTCCTTTATTTTTTTTACGAATACGGATACAAATTTGTTGTTTAGAGTTGTAAACGGTGTTATAATTTCTAAGCTTTCTCCTCTTACTTTGTAATTGGTTAGAGAACAAAAATCATTCTTGATATTTTGGAAAATGTCTAATAATTCATCCATCACGCTAATCTAAAAATTCAATTCCATTTAATGGATCGGTTTGTGTTTCTATTTTAAATAACTCTGGGTTCTTGGTAGTAAGTCCAGGAAATTCATCTTTTCCATTTAATTTAATATTGGTTTCTTGAAAAAAGTGACTTATTCCGAACTCAATATTTTCTGATATAGCTTTTGCTTCTTTTTCACTTTTTAATACTTCGCTTTTGTATGCAAACTCTTGTCCTTTTTCATCATAAGTGTTGAAATGAGGTGTCGTTATAGGTTGGTCTGAAAGCGAATTCTCTATTTTATTTCTGTGGGTTGGACCATCAGAATCAAATCGGAAAAAGGGTTTTTTAGTGAATTTTGGAGAATGAAGTTTGATTCCATACTTATACGGAAACAATTTTTTCTCAATGATTAGAGACATTTCTTCTTTAGCAGTGGAATGTTCAACTTTTACAGAATTTTTGAGCCAATCTTTTCTATTGTCTTTTTCCTTTAAAAAAATTGGATCCTCCTGAATATTTTTTTCGGAAAACGATAATTCTTCCAGATATTCATAATTCTGTTTTACATCTAAATTTATCTCACTCATTAGTTACATTTTGGTTGGTATTGTGGCTAACGGTCTCGGTTATCGCCAGTTGGCGGAGTAGGGGACGCGGATTTGTCGGCTTAGTATTTTGTTGTTGGTCAAGTTAATTATTTTCTGTCTAACGGTACCGGCTATTGGCGATTAACCGTTGTTGTGAGCTGTTTTGTTAACTACTAAAAACTATATACATACTAATTGAACAAAGAATTAGAATTATTATAAAAACTATAATTTCTTTTTTCTTTCTCCTTCTGCTATCTCGTCGAATTTTCTCCTTTACTTTTTCTAATTCTTCTTTAGAAAGTTTTGGAAAATTATATTCTACCTTCTCACCAGGATTTGAAGAATGATTTGCAGATCTATTTCCTTTCTTTTCAGCTTTTTCTTTTTTTCTCTGAAGAGTAGCTTTAAAATGTCCTAAACTTCCATCCATGATTAGATAATTATCAATTTAATCCTTTGTTTACTCTTATTTCAAGTTGGTTCAATTTTTTATCTATATTCGATGATCCATGATAACTATCCCATTCAGCTTCGAATTTGTCATAAAATTTACTGGATAATTTACCCATATCCTCAACTGAAAATTTCTTATTTATAGATTTTAGAGAGTCAAACTCTAAGACCATTTCTCTTCTATAAATTTCTAATAAACTCCACCTAAGTTGAGCAGCTCTTAATATTCTTTGATCTTTGGTATCAGAAACAAAAGAATCGTTTGGAATAAAAAGTGTCTTAGTTTTAATAGATAACGGATTTTCTAAATTGAATCGATTTGTAATTCCTACTCTAGCATAAAAAATATTTTTATAATCAGGATCGTAATTAAAGTCTTCCCAATTTAATTTCTTATTACTTTCCCATTCTATAATATTCCGAGTAATCCACCATTCTTCTATATCATAAATTTTATTCATTATCGCGTGATAATTATATAGGAAAATCGTTGTTACTAGTATAATTCCTAAGATTGTAATTAGAATAAATTTTTTACTCAAAATTTTCTTTATCAAAATTGCTCACAACGGTCTCGGTTATCGCCAGTTGGCGGAGTAGGGGACGCGGAGTTGTCGGCTTAGTATTGGTTTGTTGGTCAAGTTAATTATTTTCTTACTAACGGTGCCGCTTATTGGCGATGAACCGTTGTTACCTGCCGTAGCGAAGTATATTTATATTTTTTAAATTCAAATTTTCTAATTAATTAGAATTAGGAAGTAAAATTTAATTTTTTTAATTCTTTTTTTTAAAATAGTTGTGGATTAGCAAAACAAATCCAGGCATTAAAATATGTCCATAAGCAACTAAATATTAAACCTAAAATAATTAAAATTCGTCGGGTATTCTTTAAATCAAACTTTTCCTTTAGATAATACCAATTGAAAAGTTCGAGTAAAATTCCGGAACTATAAAAAATGTTTGCACCGATACCCCAAACTAGAATTCCAAAAATATCTCGATTGGTCCAATAAAATGTATCTAAGTGCGAAGCTTTGTAAATTGCTATTATTCCAGAAATACCTACTAGAATATTAAAAATCCATCTTTTGGATTCCCACCATTTTATACTTGATTTTAATTTTTCTGTAGTCAAATTGTCTTCTAATTTTCTTCTGAGCTATTGCAGGTAACGGTCTCGGTTATAGCCAGTTGGCGGAGTAGGGGACGCGGATTTGTCGGCTTAGTATTGGTTTGTTGGTCAAGTTAATTATTTTCTTACTAACGGTGCCGCTTATTGGCGATGAACTGTCTTAAGTTTAATTTCTCTAAATTTTGAATGTATAACCAGAAAGAACAAAAGAGAGGAATAAGGTTACATGAACCGTGGGAACTTGAGATTCCGTCAACAATGATAATCCCCTCTCTTTTCTACTT
>NZ_JAKVTV010000011.1 GCF_022489035.1 Christiangramia lutea
GTCTACTCCGTAAAAATGTTTAATTTTATCCATAAGAGAATGATTGGAAAGAACAGCTACTTTGGTTTTCATCGACTTAAAAACGAGATCCAGGTCTCACAGAACTAAACGAAATTAAAGTAGAAAAAGAGAGGGGATTATCATTGTTGACGGAATCTCAAGTTCCCACGGTTCATGTAACCTTATTCCTCTCTTTTGTTCTTTCTGGTTATATATTCAAAATTTAGAGAATTTAAACTTAAGACGGTTCATCGCCAATAAGCGGCACCATTTAGTAAGAAAATAATTAACTTGACCAACGAACCAATACTAAGCCGACAAATCCGCGTCCCCTACTCCGCCAACTGGCGATAACCGAGACCGTTACCCACCATTTTTAAAACGAAAATTCAACTTTAAAATAAAAAAATGAAAAGAATTATTCTGATAATATTATTTCCAATCATATTAATAGGTTGCAAGAATGAAAATAAAAAACAGAAAGAAATCGAAAACAAAAATTACCAAATCTCCGCAAATATTACAGGTTTAAAAGATGGGTCAAAGGTTCTAATATCTAACGCTACAAATGGAAAAGTTTTAGATTCAACTATCTTAACTAATGGTAAATTTAAATCTGAGGGATCAATTGAAAATCCTCCAATCCAAGTAAACATAATGATCCAAAATGATGAAGAAAGAGTTTCTTCATTCATATACATTGGAAATGAAAATATCCAAATTGAAGGGAATAAAGATGAATTTCCAAATGATATAAAAATTACTGGTTCAAAATATCATCAATATAAAAAAGATCTAGATCAGAGAACAGATTCATTGAACAATTTGAGAAGTAATCACTTACAAACAATGTTTTCTTTACGAAGGGAAAATAAATGGAATGATAGTCTCCAAAATGCATATTGGTCAAAAGAGGAAGGAATTATTACCAAAATCGACAATCAAACAAATCAAATAACCAAAAATTTTATCTCAGAGAATATAAATTCCGATTATGCACTTTCACAACTAATAATATACAAAACTGATTTTTCTAAAGATTTTATAGAAAAACAAATCGGCAAACTCAATTCTGAATACGAAAATTCAGAATATTCTAAAGTTTTGAAAACTTACTTAAAAAATGAACCATTAAGTACAGGAGATAAGTTTTATAATTTTTCGGCAGAAAATCAAAAGGGAAACAAAGTTAACTTTTCAGACTTCTTTGAAGATAAATATGTTCTTTTAGAGTTTTATTCACCCTATTGCAGTTGGTGCTTAAAGGCTCTACCAGAAATTAAAAAACTATCAAAAGAAAAGAGTGACCAATTAGAAATTGTTACGGTTAATGTTGATAAAAATAAAGAAGATTGGCTTCAAAAATATAAATCTAACAACATAACCTGGACAAGTTTGTATGATGAAAATGGAAGATATAGTGATGTCTATACTAAATATCGAGTGTTTGCAACTCCAACTTATTATTTATTTGACAATAATGGAACAGTTGTAGAAAAGTGGGACGGTTATAATGATAATCTAACAGACCAAATTGGCAAACGGATAAAAAACGGTGGGTAACAACGGTTCATCGCCAATAGCCGGCACCTTTAGAAAGAAAATAATTAACTTGACCAACAAAACAATACTAAGCCGACAAATCCGCGTCCCCTATTCCGCCAACTGGCGATAACCGAGACCGTTACCTGCAAGTGCTATATATCCTAAAATGAAAAATAGTAACTCCTATTGTCGAGTCATACTAATTAAAATCTGATTCCTAATACATTATAACCCCATTTTTTTAACTATTGTTTAGTTTTAATTCTTAATTTTTTTAACTTATTTTTAAACTATAGATTAAAATAATAAACAAAGTGACCCTACTAGATTTCATTGGCATATTTCTCCTATTATTATCAATTACCTCATTTATAACATTGTATATAAGATTTGGTAGAATAATTAGGAGAAATTTAAAGAAGAGAATTCATTATTTGCAAGAATTGAACAAAATTTACAGTAAAAAAGATTTAGGTTAGGTAAACTAAAAAACAAAATTAGAACTTGCACCAGCAGGTAACAACGGTTCATCGCCAATAGCCGGCACCGTTAGAAAGAAAATAATTAACTTGACCAACGAACCAATACTAAGCCGACAAATCTGCGTCCTTTACTCCGCCAACTGGCGATAACCGAGACCGTTGGCAACAATGCCCCAACCAACTACAACTATAAATGAAAATATTCTCTTTCAATCGCAACTTAAAATCTAGAATTTCAAAGGAAATCCTGAGATTACCATGGGAAATTCATCCTGAAGAAATTTTAAGTCTGTTAGATCACTCTATTGAAATAAGAACAAAAAATACGAAGTCAGAATGTAAGATTGGCGAATCGAAATTCGGAGGGTTACCAGATTTACCTGAAAATATCGAATGGCCAACTTTGAATGATATACCTTTTGGTTTTCTCGGTCAGATTAACCTGTCAGAAATTAAAATCGATAAATCTGGTTTACTTCCTAAAAAAGGCTTACTTCTATTTTTCTTTTCCACAAGGCAAGAAGATTACCGAGATGAAAACCTTAAAAAACTTCATAAAGTTATTTTCATTAAAAATTTACAAAACTTAAGTTCAAGAATATACCCAGATAAATATGATGAGTTAGCAAAATTTGATGAATCTAAAATAGGCTTCTTGGATCGGTTTAATCTTCCATCATACCAAAATTATAAGATTTCAAAATTAAATTTATCAGATGAAGATGAGAATACTCTATTCGATGCTGACGATATAATTTATGAAGAAACTAATTCTAACCTAGATATTGGTCATCAAGTTTTAGGAAACCCACAAGCTGTTCAAGGCGATGTTCACTACCCATGGTCATTACAAAGTATTGGACAAAAGCTTAAGAATTTAAGTGAGTTGAAAGAAGATGAAAGGAAATTGGTTAAAAGAAATCAAGAAAATATAACATTATTGCTACAGGCAGATATGTTAGATGATAATCCTAACTTTAATAAATTTGGGTGTAGTGGTGCATTATATTTTGGGATAGAAAAAGATGATTTGAAAAATCAAAACTTTAATAACACATATTTTGAACTTCAAAATTCATAAGGCACAGTTGCCAACAACGGTTCATCGCCAATAAGCGGCAGCGTTAGAAAGAAAATAATTAACTTGACCAACGAACCAATACTAAGCCGACAAATCCGCGTCTCCTACTCCGCCAACTGGCGATAACCGAGACCGTTGGCAGCAATATTATCAGAAAACCTAACTAATAAAAAATGAAAACTTTCATTTCAGATTTAATTCCTAAGATTCAAAAGTATGGTGAAAAGTTAGATGACCTTACTTTAATTTCAAATCATCAATGGGTTTTAATTAATGATTTAAAGGAGCTTTAAATAACCTACATTTTTAGAGAAGGAGGAGTTTTACTAATCTCAGAAAATGGAAGAGTTAGTAAAGCAAAATGGGAATACTTAAATTCAGATTCTTTATTAATTGAAAATAATGATCAAACTTTTTTAATGCAGCAGTCAATTAAAAGTGAGGATGTTTTAATTATGAATTTAGATGGAGATTCTAGTTATGCATTTTTTGTAAATGAAAGTAAGTATAAGGGATCAATAAATAATATTACTGATTTATTGCAATACTTAGAAATTAAATATTTACAGAGAACATTCTTAGAACCGCACAATAAATTCTTTTACATGGAATTTTATAAAGAATATGGCCCTTATACTGCAGACCAATTACTTCACAAAATGCAAAGAAGAAAATTAAATCCGCTTTGTTTAATAAGATCAACTAAAGAGGCTGATTATTCAAATGGAATGAGAGTTAGAGATTTACAAAAAATAAAAAATCTTTAGAGATAATACAGCTGCCAACAACGGTTCATCGCCAATAGCCGGCAGCGTTAGAAAGAATATAATTAACTTGACCAACGAACCAATACTAAGCCGACAAATCCGCGTGCCTTACTCCGCCAACTGGCGATAACCGAGACCGTTGGCAACAATATTCTTCATAATCCCAGTTATAACTATGAGTTTTGAAAATTTATCTATTAAAGAAGAATCTAAACGATTTAAAGACCATTTATTGGTTGATGGAAATGAAAGAATAATATTTTCAGGAATCTTTGGAATAGGAAAAACATATTTTATTGATAATTTTTTTGAGCAAGAGAATGAAAGTTTTATATCAATAAAATTGAATCCAGTTAACTATTCCGTCTCTCCCAATCAGGATATTTTCGAATTAATCAAATTTGATATTGGATATCAATTATTTTCAAAAAATCCAGAGTTTGAAAAGATCGAATTTGAAAAAGTTTTTTCTTCAAATTTTTATTTAATTGAGAACTATAAAAAAGTAATTAGCCTCCTGATCAAAAACCTTTCAAAACTAGATCATCGGGTAGATGCTATTGCCAAATCAACGGTTGAATTAGGAGAAGAAATAAATAGATTTAAAGATAAAATTGAAAAAGATGAGGAGAAAGAACTAAAAAACTTTCTAGATTATTTTAAAAATCAAATAGGAACTTTCCGAGAAGAAAATTCAATTACTGAATTGATTAATAACCTAGTAGAAACTTTAAAAATTAATAATCCAAAGAAGAAAATAGTCCTGGTAATAGATGATTTAGATAGAATTGACCCAGAACATATATTTAGAATAATGAATGTATTTTCTGCTCATTTTGATTTTTATGATTTTAAAAATGAAAATAAATTCGGATTTGATCACGTAGTTCTCATTTCCGATATAACAAATATCCGTGGCATATTTCACAATAAATATGGTACGAATATAGATTTCTCGGGATACATTGATAAATTTTACTCAAATGAAATATTCTATTATGATTTTGTCTCTGTAATAAATAATAACATTGATAAATTTTTAAGTTCAATAGAAATTGATAATAATCGAGTATATACTCATTTACAATCAAGCAGTAATTATTATAAAGATGAATTGATTTTTCTATTGCGACATATGGTAGCTGCAAATAGTATAAGTATGAGAGCTTTAATAAACTTTTTGAAGTCGAAAGTCATTTTAGATTCTTATGCTATAAAATCTTATATGAGCGCTGATTATTTTTACTCCGATTCTACACCTATTCTAATTGTTTTTCAAATTCTAGAAAAGATAGTTGGTGGTCAAGAGAATTTTGTAAATATTTTAAACAAAACTTTAGAGAGATATCCTTCTCTAGAAATTACACCAAGAACATCGTATTGGCGAGATAGAATTGGTAATCTAGTAATGCTTATTGACCAGAATCAGAATAGATTAAATGTTACAAAAGAGGAAAAAAATTTATATATAAATAAAGAGTTTGATATAAAAGTTCAGTACATAATTCATCCTTCCGATAACTTTGAGGGATTAATTGGAAAAGCTGAAAGAATAGGATACCCAAATGATGACTTTAGTAATAAAGATATTTCATTTCATGAAACAATTTCCAAAAGAAAGATTCCTTATTTTCAATTACTCATTAATGCATATTTATCATTAAAAGAAATTCCTAAAGAAAATGCTTACTAGAGAATACAGTTGCCAACAACGGCTCATCGCCAATAACGGGTATTGTCGAAAAAGTGTAATTTTATAAACCAGGAAATAAAACAAATAAGCCGACAACTCCGCGTCCCAA
The DNA here is from genome assembly GCF_022489035.1 of Christiangramia lutea. Taxonomy (GTDB): domain Bacteria; phylum Bacteroidota; class Bacteroidia; order Flavobacteriales; family Flavobacteriaceae; genus Christiangramia; species Christiangramia lutea. Next base: position 5,678 of record NZ_JAKVTV010000011.1, read on the forward strand.
CTCCCGCAACTGGCGATAGCCGAGACCGTTGGCAACAAGTATCAGAGAAATTTAATGAAGAAAATTTTATTTCTAATAATTACAATTTTATTCGCAAACTGCGCCTTACAAAAAGTACCAAAACCTGAACAGGTAATGAAGTACTACAAAGGT
>NZ_JAKVTV010000012.1 GCF_022489035.1 Christiangramia lutea
TTTTGTATTCATCACTTTTCAATTGAAAGTTATAGATACAAATATAAAGAAGAATTTTGTTAACACGTGTTATTTTTTAATTATTTACACGATTTTCATTGAATCCGCTTGTAGCTAACGGTCTCGGTTATCGCCAGTTGGCGGAGTAAGGGACGCGGATTTGTCGGCTTAGTATTGGTTTGTTGGTCAAGTTAATTATTTTCTTACTTACGCTGCCGCTTATTGGCGATGAACCGTTGTTACATGCTGGCGCTTTTATAGTTTTTTGTGTAATTAATCCCTTTGCTAATAATTGCTTCGTTAGGTTGAAAATTTTTGCAACAGTCAAATATTACTTTTTCATTTTCAAAATATCTCGAATAGGATTTATCTAGGTTTTTATCCTCATATAAAAGATAGATTAATTCATCATTCTTAAAATAATAATTCACTACTATATTTTGATCTTTTAGATCCGTCCTAAATTTTGTTCTAACTAAATCGTTAGCTTTATCTTTAAAGAACAAACAGTACTCGGAGCCATTATTATTTTCTGTTTTTGAAATTTGCTTTATTTCGAAATCTGTATTATTTGGATCCGCTGTGTATTGGGTATATAAATAAGTTTTTTCAACTCTCTCTTTAATCAAATCAGTTTTGCTAGCCCCGCAAGATTCCAGGATTATTAGAATGAATATTGTTGAGATAAGTTTTAATTTCAATTTTCTTCTTTTTGGGATTTTTCTGGCGCTTGCATGTAACGGTCTCGGTTATCGCCAGTTGGCGGAGTAAGGGACGCGGATTTGTCGGCTTAGTATTGGTTTGTTGGTCAAGTTAATTATTTTCTTACTAACGCTGCCGCTTATTGGCGATGAACCGTTGTTGGCAGCCGGCTTTTTCTCTAATAAATTAGTTCTTTAATTGGAGTTTTTAAACCATAAAGGCATCCAGAACAATTATTTATGGGAGTATTTCTGTTTTTCAAGTGCTCAATTATCTTTCTTTCCTCCGGTTGTATTTTTATGCCCTCTTTCTCTAATTCGATTAAACCAGTTAATCCATAAGCTTGTAATTCTGGACTAATTTGTCTTAACCAAAATGCTAATTCTTTATAATCTTTTCTATCAACTAATTTCATCATCTTTTTAGCTTCTTTTGGATAGTAATCCATACTTTCAGAACATCCAAAACCAAATAATTTTAGTGTTTCAAATTGTTCAATGAAATTCTTTTCTTCAAGTTTTAGATCATAAATATTTTGATGTTCAATAAGGTACTTTTCGATTTGATTCACTTGAATATTAAAAATCTCACTTTGGATTATTTTCTCCGGATACTCAAATTCTTCTAGTTTTCCGAATACAATTTTATTATCCTGATCAGTTACAATATAAATTTTGAATTCCTCGTAAAAGCCTTCTTCTTTATAACGAATGCTAAAACCATAAATCATTTGTTTAAAATTGCTATCTAAATTTCGATAGATATTTAAGCCTTCTGAATCGATAACAAAGTTGTCAAATTCTTGATTTAGTAAACTATCAACTTGTGCAATATTCTTAGCCTTACTAAATTTTGAAAATAAGACTTCGAATCCATCTGCATTAGTTTTAATGCTAGTTAGAAGAATTATTATTAATAGAATTTTTCTCATAAAGCTTGCTGCCAACGGTCTCGGTTATCGCCAGTTGGCGGAGTAAGAGGCGCGGATTTGTCGGCTTAATATTGGTTTGTTGGTCAAGTTAATTATTTTCTTTCTAACGTTGCCGCTTATTGGCGATGAACCGTTGTTAGGTGCAGTGCTAAGCTATAATTTTCTTCTTTAGTTTTAGTTCTTTGTTCATCACTTTAAACAGGACTATTACCGATAAAATTAAAGATATTGAACTTGTAATTATCGGTAAATTAGTTAAAGAATCTTTATCCGGATTTTTAGTCAGAATGTATGTTGCTAACCATAGAATTAAAACTCCAGTAATAGTAAACAAATTTTTAAGTTTTGATTTCTTTATTACCAAACTTGATATAAGGATTATTTTACTCAGGAATGAAACCAATCCTACAAGCATTAATCTATCTTGAAAGTCAGCGTTGAAATCAAATAAAATTTCATCCTGGATTATTCTGATTGGACTTATAATTTCAAAAAGAAGTAAAATTCCAAATCCGTGTCCAGCTGCAATTGGTATCAATGAATGAGAAATTATTAATAGAAGTTTTAATTGTTTAAGTTCTTTCATCTAATTCTGTTGCATTGCATCCTAACGGTCTCGGTTATCGCCAGTTAGCGGAGTACGGGACGCGGATTTGTCGGCTTAGTATTTTGTTGTTGGTCAAGTTAATTATTTTCTTTCTAACGGTGCCGCTTATTGGCGATGAACCGTTGTTGGCTGCTGTTTGTCAGTTTTATCTTTATTTAAGATTGGTGATAGTAATACACCTCTTTTATAAATCCTTTTTGATCCTTAAATCTTTTAAAATTATTCCATTTTAGTGAATCTAGGATTTTATTGCATTTTAATAAAATTAGTGAATCTGAAATTGTCAATTTTTGGTAGATATTAGTATTAGGACTTTTTAGAATATTATCTTCTATTAGTGTATAAATTATATTAGGTTCTTTGTCAGTCTGTTTTAAAATTTCTTGTTGATTAAGTTGATAGGTTGTTTGATCGATTTTTGCAACTAATCTTTTTTGGCTTTTATAATCCTTTAGCTTATTCTCAATATAGAAACGAATATTTCCAAATTCGGTTTTCTCCTTTTGAACCAAAATCTTATTGCTAGAACAAGAAGTGGCAATCAAAATCATCAAACAAAAGAAGAATTTAATATTCGTGTTTTTCATTTTAATTTAAAGATTTGGTCAGCTTAATCTTCTTTCCTGGATTTTTCTCAAATTGCAGCCAACGGTCCCGGTTATCGCAAGTTGCGGGAATAGGGACGCGGATTTGTCGGATTAGTTGTTTTTATAATTGGTCTCTAAAATAGCAATTTTCAGCAAACTACCCGTTATTTGCGATGAACCGTTGTTACCTCTAGTTGCGACACGTTTGAGTGAGCTCTAGAACCGACCATCGCTGCGCTACAACACCAAAAATTATGAATGTTAGCAGAATTAAAAGAAAACACGTTCTTTCCTGGATTCTTCTTTAGGATTTTTTGTTTTTTTAGTCGGAGTTAGAATTTTGAAATTCAGGTTTTTTCAATTTCTTTTATATTTTTCAAGTTGAAATTCCCATTAGAATGTAGTTGATTTTAGGCAAATTTCGTTTTGTGTTTTTTCCAGTCAGAGTTGAAATATGAAATGCACTTTTTTTGTGATTTTTATTCTTTTCTAAATTTTTCTTTTGACCTTTTTATTCTTCAAGTTTTTAAGTTGAAATTTCGAATAAAAGGAGGTCGATTTTAGACAAATTTCGTTCTACACTTTTTATGTTGGAGTTAGAAATAGGAACAGCAGTTTTTTACCATTTTCTCTTTTCTTAATTTTTATTTTCCAATTTGTTATTTAGGCATTTTTAGCTTGAGATTTTAAATAGGAGGGAAGTGTTTTTAGGCAAATTTCGTTCAACACTTTTTAATTTTAAAATTAGTTAAGTCAGGATCTTGTTTTTGTCGGAGCAATTAGAGGTAACGGTCTCGGTTATCGCCAGTTGGCGGAGTGCGGGACGCGGATTTGTCGGCTTAGTATTGGTTCGTTGGTCAAGTTAATTATTTTCTTTCTAACGCTGCCGGCTATTGGCGATGAACCGTTGTTGTGCACAGTATGGCTATGATTTTATAAATTATATTTTTTTAAATTTCCTTCTCAAGAAAGTAGGGCTCAAATTCGCGATTGTAGCATGGCTCATCTAATTGAAATATTCCTTTGTTATAAGCTCGTTTATGAATTTCAGGGAGTAATTTAAATTTCTTTTTTCTTTCCCTTTCAGCTCGTCTAAAAGTTTCAAAATCATGTGTACCTGTTAACATCATGATTACTTCTATTTGTTCACATTGTTCAATCAGTTCTATAGTTGCAGGATCTATCCCAAGATATTTGAAAGTAATTTTATGCTTGTCAGTGGGAATTTCAATTTTAAAGAAACCTTCTAAATCTGTTTCTCCAATTTGAATAGTGTCACTAATGAAGATTGGAACGCCAGGTAAAGTTTCCAAATTGTTATCTATTACCCTTCCTTCACTAGTTTTATTTTGAGAATACAAATGACATATCGAAATTAGAGATATTAAAAGTAGAGCTATTAATTTTTTCATTCCTGAATTATTTTACTTTTAGTGATAATTGTCGATTAATTACAGTTTTTTCTTTTTTCTTTAATTAAATCGGTAAAACTTAAATATTTCTTGGTGTAATTTTTACCAAGATTATTGTAATCACTGATAAAGAATTCTTGAAATGTATAACCATCATCATTCATCTGTGCGGCACTTCCTAAAGTTCCCCATTTAAAAACTCCTAAAGTATCTCTAGGTGGTTCTTTTGGATTTTTTGAAATTGTATAATCTTCATTATAATCTCTAACGTTCATTTTCGATAATTCAATTCTATTACCTGTCTTATCTACTAAATAATATTTGTGGTCAATAAATCCTGAAGGTTTACTAAATTTTGTCAAAAGAACACCATCCTCGGGTATTCTATAAACCCTTCTGCCATTTTCATACTCTTCATCCAATCCGCATTTTTGATCATAAATAATATTTGCTCTTCCTCTAAAATCTTTAGGTATTAAAAAAGTTTCAGGTTCAGCATTTTGAATGCAACTACAGATTAAGAAGAATATTAATCCGGAAAATTTTGAATATTGCAGAATCTTTGTTTCCATATTGTGCACAACGGTCTCGGTTATCGCCAGTTGGCGGAGTAAGGGACGCGGATTTGTCGGCTTAGTATTGGTTTGTTGGTCAAGTTAATTATTTTCTTTCTAACGCTACCGTCTATTGGCGATGAACCGTTGTTGTGATGCGTATGTTATTCGATTTTCTCACCGACTATTTTATATGGTTTTCTAGGCATTCCGTACAGGATCATTCTATCATTGGAAACTTCTTTTATTGGAACTATTGTTGCCCTTTTCCCAGATTCGTAAATTGAAATGAAATATGTAGAGTCAATTTTCTCAAGACGAATTTTTGTCAATTCATCCTTTTCCATAATCTTCATGACCTGCGGACTTCCTAATTCCTTATTAAATATAACTTTGAACTTCTCATCATTCCAATTAAACTTAAACGATAATTTTTGAATTTCTTCTGGTGATAATTTAGTCTTAGTTTTTTTTAATCTTACATATTCTGTTTCGATCAACGAATTTTTATCATTTACTTTTCCCTGACTTTTTATTTTAATTCTATCTTCATTAATAAACTCAACAGTATCAGTCTGTTTTTGATTTATAATGATGTTGTTATTTTTAATTTTTATTGGAATTGAAGATTGTAATTGATCAAATGAAAAGTATTTCAATGAATCGGAATTTATTTCTATTATTAAGTTTTCTGGAATAATGTAGGTATCACCTTCTTTAGTCATCAACCATTTTCCATCTAAATCTTGTGCAGAAATTGAATCCACAATTAGTAAGAATGTTATTATAGTTAGTATTTTCATATATGCATCACAACGGTCTCGAATATGAAGAGTAGGGGCTTCTATATTCGTGTTTAAATTTAGGTGTTTTTGAATTCTGAAATATACACAATTCTTGTTTGCCCCTATTCTTTATATTCGTCGTTATGTGCAGCAGA
>NZ_JAKVTV010000013.1 GCF_022489035.1 Christiangramia lutea
TAACAACGGTTCATCGCCAATAAGCGGCACCGTTAGTAAGAAAATAATTAAATTGACCAACAAACCAATACTAAGCCGACAAATCCGCGTCCCTTACTCCGCCAACTGGCGATAACCGAGACCGTTAGCTGTAATATTCACAATAATTTGAAAAATGAAGAAGAACCGACTTTTGTTTTATTTCATGATACTTACTTTCATATGTGGTTATGGCCAAAAAAATGATTCATATGAATTAACGCTGTATAATAGCAAAATCGATAAAAAGTATAAAATTGATTATCGAAAAACCGATAAGAAAACTTTCTTAGTGGTAAATAAAGAAACTTCAATTCAAAAATTTAGCAAGGCAGATAGTTTAAAATTATTTCGATTAATTAAAATAGAAACTCCTGAGGCTAAGAAGGAGTTTTCTAGAATAATTGAAAGCTATAAAGAATATAAATCTGATACTTTATTAATTAAATCAAAGGATTTAGAAAACAGAATTGACGACTTTGTCGAAAACTGGAATAATTTAAAAGAAGATTTAGAAAAAAACCCTGACCAGAGATTAATTCTTGATGGATATATGATAAAACTATCATTAGAGAAAGAACATAAAAACTATGAAGAAATATATGCACAAACTCCTACAAAGAAATCTCATCCAAAAATTTTTGACCTAATTTCAGATTTAGAAACTTTTTACAAAAAAGAATCTAAGAACCCAGTGATTGACTAAAATACTACAGCTAACAACGGTTCATCGCCAATAACCGGTACAGTTAGAAAGAAAATAATTAACTTGACCAACAAACCTATACTAAGCCGACAAATCCGCGTCCCTCACTCCGCCAACTGGCGATAACCGAGACCGTTGGGCACAATGTAACAAGAATGGGTAGAATTATTTCATATGAAATTTTAAATCAAAACCTCATTTTAAATGAGGATCTTTATTGGACATTTGATCCAACTCATAAAGAATCTATTAAAGTTTGGACGTTCTACAACTTCGATTCAAAAATTATTTCAAAGGAGGAACTTGATAGATTAATTGGTTATAAAGAAGATGTAGATTTTGAAATAAAGAAAGAAAATGAACTAATTAAGATCAGAATATCTACATTCTATGATGACAAAATTTATAGAATTAATTGTTCTAATTATAAAACTGAGCTGAGACTATATAATAATGAAGAACTAACAAAAATAATACTACTTCAAAAAGAGCAATTAAAAAAAGAGCAAGATAAAATTGATAATTATTCAAGCTTAATAGAAAACTTAACCGGTTATATTCAAAATGAAAAATCAAAAAGAAAAGTAGTGCTTAGTGAGCTAAATGAAGAAACATCAAAATTGGCAAAAAAGGAAAAGTACAAATTGAGTTTTCTACAAAAAATTGATGAAATGCTAAGTGAGTTTAAATAGTATTAAACACTGTGCCCAACATCGGTTCATCGCCAATAAGCGGCACCGTTAGTAAGAAAATAATTAACTTGATCAACAAACCAACACTAAGCCGACAAATCTGCGTTCCTTACTCCGCCAACTGGCGATAACCGAGACCGTTAGGTGCAAGCGGATAACGATCGTAACAAAGAATGAAATCAGACAAATCAATATATAATAATACTAAAGCAGCTATAAATCGTTTACAACCAAAAGAAACGGATTGGAAATTCACTAAACTCAATAATGAAGATCCGGAAAAAATTAAAACTGACTTTGATTTGTTCAAAAAAGAAATTCCAATAATTGAGATTGCTGACAAAAATTCAAAAACGATAATTACAACAAGAAGAATTATAGAAATAAATAATTCGATAAAAAGAACTGTAAAATTCCAAGACATTGTACGTTATGATTTTGGGAATTTTAAAGGTGAAATTGAAAATCCTGAATTAAAAAAGTTCAGAACTATTGACTATAAAAACAAGAATGGAACTTTTCAAATTGAAACGGGAAAAGCTGCAATTGTAATAATGACAACTTTAAATACAATAAAAAATCTGACGAAGCCGCCAGCACCTAACAACGGTTCACCGCAAATAACGGGTAGCTAGATGAAAATTGTTATTTTAGAGACCAATTACTAAAACAACTAATCCGACAAATCCGCATCCTTATTCCCGCAACTTGCGGTAACCGGGACCGTTGTAGCCAATTTTATCAGAAAATAATCTAACAAAATTTTAATTATATTTTAGCTAACAATATCACTTATAAAGATTTCAAAAATATCATATGAAAAAATTAAAAGGATATTTAATTCCCATAATAGTTATAGGGTTTTTCGTGGTCTGGGCAGTTTATGGAACTATAAAGAGGAGTTATTATTTTGAAAATGATTCTATTAAAAAATCTTATAGTGTGGGAGAAATTTATATGGTTGAATTAGGACCAAAACAACCTCCTTTATTCAAATACCATTTCACTTTTAATAACAAAAAATTTGAAGGTGGAGAGTGGTTCAATAAGGAAATGGAAAATAAATATCCTAAAGATATATCATTATTACGTAAAAAAATTATTGGTAAGAAATTTCTAGTATATTTTGTTTTAGAAAACCCTAAACAAAATAAACTACTGTGGGATAAACCATTAGAAGATTCAACTATGAATGCTCCAGAAAAAGGTTGGCCTGAAAAACCCTTTTAAATTTTTAATTAATACTACAAGATCGAACAATAAAACTGGCAACAACAACGGTTCATCGCCAATAAGCGGCAGCGTTAGTAAGAAAATAATTAACTTGACCAACAAACCAATACTAAGCCGACAACTCCGCGTCCCGCACTCCGCCAACTGGCGATAACCGAGACCGTTGTGAGTAATAATTTTATGAAAGATATGTTTCCAAAGACTTTCCATAAATATTTAGCAAACAATACATTAGTCGAAATAAAGGGCGGAATAACAAGATCGACATTTTTAAAAATATGGATGGTAGAAGTAGATCAAAGAATTTTTGCCAGAAGTTGGAATAAAAGTGAAAGAAGCTGGTTTACTGAATTTCAAAAAACAGGAATTGGAGAAATAAAATTTGGAAACAAGGTGATTAGAGTGAATGGGCAAAAAATTGATCCTAGTAACCCAATTAATGAAAAAATAAGTGAGGCATATATTAAAAAATATTATCAACCTGAAAATTTAAAATATGCAAAAGGAATAGCTCAGGCTGAATATTTTGATCATACAATGGAATTTTCACCAGAAAATTCTGCTTAAAATTACTACACACAACAACGGTTCATCGCCAATAAGCGGCAGCGTTAGAAAGAAAATAATTAACTTGACCAACAAACCAATAATAAGCCGACAAATCCGCGTCCCCTACTCCGCCAACTGGCGATAACCGAGACCGTTACCTGCAAGCTCCAGAAAAATTCGTGATGAAAGAAAAACTGACTGAAATATTTGATTTAGAGGCTGAAGGAAAATATAATGAAGCCTATAATGGATACCAAAAACTGACCTTAAAAAAACCAGATGATTTTCAAATATGGAAATTCTACTATTTTTTTCTTTGGAGTATGTTAGAAGATGTAAATCAACAATTCAATAAAAAGATTGATTTAAATAAAGAATTAAAAAAGCAATTACAAATCGGAGTAAAAAAATTTTCAAGCTTATCAGAATTCAATTTCATAGTGGGATATACTATTTCGATTTTCCCTTACGAATTTGGAGATTATAAAGAAATAGAAAAGAAAAGTAAAAAAATGTTGAAAATAGCAACCGAATCAAATCCCGATAATCTAATTTATAAAATGGTATTTCTAGGTTCTCAAACAGATAATGTAAATGATAAGGAATATGTAGAAATTGGTAAAAAAGCTCAAGAATCAATCAATACAGAATATCGAGGAAATGGATTATTAAACGAATATTTTAAACAAGTATTAAAAAGGTAAGAGCCAGCAGGTAACAACGGTTCATCGCCAATAAGCGGTATCATTAGAAAGAAAATAATTAACTTGACCAACAAACCAATAATAAGCCGACAAATCCGCGTCCCTTACTCCGCCAACTGGCGATAACCGAGACCGTTAGCTTTAATTGTTCAGAAAAATCCGTTAATCAACAAAAAACACTAGATTGGATAAACATAATCTTAATTCAGATAATCCAGAAGATATTTTAAAAGAAGCTTTACCAAAAAATAGTTGGCTGATTGACGAAAGCATTCCGCACGTTAAACATTTGAACGATTACAATTCCATTATTGAAGATTTAAAATTCGCTAGAGAATGTCTCATAGAATTAAAAAAAATGAGAGTTCTTGAAGAAAATACTGAAATTGAAAATAGCACTACTTTAAAAAGAGTATATTTTACAAATTCAGTTATTACATACGCTAGATGCTTTAATTCGACCAAACAAGGTGGAAGAATTTCAATAAATAAGAAACAATTCAAAAAAAACTTTCCAAATAACGAGAGAGTCAGCGCTAAGGATTTAGTAAAATTTCATGAATACATAATGGATTTACGAAACAAGTTTATTGCTCATGCCGATAATAGCATTTTTGAAACAAAAAGAATTTATATTCAATTTGAGCTGGAAGGTGAAAATTTACACTCAACCTTTGCAAATCTTTCAGTAGCTATGTTCAATTTTGACCAAACTCAATTATCAAACTTTATGGTATTAATTGATTATGCAATTATTAATCTAAGTGAAAAGAGCAAAATACTTACACAAAAAGTAAAAGATCAAATTGGAGATGATAAATTATTGGAGGTAGCAATAAAAACTTTGAAAAACAACTAAAGCTAACAACGGTTCATCGCCAATAAGCGGCACCGTTAGAAAGAAAATAATTAACTTGACCAACAAACCAATACTAAGCCGATAAATCCGCGTCCCTTACTCCGCCAACTGGCGATAACCGAGACCGTTGGCAACAAGTATCAGAAAGCTCTCAATTGTGAAGAAAATATTATTCTTGCTAATTTCAATTTTATTCACAAGTTGTGCAGTACAGAAAGTACCAAAATCTGAACAGGTAATGAAGTACTATCAAGGTTTTAAAAAATCAGATTATAATACAATCAAAAATGTTATAGCCGACAGTTTAATAATCACAGAAGGTAATTACAAAATGAAGTTTTCCTCTGAAAGTTATTATAAACATTTCAAATGGGATTCTGTATTTAAACCAGTTTACAAAATTGTAGATTTAAAAGAACAAGGTAATCATGTTGGTGCAACTGTTTCAGTTAGATCTTCAAGATTTAAATTTTTAGAAAATAACCCACTAACTTGTAAGCGCAAGTTTTATTTCAAACGTGGGAAAATAAGTAAAATTGAAAATTTAGATTGCCTTGATGCGAATTGGGAAAATTGGCAAAAACAAAGAGACTCTTTAGTTCAATGGATAGAAATTAATAAGCCAGAATTACACGGTTTTATTCATGATTTAAGTGAACAAGGAGCAATTGACTATTTAAATGCAATTCAATCGTATAAAAAACGAGAATTAGAATAGATACCAGTTGCCAACAACGGCTCATCGCCAATAATGGGTATCATCGAAAAAGTGTAATTTTAGAAACCAGGTAATAAAACAAATAAGCCGACAACTCCGCGTCCCGTCTCCCGCAACTGGCGATAGCCGAGACCGTTGTAAACAATTTTATAAAAGAAAAATTTTACTTAATTCTGAATTAACTTTAGAACAAAAAAATTTTGAAAAAATAAATAATTATTAAACCTAATCAGTATGAAGTCAACTTACAAAT
>NZ_JAKVTV010000014.1:0-2132 GCF_022489035.1 Christiangramia lutea
GAAGTTCACTGAAAGTACTGGGAATGGGGTATAGCGAGTTATTAGCTATCAAAAATTAAATAAATTTTTTTCTGAATTTATTTGGTTTGCGAAGAAAAGTCGTTTTATATTTGCACCCGCTTTGGAGGCAAGGCGAAGTTCATAAGTAGGTATGTAGATGAGTCGTTGACTCTGAAGCTTTTAAAAGAAACTAAAATTTTTATTAAAAACTTTTGGTTGGGAAAGAAAAAGCGTTGTATATTTGCACCCGCTTTGCGATCGAGCAAACGTTCACAGCAACAGATTGAGATTAAAGAAAAACCGCCAGACGGGGCGTATGTAGAGGGGTTCGAATCCTCGGGTTTTAGCGAAGACACGATTGGTAAGACGATCGAAGTTCATTGATATATTGAATTGACAAGGATTTTATTTTTAGCGAGATAAAATCAAGTGTATAAGAATTAAGACTAGAAAAGTCAACCTGAACAGAATTTCTTTAGTAGTTGTTGAATATATTTAAGATTTAACGATGAAGAGTTTGATCCTGGCTCAGGATGAACGCTAGCGGCAGGCCTAACACATGCAAGTCGAACGGTAACAGGGAAAAGCTTGCTTTTCCGCTGACGAGTGGCGCACGGGTGCGTAACGCGTATACAATCTGCCTTCAAGCGGGGGATAGCCCATGGAAACGTGGATTAATACCCCATAGTATTATGATTTCACCTGGAATTATAATTAAACATTTATGGCTTGAAGATGAGTATGCGTCCTATTAGTTAGTTGGTAAGGTAACGGCTTACCAAGACCGCGATAGGTAGGGGTCCTGAGAGGGAGATCCCCCACACTGGTACTGAGACACGGACCAGACTCCTACGGGAGGCAGCAGTGAGGAATATTGGACAATGGAGGCAACTCTGATCCAGCCATGCCGCGTGCAGGAAGACGGCCCTATGGGTTGTAAACTGCTTTTATACGGGAAGAACCACATCTACGTGTAGATGCTTGACGGTACCGTATGAATAAGGACCGGCTAACTCCGTGCCAGCAGCCGCGGTAATACGGAGGGTCCAAGCGTTATCCGGAATCATTGGGTTTAAAGGGTCCGTAGGCGGGATAATAAGTCAGTGGTGAAAGTCTGCAGCTTAACTGTAGAATTGCCATTGATACTGTTGTTCTTGAATTATTATGAAGTGGTTGGAATGAGTAGTGTAGCGGTGAAATGCATAGATATTACTCAGAACACCTATTGCGAAGGCAGATCACTAATAATATATTGACGCTGATGGACGAAAGCGTAGGTAGCGAACAGGATTAGATACCCTGGTAGTCTACGCCGTAAACGATGGTCACTAGCTGTCCGGCCTAATTGAGGGCTGGGTGGTTAAGCGAAAGTGATAAGTGACCCACCTGGGGAGTACGTTCGCAAGAATGAAACTCAAAGGAATTGACGGGGGCCCGCACAAGCGGTGGAGCATGTGGTTTAATTCGATGATACGCGAGGAACCTTACCAGGGCTTAAATGCAGTTGGACAGGTCTGGAAACAGACCCTTCTTCGGACTAATTGCAAGGTGCTGCATGGTTGTCGTCAGCTCGTGCCGTGAGGTGTCAGGTTAAGTCCTATAACGAGCGCAACCCCTGTGGTTAGTTGCCAGCACGTAATGGTGGGAACTCTAGCCAGACTGCCGGTGCAAACCGCGAGGAAGGTGGGGATGACGTCAAATCATCACGGCCCTTACGTCCTGGGCCACACACGTGCTACAATGGTAGGGACAGAGGGCAGCTACCCCGCGAGGGGATGCGAATCTTCAAACCCTATCACAGTTCGGATCGCAGTCTGCAACTCGACTGCGTGAAGCTGGAATCGCTAGTAATCGCATATCAGCCATGATGCGGTGAATACGTTCCCGGGCCTTGTACACACCGCCCGTCAAGCCATGGAAGCCGGGGGTACCTGAAGTCGGTCACCGCAAGGAGCCGCCTAGGGTAAGACTGGTAACTGGGGCTAAGTCGTAACAAGGTAGCCGTACCGGAAGGTGCGGCTGGAACACCTCCTTTCTAGAGCTTTGTGTCTCAGACACAAGCGACAATTACAGAAAGAAAAGTTCGAGAGAGACCGCTTTGGTCTTGATTCTTATGTCAATTCGATTTTTAG
>NZ_JAKVTV010000014.1:2230-5713 GCF_022489035.1 Christiangramia lutea
AAGAGAAGTTCATAAAAAGAAATACTGAAAAGGAAATTTTAGAGGTTGAGTAGCCGTTAGAAGTACTGTTAACTGATAACTGTTAACTGATCACTGAAAATGGGGGATTAGCTCAGCTGGCTAGAGCGCCTGCCTTGCACGCAGGAGGTCATCGGTTCGACTCCGATATTCTCCACCAAGTTTAGATGTTAGATACTAGACTTGAGATGTTAGATTGTCTAATATCTCATATCTAAGATCTTAAATCTAGACAGAAAGTTCATTGACATATTGAGAAACAAAGAATACGAGAACACTATTAGATAGAAATATTTAATAAAAGTAATACATTATAATACTTCTGTTCTGATGCAAATCAGAATAGATTAGAGCATTAAGCAAAACGCATACAAGCTAGATAAGGGCGTATGGGGAATGCCTAGGCTCTCAGAGGCGAAGAAGGACGTGATAAGCTGCGAAAAGTCGTGGGGATTGGCACATACAAATTGATCCGCGAATATCCGAATGGGGCAACCCACTATACTGAAGGTATAGTACTCCGTAAGGAGGGCGAACCCGGAGAACTGAAACATCTAAGTACCCGGAGGAAGAGAAAACAATAGTGATTGCGCTAGTAGCGGCGAGCGAACGCGCAGTAGCCCAAACCAATGAGTTTACGGACTTATTGGGGTTGTAGGACTGCAATATTGTTTGTAACAGGAATTAGAACAAGTTGGAAAGCTTGGCCATAGACGGTGACAGCCCGGTATAAGTAAGTTGTTATAAAGCATAGCAGTATCCTGAGTAGTGCGGGGCACGTGAAACCCTGTATGAATCCGGCGGGACCATCCGCCAAGGCTAAATACTCCTGAGAGACCGATAGTGAACCAGTACCGTGAGGGAAAGGTGAAAAGAACCCTGAACAAGGGAGTGAAATAGATCCTGAAACCATACGCTTACAAGCGGTCGGAGCGCATTTATGTGTGACGGCGTGCCTTTTGCATAATGAGCCTACGAGTTACCGTTGCCAGCAAGGTTAAGCAGTTCAGCTGTGGAGCCGTAGCGAAAGCGAGTCTGAATAGGGCGCTTTAGTTGGTAGTGGTAGACGCGAAACCGTGTGATCTACCCTTGGGCAGGTTGAAGCTGTGGTAACACATAGTGGAGGACCGAACCCGTTGACGTTGAAAAGTCTTGGGATGACCTGAGGGTAGGGGTGAAAGGCCAATCAAACTCGGAAATAGCTCGTACTCCCCGAAATGCATTTAGGTGCAGCGATATAGTTAGTTTTATAGAGGTAGAGCTACTGATTGGATGCGGGGGCTTCACCGCCTACCAATTCCTGACAAACTCCGAATGCTATAAAATGATGCATATCAGTGAGGGCATGGGTGCTAAGGTCCATGTCCGAGAGGGAAAGAACCCAGACCATCAGCTAAGGTCCCCAAATGTATGTTAAGTTGAATAAACGCGGTTGAACTGCCCAGACAGCTAGGATGTTGGCTTGGAAGCAGCCATTCATTTAAAGAGTGCGTAACAGCTCACTAGTCGAGCGGTTCGGCATGGATAATAATCGGGCATAAACATACTACCGAAGCTATGGACTATAGTTTACTATAGTGGTAGGGGAGCATTGTAACAAAGACGAAGGTGAGTCGCGAGGCTTGCTGGATTGGTTACAAAAGAAAATGTAGGCATAAGTAACGATAATGCAGGCGAGAAACCTGCACACCGAAAGACTAAGGTTTCCCCAGCTATGCTAATCAGCTGGGGGTTAGTCGGGACCTAAGGCGAACCCGAAAGGGGTAGTCGATGGACAAGCAGTTAATATTCTGCTACTTGCCCCACGTTAAAGCGGACGGAGGCGTAAATTTGGTGCGTACTGACGGAATAGTACGTTGAAGGGATTGGTAACAACCCGATAGTACACAAAAGCTACGGCCGGCGTGATAATCCAGAGGAGCGACTTCCAAGAAAAGCGAGTGGTGGCAACCCGTACCGTAAACCGACACAGGTAGTTGGGATGAGAATTCTAAGGTGCTCGAGAGATTCATGGCTAAGGAACTAGGCAAAATTGGCCCGTAACTTCGGGAGAAGGGTCGCCCCCTTATGGGGGGCCGCAGTGAAAAGATCCAGGCGACTGTTTATCAAAAACACAGGGCTCTGCTAAATCGAAAGATGATGTATAGGGCCTGACACCTGCCCGGTGCTGGAAGGTTAAGGGGAGATGTTAGCTTCGGCGACGCATTGAACTGAAGCCCCAGTAAACGGCGGCCGTAACTATAACGGTCCTAAGGTAGCGAAATTCCTTGTCGGGTAAGTTCCGACCTGCACGAATGGTGCAACGATCTGGATACTGTCTCAGCCATGAGCTCGGTGAAATTGTAGTATCGGTGAAGATGCCGATTACCCGCTGTGGGACGAAAAGACCCCGTGCACCTTTACTATAGCTTAGTATTGACTTTGAACAAGTGATGTGTAGGATAGGTAGGAGACTTTGAAGCGGTATCGCCAGGTATCGTGGAGTCGTTGTTGAAATACTACCCTTTACTTGTTTAGAGCCTAACTTCCATTGGAAGGACAGTGCTTGGTGGGTAGTTTGACTGGGGTGGTCGCCTCCAAAAGAGTAACGGAGGCTTCTAAAGGTTCCCTCAGCACGCTTGGTAACCGTGCGTAGAGTGCAATGGCAAAAGGGAGCTTGACTGAGAGACATACAGGTCGATCAGGTACGAAAGTAGAGCATAGTGATCCGGTGACACCGCATGGAAGGGTCATCGCTCAAAGGATAAAAGGTACGCCGGGGATAACAGGCTGATCTCCCCCAAGAGCTCACATCGACGGGGGGGTTTGGCACCTCGATGTCGGCTCGTCACATCCTGGGGCTGGAGAAGGTCCCAAGGGTTGGGCTGTTCGCCCATTAAAGTGGCACGCGAGCTGGGTTCAGAACGTCGTGAGACAGTTCGGTCTCTATCTACAGTGGGCGTTAGAAATTTGAGTGGACCTGATCCTAGTACGAGAGGACCGGATTGGACGAACCTCTGGTGTATCTGTTGTTCCGCCAGGAGCACTGCAGAGTAGCTACGTTCGGAAGGGATAAGCGCTGAAAGCATATAAGCGCGAAACCCACCACAAGATGAGATTTCTTTAAAGGACCGTGGGAGACTACCACGTTGATAGGCTACAGGTGTAAAGGCAGTAATGTCATAGCCGAGTAGTACTAATCATCCGTAAAGCTTGATGCGTGATGGCTCTGAGGCCGCAAAACCTCAGAGCCGCCAAATGCTTATGTTATGATGCATTACCCGTTATCGCTTATTTTTTGTTTCTTAAGTATGTCAACAATATTAGTGTCGCAAGACACAGTTTTAAGCCGAATGCTTATAACTTACCTTTTAAGGTGGCTATAGCAACGGGGCTCACCTCTTCCCATCCCGAACAGAGTAGTTAAGCCCGTTAGCGCAGATGGTACTGCTATCATTGTGGGAGAGTATGTCGCCGCCTTCTTCT
>NZ_JAKVTV010000015.1 GCF_022489035.1 Christiangramia lutea
TTAGTTCCCTTAAGCATGATCTTTAAAAGTTGATATAAAAAGGTTATTCCAATTAATGAAACTGCTAAATAGAATATGATTTCTCCTAATTTCACTCTTTCTAAAAAATGTTAGCTAACGGTCTCGGTTATCGCCAGTTGGCGGAGTAGGGGACACGGATTTGTCGGCTTAGTATTGGTTTGTTGGTCAAGTTAATTATTTTCTTTCTAACGCTGCCGTCTATTGGCGATGAACCGTTGTTGTGCGCTGGTTTTTTGTCAATAATTATAATAGCAGCAGAATTCATTTAGTGGAATTTCTATTGATAACAATAATTTTGTGAATTATTAGCTTCTGTTTTTTCTGACAATTTTTTCAATACGATTATTTATAATTTCCGCTAAATTCCAGTCGTAACCATTGAAGTTGGTAGTATTATTAAATTGAATAATAACTGTATCTATGTCTTTGTAATATTTTGCTATACTTTGATAACCAACAATTAAACCTGTATGTTCGTAAACATAGATCGAAGAATAGATTTCCTGTTCCCCATCATTAAATACTGAACCATCGTTTAATGCTCTAAGAAATTTCCCTACGTCTTCAGCGGTTGCCAGCATTAAGCCTGAGTCATCAGTTTTAAAATCTTTATCTATGCCTACGTAATAACCGCTCATAACATCGTCGATGTTCACTTCGCTTAGCGAACCAAAAGTGTTGTTAAGCTCAAGTGGGATTAAGATTTCCTCCTTTATATACTTTTGATGGGGATAGCCTATCGTTTTATCAATGAGATCTTCAATCAACATATAATTGGTATTTGAATAGCCATAATCTTCACCTGGTTCAAAATCGGCTGGTAAATCCAGAGCATAATTCAAAGTTTCCTGTCTGTTCTTTGGAGGTTTCGTCCAGAAATCGGGATGATCAACGAAATTTGGTATACCACTTCTATGTTGTACCATCATTCTCAAAGTTATTTCGTCTGAATTTTCGATTCTTTCCGCAAGTTCTGGAAAGTATTCGGAAAGTGTTTTATCCAATGATAGTCGACCTTCCTTGACTAATTTTGTAGTAGCAACAGCGATATAAAGCTTGGTAATACTTGCAATTTTGAATAAGGCTTGTGGGTAAGCAGGAATTTTCTTTTTCCGATCGTGCCAGCCAGCAGCATAAAATTCTGGAGGTTTTCCTGCTTGGTCAACATAAACTATCATTCCATCAAATCCGTGATCTAATCCTTCTTTTAATTGCTCTTGGACTGTATTAGGTAGTGGTAAAATCCAGGCTTTTACCAAAATCCAGGGTACGAACCATAAAGAAGATATACTTGCAACGATAAATAATATTCTAAGTATTCGCTTTACTTTTTTCTTGGTCATGATATTTTAAAACTACGGCTTAAATTCTGGCATTTTATAATCAATTGATTTTGGATGTGTAGTAAGAAGTTTCCTCATTGGTGAGCGCATCTATTTCTTTAATAACAATATAAATTTAAGGTTTCTATTATTAAATGACTGAAATTAAATGGTTTATATTGATTGGTTTAATCATGGATTTGAAATTCGATTAATCTACTTTAATGTTTTAGATATTTATCTTTTTTAAGCAAAATCCGTATAAAACTTGCGCACAACGGTCTCGGCTATCGCCAGTTGCGGGAGTTGGGACGCGGAGTTGTCGGCTTATTTGTTTTCTTTCCTGGTTTCTAAAATTACACTTTTTCGATTTAACCCGTTATTGGCGATGAGCCGTTGTTGTTGCCAGTGCGGCTAATTCTCAGCTTATATTGAATTTTATATTTTTTATTTTAAATGTACATTTGTGCAGATGAAATTAGTTGTCTTCTTTATATCATTATTAGTTCTTTTCTTATCCAGCCTCCCATGTTGTTTACTTGAGGAAATGGGAGAAAATTCGGTTTGTATAGAAAATCCATCTAATTCTGAAGATGACCATAGTGGTAACGAAGCCTGTTCACCCTTTTTTAATTGTGGGAGCTGTACTGGATTTGCTATTCAGGAATATTCAGAATTCACATTTTTTCAGGACGAATTATCACTTGCCGTATTGTCTTCTTACGAAGAATTATTTAAAAGTGCCTACCAGAATTCTGATTTTAAACCACCAAAGACCCAGATTATATAAATTAGTTTAGTTCACGTGAAGTGACGTATATATTATATAATTATTCAAAAATAAAATCAGTTTGAAAAATATCATTTTCGTATTGCTGTTTTTTGCCAGCAATACAATTTTAGCTCAGAATCAATTTGAGACTACCATACTAAATGCTGAAACCAGGGAACCTCTATATGGAGTAACTTTAGGCATTCAAGAACTTAATATTGGAACTACAACAAATGAAGAAGGAAAGGCCATTCTTCGAAATATACCTGATGGTAAACACCAGATCGTAATTAGATATATAGGTTTTGAAACGCTATCAATAAGCAGAACATTTCCCTTATCTGATGAAGAAAACAATCAGGAAATTTTGCTCCATCCTTCTGAAGAACAGATGGAAACTATCTTTATTGAATCAACAAGAAGTTCAAGAACCTTTCAGGATATTCCCACCAGGGTTGAGTTTATCGCCGGTGAGGAGCTCGCAGAGAAAGGAAATATGAAACCCGGAGACATCCGTATGTTACTAAATGAAAGTACTGGTATACAAACGCAACAAACATCTGCAACCAGTTATAATTCCAGTATCAGGATCCAGGGATTAGATGGAAAATACACCCAATTATTACGTGACGGACTTCCATTATATTCAGGGTATTCTGGTGGTTTAAGCCTCATGCAAATTGCACCTTTAGACCTTAAACAGGTTGAAGTAATTAAGGGTGCCTCTTCAACACTTTATGGTGGTGGAGCAATAGCCGGCCTGGTAAATTTAATTTCAAAAACTCCGGAAGATGAGCCGGAATTAAGTTTTATGGCTAATCTAACTTCAGCTTTGGGATTGGACCTTAGTGGTTTCTATTCTGAAAAATTTGGTAAACTGGGTACTACCGTTTTTGCTTCTTATAATTTAGGTACACCTTACGATCCTGCTGGCAATGGTTTAACTGCGATCCCGAAATTTGAACGTTTCACCTTGAATCCCAAATTATATGCTTATCTGAGTGAAAATACCGATTTCAACATAGGCTTTAATTTTGTTTCGGAGGATCGATTGGGCGGTGCCATGGATTATGTGGAAAATGATAGAGGAACAGGTTATTTTGAAAGAAATAATACCGAACGCTTTTCTACTCAGCTATTGGGGAATCATCATTTTCCTGATAAAACATCCCTTCAGATAAAAAACAGTATCAGTCTTTTTGAACGACAGATTGAAATTCCTGACTATGCTTTTACCGGTTACCAGGTTTCTTCTTTTTCAGAAATAAATCTTTCTACAATTCAGGAGAAAACTGAATGGATAGCCGGACTGAATCTATGGACCGAAAATTTTGATCAGGAACAGGGAGATCCAGATCAGGACCTTAGTTTTACTAATTATACCCTGGGAGCCTTTGTTCAGAATATATGGGATATTGAGCAAAAGTGGACTCTGGAAACTGGTTTGCGTGGGGACTATCAAAGCAATTATGGATTCTATTTATTACCTAGATTCTCTTTAATGTTTGAACCTTCGAACCAGTTAACATTTAGAGCTGGTGGTGGCATGGGGTATAAAACTCCGAGCATTTTTACAGAAGACGTAGAACGACTGCAATTTCAAAATGTGCTGCCTATAGATGTGGATGAAACAGATGCCGAACGATCTATAGGTTTTAATTTAGATGGAAATTATAAATGGTCCATCACAAATGATCTTAATTTGTCAACCAATCTTTTGTTGTTTTACACCAGGATTAACGATCCTTTAGTTCTTAATCGAAGCACCGGAACATTTTATGAATTCACTCAGCCGAATGGATATTTAGACAGCAAAGGAATTGAAGCTAATATGCGATTGAAATATCATGACCTTAAGTTATTTGTAGGTTACACTCTGGCTGATGTTAACCAGCATTATGATGGCGATACACAGCAATATCCTCTAGTAGCCCAACATCGTTTGAATAATGTCTTGATGTATGAGAAACATGATAATTTCTGGATAGGTCTGGAGGGTTACTACTATAGTAGGCAGCAATTAACAGATGGAACTACAGGTGAGCCATATTGGATTCTTGGAGTTATGACAGAGAAAAAAATTGGAGAAAAATTTTCATTATTCCTGAATTTTGAAAATATTCTGGATACACGCCAAAGTCGTTTTGATAGTGTGTTTACTGGAACTTTAGATGATCCGAATTTCAGGGATATTTATGCTCCTGTTGACGGATTTGTAATTAATGGTGGCTTTAAAATAAAAATCTAAACCATGATTTTCTTTAAGAATTACAGGCCTCTGGTTCAAATACTAGAGGCTTGTTTTTCTAATGAGGTTTTAAGCAGAATTTTTGTCCGCATTGGCTACAACGGTCTCGGTTATCGCCAGTTGGCGGAGTAGGTGACGCGGATTTGTCGGCTTAGTATTGGTTTGTTGGTCAAGTTAATTATTTTCTTACTAACCGTGCCGCTTATTGGCGATTAACCGTTGTTGTAAGCTGTTTTTCTACGATTAAAAATCTTATCTCGTTCCCACGTAATTATTAATAATGTCCATATTACTATGCAAATTATTGTTACGTAGTTATTTCTTAGAATCAACAATCCATGGATTGAAGCAGCTACTAATATTGAATTAGTCTTTTTAACTGCGTAAGACATTATAATAGAAACGATTATTGTTAATAAAACAAAATAATGAAGACCACCGAATTGATTAAAACTTTTAAAAATTAAAATATGCCATAAGCCCCATAGAATTCCTGTAATAATTCCTTTAACTAGTGTAGGAGTTTTTCCTAATTTGTCATTTAAAAAACCTCTCCAGGCAATTTCTTCAAAAATATCATATATCAACATAGATGAGCAGAATATTAAGGCCCAAAAATGTTCATTAATATTGAATTTATTAGAAAGTCCAAATAAGCTATAGATGATTAAATACGACGTAGCAATTATCAAACTTTTTAAATGTTTATTTCCTAAAAAGGATGTCTTGTAATCCTGTTTAAACAATAAATAGCAAGCAATAGTAGCTATTAAAAGTCCGATCCCATGATTCCAGCTAAATGACACATTTAAATCAAATACCGAAATCCATAGTTCTCTAATTAGATTCGGAAATTTTGTAAAAGTATAAGTTAGGACGAGCGCTAAAAGATAAAATATTAGAATTTGAATCCATTTAGCAGTTGAGATTTTATTTTTAAAAGTCATTGTTTATACTAAAATCTTGATTGAAAAATTGCTTACAACGGTCCCGGTTATCGCCAGTTGGCGGAGTAAGGGACGCGGATTTGTCGGCTTAGTGTTGGTTTGTTGGTCAAGTTAATTATTTTCTTACTAACGCTACCGTCTATTGGCGATGAACCGTCTTAAGTTTAAATTCTCTAAATTTTGAATATATAACCAGAAAGAACAAAAGAGAGGAATAAGGTTACATGAACCGTGGGAACTTGAGATTCCGTCAACAATGATAATCCC
>NZ_JAKVTV010000016.1 GCF_022489035.1 Christiangramia lutea
GAGCGAATTGTTGAGAAGGGTAAGAGTAAGAAGCTAGCATTAATAGCCGTATGTAATAAGCTCCTGAAACAGGCATTTGCCATCGCCAAATCAGGAACCTATTACCAAGAAAATTATTTATCGAAATTAGCTTAAAAGGACTTGGATTTTACCTTAGTTCTTTGTTGGCAAACGTTTATTTTAGTAATTCTACAAATCCATTATCGGTCGATGCTTCTGAATCTATAGCGAAGTAATTTTCATATACAGTATAGGAATCAGAACTGTCATTATAAATCCACCTAAAATCTGAAATAACACCTACGAAGGAATAATTATCAAAATTCCTATATGGGAATTCTATATAATTTGTATCCGTATCAATTTCCCGAATAATTAGTGAATCTTCTTCTCTTTGTAAATAAGTAAGTGTTATCTCTCTTTTATTTTTTATTGATGTACAATCTTGAGGTGTAAAAAAACTAATTTCACCTTGAATTAAAGAGTCTTTAAATCCTTCAATTTTTAATTCATAAAATTTACTTTTTGTAGGATCAATTACTCCATTATTATAAACTTTAAGTTGGTTTATTAGAGTATCACTTTTCTTGCTTACGTATGCTTCTATTTCCTGTATTGTATTATTATCTATTTGAGTTTTCCATCCTATTTTTTGATAGAATTTAGTTGTGTCTATTGATAAATTTTCTGCTAAATCATCTTTTTCTGGTCTACAATTATTAAAAAGATTTTTATCCTCTAATTTTATTTGATCAATATTATTCCGAATTTGATTTTCTGAATAATTTTCTACTAGATTTCCAATATAACATTCACATAAATCTTTACTCTCACTAAGATTCTTCGATTTTAGCTCTTTATGCATACAACCAGCCATCATTGATTTTTGAAAGACAGTTTCTCCAAAAACTAGATTGTACCTAAAAATTACAATTGCCATGAGAGCGAATAAAGTAAGTATTAATCCTATTATTATTATTTGAATTCGATTCATTCAGATAAATGTTTGCCAACGGTCCCGGTTACCGCAAGTTGCGGGAGTAAGGACGCGGATTTGTCGGCTTAGTTGTTTAATAATTGGTCTCTAAAATAACAGTTTTTAGTCAACAACCCGTTATTTGCGGTGAACCGTTGTTGTGTGCTGTGCTTTTAATGTGAAATTACTTTTAATCCAACTACCGAACAAACTAAGGTTGATATAAAAAATATTCTCCAAAAATTAACTGGATCCTTAAATAATACAATTCCAACTAATACAGTTCCTACTGCACCAATTCCAGTCCAAACCGCGTACGCAGTTCCAATTGGTAAAGTTTGAGTGGCCTTTATTAAGAGTCCCATACTTATACCTAGATTTATAACAAATCCCGTGTACCACAAATACATCTCTGAACCTATAGTTTCTTTAGCTTTACCTAAACATAAAGCAAATCCTACTTCAAATAATCCTGCTAATACTAATAATATCCAGTTCATCTTTTTTTTTGACAAATTTCCTCATTGTAGTTGAGGGAAAATTTTACAAATGATAAAAAATGAATTTAATTTTTCTCGGCTCGAATTCTACTAAGACTCACTTGAGTAATACCTAAATAAGATGCTATATGACCTAATTGAACACGTCTTATTAAATCGGGATTATTTTCTATTAATTCTTTATATCGATCTTTTGCAGTTCTGAATTGTCTTGAAATAAGTCTCTTTTCTGTTTTTATTAATTCTTGCTCTGCAAATTTTCTACCCCAATTGGCAATATGAATATCTTCTTTAAAAAGTTTTCTTAAATAACTAATATCAACTTTATAAAACTCGGAATCTTCAAGAACTTCGATATCTTCATACCCTTTATTATTTGCTACATAACTTCTCATTGAAATTACCGTATCGCCTTCTTTACCGAACCAGAATGTGATATCATTATCTGAAGTTTTAGTATAAGCTCGTACTATTCCTTTCTTTATGAAGTATATTTCTTGAACAATCTTATCTGCCTGAAATAATATTTCACCTTTTTTATAATTGACTTCATCAATGGATTCTATAATCTTTTGTTTGGCTTGGTCGGGAAGTTTATAAACTTTGTCTAGAATCTCATCAATTTTCATTTTACCTAAAAATTTGTTGAAGCATTGCACACAACGGTCTCGGCTATCGCCAGTTGCGGGAGTTGGGACGCGGAGTTGTCGGCTTATTTGTTTTATTTCCTGGTTTCTAAAATTACACATTTTCGACAAATCCCGTTATTGGCGATGAGCCGTTGTTGTGTGCTGTTTTTTTACTTCGATAACTGGTAATTAGTTACCAATACAGAAGCAGAAATATGTAGAATTCTTTCCAATTCTCTAATCATATCTACAGTCAATCTTTTCTTTTTATTCAGGATTTCTGAAACTCTACTTTTTCCACCAATTACTCCAACTAAATCTTTTTGTTTAAGATTCATTTCTTCCATTCTGATTTTTATTGCTTCAATTGGATCTGGAGCTTCAATTGGATAATGTTCATTTTCGTAATTGTCAATTAACATTGAAAGAATTTCTGCTTCGTCTCCTTCTGGTGAGTTAGCAGGAGCATCAAATATTACCTCAAGCCTTTCTAAAGCTTTCTCGTAATCTTTTTCGTTTTTTAAAGGTTTAATATTCATAACTCTTAATTTTAAATTGTGTCAGCATCTATTTTACCATATTCTGCGTGTGTTCCAACAAATCTTATAAAGGCCCATTGTCTATCGTAATTGAATTTTACGATTAATCTATATGAGTTTCCTTTAATGTTGAAAACCACTCTACTATCTTTTAAAATGCTGGCATTTATATAAGTTTTCTTAATATCATTCGGAGAATTCCAATTGGAAGTTTTAGCTGTTTCATACCAGGTTTTTAAATACTGTTCTGAATCAGAATGCTTTTCCCAGAATTCTCTTAATGTCTTCTTTGAAACTATTCTTTTCATTCTAAAAAATCTAGAACAAAGATAATTAAAGTTCTCTATTTTAGAACTTTTAAGCAGAAAACTTTATGAAAAAAATTGCATCACAACGGTCTCGGTTATCGCCAGTTGGCGGAGTAAGGGACGCGGATTTGTCGGCTTAGTATTGGTTCGTTGGTCAATTTAATTATTTTCTTTCTAACGCTGCCGCTTATTGGCGATGAACCGTCTTAAGTTTAATTTCTCTAAATTTTGAATGTATAACCAGAAAGAACAAAAGAGAGGAATAAGGTTACATGAACCGTGGGAACTTGAGATTCCGTCAACAATGA
>NZ_JAKVTV010000017.1 GCF_022489035.1 Christiangramia lutea
TAATAGCCGTATGTAATAAGCTCCTGAAACAGGCATTTGCCATCGCCAAATCAGGAACCTATTACAAAGAAAATTATTTATCGAAATCAGCTTAAAAGGACTTGGATTTTACCTTAGTTCTTTGTTGGGCACAGTACGATTAGCATAATGTTTCTTCTATATCTTGCTCCTCTAGTATTTTTTTATTTCTATTTGAACATTTACTTGTTAGCTCTAGATCTGATGCAATCTTAAATTCGTGTCCGAGTTGTGGTTCTGCATATATTTTATTTTTTTCAAATCTGCTAATCCACTTTTCAAAGTCAAAAAGTAAATCAGCATTTTCAATTCGTAAATGCCCCTGATTTTTTTTGATTATACGCCTTAAGTTTTCTGGAATTATTCTTGGTTCTCCTCCGAAGTAGTAAAATTCAGTCGACAATAAAGAGTTATTGCCACTCAAGTCTCTTTTTATATTTGATTCATTATGAACACCTTTTCTCAAATTAAGTTCATTCTGATTTGAAAAATCGTAAATACAGTCTCCCATTCTTTTTCGCCAATCTTTATTATACCAGGAAGGAATTTTTTCTTTCAGTTTCTTCGAGCAAAATTTGTCATACTGTTCGAGAGTCATCTTTTCAGTTATTTTCATTGCATAAACTAAACTGTCAGAAAGATCATATTTATTTCCGTCTTTTAGTTTAGAGTTTTTAGAACCTGTTCCAATTACCCAATCTCCAACTCCTGCTGTTCTTCTAATCGCAGGTTTGCAAATAGTCAATGTACAAATTCCCCAAAAAGGATTTGGTGCTGCTCCGTCATCAAATCTTAAAACGTATGAATAAATTCTTTTCAATTTTAATTCTTATTTAGTTCAATTGTACGCTTAATAGCTTAAAAGAAATAGGCTGTCTTTTTAAACAGCCTATAATTTGTAGCAGACCGAGGAATCGAACCTCTAACCCGTCCCTAGGTTTCTTAAATGCTGGAGCTTTCAAGGAATTTCTGTTTGGACAAGTCTGCGGTTCGGGATGGTCTGCCCACCAAATAGAAATAACGTTATTAGAATTACTGGAATTATAACAAAGGTCAAACCTTTTACGATATTATTGAATCTTTCTCTCATATGATTTATTTTTTTAATTAAACAATCACAGATTAATCGAACAATAATTCCTTGAGTTAAACTATAAACCCAACTATTTAATTCACCAAGATTTTAAAGAACGTATTATTTTTTATCAGAGTTCATACTCAAATATAATGATTCATTTTTAGTATTGTGCCCAACGGTCTCGGTTATCGCCAGTTGGCGGAGTAAGGGACGCGGATTTGTCAGCTTAGTATTGGTTTATTGGTCAAGTTAATTATTTTCTTACTAACGGTACCGCTTATTGGCGATTAACCGTTGTTGTGTGTTGTTTTTAATTCCCGATTAAACCATAGGATTACCGCATTGTTTAGTTCTTCTTTTTTATTTGAGAAGAAATGATCCGTATCGAATATTTGAAGTTCATAATCATAGTTTATCGCCTTTAGTTTTTCACCTATTTCCTCTGCCTGTTTGAAATCAACCCTTTTGTCTTTTGTTCCTGCCAAAATTAAAAGACTTGAATTTTTATCAAGTTTCTCTGGCCAATAAACTACGGATCTTTTTTTTAGTTCTTGATTTCTATTTTCACAATAATTCGGAACACATTCTTCTAAAACATTTTCTAAACCTGGTAAATGTTCTACAGTTTTAAAGAAGTCGGCTGGGCCATTTCCAACAATAGCAGTTTTAATCTTATTTGAATTTTTTAAAGCTAAATATGTCATTAACCCGCCTCTGGACCAACCAAACATTCCGATCAGATTATTATCTGCTTTATCTAGGTCTTTTATTGTTTCTGTCAAATTTAAGACATCATTTAAGTCAGATCCACCGAGCTCGTCTTTTTCTCTATAATTACTACCAATTATGAAATATCCCTCGTTAGCTAGTTTAGATGTATAAACTATCATAGTAGCAAGATTAAGAGCCGCAAAATTTCTATTTCCACCTCGATTGAATATTACTACTGGATATTTACCTTTTTTCTTAGGCTCAACTATATACCCCTTTACTTTTTTTGAATCGCTTAAATATGTAATAAAAAAGAAGTTTAGATTTTCTAAATATTCATACTCAGGTTTAGGTTCATTATTTATTGAAATTTGGTCCCAAAAAGTAGATTTTTCAAGATCAATATGAATCTTGTTTAGGATTTTTCCGTTTTGAGCAGAACCTTGAATTGAAGCAAAAAATAGAAAAATTAGAAGTAGAATTCTCATATTAAAAATAACATACAACGGTCTCGGTTATCGCCAGTTGGCGGAGTAGGGGACGCGGATTTGTCGGCTTAGTATTGGTTTGTTGGTCAAGTTAATTATTTTCTTACTAACGGTGCCGCTTATTGGCGATGAACCGTTGTTGGCATTAGTACTTAGTCCACAAATGTTTCTTTAATCACCTCTTTACACTTTTTGATTTCCGAGTTGGATAATGATTCGAAGATTTTCACAATTCTTTGTTTGTCAATTGTTCTTATTTGGTCAATTGCGATCATTCCTTTTTTTCCATTTGATTTTACCGGAATTCTAGTTGGATATTTTTTTGTGTTTGTTGTCATTGGAGCAACAACAATTGTTCTTAAGTATTTATTCATCTCATTTGGAGAAATGATTACGCAAGGTCTGGTTTTCTTAATTTCACTTCCAACTGTCGGATCTAGATTAACTAAGACTATATCGTATTGATTTAAATCCATTCATCAAAGTTTTCATCATCAAACACATCATTCATCAGAAGTTGATCATCTTCATTTTTGGCCATTTTTTTAAATTTCTCTTCCCAATTTTTTCTTGGCGAATCAATTGGTCGGAGTATAATTTGACCTTTTTCTAAAATGAGTTCTACTTTATCTTTTATGTGGTATTTTTCAAGAATCGTTTTGCTTAAACGAAGTCCTTTTGAATTTCCAATTTTTATAATTGAAGTTTCCATAGCTTTTATTTTTGTAAATACAAAGTTATTACTTTAAATCAGATTTCAAAATTTAATTTTCTCTGTTTAAGTATTAATGCCAACGGTCTCGAATATGAAGAGTAGGGGCTTCTATATTCGTGTTTAAATTTAGGTGTTTTTGAATTCTGAAATATACACAATTCTTGTTTGCCCCTATTCTTTATATTCGTCGTTATGTGCAGCAGA
>NZ_JAKVTV010000018.1 GCF_022489035.1 Christiangramia lutea
AACAACGGTTAATCGCCAATAAGCGGTAGCATTAGAAGGAAAATAATTAACTTGACCAACAAACCAATAATAAGCCGACAAATCCGCGTCCCTTACTCCGCCAACTGGCGATAACCGAAACCGTTACCTGCAAGCCATAAAGAAAATTCAATGAAAGAAGAAAATACGTTTGACCCAAATAGAATCAAAAAATTAAGAGAACAAAAATTAGCTGAAGATTTAGGAATTACGTACCAGGAATTAAATCAAATTAATTATAAACTCAAAACTAATTATTTAGAAGATCTTACTATTGAACACATAGTTTCATTTGATGAAGATTCGCCTAAAGAAATATTAAATAAAATTGAAGGATTAAATTCTTCAAACAAAGTTAGTCTATCTCCATTTTACGATTATGATGATGATTTTTTAATTCAAAGAGATGAGTATTTTGCTATACTTTCCAATAAAAATTATTTAAGAAGTTTCCATACTGAGATTTATAATATCAGGAATTTGAATGAAGTAATATTATCAGATGATAAACTTGAAAAGGTTCTTAGAAGACAACTTTTCGTTGGAAGTATTGGCATACTTGAGGCATTTTTATCAGAAGTATTCATAAATACAACAAATGATAGTAAAGAGTATTTTCGAAATTTTGTCAGCTCCTACCCCGAATTCAAAAATCGAAAGTTCACTTTGGATCAAATT
Organism: Christiangramia lutea; assembly: GCF_022489035.1. Classification (GTDB taxonomy): domain Bacteria; phylum Bacteroidota; class Bacteroidia; order Flavobacteriales; family Flavobacteriaceae; genus Christiangramia; species Christiangramia lutea. The sequence continues at coordinate 697 of NZ_JAKVTV010000018.1, forward strand.
TTTAATGAATACGAAAGAATTGAGGTCGTTGCTAAAAAAGAGATGATAGAAGTAATTTATCACAACTTAGCAAAAGTGAAAAATATGTATGAAAGTACTTTTAAAATAAATTTTCCTTCAATTGTAAATTTGACAAAAGCCGTAAGTGTTCGACATGATCTCGTCCACAGGAATGGAAAAAATAAGAATGGTCAAATTATAGAAATCAATAAAAAAGTAATCGAAGATTTATTAAATGAGATTTCCGACTTTGCTAATGAAATTATTATTGATCTTAAACTTAAAAAGCAATAAATGGCCAGCAGGTAACAACGGTTCATCGCCAATAAGCGGCACCGTTAGTAAGAAAATAATTAACTTGACCAACGAACCAATACTAAGCCGACAAATTCGCGTCCCCTACTCCGCCAACTGGCGATAACCGAGACCGTTGTGAGCAAGCTTAAACAAAATTTCGACAAAGAATAAATGAACAAAGCAGATTACGGAGAAAGAGGATTATTTGTTGGAATAGCTTCGATTATTTGTGCTTTCTATTTTTTTGCACCGACCTTATTTACTTTTAAAAGTTCCTTAATAGAGCAAAGAGGAAGAATTGAAAGTATGGAAATATTTTATACTCCTGTTGAAAGTTGGAGAGGTAGTAAAAGTGTCAAATCTGAATTAATATTTACTCTAAACTCGACCAAGAGTGTTTATGTTCTGATGAAAAATATCGGACTGAACAGTTATAACGAAAGATTTGAAGAAATAGAAAGACAATTAACTAAATCAGGAAAGGCAACTGTTCTGATAAAAGAAAGTCAAAAAGAAGAATTTAAGCCAACTGTTTTCCAAATAGCCGATAAAAATGGCGAAATTATATATAATTCGAATGAAGCTAAATCTCATTCAAGATTAGGATTTTTAATTTCATTTGGAGTTGGCATTTTTGGAATTGGTATTTTTATATACCATAAATACTCTAACCGGATAAAAGGATATTTTAGAAAAGCCAGCTCACAACAACGGTTCATCGCCAATAAGCGGCACCGTTAGTAAGAAAATAATTAACTTGACCAACAAACCAATACTAAGCCGACAAATCCGCGTCCCGCACTCCGCCAACTGGCGATAACCGAGACCGTTGTGTATAATGTAATTTGTAAAATTCTAACTATTTAATAATTGAAAAGAATACCATTGAAAATTAGATATTTAATAATATGCGTCAGTATTTTGACATTTATATTATTAAATTTTTTGATACCAGGAAAACTGATTAAAATTCTAGTTAGACCTCTAAATCATTTATTTGGTTATTATTTCGCATTATCCACTAATACAATAGATTATTTATTAGTCTCATCAATCCCAATTGTTGGAATATTATTTAATTCTAAAAGAAAAACATTTAAAATATCAGAACTCATAAAAGATATTTTTACTATTATACTTTTTACAATTCTTTTTTTCATATCCGCTATTTGTCTTTTAGTTTATTATAATGATCCTAATCCTCTCATACCTGGAAGTATTAAAGTAGAACCTTTCAATTTTTACATAACTCTATTTTTGATAACTGGGATTTTATTTCCATTTATATTATCAAAATTGATATTTACTAAAAATTAGAATATTGGTAAATTACACTATACACAACAACGGTTCATCGCCAATAGCCGGTGGTGTTAGAAAGAAAATAATTAACTTGACCAACAAATCAATACTAAGCCGACAAATCCGCGTCCCTTACTCCGCCAACTGGCGATAACCGAGACCGTTGTGCACAAGCCTCACAAAGATGAGAACTACAATACAAATATTTCTGATTTTGATTTCTACATTGACATTTGGTCAAAAGAAAATTAG
>NZ_JAKVTV010000019.1 GCF_022489035.1 Christiangramia lutea
TAATAGCCGTATGTAATAAGCTCCTGAAACAGGCATTTGCCATCGCCAAATCAGGAACCTATTACCAAGAAAATTATTTATCGAAATTAGCTTAAAAGGACTTGGATTTTACCTTAGTTCTTTGTTGTAAGCTGGCAGCCAGGATAATCATTTTAGAAATCGTAGAACATTATCTTCTTTGAATTTATATTTTTCACCGTCAAATAATAATTTCTCGGTTTCGTATTTATCTTTTTTTATGTTTTTTCCTTCAATACTATCATCTTCATTTTTTTCAATCACTTTTTCGTAAGTAAACTTTTTTGTTATAAACAAATCGAAAAGGCCGTGGGTTTTACTTTTCATTCTTTCAACTGACTTGTGAAGAATTTCAATTTCATAATTTCCTGCACAATTCGATTCTCCATGGGATTCTCTAATTGGATAATTTTCTAAGACTCTATTTAACTTATTATTCGTTAAAGTAAATATTGAAATTTTTTGTTTAGAATAAATAGTTGCACAACTTCTTACCGATTCTTCGGTTATAACCCCAATGCCAATATTCTGAGTAGATAATTTTATTGGATTCTTTAAAATATAAGATGGAGAAGGTTGTACAGCTTCTTTATCATAATAAGAATCTGAATCATCTAATTGAGCTAATACTTTTCCATTAGAATTCTTAGCCAATAAATATTTGGTTGTATATAAATTTCCATCCTCCGTGTTTTTAAGGATGTATTGTATAGCAAAGAATGTTGTGTCCGATTGAAAGCTTACTGAATTTGATTTATTTACATAGATATCGGAAAATTCCAATTCTGAATTATCACAAATCTTATGAAGTAATTCGATGTTTAAGGTATCCGAATATTCCCTTTCCCCATATTCTTTAAAAAGTTTTTGAGAATAGCTATTAAAACTAATAAAGATTATAAAGTATAATATTCTATACGATTTCATTATTGTCTGCTGCTTGCTTACAACGGTCTCGGCTATCGCCAGTTGCGGGAGTTGGGACGCGGAGTTGTCGGTTTATTTGTTTTATTTCCTGGTTTCTAAAATTACACTTTTTCGATGATACCCGTTATTGGCGATGAGCCGTTGTTGGCAAGCGTTATTTAATATCCCAAACTAATAAGATATTCTCAGAGTAAACTATGTCTTTAGGAGTAAATCCTTTTATAATGGAATTATCTATCGTAGAAACAACTTCTGCTACTCCATTATTTCTATTATATAATCTCATACCGGAATTATAATTTGTACCATATTTAATTTGTTTAATTTTGATTAGATCAATATTGGATGCTGAACTTATTAATTCAGCTTTTTCAATTGCATCTCTAGTAGCTAATTTTATGATCTGCTTTTGAACATTTTCTTTCAATGAATCTGATAACTTAAAGTTGAAGTTCAAATTAAATTCTGTACTGCTTTTTGAGAACTGATCTAATATTTTAGTAATGTTTTTTTGGTCATTTTTAAATTCAAGTTGAATTTGTTGGGTGGCTTTATATCCACTATCAATACTTTTATTATTTCGATAAACTCTATTCTTTCTTACATTGAAATCGTCAGTTCTAATAGAAGATTGCTTAAATCCGATTTTTTTCAATTGTTCAGTTATATCTTGAGATTTACTATTTAATCCGTTGATAGATTTACTAAAATCAAGATTAATATTATCAATTGTGATATTCAATATTCCTGTATCTGGGGTAATTGAAACTTTTGCAAATCATACGACTTCAATTGTTTTAGATTGTTTGTCATCTTGAGCACTTGAAATGGAAGTAATAAGACAGAAAAGTAAGATGTAAATTTTATTCATTGTTCGTATTTTTTTAATGCTTGCCAACGGTCTCGGTTATCGCCAGTTGGCGGAGTGCGGGACGCGGATTTGTCGGCTTAGTATTGGTTCGTTGGTCAATTTAATTATTTTCTTTCTAACGCTGCCGCTTATTGGCGATGAACCGTCTTAAGTTTAATTTCTCTAAATTTTGAATGTATAACCAG
>NZ_JAKVTV010000002.1 GCF_022489035.1 Christiangramia lutea
CGGTGTCGGTTGTGAATCCACTTTCGGTGAAGCGTTTTATTCAGATGAAACTCTCTAAAATCAAGACTGATAAGAGTGACGCCAAAGCGATCTGTGAGTATGCCCAGGCCACAGAAGTTCCTTTGTACACCGCCAGAAATGCAGTTCAGGCAGAATGTTTGCAGCTGCTAAGTCTGCAGGATCTTTACCTGAAACAACGTACAGCAGTGAAGAATAAGATCCATGGGGAGAAAGCTCTTGGGACACCTTCTAAAACGGTAAGTAGATCTCTGGTTAGAATGCTGAAGCAAATAGAGAAGGAACTGGCCCAGGTCGAATCCAGGTTGGAATCCCTAGTCAGGAAAACCCAGGAAGAACAACTGGAGCAATTAACCAGTATTCCGGGACTGGGAAAGAAAACAGCGATGCTATTAATTGTACTTACAGACGGGTTTACCAGTTTTGAGAATGCGCGGCAACTTTGCTGTTTTACAGGGATTACACCTACGATCAGGCAATCCGGAACCAGTGTAAGAGGACGCAGTCGAATTAGTAAGGTAGGCAATCGAAAGCTTAGGAATTTACTATTCATGTGTAGCTTTACTGCTTGCAAAACAAATAAGGCCTGCAGGGAAATTTATGAGAGAATAGTAGAAAAGGGTAAGAGTAAGAAGCTAGCATTAATAGCCGTATGTAATAAGCTCCTGAAACAGGCATTTGCTATCGCTAAATCAGGAACCTATTACCAAGAAAATTATTTATCGAAATTAGCTTAAAAGGACTTGGATTTTACCTTAGTTCTTTGTTGGCAGCTGGCATTAACTGAATTGAATTCTTTTGTGTTTTATTTTTTCGTTAGATGAAATACATTTTCTAAGAAAGAATTTTTGCTTTAGTTATTCTTAGAATAATCTTTCTAATCCAACCCTAACAAAACCATTTTCTAATTCCGTTTTTATATACAAAGCTTCCTTATTTTTTGAAAAAGGTAAGGTATCTGTTTTGCCGTTTTCATCAGTCAGCAAAATATATTTTTCATTATCAATCACTTCATACTTCCCTTTTATTTGAATAATATTAGGAAGTACCATTTCGAAATCATTATTCTCCCGAAATTCATATGTTATCGGTAGTATTAATATTTCGTACATTTTTCTAAAACTTTCTGCTTCATCTTTTCGCGAAGGATCTTTATATAAAAGAGAATCTTTTGATTTATCATAATATACTATTTCGTCTTCATAAGAAGTTACTTTCCATTTTCCAGTTATTTCTTGAGAAATACCTTTTATAGATATAAATAGAAATAGAAGGATGATTTTTTTCATTTTTTGTGTTTTGCTTGCTGCCAACGGTCTCGGTTATCGCCAGTTGGCGGAGTAAGGGACGCGGATTTGTCGGCTTAGTATTGGTTTGTTGGTCAAGTTAATTATTTTCTTACTAACGGTGCCGCTTATTGGCGATGAACCGTTGTTGTGAGCCGTTTTGCTGCCCAATATTTTTTAATTAATCAAAATCCAAAATTACTCTGTTCTTCTCTCCTTGATTAATTTTTCTTGTATTTACAAATTGAGAACATTCTATCAAGCTGTTTAAAATTTCAGGATTTTTATTTTTCAGATTTTGGGTGTTTTTTATTCTAATTACCAAATCTGAATTTTCAGATATTTCATCTATGCAGTCAATCCAAGCATCCATATTTTCCCCATAATAATCTGGAAATTTTAGCTCATTTCTAACCTCCTTATGGAATGATTTCCAATCCACAATATTATTTGCATCAACTTGGAATTTATTTTCTGATTTCTTTTCGCGAATTAAATTCTCTAGTTTTTTTACTTTTTCAAAGTTTATTTCTTTTGAAGAATTATTGCTACTTGTTAGTTTTTTGATTCCTCGGTAAATTGGCAAAATAATCTTCTCATAGTTTCCAGATTTTGAAAATATTGAATTATCCTTTTTTGGATTAAAAATTCCTAAATAATAATGATTTTGATGTATTTTCAATTCTAATATATATTCCTGTGGTTCCAAGTTAAATCTGGTTATTGTATCAATGCCATTGATAGTAAGAATCAAGTTTTGACAGAGATTGTTTATTGGGTTTTCAGGAATACCTGAAGTATAAAATTCGAATTCAAAACTTTCATCCTCAATTTTAATTGAATACCAATTATTATCAGGTTTAGTTATATGAAATTTCATTCACGAAAATTTTCTTGCAAAATTGCTCACAACGGTTACGGTTATCGCAAGTTGCGGGAGTAGGGACGCGGACTTGTCGGCTTAGTTGTTTTCTTTCTTGGTCTCTAAAATTACACTTTTTCCTGTAATACCCGTTATTTGCGATGAACCGATGTTAGCGGCTGGCTGAAGTAATAAACTTGATTTTACTGGTTATTAATTTTATTAAAAATTTCTGGCATTGTTTGAGAGTCAATCGCCTCCATATCTATAAGTTTTAAAGATTCTACCATTTTCAATGTAGTTGTTTTATATTCCTTGAAATGGGGTGTTTCTAAATGTGATTTATAAGCTTGATTATTGGCATAAATTTCTAAAATTCTTATCTCGGTAGAATCTCCTTTTTGAATCATTGGAAATATCGATATTACACCAGGCTCTATTCTTACAGATGCTTCTGCTTCTTTTTTTAGTATAGCCTTATACTCCTCGATATATTGCGGATATATTTTTATTTCAGAGATTCTTATAAGCATGTTTGGGCTAACTTCATTTTTTGTGTTATTTCTAACTCCACAAGAGTTAGTTAGGAATATTAATGATAGAATGATAAAACTTACTTTTATAAATTTCATTTATGATCGATTTGATTAAGAATAAATGGTTCTCCCGGCGCCAAAACTACAATCCTCTCCGGATTGTCAACTAGGTCGTATAAATCTTTTGGATTAGCATTAAAGGGAGGAAAATCTGGCGCATCAACTGATCCCCAATGATGCAACAATAATTTAGACTGTGGATAAGCATTAGCTAATTTCACGGCGCCTTCTAAAGTAAAATGCCATTCACTATCTGAAAAATCAAATAATATTGCATCTGGAGTAGGCATATTTAAATGCTCTGGCATTAACCTGGAATCACCAGTGGCCCAAATTGTACCATCCGGAGTTTCTATCCAAAACCCACAAGAATCTTCATCCTTGAAAACCCTGTCACTTGCATCGGGATAAGCATTTTGCCAAGAATGGTCAACTGGAGTTACTTTAATTTTAAAATTACCAATTTCAAAAGTTTCTCCTATTTCGTGGCCAACAGATGGTAGTCCGTCCCTATTACTCATTAAAGAATCAACATAAATTGTTGAATGAAATTTCTCGGTAACATTTTTCAATTCTAGATTTGTTGGAACACTATAGTGATCGTTATCGCTATGAGTAATAAGAACGCCATCTAATTTAGGAACACTGTCAGATTTAATTGGAAAATCTATTAGGATTGGCATATCAAACCCACCGAGTAATGGATCTATCATAATTGTTGAACCGTGGCTATTTATTAAAAAACCAGCCATACCTAACCATCTTAAGGTCGTATTGTTTGATTTGTCAAAAGCTTCAGAGCCGAACGGTTGAGTTGCGGGTGCTTTTGCCTGCCACTTTTCTACCGATTCTTTTTCTACACTTTTTTCAGGTTCTTTTTTATCTGATTTACATGAAAATATAGATAAGGTAATCGCTAAAGTTAAAAATGATCTTTTCATCATAAGATTTTTAATATCTTTTAAATTTAATCATTATTTAGTCAAGTTGTTTAAGTGAAAACTTTGTAAAAAGCTTGCCGCTAACGGTCTCGGTTATCGCCAGTTGGCGGAGTAAGGGACGCGGATTTGTCGGCTTAGTATTGATTTGTTGGTCAAGTTAATTATTTTCTTTCTAACGCTGCCGGCTATTGGCGATTAACCGTTGTTACCTGCCGGCTCCTTTCCTATATCAAAATACAATTGTGCATGATAGTTATTTGCTTGAAATCTTAAGCTTAAACTTTCATTAATGCTCCATACTCTCTTTTTCCATTCTTCTTTATAGAATTCATCTTTAGTAAGTTCTCCTGAACCATCTTTATCTAAGCCAAAGAATTCCTCTAATCGTTGTACCAAATTTTTTATCTCCAAAAATGTCACAAAATAATTCGTTGGCTTATTTTGACTTAAATAAGTAAGTTTCGCCCCATCATCACCCTCGAACCTCACAATTTTATTAAAAAAATCGAATAAGTAAATTGGTGGGTACATTGTATACAATTTTCCACTGTCTGTTTGCTGTTCTATGAAATTATTGGACGAAATCAAGTCCATAAAAATCTGTAAGTGAAGTTTGTAATCTCTACTACTCAAGAATTTTTTATAATGATCTATAAATTCTTTTGGCTTTTGTGTCCAAGTATTAATCTTTAATTCGTCATACACTTTGGAAGTTTTATTGAATGCTTTTTTATCATTTACCAAGTAAAAATCGCATGTAGAAGCGAAGGCCGCATGGAATGAATCTTCTGTCGTATTCTGAAAAGTTTCTTTTCTTCCTTTGTTGATTTTTACCTTATCTTCTTGATAACCATGCATGTCTAACTGAATATATTCATTTGATATTTCATCGAACCATTCAGGACTATGTTTTGACTCTAAAAGAGGTGTTTTCCTTTCACCTCCAAATTTTTTATAATGCTTATATAAAAAGGAATATGGATCCGAATTATTGAAAATTTTATCTCTATTTAAATTAGTACTCTCTTGAACAATATTTCTCAATTCCTTGTAATCTTCACCGTCGTTCAAGCCTTTAAGCATTTTATTAAAATAATTAAACCATCCTTCCATTGTTAAATTATCTTTTAAACCTGGAAATAATCGGTTCATCATTTCTTTACTTTCAGGTTTTTCAAAAGCCGCTTTAAAGGACGGGTCGAGTTGGATATTTTTTAGAGATTCCATAATTGGAATACCTAGTTTTTTACCAACTTCGCTTGAGTTAAATAATTCACTTAATCCATCAATACTAATATCATTAAATAAGTCTTTTTGCTCTACACGCTCCTGAAATAACTCTTTGGGATCATAATCTCCAGCTATCATTTTGCCATCTGTAGAATTATATAAACATTTATTCTTAGTTATTTGAGAAATGAACTCTAGATCAGAATCTATTAATCTTCTTTGTTGTTTTGTTTCTTTAAAACTGGAGAAAATATCAGTTATATGTGATGTTGAGTAAAATTTTAAAAATAAATTATCGTTATCTAGAATTTCTTTTAATTCTGAATGTTGTCCATTTTTCATCTGGGACAATACGTTCCAATCTAAATAAATTTTAATCATTCTTCTGAGGAGCTTGCAGGTAACGGTCTCGGTTATTGCCAGTTGGCGGAGTAAGGGACGCGGCTTTGTCGGCTTAGTATTGGTTTGTTGGTCAAGTTAATTATTTTCTTTCTAACGGTGCCGCTTATTGGCGATGAACCGTTGTTGTAAACTGGAACAACACTGCGAGCTTTTTTTGGAAATCTATTTCGAATAGTTCATTTTTTGACCTAATATCTCAGAAATCAGTTTTTTGTATTCCTCAACATTTTTGTCAAAATTCATTTTAAGTTGAAAACCTAAAAATGCACCTATCGTTAATAATATTCCTGCAATTAGGTATGTATAAGAATTGTTGCTGTATTCTAGAATTATAGCAGCTAAAAAACCTAAACCTAAAATTATATGTCCGTACATCAATAACTTTGATAAAGGATGTTGAGAAAACGAGACTTCTACACCTGTACCTTTTGTTGGATTAGTTTTTTTTATTTTTCCATTTACGATAATATTATTTTGTGTGTTTATCTCAAATGGAAATAAAAGGCGTTTACGAATTTTAAAGTTTACCAGATTTAGTTTATCATCATTGATATTGAGTACAAATCTGTTCGCGTTCCCAATCGAAGATTCTAACTTTTGGCGAATCTCAATAGGACTATTTTTTACTTGAAAACTCCATTTTTTCATAATCTAAATTTAAAATAAGTCTAAACGACTCTAAAGTTGGTTGTCTGCTAATTTGAATTTATAGCAATCTACGATTTACTTTTTATATTTTTCTTTTTAACTAAAATTTTGAAGTTGTTCTTATTTACAACGGTCTCGGCTATCGCCAGTTGCGGGAATTGGGACGCGGAGTTGTCGGCTTATTTGTTTTATTTCCTGGTTTCTAAAATTACACTTTTTCCACTAAACCCGTTATTGGCGATGAGCCGTTGTTGGCAACTGGTATCTACTCTGATTTTTGTTTTTTATACGATTTAATTGCTTCTAAATAATCCTGAGCTCCTTGTTCACTTAAATCATTTATGAAACCATCTAATTCGGGTCGATTAAGTTTTACCCAGTTAACCAAGGAGTCTCTTTGTTTTTGCCATATTTCCCAGTCGGCATCAATACAATCTAGGTTTTCAATTTTATTTATTTTTCCATTTTTAAAATGAAAATTACGCTTACAAGTTAATGGGTTATTATTTAGAAATTCAAATCTCGAAGATGTAACTGATACAGTTGCGCTCACTTGATCTCCTTGATTTTTTAGTTCCACAATTTTGTATACTGGTCTGAAAATAGAATCCCATTTGAAATGTTCATAATAACTCTCTTGTGTAAATTCCATTACGTAATCACCTTCTGTGATTATTAAGCTATCAGATAGGACCTTTTTTACTTCTTGATAATCTGATTTTTTAAAACCTTTGTAGTACTTCATTACCTGTTCAGGTTTTGGTACTTTTTGTAAGGCGCAGTTTGCGAATAAAATTGTAATTATTAGAAATAAAATTTTCTTCATTAAATTTCTCTGATACTTGTTGCCAACGTGTTATATCCAGTGCAATATACATTTTTATCCGAGTATGTTCCGGGATAAGCGCAGATTGGGGTTGTCTTTATTGCGCTCCATTATCTCTTTTATGCTTTCATCTAATGGGCTCCTTATCTTCGATAGATCCTTTTGCGTAACATGAGTATAGATCATTGTGGTTTCCGGTCTTGAATGTCCCAGGAGTTCTTGTATGTATCTAATGTCGATTCCGTTTTCAAGCATATGCGTCGCGTAGCTATGCCTTAAAGTATGAGGAGTCACTCTTTTTCTTATTTTCGCCCGGCGACAGGATTCCTTTAAAAAACTTCTTATTGCCGAGGCCGAGTATTGCCCATGCTTGTTCCCCTCAGCAAAAAATTTCCTTGGTGCATATGTTTGAAGATAATTAAAAAACAAAGGCAGAAAGCTTTCTGCCAGCATTACATAGCGATCTTTTCGTCCTTTTGCCTGCCTTATCAGGACCTGTCTTCGGTCTACATCTATATCGTCCAGTTTCAGGTTTACCAGTTCTCCAATGCGAAGACCCGAAGAATAGATAAGGGCCAGGACACACCTGTGTTTAAGGTTCCTGGTGGCCCTCAACAGGTCTATCACTTCTTCCTTGCTTAATACCCCGGGTAAATATTTGCTTTTTTCTGGTCTTTGTAAGTTGGAAGTGTCGATCTCCTCTTGATCGGTGAATTCAAAATAATGTTTTAAACTACTAATACACTGGCGGTGGGAACTTATGGAATAATCCCGCTCGGCGATCTCTTTCTCTACAAACCTGTCTACGTCCTTTAAATTATATTGCTTTTTGAAATTATGAAACCTTAAAAATTTCGATACAAAAACTGTATAATTTTCTATAGTACTTTGGCTATACCTTTTCCCTTTAAGATAATTCTTAAAATCAATTATTTCGGGGTTCTCGGTTTCGGCTAAAATAGGCCGGGAAATCTCATTTTCAAACCCGGCCAGGTCCAGCCCACTGGTATCGGCTTTTAATCCCTTTTTTGCCAAATGTTGAAGAAGTCTTTCAATCCCTTGCTTGCTGGATTCAATATAAAAGCACCTGAAAGTATTGCTCCATTGCACTTCTCTAAGTTGTTTTAAATGATCGATAGTGGCCCGGTCATACCTAAAACCTATGCCTATTTGAATCACATTATGATGGCGGAATTCATACAAAGCTATTTTACCCATAATTCTTATTATTATAAAATTTTCACCTGTAAAAGCTATAATAGGTAGGTTCTGGGGCTCTTTATCTGAAAACTATTTCAGGAATTCTACATCGGTTTTTAAATGATGTTTATGTAATACAATCTTCTCGATCTCATTGTTTGGGTGAAAAATGCTAAGGCTATAGTTAGTATGCCTATTTTCAGGATCTATATGTGAATCTTCCCCAAAACCTTTTAATAGGCTTCGGTTGGAATGCAATTCCACTATATCCATATGCTTTGGCGTAAGTTCAACCTTATTTCCCCAAAAGGGCATAAATCCGCCGAGTTTGAAAGTAGTTACTGTAACACCTTTATCCCCATTAATATTTGGCTCGATTTTAATAGCTCTCTTCTCTATGTTCTTTTCTGAAATATCATCATCAGGCCGGTGGAAGATATGAGCCGAAGATTTGAAGTATACATCCGAAATATTAAAGACTTCAGGAGGTAGCCCAGGATCTTCGATCTTTATCCCGGCATTTTCAAAAACCGAAAATAGGATCTTTACCTCCTCCCGGTCCAGGTCGCCATCAGAATAAGCCATTTCATGAAGCATGATCGCCAGAGAATGCTTTTTAGCCTCACTCAACCCATCCAGAATAAAGAATGCCTGCTTCGCGCTGAACTTCCTGGCTTCCTCTACAAAGTCTGAATCAAAATTCATCAATTTCATCAATTGTCCCAGGTATACCATCTCACCCTTGGCAATTTTATCATCTGCAAGAATCACTCGGTCAATGGCTTTTACGATCGCTAATTTTTCGGCAAGGTTAAAATCCATACTGGGTTTCCTTAGTTAGTTTTAGTATTCTTTTCTCTTCTATTTTACTAGTATTTAATGAATTATAAATATACTGAAAATCAATTCATTAAAAATTTATAAAGGTCAAATTTATATTAGATCAAACGTAATTCTCGATAGTTTGAAACAAAAAAAAGGACCTGGAAAAATAAATTCTCCAGATCCTATTTAATCAAATTAAAAATTTTAAGCGAACATCACTGCCTTTACATTTACGAATTCATGCAGGCCAAATGTTCCATGTTCCCTTCCGTATCCGGAATCCTTTACTCCACCAAATGGCATATTCGGTTTAGCCAGTCCGAATGAATTTATAAAGACCATTCCTGTATCAAAGTGATACTTGGCAAGCTCACGGGCCTTTTCCTCATTCTTAGAGAATATCCCTCCACCAAGACCAAACCTACTACTGTTGGCAATACGCATGGCATCTTCATCATCCTTTGCTTTAATGAGTGATGCTACCGGGCCAAATAGTTCGTCATCATAAGCTGGCATCCCCGGTTCTAGTTCATCCAGCACTGTTGCAGGGTAGAAGAAACCTTTACCTTCCGGCATTTTACCTCCACATAAGATCTTAGCGCCTTTTTTCACGCTTTCCTCTACCTGTTCATGAAGTTCATCTCTAAGGTCTTCACGTGCCATTGGTCCTATATCACTATCTTCTTTGGTTGGATCACCGGCTTTAACAGCAGACATCTGTTCTACAAAAGCCTCTTTGAATTTATTGTAGATTTTGTCTACCACGATAAATCTTTTAGCGGCCACACAGGTCTCTCCATTATTATAAATACGGCCCTGTACACAGGTCTTTACAGCAAGATCTAAATCAGCATCTTCAAGAACCAGGTAAGCATCATTACTACCAAGTTCAAGAACGGTTTTCTTTAGATTTTCACCGGCTTTTTTACCTATAACTTTTCCGGCATCCGGGCTTCCGGTTAAAGTCACCCCTCTAATTAGGTCATGTTCAATTACTTTATCACTCTGATCGTGAGAAATTAAAAGTACTTTGAACAGGTTTTCTGGGAGACCGGCTTCTAGATATATTTTCTCAAGCATCAGGGCACTACCGGTGACATTTTCAGCATGCTTTAGCAAAACCCCATTCCCGGCCATTAGGTTGGCTATGGAATATCTAACTACCTGGTAACTTGGAAAATTCCAGGGCTGGATTCCGTAAATGACTCCAAGAGGGGAGTAGGTTATAAAACCTTTACCGCCATCTGGAAGCTCTTTCTCTTCATCCTTCAGGCTTTCAGGCCCATTCTTAGCGGTGTAATCACAAATTCCTGAGCAAAGTTCAAGCTCTTGATGACTTTGCTTTACCAATTTTCCCATTTCCCGGCTCATCAAACTGGCGAGTTCATCTTTATTCTCGGCGATTTTCTCACCTATTTTCTTTATCACTTTTGCCCTATCTTCTGCCGTTTTCGATTTCCATTCCGAAAATGCTTTATGACAGTCTTCAATGGCTTCTGTCATTTGAGAATCACTCATCATTTCATAAGTGTCAATATTATCTCCCGTTGCCGGATTAATTGTTTTCAATTGCTTTCCTTTAGACATAATTTCTTTTTTTAGCTAATATTTTTCACTTCTAAAGATACTTAGATGCATTATCAACCGATGGTAAGACCATGTTAATAATGTTTGCTAAAAACCGAAGTATCACTAATGTTTTGATAAATTTTTATTGAAACTTTAAATTTTTTCAGAAGCAGTTTGAAGAAACCGGCTAAAAGAATGTCTGGTTTAACCATTTTTCAATTTTCTGGATGCCAGTAGAATGTTATAAGGTTTTTGAATAAAAATACTTTTTTGACTTCATTTTCAGGGATCAACCTATAAATCCGCTAGGGTTTATTCTTGAATATTCTTTATAATTTTAAACGGTAAAACCGAATTTGATGCATAAAGAACTACAGGAGGCATACGGATTCCTTTTTGAGGACGAGTTGCTTGCAGAAATTGAGGAATCCGGAACCATGAAATTTATCCCTGCGGGGGAGAAGATCATCGAGATTGGCGATTATGTTACTTCCATGCCTTTACTGGTAAAAGGGGCCATAAAGATCCTTAGAGAGGATAATGACGGTGATGAACTTTTACTTTACTTCCTGGAACGCGGGGATACATGTGCCATGACCCTTTCTTGCTGTATGGGTCAAACTCGTAGTGAGATAAGAGCGATTGCTGAAAGAGATACTTCTCTTATCATGATCCCAATCTCAAAAATGGAAGAATGGACCGCAAAATATAAATCCTGGCGCAATTTTGTATTTGAATCTTATCATTCCCGTCTTTCCGAAATGCTGGATGCTATAGATGCCCTGGCCTTTATGAACATGGATGAACGCCTTATGCGTTACTTAAGAGAAAAAGCGAAGATCAATAAGGATGAGGTGATACATAGCACTCACCAGAAGATCGCATATGATATGCATACTTCCAGGGTAGTAATTTCCAGGTTGCTAAAGAAACTTGAGATCGAAAAAAAGATCTCTCTGCAAAGGAACCAGATTAAAGTGATCGATTTATGATCTCCTTTGTAACTCTTGTTACTGCAAAGCCTGATGCATGACCCTAATTTTGCCCCGGATTAAATTTTAAAAATGGATATACTTGAAATACTAGGATACTTTGGAGCATTAATTATTGGAGTTGTATTGGGACTAATTGGAGGTGGTGGCTCCATACTTACGGTTCCTGTACTTGTTTACCTTTTAGGGGTGAATCCTGTGACCGCAACCGCATATTCACTCTTTGTCGTTGGTACTTCTTCATTGGTAGGAGCGTTGAGAAATTTTCCAAAAAAACTTATAGACTTTAGAACTGCTCTTGTTTTTGCATTTCCGGCCTTCACTGCTGTTTACCTTACCCGGAAATTTCTGGTTCCGGCAATACCCGAGGAAATCTTTACGCTGTTTGGATTTACCGTGACCAAGAATATTGGGATCATGTTGTTCTTTGCCATTATAATGGTGATCGCTTCCATATACATGATCATGGAAAGAAAAAATGGGCGGAATCTTGAAGTGGAAAAGGTAACTTACAATTATCCGCTTATTATTATTGAAGGTCTCGTGGTTGGACTATTAACCGGGGTCGTTGGAGCAGGTGGCGGATTCTTAATTATTCCAGCCCTGGTACTACTGGCTAAATTACCTATGAAAAAAGCCGTTGCGACCTCTTTGTTAATTATTGCTTTCAAATCTTTAATTGGATTTATAGGGGATGTTGAAAACATGGAAATAGATTGGGTATTCTTACTCACCTTCACCGGGATCTCCATTGCAGGAATCTGGTTAGGGGTTTATCTGAACAATTTCATTAATGGAAAAAAACTTAAAAAAGGATTTGGCTGGTTCGTATTACTAATGGGTATTTATATTATCTGGAGCGAATTATACTAATCTTATGTTAAAGTTTACCTTTTTAGTTTAAGAATGAAACAATTCTTACACTTTAACTCGTTGAATTAGTGTATTTTTAAATTCCGAAAATTGAAATTACTCAATATTCCCCCCATCTATTAGATCGAAAAATTTTTCGCTTTCCTTTTAGCGGATAAGGTTATGGTTGAATAATAATAAATATCAAAAAATTTTATTTATCCGGATATTTGAACGATGTTTTTCAGGAGTTATGGTTTGGGGGGAAACAACAGCGCGTATCTTCTACGGCGCAACCGAATAAAACCTCTCCCTGATTGAGACCAGGTTTGGTAAGGTCTCTTTAGAATGGTTAGTTTGTTCAATATCCGGATATTTTTTTCTTAATCCTGGGAAATCCAGTTCTCATAAACTTTTATTTCCATCAAAATTTGCTGCATTTTAGCTAATGCCAACGCACTTATTTTCCGTAAATTTATCTGCCGAAAGAATAGGATGATTTCAACATATTTATTGAGATTATTTAGAAAAACTTCCCTTGATGGAAAACCTCGATTATGCCAGACTTCAAATGGCTTTTACCCTCGGCTTTCATATTATTTTTGCCTGTATAGGCATGGTGATGCCTTTTTTCATGGTCATATCTCACAAAAAGTGGCTAAATACCCGTGAGCCGGTTTATCTTAAATTAACCAAAGCCTGGCAAAGAGGCGTGGCAATATTCTTTGTCACAGGAGCTGTTTCAGGTACTGCACTTTCTTTTGAGCTGGGAATGCTTTGGCCCGAATTTATGAAACATGCCGGCCCCGTAATTGGTATGCCCTTTTCTCTGGAAGGAGCAGCTTTTTTTGTAGAGGCCATAGCTTTAGGTTTCTATCTCTATGGCTGGAATAAATTACCGGAAACCTTTCATTGGATCACCGGGATCATTATTGGGATTTCCGGTGTTGCGTCAGGAATTCTCGTTGTTTCTGCCAATGCCTGGATGAACTCTCCGGCAGGATTCGATGTGGTGAACGGGGAATTCGTGAATATAGATCCTGTAGCTGCCTTTCTTAACGATGCCTGGTTTACCCAGGCTCTGCACATGACTTTGGCTGCCTTCGCGGCAACAGGTTTTGCCGTTGCCGGAATCCATGCTTTTCAGATTCTTCGCAATAAAAGGCCTGAATTACATAAGGAAGCTTTTAAGATCGCTATATTCTTTGGGGCAATCGCAGCGCTCCTTCAGCCAATTAGCGGTGATATTTCTGCCAAGGATGTAGCAGAAAGACAACCGGTGAAATTAGCAGCTATGGAGGCTCATTACGAAACCAAGAAGGGAGCTCCGCTATACATTGGTGGAATTGTAAATGAAGAAGAAAAAACGGTTTCTCATAAAATTGAAATTCCTAAGGCCCTTTCTTTTCTAGCTTTTGGAGATTTTGATGCAGAAGTGAAAGGCTTGAATGATTTTCCGGATGATGTGATACCTCCGGTTTCCATTGTGCATTATGCTTTCCAGACCATGGTTGGTATCGGTACCTTAATGATGCTCGCCGCCCTTATTTTCTTTATTAGTTTGAAGAAAAAAAGCTGGTTGAATAATAAAAAATACTGGTGGCTTTTCGCAATCTTGAGTCCATTAGGCTTTATTGCGGTTGAGGCCGGATGGGTGGTCACCGAAGTAGGTAGGCAACCCTGGATCGTCTACAATATCATGAGAACATCAGAGGCTGTAACACCTATGCCCGGAATGAAATACAGTTTTTTCCTGTATGTGGCCGTTTATGTGATCCTCGCCATAACCGTTACCTGGCTAATGAATAGGCAGATAAAGGTTCTTAATCATTCAATTGGATAATTATGCTTTACGTTGTACTGTTTTTTACATTTTTCTCTCTGTTCCTTTATGTACTGCTGGGTGGTGCGGACTTTGGTGCAGGGATCGTTGAGCTTTTTTCATCCAGGGAGGACCGGAAACTTAATCGCGATACGGTTTATAAAGTAATGGGGCCGGTTTGGGAGGCAAATCACATTTGGCTTATAATACTTATTGTCATCTTATGGATCGCCTTTCCGGTCTATTTCAATATTATTATTATTTACCTGCATATTCCGCTTACCTTGGTGCTATTAGGGATCACCATGCGTGGAGTAGCCTTTATCTTCAGGCATTATGATGCAGTAGTGGGAGCTTCGCAAATATGGTATAATCGCATGTTCAGGATCTCAAGTCTTATTACACCAATTTTCCTGGGTATGTGCTTTGGAACCTTGATTAGTGGAGAGATCATTATTACCGAAGACTTTGCTGAAGTAAGTTTCGCAGATATTTTTATGAAACCCTGGTTTAATATATTCACTTTTTTAACCGGGTTGTTCTATGCGGCTTTATGCGCCTTTCTGGCATCTACCTTACTCATTGGCGAGACCTCGGGAGAAATAAGAAAAATATACAGTAAGAAATCTGCGATCTATACCATTGTCGTGGTACTTATGGGTGGGTTATTGCTAGCCTATGGATTTTGGAATGATATGGTGTTTATAAAGGAATTCCTCTCTAATGGTTATTCCTTAAGTGCGGTTAGCCTTTCAGCTCTTTTGTTGTTGCCTCTTTGGAAAGCGATTAAAGAACAGCATAGTGTTCTTACCAGGTTTTATGCAGGTTCCCAGATTCTACTGGTAATATTTGCTGCTGTGAATTCTCATTTTCCCGATCTGATTATAACCAGCACCGGTGATGTAAATATGATGGATGAGACTGCCCCAGATTCGGTGATACAGGTATTGGGAATTTCACTCATCATTGGAGGAGGCATCATACTCCCAGGATTATTTCACCTAATGAAATCTTTTAATATGATCAAAATTCCTGGTAAGACTCCGGGACAAGATGTTTAGCATATAGAAACTTATAAAAACTTGAGTCAGCTTTGTTCGGGCTGGATTTTTCGGTATTTTCACCCGGAAAAATTAATTTAATATTAAGCATTATGAGATCATCGATTTTAAAAGGACTATTTTTTAGCTGTATACTTCTATTTGTGGCCTGTGGAGAGAGCACAGATGTTGTTGAATCTGGAACTTACCAGGGGAATATCAAAGAAGTGGAAGCCGATAAAACTGAGATTTATGTAACTACCAACGATAATAAAACGCTGGAATTATACTTTACTGAAACTACCAGCCTAACCAGAAATGGAAATGAAGTGGAGTTTTCTGAACTTAAGGAAGGTCAGAAGGTGGAAGTTGAAGTAGAAAAGAACGGAAAAAGATTGGATCCTGTTTCAGTAAAAATTCTGGAATAGAGATGACAGAATTACCAGATTTTTGGCGGACAGAGGTGTTTCATCCTCTGTCCGTTCATTTTCCAATAGTTTTACTTTTATTCGCTACCATCTTTAAGATCATTGGTCTCTGGTCTTACAAAACTACCTGGGATCTTGGAGGAAGGTTCTTGTTGATATTCGGAGTGATAGGTGTCTGGATATCTATTTATACCGGTGACCTTGCAGACGGTATCGTATCACGCCAGTTATGCGATCCAACAGTCCTTAAGGATCATGAAAATTTTGCTTATATCACAGCCTGGATATTTACGGTGGCCTTAATTGTTGAAATTATCAGCCTTTATTTTGAACTAATTAGAACCAGGATACTTGCTTTTTTAATGGTTTTAACCTTGATAGTTGGTTCATTATTGCTTTTTTATGTTGGGCATCTGGGGGCAGAATTGGTTTATCAACAGGCGGCAGGTGTGAACGTGCCTTCTGAAGATTGTTCAGAATTCAACTGATAGAATTGCGTTTTTATTCAACTTGTTGTACTAATCTTTCCTGGAATTCTATTAAAATCCTATTTTTAGGTCTCAACCTTAACTTCGAACTTGACGAAATTTAAAGATAAAAACGTATTAATTACCGGAGGTGCCTCGGGAATTGGTTTTTTAATGGCAGAGGCATTCATAAAAAGGGGAGCAACTAATCTCATTATTTTCGATATTGACGAAATTGCTCTGAAGAAAGCCGGGGAACGCCTGCAGTCTCAGGGATGTAAAATCCTGATTTTACCTACCGATATTTCCAAAGAAACCGACCTTAAGAATTCACTTGCTATTGTTGCTGAAGCTGGCCTTGGCATAGATATTCTTATTAATAATGCCGGCGTGGTAACCGGCAAGAATTTCATAGATCATACTTTTCAGGATGTAGACAGGAACATGATGGTGAATTCTGTTGCTCCTATGAAACTTTCTTTGGCCATTTTACCTGATATGATTAAAAAAGGCGACGGACATATAGTGAATATTTCCTCAGCCGCAAGTATGCTTTCCAATCCAAAAATGTCGGTTTACTGTGCCAGTAAATGGGCCATGACCGGTTGGTCTGATTCTTTGCGTATCGAGATGGAAAATGAAAAGACGGGTATAAAGGTTTTAACGGTGACCCCATATTACATAGATACAGGAATGTTCGAGGGAGTGAACTCACCGGTTGTACCTGTTTTAAAACCCGATACTGTGGCTCATAAGATCATGAAAGCTATCGAAAAGGATAAGATCATTTTAAGAACTCCGTGGATCATTTACACTTTGCCATTTGTTAAAGGAATCTTTCCCAAACGTTTACTGGATATTTTCGTGGGTAAGTTCTTCGGAATATATAACTCTATGGATAAATTTAAAGGAAGAGAACATGAGCGAGGTTAATCTGCAAACAGTATTGGAGGCTCAAAAACTAGCTTTTAGAAAGGGATCTCCAGATATTGAAAAACGGAAGGATAGTTTAAAAAAGCTTTCTCTAATTATCGAAGAGAATAAAGACAGACTTATTGAAGCGGTATACCAGGATTTTGGATTGCGTTCAAGGGAAGAAACCCTTTTCCTGGAGATCTTTCCATTGCAGGATGAAATAAGACATGCCCTGAAGCATCTTCGAGATTGGACCAAGAGAAGATATGTGAGAGGTGCCTGGTTTCTCTTGCCAAGTACGGCATATTACCAATATCAGCCGCTGGGTTCGGTGGGGATCATGGGAGCATGGAATTATCAGGTACTTTTAACTTTAAGTCCGTTGATAGACGCAATCGCTGCTGGAAATCACGCAATATTGAAACCGTCTGAAATTGCACCTGCTTCAGCTGAGGTTCTGAAAGAGATCATCAATTCAAATTTTCCAAAGGAATATATTCATTGTGTAACTGGAGATGAAAGTCTGGCTAAAAAGTTTTCAGCTCTTCCGTTCGATCATTTATTTTTTACAGGCTCAACTAAAATAGGAAAACTGATTATGGCCGCTGCGGCTCCTAATCTTACACCTGTTACCCTGGAGCTCGGTGGAAAATCACCGGCAATTATTCATAAATCCTTTTCAGTAGAAATTGCAGCGAAACGTATTATGGCGGGGAAGTTATTTAACGCCGGTCAAACCTGTGTGGCACCAGATTATGTGATTATTCCCCAAGCCTTAAATGCAAAATTTGAACTTCAGGTAAAAAAGAATGTTTCAAGGTTTTATCCTAATATCACCCAAAATGAACAATACAGCCATATCATAAACCAGGATCATTATGAACGTTTAAGTTCAATTTTAATAGATGCCGAAGAAAAGGGAGCCAGGATAGTTGAACTTAGCGATAATACCTCAATGAAAGACACTCTACTTACCCCTAAGCTTGTCTTTAATGTATCAAATGATATGGAATTGATGCAGGAAGAGATCTTTGGACCAATACTACCCGTTTTAAATTTGGAAACGATTGAAGAGGCTGTGGATTATGTAAATGATAAACCAAAACCTCTTGCTTTGTATTATTTCGATAATAACGAAAAGAGGATTAACTGGGTTTTAAATAATACCTTGTCTGGTGGAGTTACACTGAATGATACGGTTTATCACCTGGCACAACATAACCTTCCATTTGGCGGAGTGGGAGCCAGTGGAATGGGACATTATCATGGCTTCGACGGTTTCAAAACCTTTTCCAAAAAAAGAGCCGTAATGCATCAAAAAAGGTTCGCAGCTTCAGACATGCTTCATCCACCCTTTACCGGAATCAAAAAGAAACTAATCAAGATAATGGGTAAACTAACCAGGGTTTAAACCCTTCCAAAGCATTTTATATATTTAAACCGAATTTGAATTTATAATTATGACCGCAAAGGAAAAAATGATCAACGGCTTCAGGCATATAGAATATAAGGGAGAATCTCTTTCTGAAGCTGAGGTGATCCAAAGGTCAAAGGATTTTTACCAGGCGATGGATAAACGCAGGTCTGTAAGGCATTTTTCTAATAAAGCAGTTCCTGAATGTGTGATTGAAAACATTATTAAAACTGCCGGAACCTCACCATCCGGAGCTCATAAGCAGCCCTGGAAATTCTGTGCGGTGTCTAACCCTGAACTTAAATCCAGGATTCGGGAAGCTGCAGAGAAGGAAGAGATCGAGAATTATTCCAGCCGAATGAGTGAACGTTGGTTAAAGGATCTGGCACCATTGGGGACAGATACCAATAAGGAATTTTTGGAGATCGCGCCCTGGTTGATTGTAGTTTTTAAGGAAGCCTATGAGCTGGATGAGAATGGGGAAAAACAAAAAAATTATTATGTAAATGAATCTGTGGGAATCGCCTGCGGAATGCTGATCTCGGCTATACATAACGCCGGATTGGTGACCCTTACCCACACTCCAAGCCCAATGAACTTTCTAGCAGAATTGCTGGAAAGACCGGCAAATGAAAGAGCTTTTTTATTGCTTCCGGTTGGTTTCGCTGCCAGTGATGCCGTGGTACCAGATATTCATAGGAAGAAATTAAATGAGATCTGTGACTTTTATAAAAAGTAACGCCGGTTTTTGTAGGGTAAAAACCAGCGCTATTAAAAATCATCATTATGCAAAACCTTATTCTAAGGGAAAAACAGTTATTCAATCAATCAAGCGCAAGATATTGCAAAGTGAAAAAACTGGGTGTAACATTTGTTACACAGGTGATTAGATTCTGAAAAATGCCAAAACTAATCATTAAAAGAAATTCTGAATGGGCCAACAAGATGAGGTCTTTCGACCTTTACCTTAACGGAAGGAAATTTGCTGAAATTAAGGATAAGCAAACATTATCCTTCACAATTCCTGAAGGGAACTATCAGTTAAAAGCAAGAATCGACTGGTGTGGAAGTGAACCTATTCATTTAGATCTAAAACAGAATGAATTTAAACGTGTTGAAATTAAAGGATTCATATTCTCAAAATATCTTTTTCCATTAGCGATGTTTGTAGGGGTCCTGTACTTTGGAGTCTATTTTAAGTTCAATCAAAACAGTCTTTTTCTGGCTACGCTCATGATGGCTCTTTTTGGTTATATGTTCTATTTTATGAGTTTTGGCCGTAACCGATATCTAAGACTCAGGGAGTTCTAGTACAATAGAAATCATTCAGGTACTTCCGCACGTTGATCAATCAAGTTTTCTTTCTTTAGATCTTCCCAGAATTCTTCTTTAATTTTCACATCAAAGGCCCTGGCGTTCTCTCTAACCTGTTCCGGTTTACTGGCTCCTGCAAGAACCGTATTAACCACCTGGGGAGCATAAGAAAATTGCAAGGACGCTGTGCTGAGGTCAACTTTATGTTTTTTAGCGATCTCTTTGATCCCGTTTAGTTTTTTTACTTTCTCATCCGGCATTTCGCCTCCGTAATTATAACGTTCATGTCCGGAAAGCAATCCTGCATTAAAAGGGGCAGCTGCAATAAGCCCAACCTCATGTTTTTCGATCACCGGGAAAAGTTCGTCAAGTGACTTTTTATGATCTACCAAAGAATATTGTATTGCGGAAAGGAACAAATCTGGATCTGCATCGGTCTCTTCCAGGGTTTTTATAATAGGTTCTATGGTATTCACTCCGAGACCCCAACCTTTAATAAGCCCTTCTTCCCGCATTCGGGTTAATTCAGGCATCGCACCTTTTCGGGCTACTTCAAAATGGTCCAGCCAGGTTGTGCCATCATTATATTCGCCATTATGATCTGGGGAAAGGTCATGTATAAAAACATAGTCTATTCTTTCAATTCCCAGCCTCTGCAAACTATCTTCTATAGACCTTCTTACCGCTTCCGCAGAATAATCATATCTGTAATCGAAAGGAGACGGCTTGTTCCAGATGGTTTCCGGGATTTTATCAGTAGCCGTAAGTACACGGCCCACTTTGGTGGATAAAATATAATCGTCTCTTTTCTGATTATGAAGGAAATGACCAAATCTTCTTTCGCTCAATCCCAGTCCGTACCACGGTGAGGTGTCATAATATCTTATTCCGGCATCCCAGGCTGCTTCCAGGGTCTGTTCAGATTCCTTATCGCTCATTACTTTAAAACCGTTTCCAATAGCTACACCGCCAAGTCCAAGTTTTTCTTTTAAAATATCTTTTCTCATTTTTTCTTTTTTTAGCATTCTAAATTTAACTAGAATGAATTCAGGTGTGGCTACATTTAACTCACTATAACATTGAAGCCTAATAGCTGTTAAGATGGTTCCTGAATTCTGTAACAAAAGTTACTGCCTTAACCCTCCTATATTTATATTTTTGTTTTCAGAATTTAAAAAAGCTTGGAAAAGTACCTAGATATTATTGCTAATTCCTTTACCGGATATTTTAATTATCTGGTTAATGAAATAACCCATCCAACCTGGACCAGTTATTTTTACTGGTTAATAGGGCTATCTCTTTTGGTGTGGATCCTCGAGATCATGATTCCATGGAGAAAGGACCAGAAGTTAATAAGGAAAGGTTTTTGGCTTGATGGTTTTTATATCCTGTTCAATTTCTTCCTTTTTTCATTAATTGGCTATAACGCCCTTAGTAATGTTGGAGTTGAATTATTCAATGATTTCCTTGGACTTTTTGGAATTGAGAATATAGTAGCGGTAGAGTTGGGCAATTTACCAGTTTGGAGTCAGTTGCTTATCATGTTCGTAATTGCCGATTTTATCCAGTGGAATGTTCACCGCCAATTGCACAGAAGGCCTTACCTGTGGGAATTTCATAAGATTCACCATAGCGTCAAGGAAATGGGATTTGCGGCACAATTCAGGTTTCATTTTATGGAAACCATCATTTATAAAAGTGTGCAGTATATTCCACTGGCTATGATTGGTTTCGGAATCAAGGAATTCTTTATAGTTCATATGTTTGCCGTTTTGGTGGGGCATTTGAACCATGCTAACCTGGGTTGGAGTTATGGTCCATTGGGTTATGTTTTCAATAATCCGAGAATGCATATTTGGCATCATTCAAAGAAACTGCCTGAGGACAGGCCCTATGGAATGAATTTCGGACTCAGCCTAAGTCTCTGGGATTATCTTTTCGGAACTGCCTTTATTCCGAAGAGTGGTAAAAAAATTGAACTGGGCTTTAGCGGAGATGAGGATTTTCCGGAAGATTTTAAAAATCAAACCTTATTCCCGTTTCAGAATAAAAATAAAGCAAGAACCAGCAAATTATAAAAACCGATTATAATGACTATAAAACAATTCAAAGACGAGCCTTTAGCACATTATTCCTATGCTATTGCCAGCGAAGGAAAGATGGCTCTGGTAGACCCTTCGAGAAATCCTATGGAATATTATCGATATGCCGAGGAGCAGAATGCACAGATCGTTGCGGTTTTCGAAACTCATCCTCACGCCGATTTTGTAAGTAGCCATATGCAGATCCATGAAGAGACTGGGGCAACTATTTACGTAAGTGAATTGGTTGGAGCAGATTATCCGCATAAAAAATTTGATGATGGAGATTCGTTTGAAATTGGGAAAGTAACTTTTAGTGCTATTAATACTCCTGGACACTCACCAGATAGTATAACTGTGGTTGCTAAAGATGGCGATGATACAGCTTTATTTACAGGAGATACCTTGTTCATTGGAAATGTAGGTAGACCAGACCTGCGTGAAAAAGCTGGAAATATGAAGGCCAAAAGAGTAGATCTTGCCAAGCAAATGTATCATACCATTCAGAATAAATATAATGATCTGCCTGATGATGCCCTGGTTTATCCAGCCCACGGCGCCGGTTCTCTTTGCGGAAAGAATATGAGCGATGCTTCTTCCAGTACCTTAGGAAATGAGCGACAGGGAAACTGGGCCTTTAAAGAGCAGACCGAAGAAGAATTCGTAGAGGAGATCCTGAAAGATCAGCCTTTTATTCCACATTACTTTGGATTCAATGTAGATATTAATAAAACAGGACCGGAGAACGTTCAGCGTACCAAGTGGGCGAATAAATTGAGACTTAATGTTTCTGAAGGAGATAAGGGAGTAACCGTTGTGGATACTCGCGATGAGGCTGACTTTAAAAAAGGACACCTGCCTGGTAGTATCAATATCATGGCCCGTTCTGAAAGTGATAAATATGAAACATGGTTAGGAGCGATCATCAAGCCTGAAGAACAATTCTACCTTGTGCTTGATAGTGTAAATAACCTAGAGGAAATTCTTGAAAGAACTGCCAAAATTGGTTACGAAAAACAGATCAAAGCCATCTTTACTTTATCTAAAGATGTTTCTAAAGGATCTGATGAATTAGATCTTGAAGACTTTAAAAAGAATAAAGATCATTATACCATTGTAGACATTCGAAATAAGAGCGAGGTAGCCGAGGGTAAGATCTTTGAGGGCGCTATCGCTATTCCTCTAAATGAACTAAGAGAAAACTCTACTGAGATCCCTTCACATAAACCTGTAGTGGTACATTGTGCCGGTGGTTATAGATCTGCCGCCGGAAGCAGTATCCTGGATGCGCAATTTGAAAGTACCAAGGTATATGACTTGAGCGAAGCTATTAAGGAATTTAAATAGATTTAGAAGATTTAAAGAAAAAACCCGGGCTTGTCCACCGGGTTTTTTTTATGACGAATTTCTCTTCATTTTTAGCTTATCAATTTCGAAATGTTATTGCCAGCTTATTGATTTCTTTTCGTCATTGCGAGCTCATTTTTTTCCAACGGTCATTGCGAGCGCAGCGAAGCAATCTCATTTTTCATGGTTGAAATAATCATAAGACTACTTCAGTCGCTGCACTTCTTCGTAGAGACATTTGCGAAGTCATTGCCAGCACAGGGAAGCAATCTCTAAAATTGAAATAACCAATCTTTAGCTAGATCTTTCCATTCAACATTCTGGGATTCGATCATATTTACTTTTCTTTTCCTGTTTCCTGCCTTTAATTTCTTTTCAAACTCGATGGCTTCCGTAATGTTACCGAAATCGGTGTAAAACACTAATTTGTAACAATTGTATCTTGAGCTAAAACTACCAGGAAAATGTTTTGTTTTATGCTGATAAACTCGTTTTAGAATATTGGAGGTTACCCCAGTGTATAGAACTGAGTTATGTTTATTGGTCATTATATAGACGTAACCTTTCTTCATTAAATAAATATAAGCTTTGTAAGCTATTTTTCTATTTGTGATTACGAGCGTAGCAAGGCAATCTCATCATGCGAATTGGCAATTGTGATGAGACTGCTTCAGTCGTTGCACTCCTTCGCAGAGACGTTTGCAAGGTCATTGCGTGCGAATCGATTTCTAACGTCATTGCGAGCGCAGGGAAGCAATCCCACTATATTGAGTTGAATATTTGGTGAGACAGCTTCAGGCAATTCAATCCTTGGTAATGAGGTTTTGAAAACCATTGCGAGCACAGCGAAGCAATCTTATCCATTGTACTTAAAACAGGATTTTGAGATTTCTGCAACACTTCATACTTCTTAAATTTTCTATATTTACGCTCCAAGCTTAAAAAATAACCATATATAAAAGCTTTTTATGGATAAAAAATATAAAGTGAAGGTAAACGACTCTCTGGAATTCGAATTTTCAGAAGAAGAGATAGCTGCGCTGGACACACAAAAAACTTCAGAAAAGAATTATCATCTTCTAAAAGATAATCGATCTTTTTCTGCGGAAATATTCAAACCAGATTTCCTTAACCGGAATTACGAAATCAAGATCAACTCGAACATCTATTCAGTAAAGATTAATAACGAACTGGATCAGCTAATCGATGAAATGGGGCTTTCCCTGGGTAGCTCACAACAGATTAACGATATCAAGGCTCCAATGCCCGGTCTTATCCTGGAAGTGAATGTGAAGGAAGGCGATGAGGTAAAAGAAGGAGATTATCTTCTGGTACTGGAAGCCATGAAAATGGAAAACACCCTTACCGCACCAAGAGACGGAGTAGTAAAATCTGTTACCGTTGCTAAGAGCGATACCGTAGAGAAGAATGAGCTCTTGATCGAAATGGAGTAATTTAAAGCCAGTATTCGATAGATCGAAATCTAAATTTTAAACTTAATGAGAAGTAACCTCAAGCCTAGTCTGGAGGTCTTATTAAAACATCAAAATGAAAAAAATATTAGTAGCCAACAGGGGGGAGATTGCTTTAAGAGTGATGAAAACCATAAAACGAATGGGGATAGACACAGTAGCTGTCTATTCTACAGCCGACAGGAATGCGCCACATGTGAAGTTTGCCGATGAAGCGGTTTGTATTGGTGAGGCTCCATCCAGTGAATCTTACCTGAAAGGTGATAAAATAATAGAAGTAGCAAAAAGTCTTAATGTGGATGGTATCCACCCGGGATATGGGTTCCTGAGTGAAAATGCTACATTCGCTGAATCTGTAGAGAAAAATGGAATCACCTGGATAGGTCCGGGATCAAAGGCCATTAAAATAATGGGAAGTAAGCTGGCAGCTAAGGATGCTGTAAAGGCTTACGATATTCCTATGGTTCCTGGAATTGATGAAGCCATCACCGATACCGAAAAAGCAAAGAAAATTGCCAGGGATATCGGTTTTCCTATTCTTATAAAAGCTTCTGCCGGTGGTGGAGGTAAGGGAATGCGTATTGTTGAAAAGGAAAAGGACCTTGAAGACCAGATGAAACGTGCCATTAGTGAGGCAGAATCTGCTTTTGGGGACGGTTCGGTGTTTATTGAAAAATACGTGGCCTCGCCAAGACATATCGAAATCCAGGTACTAGCAGACACTCACGGAAACTATCTGCATTTATTTGAAAGAGAATGCAGTATTCAGCGTAGGCACCAGAAAGTAGTGGAAGAAGCTCCTTCAGTAGTGCTGGATGAGAATTTAAGGAAAGAAATGGGAGAGGCCGCTGTAAAAGTTGCCCAAGCCTGTGATTATGTAGGAGCCGGAACGGTAGAATTCCTTTTTGATGAAAACAGGAATTTCTACTTCCTGGAAATGAATACAAGATTACAGGTGGAACATCCGGTTACCGAATATATTACCGGAGTAGACCTTGTGGAACAACAAATCCTGGTTGCCAGAGGTGAGGAGCTATCATTTACTCAAGATGATCTTAAGATTAAAGGCCACGCCATGGAACTTAGGGTATATGCTGAAGATCCGTTGGAAGATTTTATGCCTAGCACGGGAACCCTTGAAAAATATGAAGTTCCGGTAGGAGAGGGGATAAGGCTGGATAACGGTTTTGAAGAAGGTATGGAAGTCCCTATTTATTACGATCCCATGTTAGCCAAGTTGATCACTTATGGTAAGACCAGGGAAGAAGCCATTCAAATGATGATCAAAGCAATAGATCATTATATCGTAGAAGGAGTGAGCACAACCTTGCCTTTCGGAAAATTTGTATTCCAGCATGATGCTTTCAGAAGCGGTAATTTCGATACACATTTCGTAAAGAAATATTACTCTCCGGAAGCTCTGAAAGAAGAAACCGAAGAAGAAGCGAAACTAGCCGCTCTTATGGCCTTGAAGCAATATATGCAGGATAAGGAGCAACTAAGATTACCACACAACTAAAATTCAGAATTGAGAGATGAGTCAGAACCTCGATAAATTAAAAGAAAAGATCGCCGAAGCCCACAAAGGTGGAGGAGAGAAAAGAATAGCCAAGCAGCACGAAAAGAAGAAGTTAACTGCTCGTGAGCGAGTGGAATATTTGTTGGATGAGAATTCATTCGAAGAAATGGGAGTTTTAGTGACTCACCGTACAACCGATTTCGGGATGGATAAACAGAAATTCTACGGAGATGGTGTCATCACCGGCTACGGAACCATTCATGGAAGGCTGGTTTACGTTTTCGCACAGGATTTTACTGTTTTTGGAGGATCCTTATCTGAAACACATGCAGAGAAGATCTGTAAGGTGATGGATATGGCCGTGAAGGTTGGCGCTCCAATGATAGGTTTGAACGATTCCGGTGGTGCACGAATTCAGGAAGGTGTAAAGTCTCTTGGTGGTTATGCCGATATCTTTCATAGAAATGTAAAAGCTTCCGGGGTGATCCCTCAAATTTCGGCAATAATGGGACCTTGTGCCGGTGGAGCGGTTTACTCTCCAGCGATGACCGACTTTACGCTGATGGTTGAAGATACTTCATATATGTTCGTCACCGGGCCAAATGTGGTAAAAACTGTTACGAACGAAAATGTAACTTCAGAGGAACTTGGAGGAGCAAGTACGCACTCTACAAAATCTGGGGTTACTCACTTCACCGCTTCCAATGATATTATCTGTCTTGAGAATATTAAGCAGCTCATAAGCTATATGCCTCAGAACAATCAGACTGCACCTGAAAAATTACCATTTGAATTAGGAGATGAACATAGAGAAGTACTTGAAAGCATAGTTCCTGATAGTTCCAATAAACCTTATGATATGCATGAGGTTATAAAAGGAATTATAGACGACGACACCTTCTTTGAAGTGCATAAAGATTACGCTGATAATATTATTGTTGGTTTTTCAAGAATTGGAGGAAGAAGTGTAGGAGTAATCGCCAACCAGCCAATGAGTCTTGCCGGAGTTCTGGACGTAGATTCATCTAAAAAAGCAGCAAGATTTACCAGGTTCTGCGATTGTTTTAATATTCCGCTTCTTGTGCTTGTAGACGTACCTGGTTTCCTTCCGGGAACAGACCAGGAATGGAACGGGATCATTTTGCACGGAGCTAAACTTCTCTATGCATTAAGTGAAGCAACGGTGCCAAAAGTAACCGTAATTACCAGGAAAGCTTACGGAGGAGCTTATGACGTGATGAACTCCAAGCATATCGGTGCCGATTTTAACTTTGCGTGGCCAACTGCAGAGATCGCGGTAATGGGAGCAAAGGGTGCTTCTGAGATCATTTTCAGAAAGGAAATTGCTGCTTCAGAAGATCCTGAAAAGAAACTTGCGGAAAAAGAAGCTGAATATGCCGAGAAATTCGCTACTCCTTTTGAAGCTGCTCAACGTGGATTTATCGATGAGGTGATTATGCCTAAAGATACCCGACGAAAACTAATAAAAGCCTTCAGTGCTTTGGAAAATAAGCACGTGCTCAGGCCGAATAGAAAACACGGAAATATTCCATTGTAAAAATTAAGGCTGAAAGAAATTTCAGCCTTTTTTGTTTTTTAGGGTCGTGATACTGAACTTGTTTCAGCATCTCAAATAGTGGCCTCCATTTATAGAGATCCTGAAACGAGTTGAGGATAAGCAATAATTCATAAAAATTTTCTTCATGAAATTTAATAAAATCGTTTGCGTAGATGAGACTAAATTGAATGAGCAGGCCATAAATGATCTGGAGCAATTCGCTGATGAGGTGAAGGTCTATCATGATTACCCTGAAAATGATCAGGAAGTAATAGACAGAATTCAAGATGCAGATGCGATCATTGTTTCCTGGAGAACCCAGATAGGAAAGGGGATCATTGGAAAATGTAACGATCTAAAGTATATAGGGATGGCCTGCAGCCTTTACGATAATGATTCGGCAAATGTAGCGGTGGAATTCGCCCGGGAAAGAGGGATTTCGGTAAAAGGAATTCGTGATTATGGAGATCCCGGGGTTGCAGAGTTTATCATTTCTGAATTAATCCAGCTGTTAAATGGCTATAAAGAAATTCAATGGAAGGAACTGCCCAGGGAATTGACACATCTTAAAATCGGGATCATTGGATTTGGCGTAACCGGACAGTTGTTGGCAGACTGCCTGAAACCATTCGGTGCCGATCTGCATTATTACAGTAGAAACAGGAAAACTGAAAAAGAGAACGGTATTAAATATCTTGAATTCAATGAATTATTGGATACCTGTGAATTGATATCATTCCATCTTCCCAAGAATACAGAATTAATGGGAGAGAAGGAATTCGAAATCTTAGGTAATGGAAAGATACTGATCAATACTTCGTTAGGGCTTCCCTTTAATGAGCAAGCTTTTGGAAATTGGATTAAGAAAGAAGGCAATTTTGCTATTTTCGATGGGGACGGAAAGAAGGAACTCTCCGAAGAAACCGAAAATTTAGAAAGGGTAATCGCTCACAGCAAGAGTGCCGGCTGGAGTTCACAGACTCTTGTAAGGCTTTCCCAAAAGGTACTACAAAATATCGCAGATTATTGTTCTGAAAATTGATAGGGAAGCCTATTTGTAACCATTGTTACTGAATTTAGGGCATTCTTATCGTTTATTTGCAACTCAATAAAAATGTTTATGGAATTTATTTTGGAACCCTGGCCATGGTATGTTGCCGGGCCTCTTATCGCCCTTATCATGTTCCTGTTGATCTTTCAGGGAAGGCAATTTGGAATGTCGTCTAACCTTAGAACGATCTGTACCATGTGTGGTGCCGATAATAAGGCTAGCTTTTTCGACTTTAACTGGAAAGCCCAGAGATGGAATCTTATCGTGATCACTGGAGCGGCAATTGGAGGTTTTATCGCCATGAATTTTCTTACCGCAGATCCTGCAGTAGCGATCAATCCCGTAACAGTTCAAAATCTTAATAACCTGGGATTTCAAAGTTCAGGGGAGGCTTATTTGCCAGATGAACTATATAGCCTGGAGGCTCTAACGAATTTAAAATCTCTGGCTATTCTTATTATTGGCGGAATCCTGATAGGATTTGGCGCAAGATGGGCCGGTGGATGTACTTCAGGGCATGCGATCTCCGGTTTAAGTAATCTGCAGATGCCTTCACTTATTGCAGTTATTGGTTTTTTCATTGGAGGTCTGGTAATGATTCACTTATTGTTCCCTTTAATATTTTAAGATATGAAAGTTATAGGATATTTATTTACAGGTATATTATTAGGAATCGTAATGTTCAAATCTGAAGCGGCTTCCTGGTTTCGCATCTATGAAATGTTCAGGTTCGAGGCTTTCCATATGTACGGTATTATAGGCTCGGCATTATTCCTGGGAGTTCTGGGAATCCAGATCATTAAAAAGAAGAAATTGAAAGATGTGAACGGGGAGCAGATACAATTCGTTCCGAAGAATAGGAGTTTTAGCAGATATATGTTCGGTGGAATCATTTTCGGACTCGGCTGGGCACTTGCCGGGGCATGTCCGGGACCAATCTATACGCTTATAGGTGCAGGATATGTTTCTGTGATCGTAGTATTCCTTTCTGCGATCCTGGGCACTTTTATTTACGGACTTTTAAGGGACAAGCTCCCTCACTAATAATATAAAGAAATAAAAATCGGGTGCTATAATTCAAAATTATCAGCACCCGTTTTTTTTGGTTCTTATTTCAAAATTAATTTACTTTTTCTGCTTTCAGGTATAGTTCATTTGCCTGGATCTTATCGATCATATCTTTACCCTTTGCTGCAGCATTTTTCCATTTTTCAGAATCATGGATCTTATCATAGGTCGCAGCATCTGGCCATACTCCTTCCATAAAGTATTTGTATTTATCATGCTGATCGCTGATCTTATAAAGATGGTAACCTGCACCAGGGTAACCCTCATCACTGATGGCCTGGTTCATTTCATCTAAAAAATCGCTCAGTTGTTTTTCGCTTACCCCATCTGGAAGTTCGAATAGATGTAAGCTTTTCCTACCAGTAACCTTCAGATTATTCTTCAGCTCTACCTGGATTAGTTCAAAAGGCTTAGTTCCCATATTTTTAGGTTGATGTTTGGCCTGATCAACCCAAAGCACATCACCTGCGTTACCGTCCATTTCAATTATACTTCCGTTGTCAGTTTTCATTTCAGCGGTATGATCTGTTAAAAAAACAGCTACACCCTCGGGATGACTATGCATTTTAGATTCGTCACCAGAATTGTATGTGATCCTCAGTACTCTTACCTGATCATTTTCTAGTTCAACCTTATAATGATCCGGGTCTATTTTTGCCGCGTCCTGGGCATAAAACTTAACACCGAAAGCAAGGAACAAGATTAACAATCCTAGCTTTAGACTTTTTATTTTTGCTTTCATTTTTTCGAATATTAAAACTTATATTTTACTGAATCTTTTTAGAGGTTCTTTGGCTGGTCTGAACTCCATTCCAAGCTCCTCCCGGGCCAGGGCATTACTATAAACCATTCTGGCATTTCCCTCTGGTTTATCGCCATTCAACATTTTAGAGATATCTGAAATCCTCCAGCTCTCACTGGTCAACAAATAATTCTTAGCATGGTTTCCCTTTTGGATAGCAGCTTTAAAAACTGCTTCAGCTACATCTTCCACATCCACCAGGGCGAATTCAACATCTTCATCAAACAGAGTCTGAATAAATGGTCCTGGTGCATTTTTAGATTTAAATACCCGCTGAAGATTTACCGAGGTAGAGTCTTCCCGGTTAGAAAGTGGGTCACCTACTACCGTTACCGGGGAAACAGAGACTATTTCAGTACTTAAATCGGGATGACTGTCTATAAACTTTCTTACAGTCTGATCTGCATAATATTTAGCCTGGGCATAAGGAATATTGGCCTCGTCCAGGTAGGGGGCATCCTCTTCGGTATAAAGGTGATCTGGATCCCTACCGGCTACAGGGTAGGGGAAGGAGGTATTAAAGGCCGCAACCGAAGCCACGAAAATGACCTTTTCGAGATCCTTGTTTTTGGTTACGATCTTCAGGAAATTTTCAGTTCCGTTTATGGTTGGTTCAAAAAGATCTCTTTTCGGATCTTCTACACCTAGCTGAAAAGGTGTTCCGCAATGAACTATCAAATCACAGTTGGCAGTAAAACTTCTTAGAGATTCAAGATCCTGAACATTCAGGTCTTTTATGGAAAGATTATCCTCATTTCCCAGTTCAAATAGATGCTCATATTTATCACTTTTTGAGATATTGGTAACTGAGACCTTAACCTTGTAGCCTTCATCCAGAAACTTTTTGGTGATATAGCTGCCAATGAAACCTGATCCGCCGGTTATCCCTACTGTTTTCATAATCCTAATTTTTTAAAAACTATTCCTGTCCTTCCTGGATCGTATCATTTTGCTGCATGGCCATGGTCATTATTCCATTGTCCCAATAGCCGTGTTCTCTCACTATTTTTCCATTTTTAAACTGGGCAGTGAGGTGTACGGGAACTACCACATCCTTACTGTTCCCGGGTAAGGTGGCTTTCCAGTCTCCCCAAAAATTCACCCAGGTATTCCCATCGTCGGTAAGAACCATTTCATATTCATTTTCGTCCGCTATGAATCCATAACTGTCTAAATTTCCGAGACTTTCCTGATGTTGTTTAACTATATCAGCTATACGTTTTCCCTGGTTACTATTATGGAATATCTGGGCCGTATCTGCATAGTGATTTTTCATTGCTTCCCAGTCTGCTTTTTCATAATCACTAATGGCAGCTTTCAAGGTGTTGATCTCTTGAGAATCCTGGGTGTATCTAACCTCTTTTTCTTCTTCTTTTGTTGTTTGATTACATCCTATGACCATAAAGGCCATAAGGATTAGGATGATTAACTTTTTCATCATTTTTGGTTTTAGATTGTTTTAATTTATTCTTCTGGTTGGTATGCAAGATCTGGTCTCATGCTGCCTCTCTTTACGGTATATGCATCAACATATTCGAACATTTCGTCGAAGATCTTTTTCCCTTCATCCCCTATAAGCTTCTGGTTTTCTGCACTCATGGAGTCATAATCTACAGCGTCTTTAGCTGAAATTACTGCAACGAAATAATCTCCTACATTCCCGAACCCGCTTTGGTAGATTCGATAATGCATTTTTGAGTTCTTAGAGGCGTATAGTGCCTTCAACTCCTTCATTTTATCCTGTACCTTCTGAATATTTGCCGGGGAAACATCCAATCTGTGCCAAACGCGGTAATTCTTACCTTCTGTATTTGTGGTAAGGCCATCTGGCATATAAGAGAGTGATGGCATTAAAATAGTTACGTAATCTCCGTGGTTCGAATAACATTTATTGAAATTCTCAAACATCTGGTTGAATTTCGCATCTCCAACTTTCTCCCTAAGGTCTTCAAAATTGAAATTCTGGATATCGGCAAGGTCTTTAATGGGAGTGATAGCCAGGTAAGTTCCGTCATGCATCGATGCGACAGACCAGTTAATGTTCTTCACATTATTTGTCTTGCAGGCCGATACGAGATCTTTAGATACTTTTTCGTATTCTCTCGTCATCGATGGTTTAACCCTGTCTTCATGTACCAGAAATGCCTGGTTCTCTCCTTCCTGAGCCATGGAAACTAGAGAGATCAATAATAGAGTGAGAAAACTGGCAATTTTAAGTCTAATTTGCATAATAATTATATTAAATGGTTAATATGAATTACCAGGCATAGCAGGGTGAAGATGGTAAACTAAGGGATATCTATATGTCAATCTATTGTTATGGTTTTGGCCATCTGTAACTTTTGATGACTCTCCACTTTCCATCTACTCTTTGAGCGATATTTACAACTTCAATGTCTCTGGTATTTTCGTCTCCTTCAATATTCAAAAAGACCTTATCGTGGTAAAAGAAAATATCATCGGAAAGCTTGTCTTCAGAGACGTTCTTAAACTCAATTGTAGCCTTGGAATTTTTGAAGAAATCGTTGTATAAACTCCTTATTTCATTAGAACCGTTCACCAGTTTTCCATCCACACTATGGATACTGGCATCATCTGAATATAGATTAAGAATGGTTTCCGTATCAGAATTCTTTAGCGCTTCTACATAGGCATCTCTTAGATCCTGTAAATTCTTATAAACCGTTTGGGAATTAACGGCATTGACTATAACGAATAGGCCAATTATGGTTAATAATAAGCTTTTCATATCTGTAATTTTAATTTTGAACATAAGACAATTCAGGTTTTAAATGACCTGTAACCCTTTCTATATCTGAAAATGTACTTTCAATCTTTTCACGTAAAGCCTCGGCTTCATCACCCAGCATATTGGTGTTTTCTTCTCTGCGTTGTTCCAGGTCTTTGGCATCTTTTGCCGCTACAGCCACCATGAAATAATTTCCCATGGTTCCAAATCCTGATTTATATAACCTATAGTGGATCTTTGAATTCTTTTCTGTGTACATCTTCTTAACGGAACGGGCTAACTCCTCTGCCTTTTCTTCCATTCCCGGAGGAATATGGTAAAAGATAAGTTCCCGGTAATCCTGACCTGCCGGAGTTTGCGTGATTCCTTCGGGCATATAAGATAGCTCCTTATCCAGTCTTAAAATATAGTCTCCGTGCTGTGAATAGGTGCCATCATAGGCATCGAATAGATCATCAAAAGCCTCTTCACCAAGTTTTTTCTCAAGGTTTTCAAACGGATTCTTGTCAAGATCTCCCATTTTGTCAATAGGAGAGAGGTACATCACCCTGTTATCGTCTGCAACAAAGGTGATCCAATCCATTCCCTTCATATTTTCTTTTTTGGCTGCATCTACCAGGTTTTTATCTCCCTGGTGGTGCTGATCCATTTTTCCGTCTATTACATGGTCTTCATGAACCACGTATAACTGGTACCGGTCATTCTGGGCATATGTGTACGAAAATAACAGGCCAGAAATTACTAGTATGATTAAATTTATTTTTTTTGAATACATCGTGTAGAAATTTTAATTGGTTAACGATGTGGAATTTAGGAAGTAAACTCAAGCTACGTTTGCCACTTAGGACGGGAGTATTGAAAAATTTACCGAAGGCAGGGAATTACTTACCGGAGGGGTAAGAAAATGGCTAATCTTGGCAAAAGGAAATTTAAATAACCTGCAAGTGATTGAATAACTCCTGTCTCATGTTCTTGCTAAGAGGTAAGGAATGGCCAAAAATGACAACATAATTCCCACCTATTTCATCTATATGGCTAATATTAACGATATAAGATCTATGAATTCTCAAGAATCTCCTATCAATAAGTTTTTCTTCAACTTCCTTAAGAGTCGTAACCAGGAGATAATTTTTATTTTCGGAATAGACTTTACAGTAATTCCTGTCGGCTTCTATATATTGGATATCGTCCAGTGAGATCTTTAGCATTCTATCCCTGTGCTTAATAAAAATGCGATCTTTAAGGATGTAATGTTTATTCTTATCGAATAATACCCTCTGTGAAGTTTTTCGGATCTTTTTCAGGGAATTTTTCAATTCCTTTTTCAATAGCCCTTTCTTTTGCTTTACTGAACGGGGGATTAGACTTTCTATGGCTTCTGCTGAGCTTTTATTAAAGTAAATAATAGGAGAGGAGGGCTGGTTTCCATTCAAACCATTAAGCTTACCCTTCAATTTATCGTCAAGTAGGATAAGGTCTGGGACTTCCCGTTCAAGAAAATAGAGAGCATCTTTAGACCGGGAAAAAATACCAGTAATTTTATAACCAAGGCGGTTTAATTGTAAAGACAACTTCGCAGCCATAGGAATATCATTTTCTACGATAATTATTTTCTCCTGTGTGGCCATTCAGTAAATTTTTATAAAGATACTGAAACTATTGGTAATCAGTTAATTGAAGCCTATGGTCTTCTTTTGCTACTTTTCGGATGTACCGGGTAAAAAGAGGGAAGTGTGATGTGGTATTTCACCGCCAGGATCCTTATCCCGATCACGATTAGTGAAGTTATTAAGTAAATAAGGTCGGTATCCACATTTAGGTCGTGAAGTGTAACAAATACCAGGGCTCCAATCAAACAGGCTGTTGCATAAATTTCTTTTCTGAAAATAACAGGAATTTCATTACAAAGAATATCACGGATTACCCCGCCAAAAGTACCAGACATGGCACCAAGAGCTACTGAAATAATAGGATCCAGTCCATTTTGTATTCCGGTTTCTACCCCGGTAATCGTAAATACACCCAGCCCGATGGTATCAAATAGGAAAAGGGATTTTTTAAGATAGTTGAGTTTATTTCTGAAAATGATAGCAAATATGGTAACTATGCCTATAAGATATACATAGACCGTATTTTCCATCCATGATACGGGGTTTTCGCCAACCAGAATGTCTCTCACCGTTCCACCACCAATGGCAGTAACAAATGCAATGATAAATATCCCGAAGGGATCCAGCCTTCGATTCATGGCAGAAAGGGCTCCCGAAATTGCGAAAGCAATGGTTCCCAGCATATCCAGAATATTGAACAAACTCAATTCCATGCTTGGCAAAGGTAATTTTATCTTTTAATTTTGCTCTAACTGTGGCGGTTTTCTGTCATTATTTTTAGGGCTTATTAACAAATAGACGATCTTAATAACAAAAGATGTAAGTTTTCTATTAATCTTCCTACTTTTAGACAGTGAAAATTAAAGACAATGAGTGATAATATAGAAAGAATAAAATGTTTGATCATAGGTTCGGGGCCTGCCGGATATACTGCGGCGATCTATGCTGCCAGAGCCGACATGAAACCAGTAATGTATACAGGAATGGAACCTGGAGGGCAGCTTACTACCACGACAGAGGTAGATAACTTCCCTGGATATCCGCAAGGAATCGATGGTCCTAAGATGATGATGGATCTTCAGGAACAGGCAGAACGTTTTGGAACCGAAGTTAGAATAGGAATGATAACCGAGGTGGAATTTTCTAAAGAAGTAGGAGGTATTCATAAAGCCTGCGTAGATAATTCTAAATGGATAGAAGCAGAATCTATTATTATTTCCACAGGTGCTACGGCCAAATATCTAGGATTACCCAGTGAGCAAAAATTACGTGGAGGTGGGGTTTCTGCCTGTGCGGTTTGCGACGGATTCTTCTATAAGGGTCAGGATGTAGCAATCGTTGGTGGTGGTGATACCGCTGCGGAAGAAGCTACTTATCTTGCCAATATTTGTAATAAAGTGACCATGCTGGTGCGTAAGGATTACATGAAAGCTTCTAAGGCAATGCAGCATAGAGTTGAAAATACCAAAAATATAGACTTAAGATATAATACTGAAGTAGATGAGATCCTGGGAGAACAGGTGGTAGAAGGTCTTAGAATGGTAAATAACCAAACCG
Organism: Christiangramia lutea; assembly: GCF_022489035.1. Classification (GTDB taxonomy): domain Bacteria; phylum Bacteroidota; class Bacteroidia; order Flavobacteriales; family Flavobacteriaceae; genus Christiangramia; species Christiangramia lutea. Next base: position 36,462 of record NZ_JAKVTV010000002.1, read on the forward strand.
GAGAAAAGGAAGAGATCGATATTACAGGATTCTTCGTGGCTATTGGACATAAACCGAATACTGATATCTTCAAGGATTGGATCACTATGGACGATACTGGTTATATCATTACTGAAGGTAAATCTACTAAAACCAACATTCCGGGAGTATTCGCTTCAGGAGATGTTCAGGATAAGATCTACCGACAGGCTGTAACAGCAGCCGGTACAGGTTGTATGGCAGCACTTGATGCTGAACGTTATTTAGCCGAAATCGAAACCGAAGAAGACATTCAAAAACCTCAAACCAGACCTGAAACGGTTTAGGTTTGAATTGGAATAAAAACAAAAAAAATCCCGCCTTTGCGGGATTTTTTAGCTTATTGGCGTAAGATAATAATCTAATTATCTGTTTTCACTTTTACCTCGTCACCATCGATTTTTACTTTAGATTCGCTGCCATCTGCACGATCTACTTTCTTCTTATATTCATCACCATCTTTTTTGATCTTCACCTCGTCACCTTTAGGAGTTTCGATCTTGATCTTGTCGCCTCCGTCCTTAACTTCAACTTTATTATCTGGGTCTTCCATCATTTTCTGGACTTCAGTTTTCTCCTCGTCCTTTTCTGTATTTCGGCAGGCAACAAATCCAAGGCTTAGAACAAGTAATAATAGCACGGATTTAAATAAATATTTCATGATTCCAATATTTAAAATTAGCCGGTAAAATTACTAGTTCATATAAATATATAACTGGCTTTCTGAAAACTTTAGCAGTTCCGATTTAATTAAAAAGGCCTTTACCAAATTCTTTTTTGGCCAGTATGGCTTCATCTTTGAATTCAAGAATATTGATATTTGGTTCATTGTATACTTCAATTTCGCTGTTACCATTCGCCCTTATATTCAAGCTGTCTATAGCATTCACCTTTATTTCTGAATTACCCTGAGCCAGGATCTCTGCCTGAATACTGGTTAGGTTCTCGCCGTCGAAATTTGAAGACTGGTCGGCTCTTATTTTAATTTCCTTTACATCTCCTTCAATTCTAGCCGAAGCCTTTTCATAGATATCTACATTGAAAATCGAAGCATTTACCAAAGCTTTAACCTCAGAAGACTGGTTTAGTTGCCAGGAACAGTCTGTAGCAGTAACATTGAGTTCAGCTTTAGAATCATCGCTTTGAATGAGGCTGAAGGACCTTGCCGTAAGAGTTAAAAAAGCTTTGGCTTCCTTTCTGGTTTGTAGGTCAAAATCATTCAGGAATAAATCCTGAAGAGATGATAATTTAACTTCTCCGGCAACAAGGATACTTTTCAAAGTATCAGAAAATGTGATCCTTAATTCCTGCCTCTTGCTACGGCTTATTTTCTTAATTGGTTTTATGTAGAGCACGCCATCGATCACATCTGTCTGTATCAGGTCATGCAAATTGTCATCAGCCTCGATCTCTATCATGGGTTTACTTCCCTTGAGTATCCCTATTTCAAAATCACCTTTTACCTGGATGCTATGAAAAGATTTAAGGTCGTATTGTTCAGTTTTTACATTTCGGCTGCCTTTTACTTTATCCTGTGCTTTACAGGAAATAAAAATGATAAGTAGTACTAGAGGTAGTTTTTTGATCATGTTGAAAATTTAGATTCATCCAAATATAAAAAAAGCCTCCAGATGGAGGCTTTTGCTTTGGCCGGTTAGCATTCCAGCACCTGTTGCCGGCACTCAAGGGTCTCAAAGATCTCAATGGGATCGTTTTGCCCTTCGTAGTTTGCAGTTTTTGGTTCCTCTGTTTGTTGCCCAAACAGAATTGCCAAAACAAAACTTATAACAAGATTTATTAGAGAGTTCATAGTTAAATTGTTTGATCTACTTTGTTTGTGTCTGTTACGGCCGGATTTTCTTCCTGCTCGTTCATGTCTTCATTCTCAATTTCAGGGTCCTCCGGGTTATTTCTGTTCTTAGTTTCCCCGGTGTTGAAATCGTCTGAGCTATCCCAGTCTTCTTCATCTTCTTCCCAGGTGTTATCTTCATTTTCCCAGGTTTCCACAGGACAGTCTTCACAAAGGGTTTCATCTTCCATGATCTTGAGAAAATAACCTTCTTCACCACTGTTTAAAATATCACCATAGGAATCATAATTCCGGTGAAAAGATGAAGTGTTATCATCAGCATACAGAATGGTTCCCTCTGGCAAATAAACAGTGACCTGTACTTCCTGGTCGCGGTAACCATAATCTGCATCTGAAGTAAAATAGCTGTCTAGCAATAATTCATTCCCAATCAAACTGGTTGAATATCGAATATTTGCTGCTCTATCCCTAGCATCCTGGTAATCTTTTCCTTCAGCAAACTTTATGATCTCCAATTTACCGAGAGAATCCTGAGTAGACTTAACGATTAACCTGATATCATTGCCTACAATGATCTTCTGGTTATTATCGTAAGCCAACCTAAAATCTGAACTTCTCCAGGTTTTTTTGGAAAATTCACGATTGTTTCTCATCCTGAGGAAAAGAGTATCTGTAGGGAACACGCCGAGCTTTTCTGTATTAGCCACTTCGCCATCGAAGGCTCTGTTCGTTGCCTGGCTAACTCCTACTACAGTAAGACCTATAATTGAAATCAACCAAACTCCAAGTAAAGTAAGCAATGCTATTCTACCTAAGGATTTCAAATTCTTCACTAATATCTTCAGTCCTAAAACAAATAGGAAGAAGAACGGGATTCCCACGGCAAAAAATACTAACAATGAAATAAGCCAGATTGGTGCTCCGCTATTTACCATGTTAATGTAATCTGTCCAGGGTGCATCGATGATCCCGAAAGTGCCTACGGCGAATAATCCTACAAAAAGGGCTATTAGAGTAGATCCGGCGATTAACAATAATAGTATTCCTACGAATTTTACGAATAGTTTCAGACAGAACTTGATAATGCTACCAAGGGTTGTAGCTGCAGAGCTGGCACCGGCGCTGGCCTGCTTACCATATTTCTCATAGTCTACATTTTTTATACTATCTGAAACCCCGTGAAAACCCTCACGTATCTTTTTCTCGATATTGCTGACGGTTACCTCCTCTCCGCGCATTGCCAGTTTATCGGCAGTGGTTTTAGCTTCAGGAACAAAGATCCAGAAAGCAATGTATATTAAAATAAAGGCTCCACTGGAGAATATCGTAAGTAAGATCCATAATAGTCTCACCCAGATAGCTTCAATTCCCAGGTAATGCCCAAGACCGGAAGAAACTCCTCCTACATGACCATTTTCTGTATCTCGGAATAATTGTTTTCCAACGGTCTTTGTAGACCTGGTTCGTTTTGGTTCATCTTCGAAGATCTCTTCATCCACCATATAATCTTCGGGTTGCCCCATGATAGTGATTACTTCTTCTACTTCTTTTATACTGATTACCTGTCGGTCGTTTTTGATCTTTTCATTAAATAATTCAGCAATACGAGCTTCAATATCTGAGATGATCTCATCACGTCCCTGTGTATTGGAGAATGAATGCCTAATCGCCTCCAGATATCGTTGAAGTCTGGCATAGGCATCCTCATCTATATGAAAGAAAGTGCCGGCAAGATTTATATTTACGGTCTTATTCATGGTTCTTCTTTTTTTGAGTGGTTACGATGTTTACTGCAGATTGCAATTCTTCCCAGGTACCTGTTAGTTCCCTTAGAAAAATTTTGCCTGTTTCGGTGAGGCCATAGTATTTTCTTGGTGGCCCGCTGGTGGACTCTTCCCATCTGTAATTGAGAAGGCCTGCGTTTTTAAGCCTGGTAAGCAATGGGTAAATAGTACCTTCCACTACCAGAAGCTTAGCGTCTTTTAAAGTGTCCAGAATCTCTGCCACATAGGCATCCTCATCTCTTAAAACCGAGAGAATACAGTATTCCAGTACACCCTTACGCATCTGGGCTTTTGTATTTTCAATCTTCATAGTGTTTGTTTTTGGGTGTCATTAAACTGTTCATTTTTTGATTGATCTGATTGATGATTAGTAAAGTCCGGTCCTTCCGAACCTAAAAAATTGATGGTTAATGGATAATTATACAATTTTCCTTCATTCGCCTTAATACTTGCGTTGATGACCGCAAATAGTTCAAGGATAAAAAGGCCTAGTAAAATTATTCCGAGTATCCCTGCGATGGTTATGAAAGGCAGGGCGTCAGAAAAATTGTCAATTACAAATGAATCTGTTTCAAAGAACAAAGGCTCATTTACAGTGAATTTCATACCGAAATAAACAAAAGTTGCGGCTCCAACTGCTACAATAAATACCGTGTAGAGGAACATGCTAATCTGAAAATTCAGGGCATTTCGTCCATGATGATCTACAAACGGATCCTGTTTTCTTGACAGCCATAGCAACATGGGAAAGATGAAATTCCCCAGTGGTATGAAATATTTTGTGAATACCGATAGATGAAGTACGGTAGCCAGGGTTTTATTAGGATTGATGGTTTCTGTGGTCATTCTAAATTGATTTTGTTCTGATTGATATTAAAAGAAAATTACTGTTATAAAGTAGATGTAGATAAAAGCTACAGCAAGATAGATTTGTGTTCTCGTTATCGTTTGATGTTGATCATTCGATATGTCAATTGTCTGAGTGTGAAATGATTTTTTCATGATGATTTTGATTGATAAAGTTTATAACCTATTAGAATCTTATACAAATATATATCTAAAAGAAGGTATTATGCAAAACAAAGTACTAAAAATTAACAAAAAATTAAGAATTGATTACTGGAACATAATTGGTACATTTATGAAAAATTCAATCAATTATTCTTTCAAATGAAGCTATCACCCTCAAAACTCAATTCTTTTTTAATGTTTAAATTACCAAGTGCCTGGTTATGTGGGGTGAGGGTAAGACATATAGACCAAACTGAATGTGAGGTAGGAGTTAGACACCGCTGGATAAATCAAAATCCATTCAACTCCATGTATTTTGCCGTGCAGGCCATGGCGGCAGAATTAAGTACAGGAGCACTTGTAATGAGTAAGATTCAGGAATCTAATAAGAAGGTGTCTATGCTCGTTGCTCAGAATAAGGCAAGTTTCACTAAAAAAGCTACCGGTAAAATCAAATTTACCTGTTATGACGGTAATAAAGTGAATGAGGCTTTAGAGAAAACAATAGAAACAGGAGAAGGACAAACGTTCTGGATGAAATCTGTTGGAATAAATGAAGATGGAATAGAAGTTTCGGTTTTTGAATTTGAATGGACTGTTAAACTTAAGTCAAAGCGGTAACAGAAACCTCAGGATCTATACCTATAGATTAGATTTACAATTCATCAATCAAAAATTTTAATTATGAATGCACATGAAATAGATTACCAGATCTTCGGGGAAGAAATGCAGTACGTAGAGCTCGAGCTGGATCCTCAGGAGGCCGTAATCGCTGAAGCCGGAAACTTTATGATGATGGACAGCGGTATAAAAATGGATACCATTTTTGGAGATGGTTCCAAACAGGATGAAGGATTCCTGGGAAAAGTTCTTGGTGCTGGTAAAAGGCTTCTTACAGGTGAAAGTCTCTTTATGACTATTTTTTCTAACGAGGTACAGGGCAAAAAGAAGATTAGTTTTGCTTCACCTTATCCTGGTAAGGTTATCCCGATAGATCTCACTCGTTTTAAAGGTAAATTTATCTGCCAGAAAGATGCCTTCCTATGCGCGGCCAAAGGAGTTTCCATTGGTATAGAATTCAGTAAGAAACTTGGCCGAGGCTTTTTTGGAGGCGAAGGCTTTATCATGCAAAAAGTGGAAGGAGACGGGATGGCATTTGTTCATGCCGGCGGAACCATGGCCAGAAAGGAATTACAGCCTGGAGAGAAATTGAAAGTAGATACCGGCTGTATTATTGGTTTTGATCAAACTGTAGATTACGATATAGAATTTGTGGGAGGAATAAGAAATACCCTTTTTGGAGGCGAAGGATTGTTCTTTGCAACCTTAACCGGACCAGGTACAGTGTATATACAATCTTTACCTTTTAGCCGACTTGCCAGCAGAATTCATCAGGCTGCCCCACAAGGAGGCGGAAAAGATAAAGGAGAAGGAAGTATCCTCGGCGGAATTGGTGATGTAATAAGTGGAGATAATCGTTTTTAAGATTATTAAAACTTGAAAAATTTTGTTAAAATGAAATAGGTTTTCTATATTTAACCTACCAAAAAATCATACTGCCTATAGTAGAATACTACTTATTATTGTCAACCTAACTTTAACTTAAATCAATTTCAAATTATGGCGAGAGCGATGTTTGAATACACCAAAACTGTACTGAATAAGGTAAGTTTTGATGCTAATTTGTTCTGTAAAGAGGTTAAAAAAGCGATCGATCGATTACTACCTCATGAAATAGAGGAGCTGAGATTATGGATAATCGCTTTAACCAGGCAGAATCCCGAACTTAATCAATGTTTAATTTATTTAAATACTTAAAAAAAAGCGGCTTTTAGCCGCTTTTTTTTAATTGGTGGTATAGTCTTTCTTTTTATTGAGTGGACTAATAATTTGCACATTCTGAAAAGTGATTGCACCTTTCACAACGCCCGCAATAGTGCTTCGTATCGCTTCTATGATCTGCATTTTCAACTCACTTCGGTTATAGATTAAGCTCACCTCTCTGGCCGGAACCGGATCTTTGAACATTCTAAGGTTCTTTTTTTCAGATTCTTTCAGGTCCAGTGTGTGTAAATAAGGAAGCAGGGTCATACCTAGCCCTTCATTTGCTAATTTAATAAGTGTTTCGAAACTTCCGCTTTCCAGTTGTAATTGATCCTCACCATACTCCCTTGAAGCTTTACATAGATTGATGATTCCATCTTTAAAACAGTGACCATCCTCGAGTAACAGGATCTTATTAATATCCAGGTCTTCCACGTTGATCTTTTCAGAATCATTACTCATTTGATCTGAAGGGATGTATGGTACAAAAGGCTCATAATAGAGAACATTCTCTTTGATGCCTTCAATTTCCAGTGGAGTAGCCGCGATAGCTGCATCTAAATGACCTTCCTTTAATTTTTCCAGAATGGCTTCGGTATGTAGCTCTTCGATTTTAAGTTTTACCTTGGGATATTTCTTCATAAAACTACCAATGAACATTGGTAGAAGAGTAGGCATTATGGTTGGGATCACCCCAAGCCTGAAAATTCCGCCTATAAAACCTTTTTGCTGATCCACGATATCCTGTATCCTGTCACTTTCATTTACAATGTTCCGGGCCTGCTGCACTATTTTTTCTCCAACTTCAGTAAGTTGAATTGGTTTTTTAGTACGGTCGAAAATAGTAACTTCAAGCTCCTCTTCCAGTTTCTGGATCTGCATACTTAAAGTAGGCTGGGTTACAAAGACCTTTTGGGCAGCTTTTGTAAAGTTTTTATGTTCTGCTACGGCTAGAACGTAATGGAGTTGGGTAATTGTCATTTTGGTGATTTACTTGTTACAAAGGTATAAGTTTTTCTTATTTTAAATAAGAATTAACTTTGTTTTATCTATTAAAAAACCCTTCCTGATGCAGAAGGGTTTAATGATGATTAATTGATTGATGAAATGATTCTGGCTTATTTTATCTTTTTAGAATCTAATCTCTAATTCTTTTTTCTCGCCGCTAAATTCAAATTTTGACTCTTCCCAAACAGGAGGTCCGTATGGCATCGTATTCCCACTTGAGCCATAACTTTCCTGGGGCATTCCGTTTGCATCAAAATCCATTTTGCCATTTCCGTTTTTATCGTGCATTACGAGAACGGCATAAGTTCCTGCAGGGACACTTTCAAAATTAGCGATGGCTTTTCCGTCTTTGATCTCAGCATCTACAGAGAATTCCGGGGCAGATTTCATGAATGTTTCTGCAGAATAAAGACCGAATCTAACATTTCCTTCAGTCCCGCTAACATTAGGTACTGTCGCGGTGATGCTTCCTGTTTCTTCTGTTTGAGCCTGAACTAAGGATCCTAATAAAATGGCTACTAATACAGCTATTGTTTTCATAATACTATTGTTTTTTGATTATGAAACAAACTTATGTTCAAACACTTGCCTTAAGAAAAATTAATTACCGAATTGTAGAAAAAATAATCTGAACCGTAAATATTAGAGTAATCCTCTGGATTTTATCTCCAGGTATTTATTTATAGCGTTGATGCTTAAGTCTTCCGGTGGAGTTAGCAAGGTTTGGATCCCATGTCTATGAAGTTCTTTGGCCATGAGAAGCTTATTGTTTGAAAATTGCTCAGCAATCGTTTGATGAGCACTTTCACTCACATTTTCTGGGTCTATCTTGGTGAGCCTGGTCATTTCTGTATTTTCAAAAAAGATCACAACTAACAAGTGTTGTTTCGAAAGTGCCGTAAGAAAAGGAAGTTGACGTTTTAAGCCAGACATATGTTCAAAATTGGTATAAAGCATAAGGAGGCTTCGATGACTTATGTGTTTCCTTACCCTTGAATACAACAAACTAAAGTCACTGTCATAGAAACCAGTATCAACATTATATAATGCTTCAAGTATCCTGCTTAACTGATTCAATTTTGAACTTGCCTTCTGAAGGTTATCAACCTTATTAGAGAAGGACATCATCCCAACTTTATCTTTCTTCTTCAAGGCTATGTTCGAAAAGGCTAGTGTACTGTTAATAGCATAATCAAGAAGACTTAAACCTTCAAAGGGCATTTTCATCATTCGTCCGCAGTCTATCAAGGAATACACCGGTTGAGACCGTTCATCCTGAAACTGGTTTACCATTAAATTGCCATGTTTCGCAGTAGCTTTCCAGTTAATGGTACGCACATCATCACCACGAACATATTCCTTGATCTGTTCAAATTCCATGGTATGACCAATTCTTCGAATTCGCTTAATTCCATGCAGGCTAATCTTTTGATCTAGTGCAAGAAAATCCAGTTTCTTCATTTGAATGAAAGATGGATAAACTTTAACCATTTGATCTTTATTGAAAACGTATCTTCTTTTGGCCAGTTTCAAGAAAGTAGAGGCATATAAATTGAGGTTGCCGAAGACATATTCTCCCCTGTGCAATGGTTTTAGTTTATAATCGAAAACTATTTGATCATGTGCCTGTAGCACGATCTTTTTAAGGAAATCTCGTTTTTGAAATTGAACAGGTATCTCGTCTATGACTTCTGTATAAACCCTGAAACCATATTTGTTGCTAATATTAATCTCAACATTATTTTCATCTGAGTTCGAAAACTTTTCAGGTAACATCCTGTCAGCTTCAATGCCATTATTCCTATATAAGGCTATCATATCAAAAAATAACAGGACGAGGATGAAACTGGCAGTTATCCAGGTGGGACTGTATAAAAATTCGATCCAGTAGGACAGAAGAAATAGTATGGAAATACCAAAAAGGATATAAAATAACCTTCTGCCGAGATATAATGATTTAATGAAACTTATCACTACCTGGGGATTTCTATAGATTGAGCGATCATATCTATGACTGAACCAGCCGTCATTCCTTCCATTTCCCGGTCTGGAGATAAGATTAAGCGATGACTTAGAATAGGTTTCAGCGAATTCTTGATATCCTCTGGAATTACAAAATCACGACCATTTATCGCAGCGAAAGATTTTGCGGCATTCATAATCGCAATAGATGCACGCGGACTCGCACCTAGATATAAATGCGGATGATTCCTCGTTTTATTTACTATCTCAGCGATATAATTTAGAAGTTTTTCCTCAATTAGGATCTCGTGGATCTGGTCCCGCAGCTCAGCTATTTTTTCCGGAGTTAAAACAGCTTCAATTTCTGTCTCTGGTAATCTTCCTTTTCTCTCGTGATGGGTTTTCAGTATTTCAACTTCATCCTTAAAATCTGGATAATCTACATTAATTTTGAACAGAAACCTGTCTAGTTGTGCTTCGGGTAGAGCATAGGTTCCTTCTTGTTCTATCGGATTTTGTGTTGCCAGAACCATAAATGGAGCTTCCATTTTAAACCTTTTCCCGTCTATGGTGATCTGCCGTTCCTCCATGACTTCAAAAAGTGCTGCCTGGGTTTTAGCCGGTGCGCGGTTTATCTCATCAATTAAGATGATATTTGAAAAAACAGGCCCTTTTTTAAATTCGAATTCAGAGGTTTTCATATTGAAAACCGAAGTTCCCAGAACATCACTTGGCATAAGGTCTGGCGTGAACTGGATTCTGCTGAAATCAGTTTTAAGACATTTTGCAAATAATTTAGCAGTAATGGTTTTGGCAACTCCGGGCACTCCTTCAATTAGAACGTGCCCATTAGACAAAAGACCCACAATTAGCAGTTCTATGAAGTTCTCCTGTCCAACGATCACCCTGGAAAGCTGCCCTTTCAAACTTTCTACAGATGCTTTAAGTCCTTCTAACGGAATCCTGTTTTCGAATTTGAGATCCTTTTCCTCCGGGTTTAATTGTTCGTTATCCATGCTTTCTCTTAAATGTATTTATATGTTTGGCTAGCTCAAAAAAGCTTTTCTTGTCACTATAAGGTCTTTCCTGAAAATTAAAGATTCTTTCAAAGAGCTTTTTCGTTTCATCGATATTATTTTCAGATTTTTCTGATAGGTCCTTATAGAACTGATCGTTTATCTGAGAAGTATCTAACCTATATTTACTTCTTATTTGTTCCATGAAAATGGAGATTTTTTTGATTCCCAGTTCATAGAACTTTCCTTTTTCTACGTACAATTGAGAAATTGTCCTGGTGAATTCGTAAGACTTGTTTTCAGTAGGCTCTACTACCGGTATGGTTCTCTGTCTCCTTTTCCCTTCGAAGAGAATGAAGAGAATTCCCGATATCAGGACAAAATAATAGGCCCATTTTAATGGCCGGTTATTTAAAAGAATATATAAGGGAGAGCTGAAAAAACTTTTTCCCGATTTATAATATGAATCCCAAAGCACCGGACCTTCATCCAGATAGGCCAGTAAGGCCTCATTGTATCTGTGGTTCTCGTTCTTTAATAAAAAATAATTACTGAAGGCCTGGGGAGTGGAATGTAAAAAGATTTGTCCCTCGCCAAAAGCAGTCTTTAAAAAATTTATTTTTTCATCCCTTTTTGTTTCTCCAAAGGATGCCGTTCCCAGCACTATATTTTCAGTCGTGTCTATTTTTTTAAAGAAAACGGCAGGCAGATCATGATCAAATTCCAGTTCTTCTTCCAGTTTAATTTCAGAATTCACCAGGTTTAGCCTGGGTCTTGACTTGAAATCTTCACCTTCTATATAGCTCGCTAATTCAATGCCCAAAGTATCCGCCAGGTTATTGCCAAAATCGTAGGCAGAAACGAACAGATTATTACCTTCTGAAACCCAGTTCAAAATCTGGTCTAACTCATTGTCATCAAAATTCACATAGTTGTTAAGGAAAAAGTAGGTGCCAGATTTCGGAGAAGAATTCAAGTATTCATATGGAGGAATTCGAATTTCTTCGATCTGGTCCATTTTCCGATCTTTCCAGCTTTCATAGAAAACAAAAGTTCCCAGGGGAATCTTATCAAAATTCGTATAACTGGGTGCCCAGTTAACGGGATCGGGTTCATTGCTTTCCAGCCAGACAAGTGAAATTATGAGTAGGAGGAATAATCCAAGAGCTAACTTATAGGTGTTATTCATGACCAAAAGAATTTAGGGAGTTGTCCATACTCTGGAAATTCTTCTCGATTTTTCTGTAATCAGCTTCAGAAACCTGGAAACTGCCATACCAAATGAATTCGTATAATTTAGAGATCTCGTAAAAATGTTTTCCTATCACATAATCTTCGATCTCCTCTGAATAATCTTTGTTTGTCTTTTGAAACTTGTAATCTATTAGGCGCAATTCATCAAGTTTGCGAAGCTCATCCAAATAATAATATCTTACAGCTAGCCGGAATTCACCGTTATTGACTGCTTTTTTGATCAGTTTAGGAAGATCTTCTTTTTTAACCAGTTCTTCTTCCTCAGTAAGAAAAACGTCGCTGGTTTTTGGTTGTTGAAGCATTCTTCCACCTGGATTTAACCGTGAAAAAAGCCAGGCAACCAGCCCTAAAAGAACAAGCAATAATATGAAGGGAACTATACTGATTATCAAAGCCAGTACACTATTTGGCTCATAATCGCCGAAAAGCCAGTTCATGAATTGCTGGTATTTCGCATTCAGCCATTTTTTGAACCTGGTCCACCAACTCTCATTTTCCGTATTCTGCAGATAATCAAATTCCTTCTGTGTCTTGTAAGCTTCAATTTTTTCCTGGTCAAATTCAATTGGGCTAAGACCGGAAGATTGATCATAACTTATCTCCTTCTTTTCAATAATTGAATCTTTTTCCTGCGGAAAAACATTTCCGAAAAAGAAACAGGTTAAAAGGATAAGAATGAATTTTTTCAAGATTAATTGTTGTTTCCCAGGTTCTGGATGGTTTCATAAGTTCCGGTGAAGTTTTGCTTTTCATTTAAATTGAAATAAACGAAAGCAACACCTATTGGAGTAATCGCATAAATAATATATTGTATGGTTGAAGTTACAATTGTAGCAATAATATATCCTGTTCCAAACAGATCCTCTGGGGTTGTAGCAGAACTTTCACTGGCTACTGTAAAAGCACGGATCATAAAATAAAAGATCATTGGCAACTGGAAAACCAAGCCTATCAGGTAGACGATAATTCCTATGCAAAGAATCGTTGCGAAGGTCATCCACCAATTATCTTTAACCAGGCGGAATGCTGAAGTGAAACTTTCTTTTATGCCTTCTCTCCTGAAAACAAGTACAGCAGTAGTTAGACTTAGCGGAACTGCCAGGTAAATTCCCGGGATTATAAAAGCGATGGTTCCGGCGAAGATCAATACCCATGAGATAAAAGTGAGTATTAGGAGTTTTCCAAAGTCTGCCTTCATTCCTGAGGAAACTTCGGAAGCCACTATGGTACCCTGGTTGTTGATATAGGATAGAATGATATGATAAACAGTGCCGGTCATGGTAGATACATATAGCAGATAGGCAAGCATCATCAACCCGAAAGGAAGAATGAATTCTGAGCTATCCGTACCAATCGATCCAAAAAAAGACGAGCCAACGGCAGTCCAGGAATAATAGGAGAGGGCAGCAATTAAAAGCAGAAAAACAGGACCAACGATCCTTATAAATATCTTTCCTGCAGGTTTGTAATTCTGCCTTAGAAACTTAAAGGTTATACTTAAAATTTCTCCCAGCTCTCGCTGCTTTTTAAATTGGATCGGATCCTGGTTCATTTTTGGTTTTATTTGTTAGATATATTGGGTGGTAAACGTAATAGAATAGGATTAGTGCTAAGGATAAGCTAATGATGACTATGGCCATTAGATCTGGCATATCGGTTCGCCTGGTTACAAAACCCTCAAGAAATCCGGCAAGTACAAAAAACGGTATGGTGCTAATCACAATTTTTAACCCGTCTTTTACTCCCATCGTGAAAGATTTCAATCTAGAATAGGTGCCGGGAAAAAGAATGCTTTTGCCAACCACCAACCCTGCGCAGCCGGCTACAATAATTACTGAAATTTCTATAGTACCATGAATCCAGATTGTTCTGGCCGATTCCCATAATAATCCTTTTTCATAAAAGAAGTATTGAAAACTTCCCAGCATTATGCCATTTTGCATGAGTAAAAAGACAGTGCCAACCCCGGCCAGGACGCCAAATGAGAATGCCAGAAGGGATACCCTTATATTATTAATAGTAATACCCAGAAACATATCTATTTCGTTCATTTTCTTATATACTGCCATTGGGTCGTTATTAGCAATATTCTCGAGAGTTGCATTCACATATCCATCTCCCAGGATAGATCTTACAAAGGCGGCATCGGTAGCTGAACTATATGCTCCAATTAGACAGAATCCCGCGAAGATCAGGAAACTTAGAAGCAATTGTTTTTGATGTTTATAAAAGGCTAAAGGGAATTCTTTAGTAAAGAAAGTGGTAAAGCGATTTCCAGATTCTTTCTTTGAGGTATAAATAGCCTGGTGAGCCTGTGAGGTAAGGCTGTTTAAAAAGGCAGTAGTATTGCTTGCTTTATAAAAGGTTTTGGAATAACTAAGGTCGTCACTTAATTCAATATAAATATCTGAAAGATTCTCTGGAGACAGGCTGCTACTATTTTGCAGGAGGCTTTCATACTTAACCCATTTATCTTTATTTTGCTTTACGAAAGCAGCCTCGCGCATTGTCTTTTGAATTAAACCCAAAGTAACATATTTAATGGATAATTTTCAAATTGAAACCGCTCAAAATATTAGTATCGAACAGAATGTAGCGGGTATTGGAGAGCGAATTCTCGCTTTTCTAATAGATCTTACGATTATTATCATTTACCTGGTCTTTACATCGCTGGCAATGGCAGGGCTTCAGGGGGATATGGGAAGTGATTTTATGTATTACATGGTTCTGGGATTACCTACCTTTCTTTATCATCTTCTTTGGGAAACTTTTTGGAATGGAAGAAGTCCTGGAAAAGCGCTTTTGCAAATACGGGTTGTAAGAATTGACGGATCAAGGCCAAGATTTTCAAATTATCTCATTCGTTGGCTGCTTAGTTTTATAGATGTCAAGCTTACCGGTGGAGGTGTTGCAGTGGTCACCATTTTACTTAACGGTCACGGACAAAGATTAGGTGATATTGCGGCAAAAACTACTATTATTTCTGAAAGAAAAAGAATAGGGATCAACAATTCTTTAATTTCTGACCTTCCGGAAAATTACCAGCCCAGATATCCCCAGGTAACCGTGTTAAGCGATTCTGATATTCAGCAAGTGAAAAATATCTACCAGGAAGCAAGAAGAGAAGCTCACCACCATTTAATACTTTCACTTTCGAAAAAGCTTTCAGAGTTGATGGATGTTAAAGTGGAAGAAAAGCCAATGGAATTTGTCCAGAGGGTGATAAATGATTACAATTACTACACCCAGCAATAATTTATTTCAGGATCTCGATATCCATTTCCACATTATCAATGGGCCATTCTGAATTTCCTGTTTTTACCTGGGCGATCTTTTCGGCAACATCCATGCCGCGGATAACCCTTCCGTAAACAGTATGATCATTATTCAAATGTGGAGTTCCACCTTTATCCATAACAATGAAGAATTCAAAGGGAGAGGAAGCCTTACTCACATTCTGCTCAGAGTATTTCGCAGCGGAAAACGCTCCATAGGTATGCTTGTGTCCGGCTTCAAATTCACTTGGAATTAGGTAATTGCCAACATCTCCTCGCATGCTCGCCGTTTCCTGATTATCTGCGTTTCCGCCCTGGATAACGAATCCTGGAGCTACCCTATGAAAAAAGGTTTGGTTGAAATAGTCATTTTTAACTAACATGATAAAATTGGCCCTGTGTAAAGGAGTGTCCCTGTAAAGTTCCACATCGATGTTACCGAAATTGGTCTTAATCCTTACCCTGGTTTCTGGGTTTTCTTTTCCATACTCGATTAAAGTGGGAATAAGCTCTTCCTGGGCTATAGGAAACATCGGGTTTTTTTCAATTTCATTCTGCTTGTCATCTTCAGCCAGTTCTTTTTTTCTCAATTCGAAAATACTATCCCTCGCACGCTGAATAGAATCCTCTTTTCTTTGAGCCTTTAACTCTTCAGGAGAGGGAGAACCACCATTTTTTGAGGACTTTTCCTTATCTTCACAACTTGCGAAAAGAAGAATTGAAAAAATTGCTGCTATAGAAAGCTGTCTGACCATGGAGTTTGAAATTTTTAAAAACAGGATTTCAAAGTTAAAAAAAATGCAGCTTCCGGGAGAATCTGCACACAGGAAACTAGCCCCACTTATAAGAATTAACGAGCTTAGTGAGATAGATATGTTTAAACGGAATCCAGAGGAAGCCGGGGTAATGGCCGTTTTCTATCCTGATGAAAATGAAGAAACAAGGCTAGTGCTAATCTTGAGAAAAACTTATAAAGGTGTTCATTCCAACCAGGTTGGATTTCCCGGCGGAAGAGTAGAAGCCGGGGATAGAGATCTTAAGGATACAGCACTTCGGGAAACCGAAGAAGAGGTTGGTATCTCGCAAGGAGAGGTTGAAGTTTTAAAAGAATTGACCCAGCTCTATATTCCTCCTTCAAATTTCCTGGTACAGCCATACCTTGGATTATTACAATTTACTCCTAAGATGGTGCCACAGGAATCTGAGGTAGAAGAAATTCTGGAGGTGAAGCTAAGTGACTTTTTAAATGATGAGAATGTGGTCACTGAGACCTTAAGTACTTCTTATGCCAATGAAATCGAGGTCCCGGCCTATAAACTGAACGGTCATATTGTTTGGGGAGCTACCGGGATGATGTTGAGTGAAATAAGAGAATTGCTTTTAAAAATTTAATCTGAAACTAATTATTATATTTGCCGCCGGTTAAAACAAAGCTGTATAAAAGGCCAGGTAAAAATTAAGATCAGCAATGGGATTGTTTAAAAAAAATCCATTCGGACATTATTTGATTCTAAAAAAGTGGTTGATCCGCATTTTTGGAGTACTCACTCACAGAAGATACAGAGGTTTCAATGAACTTCATATAGAAGGATCAGAGATCATCAAAAACTTACCGGACAGAAATGTACTTTTTGTTTCCAATCATCAAACATATTTTGCCGATGTTACGGCAATGTTCCACGTTTTTAATGCCAGTTTAAGCGGAAGAGTAGATAGCATAAAGAATGTTGGGTATATCTGGCAACCTAAGATGAACATTTATTACGTAGCCGCTAAAGAAACCATGAGAGCCGGTTTACTTGCCAGGATCATGGCTTATGCCGGTGCGATCACGGTAGAGCGTACGTGGAGGTCTAAAGGTCAGGAGATCAAACGAGAGGTAAACCCTAATGATACTGAGAATATTGGAGTAGCACTTGATGATGGTTGGGTAATTACCTTTCCGCAGGGAACTACCAAACCATTTAAACCAATAAGAAAAGGAACGGCGCATATCATCAAAAATCATAAACCAATCGTAATTCCTATAGTTATAGATGGGTTTAGAAGGTCTTTTGATAAAAAAGGCCTCAGGATCAAAAAACGTGGTATTCTTCAATCCTTCCAGATAAAGGAACCTCTGGATATCGATTATGAAAATGAAACTATCGAAGAGATCGTGAGTAAACTGGAGTATGCCATAGAGCAACATCCATCCTTCCTTAAAGTTATTCCGAATGAAGAGATCCAGGCGATGGAAGACCTTAATGAAAAACGTCGCTTTGGTAATTATTAGAAATTAACTAATAATTTCTCAGGTGGTCATACGCTATTTAATGCCTTGAAATAAACTTCAGGTTTGCTTTTACCTTAACTGAATTAATCCATTTCCAGCTTTTTTAGCTCCTTATAATTTTTATAAAGTCTTTTCAATAGGATTCCGTATATAAGCCTGTAAATAAGCCATATCACTCCAAGCAATAGAACCAGGGCAATAAGTGTTCCTCCAATAAATATAAACCATTGTTTTGCATCGAATGCCATATTTTCTGAAGGTAATTCTGAGTCTAAAGCATGATTTCTAAGCATTAGAAAAACCGTAATTAGAAATACGATCCCCGTTGAAATTAAAACAAAACCGATGTAATATTTCACGGTTTTCCTTGTTTTCAGAATATTCTTCATTAACTGGGAAGCACTATCTGTTGTGGAGATACTTCTATAATTTTTATAGAACCTAAAGATGAAGTAAAAGGTTATCAGGTAACTTACAATGTAAGTGATGATGGTAAATTCGGTTAGATTGTACTTTTCCATTTGGGCCCAGGATTCTTCTGTGTTCAAAACAATATTCAAAACTGCTCCCAGGAGAAATTCAATAATACTAATTACAAAGATCCACCTAACGATCGAGGAAGATTTCTTCCAGATCATTTTATAAATTTCATTGTAAGAAAGATGGGGCAGGTTCTTTTCCTGCTTTTTCCAATCCTTTTTTAACAGATCTAAATCATCCATAATATATCAAGGATTTATAATGTTTTTCAATTTCGTTTTTACCCTGTTCATTTTAACTCTTGCATTTACTTCGGTGATCCCAAGGGTATAAGAGATTTCAGCATAATTTTTATCTTCCAGGTAAAGGAAAACCAGGGCTTTATCAATATCGTTTAGTTGCTTAATTGCATCATACATCAGTTTGAGATGCCTTTCTGCTTCATCATCATAATCTTCTGCCTTGATCTTAAAATGAACTGTATCATAGTCCTGGGTCTTAATTCCTCTTTTTTTCTTACGATATAGAGTAATGGCAGTGTTTAATGCTACCCGGTACATCCATGTACTAAATTTGGAATCACCACGAAATTTTGGATATGCTTTCCATAATTGTATGGTTATTTCCTGAAAAAGATCATTGTGAGAATCCTGATCATTGGTATAGATACGGCAAATCTTATGCGCAATATTCTGGTGCTTCTCCAGATTGGTCACAAACTGATGTTCTAATTCTTTATTCACGATGATTGGTTAGCAACAGATAGGTAGTAAAAGTATTGGCTATGTTACAAAAAACTTTAATTTAAAGTTAATCCACCTTCTAATCCTCCTAGATATATTAAATTTGGGTAAAACCTGCCTAAATTATGAATATCCCAAGAACCGACTTACCCAGAGTAGTGATAATTGGTGGTGGTTTTGCCGGTATGGCACTTGCCCGTAAGATCTTAAAAGAAGAAATGCAAATGGTTATGCTGGACAGACATAACTATCACACTTTCCAGCCATTACTATATCAGGTTTCTACCTCTGGTTTGGAGCCAGACTCAATTGCTTATCCTTTACGAAAAATCACCCGTTCCAGTAATAAATGCTTTTTCAGGTTGGCAGAAGTGAATTCTATCTCAGCTGAAAAGAATACCGTACATACCAGTATTGGTGATTTAATTTATGATTATCTGGTAATTGCTACGGGTTCCAAAACCAATTTCTTCGGAAATGAAAGTATCGAAAAACACGGAATGTGGATGAAGACGGTTCCGCAGGCCTTGAATATAAGAAGTCTTATTCTTGAAAACCTCGAACAGGCTACTATTACAGAGGATCCTGAAAAAAGAAAAGCTTTACTGAACTTTGTTCTTGCCGGTGCCGGACCAACAGGAGTGGAATTAAGCGGTGCTATTGCCGAACTAAGAAACCACATTGTTCCAAAAGACTATCCAGACCTGAACCCTGATGAAATGAATATTCACCTTCTTGAGGGGTTGGATCGCGTTTTACCGCCCATGAGCGAACACGCTTCAGAAAAGGCTCATAAGATGCTAGAGGAACTAGGGGTTAAGATCCACCTTAATACAATGGTTAAGAATTATGACGGCCACCTCGTAGAAACCAATACCGATCTTGCTATAAAGACAGAAACCTTTATTTGGTCGGCGGGAGTAACAGGTTCACCAGTAAAAGGACTCAATGCATCTGCTTTGATTGAAAAAGCCAACAGGTATGAAGTGAATGCCTTTAACCAGGTAAATGGTTATGAGAACATATTTGCTATAGGGGATATTGCACTCATGAAAACCCAGGAATTTCCGAAGGGTCACCCTATGGTTGCTCAACCCGCAATTCAACAGGGAAAACATCTTGCAAAGAATATCAAGCATTTAATAAGAGGAGAGAAGTTAGAACCTTTCGAATATTTCGATAAAGGAACCATGGCCACAGTGGGTAGGAACAGGGCCGTAGTAGACCTTCATAAATGGAAGTTCTCCGGATTTTTCGCCTGGTTCGTATGGATGTTCGTTCACCTTTGGTTCCTGGTAGGTTTCCGTAACAGAACGGTGACATTTTTCAACTGGATCTATAATTATATCAATTTCGATAAAGCTGCGAGGTTAATTATAAGGCCTTTTAAAGGGCACGAAGAGAAAATGAGTATGGATAAGGAAAAAGTTTAATGAAAAAAGCCCCGCTTGCTGCGGGGCTTTTTTTTACCTGTCTTTTCGTCTTTTGCGAATCTCCTTATTATAATCTGATGCCAGATCGGTTTTTTGTTTTTCGGTAAGTGCCTTACCTGCCATTTGAAAAACCTCGTGTTCTTCCTCATCAAGGTGATGTATCAACTGATGTTCTAGTTCCTTAGCGATCTTTAACCAGTTAGACGCGTCCATCTTGGTATCTTCCAGCTGTTCCACTAGTTCATCCATTTCGTGATGTTCCGCAACACTGTGTCTTGCTTTCTCCTGGGTTAAATCCTTTTCCATCAATGGAACATAGAAATGTCTTTCTTCGGCATCTTCGTGGATCTTCAATTCATGTTTAAGATCCTCGAAAATTTTTTTTCTTTCCTCTGTCTTACCTTCAGTCTTGATCAATTTATCTATTAGGTCGCGCTGAATTTCATGCTCTTGTCGTAAAGCTTCAAAAATGGTCATTATTTAATTTTTTGGATTTGACCTCAAGTTATTCAATTAAATGTTAAAGATTATTTAATTTTCAGGTCCAAAAGCCAAAATTGAGATAAGAATACAATTCAGCACAGAATTTTGACAATTGGGAAACTCCTTTTTTAAATAAAGTCTATTTGACTGCAAATTTGTAATAGAATTTAAAGTAATGAAAGATATATCCAAAATATTGAGAATTAGCTTCGGAATTTGCCTATTCCTGGTTTTATTACAAACCATTTTTAGTAGCGAAAGAACCTTTAGCGATTTAAAGGATTTCGAATTCTGGGGTATCTTTTACTTTTACTGTTTTGTTTTAACTGCGGTAAATACTTATTACTTTAAGATCTTTGGAATGAAGATAGGCTATGCCGGAGCAAAGCTGAGAACCATACTTCTTGCCGCGGGGGGATCTATAATTCTAACCCTTTTTTTCTACTTTATTTGTAGGACTGTTCATCAGGTAGTGTTTGATGGCAATAGTTTTAGCGAATTTATTTCGAACGAAAGCATCAACTACTACTTTGGGCCACTCCTCATTATTACCATACTTTCTTTATTTTTTCACCTGGTTTATTTTTATAAAGCCTTACAGGAAAAGAAGATCAAGGAGCAAAAGATCATCGCGGGTACAGCTTCTGCAAAATTCGACGCCTTAAAGAACCAGTTAGATCCTCATTTTCTATTTAACAGCCTGAATGTGCTTGCCTCCTTGATAGATGAGAATCCAGATAAGGCTCAGAAATTTACCACCTCACTTTCTAAGATCTACAGGTATGTTCTGGAACAAAAGGATAAAGAGCTGGTAAGTGTTAGGGAAGAACTGGCGTTTGCCACCACCTATATGAAATTGCTGAAAATGCGTTTTGAGAACAGTATTTTTTTCGAGATCCCTGAGGCGATTTCTAATGAAGAGGCTAAGGTGGTACCACTTTCATTACAACTACTACTTGAAAACACTATCAAGCATAATATAGTAGGCGAAGACAGACCTTTAAACATAAGAATCTACGAATCTGAGGGGTTTCTCATCGTAGAAAATAATTACCAGAAAAAAGAGGTTCTGAGCAAGAGAAAAGGAGTTGGACTTCAGAATATTGTGAACAGGTACCACGAGGTAACAGATAGGAAAGTTTTAATAGACCAGACAGAAGAATTTTTCAGGGTGAAACTCCCTGTTTTAACTCAACAAATTTCAATTATGGAAACTCAAGAGATCAATCAGGAAAACGCTTATTTTAAAGCAAAACAAAGGGTAAAGGAAATCAAGGAATTCTACGGAAACCTTATTTCATATTGCGTGGTGATACCATTCCTAATTTTCATCAATTATTTCACTTATTGGAATTTTCAATGGTTCTGGTTTCCGTTATTTGGATGGGGGATAGGACTAACTATACATGGTTTTTCTGTATTTGGATATGGTTCTGAATGGGAAGAGAAAAAGATCAGGGAATTAATGGAAAAAGATCAGCAACAGAATAAATCCTGGAAATAATGAAAACAAATTATAAGGAAAGCATTAGTTACAGAGCGGCCCAGAAAAGGGTGAAGGATATTAAAGGATTTTATATACATCTGGTGGTTTATATATTCATAAATACAGCAATATTTGTGGTAATCACTCAGGATACAGGATTTCTGAATGGTCTTTCAACTCTTTCTAATTACAGCACGGCATTTTTCTGGGGGATTGGACTTTTTGCCCATTGGGCCAGTGTATTTGGACCAAATTTCATCTTCGGAAAGAAATGGGAAGAAAAAAAGATAAAGGAATTAATGGAGCAGGATAAAAAACAGATCTGGAAATAGAAATTTCAACTTTAGAATTTAAGCGTGAAAGTTATAATTATTGAAGACGAAAAGCCGGCAGCAAGGCGATTGTATCGAATGCTGGAAAAATTACAAATTGAAACCGAAACCATGCTTCATTCTGTGGCTGAGGCTGTAGAATGGTTTAAAAACAATACCCATCCAGATCTTATTTTCCTGGATATTCAATTAAGCGATGGTTTATCTTTTGAGATTTTTGAGCAAGTAAGAACTGAAAGTGCCATCATTTTCACCACCGCTTACGATGAATATGCCCTGAAAGCTTTTAAGTTGAATAGCATCGATTACCTGCTCAAACCTATAGATGATGAAGAACTGGAGGCTGCAGTAAATAAATTCAGAAATACCCAGCAAAAGAATGGAAGTATAGATGTACAGGAATTACGTTCACTTCTCACAAATACAGAGCCTGGAAAGTCTTTTAAAACCAGGTTCACTGCTCAGATTGGACAGCATCTAAAACTTGTTGAGATCTCAGATATAGCGTGTTTCTTTTCAGAAAATAAAACCACCTATATTCATTGTCATTCCGGAAGAAATTACCCTGTAGACCTTCCTTTAGAACAGCTGGAAGAAGAATTGGATCCTGATAAATTTTACCGTATAAACCGGAAGTGCATTCTGAATATCGATGCAATAAAAGATATAGTCTCCTATACAAATTCAAGACTTGAAATAAAGCTGGATCACTTTGACGAATTCCAGCTTATCGTAAGTCGGGAAAGAGTTAAAGATTTTAAATCCTGGCTCAATAACTGATCCTCAAATGTTAAAATTGGTATTATAGAAAACCGCTAGGCATCTTCCTCCGTATATCTTGATATAACTCTAAGGTTTGTTTTGAATAATTTGTGAGCAAATTAAGTCGATTTGAGTTTTTGATTTTTTTGGTTGGTTAGATGCTTAGAATTAAAATTCCCTCCGGAATTTTCTAAGTGTTTACAAAAGTAAGCCCCATGCTTTCGCGTGGGGCTTACTGTTTATAGGAATTTATTCTATTATATTTTAAGGCGCTGCAGCCACTGCACCTAAGACGTATAACTGTTCCATGGTTGGAGCCTCACTACCACCTTCTGGTTCAAGGGTGATCCCGAAGGCCTGCGATTCATTCGCATTTTCCAGGGTGAAGATCTTATTATCATCAAGTTCGAACTCATCCAGCAAACCAATACTGGTAGGAGTAAGTGGTTCGAGTTTAAGAGACCAGACCTGGTAAACTTTACCCCTTGGAGGTTCAGGTAATTCCTTGGCATCTATATAAGCCTTTTTTTCCTGTTTGTTCCAGTAAACTGCTGCATAGGCACCGGGAGCTGCATTTTGACCCTGTAAAGGTACTTTTGAGACATTCTTATCTCTTAATACAGCCAGAAGTTCTTCGGTTTTTTCGGCATCTTCACGAGCATCAGCGATCTGCTGTTCCAGTTTGGCCGCATTTGCTTTTTCAGAGGTGAGTTGCTCCCTTAAATTGTTCCGCTCTTCGAATACAAAGAAAAGCCCAACAAGTAATAATATGGTTGCTGCCCAACCAAAATAGGAAACCCAATTGTGACCTTTATCAGATTCTAAAGGAATTACTTTATGATCAGCTTTTTTACCTAATTTCTGCTTTATTCGTGCCAGAATTGCTTCAGCATTGTAAGAAGGGGCCACTGAAATAGATAATTTCTGTAAGGCGTTCTCAATTTCTTCAACTTCCTTGCGTACTTCGGGATGTTCTTTTAATACCCGGCTCACTTCTCGGCTTTCGGCCTCGGTGAGTGCGCCGTAAACGTAAAGTTCCAGGATCCCAGATGATATGTATTCTTTTATATCCATTTCTTATTCAGCTAACATTTCCCGTAATTTATTAATACAGGCCCTGTTTCGGGTTTTCACGGTCCCAAGAGGCATATCCAGTTCCTCTGCAGTTTCTTTTTGAGTATATCCCTTGAAAAATAGTAGATCTATTAATTTCTTACAGACAGGTTTAAGAACATTGATATACTTTTTAATTCCAATTGCATCGGCTTTACCGGAAAAGTTCGATCTCGACTCCAGAATATCTACGAAATTATCTGATGTAAGGTTTTTCTGATTGTTCTTATGGGCCTTGGATCTTATATGGTCAATTGAGGCATTTCTCGCAATATTAAGGATCCAGGTAAAAAATCTTCCTTTATCAGAATTATAGGATGATGAATTATTCCAGATCTTTAGAAATACATCTTGTAATATTTCCTCGGCTATTTTTTCATCCCTAAGGATACTGTAAATGATGCCGTAAATGCTTTCTGAATATAATTCGTAAATACGTTCGAAAGCTTTCTGATTTCCGTTTTGTAACTCAAGAATGAGTCCGTCCTGCTGCATAGATTAGGTTTGAGGAACTAAATATAGTCTTTAATACGAAATAAAAAAAGCGGCCTTGAGCCGCTTTAATATTTTATAGTTCTAATTGGTTATTTTTGAATAACACCACAACCTACGCGTGTTCCGGCTGCTCCTGAAGGTTGAGAAGTATAATCATCTACCCCATCATGTACAATTACTGCTTTACCTAAAAGGTCTTTATTAGCATCACCACAACCTATACACCATTCCTCAGTGGTAAGATTAACGGTGCCGTTTCCATTTGCATCAACTTCGAAATTCCCAATATCTCCTTTATGATAACCATCTGAGCTTCCCCATTTTCCATGCGGTGCGTCTGTAGGATTCCAGTGACCTCCGGCAGACTTTCCATCTGCAGCAGAGCAATCCCCTTTTTCGTGGATATGTATAGCGTGTTTACCTTCTGCAAGTCCAGAAATGATCGCGGTCATGGAAACTTCCCCGTTCTCTTCAGTAAAAACTACATTACCGCTTAGGTTAGAATCACTAACAGATTGAAGAGTAACCTTCACTTTCTTAATTTCTTCTTCTTTTGTGGTCTCCATTTCAGAACTCATTTCAGTTTCTGACTGGTTCTCCATGTCTTTTTCTTTTTTCTCGTTCTTACAGCTGGTGAAAATTAAGCCTGCACAAAGAACAAGAGATAAACTAATACGTTTCATAGTGTTTCGATTGGTTTTAATTTAAATCTAAAATAATCCTATTCACAGGTACAGCCAAAGATTTAAGTATAGCTTAACAAAGGGTTTCGGTCCTGTCTTTGATTAATTTTCGGTTAATTTTGTGTGGATTTGAGCTTTTGAAGAGAGAGTTTTGTGTACCGGGCATTTATCTGCGATCTCTAAAAGTTTATTTATCTGCTCTTTATCAAGATCGCCATGCAAGCTGATCTCCCGTTCAAAGTTGTCGATTTTGGCCATATCATTTTCACAATTTTCGCAATCATCAGCGTGTTTTTTAGAATAACTCACATGAGTTTCTACATTTACCAAGGGCCATTTTTTTCTTCGCGCATACATTTGAATGGTCATCGAGGTACAGGCTGCTAGTCCGCTGGAAATCAATTCATATGGGTCTGGGCCAAGATCATTCCCTCCAACTTTAACCGGTTCGTCTGCAACAAAATGGTGTTTTCCAGCTATGATCTGAGTAGTGAAGCCTTCAGATCCAAGATTGGCCATTACCTGGTGGTCTGTGTCCAGTTCTGAAGCTTCCCTTTCAGAAATATATTTGCTCGCCCAGGCAGAAATCACTGTTCCTGCATATTCTGAATCAGATTTATTACTTAGCATATGATCTGCTCCATTAAGCGTAATGAAGCTTTTTGGATGCCAGGCAGATTGGTATAATTCTTCTGCGTGCTTAATTGAGACGATCTCATCTTGTGGAGAATGCATAATGAGCAATGGTTTTCGAATTTCACCAAGTGCTTTTGAATCTTCATTTCTCTTAAGATCTTCGATAAAATGCTTTTTGATCTTGAAACTCCGTCCGCCAATTTTAATATTAGCAGAACCTTCATTTTCGATCTCGTCCAGGTTAGATTCAAAATGTTTCTGCACATGGGAAAGGTTGGAAGGAGCATTGATTGTTACTATTGCCTGAACGGAATCTATTTTGAGTGCTGCGAATAGCGCGGCAGCACCACCTAAAGAATGCCCAATAATGAGGGTAGGTGCAGAGTATTCTTTTTCCAGGAATTTGGCTGCGGCAACCAGATCATTCACGTTACCTGTAAAATTGGTATCCTCGAAATCACCTTCACTATCACCAAGTCCCGTAAAATCGAACCTTAAAACCCCGTATCCTTTTGAAGCCAGACTCTTACTGATATTAGAGGGAGCATGAAAATTCTTATTACAGGTAAAGCAGTGGGCGAATAGAACGAAGTTTTCTGGATTTTCATTAAAAGGCAGTTCCAATACACCTTTTAAAGATTTTGAATCGGAATTTTCAAAACTCACATTTTTTTTCTGCATGACTTAGATTTTAGGTTTCGGCTCAATATCAAGTATAAAAAAAGCCGCGCATTTGGCGGCTTTCAATTTTGGTAAACTCTTCTTAAAGTTCTTTTATTTTAATGTTCCTAAACCATACTTTATCGTCATGATCCTGAAATGCGATCTTTCCGCGACGGGTAGAACCAAAATCTTCCCAATCGCTGAATTTGGAATCTTTTATCAACTCTTTCCATTCTTCACCCTGTAGAGGGAATTCCACTATTTTTTTTCCGTTCAATTTCACCCATCCTAAATTCTCATCATAATTGATGTGGATCACTTCCTTGTTCCATTCTCCTGCAGGCTTAGCAACATCTTCACTTGGAGGTACAAGATCGTATAATGCTCCGGCTGTTCGGTCTAACCCATTTTTCGCATCTGGGTGATTCTGGTTGTCCAGTACCTGAATCTCCGGACTTATATAATAAGGTTCATCATATTTCTCTGTTTCTTTCACTCCCCACATGATACCGCTGTTTCCACCTTCAGAGATCTTCCATTCCAGTGAAAGTTCAAAATTGCCAAATTCATCTTCGGTGATCAAATATTCTTTTATCCTTTTGTCGCCTTTTGCCGGAGCGAAGGCTATTGCTCCATCTTCCACTTTCCACTGTCCAGAAATGGAATCCCTGTTGTAGGCCTTCCAACCTTCAAGATCTTCTCCATTGAATAGGGTTTGCCATTCATCTTTTTCCTGGCTTTCAGTCTTCATTTCTTTTTCAACCTCGACTACCTCTTCAGATTCTTTATTTTCATTCTTACAGGCCGTCATGAGTAGAATTGAACAACCGATTAACATTAATCTTTTCATTCTTTAGTTTGTTTTAATTCCTAGAATTCTTTTTAGTTTATTTTCATCAATTTCAGATCCTGAAAAATCATCGAATCTTTTTTGGGTAGCTTCAATAATATTGCTCTGAATAAATGGAGCGCCCTCCTTGGCTCCCTGTTCCGGAGATTTAATGCAGCATTCCCATTCCAGTACGGCCCAAACATCGCAACCATATTCTGTTAGTTTAGAGAATACGGTTTTGAAATCAACCTGACCATCGCCCGGATGCCTGTATCTTCCTGCTCTGTCTTTCCAATCGCCATAACCACCAAACATTCCTTTTTTGCCGGTAGGATTGAATTCAGCATCTTTAACATGGAACATTTTAATAAAATCGTGATAATGATCTATATATTCAATGTAATTAAGCTGCTGCAGCACAAAATGGCTGGGATCATATAAAATGTTTACTCTTTTGTGATTGTGGGTCGCGTCCAGAAACCTCTCGAAGGTCACACCGTCGTGAAGGTCTTCGCCCGGATGGATCTCGTAACAAACATCTACACCCTGTTCATCAAATTCATTAAGAATAGGAAGCCAACGTTTGGCAAGCTCTGCAAACCCCATTTCCACCAGTCCATCAGGCCTCTGAGGCCAGGGATGGGCAGTATGCCATAAAAATGAACCACTAAAAGTCCCATGTACATCCAGGCCAAGATTTCTACTCGCCTTCGCGGCATATTTTAACTGGTCAATGGCCCATTGAGTCCTTTTTGCCGGATTGTTCTTAAAAGCTTCCGGGGCAAAATTATCAAACATGATGTCGTAAGCCGGATGTACTGCCACTAACTGCCCCTGAAGATGAGAGCTGAGTTCTGTGATCTCAAGTCCGTATGATTCAACTTTTCCTTTCAGTTCGTCGCTGTATGTCTTGCTTTCTGCGGCTTTTTCCAGATCGATCAACCTGGTTTCCCAGGTTGGGATCTGTATTCCTTTATAACCAAGGTCTGCTGCCCATTTACACAAACCATCCAACGAATTGAAAGGTTCATTATCGTCCATGAACTGAGCTAAAAATACAGCCGGTCCTTTAATAGTCTTCATTCTCTTTTCTTTTTTATTCCTTCATATTTATCCAGACATTACCCTGTTTATGAGAGGAAACTGTTTTTTCTATGAAACTCATTCCTCTCAATCCATCATTGAGTTTTGGATAGGCACCATCATATTTTGACTGGTCTTTTATAGCCATGGCTACACCATAATAGATATTCCCCATGGAATCGAATATTCCTTCCGGGTGTCCCGGAGGTAGTTTTGTTCCTTCCAAGGAAAATTCGCTTAAAAAGCCATGGCCTGGTTTCAGAACCTGTAAAGGTTGATCTTCTTTCATTAAATAAAGATAGTTTGGATTTTCCTGTTGCCATTTCAAACCACCCTTATCTCCATATATCTGTACGCTAAAGCTGTTTTCTTCTCCGGTAGCGATCTGGCTTGCCCTTATAACTCCTTTAGCTTTATCTGTAAACCTGATAAGCACCGTTCCATCAATATCCATTGGATTATCTTCATACAAGTAATTCAGATCTGCCAGGATATTTTCTACTTTCATTCCGGTTACATATTCTGCCATATTGAAAG
This sequence comes from Christiangramia lutea, assembly GCF_022489035.1. Classification (GTDB taxonomy): domain Bacteria; phylum Bacteroidota; class Bacteroidia; order Flavobacteriales; family Flavobacteriaceae; genus Christiangramia; species Christiangramia lutea. The sequence goes on from NZ_JAKVTV010000002.1 coordinate 65,460, forward strand.
CATGAGTGCCGATATCACCAATACAACAGCTAATTCCTGATTTCTCAGGGTCTAATCTCCAGGTTGAAGACCTTTTCTCTTTGTCATGTATAAGTTGGTTAATCCATCCCTGGTAGTACTGAACATCAACTTTCTGAACTTTACCAATTTCACCATTAGCGATCATGGTTTTCATTTGCCTGATCATAGGATACCCGGTGTAGGTATAAGTTACACCAAAAATTGTATTCTTCTTTTGCTGAATCTCATTCAGGATTTTAGCTTCTTCGTAAGTTGTGGTGAGAGGTTTTTCACAGATCACATTAAAACCATTTTCAAGCAATTGCTTGGCCATGGGAAAGTGAAGAAAATTTGGGGTAAGTACTGAAACCACCTGCATTTTCTGATCTTCCGGAAGGCTGTTCTCTTTTGCAATTAGTTCATCCAGGTTTTTATAGATCCTTTTCTCATCAAGCTTCAGCTTTTCGCCGAATTTTAAACTTTTATCATGATGCTGGTCAAAAATTCCACCCACTATTTCGAACTGATCGAACATATTTGCAGCCACTCTGTGCAAAATCCCGATCAGAGAATCTTCTCCACCTCCTAAAATACCAAGTTTGATCTTAGCCATAATTTACTTTACTTTTAAATTTCAATATCCTTTTTATCAATCTTTTCATTTTTAAAAAATAAGACAAAAAGTACCATTACACCAAATGCAAAGGCAGCCGGGTACAACCAAATGGTCTCCCAGTCGTGCATTTTCTCACCTGTTAGGTAGGCGTTGGTGATTAGACCAGCTACATAAAAACCTATGAGCATTCCAACTCCATAAGTTGCCAGGGTGATTAATCCCTGTGCAGAACTCTTAAACTTTGTTCCTGCTTTAAAGTCTGTGTAGATCTGCCCTGATACAAAAAAGAAATCGTAGCAGATACCGTGCAGGGCAATACCTATTAATAACATGAAAATAAGTTCCCCTGAATTTCCGTAAGCAAAGAGGATATACCTTAACGTCCACGCCAGCATCCCGGCTATAATGGTCATTTTGAAACCGAATTTTTTAAAAAAGAAGGGGAGAAGCAGCATGAAAAGTACTTCAGAAACCTGTCCTATGGTCATTAGTCCCGTAGGATTGTTCACTCCAATTTCAGATAAAAACGGATTCGTGTTCTGGTAGTAAAATGCCAGTGGAATACAAATTAGGACCGATGCCAAAAAAAACATTAGAAAGTTTCTGTCTTTTAGCAATCCAAGAGCATCCAGACCTAAGGTTTCTACGATACTAACTTTTTTAGAACGGTCGGCTGTTGGAGGCGTTTTTGGAAGGGTGAAGCTGAATAGTCCTAAAAAGGCCGATGCAATGCTCACCATTAGGAAAGTGTATTTCAGCATTCCATCCTGCCGGGCATCCGGAGCATCCCAATAGAATACATAACTTATAACCAGGCCAGCGACGATCCATCCAATCGTTCCAAATACACGAATGAAAGAAAACTCTTTTGCGGGATCTTTCATCTGGTTAAAACTTACCGAATTTACAAGGGCAAGGGTAGGCATATAGGCGATCATATAACCAAGAACGAGCGGATAAAATTCAGCGAAATCGGTACTTATATACATCATGTATAAAAGAACTGATCCTACAATATGTAGGAAGCCCAGGATCCTTTCAGCATTAAAGAACCTATCTGCAATTAATCCAATAATAAAAGGTGCAATGATTGCTCCCCAGGATTGAGTTGAAAAGGCTGTTGAAATTTGTACATCGGTAGCATTTAGATTATAGCCTAGAAAGGTTCCTAGCGTTACAAACCATCCTCCCCAAATGAAAAATTCCAGAAACATCATCAGGGAAAGTTGAAATCTTATAAATTTATTCATCGATTAAAAATGATTAGTTATTAGCAATATTTTCAGCAGACTTTAACACGAGATTTTTAAGATGTAAAATACCTTCATCCTCTGGGTACTTGTCGCTTTCATATTCTATACCTATAAAACCTTCATAACCTGAATCTTTAACTATTTGCATCATTTTTTCATAATCTATTTCCATACCGGCATCTGGAAAATCTTCGCTCTTAGCACTCACGCCTTCAGCTTTTGGAAGCATAAGTTTTACGCCTTTGTATGGGTCAAAATGCTCTTCACATTCACCCCATTTTTGACCATCCTTACGTTTGGTGCAAAAGTTCCCTGTATCTGGAAGTGTGCCACAATTTTCCATATTCACTTCATTAATAGCCGCCATTAGCTTGGTGATATCAGAAGATAACCAGCCATGATTTTCAACAAGTATATTAATTTTCTTTGTGGCAGCGTATTCAGAAAGTTTGGTTAGGCCATCAATTACTGCATTATGCCACTCCTGTGGATCATTAGTCCCGAACGTGTTCACTCTTATTGAATGGCAGCCAAGAAATTCTGCAGCATCCACCCATTTCTTATGGTTTTCAACCGCCTTATTTCTTACTTCTTCAGAAGGATCTGCAAGGTCACCTTCACCATCAACCATGATAAGTACATTCCTAATATTAAATTTTTCACTTTTTGATTTCAGACTGTCCAATACAATTTTCATCTCTGCTTCAGGATCTTCTGCTTCATTAATTCTTTCAGAATAAAAGGTAGATACATATTCAATTCCTGAAAATCCCAATTCGCTGGCTTTCTCAGCAAAATCTAATGGATCTAATTTACCGCTTTGAATGGCTTTGTGTAAAGACCACTGGGCTAATGAGAGTTCAAAAAATAAAGAGTCTGTATTCTCATTAGATTCTTTCTGTACAATCATTTCGTTTTCAGCCTTATTCTCTCGGTTTTGCTTGCATCCCGTAACGACAAAAAATAAGGCACACAGAGCTAGTAGAACATGTGTTTTTGAAGAAGTGAAATTCATAGGGAAATTTTTATTAGGAGTGTTTTTAAAAAATTAGAAAAATGAAATTTAAAAGTAGTCTTTTTTTTAAAGATGTAAAATTATGCCCGTATATTTATATATTTGATACAATTTGAGAGAAATTTTTATTAATAAAACGGGTAATTGTGAGTAAATACTATGAAAATGACAATTATGATGCGATAGTTGTAGGAACCGGAATTAGCGGTGGCTGGGCCGCAAAGGAATTATGCGAAAAGGGATTTAAAACCCTGGTTTTGGAAAGAGGTAGAATGGTGGAGCATGTGAAGGACTATCCAACCATGAATGACGACCCCTGGGATTATAAATTTAAGGGACAGGTTACAGCAGAGGAAAAAAAGAGACAATTCAAGCAGGCCAGAACAGGCTATACAGTCTCAGAACCTAGTAAACACTGGTTTGTTGATGATATAAAGCATCCGTATAACGAAGTAAAAAGATTCGATTGGATGCGTGGATACCACGTTGGGGGAAGGTCCATCATGTGGGGTCGCCACAGCTACAGGCTAGGAGACCTCGATTTTGAAGCAAATAAGAAGGATGGAATTGCCGTAGACTGGCCCATAAGATATAAGGATATTTCTCCCTGGTATGACTATGTTGAATCATATATAGGAGTTTGTGGAGAAAAACTTGGATTGAGTCAGCTGCCAGACGGGCAGTTTCTGCCGCCCATGGATCTGAATTGTGTTGAAGACCATTTCAGGGAAAGTATTGCTGAAAATTTCAATGGCCGGGTGATGACCTCAGGAAGAGTTGCTCATATAACTGGAGATAAGAAATTTGAAGGCAGATCTAAATGTCAGTTCAGGAATCGTTGTATAAGAGGTTGCCCATACGGAGGGTATTTCAGTAGTAATTCTTCTACACTACCAGCTGCTGAAAGAACCGGTAATATGACCTTAAGACCAAATTCTGTGGTTAGCCAGGTGACTTATGATCCCGAAACAAAATTGGCTACAGGGGTTAAGGTTATTGATGCGAACACTAAAGAGACTATGGAGTTTAAAGCAAATGTTATTTTTCTTTGCGCTTCTGCTGTTGCCTCTACAAGTATTTTAATGCAATCAAAATCTGACAGATTTCCTGACGGAATGGGGAATGATTCAGGGGAATTAGGACATAATGTTATGGATCATCATTTTAAAGCCGGAGCCTCTGGAAATTATGAAGGTTTTGAAGATAAATATTATAAAGGAAGAAAACCGAATGGCATCTACCTGCCACGTTTCAGAAATTTAAATGGTAATGATAAGGACCTCAATTTTATAAGAGGATATGGTTACCAGGGCGGTGCAAGCAGAGGTAACTGGTCTGATTCTATCGCCGAAGCAGCTTATGGAGAAGATCTTAAGAAAGCTATCGTTGAACCAGGAGGCTGGAATATGGGACTAATGGGCTTTGGAGAAACGCTTCCTTACCATGAAAATAAAATGACCCTGGATTATAATAAACTCGATGAGTGGGACCTTCCTACGGTCACGTTCGATGCCGAGTTTAAAGAAAACGAGCTGAAAATGCGTGAGGACATGGTTTCCCAGGCTGTCGAAATGCTCGAGAAAGCTGGTTTTAAGGATGTTCATGGATATGATGATATTGGAGCTCCAGGTCTTGGAATTCACGAAATGGGTATGGCTCGTATGGGAAGAGATCCAGAAACCTCGGTTCTTAACGGAAATAACCAGGTACATGCAGTTCCGAATGTATATGTAACCGACGGTGCATTTATGACCTCTGCCGGATGCCAGAATCCATCTCTTACTTATATGGCCATGACAGCCAGGGCCGCAGACCATGCTTCAAAGAATTTTAAAAAATCTAATGCTTAAAAATAATAGATCATGAAAAGAAGACAGGCATTAAAAAATATTGGTTTAGGAGCCGGGATATTCATTGTAGGTCCGTCTACGCTTAGCCTTTTGCACAGTTGTAAGACCGATCCTGAATATGATTGGGAACCAGTTTTTCTTACAGCATCCCACGGTTTCGCGCTGAAAAAGATCCTTGATATAATTTTACCCGTAACCGATACTCCAGGAGCTTTAAGTTTAAATATACCGCAATTTATTGATTCCTATATGGATCAGGTAGCAGATGAGGACTCAAAGACAAGATTTTTGAGGTCTGCTGATGCATTTTCTCAAGCCTTTGAAAATGAATTTGATAAGGCTCAGGAGGAAGGTGAGAAAGAGGATTATGAGAACATCATAAAAAAATACCTGAAGGCTACACCGGCCGAGCAGGAGGAATTCGCAAAACGAAATACTGAAACTCAAGATGCACAGCAACAGGCTTCTGAAATACAAATCGATGCCGATGCAGGCGCGTATGCTTATCTAACCAGTATAAGGAATCAGGCAATTTGGACATGGAAGAACAGTGAGGAAATAGGGGAAAATGTAATGTGGTATGATCCTATCCCTGGAGAGTATATTCCATGTGGACCGGTATCTGAACTAGCAAAAGGTAAAGCTATGTCTTTGTAAGAATTAAATATAAAATAAAACATCTTAAATATCTGATTTACAGATATTTAAGATGTTTTTAACTTATTTTTAATTTTAACGATAAAATTTTGTATTTCAGGTGATTACACATCTGTTATTTGAACATAAATTTTTTTAACGTAATTATTAAATTCCAAAAAAACGCATCGAATTATTATATATAATGAGGGTTGAACAAATAATAAATTTTGATTTCTTTAGTTTTTAATATTCTTATTAACAAATATTTATATATATTTAAATGCGTTCAATGAAAGTTTGAACCACTCCAACTAAAATTTTTATTTATGAAACAAATTATCTTTAGGGGCCTTTTGTTTATTTCGGTCTTCCTGTTTTACGGGATGGTAAATGCACAGCAAACGGTAACCGGTACGGTAAGTGACGAAACTGGACCGCTTCCCGGCGCGACAGTAGCAATTAAAGGTACTTCTACAGGAACCACAACAGATTTTGACGGAAACTATACTTTGAATGATGTTCCTGAAGATGCAACTCTGGTGTATAGTTTTGTAGGTTATGAAACCCAGGAAGTTGCGGTTGATGGTAGAACAACAATCGACGTGAATCTGGCAACAGATGCTTCCGAACTTGATGAGGTAGTGCTTATAGGTTACGGTCAAACCACTGTAAGAGATGCAACTGGAGCCGTCTCTTCTGTTAAATCGGAAGAATTCAATAAAGGTATTAATACCTCACCAGACCAGTTACTTCAAGGTAGGGTAGCAGGTGTTCAGATTACTCAGGCCAGTGGTGAGCCGGGAGCGCCGGCAAACATTAGGGTTCGTGGTACTTCTTCAATTAGAGCAGGTAACGATCCCTTGATTGTTGTAGATGGGGTTCCTTTAAGCGGTGGAAACGTAAGCCCAGGTAATGATACTGGTTTAGGAAGGAGAGGATCTACTAACCCTCTTTCTTTTATTAATTCCGCTGACATTGCCAGTATAGATATTTTAAAAGATGCTTCTGCCACCGCTATCTATGGTTCTCGTGGAGCTAATGGTGTGGTGCTTATAACTACTAAAGGAGGTAGAAGTGGAAAGCCTCAAATTAGTTTTAATTCTTCTTTTCAAACTGGTAAAATATCAAATGAATACGATCTCATTAGTGCTGAAGACTATCCTGGAATTGCCAGTAGTGTAGGTAATCCCAATCCAGATCTAGGAGCGCGTTTAGATCCTTTAGGCTCTATCCTGCGTACAGCGTTTACTCAACAACATGATTTTTCTTACGGATCTGGTGGAGAAACAGGTAATTATAGAATTTCCTTAGGTTTACTTGATCAGGAAGGTATCGTTAAAGGAACTGGGCAGGAAAGATATTCTGGGAATATTAATATCACCCAGCGCGCTTTTGATGATGTGGTAACTTTTAAATCTAATATTATTTACTCATACATTAAGGATGACGGAGAGGCTATTTTTGAGAATGCTTCAGCGGAAGGAGATTTAATGTCTTCAACCTTGAGGTGGAATCCAACCAGGCCATTTTTTAATGAAGACGGTTCGTATAATCAACCTAGCGATAACCAAAGAAACCCTCAGGCTTTCCTGGACTATTTTGAAGATAAAACAGAAACTTCAAGGATACTTGCAAACCTTTCTGCAAGTGTAAAACTTACTGAAGGTCTTGATTATAAATTTAATATAGGTTTAGATAGAAGTGAATCTACTAGAAGAACTGCTATATCCAATGCTTTTAATGCTAACAACATTCTCGGTAGAGGGGTGGCATCTTATGAAGATAATTATAATTTCAACAAGCTTTTTGAGCATACTCTTAACTATAATTCAGATATCGCTACCGATTTACAGCTGGATGCGGTTCTTGGTTATTCTTATCAAAGCTTTGAATCTAAAGGAAACAGTTTAGTTGGTCGTGATTTCAGTATAGCAGATCAGGATAAGTATATCAAGGATATTGGATACGCTGCTACTTTTCAGCCAACAGAAACACTCGCTTATTATAATCCATCCTCTGAACTTCAATCATTCTTTGGTAGAGCAAACTTTAACTGGAAAAGCCGGTATTTATTAACCGCAACTTTAAGAGCTGACGGTTCGAGTAAATTTGGTAGTAACAATAGATATGGATATTTCCCTTCTGTAGGTGCTGCCTGGAGAATTGTAGAAGAAGGTTTTATGCCTTTAGCAGTATCAGATCTTAAGTTAAGAGGTAGCTGGGGTATTACTGGTAACCAGGAATTCCCTGCGGGATCTGCTCAAACTCAATTTGGACCAACAGATGACGGTTCTGCCGTACAACAGGTGAACGTAGCTAATCCAGACCTGCAGTGGGAAACAACTGAACAGTTTGGTGTTGGTATCGATTTTGGATTGTTCAGTGATAGAATTACAGGATCATTTGATTATTTTACCAGAACTACAAATGATCTTTTATTCAGACTTCCAGCTATTCAGCCTGCTCCAGATGTAAACTACTGGACCAACTTTGATGATATCGAAATTGAGAACGAAGGTTTTGAAATTTCCTTTAATGCAGCTGTTGTAGAAACTGAAGACTGGACGTTCGATGTTTCATATAACATGGCCTTTCTGGATAATAAAATTACCAATGTAAGTAATCAGTTCCCAATTGGGATACCAACAGGTGAGGTGAATGGTAGAAGTTTAACTGGGCAAAGATCACAGTTGTTGTATGATAATCAGCCGCTTTATGCTTTTTATCTACCTGTTTTTGATGGATATGATGAAAATGGAGCACCAACTTATGTAGATGTAAATGGTGATGGAACAATTAATCCTAATTTTGACGGACCAGGAAGAAGTTCAGACAGAGATTTCGTAGGTGATCCTAACCCTGATATTACATTAGGTATTGCATTAAACGCTACCTTTAGAAACTTTGATTTTAGTGCAAACCTGAACGGAGCCTATGGTCATCAGATCTATGACAATACTAATGCAGCTTTATTTTATAAAGCAGCCGTGGCTAACGGAGATAATGCTACCTACGCTGAGGTGAATTCAGGAGCAGATGCTGCCAATGGCGGACCTTTCCTTTCCACTAAAGATTTGTCAAGCGGTGACTTCTTGAGGCTTAATAGTGCATCTATTGGATATACCTTCATGGGAGACGATTTTTCAGTTGACTGGATGAACTCATTAAGAATCTATGTGGCTGGACAGAACCTTTTCGTAATTACTCCTTATGATGGATTCGATCCTGAAGTGAATGTGAATAAGGCTATAGATGATGTTCCATCCTTTGGTATAGATTATACTTCCTATCCTAGAAACAGAAGTGTTACGGTAGGAATCAATGCAAACTTTTAATAAAATATTCTTATGAAAAAAATAGTATTAATTTTATTCGTTAGTGTTCTTGTTTTTGGGTGTACCACCCTGGATGAAGAATTGAACGATACAGTAGGTAGTGAAGTTGCTGCTACCACTGCAGATACAGAGTCACTGCTCATTTCAGCATATCAGGCAATGAGGATTTTTGATACTCAGGATAATATATTTGCCCTGCAGGAGCATACCTCAGATGAACTAGCAGGGCCAACTCGTGGCCCAGACTGGGATGATGGTGGTGTATGGAGAAACTTACATACTCATTCATGGGCGAGTTCTAATAACTTTATCAATAGTGCTTACACTGGATTGTTAAGTGGAATTTTCCGTTCAACACAGGTTTTGGAGTTCGATCCAACACCAGAACAGGCTGCACAGGCAAGATTCTTGCGTGCATTCTTTGCTTTTCATTTAGTAGATAATTTTGGGTTGGTTCTTGGAAGAGAACCAGGAGAAGATCTTACCACACCACCTTCTATTACGCTTAATAGACCAGAAGGTATCAATTTTGTGATCTCCGAGCTTGAAGAGGTAATTAATGATCTTCCAGATGTAGGAGATGCCACAGTGGCGAATAAAAATGCTGCCCACTTCTTACTGGCTAAGGCATATCTAAACCGAGCGGTTTATATGGCGACAGATGCCAGTTCTAATGCAGCATCAGCAGGACCATTTAGTTTTGATTCTGGAGATATGAATAGTGTGATCTCAAATGTCGATGCTATCATTAATTCTGGTGAATATGAATTGGAAACTATGTATTTCGATAACTTTTCTCCTACTAATACCGATGATAGTTCTGAAAATATTTTTGTAAGTGAAAATGTTAGGGGTAATAACCCTGCCAATACTCACTCGAGATGGCACATGACATTACATTATAACAATCAACCAGATGGATGGAACGGTTTTGTGACCCTTGCTGAGATTTATGATCTTTATGAAGATGGAGATATGAGAAGGGAATTCACTCCAGATTATTTTGAAGGAAATACCGGAATGAATGCAGGATTCTTACTTGGTCAGCAGTATGCAGCCGATGGATCACCATTAGAAGATAGAAACGGCGATCCATTAGCCTTTACAAAGGATTTTTCAATAACAGCATCCAGTGAGGTGGCAGGAATTAGGGTTATTAAATATCCTGTAGACTTTACGAATATTGGGTCTGTTGGTAATGATTATGTTCATTTTAGATATGCAGATGCCTTATTAATGAAGGCTGAAGCTATCCTTCGAGGTGGCGCTGCTACAAATGGGGATACACCTGAATCTCTGGTTAATTCTATAAGAGCCTTAAGGGGAACTTCAAATCTCGATGCGGTTACTTTAGACGAAATTCTTGACGAAAGAGCAAGAGAATTATATTGGGAAGGATGGAGAAGAAATGATCAAATCCGTTTTTCAACTTTCTTAGATGCTCATCATGAAAAACCAGCATCTTCAGAAACCTATTTGTTATTCCCAATTCCACCAGATGCATTGTCTACGAACCCTAATTTAACTCAGAACCCTGGATATTAATTAGTTTTTGTATTTATACTTTAAAAGCCTTTCCGTATTTTGGAAAGGCTTTTAACTTTATATCGGCTTAACCCAAATTATTGATATTGAAAAGATCAGTTTTATTTTTGTGTAGTCTTCTCTTAATTCTTTCCTGCGCAGATGAAACCGAAGATAGAGTAAATAAAAGGTTTCAGATCCTTCCTTCTAAAGCGAGCGGTATAGATTTCAGTAACGAGATCATTTCCAGCAAAGAACTTAATATTCTTAATTATCTCTATTTCTATAATGGAGCCGGTGTTGCTGCGGCAGATTTCAACAACGACGGACTAGTGGACCTCTACTTTGCCGCAAATATGGATAGTGATAAACTGTATTTGAATCATGGAAATTTAAAGTTCAGAGAGGTTTCAACCCCAGCAGGTATTTTGCAGAATAGAACCTGGTCTAATGGCGTTACTACTGTAGATATTAATGATGACGGGCTATTGGATATCTATGTATGTGAAGTAGGTAATTACAAAAATCTTCAAGGAGCAAATAAACTTTATATAAACCAGGGCAACGATTCAGAAGGGATTCCAGTATTTTCAGAAGAAGCAAAAAAATACAATCTTGATTTCAGCGGGATGTCCACCCATTCGGCATTTTTCGATTTTGATCTGGACGGAGATCTTGATATTTTCCTGTTAAACCATTCTGTTCATCCAAACGCGAACTATGGTGTAGGATCTACCAGAAATCAGAATGATAGTATTTCCGGAGACAAATTGCTTAGAAATGATAATGGCCGGTTTACCGATGTTACCGAAGAAAGTGGTATCTACAGCAGTAAAATTGGGTATGGTCTTGGTTTGGCTATTGGAGATATAAATAATGATGGTTTTCCTGATATTTATGTTGGGAATGATTTCTTCGAAAACGATTACCTGTATATCAACCAGCAGAATTCCACCTTTAAAGAACATATTTCTTCAGAGAATAGCGGGATCTCACATACTTCTCATTATTCCATGGGTGTGGATATTGCAGATTTCAATAATGACGGACTTCAGGATATCATAAGTTTGGATATGCTACCAGAGGATCTCACTACTTATAAGGCCTCAGGTACAGATTTTTCATACCAGATTTACCATAATTATTTGAATAAAGGTTATGCAAACCAGTATATGCAGAATGCTTTGCAACTAAATCTGGGAAATATTAATTTCAGTGAGATTGCACATATTTCTGGAATCGCGGCTACCGAATGGAGCTGGGCACCCTTATTTGCCGATCTGGATAATGATGGGAAGAAGGATCTTTTTATCACGAACGGGATCCTGGGTGCTACTAATGATATGGACTATATCAGTTTCATCGCTAATGAAAATATTCAAAAAAGACTAAATAAAGGAATGACCGATCAGGATATGAAGATCATCGAGGAAATCCCGGTAAAGCGAACAGCCAATTATTTTTTTAGAAATCAAGGTGATTTGTCTTTCAGTAATATGAAAGGGAATTGGTCAAAACCTGAGGAATCCTTTAGCAATGGTGCCGTGTATGCCGATCTAGATAATGATGGAGATCTGGACCTGGTAACCAATAATGTGAATTCAAAAGCCTTTATTTATGAGAACCGGAGTAATAGCCTGGATAGTTTAAGCTACTTAAAGCTGAACTTTAAAGGCCCTGAAAAGAATAAATTTGGTATTGGAACAAAAGTGAAAATTTATACCGGTAAGGACATTCAGTTTTTGGAGAATTATCCTTCCAGGGGTTTTATGTCATCTGTACCACCAATACTTCATTTTGGTCTAGGAAATCGATTAAATGTAGACTCTCTTGAGGTAATCTGGCCTGGAGGCGCTATACAAAAATTGAAGAATGTTGCATCAGATCAATCCATAACCCTTAATTATGAAGATGCCGTTGTACAGGAAAAAGTATTAGAAGAAAAACCTGAAATTTCCAGCGTGCCACTTTTGGAAAATAGGCACCGGGAGTTTTCCTTTAAAGATTTTACCTATGAACCATTAATTCCATATTCCCAATCAAACCTGGGGCCGGCTGTATCTGTTGTCGATTTTAATGGTGACGGATTGGAAGATATCTTCATTTCCGGCGATCAGTTTAACCCCGGTAGAATGTGGCTACAAAATACTAATTCAGCCTTTACCCTTGTGGAAAACATTCAAATAGGCTCTAATGCCAGAGAACCCGTAGACCAGGTTTTCTTTGATATGAACAACGATAAAGCTCTTGATCTTATAGTGGCTTACGGTGGTACAGATCCAAACAATTCAGGAAAGAATCATCCGGAAATATATTTGAACAAAAACGGAAATTTAGAGAAGACGTCTTTTCTTGATAAAATTGATATAAATGCTTCAGTTGTAAAATCTGCAGATTTCAATAACGATGGATTTGCGGATATTTTTATCGCCAGCAATTCAGATTATGGAAGCTATGGAAGATCTGGAAAAGCAAAAATTCTTTTGAATCAAAATGGTGCCGAATTAAGCGATTCTTCATACTATAATAATTCTTTGAAAGATTTGGGTATGGTCTACGATGCCTATGTTACAGATATAAATAATGATGATTATACCGATATCATTATAGCTGGACATTATATGCCATTGACCATCCTTCTTAACTCTGCTGAAGGTAATTTTATTAAAAAGGAGATCAATAATACTGAGGGTTGGTGGAATTCAGTTGCCATCGAAGATTTCGACAAGGACGGAGACCTGGATATTCTGGCCGGGAACTGGGGGCTCAACAGCAGGCTGAAGGCCAGTTTAGAAAATCCTTTGCAATTATACCTAAATGATTTCGACGATAACGGAAAGACAGATCCCATTCTAACTTATTTCTACAAAGGTAGAGAAACCCCGTTGGCCACTAAAGATGAGTTGTCCAAACAGATCCCGGCATTGAATAAATCCTTTTTGTCTTATACCGATTTCGCAGAAGCAGATTTTAATGATTATTTTTCAGAGGAGAAAATTGATGGTTCCATAAAGAAAAAGGTAGTAACCCTGGAAACCACTTTATTTGAGAATACTGGGAACCTGGAATTCAGGAAAATGAGTTTACCCAGGGAAGTTCAATTTTCATCTGTTCATGATATATTAATTACTGACATTGATAATGATGGTCTATCAGATGTTGTTATGGGAGGTAATAATTATCACGTCAACACCCAATTGGGTAGATTAGACGCCAGTAAGGCACTAATTCTTAGAAATAAAGGGAATTTGAAATTTGAATTAATCAGGAACAAACTCTACATTAATGGAGCAGTAAAATCTATTAAGAAAATAAAAATTCAAGATGAAAATTATTTCATTTTTGGAATGAACAACGATAAAACCCAATTTGTTAAATACCCCGAATTAAATGAATAAAAGTTCTTTTTTATTACTGTTTCTAATCATTGCCGTTTCCTGCGGAAAGGATAAGGAAGAAACAGGTGTTCAGAATTCTAATGATTTTCGTTTTACTGAAATGCCTTCAGATTCTACGGGTATAGATTTTATAAACAAGGTGGATAACGAAAAGGAGTTCAATATTTTCAATTATCGAAATTTTTATAATGGTGGAGGAGTTGGAATTGGAGACCTGAATAATGACGGTTTGCCAGATGTATATCTAACTGCCAACAGGGAAAAGAACAAACTATACCTGAACAAAGGAAACTTCAAATTTGAGGACATTAGCAAATCTTCAGGCACAGAGGGAAGCAGGTCCTGGTCTACCGGGGTGACCATGGTAGATATTAACACAGATGGCTACCTGGATATCTATGTTTGTAATGCGGGCAACCTGGAAGGCGATGATAAAAAGAATGAACTTTTCATCAATAACGGAGATCTCACATTTACTGAAAAGGCCGCGGAATATAATCTCGATGATACAGGGTTTGGAACGCATGCTGCCTTTTTCGATTATGATTCAGATGGAGACCTGGATGTATATATCCTCAATAATAGCTTTATACCGGTAAGCAGTCTTGGCTATGTGAATAAAAGGGAATTGCGAAGTGAAGACTGGGAAATTCCAGACCTTCTAAAAGGTGGTGGAGATAAGTTATTAAGGAATGATGATGGGAATTTTACCGATGTTAGTGAAAAAGCTGGTATTTATGGTAGCCTTATAGGTTTTGGCCTGGGCGTTACCATTGGCGATATTAATGGAGATTTCTTACCGGATATTTATGTTTCCAATGACTTTTATGAGCGAGATTACCTCTATATAAACCAGGGTGACGGAACTTTCAGGGAAAAAATAAAGGATTATATGCAGCACCTAAGTCTATCCTCAATGGGTGCAGATATGGCCGATCTTAACAATGATGGACTTCCAGAGATCTTTGTAACCGATATGCTACCGGAAGATGATGCCCGGCTTAAAGAAACCGGCGACTATGAACGATATGATCTTTATCAACTTAAAAAGAGCAGAGATTTTTACAATCAGTATATGCAGAATACCCTGCAATTGAATAATGGGAATGGTACCTTTTCTGAAATTGCTCATTTTAGTGGTGTTGCCAAAACCGACTGGAGCTGGGGAGCCTTGCTTTTTGATATGGATAATGATGGTTACCGTGATATTTTCGTAAGCAATGGAATTTACCATGATCTAACCAATAACGACTTTATGGACTTTTTTGCTAACGATATCATTCAGAAAATGAGTATAACAGGGAAGAAAGAAGTTATAGAAGAGGTGATCAACAAAATGCCTTCTACTCCTATTCCTAATTACTCATTTAAAAACGGTAAAGACCTGGTATTTGAGAATAAGGCGGAGGAATGGGGGCTTGACCAACCCGGGTTTTCCAACGGTTCAGCTTATGCCGATCTGGATAACGACGGAGATCTTGACCTGATCGTTAATAATTTTAATATGCAGGCTTTCGTATATAAGAACAATAGCGAGAGAGATAAAAAAAATTATATCAAGTTAGAAGTAAAAGGTGAAGGAAAAAATACCATGGCGATTGGAAGTGTCATTGATATATTTTTAAAAGGTGAGGTCATCAGGCAGGAATTAATTCCAACCAGGGGATTCCAGTCTTCTGTAGATTATGTACAGACCATAGGCCTCGGTAAGGCAAAGAAGATAGACTCTTTACGAATCGTTTTTACTAATAGGAAGAAGTTGGTCGTAAAAGACCCTGAACTGAATTCAACCCTGGTTTTAGATCAAAAGGACGCGGATGAAGATTGGTCCCAAATTTCCGATAGCAAAGAAGCCTGGTTCGAAGAAATGGATATAGATTTTGAGATAAACAAGGAAGACCGGCATGTAGATTTCGATTATGAAGGCCTTATTCCGAAAATGCAGTCCCAGGAAGGTCCGGCTACCGCGGTGGCAGATATTGACGGGGACGGGAATGATGATCTCTATATAGGAGGTGCATTTGGCAGCCCCGGTAAGATCTACCTTCAGAAGGAACCGGGAAAACTTGAGCCTATCACCTTCAATGCTGGTGAAAATTTTGAAGATACCGATGCTGAATTCGCAGATATCGACGGGGATAATGACCTTGATCTGCTGGTAACTTCCGGAGGTAACTTTAAGAATGCCAGGACAGGCCTCAGGGCATATATCAACGATGGAAATCAGAATTTCAGTGATTATAAGATCGTGTCTTATTCTCCAAATAACACTTCGAACGTTGAAGTTTCCGACATTGACGCAGACGGAGATCTGGACCTTTTTCTTGGCGTATATACCGTTCCTGGTATTTATGGGCTAAAAGTTTCCAGCCTGATCCTAGAAAATAATGGTAAAGGTGAGTTTAAGGATATCACGGAATTTGCCGCACCAGGCTTGAAGGATATCGGGATGGTGAAAGCAGCGGTTTTTGAAGATTTAAATAAAGACGGAAATTCCGATCTCACTGTTGTGGGAGAATGGATGAGTCCGAAAATTTTTATAAATAACCAGGGAAGATTTGAGCTGAAGAAAGATGAGTTATCAGATTATGCCGGTTTGTATAACAGCGTGCTGGCAAAGGATATCAACAATGATGGTTTCCCAGATCTTATCCTTGGAAATAGAGGGGAGAATGCCAGTTATCAGGCTACGAAGTCTGAACCGGCAAAAATGTTCGTTACAGATTTTGATCTGAATGGAACTACAGAACAGGTTTTTACAAAGACCATAGATAGCCGTGATATACCTTTACATACAAAAAGGGAATTAGCAGGGCAGATTGTATCTATCAAGAAAAAGAACATGAAGTTCAGCGAGTATTCCAGTAAATCTATTCAGGAGCTTTTCGCAGCCGATATACTCAAAAATGCCCAGGTTAGTGAAATTCATAATTTCAAAAGCATAATTGCCTATAATGATGGTAAGGCTAACTTCAAAGTTGAAGCTTTACCAACCCAGGCGCAATTTTCCTGTATTTGCAGTATTAACACAGCCGATCTCAATAGAGATGGCAGGCAGGACCTTATTCTTGCAGGAAATAATTATTCTTTAAAACCTCAGTTTGGAAGGCTTGATGCCAGTTTTGGGACCATACTGCTTAATGATAAAGACGGATTCAAAGTAGCCAGTTCTGATGATTCAGGTTTGCTTCTTAAAGGAGAAGTAAAATCCCTGGAGTGGTTGCAGGACAAAAATGGTAACAGGTATCTTTTAGCAGGTATAACGAATGACAAACCCAAACTCTTTAAGCGAAATGAATAAAATTTCATGGGTCCTTTATTTGTCAATTTTCGTTCTTCTTATTTCCTGTGCCGAAGATAAAACTGAAAAAAGTGAGAAGAAACAGGAACAGCTTTTTACCCGGCTAAAATCTAATGATACCGGGATAGATTTCAGAAATGATCTCACGGAAACCGATTCCATGAATATTCTGGAATACCTCTATTATTATAATGGGGGAGGAGTGGCCATTGGAGATATCAATAATGATGGCTTGCAGGATTTATTCTTTACTTCGAACCAGGAAGAAAACCGGTTATATCTCAACCAGGGAAATATGAAGTTTCAGGATATATCGGAGACTGCAGGAATAACCGGTAATTCAGACTGGAATACCGGTGTTACCATGGCCGATGTTAATGGCGATGGAAATCTGGATATTTATGTTCTTGCCGTAAGTGGGATCAAAGGCTTGAAAGGACAGAATGAATTATTTATAAACCAGGGTGATAATACCTTCATCGAAGCTGCCTCAGAATATGGAATAGGACTTGAAGATTACGGAACTTCTACTGCATTTTTTGATTATGACAACGACGGAGATCTAGATCTTTATATACTGAATCATGCGGTGCATACAGATGAATCTTTCAGTCCTGCAGAGATTCGAGAAAGAAGGAATGCGTACAGTGGGGATAAATTGTTTCGCTATGAAAATGGGAAATTCACAGATGTGAGTGAAGAAGCAGGCATTTACGGCGGTCCCAATGCCTATGGCCTGGGCGTCGCTACAGCCGATCTTAATAATGATGGTTTTACCGATATATATGTGAGTAACGATTTTCATGAGGATGACTACCTGTACATGAATAATGGTGATGGAACCTTTTCAGAGGAAATGAAAAAGAAAATGACCCAGGTTAGCAGGTTTTCTATGGGAAGTGATATTTCAGATATCAACCATGACGGTTATCAGGACATTTTAACTGTAGACATGCTACCCGAAGATGAAACAGCTTTAAAAGCTTCAGTAGGCGATGAGGATATCAATATTTTGAATCTAAGAATGCAATACGGTTATCATCGCCAGTTTAGCCGGAATATGCTGCAATTGAATAATCAGGGAAAGAATTTCCAGGAAATCGCCTTACTAAGCGGAATCGAAGCTACAGACTGGAGCTGGTCTCCCTTATTTGCCGATTATGATATGGACGGGGAAACCGACCTGTTCGTTTCCAATGGAATTGTCCGCAGGCCAAACGACCTTGATTATATTCGTTTCATTTCGAATTCCCAGATAAATAAAAACAGCAATGATTCTGAATTTATGGATAAGGAATCATTGAATATGATGCCAGAGGGGAAAGTGAATAATTACTTTTTTAGAGGTACTAAAAATCTTGATTTTCAGGATAGATCTTCCAGTTGGATCTTGCCTGAAGATTCCTTTTCCAATGGTGCCGCATATGGCGACCTGGACAATGATGGTGATCTGGATCTTGTAACCAATAATATCAATTCTGAAGCCTATGTTTATATGAATTCAGCTTCAAATAAGAATAACTATTTGAGGTTCCAGTTCCATTCTGATGAAAAAAATACTTTTGGGATTGGAACAAAGGTCTACTCCTATAGTAATGGAGAATTGCAATATGATCAGCTCTTTACAAGTAAAGGATTTCAATCTTCTTCTGAGCCTTTTTTACATTTTGGATACGGGAATAAAAAACTTATAGATTCGATACATGTTATCTGGCCCGAAGGAACTGTCCAGAAATTACATGATATTGAAACTAACCAGGTTCTAGTTCTCAGTCCTACCGAAAATGAGATTAACAGTTCATTGAAACGCTCGAAATATCCCAACAGGCAGATTTTTGAAAAGGTTGATAGTATCCCCGGTTTTTCATTCAGGCATAGAGAGAACTCCTATAATGATTTTGACCGGCAGAAGCTTATTCCCTATCGAATTTCAGATGAAATGCCCGTAGCGGCTACCGGAGACTTCAATAATGATGGTCTGGACGATCTATTTATTGGCAATTCCCGCGGGGTGAGTTCTGAAGTATATTTACAAACTGCTGAAGGTTTAAAAAAGTCCAGTTTTCCTTTTTTAGAGGAAACCAGGAATTCTGAAGTAAGAGGAGTGGAGATCGCCGATTTTAATAACGACGGAAAAGACGATATTTTCTTTGTAACCGGCGGTGGAGAATTTACCGGAATATTTGATGTTTTAAAGGATAGTTACTGGACCGAAATTAGTGGTACCTGGGAAAAAGTTTCCTTGCCGGAATATTATTCTGATGCGGGAGTGGTTGTTTCAGCCGACATAGATAAAGATGGCGACCTGGATATTTTTGTAGGTGGACGTGCAGTGGCCGGGGATTATGGTAAAATACCCGAATCATTCCTGCTAGAAAATATCGATGGAAAATTTCAGCTGGTAGTAAATGATGATCTAAAAAATGCCGGATTGATCACCGATGCTATCTGGGACGATATGAATGAAGATGGTTTTCCGGAATTGATCCTGGTAGGAGAGTGGATGGCCCCAAAGATATTTGAGAATAAGAATGGTAGACTTGAACTCTCTGAAAAATTAGAATTGAACGATCTTTCTGGTTTATGGCAATCTATTGAAGCATTTGATATAGATGGGGATGGCGATCAAGATTATATTCTGGGTAACTGGGGTGATAATTCAAAATTTAAAGCCTCTACTCAGGAGCCCTTGCGAATGTATTATGGCGATATCGATGGGAACGGTAATTCAGAAACTATTCTTGCCAGGAATATTGATGGACAATACTACACCTTTGCAGGTCTGGATGAACTTAGCAGTCAGATGAATTTTTTGAAAAAGAAATTTCCAAATTATAAGAAATTCGCTGGTAAGAATATTCAGGAGATATTCGGAAAAAGCCTGGGTAAAATGGAGGTTCGAGAAATTCAAACCACCGGCTCCGGTTATTTAAGAAATGATCATGGAAAATTAACTTTTATATCCTTTAACAAAAATTTACAATTTGCGCCTATAAATTCTATATTTGTATGGAACGATCTCATTGACATTAAACCAGCTGCTATTTTAGGCGGGAACTATTTTGGGGTTACTCCCTACCATGGTGCCTACGGGGCTTTTCCCGGTGCGGTGATTACTCCCGAAATGAAAATCTTGTCTGGCGATCTAACCGGTATCGATTTTACTGGAAAGGCCGTAAGGAGCCTTATTAAAATAGAGATTCATAAAAAGAAATTTTTGATCGGGTTATTGAATGATGACGAACCGATCATCTATAAATACGAGGCTAAATGAAGTTTATTAATAGAATAAATATTTTTCTATTTGGGCTGGTTCTTTTCAGTTCTTGCCAGAATGATGAACCCATTGTGGTAACTTCTGAAGATTACCATACCGCGATAGATAAAATCACTGAAGTTCAGGTACACGATATTTTTTCTCCGCCTGTGGCCAGCAGGATCTATGCTTATTCTAATATTGCTGCCTATGAAGCCTTGCAGGCTGGTAATTCAGAATATAAAAGCCTGGCAGGGCAGTTGAATGAACTCACCCCGGCACCTGCTCCTAAGGATACCACAGGATTAAATCTCAGGGTTTCCTCTATAGTGGCGTTCTATGAAATAGGAAAAAGTTTGATCTTTTCTGAAGAAAGTGTGGTAAACTTCAGAGATAGTATTTATAAAAACTGGGAAAGTAAAAATCCCGAAAGTTTTAGGAAATCTAAAGCATACGGGCTTGAGATTGCCACTCATATCAAAGGTTGGATGAGCAATGATAATTATGCAGAAACCCGCACGATGCCTAAATTTTCCCTTTATACTGAGGATGAAAGTAGATGGCAGCCCACCCCGCCGTCGTATATGGATGGTATAGAACCGCACTGGATGAAAATAAGACCCTTTGTAATCGATTCTGCAGCACAGTTTAGACCAGCACCACCACCGGAGTTTTCCATGGAACCTGACTCCAGATTTTATAAAGAGTTAACCGAAGTTTACGAAGTGAAACGTGAAATGGATGAAATAGGTGACAGCAATGAAAATGAAAAGCTGGAAATAGCGAAATTCTGGGATTGCAATCCGTATGTTTCTACTCAAAAAGGACACCTTATGTTCGCTACTAAAAAGATCACCCCTGGCGGTCACTGGATTGGGATTACCAAGATCGCCTGTAGAAAATCTAAGGCAGATTTTAATAAGACTGTTTATGCCTACACCAGGACTTCTATTGCTATAGCAGATGGTTTTATCAGCTGCTGGGACGAGAAATATAGAAGCAATCTCGTTAGACCGGAAACTTTGATTAATAAATATATCGATGAGAACTGGTCTCCAGTATTGCAAACACCGCCATTTCCTGAATACACCAGCGGACATTCCGTAGTATCAGGGGCAGCAGCGATAGTTCTTACCGATATTTTCGGTGATAATTTCTCCTTTGAAGATGATACCGAGGTAGCTTATGGATTACCCGTAAGAAATTTCAATTCATTCAATGAAGCTTCTTTGGAAGCAGCCAATAGTAGATTATTTGGAGGAATACACTATAGAGCGGCTATTGAAGTTGGATTAAAGCAAGGTAGAGATCTGGGTAATTTTGTAGTAAATAATCTACAGTTAACTATTGAGAACCAAAGCCTGGCATCGAATTGATCATGAAAAAGGTCACTTTAACCCTATTGCTGCTCATTTTCGCAGGATTAGCTTGGTATCTATTTATTAAAAAATATGATTATCAGTTCGAAACAACTGCCAGATATGGTCCAGGTGCAGTATCATATGAATTGTCTGAATGGAAGAAGCTAAATCTAACCGAGAATTCCGCTGATATTGAACTCATTAATAAGGAAGATTTCAAGACCCTTACCCAAAGAATAAAAGTTGATAGTTTCCATAGCCTTGAATTTAACTGGGAGTTGGAAAAGCTGAATGATAGCGCTACGTCTATAACGCTAAATGTTTATTCTAAAAAGAACAAGCTGGGTAACCGGATAGATATTGTAAACCCTTTTCAAACCAGTAATTATATAGACAGCCTGAAGGAGAAGGTAATTAACTTTAAAAAGCAGTTAAGAGACCACCAGAACCTTTATAGGATAACTCCTGAAACCTCTTTAGTAAATACACCCGGGATGGAGTGTATATGTAGTTCATCTAAAGGTATTCCTCTAACCGGCAAGGCATCTGAAATGATGAGAACAATTTCTGTTTTAGAAAATTATGTTCTTAAAAATGAAATTAGCTTGAATGGTTATCCCTTTCTGAAAGTTACCAACTGGAACAGGGAGCAGGATCTTATTGCTTTTGATTTTTGTTTTCCGGTGAAAGACATCTCAAACTTACAGGAGACTGCAAAGATCAGTTTGAAAAAATTCTCATCCCAAAAAGCGCTTAAGCTTTTATTTAATGGTAATTATAGACTCTCTCACATTAGCTGGTTCGATCTTATTTTTATGGCGCAAGATCGTGGAATGGAGATAGAGGAGTGGCCCATGGAGATCTATCATGACAACCCAAAGATCGATAGCGATCATCTTAACTGGAAGGCTGAGGTCTATCTACCGGTGAGTGAATAATCATGGAATCGCGATCCTCAATTTTTCAGGAGGTAACTTGATTTCAATCTCTGTTTTCTTTCCTATATACTCACCGTCAATCTGAAAAGCGACTGGTTTCTTACAGGTTATCCTGGCTTCTTTGGCAGAAATGATCTCCACAAAGTCTTTGTCAAAATCGGTTTCATTTTTTAGGGTTTTCAGGATTTCGCCCAAATTTAGTTTCTTGAAGATAAGGATTTCGAATACTCCGTCATCAGGAATTCCCTTCGGGTTGACGTTTGCGCCGGTTCCATACTTCTTCATATTAGCGAAACCAAGCAAAACTGCCTGTTCATCTCTAGAATGTTCTTCGGTCTCAATATGAAAATTGAAAGGAAACTCGCTTTGAATCAATGTGGGGATAGAATGAATCAAATACCCAAATTTTCCTCTAATTGATGAATGCTCATAATTCTTTATTAATTCTGCATTTATCCCAAGATCGCTCATGTGAAGGCAAATAGTATTATTAAGGCATAATAGATCGAGATCGATAAAATTATTTCCCAGAGCAATATCCACCTGTTTCTTTAAAGACGGGGGGAGCTCCAGGTTAACTGCCAGGCCGTTTGCCGATCCGGCTGGAATGATGCCCATTTCCAGATCGAATCCTTTAATAGCATTGGCGACCAGGTTAATGGTTCCGTCTCCACCTGCTATCAAAACACGATCTATATTCTCTTCCTTTATCTTTTTTTGAATTTCTTCTGAATCGTTCTCTCCAGAGGTTGAATACAAATGAAAATTTACCTTTTCCAGCTCCAATTGGTCACGAACTTCAGAAATGATCTTTTTTTTGTCTGTGTGCCCGGCTACGGGATTTACAATCAATAAAACTTCCTTAAAATTCATCCGGTAATCTTTTTGAAACCCCTAAAATTAATTAATTTGGAATGAAGGAATTTTAAAAAAAGCCCAATATTTTGAAACTTGATCTTAAGTTGTACCGCGGTTATGTGAATGATGAAGAGCTGATAGTTTTTGGACATTTATTTCAATCCTGGGCTCCAGACAAGTATAGTGTTGATAAGAAAGGAATTAAACATGCCTATGCTCTTTTGCATAAATTCCGAATCAAACCCCTGAAGAATTTTGAAGTCCGTTTAAAATTCAGGGATCTTGAGGTAACTACCAAGACCATGGAAGACGGTTATTTCCGATTTACAATACCTTACGATCTTGAACTAGAACCTGGCTGGCATGAGTATGAGGTCACCTGCAAGATGTATGAATTTGGAATGATCGAAAAAGGAGAACTATTAAAGCCTTATCCGAGTAAACTTGGAATAATATCAGATATTGATGATACTTTTCTAATCTCCCACAGCAATAGTTTTTTTAAAAAGCTTTTCGTCATGCTGTCCAAGAATATCAATAAAAGGAAGATATTCGATGATGTAGTAAAGCATTATACGAGGCTTAGTCAGGCCGGGCAAAATCAGCATTCCGCTTCAAATTCATTTTTCTATGTTTCCAGTAGTGAATGGAACCTTTACGATTTCATTTCAGAATTTGCAGATTTGCATGATCTTCCCAAAGCAGTAATAAAACTAAAGAAGATCAAAACAGGATTACGTGATTTTGTAAGTTCCGGAAGGGGTAACCATGATCATAAATTCATTAAGATCAAGGATATTATCTCTTTTTATCCACACCTTAACTATGTTCTTTTAGGAGATGACTCGCAGCATGATCCTTATTTATACGAAAGGATATGCAAGACTTTCCCCTTGAATATCAAAGCTGTTTATATAAGGCAAACCAAGAGCAAGCAAAATGGAAAGGTACAACGGGTATTGGCCAACCTGGAATCAATGAATGTAAGTACATGTTATTTCAGAGATAGCGAAAAGGCCATTCATCATTCAGAAAGAGAACATATAATTTAAAAAGTCCCCAAATTTTTAATTTGAGGTCCTATATAATTAAGACTTTCGGTATTCAAATTTCTATTTAATCCAGCAGATTTAATAACCTTTTCCATGCTTTATCATGGGCATTTTTATTTGCATCTATCGCATCCGTTTCGTGGCCACTTCTCATAAATGCATGACCGGCTTCCTCATAGATCTCGTATTCATAAGTTTTATCATTCTCCTTCATAATCTTTTCGGTTTCTTCGATAGTAGAATTTACTCTGTTATCATTTCCACCGTAATATCCATAGACCGGAGATTCGATTTTTGCCAATTCTGAAGCATCTTTTGGAGCTGTACCATAGAAAACATGTGCTGAAGTGATCTCGGGATTATTGGTAGCATATCTAAAGGTCTGTGAACCTCCCCAGCAAAAACCTACCACAGCAACTTCTCCAGTTGAAGCGGGATCCTTTTTGATATATTCATAAGCGGCATCAAGATCTTTAGTAACCTGATCTTTATCCAGGTCGTAAATGGCGTCCCTGGCGGCATCAGGATTTTCGAAATCTGTGGTTCTTTCTTTTCCTTCCACGGTATTTGAAATTAGGTCTGGTGCAATTACGAGGTATCCTTTGGAGGCAAGTTTATCGGTGAAAACACGAGCCCAGTCGTTAAGACCTCGATTTTCATGAATTACTATTACTGCCTTAGTTTTTTTATCTGATTCGGGATATGCAACAAAAGCCTTAAAGCTTCTTTCTCCATGGGATAGATCAATCCATTCATGATGTCTCGGCGATTCTGAAAGTTCTCCGGTTTCACTTTTCATGGTAGTTTGCTTCTTTTCCCGGCTTTCGGAATTTTCATCTTTTTTCCCCTCATTCTTGCAAGAACATAGAAGTGAAATAAAAAGGATCAGGACCAGATTTAATTTCAGGTTTTTCATAATTTATAAATTTTGTTATCTAAAGGTTCCGGAAGGAAAAGAAACCAGGCTTTCATGCCGGTTTTTACCTACCGCAACTACTCCGAACAGGTAGTTGTCTATAACAATTCCTTCTAAGGTGAATTCGGTCACATCTCCCACAAACCTGGAATGCTGCCATTGCGGAGCCGTTGTATCACGCCAGTATATCTTGTAACCGGCAATATCACCATTTACGGGTTCCCACCTTAACTTAGTGCTAGGTTCAACGATCCCTCCAATTTCAACATTTTTAGGAGAGGGTGGTGCCCAGGCCAGGCTGGCCAGGTTTATCGCATTTACAGCTGTTAACTTTTTTGCATAGTCGAAATTCACTCCTTCTACAACATCTCCATATTCAATTCCATCCTCGGTACGAATATCCTGGTGCTGACGGTTATAATTCTCGTGAGCTTCCATAATTCTCACACCCGCAAATCCCAGGTCATTAAAAGGCCTGTGATGGCCACCACGACCAAACCTATCCAAACGATAGATCATCATCGGGTTCATTTCCGGCATATAAGTTTCTGTATTTTTATGAATGTACCTGGCCAGTTGCCTGGAGATACCATCAACCTCTCCGCCATAGTATCTGCGCATACTTCTTTCTCTTTCTGTTTCGGTAGGAGGTACCGGTTCAGAAAAAATCCTGAAACTTCTGTTGTCTATTACTCCGTCTACTCCTTCAATGTTACCAATCATATCATTATTAAGAACCCCGATGATCTCCCAGTTATTCTTTTTGGCATATTCCGCAAGTCCCTGTCCTCCAAACAGACCCTGTTCTTCACCTGAAAGTCCAACGTAGATGATGCTGCTTTCAAATTCATATTGTGACAGGACCCGGGCCGCTTCCATAGTTCCGGCCATCCCGCTGGCATTATCATTTGCTCCCGGAGCATCTGTTGTAAAATCCATGGTATTGCTTGCGCGGGAATCTATATCACCACTCATGATGACGTAACGATTAGGGTATTTAGTACCTTTTTGAATGGCAACAACGTTTACCACCCAGGCTTCTTTCGGAATTCTTTCCCCATCTTCTGGAGTTACAAAGTCTTTCTGATAAAATACTTCCAGGCAGTTTCCGCAATCTGAAGAGATCTTTTCGAAATCTGATTTTATCCATCTCCTTGCGGCACCTATTCCGCGGGTGTCTGAGACAGTATCACTAAAAGTATTCCTGGTGCCGAAACCAGCTAGTTTTCGAATATCCTGCTCAATGCTATCTGCAGATATCTTATCGATAATATCATATAATTTTTTACTAGTGTCCTGTGCCTTTATATTAAATCCAGCACAAACGATTAATATTAAAGAAAATAGTTTTTTGGGGGATAGATCCATGTTGTATCATTTATTTAGCTCTCTAAAATACAGAAGTTTCGAGGATATAAAAAAAACAAAGCCCCGGAGAAAAACTCCGGGGCTCGACTATTACTCAATTTTACTATAAATTAACTGGCCATATCGTGCATTTCTGCTTTAGCCTTATTAATTTTTTCTTCAGACTTAGAGCTTGATACTGTAGCTTTAGTTCTGGCTTTTAGAGCATCTACTTTATGACCTATAGAATCGGATAGATCATGAATACTTTTATTAGCTCCTTTAATGTAATCATCACCTTTTTTCGTGATGGCTCTTCTTGTATCTTCACCTTTTTTAGGCGCATATAAAAGACCTACTACCGCACCAGCTACAGCTCCTGATACTAGTCCTAATAACAATTTTCCTGATTTCATAGAATTTGGTTTTAAATTGGTTCGATTTAAATTCATAGGATAAAAGTAAACAGAAAACCTACTGAAGCCATATTCTTTGAGTTAATGTATATTTAAACTTTTTTTCAAATTGCTAAAGAAATTAACAGAGAAAAATTTTTATGAATTTTCTCTGAATTTTTCAAGCAGGGTTCTCACCTTTGGAGTGCCTTCAACATAGAATCTTGCGCTGGTCTTTTTTATACCAACTTTCACGGTATATGAAGATTCAGGTAGTTCACGGAACATATATTCATCTGTCCAGTCATCTCCAATTGCAAAGATGAAATCGTAATTCTTACCAATAAGTTTCTTGGTAGAGGCCTTTCCTTTGTTTACGTCACTACTTTTAATTTCCAATACCTTATTACCTTCAAGTACACTCAAGCCTCGATTAGATATCAACTCTTTTAAAACAGTGCTTAATTCGTTTGCACGTATTTCTCCCAGTTCGGGGTCTGCCTTTCTATAATGCCAGGCCAGGGAATAATTTTTTTCTTCAATAAAGGTACCGGGAGTTCGGTCTACAAAGTTTTCGATCACAGGTCTCACTGCATCCATCCATTCACTTTTCACATTTTCTGCGAGTTCCCATTCTCCGTCTATTTGTCTCATCCAAACCCCATGTTCTGAAATAAGTTCTACAGGTACATCTTTCCACCAGCTTCCAAGGGTATTTTTATCCCTTCCGCTAATAAGGATTACATCTGTTTTATCATCTGCATTGAGTGACCTTATCAATTCTTTGAGATCTTCATCTGGACGGGCATTTTCTGGTTTCTCAACAAAATTCACCAGGGTGCCGTCGTAATCAATGAAAAAGATTCTTCTTTCGGCATTTCTGTACTGGGTCATGATCTCTTCTGAGATCTCGGGTGTAATTCTTATAGATTTAAATGAATCTCTATTCTCCCTTGTACCTTTGAGTGCCTTCATAAAATCCTGAGCCCATTTTTCAACGCTATATCTACGCAATCTCTTCTGAAGCATTTTATTTCTTTCTATCTGCTCTTCTTCAGGCATTTCAAAAGCCGTTTTTAAAGCTTCAGAGACCTGTTCAAAATTATTTGGGTTGATGATAAGAGCTTCATTCATCTCGTGAGCAGCACCGGCCATTTCGCTTAAAATAAGCACCCCGGTGTGATTTGTCCTGGTAGCGATATATTCTTTGGCTACAAGGTTCATACCGTCACGAATAGGTGTTAATAACGCAATATCGCAGGTAGTGTATAGATCTATTAAATTATTGAAAGGCATGGAACGGTAAAAATACCATATTGGGGTCCAGCTTACCGTTGAGAATTTTCCGTTTATCCTACCCACCAGTTCATCGATCTCGCGTTTAAGCCTTCGGTATTGCGGAACATTGGATCTGGAAGGAACTGCCAGCATTACGAGTCGAACTTTTTCTATATATTCCGGGTTCTTATCGAGGAAATATTCATAGGCGCGAATACGGTGTGCTATACCTTTTGTATAATCCAACCTGTCTATGCTCAGGATCATTTTTGCATCTGGAGTTGCTTCAAGATGGTGATCCAGTCTTCTTTGTAATTCCGACTGATCTGCGGTAGTACTTTCAAAATGATTCAAAGCGGCCTGTTCAAATTTCTTATAATCTATCCCCATTGGGAATGAATCTACCTTAACGATCCTGTCTGGCAGGGTAATTTCATTGAAGTCTACCTGATGCCTTAAAATACGGCTTACAGAACTTAAAAAATGACGCTCATAATCATAGGTATGGAAGCCGATAAGGTCTGCACCGAGTACACCCTTAAGAACCTCATCTCTCCATGGAAGCGTTCTGAAAACTTCATAAGAAGGGAAGGGGATATGATTAAAGAAACCAATAACAGCCTCTGGTTCTTTTTCCCTGATCATATTTGGCACCAACAGTAATTGATAGTCATGTACCCAGATCACATCACCGTCTTTATAATGTTTCAGGATCTCATTTGCATATTTTTGATTTACCTGCTGATAAATTCTCCAATATTGGTCATCAGATTCGGTATATTCCATAAAATAGTGGAATAATGGCCAGATTGTTCTGTTACTAAATCCATAATAAAAACCGTCAATTTCATCTGAAGACAAATGCACTGCCACACAGTTCTCTGCCTGGGCTTTTTCCTGAACATTCTCTTTAAGATTTTCAGGAATTTCCTCCTCGGTAAGTCCGGGCCAGCCTATCCAAACACTATCTCCGTCCTTATGAAATGATTTTAAGCCGGTTGCGAGACCTCCTACACTGGGAGTTACCTCCAGCTCACCATTTTCAATTGAAATTTGCAGTGGTAACCTGTTGGAAATAATGATTGTTTTACTCATAATAAAATGTAAATGCTGTTGTGACGAATTCGATTTTTATTAAATTTCCGAAAATCATTTCAGACAGCAATTGATTTATAAGATTTTTATGATATATGGATAACCTTGATTACGGTATAATAAGCAATTGTAAAAGTGCAGCATTAATTTCTAAAACCGGTTCCCTAGACTGGTGTTGTATGCCCAATTTTGATTCTTCGGCAATGTTTGCCAAAATACTGGATGAGAAAAAAGGAGGGAGCTTCGAAATAATTATTGGAGATGATTATAAGGTAGAACAGGAATACCTCTGGGAAACAAATATTTTAAGCACTATTTTCGATAACGGTACAGATTCCTTTCAACTTATTGATTTCATGCCAAGGTATCCAAGAGAGGATGGTTCTTACTATGCTCCGCCGGATATAATTCGGTTTTTTAGACTTACCGGAGGAAAACCAAAATTTACTATCAAATATGATCCAAAGCTAGACTTTGCAAAAGAAGAAACCTATAGCGAGCTTAAAGGGGAATATATAAAGAGTTTTACCAAGCAGGGTAAATATGATTCATCCTATTTCTATTCGAGTTTCAACCTGCAGGATATTATAGATCGTAAGGAAATTACTTTAACCGGAAATGAATATTGCCTGGTAGGTTATCATGAAAAACTGGTAGAACAGACCTTGGACAGATCTTATCTAAAATTCCAGCGAACCAAGGTTTACTGGATGAACTGGAGCGATAAGACCACCAGATATACTCACTACGGAAATGAAATAATGCGAAGTGCCCTGGTTTTAAAGGCATTGAGCTATAAAAAATCTGGAGCTGTACTGGCTGCTGCAACCACTTCCTTACCGGAAACTATTGGAGAAGAGCGAAACTGGGATTACAGGTTTTGTTGGATTCGGGATGCTTCCATGGTAATAAAAGTAATGGCTGGTCTTGGACATATCAAATCTGCCAAAGATTTTCTTCAGTTCATTCTTGATATTATTCCTCATAAAGATGAAAAGATACAGATCATGTATGGGATCAATGGAGAGAAGGAACTCACTGAGCACATACTGAATCACCTTGATGGTTATCAAGGCTCTAAACCGGTGCGTACCGGAAACGCGGCTTATATTCAGAAGCAAAATGATATATACGGCATTCTGATGGAGGTGATTTATCAGCAATTCCTCATGTTCGAAACATCTCTTGAAAACTCTGAAGCACTATGGACAGTGGTAAGAGGAATCGTAATGATCGTTAAGGAGAACTGGAAAAAGCCAGATAAAGGTATCTGGGAACTTAGAACAGAAGATCGCCATTTTGTATTCTCCAAGTTACTTTGCTGGGTTGCCGTAGACAGGGCAATTAAAATAGGAGAGGTTCTTAGAATGGGAATTAATGATACCCAATGGAAAGCTTTAAGGGAAGAAATATACCAGGATATTTATAAAAACGGCTGGAACGAAGAAAAACAGGCTTACACCCAGTATTATGGTTCTTCAGACCTGGATGCATCTACCTTATTAATGGAATCCTACGGTTTTATTGAAGCAGATGATCCTAGATTTGTAAGTACCGTTATTGCTACCGAAAAAGAATTATGTGAAGACGGTTTAATGTACCGATACAGGAATAACGATGATTTTGGAAAGCCAACTTCTTCTTTTACTATCTGTACTTTTTGGTTGATAGACAGTCTTTATAAGATTGGCAAAAAGAAAGAAGCTAAGGCTATGTTCGATCAACTTTTGTCTTACAGCAATCACCTGGGATTGTTCAGTGAAGATATAGATTTCAAGACCAAAAGACTTACAGGTAATTTTCCGCAAGCGTATTCGCACCTGGCACTCATAGAGACTGCGGCTAATTTCAGTAAGGGAATTTATCCGGAAGGACTGAATTTCCAGGATTAAATTACTGATCTTTTTCAATGCTCACCCGGGACTTAGGTAAGGACTCGGGATAATTCTCCTGGATGAATTTTAATAACTTTTCTCTGAGAAAAACTCTTAGATCCCAGGCAGTAGGTGAATCCTTAGCACTTACCAGGACTCTTAGTTCAACAGATTTCTCAGTGGTATTAGTGACCTGTAAAACATCAACTTTTCCATCCCAAAGATCTGTGGAGTTAAGCAGCCTGGTTTGTTCTTTTCTCAAATCATCTATAGATAGGGCGTAGTCTGCATAAATATATACCGTTCCCAGAATATCGGCAGAAGTTCTGGTCCAGTTCTGGAACGGGTTTTCTATGAAATATGTAGTAGGAACCACAAGCCTTCGTTTATCCCAGATCCTAACAATTACGTATGTTAGATTTATCTCTTCTATCCAGCCCCATTCACCTTCAACGATCACCACATCATCTAAGCGAATAGGTTGGGTTAACGCGATCTGAATTCCGGCCAGTAACGTGCCAATTGCTTTTTGGGCTGCCAGACCAATAATGATTCCTGCAATTCCAGCAGATGTTAGCAGACTAATCCCAACAGATATGATGCTGTCAAAGCTCATCAATGCTATTCCAATGGCCAGGATAACGATTATAAAGATTATGATATTTTCCAAGATCATATACTGGGTGTATACTTTCCTTGCTTTTAAGTTGTTGGAACTCTCTACATCATACTTTCTGAGCATTCTTCTTTTCAAAACCTTAAAGATCAAAATAAGAAACCAGGCGATACTTAAAATTATTCCGATAATACTAATATGACCAACAATCAATTTAGTAGCTTCGAAAATAAATATATCGGCTAAAATGGCAGTTTGCGCTATGAGGGAAGCAAGAAAAATAAGAAGTGGAACCCGAATTTTTTACGCAAAATTAACCGGTAGAATATTCCGGGGATTTTTTCCCAACCGTTTTAGAATGTAAAATGCAACGGAGAAAGAAAGTGCCAGAATTACTATTCCGGCAATGATATATGTGGTCATATTCTTTTCCAGTTCTATCATTCAGATTATTTAAATATTAAATTTAGGCAAAAGGCTGAAAGACACAGGTTTGATAATATAGTTTAACCTATAAGGTTTTCGAAGATTATTTCTAACTCTCTTTTATGTCTCTGTCTTCCAATTCTACTCTTTCTTTTGTAAGGTAAAAACCATCTTCAAGTTCTGCGATATATTTCACAAGCTTTTCCCTTAATTCGCAATGCAGATCCCAGGTTGTTGGATAATCCTTTCCACTGCAAAGACATCTTATTTTTAGCGCTTTGTTATCCATTTCTGACACCTGAACAATTGGAGCCCTCTCTTCATCTCCATCCCATTTGTCTGAATTTCGAAGTAATTCTTCAAATTTTGCTCTTACTTTAGACACATCTATTCTGTGATCGGCATAAACCTCTACATTACCAATAGACTGGGAGCTGGTCATGGATAGATTTTCGAAACTGTTTGAAACTACCGTTTTTAAGGGTATTACTTTTCTTCTAAGATCCCAAGTTTTTAATACCATATAGGTAAAAGTGATATCCTCTACAAACCCATAAGAATCTTCAATAATCACTGCATCACCAATTTTTGCCGGCTTTGTAATCGCGATCTGTATTCCTGCTATAATATTACCCAGTGTACTCTGTGCAGCAATACCAACTACAACCGTGGCTATACCAGCAGAAGCCATTAAGGAGACACCTAGTTTTTCCAAGGAAGGGAACTGGGAGAAGATCACCGAGGCACCCAGGAAAACAATGACAAAGATGAATATTCGTCTGCCCACAGAAATATAGGTCATCATTTTCTTGGCCTGGGCATTCTGTTCATCATTCAGGTCTCCAACTGAATGTTCTGCAAAGAAATCCATGACATAATCTATTACTCGCATTATCAGCCAGGTGATTATCCCAATTACTGATATCAATAAAAGTGTATATAGTCCTCTTGCAAGTGGTCCTGTGAAAGAGATCAGGTTGTTCAAAAGTAAATAGAATACCAAAATACCCATAGCGGCGCCTGCCGGAGAAGCAAGGCGATAAGCGATGTTTTTAATCCAGTATTTTTCTGTGTTGGAAAAGATTTTCCTGATGTAATGTGAAACGATTTTTGAAAGAAAATAGGACAAAAGTATCAACAGAAAAGTCCCTATTAGTTTCCATACTGGAATTCGAAACACTTCAAAACTGATCCATTTTGGAATTAATCTATCCAGTTTTCTGGGACCGAATCTTTTATAAAGTGGTTCAATATTTTCAACTGTTTGAGGTGAAATTAGCCAGATTGGGCTTTTGTCTTTATATTTTATTCTTTGGAGTCTAAAATTTATATCTCTGTTATTCAGTTCAGTTTTCCCAAAACTTATACTTCTTCTAGGTTTTCCCGCAATTGCTTTATTCGTGGAGGTACTGAAATCAATTTGTCCATCTGGTCTGTCAGAAAGTTCATCCCAGGAAATCGAAATTCGTTGTTCCAGTACAAAATTTAATTTTTCAGCCAGAACAGAGGCTTCCACCTGGCTGAGATCATCAGGCAAAAGATTCAGGTTAAGTGCGTAGGCGGCCTGCTTATAATTCTTATTTCTTGAATTAATTATAAAGTGTTCCAGGGCGGCTTGTGGGGTAAGAAGATTAATATCATCCGGAGGAAAGCTCACGCCTGGATTCCAGCGATCGGCCTTGAAGTATGCATCTTCAAACTTTCCCAGGGAAGTCCCAGCATTAGCCACACTGTCCTCAATAGATATTTCTTTGGAAGGTAATTGTTGATCCTCAGATTGATTTGTAGTATCAATTTGTTCAGATTGGGCAAAAGAAAACCCAATATTTAAAAAGAGACTAAAGTTTATGAAGGTCTTAATTAAAGATTCAGGCATTTTGGGATTTTTGGTGTGGGTTTTAAGTTAGTTAATATAAGAATTTAAAAAAATCAATTTTTATTTCACCTGTTCAATTAAATAAATAAAAAAAGCGTTACCCTCGACGGATAACGCTTTAGATTGAAATTTGAAATTTTCTAGTTCACGAAACCAGTTCTTGGTCCGCCATCCATAAAGATAGTTCTCATACGAGCTTTTTGACCTTCTGAGAACATGTACATACATGCATCATTAGTATAATCCATATAGTTCATGGTCATATCTGTATTTCTGCAATTTACGGTAGGATAAGATGGGCATCCGTAGTTAGGTCCATCAGACTCTGGCGTATCTGCTACAAAATCATCTTGTCTACATCTACCATCACCCCAGATGTGACGAAGATTCAAATAATGACCTACTTCGTGAGTAGCAGTTCTACCTTTATTAAATGGAGCTGAAACGTATCCTGTCGTTCCAAAATATTGCGGAGCGATCACGATCCCATCTGTGGAAGCAGGACCTCCAGGGAATTGAGCATATCCAAGAATTCCGCCACCGATGTTTGCAACCCAGATATTTAGGGTTGTTGATGGAGAAACTGGTGGGTAAGCTGCTTTAACCGCATCATTTGTTCCCCACTGCGATGTTGAATTGCTGTGACGATAAACGTTTGCCAGGGTAAAAGAAATTTCAGAATCTGCCACAAGTCCTGCGAACTCTGAAGGAGTATTTGAAGCGTCGTTGTTAGAAGCTCTAAAATCGTCATTTAAAACAGCGATCTGAGAATTAATCTGCTGATCTGAGATATTCTGCTGGGAATTGCTATAAACAACATGTACAACTACTGGAATATTGATAACTCCTAAATTATCTGTAACTGGTGGTTCAGATCCTCCACCGCCATTTCCTGGTTTACCTCCTTTACCATTGTTAGATTTGGCAAGGATGGACCGGGTATTCTTTTCAATTTTATACATTTTGTCATGAAGACCTTTGTTATCGTTCAATAAACGATTCAGGTTTTTCATCGAATAACATTTTTCGGGCGCATTTTCAGACCTTTTCTCATCAGATGAGTCAGTGTAAAGATAGAAGTCACTCATGTCTACCTGAGCTTCCTGCTGTGCCGCAATGTTTTCCTGAGAATCTTGTTCACAAGAAGCAAATAGGAAAGCCAGTGCGGCCATCCCTAAATAAACTTTTTTCATAATAGCTTGGTTTTGTTTGATTTTGCGGCAATATATCTAAAAATTTAAGTTTAATTAACTTGAAATATGATTTTTTATAACACTTTTCGATGAATAATGTTAAAATTAAAAAAGCCACTCATTTAGATGAGTGGCTTTTTTCAGTTTAAAAGAATGTTTGACTAGAAACAATATTTATTTTCTGAAGTCAGCTTTTCAGCGATCGTGTTTCTTAAGGCAACTACATTTGGCATATTCTGATATTTCGTAAATCTTTTTAGGCCCATTAACATCATGCGCTGTTCATCACCTGTAGCAAAGGAACCAATTCCTTCTTTAGCTTGAGTGTTTACAGTTTCAACTGCATGGTAAAGATATAGTTTTGCCATAGCGATCTCCACTTTACGACTCTCCTCTCCATCTTTCTTCGCATTCTTTTCAGCTCTAAGAATTCCAGATTCAGCCATATAGATCTCGATAAGGATATCTGCAGCAGCAAGAAGTAGTTGTTGGTGCTCTTCCAATTGAGGTCCGAATTCCTGAACTGCACTACCAGCAACCATTAAGAAGACTTTCTTTAGTTTAGCAACCATTTCTTTTTCCTCTGCGAAAAGTTCAGAATAATCTGGCTTGTCCATGGAAGGAATTCCGGTTAATTCATCAGCTACGCTTTTTGCAGGTCCAAGAAGATCCACATGTCCTTTCATCGCCTTTTTAACCAGCATTCCTACAGATAACATTCTGTTGATCTCATTGGTACCTTCATAGATACGAGCAATACGGGCATCTCTCCAGGCAGATTCCATTGGAGTATCTGCAGAGAATCCCATTCCACCATAAACCTGGATACCTTCGTCGCTACAGTTCTGAACATCTTCTGAACAGGCAACTTTAAGGATAGAACACTCAATTGCATATTCTTCCACACCTTTCAATTCAGCTTCTGAATGTGAAGCTCCTTCTTCGAGACGGATATTTATTCTGTCTTCAATATTTTTCGCTGCACGATAAGAAGCCGCTTCACCAACATAAGCTGAAGTAGCCATTTCGGCAAGTTTTGATTTAATAGCGCCAAATTTCGCGATTGGAGTTTTAAACTGAACTCTGTCGTTAGCGTACTTTACGGCAAGATCAGTCACTCTTCTTTGGGCGTCAAGAGAAGCCGCGGCTAATTTGATTCGACCTACATTAAGGGCATTCATCGCTATTTTGAATCCGTTTCCACGCTCAGAAAGCATGTTCTCTACCGGTACCTTGGTTTCGTTAAAGAAAACCTGGCGGGTAGAGGAGGAGTGGATTCCTAATTTCTTTTCTTCTTCACCAAAGCTAATCCCATTTTCCTTATCGTTCTCCACGATAAAACCGGTGATGTTCTTGTCGTCCTCTATCCTTGCGAATACAATGAAAACATCAGCAAAACCGGCATTGGAAATCCACATTTTCTGTCCGCTGATGCTGTAATATTTACCATCATCAGAAAGAACCGCTTTGGTTTTTCCCGAATTAGCATCAGAACCTGCATCCGGCTCAGTCAAACAGTATGCACCAAACCATTCACCGGTAGCAAGTT
This sequence comes from Christiangramia lutea, assembly GCF_022489035.1. GTDB lineage: Bacteria > Bacteroidota > Bacteroidia > Flavobacteriales > Flavobacteriaceae > Christiangramia > Christiangramia lutea. The sequence continues at coordinate 102,421 of NZ_JAKVTV010000002.1, forward strand.
TAGGTACATATTTTTTCTTTTGCTCCTCGGTTCCGTATAGGGTGATCGGCATAGTACCAATCCCTGTATGTGCACCAAAAGCGGTAGCCACAGAACCTGTAGCACCAGAAATATAATCACAAACCAACATGGTAGAAACGAAGCCCATTCCAAGACCATCGTATTCTTCCGGAACAGCCACACCCAGGAAACCTAGCTCCCCGGCCTTACGCATTACCTCTTCAGTTAGTTCATAATTTTTCTTTTCAAATTCTTCTTTGTGAGGCCAAATTTCACGCTCAACGAATTCCTTAACAGAATCACGCATCATTATTTGTTCCTCGTTAAAATCTTCAGGGGTGAAAACGTCCTCGCATTTAGTTTCCTTTACCAGGAACTGCCCACCTCTCAGAAGATCCTTTTTAGCTGTATCTGTGCTCATTTTAGTATTTAGATATTAGTATTAAGATGTGAGATTTAAGATTCACTCATCTTAATTATAGTTATTATTTTATTTTAAAAAGTCTCAAATCTAAGATCTCAGATCTTATGTCTAATTAAGAAATTCAAAGACTCCGGCAGCACCCTGTCCGGTTCCCACACACATGGTCACCATACAGTGCTTGTTCTTCAATTCTCGCTTACGCATCTCGTCAAAGATCTGAACCGATAGTTTCGCACCAGTACATCCAAGAGGGTGTCCCATGGAAATAGCTCCACCGTTTACGTTCAGTTTATCTTTATCAAGTCCTAATTCCCTGATCACAGCTAGAGATTGAGAAGCGAAAGCTTCGTTCAGCTCAATTAATTCAAGGTCGTCCTGCTTAAGTCCGGCTTGTTTTAGAGCCTTCGGAATTGCATGAACTGGTCCTATTCCCATAATTCTTGGTTCCACGCCAACAGCGGTATAACTTACCATTCTGGCAATAGGTTCAAGATTTAGTTCCTTTACCATGTCTTCGCTCATTACCATCACGAAAGCTGCACCGTCACTCATCTGAGAAGAGTTACCTGCAGTTACGCTTCCACCTTCAGCAAATACCGGTCTTAGTTTATTAAGAACTTCAATGGAAGTATCTTTTCTTGGACCTTCATCCTTATTCACCGTATAAGATTTCGTTTTTTTCTTACCATCTTCATCTACATAGGTTTCATCGATAGTAATAGGAACGATCTGGTCCTGGAAACGATCTTCAGCCTGAGCTTTGATCGCTTTTTGATGTGAGTTATAGGCAAATTCATCCTGATCTTCACGGGAAACCTTGTATTTATTAGCTACTGCTTCTGCAGTTAATCCCATTCCCCAGTAATAGTCTTCGTTACCTTCTTTGGCTACTTTGTAATCCGGAACAGGTTTATAACCACCCATGGGAATGTAACTCATGCTTTCGGCACCACCGGCGATCACACAATCGGCCATCCCGCTTTGGATCTTTGCCATAGCAATGGAGATGGTTTCCAGTCCGGAAGCGCAATATCTGTTTACGGTCATTCCCGGAACATCTTCGATCTTTAAACCCATTAAAGAGATCAATCTACCAACGTTCAATCCCTGTTCTGCTTCCGGCATCGCGTTTCCTACCATCACGTCGTCGATACGAGTTTTATCAAAATCAGGTAATTTATCCATCATGTACTGAATAGTTTCCGCAGCCAACTCATCTGGTCTTTTGAAGCGAAATACCCCGCGAGGAGCTTTTCCTACTGCGGTTCTGTATGCTTTTACTATATATGCTGTTTTCATTGTTTTTAGTATTTAGATATTAGATTTGAGGTTTGAGATTTTGAGAGAATTTCTTTAGAAGACTGAAATTCATCTTTTGGATCTCTATCAAATCATCTATTATCGGTTTAATATTTTCTTCAGAAATTAATTTTAGACGTTCCGAAATCAATAATTGCGTAATCAATTCGTTAGTAGAACCATTCGCAATACCCAGAAAGTTCTTAAACTCTCCGTTCGTGTTCCTTCCTGCGCCTTCAGCAATATTGGATGGAATAGAAACTGCACTTTTTCTAACCTGGCTGGTAAGGCCATATTTTTCTTCAACAGGAAACTTAGAAGATAAAATATAGACCTGCTCGGCAACTTGAATTGCCTTTTGCCAAATTTTAAGTTCCTGAAAATTGTGCATGGTTCTAATTTCTATGGTCTAAAATCTCAGATCTATTATCTAGTTTCTAAGAGGTTTCCCTTTCTTCAACATATGCTGAAGTCTTTCCAGGGTTTTTCTTTCTCCAGTAAGCGATAGGAAGGCTTCTCTTTCCAGTTCTAATAAATATTGCTCACTTACCATTTGGTTTTCTGAAAGATCCCCACCGGCCATCACATAAGCCAGCTTGTTAGCTATCTTTTTATCGTGCTCGCTGATATATTTCCCGGCTGCCATCTGGTCTGTTCCTACAAGGAAAGCTCCTAAGGCCTGTTTACCAAGAACTTTAATATCTTTGCGTTCGATTGGCTTGGTATATCCGTTTTCAGCCATTAGCATTGCGTGTTTTTTGGCAATTGCGAGTTGCCTGTCTGGATTCACCACGACAATATCCTTTCCTTTCTGAAGAAGGTTCAGGTCGTAAGCTTCGTGAGCTGAAGTGGAAACCTTCGCCATTCCAATAGTAAGGAAGTGTTCTCTTAGTCGGTTTAACTCTACATCATCTTTCTGGAAAGTATCGGCAGCTCTCAAGGTCATTTCTTTGGTTCCGCCACCACCTGGAATTACGCCAACACCAAATTCAACCAATCCGATATAAGTTTCTGCGGCTGCAACTACTTTATCTGCGTGAAGCGAAAGCTCACATCCACCACCAAGTGTCATCGCGTGCGGAGCGGAAACCGTTGGAATAGAGGAGTAACGCATTCTCATCATGGTATCCTGGAAGTACTTAATGGCCATGTTGAGCTCTTCATATTCTTGCTCTACAGCCATCATAAAGATCATCCCAATATTGGCACCTACAGAGAAGTTCTTACCATCATTAGCGACTACCAATCCCTGGTAATCTTTTTCAGCCATATCAATAGCCTTATTTAGTCCATCCAATACATCACCTCCAATAGAATTCATTTTACTTCTGAATTCCACGTTTAGGATGCCATCTCCAAGATCTTCAACGACTACGCCGCTGTTCTTGAAAACTTCTTTAGATTCCCTGATATTGTCAAGAATAATGAATGCATCCTGACCAGGAACTTTGGTTTGTTTCTTATCCTGAATATCGTAATAATAGGTATTGCCTTCCTTTACGGTATAAAAACTATTACTTCCGTTCTCCAGCATTTCATTTACCCAGGCAGCAGGTTCGTATCCCTGTTCTTTCATCATATCGATTCCTTTCTGAACACCAATCGCCTCCCATATCTGGAATGGCCCGTGCTCCCAGCCGAATCCGGCTTTCATGGCATCGTCAATTTTATAAAGCTCGTCTGAAATTTCCGGAATACGATTCGAGACATAGGCGAAAAGGGCAGAAAATGTTTTTCTGTAGAATTCTCCTGCTTTATCTTTTCCGTTTACCAGAACTTCAAAACGATCTACTACATTATCGATAGATTTGGTTTGTTCCAGGGTGGCGAAGGAAGCTTTTTTCTGATCTCGGTATTCCATGCTATCCAGGTCAAGCGATTTGATCTCACTGGAACCGTCATCCTTTTTGATCTTTTTATAGAATCCCTGTCCGGTCTTGCTCCCCAACCATTTATTTTCCATCATGGTATTGATGAAATCTGGCAATTTGAACAACTCATGCTGCTCATCATTGGGAACGTTTTCGTAAAGACCATTTGCAACATGTACTAACGTATCTAAACCAACAACGTCTACTGTTCTAAAAGTTGCCGACTTCTGTCTTCCTATTACCGGACCGGTAAGTTTATCTACCTCTTCGATGGTCATGCCCATATCCTTAACCATATGGAAAAGGCTCATAATCGAAAATATACCAATTCGGTTACCGATGAATGCCGGAGTATCTTTTGCAAGAACTGTCTTTTTACCCAGGTATTTACTTCCGTACATCTCAAGGAAATCAAGAACATCCTTCGAAGTTTCCTTTCCAGGAATAATCTCAAATAATCTCAAATATCTTGGCGGATTAAAAAAGTGAGTTCCACAGAAATGCTTTTTAAAATCATCACTTCGTCCATCGGTCATGAAGTTGATTGGAATACCGGAAGTATTAGTAGTGATCAGGGTTCCTGGTTTTCTGTGCTTTTCCAGGTTTTCAAATACCTGTTTTTTGATATCCAGTCGTTCAACTACTACCTCGATGATCCAGTCTACTTCGGATACTTTATGAATATCATCTTCAAGGTTTCCTGTTTCGATCCTGTTTACGAAATCTTTATGGTAAATAGGTGAGGGTTTAGACTTCACCGATTCCTGAAGCGAATCGTTTACGATCCTGTTTCGAACAACCTTGTCGTCCAGACTCAGGCCTTTCTTCTTCTCTTTTTCGTTCAGTTCACGCGGAACAATGTCCAGAAGTAATACTTCCACGCCAATATTGGCAAAATGGCAAGCAATACCACTACCCATAATTCCGGATCCGATCACTGCAACTTTATTAATCCTTCTTTTCATTTCTTGGTTTTTATTGTTTTATCTGATACTAATTTCTTTGGTGTAAATTTTCTTTTCCCCTATTAAATCTAATATGGTATTAGCCACCTCTATAAAAGTTTTTAGATCCTTGTCTGATACATTTTCCTTAACAGCTTCATCGAACCTAAGAACTACCCTTTTTGAGTAATCTCTCATTTCCTTTCCAAATTCGGTTAGGTGAATAAGAACGCTTCGGCCATCATTAGGATTCTTTTTCCTGATAATGAGGCCTTTTTCTTCCATAGTTTTTAAAATCCTGGAAAGACTGGTAGCTTCCATGCCCATTTTGGGTCCTAGCGAAGTAGATGGGGTGCCTTCTTCAGGGTCTATACTTAATAGCGCAAACCCTGTAGCCATTGTGCTTCCTGCTTTCCCGGCTTCCTCATTATACATTTTGGAGACTGCCATCCAGGTAGCACGCAATACATAATCTATAGTTTTTTCTTTCATCTGGATTTTGAATGAATCCAAAGTTAGGAAAAAATATTATGCATGCATAATAAAATAAGCTTAAAAATATTAATTTACTGAATTTAAGGATCTAATATTCTTAAAACAAAAAAACTCCTCTGGTTTAGAGGAGTTTTTTTTATCAGATTCTTAATAAGAATTTAGAATCGATCGTATAATTTTTCATAGAGATCACTGTATTGATCTCTAATTACACGCCGTTTTAATTTCATGGTAGGGGTTAGGTGTCCATCATCTATAGTCCATGCCTCAGGAGTAAGTTCAAATGTTTTCACTCTTTCCCATTTACCAAATTTCTGGTTGTAGAAATCAATTTCCTCCTGAATTCTTTCTTTTACAAAGTTATTGCTGGCAATTTCCTTTTCACTTCCGTCACCCAAATCTATCTTCTTTCTTTTCGCCCAGTCCTGAATGAATTCAAAATTAGGCTGAATAAGAGCAGCAGGCATTTTCTCACCATCTCCAACAACCATTATCTGTTCAATAAACCTGGACTGCTTCATAGTATTCTCTATAAGTTGAGGAGCCACATATTTTCCTCCAGAGGTTTTGAACATTTCCTTTTTCCTGTCGGTAATCTTAAGGAAACCATCCTTATCTATTTCACCAATATCACCTGTGTGGAAGTAACCACCGTCCAAAGCCTCGTTGGTCTTTTCTTCGTCTTTATAATAACCTTTCATAATGTTAGGACCTTTCGCCAGGATCTCACCATCATCTGCAATCTTCACCTCTACATTATCCAGAACTTTTCCTACTGTTCCAATACGGAATCCATATTCTCTTTCATCATTTACAGCAATTACCGGGGAGGTTTCTGTAAGTCCGTAACCTTCCATTACCGGAATTTCTGCCGCTGCAAATACACGCGCCAATCTTGGCTGTAAAGCAGCACTACCAGAAACGATTAGTTCGATATTACCACCAAGACCTTCTTTCCATTTCGAAAAGATCAGTTTTCTTGCCAGCTTCAGTTTAGTTTCATACCACCATCCGTTGGCTCCGTATGGTTCGTATTCCAATCCTAACTCCACCGCCCAGAAGAACAAATTCTTTTTGATTCCGTCCAGAGCTGTACCTTTTGCAATTATCTTGTCATATACTTTTTCCAGAAGTCTAGGAACTGCTGTAATAACATGCGGTTTCACCTCTTTAAGGTTATCACTAATCTTTTCGATAGATTCTGCGAAATACACAGAGACAGAATAGTATTGATATAGATACAATATCATTCTTTCAAAAATGTGACAAACCGGAAGGAAACTTAAAGCTACATAGGTTCCTATTTCAAAAGGTACTCTCTTGGCGCTGCCAAGTACATTACTTACGATATTGTCATGAGTTAACATAACCCCTTTAGGTCTTCCGGTAGTTCCTGAAGTATATATTAAGGTGGCCAGGTCATCTGGTTGTACCGCGGCCTTTAATTTTTCAACTTCATCCTGGTTACTTTTGTCTTCACCTTCTTTGAGAATCTCTTTCCAGTTTTTGCAATTTTCGATCTCATCAAAACTATAAACCTCTTTTAGTTGAGTTGTAGCTTTAATATTGTTGACCTTATCAAGCACTTCCTGGTCTGAAACGAAACAATAGGTCGCACCACTATGATTTAAAACATATTCATAGTCTTCTTCTGAAATCGTTGGATAGATTGGTACATTTTGAGCTCCAAGTTGAAGAATACCAATATCCATTACGTTCCATTCAGTACGGTTCGTAGTGGAGATCACTGCGATCTTTTCATTAGGTTTTATGCCTAATCTTAAAAGTCCACGGCTAACCGTATTGGCCTTATCTATATATTGTTGAGTTGAAAGTGTTTTCCATTCATTGCCATATTTTGTGGCGAATGCTTCGTCTAAAGGAAAATTTTCAAGCTGATAATAAGGAAAGTCAAAGAGTCGTTTTATGTCATTCATCAATTTGAAACATTTTGTATGTGCCTTGCAAAATAGCAAAAAAGGGGGCTACTTCAAATCGATAATTCAAAAAAGAAGGGATATTTTTATTATCCCTTCATTTTAAATCATAATTAATTCTGCTTACTGCTTCTTTTTCAGCCAATTTCTGGCATTTACGAATCCTTCCAGCCAGGGAGAAACTTCATCCTTTCTTCCTTCAGGATAGTGAGCCCAGTTCCATTGGAAAGTAGAACGCTCCAGGTGAGGCATCATCACCAGGTGTCTACCGGTGTCATCTGTTAAAACAGCCGTATTAAAATGAGATCCGTTTGGGTTAGCAGGATAACCCTCATAACCATATTTACCTACTATATTGTATTTTTCTTCCTCATAAGGAAAACTGAACTTACCTTCTCCGTGTGCTGCCCATATACCAAGTTTACTTCCTGCAAGAGTAGAAAGCATTACTGAATTATTCTCCTGGATCTCTACAGAAGTAAAGTTACATTCGAATTTATGAGATTCATTATGAATCATCTTAGGCTTTTGCTCATGATCTGGATTAATTAGTCCTAACTCAATGAATAGCTGGCAGCCATTACATACACCCAGTGATAAAGTGTCTTTTCTGGCAAAGAACTTATCTAAAGCCTGCTTGGCTTTTTCGTTGTATAAAAATGCTCCGGCCCAGCCTTTGGCACTTCCTAACACATCTGAATTTGAGAATCCTCCCACAGCTGCGATGAACTGAATGTCTTCTAGAGTTTCACGACCAGAAATAAGATCGGTCATGTGTACATCTTTTACATCGAATCCGGCCAGGTACATGGCTCTAGCCATTTCTCTTTCAGAATTAGAACCTTTCTCACGAATAATCGCAGCTTTTATTTTTGGTTGAGATTTCTCACTTTCGTTCGAAATAACAGGCAGTTTTCCAGTAAAATGTTCTGGAAATTTGAATTCCAGGGGTTGCTCTTTGTAGTTATGATATCGCTCGGTCGCTTTATCTATCCCGCTCTGTTTCTCATCAAGAAGGAAAGATGTTTTATACCAGGTATCTCTAAGCTCTGGAATATCGAAACTAAGATTAGCGCCTGTATTCTTTATTTTCAATTCTTTTCCTTCGGAAACTTTACCAATATTGAAAAACTCAACTCCGTTTTGATCCAAAATTTCTTCTACAGAATCATTCTTCGCCTGGAATACGATTCCGCAATTCTCATTGAAAAGAAGTTTTACAATGTCCTTTTCATTTAATGCCGAAAGATCAAGATTGGCACCAAGGTTTACATCTGCAAAACACATTTCCAGAAGAGTGGTGATTAGACCACCCGAAGCTACATCGTGTCCAGCAAGGATAAGGTCTTTCTTAATAAGTTCCTGTACTGTGTTGAAAGCCTCTGCAAATTTCTTATCATTTTTAATGGTTGGAACTTCACTTCCTACTTTATTCAGGATTTGAGCAAAGGAAGAGCCTCCCAGTTTAAATGAATCCTGGGAAAGATTAATATAGTAGATATCACCGCCATCTTTCTTCAAAACCGGTTCAACTACTTTGGTAATGTCGTTACAATGTCCAGCTGCCGAAATGATCACAGTACCTGGAGAGATCACCTGACCGTCCTTATATTTTTGTTTCATGGAAAGAGAATCCTTCCCGGTAGGAACATTTATACCAAGTGAAATGGCAAAATTGGAAATTCCTTCCACAGCTTCATATAATCTAGCATCTTCACCTTCATTATTACAGGGCCACATCCAGTTAGCCGAAAGTGAAATAGATTTTAAACCTTTTTCGAGTGGAGCCCAAACAATATTTGACAGAGATTCAGCAATAGAATTTTTTGATCCTGCAACCGGATCTATAAGTGCCGAAACAGGGGAGTGGCCAATAGAAGTAGCTACACCTTCTTTTCCTTTATAATCCAGGGCCATTACTCCACAGTTATTCAATGGCAACTGAAGAGGTCCGGCGGTTTGCTGTTTGGCAACTCTACCAGAAACGCAACGGTCTACCTTGTTGGTTAACCAGTCTTTACAGGCTACTGCTTCCAGTTGTAAAAGCTGATCTAAATAATCGTGTATTTTCGAAGTCTGGTAATTAACAGCCTCATAATTTCTTTTAACCGTTTTATCGGTCATGATGGTTTTTGGTGAACTTCCAAACATATCAGAAAGTTCAAGATCCATTGGTTTTTGGCCAGATTTCGTTCCTTCGAATGTAAACCTATGATCACCAGTAACATTTCCCACCTCATACATTGGAGATCTTTCACGGTCTGCCACACGTTTTAATTTGGCAATTTCATCTTCACCTATAACCAGTCCCATTCTTTCCTGGGATTCGTTACCTATGATCTCTTTTGCTGAAAGGGTTGGGTCCCCAACTGGAAGCGCGTCAAGGTCTATCTTACCGCCTTTTTCTTCTACAAGTTCACTAAGGCAGTTTAGATGTCCACCGGCTCCATGGTCATGAATGGATACAATAGGGTTTTCTTCACTTTCAACCATTCCCCTCACGGCATTCGCCGCACGCTTTTGCATTTCGGGATTGGAGCGCTGAATGGCATTAAGCTCAATTCCGCTGCTGAATTCACCGGTATCTGCTGAAGACACAGCAGCACCACCCATTCCAATTCTATAATTTTCTCCTCCTAAAACAACTATTTTGTCACCTTTATTCGGAACATCTTTTATAGCCTGATTTTCTTTTCCGTAGCCAATTCCACCGGCAAGCATGATAACCTTATCATAACCTAATGCCCTGTCATGTTCAGAATGTTCAAACGTAAGTACAGATCCCGAGATCAAAGGCTGACCAAATTTATTTCCAAAATCGGAAGCTCCGTTGGAAGCTTTTATAAGGATATCCATTGGAGTTTGGTATAGCCAGTCCCTTTCCTTCATTCCGTTTTCCCATTTTCGATTTTTTTCCAAACGCGAATAGGAAGTCATATAAACCGCTGTTCCTGCTAGTGGGAGAGAACCTTTACCTCCTGCAAGCCTGTCGCGAATTTCTCCACCACTTCCGGTAGCAGCTCCGTTAAAAGGCTCAACAGTCGTCGGGAAATTATGAGTTTCAGCTTTAAGAGAAATTACCGAATCAAAATCTTTAACCTGGTAATATTCGGGTACATCTGCAGCTTTAGGAGCAAATTGTTCTACTCTTGGTCCTTTAACGAAGGCGACATTATCTTTATATGCTGAAACTATATCATTTGGATTTTCTTCAGAAGTCTTCCTAATGAGCTTGAATAAAGAAACCGGTTTCTCTTCACCATCGATCACAAAAGTTCCGTTAAAGATCTTATGGCGACAGTGCTCAGAATTTACCTGGGAAAATCCGAATACCTCAGAATCGGTCAATTTTCTCCCTAGCTTTTTTGCTAAATCTTCAAGATAGGTTACTTCTTCTGCATTAAGAGCTAATCCTTCCTGCTGATTGAATGTTTCAATATCATCCACCTCAATGATAGGAGCGGGATTAATGTGGATATCGAAAATGTCCTGATCCAGCCCGTCATATTTTTGAGAAAGCATAGGATCAAAATCATGGAAATGCTCGTCTACTCTCAAAAACTCCTCGATTCTTATCAAGCCGTGTATACCCATGTTCTGAGTAATTTCAACAGCATTAGTACTCCATGGAGTGATCATTGCCGCACGTGGACCAACAAAAAAATCTGCCAGTGCAGATTTATGAATTTGTTGAGTGTCCCCAAAAAGCCAGTTAAGTTTAGAAATTTCCTGGGCTGAAAGTTCTGAGTGTGTTTCCACCGCAAAGATCTTGGTAGTTTGGTTTCCGAAGAAAAGGATCATTTAAGTTGTGTTTGTGTTGTTTTTTAAAGGCACAAATTTACTTTTTTATACCTAATACTTAAAATTAATAGTCAGAATAATTCTCAATACTGGTTATATGAAAATCGGAAACGAAATTTTATTTAGAAATGAGATTAAGCGAAAAGGAAAATTAATCCAAAAACAATAATTTTTAACTCAATAACTTGAATAATAGTTATTTATGTCGATGAAAGGTAAGTGTCTTTGATTTATTTCTTATCTTGTTGTAATCAATCAGCTACATCATGAAAAACAAATTACATCTTGCCGCAATCATTTTATCCATGTTTCTTTTAACCGGATCTGCATGTTCATTTAAAGGAGGACCTATAGGTAACGTGGAAATTGTAGAACTTAGAGTTAATCATTTCAAACAGACCGCTATTGGATTAATTCCGCAGCTAGTTTTACAGATTCAGGAGGAAGAAGAAATAGGTACCGATAACTGGTCTTTTTGGTATGACGAGATTGTTCGCTTCGATTTTGAACCAGGGTATGTTTATGACCTGAAAGTTAGAAAAATCGAGGTGGAGAATCCTCCTCAGGATGAATCCTCGATAAAATATATTATGATTAATGTCTTGTCTAAGGAAAAGGTCTCTGCAGATGAGCAATTTAAAATTGGATTGAAGAAATTCGGAGAAAATTTTATTCAGGGTATAAATCCGGAATATTCCCTGTTGTATGAATATAATATAGATTGTAATAGTTTCTGTGATCAACTAGAGGAGAAACTTGATGATCCCGAACTAACAGGAAACTTTATTCATGGGCCAGACCAAAGTCTGATACTTCAATCCTTGAATTAAAAAAAAAGCGACCAACCGGTCGCTTTTCTTAATTATTCTTTCTGGAGGGCTGCCATATAAAAACCATCGTATCCACTTTCACTTGAAAGAATACTCTTTTCTTTCAGTAGCCTGAATTGTTTTCCTTCCTCGGTTTTAAGGAAATTCTGTACCTGTTTCTGGTTTTCAGACGGTAATACGGAACAGGTCGCATATACCATTTTACCGCCCTTTTTTACGATTTTGGAATATTGCTCCAGGATTTCCAATTGCGTGTTCCTGATTCTGTCCAGGAATTCTGGTTCGAGTTTCCATTTAGCATCTGGATTTCTACTTAGAACTCCCAGTCCACTGCACGGAGCATCGATAAGTACGCGATCTGCAGAGCCATATAATTTCTTGATCACTTTGTTTGAGTCAATACTTCTTGTTTCTACATTATGCGCTCCGGCACGTTTTGCTCTTCGTTTTAATTCCTTGAGTTTATTACCATATATATCTAAAGCGATTATCTGACCCTTATTTTCCATCAAGGCTGACAGATGAAGAGTTTTTCCACCGGCACCGGCACAAGTGTCAACTACTCGCATTCCAGGTTCAACATCCAGGAATTCAGCTACTCTTTGAGAACTTGCATCTTGAACTTCAAAAAGTCCTTCTTTGAATGCTTTGGTTCTGAATATATTTGCTCTTTCCTTTAATACAAGTGCTTCAGGATAATTTCTGAGATTGAAGGTTTCAATCCCTTCTTCTTTGAGCTTTTCCGCAAGATCTTTAGCCGTAGTTTTTAGTTTGTTTGCTCTAATTACAACCGGGGCCTGTTCGTTTAAAGCATGTATCTCTTTCGTCCAGACTTTCTCTCCCAGTTCCTTCACACCTAAATCATCCATCCAGTCTGGAACCGATTCACGGAATTTTCTTATTCTGCTTAGTTCATCAAACTTGCCTTTTATGCGTCTTTCCGGTGTTTTTTCAAATTGAGGCCAGTCGGGGATTTTTATTCCACGTAGTACACACCATACCGCGAACATCCTGAATAGGTCTTCCCTTTTAAAAGGCTCTTTTACTTCGGCAATTTCAGCATATAATCTCTTCCATCTAACAATGTCATAGGTAGTTTCTGCAATAAAGCTTCTATCTCTCGATCCCCAGCGTTTGTCCCTTTTAAGCGTTTTCTCTATAACCTTGTCGGCATAATTACCTTCATTAAATATTTCGGCAAGAGCATCAACGGTTGCAAATACAAGATTCCTGTGTAGGCGCATAAATATTCTTTAAGGCGGCAAAGTTACGTTTTTTTGAATCGGATTAATTTATATTTGAATCAAATTCTAGGTAGACGATGTCATACGCTGGCTTTGTGAGAAATTAAGATCTGATTTTCGTCCTAAAACATTTCTGTCTTAAAATAAAACACCAATACAAGAATGAAAAAATTAAGTTTTTTATTGATATTACTAACTCTTGCCTGTAAGAATAATTCAGGGGAAGAAGAAAAAACTGAAGCTAAATTAGAACTGAAACCCTTCACCTCTGTAGAAGCCGAAATTATCCTGGAAAATGATTCACTTAGTATTAGGGCAATCGAAGTAATGGGAAATAATCTGGCCTTTGCAGCAAACGGGGGCACCTATGGATTGTATAATTCAGCAAGTAACCGGTGGAAGATCAATACTCAGGAATTAGATACCTTAAAACCGGAATTCAGGGCGGTGGCGAGTACTTCAAACGACTTTTTTATGTTAAGCGTGGCCAATCCGGCATTGCTGTATAAAACAGGAGATAGTGGAGAGATGGAGCTGGTTTACAGGGAGGATGATGAAAAAGTGTTTTATGATTCAATGATTTTCTGGAATGACCAGGAAGGAATCGCCATGGGAGATCCTACAGATGGATGTATTTCTATCATTATTACTAGGAATGGAGGTAAGAGCTGGAATAAAATCAATTGCAAAGATCTACCGAAGGCGATAGAAGGGGAGGCGGCTTTTGCTGCCAGTAATTCAAATATCGCTATTTATGAAAATCATACCTGGATAATTACGGGAGGAATGAGTTCCAGAGTGATGTATTCTCCAGATAAGGGTAAAACATGGGAGGTTTATAAAACTCCTTTAACCCAGGGAAAGGCGACAACAGGAGGTTATAGTATTGACTTTTTCGATGCTAAAAACGGTGTAATCATTGGAGGTGACTATACAAAACCTGAGTTAAAAACTGCAAATAAGGCTATCACAAATGATGGTGGAAAGACCTGGGAATTAATGGCTGATGGGCAAGATCCAGGTTATAAAAGCTCGATTAGATTTGTGCCAAATTCTGAGGGAAAAGCATTGGTAGCTACAGGATTCACAGGAATAGAATACAGTCAGGACCGTGGTGAGAACTGGGTAAGGCTCTCTGATGAAGGATTCTATACTCTCAGGTTTATAAATGATTCAATAGCATATGCTGCCGGTAAGGGTAGGATAGCTAAATTGACCTTTCGGTAAAAAGAAAATAATCCGGCAAAATTTAAACTGCCGGATTATTAACTACTAACTAACCAAAAAACTAAATATGAATAGATTTCTATTCACTTTCTTCATTGTCTTTACGGTCTCTTTTTGACCGGTATTCCTTTATAAGCTTTTTATGAAACTCGTCTTCGAGCTTATGTAATTTTATAATGTCTTTTGCTGAAATTATTTGTTTAAGATCTTTAAACAGCTGCTTTTTGATCTTATATTCTTCATTCTCTACTGAGAGGAATTCGTCTATAAGATTTTCAGCTTCATCTTCTGAAATGCATTCAACATTTTTAATGTCTATATGTTCTCTTTTATGAAGTTCACGCCTTTCTTTTTCGTATTTATTGTAGATAGGCCAGAATTTTTCAGCAGTTTGTTCATTCAAATTGAGTTCCTGGGTGAAAAAAGCAACCTTCAATGCTTTAATTCGTTCTCTTTGAGAATCCCGATCTTCTTCCTGGGATAATACAGGTAAAGTCGTTAAAAGGAAACAAAAAATGACAAGTATTTTTTTCATATTTAATCTAAAATAAAAGATGGGTCATCGATATTTTCATCAATATAATCAAAGGCTGCTTCAGAATTAATATCGTTAAAATCCTCTTCATCTATCAGCTGTTCATTTTTAGAAATAAATTCTGAATAATCCGAGGTATTTAGTTCAATATATCCCATTTCATATCCTTCATCTATATAATTCTCCATTGCAGAAATTTCAAGGTCATCCCAGCCGGGAGTATACTCCGGTCTGGTTTTAAAAACATCTCCAATCATCATGATAAATAAAGCAGCTACTGCAGCAGCATAATATAAGTACTCCTTTTTAAACAGGTTTATGACCTTTGATTCTTTCTTGGCAGATCTAGCCAGAATCTTATCCTCGAGGTTTTCAAAATAACTATCAGGGACTTTAAAACCGGAATTCTTCTCAGAAGGAAGCAAAGATTTTGAGTCATCGAATTTCTGCATCATTCTTTCTTCAAGATTCTCAAAATAATTTTCGGGAACCTTGAAGGGTGAGTGGTTTGATATGTTCTTTTTTTGCGGACTCATTAATTATTTGACGCTTTTTTATATAAAAGGTTTAATTTGACTTTAAATAATCCTCTATTTTTTTTGATGCGATATGGTAAGAGGCCTTCAATGCTCCTTCACTGGTTTCCAATATTTCGGCCATTTCGCGATATTTTAATTCTTCAAAATACTTCATATTAAAAACCTGTTGTTGTTTATCTGGTAGACTGGCTATAGCTTTTTGAAGTTTCAATTGAATTTCTTCTCCTTCAAAATAAACATCGCTTTCAAGATTATCTATGATCTGATTTTGTAATTCTTCTGAAGTGATCTGCAATCTTCGGGCCTTTTTATTCAAAAAGGTTATAGATTCGTTCGTGGCAATACGGTACATCCAGCTGTAGAGTTTACTATCACCCTTAAATTGACCAATATTCCTGTAGATCTTTAAAAAAGTGTTCTGAAGGATATCATCGGTATCGTCATGATCTTTAACCATATTTCTGATATGCCAGTAAAGCCTCTGCTTATATTCAGAAATAAGATCCCGGAAAGCCTCTTGAGATGTAGAGCTGTTCTTTAGTTTTTCTACAAAATGACTTTCAGAATTTTTATCCACAGGCTTTAGATTTCTTTTTTCAGGCTATAAAGGTATTGAAAACATTAAATTTTTTCCTCTCATTTAAAGTACCTTGTTATGTAAGAGTTTAGACCTGATTTAAGTTACTTTAATCGATGAAGTGTATTAAAAAACAGATAAAAGGCAATTTTAACTTTGTTAGGCATTAAAATTTTTTACCTTTACGGCCTTAATTGATTTAATCTTTTTTTGCCCCAAACAAAATTAAATTGGATCGCCTTATTCTCACCAGCCCCAAGGTGAGAATATTTTTAGAAATGGGTAGTATGTTTATACTGCCCATTTTTTTATGCTACAGGTGGTTTAGTCATTGAATCATAGTACTTAAACCCGCAGAAATATTTCTCATCTTGTTTTTTTGGTCAATGGTGTTGAAAGCCCAAAGTATATAACTTTAGGTTGTAGAACTTCTTTGATTAGGGAGTTCCAATGATATTTGATACTCTTATTTGAAATATTGGTTTGTGCCCTTAAACTGGTTTCTGAAATAAGTTCAGGTAGGATAGATGAGAAAAATGTAGTCTGATTGAAGGATATTAAGAATTATCCCGAACTAAATAAAAAAAGCCTGGAGTTTTCTTCAGGCTTTTTTATTAATCGAAAGATTGCATATCTACGAGTTTCTTGTAGGTGCCATTAGAGGATATTAATTCCTGATGCCTACCCTGTTCAACGATCTCTCCTCGCTGCATGACTACAATAGTATCTGCATTCTGGATCGTAGATAACCTGTGGGCAATTACTACCGAGGTTCTGTTTTTCATCATATTCTCCAATGCCTTTTGAACCAGCTTTTCACTTTCAGTATCCAGGGCAGAAGTAGCCTCATCCAGTATCATTACCGGAGGATTCTTAAGTACAGCTCTTGCTATGGAAAGTCTTTGTTTTTGCCCTCCACTTAATTTGTTTCCACTATCTCCAATATTGGTATCAAGTTTTCCTGGTAAATCTTTAACAAATTCCCAGGCATTGGCGATTTTTAAGGCTTCAATGATTTCTTCATCGCTAGCATCTACCTTTCCAAGAGAAACATTATTCCTAATTGTGTCATTAAAAAGTATGGAATCCTGAGTAACCAGCCCCATAAGGTCTCTTAGAGATGCCTTTTTGATCTCTCTGATATCTTTTCCGTCCACTTTTATTGCGCCTGAATCAACATCATAAAACCTTGTGATCAAATTGGCTATTGTAGATTTTCCTGATCCTGATTGGCCAACCAGGGCAACAGTTTCACCCTTGGGAACCTTTATACTGAAATTCTTTAATACGCGTTCATCTTTTTCATAGCTGAATTCGATGTTTTCGATACTTATTTCAGAATTGAATTCTTTTTTATCAATGGCATTCGGTGCGTCTATGATGGTTGAAGGCGTTTCCAGTACGCTTAGAATTCTTTCGGCTGCCGCATTCCCCTTTTTAACGCTATACGTAGCTTTAGAAATTTGCTTTGCCGGAGTAAGAATATTATAAGCAAGCCCTAGAAACGCGATAAAAGTTGCCGCATCAAGGCTTCCATCTACAAGAACCATATTTCCACCAAACCAAAGAATGATCACGATCACAAAAATTCCCAGGAACTCACTGGTAGGCGAGGCCAGGTTCTGACGGTTTACTAGTTTGTTAAGAATGTGGTTCAATCTATTTGTAGAATCCTGAAACCTGTGGTAGAACTTTCTTTCTGCATTGAAACCTTTTACGATCTTAAGACTGGAAAGGGTTTCTTCTACAATACTCAAAAAATGACTGTTTTCTTCCTGAGCCAGGTTAGATTGCTTTTTTAATTGCTTTCCTATAATTGAGATTATAAATCCTGCAACCGGAAGAAATATAAATACAAAGAGCGTTAGTTTAGCGCTCATCAACAGCATGGCAATGATCGTAAAAAGGATAGTCAATGGTTCTCTTACAATCAATTCCAGAATCGAAAGAAAAGAATTCTGTACCTCATTTACATCGGCTGTTATCCTGGAGATCGTATCTCCTTTTTTCTTTTCAGAGAAATAAGAAACAGGTAATTCCAGAATTTTCTTATACATCGCATCGCGAAGATCACGAAGAACTCCGTTTCTTAAAAAGGTTAGAAAGAAAGAACTCAGGTAACCGAAGAAATTCTTCAGAAAGAATAAAAGCACTACAATTCCACATATAAAAACCAGGGCTGCAACTTCATCTTCATTCACCCGCTGAGTTACCTCGTAGTTGAAATAGTCGGTTACATAATCTTTAGCCTTGCCAATGCCTTCCCAGACTGGCTTTTTTGATACTCTTTTGGTTTTATCGAATAACACCTGGATAACAGGGATCAGGGCGATAAAAGAGAGAGTACTGAAAATAGCGTATAGAACGTTGCAAATAATATTCAATATCGCAAATCGCTTATAAGGGATTGCGAATTGAAGTATTTTACGGAAATAGGTCATTTAATAATAGTTAGCCCAGTTGTAATTCTTGTCTGATTCGGGCAATTTTGTCACTCAATTTTTGATCTTCCCTCTCGTAATTCTCTACTGAGTCCAGATCTGTATTTACACTGATGTAGAATTTGATCTTTGGCTCAGTACCACTTGGCCTGGCCGCGATCTTGGTTCCACTTTCGGTATAATAGATGAGTACATTAGATTTAGGAATATCGATAGTGCTTTGGGTGCGATCCTGAAGGTTCCTGGCTACCGAGGATTTATAATCTTCTATGAGTACAACCTTTTCTCCATCGATCTCTTCCCATGGATTTTCACGAAGGTCGATCAACATTTGTTTGATCTCTTTTTCTCCTTCAATACCCTTCTTAACCAGGGATATCAATTCTTCCTTATATAGTCCGTATTGCGTATAAAGCTCAAGTAATTTTTGATAAAAGGAATTGCCTTCTCCCTTCATTTTCGCAGCGATCTCACAAGCGAGAAGGGTAGCGGTAACCGCATCTTTATCTCTTACGAAGTCACCAACCATATAACCGAAACTTTCTTCACCACCACCAATAAAATCTAGTTCAGGATGATCCTTGATAAGTTTTGCGATCCATTTAAAACCGGTAAGCACCTCTTTGTATTCCACACCATATTCTTCGGTAAGGTTTTTGAGCATTGGGGTAGAAACGATGGTAGAAGCGACAAATTCATTACCTTTTAATTTTTTCGAATTTTTCCACTCTTCCAAAAGGAACCAGGTCATAACCAGCATGGTTTGATTACCATTAAGCAAGATCATATTTCCGTTTAGGTCACGCACGGCTACTCCAAGACGATCACAATCTGGATCTGTACCAATAACGATATCAGCATTTTCTTTATCGGCAATTTCAAGGGCCATCTTTAAAGCTTCGGGCTCTTCTGGATTTGGAGATTCTACAGTTGGGAAATTCCCGTTAGGTTTTCTTTGTTCCTCAACGATATGAACATTGGTGAAACCAGCTTTTTCCAGTACTTCTGGAACCATGGTGATCGAAGTTCCGTGTAAAGAAGTAAATACGATCTTTAGATCTTCGCGAGCCGAAGAAGTGGTGTCGAAACTTCCATTTTCAACTGAAGCTTCAGCAAAAGCCTTATCTACTTCAGAATCAATTTTCACGATGAGATCTTCGTTCGCATCGAATTTTATAGCGCTGTAGTCAAGATTATTAATAACACCTATTAATTCTGAGTCCTGGGGTGGGACCAATTGACCTCCATCTTCCCAGTATACTTTATATCCGTTATACTCAGGCGGATTATGACTTGCGGTTAAAACAATCCCACACTGGCAGTCCAGGTGCTTAACTGCAAAAGAAAGTTCAGGCGTAGGCCTTAATTCAGAAAAAAGAAAAACCTTGATACCATTGGCTGAAAATACATCGGCCACAACCTTGGCTAGTTCCTGACTGTTATTACGGCAATCATAAGCTATAGCTACTTTAATTTCCCTGTTAGGGAAAGATTCTTTCAGGTAATTTGAAAGTCCCTGAGTGTTCTTGCCAAGAGTATATTTGTTGATGCGGTTAGTTCCCACACCCATCACACCGCGCATTCCACCAGTGCCGAATTCAGCATTCTTGTAAAAGCTTTCTTCAAGTTCTTTCGGGTTCTCGTCAATCAGTCTTTTAATTTCAGACCGGGTGTCCTTATCAAATATATCGGTAAGCCATTCTTCAGCTTTCTGAAGAATTTCAGGTTTATTAGTAGCCATAATTAGATTGTTTTGCTGAACAAAAATAACGATTAAAACCAGAATGCTCCTAAATATTAGGAGTGGTTTTCTTTATTAGGTAACGTTCCTTATCGCGTTTTGATCTCAGGATAAGTTCCCCAAGGAAACCTGCAAGGAAAAACTGGGTTCCTATAACCATCACAATAAGAGCTATATAGAACCAGGGGTTATCTACTACCAGGATGTTAGGCATGCCATGGTATAATTTGTATAGTTTCGATAGGCCTATCCAGCCGGCAGTGACAAAACCAATAATGAACATCAACACACCAAGTGCTCCAAAAAGGTGCATAGGTCTTCTTCCGAATTTAGATAGGAACCAGATGCTAATTAGGTCTAAAAATCCATAGATGAAACGATTGACCCCAAATTTAGTAGTACCGTATTTACGGGCCTGGTGTTGTACTTCCTTTTCGGTGATCCTATAAAAACCCGCATTTTTAGCGAGAACAGGAATATACCTGTGCATTTCTCCGTAAACGTCTATATTCTTGATCACTTCTTTTCTGTAGGCCTTCAATCCGCAATTAAAATCATGCAATTTTACTCCGGAAGTTTTCCTGGCTGCGGCATTGAAAAGTTTTGAAGGAAGGTTCTTGGTAAGCACATTATCGTAACGCTTCTTTTTCCATCCGGAAACCAGGTCATTTTCGTCCCTAATGATCATATCATAAAGTTCCGGGATCTCTTCCGGATTGTCCTGCAGGTCGGCATCCATGGTGATGATCACGTCTCCTTCAGCTTTCAGGAAGCCTGCATGAAGCGCCTGCGATTTTCCGTAATTTCGGTTAAATCGTATTCCTTTAACACGATCGTCATTTTCAGAAAGCGCCTCTATAGTTTGCCAGGAGCCATCAGTACTTCCATCATCTATGAATATGATCTCATAAGAAAAGGAATTGGATCGTAAAACCTTTACGATCCAATTATATAATTCAACAAGAGATTGTTCCTCGTTTAAAAGTGGTATTACAACCGATATTTGCATAAGTTATGCTTTACTATCCCAGAGCCGGATCTTTCTTCTTCATAATCGCTCCAGCGATCAAAGATATAAGTAATCCGAAGAATAAGCTTGAAATTAGCGTCATAGTTGCAAAAAACCAGGGTTTCATGGTAAATTCAGTCATTTTCATGTTAGTCTCGATTTGAGAATCGGTCAATCCCTGATCTGACATGTTTTGATAGGCAGTTTCTTTTACAATGTCTATGAATTCCGGATATATAAAACTATAATGAACATAAGCATAGATCGCACCTACAAGGCCTCCAATAGCGGCAGTAGCCAGACCCACTTTCAATGCTTCTTTTATGCTTAAATAATTATTGTTTTTTGATTTGTAGCTTTTTATAGCCATCGATAAAATAGCAATGGTAACTACTATATTTACTACACTTAATATCCAGTTTTCCTGAGACAGGTTAAAAGCATAAATTAAAACAAGTACTAAAATAGTATAGGCTGCCAATAATAAACCGTAAGTGTAGGCAATTGGCTTAATTGAAGGAGAATTTTCCATAATTTGATTGAAGATTGATTAATTTAGCAGTTAGTTAACAAATATAGGAAAACGTTACATTTAAATTTCAGTAAAAAGTTTTTTCAAATTTATTTGTAGTTGAGAAGTTATTACTTAAATTTGCACCTCGAAAATTAAAAGATCAAAGCGATGAAGCAGGGAATCCATCCGGAAAATTATAGACTGGTAGCTTTTAAAGATATGTCCAACGAAGATGTATTTATTACAAAGTCTACAGCAAAGACAAAAGAAACTATTGAAGTTGACGGAACTGAGTACCCGTTGGTAAAACTGGAGATTTCCAGAACTTCTCACCCATATTACACAGGTCAGACTAAGCTTGTGGATAGTGCAGGTAGAATTGATAAGTTTAAGAACAAATACGCAAAATTCAAGAAGAAGTAATTTTTTCTGTTTTTACAAAATATATAAAGCCGCGTAATAGCGGCTTTTTTTTGTTAGGGATTCTCTAAATTCCTTTTATGTTGAATAGGAACTATTACTTTTGAAAAAATTTCAAAAATGATGAATTATATTCTTTTTGATGGTGAAACCAGAAAAGATCTTCTCCCCTTAACCTTTACCCGTCCCGTTGCAGACATTAGAATTGGGATTAATACCATCCGGGAAAAGTGGGAAATGTTATTATCAGAAAAGACTTTTACCAAAACTGAAGACTATCTAAGGGCTAAATGGCCATTAAGACTTACTGAAAAGAATATTTTCATTAATTCCTCCTTTATACCTACTCAAAACCTGGTTAAACAGCTGGAAATAATTAAGCCAGGTCAAAAGATTGTTCACGAGAATATCCTTGTTGCTTATTTTCACGGTGAAGAGGAGCCTGAAATCAATAATCTCGAGACAGTTATTTTTGAAGGAGATTTATTAAAAGTTTCAAATACCTGGGATATTTTTTCTAAGAATGGGGAAGCTATACATCTGGATTTTGATCTGGTTACTGCAGATCGCGAATCCCAAAAGATCCCTGATTCAAATTTCGTAAAGTCAGGTGAAAACATTTTTATCGAGGAAGGCGCTTCTGTAGAGAATTGTTCGTTAAATGCTTCTTCAGGTCCTATTTATATTGGAAAAAATGCGACCATTATGGAAGGTTCTCTTATTAGAGGTCCTTTTGCGATCTGTGAGGGCGCTACTGTTAAAATGGGGGCAAAGATTTATGGACCTACAACTATTGGTCCTTATTGCAAAGTTGGAGGAGAAGTGAATAATTCTGTCTTGTTTCAGAATAGCAATAAAGGTCATGAAGGTTTCCTGGGTAATTCCGTGCTAGGTGAATGGTGTAATATTGGGGCTGACACAAATAACTCCAATCTTAAGAATAACTATGCTGAAGTTAAGCTATGGAACTATAACACCGAAAATTTCGCCAGAACCGGATTGCAGTTTTGTGGGTTAATAATGGGGGACCACAGTAAATGCGGTATAAATACTATGTTCAACACCGGAACTGTTGTTGGAGTTAGTGCGAATATATTCGGAACTGGATTTCCCCGAAATTTTATCCCGGGATTCAGCTGGGGCGGAAGTGCAGGAACCACTACCTATAAGCTTGAAAAAGCATTGGAAACGGCAGAGATCGTCATGAGTCGGAGAAATGTAGAACTAACCCAGGAAGACAGAGATATCTTTAAAAATGTATTTGATTATTCTGCTAAATGGAGAAGAGCTTAGGTTTAAAAGATAATCAATAATGCTATACAGATAAAAAGGAGTAAAAGTATGAAGATCAAGGTTCTTGAATTTCTTCTTTTGTGTGATTCAATAATGTTCAATCTCAAGTGCTCAAGATCTTCTTCAGTAATTCTACTTCTTTCTATAATTCGAAGTGGCCGGGTACTTGAATCGTTTAAAACAGCATCTTCAGTATTTTTTACCTGATTAATATTGGCTCGGTTCGAGTTGCCAAAATTCATAATGAATCTATTCTAAAAAGAGTTGGAATATACGAAAAAGAGTTTGATTAATACTTAATATTCACATTCTCTTTACATTACAATCTAATTCGCATTTTACAGAAACATTTTAAGTTGGTATCTTTGCAGCCCGTTTTACGGGATTCGATTTTAAATGAGGGATTATGAGCACTAAAAAAGTGGCATTTTACACATTGGGCTGTAAGCTCAATTTTTCTGAAACATCTACCATAGCAAGGTCTTTTGAGAATGAAGGTTTTGAAAGGGTTGACTTTTCAGAAAAGGCAGATATTTATGTGATTAACACCTGTTCTGTTACCGAAAATGCCGATAAGCGTTTTAAAACCATCGTTAAGCAGTCGCAAAATGCAAACGACGAGGCTTTTCTTATTGCAGTGGGATGTTATGCTCAATTGAAGCCAGAAGAACTGGCAGCGGTAGACGGAGTGGATCTTGTTCTGGGAGCCACTGAAAAATTTAAGATCACTGATTACCTGAACGACCTAACTAAAAATGACCTTGGCGAAGTGCATTCCTGCGAGATTAACGAAGCCGATTTTTATGTAGGATCATATTCCATAGGTGACCGCACCCGGGCCTTTCTAAAAGTTCAGGATGGGTGCGATTATAAATGTACATATTGTACTATTCCCCTGGCTAGAGGTATTTCCAGAAGTGATAAGTTGGAAAACGTTCTTAAGAATGCTTCTGAGATTTCGCAACAAGGGATCAAAGAGATCGTACTTACAGGCGTGAATATCGGGGATTATGGAAAGGGTGAATTCGGAAATAAAAAGCATGAACATACCTTCCTGGACTTAGTGAAGGCATTAGATGAAGTGGAGGGGATCGAGCGCTTAAGAATTTCATCTATAGAGCCGAATTTGCTCAAGAATGAAACTATAGATTTTGTTTCGAAAAGCAGAACTTTTGTACCTCATTTTCATATTCCACTTCAGAGTGGTAGTGATGCGATACTGAAGTTAATGCGAAGAAGGTACATGAGTGATCTGTATGTAGATCGCGTAAAGCAAATCAGGCAGGTAATGCCTAATGCATGTATTGGAGTAGATGTTATTGTAGGTTTTCCTGGTGAAACAGATGAGTATTTTCTTGAAACCTATAACTTCCTTAATGAACTCGATATTTCATATCTGCATGTGTTTACTTTTTCAGAAAGAGATAATACACCGGCTGCAGAAATGGACGGCGTTGTGCCAGTCAAAGTACGTAAGAAAAGAAGTAAAATGTTACGCGGTCTGTCTGCAAAGAAAAGACGCGCTTTTTACGAAAGTCAGTTAGGGAATACTTTAACTGTGCTTTTTGAAGGGGAAAATAAGGAAGGGTATATTCATGGATTCACCGAAAACTATGTGAAAGTTAAGGCTCCCTGGAATCCTGGAAAAGTGAATACACTTCAGAAAATTAGACTTACTGAAATTGACGAAGATGGATTGGTTCGATTTGATGAGTTGCCTGA
The DNA here is from genome assembly GCF_022489035.1 of Christiangramia lutea. Taxonomy (GTDB): domain Bacteria; phylum Bacteroidota; class Bacteroidia; order Flavobacteriales; family Flavobacteriaceae; genus Christiangramia; species Christiangramia lutea. Next base: position 127,284 of record NZ_JAKVTV010000002.1, read on the forward strand.
GGCAGTAGCGGTTTAAATGTTTATTCCCACTGGGAGAAGGTCCTTGTATTTCCTTCGGTTTCTTCTAATAAAACCTGCTATTTCAGGACTTGTTGGAACTACTCTTGTATTCCTTTCCTTTATTTCAGCTAATACAGCAACTATAAAATCTTCCTGCCTGTCTTCGGAGCCATCGGGCATAATTAATTTTGTTAGGAAAATCTTTCTCTCTTGCTGTGAATATTCTATCGTTGCAAGTTCGCCATCTATTTGAGTTTCAAACTGTCTCAAAAATTCATTGTCAGTTATTTCTAAATCTTCCTTGCTCATTAGTTTTTATTTTAATTCATCGGTACTTCGATAAGAAGCACTTTTGAAGGTTTATTGAACTTAAGAGATATTTTATCAGTATTCCAAATCCCTACCGCATCACGCTTATTTAAAGTGGAATTTTCCACATCTGCCTCTCCATCTATCAGAAAAACATATACCCCATGTTCTTTATTCTTCAACTTGTATTCAATTTTCCTGCCATCCTGGAAATCACCCAGATATAAATAAGCATTTTGATTGATATACATGGAATTTTCACCCTGATCTGTTTTAGGACTTACAATGTTGATCAAGTCCTCTTTTTTCAGTAATTCTGAAAAATCCTTCTGGTCATATCTTGGATCAAGATCTTTAGCTTCCGGAAAGATCCAGATTTGCAACATGTTCAATTCTTCATTGGACGAATTGAATTCACTATGTTCCACGCCGGTTCCAGCACTCATTACCTGTACTTCACCGGCTTTGATCACCTCTGTATGTCCCATAGAGTCTTTGTGTCTTATCTCTCCCTTTAACGGAATAGATATTATCTCCATGTCTTTATGCGGATGGGTTCCAAAGCCCATTCCAGATTGAACAAAATCATCGTTCAAGACTCTTAAAAGTCCAAACTGAACTTTTCCGGGATCATAAAAGTTTGCAAAGCTGAAAGAATAATTAGCATTTAGCCAACCGTAATTAGCCGTACCCCGCTTATTTGCAGGATGTAATTTTTTTTCCATTTTTTATGGGTTGGTAAATTTGAAAGTCAAGTATATTGCAGTAATTTTGATTGTTAAATTTACGATTTAAAGCCAGTAATCATTGTTATATACATGTTAAAATGAAACAGGAAGATGAACGTATTCATGTGTATTTTATGCCGGGAATGGCAGCCGATCAGGCTATTTTTCAGAATATTTTACTTCCAGGTGAAAAATTCGATGTTCATTTTCTAAAATGGGAGCTTCCCGATATTGGTGAAACCCTGGAAGATTATGCGAAAAGAATGCTTAAGGAGATAAAGCATGAAAAACCTGTTTTAATTGGAGTCTCTTTTGGCGGGGTAATTGTGCAGGAAATGGCGAAGCATGTTGATTTAAAAAGACTCATCATAATTTCGAGTGTTAAATGTACCGATGAGTTGCCACCGCATATGAAATTTGCTTCAAAAACAGGCTTGTTCAGATTGATACCTACGGGACTGGCAGATTATGTAGATTATTTTGAAAAAGTTGCGGTTGGAGATTTTTTAAAAACGCGTGCAAAGCTTTATAAGCAATATATTTCCATAACCGATAAGAATTACCTTAACTGGGCGATCAGGAATATGGTAAACTGGAAGTGTAGTAAACCAGATGAAAATGTGATACATATTCATGGAGATAAGGATGAGGTATTTCCAGTAAAATATATCAACGGAGCGATAAAGATTAGGGGCGGTACCCATATCATGATCATAAATCGCTTTAAATGGTTTAACGAACACCTGCCAGATTTGATTGAATACGGAAGATTAAAAAAGAAAGGAAAAGTAAATAAGTTAATTAAGTAGCTATGAAAATTTTAAAGAATGCATTATTGATTGTTGGATTATTTACGATTTGTGCTGTAAGTATTAATGCAGTTCAACAGGAAGACGGGGGAGGATCTACTGGAAATAATGCCGAAGCGGTTAAAAAAACCGATAAAAGTGTGGCTGAGGCTTATAAAATCAAAGCTTTACCAATGCCTGAAAATTTAGATTTTGCCGGGGAGGCCGTTCCATTGGAAGATCCAGATATTTTTGAACGTATGGACCGGGAACTACTTGTGAATACTTACTGGCAATCCAATGCCTTGCTTCTTATGAAGCGTGCGAACAAATATTTTCCAGTAATTGAGCCAATACTGAAAGAAGAAGGAGTTCCAGATGATTTTAAATATCTGGCAGTAATAGAGAGCGGACTTACCCAGGCGGTATCACCGGCTCGAGCCGTAGGATTCTGGCAAATTATGGAAGGTACAGGTAAGGATTATGGGTTAGAGATAAATGCTAATGTAGATGAAAGATACCATATAGAAAAGTCAACCCGGGTTGCAGCAGACTACCTGAAAAAAGCCAAAGAAAGGTTTGGTTCATGGACCCTTGCTGCCGCATCATATAATGCTGGTCAATACGGAGTAGATAAACAGCTAGAAAGGCAGAAGGTTGATGATTATTATGATTTGTTGTTGGGTGAAGAAACAGGAAGATATGTTTTCAGGATCCTTGCCCTTAAGGAGATCATGAACAACCCTGAGAAGTATGGTTTCAATTTTACTGAATCTGATCTATACCAGCACATTCCGGTAGAAAAGGTTAAAGTAGATACAGTGGTTAAAGACTTTCCAGATTTCGCTGAGAAATTTGGAATCAATTATAAGATCCTGAAAGTTCACAACCCCTGGTTAAGAGATGATCACCTTAAAAATGCTTCAAGAAAAGTTTACTTCATAGATATTCCTGAAAAAGGTTATTATCCTGAAGTTAATTAATTAGAACTTATTCAACCTGTACGTTATCTGCGTAAATTTCTTCGTAGGTGTTTGTCAGGTTTTTTGAAATAGATGTTTCAAGTGCGATATAGTTTTCGCGGAACGCGGTTTCCTCTTCTGTTTGAAGGGGAGGGAACACGCTTCTTCTTATATCCATGATCTTCTTGTCTTCTGAAAGAAGGAAGCAAGTTGGAAGCCCAAGCGAATGCTTTAGTTGTCTAACTACGTAGGCTCCATTATTCTGCCTTTCATCTACATAAACGATTGAAATATCTGAGGAAAACTTTTCTGCGAGTTCCTTTACCTTTTTATGTTCATCCCAGAACAGTACTACAAAATCCACTTTACCTTTATACTCCTTGGCCAGTTCATTTAACGCGGGGATTTCACCTTTACTGGGAATACACCAGGAAGCATAGGTTATAAGAAATACCGGATTTTCGTAATTATAAAGGCTTACTTCCTTCTTTCTTAGGTTTTGAAATTTGAAGTTGTCCATATAGGCACCTTCCAAATGATTACTTGTAAAATTTTCAAAAAGCTCCTTGGCTTTATCGAAATCGTTAAGGCGATAGGCTAGATCTGCTTTCTTGTTGTATTCGTCAAGATTATAGTATAATGCTTCTGTGAAGAAAGTTTTTTCCTGCAGTTCATCCTGAGAAAATACGTTGGGGCCGATAAGCAGAAAAACTAATAATAGTCTTTTCATGTAATTTTTGGGGCTGGTTTGGGTAAAAGTATATCAGCCTTTTCTTACAGGAAAAAATTATCGTTCAATTACCAAATTATTAGTTGAAGGATATTATTTTCATAAAATGTTAATAAAGGAGCTTTATATTTTCTTCATTTGCTCCTTCATCATTCTTATTTGATCGTTCATCATTCCGTGCTTGTCAAGCTTTTTGGCTTCATTGAGGAGAGTAGTAGCCTCTCTTTTACGGCGTTTGGTCATGGCGATACCGGCAAGGTTTAGTTTAGCCATTGCAAGGTCGTGATCCATGGAAAGTCCAAGTTTAAGTGCTCTTTTAAAGAATTTTTCAGCCTTGGTAATATTGGTTTGAGAAACCATAAGTCCGTGAAGGTACCAGTAATATCCCTGTTGTTTTTGAACCAGGGCTTTTTCAGGATCCTTGATCTTATCTAACCATTTCTTGGCTCCGGGAAAGTCTTGTTTTCTTAGCCTTAAAAAGGCGAGAAGGATCATTTCATTTTTAAAATACAGAAATATAAAGATACTCGATAGAAGTAAAAGGAAAATCCCATTTCCTATTTCACCTTCTATAAATTGCCAGATTGCTGTTGCTATGATAATCCCGGCCAGTGCTAATTTGATATTCTTATTGAACATGTTTATCTTGATTTTCCAGGCGGCAAAGGTAATAAAAACAATTAAAAATTATTTTAATTTACTATTTGCAGTACTTAAAAAGCTTTGTATATTTGCACGCAGTTTTAAAGACAGACAAAACGAATTTACAGAAGATAAAAGATATTCACAATGAAAAGAACGTTTCAACCATCTAAAAGGAAAAGAAAAAATAAGCACGGATTCAGGGAGCGTATGGCTAGTGCTAACGGAAGGAAAGTCCTTGCTCGAAGAAGAGCTAAAGGTAGAAAGAAATTATCTGTATCTTCTGAAAACAGACATAAACACTAATGAATCACGGTGTTCGAAATAAATAAGGTGTTACTTTTTTAGTAACGCCTTTTTTTATACCCAGACGCTTCTTAATTTTAGCAAATCACAACTTTACGCAAACACAACATTTTATCATGCCAAAAAACAAAGACATCAAGTGCGTTTTAATTATAGGTTCTGGACCAATTATTATAGGACAGGCCTGTGAATTCGATTATTCCGGAACTCAGTCATTAAGATCCCTGAAAGAAGAAGGAATAAAGACCATTCTTATTAATTCCAATCCTGCAACAATCATGACCGACCCGGCCATGGCCGATCATGTTTATTTAAAACCACTTACTACTAAATCTATAGTCGAGATCCTGAAAGAGCACCCAGAGATCGATGCTGTTCTTCCAACTATGGGAGGTCAAACTGCTTTGAACCTTGCAATCGAGGCAGACGAAAAAGGTATCTGGAGTGATTTTAATGTCAGGCTTATTGGTGTGGATATCGATGCCATTAATATTTGTGAAGACAGAGAACAGTTCAAGCAATTGATGGGAAGAATTGATATTCCTGTAGCGCCTGCGAAAACCGTGACCTCTTATCTTCAGGGGAAAGAAGTTGCCCAGGAATTCGGATATCCTTTAGTTATCAGGGCTTCCTTTACGCTTGGTGGTGGTGGAGCAGGATTTGTTCACCGCGCCGAGGATTTTGATGAAATGCTTACCTACGGTTTGGAAACTTCCCCAATTCATGAGGTTCTTATCGATAAAGCTCTTCTTGGCTGGAAGGAATATGAGGTTGAATTACTTCGTGACAGAAACGATAACGTAGTGATTATCTGTACGGTGGAAAATATGGACCCAATGGGAATCCATACGGGTGATTCTATTACGGTTGCTCCGGCCATGACACTTAGTGACAAGGCATTCCAGAGAATGAGGGATATGGCCATTAAAATGATGCGCAATATTGGTGATTTTGCGGGAGGTTGTAACGTTCAGTTTGCGGTAAGTCCAGATGAGAAAGAAGATATTTACGCGATCGAGATCAATCCTCGTGTATCCAGATCCTCTGCTCTAGCATCAAAAGCTACCGGTTACCCAATTGCTAAAATAGCAACCAAACTGGCTTTAGGTTACAATCTTGATGAGTTGGATAACCAGATCACTAAATCTACTTCAGCCTTATTCGAACCTTCGCTGGATTATGTGATCGTAAAAATCCCAAGATGGAATTTTGATAAATTCGAGGGTGCAGATCGCACTTTAGGTCTTCAGATGAAGTCTGTTGGGGAAGTGATGGGAATTGGAAGATCCTTCCAGGAAGCTTTACATAAAGCTACCCAGTCTCTCGAGATAAAGAGAAATGGACTTGGTGCCGATGGGAAAGGATATAAAGATTATGACCAGATCATCGATAAACTTACCAATCCTAGTTGGGACAGGGTATTCGTGATTTATGATGCTATTCAAATGGGAATTCCATTAAGTAGAATTCATGAGATCACTAAAATCGATATGTGGTTCCTTAAGCAGTACGAAGAACTTCATGCGCTTGAAAATGAAATTTCTACTTACGATATACATTCCCTTCCAAAAGACCTGCTTCTTGAGGCTAAACAAAAAGGTTTTGCCGACAGGCAGATAGCACATATGCTCGATTGCTGGGAAAGCGAGGTTTATAAGAAAAGAGTGGAGCTTGGTGTGAACAGGGTTTACAAACTTGTAGATACCTGTGCGGCTGAATTTAAGGCTGAAACTCCCTACTACTACTCAACTTTTGAAGAGGAGATCAGGACTAAAGAAGGAGAGATAACCATAGCTAATGAAAGTAAGGTTTCTGATAAGAAAAAAATAGTAGTTCTTGGATCTGGACCAAACAGGATTGGTCAGGGGATAGAATTTGATTACAGCTGTGTTCACGGTGTTCTTGCCGCGGCGGAATGTGGATATGAAACTGTAATGATCAACTGTAACCCGGAAACTGTTTCAACAGATTTCGACACGGCCGATAAACTATATTTCGAGCCCGTATTCTGGGAGCATATTTATGATATTATCAGGCATGAAAACCCGGAAGGGGTTATCGTTCAGCTTGGAGGTCAAACCGCTCTAAAACTGGCAGAGAAACTTGACCGATACGGAATCAAGATCATGGGAACAAGCTTTGAAGCACTTGATCTGGCTGAAGACAGAGGAAGCTTCTCTAAATTGCTTCAGGAGAATGATATTCCTTACCCTGATTTTGGTACCGCCGAAAATGCAGAAGAAGCACTTCAACTGGCAGATGAGCTTGATTTTCCTATTCTGGTAAGACCTTCATATGTTCTTGGTGGTCAGGGAATGAAGATCGTGATCAATAAAGACGAGCTAGAGGAGCATGTTGTGGATCTTCTAAGAAAGATACCAAACAATAAACTTCTTTTAGACCATTATCTTGATGGAGCTATCGAAGCGGAAGCCGACGCTATCTGTGATGGTGAAGATGTATATATAATTGGAATTATGGAGCACATTGAGCCTTGTGGAATTCATTCAGGAGACTCTAATGCCCTTCTTCCTCCATTTAACCTGGGAGACCTGGTAATGCAGCAAATTAAAGATCATACCAAGAAAATCGCTCTGGCATTGAATACTGTAGGGCTTATTAATATTCAGTTTGCGATCAAAGATGACAAAGTTTATATCATAGAGGCAAACCCTAGAGCTTCCAGAACAGTTCCATTTATCGCCAAGGCATATAAAGAACCATATGTTAACTATGCTACTAAGGTGATGTTGGGAGATAAAAAAATTAAGGATTTTAAGTTCGATCCTCAGCTGGAAGGTTACGCGATCAAACAACCTGTCTTCTCTTTTAACAAGTTCCAGAAGGTGAATAAACAACTTGGACCTGAAATGAAGAGTACAGGTGAAAGCATCCTTTTCATTGATAGCCTAAAAGATGATGAATTTTATGATCTTTACTCCAGAAGGAAGATGTACCTAAGCAAATAGAATCATACTAAAATCAAAAAGGTCATTTCATGAACGGGAATGACCTTTTTTTTATGCTTTAATTATGAAGGAATTGATATTGATATGTGGTGGGATTTTCGGAACTCTATCTTTAATATTCGGAGCATTCGGTGCTCATGCATTGAAAAAGACTTTTACTGAAGATCATTTGAATAGTTTCGAAACAGGTGTAAAATATCAGATGTATCACGCCGTAATATTGATCATTTGCGGGATCACTTTTCCATTCCTTAGTTCTCTGCAAATTTTTATGGGCTGGTGCTTTATAATTGGGATTCTCCTTTTTTCATTTAGTATCTACGGGCTTACCTGGAGTTCAGCAAGAGGAAAAAAGATTAAGATATTGGGCCCGGTAACACCTTTAGGTGGTCTATTTCTGATTATAGGATGGCTTCTACTTACCATTAACCTTGCTGAAATTGCGGTTTATCTGAATCCTTAATAGAACTGATCTATTCGATACCATTTCGCTTTTTATATTTCTCAGCAAACCAGGCTACCAGAATTAGCTGGGTTGAGTGATAAAGCATAATAGGGAGCAAAAGCAATCCGGAATTTGCCGCATTTCCGAATAAAACCCTTACCATCACAGAGCCATGAACAAGAGATTTTTTTGTTCCGCAGAATTGGGCGGCGATCTTGTCTTCCGTATTCAGGCCAGCAATTTTAGAAAAATAAGCCAATCCAAAAAAGACCAAGAAAAAAAGGACCACAACAATCAGGGACATTTTCAGCAGATCGCCAAGCTCTATAGATTCGATTAGGTCTGAAGTAAAAGATTTGCTAAAGCTGGAATATATGATCAGGATAATAGTGGTCTTGTCTAAAAGCCCTAATTGTCGCCCATATTTTCTGGCCAGGTCGCCAAAATACCTTTGGAAAAATAACCCTATAAGAAGGGGAAGGATGATCTGTAAGAACAACTTTTGAAGCACTATCAGAAAATCAAAATCGGCAGTTTTTTCCAGTACGAAACCAATCCATAACGGAGTAGCGACAATGCCTAAAAGGCCTGAAAGACTGGCGTTAAAGATAGCGGTGGGTAAATTTCCTTTTGCTAAAGCCACCATAACCACTGAAGATGACACTGTTGAAGGTAAGGTTCCTAGGAAAAATAGTGCGATCCATAAATCTGAGGTTAAGCCGTCTTCAAAAAATGGCAAACAGAGCAGGCAAAGCAATGGAAATATAATAAAGGTCGTTACCTGGATTATGATGTGAACCCTGTAGTTGATTACCCCGGCCTTAAATTCGGCTGGGGAAAGTTTTAATCCGTAAAAAAAGAATATCAGGCCAACACCAATATCGGTAATCGTTTTTAAAGGCAGGATGTCAATTCCCTGCGGAAGGAACCAGGCGATCGCAATTGCCAGGAAAATGGCAGCTATGAAACCATGAGATCTCAAGAATCCAGTTCTATTTTTGCTTTGTGATCTTCAAGGATATGCAGGTATTTTTCTGAAGAGAAATCGGTTTCATGGAATTCCTTGATCCTTTTCTTCTTCATGTTCTTTCTTTTAATGCTTTTTGCAAATCTTCGCACCTGGTTATCGGTCTTTAGGATAAGCCCTGGAACAGCTACAGAATCTCCTTTGTTATTCTTTGCCACCATAGTGAAATAAGATGAATTGCAATGCTTTTTATCTCCGGTTTGAATATTTTCAGCTTCAACCCTAATCCCGATCACCATAGAACTTCTCCCTACATAATTTACGGAAGCCTTCATGGTGACCAACTCACCAATTTCAATAGGTCTCAGGAAATCTACGGTGTCTACACTGGCGGTCACGCAGTAGGCTCCGGAATGTTTGGAAGCACAGGCAAATGCGATCTGGTCTAATAAAGAGAGGATGTAGCCTCCGTGAATCTTACCGTTGAAATTGGAATGGGAGGGAAGCATTAATTCTGAAATTACTACCTGGCTGTCTTTTACGGTCTTAAATTCTTTTTGCATAATTATTTTCTGAAATGCGGGCTTTGGGATAATTCCACTTCCTTGATAAAATACTTGGTATCTCCCCAGAAAAAGAAGGTTGTATATCTTTCAATATAGGTTAGTTTCACGTAATCACCCTCATATTCCTGTAAGTTCTTAACTACTTCGTCATCTTTGTCTAAAACCGAAAACTGAAAGATCTGGGCTCCACTTATTCCCTGGCTTATTTCACCTTCCCAGGTTTTAACGATCACTCCTTTATGACTGAATTTTATCAATTCACCGCTTCGGGTACCCTGGCTATATGGGACAAAGGAAACAAAAGCAAAGTATAAGAGCCATAAAACAACAATTCCGCCTAGTATATAGAATAAAGTTTTTTTCATTTTAAATAGATTTATAAATAAGGTTCATGAAATCTTCAAATTTAGATGGTTCAAGCCACCTGGTAACAATTACCATATTATTCTTTTGGTCAATAACGATGAAATTTCCTCCAAATCCTGCTGCATAAAAAATGCTCTCATCGATTTTTTCCATATGCCGGTCACCTTTTGCATTCAGCCACCACATATAACCATAATTTGAATTTGGCTTAGAAGGTTGGATAGCCTCGCTTATTAGATCTCCGGAAATTAATTCTCTATTCTCCCATTTTCCGTTATTCATAATTAGAAGTCCGAACCTGGCCATATCTTCGGTATTAATGAACATACCTCCGCCTGAATGTCCACCACCGCTAACAGATTGCATTTTTAAGCCATCTATGGTAGTCCAGGAATTTTCATACCCAAACCATCTCCAGCTTTGAGAAGCGCCAATAGGTTCCATAATTTCATTCTTCAGAATCTTTGGGAGGGGTTGCCGGAAGACATTCAAAAGTGAGTAAGCCAGAACATTCACCCTTACATCGTTGTATTTGAAATGAGTACCGGGTTCATTTAAGTCTCTGGATCGCCATTCATCAATGGTTTTGTCCTGTGGAGGCCTGTCGGCCCAATCAAATCCACCCCAAAGCTGGCCACTCCAATCTGAATTTTGCTGAAGTAAATGTTGCCAGGTGATCTTTGAATTATGATTCCCTTCAAAAGTATCGTCCCAAACATAGTTCACAACAGGTTCATCAAAGCTGGTAATTAAATTTTTATCTCTGGCGAGCAGGGCAGTAGTAGAAAGAAAACTTTTGGTAACGCTGAAAGTCATGTCTACTCTTTTAGTATCACCCCATTTAGCGACCAGGTAACCGTCTTTCAAAATCATTCCGGCAGGTCCATCTCTTCTTTTGGTGGGACCAAGGATCTCATGAAAAGGTTCCTGTTGAAAACCTTTCAGGATAGCTTGCTTTAAATCTTTCGAGCCGGAGTATTCATTGCTTTTAGCAAAATCAACTGCTCTGGTAAGTTCCAGGTTGTATTCTGAAGCTTGTTTTTCCTTCCATTCTCCCGCAGCTGGAAAATATATTTCCTGAGCTGATAAAGAAAAAGAAATGAAAAATAATATGCTGTAGATTAAATAGCTTGATTTCATTTAGCGTTTAGGGTTTGATTGTCAGTTTGTTCACTAATTTCTTCTTCATGATCATTGTCATAGGCCCTTTCCAGCCAATTCTGGTTGATCTTTTGCTTTGGTGCAATTCCTAGTTCTTCAAGTTTATCTATATCCTTTATTAGATTCTGTTGTCCGGTTAATTTCTTCATGGCACCACTGTAGGCATTTTTCGTAGAGTCTATTCTATCTCCAACAGTTTTTAGATCATCAAGCAAAATCTTGAATTTATGATATAGACTGGCAGCGTGTTTAGCTATGGCAATAGCATTTTGCTGTTGTTTTTCATTGCTCCAAATAGTATCGATGGTTCTTAAGGTAGATAATAGGGTAGTAGGGCTTACCAGAAGAATGTTTTTCTGAAATGCTGTATAAAAAAAGCTGTTGTCTATGTTCTGCGCAAGGTACAGTGCTGGTTCAACAGGAATGAACATCAGCACGAAATCTGGTGATTTCATTTCGTGAAGGTCTTCATACTTCTTATTGCTCAATTGCACCACATGATTGTTCAGTGAGCGAATATGGTCTTTAAGGTAACGTTCCCTATCTTCCTTATCCTCTTCACTCATATATTTTTCATAAGCAATCAGGGAAACTTTGGAATCTATTACCATACGCCTTTCATTTGGGAGATGTATCACCACGTCTGGATATTGCCTGTTTCCGTCTTCATCTACATGAGATTCCTGGAGAAAATATTCCCTGTCTTTCTCCAGACCCGATTTTTCCAGGACCTTTTCTAGAATTAATTCACCCCAGTTACCCTGGGTTTTGCTTTCACCTTTCAGGGCTTTGGTAAGGTTGTTGGCTTCTTCACTAATCCTAATATTCTGTTCATGCAGGTTTCGAAGTTGCTCACCGAGTTCTGAATGACGACGAATAAAATTCTCGTTGTTATGATTAACCTTGTCCTCAAAAGATCTGATCTTCTCTTTTAACGGATCCAGGATATTCTCGATATTCTGTTTATTGAGATTGGTAAATTTCTCCGATTTCTTTTCAAGGATCCTGTTAGCTAGATTTTCAAATTCCTTGCTGAACTTTTCCTGTAATTTTTCAACCTCGGCTTTCTGCTCTTCATTTCTCTCCTTTAAATTATTAAATTGAGAATTTTTATGGGCTAATTGTAAACTAAGGTCTTCTTTTTCCTGCCGTATTCTTTCGCGGTCATATTCGATCTTTTCAATTTCAACTTTTGCCTCTTCTTTAAGTTGATGCATGTCAGTTTTAAAATCCTCTAAGTTTCTATCCATCTGAAATTTAAGTTCTTCTATGTGAAGGTATAGTTGATGGTTTTTTTCTTCCAGTCGCCCGGTCTCCGTTTTGGATTTTAATCCGGAAATTAGTTTCCCTATATAAATTCCAATACCTAAAGCAATAAAAAAAATAATGGAGATGATGAGGTAATCGTTCATTTGACCAGAGGTTTTCTCAAAGATACTTATTTAAGAATTGTGAGGAAGACAGCTTTAAGAAATTTGAATTTTCGAATTATTGAGAAATATTACAGCCTCAATTGTAGTTTAAGACCTGGTTACTATTCATTTTCGAAATACTCAAAGGCATCGATAATATCAAGGTATACACCGTCAAATCCTGCATTTTGAATTTTTCGCAAATATGAATTTTCAGATCTGTATATGATGTTTTTCCAATCTGTATGCCAGTATTTTACTTTATAATTACCTGCCCAGTTTGGATTCTCTTTGGTAAGCCAGGCTGGCGCGTAGGTTTCCCAGTTTTTCTGCCAGTAGAACCGGTACTCTTCGGCTTCACCTATAGACATATAGGCTATAACCAGGCGGGAACCACCATTTCCTTTTTTCTTTAGTGAAGCAATCTCTTCAGCAGAAAAAGCATCAAATCTCCCAAAAAAAGCATCGATGATCAAAAGGTCGTAATTGGTCTCAGCTAATTTATCTATGAGTTCTTCCTTTGATCTAAAATTCGAAAAATTCAACAGGTACAGAAAATTTCGCACTTCCTCTAGTTTTTGGATGTCCCTTGTGTTCTCCCTGAAAATCTTACTTTGTGGAATTTCATTCAATTCACGTTTTGCCACAAATGGGATGAAATCTTTGTTGCTATTCAAAAAATACGAGTGGGTAACGTTCTGGTCTGAAAATGCATAATCTATACTAAAAACGGGTTTTTTGATTTGCTTTATCAGGTTTAGATAATTAATTAAATAAGAATTCTCCTGATGCGGAGTAGGAAGGTCATCTTCTAAATAACCATAAAAAAGATCTTCCTGGGCTACGGCGCTAATTGCGTTAAGGTATGGGGTGGCCGTACCGGTTTTGTTTTTACCACTTTTTTGAATCAGTTCGATTCCGTTCTGAGGAATAATAATGAAATCAGAATTTTTAGATCTGGATTTCTTGGCAATATCTTTAACCAAATCTCTCATTTTCTGTCTATAGTCTTCATTTCCGGATCTTTTCTGTGCTCTGGTCCCGGATATAGAAAATAATAGAATGCAAATAAGAAGTAAACCTTGAAACGGCTTTGGCATAAAGCTATTAATTTTTGCCAAAGATAGTTTCTTCAGCATGATAATCGGTAAAAATTATCTCTATCCTTCTCGACAAAAGTTAAAACCATGCCTTCTAAAAGATTAAAAGGATAATTTTTTGGTAATAATTATTTGAAATTAAAGAATAAATATATTTTTGGAAAAAAACCTACATGCCCCAAACATCGGTTTTATTAATACTAGAAGGAACCTATCCTTTTAACGGAGGAGGTGTGTCTACCTGGGCTCACACTTTATGCAATAGGGTGAGCAATGCAGATTTTAAGTTGTATTCCATTAACGCTTCATTCGAGCAGAAACCTAAATACGAACTTAGTAAAAATATAAGTGAGGTGATACAGGTGCCGCTCTGGACCCCAGATGAACCCTACGACTATATCAGTTATGGGGAAGAATATTATAAAACAGTAGCGAAAAAAGAATGGACTACCTCAAAAATAGTTGAACAAAAGTTTGTTCCCCTTTTCAGGAGGCTGCTTAGTTTTATCTATAGTGACAACCAGGAGATCTCAGAATTGGATGAGATATTTTATGAGCTATGGCTTTATTTCGATGATTACGACTATAAAGAAACTATTAGGAATGAACAGGTTTGGATTGCTTACAGGGATACAGTATCGAAATTTATTGTAGGCGAGCGTAACCCTGATTCTTCCCTGATAGACCTTACCGTGGGACTTCGCTGGATTTACAGGTTTCTTATCCCTCTTGCAATAGTAGACCTTCCTAAGGTTGATGTAGCGCACCTAACCCTTAGTGGTTTCCCCGTGATTCCGGCCCTAATCGCGAATTATAAGTATGGGGCGAAAATTATCCTAACAGAACATGGCGTTTTTATTCGGGAACGTTTGCTTGCAATAAATAGTTCAGAATATCCTTTTTTCCTGAAGCAGTTGTTGATAAGATTTTCAGAAGCTGTTGCCAGACTCGTGTACCATAAATCTGAAATGATCATTTCGGTGAATAAGTTCAATCAGAAATGGGAAAAATGGTATGGTGCCGATCCTTCAAAATTTAAAACAATTTATAACGGCATAGATCCTGAGATTTTTAAGCCCGGCCCAAAACCAGCTCATTTAAAGAATATTCCAACGGTGGTAGCAGTGGCTCGTATTTTTGAGCTCAAGGATATTCTTACGATGATAAGATCCTGTGCAGTTGTAAAAAGGTCGATTCCAGATATCAGGTACATCGTATATGGAGATGATAAGGCAGTACCAGAGTATACTGAAACTTGTTTGAAACTAATAAATGAGTTAGGGCTTCAGGAGAATTTCAAGTTTATGGGTAACCGGAATAATCCGGAAGAACTGTTCCTGGAAGGAGATATTTCAATTTTAACATCTATATCTGAAGGTTTCCCGTATACAGTGATAGAATCTTTGGCTTGTGGAGTTCCGGTTGTTTCAACCGATGTTGGTGGAGTGAAAGAGGCACTGGACGAAAGCTGCGGATTTACCTGCAAGCCTAAGGACGCTGAGGAAATAGGTGAAAAGGTAGTTAAGCTTCTCCTGGATGAAACTCTGAGGAAAGAAATGGCCGTGAAAGGCCGTGAAAGGATTTTAAAGAATTTCACGATGAATAAATTCATCGCTGAGTATGAGGATATTTATGATAATCTGAAATATCCAACTAAAAAGCAGGATAAAAAAGAAGAAGCTGCAACCCTATATTAAAAAATGACCAAAGAACAGATAAAGGCTACTTCGAAACTCATTGTTTCTATAAAGGAACGAAATGGTAAACCTGTTAACGTTTATGTTGTTGCCGCAAATATTGAATCTTTCGGTATAAGAGAGGTAGATGTAAAACCTGATTATGGTTTTGATAGCATTCTTGATCTGGCACGTTTTGTATATAAGGCCTATGATGCTAAAGCCCTGGCCAATTTAAAGAATAATAATCAGCGTATCGCTGAAGCAAGGAATTATAAACGTCTGGCTATAAGCGATTATATTACCTCCAGGAATACTAAAAGATTCATTTTTGATTATGCCTCGGGACTGGTTCACCTTTTCCCGGTGGCAGTACAGATAATTGCTATAATTCTCTTCGGCTTCTCATTATGGACATTTTCTGAATTTAATAATCTTCAATCTACTGCGGTGGTGCTAGGAGTTATTTCGGGGTTTATCATTAGTGCGGGCTTCGTGCAAGTAATAGGTAAACAGGTTTCATATTACTGGTATAATGAAGATTTTCATATGGCCAAGTATTCCACCATAAAGATCATTAAGCGAGGCACTTTGACGATTCTTGGCTTTTTTCTGCTTTCCATGCTGGTGAATTTTATTTTACCACTATATCCGGCCTTATTTGTTGTGATCACTTTTAGTTACGCTATCCTGGTAGGTTTCCTGCTACTCGTCCTGGCACCGCTTTATGCTCTAAAGCAGCGCTGGATGATCTCTTTAAGCATCTTTCTAGGTACGGTATTGGCTTTAACACTACATTGGACTACAGATCTACATCCTTATTTTATTCATTCATCTGGCATACTGCTTTCCAGTTTGATTGTAATTACTTACATCTATGTATTTTTTAATTATAAACTCGAGAGAAATCCACATGTTAAGAAGAAACCGAAGGTGATGCTTTCTTTATACAGGAATTTCAATTATTTCCTTTATGGCTTTTTTATTTTCCTGTTCGTCTTTTTAGACAGGATCGTGGCGTGGTCTTCCACTTTGAACAGAGAGATTCCATATATAATTTATTATGAAAAAGATTATGAGATTGGGATGGATCTTGCGATCGTGATATTCTTTCTTTTAGGTGGGGTAATGGAATACGCCATTCATTCTTATATACGCCACATGGATTTTCATCAATTGGAAGTCAAATATTCAGAATATAAGGAATTCAACAGGAAAATGCTCAATATGTATTATAAGCATCTAAGGATATTTGCACTAAGCGCCTTCGGAATATTTTTCCTGCTTTATCTTATTATTACCAAACCCTGGGGTTATAGTTCTGGCTTCGAAGAGCAATTATCTCCACTCAGCATTAAAGTGTGCGTGATTGGGGGTATCGGGTATTTATTTTTCACTTTGGGAATGCTAAACGTGCTTTATCAATATACATTAGGAAAACACCGCAGGCCATTGCTCGCTATCATAATTGCTTTTTTGGTCAACTTCGTAATAGGCGTGCTCTTGAGTCGTTGGGTTTCCTATGAATACAGTGTGGTAGGTATGCTCGCGGGTTCACTGGTTTTTATGTTATTAACAACCAGGGAAACTTACCACTTCTTTAAAAATCTGGACTATTATTATTATGCATCTTATTAAGATCTTTATGTTGGTTTCTACTATAGGGCTGGGTAGTCTGCAGCTCAAATCTCAGTCTCTCACTGCTGAAAATAAAGTGTTGTTTGTTTATGGTGATTTTTATCCTGAAAAAGTTTCTGGCTATGACCTAATAGTCCTTGAAGGAGCACATTTCAGTTCAGATGATGTCTTAAAACTAAAGAAGCATAATGGAAAAGTTCTCAGCTATATAAGCTTAGGAGAGGTAAATGAATCTGCTGCTCATTACCCTGAATTAAAAGATAAAACCCTTGGAAAAAATGATATTTGGAATAGTTATATACTGGATATAGGTAACAGGGAAACTATCGATGCTCTTAAAGCTATTTTTGAGCATAATCTAAATAAAGGAATGGATGGGATGTTCCTTGATAATATCGATAATTACACGCAATTTGGACCTACACCTGAAAAGAAACAGGAGCTTATCAATTTCCTTAGTGATATCAAGCAAAAATATCCCGAGATCTATCTTTTACAAAATGCCGCTGTTCCCATAGTAGAAGAAACTTCGGCTTATATCGACGCCCTGGCGAAGGAAAGTGTAGTTACAAACTACGATTTTGCCAAAAAAAAATATGAGCTACGCTCCAACTCTGAATTTCAGAACATACTTTACGAACTTAAGAGTATGAATGAAAATTATGATATCCCTGTGATCCTTATCGAATATGCTGAGGACAGAAATATGCAAAATGAAATCCAGGGAAGATTAGATGAGATTAACTGGCCTGTTTTTATTGGAAAAATAGACCTGCAAACTATTCCTGAAAGAGACTGATTTTTATATGTTTTTAGATCCCTTTTTACTTAGCGGACCTTTAAGGATCATCTTGATCTTTGTATTATTAATTGTGCTTTACAGGGTAGCGGCAAGTAAGGTGCCGGCTCAAACAGCTTTGAATTTCCTTATTCCTAGCGTGGTGCTCATCTTCTCAGCCAGTGTACTTGGAGGTTTCTTTTTAATCCTTATTCAGGCTTTTGACCTTTTTGTAATTCTAACTATCATTCTGGGTATTGTCATTTTTGTTTTTATGGATATTAAGTTCCGAAAATCTATTAAAGAGCAACTGCAGAAAATTTATACCAGAAGTATTTTATATGTCGTGATAAAGCTGGAAAAACGGGAGAATTTTATAGATCGTGATAACTGGGAGAAACCTAAACTAAGAATGGATTCTGAGAACCTGAATGTCTTTAACAGGAACTGGCAGGTTTTTATCGGGTTAAGTTTACCGGTGATCACTTATCTCTCCAGAAGTTCCCTGTTCCAGTATGATACATCCACTTTATCCACAGCATGGTATCAAAAGCTTTCCCTTGTCAAGAACATCAGTCTAAATAATTGGTTTTTTAACTCCGGGGATATGATGGGTGATTACTTGCTTATAGATTTATATTCCAGGATTACGAATATTACAGAAGCTGTGGCTCTGCAGACATCCGGTTTACTGGAATCATCCTTGCTTTCTATAGTGATTTACTGGGTGGTATATAAAATATGTCGGAAACATGCTCCGGGGATTGTTGCAGGACTAAGCTTTAGTCTTCTATATGCTTTTCTACCTTTAAACATTGATCTTCTGGTAGAGCATAAGTCGATATTTGCCGCTATGATCCTTGCTCTTCCGGCTATGTTGTTCAGTATTTACCCTCAAACTTTTAGATTCAGAAAAAAGACCGCCAGCCTCGTTTTAATCATCCTGTTTTCGGCTATCCTTTTGTTGGATCTATTTGTTGGGCTGCTTATATGTTTTCCCTTCCTGGTTTTAATTTTTCTCTTTCGATTCTGGCGAAGAAAGAGGCAGATGATCATGGTAATAACTGCATATGCATTATCTGTATTGGGCCTCGGAATTATTTACGGGATCGCTGCCTGGTGGTTCCAGGAGGACTTTAGTGTTTTCATACGATCCAATCTGTTTTCTTATAATTCCTATACCTATAACCCAAAACTATTATATCCTCTCAAGGAGTTCATAGGTTATTATCAGTTTACAGGTCTAATTTTTTTAGGAATAAATATTCTAAAATTCATTCAGTATCCTAAGAATTTTAAAGCCAGTCTTATATTTTTAACATTTATCAATTTGCTGTTTCTGGCGTATCAATTAAACCTTTCTTTCGTAGATATGGATATGCTGAATGAGGTACTGTGTATTTTTATACCCGTTTTTTTTGGGATTATTTTCAATTTAAGCATCACCATTTTTTCCAGGTTAAGGTTGCACGGAAGGTTATTCACAAACCTGGAGATTGGAGCGGCTTTAATAATGATGGTAGGGCTCGTATATTTCACATTCCCAAAAGATGCTTCTTTTGAAAATGTGAATACAGCATTAGAAACTGAAGTTTTCAAAGCTTATGCTAAGATCCAGGATGAACATTTACCATATTCATATGCGGTGGTGAACTCTCTTCAAAATTCAACTTTTAGTAGTGGTAGCCACTATTTCTATAATTATAATTATTTCAATAATAAATATCTGGCTCAGGACAAGCTTTTTCAGGAGGTAAAACAGGACAGGAATTTTTTAAGGGCGAATCCTGAGGTAATTCCTCCGCAAAGTCTTTTTGTATTCGTTTACAACGGGGAACTTCAGGGTAGATCGCGTAATGGACTTCAACCGGAGGAACAGCAGGAAGTCAGGTCACGCCTGGAATTCTTGAAGAATAAAGGAAGGCAGGTCACACCATATTATCAAAGTGAGGTATTGGATGTCTATGTGATTGTTAATGAGCCCGGAACCAGTAAAATACAGGAGTTACTATTTTAATGAAACAATACTACCTTTCTAATTTTTTCCGATTTTCAATATTATTAATGCTTATCTTTTTATCTGGCTGCGCCGATGATGAATACGGTGTTCTTAAAGTGGATAGGGAAATGATGCGTGTTGCCAAAATTGATAATTCTAAACCACTGGTTACTTATATTATCGATCCTGAAGATCCCTACGGGCAATTAAACCTGGAGCAGTTGAAGCAAACACTGAACTACGTTAAAATACCATTTTCAAAAATTGAGCTTGATGAATTTAATTCAAATTCAGAATTGCAAAAATCTATTAAAGTGGTGGTAATAGAGGATCTATCAGGGCTTAAAAAGAAATCTTATAATAGCCTGCTTCAATTTGTGGCCAATGGGGGGCAGGTAGTTATTTCCAAAGCCGGTGTAGACGAAAATTTTGGTTTTATGGCGGGTGTAAAACAGGGTGCCAACTATGAAACCGATACCCTCGCCATGGGATATAGATTTAAAACCAATTTTCTTCCTGCAATGAATTCAAAGGTTTACAGGAATAGATCTAACCATTTTGGATTAAAGGGAAGTAATTTTTCAGAAAAGGTCGAGGTACTTGCGAGTTCCATTAATCAGGAGGACTATCCGGTGATCCTGAAAAATAGGATAGGAAGGGGTAATGTGCTGGTCTTTAATACCACCCAGGTTTTTCCAAAGGAAGAAAGAGGTCTTTTATTTGCAGCCTTACTTCCCGGTCTGGAAGGTGTTCCATACCCTGTAGCAAATGTGTCGAGTATATTTCTGGATGATTTTCCAGCCCCATTATATGATATTAAAAGAGAGCCGGTAACCACCGAAATGGATATAAGTCAGGCAAACTATTATATGAATGTGTGGTGGGAGGATATGCTGGAACTGGCAAGAGAAGAAAACCTGGAGTATTCGGCTTACGTGTGTTTCGATTATTCCAATCAAACCACTCCGCCTTTTAATTTCTACGAATGGCAGAATTCTGGTAATGCTGAGCAGGATCTTTCAGAGCGCAGGCTTAATCGCCTTATGCGAAACTTTAATGACCTGGGACATGAGATGGCGCTACATGGCTATAATCACGCTTCTCTTACCAGGGAAATCTGGCCTAGTCAAAAATACATGGAGCTTAGCCTTGAAGCTGTTAATAAGCGTTGGCTAGCCGAGGAATACGGATCTTTTCCGAGAAGTTATGTACCTCCTTCTAATATTATAGATAGTTTAGGTTTTGCAGCCCTGGAAAGCAGTATGCCGAGCATAGTTTACAATGCGAGTATATATCTTGGAGATTTTGAAGAAGGAGGGGGGCGAGAGTTTGGACCGGAGCCCCTAAATGACCATTTTTTCAATTTCCCCAGGATAACAAGCGGGTTTGAGCTAGAGTCTGCATCAAATTTTACACTTCATTCGGCTTATTTATATACAGGTATCTGGACTCATTTTGTACATCCGGATGATGTATTTCAAATTCCGGGAACTTTCAGCAGTGGCGATTATCAGCTTAGGAATTCAGAAGGATATGGCTGGCGTGTCTCCGAGGATGGATCCCCTGGGTTATTTCCCCGGTTCCGGCAGTATCTGAATGAAATCAAAAAGTTGTATCCATTTATAAGGTTTCTGAAGGTATCTGACGCTGCTCGGATCACTATGAACTGGAGATACGCGAATTACAGATTTTCTGAAAATGAAGAAAGACTGAAGATGGAGTCTAATGCTGAGGGACTGAATTCGCAGAAGAATTTCTGGTTTACCTATGTTAAAAAAGAAAATTCATTGAGAATAGAAAATTATCTGAAAAACAATAATTTTCAATTTACTAGAACTACTCTTTTAGACGGTTTCCTTTACAATATTGAATCTCCGTCAGCAGAATTGGAGTTACCAAGGCTAAGAAACATCGGGTCTAAAGCGAGAAATGATATAAGTGCAAAATTTGAAGATTATTTACAGCCTGAAGAAGAGGTCCAGGAGCAAAATATTCGCGAACAGATAGGAGTTTTAAAGTCGGAAATTGAAAGATCTCGTAGTTTTAAAAAACAAACCTGGCTTCAATTGCTTAGATATTTAGGTTGGGAAGACAGGACCTCTGAAATATGGCCATTGCTGGATTTCAAATACTCTAATAATAAAAATTACAGGGAAAAATACATTTTATTTTCAAAGGCTATTATAAAGGAAACTGGGGACTATCCAGACCTAAATACCAGAGAACGCTGGATGTTAAGACAATTGGAGGTTAACCCAGCTAACCTGACCCTGAAAAAGAAATACATAGATTACTTTGGCTCAGAAAATGGAGTGACCTTTACGAAAGAAGAATTGCTTCAGCTCTATGCTAATTCTGAGCAACCTGATGAAAAAAACAGCTACTATTCCCTGCTGATCCACGAATTTCCAGGAGAGGCTTTTCGTATGGCAAAGGAGGCGGGGACCTGTACAGATAATGAGCTCTTATCGGCGAATATGGCCTGGACCCTGGCCGATAACGGCTACTATAAGGAAGCCATTTTACTTTCTCAATGCACGGACTCCTTATCTCAATCTGATGTAGATGACTGGCGTTTGCAGACCGGAGAATATGAGTTCCTGGAAGGAAAGAATTATTCACTATACCTTGAATATCTTATAGAGGATAACCCGGGGATGGCTGCAAGAAAACTAATTGATGTTGATCCCTGCAAAGAAAAACTAAAACCTATTTCAGTAAATATTGCCTATGCTTTCGCCGCACAGGGAAGTTTCAGGAAAGCACTGGAATGGTCGGCGTGTAGTGATGGTTTTCCAATAGTGGAAAGACTACAGTGGCTATACGCATTACAGAACTTTCAAAAGATCGAGGAGATCTATAAGGAACTCAGCCAGGATGTGAAAAGTACCGAGGATATTCAGCATTTTATGGCAGATTACTACTTAGGTAGAGGGGAGATAGTAAAATCCTGGAAATTTACTTCTGAATTGTCACCTGGAAAATTAAAATCGACCCTTCAGAAACAATTGAACAAGGATGTGGTTTACCTGGATTACAAAGAAAAGAAAGAGCTTTTAGACTTTTACCCGGCTTTATTCTATCCGGAGGTTAAACAGGAGGTTGAAAAGGAAATACGGATTGAAAATGGTAATTTTCTCCAGATCGATTCTGAAATAATTAGTGATAGGTTCGATCCTACTTCATTCAGAACTTCCCTTTCCTACGGCATGAAGGATAAAAATTTCAATACTCATATGTTGGGATTAAGTAAAAGAAATGCCTATGCTGTAAATGCAGAAATCACTGCTGAAGAAAACTCTGATGAAAGGCTTATGGGGCTGTCTTATCGCTTCATTTCCAATGAAAGAGCCGCCAAGTTTAATTACAATCTTGGCTCTGAATTGGAATTTAATAATAGAGGGAAGGCGTTTTTGCATCTGGATGCCAGGATCAGTTATTCGAAAGACAGTCTTTTCAGTTCTCTGCAACTTTTCAGAAGACCAGCGATCACGGGACCTGCATACATACTGGATATATACCAGTCTCAGATCAATATTTATGAGGAGCTTCAATTTAAGAGGAAATGGCAGGCCATTCTTTATGTTGAGGCTAACCACTATGAAGATGATAACGTAATGGATGTCCAGGCCTCGACTAACCTTACTTATGACCTAAAACTTGGAGCTGGCTCAAAATTTAAACCTTATACAGAAATATCCGGTATGTTGGGAAATACCAATAGACCAAGTGGATATCCTTACTGGACCTTAGACGAACGTTTCTACGGTGGATTTGGAGCTTCATATGAATACAGGAATGAGGAATCTGCCTGGCTTATAAATCTTGATGCAGCTTATTTCCTGGATACTTTTTCAGATCAATTTCAGCGCTACAGGGGTAGTGTACTATGGCCGGTTACCCCATTTTTACACTTTAAAGCAAATGCTGAATTCTACAGCTTGAAAAACTTCTATTCCAATAACTTCGGTTTCGGATTGAAATATTATTTCAAGGATTAGGTGTCTATTTTAAAGGAAGAGGAGTCGGTGTCAAATTTGATCAAACCTTTTGGGAAAAGATCTGAAAAGGCTCCAGAATCGAGCAGTTCTTTTGGAGTGCCAAATTGCACTTTTTTTTCCTGCATAAGGATGATCTTATCGCAAAGCTGAATAGCCAGGTTGATCTCGTGTGAAGCGAAAACAATGGTTTTATTCGTTTTTCTGGTGAGCTTCTTTAAAAGTTGAAGTACATACGCTTTATGGTAAAGGTCGAGGTGGGTGGTAGGTTCATCCAGAATTACCAGTGGAGTGTCCTGGGCGATGGCTCTTGCTATCAAAACTTTTTGCATCTGGCCGTCACTTAATTCATAACATTTCTTAGTTCGTAAATTTTCAATGCCTACCAGGGCCATTGCTTTTTTGATTTTTCTAAGGTCAGTTTTGGTTAACCTTCCAATCCAGTTCGTGTAAGGTTGTCTTCCCAGAGCAACCAATTCTATAACACTTAAATTTTTTGACAAAAATTGCTCTGTCAGGACAATGCTAATATTTTTAGCAAGATCTGATGGGTTGATTTTGGATAGTTTATTTGAAGATATAAAAACTTGTCCATCAATACTTTGAATTATTCCACTTAAAGTTTTAAGTAAAGTTGATTTTCCTGCCCCGTTCACTCCGATAACCGCAACTAGTTCTCCTGGTTTTACCTCAATATCGATTTCTGAAGCTATTAAATTTACCGTATTTTTCTTCCGGTAACCTATGCTGAGGTTTTCGGTTTTAAGGACAGTATTTGAAATTTCTGATCGCATTCTAAAAATTAAATTTTCTCTTTCTAACCAGTAACCAGATCACGACAGGCGCTCCAATTAACGAAGTTATAGCATTAATGGGTAAGCTGAATTCGCTGCCGGGTAACTGCGCAATTATATCACAAATCAACATCAAAATAGCTCCTCCAAAGATCACCGCGGGAAACAGGGTGATATGGTTTGAAGATGGAATTATCTGCCGGATTAAATGCGGAACGGCAAGACCCACGAATGCGATAGGTCCTGCAAAGGCTGTTATGCTTCCGGCAAGCAGGCTAGTGGCGATAATAATCGCTAACCGATTCTTTCTAATGTTTGTTCCCAGGCTACGGGCGTATTGTTCACCTAGGAGAAGGGAATTGAGGTTTTTAATGCTTCCAATACTTATAAGAATTCCTAAAAACCAGAATAATCCCAGGATCAGGACTTCCTCCCAGCTAAGGTCTCCCAGGCTTCCGTAGGACCAGAATACATACTGCTGTAATTGCGAGGCGGGACTAAAATAGGCCAGAACGCTAACGATGGCCGCTGTAAGGCTGGCAAACATCAAACCTATGATTAGTATAGCCATGGTGTCTCTAAGCCTAATAGAGGCTAGGATTACGGCAAATAAAACCAACAAGCTTCCTATACTCGACGCGATCACCAGGCTCCATTTGGAGAGCAGGATGGCAGCAAATGAAGCACCAAAGATAGAAGCTCCCATAAAAATAATAGCGACCCCAAGGCTGGCACCGCTACTCAATCCTAAAACATATGGTCCGGCTAGTGGATTCCTGAAAAGGGTTTGCATTAAAAGTCCGCTCACTGCAAGGCCAGAGCCGGTAATAATGGCAGTTATCGCCTTAGGTAGTCGGTAATTTAAAATGATATAACGCCACGTATCTTTTTCTACATCCAGGCCCAATAATGAAGAAGCAACTTCAACAATTGGAATATTTACTGAGCCTAGACTAATATTGAATAATCCCGCAAGGACCACCGCAAGGAATAATAAGATAATCGAAATTGTATATTTCTTCTGGTTCAGCATTAATCAAGAGGTTTGTAAAATACCGTTTCATGATCATTAAGCAACTCAGGATGAAATATAGAGATAAGGTCCTTTAATATAATATCAGGTCTTTGCGGGCCAAGTTCATAGAACAACACCCCTCCAGTGGATCCCTTGGAGACGCTTACGCTATAAACATTCTTGTTCTTAACAGCTTTAAACCTTTTATAATGCTCAGATTTGTTAAATAGATCCTGGTAAGAAGTAAACTGACCGGAACTCACCCAGAATTCGGCATTTTCTGCTTTTTCCAGAACGCTTTCAAAAGAGAGAGAAAGGCTGCCGTCACCCTCGGTATCTGCATATAGATAATCTGCATTAGCATCTTTGATGAATTGAGCTTGCCAGGAATTGCCGAAAGGCATATACCATTGATCATTAAACATGGATCCACCAATCACCTTTGGGCGGTTTGCTGCAGACCTGGCCATTTCCTTAGCCGAGAGGTATTCAGATTTAATATTTTTAAAGATCTCTTCAGCCTTTTTTTGCTTCCCATAGAGGGCGCCGAAAAACTTGATCCACTCTGCCTTTCCA
This sequence comes from Christiangramia lutea, assembly GCF_022489035.1. Taxonomy (GTDB): domain Bacteria; phylum Bacteroidota; class Bacteroidia; order Flavobacteriales; family Flavobacteriaceae; genus Christiangramia; species Christiangramia lutea. The sequence goes on from NZ_JAKVTV010000002.1 coordinate 153,209, forward strand.
AGCGGGGTTTGTTCTGTCCAGTCGCCATTATAAACCACAGGAATACCTGTTTTTTGTATGGTTTCAAAACTTTTATTTGAGGCATTGATGGCAAATCCAACCACCACATCTGGGGAAAGCTCTATTAGTACTTCAGTATTGATATTCTCATTTTTTCCAAGCTCTGAGATCTGGTCTTTTTCAATTAAGCTTCTGGTCTTTTCTGAAGAAATATAATTCAGGCCGGGAAAACCTACCAGCGTTTTTTGCTGTCCAAGAGCCTCCAGGGCAGGAATATGAGTGGTGGAGGTAACCACGATTCGATCTACAGGGATTTCAACTGACTGGTCGTATTCAATACCTTCCGGAATTTCCGAACCTTTTTCTTTTAAAAGATAAACAAAGGCCTTCTCTGATTCAGGCCAGGGCGTTTCTACTTTAACCAGGCTAAAACCGTCAAATTGAGTGATACTTAAACCTTTAGCATTTTCAATGATTACTTCTTTTCCCTTTTCAGAAATAGTGGGTTTTTCTTTTGAAGCATTCTTGCAGCCCCAAATAGCCAGAAATAGAAATATTTTAAGGATTATTTTCAAAACGGTTAATTTGAGTTCAAAAGTAAGATTATTTAAATTTTTCAATCACTTACTTAAGTATTTTGTTTAATTTCGCCCTGAAATTTTGGTTCGGCGCCGATTTATTTCTGCGTGGATTAAAAGGGAATCAGGGCGGAGGCTTTACTCCGAAAACCTGAGCTGTTCCCGCAACTGTAAGCTTAGCCCGTTAGGGTGGCTGCAATAATTCTTCAAACCACTGTTGGTATTTGGCTAATGGGAAGGTGAATTGCAGTACGTGAGCCAGGAGACCTGCCTGAATTTTCAACTAATATCGAGTGACTTTCGGGATAAAGGTCGGCAGATTATGAGCAGAAACTTATATCTAATTGTAGCTTTTTTTATATGCTTTTGTATTTCTACAAAAGCGCAGACAGATTCCATTAACTGGTTGGATGAAGTTCAGCTTAGTGATGTTAAGCTTAAAAATAATTCAGAAGGGCAGTTTGTAAAAGAATTAAGCGATTCAGTAATAAAACAATCAGAACCGCTTTTAACCTCAGTTTTAAAATTTAATTCTCCATTCTTTTTTCGTGAAAATGGCTACGGAATGGTTTCATCGGCATCGGTTAGAGGGACGGGTGCTGCTCAAACCGCTGTGATCTGGAACGGTATAAATATTAACTCCCAGTTTACCGGTCAGACTGATTTTAATACGATTAATACCGCAGTTTTCGATAATATTAGCCTGAAGCCAGGAGGAGGAAGCGTTGTTTATGGAAGTGGGGCGATTGGAGGTACGATCCATCTAAATAATGAATTTAGTTTTGACGGTGGCCAAAGTAATGAATTGCGTTTTGGTTTAGGGAGTTTCGCAACCTACCAGACTAGCTATAAGGGAGATTATTCTAACGAGAAGACCAATTTGAAAATTGGAGTTTCCGGTATTTCTTCTGAAAATGATTATCCATATCTAGATGTCGGTGAAAAAAATGAAAATGGCGATTTTTATAATCTGGCTCTGAATGCATCTGTGGCCCACTGGTTGGGCGATTCGAATATCTTGAAGTTCTACTCTAATTATTACCAGGGAGAAAGAGGTTTTTCAGGTACATTGAATCTGCCTTCTAATAGTAAGTATGAAGATTTTAATTCTAGAAATCTTTTGGAATGGAAGTCGTTTCTAGGCAATTTCACCAGTAGTTTAAAGCTTGCATGGATCTCTGAGAAGTTCAAATATTTTGAGAACAGGGATTCAGAGAATTTCAGTTTTGGTAATGCGGAAACGGCCATTATTAAATATGACCTGGCTTATGACTTTTCAGATAATAAAACGATTAATCTCATCGTAGATTATAATGGAGTTATCGGTGATGGCACGGGGATAGAAAATGCCGAAAGGCAAATAGGAGGTTTTTCCCTGCTATGGAGTGATGAGATACAGGATTTTAATTATCAGCTAAGCCTGAGACAGGAGATTACCGAAAATTATGATTCTCCGTTATTATTTTCGGCAGGAGCAACTTATAATTTTTCTAAGAATTATTCAATTAGATTCAATTCTTCAAGAAATTTCAGGATCCCGACCTTTAACGACCTTTTCTGGTTAGAAGGTGGAAATACCAATTTGGATCCAGAAACCTCTATTCAAGCTGAGCTGGGAAATACACTAATCCTTAGTGATTTCAAAATCAACCTGGCAGCCTATTTCATGGATATTGAGGATTTAATTAGATGGACGCCCGATGATTCTGGGGTTTGGAGACCACAGAACACTTCAAAGGTCCAAAATTATGGTTTGGAAGCTTTTGTTACATGGAGTAAAGTTCTGGCCGGGAATGAGTTGAATTTGAGCGCCAATTATGCTTTTACCAAAGCAATAAACCAGGAAAACCAAAATCAGCTGATCTATACCCCTTTACATAAGGCTACGCTTTCAGCAGGTTATGAGGTTAAAAATTTTAGTATCCATGTCCAGTCTTTATATAACGGTAAGATCTATACCTCCTCAGATAATAATTATGAGCTGGATCCTTATCAATTGGCAAATTTAAGGGTAGGGTACGTATTCACAAGTGATCCTGAAATAATCCTAAGGGTTGGAGCGGATAATATTTTCAATGAGAACTATCAAAGTTTACCCTCCCGTATAATGCCGGGAAGGTCATATAATTCAACATTAACAATCAATTTTTAATTATGAAGTTCAAACATTCTTTACTTTTTCTATTAGCCTTACTATTTTTAAATTCCTGCGACGATGATAATGATTGTTGTTTGCCGGCAGGACCCGGAGATGAATTCGAAACAGGTGTTTTTGTATTAAACGAGGGCAATTTTGGATCGGCCAATTCTAGCGTAAGTTACATCGATGAACTAGTTCAGGTAAACCAACCGGCCATTTTTTCAAATGTAAATGGATCTTCCCTTGGAGATACGGCTCAAAGTATCGAAATGCATGAAGATATAGCGATCATCGTTGTGAACGTATCCAACAAAATCGAAATAGTAAACCGTTATACCTTTGAAAGCCTGGCTACAATTTCTTCAAATCTTAGTAATCCCAGATATGCTGAGGTTATTGGAGATAATATTTATGTAAGCAACTGGGGCGACGGAATGAACCCTGGTGATGATTTTATTTCAGTATTCAAACTTTCTGACTACAGTTTTAACCAAAGCATTCCGGTTGCCGAAGGTCCTGAAAAAATGATTGAATTGAATGATGATCTTTATGTGGCTCATATTGGTGGTTTTTCATTCAATAACATTGTCAGCCATATCGAAACCGAAACAAATAGCGTGACCAATGAAATTGAAGTAGGAGACAGGCCAAATTCCATGGTCATCCAGGGTAATGATATCTGGGTGTTATCTTCGGGAAAACCATCTTATGCCGATGAGGAAACTGCGGGAGTACTTAGTAGGATTGATGCTGGTACAGATGAGGTAGTAGCCGATTTCCAATTTCCAGAAAATAGCATTCATCCTGAAAATCTTAATATTGCAGGCGGCTCGGCCTATCTAACCATAGAGAAATCTCTTTATAAATATGATTTTAATGGTGAGTTACCTGATACTCCGGAATATAGTTTTGATGAGGTTTCTGTGCTATACGGGTTTGAGATAAATGATTCCAAGATTTATATAGCTTCCCCAAGAGCAGATTTTACGGGAGATGGTGATTTATATATATATGATCTGAATGACGGAAGTCTTCTGGATAATTACGCGGTAGGGATAAATCCAAATGGAGTTTATTTTAATTAGTCAGTCAGATATTGATCATAAAAAAACCCGCTCAAAGGCGGGTTTTTTTTTATCCTCTTTTCAATTTAATTATTTTGATCAGGAAGGTTTACATCAATATACATTCTCTGGTAATTAAATTGTTCTGCCTTACTTTCAGAAATAACATTAGTTGGCACTTTTCCAGTTTTTTCAAAAGGTATCATATTTCTACTACCAGTTCTTATTAATTCCAATGTTGTTGCTAATAGTGGTTCATTTGGATCTCCAAGGATTCCATATGTACTAATGAATTCTCTTTGTTCTACGTCTGGAGATAAACCTTCAGGATGAGCTTCATTGTTTTTGTTCACTAAAGAAAGTACTAATGGCTGAAGTGCATATTTATGATCTGGGTTCAAAGAATTATCCTTATCAAAATTAGGAGCGTCAGAATCATAAAATGTATTTGATCCCTGTACTTTACCTACAGTAGTAGTTCCTACGTGAACTACATCTATAAAAGGTTTAAGACTATTTATCACCAGTTCGCTGGCAGAGGCGGAAGATCCAGTTGCGATTACATATACCTTACTTAAATTAAGACTATTAGTGCCTTCTTCCCCCGAAGGTGAATTAACTGTCGAGTCCATTCTATAGGTTAAATCACTTCCCTGGCTCTCATAAACATTTTGGATATAACTGTTATATTGAAATTTCACGAAAGGTTCATTGTTGAATTGTCCGGTTATCATACTAGCTAGGTCAATTGCAGTATCAATTCTACCACCACCATTATACCTTAAATCAAGAACCAATTCGTCAATATTTGCAGCTTTTAGTTCACCAAATGCAGCATTAAGTTCTGATGAATAATCGAATATAAAGCTATTATACATTATATATCCAACGGTTTTTCCATCAACATCTAAGGTTTTTGTTATAAATACAGGATTTTCGTTTACGGTAGTTTTACTTACATCAATGGTTTCTGAGGTGCTGTCAACACCAGAATCAGAAATTTCACCTAAAGTAAGAGTCCATGAACTTTCAGCCAACAAGCTACTATAATTATTAATGTTTAGTTCTTGCCCGTTGATCTCTGTAAAAACCATTCCTCTTTCTATCCCAGCATCCTCGGCAGGAGTATTTGGAAGTACATACCTGGCATAAAGAATAATATTATTACAACCGTCACATGCATATGTTAAACCATAATCGATCCCAGTACTAGTTGTAGTACCTGAAAACTGGTTTTCAAGTTCTTCGTAATCATCTACTATCCAACTGAAACGATCTGTATCTGGATAATTTAGTAACAAGCCGTCATAATAAAGTTCCTCAGGATCATCCCAAGTCATAAGCCATTCATTTAATTCAGATTGATTACCAAAATAATTATCATTATAAATGTCCATATCATCATTGTAGTAATACCAGATATCCATGGCTTTATATTCAAAGTCTTTAATTTCCAGCTCCAGTTCTTCCTCTGCAGTTAAACTGTTATCTGGCTTTTCTTCGGGAAAATCCTCAATATCATCATTATTAGAGCATGAGGTAATTAATCCTCCCGCAAATAGGAAAAGGATAAAAAATTTATAAAATTTCATAATTGAATTAAGGGTTAATAAGAATTAGCAAATTTTTTTTAAAAATAGTTACATAAATACAATAAAAAAATTTTTTGTAACAAAACTATTTCTGATTCGTCGTAAAGGTGAGAAGGCATTAAAAACCAACCAAAACCTAATGAAAGAACATACCTTCCTTGAAATAATTAATCCGGTTAAGGATAAGATGTACAGAATGGCTTTAAGGCTACTCACTTCTAAGGAAGCAGCCGAAGATGCCACTCAGGAGGTTATTCTAAAACTGTGGAATCGGAAGGAAAAGATCAAGAGTTATGCCAATGTAGAGGCTTTTGCGATGACGGTGACAAAGAATTACTGTTTAGATCAGTTAAAATTAAAACAAAACAGCAATTTAAGGATAGTACACCAGAACTATGAAAGTAAACATATCTCACTACAAACCGAAATAGAGGTTAATGATGAAATGCAATGGTTAGGGAGAATTGTAGCTTCCTTGCCTGAACAGCAAAAAATGATATTTCAGTTAAGAGATATTGAACAATATGACTATGAAGAGATCGCGAAGATCATGGATATGAAACAAACCGCGATAAGAGTGAATCTTTCGAGGGCGCGAAAAGCGATCAGAGAAAAATTGATAAAAAAGCACAATTATGGAATTAGGTAAAATTGAAAGACTTCTTGATCGCTATGATGAAGGTGAGACTTCAATAGCTGAAGAGAAATTGCTCAGGGAGTATTTCCTGAGTGAAGATGTACCAGAGCATTTAAGGAGTTACCAGCTCATGTTCAGGTTCTCTGCCAGCCAGGCTGAAGAAAAATTAGAGAATAAACCAAAGGTAGTTTCAAAAAGAAACTGGTATTCATGGACTTCTATAGCGGCAATCCTTATCGTTGCACTTGGAATCTTTTTCTATAACGATTCCTCCAGGATGTTAAATGATAACGGTTTAGGAACCATTAGTGACGAAGAGTTAGCTCTACAGAAAACCAAAGAAACCCTTCACATGGTGGCACAAATTATGAACGAAGGAAAATCTGATCTTGTTTACCTTAAAGAATTTAATAACACAAAGAATAAAATAATACAAATAGACTAAAACCAGAAATCATGAATAGATTAGTAATTACCCTCCTGTTAACCCTGGCTCCCTTTTTAACTCAATCTCAGAATTTTGAGAAATATGAGGATATGAAAGAAGTAGACGCCATGGTAATGACCAGTAAAATGTTTAAAATGCTGGCTAAAGTAGATTTAAGTGATAGTGATCCTGAGGCTCAGGAATATATGAAACTTATAGAAAACCTTGATCGTATCCAGATCTATAAATCTTCAGATTCTAAGGTTAGGAATCAGATGGCTACAGATGTAAAATCTTACCTTCAAAAAGGATCCCTTGACGAATTGATGAGAGTTAATGACGATGGGCAGAATATTAAATTCTACTCTCTGCCAGGGAAGAATGACAATTATGTAAGGGAATTATTTATGTACCTAGAAGGGTCTGAAGGAGACAAACCAATGACAGTAATCTTAAGCATTACTGGAGAAATAGACCTTTCCCAATTGTCCAAATTAACCTCAGACCTTAAAGTTCCAGGTGCTGAAGAATTAAAAAAAGCCAACAAAAAATCATAAATCATGAAAACATTTAAAATTTTATTCGTAGCCCTTTTTGTCGTAGGATTAACCTCATGTGATGATGGTAAATCCCTTCAGAAATATTACATAGAGAACCAGGAGGATACAGATTTTATGGCTGTAGATGTTCCTACAAGTATGTTCACCAATAGTTCCTCATTAGAGGCAGAAGATAAGGCTACTCTTGAAAGCATTAAGAAGATTAACGTTCTAGCCTTAAAAAAAGATGAAAATCCTGCAAAATTTGAAACTGAAAAGCAGAAACTTAATGAGATATTTAAAGACGAGAAATATCAGTTGCTAATGAAGTATGGAGGAGGAAATCGAAAAGCAGCTTTATACTTTACCGGTGAAGAAGATGCTATTGACGAGTTGATCGTTTATGGATATGACGAGGAGATGGGACTTGGTGTTGCAAGGGTTCTTGGTGAAGATATGGATCCGGAAAAGATCATGAAATTAATGAAGTCTATAGATAAAGATAATATAGATGTTGAAGGTATTAAAGGATTAGGAAAGATCTTTGGGGAAGGTGAAGAAAAGGATTCTGTAAAAGTGAACGTGGAAGTAAGTTCCAAAGATTCAGAAAATACTGAAGATGAAAATAAATCTACTGTTGAATAACAGTTTAATTAGTTGAAAGTAAAAAGCCCCGTTTTCGGGGCTTTTTTTTATTAGATACCGGTATAATTCTGAGGTGTGATCTTATGAAGTTCATTTTTAATATCATCTGAAACTTCTAATTGATCTATAAACGCCGACATACTTTGTTCAGTAATTTTCTCATTCGTTCTGGTAAGACCCTTTAAAGCTTCATAAGGGTTTTTAAATCCATCTCTTCTTAAAATGGTCTGGATTGCTTCTGCTACCACTGCCCAGTTATTTTCTAGGTCGGCATTGAGTTTATCCTCATTAAGAAGCAGTTTATTTAAACCTTTTAAGGTAGATTTGAAAGCAATGATCGTGTGACCCACAGGCACCCCTATATTCCTTAACACGGTACTATCGGTAAGATCTCGCTGTAACCTGCTAACAGGTAGTTTACCTGCCAGATGTTCAAATAAAGCATTGGCGATACCTAGGTTTCCTTCACTATTTTCAAAATCAATGGGATTTACTTTATGAGGCATTGCAGATGACCCTATCTCACCTTTCTTGATCTTTTGCTTGAAATAATCCATAGAAATGTATGTCCAGATATCGCGATCAAGGTCCAGAAGGATATTGTTAATTCTTTTAAGGGAATCAAAAAGCGCAGCGATATGGTCATAATGTTCAATCTGGGTGGTAGGGAAGGAGTGATGCAATCCAAGTTTATTCTCTACAAAATCATTTCCAAATGCTTTCCAGTCAATTTCTGGATAGGCAACCTTGTGAGCATTATAATTTCCAGTGGCACCTCCAAATTTAGCGGCATGAGGGACAGTATTTAGTAGGTTTAGCTGCTCTTCAATTCTCACCACAAATACATCTATTTCCTTACCTAATCTGGTTGGTGAGGCCGGCTGACCATGAGTTCTAGCCAAAAGAGGTATATCCTTCCATTCTGAAGCAAGTTCTTTAAGCTTATCAAGAATATTATTCAATTCCGGGATATATACTTCCTTAATGGCATCTTTAAGGCTTAGTGGAATAGCTGTATTATTGATATCCTGCGAAGTCAAACCGAAATGAATGAACTCCTTCGAATCTTGCATTCCCAGTTTATCGAATTCTTCCTTTAAAAAATACTCTACTGCCTTAACATCATGATTGGTGATCTTTTCGATATCCTTTATGGCCTGTGCGTCGATGCTGGTACAATTCTCATACAACTCTCTTATTTTTTTGAAGTTGTTGGTATCCACATCCTTTAGCTGCGGCAAACCCTGTTCGTAAAGAGCTATAAAATATTCTACTTCAACAAGGATCCTGTATTTAATCAGGGCTTCTTCGCTAAAATAGGCAGATAACTTTTTGGTTTTGGATCTATATCGTCCATCAATTGGTGAAACTGCAGAAAGGGATGTCATTTGTTACTTTTAAAAATTAAAGGCGTAAAGATACCGCTTCATGTTTTATTAAAAAACTACTGCCTTAATTTCCTTAAAATCTTTGAACCACGAGATTTATATCCAGCGGAAGAACCTGGCAGGTCTTTTTCCAGGATGGCCTTTAATTCAATTTCTATCCAAGATTCCTCATCTTTAAGGTCATATATATTTTGCATGGAAAATACTTTTCCCGCAGTTTTTTCTTCAGAAATGAGCCAGAGGAAGGAAAGTTCAATAATTTTGAGTTTCGTTGTAGGACTTAAATGAAACTGCGAAACATTTTCCTTGTCTGCAGAAATAGCAAAACTGAAGATCTTTGCAAGGTATCTACGGGATGAAGAGTCGGTAAAATGATGAGCAATTTGCACTAATGTTGATATAAATGGAGTAATTAGGTTAAAATCCATCCTTCCAAGAATTTCAAAAACCATTAAGCCATTTAAAGATAGATCTGTCCTGTTTTCAATAAAGGAAAGACTCTGCCGTCTCAAATCTTCTGAAGATGCCAGAATTTCAGCGGCTTTTTCCCTTTTTTGAAGTGAAGCATCCACATTGGTTAGAATTTGTTCGGCTGTCATTAATTCTCGTTTAGCAATTTTTCTACTAATTCGGGAACGCCCTCAACAGCTGTTTTACTGATAATTTCAAGGTTTTTGCTCTCCCTTATATTTGGTTTTGGATCTATGAAATAAAATTGAGCGAGTGGTGGACTAAAGTCAACCAGGCTAGCTGCAGGATAAACCTGCATGGATGTACCAATTATAATGACGATATCTGCGGTTTGGATGATCTCGGCAGCTCTTTGAAACATCGGGACCGCCTCACCAAACCAAACCACATGAGGACGAAGTTGATGATTGTGTTCGCAGAAGTCACCTGGATTTATATCCTTTTTCCAATCCAGAACCAGATCTTCATCAAAAGTACTTCTTGCCTTCAATAATTCCCCGTGAAGATGAATTACATTGGAGCTGCCTGCTCTTTCATGAAGATCGTCAATATTTTGAGTGATTAACTGTACTTGAAACTTTTTCTCTAATTCAACCAAAGAATGATGAGCAGCATTCGGTTGCACCTTTAATAATTGCCGTCTGCGTTGATTATAAAAATCGAGAACTAGTTCCATATTTTTTTTCCAGCCTATAGGCGAAGCGACTTGCATTACATCATGACCTTCCCATAAGCCATCTGCATCTCGAAAAGTTTTTATGCCACTTTCTGCGCTCATCCCTGCACCGGTTAAAATTACAAGCTTTTTCCTCTCTGTTAAATTTAACATAAATTTAAGTTTTTGTTAACAACTTTTATTTTAATTCTAAACGTAAGTAATATAGTTTTATGCGCGGAAAGAGCGATTTTCTTTTCAGTAATTAATTTATAACCTAATATTTTCTATGAAAAATTTTTTTAAACTACTAATGTTGGCATTACCTATTATGCTTTTTACAAGTTGTAGTGACGATGATGATGTAGACTATCCAAATGGTGAGTCTAACTTTACCGGCACCACTACCACTTATGATTTAATGTCAGTGTCAGACCCTTCTATCTCTGGGTCGGTAACTTTTTACCAAAATAAAGATAATAGTACCTACGTGAAAATTAATTTGCAAGGTACTCCAGATGGTGGAATGCATCCTGCACACATTCATTTTAATTCTGCAGCTGAAGGCGGGGATATCGCTGTAAGCCTTGAACCAGTGGATGGTAATACAGGATTTAGTGAAACTGAAGTTTCAGCATTAGATAATGGAACAGCCATTACTTATGAAGAACTTATTTCTTTTGATGGTTATATCAATGTTCACGCTAGCGCCGATGACCTTAATACACTTGTTGCTCAGGGTGATATCGGTGAAAATATTTTAACCGGACAATCTAAATCTTATGATCTTGCAACTAAGGATGTAGATGGAATTTCAGGTTCTATCTTGTTTGAGCAAAGAGTAAGTGGAGATGCACTAGCTACAATCATGCTTGATGGAACTCCTGATGGAGGAATGCATCCTGCACATATTCATATGAATTCTGCTGCTGAAGGAGGAGATATTGCCGTAAGCTTTAATCCTGTAAATGGTACTACCGGAATGAGTATGACTAATATTTCTGCTCTTGATGACGGTACTGAGATCACTTATGGTCAAATACTTAATTATGATGGTTACGTAAATGTACATTTAAGTGCAGATGAGCTAGGAACTATTGTAGCTCAGGGAGACATTGGTCAGAATGAATTAACTGGAGAGTCAAAATCTTACGCTTTAGAAACAAGAGACGTAGATGGAATTTCTGGATCTGTTTTATTCGAAGAAAGAAAAAGTGGTGAAGCTTTAGCTACAATCATGCTTGACGGAACTCCTGACGGTGGAATGCATCCTGCACATATTCACATGAATACTGCTGCAGAAGGTGGAGACATCGCTTTCACTTTTAATCCTGTGAATGGAACAACCGGAATGAGCATGACTCACGTAGGGATGCTTGATGACGAAACTAGTTTCGGGTATGATGATGTTTTAGGTTATGATGGATATGTAAATGTTCATTTAAGCGCTGATGATCTTGGAACAATTGTAGCCCAGGGTGATATAGGACAGAATGAACTTACCGGAGAATCTAAATCTTATGAATTAGAGGAAAGAGCTGTTGATGGAATTTCTGGATCTGTACTTTTCGAAGAAAGAGTAAACGGGGAAGCCCTGGCAACTATAATGCTAGATGGAACTCCTGACGGAGGAATGCATCCTGCACACATCCATATGAATACTGCAGCTGAAGGTGGTGCTATAGCCTTTACTTTTAACCCAGTAAATGGAACTACCGGAATGAGCAGAACTAACCTTGCTATGCTTGATGATGATACTGCTTTTGGTTATGAAGACGTTTTAACCTATGATGGTTATGTAAATGTACATTTAAGTGCAGACGATCTTGGAACTATCGTTGCTCAGGGAGATATTGGGCAAAATGAACTTACTGGAAATTCTAAGGTTTATGATCTAGATACTAAAGATGTTGCCGGTATTTCTGGATATGTATTATTCGAAGAAAGAAATAATGGTGAAGCTCTTGCTACCATTAAATTAAATGGAACTCCAGATGGAGGAATGCACCCAGCTCATATTCATATGGGATCTGTAGCTGAAGCTCCAGGGGATATAGCATTTACATTCAATCCTGTAAATGGAACTACTGGTATGAGTAGAACAAATGTTACTATGCTGGATGACGCAGCCGAGGATGATCCAATGTTCGGTTATGAAGATGTTTTAACTTATGATGGTTATGTAAACGTTCATCTAAGTGCTGAAGATCTTGCTACAATTGTAGCTCAAGGTAACATTGGAAGTAATGAATAAGAATTAAATATTCTTAATTATAAAACCCGGCTACATGCCGGGTTTTTTTATTTTTACACCTGAAATGAACGATAAGAAAATTTTAGAATACCTTCAGGAATATCTCACTCCCAGGAGGAAATCTCTGTTTGAAAAAGTCCTGGCTCAGCGAACGAATCATCTAACTGTTGTTGCCCAGGATGTTTACCAGCTGCACAATACAAGTGCCGTAGTAAGAAGCTGTGATGTTTTCGGAATACAGAATATTCATGTGATCGAAGAGAAGATTCCTCGTAGGATAGATAAAGAAATTGCAATGGGAGCACAAAAATGGGTAGATATCAACCGATATTCCTCAACCAGTGATTGTGTTCAAAAATTAAAAAATGATGGCTACAGGATAATAGCTACTAGTCCGCACGATGATTCAGTAATGCTGGATGATTTCGACATTAGTAGCCCTGCCGCTCTTTTCTTCGGAACCGAGAAAGATGGATTATCAGAAGAGATATTAAAAGAAGCAGATTCTACTATCAAAATCCCCATGGTAGGTTTTACCGAAAGTTTAAATATTTCGGTCTCTGCTGCGATCATTTTACAGGCATTAACCTCTAAGCTCAAAAGTTCAGATGTGAAATGGCAGTTGAGCGATGAGGAAAAGGCAAAAATGCTCCTGAAATGGACAAAGAAATCAATAAAAAATTCAGAACAGATAATTGAAAGATATTTGAATCAGTAAATATTTGTAACTTTTCATCGCCTTAAACCTACTCAATGACCCTAATTTTTTATCTGATTATAGCATTAATCACGTTTTTTGCTTTTCTTCATGCCTGGGCAAAAAAAGATTATGATGTAAGCAGAACGGTAGTGATTAATAGATCAAGGGAGGAAGTCTTCAACTTTGTTCGCCAGTTAAAAAAACAACCGCTTTGGAACCCGTGGTTCAAAAGAGATTTTGATGCATTGCTTAAATACAAGGGAGAGGATGGAAAAGTAGGAGCCAGTTTTTACTGGAAAGGCAACAATAAAGTAGGAGAAGGGATTCAGCGTATTGTAAAGACGAAACAAGGCAGGGTATTCGAAACAAAAGTTCTTTTCGTTAAGCCAGTAAAAGTGAATGCGCTTACCTATACAGGCGTTAAGGAAATTGATATGGAAAAGACCAAGATGGTTTGGGGAACCCGGGGAAATCTTGCCTTTCCTTTAACTATTATCAGTATTTTTTATTCTCCTGAAAAAGCACTCGGGAATAAACTAGATGAAGGGCTAAAAGAACTCAAGAAAATTCTGGAGGAGGATTAATTCTTCTGCAACACCTTATATTCCTCATAACAGCTATTGATCGCATCCAGGATCTGCAAATCATTGGCAGTTCTCATAAAGTCTTCTGAATAATTACAATTATTCAGGATCTCGTCGATCTCAGCTCTATTAACCTGCAATAAGGCCATTAAGGTCTCCCTGTCGAATTTATTTCTTAGCAGGTTCCGAATATTGTCATCCTTTTTCATCTGGCGTAACTTCTTCATTTGCCGTGGTCTCGTGCCGAAGATATTGTAAACCAGGTCTGCGGGGTTTGATAGGGACCGTATAGCTTTGGTAACAGCGTTAGGAGAGCCGTCACCACCTTCATATCCTGAATTTAACCCGGAGATACTATATCTGTAATTATCGTAAATGGGAATATTTTTGGCGTCTATTTCCAGGTATCCGGTAAGATTTATGGAATTTACGGTAACCTCTTCCAGGGCGAAACCTAATTCGGTCATCTTCACCTTTACATTTCCATATTTTAACCAGTCATTGGTAACTCTTACCCTGATAGACCTGAATCCTAGAAAGGAAAAATATAAGGTATCATTTACAGTAGCCTGAAGAGTGAATTCCCCTTTCTCGTCCGTAACCGCTCCTTTTACCTGGTTAAGATTCACAATATGCACATTCTCAATAGGTTTATCGTTGGCAGCGTTCATCACGGTACCGGAAACCATATCCTGTGCAGATAGGTATCCAGTGAAAACCAGAAAAAGTATTAAAAGGATATTTTTCATAACAATCGGGGCTAAAAATATAAAATCCCTACAAAAAACAATGCCAAACTTATATAATTAAGTTTGGCATTATTGGATTTTATTAGGCTTTAGACCTTCTTCTTTTTAAAGAGTTCTCAATATTCTTGCTTCGGCTACCTTTACGGCCTCCTTTTTTATCACTCTTTTCAGATCTCCTTCTTCCTTTGAAGTTCTCACCTTTTTTATCATTGAAACTCTTACCGTTTCTTTTTCCACCACGTTCTCTTCTTTTTCCGCCGCGATCAGATTTCTGGTCTTTGGTGATCTCTACATTCACAAATCTTCCGTTTTGCTGGTAATCTGTGAAAGTATTTAAAATAAGTTCTGCGTGCTTTTCATCAGTATTAAAGAAAGAGAAGCTGGCTTTACAGTCAACTTTAAAAATATCGTCTCTATCCAGGTTAAGCTCTCCGGTAAGAAAGTCCTTAAGACTTTTCCAGTCGTAACCATCTTTAGAACCAACATTGATAAAGTATCTTGTATTTCCTTCAGAAACCTCTGGTCTTCCTCCTGCTGAGTCTGAACTCAGGTCTGGCGCCTTCTGGTAATAATTAAAGAAGCGGGTAAATTCAACAGAGAAGAATTTTTTGATCAATTCTTCTTTCGTGAAATCTTCCAGCGCTTCATTAATCGTAGGAAGATAAGGATCGATATCATGATTAATCTCTGTTTTCTTAATATCGTTCGCTAGGTGAAATAACTGGATCTTACAGATTTCTTTACCATCAGGAATTTCCTTCTGCTCGAATTTCTGCTGGATGATCTTCTCTATGGTTCTTATTTTCCGAACTTCGCTTTTTGAAATGATCACCATAGAAACTCCCTGCTTCCCGGCACGTCCTGTTCTACCACTTCGGTGCGTATAGGTTTCTATCTCATCTGGCAACTGGTAGTTGATTACGTGGGTGATATCGTCTACATCGATACCACGTGCAGCAACATCGGTAGCAACTAACATCTGGATCTGGCGTGTTCTAAAACTCTTCATTACCAGGTCACGCTGATTCTGACTAAGATCTCCGTGGAGAGCCGCAGCATTGTATCCGTCTTCAATTAGCTTTTCAGCAACTTTCTGGGTATCTCTTTTAGTTCGGCAGAAGATCACTGAGAAAATATCAGGATTTGCATCTGCAAGTCTTTTTAATGCGTCATACCTATTACGGTGATTCACCAGGTAATATTCGTGAGAAACATTAGAAGTACCGGTATTTTTAGAGCCAACGGTTATTTCAATAGGATCGCTCATGAATTTTTTAGCAATCTTGGAAACTTCCTTAGGCATGGTTGCAGAGAATAACCATGTTTTCTTTTCCTTTGGGGTATGAGACAGAATACTCTTGATGTCTTCATAGAAGCCCATATTAAGCATTTCATCTGCCTCATCCAGCACACAATACCCAATAGAGGAAATGTTTGCCAGTTTTCTTCTTATCATATCCTGCATTCTACCGGGAGTTGCTACAATTATTTGAGCTCCTCTCTCGATAGATCTGGCCTGATCTGTAATACTAGCTCCACCGTAAACGGCAACTACATTCAAAGATTTCTTATACTTTGAATAGTTCTTTAATTCGTTCGTGATCTGTAAACAAAGTTCCCTAGTTGGAGATAGGATCAATGCCTGAGTCTTTTTAGAATTGGCATCTATCTTCTGAATTAGCGGAAACCCGAAAGCAGCAGTTTTACCGGTTCCGGTTTGTGCCAGAGAAACAAGATCTGTTTCCTGCTCTAATAAAATTGGGATTGATTTTTCCTGTACTTCACTTGGGGTTTCAAAGCCCATGTCTTCTATGGCCCTGAGCAAATCTGCGTCAAGTCCAAGTTTTTGGAATGCGTTCATTCGTTTTATGTAAGTATTCGATTATAATATGTAAGTGTTACATAAGAAGCGAATCGACATACTTAAACCTAAACTTCCAGTAACACATCCTCACCCTGAGGAATTTTTCAAGCGGCAAAAGTACAAATTTATTTTTGATTATCTCGTAAATTCTGTTTTAATTAAAAATCTGATAATCAATATTGTAATTATTGGTTAAATTAAAAAAAGTATTACCTGGATAAATATTCAATCAATTCTCTAAAAGCTCTTGCTCTATGGCTTATTTTAGATTTTTCATTTAAATCCATTTCGGCGAAACTCTTTTCATATCCTTTTGGAAGAAAAACAGGGTCATAACCAAATCCGTTTTCACCTCGTCTATCTTTTAGAATGGTTCCTTCGCAAACTCCGGTAAATAGATTTTCGTTACGCTTAAGATTCAAGGCGATCACGGTTTTAAATCTTGCAGTTCGGTCTTCCTTTTTCTCCATCTGGCTTAAAAGCTTTTCCACATTGGCATTATCGTCCTTTTTTTCTCCGGCATACCTGGCAGAATAGACTCCTGGAGCACCTGCCAGGGAATCAACTTCCAGGCCAGTGTCATCGGCAAAGCAGTCGTAACCGTAATGATTTCTCACGTATTCAGCCTTAATTATAGCATTTTCATCGATGGTATCTCCAGTTTCCTCGATATCTTCTTCACATCCTATATCGTTTAGGGAAAGTAATTCTATATGACTGGGTAACAGGCTTTCAATTTCCTTGAATTTATTCTGATTATGTGTGGCAAAAACTAATTTCATTTGGGGTGATTATCTATGGTGATAAGGTTCGTTCTTAAGTATTGTAAAGGCTCGGTAAAGTTGTTCGGTAAAGAACAATCTAACCATTTGGTGTGAAAAGGTCATTTTTGAAAGCGAGATCTTAGAATTGGCTCTGGAATATAGAGCCTCCGAAAATCCGTAAGGGCCTCCAATTACGAAGATGAGCCTTTTTAATCCTGTGTTCATTCTTTTCTGCAGATATTCTGAAAAGGCCTCTGAACTGAACTGTTTCCCATTCTCATCTAATAATACCACAAAATCTGAATTCTGGATCCCGGCAAGGATGAGGTCACCTTCCTTAGATTTCTGCAGATTTTCATCCAGATTCTTAGTCTTTTTAAGATCTGGAATAATCTCGAATTCAAATTTTATATAATGCTGAAGCCTATCAGAATAGACTTTAATAAGCGTTTCGAGTTCTCTTTTATCTGTTTTTCCTATACAGACTAATTTTATGGTCATCCCGTGATTTTAGTACAGACTTTACTACATTTACAAAAATAAGCAGAGAATATGATCTCACCGGAACAATTCGAAAAAGAAATTGAATTAATTATTACAAATGCTATAAGAGAGGACATTGGTGACGGAGATCACAGTTCTCTTGCCTGTATTCCGGCAGAAGCCAAAGGAAAGGCGAAATTGCTTGTTAAGGATGAAGGAATCCTGGCCGGGGTGGATTTCGCCAGGAAAGTCTTTTCCCATATAGACCCTGAAATGAAGATGGAGGTCAAATTAAAAGATGGGGATAGTGTAAAGCATGGAGATATAGCATTTTTTGTGGAAGGCAGTTCTCAATCAATCTTAAAGGCTGAAAGACTTGTGCTGAATTCCATGCAGCGTATGAGCGCTATATCTACAAAAACTTCGGAATTCGTTGCCAGGCTGGAAGGAACTAAAACCAAAATTCTGGATACCCGAAAAACTACTCCTGGAATACGTGCTCTGGAAAAATGGGCGGTGAAGATAGGAGGTGGAGAGAATCACCGTTTTGCGCTTTATGACATGATCATGCTTAAGGATAATCATATAGATTTTGCTGGTGGTATTACTAAAGCGATAAGAAAAACACAAGAATACTTGAAAATCAATGATCTTGATCTGAAGATTATCGTAGAGGCAAGGGATATGAATGAAATTAGGGAAATTCTGAAATCAGAAGGTGTATATCGAATTCTAATTGATAATTTCAATTATGATGATACACGAAAAGCGGTGGAGCTAATAAAAGGAAAATGTCTTACTGAGTCCAGCGGTGGTATTACACTCGAAACCGCTAGAAACTATGCCGAATGTGGCGTGGATTACATTTCTAGTGGCGCTTTAACTCATTCGGTATCCAACCTCGACCTGAGTTTAAAAGCCGTGTAGTATGGCCCCTAAAAAAGCGATCAATTCTAAACTGGACGACCTATCAGATTGGTGGAAAAGAAAGACCAGAAGGATCATTTTGCCAGGTTTAAATGGATTATCGCTATATAATTTATGGATCATTTATTGGGGAGGGATCGTTAAAGGAACATTTTCCACCAGGGCGAGTTCTATTGCCTTTAGTTTCTTTATGGCGATATTTCCTTTTTTACTATTTGTTCTAAACCTCATACCATACATTACTTTTATTGATGATTTCCAGATCGAGTTCCTGGTTTTTATGGAAAATCTACTACCGCCAAACACCTCAGAATTTTTTGGAGATATTTTCCTTGATATAGCTAATACTCCCCGCGGAGGTTTATTATCAGCGGCCTTTATTTTATCAATATTTCTAATGACCAACGGAGTGAATGCGATTTTCACTGGTTTTGAGTTCAGTTACCACACCAGTAGTAATAGATCTATACCCAGGCAATATGCTGTAGCCGTAGGGGTTTCACTTATATTGGCATTGTTATTGCTAATTTCTGTGATAGGTGCGGTTTATTTAACCTACGCTATAGATGACCTTAGTGATCTGGGCATCGTAGAATCTGGTGGTTTTGGTGCAGGGATAATTCAGTATATAGGCTTCGTGATCTTAATCTATTCGGCTGTTGCGATCTTATACTTCTTTGGGACGAGAGAAGCCAGGCAGGCAAGATTTTTTTCGGTAGGAGCACTGTTTACGACTATTTTAATAATGATAACCACTTTTTTGTTTAGTTTGTACATTACAAACTTTTCAAGCTATAACGAATTGTATGGCTCTATTGGGGCTCTTTTGATTTTGATGTTTTATATATGGTTGAATTCCAACATGTTACTTTTAGGCTTTGAACTAAATGCGTCATTAATAAAACTGAAAAGAAAATTTAAATAACTTTAAACCAAATTAAACCTTAAATAATGAAAAAAGTAATTATTGTATTTATGGCGCTAGTGAGTGCTGGCTTAACTTTCGCTCAAACCGAAGTAGGAGGTGTTAATCTTCCAAACAGCGAAACCTTTCAGGGAGAAACTCTCCAATTAAATGGAGCAGGAGTGAGAGAAAAATTATGGATAGACCTTTATGCCGGAGGTTTGTATCTTTCTAAAAAATCTTCGAATGCTACACAGATCATGTCTGCTAATGAGCCTATGAGCATTAAACTTCATATCGTTTCGAAACTCATAACCAGTGAGAAAATGATGGATGCTGTGAATGAAGGTTTTGAAAATTCTACAAACGGCAATACTAAACCTCTGTCTGCAAAAATTAAGAAATTCCAGGATTTTTTCATGGACGAGATCGTAAAGGATGATGTTTTTGATATCGTATATCTTCCTTCACAAGGAGTTGTAGTATTCAAAAATGATAAGGAACTTGGAGTTATTGAAGGGATGGATTTCAAAAAAGCTCTTTTCGGGATCTGGTTATCGAACAAACCTGCAGATGATGACCTGAAAGAAGCCATGCTTGGAGAATAATATGAGACAACTTCCATTATTATTACTCATACTTTTTTTAATACCGTCTATACAGGCGCAATCTGTGCTTGGGAAATGGGAAAACAGGAATGAAGAAGGTAAGGTAAATTCTATTGTGGAGGTTTATGAAAAAGGAGATAAGATCTACGGCAAAGTAGATCATATTGTGAAGAAAGAAGATCGTGATCGACTTTGTACTAAATGTGAGGGAGTGCTTAAAGATGAACCTGTTCAGGGCCTGGAGATAATGAAAGGCTTGAAAAAAGATGGAGATGAGTATGTAGGTGGCACTATCGTAGATCCTAAGACTGGTAAAAAATATCGATGTAAGATCTGGCTAGATGAGGATGATCCAGATATTTTAATCGTAAGGGGTTATATTTCTTTTTTCTATAAAACTAAAGAGTGGCGTAGAGCCGAATAGTATTTTAAATACCGAAAGCTGTTCTTAAACTTTCATTCTTGCTATCGAATAACTAAAGATTCTTAATATTTTTGAATCTTAGAGTTATCAAGCAAGTTGAATTAAGAACAGTTTTTTTCATTTAACCAAACTTTGTAAATGCCCTATTTCGCCGACCTTATTCTTCCCTTGCCCTTAGATAACAGGTTTACTTATAGTTTAACCGAAGAGGAGGCGCAATTTATTCAGCCAGGAATGCGATTAGCTGTGCAATTCGGTAAAAATAGGATATATACTGGAATTGTCGCGTTGATTCACCAGAATCCTCCGGAAGTTTATGAAGCAAAACCCATTCACCAGATCCTTGATGAAGAGCCCTTGCTTACCAATGATCAGTTAAAATTTTGGTCTTGGTTAGCTACCTATTATTTATGTACAGAAGGTGAAGTTATGCGTGCGGCATTGCCTGGTGCATTTCTACTTGAAAGTGAAAGTATAGTTAAGCTTTCAAGTGAAATTAATACAGATTTTGAAGAGCTTTCTGATGATGAATTTTTAATAGTCGAGGCTTTGCAGCGACAATCTTCAATGAAGATTCAGGAGATAGAGCAATTGCTGGATAGTAAAAAAGTCTTACCTATTCTTAATAAACTTGTAAGCCGGCAACTAATAGATTTGAACCAGGAAATTTATGAGCAATTCAAACCGAAGGAGATAAGGTTCGTTAAGTTGAATCCTGCTTTTGAGGCTGAAAGTGAAATGCATAAGCTTCTTGATGAGCTTTCTCGAGCTCCGAAACAAAGAGAAGTTTTATTTACCTATTTCTCTCTTACGGCCAAGTCTAAAAAACCTTTAAAGGTTAAAAAATTGCTCAATGAATCGGGTGCTAGTGCCGGTGTTATAAAGAGTCTTATCGATAAAGATATACTAGAGGAGTTTTACGGGGAAGTAGATCGGGTAACATTTACCGGTGAAATAAATTCACATGAGATAAAATTTAACCAGTTCCAGGAAAAAGCTTTCAATGAAATAAATCAGAATTTTTCAGAAGATAAAGTTTGCCTTCTCCATGGCGTGACATCTTCAGGTAAAACCGAGATTTATATAAAACTTATCGAGCGGGCAATTAATAAAGGGAAACAGGCTTTGTACCTCTTGCCGGAAATAGCTCTTACTACTCAGCTCATAAAAAGGCTTCAGAATTATTTTGGTGATAAGGTATTGGTCTATCATAGTAAATATTCTCTAAATGAGAGAGTAGAGATTTATAATAAGGTTCTGGAAAATACAGAAAAGGGCAAGATTGTGATAGGAGCGCGGTCTTGCATCTTCCTACCATTTAGGGATCTGGGCTTAATAGTGGTTGATGAAGAGCATGAATCTACATTTAAACAATTTGATCCTGCGCCGCGTTACCACGCTCGTGATGCGGCAGTTGTGCTGGCAAATATGTTTCAGGCCAATATCATCCTTGGATCTGCAACTCCCTCAATTGAATCTTATTTTAATGCCGAACATAATAAATATGCCCTGGTTGAGCTGAATCGTAGATACGGTAATGTTCTTATGCCGGAAGTAGAAGTGGTAGATATAAAAACTGCTCATAGGAAAAAAAGGATGATAGGGCATTTTTCTGAAAGGCTTATTGAAGAGATCAAGGAAAGTATTAAGGAAGGTGAGCAGGTGATCCTTTTTCAAAACCGAAGGGGCTTTTCACCAATTATGGAATGCAATACCTGTGGTCATTCTCCGCAATGTCCTAATTGCGATGTAAGTTTAACTTATCATAGTCATAATAATCAGTTGCGCTGTCATTATTGTGGATATCATATTGCCATGCAAAATCAATGTATGGCCTGTAGCAGCAATGAAATTACCACAAAGGGCTTTGGAACCGAACAGGTGGAAACAGAATTAAAGGCTCTTTTCCCCGATCAAAAGATTGGAAGAATGGACCAGGATACAACACGTGGTAAGCACGCCTATGAAAAGATAATCACAGCATTCGAAAATGAAGAGATCGATATTTTGATAGGTACACAGATGCTTACCAAAGGACTTGACTTTAGAAAAGTAAGCTTGGTCGGGATCATGAACGCCGATAATCTCCTTAATTTTCCTGATTTTCGAGCTCATGAAAGAAGTTTTCAGTTAATGCTTCAGGTTGCGGGAAGATCGGGAAGAACCCAGAAAAGAGGAAAAGTTCTAATTCAAACATACAATCCACATCACCAGATCATTCAACAAGTGTCTACCGGTGATTTCAAAGGAATGTATGCTGAACAGCTGGAAGAAAGGTACCAGTACCAGTATCCTCCATATTTCAGGTTAATAAGGCTTACCCTGAAATGCCGTGATTATTCTAAAACGAATGAAGCCGCTGAGTGGCTTGCTCGTGCACTCGAAAATGTTTTTGACCGATATGTGTTAGGGCCGGAGTTTCCTCCAGTAGCCAGGATTAGAAATGAATACTATAAAAATATTCTAATAAAAATCCCTAAAAAACAATCCCTTGGAAAGACTAAAAAGATGGTGCATAGAATTTTATCAAGTTTCCGGGCTATTGGGGTTTATAGATCGGTTAGGGTAGTGGTTAATGTGGATCCACAATAAAAAAGCCACTATAAAAGTGGCTCCATTTATCATAAAGTATATAATCTTCTATTGAATCGCACTAAGTGCTTCCACTAGATTTGCCTTTTTATGTCGGCTAAGAGGTAGTTTCTCTTTATCTATTTCAATATTTTTACTATTGTATCTTTCAATCTTGTCGAGATTCACAATGTAAGACTTGTGCGTTCTAAGGAATCTTTCGCTTGGTAATTGCTTTTCAAAAGATTTCATGGTTGCAAGAACCACAAAATTATCCTTTTCGGTTACAAATTTCACATAATCTCCCAGGGCCTGAATGTATTTCAGTTTACTCAGGAACACTTTTCTATTCTTCAGGTTGCTTTTTACAAAGATGAAATCGTCATCTTCAGGAGCGGCTGTTTGGTGCTTTAACTTATATAGATTTACGGCTTTACTAACCGCGTTATTAAACCTGTCTTTAGTAACTGGTTTATGAATATAATCTACAGCATCATAATCGAAAGCCTTAAATGCATACTTGGTTTTTCCCGTTACAAAGATTATTTGAGGTTTGTTTGGGAGGTTATCCAGAAGTTCAAAACCGGAAAGTATAGGCATCTCGATGTCCAGAAATATAAGATCGGTTTCTGTATCTAAGAGACCGTTTTTTGTTTCAATAGCATTATTATATTCTGCAACGAGTTTAAGGTTTGGATGATCTTTAATCAATTTTACAATTGAGAGCCTCTGGAGGCTAGAATCATCTACCACAGCACATTTGAGTAATATTTCTTCCACGGTTAATAGGTTAGTCCTAACAATATTACTTATTAAAATTAAGAAATACAAGGTAAAATAATTTTTCACCTACATTAATCATATTTTATCATTAGTAATATGCTTTGAAATATGGATTATTAATTATATTTTTGCACCCGATTTAATTTAAAGAATAATTTTATGAACAATTATGAAACTGTTTTCATCTTGAATCCCGTTTTATCTGATGAGCAGATAAAGGAGACAGTTAAGAAATACGAAGATTTTCTTGTTTCGAAAGGGGCTGAGATGGTAGCTAAAGAAGATTGGGGCCTAAGAAAACTGGCTTATGCAATCCAACACAAGAAAAGTGGTTTTTATCACTTATTTGAATTCAAAGCTCCAGGTGAAGCTATTGAGCCTTTAGAATTGGAATTCAGAAGAGACGAGCGTATGATGCGTTACCTAACTGTAAAGTTAGATAAGCATGCAGTAGCTTGGGCTGAGAAAAGAAGAAAACGTAACAAGGAAAAAGCGTAATCATGGCAACATCTATTGAACAACAAGCAAAAGGAAAGAAAGACGGAGAGATCAGGTATCTTACTCCTCTGAATATAGAAACAACCAAAGCTAAGAAATACTGTAGATTCAAAAGATCTGGTATTAAGTACGTAGATTATAAAGATCCAGATTTCTTAATGGGATTTGTTAATGAACAGGGTAAATTGTTGCCTCGTCGTTTAACAGGTACTTCTTTGAAGTTTCAGAGAAAAGTGGCTACAGCCGTTAAGCGTGCTCGTCACTTAGCATTAATGCCTTACGTAGGTGATTTATTAAAATAAAAAGAGGCAGTTATGGAAGTGATACTTAAAAAAGACGTAGATAATTTAGGATTTACAGATGATGTTGTAACCGTAAAGAACGGTTACGGTAGAAATTATCTTATTCCACAAGGATATGCTGAACTAGCTACTCCTTCTGCTAGAAAAGTTTTGCAAGAAACTTTGAAGCAGCGCGCCTATAAAGAGCAAAAGCACATTGACGAAGCTAAGAAACAGGCTGAAAAACTTAATAACCTTGAAATTAAGCTTACTGCTAAGGCAGGTGCAGGTGATAAGTTATTCGGTTCTATCACTAACGGTGATCTAGCTGATGCCCTTGCTAAAGAAGGTGTAGAGATCGAAAAGAAATATATTAGCATCGCCGGTGGTAACATCAAGCGTTTAGGACAGTATGAAGCAACTTTGCGTTTTCACCGTGAAGTAGTTTCTAACTTTACCTTCGACGTTGTAGGAGAAGCTTAATTTATTTTACTCATAGCAAAAAGCCTGCTCATAATATGAGTGGGCTTTTGTATTTATAATCAAGAATGAAATACGCAAGATTAACAAAGGAGCAGTTAGAAGAAATGCACCAGGAATTTATAAATTTCCTGGCAACGCAATCTATTACTGCCGATGAGTGGGAACAAATTAAAAAGGAAAAACCAGAAACAGCTGAAGAAGAACTGGATGTTTTCAGTGATCTTGTCTGGGAAGGGGTTTTAAATAAGGTGGAATACCTGGAGCATTTTTCACCAAACCAGATTTTTCTTTTTAGAATTACGGCGGCTACTATCGAATTAATTGCGGTAAAGGTTGAAAATGAAGCTATAGATATTACCACCCGTGAAGGATATCAATGGCTACAAACTAATCTTATGGATGATACGGTGAATATATATACTTCTACAAAGGCCATAAGTGATGACAGAAATAAAGATATATTCGCTTTAATCAAACAGGGCGCGAATATTACTAAAGGGGAGCTCTATAGCTATTTTCAAGATGTAGTTGAAGGATAACCTGGAATTGTTTTAGCAATGAATTAATAAAACAAAGAATCAATTTTTGAATTGTTTCATTGATAAATTATTTAATTATTCATACCTGAGCGACTCTATAGGATCCTGTTTTGCAGCTTTCGCGGCAGGATAACTTCCGGCTAGTATGGCCACCAGGATAGTGATACCCGTAGCCCATAACATTGCTTTCCAGGGCGTAGTAAACGCAAAATCCAGGGAACTGGAAACCGCAAAGCCTATTCCTATTCCTAAAAGTATACCTAGTATACCGCCAATCTGACCAATTACCAGTGTCTCTAGGAAAAACTGGGTTGCTATGGTGTTGTTTTTTGCACCAAGTGCCTTGCGAACTCCAATTTCCCGGGTTCTTTCAGTTACGGTTACCAGCATAATATTCATAAGCGCGATCGATGACCCGAAAATGGTGATAATTGAAATGATCCAGGCCGCTATATTCAAGGCTCCGGTAATGGATAAAATTCGATTGATTAAATCATCACTTCGCTCAAGCCCAAAATTATTTTCTTCCTTAGGGTTTAGTCCACGAATATTTCTGAATGTAATGATAGCTTCATCCATGGCAGTGTCCAAAAGATCTTTGTTTTCAACTTTAACACTCAGGCTGTAATTGATATTGGGCTGCGAGAAAATGGAGCGGGCATGCTGGATTGGTATGAAAACTCTTAGGTCCTGGTTATTTCCGAAAGTACTTCCTTTGGACTCCAACACTCCGATAACCTTAAATTTTGCTCCGCGAATACTAATGGTTCTGTTTACAGGATCAAATCCTTTAAAGATCCCGTCCTTAAAGTCTGATCCTATCACCGCTACATTATTATTGTTCTCAATATCGAATACATTGAATTCACGACCTTCTTCCACCTCAAGCCCGGAGTTTTCAAGGTAATATTGGTTTACACCCATTACCGAGATTTCGGGATCTGTCTTTTCATTCTGATATTTAATTTCGGCAGTAGAGGTGCCGGTGAAAGAAATAGCAGTTTCAGTATAAGGATATTTAAACTTCTCTTCAAACTCCTTGACTTCACGATAGCTAATCACTGGATTAATCTTTCTATCCTCATTTCGGGAACTCTGGGTCCTGAACTCGTAACGCTGAAGGTTAAAAGTATTGGCGCCCATAGAAGCAAAATCCTTGCTAATGGTGTTTTCCAAAGCCGCTACGGCACTTAAAATCCCAA
Source organism: Christiangramia lutea (assembly GCF_022489035.1). Taxonomy (GTDB): domain Bacteria; phylum Bacteroidota; class Bacteroidia; order Flavobacteriales; family Flavobacteriaceae; genus Christiangramia; species Christiangramia lutea. The sequence goes on from NZ_JAKVTV010000002.1 coordinate 179,963, forward strand.
CAAGTGCGGTAATTCCAATAGCAATGATAAGAACCGTAAGAATTGTTCTTAATGATTGATTTTTTATGGAATTCAGGGCGATCCTTATATTTTCCCGAAATAATGAAAACATTGATTGAATTTTCTGGCTTACCGGTTAGACTATAAAATTAGAACTTTGTTACTTAAAATTTCAATTTTGTTTGGGTTCGCTTAAAAATTAAGATATTTGCAGTCCGAAATAGCAAATTCAGCTTAAAACAGATCATGGCACAAAAACCATCAATACCAAAGGGTACAAGAGATTTTTCTCCGGAAGAAGTCGCTAAGAGAAATTATATTTTTGAAACGATTCAGTCAGAATTTAAAAGATTTGGATTTCAACCGATTGAAACCCCCAGTTTTGAGAATTCCTCTACCCTCATGGGAAAGTATGGGGATGAAGGTGACCGACTGATCTTTAAGATTTTAAATTCTGGGGATTTTCTGAAGAAAGCTGATAAAAATGCCCTGGCTGAAAATGACAGTAATAAGCTTACTTCCTCAATTAGCGAAAAAGCCTTGCGCTACGATCTTACAGTTCCTTTTGCCAGATATGTGGTGCAGCATCAAAATGAAATAGAATTTCCGTTTAAGCGTTACCAGATCCAGCCTGTATGGCGAGCAGATCGTCCTCAGAAAGGTAGATTTAGAGAGTTTTTTCAATGTGATGCAGATGTTGTTGGAAGTAAAAGTCTGTGGCAGGAAGTTGAATTTGTTCAGCTCTATGATGCTGTGTTTTCAAAACTGCAGCTGAATGGTGTTACCATAAAAATTAATAATAGAAAAGTGCTGTCAGGTTTTGCCGAAGTGATAGGGGAGCAGGATAAACTTATTGATTTTACAGTAGCACTCGATAAACTTGATAAGATTGGCGAAGAAGGCGTTAAAAAGGAAATGCGTGAAAAGAGTATTTCTGAAGAGGCTTTGGATAAAATCCAGCCTATCTTTAATCTGAAAGGTGATTTTGCTAAAAAGATCGAAGTTTTAAAAAGGATCCTGGAAGGATCGGAAATTGGGCAAAGAGGTATTGAAGAACTTCAATTTATTCAAAATGCAATTGAAGCCATGCCTTTAAAAACAGCAAAATTAGATTTGGACGTCACCCTTGCGCGTGGCCTCAATTATTATACGGGTGCTATCTATGAGGTTGCAGCTCCAGATAAAGTAAAGATGGGCTCTATTGGTGGAGGTGGTCGCTATGATGATCTAACCGGTATTTTCGGTTTAAAGAACATGAGCGGGATTGGAATCTCTTTCGGATTGGACAGGATCTACCTTGTAATTGAAGAATTGGATCTATTCCCTAAAACGGTAACAGAGAACACTAAGGTGCTTTTTATCAATTTCGGTGAAAGTGAGGCGCTTTATGCAATGAAGGCGGTTAGTGCCCTTCGAAGGGAAGGTATTGTAGCAGAACTTTACCCAGATTCAGCTAAAATGGGTAAACAGATGAAGTATGCTGATAAAAGAGAAATTCCATATACCGTACTTGCAGGTGAAGAAGAAATGAATAATGAAAAGTTCACATTAAAATATATGAAATCTGGAGACCAGTTAAGTTTAAACCTTGAAGAACTCGTTAAAAAATTAGAAATGATATAAATTCCAGATAAATCAATTAAAGCCCTCATCAATTAATTTTGATGGGGGCTTTTGTTTTTTAAATATTTAATTAAAACCGTTAAACCCTGTAAATCAAATTTTTGAATTATATTAAGCTGTTAATTCATTTCAGGCATGTCAGCTTTCAAGAATACTTTTCGCGCTTTAATAGTGGGAGGATTACTTTTCCTTTTTCCTTTAGTGGTTCTTATTGTGATTGTTATTAAGGCAATCAATATGGTTAGGCCGGTTGTTCATAAAATGGCAACTTCTTTAGGTATAGAAACGATTTTTGGAACAGCAACGATTGGTTTACTTGGAATCATTTTTATTCTAATTGTTTGTTTTATCAGTGGATATTTGATCCATTTAGGACTCTTGAAAAAATGGAATTCCTCTTTTGAAGAAACCATTTATACTCTTTTCCCACCTTTAAGAAGATTGAAATTCAGATTATTTTCTGAAGATAAAGATACCGATGAAGAATGGATTTCAATTCTGTTGAAAAGAGATGATAGCTTTAATATAGCTTTTATCACTTACAAGAGTGAGAATGGAATTATGAGCATTTTTATTCCAGATGCTCCTGAAATAAGCAATGGAGAAGTAATCCTGATGCCCGAATCAAAATGTGTTTATCACCGTATTCCAAGGCAACAGGCTATGAAATTGTTGTTACGATTCGGTAAAGGTTTAGATGTTAAAGAATATCAGGAAATTGAAAATTTGTAAACTATTAATAATTAGTTGTTTATATTTATACAAATAACCGATAGTTATTCACCCTCGTTCTATTTAAGGTAGTCTTCAGTTTTAGTCCAAAAATAGATTTGTTATTACAACTTTATAGTATGAAGAAGTTATTAGGTTTTGTAATTTTCGTTTTTCTTACCAGCTATACTATTCGCGCTCAGGGTATCAATATTTCGATTCAAGGAGGATATGTTTTTGACGATAGTTTTGATTCCTATTTTGATTTTAATGAATTTTATGAGGGTAAAATTGAAGGAGGTCTTCAATGGGGTGTTGGGCTTGAATATATGTTTAGACCAGATTATGGTTTGGAAATAACTTACCTTAGACAGGATACAGATGGACCTACCAGTTATTTTCGAAGAAATGATTCTTCCATTAGGTACACGAATTTTGATTTGGGAATTAATTATATAATGTTAGGGGGTAACAGGTATTTTAATTTTTCTAATAATTCTTTGGTTGGATTTGCTGGGTTGATGGCCGGAATAGTTGCCGTATCTGCAGAAAATCCAGAAAACGGAATGAGTGGGGATGCAACAAAGTTTTCCTGGGGAGCTAAATTAGGAGTTATTTATTGGTTCTCAGATATAATTGGCTTTAAAATACAAACAGATCTTAAATCTGCGGTCCAGGCAATGGGAGGTGGATTATATTTTGGAACAGGTGGAGCCGATGTTGGTTTAACGAGTTATTCTACCATTTACCAATTCGGTATTGCTGGCGGGATTGTATTTAAAATAGATCAATAATTTTCAACTTATAAATTATGAATAAGAAAGTTTGTATCGCCATTTTACTTGTGTTTTTCTCATTTAATTTATTTGGTCAGGCAGAGAAAACTTCTCTTGATACTATGGCCGTAAAAATCCTGGACCGTATGGCTGATTTTATAGGAGGCCTGGAATCAGTAAGTTTTACTGCTAATATTTCTCAGGATGTTGAACAAAATAGGTATGGTCTTGTAAAGGAATTTTCGAAAGATGAAGTTTTTATGATTGGTCCAGATAAAATGCATGTGCATTCAAATGGAACCGATGGGCACAAGGGCTACTGGTATAATGGTGAGTCCCTGGTGTATTATTCCTTTAAGGAAAATAACTATTCTGTAGTAGATGCTCCTTCAGATATAGTAACCATGATGGATAGTATAAATTATGCCTTTGAAATTGAATTTCCTGCTGCAGATATTTTTTATCCAGATTTCGTAGATACAATTATTGTAAACTTCGATCATATCGAATATCTGGGAAATAAAAATGTGAATGGGGTCGATTGTTTTCAAATTATGGCAGTGAATGAGAATACTAATTTTCAGATCTGGATTACAAATGATGGTTTCTTTCTTCCTGAGAGGTTTGTCATAATTCATAAAGATGATGACTTTAAACAATATCAAGTCAATTTTACTAATTGGGATATTAACCCAATACTTCCTACAGAAATGTTTTCTTTTGAACCTCCACCAGGTGCTAAGAACATTGCCATTATGACCACGAAATCAAATTAGGATGAATTAGATCCTGAATCATAAAATATCCTGTTATGAAAAAATCTATTCAAGTTCGTATCCAATATCTTACTATTTTAATTTGTATGCTTCTTTTTCTTTTTCCTGTGCATCAGGTAGAGGCTCAGCGAATTAATAGAGGAGGCAGGGCTCAGATGTCAAGGCCAGCAGCAAGACCGGCACCTTCACGTCCTATAAGAAACGTAAATACGAGGAACTTCTCCAAACCTTCCAACCGATCTATAAACGGAGGTGCGGTGCGAACAAAAAATACAAAGGTACCTTCCAGGAATATTGCCAGGGATAAAAAACTGGATAGGTCTGAGGTCAAGAGACCACCAAATCGTCCTTCTACAGGTAGAGATCAGGTAGGAAACCGGAATCCTGGAGATAGGAATACAGGTGATAGAAAACCAGGAAACAGGAATCCTCGAGATAGAGATAAAATAAATATAGATAATAGCCGGGATAACATTAATATCAATATAGATAATAGCCGTGATATCAATATTCGTAATACCAGGGTGAGAAGTAGTGGTAGAATTTATGTTAGACCTCCTTATATTTTTGGCGGCTTCAGTTTTTATGCCTTCAGGCCATATTACTATCATCCTTTTAGGCCATTTTACTGGGGACCATACTGGCATCCCTGGGGATATTTCGTAGCCAGCCTTGCCACTACAGCTATAATAATAAGTATAGAGAATCAGCGATATCACTATGATCAGGGAGTATACTATATTCAGGAAGATGATGGATACCGGGTAGTTCAGGCGCCTGTTGGTGCAGAAATAAAGGAATTACCTGAAGGAACACAAACTGTGGAAGTTAATGAAACCACCAATAATTACTATTACGGCGGCACCTATTATGAAAAGGATGGAGAGATGTACAAGGTAGTACCTCCTACTGCCGGTACAATTGTACCCAATCTTCCAGAAGGAGGAGAAGAAGTTCGTGTAGGCGAACAGACCTTTGTTAAATATGGCGAAACTTATTACCAGCCTGTACAGGTTGATGGGAAAAATATGTATGAGGTAGTTGAAGTTAAGGAAGGAGAATCATAAATATTTGCTTCTTTCCTTGGTAATAATTTATGCGCTTGCAGAATTTAGTTTTTCCATTTCCTCATCAGAAAGCGACATATCCATGGCTTCCTGGAATGATATTAATTGTGAATTACTTGTAGCACTAGCAATAGGTGATGTAATCCCTGGACGTTGCATGATCCATCTTAATGCGATCCCGGCCTGAGATTTATTATGGTGGTCAGAAATGTCTTTTAAAGCTTTTAAAATCTTGTCACCTCTTTCATCAAAATAATTTTTCAGAAAAGGTTCTCTGCTAGTGCCTTTTATCTCCTCTAACGAATTATATTTTCCAGTTAAAAATCCACTCGCCAAAGAAAAGTAGCTCGCAACTCCAAGTTCATTTTCCATACAAATATCTCTAATTTCCTTTTCAAATTTGTCACGCACAGCCAGGCTATATTCCGGTTGGAAAACCTCATACTTCGGAAGGTCACTATTTTTTGATGCCTGGAGAGAATCCTTAAGCCGATTTGGAGCTAGGTTTGAAGCGCCAATATATCTTACCTTTCCATCTTTTATCAGTTGGTCATAAGCTCCAAGGGTTTCCTCCACCGGAGTTTTATCGTCGTCCCAATGTGTGTAATAAAGATCGATATAATCTGTTTGAAGCCTTTTAAGGGAATCTTCCACCGCTCTCATAATATGAGTTTTAGAAATATCCTTGTCACCACCCTGTTGCATGCTGGATCCAACTTTGGTAGCAATAATTGTTTTATCCCGATTTCCTCTATCTCTGAAATATTTTCCAAGAATGCGCTCAGATTCTCCACCGGAATTTCCATCGGCCCAACGAGAATAAACATCTGCAGAGTCTATATGATTAATTCCCATATCCAGAATCCTATCGAGTAGGTCAAAAGATTCCTTTTCATCTACGGTCCACCCAAAAACGTTCCCCCCGAATATTATGGGCGAGGTATAAAGCCCGGATTTTCCCAATTGTTTCGTTGTCATAATCTTCAACTTTTTTGAGAATATAAGATTTACCTGTCACAATTATCGCAGACCATGAACTTCTTAGAAATAGTTTAACATTCATTTAGGAAAGGTTGATCTCCTGAAAATTCTATTTATCCGGAATCGATGACATCGGTCATAGATGTATATAACATATTCTCTCTAATTTTATATAAAGGCTAAAACTCATGTAAAACACTGTAAAACAGATGTTTGAACTGGTTTGTAATCTGTTTATCTTTAATATGGTAAAACTTCAAAGTAGTGGAAAATAACATTTGGTATAAAACCAGGGCATTTTTCGAAGAGGCCGGCGGAATAGTAATTTTCACTGGACGTTTCTTCAGTGAGGTGTTTAAACCGCCATTTGAATTTAAGGAGCTTTTGAGGCAGTGTTACCAGATGGGAAATAAATCACTACTTCTGGTTGGGGTCACAGGCTTTATACTAGGTTTGGTGTTTACTCTACAATCAAGGCCTACGCTTATGGAGTTTGGTGCCGAATCCTGGATGCCCTCGATGGTTAGTATTTCTATTGTGAGAGAGATAGGTTCTGTGATCATCGCTCTAATTTGTGCAGGGAAGATTGGTTCAGGGATTGGAGCTGAACTTGGATCTATGAGGGTGACCGAGCAAATAGACGCGATGGAGGTATCTGGTACCAATCCGTTTAAGTACCTGGTGGTAACCAGGATAGTGGCAACCACCTTAATGCTGCCTTTGCTTGTTTTGATTGGGGATGCCATAGCTTTATTCGGTTCGGCGATCATCGAAAATCTAAAGGGGGAGGTAAGCTTTCTTTTATATTTCAATCAGGTGTTTGATGCCCTAACTTTTGCAGATTTGATACCTGCAACCATCAAAACTTTCTTTTTCGGTTTTGCCATAGGCCTGGTTGGATGTTACAAAGGCTATTATTGTTCAAAGGGGACTATGGGGGTAGGAGAGGCTTCAAATTCAGCAGTAGTATATACTTCCATGCTTTTATTTGTTATTGACTTTATAGCTGTATTCGTAGCTGATATATTTAATGGATGATGACAAAGATCATTAATAGAGAACCCATTCTTGAGATCAAGGATCTAAAAAAATCCTTCGGGGATCAACATGTCTTGAATGGTTTTAATCTCAAGCTTTTCGAAGGAGAGAATCTTGTGGTTATGGGTAAATAGGGTTCAGGAAAGTCTGTGATGATCAAATGCCTGGTTGGTTTAATGCAGGCTGACAGTGGTGTTATCCGGATCAAAGACGAAGATATTGAGGTTCTGGGAAGGGCCGAACTTGATCTTTTAAGGACAAACATTGGATTTTTATTCCAGGGAAGTGCCTTGTATGATTCTATGACGGTAAGGGAAAATCTTGAATTTCCATTAAGAAGACATAAGGAGAAACTCAAGATGAAAGAAGACAATGAGACTTTGGTTTTGGAAGCTTTGAAGAATGTAGGACTGGAGCATACCGTAGACCTAATGCCATCTGAACTTTCCGGAGGAATGCAGAGAAGAGTAGCCCTCGCAAGAGCTTTGATTCTTAAACCTGAGATCATATTGTATGATGAACCTACCACAGGGCTAGATCCCATTACTTCAAAGGAAATCATCCAGCTTACGCGAAATATTCAGGATACTTATAATACATCCTCTCTTATTATAACTCATGATGTGGATTGTGCCAGGGTTATCTCCAACAGGATGATTCTACTCGTAGATGGTATAAACTATATAGAAGGGTCTTTTGATGAACTTGTAAGGTCTCAGGATCCCAAAGTAAAAGCCTTTTTTAAAAATTAGCGATCATGGAAAAAACAACATCTCAAAAAATAAAACTGGGTGTCTTCGTAGTAACAGGCATGCTTATCCTGATAGCGGCACTTTATTTTATCGGGAACCGGCAACATATATTCACAAGGAATATCCCGGTATTTGCTGAATTTGAAAATGTAAATGGTTTACAAATTGGAAACAACGTAAGGTATTCGGGAATTAATGTTGGAACTGTAAGTAAGATCAGGATGCTTGAAGAATCCAGGATTCTGGTCCAGATGATGGTTGAGGAGTCTACTGGCAGTTTCATCAAAAAAGATGCTATTGCCACTATAGGTTCAGATGGGCTGGTAGGAAGTATGGTCGTTAATATTTTACCTGGAAACCAGAATTTAGCAGCCATAATTCCAGGAGATACCATTGCAACTTATAGTAGGATAGGAGCCGATGATATGCTTTCAACCCTTAATGTTACTAATGAAAATGCGGCTTTACTAACCTCAGACCTTCTGAAGATCACCAATAAAATTTTAGAGGCTAAGGGAACTTTGGGTGTCCTGGTGAGTGATTCTTTACTTGCCAAGGACATTAAAATAACTTTGGAAAATCTTAAGGAGACCAGTGCTCAAACAAACCGGGCTATGAAAAAGATTAACCGCGAACTTTCAGAAATAAAATTGAATGAAAGTGTTGCAGGAACCTTATTAACCGATACAATTTCAAGGGATAGAATAGAAAATGTTATTAAGAACCTTGATTCATCTACCAACAGTATTGTTGAGATCATGCGAAACGTGGAATTAATAATAGAGGAAATAAGAGAGGGTGAAGGAGCTTTTAATTACCTAACCCAGGATAAGGAGCTAGTTCAGAATTTAGACACCACCATGGTTAATATCAAAGAGTCTTCCATTAAAATGAATGAAAACATGGAGGCGCTAAGACATAACTGGTTCTTTCGTGGATATTTCAGGAAGTTGGAAAAACAAAAAAGAAAAGAGGAAAAGAAGAATAAGTAAACGATCTTTTAATTCCTGGTTTTATAATAGTTTAACAGAGCTTGTTTTATTCTTAACGAATTTGATTCGACATAATATTTATCTTCCGATTAAACCAAAATTATCGATTATGAGGATTGCTATTCTTTTTATTTTATTTCCAGTTTTATTAAGTGCACAAAAAGTAGCAGATAAATTCATTTTATCTCCTGCAGGTTTCGAGGATTCTGTGATAAGGGAATACCCCGAAAAACCAGATTCTGAATTGTTCCTGGCTGCTAAGAAATGGGCAGATAATATTATTTCTAATCCTGTAGATGCTATAAGCAGGGAGATCGAAAACCAGTATCTTGAATATAAAGTATTTGTACCACAGGCATTTTCTATAGAAGACGATGGCAGGACTTATACCTGGGATGCAATGTTTGATCTTTCTTTTAGATTTAAAGATGAACTTATTCGTTATGATGTGGAAATTGTAGAACTTTCCAGCCCAGATGCACCAACATTTCAAATTGTTGGAGGAGAAAACGATTGGGCCTTTTATGCCATTAACAATGAGCCCTACCCCTTAACTTCAGATGCCAGAAAAATAATGGAGGAAACCGTGAATGATTTCATCAGGGGAGTATCAGCATACGTGAACCGGAATGCCAAAATTCCGGAGAAGAACTAAAATTCATTTTAATCATATGTGTTACTCAAAAGATAATTAATTGATTTTTATCATATTTTAATAGGAGAGGAAGCTGTAAATTTACTAGAATCATAAAATTTATAGCCATGAGAAGGATACTTGTTCCCACCGATTTTTCAGAAATTGCTGCTTATGCTTTGAAATATGCCGCCAACCTCGCGGGTAATTCTAATGCTGAAATCGTCGCCTTGTACATGATAAACCGGGAGGATGCCTTCCTTAGCAGAAAGGAGGCTATGGAGCTTTATGAAAATATCGATTATCACAAACGAATAAATGATTCTTTCGATGAATTCCTGAACCACGATTATTTAGATGGAATTAAGGTAAGCACTGAAATTCGCCGACAAGTGGATTTTGAAAAGATAGGTGACCTCACTTCAGAATTAGATATAGATCTTATTGTTATTGGAACACACGGAGCTCAAGGTCTGGGCGGGATGTTAATTGGTTCTAATACTGAAAAGGTAGTTAGAACAGCAGAGGTTCCTGTTCTGGTAGTAAAAAATAATCAGTCCTATTTTAAATTGAACAAAGTTATTATGGCTTGTGATTTCAATATTGAGATGAAAGATGCTTATAAAAAAGCCAGAACCTTTCTAAAGGATAATTCAATGGAGTATGACCTGGTATATATAAATACTCCAGAAGACTTTATGAGCACAACCATGATCGACGCTGAGGTTAAAAAATTTTATAAAGCTCTGGATATGGCAGATGCTGAAAGTCAGGATGAGGTGAAAATATTCAATAATTATAACATTGAAGCAGGAGTTTATAACTATGCAAACAAGGTGAAAGCCGATCTTATTGTACTTCTTACCCATGGTAGAAAAGGTCTTGCCAGACTTATCTATAGTAGTTACGGAGAAAAAATGGCCAATCACTCAGAAATTCCTGTTCTTACTATTAAGGCCTGAAATTTTTAGTATAGCTTAAATTTTAAGCTACTTATGATTTCTACTAAAGGTTTTTCCTGAAAAACTTTTAATATAATTTTGATATTCAGTGATATGAATGGTTTCGTCAAGGTTTAAAAACGAATTTTCATTTATACCTGAAGATGCACTGTAGATAATAACAGTAATGCTAAAAAACGCTTACAATCTAAGTGTAAAGGAGGTTATTGACCGCTTACAGTCTGATCCTGATAACGGATTAAGCTCTAATGCGGTAAATGAACGTTTAAAAAGATTCGGGGAGAATAAACTAACTCGTAATAAACCAAAAACCGCCTGGCAAATTTTGCTGGATCAATTCCTAAGTCCTATCGTCTATATTCTGGTAGGTGCAATGTTTCTCGCATTATTCTTCAATGAGATCCTGGAAGCTATCGCCATACTATTGGTAATAATCATCAATACCGCTATTGGATTTTTTATGGAATTCCAGGCGGTAAAGTCTTTTACTGCCCTAAAGAAAATGGTGCAAACTCGCACTATGGTAGTTCGTGATGGTGTGACCAAGGAAATGGCTTCAATATCTCTGGTTCCTGGTGATATTATTTTCATTAATGAAGGAGATGTGATTCCAGCAGATGCCCGGTTGATCGAACAATCTGCCCTTCTTCTCAAAGAATCCATGCTCACAGGTGAAAGTGAAGACGTACCTAAGAACCTGGAGAAGTTGTCTTTGGGTCTTAGAATCACTGAACAAAAGAATATGGTTTTCAATGGGACAGTTGTATCCCGTGGGAACGCGAAAGCTATAGTATGTGCAACTGGTGATAAAACAGCGATAGGAGAAATAAATATAATGACTCAAAAAGCGGAAGATAGATCAGCTCCACTTCAAAAAAAGCTGACGACCTTAACATACTGGCTTATTATCTTCACCTTGGTCCTGGCCGCAATAATAGCGGTTTCAGGATTTTTCACTTCGGCAGATACTGAATTAATGCTGAAAACAGCCATCGCCCTGGCAGTAGCGGCTATTCCAGAAGGCCTTCCCGTGGTCGCAACGATTACCTTAGCCAGGGGAATGGTTAAATTATCTAAACAGCAGGTGGTGATCAAAAACCTCGATTCAGTTCAAACTTTAGGGGAGACCAACACGATTTGTACAGATAAAACTGGAACTCTCACCGAGAATAAAATGAAGGTTAGGACTGTTGAGTTTGAAGATCATAAGATTGAATTAGAGAATGGTATTGAAAGACTCCCAAATAAAACTCGGCATAACGTGTTTGAAGAACTGGTGAGAGTTGCGGTTCTATGTAATTATTCCAATCCTGCTAAGCTAAATAAACATGGCGATGTCATAGACCAGGCACTTATGGAATTCACTTCAGAGTTAGGGATTAACGTTGAGAAAATTATAAAAGATCATCCTGAGAGTCATGATTACCCTTTTGATGTAGAATTAAAACTTATGGCTACTGTAAATCATCTAAATAAAGAATTTTTAGTTTGTGTTAAAGGTGCCCCGGAAAATGTTCTGCAACATTGTACTTCCATTATGGTTGATGATAAGGTAGTTCCTTTAACAGACAAGAAATATTGGCTGGATAAGATCGATTTGCTTGCTTCAAAAGGACTGAAAGTACTTGCCTTTGCCAGGAAGATCATCAAATCTAAAGAAACTAATAAACATTCCTGTATAGATAAACTTACCTTATTGGGAATTGTTGGCTTTCTAGATCCTCCCAGGGAAGATATCAAACAAACCATTCAGATTTACAGAGAGGCCGGTATAGATGTAAAAATGCTTACCGGAGATCATCCTGGGACCGCTATGAATATTGCTGAATCAATTGGAATTTTTGAGAATGAAGAACTCGCGAAAAGGGTGATAGTTGGAGCAGACTATTCAGATTTTAATAATATCGATTCAGATGAGAAATCCGGATTATTGAGAGCAAATGTCTTTGCCAGAATGCTGCCACAACAAAAACTGCAACTAATCAAATTTTTCCAAAAAAACCAGGGTGTGGTGGGTATGCTGGGTGATGGTGTTAATGATGCTCCTGCATTAAAGGCGGCCGATATTGGTATTGCAATGGGTATTCGGGGTACAGAAGCGGCTAAGGAAGCAGCCGATGTTATTCTTTTAGATGATAAATTCACGGCTATAAAACTAGCGATACATCAGGGCAGGGCGATCTTTGAAAATATCAGATATTTCGTAATATTTCTGATCTCCTGCAATCTCGCTGAGGTTATATCGGTATCTGTAGCTTCCTTTACTAAATTACCTATGCCATTATTACCTATGCAGATATTGTACCTGAACCTGGTGACAGATATCTTTCCGGCACTGGCTCTAGGTTTAGGGAAGGGTAGTAAAGGCATTATGAAAAATAAACCAAGACCTCCCGGAGAGGCAATTCTTACCAGGAAGCACTGGAGTAGCACAGTGATGTATGGAATATCAATTACTTTAAGTGTAATTGGGGTGGTGATTTATGCACACGGATTCATGAAGGCTTCTTTCATGGAGACAAACAATATGGCTTTTAATACGCTTGTTTTTGCTCAACTGATTAACGTATTCAATTTGCCGGGCAGAAAAACTTCATTTTGGAAAAATGAGATTACTCAAAATAAATGGATATGGATTGCATTAGCCTTATCTGTAATAATCACCTACCTGGGATATAGTATTCCGTTTTTAAGTGATGTTCTATCTCTTGGAGATCTTAGCTTTTATCAGGTATATATCTCTATACTTTTTGCTGTTCTCTCATTGGTGATATCTCAAATTCTTAAAAGATCAGGCGTTATAAGTTGAAATGAAGATTACAATTTCTGTGAAAAAGTAAAGAACGTGAATTTATTTCATAAAAAAACCCTTCAATTTTGAAGGGTTTTTTTTTTGTAGCGAGACCGAGATTTGAACTCGGGACCTCCGGGTTATGAATCCGACGCTCTAACCAACTGAGCTACCTCGCCATAGAATTTTCCATTCTTATGAAACCTTGCGATGCCTTGTCATCCAAGGCGTCACGGCTTTCTGTGAATGCGGGTGCAAATATAAAAACAATTTGTTTTGACACAAACTTTATTTTCTAAAATATTTATTTTGATTTCTTTTAATAATTCATATTAATATCTATATTGCCCGAAACTAATTAATCAAAAATGGAAGAAAAGATAAAGTACGAAATGGAGTTTCCAATTCAAGCTTCTCCTTCATTACTGTTTCAATATATTTCAACTCCCTCAGGTCTAAGTGAATGGTATGCCGATAATGTGAATTCCCGGGGGGAATTTTTTACTTTTATATGGGAAGGTAGCGAAGAGAAGGCAAAGCTCGTTAGTAAGAAGAGTGATGAGCGAATAAAATTCAAATGGATTGACGATGAAGATACTCCTTACTTTTTTGAATTACGTATTCAGGTAGATGATATTACAAAGGATGTTTCCCTTATGATCACCGATTTTGCTGAAGAAGATGAAATTGATGAAGGTAAGATGCTATGGGAAAATATGGTTTCAGACCTTAAACAGATTCTGGGATCGGCCTAGAATTCTTATTATAAATATTACCTTTGCCCCGTTTTTAAACGGGGTTTTTTTATGATTAATCTAGACGGAAAAATTGTTAAGGAAGAAGAAGCGAAATTGTCGGTATTAAATCGTGGTTTTGCTTATGGAGATTCAGTATTTGAAACTATTCGTGTTATCAGCGGGAAGATCATGTTCTGGGAAGATCACTATTTTCGTTTAATGGCTTCAATGAGAATTATGAGAATGGAAATTCCTTCTAATTTTTCACCAGAGTTTCTGGAAGAGGAAATTGGAAATATAATTGAAGCCAACGATCTAAATACTTCGCCTGCCAGGATCAGGTTTGCCGTTTACAGGTTGCAGGGTGGATATTATACGCCAGCCACCAGAGATATAGGTTATGTGATTAGTGTGGAACCTATGGAAGATTCTTTCTACCTTTTCAATGATAAGCCTTATGAAATTGAATTATTTAAGGATCATTATGTAAATAGCGGATTGTTATCTTCTATAAAATCCAATAATCGCGCAGTTAATGTGCTTGGTAGTATTTACGCCAGGGAAAACGACTATGATAATTGCCTGCTATTAAACGAAAAAAAGGGAGTAGTAGAAGCTTTAAATGGGAATGTTTTCTTGGTAAAAGGAAATGTTATTAAAACTCCTCCAATATCTGATGGTGCATTAAACGGGATCATTAGAAAACAGATCTTAAATATCCTTAAGAAGACAGAGGACTATCAGCTTGAGGAGACTTCAATTTCTCCTTTCGAATTACAGAAGGCAGATGAACTTTTCATCACGAATGTTGCACAGGGAATTCAGCAGGTAAGCAAATACCGAAAAAAGGAATTTAAAAATGTAGTTGCTAAAGACTTGTTGAGCAAGCTGAATGTTAAGGCACGTCTTGGTTAATTATATGTAGGATTTTCTGGTGAATTAGACCATAGCATATATTCTCCTCCTAATTCCAGCATTTTATCCTTCCAGAAGGAATTGTAAGGTTTTTCAAGCAAATCTTTGTTGTCTTCACTTACGGTAACAACCCAAGAATGAGAATTTAATTCATCATCCAATTGATTTGCGTCCCAGCCTGAATAACCTAAAAAGAACTTGATCTGTGTATCATCTATAAGTTCTTTGGAGATAAGGTCCATAACTACCTCAAAATTACCTCCCCAGTAAATACCGTGGGCAATTTCTATACTATCTGGTATAAGATCAGGAATTTTATGAATAAAATATAGATTGTCCTGTTCTACCGGTCCACCATTGTAGACTTTAAAATCTCCTTCTATTTCAGGTATAAGATCTTTTAAGGTAAAATCCAGGATTTTATTCAGGATAAATCCAACCGATCCTTTGTCTGAATGGTCAGCAAGGAGTACCACAGAACGATTAAATGAAACATCTCCAATTATGGAGGGTTCTGCGACTAGAAGATGGCCTTTGGTTGGTTTTAACGCGATCATTGTAGCAGTCTTTTTATCTAAACTAATTATTTCTTAGAAAAAATGCAATACAACAGCAAAAATTTTAAATAAAAAAAGCCTTCCCAGTGGAAGGCTTTTAAATTTGTTAATACAAATTATTAGTTCACAGCTTTTTGTAAATCAGCTCCGGCTTTAAATTTCACTACGTTTTTAGCAGCAATCTTAATGGTTTTTCCGGTTTGTGGGTTTCTTCCTTCACGTGCAGCTCTTTTAGATACAGACCATGATCCGAATCCTACTAGAGATACTCTATCTCCTTTTTTAAGAGATTTTTCAACGTTTTCAAGGAAAGACTCTAATGCTTTTTTTGCTGCTGCCTTAGAAATTCCAGCGTTTTCAGCCATTGCATCGATTAAATCTGTTTTGTTCATAATTTGAATTTTAAATTAATTGTTGGTTAAACATTCTGTTAAACTGGTATACAAATTTATACGGATTTCTTGTTCATGCAAGTAATGACAAGGGAAAAGCCCCTTTTTGTTGATAACTTGGTTGATTTGTTGATAAAGATAATTGTTTTTTATTAAAATGCAACGAATTCAGTGTTAATAAGGGTTTAGCGCATTTTTGCATCTGGAGCAAAATTGAATCCATTTAAAAGTGCTTTTGAATCCATTTTTCTTTTACCGGGTAACTGAATCTCCTTAATTATGATATACCCATCTTTAGCTGCTACTTTTATCTGTTTGTCTGTTACCGTAACTGTTCCATTAGGTAAGTGATGTTCCTGAATAACTTTTTCAATATCATAAATCTTTACTTTTAGTTCTTCTGATGAATTTTCCAGGTAACACCAGGCAGCAGGATAGGGATTAAGTCCTCTAATGAGGTTGTATATACGGTTTATTGATTCTTCCCAGTTTATCTTGGTATTCTCGCGGGTAAGCTTCGGGGCTTCTTTCAGGTCACCTGAATCTGGTTGCGGGGTTGTTTGAACATCACCTTTCTGAATGGCCTCAACCGTTTTTACCACCAAATGAGCACCTTTTTCCATCAAACGATCATGTAGTGATGCTACCTTTTCCTTTTCGCCAATTTCAACTTTTTCCTGAAAGATCATAGCTCCCGTGTCAATTTTTTCATCAAGAAAGAAGGTGGATATTCCGGTTTTCTTTTCTCCATTAATGATAGCCCAGTTAATAGGAGCAGCTCCTCTGTATTGAGGAAGTAGCGAAGCATGTAAGTTGAAGGTGCCAAATTCAGGGTAGTTCCAAACCTTTTCGGGTAACATGCGAAAAGCGACAACAACCTGAAGGTTTGGGTTTAATTCCATGAGTTGGTCCTGAAATTCCTCAGATTTCAAATTTGTCGGTTGTAATACCTTAAGATTTTTTTCTTTTGCAAATTCTTTTACTGCGCTTTCTTTTAATTTTCTACCTCTGCCTGCAGGTCTGTCCGGTGCCGTTACAACTCCAACCACGTTAAATCCAGCATTTATGATGGCTTCCAGGCTTTTTACAGCAAATTCGGGTGTACCCATAAATACGATTCTTAGGTCTCTCATTTATTTGAAATTTGATATTTGTTATTTGGAGTGCGATCCAGTATCTCTTTCTCGCAAAGCAAACTTAAAATTTTTAATACGTCTTTTTCCTTGTATTCCATTTGAGCGATGATCTCCCTCGAATCCCTAGGTCCGTTTTTTAGAATCCTCAAAACCTTTAGGTAGATTTCATTCATATCGTCCCGGTTCAACTCATCGTCTTTCCGGTTGCATACAGAACATTTACCGCAGGGTGGAGGATCTTTCTCGCCAAAATACTTTAATATTTGAACCTGTTTACAGACTTTATCATTCTGAACAAAATCCAGAACTGCCGTAATTTTATTTTTCTTGGTCCTGTTGTATTCATTGATGAATGCTGCGACCGGGTTAATAGTCGAATCATCTTCCCTGGGAACTAAAAAGATAATACTTGCATCGTGTTTCGAAAGATTGAACTCAATGATCTCCTTTGCGTTTAATTCTTCAAATATCTTGATACATTCAGATTCAGAAAGGCCAGACTTCTCGATAATGGCAGCGAGACTAATGGAGATCAGGTTTTCAAAAACTCCTCCATAATTTCTCAAAATGGTCCTTAGTAAATGCGCATATCTGGGGTTTTCATCCAGGTAATTATCCAGATGATTTCCAGATAGTAAAATCTGTATCTCAGTTTTTTTCTGATAATTCTGAGAAAGCCTAAGCACACTACATCTATCCAGGAGTTGCAAAGCGTTATAGGCTTTATGACTATTGAAATGATAATGATGACAGAAATCGGAAAAATTAAAATCATGCACCGTGTTTTCTCCTTCTCCAAAAGCGATCCTGAAGTATGCATTCAGTTTTCTATATAGCAATTTCACATCTTCTAGAGAGGCGAGGTTATTCAGGAACTGATTTTTTAAAACCGGGATATCACTGGCATTGGTTAGGATAATTGCCTTGGCAGGTTTCCCGTCCCTTCCGGCTCTCCCTGCTTCCTGAAAATAACTCTCCAAGCTTTCAGGAAGATCTATATGAATAACAGTTCTTACATCTGGCTTATCTATACCCATTCCGAATGCAGTAGTAGCAACCATTACACTGACCTTATTGGTCAACCATTGTTCAAATTTTTCAGATTTATCTTCCTTTTTTAAACCACCATGATATGCAGCCGCAGTTATACCCTGTTTGTTCAGGAATTGTGCAATCTCCTGGGTTGCATTCCTGCTTCTAACGTAAATTATAGCCGAGTCCTTGTTCAGAATCTGGGTTAACCTGAAGTATTTATCCTCAGTTTTGATCACTTCATATTGAAGATTGGATCTTGCAAAGGATTTCTGATATATCACTGGGTTTTCCAGGGTTAGCTGATCGCAAATATCTTTTACAACTTCTTTTGTTGCTGTTGCGGTAAAGGCAGCGATTGGGACTTCTGGTAATAAGGACCTGAGATTTGAAATATTCCGATATGCCGGTCTGAAATCATGACCCCATTGAGAAATACAATGAGCTTCGTCTACTGCAATGAGGTTAATATTCATTTGCTTTAGTCGTTCCTGTACAATATCCTGCTGAAGTCGTTCCGGGGAGAGGTATAAGAACTTAAAATTTCCAAAGATGCAATTATCCAGATTACGGTCAAGATCAGAATATGAAATACCACCGGTAATGGCCATTGCCTTAATGTTCTTTTGCTTCAGGGAGTTCACCTGGTCTTCCATTAATGAGATGAGCGGAGAAACCACGATGCAAATACCTTCCCGAATTAAAGCAGGAACCTGGAAACAAATTGATTTCCCACCGCCGGTAGGGAATAAAGTAAGTGTATCCCTGGCATCGAGAATGGATTCTATCACTTCCAGTTGCTGTGGTCTGAACTGTCGGAAACCCCAGTATTTCTCTAATATTTTTAAAGCTTCCTCCTGCAAATTTCTTTAAATCATATCCAGAATGAAATCGGTACGTTCCTCCACAGTAAGTTTTGGGACTTCTATGGGATCGTAACCATACCTTCTATAGGTAGAATAAAGATAAGACGAAATTTTTAAGGCTTCCTCAAAACTCTCGTATCGCTCATTATCACTCTTATAAATTTCTTTCCATGGTGGAAGAATAAAAATAAGTTCATAGCGATGATTAGTGCAGGTATGATCAAATATGTCTGGATAATTTGTGTTGAAATAATCCATATAAGCAACTACATCCGGTAGTCCGCGGTCCATGAAAATATGATCTGAGTTTAAAGCATTCGCCTCATGATATTGATTGAGCCTTCCTTCAAGAAGTTTTTCACTGAACAATAATGGATTTTCAAGAAATAGCTGGTCTATACCTTCTTTTTGGGCCTCCAGGGTGACCTGGCGCGAAATTTCGTGCAGGCACTTTTCTCCTTTATCTTCCAGTTTATGGATGATAGATGATTTTCCGGTTCCGGGGCCTCCGGTAATAACAATTTTTTTACTTTTCACAGGGCAAATTTCGACAATTGAATTTGATTATAAAAATGCTATCATTCCTTGTATCTTTGCATCAAAACGAAGGAGAGAAATTATGAGTCAATCTAAGAATCCCGAAGAATTTTACGCAAAACTTAAAAAGCAACTTCAGGATACGGCCATGTGGCCATCTGAATATTTATATAAATTCATCGTGCCTACTAAAGGCCAGCAAATTGGGCAGGTGGAAGGAATTTTTAATAATATGGGCGCGGTTATAGAGACCAAACAATCTAAAAAAGGTAAATATACCAGTGTTTCAATAAATGTAAGGATGAAAAATCCAGACCATGTTATTGAAAAATATAAAGAGGTGGCCAATAAAGTAGAAGGAGTGATATCTCTTTAATAGCCTTATAAAAGAATCTTTTTTATTGTGGTTCTTTGGTAATATTTAGTATTTTGCGGGCAGGAGTACAACTTCATTAAATACCTAATTAAACTTCAATTTTGACAAACGCATTAGAATATAACTCTGAAAGGAGTAAACTTATAATTCCCGAATACGGAAGACATCTCCAGAAAATGGTAGAACATGCCGTGAGTATAGAAGACGATGCAGAGAGAAACAAGGTTGCCAGATCTATAATATCGGTAATGGGAAATATGAATCCTCATCTTCGCGATGTCCCAGATTTTCAGCATAAACTTTGGGATCAACTATTTATAATAAGCGACTTTAAACTTAACGTAGAATCTCCATTTCCGAAACCTACCAGGGAAATGCTGGCCGAAAGACCGGATATGCTGAAATATCCTGAAAACAATCCAAAGTATCGATTCTATGGTAATAATATCAAGAGAATGATCGATGCAGCTAAAGATATGGAAGAAGGAGATTTTAAAGAGGCGCTTGTTCTTACCATTGCTAATCATATGAAGAAATCCTACCTGAATTGGAACCGGGATTCTGTAGATGATGAAGTTATTTTCGACCACCTTAAAGATCTTAGTAATGGTAAAATTAATCTGAAGAATGCCGACGAGGATCTTACACAAGCTTCAGATCTAATTAGAGGTGGAGGAAATAAGAAAAAATACTCCAAGAAAAAGAATACAGGCCGTAAAGGAGGCCGCAAACGCCACTAAACTCAATATCTTTTAATGGGAACTTTTCAAATTGAAGGAGGGCATCGTTTAAGCGGGGAAATTCAGCCCCAGGGAGCAAAAAACGAGGCACTTCAAATCTTATGTGCGGTATTATTAACTGATGAAAAGGTTACAATAAATAATATACCAGACATCGTTGATGTAAATAAACTTATCAATCTTTTACGCAATTTGGGCGTGAAAATTGAAAAGTTAGGAAAAGGAAGTTATAGCTTTCAAAGCGATGATCTTAATATGGATTATCTCAATAGTGAGCAGTTTAAGATCGACGGTGGCGGACTTAGAGGATCGATCATGATCGTTGGACCTATGCTGGGTAGATTTGGAAAAGGTTTTATTCCGAAACCTGGAGGTGACAAGATTGGAAGACGAAGACTGGATACCCATTTTGAAGGTTTCATGAAACTTGGAGCCGATTTCCGATATAATAAAGAGGAAAGATTTTATGGAGTAGAGGCTCCTAACGGGCTAAAAGGTGATTTTATGCTTCTCGAGGAAGCTTCAGTTACCGGTACAGCTAATATTGTAATGGCCGCTGTTCTTGCCAAAGGAACTACAACCATCTATAATGCAGCCTGCGAGCCATATTTACAGCAGCTTTGTAAAATGCTGAATTCGATGGGCGCTAACATTAGCGGAGTAGGTTCTAATTTACTTTCCATTGAAGGTGTTGAAAAGCTTGGTGGATGCGAACATACTGTGCTACCAGATATGATCGAAATCGGATCATGGATAGGATTGGCTGCCATGACCAGGAGTGATATCACTATTAAGAATGTGAACTGGGGAATGCTGGGTATTATTCCAACCACTTTTAGAAAACTTGGGATTACGATAGAGAAAAAGGGAGATGATATTCATATCCCTGCTCATAATGAAGGTTATGAAGTCCAGAGTTTTATTGATGGCTCTATCATGAACATAAGCGATGCGCCATGGCCAGGGTTTACACCAGACCTTTTGAGTATCATGTTGGTTACTGCGACGCAGGCAAGAGGAAGTGTTCTTATACATCAGAAAATGTTCGAGAGCAGGCTTTTCTTCGTGGATAAACTCATCGATATGGGGGCTAAGATCATTCTTTGTGATCCTCACAGGGCAACCGTAATTGGTCACGAATTCACTTCTCAATTGAAAGCGACCACAATGAGTTCCCCAGATATCAGGGCGGGAATATCATTATTGATTGCCGCCTTATCAGCAAAAGGTACTTCCACCATTCATAATATCGAACAAATAGACAGAGGCTACGAAAATATTGTTGAGCGACTACAGGGGATTGGTGCAAAGATCACCAGGATTGGTTAAGCCGAAATTTCAAAATTTTATATAAAAAAAGCTGTTCGTTTCGAACAGCTTTTTTTGTAGAACAAAACTTAGAAGATTAAACTTCTTCAGTCTTTGCTTGTTGTTTATGTTCTTTATAGTGGAAAAGATTCTTTTCCTTGATCATTTTAGTAGTTCTTTCAGGAAGCATTTCTTCCCATCCAGCCTTACCTTCAGTGATCATTTTAAGAACTTCTCTAGAGTAAATATCCATGATATTTGGATTGTAGTTCTCTATATCCTCAACTCTTCCGTTGTATTTGAAGAACTTGTAAAGCTCCTTCATTCTTGGATGAACTTTTACGTTCTCGCTAGTAGTAATCTCCCCGGTTTCTGGGTTTTTAAGAGGGTAAAGATAAACCTTAAGATCTTTAAAGAATAGTTTACCAAAGGCTTCAAGGATACCACCACTTAAGTGACGGTAGTATTTCTCATCAAATACATCTACCAGGTTCTGAACTCCCATGGTAAGACCCATTCGTTGCTTAGAGTATCGAGAGAAATATTCTACCACACGGTAATATTCCTGAAAATTAGAGATCATTACAGTCTGACCAAGGGAGCAAAGCAATTCGGCTCTGTCCATAAAATCTCTTTCATCAATTTCACCTTCTGCCCGAAGGTTGGAGAGGGTGATCTCAAAAATGATCTCGGTGTTCTCTTTATTTACCTTGGTTTCACTGAAGAAAAGTTCTTTAGACCGCTCATACATATCCATATTTACCTTGGTAACAGGCCTGAAACTTCCTCGTAAGGCGAGGATATTCTTTTTGTAAAGTAATTTTGCAGGTAAAACGTTATTACCATCAGGTCCAAACATTACCGCTTCGGTCATGCCGTTCTTGACAAGCTGAAGACTCATCAGCCTGTTATCTACATTTTCAAATCTTGGTCCGGAGAAATTAATCGTATCGATCTCAATTTGATCTTTATCTATGTGGTCATAAAGATATCTCAGAAGTTTCTTAGGATTATCATACTTGTAATAGGCGCCGTAAATTAGGTTCACCCCAAGTATTCCCAATGTATTTTGCTGGTGTCTAGCATCATTTTCATGGAAACGTACGTGAAGCAGTATCTCATTATAATCTTCACCGGGCTCTACCTGATATCTTATTCCAACCCATCCATGTCCTTTGTATTTCTTAGCGAAATCTATGGTAGCAACAGTATTTGCGTAGGTGAAGAATAATTTATTAGGATGTTTTTCCCTGGAGATCCTTTCTTCGATCAACCTGGTCTCATGAGAAAGCATTTTCTTTAATCGTGCTTCAGTAACATATCTGCGGTCATTCTCCACACCATAAATCGCGTCACTAAAGTCTTTATCATAGGCACTCATCGCTTTAGCAATCGTACCTGAGGCACCACCTGCCCGGAAAAAGTTTCGAACCGTTTCCTGGCCAGCACCAATCTCGGAAAACGTCCCGTAGATATTTTCGTTTAAATTGATGCGAAGGGCTTTACTGTTTATCGAAGGAACATTTTCAAATTCCTTGTCGCCCATTATGGTAATTGGCATAATCTCTCTTTTAAATAAACAATTTCTTTGTGTACTTCAAAAGTACTAAAAGCGGTAGGCATACAAAAAAATATATTTACTTTTGTGTGAAAAATAACACCTTTTGGAAGTAACATTTTTAGGAACGGGAACATCTCAGGGAATACCAATCATAGGGAGCGAACATCCGGTTTGCCTTAGCGATGACCCAAAAGATAAACGTTTACGAGTATCTATTCTTATTTCCTGGAATAATTACAATATCCTAATAGATTGCGGTCCAGATTTCAGGCAACAGATGCTTGCCAATAAAGTTAAGAAGCTTGACGCAATTTTTTATACCCACGAGCATAACGATCATACGGCCGGCCTGGATGATATAAGGCCGTTTTTCTTCCGTCAGGGTGATATTCCTGTTTATGCTCATGAAAGAGTTTTAAAAGCTCTTAAAAAGAGGTTTGATTATATATTCACCACTGAAAATAAATATCCTGGAGCTCCGGGAGTAAAGGAAAATGTCATTGAGAACAAACCTTTTAATTTTCATGGATTAACCGTAACCCCGGTTGAGTTTATGCATAACAGGTTACAGGTTTTTGGTTTCAGGATGGAAGATTTTGCTTATTTAACAGATCTAAAGTCCATTAATGATGAGGAAGTAGAAAAACTGCAGGATCTAAAGGTTCTCGTGGTAAGCGCTCTTAGAATTGAACCACATCATTCTCATTTTAATCTTAAAGAAGCTCTTGAATTTGTAGAAAAAGTCAAACCTGAAACTACCTATTTAACACATATCAGCCATATGCTTGGTTTTCATGAGGAAGTAGAGAAGAACCTTCCAAAAAATGTACACCTTGCCTATGATAACTTAAAAATTACCGTTTAGAATGCGCAATAAGATCCTGATGTACCTTTTCATCTTTACTTTGTTATTCACCATTTTCATATATGTGAATGATAAGCGTATACTTGATGCCAAGGAGGAAAGAATTGAAAGCCTGGAAAATCAGCTTGCAGAGCTGGAAAATGATCCAGGTACAACGGCTGAATCTGAGCTAGCTGAAGATTATTTCAACCTTCAGAATAATGAAGATGCAATTACTTACTTTGAGAATAAAAATATAGATCCCAGCGATCTGATCCTGAAGATAGAGGATGCCATCATTAGCAAAAATTCTGCGGAAGAGGACAATCCATTAGTTCCCCAGGCCGGAATGGAAGGCAATATGCGCATCAACAAGATCAAGATATTAAACCACAAATGGGTCATTGCCGATTTTACCGATGGCACCTACTGGGGAGAAGTTTTTCTGAGCTATGAAGTTACAGAAGGAGGAGAATTTAAATTCTATCCTGAAAAATCTTTCCTTTATCCTTTGTATTAAAGCCTTTTCTGGAGCCATTCTTTGAATTCAAAGAAATTCTGTGGAGCAACACCATGGCCAACAGGAAATTCTGAATATGAGTTTTTTATACCGAGTTCATCCATAAATGGCTTGGTTTTCCTTGCCCAGTCAACCGGGATCACCTGGTCTACGCTTCCGTGGGAACAATAAAAGTCAAGATTTGAAAAATCGTTTTTTTCATATCCATCCTTCAGGATACCCTGGTTAATATATCCACTTAAAGCAACTACATTTTTAACCTTTTCGGGGTAGGAGAGTGCCACTGCATAACTTAATATACTTCCCTGGCTAAAACCAAGTAGGTTTACATTATCTGGATCTACCGGGTAATTCTGTATTACTTCATCTATGAAGTTCTTTAAGGTTTCCCTGGAGCTTATCGCTTGTAAATCATCGCTGAATTTCCCGTCATTATTATCAAAGTGTATAGCATACCAGGCATTTCCATAAGGCTGCATGGAATATGGCGCTTTCGCAGAAATAATAAAAAGATCTTCAGGTAATTCCCCAGCGAAAGAAAAAAGGTCATTTTCATCACTGCCATAACCATGAAGCATGATCAAAACAGGTGATTTCTGAGATTTATTTTTTGGTTCTTGAATTATATGTTGAAGTGAAAATTCTTTTGTCATTATGAAATTGTACTAAACCATTTTTGAAAAAGAGGTCCAAGAACTGGAACTTCCCGTTCTTCACCTTTAATTGCCATTAACAGGCCGTAACCCCAAAGGACGATAAAAAATAAATAAAATGCAGCGACAATGATGCCCTGATCAAAAAGTCCCATTAATATTCCTATAAGGTAGAAAGTTATGTGTATTCCAAAAGCCTGCCGAATGTGGAAACTAGCCAGCCTGTCCTTAGGTTCCAGATTCATGAAATAAGCGATTATAGTACCTATAATCGTGATATAGGCAACAATCGCAGTAATTTTTCCCTGTCCTGTGTTTTCCATGATAATATAAATTTAATGGCTTATAAAACCTTTTTGAGTGATGACACCATAGGCTTTTC
Organism: Christiangramia lutea; assembly: GCF_022489035.1. Lineage (GTDB taxonomy): Bacteria > Bacteroidota > Bacteroidia > Flavobacteriales > Flavobacteriaceae > Christiangramia > Christiangramia lutea. Next base: position 205,622 of record NZ_JAKVTV010000002.1, read on the forward strand.
CTTTAAGTTCTTTATTCAGAAAAATACTATTTCTCGAGGTTGAAATAATATCATCTTCAGAAAAATTGAACGATTGCCCGGGAATAAACAAACTCAGATCTGCCGGCTCTCCTTCTTTGATCTCGAAATTATCAATATGAAATCTTTCTTTACCTGCAGAAAGAAGTTTTACAACATCAGCAGTTTCAAAGATCTTGCTTAAAGCTCCAAAAGCCGATTCTAAACCTATACTTCCAAATAGAGCATTATCAAACTCTACTTTCTTATGCTCCACATCTATCGGGTTGTGGTCACTGGTAACCATATCTATAGTGCCATCTTTCAGGCCTTTTATAAGAGCTTTGATATCTTTTTTTGTTCGAAGTGGAGGAAGTACCTTTGCTTTGGCATCGAAAGATTTCAATTCCTGATCATCCAGAATTAGGTTATGTATTGCTACACTACAGCTTACATCAAGGCCTTTTTTCTTGGCTTCTTTAATAAGTTTCACCGATTTTTCTGTAGAGATCGTAGGTATATGTAATTTTCCTCCCGTATATTCCAGCAGGTAAAGGTCGCGGGTTATCTGAAGTTCTTCTGCAAGGTTTGGGATTCCCTTTAAACCAAGTAATGTGCTGTTCTCATGCTCATTCACCATTCCGTTGCCGGCTATCCTGTTTTCCTGGGGGTAACTTTGAACCAGGGCATCGAAATTCTGGGCATATTGCAGGGCTATCTTTAATAGGTTCGGATTTTTAAGTGGTAATTTGTAATCCCCAAAACTAACTGCACCTGCTTCTTTCATGTCCAGCAATTCTGCCAGATCTATTCCTTCACTTTTCATGGTGAGAGCTGCCACAGGATATAGGTTTACTGGATGACTTGCGGCTTTGGCTTTGACCGCGGCTATATTTCCACTATGGTCTAAAACGGGATTTGTATAAGGATTGAGTGCCACCGAGGTGAATCCCGATTTTCCAGCTGTATCCAGGCCATTAGCTATGGTCTCCCTGTCTTCAAAACCAGGTTCTCCAAAACAAACGCTACTATCAAACCAACCCTTTGAAACGTGGAGATTAGAAACTTTAATTTCCTTCTCAGCATTTTCCTTAAGATCTTTTCCAATCTTTTTAATTGCTCCGTTTTCAATGAATATATCCTGTTTCTTCTGATGATAAGGCGAATTTTCATCCAGGATCGTAACCGATTTTAAAAGTAGCTTCATTTAAAGAATTTTATTAGTAGCATTTCGATACCGAGAAATATTAAGGCAAAAATAGCAAACCATTTCCAAAGTGCAGTGATTTCGGTGGCTGCATTTGATTCACGAAAGAACTCTTCTACTGAATCGTATACCTTGGAACCTTCAAAATTAGACAGCTCGCTAAATCTAAGATCACTCTCGTCTCTTGAATTATTGAAACTAATAGCTCCCTTAGAATTATTGTTATTGGTAATTTGATAATTTCCGGCATTCAATTCTATATTTCCAGTATTGATCTCCACCCGGTTGCTGAAGTTCTGTTGTTGTGGAATGATATCGATTTCAGAATTTTTTAAATGTAATACCTGGTCTTTTTCCAGGTTGACAGGAATATCAATTTCATTTTCCGTGGTGGTTGAAAAATAAAGCTGGTTCATTTTCAGAGAATTCAATCCTATCTGATAAAACACCGGTACTATAAGTGGTGAATTAATAAAATTTGAATTACTGGAATTTAGGGGAGCTGTAAATACATAAACAGAATTAGATCCTACTAGAAACGGCCGGTTATCCTGGTAACTTAAAATTGAGTTTGCAGAATTTAAATTAAAGGATAAAACCACCTTGGGATATTCAAAATTATCGATCCTGTCTTCAAAAACATTTTGAAACAACGGATGATCATAAGTAATACTGGTAATTAAACGTTCTGAATCGATTCTTTGATCAAAAGAAGAAAATCCAAAACGGTTAAGGATTTCAGCATAAGCCGAGAAATTATCTGCTGGAATTAGAACTATGGATGCTCCATTATTTTTAACCGTATTCAGATTATTAAGCAAAGAGGAGGGAAGCTGATCAATTTCATTTAATATGACCAGGTTTGCTGAATTCAGTGAATTAAAATCTATTTGACCTGGATTGAAACTTTTTAATTGAAATTCAGGCTGGGTATAGATACGGTCCAGAAAATTCGTTTCTGAACTGGAAATATTCACCACTTTTATTTCAGGGTTTTCATCCAGGTGAAAATACAGCCGGTTGTCATAATTAAGGCCTGAATCGTCAATTTCAATTATGCCATCTGTTATCGTCTCATTTTGAAGTCTGAAATTTATTTCGGCAATACTATCACTTTCCAATTGTACCGTGTTTCTGCCCAATAGGTTTTCACCGTTGTAAACAGATACGCTTAGAGGTTGATCAATGCTCTCATTTGAACTGATCCCGATTTTCAAAGTAACCGTTTCAGGAGTGGTTTCCTCAATAAATGCTGTGTCCAGACTGGCGTTTTGAATTTCAGGAGACTTCAGCTTTACGAGATGATAATTAAAATCCTTGTTAGTTATTTCGGCAGGAATATCAATTTTATGCTGAAAGTCTGATATGATAACCAAATCGTTATCTGAATTCGGGTGATTTTTGAAGTAATTCTGTGCCTTTAACTCGATCTCTCTGAAATTGATCTGCTTTTCGTCAAATTCAATGTCCTGTAGCTCATCTTTTAATATTGCTGCATTTTTACCGAAATAGTCCTGATTATTAGTGAATACACTGGTGTTATCATTCTCATCAATATTTTCAATCAAAGAATTTATAGCTTTGTTTAAAATCGCAGATTGATCTTTCCCAGCCTGCATACTATATGAATTATCCAGATAAATAAGGGTTCTTGATTCTGATAATGCTTTTTCGCTCGCAGGGATGAATGGTTTCGCAAAAGCCAGTATCAAACAGCCTAGTAGCAAAAGTCTGGTAAAGAGGATAAGGAATTTTTTTAACCGGGAACTCTTTCTGGTTTCCTGAATCACCTTTTTCAGGAATTTGACATTGGTAAAATCTTCTTTCTGGAACTTTCTCAGGCGAAACAAATGAACGATAATAGGAATTATTAGCAAAAAGAGGGCATACAGTAATTCCGGCTGTTCAAAATGCATAGTGAGAAATAAGGTTTCTCAAATATAGAAAATGAAATGTGAACTTAAGCTAAAACCTTTTTATGCAGAATTTGAAAACACTACCTTTTCCAACTTCAGATTCAAGGGATATAGATCCACCCATGGATTCTATTAGCTTTTTAACTGTGGCAAGACCTATCCCGCTACCCAAGCTTCCTTCGCGGTCGGCAGTATCCAGGGTTGTGAAGAGGTCAAAAATATCTTCATACTTTTCCTTTGGAATACCTTTTCCATTATCTCTTACTTCAAAAAAGTAGAATTCTTCGTTTTTGCTGAAATCAATATCTACCCTTCTTAGCTCTTTATCATTATACTTTAGGGCGTTGCTTATCAAGTTCATGAACACCTGGGAAAGAGCTGCTTTATTCACATTATGAAGCATGATATCATCGGGATAATGGATCTCAATATCATCTGCTACCTGGTAGAGATTAACTACTCCCTTCAAAAGCTTTCTTAGGTCTACATTGGTATAATCTTTTTCCATAACGTGATCGCTACGGTAAAAACTAAGAATTCCATCAATGTAATTTCGAAGGGAATAAGAAGATTCAACGAGGAATTGAAGGTATTGTTCCGTATCCTCATCAAATTTTCCCTGGTTTTCATCCTTAAGTAATTCACTTAATGAAATGATATTGGCGAGAGGAGATTTTAGATCGTGAGACACAAGGCTGGCAAATTTTTCCAGTTCCTGGTATTTTTCCTTTAGCTTTTTCTGAACTTTATACAGCTTGTTTTTCTGTTTCCTGAATTCAAAAAGATTCATGGTTTGCCTTGCTAGAGCCATAAGGCCTTTCAACTGGTGGTCGGTAAGGTCCCTTTCCTCAGTATCGAAAACACAATATACGGCTATAGCATGTCCCTGTGGGTTATGAAGCGGGATACCGGCGTAGAATGAGAATTCTCGATCATAAATACCTTTTGCGGCTTCAAAAATTTCGGGATTTTCACTTCTTTTAATTATGTAAATTGAAGAATCCCTGTGGATGGCCCGGTCGCAGAATGAATTTTCCCGGCCTATTTCCTCAACTTCGGCACCAAAAACCGATTTGTTCCATATTCTTTGATGATCTACAATGCTTATCTTGGCAACCGGACAATTAGATATAGATGCCCCCAGAAACGTAAGATTATCATAATCTTCGTCTGGTCCAGAATTTAAAATATCATATTCCTTCAAAGCTGTTCGCCGTAGCTTTTCATTGAAGGGAATCAGGCTTTCTTGCATTTTTCCGGTAAAAGGTTGAGCTAAAGTTATTTAAAATTTTCAAACTTTTACCTAAAAAAAACCTAATCTAAATATTATAACGCTTAATACTAAATTCAAAGATAGTTCCTTCGTTTTCAGAAGAAGTCAGGCGAATATTACCACCAAGACTTTCCACAATCTTTTTTACGGTAGATAATCCAATTCCGTGACCTTTTCTTCCCTGTCTGTCTTTTTCAGCAACCGTAGTAAAAAGATCGAAAATTCCGGCTTGTTTTTCCTTAGCAATTCCAATACCATTATCGCTTACACTGAAATTGAAAAAATCTTTATTTTCAGTACAGTCAATTTCAATAATAATCTTTTCCTGGTTATTATATTTTAAGCTATTGCTAATTAGGTTCATAAAGATTTGGCCAATGGCAGAGGTATTACCTATTATTTTGAGATTATTATCCGGTAAATTGATTTCACAGTTCTCCGCAATTTGTAACAGGTCTATGATATCCTCCAGCATATCATTTAGGAAGAACTCTTCTACTTTTCCTGTATTTGCACGATTATTCGAATAATGATCAAGGATTCCGTTTATGTAATCGCTTAGAGTAAGGCCGGAATGTTTTAGGTAATTTATATAATCCATACCCTCCTTATCTATTTTATTGGAATATTTCACTTTCAGAATGTCAGCCGTAAGGATCATATTTGCCAAAGGCATTTTGAGATCGTGAGATACGGTGCTGGCAAACTCTTTTAGGATCTTATTATTTTCATCCAGTTCACCTTTCAACTCTTCCAGGATCTTATTCTTTCTTCGCGATTCAAAAAGTAGTTCTACCTGTTTTGCAAGAGCCTTTAAGGCTTTTTTTTGCTTTTCATCCAATGTGTGTTCATCAAAGTCGTAAACACAAAGTGTACCCAGGGGCAATCCCTTATTGTCTAATAATGGAACTCCGGCATAATATCTAATTGGATTTTCGCCTGTAACAAAAGGATTACCTATAAACCGTTCATCTTTAGCTGCATCTGGAATTTCAAGTAAATTATCGGGTTCTAATATGGTATGGCCACAAAATGATACATCCCTTGGTGAACCGGTTATTTCAGTTCCATATTTAGATTTAAACCAGTTGTGCTGTGAATCTACAATATTCACTACAGCGATGGGAGTTTTACAAATATAACTGGCCAATTCAGTAATTGTGTCATAGGCCTCTTCTGGCATGGAATTAATTATATCCAACTGCCTGAGGGAATTTAGTCTTTCGGCTTCATTTGCGGGAGTAGCAGGAGCGATCATTTTAGGAACGTTTAAGTGTGTTAAATAAAACCAATAATCTCGAGAATCACAACTTCTAAAAGCCGTCTTTTTCAAATACTCCTAGGCCAAAAAGCGCGAAGTCATATTTTACCGGATCTACAGGATCTAATTGCCGCAAATTAGTATCTAATTCTGAAAGTGCTTTGGCATCATTCATTTTTCTTTTCAATATTCCTAACTTTCTGGCTACATTGCCTGAATGCACGTCTAAAGGACAGGACAGTTTGGACAGGGCAATATCTTTCCAAAGACCAAAATCTACTCCAGAATAGTCATTTCTAACCATCCATCTTAGAAACATGTTTATACGTTTTGCTGCCGAATTTTTAAAGGGATCACTAATGTGTTTTTGTGTCCTTTTCTGATGTGGCAACTCAAAAAATATCGATTTGAATTTATGAATGGCCGGTTGAAGACTATCATTTGTCGAGTTTACTGTAAAAATGGGTTCCAGTCCCCGGTGATTATCATATATATTCTTCAGGGCTTTAATGAAATAAATAAGGTCATCTGAATTGAAAGTTCGGTGTACAAATCCGTTTAAGTTTTCCAGATCGCTTTGGTCATGATTCAAAATAAAATCATGCGGACTCCTGTCCATCAAATCCATTAGTTTGGCTGAATTCTTTAAAATACTTTTCCTGTTCCCCCAGGATATGGTCGCGGTTAAAAATCCTGAAATCTCAATATCCTCTTTTTTCTGAAATAAATGAGGAATCTGGATAGGATCTGTTTCTATGAATTCTGGGGTATTATACTTATGAACTTTCGCATCTAAAAATTCCTTTAAATCTTTACGGGATAATTGCATGAATGGCTTGAAAATATAACCTGCAAAGGTATGAATTATAAAACTTCATCAATGAAAAGAGTAACTATTAACTCTTTAGGTAGGAAGGATCTTTAAGCTATTTAATCTATCAAATTTGCCCAGGTTTATTAAGAATTAAAAATCAATCATTAATAATCTCACCATCAACCATAGTAAGTTTCCTGTCTGCCATATCTGCCAGTTCCTCATTATGAGTAACAATCACAAAGGTTTGGTGGAATTCTTCTCTCAGCCTGAAAAAGAGTTTGTGCAGGTTTTCAGCCGATTCACTATCCAGATTTCCTGAGGGTTCATCAGCAAAAATAACGTCAGGATTATTGATAAGACTACGAGCTACGGCAATTCTTTGTTGTTCACCGCCGCTTAATTCACCTGGTTTATGGGATGCCCTGTGCTCCAGGCCCAGAAAACTCAATAATTCCATCGCTCTTTTTTCAGCTTGTTTTCTCGGGGTTTTATGAATAAATGCAGGAATACAGATGTTTTCCAGTGCCGTAAATTCAGGGAGTAACTGGTGGAACTGAAAAATAAACCCGATATGCCTGTTTCTGAATTTAGAAAGCTCACGGGATTTTAAACCATAAATGCTTGTACCGTTAATTTCCAGCTTCGAATTCTTCTTTTTTGAAGGTTTGTCCAGAGTGCCCAGGATTTGTAAAAGTGTGGTCTTACCTGCGCCTGAAGCACCAACGATAGAAACGATCTCGCTTTTTTTAATATGAAGATCTACAGATTTCAATACATGCAAATCTCCGTAGTATTTATTAATGTTTTTGGCAATTATCATCTGGGAAAAATAAGTGAACCGAAAATAGCCAAATTAGGTAGATTCCCCAAGTTTAGCTCTGGAATAAGTTTTTAATATTGTTGTAATCTATAAAGTATACAATTCGAAGACTTAAATTATGCCTGGCCGGTCTTGCAAATAAATTATCCAGGCTTTCGTTAAAACCAAGATAACTTAGTTTGTCTTCATTGAAGATCACGTTTCGGTAGAGCAAAACTGCCTCACTTCCGGGAGCGAACTGCCACCTGTAGCTCAGGTCTAGGTTCCAGATGTTGAAATTCGCATCTGGGTTATTTTCGGCATTTGCTTCATATTCTATTCCTGTTAAGTCACCATTTTCTTCTAATTTGGAGAATCCATCTTTGGCAAATCTTGCTGTAGACCAGAAATGCCTGAAATTTAAATTAAGTCCCTGTTTTGTATTGAAACTGTAATTTCCGTTGAGAGAGTTTTCTATGCTTCTTTGGTCCCGATTTCCGAAAATCACCATTTTATCTGACTGGTCCACATAACTCGGTCGGTCCTTCTGATTGGTATACTGAAATTCATAAATAAGCAGAAACCTGTCGCTGAACCTGAATCTAGGCTTAAGGGTAAGATTGAAAAAACTATGAGTAGAATTGAAATATTCATTATAGCTGCTTCGAATATCATAAGCAAATCTCTTGCGGTAATCTGAAGAAATGAAAAAACTCATATCCATAAATGGTTGATAAGTAACATAAGAGTTTTCAGCTCGTGGCTCGAAGAAATCCCTGAATTCTGAATTCATTCCTAAAGCACCGCCAAAGGCGAACCTTTTTGTAGTCATGGCAAAAAAATCACCTCCAAATCCAGTGTTCACAGCAAGATCTGGTTTATACCTTCTTAAATGTTGTCCATAGATGTTAATCTGGTATCGGTTGTAATTTCCCTCTGGTTCAAATATCTGGTAGGAAGTATTCCAGGAAAAGTTATTGTAATTATTAATAAAGCTAATCCCAAGGTCATTAATGTCATAGGTTTCATTCGCAAATTCATGAGCCACTCCATATCTGAAATTTCCTTTAGTCCGGTTTATTGAAAGCTCAGAAGCGAATCCAGTTTCATTCTGACCGGGCAGGTTTACATTGCTCATTTTTGCCTGTCCGGCAAAATTGAAGGAGTTAGATCTATTATAAACATCGAAAAGAAATGCAGAAACGTTCCCGTCCCTGAAATGCCCGCTACGTGTTACGTTGGTATTGATAAGACTAATCGATGAATTCTTATTGAATCGTTGGTCCAAAACCATGATATTATAGTTAGCGAAAGGCTCTGTGATCCTTTGCCTGGTTTCACCTGAAATAGTATCACGGTAGGTTGCAAATTCTTCATCTGTGATCGCATTAAAGAATCCTATCCCCAGGCCTCTGTCAGTTCTTCCTGATATTTTAAGCGCGTTCAGAAGATCTGTACGGTCTGGATTTTCAATGATCTCTTCATTTTCAAGTAATTCTGCCTGAGCCTGATTAAATCCAATAGGAGTGCTTCCAACTCTACGAGAGTAGAAGAGTCCACCTTTATTGAACAACTCGGTACCCTCAGTAAAGAATGCCCTGTTCTCCCCAAATATCTGTTCAAATGGGCCCAGGTTCAGCTCAACTTCGTCGTATGCAGTTTGCCCAAAGTCCGGGACAAGTGTCATATCTAGGGTAAAAGATTCGTTAAGGCCATATTTCAGATCCAGACCGGCATTAAAATTAAAATAGGTATGTCCATCAAATTGGTCTACCGCAATCGAAGTGTATGGGTAAAGGCTCAGCCTCACCGGAGGATCTATATTAGAAATTCCCTTAAGCAAGCCATTATATTGTCCCGGTTCACCCACAGATTTGTTAATATAGTTCCATACATACGTTGAATTCAAATGAGTGATCTCCCGGACAAACTGTATACCCCATATTTGGTCCTGTTTTTCTGGGAATCTTAAAGCCGAATAGGGTATCTTTATCTCTACATACCAGCCGTTTTCATCCTGAAAAACTTCCGAATCCCAAACCACATTATATCCATAATCTTCGTTATTTCCGGTCATTCGGGCATCTGCCTGAGTACCTGTTGAAGTAACTATGAATCGAGTCTGGTTTTCACCATCATCGTAGGTATTTAGATCAACAAGGAAAAATTCAGATTGGTTAAGATTGTCTCTTTGCGTTAGCTGATTCATTATCCTTTCGGGATGTTCCTCAAGCATTCTTGCGGCAATATAAATAGCCTGATCATCATAAAGTACTCTAACTTCAGTATCATGAGAAGCAGGAATCGAATCTCCATCTCCAGGTTCTACCATCACAAAACCTGACTGTCCTTTAGATTTTTTCCAAATTTCATCATTCAGATGTCCATCGATTTTTGGAGGATTTGAAATTTTTATGGCAGTAAGGCTTCTCCTGGTTTTTTCCAGATTCTGTGAGAAGACATTAAGGCAGGATAGAAAGTAAAGGAAAAATAGAAATCTTTGTGGGGGCATTAAAATAGTATTGGAAAAATAAAAGCGCTCAAAAGTATTACTGTTATTGGGAACAGACAAAGTTTTTCTTTAAAATCAAGTTAAACAGGCGTAGTTTTGTTTATTTAAAACCTAAATTAGCTAAACAAAACGAATAAAATTTATTTTATGAATAAGATCAGTCTGGAAAAAGCCACTCTGGCCGGCGGCTGTTTCTGGTGTACAGAGGCTGTTTTTCAAAGACTTGAAGGGGTTGAAAAAGTAACCTCAGGATTTACAGGCGGTAGTATTAAAAATCCTGCCTATCGTGAGATCATTACGGGTAGGACAGGACATGCGGAAGCTATTGAGATTGAGTTTGATCCTGCAAAGCTGAAGTATGAAGAGCTATTATTAGTTTTTTTCGCCACTCATGACCCAACCACCCTCAACAGGCAGCAAAATGATGTAGGAACCCAATATAGAAGTGGAATTTTCTATCATAGCGAGGATCAGAAAAAAATTGCAGAACAGGTAATCAAGCTTCTGGAAGAACAAAATACCTTTCAGGACCCAATCGTGACGGAGATCACAGAGGCAACTCCATTTTATATTGCTGAAAAAGAGCATCAGGATTTTTATAACCAGCATAGGCAGCAACCTTATTGCCAGTATATTATAGACCCAAAGATCACTAAGCTTAAGCAACTATTTTCCGATAAACTGAAACATACCAATTAAGATGGCTTATAAATATTTTGAAGAATATAACGAGGAGATCACTAATAACCTGCAGGAGAACTTCCTCGATATTATAAAAGGAGTAGGGGAAGACCCAAAAAGGCAGGGTGTCCTGAAAACTCCCGAAAGAGCGGCAAAAGCAATGCAGTTCCTAACCCAGGGTTATTCCATGAATGCAGAAGAGATCCTCAAAAAAGCGGTATTCGATGAAACTTATGATGAAATGGTGGTTGTAAAAGACATCGAATTATATTCCCTCTGCGAACACCATATGTTGCCATTCTTCGGTAAGGCTCATATTGCCTACATTCCTAATGGTAAGATTGTAGGATTGAGCAAACTTCCAAGGATTGTGGATGTTTTTGCCAGAAGGTTACAGGTTCAGGAGAGGCTTACCAGTGATATTCTGGATTGTTTAAATGATACTTTGCAACCTCAGGGGGTTGCTGTGGTAATAGAAGCGGTACATCTGTGTATGATGATGAGGGGGGTGCAAAAGCAGAATAGTGCCACTACAACTTCCGGTTTTCGAGGACAGTTTAAGGAAATTGAAACTAGAAATGAATTTCTGAAGCTTATCAGCTCTGACCTTAGATAACAAACTGGCACCTTTTTTGATTTCTTTTAACCAAAATCAAAAAACATGAAACTTTTCAGAAATAAAATTTTTATAAAAGGTCTGGCCTATGACCTTGCCGGTATGGCTACAGTGGCAATTCCGGTAATTGGGCCTTTCCTGGATCTCCTTTGGGCGCCATATGCAGCGAAGAAAATGAGTGAAATGTATCCCGGAAGAAAAGGTAAAATAGCTTCAATCCTGGTTTTCCTTGAAGAGATACTGCCAGGTACAGATATAATACCAACTTTTACCTTAATGTACCTTTACACTTACGTATGGAAGAAGGAGCCTTTAAAAGCTCAGGTAATAGAGGTTGAAAGTTATTAATATAGTTTAATTAGTTAAAGAAAAAAGGCTATCAGATGTTCTGATAGCCTTTTTTAATTTAAAGACTTATAGTAGCGGAAAGCATAATATTTCTACCAATATTCTGGATCCCGTCTGGTTTTAACCTTGACAAATGTGATATGTAGGATTCATTTAAAAGATTATTTCCGCTCAATCTTAAATCGAGCATGAATTCATCTAATTTAACTCCTGTTCCAATACCCGCACTTAATAGGGAGTATCCGGGAGTTTCAGTTTCAAAGCTTCCAGGGTTGTTCTGGTCGAATACAGATCTAAGCCTTATAAAGGAATAACTGGAAACAAGGTTACGGCCTATATTTTCTAATTCTACCCTGAATGTATTTGTTAAAGAATTTGCCGGAATAAGAGGTAAATAACCGCCGTTTTCCAATTCTCCGGTTACGGTCTGGAAACTGCTTTCCAGGTGAAGCCAGTCGAGTGGGTGAGGGTGAATGTGTATGCCCGCTTCACCACCGTATAGCATTGCGTTCTGTTGATCGTACTCGAATACTGCTTCTCCATCGATCTCCTCGCCTGTAGGGTTAATAAAAATATAGTTTGAAATGGAATTTCGGAAAGCATTTGCAAAAACTTCAAAATGCTGATTCCTGTATTCCAAAGCTAGATCTACCTGGAAATTTTGTTCATTATCTAAATCTGGATTTCCAATTTCAAACCGGTTGGCTCCGTGGTGTGTTCCATAGGAAGTTAATTCAGACAGGTTTGGTGCCCTGAAACCACTGGCAAGATTCAAACGTCCTGTAAATTTTTCTCCAAACTTATATTTTACACCAAAAGCACCGTTCACACTATTAAAGCTTCTATCTATTCCTTCTATAAGCTGCCCCTCGCTTAATGTTTGTTCTGTTTGAAGATCGCGGTGGTCAAATCTCAAACCTCCCTGGAAATCCCAATTGGAGATATGGTAATGAGCTGTGGTATAAATTCCAAAATCAAAGGTTTCTGCATTTGGGATAAGAATTTCTTCTCCAAAGTTGTCATTCGTTTGATACATACCCTGTACTCCCGTAATGATCTCGAAATTTCCAATTTTCGGAAGATTATATTTCAGGTTATAATTTAAAGTCTCAAGATGCATTTCCAGGGCAGGGCCTTCGTGCTCTTCATGCTCATGCTCATGGTCCTCATCTTCTTCATGTGTTTCATGTTCTTCCTCATGTTCTTCCCCTTCTTCATGATCTTCCTCGTGCTCATGATGCTCTTCAAATTCTTTACGATCATTGAACTGGTAGCCAACTCTAAAATCCAGGCTCGAGTTTTTAAAATAGAATTTGTTATCCAGGCTCAGCACATGATTGTCAATTACCTGATTTGGTAAAAGTGGTAGCTTACGAGTAGATTGAATTCCTATCTCCTCTGGAATCCCAATTTCACTCCTGTTAAAATTATATCTAAGGTCGGCCTTGTATTTCTGATCCTGGAACCCAATTCCGGCTTTAAGGTCTTTTTCGCTGAATCTGGTATTGGTGACCCTTTCATAATTTCCGGTTTTGTAATCACTATGCGCAGCGATGCTACCCCTGGCAAGGAATTTCAGTTTTTCTCCCGAAGTTTTTGCCATTAAACTACTTTGATATCCACGGGTATTGGTGAAATAATCTGTTCTAAGCTCTCCATTTGTTTCTCCTGAAGAGGCATATAGTTCCGGATTAAGGTAAAGAACTCCTCCAATGGCATCACTTCCGTAAAGAAGAGATGCTGGGCCTTTAATAACCTCAACACTTCCAATACCCATGGAGCTTATCCCCAGGCCGTGCTCTTCTCCATATTGTTGGTTTTCCAGCCGAATTCCTTGCGTATAAACTAAAACCCGATTGGAACTTAAGCCCCTAATCACGGGTTTTCCTATTCCAGTACCTGTGGTTACGCTTTCTACACCAGCGATCTGGGTAATTCCGTCTGAAAGAGTTACGGCTCCGTTTTTGTTCAGTTCAGAAATACTTTCCCTTTCAACTTTCATTACATTCTCACTTTGTAACTGATGAAAAGGAGTAGAAACGATCACTTCTTCCATCTCAATAGCAGATGGAGTTAGTAGAATTTCAAATTCTTCTGCAGGAATATTAATTTCAGTTGTATAGGAGGTGTAGCCTATAGAGGAGATCACCAGTTTATAATTACCAGCAGGTAAATTGCCAATTTCAAATCTCCCGTCTTCGCCGGTAATATCTCCTTTTTCTAAAGTGGGGAAATATACATTGGCGCTAAAAACAGGCTCTCCATTTTCAGCATCTTTAACTATTCCTGTAAATTGATTTTGGCTATATGATATTGTGTTCACTGCCATGAACAGCAGTACTAGCAAAGTATTTCGCATTGCTTTGTTTTAAATGATTTGTGATTTGCTTTTTGAGGAATCAGGCAAAATATGGAGGCCCTCTAAGGTCAAAGGGGAGAGCCTCAAAATCATTTAAAAACTGGTAATAATCGTAGGTTAATTTTTCTTTGTATTCAAATTCAATAAATGTGAATTCAGGAATATCGAGATGTAATGCCGGATTCTTATGATAATCATGAAGATCACAATCTACAGATTTAGTATGGTAATGATGCTCAGCATAATTATCACAAAGATTATGAGAGTGATCTGAAAAGATATGCGAAAAACTTATCCCGGATGGCAGCAGAATTAAAACTGCCGTAATCACCATGAATATGTTTTTCAATGCTTTCATTTAGTTTTTGAAGACTTTGGCTAAGCCTATTCTAGTAAGCATTTTCTTTTCGAAGGCCCAGAAAAACTGGAATTGGCCAAAAACCCAACCAAAAAATACAAGGAGAACCTGGTAAATAGGAAAAATCAAAAAGATCCTGGCAAACCAGTAAACGGTCCAATGGCTGGTTTCTTGGTTTATTCCAAGTAATTCTACAAAAGGGCTGGCAAGTTTAGCTGCTGTAGACCCGGTAATGGCAAATACAACGAAAATTATAAAAAGTTGCCAATTGGATTCTATACCCCAGCGTTCTTTTAGTTTTTTCATGCCGCAAATATAAGGATTTGTATAGAGAATCAAATCCTGGTTGGCACACTAAATCTTTGATTGTAATGACGACTGAAGAATACAAAATAATTATAAAGCAGGTAATTCACCTCATATCCATAATCTATATTCGGATCGTAATTGATCTCATTTAGATAAAGGTTAGGATTGAATATCATAGGTTGCCTAACCCTTTGATTGTATTCAGGAACCAGAAATTTATTTTTGTTCTCAAGATAATTTTGTGAGTAAAATCCCCTCTGGCGGGCAGTTGAGTTTATAAAAAGGTTGAAGCCTGGTTCAATGATTATTATCTCATATTCCAGACTGTCGTTAGCGATTCGAACCGTATCATTGGTCGCTTCGGCTGTTTTTTCATTGAATTTTCCGCCTCCAGAGGATCCGCAACTGTATATGAACAAAGCGAGTAGGCCGATATAAAATAAATTCTTCATAGTTATGTTTAGTAGGTTAAGCGCAAAAAGTATACCTGTTATTTCCCACCGGTGAATCCACCCAGGATACTACCACCAGATCTTCCAGACCTGTTTCCTCCCAGGATCATCCCGCCAATATCATCAATAATATTTCCGTCTCCGTCGCGGTCCAGGATAGTTTCTAAAAAAGAATTATCATGCTTGGAATTACTTCCAAGTATATTTCCAAGGAGATCATCTAATCCGTCCGCACCAACATTATCTTTTCTTTTCTGGCTTCCCAGGATACTCAACAAGATAGGTGCAGCCATTTTTATGATTGCACTTAAATTTTCTGGTTTAATATTAGAAATAGCACTCAGGCTTGAAGAGATATTTTCTTCATTCTCTCCAAATATGTGACTTACTATCTTCTTGCCTTCATTTTGAAGGTTTTCTGGATCGAGATCATTTAATTGGTTAAATAAGGCACCATTGTGCTTATCCTGGCTAAGGGCCTCATTCAATTTAGCAGCTCCTTCCGGAGATTTTGAATTATTTTTCATTGCACCTAGAAGCAGGGGAAGGGCCATACCCAGTGCAGAAACTACATCCTCCTTTTTTTCTGAAGTTCGATTACTTGCAGTATTTATAAGTGATTGCCCCGCTTGTGTATTTAAGATGTCCAGAATTGATGCCATAACGTCAAAGTTTAAATAATTAGATCTTAGAATTTACGAAAAATCTGGAATTTGATTATTCAGTAAAATCCATTAATCTTTCTTCAAAATTGAAATAATCTGCTCGGCAAGCTCCACGCCAATTCGTTCCTGGGCTTCATTGGTCGAAGCTCCAATATGTGGACTAAGAGAAATGCTTTCGTTCATTAATAATTTTATAGCTGGTGATGGCTCATTTTCAAAAGTGTCTAATGCCGCAAATGCAACTTTACCAGATTCAATAGCTTCCAGTAAAGCATTTTCATCAAGTACACCACCACGGGCAGCGTTGATAATCCCAACTCCATCTTTCATTTTTTCGAACTCTTTTGCGCCAATAACAGGTTTTTCCTGTGCCGGTACATGAAGAGTGATGAAATCTGAATCCTTGATAAGCATATCAACAGGTTCGGTCTTTATTGGGATTTTAATGGTTTGATGATTATAGAATTCCAGGGTGATCTCAGCTTCTCCAATTGTCTGGTCACTGGCAATTACTTTCATCCCAATTCCCAACGCTATTTTGGCTACCTCACGGCCAATTCTTCCGAAACCAATAATTCCGAGAGTTTTACCTCTTAATTCAACTCCGCCGGCATAAGATTTTTTAAGCTCTTTAAATTTTGAATCACCTTCAAGGGGCATATTTCTATTGGAATCATGAAGTTTTCGTACTCCTCCAAATAAGTGAGCAAAAACGAGTTCAGCCACCGAACTTGAAGAGGCCGATGGTGTGTTTATTACCGCAACTCCTTTACTTTTGGCGTATTTAACATCAATGTTATCCATTCCAACACCTCCACGGCCAATAACCTTAAGGTGTATGCAACTATCAATGATGTCCTTATCTACTTTTGTAGCACTTCTTACCAGAAGAACACTAATGGCATTTTTGTTCAGGTATTCTTTTAATTGTTCTTGCGCTACTTTTTTTACAATTACTTCAAAACCTGCATTCTTCAGGGTTTCTATTCCACTTTGCGAAATCCCGTCATTTGCTAATACTTTCATTCTGGTAATAATCTATATTGATTTATATCTTTTTTTCGAGTTCTTTCATAAGATCTACAACAACTTGCACACTTTCTATTGGTAAGGCATTGTACATGGAAGCACGGTATCCACCAACACTTCTGTGTCCGTTTAATCCGTTTACCCCAGCTCCTTTCCACATTTGGTCAAAGGTATCTTTGTGTGATTCATCAACAAGATTAAAAGTGGCATTCATAACAGAACGATCTTCATTGGCCGCAAAACCTTTGAACAGGGGATTCCTGTCAATTTCATTATAAATTAGCTCTGCTTTTTTCTGGTTGCGTTCTTCCATCGCTTTTATTCCTCCATTCGCCTTGATCCATCTTAGAGTTAACATGGAAACATAAACAGCATAAACGGCAGGCGTATTGAACATACTGTCCTTTCCTATGTGAGTTGAATAGCTCATCATCGAAGGAATCTCTCTTGAAACCTTTCCTAGAATATCTTCTTTTACTACGACAAGGGTAGTTCCGGCAGGTCCCATATTCTTCTGAGCTCCCGCATAGATAAGGTCAAATTTTGAAAAATCCAGTTCTCTTGAGAAAATATCACTACTCATGTCACAAACCAAAGGGCTGGCGGTAGATGGGAACTCTTTCATCTGTGTTCCGAATATGGTATTGTTACTAGTACAGTGAAAATAGTCTACTTCATCTGGGATGGAGTAGGACTTAGGAATATAATTGAAGTTTTTATCCTTTGATGAAGCTACCTCTTCAATTTCACCAAACAATTTTGCTTCCTTAATCGCTTTAGTAGACCAGGTACCTGTATTTAAATAGGCTGCTTTTTCCTCAAGTAAATTATAGGCAACCATCAAAAATTGCATACTTGCACCACCTTGCAGAAACAAGGCTTTATAACCTTTACCCTTTAATCCTAAAAGTTCCAGGGCCAATGCCTGGGCTTCATCCATAACCGCAACAAAATCTGGACTCCGGTGCGATATTTCCAAAATTGATAAACCTGAATCATTAAAATCTAAGATTGCCTGTGAAGCTTCCTTAAAAACTTCCTGAGGCAAAATACATGGACCAGCACTAAAATTGTGTTTTTTCATAAAGTTATAGTTGGTTAAAGCAAATATGCCAAAAAATGGATGGTTTAGCTGTTAGGGAAATTATAATTAGAGTTTACTTAAAAACTCTATTGTATCAATATTATCGGCATAATCCCAAAGTTGCGGTTTTTGGGTGTACCCAAACTTAACCTCGTCTTTTCCCGCATTCTCTCTTACAATACACTGGATCTTATCTTTGTTTTCTTCAAGTTGAGCCTGAAGTTTATTCTCATCCTCATACTTTTCGTAAAAAAGTGTCGCGATAGGCGATCCAAAACTCTCATCTTCCTTAAGCATTAAAAAACCGTTATCCAGTAATTTGAATTCGCTCATTAGATAAACCGCCTTGTTATAATCATAATTATTGGCGTATTTATCCTGGTTAATAATTGGATTCCATTTATACATGGATTTAAAAAATTCATCAAAATCGTAATCCTCTGGCACAAATAGTTTTGAAACATTTCTACATCCCAGGCCATAGTACCTAAACACATCCTCACTAAGCTTCTCTAATTCTTCTTTCGTTTCATTCCCTGTAATTATGGCAACGGAATTCCTATTCTTACGGATAATGCTGGGTTTTCCCTTAAAGTAATACTCGAAATACCTGGCTGTATTATTACTCCCAGTAGCAATAACAGCGTCAAAATCTTCAAGTTTTTCTTCAGTGAACTGGATCCTGTTCTCGTACCTGCTATCCAGATGCATCAAATAAGAGGCTATAACAGGCAATAACTGCCGGTCGCTTTTTGAAAGCTTAGCCAGCACTTTATGCCCAGAAACGAGGACTGATAAAAAGTCATGGAAACCAACCAAAGGTATATTTCCGGCCATAACAATGCCTACTGTTTTATTTTCACTTCCTGACAGGTCATATCGGTCCAGCCATAGCTTCAGGTTTTCGGAGGTTAGAGCCTTGCTCCATTGCTGGAGTGCGAAAACTATATTTTCACGATTGAACCAGCCATTGTGGTGAATTGCAGAATCTATCTTATTATTGAATTCATTAAAAAACCTGTCATTCCCAGGCAGGTTTTCCTCCGGGTTAGATCCAGATTCCTGAAATTGCCCTAGAAATTTACCTAAAGTGATTAGATGTGATTTATGGTCGTCGATTGTCATCGTCATATTTGGTTATGAGTATGGCCTATATTAAATTTGTGCAGCGAAATTATAAATACTTGTGAATCCCTGTAAATATTGATATTATATTAATTTAATAATTAAATGTGTGGGTTTTGTGCGGCATTTTTAATTATCATTTTCTGCATTATGTGTGGGCAAAGGTATGAAACTACCCACCAATTATCCACATATAAACATCCTTAACCAACATCATTGCAAGCTGATTGAGAAAGTTGAAACATATGTAAAGAAATCCTAACCCACACAATAGAATCAAAATCTTCCACGTGGGTTTTTTCTTCTTTTTATCTAATATGTATTCAATGATCTCAACCATTAACAGTAAAAGTAAAATCAGTCTTTCATTTAAAGTGTGACATTCAAAAATAGGGTCGGTTTTTTGAACAATTATGTATGCTTTATACACAAATCAACAGCTACTTTTTAAAATACTGATGGACTTTTAGTCCAAAAATTCGTCTTTACAGTAAAATTATAACGATGGTTTGGAAGGAATAAGCCTTTTTAGGGCATTTCTGCGTAGTTGGCACAGATAAATAAAAACCCCCAGCTAGGATAGCCAGGGGTAACAAATAAGCAGCATAAATATAAAATCAAATTTATATACTCTTATTCTAATATCTAAGTGGAATTGTCATATTTTCATAGGGGAACACCCAATTTGCAAACTCTACATTTTCCTCAATGGGTTTATAATGATCTGGCATGCGGTGAAAAAAATAACCAGCGATATTTTCAGATTTGTTTTTATCTGGATTATAGAAGAATGCCAATTTAACTACATTGTTGACCATTATACCTTTCATAATAGCAATGTAAAAACCGTGCTTCTCAACCATTTCTTCTAGGAAGGCTTCACGTTCCTTTTTATCCCTGCTTATCTCATCCCAAATACCAATAGGTAGGTCCAGGGTTAAGAGTTCATCAATTACTTCCTGTTCACTCATATATTTATTTTTCGAAATTTTGAATTTAAAGAAACAAAAATTTTTGATAAGCCATAACTCCTAAATTTGGTCATAACCAAACACAAACGGTAATGGATCAATTTGATAGACTTAATCCTATTTATAAGTAAGAAAGGTTTTTAAATTGTACATTTTGCTGGTTTTATTAGTGGTATTATGCACTTTTAGTCGTGTTCATGACAGTATGAATAGGGGGTATATTAAAATATGCATAGTTGAGACCATGCGCCAGCGTTGAGTACCCTCCTTCCTGGTATCTTACCCCCTCCCTCCCTGGGAAGGGCTGTATGATCTTGCTTGTGAAGGATACCTAAGTTTTTTAATAGGCAGTATCCGTTCTTTCATTAGATGTTGAATTTTAATTTCACTTGCTAAAACTTAGTTGGTCCCAAAAAATTTTTTTAAAATTTTCTGGAATATTTATTTCAGGAAGAATTTCTAATACTGGTGTTGTTGAAGTTAAAATAAGGCCCTTTACGGGCCTTTCATTATTAGACGGTATAGAGAGGTATGAAAAAGTTGAAAAGATTAGAATTACGTGTTATAATAAGCAGTATGGGATAGTTGAATGTAAGTTAGGTTGAAATACTTTGATTTTTTTGATTATGTAGTTGAAAGAGAATTCACAGTATTAGGTGATAATTGAAAATCTGATAAGTTTTACATTCTGGTTTGACAGGAAGATCAGCTTTTTAAATTAAGATATGGTGAATTTTTGGTAGGTACATTAGAAAATACTAATAATTCTACAGGTTAAGTATTATTTCTTTATAGTATTATAGATTTAAAAGTATTACAATGGTATCTCGATATACCAAATCAGGTATTTGAAAATGACCTTAACCAGGTATTTGAAAATGACCTCAACCAGGTTTGTGTTCTTAGTTTCTAATATCCATCATCTTCAATTATAAAACGCTGTTTATCAAAATATAACAGGTTTGTTATATGGTTGTTTTTTTTAAATTCTTCTTGTTGATAGGATAGGTTAATGGTAATTTTGTCTCAGAAAATATTATTGGAATTGAAATGAAATATCTAAAACTTAGAAAGCTTAATAAAGAACATTGCAATATTGAAAATAATGATCTGCAATTATGCGTGGTTTTTACAATTGATACGGTTTCTGATTTAAAGCTCTTATTATACATTCTACAATTTGAGAATGGTCAATTTTACGCTAGCACTAAAGATATTGCAAGGAAAGTTGGATTAAAGGAAAGTACTATTAAATCTTCCTTCAAGCGGTTAGAAAATATGGGAATTATTAAAAGGAACACTGCAAGTAACCAGGATAAGGGTTTTGGTGGTAAAACCAGATATGTGGATGTTGATGAAGATAGATTAATTGCGCTTTATAATGAAAA
Organism: Christiangramia lutea; assembly: GCF_022489035.1. GTDB lineage: Bacteria > Bacteroidota > Bacteroidia > Flavobacteriales > Flavobacteriaceae > Christiangramia > Christiangramia lutea. The sequence goes on from NZ_JAKVTV010000002.1 coordinate 226,789, forward strand.
GAAAACCTTTCAAAATAATATGAATGACAAGAAAGGCACAGTACCAGTCGAACCTCTTAAGGAAAAAAAGAACCAGTCAGGAAAACTTGAAATAGGGGCCGTGGATATAGAAGATCATTGTTTTACCAATACATCAAGAAATCTTAATGATGATTGTGATGCTACTATAATTGGTGATAATCAAAAATATTTGAAATTCGATAATCCTAACATAAAAGAACTTCTTGGTAATTACGTTGATATTGGTGTTAGGAATAATCAAGATTTAATAACGGTAATTGATCAGGTATGGACAAAACACAGAGTTGATAACAACATTCAGTTATTTAACATTATTGATTTCCATACTTACCTTACAAGGTTCAAGGATGACCAATTAATGAATCCGATAATTGAAAAGTTCTCAAATGATTTATCAGGAATGCAAAATCTAAAAATTTAAGTTCATTTCTGTGTCTATGTTGGATCTGTTCTTAGAGTATTTATTCTTTAACTGTGGAGAGAGCAGATTGAAAAAATATGAATGGATTACTTTTTATTGAATTACGGTGGTTTTAACAATCAACATGTCCTTAACATCACAAGACTCAATTGTTAAACAAGATAATCATTACGCCTTCTTATAATGGAATCAGGTAGAGAAAATGATTGAAGCCTAATTGTTGTTGCCAGTAACGCAGATAGCAGAATCTGTTTTTTCAGTAAAACTGGTGCCAAGATAATTGCTATTCAAAATAAAAATTTTTAATCATTCTTATAGAAATTAAAGAGTTCTCTCTTGGATAATGGTATTTGATAGATTAAATCTATCCAAATATCTATCTTAACAAATTTTTACTATGTTTAGATAATCAATTTTGTGATCTTTATAGTTGAGCACTAATATATAGCATAACAAAAATTCAAGTCATGGAAGAAATTTTAAATTTTCTGAAAGCAATTCAGAAACATGCCACAACGATTATTGGTATTTCAGCTACCGTTATTACATTATTGGAACAATTGCATAAAGCTTTTATGTAATCAGCAATTACTAAAACTAAGAATGATGAATTATGAAAATTTAAGGGAATATGCTATAGAGAAAGGTGCTAACCCTGAAGATGTAGATGATGCAATTGAAACGGCTAGAGCCAATAATGCAACCAGAGAAGAAACAATTAATCAGATCAGAATCCAAACAGGTGTAGATATTGATGATTGATTTACTCTAGATCATTAAAAGTTAACCCTCGTGTACTATGAAGTATATGAGGGTTTTTTAATCTCAATATTTCGTGGTTGTGGGAATAATAATAACGCAGCTATAACACCAAAGAGTTTTTTATAACGGTGTCGGTTATCGCACTTAGATTTTTTTTGGTATTAAGAGCATACCATGTAAGTCTTTTTTTCTTAGTGTATCAGACAGCGTTGCATTTTTTTTGAATAGGGAATCATAAGCTTGGAGTCCCAAACTAAGTGTAGCAATAATAATTCCTATCCATTCCATACACCAAATGTAATAAATTTAACTGTTCTAAATAATCCAATTAAACCAGTTAATTTATATTTGTTTTGATGCAAACCTTTAAGCCATAAGCAAAAAGCCAATATCATCAAGCCAATCTAAGGCCATAGAAAAGCAATGTAGTTCATAGAAACTTTCGCACCAATAGGCAAACACAGGCAAAAGAAACAAGGCAAGAATAATAGGCATACACATAAGCATCTTAAGAATACCAACCTCAAAATTCTTTCATGAAAGGATTTTAACCGAAGATGGTATGCAGAGGTTGGGTACCGTCTTAATCTTTAATTCTTAAGAAATTATGGATATCCAAATAATGGATTTACTTGTTCTTATTCTAAGTGCATTAGGAACGGGATTAATTAAAAGAATAGCCAGTGATCTATATGACTGGGTAAAACATAAAATCAAGAAATAATTTTTAAACCCTAGCAGAAATGCTGGGGTTTTTTCGTATTGATTAATTCACCGCTGTTGACTAAGTGTTGATAAAAACCTCATTACAATAAACTTATGTAGCAAACTAACCTATATATTTGTTTTTGAATTTAAAGGTTCTCTTCTCATGGGAATGGAAGAGAATGTGAAAGAACAAATAGTAGATTGTTTAGAACCGACTTAAGAACGTGGGTGAGTTACTGAAGAGTAGGTAACAATAGAACACGGGCTTTTATCTAAATAACCCCCTTATTTTCGCAGAATTAAAACCAAATTTAATATTAGTTGAATTTTGGTTGTAGTCAGGGGGATACAGCCAATATTAATTAGACTAATATTATGTCTTCTGAGGTTTTAGAAATCATCTTAGATAATCCCTGGATAGCTATTATAGCTTTAGGTTTTGCTTTCTTATCTTCCTTTATGGTAAAGTTCGGTGCTCGCTTGGCTGAGATTTTAGGTGATTTAATTCAGAAAAAAGTAGAAAAATCAGAAAGCTAATTCTTGATCAAATCCCGAGCATCAGCACTTATATATTCTCATAAATTACCAATAGCAGCGGGGGGTAATTAAAAATATAACGGTTACGGTTAATAAGATTGTGAATAAGTAATTTATATCAATTCTAAATAGGAATGTAATTACATTAAATTGCAATTTATTAGATGATCTTCTAACCAATTTCATCTGATGCTCAAATATCATTTATTCAATTATGAAACACCAACTAAGTATGAGTAGAAAAGAGAAAATACCGTAGAACTTAAATTACCTACATATGATCAATTGGAAGAGCATTACCCCTGCTACCGAAAAAAAGATGAATGAAATCATTGATGCGATTTCTAAAAATGGTAACTATTATCCACCTGATGATAATGTGAATACCCATGCCATAACAACCCTTTTCAAATTAGATGTAGTAGATTATTTTCGATATAGCCCTAACGGTTCTTATCTAATTATAAAGGGAACTAAATTTCATGAATTCGTATTCTACCACCCAATTGATTATATAAGGAAGAAACAGTTGAAAGAACATCCTAACTGGATTCAGAAAGGAATGAACTTGACGAAGCATTATGGTTGGTTTGTTACTTTAGTTGTGGAAGCCTTTAGGGCATTATTATCAAAATAATATTTAAACGGCAAATTTGACCTTTATAAACTTTAGATCATACTCCAAAAGCTGGGGGTGGGAAATAAATTAAAGTATTAATCGTAAAAATTAGAACATGACTGAACATGACTTTATCACAAAATTGAATAATATCCTTCAACAGCAGACGAACCATGCAATGGCATTTAAAGATGTTGTATTTGAACATCGAGAAAATCTTGAAGATAGAACCCATAAAATATATGAAAAGGTTTACGAATTTAGAGATAAGGATTTACCAGCTAAAACTACGAACCTAATTATTGATGCTTATTCTGATTTAATAAGTTCATACATGGATTTATTTGATAAATCATTATATCATATATCACCAGCTATAGAAAATGTAACTGAGTTTACAGAAGTTCTTACAGAGCGAATGAATGCTTTAAGTTAAGGTAATTTCAAATGACTACGCAGTCCGATTAAGCTGGTATTTTTAAATTTGCAAGACCTACGATGAGCGAGGGAAAATATTTTAAATGAATAATATAGATTATAGACAACCTTTGATTATTGAAGGAATAATGATTTACGAAATATTAGATCATATTTTTATTGATTTTCTTTCCTTAAGATCAAAATTCCCCTTCCATATTACCAACTTTAATAGAGCATTAAATGATCTTATCCAATTGGAACTTGTAGAAAAAGATGATGAAGGGGAAGAGATATTATATAGTTTAACAGAAAATGGTTTTACAGCTTCTAATTTGGGGTTGGAAGCCTATATGAAGAAGATAATATTTCAAAAAGCTAAAGAATATTTATTTACACTAACTAAGTGCAGCACAAAACTTGAAGTACATATTACCAACCAATTAGTAGCTGAAGGAAAACTATATAATAATGGCAAAGGATTTAAACCAGTACCGAATCAATCAGTTGATATTAGAGATTATTTGAAACCAGATGCCAAATACCTGGATTCTATAATAACTGAAGTTAAATATAAGAACATCACAAATAAATATTTTCAGGAACTTTCAAAGGTGGATTATAAATTTAGGAATGGTGTGAAGGAATTGAAGGATGGTAAACTGATTGTTAGTGAAAAGGGTAGGTTTATACTAACAGAAAAGGGTAATGAAGTTTTTGATATCGGTTATCCAAAATGGAAACATGATCAGGATACCCCAGAACCTAAAGAACCTACTACCAAAAAAGAGATTAAAGAAAATTCAAAAAGTTTAATTAAAGAGATAAGTGATTGGGCTGAGGATCATAAGGGATTGTTGGTTATTATCGGTTTAATTCTTACAATTATTGGAATATTATTTAGTTAAAATAATGAAAATAAGACTATAAGCTTACAATCGACCTATATAAGCTTATATCCTTTTGTTTGGATTTCTTCCTTTTGTGATCAGGACCCCCAGATACCGTTAATCTGTTAATTTCCCATTCCCACCCAACATTCAGTAGCTCATAAATTTGTGATCTGTATTAAAAATAGGGCATGGCCTAACCGTTATATAGTTTTGTATTTACTACAAACATAATTAGTGATTCAACATAGTGCTAAATAAACCCACCCTAAAATTGTTACAATTGTAATAATGTTTTATATTTGAAGTAGTCAAATAATCATTATTTAAATCACTTATCCAATGAAAGCAAGATACATTAGAATCTCAACCCCAAACCAAAAACACCAACGCCAATTGGCAGAACAGCATAAAGATGAACAGGTGTATTTAGACGTTTGCAGTGGTTCAATTCCCTTCAATGAGAGAGAGCAAGGGAAAGGTCTATTGGGTGCAATAGATCAAGGGGAAATAAGTTATTTAAGTGTGCATGCAGTGGATCGATTGGGTAGGAATTTATTAGATATATTAACCACACTTCAATTACTGGATAAGGCTGGGGTAGTAGTGAAGGTCGATAACCTGGGGATAGAAAGCAGGATTAAAAATAAATCTAATCCAGCATTTAAATTGATCATATCGGTACTGGCCAATATTTCAGAAATGGAACGTGAAACAATGTTGGAAAGACAACGTGAGGGGATTGCCATTGCAAAAGCTAAGGGGACATATAAGGGGCGTGAAAAAGGCAGTACTGAAAGTATAGCTGATTTTCTATCTAAATATCCCCAAGTGGTTAAAGAATTGAAATTAGGTGATAACAGTTTACGCAAGATCGCAAAGCTTTGTGATGTATCACTAGGAACCGTACAGAAGGTGAAGGGGTACATTGAAAATTAAAAGGGAACCAATAATTAATATTGCTCATAGAAGTTTTTAGCAGCCTTTTTCAAATCTTCAATTTTGTTGGTGTCAATATTACCACCCTCAGTTATTACAATAGCGATTGCAGAATTTAAATTTTTCAGGCAATTTTAGGATGGCTAAAAAAGAAATCCAATTCACCCAGAATAGTTAGATTGACTAAATTAATCTATATGAAACCTTGTAATTAAAGGTTCTTTTCCTTGATCATTTGTAATAGTCCTGGATATTACATCTATTTTACCTTCATCATTTTCTAGAAAATTCCATTGAGCATTCACCCGAACACCCTCAAATATCAAGTAGGTTTTACACGATGCCACCAATTTGGATCTACCCAATTGAAGTTTGAACTTATTATCTGCCAAAGACCAAATTTCGGTATCAGTATCACCTTCAGGTCTAAATGTTCGCAATAGTAACCTATCTTCAAACAAAATGATTTCTCTCTTTATATGTTTAAAAACTTCACCATCAGCAGGAGTGGTAACATATTCAGTAATGGGTGAGTGGAATACCTTTTCCTGGCCATGTAAAATTCCCCCCAATAAAAAAACCAATAATAGTAACCGTTTCATGATTATTAAACTACATGAATTTTTCAAAATCATAGAGGTGAAATTTATCTTCCCGTATATGTAATTTGTCAGTTCCATCAATGCCTAAATAACAACCTCCTTGCCTGTAATCATATTTGATAATATGACCTTCCTTTTTGATCTCGAGGTTTTGAAAAATATATTGAACCTTGCCAAAGTCTAATTGTAAGCTTAAAAGAAAATTAGAGATATCATTATTAATTACTTCTTTCCAGGTTGCATAATGACCACTATGCCTTAAGCGTTTTCCATAATATTTTCCTTCAATATCTTTGACAACAACCCATACATTTAAGGATATAATATCAACATCCTTTTCAAACCTTTTAGCCATGAAATAGTAGTCCACCCAAATCTTAGATTGAATTTCTTTGGGGATCATTTCTCTATCCTTTTTTGTGGTAGTTGGTCCTGAATATTCATTTAATTCTTTCATGAAATAGGAAAAATTCCAAGCAAAAATAGGAAATAATCCATTATTTTAATTGATTAAGTTGGATAATCCTTCTGATATTTCATCATTCTTTCTGCTGAACCTACCTCTATACTTTTCGGTTGTGGACAACCACTTATGGGTAAGGTATTCACCAGCTTGGTGTGCGGTCATACCTTCATCAAACATCATTTGGGATGCGGTATGTCTTGTTATGTGAGAGCTTATTTTTCTATCTACACCAGCTTTTTTGGCAATGCGATCAATGTAATCCGAATAGCTATTTATGTTTGATCTCATGGTTTTTAAATCTTTATTTGTCCATTGCTCAGGTGACCTTTCACCCCAACAGGATTCATTACCCCAATCCCAAATGTATTCATCTGGATGATTTTTTATAACACCTCGTAAAATATCTTCGACATAGCCTTGTTTCTGTTTGAATAAGCTTTCAATCTTCTTTTCAAGCTTTTTCAATTTCTTATGAATTGGATGAAATTTTTGATTTGTAATATCTTCTAATGAATATCCTTTTTTCAATAGATCAATTAAAACATCATTAGGTATTTTATTAACTGGTGGAATACTTTTCTGGGTTCTTTCATACTCCTGTTGGTTATATTCGATTTGCTTATCAAATTCCCCTAATTTTTGTGTGGTATGGGTAACATATTTGTCCAATTGATTAGCCAATAATAGAATAATAGATGGGGGTAGAGGTCTGTTTATATGATTTTTACCCTTGGAGGTAAAAAAATCAACATTGATATGATCATCATAGGTAACAAGATTAGACCACTTCAATAACATAATATCCCTTACTCTAAAGGCCCCCCAGAACTGGAATTTGGACATATTATGGCATAACTTATACTTATGAGGTTTGCGTACATTTTCTGGTAATACAGCCTTTACATAGCATTCAAATTCTTTCTTGGTAAAGGATTTTGGAGTGGTTGCCGATATTTCCTTATCGTATTTAAATCTATGGAAAGGGTTCTTTTGATGCCCTTTCAAATCAAATGAACAATCAGGATTTTCCAGGGCATCATTATACATAGCCTGAATGCTTTCAATATATTTCTTAGCGGATGAAGCTTTCAGGTTTGAATTACGCATCCATCTATAGAAGTCATTCATTAATGTTCTGGTGATATCACCAAATTGAAGACCAATTAACCCATGAATTTCCAAGAACTTCTTAAGTTTCTTAATAGCATATTGATCATTCACTTTAGTATCTATATTTCCCCTTCCTTTCATACGCTTTTCAGCATAGTTAAAGAAACTGAGTTTACCACCCGTGATCTTCTTTTCTTTCTGTTGGGTAATTTCTTTTGTGGTGAATCCTTTTAATTCAGCTTCAATCTGAATCATCAGATCATGAATCTTCTGATTGATTCGTCTGTAATCAGGTTCGGTGGTTTTTACCCAATTCTTTTTATCACTGGTTCCTTTTTTATTCCAATTTTGTTTCTTTATTTTTACACCCACTGATGGACGTGCTATGGGGTATTTACCACCATCATGAACATTGATAAAAATATAGAGGTGATCTTTACCTGCACTTCTGGTTTTTGGTGTAATCTCCATCAGATAATTAAATTAATTAAAGAAAAATGTGTGTGTTTGTGTGTGGGTTAAAGGTAATTTATTGATGGCTACCGCACAAATTAATATTTTAAAGTACTGAAATTAAAGGAGTTTTTGAATAAATTCTTTTGTGCAGCGAAATTAAAGTTTCCGCAGCTTAAAACCATAAAATTTCCTAAAAGCTACCGGTCTTTTTTCGTTCAGTTTTTAAATTTACAAATAAAAGAACAGCTATGGCAATTGTAATAACCGATGAATGCATAAACTGCGGGGCCTGCGAACCGGAGTGTCCCAATACCGCAATTTATGAAGGTGCAGACGACTGGAGGTATGCCGATGGTACCGACCTTGAGGGAGAAGTAGTCCTCCCGAATGGTATAGAAGCCGACGCAAACGAAGCTCAGGAACCTATTAGTGATGAAATTTATTATATAGTACCAGACAAATGTACAGAGTGTAAAGGTTTTCATGAAGAGCCTCAATGCGCCGCAGTCTGTCCTGTAGATTGTTGTGTTCCAGATGATGATCACGTTGAGAGCGATGAAGAGCTACTGACAAAACAACGCTTTATGCACGAGGAGTAGAAATAATATTTTATAAATAAATAAATCCCGCTAAGTTTTAGCGGGATTTTGTATTTCAGGAAACACTGAATTTTAATTCGTTTCTATAAACCGAAGGAGACTTTCCGGTAAAGGACTTGAACTGTTTGTTGAAATGACTGAAATTATTAAAGCCACTCTCAAAACAAACATCGGTAATACTTATTTGTTTCTCATGAAGTAGTTTGGCAGCATGAGTAAGTCTATATTCATTGACGAATCTGGTGAAGGTTTTACCAGTGATCTTTTTAAAATATCTGCAGAAGGCTGGAATGGTCATGCTAACTTCCTGGCTTATTTCATCCAGACTAATTGATCTTTTAAATTCTTTTTTAACGAAATTGAAAATAATATTTATCCTGTCATTATCCTGAAATGAAGCTTCCAGGATAAAGCCTCCTGCATTCAGGATGGTGTAATTATCAGATTTTTCCAGTTCTTTCAGAACCTCAAGCAATCCCATTAATCTGGGAAATGCTTCCTTATTTTTGAGTTCTTCTATCCTGGCGCCAATCTGTCTCTTGGTATTACCGTGAAATACAATCCCTTTTTTGGCTCTTTCCAGTAGGTTTCTAATTCCAATTAACTCTGGGGATTGGAAAAAATTTTCTCCAAGCAAATCCTGCTTGAATTGAATGACCGATTCGCATTCATGGCCGGTAAGGCTATCTGTGAATGAACAATGGGGTAGAAGTGATCCAATAAGAATTAGGTCGCCATTACGATAATAAGAAATATGGCTACCTATTTGTCTTTTTCCGCAGCCGCCATTTACATAAACAAGTTCGATCTCGGGATGATAATGCCAGAAAGTATTTCTCTTATTATCAGGATTGCTATAATATGTTCTAAAGGAAAATGAACTGCCAAATTCGGGTTCTATCCTCTCTAGTGTTGGTTTATTTCCAGTATTCATTTGTGGCATATTTTCCTAAAATTAATCTTTGAGAATAAAGCTGAGTGTAACAAAATTATCAATAATATGTTCAATATTAACCGAAAACGTTTTCATTATATTCCAGATGGTTAAATAAGAACATAAACCTGCACATATCCTTCTACTATTCAAGGAGATATTAATCTAAGTTTGGTTAAGCTTTTAATTGAAGTCTAATTTAAAACCTAAGATTATGAAAAAGACATTTAAAATTTTGACGCTTGCGTTATTTCTATTAGTCAGCTTAAATTCAAGGGCGAACGACGGAATCGATTTAAAAGTAGGTGACCAGCAGTATCTTCTGGTAAGCCTTTCCAAAGTGGAAAAAGGAGCTTTGCTAAGTCTGTTAGGTGAAAATAAAGAGATCATATATAAAGACCGTATTCTGGAAGAGGATAGTATAACCAGGAAATTTGATTTCAATGGTCTTCCGGATGGTGAATATACGTTAAAACTAGACCGGGAATTCCATATTTCCACCTCTGTTATCACCAAAATCAAAGATAAATTGATTATAAATTACAGATCAAACCTTTTGATTTTTAAGCCTTTATATAGAGGTGATGAAGATCAGGTTTCTGTTTATCTGGCAAATCCTGAAAAAAATAGGGTAGAAATAAAAATATTTGATAAATTTGGCGTGCCTGTTGGGATATTAACCTGTAATGACTTGGTTATTAAGAAGAAGTTAGATTTCTCAGAAGTTCCTCCCGGTAATTATACTGTTCAGATTAAAACGAAAACCAACAACTTTACGAAGACGTTAGTTGTTGGATAAATTGAATTTTGGCTAATTCAAATAAAAAAACCCTCACTTTTCAGCGAGGGTTTCTTTTTTATTGGTCATCTATTTTTCGTTTGATCTTATCTATCGCATTTTGAATGGATTTCTCCGGTTCTATAATGTTATTACTTCCCCAGAATTCGGAATCAGAAAATCCTGAGACATCATCTACCATTACAATATTAGGCTTAATTAGATCTACAGATTTTTTCCAGTCATCACCGGCATAAGCCTGCCAGTCGGTTACAACCATCTCACTGTTGATCTTATATTTGGAATTAAATATCTTCCTTTTCCAATTCACGACATATTCCAATTGGGCTTTCCCATAAGCATAATGCCATTTTCCATCCTCCTGTGCATAATCAACCTGGTAACTTAATTCGGTAGGATATACCTTAGAACCATTAGGTTTCTTTTTAACGAACATTTCTGCGGCTGCATTACGGTCGTCCACATTCAAGTGATAGTCTGCTTTAACCAGAGTAGAGGTTTCAGCATCAATAAATAGCTTACCATAGTACCAAGGATCAGATTCATCTATTTCTTTGAAATCAACTACATAGGTAAAACGGTCGTTGATCTTAGTAGGATCATCAAACCTGTATTCATAACTATCCAGCATTTCCGGCCTTAACACATATTCGGTATATTTCATCATATCCAGATATAAAGTGTTAAACGGGCCACCTCTTAATTTTAGAGCTACCGTATCTAATTTATCATAATCTGTGCTCTTACGAGCTTTATAAATGGAAACAAGGTCCTTTTTTGCAGAATTATACGGGCTCTTAAAGATCTTAACCACTGCTTCGGAAAGGCTTACATTGCTCCATCCTTTTTTAATGGTTTCTCGGTAAAACGAGGTCATAAGGCTTTGATCTGAAAGGTAATTATCATCTTTTTTATCTAACATTTCTCTAACCAGCAAACGGGGATTGGTAGCTTTATAAAGGCTAACCTCAGTTAATTCCTCAACCGTTTCATCCAATTCTATCCTGGTGTTTGCACTTTCAAAATAGGTTAACGGAAGGGTTTTACTTTGAAAGCCAAGCACAGAAATAGTAACTGTTGCTTCTGTTAGATCTTCCGGTACTTTTAAAGAGAATTCACCATCAGAATTGGTAATAGTAGAGATATTACTATTGTTCAAGGCAAGATAAGCTGAAGAAATCGGCTTTCCATTTCGGGCATTTACTACCTCTCCCTTATACTCAACATATTTAATATCTGAAGGCTGAAAAGCAAAACTTTGAACAGCAACAAACAGAAAACTGAAAAGTATTAAAAGGAAGGGAGTCTTCACATTTAAATATGATTCATAGTGCTTCATAACAATTGTATTTATGATTGAAATAAACTTATACAATATAAGGAATTTATGGCTTAAAATGATGTGAATAGCCTTGAAATTGAAGTGAACAATTGCTAAAATATTATTTTAATAGTGGGTTTGTTGTGATTTTTTAAATTTGGTTTGTAAAAATAGATTAAAGACTTTCCAGATTTATAATGGGGAAAATCACATTTTTGAAACTTTAATTTAATCCGTTAATTTTGATAGAATATAGCGTAAGTTCTCTATTCACTGAATTTTATCCCAAAATGGTAGAAATTTCGGAATTTTATTTTCGAAGATTGGTGAAATGATAACTTGATTCAAGAAGACCAGTATTTAACATGTAGTGACATGTATTGCCTGAGATGGGAAGTAGGCATATGAAAATTCAGACAGATATTCCTTTTCAGTTTAACAGAAATACATTGAAAGATAATTTTTCACAAGGATCTCAATTTTACTCCGAATACAGACCCGGGTACCCTGAAGAGGTCTTTAATTTCATTAGGTCTCAACTTTCTGATACTGGTTTTGCATGGGATTGCGGCACTGGAAATGGTCAGGTTGCAGGTAAATTAGCAGAATTTTTCCATAGGGTGGAGGCTACAGATATTAGTGAAAATCAGTTAGGGAACGCTGTAAAAAAAGAAAATATTCATTACTCTATCCAGCCGGCAGAAAAGACCGAATTTAATGAAGATTTATTCGATCTAGTTATTTCGGCACAAGCGGTACACTGGTTCGATTTTGAGTCCTTTTTTGCTGAGGTTAAACGATGTATGAAACCTGACGGACTATTAGTCCTATTGGGTTATGGACTCTTTCAAAGTAATCCAGAAACGAATAAGGTCATTCATTATTTTTATCAGGACATTATAGGTCCGTTTTGGGATGAGGAAAGAAGGTATCTGGAGGAAAAATACCTTACGATACCATTCCCATTTAAAGAATTGGAAACTCCTGAATTCAGACATAAATATAACTGGACAATTGAACATCTACTTGGATACCTTAGAACCTGGTCTGCAGTAAAACATTTTGAAAAAAGTCAGAAAAAAGATCCGGTTTTTATGATAGAGACAGATCTTAGAAAAGCCTTCGGGGAGAAGAATCAAATTACCTTTCCTATTTTCATGAGATTGGGGAAAATTCAGGTTTTCTGACTATTATTTCTACAATAATCTTAGGCCCTTTAGCCCAGATTGGTACTTACTGCCTTTTTTATTTTGGTGGCATGAAATATGCTCCCTCCTGAAGCGTTAATCAAGTTGACCTAAATCGAAATTAATTATGAAGAGAATAATCTTCGCTATATCGGCTGTCTTTTTCAGCTTCAATGAAATGGATGCTCAAATTTATGCCGATAATCAAAATGCTTCAGTAACCGAACAGGTATTGAAAGAGCTTAATAGAGAACGTAGTTTGTTAAGCCAGAACCTGGAGTTTAGGATCAAGGAAATAGACTCCAAGATCACCAACCTGGATGAGAGCATTAAGAATTCAAACTCAGCATCAGAAAAAGTAGAGAAATTACTGGAAAGGGTGAAATACCTGGAAGAAAGACAGGAAGAAATAGATAAAAACACGGTGAGTGTTTATAAGTACAATTATAGTTCTGCTGTATTGAACCTGGCGTCTATGGAGAGGGAAATTAAACCTCTTAACCTGTTCAATACCTCCCGGGAGTTTTATTCAACTTTGGATGCCGTTGGAAATCCTATGAATTACGAAGGTTACCAGGAATGGTTCGGGAAATTCAAGGAATATATTGCCGAGGAAAAAGAGGATGAAGCAAGGCTTCAGGCATTGAACCATATGCTGGAGGTAACTGGAGACCTGGCAAAGGGAACACCTTTTACCGGAATGTTCGCAGGAAGCCTTTTCGATGGGATTAGTAGTTTTATAGGCTCACTTAACAGGAGGGATAAGGAATTGAAAGAACAAAGTATGCAAATGCTTAAGTTAACCACCTCGATAGCTCAATTCACTCACGATAAAGACCTTATAGAAACCGAATGGGAAGCTATTACCAAAAGTCTTAATGAGCTCAAAGAACTTCAAAATAAGGCGATGGAAGATAACCTGGTGGAGATCCTGGATATAAAGAAAAAGGATTTCACTGAAAACTTCACGAATGAGACCGACGCAAAAAAGCGTACTCAATATGTCCTTGATATTTCAAAGATCGCTGAAAATAAGATCGTGGAGGAGCGGAAAACCAATCCTGAAAACTGGAAACAGGAATATCATGATCAAATGCTCGTTGTGCAGAACCTGAAAATTAGGTTTGGAATGTTGACATTCAGGATTCTTGAGAACCTGGAGAAATATGAAAAACTGATCCATAAATATCAAAAAGATCCTTACTTGAAGGATGAAATGCAAAACCTGAAGCTAAAACTGGATATGGTGAGAAATAGTTTTGAATCTACTTTCAATCCCCAGGAATATATCAAAGCTTCTAACGAAATGTATATAGTGGAATAACACAAGTAGAGCCTCAATTTTGAGGCTCTATTTTTTAAAACTTGTTCAGCTCTAATCTTCCTTATTATAGTAACCCAGGATACCTTTAATTCCCCGAATAGGAATTAAGATCCATTCCCGGCGGTTATCGATTTCATAATTCAACTCAGATAGGGCTTTTTCGAGCAGGAAAGTATGCATGAGAATTTTAAAATCCTCAAGTTCTTGCGGAATGTAATCTTTACCCTTGGCCTTATCATTATAACCTTTTATATATAAGCGGCTTATGTAATAATGCCAGGTTTCTGCCCATTCCTCCAGGTTTCCTTCCTTACGCTGTTGATCATATTCCGAAGAAAGGATGTTGCTATAGGCGGCATAATGGAGAGAGCGAATCATAGCCGCCAGGTCGCGCATAGCAGACCGGCGTATTCTTCTTTCGCTGAATGATTTTGCGGGATCACCTTCGAAACTATTCATGATATATTCCCTGCCTGTCCAGAGGATCTGCCTAAGGTGATAATCACCGTGAGTTCTAATTTTCATCACAGGGATCTTATGGTCATAGATGTCTTTAAAACATTTTAATATTTCGTTCTTTAGACCTATCACTTCACCGGCTTCCCTGGCTGTATCTTCCGGGAGTTCGCTTAAAATTGATTTAAGTTTTTGCAGGCTGGTTCTGGTTAGGGTCTGAAGTCCAGAAAACAGGGACCTTTGGTAATGGAGGGAAGATTCTTCCTTGTCAAAATCTTTATCTGAAGAATGCTGGGATAAGGCATCATGTAACTCGGCAGTAAATTCACCAAGTTGGTAAATCCTTTCTGGTAAAATGATCCCTGATAGTTCTTTAAATTCTACAGGGAAGTCTTCATAACTCAATGCCTCGGTAATTCTATTCAAAGGCCTTTTAATTTGAAATTCCTTATTAGATGTAAGAACTCTCTCGAAATACCTGTCTAAGGAATCTTTTACATGAGACCATACTTCACCTTGGTTTTCAATCATCTCTTGCATCATACCGAAGAAATATGGTTTTCCGGTTTTACGATTAAATTTAATGGCTCCGGCATATCCTGAGATCTTTTCAAAATCGGTTTTTGTTGAAAGGAATTTAATGGTTTCCACATCTGGATTAAAGGTTTGATCGAGTCGCCTGTAGAGCTTTAAGATCAGTTTATTATCATAGGTAATAATGGTTTGGCGTTTTTCAGTACTCACCAGTTCCGATCTTGGTTCTGCGTCCAGGGAATCTAAAATTGTTTTATTTGCTGAAAACTCTAATTCTCCAGAACCTGCTCTGGATTTCTGAGATTTGCGAAAACTATCGATCAAATGATCTCTAAAATCTTCAGCGTAAACTGAATCAAAAAGATATCCTTCGTCCTTATCAATTTTCAACTTTGCAATAATTCCTCTTTTCGGAATTTCATTCAGAAGATTTTCGTTTTCCATAGCTGAAAAAGAAACGGGTAGCTGGTATAATTCTGGTAATCCTTCGTTATAAGTAACTTCCAGTACCAGGATTCTTGTAGGAAGGTTTTTAATTTTTACTTCAACCGATTCTTTAATTGTAATTTCCTGGATTATTCTACCTGCGCTTTCGAACCATCTTCGGTGGTCCAGGTAAGGCGGGAGGATCTGCCCTGAAAGTTTCTGAAGGGTTCTGTTTTTCAATAGATTACTCCAGTTATCTATGTTTAAAGCCGGTATCTTGCTTTTACCCTCAACTCTTTCTCTTTCTTTTTCAAGTACAAACCAGTAATATCCATAAGGGGAAAGAGTAAAAAGGTATGGCCTTTCTGAAATCACAGGAAACCTGTTATGGCTAAAGACCTCCACAGGAGTGTAACCCTTAAATTCTTCCAGGTCAATCTCGGCGGGTTGGGAGAACCTGGAAAGATTTCCCAGGACAAGAATCTTTTCATCCTCAAATTTTCTGGTGTAAGCTATGATCTTTGAATTTGCTGGTGAAAGGAATCCTATATCCCCACGGCCGAAAGCCTTATATTTTTTACGCATTCCTATGATCCTTTTCATCCACCATAAAAGCGAAGATGAGATCATTTGCTGTGTTTCTACATTTATGGATTCATATTTATATTCAGGGTCTATGATCAAAGGGAGGTATAATTTCTGAGGGTTTGCAAGTGAAAAACCTGCATTTCTATCGGCTGACCATTGCATTGGTGTACGAACCCCGTCACGGTCACCAAGGTAGAAGTTGTCTCCCATGCCAATTTCGTCACCGTAATAGATGATGGGTGTTCCTGGAAGGGAAAAAAGTAGCACATTCATCAACTCAATTTTACTTCTATTGTTTTCCAGTAGTGGAGCCAGCCTGTGCCTAATTCCAACATTGATCTTCGCCTGGGGATCCTTCGTGTATACTTTATACATATAATCCCGTTCTTCATCGGTCACCATCTCCAGGGTAAGTTCATCATGATTTCTAAGGAAAATTCCCCACTGGCAGTTCTCAGGAATTTCAGGAGTCTGATCTATAATATCAATTATTGGATATCGATCTTCCATCTTTACAGCCATGAACATTCGGGGCATAATTGGAAAGTGATAGTTCATGTGACATTCATCCCCGTCTCCGAAATAGGCTGCAGAATCCTCAGGCCACATATTGGCTTCAGCAAGTAAAAGCTTATCATCATAATTTTTATCTACATAAGCTCTTAGGTCTTTAAGGAATTCGTGAGTTTGTGGCAGGTTTTCACAATTGGTGTCTTCTCTTTCGAAAAGGTAGGGTACGGCATCCAGCCTGAACCCATCTACACCCATCTTACACCAGTAGTCCAGGATATCAAATACTTCCTGCTGAACTTGAGGATTGTCAAAATTCAGGTCGGGCTGGTGAGAAAAGAACCTGTGCCAGTAATATGCCTGAGCCTCTGCATCCCAACTCCAGTTCGATGGTTCAGTATCTGTAAAAATGATCCTGGCGTCCTTATATTTATGGGGATCGTCGCTCCAAACATAATAATTTCTTTCCGGGGAACCTGCGGGGGCCTTTCTAGCTCTTTGGAACCATGGGTGCTGGTCTGAAGTGTGATTTATCACTAATTCCGTGATCACCTTTAAACCTCTGCTATGAGCTTCTTCGATGAACTTTTTAAAATCTTCTACATTTCCGTAAGATTCATTAATCGAGTAATAATCGGCGATATCATAACCATCATCTCTTAATGGAGAAGGATAAAAGGGTAGTAGCCAGATCGCAGTGACTCCAAGGTCTTCGAGGTAATCGAGTTTTTGCAATAAGCCCTCAAAATCGCCAATTCCATCATCATTACTATCAAAAAAAGCCTTTATGTGCAGCTCGTAAATTATTGCGTCCTTGTACCAGAGATTTTCTTTTTCGGTTGATTTTTTAGGCATAAAAAATGTTTAAGTGATTAAGAATCAGGAATCAGTCTTCCGTTTAAAATTATAAAAAACTAAAAGCCTCTACAGTTAAAGGAATATTAAACAAAATACAGTTTCAGCCTTAGGATAAAAAAATAAATCTTTCCTTGAATGTTCGTAACTACCTGTTTTACAGTATTATTTATTATATTTAGACTCCCAGCCTGACCTAAAAGATCCTTCAAAAACATTTTTCGGAATTAATAATTAATCAACTAAAACCATTGGAATTATGAAAAGACATCTGTCCGTTCTATTATTATTGTTGCCTTTTTTAATGGCATCACAGGAAATTGTAAAACCTGAAAAAGCGAAGCCAAAAAATACGGTAAATGAATACCATGGAATAAAGGTGGAAGATCCCTACCAGTACATGGAGGATCTTAGTGATCCGGAAGTAATCAATTGGATGAAGGCAAATACCAAGTATGCTGAATCTGTCCTGAATTCTATTCCAGGAAAGAAGGAAATGATTAGCAAGATGGAAGAAATGGATAGTAGAACAGCTTCCAGGATTAGTAATTTAAATATCACCAATAACGATTTATACTATTATTTGAAAACTAGACCAGAGGACCAGACGGGTAAATTGTATTTCCGTAAGGGTTACGACGGAAAAGAGATATTATTGTTGGATCCAGATAAGTATAAAAATGATTCAGGAAAGACTTACACAATTTCTTCGGTTAATCCGGATAGGCTAGGAAACAAGGTAGGGGTGATACTTGCCCCAGATGGTTCTGAAAATGGTGAACTTCTGGTATTAGATCAAACCGGTGAACAAATTGGTGAAACCCTGGAACTTGTTGAGGGTATGAGCTGGACCGCTGGGGATAACTCATTTTATTATCTTAAACTTAATTCTCCAGATATTTCAGATATGGAGAGACAGATGAATTTAAAGGTATATGAGCATAAATTGGGTACGGCTCAGGCTAATGATAAGGAAGTATTTAGCAGCGCCAAAAACCCTGAATTAAATATCAAACCTGAAGAGATACCAATTTTAATTTATGATAAGGAGATGGATAGAAACTTCGGGATTATTGTTACTGTAGACAGGGCTATAAAGTTATATGTAAACGATAAGGATCTGGCCGGAGAATGGGAACAGTTAACTTCGCAAGACGATAAGGTAAAGGATTTCAAAACAAGTGAAAATGAAATCTATTATTTAACCTTTAATAATGCTCCTAATTTTAAGATTACAAAAGCTTCCAAAGGTAACCTGGCATTTTCAAATTCTAAGGTAGCTATCCCAGAACCTGAGATTGGACCTATAGATAATTTTACTCTTACCCAGGATGGTTTGTACTATACCGTAAAATCCAACGGTGTAGAGACTAAATTCTTCTATAAAGCCAATAATAATGATGTGGCTCAGCAAATAAAACTTCCAAAAACGGCAGGTTCTGCTTCGATATCATCCAAAGGACCAGACCATGATGATATTTGGGTGACCATTACGGGATGGACTACACCTGGAAAACGATATAAATATGTACCGCAATCTAATGAATTTATAGATCAACCTATGTCTTCAGAAGCGGAATATCCAGAACTCAAGGATCTTGTTGTAAAGGAGGTAATGGTGGAGTCGCATGACGGAGTGATGGTTCCGGTTTCTATAATCCATAATAAAAATATCAAGCTGGACGGTTCTAATATCACAACTATGTACAGCTATGGATCATATGGAATTTCTACAGGTCCCTTTTTTAGCCCACTACTATTGATCCATACTTTATATGGAGGAGTATTTGTTGTTCCACATGTGAGAGGTGGAGGAGAGTTAGGTGACAAATGGCACCGTGCAGGGCAGAAAACAAATAAGCCGAATACGTGGAAAGATGCTATTGCCACGGCTGAATATTTAATTGAAAAGGGTTATACTCAACCCGAAAAACTATCTTTTTTTGGAGGTAGTGCCGGCGGAATTCTTGTTGGAAGGGCAGTAACTGAAAGACCAGAACTTTTCTCAGCAGTTTCACCTTTGGTTGGTGCAATGAATACGGTAAGAATGGAAGAATCTCCAAACGGCCCGGTAAATGCTCCTGAATTTGGAACAGTAAAGGATCCTGTAGAATTCAAAGCTTTGTTGGAAATGGATTTTTATCATCATGTAAAAGAGGGTACCGAATATCCAGCTATGCTGGTAACCTCAGGAATGAACGATCCAAGGGTTATTGCCTGGGAACCGGCTAAATTCGCAGCAAAAGCTCAGGTGGCTAATACCTCTGATGATCCGATATTATTGCTAACCGATTTTGATAGCGGCCATGGCTTGGGGGATACCAAGGCAGAAAATTTTGAAAAATATGCTAACATTTTTTCCTTTTTTTACTGGCAGGCAGGACATCCTGATTTTCAGCCACTAAAAAATCTTATTGACTAATCTATCCTAATTTGGAAGATTGATGATCCGCAGAAAGTATCTTATTTTCTGCGGATTATTTTTTAAGTCCAAATCCAACTAAGCTTGCAACTAATCCCATTAAATTCTCATTTCTAATACCTATCTTTGCAGCCGCAAAAACAAAGCATCAAAATTATATCATATGAAAGCTGGAATTGTAGGACTTCCTAACGTTGGTAAATCGACACTTTTTAACTGTTTAAGTAATGCCAAGGCTCAAAGTGCAAATTTCCCATTCTGTACTATTGAACCTAACGTGGGAGTGGTGAATGTTCCAGACCAGAGATTATTAAAACTTGAAGAACTTGTAAATCCTGAAAAGGTGATCCCTGCAACTGTTGAGATCGTTGATATCGCCGGACTTGTAAAAGGAGCCAGCAAAGGTGAAGGTTTAGGAAACCAGTTTCTTGGAAATATCAGGGAAACAGATGCCATCCTTCATGTTTTAAGATGTTTTGAAAACGATAATATCGTCCACGTTGATGGTTCTATAAATCCTATAAGGGATAAGGAAACCATCGATATGGAACTTCAGCTTAAAGACCTTGAAACCGCTGAAAAAAAACTCGATAAGGTAAAAAGAGCAGCGAAAACCGGGAATAAAGAAGCCCAAAAAGAAGAAGCTGCTTTATTAAAGGTCAAAGCAGGATTGGAAGCTGGAAAATCTGTTCGTGCCATTGAACTTGGTGATGATGAGAGAAATGAATTTATAAAACCATTACAGTTTATTACAGATAAGCCAGTAATGTATGTTTGTAATGTAGATGAAGGCGCTGCTGTTGATGGTAATGACCACGTTGAGAAAGTACGTGAAGCCGTAAAAGAAGAAAACGCTGAGGTGCTAGTACTGGCTGTTGGAACAGAGGCTGATATTACTGAGCTGGATGATTTTGAAGAAAGACAGATGTTCCTTCAGGATATAGGTTTAGAGGAGCCAGGATCGGCTAAATTAATTCGAGGAGCATATAATTTACTGGATCTTCAAACATATTTTACTGCCGGAGAGAAGGAAGTTAGAGCCTGGACTATCCCGGTAGGAGCTTCTGCGCCACAGGCAGCCGGGGTGATTCATACCGATTTTGAAAAAGGATTTATCCGCGCCGAGGTAATTGGCTATGATGATTATGTGAGCTTTGGAAGTGAGGCCAAAGTTAAAGAGGCGGGTAAAATGCGCGTAGAAGGAAAAGAATATATTGTTAAAGATGGAGATGTTATGCACTTCCGTTTTAACGTGTAACTTATTCTTTTTTTAAGATTCTTTCTAAATTTTTACTGGAATGAACCCGGTAAAAATCTGCTAACTTTCGATTTTCTAAGCAATTAACATTTATTCTAAAATCTTTGTTAATTACTTTAGTGCTGAACTATTTTAGTTTTTTAGCTATTACCTTATATTTAGGGCATAACTCCATTACTACCTATGAGCGAGAATACTAAATATACCGAAGATAATATTCGGTCATTAGACTGGAAAGAACATATTCGTATGCGTCCCGGGATGTACATCGGGAAGTTAGGAGATGGTTCCAGTCAGGATGACGGGATTTATATTCTGCTGAAAGAAGTTATAGATAACAGTATCGACGAATTCGTGATGGGAGCAGGGAAGACCATTGAGATCTCTGTTCAAAACCAGCGCGTGATCGTTCGTGATTATGGTAGAGGAATTCCACTTGGTAAAGTGGTGGATGTTGTATCCAAAATGAATACTGGTGGTAAGTATGATACCCGCGCCTTTAAAAAATCTGTGGGACTTAATGGTGTTGGTACCAAAGCGGTAAATGCGCTTTCTTCCTATTTCCGAGTGGAATCTTCCCGTGATTCGAAAAGTCATGCTGCCGAATTTGAGCAGGGGGAATTAAAAGATGAAGAACACCTCGAGGAAACATCAAGAAGGAGAGGAACAAAAATCACCTTTATACCAGATGAACTTATTTTCAAAAATTATAAGTTCAGAAATGAGTATATCGAAAAGATGCTTAAAAACTATGTATACCTGAACCCAGGTTTAACCATAGTTTTTAATGGCGAAAAGTTCTATTCAGAAAATGGACTAAAAGATCTTCTGGGAGATAGCATTCATGAAGATGATATGCTTTATCCTATTTTGCACCTTAAAGGGGAGGATATTGAAGTTGCCATTACTCACAGTAGGTCTCAATATAGTGAAGAATACCATTCATTTGTGAATGGTCAGAATACTTCTCAGGGAGGTACACACCTGGCGGCTTTTAGAGAAGCCATTGTGAAAACCGTGCGTGAGTTCTACGGAAAAAATTATGAAGCCAGCGATATCAGGAAATCTATAGTCGCGGCGATCAGCATAAAAGTAATGGAACCCGTTTTCGAAAGTCAGACGAAAACAAAGCTTGGTTCTACAGATATGGGTGGAAAACTGCCAACGGTACGAACCTATATCAATGATTTTGTTAAAAGGAATCTCGATAATTACCTACACAAAAATCCCGAAACTGCTGAAAATCTTCAGAAGAAGATCCTTCAGGCTGAAAGAGAACGTAAAGATCTTTCCGGAATCAGGAAACTGGCTAAAGACAGGGCAAAAAAAGCCAGTCTGCATAATAAGAAATTACGTGATTGCCGGGTACATCTTGGTGATAGCAAACACGAGCGTTGTCTTGAAACTACGCTTTTCATTACCGAGGGAGATTCGGCGAGTGGTTCAATAACCAAAAGTAGGGATGTAGTTACACAGGCAGTTTTCAGTTTAAAAGGGAAACCTTTAAACTCTTACGGACTTTCGAAAAAGATCGTTTACGAAAACGAAGAATTCAACCTGCTACAGGCCGCCTTGAATATCGAGGAAGGTCTGGAAGACTTGAGGTATCATAATATTGTGATCGCTACAGATGCCGATGTTGATGGTATGCACATTCGCTTATTATTGATCACATTCTTCCTGCAGTTCTTCCCTGAACTTATCAAGGAAAACCATCTATATATTTTACAAACTCCACTTTTCAGGGTGCGTAATAAAAAGGAGACCATTTATTGTTACAGCGAGATGGAACGTAAAGCAGCCATAGAAAAGCTGAAAGGTAAAGTCGAGATTACCCGATTTAAGGGTCTTGGTGAAATTTCTCCAGATGAGTTTGTTCATTTTATAGGTGAAGATATACGTCTGGATCCTGTAATGCTTGATAAAGATAAATCTATTGAGGAAATGCTTAGTTTTTATATGGGTAAAAACACTCCAGATCGTCAGGAATTTATCATAGATAACCTGAAAGTTGAACTTGACCTAGTTGAAGAACTTGGAATATGAGATTTACCAATAGAAATGAGGTTAAAATAATACCGTCTATTTATATTGTCTTGATTGCGGTTTTTGTTACCAATGTTTTTGTGAACATTGAGATCATGGCATCCTCCGAGACCGAACAGGAAATTACCTTTAGTCATTTTGTGCCTAATATTCTCACCTTGCTTCTTGGAATTTATGTTCATAAAATAGGGCAGGTATTCGAATTCGACAGCGATGGTGAAACTTTGAATTTTAAAAATAACGGAGTCTTTTTTTCTAAATTCATGGAATATAGAGTTAAAAAAGCTGAATTCCCGAAACGTAAATTGGGCAAATTTGATTTTGTAGATTTTGGAATTTATTCAGCTTTGACCATTTATATTCGGTCAAGAAGAAAGAAAGGCTATAGAAAGTATACTTTCAATACAACATTTTTAACCCGAAAAAAGAAAAGGGGAATGGTTGATTCCTTAAACAAGGTATTAGAAACCCTTCCCAAACCTACTGCCTAATGGAAGAAAACCAAGAAGGAGCTCAGGACGAGCAGTTTGAGAATAAGGAAGAACTTATAAAGGTAACCGGCATGTATAAAGACTGGTTCCTGGATTATGCTTCATACGTGATCCTGGAACGAGCTGTGCCTGCTATCGAAGATGGTTTTAAACCTGTACAGCGTCGTATCATGCATTCCATGAAAGATCTTGATGACGGACGGTACAACAAGGTTGCCAATATAGTGGGGCATACCATGCAGTATCATCCTCATGGTGATGCTAGTATCGGTGACGCCATGGTACAGATAGGGCAGAAGGATATTCTTATAGACACACAGGGTAACTGGGGTAATATTCTAACCGGCGATCGTGCCGCTGCACCTCGTTATATTGAGGCCAGGCTCTCAAAATTTGCCCTGGAAGTTCTTTTTAGTCCGAAACTTACCGAATGGCAACTTTCTTATGATGGTAGAAAACAGGAACCGGTAAATTTACCTGTAAAGTTCCCGATGCTTCTGGCTCAGGGTGCTGAAGGTATTGCTGTTGGATTAAGTACCAGGTTTCTTCCGCATAATTTCAACGAACTTATAGATGCTTCCATAAAGCATTTACAGGGAAAAAGTTTTAAGCTTTATCCCGATTTCCCAACGGGTGGTATTGCAGATATTTCCAATTATAATGACGGAAAACGCGGCGGAAGAGTAAGAATAAGGGCGAAGATCAACCAGCTTGACAAGAATACGCTGGTTATAAATGAAATTCCTTATGGAACGAATACCTCCAGCTTAATAGATTCTATATTAAAAGCGAATGATAAAGGTAAGATCAAGATCAAAAAGATCGAGGATAATACAGCTGCAGAAGTTGAGATCTTAATTCATCTCCCTAATAATATTTCTCCAGATAAAACCATTGATGCTTTATATGCTTTCACTCAATGTGAAAATTCATTAGCGCCATTAGGTTGTGTGATCATCGATCATAAACCGGTTTTCCTAGGAGTTTCAGATGTTTTAAGAAGATCTACAGATCATACTTTGCATCTTCTTAAGAGAGAACTGGAGATCAAACTCGATGAACTTGAAGAGCAATGGCATTTTTCTTCCCTCGAAAGAATTTTCATCGAAAATCGTATTTATCGTGATATCGAAGAGGAGGAAACCTGGGAAGGAGTGATCCAGGCGATCGATAAAGGTTTAAAACCACATACAAAACATCTAAAAAGAGATGTAACCGAGGAGGATATCGTTCGATTAACTGAAATTCGGATCAAAAGAATTTCAAAATTTGATATCGATAAAGCTCAGCAGAAGATCGAAGCTCTTGAGGATGAGATCGCACAGGTAAAACATAACCTGGACAATATTGTTGATTTTGCCGTAGACTATTTTAGAAAACTGAAAAAAGATTACGGCCAAGGAAGAGAACGTAAGACTGAATTAAGATTATTTGAAGAAATTGAAGCTACCAAGGTAGTAATTAGGAATACCAAGCTTTACGTGAACAGGGCTGAAGGATTCGTTGGAACCTCACTTAAGAAGGATGAATACGTGACGGATTGTTCAGATATTGACGATGTAATCTGTTTTACGGCAGATGGCAAGATGATGGTGACCAAGGTTGATACCAAAACCTTTATCGGGAAGGATATCATTCACGTGGCGATCTTCAAAAAGAAGGATAAACGTACAATTTATAATATGGTATACCGGGACGGTAAGGCCGGGAATACTTATGTGAAACGATTTGCGGTAACTTCAGTTACCCGGGATAGAGAATACGATCTAAGCCAGGGAAAGAAAGATTCGAAAGTGCTTTATTTCTCTGCCAATCCTAATGGTGAAGCCGAAGTGGTTACCGTTTTATTACGCCAGGTAGGAAGCATTAGAAAAGTAAAATTCGACCTGGATTTTGCCGATGTATTGATAAAAGGGCGAAATGTAAAAGGAAATATAGTTACCAAGTACTCTGTTAAGCGTATCGAATTAAAAGAAGAAGGAGTTTCGACTTTGAAGCCGCGCAGGATCTGGTTCGACGAAACCGTAAAAAGGCTTAACGTGGACGAAAGAGGTGAACTTCTGGGCGAGTTCAAGGGTGAAGACAGGTTACTCATCATTACTCAGGATGGTGTGGTGAAAACCATTAAACCTGAATTAACTACAAGATTTGACGACGAGATCATTGTTCTGGAGAAATGGTCTAAAGATAAACCGGTTTCTGCAATTTACTGGGAGCCTGAAAAGGAACGCTATTATGTGAAGCGATTCCTGATAGAACAACCAGATAAGGAAGAGAAATTTATCAGCGATCATGAAGATTCATTCCTGGAACTGGTTTCTACTGATTATTATCCGATGGCAGAAATAGTTTACACCAAGCCAAAAGGTAAGGAGCGACGTGAAAATGAAGAGGTAAATCTCGCCGAATTTATTGCCGTGAAAGGAATCAGGGCTTTAGGGAATCAGCTTACTTCAGAGAAGGTTAACCAGATAAATCTTCTTGATCCTATGCCTTATGAGGCGCAGGAGAAGGAATCTTCAGAGGAAGATTCAGATTCTGAAAAACAGGATGAAATTACCGGAGAGGATATCAAATCTGGAGATATAAAACAGCCTGAAAAGAAAAAGAATTCAGATGAACAACCATCTTTATTTGACGAATAATGGGTCTAATTAAGGAGTTTAAGGAGTTTGCCGTAAAAGGCAATATGATAGATATGGCGGTGGGGATCATCATCGGTACCGCCTTCAACAAGGTTATTGATGTCCTGGTGAAACAGATACTAATGCCTCCCTTAAGCATGCTCACCAATGGAGTGAATTATGCCAGTAGAAAGATAATCCTGCAGGAAAGTTCTGGAACCAAAGGAGAGCCAGGTTTTGTTGAGGAAGTTTCCATTGGATACGGGTTATTGATCGAAACTTTAATAGATTTCCTTGTAATAGGATTTGTAGTATTCCTGGTGGTTAAATTTATGAACCGTTTTCGAAACAAGGCCCAGGATCCTAAGAATGAAAAAGTGGTCACCCCGAAGGATATTGAATTGCTGTCTAGCCTGAACGATAAAATGGAGGAGCAGAACAAGTTACTTAGAGAAAGGCAGAACTAATTTTCGACCACTCTCTTTACTTTTCCTTTAGCTTTTTTGGGATCGCCTACTAATCCATATTCAAACGTGTAACCTTTGGAAGTTGTAGAGAGAATTTTTATATGAATGGGTTTTTCTTCGGCCATTCCCTCAGGATTCGTATTCTTGAGAATATATTCACAATCATTTATCCAGCGAACTGTAGAAGTATCGGTCTCACCCATGAATTTTTCTACTTCAAGGCTGTCGTTACGAATAAATCTGCTCGTTACCAGCTCTCCGTTGATAAAGCTTTCAAATTCATAAGTACCGGTTCTATGGTCTTTACAATTTCTTTCAGGGTTAAAACAGGCAGATAGCAGAATAAGGCTTACTAAAGCGGTCAATTTTTTCATACCGCAAAATAATCCATTTTAAATCTAATAATCAATTTTCAAAGGCATCAAAACTACCGTCTTTATAAAAGATCACGATACGTTGAATTTCCTTTCCGGATTTTCCCGATGGCATGGATGCAAAAGACTCTGGAGAAGCTGTTTGAATATTTTGTGCTGAAGAAGAAGGGACTTCAGTTTTAACTTCTAATTCTTTCTTTTCAATTTGAGGGTCAGCTCCTGGAGTAGAGGGAAATTTTCCTTTTCCATTTAAGAGCCAGTATAATTCTACCTCAGGAAAATTCTTTACCACCTTCATTACAAAATCCAGGCTAGGTTTATTTCTACCAGATAGGATATGAGAAATCGAGGAGCGGCCAACTTCGATTTTATCAGCAAAAGAAGCAGCAGAAAGATCATAAAAATCTAGGATCTTATTGAGCCTGTAAGCAAACTTTTCGGTGTTTACCATTGTAACATGTTTTCGTTGTAAAGTCCTGTTACAAATGTAAATAATATTTACAAAACAACAATATTACATCTGTAAACAGACTGATTTAAAGTAAATTTATACTTCATATAGATATGTGTAAATAACTAAAAAAGAGTCTATTAGATTGTAAAATAAATTATATTGGATTTTTTCCAATCCCTTCGTTCTTCAGGTGTGGACTGGTGTTTACATTTGTTTACAATAACAAATAATTTTATCATTTACATTTGTAAATTATACATTGTTTAGTTTTGTAAACATGAAAAATAAAAGGCTTGAAAATCTATTTGTCGAGGACTACTATCTAAGTGTGAAAATTGAGGAAATTTCCGGGAGGTACATTACTAATAAAGATCTGGAATTGGTCCAGCAAAAATTGGGGGATAAATTCAGAATTGATAAAATTGGAAATTCAGTAAAAGGTGAATCTATAAGTTTAATAAGATTAGGTTCGGGAAAAATCAAGATCCTGGCCTGGT
The DNA here is from genome assembly GCF_022489035.1 of Christiangramia lutea. Classification (GTDB taxonomy): domain Bacteria; phylum Bacteroidota; class Bacteroidia; order Flavobacteriales; family Flavobacteriaceae; genus Christiangramia; species Christiangramia lutea. The sequence continues at coordinate 254,903 of NZ_JAKVTV010000002.1, forward strand.
CTCAAATGCACGGAAATGAAGGAACAACTACTAAAGCTGTATTCGATCTTTTAAACGCTTATGATCTTGCCGATGACAATACTCAGCTTTCTGAGATTTTTCAAAAATGCACTTTGTATATTATTCCTGTATTAAGCCCAGATGGAGCCAGGGCATATACCAGGGTGAACGCCAATCAGGTAGACCTGAATAGAGATATGCAGGATCTTAGTCAGCCGGAAAGTAAGTTGCTAATGGAACAATACAAAAAGATACAACCGGATTTCTGTTTAAATCTGCATGATCAGCGTACTATCTTTAGTGCTGGTGAAAAACCTGAACCTGCCACCCTGTCTTTCCTGACACCTTCAATGGATAAAGCGCGGACTATAGATGTGTATAGAAAAAAGAGTATGGCTGTAATTGCTGGTATAGCACAGGATTTGTCCGCAGAGCTTCCCGGTAGGATTGGTAGGTACGGCGATGCATTTAATATCAATTGTGCCGGAGATACATTTCAGAACTTATCAACGCCCACAATTCTTTTTGAGGCCGGACACCATCCAGGGGATTATGAAAGGGAAGTTACCCGAAAATTTATATTTAAAGCACTTATTTCCTGTATTTATCAAATTTCCAACGATCCTGATGCAGGTCTTTATCAGGAGTATTTTAAAATACCTGAAAACAGAAAGCTATTTAATGATGTAGTGATAAGAAATGCCAAAATAAAGGGTGAAGATTCTGAAGTCGCTATTCAGTTTAAAGAAATTTTAAAGAAAGGGCGGGTAGATTTTATTCCGGAAATAGTTGAAATGAATAAAAAAATATCAAATTTTGCTCATCGTGAAATTGATGCCGAAGGAAAAGAAATCCAATTGGCGAATAGTTCTGAATTTGGCGAAAACGTTATAGTTGATAAAATAATCATAAATAATACAGAATTGCGGGTTAAATACGAGTAAATCTCGAATTAATTGTCAATAATTCAATGATTTTGTATTAATTTTGAGGTTCATTAAAAAAAGACCTTGAAAATGGCCAAGTTTAAATTAGACGAAACAGATCATCAGATTCTCGATATGCTAATCGAGAATACCAGAACTCCATTTACCGATATTGCGAAGAAACTTTTGATTTCTGCTGGAACTGTTCATGTGAGAGTAAAGAAAATGGAAGAGGCAGGAATTATTATTGGTTCTTCCTTAACCTTAGATTATAAAAAACTGGGCTACGCCTTTATTGCTTACGTGGGTGTATTTCTTAAAAATACTTCACAAACTAAATTTGTGCTGGAGAGAATAAACGAGATACCTTTTGTTACTGTGGCACACGTTACAACTGGCAAATTTAACGTATTCTGTAAAATACGCGCTAAAAATACCCAGCACGCTAAGGAGATCATTTTCCAACTTGACGATATTGAAGGAGTTTACAGAACCGAAACTATGATATCATTAGAAGAAAGTATCAACGATAAAAAACGTTTGATGCATTCTATTTTCCAGGAAATGTAATAATCCTAAACTTATATTAAAGACCCTTTAGGCTATTACGTTTAAAGGGTTTTTTTATAATTTTAAAGCAATAGACCATCCAAAAATTTAAATATGCACAGAGAACCGAGATTAGATAGATTTAATGACAACGTGCTGGCTAAATACCAGGTTTATAACAGTATTTTCTTAACCCTACCTTATGATGAAATAAAGCAAACCGGAGTGCTGCTTCCTCTTTTTCAGGATATATGCGAAGCCGGGTTCAAGGAAAATAAAAACCCTACAGAAATCGTAGAACGGTTTTTTGATAAGTATGGGGAAAATCCTTCTGAACAGGATAAGATCGATCTTCTTTTTCGATTTATTCAATATATAGAAAGACAGGTTGTATTATTTGATGCCATTGAAGATGCATCTTTTTCCATTGTTAATAACATGGATGGACGTGGTACCCTTAGAAGTGTAAAGGAGGAGGCAGAGGCAAAACAAAAGGTTGATGAACTTAAGGTTTATCTGAAAAGATTTAAAGTAAGGCCAACCCTTACCGCGCACCCAACCCAATTCTATCCGGGTACGGTCCTTGGAATTATCACAGACCTTGATAATGCAATAAGGGAGAACGATCTTGTTAGGATCAAGCAATTACTGGCACAGTTAGGGAAAACACCATTCTTTAAAAAAGAAAAACCAACTCCTTATGACGAGGCAGTGAACCTTATATGGTATTTTGAAAATGTATTTTACCAAAGTGCCAGTAGGATTCACAATTATATTCAGAATAATATTTTTGATGGGGAAGATGTTGGTAATCAGGTTATAAATCTTGGATTCTGGCCAGGTGGGGATCGTGATGGTAATCCATTTGTTACTACAGATATCACTTTGAGGGTTGCCAAAAGATTGAGAAGAACTGTTCTCCTCAATTATTACAGGGATATTAGGGAGTTGAAAAGGAGACTCACCTTCAGGGGTGTTCACGAAATGATGGCTGAAATCGAAAAAGGCCTTTATGACTCTGCAATTTCCAGATCTGGTGATATTAAACTACCACTTGAAGATCTTAAGCATAAACTGCATTCAATCAAAAAGATATTAGAAGAGAGGCATCAGTCATTATTTATTGAAGAGATTAATGACATGATAAACAAAGTGAACCTCTTTGGTTACCATTTTGCGACTCTGGATATCCGTCAGGATTCGAGCAAACACCAGGAGGTAGTAGATGAAATCATAAAATTAAAGCCTGATCTATTACCTTCAGATTTTAACGATTTAGAAGATGAGAAGCAAATAAAGATCCTTAGTGAGGTTCAGGGAAAAATAGATCCCAACGAGTTTGAAGAAGGGATGGCGAAATCTACTATCTCATCAATCTATGCGATGCAGGAGATTCAGGAGAAAAGTGGAGAGCCCGGAGCCAACAGGTATATCATTAGTAATTGCGGCAGTGTACAGGGTGTGCTTCAACCATTTTCTTTCCTTAGAATGACTGGCTGGGAAAAACCTAGCGTAGACGTAATTCCACTTTTTGAAACCGTACCTGATCTTCAGGATGCTCACAACGTGATGGAAAAACTTTACAACAATCCGGTTTATAAGGAGCATCTGGAGCGCAGAGGGAATAAGCAAACCATAATGCTTGGTTTTAGTGATGGAACTAAAGATGGTGGTTACCTTATGGCAAACTGGAGTATATTTAAAGCTAAAGAAGCTCTAACTAAGATATCCAGAGAATATGGAATTAAAGTAGTCTTCTTCGATGGTAGAGGAGGGCCACCTGCCAGAGGTGGAGGTAAAACTCACCAGTTTTATGCTTCTTTGGGACCTTCTATCGAAAATGAAGAGATTCAATTAACTGTACAGGGGCAAACCATTAGTTCTAATTTTGGTACCAAGGATTCGTGTACTTATAACTTAGAACAACTTTTAAGTTCTGGTGTTTCCAACGAGATCTTTAGTAACGGTAAAAATGAATTAAAAGAGGAGGATAGGAAAACCATGACAGAGCTTGCCGAGATCAGCTATGAAACCTATACCAATTTCAAGAAGCATCCTAGATTCATCCCTTACCTGGAGAAGATGAGTACCTTAAAATATTACGCTAAGACTAATATAGGTAGCCGTCCATCCAAGAGAAATAAATCTGCCGAATTAAACCTGTCTGACCTTAGGGCGATACCATTTGTAGGAAGCTGGAGCCAGTTGAAACAAAATGTTCCAGGATTTTTCGGAGTGGGCACGGCTATGGAAAAACTCGAAAAAGAAGGGAAATTCGATAAGGTGAAGGAATTATACGACAATTCGGAGTTTTTCAGGACCCTTCTTGAAAACAGCATGATGAGTCTTACAAAGTCATTCTTTCCTTTAACTGCTTATATGAAAGATGATGAGGAGTTTGGAGAATTCTGGGAATTGATCCATGAGGAATTCGAAAGGTCCAAGAAAATGCTTCTGAAAGTTACTGGTTACGAGAAACTGATGCAAAACCAGCCTGCTGGTAAAGCTTCTATAGAGGCCAGGGAGCGTATAGTTCTTCCATTGCTTACCATTCAGCAACATGCTCTTCGCGAAATTCAGCATTTGAGTAAGGATGAGGCAAACAATGAAGAAAAACTGGAGATTTATGAAAAGATCGTTACCAGATCTTTATATGGAAATATTAATGCCAGTAGAAATTCTGCTTAAATGAAAAAATCTCAATTAACAAATGGTGAATTCGGTGAATTTTACGCGGGTTATATAAACAGGTTGGATGATGAAACCGAATTGGTTCAAGGTTTGAATAAAAATACGGCTGAAATGCTTGAGTTTTTCAGATCTATTCCAGCAAATAAATGGAGTCATCGGTATCAGCCTGAAAAATGGAGTCTTTTGGAAATGGTTCAACATATTATCGATTCTGAAAGGATTTTTCAATATCGCGCACTGTGTTTCGCCAGAAATGACCAGAATTCCTTACCGGGTTTCGATCATGATCTATTTGTTCTGAATTCAGGGGCAGAAAACCGTACCGGCGAAGAACTGATCGATGAATTTGAAGCAGTAAGGAAATCAAGCAATATTCTTTTTCAAAGCTTTTCAGAAAAGATGTTGAAAATAATTGGAAATATGAATGACGTGAATACATCTCCCAGGGCTATTGGTTTCATCATTCAGGGTCATGCATTACATCATCGCGAAATTATTCAAAACAGGTATCTTTAATGTGGAAGGCTTTTAGAGTATTTCTGAAGCTTCTAAAAAAATCCTATTTAAGCTGGGAGAAGAATGGTGCCTATGCCCGTAGCGCTACAATAGCTTATTATGCCCTGTTCTCTCTGCCATCGTTATTGATTATTATTGTAAGTATAGCAGGTTACTTTTATGGCAGGAAGGCTGTACAGGGGCGTATCACCGGAGAAATAGGTGATTTTATTGGGAGGGATACAGCCAACGCGGTTGAGGCTATGATCGAGAATGCTGCTTTGAACCAGGATTCTACTTTAACCATTATTTTTGGTTTTTCCATGCTGATATTTGGTGCTACCGGGGTATTCTTTCAGTTGAAGATCGCCATGAATAATATCTGGAATGTGGCAGCGAAAAGAACCAACTTTTTAAGGCTGGTGCTGGATCGTGTCATCTCGTTAGGAATGATATTCGTTCTTGGCCTGTTATTGCTCATCGCCATGGTTGTCTCTACATTATTAAAGATGGTTGCGGGACAAGTTGAGAGCATCTTTCCTAATGTAACCGAATTCATGATAGAAATCGCCAACTATAGTCTTTCTTTTTTATTTATAACGACCTTGTTTGCTGCGATCTTTAAGTTACTGCCTGATATTAAGATCCGGCTTAGAACCACCTATGTAGGAGCGGCATTAACAACCGTCCTGTTTTTGATAGGAGAGACTCTCATTAGCTTTTATTTCGGGCAAAGTTCTCCGGGTTCGGTTTACGGCGGCGCCTCATCTGTTGTCTTAATATTACTTTGGGTTTATTTTACCTGTTTGATTCTGTTCTTCGGCGCCGAATTCACTGTACAATATGCTTTACTTCGCAGGGAAAAAGTTGTTCCGAATAGATTTGGTGAGCCAGCGATTTATCAGGAAATGGCAAAACTGGAGGAGCGAAAAATGGAGTTAAAGGACGAAAAACGTATCCTCGATAAATTAAAATCACACCTGGATATTGATGAGCAGGAAAATTCGAAGACCTAAAATTTTCATCCTTAATAAAGGTTTAACTCTTGAACCCTTAGTTTTAGTAGCCTCTTAATACATTTTCATCTAGTTCATGATTATTTTTGGGTGAACTAAAAAAATGAAAATTATTATGGAAAAGAGAATTGCAATTTTAGCCACAAATGGATTTGAAGAAATCGAACTAACCTCTCCAAAAGAGGCAATGGAGAAAGAAGGATTCAAAGTAGATATCGTGAGTCTTGAAAAGGGAAAGATCAAATCCTGGGATACAGATAACTGGGGAAAAGATTTTGATGTAGATTTTACTCTTGATGAAGTTTCAGCAAAGGATTATAATGCGCTTGTTCTTCCGGGAGGAGTAATTAATCCAGATAAGCTAAGAAGGGAAGAGTCTGCTTTAATATTCGTAAGAGACTTTTTTAAGCAAAGTAAGCCCGTTGCAGCTATTTGCCATGCGCCCTGGACACTGATTAGTGCAGATGTTGTTGAAGGCAGGACCATGACCTCTTTCAGTTCTATTAGGAAGGATGTTGAAAATGCAGGTGCACTATGGGTTGATGAAGAAGTAGTGGTAGATGAAGCTTTTGTAACCAGTAGAAATCCTGATGATCTTCCTGCTTTCAATGCAAAGGTAATTGAAGAAATTAAGGAAGGTAAGCATGATCTTCAGCATGCATAGGAAAATTTAAAAAATTGCTAAAAATTAAAGGAGCACCTTCGCGCTCCTTTTTTAATTATATATGATGTCATTTTATTTATCGTCATCATCATCTGACTCCTCATTCTTTTCGGGAATGTCCACAATAGGATCGTTGTATTCAGAATCATCATAGTCATCCTCATCAAACTTAGCCATAGTATGTTCAAGACGGGTACTCACTTTTACCAGGTAAACAGTATCTTCTGTTCGTACCTCTACCGCATCTACAGTTTCGTTCTTGGCATTCTTGAAAGAGATAACGTGGTCATCATCATATCCATCAGGATACTTGTCTACCAACAGGCTTAAAATTTCAGGAGTGAGCTTTTTGTAATCTACGATTATCCTTTTCATAGTATAATTGGTTTATGCAAGTATAAATAAAAAAGTAAATTATCAAAAAACATAATTATTAATTATTTTTTCTTTCAAGATATTAATAATCAGTTGTTTGAATAGAAGTCAAATGCTTTGTCCAAAAGCTGGTCTGGTACAATGATGTCTATTACTGGCTTGGCGATATCCTTAAGAAGAACAAAATTAACGTTGCCCTTCTCATTCTTTTTATCAAATTTTAAAAGGTTCTTTATTTCTGATATCTCATCGGAATTGAATTCTTCTTTTCCATAAAGATCTGTGATCACTTTGGATACTTGTTCCAGCTTTCTTTGAGGAAAGCCTTCAAGTTCAGTAGATAAAAAAGTTTCAAGGATCATTCCCGCAGCGATCGCTTCCCCATGAAGTAATTTGCTCCGGTTGGGACTGGTTAAACAGAAAGATTCTATGGCATGACCAAGGGTGTGACCATAATTAAGGGTTTTTCGTAGGTTTTTTTCATAAGGATCTTCCTTCACTACTTTTGCTTTGATATCTACAGATTCCCTGATGATCTCATCTAGATCTGAAAGATCAAGATTTGCCAGATCGGTCACCTTATTCCAGTACTCTTCATTCGCAATAAGCCCATGTTTTAAAATTTCTGCAAGTCCGCTTCTCATTTCCTTAGAAGAAAGCGTTTGGAGAAATGCTGAATCTATCAGGACCATTTCAGGCTGAATAATAACACCGATCTGATTTTTTAGATTCCCCAGATCTACGCCTGTTTTACCTCCAACCGAAGCATCTACCATGGCCAAAAGGGTAGTGGGAACATTAATGAATGGTATGCCTCTTTTAAAAGTGGAAGCAACAAAACCACCCAAGTCGGTTACAACGCCACCGCCAAGGTTAATCATCAGGCTTTTCCGGTCTGCGCCCAGTTCAGATAGTACGTTCCATACTCCTTCACAGGTTTGAAGGTTCTTAAATTCTTCACCTGCTTCAATTTCGATCACCTCTGTAACGATATCTTTTTCCAGATTTTGTAGAAATTTAGAAAGACAGCATGAATGTGTATTACTATCCACCAAGATGAAAATTTTAGAAGGCTCCTCTTTTCTCAAAAATTCATTGAGTTTTAAGTAGGCATTTTCAGCATAAAGAACAGGGTTTAGGGAGACGGGAAAATCATTCATTTTATTAGCATTTATGCGGGGGAAATTAAATAGAATTTATGAATTAAATCATATTCAATAATTATATTTGCTCGGTTAATAATTAGAGATGATAAGAAAGAAAATATTCAACAATACAAAATCGGCTTTTAAATTAAAGTCTAATACTGAACTTGACAGAGCAATATTCCTCTTTAGTATGATGAACCGTCCAACCCTGGTAAAAGCAGGTACGGCTCTTACTAAATTATCACTTAAGCTTCATCTACCTGTTGAAACTCTAATTAAAAAGACCATTTTCGAGCAGTTTTGTGGGGGTGTGACCGAAGAGGATTGCAAACCGGTTACCAATGAGATGTATGATGAAAATCTACACAGTATTTTGGATTATTCTGTGGAAGGCAAGAAAACTGAGGAGGAGTTCGATGCGGCAATGAGAAAGAAACTAAGCCTTATTGAATATGCCAAAGGAAGAGAAGAAGTTCCGTTTGCCATGTTTAAGCCAACCGGGATTGGTAGGTTTGAGATTTGGGAAAAAGTAAGTGAAAAAATCAACCTTTCTGAAGATGAGAAAGAAGAGTGGGAGAGGGTTAAAAAACGTGTTGATACTCTATGCAGCAAGGCACATGAATTAAACGTGAGATTGTATGCAGATGGAGAAGAAACCTGGATGCAGACTGCCGCTGATGACCTTATGGAAGAAATGATGCGGAAGTATAACACCGGAGAAAAGGTAATTATTTACAATACCCTTCAATGTTATCGCTGGGATCGTCTAGATTATTTAAAAGAACTGCACGAAAAAGCGAAGAAAGAAGGATTCAAAATTGGCGCCAAGATCGTAAGGGGTGCCTATATGGAAAAGGAAAACGCCAGGGCTAAAAAACTGGGATATCCCTCTCCAATTTGCGAAAGTAAAGAGGCAACAGACGTTAATTTCAATAGTACCCTTTCTTATTGTCTTAATCACCTGGAAGAGATTTCAGTGTTCATTGGTACCCATAATGAAGTGAGTAGTTACCTGGGATTACAGATCATGGAAGATAAAGGTTTGTCTATAGATGATGAGCGAATCTGGTTTAGTCAGCTATACGGGATGAGTGACCATATTAGCTATAATCTCGCCAGGAAAGGATATAATGCGGTGAAACTGGTTCCTTTCGGCCCGGTGAGAGATGTGGTACCTTACCTTTTAAGAAGAGCACAGGAAAATACTTCAGTGAAGGGTCAAACAGGAAGGGAACTATCCTTATTACGCGAGGAGAGAAAAAGGCGTAAAGGTGATGAATCTACAAAACACCATCGAGAATAACTAAGCAATGCGGTGGTTTGCAAAATTTGTTTTTTTTAATGTATTGGGCTGGAAGCTCGAGAACAATTTTGATCCTGCCGTAAAGAAATGTGTGGTAATTGTTGCTCCACATACTGCTTCTTTCGATTTCCTTATTGGAATTCTCGTACGTAAGATCATGGACGTTCAGATCAATTTTGTGGGGAAACAGGAGCTGTTTAAACCTCCATTTGGCTGGTATTTCAAAATGGTAGGTGGTGCACCAATAGATAGGAGTGGTAAAAAGAAAAAGGTTGATGCAATAGCCAAAATATTCAGGGAGAGAGAAGTGTTCAGACTAGCGATGTCACCCGAGGGAACCCGACAGAAAACTGAAAAATGGAGAACGGGATTCTATTATATCGCTCTAAAGGCTGAAGTGCCAATTATTAGGGTCTCATTCGACTATGGCGTTAAAAAAGTAAAAATCTCCGAGCCTTTCTGGCCTTCCGGAGATTTTGATAAAGATTATAAGGAGATATTCAGTTATTATAATGGAGTTCAGGGAAAGATCCCTGAGAACTTTTAATTAGTCTTTGGTTTCTTCAGAAGATTCCATAGTGTGATATACATTTTGTACATCATCATCTTCCTCCAGTTTTTCCAATAATTTTTCTACTTCTTCGGTTTGTTCTGCATTAAGACTTTTAGTCACTTGTGGGATCCTTTCAAATCCCGAAGAAAGTATTTCGATTTCACGATTTTCAAGTTCTTTCTGAATGGCTCCAAAATATTCGAAAGGTGCATAAATATGAATTCCATCTTCATCTTCAAATACTTCTTCAGCTCCAAAATCTATCAGTTCTAATTCTAGTTCCTCTGGGTCTATACCTTCAGAATTGATCCTGAAATTACAGGTATGATCGAACATGAATTCAACAGATCCGGAAGTTCCCAGGTTTCCGTCGCACTTATTAAAATGGGACCTAATGTTTGCTACGGTACGGTTATTATTGTCTGTTGCTGTTTCTACTAAAATGGCTATTCCATGCGGCGCATAGCCTTCAAAAAGCACTACCTTATAATCTCCCTGTGATTTATCGGAAGCACGTTTTATTGCTCTTTCGATATTATCTTTAGGCATATTAACGCTTTTCGCGTTTTGAATAACAGCCCGCAGTTTAGCATTTGTATCTGGGTCTGGTCCACCTTCCTTCACAGCCATCACTATATCTTTACCAATTCTGGTAAATGCCTTGGCCATTGCAGACCAGCGTTTCATTTTTCGTGCTTTTCGGAATTCAAATGCTCTTCCCATGGTAGATCAAAATTAGACTCGGGCAAAAATATAAAAAAAGCTCCTAAAACACATTGTAAAATTAGGAGCTGATTTTAAGGAGTTATACAGGCTTTTAATTTGCCTCGATTATTTCTTCTATGGTTCGGGCTAACTTGAAATCTTTCTCAGTGACACCATCTGCATCATGAGTAGATAAAGAAATCTCCAGCTGATTATAAACATTTCCCCAATTAGGGTGATGCTGCTGGGCTTCCGCCTCAAAAGCTATTCTGGTCATTACCGTAAAGGCTTCCTTAAAATTCTCAAATTGAAAGGAAGTATGAATGGCTTGTTTCGAGTAAGTCCATCCGTCAAGATCTTTTAATTTAATTTGAATCTCGTCATCAGATAATTTTTTCATTGTCTTTATCTTTTGGTTATACTTAAAGGTAGAAATTAAGCACTGAAATAAAAGAAGATCCCTATTCTTTATTATAAGATTAACAGCAGTCAGGCCTTGGTGGAAGCTTGAATTACCTGGCTAATCGAGATCTGAAGATTCTTTGGTAATTTATTGTCCTTAGGCAGGACCGCCAGGAACCTGTCATAATTTGAATCATACACATTCTTAAAAAGTGGATTTTCGTAACCCATTTCTGTACATAGATCTTGAATAAAATCCCTTTGATGGATAAGATCTGTACTTCCCAGATGGAATACGCCCTGCCGGTTTCTGTTAATGATATAATGCACCTGCTGAGTAACCTTTAAAATTTCGGTAGCATTAATAACCACATTAGGGAATACCTCCAGGGATTCTCCGAGATCAAGAATTGTTTGAATTTCCTTGATCCTGGGAGAGGATTTTCCGAATACCATGGGTAAACGAAGGATATTGTATTGATGGTTAGGTAATCTTAATAACGCGTTTTCGATCTTAATTTTAAACCTCCCATAAACGCTAAGACTTAGAGTTTTGTCATATTCATAAGAGGGGAAGTTAGTGAAAGCATCGAAAACATTGGCAGAACTTATAAAGATAAGTTTTGCATTATGCTTAATTATATGGTTAATTATTGAAAAATGAGTGGCGATCTGTGCGTCAAAATTTCCTCGAAGTGAGGAAATGATCACATCTGGTTTTAGATTTTCAAGCAGAATCTCGATATTTTCAGTCTCCATATCGAAGTGATGAAACTGATGATTGGCTTCGAAAAACTCATTTTCAGTAAAATAGGTTCCATGAGTATCAAAATAGGAGCATAGCTCTTTATATAAGGCATTGCCTATAAATCCGCTAGCTCCTAAGATGAGTATTCGTTTCAAATAAATTAGCCTTTATAGAAGGGCAGCTTTACCTGAGTAGCAGGAACTACTTTTTTTCTTATCTGAATTGAAATTTTATTTCCTACTCCTGCTATCTCGGTTGGTACATATCCCAGCCCAATTCCTTTTTCAAGTGATGGAGACATGGTTCCCGAAGTTACTACTCCAATTTTCTTACCATTTTCGTCTACAATATCATAACCCTGGCGAGGAATTCCTCTTTCATCCAGTTCAAAAGCTATAAGTTTACGTGCTGGTCCGTTTTCCTTTTGTTTTTTTAGCTCTTCGCTATTGATGAATTCCTTTGTGAACTTGGTGATCCAGCCAAGGCCAGCTTCAATAGGTGAAGTAGTGTCATCTATATCGTTTCCATATAGACAATAACCCATTTCCAGTCTTAAGGTATCCCTTGCTGCAAGGCCTATTGGCTTAATTCCAAAATCCTTACCAGCATTCATAACCGCATCCCAGATTTGCTCGGCATCTTCATTTCTGAAATAGATCTCGAATCCACCGCTTCCTGTATAACCGGTAGCTGAAACGATCACCTTGTCTACATTGGCAAAAGTTCCCATTTCAAAAGTATAGAATTTCATATTTACCAGATCAATATCTGTTAGGGACTGCATTGCTTCAGCAGCTTTTGGCCCCTGAATGGCGAGTAAAGACATTTCATCACTCATGTCTCTCATAGTAGCATCCATCGTGTTATGATGTGCTATCCAGTTCCAGTCCTTTTCGATATTGGAGGCGTTTACCACCAGTAAATATTTTTCAGAATCTATCCTGTAAATTATAAGGTCGTCAACGATACCACCATCATCATTTGGCATACATGAATATTGTGCCTTTCCATCTACGAGTTTTGACGCATCGTTCGAGCTTATCTTCTGGATCAAATCAAGAGCATTTTCTCCTGAAATTAGAAATTCACCCATATGGGAAACGTCGAATACACCAAGATCTTTTCTCACCGTTTCATGTTCAATGTTTACTCCTTCATAAGATACAGGCATGTTGAACCCGGCAAAAGGGACCATTTTTGCATTCAATTCTTTATGCTTTTCAGATAGGGCTATTTCTTTCATTATTTTCAAAAATTTGCGCAAATTTATTCAATTCGGGAAGAATACAATATTTATTTGGGCTTTTTATGGATTTATATTTAAACTGAATTCTTAAGTTTATAGGTGAACAGCAGAAGATTTAAAAGTTTATGAAAATACTAAGCGCGGAGCAACTCTCTCAAGCTGATAAAGAGACTATAAAAAAGCAGGAAATTTCTTCAGAAGGATTGATGGAAAGGGCGGCTACCCTTGTTTTTAATGAAATACATAAAAGGCTTGAAGGTGCTCCAATTCCAATTAAGATATTCTGCGGAATAGGGAATAATGGGGGAGATGGATTGGTGATCGCCCGGCATCTTGTTCAGCATGGATATCATGTAAATGTCTATATCGTAAATTATAGCGATAAAAGGTCAGACGATTTTCTTTCCAATTATGAGAAATTGAAAGAAGTTACTGATGACTGGCCGGAAATGATCAAAAATGAAGCAAATTTCCCGGAAATACGAACTGGAGATTTTGTAATTGACGCGATTTTTGGAATAGGATTGAACAGGCCAATAGAGGGCTGGGTTGCTAAACTTGTAGAACACATTAATAATTCGCAAGCATTTACTCTTGCAATTGACATGCCTAGTGGCTTGTTTTCTGATAAGGCTCCAGGCGAAAATGCTTCTATCATTGAAGCTGATTTCACACTGAGCTTCCAGACTCCAAAGCTGGTGTTTTTTCTTCCCGCTACTATGGATTATGTAGGAAATCTTCAAATTCTGGATATAGGACTTGATAAACAATTTTTGGCTAAAGTTGATTCAAACTACAGGTTGATCAATAAAGAAGAGGCTATTCAATTGTATAAACCTCGAAAAACAAATACCCATAAAGGAGATTATGGTCACGCCCTTATAATTGGGGGGAGTTATGGTAAAATCGGGAGCGTGCTTCTTACGGCTACTTCGGCCTTAAGAACCGGAAGCGGTTTGTGTAGTCTTTATATTCCAAAATGTGGCTATGATATCGTTCAAACCGCCTTGCCTGAAGCCATGGTTTTGACAGATAAGGAGAACCATTTGCTGAATGCTTATCCCAACACATTTGATGCTGATGTAGTATGTTTTGGAATGGGAGTGGGAACTTCAAACAAAGCTAAAGCAGCCCTGGAAGACCTATTGAATTCAGTGAATAGTCCTGTGGTAATCGATGCAGACGGGTTGAACTTACTGGCACAAAATAAATCCCTTATAGACCTACTTCCTGAAAATTCTGTTCTTACTCCACATCCTGGAGAACTTCAGAGATTGATTGGGAGCTGGAAAGATGATTTTGAAAAACTTGAACTGGTTAGATCTTTCAGTAAAAAATATAAAATTATAGTGGTGGTAAAAGGAGCTCATTCTTTTATAATTCAGGGAGATAATGTTTATATCAATAATTCCGGTAATCCGGGAATGGCGACAGCGGGTAGTGGTGATGTGCTATCTGGAGTGATCACCTCTCTTATCGGTCAGGGTTATGACCCTGTTATTGCATCGATTCTCGGAGTTTTCTTACATGGTAGATCTGGAGATATAGCAGCGAAAGAAATGGGATTTGAAGGAGTGCTGGCTGGTGAAATAGCAAGCAATATGGGGAAGGCGATAAAAGAACTGTATACCTAAGTTTTAGATGATTCAGAAAAAAATTAAGAATTGTTGAAATTCTTTCTATTTAAACTTCTATTTATTTGGAATCTTTTATCTGAAATAAGATTTTTGCAATCCACAAAATAACTGGTAAAATGCAAAATCATCATTATATAAGTTCCGCAGTTTTAGATCTTGTAGATATACATGATATTATTAAAAACAAGAAAAAGCTGGCTTTAAGTGATGAGTCTAGATTAAATATTCAGAAATCCAGAGAATATCTGGACCTGAAAATAAAAGACAGTGACACACCGGTTTATGGAATAAACACTGGATTCGGTGCGCTTTGTAATGTAAAGATCACTTCAGAAAAGCTAACCGAACTTCAGGAAAATTTGGTTCGATCTCATGCATGTGGTACTGGAGATAGGGTTTCCAAGCCTATCATTAAATTGATGTTATTACTTAAGATACAGTCTTTAAGCTACGGAAATTCAGGAGTTGCCATTGGAACTGTAGAACGCCTTATAGAACTTTTTAATAATGATTTTTTACCGGTAATTTACGAGCAGGGTTCTCTGGGAGCTTCTGGTGATCTTGCTCCATTAGCCCATCTTGCTTTGCCTTTAATTGGCGATGGTGAAATCTATTTTGAAGATCAGGTTATTTCCGGTAAGGAATTGCTTGAGAAAATGGACTGGAATCCGGTAAAGCTTCAAAGTAAAGAAGGTCTTGCATTATTGAACGGAACCCAGTTTATGAGTGCTCACGGGGTTTATGCCTTACTCAAGGCTTATAAGCTTTCGTACATGGCTGATCTGATTGGTTCAATTTCCATAGATGCTTTCGATTGTAATCTTTCACCTTATGATGAACTGGTTCATCTGGTAAGGCCGCATAGGGGACAGGTGAAAACAGCAGAGAGAATAAGAAATTTTCTTGCCGGTAGTGAAATTGCCGAATCTGAAAAAGATAATGTGCAGGATCCTTATTCTTTCAGGTGTATTCCACAGGTGCACGGAGCATCCAAGGATACGTTATCCTTTGTAAGAAAAACCTTGAAAACCGAAATTAATTCGGTAACAGATAATCCAAATATTTTCATTGAAGCAGATAAGATCATTTCTGGTGGTAACTTTCATGGACAACCATTAGCACTAGGTCTGGATTATCTTGCGATCGCTCTGTCTGAATTGGCAAATATTTCAGAAAGAAGAATATACCAGCTTGTTTCTGGATTGAGAGGGCTTCCTAATTTCCTTGTGGAAAATCCTGGATTGAATAGCGGATTTATGATCCCGCAATATACGGCAGCAAGTATTGTTAGTCAGAATAAGCAATTATCAAGTCCAGCTTCGATCGATTCGATCGTGTCATCTAATGGCCAGGAA
Organism: Christiangramia lutea; assembly: GCF_022489035.1. Taxonomy (GTDB): domain Bacteria; phylum Bacteroidota; class Bacteroidia; order Flavobacteriales; family Flavobacteriaceae; genus Christiangramia; species Christiangramia lutea. The sequence continues at coordinate 270,716 of NZ_JAKVTV010000002.1, forward strand.
GATCATGTGAGTATGGGGGCTAATAGTGCTACAAAACTTTTGAAGGTAGTAGAGAACCTTAATTCAGTATTGGCTATAGAATTATTTAATGCTTCCCAGGCTATTCATTTTAGAGAGCCGGCAAAAACTTCAGATCAATTAACTGAAGTTATTGATAATTTCAGGGAAACTGTTCCTGTTCTTACAGAAGACAGGACGATGGCACCTTACATTCAAAAGGCTAAAAAGTTTGTTGAAGATTTCGAAATTGAAGATTTTCTTGACTAGATCCTTGTTTTGATCCATTCTACCGCTTCTTCCAGAGTTTGAAATACCTTAAAGCAATTACTGTTTCTGTAAAACTTTTTTTCAACCTCTTCAGCGTTACGGCGTGTAATTTCGTTTTCGCTGACCACGGCAATTGCTTTAAGGTTGAATTTATTTGCAGACTCAAAGTATACCATAGGATCTACAGCGTAGGAGTTGACCCTATGTGAAATATATCCGTAATTTTCGTCTTTGAATATTTGAGAGCCCAGCTCAAGAAGCTTTTGATTCGATTCAACGTCAAAAAGAATCCCTTCGTTAAGCTTAGCGATTAAAATATTTTCGTGTATATAGACTGATCCAAAGTCTAATTCAATCTCCTTAGGTAGCATTTTGTGTAGGGTCTAAAAACACCCGTAAATTAAATTAATAATCAGGGAAAATATATAATAAAAAGCCACCTTTTTTAAAGTGGCTCTTTATCTTGTTTATATTGAATTTACTAAGATTCGGTTTCTTTAATTGATTTTTCAATTGATATAGTCAACTCCTTCTTATTTTCATCCAGGTCCATTTTGATCACGTCTCCTTCTTTTAATTTCGAATTAATGATCTCTTCGGCCAGGGCATCTTCAATATATTTCTGAATTGCACGATTCAAAGGTCTTGCACCATATTGTTTATCGAAACCTTTTTCAGCGATAAAATCTTTGGCTTTGTCGCTTAGGCTTAAGTCATATCCAAGACCATGAATTCTCTCAAATAATTTTTCTAATTCGATATTGATGATCTTGTGAATATGCTCTCTCTCCAAAGTATTGAAAATTACCACATCATCAATACGGTTCAGAAATTCCGGAGCAAAGGCCTTCTTTAGAGCATTCTCAATAACACTTCTGGCATTGTCATCTACCTGAGATTTCTGGGCCGAAGTTCCAAAACCAACACCCTGTCCAAAATCTTTAAGTTTTCTCGCTCCAATATTAGAGGTCATTATGATGATTGTATTTCTAAAATCTATTTTTCTACCTAAACTATCTGTCAGGTATCCATCATCCAGAACCTGTAACAACATATTGAATACATCGGGGTGGGCTTTTTCAACCTCATCGAGTAGTATTACTGCATATGGCTTTCTTCTAACCTTTTCAGTCAGCTGGCCACCTTCTTCATAACCTACATATCCCGGAGGTGCTCCAATTAAACGAGATACCGCAAATTTTTCCATGTATTCACTCATGTCTATTCGAATAAGTGCGTCATCATTGTCGAATAGTTCACGAGCAAGTACTTTGGCTAACTGGGTTTTTCCAACTCCGGTTTGGCCTAAGAAAATAAATGAGCCAATAGGTTTATTAGGGTCTTTTAGACCGGCCCGGTTACGTTGAATTGCCTTAACAACCTTACCTACAGCTTCATCCTGACCAATTACTTTTCCTTTGATTTTCTTCGGAAGCTCTACCAATTTATTGCTTTCGGTTTGAGCTATTCTATTTACTGGAATTCCTGTCATCATGGAAACCACATCGGCAACATTATCATCTGAAACCGTTTCCTTGTGTTTCTTAGATTCCTCTTCCCATTTCTCCTGAGCGATGCTTAATTCTTTTTCAAGATTTTTTTCATCATCCCTTAATTTGGCTGCTTCTTCGTATTTCTGCTTTTTAACAACAGAATTTTTGCTTTCTCTTACTTCCTCAAGCTTCCTTTCCAGTTCTAGGATCTGTTTTGGAACATCGATATTTGTAATATGAACCCGGGATCCAGCTTCATCTAAAGCATCGATTGCCTTATCTGGAAGGAATCTGTCTGTCATATATCTATTCGTTAACGTAACGCAAGCATGAATAGCTTCATCTGTATATCGAACATTATGATGTTCTTCGTATTTATTCTTGATATTATTCAGAATCTCGATAGTTTCCTCCACCGTAGTTGGTTCTACGATCACTTTTTGAAATCTCCTTTCAAGAGCTCCGTCCTTTTCAATATACTGCCTGTACTCATCCAGGGTAGTGGCACCAATGCATTGAATTTCGCCCCTGGCCAGAGCAGGTTTAAACATATTGCTGGCGTCTAAACTTCCTGTTGCTCCTCCGGCACCAACGATGGTATGAATCTCATCGATGAAAAGAATAATATCGTCATTCTTTTCGAGTTCATTCATCACCGCCTTCATGCGTTCCTCGAACTGACCGCGATATTTCGTGCCTGCCACTAAGCTGGCAAGATCCAGGGTAACCACTCTTTTATCAAAGAGGATTCTAGAAACTTTACGCTTCACAATACGCAAAGCAAGACCTTCTGCGATGGCAGATTTTCCTACACCTGGCTCCCCAATTAATAGGGGGTTGTTTTTCTTTCTTCTGCTTAGAATTTGAGAAACCCTTTCAATTTCTTTTTCCCGCCCCACTACAGGGTCAAGTTTGTCTGCTTCGGCTAACGCAGTAAGGTCTCTACCGAAATTATCTAAAACTGGTGTTTTAGATTTTTTCGAAGTCTTTCCTGTGCTACCGCTTCCGCTGAAAGGATTCTCTCTGGTGGCTTCATCTCCACCGTCATCATCTGAAAACGATTCTGCCGACGGGCTGTCAGAGAAATCATCTTCATCGCTGGCGATCATATATTTAAACTGATCTTTTACTCCGTCGTAATCAATTTTCAATTTATTAAGTAGTTTAGTTGTAGGGTCGTTTTCGTTTCTTAATATACATAGCAACAAATGCGCAGTATTGATATTGGAACTCTGGAAAAGCTTTGCTTCCAGAAATGTTGTTTTCAATGCGCGTTCAGCCTGCCTGGTTAAGTGCAGGTTTCTTTTCTCGTTACTAATAGTGACTGTATTAGGATTGGCAGGACTTAGAATTTCAACCTTACGTCTCAAATGACTAAGGTCAACGTCTAAAGCGGTTAATATATCTATGGCCTTGCCATCGCCATCTCTCAGCAAACCAAGCATAAGATGCTCTGTCCCTATAAAATCGTGACCAAGTCTTAATGCCTCCTCTTTACTGTAAGCAATAACGTCTTTTACTCTTGGTGAAAAATTATCATCCATTTTATCTTCCTTTCTCAAATTTTATTTTCACTCGAATTAGGTCAAAAACTGTACCTAATAAGGAGTTAGTAGCTAAGTGACAAAATTACTTTCAATTTTCAAAGTGTAAAATAGTGAACTTATTAACCAAAACACAATAAAAATTTGTTAATAAAAAGAAGGTGAACTAAGGCCTGAGTACCTATAAAAAACGATAAAATATGTAAATTGCCCCTTAGATTTTTTGAGATAAATTAAATTTTTAAGTATGGCTGAAGGAGAAAAGCTAATTCCTATCAACATTGAAGATGAAATGAAATCAGCCTACATCGATTATTCGATGTCGGTCATTGTGTCACGTGCACTACCAGATGTACGGGACGGGTTAAAACCAGTACACAGAAGGGTTTTGTACGGAATGTACGAACTGGGAGTTCTCTCCAATAGGGCATATAAAAAATCTGCCAGGATTGTAGGGGAAGTACTTGGTAAGTATCACCCACATGGCGATTCTTCTGTTTATGATACCATGGTGAGAATGGCTCAGCACTGGAGTATGCGTTATATGCTTGTAGATGGACAGGGTAACTTTGGTTCAGTTGATGGAGATAGTCCCGCGGCAATGCGTTATACAGAGGCAAGAATGCGTAAGATTAGTGAGGATATGCTTGCTGATATAGATAAAGAGACCGTTGATACCCAGCTTAACTTTGATGACTCTTTAAGTGAGCCAGTAGTGATGCCAACCAGGGTGCCAAATCTTCTGGTTAATGGAGCAAGTGGTATCGCCGTAGGTATGGCTACCAATATGCCACCGCACAACCTTTCTGAAGTAATCGATGGAACCGTGGCTTATATCGATAACAACGATATTGAGATTGACGAATTGATCGAACACATCAAAGCGCCAGATTTTCCTACCGGCGGAATTATTTATGGCTATGATGGGGTTAGAGAGGCATTTAAAACAGGTCGTGGACGTGTAGTAATGCGCGCAAAATCTCATATGGAAGAGGTGAACGGAAGGGAATACCTTGTGATCACTGAAATTCCTTATCAGGTGAACAAGGCTGATATGATCAAGAAAACAGCCGACCTGGTTAATGAAAAGAAAATAGAAGGGATAAGTCTTATTAGGGATGAGTCTGACCGTAACGGGATGCGAATCGTCTACCAGCTTAAAAGAGATGCAATTCCTAATATCGTTCTTAATACATTATTTAAGCACACTGCTTTGCAGTCTTCCTTCAGTGTAAATAATATTGCCCTGGTGAATGGAAGACCTGAGATGTTGAATCTTAAGGATATTATCCATCATTTCGTAGAGCACAGGCATGATGTGGTAGTTCGTAGAACTGAATTTGAACTTAGAAAGGCCAAGGATCGTGCTCATATCCTGGAAGGTTTAATTATTGCTTCTGATAATATAGACGAAGTAATTGCACTTATAAGGGCATCTTCGAATGCTGATGAAGCCAGAAACAAGTTGATGGAGCGCTTTGAACTTTCTGAGGTTCAGGCTAAGGCCATCGTGGAAATGAGGTTAAGGCAACTTACCGGTCTGGAGCAGGATAAGTTAAGAGCTGAATATGACGACATTCTTAAATTGATTGAAGATCTTGAGGATATTCTGGCCCGTAAGGAGCGAAGAATGCAGGTGATCAAGGATGAACTGATAGAGGTTAAGGAGAAGTACGGTGATGAAAGACGTTCTCAAATAGAATATGCCGGAGGAGATCTAAGTATTGAAGATATGATCCCAGATGAGAGAGTAGTAATTACCATTTCTCACGCAGGATACATTAAAAGAACTTCACTTACCGAGTATAAAACACAGAATAGAGGAGGAGTTGGTCAGAAAGGAACAAATACAAGAAATGAAGATTTCCTGGAATATTTGTTTGTTGGGACTAACCACCAGTATATGTTATTCTTCACTCAAAATGGTAAGTGTTACTGGATGAGGGTATATGAAATTCCTGAGGGAAGTAAGGCTTCGAAAGGAAGAGCTATTCAAAATCTTATCAATATTGAGCCGGAGGATAAAGTGAATGCGTTTATCTGTACTCAGGATCTTAAAGATGAAGAGTATGTAAACAATCATTTCGTGATCATGGCTACTAAGAAAGGTCAGGTTAAAAAGACCAGACTGGAAAGATATTCTCGCCCTCGTACCAACGGAATTAACGCGATCACTATCAAAGAGGGTGATGAACTTCTTGAAGCGAAACTTACTACAGGAAATAGCCAGGTGATGCTTGGTCTAAAAAGTGGTAAGGCAATTCGATTTGAGGAGAGCAAAACCAGGCCAATGGGAAGAAACGCATCTGGAGTTAGAGGTATAACCCTAGCCGATGATAACGATGAAGTTGTAGGGATGATCTCTGTAAACGATTTTGAATCTGATATCCTTGTAGTTTCTGAAAATGGATATGGTAAACGTTCAAGTTTAGAAGACTACCGTATTACTAACAGAGGAGGAAAGGGAGTTAAAACCATTTCGGTTACCGAGAAGACAGGACAACTTGTCGCTATTAAGAATGTTTCCGATGTAGATGATCTAATGATCATTAATAAATCGGGTATCGTTATACGTATGGCTGTAGAAGATCTACGCGTAATGGGCCGTGCAACCCAGGGTGTTAGGTTAATTAACTTAAAAGGGAACGATGCTATCGCTGCAGTGGCAAAAGTACTTCATGATGAGGATGATGTAGACAACATGGAAGATGCCGAAAAGCCCGTAGGCAGCGAAGAATCGGCAAATGGCACAACTATTGTAGATGATAGTGAAGAATAATTAAATAAACCAAAATAACAATGAGAACTAATATTTTGACAGCAGCAGCAGTTTCATTTCTAACCATGACTGCAGTTGCGCAAAAAGATCAAGTAAAAAATGCTGAAGATGCCCTAGAAGACGGGAATTATGCTGAAGCGAAAGCTCAACTTCAGGTAGCCGAGGCTAATCTTAGCGAACTTAATGATAGATGGCAGGAGAATTTCTACCTGTATAAGGGTAAAGCGTACATGGGGAATGGAACCGATGCTTCTTCTGAAGATATGAAAACAGCGGCTGAAGCTCTTAAAAAAGCTTCAGAGATGGGAAGCGAAGAGGCTACCGAGGCTCTCGCAAACCTGAAGAACAATCTAATTCAAAGTGCGATTGCAGATCAGAATAAGCAAGAGTATGCTTCTGCAGCCGATAAGCTTTATACCAGCTACGAATTAAGTAAAACAGATACTATTTACCTTTATTATGCAGCTAATAACCTAGTTCAGGCTGAAGATTATGATAAGGCTGTAGAATATCTAGAGACTTTAAATGAACTTGATTACGATGGTTCAGGAAAAGCTTATACTGCGGTAAATGTTGAAAGTGGAGAGCGTGAAAACCTTGGATCTCAGCAACAAATGGATCTAATGATCAAAACTGAACAATATAAAGAACCTAAGGTAGAAGATATTCCTTCTAAAAAAGGTGATATTGCCCAGTTGATCGCTAGAATCTACATTAGCCAGAAGCAGTATGATAAAGCAATCGCTGCAATGGATAAAGCTAAATCTACAAACCCAGATGACATGAGTCTTCTACAAGCAGAAGCTAACATGTACTACCAGATGGGAGAAAAAGATAAAGCTAGAGAAATCCTTGAGGAAGTTGCAGAAAAAGATCCTTCAGATCCATCAACTTTCAACAATATTGGATTGATGTATGCAGAGATCAACGATAACGAAAAAGCTGTTGAATTTTATGAAAAGGCTCTTGCTAAAGATCCTGAATTCAACCAGGCCAGAGTTAACATGATCGCAGCCAAATTAGCCGCTGAGAAAAAGATTATTGATGAAATGAATGGTCTTGGAATGAGTAAAGCTGATAATGAGCGTTACGAAGAATTGGATGCTGAAAGAAAAGAACTTTACAAGACTGTACTTCCAGATCTTGAAAAAGCAATGGAGGTAGATCCAGAGAATAAAGACATCATTCAAACAGCAATGAACCTTTATTCTAATCTCGGAAACCAGGAAAGAGTAGAGGAGCTTAAAGCTAAGATGTAAGAAGTAATAACTTCAACAAAAAAAAACCCGCTGAAAATTCAGCGGGTTTTTTTTTGCATTTAGTAAAAAGACTATATTATCTTTTTGATCACTCTTAGTTTATGAGTGTGTTTTCTTAATTCTGAATTGAAAATTCCTGAATGATCTATACGATCTATTCTCACTTTTCCGTCTACATGTATAATATAGTTGTCTTTCATCATTAAACCCACGTGGTTAATCACTCCTTCATTATCATCAAAAAAGGCAAGGTCACCAGGCTCACTTTCTTCAATAAAACTTAATGCCTCACCCTGTTTTGCCTGGTCTGAAGCATTCCGTTTTATCTTAAATCCATTTAATTTATAAACTATTTGGGTAAGACCACTGCAATCTATACCAAATGGACTTTTTCCTCCCCAGATATGAGGAGAATTAAGGAAAAGGATCGCTGTATCTATAAGATTCTCTTTTTTTGAAACAGAAGTCTTTACTTTCTCACCTTCGTAAGAGTGTGCTAACCTATTAGTGAAATTAAGAACAGAACCTAAAGCAACCGGCATTAAGAGGCCACTTTCATCAGTAACATATTCAATAAGATCAGAAGAAAGCTGAAGATCTTCCTGTTCAAGGGAAAGATACTCAGCTTCCTCTATATGTTTATACTGCTTTTTGTCTATCCAGGCTTCGAATCCGTCAAAAGAGTTTCTTATCCTGCTCCAATGTGCTCTTTCTTCAAGAATTTTGAAATGCTCTCCATATAATAACTGGGAAGTCATTTCGCTTTCATGTGATGCAGAAGCCCTAAGCGGTACAATACTTAAATGGCAAATACCGTATTGCATTAATTTTATTCAATTTTAGGAATTACGTTCAATTACCATAGCTGAAGCACCGCCGCCACCGTTACAAATGGCAGCTGCCCCAATCTTCGCGTTGTTTTGTTCTAATACATTTAAAAGAGTTATTAGAATTCTAACACCGCTACATCCTAGTGGGTGACCTAAAGATACAGCTCCACCATTCACGTTGGTATTTTTATCACTTAATCCTAAAATTTTCATATTCGCCAGACCTACAACTGAAAAGGCTTCATTAAATTCGAAGAAATCAACCTTCTCTAACGATATTCCTGCTTTATCGATAGCTTTCGGTAAAGCTTTGGAAGGTGCAGTGGTAAACCATTTAGGCTCTGTAGCAGCATCTGCAAAACTTTTGATGGTCGCTAACGGTTTTAATCCTAGTTCTTCTGCCTTTTCACGGCTCATAAGAACTACGGCACCGGCCCCGTCATTTATCGTTGAAGCATTTGCAGCCGTTACGGTTCCATCTTTTGAGAAGGCAGCTCTTAACTGTGGGATCTTCTCTAGTTTTATATTCTTAAATTCCTCGTCTTCCTTAACGACTAATGGATCTCCTTTTCTTTGTGGAACTTCAACAGGAACTACTTCATTATCAAATTTTCCTTCTTTCCATGCCTTAGCCGATCTTTCATAAGACTGGATGGCAAAGTTATCCTGTTCTTCTCGAGAAAAATTGTGCTCTGTTGCACATAGGTCTGCACAAACTCCCATTGCATTATGATCATAGGCATCTACAAGGCCATCTTTCTGCATTCCATCTTCCAGAGTCGCGGGACCAAATTTCTTACCATTTCTCATATGCACATAATGTGGAATAAGACTCATGTTTTCCATCCCACCTGCAACTACGATGGAAGTATCTCCGAGCATAATTGATTGTGCGCCCTGCATTACGGTTTTCATACCGCTGGCACATACCTTATTTACTGTTGTACATGGAACTGTATCAGGAATTCCAGCACCAAGAGCAGCCTGTCTTGCCGGAGCCTGACCAACTCCTGCCTGAACAACATTACCCATAAGAACTTCTTCTACCATCTCAGGTTTTAGATTGATCTTTTCCAATGCTCCTTTAATGGCGATTGAACCTAATTTTGTGGCTGGAATGGTTGATAAGCTACCTAAGAAACTACCAATCGGAGTCCTTGCAGCGCTTACTATAACTACTTCTTTATTCATGTTTAAATTTTAATTAATTCAAGTGTTGCGAAGTTAGTGATTTTATAAGGAATTAAATAACCTAAGCTCAGTCAGGCCTATTTTTACTACATTTGAGCATTACCTGAATATATATGAGCGATTTCATTAATAAGCTATACAAAAATCAGGCGCTTTTTTATAAAGTTTTCCTGTTTGTGCTTACCTCAGTTTTAATCGTTTACCTTCTTCCGAAAGGCGGTAAATTTAAATATGATATCCCCAAAGGAAAGCCATGGCAATATGAAAATCTATATGCTCCTTTCGATTTTGCCATTCTTAAGACCGATGAAGAGATAGCCGCCGAACGCCAGGATATAACGAGGTCTCATATTCCTTATTATAATTTCAATACACAAACTCCTGAAAAAGTAAGGGAAGATGCCCTGGAAGAAGTGCAAAACGTTTTTCCCGACACTACGCTTAATGTTTATCAAACCATAATAGATGAATTTGTAGCTGAAACAGTAGACAGGATCTATGAGTTTGGATTGCTTCAGGAAAGTGAAAGACTGGGGCCAGACCAGTTGGTATATCTTCTTAAAGGTAACGAAGCATCAGAAATAGCCTATAGAAGGATATTAAAGCAGGGAGAAATAAGAGGTTATTTAGCAGATGAAATTTCTAATGAAGGCTTTTCTTCATTTAGAACAGAGCTTCTGGAAGTTTTCTTTAATTCTGTAGAACCTAACGTTACCTTTAATAATGATCTTACGCAAAAAGAACTTCAGAGTAAACTGAACAATATTTCCTATACCCGGGGAATTATCGAGCAGGGGAGCAGGATAATTGCTAAAGGCGAAGTTGTTGAAGGTAACAAGTACAACATTCTTAGATCGTTAAAGGCCGAATATGAATCACAGGTTTGGAGTAAGTCCAATTATAACTGGATCTTACTTGGGTATAGCGTTCTGGTTGCTCTCGCTTTACTTATGCTTCTGCTGTTTATGCGAAAGTATAGAATCGCCATTTTTGAGAACAACGTAAAGGTCACCTTTATTTTCTTCAATATCATCTTTATGGTGATGTTAACTACACTAGTGGTAAACTTCAATATAGATTACGTATATGTAGTTCCGCTATGTATTTTGCCTTTAACCCTAAAGGCTTTCTTTGATGCAAGACTTGGATTATTCACTCATGTTATTACAGTATTACTACTGGGTTTTATAGTGCCTAACAGTTATGAATACATGTTCCTGCAGATAATTGCTGGTATTGTGACCATACTTACGGTTAGTGAGCTTTATAAAAGAGCCAATTTGTTCATTTCGGTAGGACAGATCACTTTGGTTTATATAATCGCATATTTTGCTTTTACCGTTATTCAGGAGGGGGATATCGATGACATGAAACCAGAGGTCTTCCTCACCTTTTTCTTAGGTGGATTAGCAACTCTTTTCGTTCAGCCTTTGATCTATGTTTATGAAAAGATCTTTGGGATGGTGAGTGACATGTCTTTACTTGAGCTTTCTGATACCAATTCCAGGTTGCTAAAGGAGCTGGCAGAGAAAGCTCCCGGAACTTTTCACCATAGCCTTAATGTCGCAAACCTGGCAGAAGCTGCTGCTAACGAAATAAACGCCAACGCCATGCTGGCCAGGGTAGGAGCTTTATATCATGATATTGGTAAAATGGAGAACCCTACTTATTTTACTGAAAATCAAACTACCTCGGTGAATTCTCATGATGAACTATCTCCAAAGGAAAGTGCCCAGATCATTATTGAGCATGTAATTAAAGGAATTGAAGTTGCTAAAAAAAATAATCTTCCAGACAGAGTGATAGATTTCATTAGAACTCATCACGGTACCAGTACGGTTTATTATTTCTATAAAAAAGAGAAGGAGGCTAATGAGAATGCATCACCTGAGGATTTTAGATATCCCGGGCCTATACCATTTAGTAAAGAAACCGCGATCCTAATGATGTGTGATAGTGTGGAAGCGGCAAGTAAAAGTCTCAAGGAGCCTACTTCAGTCCTTATAGATAATTTTGTAGAGAAGATCATCAATAAGCAAATGGAAGAAGGACAATTTCTGAATTCCAATATAACTTTCAAGGAAATACAGATGGTGAAAAAAATTCTTAAGCGAAAACTTAAGAATATTTATCACCTGCGTATAGAGTATCCGGAGTAGTCCTTAGTGAACGTTAAGAATTTCGTGTTCTTTTTCATTGAAGCTAAAGCTTTCACCTTCGGTTTTACCTTTCATTTCCTGATAAATTGGTGCATCTGTAGAAATAGCATAAACACTTACCCCTTCATCCAGAATTATTTTTCCTAAGGCTGCTGAAATAAAATAATAGTTTTCAGATGTCTCCACTATACTGCCAAAATCAATATTTTTAGTGTAATGGTTTGGATCTATCCTGCTAAGTTTCTCCTTCATTTTTCTGGAATTATCCAGGTATTCCGCGTATTTTTCAAAGTCGCTCAATAACTGTCCTTTAGTGTCGTCTTCATCATAATCTGTATGCGCATCATTATTTTCCATGGATTCTTTTATCTGATCCATTTCTTTTTGATATTTATCTATCTGCTTATTAACCGTATCCAGACATTTATAATATAACTCTTCTTTTCTTGCTGACATGATTTTTGATTTTTTTCAATTGAAATTAAAATTAGTTAAGCTTTGAATGCTTACCGAATCTTTAGGAAATATTTAATATCGAAATCTTAAAACAGGATATATACTTATAAGTTATATAAATAAGTTTCTATGCTTATAAATATATAATATAAGTTTTAAAACTTATTTTTGTATATTTGAATATGATTGCAGTATTATCAGCAGATCTTTTGTCTTCTTCCAACTATCCTAAGGATTTAATGGAAGAGGTGATTTCTACCTTAAATCGGGAGTTTGAACAGGTTAAAAAAGTATCTGATCGCGATACAGGTTTCAAAATATTTCGTGGTGATAGCTTCCAGGGAATTGTTTATGATCCAGCCGAGGCCTTGAAAACAGCACTTAAATTAAAAACATCCATAAATAGACTGCACCTTAAGGAACGAGAAAGCAATAAGGCTTTTAAACGCGAGGCAGATCTAAGGTTAGCTATAGGAATTGGAGGTTATGATTTTATCAGGAATTCTATCATGGAGTCTAATGGTGAAGCTTTTCAATTTTCAGGAAGGACTTTAGATGAAATGAAAAAGGAAAACAGGAAATTAAAGCTAAAAACCTCTAATGCTGAAATAAACGAAGAGTTCGACACTTCTTTTTTCCTCTTTGATACCTTGGCAGATAAATGGAGTACCGCTTCGGCAGAAGTCATCTATTATCTTTTATACGGTTATAAGGAGATGGAAATTGCAAACGAACTGGATATAAGTCAATCTGCCGTGAATCAAAGGAAAAAAGCTGCCGGGTGGGATGCAATCGAAGTTTTACTTTCACGTTATCAAAAGGTCATATCAGAACATTTTTCGAATGGAAAATAACATACTTATCTTTCTTCAGTTAATATTGGCTCATGTGATTACAGATTTTGTAATTCAGCCTACGCCGTGGGTAAGGCACAAAAGAAAGAAAAAAGCCAGATCTGGTTATCTTTATTTGCATGCGCTAATTGCAGGTTTGTTATCCCTCATTTTTTTAATGAAAATTGAATACTGGTATATAGGATTATTCATAAGTGTAACCCATTTTTTTACTGATCTCTGGAAATTACAATTTAGTCGTGACACCCTAAAGATCTTTATTTCAGACCAGTTATTGCATTTATTTGCGATCGTGCTGGCCTGGCTATGGATGACCTCTAATTTTGAAAGTATTATCCCGTATCTTTCAAATCTTTTAAGGTCTGAAACCGTGATGGCCATTGTAATTGGTTACCTGTTGGTTATTTTCCCAACTGGATTCCTTATTGGAAAAGCCACCATGAGATGGCAAACCGAAGTGGAAAATGATCTACGGAAAAACAGCCTGGATGCTGCCGGAAGATATATTGGTATATTTGAAAGAGTTCTGGTGCTTACTTTTATTTTAACCGCGAACTTTTCAGCAATTGGTTTCCTCATCGCAGCAAAATCAATTTTGCGATTCAGTGATAAATCTGAGACTGGAGCCAGAAAGCAAACAGAGTACGTACTTATTGGAACACTAATGAGCTTTACCCTAACTATCCTGGTAGGATTTTTAGTACGCCATATCGCGTTCTAGTAGCTGAATATTACTCTGAAGCCTCTCGCGAACAATATTCATCATTCTCTTATTTAAAGCTGATGAATTCTGGATGTATCTCTCATACTCATCCAGGGTAAACTGGCCAATGATTATTCCTTTTAAACTGTTCCTGAACTTGATATCCCGCTGTATCGCATTGGCAATATAGTCGAATCTCTTCTCCAGTTTCAGTTCGTAGAATTTATTCTTGTGTTTAGTAATATAATTCCTAAAAACAGCCAGTAAAAGGTCATTTTGAAGCTTGGCGATAGGACGGAGAGTTTCATTTTGAAAGCGCTCATCTTCGCTCATGTTTTCAGTAATTCTTGCGGAAGGAATCTCAGGCCTGAGTTCCATTAGGTTAATATCTCTCGGATTCATGGCAAGTAAGGTTTCTTAAATATAATTAATTACTAAGCTGCATTTACCATGCCTGGATTTGACTTTTAAACCGGTTATAAACAACCTTCGAGTTAAATCTGTCTTAATCGGCCCTTTTGCTTCTTTTCATCTTATTATATTGAAAAGAAAAGCTAAAGATTATTTTTAAATGATAGAATCCAGAAATCCATATAACGGTGAACTCATAGAAAAATTCAAAGAGTTCACCAATCCTGAAATAGAAAAGGCTCTTGAAAAGGCCGATAATCGCTTTAAGACATGGAGAAAATCCGGTTTTCAGGATAGAGCAGAGCTTATGAATAAGGCTGCCAAAGAATTGGAAAAAAATAAAGATGAATATGCACGGGATATCAGTCTGGAAATGGGAAAGCCCATAAAACAGGCTATAGCAGAAATTGAAAAATGTGCCTGGGTGTGCGAATATTACGCTGAAAATGCTGAAAAACATTTATCTAATCGAGCTATAAAGACCGATGCTTCTAAAAGTTATGTCTCGTATGAACCTATAGGAGTTGTTCTGGCGGTAATGCCGTGGAATTACCCATTCTGGCAGGTTTTTAGATTTGCGGCACCTGCGCTGATGGCTGGTAATATTGGAATTCTGAAACATGCCAGTAACGTGATGCGATCTGCAAATAACATTCAAAAGGTTTTTCAACGCGCTGGATTCCCAGACTCCTGTTTCCAGAACCTGGTAGTAAGTAGTAGTAAAATTGAAAATATAGTCAGGGATAAAAGAGTGAAAGCAGTTACATTAACTGGAAGTAAACCTGCTGGTGCCGCTGTAGCTTCCACCGCAGGTGATGAGATCAAAAAATCTGTACTTGAGTTGGGTGGAAGTAACGCACTTGTGGTTTTCAAAGATGCTAATCTTTCCGAAACAGTTAAAACCTGTGTGCAGGCCAGATTCCAGAACACCGGGCAAAGTTGTATTGCCGGTAAAAGGCTCTTATTGCATGAAAGTATAGCTGATGAATTCCTGGAAGAATTTCTTGTCCAGGTTAGGGAGTTAAAAAGCGGAGATCCTATGGATGAGAATACCTTTATCGGGACATTGGCCAGGGAAGATCTTGCCGAGGAACTCGAAACGCAAATAAAAGATTCGGTAAAAGCTGGAGCTAAGATCGTTCTTGGAGGAAAAAGAGACCGTGCCTACATGGAACCAACTGTACTTACTGATGTTACTTCAGAAATGAGTATGTTTAAAGAAGAAACTTTTGGCCCGGCCATTGGTGTAACCAAATTCAAGAAAGACCAGGAGGCAATAGACCTGGTAAACCTTTCAGATTTTGGTTTGGGGGTTTCCATATTTACAGAAAATATGGATTTTGCCGAAAAAATAGTTCCAGAATTCGAAGATGGAGCGGTTTTTATAAATGAATTGGTTAAAAGTGATCCCAGGTTACCCTTCGGAGGAACTAAGATTTCTGGATATGGAAGGGAACTTTCAGAAGATGGAATCAGGGAATTCGTAAATAAGAAAACAGTCTATTTTAAATAGAGTGATTGATTTAAAAAAATAGAATATGACACAAAAAAAGATCGCAGTAACCGTGGACAGTGTGGTTTTCTGTAAAGTAAATAATAAGTTCAAAGTATTGTTGATCCAGCGAAAGAAGGATCCTTTTAAAGACGAATGGGCTTTACCAGGAGGTTTTGTGGAGGAAGGAGAAGACCTGGAATCTGCCGCCAAACGTGAATTGCTCGAGGAAACAGGAGTCAAGGTAGACTCTATGGAGCAGGTTCAGGCATTTGGAAAACCAGGAAGAGATCCAAGAGGTCATACCATTTCCATTGCTTTTTTAAGCCGTATCTATTGCGAGGAAGATCTAAAACCATCAGATGATGCTAAGGATGCCAAATGGTTTGGGATCGAAAAGTTACATGATATGAAACTTGCTTTTGATCATGATGAAATAATAAACGTCGCTCAGCAATTTCTATAATCTCAATTTTAGATATTTCAATATGCAAGATCCTGAAATAATCAGGTATTAATATGGAATTCAATAATTCTATAGTGACGTCTTCGTCGGCCAGTCAATTCTGCTTAAATTTGAAATAAAAAACATGAGATTT
The DNA here is from genome assembly GCF_022489035.1 of Christiangramia lutea. Classification (GTDB taxonomy): domain Bacteria; phylum Bacteroidota; class Bacteroidia; order Flavobacteriales; family Flavobacteriaceae; genus Christiangramia; species Christiangramia lutea. The sequence goes on from NZ_JAKVTV010000002.1 coordinate 286,753, forward strand.
CACACAAGAAAATGGATAAAACCTGAAGATCTTAATCCTAACGGGACTTTATTTGGTGGCCGATTACTGGAGTGGATAGATGAAGAATGTGCACTCTACAGCATCGTTCAGCTTGAAAACCCGAAAACCGTGACCAAGTATATGAGTGAGATAGATTTTAAAAGTTCTGCTCATCAAGGCGATATTGTTGAAATTGGAATCGAAGTCCAAAAATTTGGTACCGCTTCGCTTACCTTAAAATGTGAAGTAAGAAATAAAATGACGAGGGAATCTATTATCACTATTGATAAGATCGTGATGGTAGCTCTCGATGAAAATGGTAAACCAAAGCCTCACGGAAAAACCGAAGTTGAGTTTGTTAAAGATCGGTTGAAGTAAGCATCAGGATTCCTTCTTATCAGAATTCTTGTTGAATTTAACCGGAAATTCCTTTTCCAGACCATATAATTTGATCTCTTTAATATCTGCAGGAAGGTAATAACCTTTTTCTATTAGGGCCTCTTTTACAGATCTTACTACATTTCCTTTGGTTATAGACGCCTGCATTCTGAAGTCCTTTGTATCTACCCAAAAGTATACCATTAGATTCACCGTACTTGCAGCTAGTTCTTCCTCGATTACAAAATTCTTATGTATCTCATCTTCAATAACCGATGGCTCGCTTCTTAAAGCGTCCATAACAGTCTGTTTTGCACCGTCGATATTGTCTTCATAGGCGATTCCTACCATAAAACTCCATCTGAAGAAACCATCCTCGGTATAATTGGTGACAGGTTTGGTGAGTACATCACTATTAGGAATATAAACATCTTTGCCGTCAAAGGTTTTAAGCTTGGTATACCTAAATTCCAGTGCTTTTACCTTACCGAAGTTTTCTCCGATCTCCACGGTATCATTTACGTCGAAAGGCCGATTGAAAGCCAGGATGATACCTGCAATAAAATTTTCTCCAATATCTTTAAAGGCAAAACCTAATACAACTGCGCTGGCACCAGCTGCCGTTAGAATTCCTGTTGCAACTCCACCCAAACCTGCTGCTTTTAAACCCAGCATTATAGCTGTAATAGTAATTAGAAATCTTATAGCCTTTCCAAGAAACCTACTCATCAATGGATCTGAAGTTCTTGCTGAGATTCTTCTAGTAAAGAACTTTCCCATCCAGATCCCAATTAAAACTCCCAGGATGATGACTAGAAGACCTAGACCTATGCCCGGTAACTGATCGATAAAATTGTCGTAGAATTGTTGGAAGGAGGTTGAAATCGTATCAATTTCAACAGGCTTTGAATTCTGCATCGGTCTGTTTTTTCTAAAAATAAAGATTAGAAAATACAGATTATCCCAATGAAATGTTAGTTTTTACTGGTTACTGGAACCGTTCTGTCCTTTCTCCTGGTTTTCTTTTTCCTCTTCCTTGATTTGTTCACGTGCGGCTTTGATCTCTTCATCACTAGCTCCTTCAGGTTTTTGCTCATCTGCAATTTCGGGTTGAAGATAGAGATCTGCATAGAAAGGGAAGTGGTCAGAGTTTATATCGCTGCCTATATCTATATTTTTAACCCTGAATTCTTCGGATACAAATATGTGATCAAGAGACCATCTCATAATAAAACTCTTCGCGTTGAAGGTGTTGTAAAAACTACGCCCTTTGCGAACATCCAGTAACCCACCAACACTTTGAAACATGCTGGTGGTGTTTGACCAGGCTACATCATTAAAATCGCCTATTACCACCACCGGGATATCAGAATCCATTGCTTCCAGGGCAGTTTTCATCATTTCCGCATCCCTGTCTGAAGAGGATGGATTATGTTGCGGCATAGGAGGCGTAGGATGAATGGCATGTAGTTGAATTCTATCTCCAGACCTTAACTCAATTTCAGAATGTATGGAAGGAATACTGTCATCTACTACATATTTCACCTGTGGATCGATCAATCTTAATTTAGAATAAAGGATCATCCCGTAAGTATTATCAAGCGGAACCTCGACTTTATATGGATAATCGCTACCAATCCCATTTTTAATCGCAGAATTCCATTTTGCGTCAGTTTCGGTAAAAACAGCTACATCAGGATTGAGTTTTTTCATTTCCTCAATAAGCAGGCCTGTTTCCTTATTTTTCTGAAGAACATTGGAGGTTAGTAATTTGAACCCAGTTGTTTTCTTTACTCCTTCGGTAGGTTCTCCCACATCGTTTGGAGCAAATGGAGTATAAGGGTAAACCTTGGCAAATTGAAATATAAAACAAGCCAGAAGAATTCCAACAAATAGATAATCCCGCCATGACTTTATCTCGAACCTGAAAAAGTAAGCTGCAATAGCCGTGAGTGTAAGCAGGGTTAACTGAATATGCGGATAATCAAAAACCCTTATCCACCAGTAATCGGCTGCGATAAGTGGTACTAGAGTAATAATGATTGCAAGGATACCGAAGCCTTGAAGGAAGGGTTTTAATTTCATAATTCGAATTGGTTAGGATTCAGACTTCTGTTCTAATAGACTACGAATATCATCTCCAGATGGTGCCTCAAATAGTTTAAGGTCGAAGTATGGGATTGCTGCAATTAGATGATCAAAAATATCTGCTGAAATATACTCATAATTTTCCCAGCGCTTGTCCTTACTGAAACAAAGTATTTCCAGTGGAATTCCGTTGGGAGTAGGAGCCAGATGTCTAACGATAAGGTACATTTCCTTATGAACTGCAGAGTGTTCCCTCAAATAAGAATCGGCATACTTTCTAAAAACCCCTAAATTTGTCTGGTTTCTACCGTTTATAAGCAGGCTTTTATCAATTTCATTACTTTCATTGAATTTGTCAATTTCCGCCTGACGGTTTTCCAGGTATGGAGCAATCAGTTTAATTTTCTTCAGTCTTTCTATATCTTCAGAATTAAGAAACTTTACTGAATTCTGTTTGATCATGACCGACCTTTTGATCCTTCGACCTGGGGATTCCTGCATCCCTCGCCAGTTCTGGAATGAATCTGAAATAAGGCTGTAGGTTGGGATAGTGGTGTAGGTGTTATCCCAGTTTTGAACCCTTACCGTGGCAAGGTTAATTTCAGTAACCGTTCCGTCTGCACCGTAAGTTTCGAAGGTTATCCAGTCTCCAATTCTAACGATATCATTTACAGAAACCTGTATTGATGCCACCAAACCAAGAATGGTGTCCTTGAAAATAAGCAAGATCACTGCCGACGCGGCACCTAAAGAGATAGCAAAACCAATTACCGATTTATCGGTGAGTTCAGAAAAAATGAACATCAGGCCAATGATCCATATAAAGATCATAATAATCTGGCTGAAACTTTCTAATGGTTTGTCGTTAAATTCTTCCCGGGTTTTAAGATAATTTCGGGTAGATCTTAGCATACTTCGGCATATCCAAACTATCAGGATGATAATGTATATATCTACCAGTTTGTAGAAAATGGCCAGCACCTCGGGAAAATCGGCAAATATTAAAGGAAAGACTTTATAGATCACCCCCAGAGGTAAAAACCTTCCTACATACCTTGGGAAATTACTCTTGATAAGAAAATCATCAAAAGTCGTTTTGGTTTTATTAGTAAATAGTTTGAAGGTTTCAACAATAAAATGCTTGATAACATAATTGATACCCAGAACGATCAGTGTTAAGATCACCAGGTTTATCAGCAGATTTAAGTATTGGGCAAAGACTTCGTTCATGCCATGAGACACAAAGAATTCTTCAAAAAAGCAGATAAGGTCTATGAGTCCTTCTTCTATATCCATGTACTAAAGATATTTCCTTTCTACATAAAACGGACCAAAAGGAAGTACAGAACATCCCAAGATAATCCCCAATTGAGTCAGACTCCATTTCATAGGTTTAATAAGTAATAAGGCTCCCGCAATATAGGCAATGAAAAGAATTCCATGGGCCATTCCTACCTGCTGAACCATTTGAGGCATTTCGTAAATATATTTTAAAGGCATGGCGATAAATAGAAGTATAAGGAATGATAAACCTTCCAGGATGCTAATCCATTTAAACAGCTTCAGTTGTTTTTCCAGGGACATAATCTTATTTTAAAATTAGACAAATATAAATGATTAGTTAGACATGACATGGAGAACTTAAACCATCATTTATGAGGTTTTTAATATATTAATCAGCGCCCTCTGATTGCATTTTTATTATTTTGCATTTGTAAAAATTAAATATGAATTCTAAAAGAATACTTGTTACAGGCGGCCTTGGCTTTATAGGTTCGCATACGGTAGTAGCCCTTCAAAATGAAGGATATGATGTGGTGATCATCGATAATCTTTCAAATTCATCTATAGATGTGCTTGGTGGTATAACACAGATCTCAGGTAAAACACCTGAATTTGAAAATATTGACTTAAGAGATAAGGCCGCAGTGAAGGATTTTTTTGAGGCCTATCAGGATATCGAAGATGTTATCCATTTTGCAGCCTCTAAAGCAGTTGGTGAAAGTGTAATTAATCCGTTGCTTTATTATGAAAACAATATTTCTACACTAGTGTATCTTCTGCAAGAACTGAATAAAAAGGAAAATGCGAAATTTATCTTCAGTTCTTCTTGTACAGTATACGGGCAGGCCGATGAGTTACCAATTACCGAGAACGCTCCTGTAAAAAAAGCCGAATCTCCTTATGGTAACACCAAACAGATCGGTGAAGAGATCATTCGGGACACCTGTAAAACCAATGTATCTTTTAAGGCAATTGCCTTAAGATATTTTAATCCTATAGGAGCACATTCTACGGCAGAGATAGGAGAATTGCCAATTGGAACACCACAGAACCTGATCCCGTATATAACGCAGACCGCAATAGGAAAAAGAAAAGAATTATCGGTTTTTGGCGACGACTATCCAACCGAAGATGGTACAGCGATCAGAGATTATATACATGTAATGGATCTTGCTGAAGCTCATGTTAAAGCGCTGACCAGGTTAATTCAGAACGAGGAGAAAGAAAATTACGAAGTATTTAATCTGGGAACAGGAAAAGGAAATTCTGTATTGGAGGTGATCAATTCATTTGAAAAGGTTTCGGGCCAAAAATTACCCTATAAAATTGTGGGTAGAAGAGAAGGGGATGTAATTGCCGCTTATGCAGATACTAAAAAGGCTAATGAAGAACTTGGCTGGAAAGCAGATCGTTCTCTGGATGATGCTTTAAAAAGTGCCTGGAAATGGCAAACGGTTGTTAAGAAAAGAGAGGACGAGGAAGAATAAAAACAGTGATACTGAAGCAAAAAAACCGGGAATTCCCCGGTTTTTTTATAGGTAATTCTAATATATACTAGCGGGTTCCGTTTACCAGGAATGCATGTATCACTCCGGGAATCCATCCCAAAGCGGTTAATAATAGACTTATTAAAAAAGTTACACCCAGGCCGTGTTTCATAAAAACAGCTAATGGGGGTAAAAGAATGTTTAAAATAATTGTGAGTATAGACATGGTCTAAATTTTTGGTTATTGGTTTTCATTTAAATTACCCGGTTTTACCGGTATTATATCTAAAGGTGAAAGGTAAGCCATGTACTAACTAAAGCCTTATACCTTATGAAAAGTTTAGAGATATTATAAGGAAAACCGTTAAACCATTTCGAAGATCACTAAAGCGTACAGGTAAAATCTCACGAATCTGAGTAAGCCGAATATCAGATAGCTGGAGAATGGAAACCTGATTATTCCTGCGGCAATACTGGTCATTGCAAAGGGAATTGGAAGTAAAGCTCCAACAATAATTAGAAAACCACCCCATTTCCTGGTGTTCTTGATGTGTTTGGCCATTTTGAGTTCCATGGCCTCATGCACGGAAGGAATTTTTGTAATGGCTACTCCAATATAATAGGAAACGATTCCGCCTAAATATGAAGCTGTTGCTAACAGACTAAGATAAAGGAATGGACTGGAAGACTTACCCGCCCAGGCTATAAATAGTTCCGGGGGAACCAAACCCAATATAGATTCAGATAAAAAGAATATGGAAAGAACCTCGAAAGGGGCATAGGTTTCAGTAATAGTAACCAGCATATCTTCAATATCCAGAAGGTAGTGGTCTATAGCCCACAAAGCACCTACAAATAATACAATAGGTAGAACGGCTTTTTTTAAACTATTCCATACAAATGAATAGAAACCGGTATAATTGTAGTATTGGTGCAATAAGCGTATTCGCGACTTCTTCTTAGATTTCGCCTTTTCTTTCATTAAATTCCTTTCTAATTATTTCAATTTCAGGAGTCCTTAAACTGAAGTAGGGGAGGAAAACAGATTTTTGAACTGGAAAAAATTAATAATCTTCTCCAGCGTGCTCCTTAAGAGCTTTTACGTATTCACGAAGTTCAAGTTCGTTAACCTTGTTGTCATGTTCAGCCATTAAAGAAAGCATATATTCCAGACTTTCCTGACCAGTTATTTCTTCACTTTCAGCAACATCAACCTCTTCAGCCTCCTCAGAATCTTCATCAAGCTCTACAGGTTCATCATCTGGAATAGCAATAAGGAAATCTTCGTGCTCATCTATATGCTCAAAAGTTAACCTGGTTACCTTGGCAAGCAATGGTATGTTTTCCTCAACCACGAACTTTCTTAACTCCTTTAGATCCTCCACTATGGTATTCGTGATAATTCCATTGCGCATTAGGTCACGCTGAATTTTATTGAGTAATTTCTGAGCTTTGATATTTTCCAAGGTGCTTCTGTTAAATTAAGTTAGTATTGACTCCGTAAAAAAATCCCAATCCAAACCGGAGGATTTTTTCCGAGCACAAAGTTAGTTTTTTTAGTTTTCTATAAAAGTCTTTTCTATTGTTTTATCAAGTATTTAACCTTTAAAATTAACAGAATCTTAGAGCTTTTAATTTCAGGAGGATAGCCGTCTTTAGTAGCTTTAGGGTTCAAAAATATAAATTATGAGCAACAAAAATAAAACGGCTTTGGTAACCGGTGGAAGTAAAGGAATTGGTTACGGGGTAGCTAAGACATTACTGAAAATGGGTTATAAGGTTGGTGTAACCAGCAGGTCTTTAAATTCAGCTGAAAAAGCTGCAGAGAAATTATCAGACTATGGTGAGATCATTGGCCTGGAAGCAGATGTAAGGGATTTTGAAAGTCAGAAAAAAGCGGTTGAAAAATTACTCGATACCTGGGGACAATTAGATGTTCTAGTAGCAAACGCCGGGATAGGAAATTTTGGTTCGGTAGAAGATCTTACTGTAGAAGAGTGGAAAGATACTATTAATACTAACCTTACGGGAGTTTTCTATAGTATAAAAGCCTGTGTTAATGCCCTGAAAAAATCTGAAGGCTATATTATTACCATTTCAAGCCTGGCAGGAACTAATTTCTTTGCTGGTGGTGCTGCCTATAATGCAAGTAAATTTGGGCTTACAGGGTTCACCCAGGCTGTAATGCTCGATCTAAGAGAGAAAGGAGTAAAAGTGAGTACTATTATGCCAGGTTCGGTCGCGACATATTTTAACGATAATGAACCTTCAGAAGAAGATGCGTGGAAAATACAGATTGAAGATATAGGTGAACTAGTAGGAGATCTGTTGAAAATGAATCCTAGAACCTTACCTAGTAAAATAGAGGTAAGACCGTCCAGGCCTCCGAAGAAATAAAATACTTTCAAATTTTATCTTATGGCTGAGCTTTTCGTTCAGCCATTTTTTATCTGTACAAATTTTAAAAAATTAACAGCTCTAGCGAGATTCGGTTAAAGTCATGACAAAGCCTGGTTCTATGGATATTTTCAGAGCTAAATGAATTATTTTAGAGGAAATCAAAAAAATAAATGTTATGAATATTAAAGGGAAAACAATCATAATTACCGGCGCTTCCAGTGGAATTGGTGAAGCAACTGCACTCAAGCTGGCCAAAGAAGGAGCGAATGTGGTTCTAACTGCAAGAAGTGAGGATAAACTTATAAAACTTCAGCAAAAAATAGAAAAAGAAAATGCTGGTAAGGCTATGGTTGTTCCAGCAGATGTTACTAAAAAGGAAGATCTGAAGAATGTTGTAGAAAAGGCCAAGGAAGAATTCAAAAGTATTGATGGGTTAATTAATAATGCTGGAATCATGCCATTGTCATACGTAAAAAATCTGCATACAGATGAGTGGGATCAAATGGTGGATGTAAACATTAAAGGGGTGTTAAATGGAGTTTCTGCGGTACTGCCAACCATGATGGATCAGAAAAGCGGAAATATCATTAATATATCTTCCAGTGCAGGTAGAAAGATCTATCCTGGTGGAGCGGTTTATTGTGCCACCAAATCTGCAGTGAGAATGTTCTCTGAAGGATTGAGGCAGGAATTAGCACCTAATTTCAATATCAATATCACTTCTATAGAACCCGGTTTTGTAGATACTTCACTTACAGAAACCATTACAGATAAAGAGATCACAGAAGGTTTATTGTCGAACTTCCAGGAGATGACCCCATTGGAAGCTGAGGATATTGCTGAAGCTATTTTTTATTCCCTTACCCAGCCAAAAAGGGCGAATATCAATGATGTTTATATTATGCCAACTGAACAGGCTCAGTAATTTATATCAAAATCAAATTTAAGAGGTCCGGATTTCCGGGCCTTTTTTATTTCCTGCTGAAGTTTAATTCAGGAAAACTTCTCGTGGTTTGGAGTATAAATCTTATTTTCATAGGCTCAAACCCCATTATAAATTGACCAGCCGAATTGAAAGTTACAGGCATGACCTGGTGAAATTTCTGAGAAGCACAGATTTTTCCAAAGCTATAGTGCTCACCATTGCTATAATTATCCCAATTGGTTTGTTTTCTAAACTTGGAAACCTTGAAATTGGGGTAAGCCTTGCCATGGGTTGCCTGTTTACCTCTCCCAGTGATGTTCCTGGAAGCTTTAAAAATAAAGTATATGGAATTCTTTTTGCGGCTTTGCTTGGTGCAGTTTCCTATTGTATAGCTGGCTATGCAGACCTCAGTATATGGGCCATAGTGCCTATGCTGGCAATTATGATCTTTTCTATTTCCTATCTTTCAGTATATGGTTTCAGGGCATCTCTGGTGTCATTTTCAGGATTACTGGCGATAGTTATCAGTTTTGCGAATATATCTTCTGGTATGGAGATCTGGCAGAAATCTTTGCTAATAGGAGCCGGTGGAATATGGTATCTTATCATTAGTGTTGGATGGTACCTTATTAAACCTGAACGAGCTACTGAACAGCTTATAGCTGAGACCATGGAGCTTACTGCAGATTACCTGAGACATAGAATACAGTTGCTTCAACCCGATGCCAAACAGGAAGATATTCAAAAGAAGCTTTTTCAGGGGCAGAATGAATTGAATGAACATCACGAAAGTTTAAGGGAGATCCTTATTAGTTCCAGGGTATCATCTGGAAATTCAGGCTATGGTAGAAAACGCCTTCTCATCTTTGTAGACCTGGTAGACATGCTTGAACTGGCTATGGCTAATCCTATAGACGCGAGAAGTATGCAGAAGTATTTCAAAGAAGACCAGAAGGAATTAAAGGTATTCGCTGATTTTAGTTTACAGATGGCCGCGCAGCTTGAAGCGATCGCGATCTCGCTTCATAAGAATGCTGAAATTCCAAAAAATGAAGTACCTGAAGCATTTGATAATTTGAAGGATACACTATTGTCCTTTAAGGCCAGAATAGATCTTTCCGAAAGAAGGGAGGAAATGATCCTTTTGAGGAACTTATTCGACTACCAGTCTAAGCAAGCGCAAAAGGTCAATAATATAGACAGGATTCTAAGGAACCTTGAAGGGAAGCGAAATTTATTTATAAAAGAAAAGGAAGTTAAGAAGTTTCTAACTCAGCAGGATTATAGCCTTAAAACCCTCATCAATAATTTCAATTTTGATTCGGCAATTTTTCGGCATTCCTTAAGGCTAACTATAGTAGTTCTGACAGGTTATTTTATCGGTGAATATTTTTCTGTTCAGAATAGCTACTGGATTTTATTGACCATAGTTGTAATTATGAGGCCTAATTATGGTTTAACCAAACAAAGAACTATTAAAAGGATAGTCGGGACTCTTATAGGTGGAGCGATTGCCATTGGAATAGTATTCATTACCCAGAATACAGCCGTTTATACGGTTTTAGGTATTCTATCCTTAACCCTGGCTTTTTCACTTATTCAAAGAAATTATACTACCGCGGCGATATTTATAACATTAAGTATCATTTTCATTTATGCGCTTCTTCAGCCTGAAGTGCTGAATGTAATACAATTCAGGATCATTGATACTTTGATAGGAGCTGGCCTGGCGGCATTGGGAAATTTTATTTTATGGCCAAAATGGGAGAGCCAGGATCTTCATACAGTAATTGCAACTTCCATCAATGCGAATCTGGATTTCTTAAAGGAAATCGATAGATTCTACCATGAAAAAAAATCCCTTCCGGTTTCTTATAAACTGGCACGAAAAAAAGCATTTCTTGATATGGGTGCATTAAGTGGAGCCTTTCAGCGAATGACCCAGGAGCCAAAGAGAAAACAAAAACAAATAGGGATTATATACGAAACGGTGGGTTTAAACCACACATTTCTATCGGCATTAGCTTCCCTTGGGACGTATATAAGAACACATCCAACAACATCTGCTTCAAGAGATTTTGAGGTTTACACTGAAACAATTTCTCAGAAGTTGAGGAATTGTGTGGATATCATGGAAAATATAGAGATCTACGAAAAAGGAAATGAGGAAATATTGGCGGCTGAAAGGTCTCTTCATGAGAAATTTGATAAACTTGCAAAGCAAAGGGATATTGAATTGCAAACAGGGAAGCAGGAGATAGACGAAGGCATGAGATTTAAATTACAGGAGGCGCACTTAGTATCTGGACAATTAGAATGGTTGCTGGACCTTTCAGAAAAATTACAGGAAAATATAGAAAAGCTGACTTCAACAGATGAGTAAACGCGCTTTTAAAAAATACATTAAATCACTTAAAAAGGAGGAGTTGGAAGATCAGATACTAGATCTTTATAACCGGTTTGATGAAGTTAAAACCTTTTACAATTTCGTATTCAATCCCAATGAAGATAAACTGGTAAGGGAAGCGAAATTCAAAATTTCCAAGGAATACTTTCCTCCAAATAACCGAAAACCAAAAACCAGAAGGTCTGTAGCACAGAAACTAATCAAGCATTTTTTAAAACTTGAGATGGAGCCGCATGCTCTGGCAGATATCATGCTCTATAATATTGAAGTGGCCCAGACCTATTCAAAGGACAGAGATAATATTTCAGAAGCCTTTCAAAAGAGCATCTTTAAGTCTTTCGAACAGGCCGTAAATTATGTGATTGATAAAGGAGTTTCTGATGAATTTATAAAACGCATCTATAAGATTGGAGAAGAAGCTGAAGAACAAAACTGGTATAATTCCTATCAATTTGAAACGATAAAAGATCGTTTCCTTTAAAAGCCAAAATGAGATTTTTTTTAACCCTACTTTTTCTTTTTTTCTTTGGCACCGTGTATTCGCAACTAGGCTTTTGTACCGGTAGCAAAGGAGATCCTATATTTCATGAAGATTTTGGTCAGGGTTCAGGAACTGGTAATGAACTTGCCGCAGGGATCACCAATTATACTTTTGTGCGACAGGATCCTCAGGATGGTGAGTACACCATTTCAGATGACATTGGGAATGAAATAAATTCCTGGCATTCTTTTCTACCACAAAATACCGTTTCAGGTGGAAGAGCCCTTATTGTTAACGCCGATTTTACCTCGGGAAGATTTTATAAAAAAGAGATCTCCGGACTTTGCGAGAACACAACCTATGAATTCTCAGCATTTTTAATGAACGTGTATGATCTGGCAAGTAATGTTTGTATAGGCCGGGAGATCCCAAATAATGTAAGATTTGAAATCTGGGATGAAACAGACACCGTGTTATTGAAATCTGGTGATACCGGTGATATTTTTTCTTCCTCAACACCAGAGTGGGAACAATTTGCACTAACCTTTCAATCACAGGCCGGCCAGTCTGGTGTGATCCTTAAAATGTTCAATAATGGAGAAGGAGGCTGCGGAAATGATCTCGCCATAGATGATATTATTTTCAGATCATGTGGAGACCTGGTCGTAATTTCTAGTAGTGAAGAAGAAACAGGCTCCTTAAGCGTTTGTGAAGAGAACACACCGGTAAGTATTACGCTGGATGCAACTTCAGACAATTCTGTATACGATCAAATTTTTTACCAATGGCAGATAAGTCTGGATGGTCAGAATTGGGGAAATATCCCTGGGGCCAATTCAGATGTCTATACCACTTCATTAATTGATGAAACAACTTATTACCGGGTTAAGATCGCAGAAGACCCTGTAAATCTAAATAATAATTTTTGCAGCTCTTCTTCAGAAGCTTTCGAACTAAAAGTAATTTATACCCCTGAACCTCCTATAAGTAGCGGGGATCTTGCAGTTTGCGCCAATGAAGCTGCTCCTGTTTTAAGGGTTTCAGTTAAAGAAGGAGAATTTGTTAACTGGTACGACCAGGAAACCGGGGGGAATTTGCTTGAAGAGAATACGAACACTTATTTTCCGGTGGAAGAAGGGATATTTTACGCGGAAGCAAGAAACTTTGGTTATGAATGTGAGGGTAGTAAAAGAACCCAGGTAAAGCTAACCATATATCCTTTACCTGACCTAAGCGATGAAGAACTAAAGATTTGTCCTGAATCCAATCTTGTCCTTGAGGCGGGGGCAGGTGGGTATGATTATAGATGGTCAACCGGAGAAAGCACAGAAACGATTTCAATTAATTCACCGGGAAATTATTCGGTGGAAGTAATTTCTACTGAAGGATGTTTCACTACTAAAGAAATTAACGTTATCCCTGTTGAAAATGCCTCGATTTTGGATATTATTTCAAGGGGGGATGATGTAGAGATAATCTCCGAAAATCAGGGAGATTTTCTGTATTCCCTTGATGGAGAAAATTTTCAGTCGTCTTCAATTTTTAGATCTGTTCCTGGCGGAATTTACACAGCCTATATATCAGACACCGAAAATTGCAAAACCGATACACTGGAATTTGCCCATATTGTTATCCCTAAAATGATTAGCCCAAATAATGACGGTTATAATGATTCTTTCCAATTGAAAGGAGTCGAATTTTTTAGTGATTCTGAAATTAGAATTTTTGATCGCTACGGAAAGGTTATTAAAGTAGGGCAGGGCACCGGATTTAAGTGGGATGGTAGTTATAACGGAATAGATCTTCCGGCCGACGATTACTGGTATCATATCCAGATAAACGGTTTTGAAGTACAAACCGGTCATTTTACCCTTCTTAGGTAAGGCTTATCCGCCGATTAAAAAAGTTTTGAAATCCTTATGAAAAACAGGGTTTATGGGTTCATCGTATTTAATTAAATTTGAAAGTCAATATTCGCAGCTATGGAAATGGAAAAGATAATTGCCCAGATCGAGGATCAAAAGGAACTTCCTAACCTCAATTTGAGTATTAAGGATAAAACGGAATCTTTTACGCATAAGCTGTTTTATACTCTTTTCGACAAACAGACCCCCGTTAAAGACAATTTAATGGAACTGGGAATGGATTTCGAGGTTCTGGCAAAACTCGTTTGCTGGGAACCCGGTTCACCTTGTCAGGATATTTGGAGTGAATATGTACAAATGTTACCAGGAATTCTTCAGAAATTGAATCTGGATGCGCAGGCTATTGCTAAGAATGATCCAGCAGCCAATTCGGTTGAAGAAGTGTATCTTTCCTATCCCGGCTTTTTTGCGATTGCAACCTACAGGTTAAGCCATGAGCTTTATAAGTATGGTTTACCCCTAGTTCCAAGGCTAATGGCTGAATGTGCCCATAGTATAACCGGAACAGATATTAATCCCGGAGCGAAGATTGGGAATTCATTTTTTATAGACCATGCCACAGGTGTGGTAATTGGAGAAACAGCGGTTATAGAAGATAATGTGAAAATATACCAGGGTGTTACCCTGGGAGCACTTACGGTAAATCGAACTTTAAGAAACAAAAAGCGTCACCCTACCATTGAGAGTAATGTTACTATATATGCAAATGCAACTATTCTGGGAGGAGAAACAGTAATTGGAGAAAATAGTGTAATTGGCGGAAATGTTTGGTTAACTAAATCTGTTCCGAAGAATTCAATGGTTTCCCATACTCCTCAAATAAGTATTAAAAACGCAGCAGACAAATGAATGATTCAATATTAGATCTGGTAGGAAATACCCCTCTAGTAAAAGCAAAACGTGTATTCAATAAACCTGGTGTAGATCTTTATTTTAAACTTGAAGGTCAAAACCCAGGTGGAAGCGTTAAAGACAGGGCGGCTTATAATATGATCAAAAGCGCACTGGAACGTGGAGATATAAATAATAGCACTAAACTTATAGAGGCAACCAGTGGTAACACCGGGATCGCATTGGCCATGATCGCTGGGATCTTCGGGTTGGATATAGAACTGGTAATGCCAGAAAATTCTACCGTTGAGAGAGTTCAAACCATGAAGGCATATGGTGCCAAGGTTATTTTGACCAGTGCAGATGACGGAATTGAAGGTTCAAGAGATTTTGCGGAAGACAAAATGAAATCTGGAGATTATTTTATGCTGAACCAGTTTGGGAATAACGATAATTGGCAGGCGCATTATAAAACCACCGGGCCCGAGATCTGGAATGACACAGAACGTAAGGTTACTCATTTTGTGTCCTCTATGGGAACAACCGGTACAATTATGGGAACAAGCACCTTTCTAAAAGAACAGAATCCAGATATTCAAATTGTAGGTGTGCAACCTACAGACGATTCACGAATTCCAGGAATCAGAAAATGGCCTCAGGCATATTTACCAAAAATATTTAATCCTGAAAAAGTAGATAGAATTCTTGAAGTAGATGAGAAGGAAGCAATTGAAATGTCGCGAAGATTAGCGGAAGAGGAGGGAATTTTCGCTGGAATGAGTAGTGGTGGAGCTACAGCCGCAGCCGTAAGACTATGCGAGGAACTGGAAAGCGGTCTAGTGGTGAGTATTGTATGTGATAGGGGAGACAGGTATTTATCTTCAGATTTATTTCAATAGAAAAAGGCTGGATGAAAATTTAGCATTAACTCTGTGTGATAATTGTGATCTGAGAGATCAACCATTTGTTAACTACTATTACATTTTAACATACTGTCTAAAAAAGATAAAGACAGCGCTAAATTTCATACAGCCCCTATAGAATACTTTTAGTCTAATACTTTTCAATAGATGCAACTCCAGAAATTGAACTTCTGGAAGGTATCACTTTGATTTTTTCTCGTTCGTTACCTCTTTCCAGAAATACAATGTATTTTTCAGAATCTATATTAGATCCCTCGCCGTAAGCTATATACCTGTCTTTTGTAAGGGTCCATCCCGCATAACTGGCATAAACCTGGTTGCGAACATCAGCAGGTAATGGTACATCGTTGAATCTTTGAAATGTTTTTACAAGCTCGTTGTTCTTATTATAGATGGCTTTAAGGTGACCATTCGAACTACTTACCGTTAAATAAATATCTCCATCATCGTTTCCAGATTCTTTTCTGAATCTGTTTAAATCGAAGTTTTCATGAATAAAGGCAATTGCATTAGACTGAAATTGTCTTTGATAGTTTTCTCTTACTCTAACGATCCCATTAGAATAGTCTTCGAATACTATCTCTCCGGTAGGTTCAAAATTTAAGGTGGTTTCTTCAAGTTGGATCACTTCCTGTGAATAAGATGTTAGAACCCAACCTGCTACTAGAATTAAAGTGATGATCTTTTTCATTTTTAATGAATTAAATGATTGATAAAAAAAAATTTGGAATGATTGTAAAATTAAGATTTAACACCTTTAACGAAAATCACTTAAGTAGCACAAATGAATTATTTATGATTTTTATTCTGATTGTCTAATTCTTTCAGTAATAATGAAATATCTTTTATTTCCAGCTGGTTCCTGGCCAGGTCTATGGAACCATTTTGTTTTAATTGTTGCAGGTGCCGGTTTACCACGGCCCTTGTAGAGCCAATAAGATTTGCGATCTCTTTATTTGGTAGATCGTTGATATGTTCAAGTTTTTTCGATTCTTTGTTCACATTCTCCAGAAGTAATTTTAATAGCCTGGTTGTAATATTTGCAAAGATCAATTGAGAAACATTAGACTCTAATGCCCTCATCATAGAACCAGCATAAGAAAGGAAATGTTGATACTGTTTAGGATTTTTATTCAGCCAATCTTTTAATTTATCCATAGGAATAGCCAGAACTTTTATATCATCCAGGCATTCATAATAAACCTGATGTTTTGTCCCGTCTAGTAAGCAAAATAGATCAAACGCATCTGCCTCCTTCAGTAGAAAAAGAGTATGCTCCTTTTCACTGAATCTATCAACGTTATACATTTTGATACGGCCCGAAGTAATTATGTAGAAATGGAAAAGGAATTTCTGATGATTGATAATACAGGAATTCTTACTCCATTTTTCTTCATGAAAATTCTCCAAAAGATGTAACCACTGTTCTTCATTCAAATCAGAAAAAAGCTGACTGTCTAAGAGAATCGACTTGTATTTAGTAAAAAGGGTTTTAGTAGAGCTCAAACCACCGGAATTTAAATTTTAGAACTTTTCCGGGGGATAGTTGTACACAGTTATTCCTTCAGGATTTGAAAAAATAACAGGCAAAAATAATGGTGCTAAAAATACGACAATTTTAAAAGAAAACTACCGAAAATAAGGTTTCTTATTCCTCAATAATTTTTTGACTAAAGCATGAAATGCCTTATTTTTGCAAAATTGCTTACTTATAAAAAATCTATGGCGCTAGAAACATTTGGTATTGAAAAGAAGAAAGTAGACAAGAAATTATACGATTATCAGCAGAAGGACATTAATAAGATCTTTGGGGTAATAGACGAGAACCCTGAGAACTATAATCTCCTTTATCAGCTGCCAACCGGTGGTGGTAAAACTGTGATTTTTTCTCAAATGACCAGGGAATATATTCAAAGGACGAATAAAAAGGTCCTTATTCTCACTCATAGGATCGAACTCTGTAAACAAACCTCTAAAATGTTATCTGGGTTTGGTGTGCGTAATAAGATCATAAACAGCAAAGTAAAGGAATTGCCAGACCAGGATGATTACATGTGTTTCGTGGCGATGGTGGAAACGCTTAATAATCGTTTGAACGATGAAAAGCTGGAGATCCAGGATATAGGTTTGGTGATCATTGATGAGGCACACTATAATTCTTTCAGAAAATTATTCAAGTTTTTTGAGAAATGTTTCATCCTTGGGGTTACCGCTACTCCGCTGAGTTCTAATATCAAGCTTCCCATGAAGGATAATTATAGAGAGCTTATTGTTGGAGACTCTATTAACTCCCTGATCGAAAAGGGCTTCCTGGCTAGAGCAAATATCTATAGTTATAACGTGGGGCTTACCAACCTTAAGGTTGGTATGAACGGGGATTACACAGTAAAATCTTCGGAAGAACTTTACTCTAACTATAGTATGCAGGAGAAACTTCTTACGGCATATTATGAAAGATCGAAAGGAAAGAAAACTTTGATCTTCAATAATGGTATCAATACTTCGGTTGAAGTTTATCATACATTCAAAAATGCCGGTTTACCTATAAGGCATCTTGATAACACCACAAGCAAACAGGACCGGAAGGATATTCTTAAATGGTTCAAACATACACCAGATGCAATTGTAACTTCGGTAAGTATTCTAACCACTGGATTTGATGAGCCTACGGTTGAGACCATCATTCTTAATCGTGCAACCAAATCGCTTACCCTGTATTTCCAGATGATAGGGCGTGGTTCCAGGGTACTGGAAGACAAAAGCGAATTCAACGTTATCGACCTTGGAAATAACATGGCAAGGTTTGGACACTGGAGTACTCCTGTTGATTGGAAACAGATCTTTAGATCTCCAGATTTCTATTTCGAGAATCTGCTTAGTGATGAAGAGATCGAAAGGGAGTTTCAATATGAAATGCCACCAGAGATCAGGGAACAATTTTCTAATTCCGAAAATGTTACTTTCGATGTAGAAGCAGCTTATGATGAAGTGATCAAAAAAGGACTTAAGTCGAAGACAGTGCTGGAATGGTCTATGGACCAGCATGTGAAAATGTGTGTGGAAAATAGTGAAGATGTATTTGATGCCCGAATACTTGCAAAGGAACTTAAGGATGATATAGCTTCAAGAATAAAGCAATATTCCTACTGTATTAGTAAGAGTACTAAAAATTACAGAGACTGGCTTGAAGAAGATTATTCCCGTAGGTTAAGAATGCAGATCAATAAGGAGTTTTAATTATCCTTATCTTTTTTACCGAAAAGACGATTGAAAAAACCTTTTTTCTTTTTTTCCTTTTCGTCACCACGGTTTCTGTCATTCTTATTTTTTCCTGAAAATAGCCTTTCAAAAAAATTATCCCTTTCCTGAGGAGGGCACTCCATAAGCTCTGCAAGTTCAGCCGAAAGAGGTTGAAATCTGGCGTTTGTGATCTTGTTGAATTCTGAATTCGCATTCATTTTTTGCATTAATCTTGCAAAAATTGGCAAGGCAGAATTAGCTCCCTGGCCAATAGCGGTATTTCTGAAACCAATGCGGTGATCATCTGCCCCAACCCAGGAAACACAAACGAGATTAGGAGTAATACCTACGAACCATCCATCTTTATTGTCCTGTGTTGTGCCAGTCTTTCCAGCAATATCATTGTTCAGTCCATATCTATAGCGTAGCCGGGAAGCAGTACCTTCGTTCACTGTAGCCTGCATCATATTTAACATGATCTTCCTTGTATCTTCGGAAAAAGCCCTTTTCTTAGAAACTACAGGTTTGAA
This sequence comes from Christiangramia lutea, assembly GCF_022489035.1. Classification (GTDB taxonomy): domain Bacteria; phylum Bacteroidota; class Bacteroidia; order Flavobacteriales; family Flavobacteriaceae; genus Christiangramia; species Christiangramia lutea. The sequence continues at coordinate 305,652 of NZ_JAKVTV010000002.1, forward strand.
TTCAGCTAGTAGGTTTCCATTTCCATCCTCAATTTTAGTAATGTAATAGGGTTTAGAGTAGAGCCCATCATTAACGAAACTGGTATAGGCTGAAGTTAGCTCGCTTAAATTTAGAGAAGCTGTACCAAGTGCGATAGAGGGAACTTTAGGTAGATCAGATTCAATTCCCATTTCCCTGGCCTGGGTTATAACATTATCTATTCCGGTTTCCATCAGAACCTTTACCGCGATAGTATTCATAGAACGGCTTAGTGCCGTCTTTAGATTATAATTCATGTTAGGATCATCGCCTTCAGAAGAAGAATTGGATGGTGTCCATCCATCTTCATAGGTAACTTCTCTTACTGAGAAGTAGGAACATGGGTCAATTCCATTTTCCAGTGCTGCCGTATAGACAAAAGGTTTGAAGGTAGAGCCTACCTGTCTTTTACTTTGTGCAACATGGTCATACTTGAAAAACCTGAAATCTACACCTCCAACCCAGGCCTGTACACCTCCGTTTTCTGGATTCACCGCTAGTAATCCCGAATTCAGAAATTTTAAATAATGGGAAATACTATCGATGGTACTTACATTTTTCGTCTCCATCCCATCATAACTGAACAATTCTGTAGGATGTTTTTGTTCGAGCTTCTTTAGAATTTCGGCTTCGCTAAGGCCTTCCTTCTGAAGAGATTGATATCTTCCAGATCTTTTGATGGCGTCATCCAGTATTTGCTTATTTTTAATCCATGGAGCATAGTTGCCATAGGATTTTTCATGCTGTTCCTGCAACTCTGCCATATGTTCCAGCATAGCTTCTTCGGCTAGACGCTGCATATCATAGTTAAGCGTAGTGTGTACAATGAGTCCGTCGCGGTAGATATTATATTTCTGCCCGTCTTTATTTCTAAGGGTGTCCAGCACTTTACTAACGTCCTTTCTTACCTGTTCTCTAAAATATGGGGCAATTCCCTTATCATGACTATAACTTTTATAGTCCAGGATTAGAGGAAGTAATTTAGCCTCTTCGGCTTCTTCCATGCTTAGATAATCATACCTGGCCATTTGCATTAAAACAACATCTCTTCTTAGCCTGCTTCTTTCCGGGAAAATTCTTGGATTATAATAGTGGCTCGCTTTTAACATTCCAACTAAAACAGCAGCCTCCTCTAGGCTAAGGGCTGAAGTATGCTTATCGAAGAATTTCATGGAGGCACTTTCAATTCCGTAGGTATTGTCACTGAAAGGAACCGTGTTAAAGTAAAGCTCGATGATCTCATTTTTAGAGTAGATATCTTCCAGCCGTTTGGCGATAATCGCCTCCTGCATTTTATTGATCACGATTCCAAACATGCCAAAATCACGACGTCCATAGATGTTTTTGGCGAGCTGTAGAGTTATAGTACTACCACCTCCGGCAGACTCATCCTGTAATAGAATAGATTTAAAAAAGACCCTCAAAAGGCTGCGGTTATCTATGCCATCATGTTCATAAAACCTAGCATCTTCAGTGGCTATTAAGGCTTCGATTAGATGTTGCGGAAATTGGTCAAAATCTATAGGTTGCCTGTCGAAAACATAAAATTTCCCAATGAGCTTTCCATTTGCCGCGAGTACCTGCGTAGCCTTATTTTGCTTTAACTCGGTAAGTTCTTTAGAACTCGGGATCTTTCCCCACAGGCCAAAATAAATACTTCCAAAAAATAAGAAGAACAGGGCAATAAGACTAAGAAATATTATTAAAGCCCATTTAAGTTTGGGGTGCTTTTTTATTCTTTCTAACATTTGTTCATGATAAAGTTTGCAAATAAACAAATGTTTACCCCATGCTAACTGACTTTAAGCTTATTTTAATGCTTTTTTAACCAAAAATTATAGCCGGTAAACTAGGGTTTACCGGCTAGGTTAAGAAACATTTCATATGGTAGTTAATTTTAGCAACCATAAGCTAAGTCCATAATAGGGGAGCAGTTTGCTGCCGTGATGAATTGATGATCGATGAATTTAAGCATAAAAGCTTTTTTCATGCCATTTTAGGTAAACATCCGGACTTCGTAAGTTTAAAAATGGTCTGCGATGAGTGACCCCGTTACCTTTCTGATTTTCGAAATCCTGGATGACGCTTTCTAAAGTTCTCATGATTGATGATTTTGATGATTGATGAAAAATTTAATTTTAAGCGAATCTTCTTCTATTGCTGATACTGTATGAGCTTGAATTAGCTTCAGTATTCATAAAAGATTTTCTGTTCTTGGTGTTTGATGATAAAGTTGTCATAATTGATGATTTTGATGATTGATAAAAAATTTAATTTTAAGCGAATCTTCTTCTACTGTTAATAATGTATGAGCTTGAATTAGCTTCAGTATTCATAAATGATTTTCTGTTCTTGGTATTCGATGATAAAGTTGTCATAATTGATGATTTTGATGATTGATGAAATTTAATTTTAGACGAATCTTCTTCTGCTGTTAATATTGAATGAGCTTGAATTGGCTTCAGTATTCATAAATGATTTTCTGTTCTTGGTATTCGATGATAAAGTTGTCATAATTGATGATTTTGATGATTGTTTCTATTTAAAAGACGACGAACAAGTAAATCCGTTACAGTACTATGTAATAAAAGGTACTGAATTAACATATTTTTAACTTTAAAGGTAATTATCTGTGTGCCTGTAATTTGCTGGAAAGACCAGTAAATTCAAAGTATTGTTAATCTTTTTGTGTGACAGGGTCAATAATGTACATTTAGTTTTCAAAATTCGATTTATGAATAAATGGGCTGCAATTATCATTATTGGGGTTCTTGTAGTTGCAGGAATTATATATGGTATTTATGAATCTACCGATTATGATTTTGAGGATGCTGAAAAATCATACCGGATAGTCAACAAATGGGAGTTGCCCTTTGAACTTGAAGAGATTTCAGGAATTCACTGGATAGGGGACAACCAAATTGCCTGCATACAGGATGAAGATGGAATTATTTTCATTTTTGATTTAAAGACTTCGAAGATCGTAGACCAGTTTGAATTTGGAGAATCAGGTGATTATGAAGCTTTGACTTTTTTGAATGGAGAATACTGGGTTATAGAAAGCAATGGAAAATTAATAAATGTCAAGGATTGGAATAATGATTCGGGAGATACAGAACTAATACAGCTTGAATTTGAATATCGAAACAATATTGAAGGTTTAGCAGCCAGTCCCGAGGGAAATCTTTGGTTAGCGGTTAAAGATCGAAATCTGGATAATCGTGGTGATTTCAAAGGTATTTATGCGTTCGAACCTGAAACCCGTGATCTGGAAAGAGAGCCGGTTTTAAAGATCCAATATGATGATCCTGCTTTCGATGTTCTAAGAATTAATAATCCCAGAAAACTAATACGTCCCTCTGGTCTTACCTTTCACCCAGTAACCAATGAAATTTATGTGCTGGATGCTGAATTTCAGAAATTTATTGTTACAGATAGATCGGGTAAAATAAAGAGACTACATCTGCTGGATCCTGAGGAATTTTCGCAACCTGAAGGGATATGCTTTAGTCCGTCAGGAAGAATGTTCATTTCGAATGAAGGCCTGGGCGGGAAGCCAAATATAATTGAGGTTGAAGAGTTGGAATGATCAGGACTTCTGAATACCATCTGCTATTTCCTGTACCTCGTCCATTACTCGTAAAAGATTCTCTCCCCAAAGCTTATATATTTCCTGCTCAGTATAACCTCTTTTAACCAGTTCGAAGGTGACGTTCAAAGTTTCAGATGCATCCTGCCAGCCATCAATTCCACCGCCACCATCAAAATCGGAACTTATACCTACATGATCTATTCCTGTTTTCTTTACGAGATAATCAATATGATCTACGAAGTCTGTAACACCAACGGGTTCTATTTCTTTTTTTAGTTCTTCAATATCAGGTTTTGCTGCCATTTTTACCTTATCATAATTCTCATAATATAGATCTTCTTCTTGCTGGCTGAATTTATCAATGTCTTCCTTTTCAAGGATATTAAAGTTCATTTCCTTTGCTTTTTCCTTATAAACTCTATCGGTCAATGCTTCGAATGCATTATGTTTTTCAGTATTAAGGTAGGCCGAAAAGGCAACTGTTTGAACCACACCACCATGTTTCTTAAATAATCCTAGCAATTCGTCATCAAGATTTCTACTATGGTTACATAACGCCCTGGCTGAAGAATGCGAGGCAATTAGGGGAGCCCTGGAATACTTGAACATTTCCTTGATCGCTTCTTTGCTAGGGTGAGATACATCAATCATTATCCCGTATTTGTTCATTTCAACGATAGCTTCCTTCCCAAGTTCACTCAAGCCATTATGCAACCATTCATCATTTTCCTCACCGGTATTGGAATCACAGAACTGGCTGTGACCATTATGAGAAAGTGACATATATCTGGCTCCACGATCATAGAATTCCTTGATTCTGCTTAGATCGGTTCCAATAGGGTATGCATTTTCCACACCTATCATCGCTACTTTCTTACCCTCAGAGACCAGTTTTCTAACTTCAGAAGAATTGGTCGCAAGGCCAATTTTATCTGGTGCGAGCTCACTGGTTAGCCTGTGAATGGCTTCAAATTTACTAATGGCGTTCTCGTATGCTTTTTTATATCCTTCAGCATTCAATTCGTCCTGACCAGTATATACGATCAACCATGAAACATCAATCCCTCCTTTTTCCATTTTCGGAAGATTCACCTGGGTATCCAGGTTCATGGTGTAGTTCTTTTCCTCAGTGAAATTATTAATATTAATATCGTTATGAGTATCTATAGTGATCGCTTCCTCATGAATTCTTCGGGCTTTTTCGATAAGTTCTTTATCTGAGGTTTGAGCAGAAAGACCTAAAAGGCCGGTAAATAAAAATATAACGGCTAATTTCGAACGCATATTCGGATAATTTTATATTAAGCTTTGAATTTAAGAATTAATATTAAGCTATACTTAAAATCAGTCTTTCAGATTATTTTTTAGTCTACATTTGATGAAACATTTCAATTTGAATGATTAAATATATAGTTGTAAATAATCCGGAAACCTGGAGCATTTCTTCTGAACACGTTCGGATCATTTCCTCAAAGGATTATCTTACCAATCCTGAATATTCCAAACTTGGTAAAGCGAGGATTTTCAACCTTTGCAAGGACTATTCCTATCAATCTAAGGGATATTATGTTTCACTTCTGGCAGAGGCCAGGGGGCATTTGGCAATTCCAACCGTAAAGAATATAGTAGACCTTGGAGAACCAAAACTTGTGAAAATAGTTTCAGAAGATTTTGATGATCTTCTGCAGAGATCCCTCAAGAATATTAAATCTCAGGAATTCACCCTTAGTATATATTTTGGTCAGAATGTAGCCGCAAAATACAGGGAATTGAGTGCAATGTTTTTCAGGTATTTTCAGATTCCTTTTTTAAGGATAAAGTTCAACTTTACTTCACGATGGAATATTAAGAGCATAAAGGCAATATCTGAATCGGAAATTCCGGAAGACCATAAAGAGTCTATGCTGGTGTTTGCAGAACAGTATTTTTCCAAGAAACGCTATGATACTCCCAGGACGAACAGTTTTGAGCATGACCTGGCCATCCTTGTCCAGCCAAACGATATAGCTCCACCAAGTAATCCTAGAGCCCTTAAGAAATTTACCGATCTCGCCGAAAAAATGGGTTTTTATACCGAGATTATCTCTCCGAAAGAACTTTCCAGGCTTTCTGCTTTTGATGCCCTGTTCATTAGACAAAGTACCGAGGTGAACAACGAAGCTTATGCCTTCGCCAGGAAAGCTCAGCAGGAGGATATCGCTATTATTGATTATCCCGATGCAATATTAAAGTGTTGTAATAAGGTTTTTATGGCGGAAGCACTTGAGAATGCAGATATCCCGACGCTTAAAACTATTATTGTTCATAAGGATAATAAAGACCTTGTACTTAAAAAAACCGGACTCCCGGTTGTATTGAAATCACCAGATTCTACCTTTTCTTTCGGGGTAAAAAAGGCTGAAACAGAAGAAGAGTATTTTGAAGTTGTAAACTCTATGCTTAAAAAATCTGACCTGGTAATTGCCCAGGAGTTCTCGCCGTCAGAGTATGATTGGAGGATAGGTGTCCTTGATGGAAAACCTATTTATGCCTGCAGGTATTATATGGCCAAAGGTCATTGGCAGATCTACAACTGGGAAGCAGAGAAAAAAGATGATCAGGATGGAAACGCAGATTGCCTTCCTATTGAAAAGGTTCCGGAAAAGATCCTTAAAAACGCCATTAAAGCTGCGAAGCTAATGGGAAAAGGGCTTTATGGAATCGATATAAAAGAAGTGAATTCTAAAGCCCTGGTAATAGAGATCAATGATAATCCTAATATCGATGCAGGGGTAGAAGATGAATATTATGGTGACCAGGTATACATTGAAATCCTGAGCGCCTTGAAAAATAGATTGGAAAACAAAATATAATGGCCTATCACCTATTTGAAGTTTACGGAATAGAACTGGAATATATGCTAGTTCAAAGATCAGACATGAAGATCAACCCTATTGTAGATAAACTTCTAACTAAAAAGAATGGATCGCTTACTTCAGATATTGAGAACGGAAAAATAGAATGGAGTAACGAGTTGGTATCACATGTCGTCGAAATTAAGACCAATGGACCTACGAAAGATCTAAGATCTTTAGATAAACTCTTTCTTGAAAATGTACAGGAGATCAATACTCTTTTGGAAGGTTTCGACACCTGTCTTTTACCTTCTGCCGCTCATCCATTGATGGATCCACTTACTGAAACCCAGTTATGGCCACATAATTACAGTAAGATCTATTCTCTATATAACCGGATTTTTGATTGTAAGGGGCATGGTTGGAGTAATGTTCAGAGCATGCATATAAACCTGCCATTCTTTGATGATACTGAATTTGAAAAACTTCACGCGGCTGTGAGGATCTTACTTCCCATAATTCCAGGTCTCGCGGCAAGTTCACCAGTTCTGGATGGCAGTTTTACCGGTTTCAAGGATACCAGGATGCATTATTACAAAACCAATCAAAAGGAAATTCCACATATGACTGGGAAGGTTATACCAGAACAGGTTTTTAATAAGAAGGATTATGCCAATCTGATCTTTGATCCAATTACCGAAGCAATTAAACCCTTCGATACAGAAAAAATTCTTGATCATCATTTCCTGAATTCCAGGGGAGCCATCTCTAGATTCGACAGGAATGCGATCGAGATTAGGGTAATAGATACGCAGGAAAATCCTTCGGCAGATATTGCTATTGCAGCTCTAATTGTTGAAGTATTGAAATTACTGGTTAGTGAGGAACTTGTTTCACTGGAAGACCAGAAATCCTGGCATGAGAATGATCTTTTCGATATTTTCAATGATGTTATTAAAAATGCTGAAAACACCTTAATCGTCGATCAAAAATACCTTGCCATTTTTGACCTTCATAAAGAATCTGATGTGAAGATCATTTGGAAGCGATTATATGAAAGGGTTGGAGATAAGCTGTCGGAAAATCAACAGAAACACATTGAATTTATTCTTCAAAATGGCAGTCTGGCCACACGAATCCTGAAAGCCCTTCGAAATGATTTTAGAAGGGAAAACATTCAAAGGGTTTATTTTAGACTTGGGGATTGTCTGCAGGAAAACAGGATGTTCAGGCCATGAGACTGGTGTTAACTTGCGAACATGCATTTCCGGAAATTCCTGAAGATTATCGGTATTTATTTAGGCATGATCTGCAGGTCTTAAGAACGCATGAGGCTTATGATCTTGGGTCTTTCGATCTATTTAAAGCTTTAGAGCCTTTGGCCGATTTTAGCCATTTCCAGAATATAAGCAGGTTACTCGTGGAATGCAACAGGTCTGTAAGGAGTAAAAATCTTTTCTCCCGCTATAGTGCAGAACTTGGGAGTTCAGATAAAAGCAGGATTCTCGACAATTATTACTGGCCCTACAGAGAAATCGTAGAGAAAAATATTCATAGTTTAATTGAGGATGGGCAGGAGGTAATACATGTCTCGGTGCACAGTTTTACCCCGGTGCTTCATGGCATGGTGAGAAATGCCGATATCGGGTTACTGTATGATCCTCGTCGTTTAAAGGAAAAAGAAATTGCGAATTTCTGGAAGGAGTTACTGGCTATAAATTCCGATTTTAAATTAAGATCAAATTACCCGTACTTGGGAAAAGCAGATGGATTTACTACCAGCCTGAGAAAGCTATTTCCGGAAAATTATTCAGGAATAGAGATTGAGGTCAATCAGAAATGGGTTAATGAGGAGAAGATGAATAATATTCTGAAATCCAGCATTTTTAATGCCTTACAGGAATTAAAAAACAAGGCCTGAGAATTTTTGTTCCCAGGCCGTTATAAAATTTTATTTCAGATCGTATTCCAGAGTTACCTCAGCATTTAGAAGTTTTGATAATGGGCAATTCTCTTTTGCTTTGTTCGCAATCTTATCGAACTTATCTTTATCAATTCCAGGCACCGAAGCATCCAGGATCAAGTGTGATTTGGTGATCTCACCATCTTCAAAAGTGATTTCAGATGTAGTTTCCAGCTTGTCTGGTGTAAAACCGTCTTCAGTAAGAAATGCAGACAATTGCATGCTAAAACAGCCGGCATGGGCAGCTCCAACAAGCTCTTCCGGATTTGTACCTTTACCATTTTCAAAACGTGTTTTAAATGAATATTGAGCATCTTTTAAAACACCGCTTTCAAGGCTAACAGTACCATTTCCTTCTTTTAGTGAGCCATTCCAAACGGCCGATCCTTTTCTTATCATAACTTAATTTTTTTAGTGATTTCTTTCTAAGGTAATAAGCAGGAGTTGAAAAGGAAAACAATTATAAAAACCTTAACCAATGAAAATACTGCATAAAAAAAGCCTGGAATCATTTCCAGGCTTTTTTAAATATGATATAAATGGTAATTACTTGATCTCAACAACTTCAAGGTCGAAAACAAGATCTTTACCAGCTAATGGATGGTTTGCATCTACAACGATACTTTCATCTTTAACTTCGGTTACTACGAGGTTGATCTCACGCCCATCAGGACCTTTAGATACAAGTGGCATTCCAACCTCTGGCTTAAGTTCTTCTGGTAACTGGCTTTTTTCAACTTCCTGGATAAGCTCAGCCTTAGGCTCACCATAAGCCTCTTCTTTTGGTATATTGATGGTCTTTTTTTCGTTTACTTCCATACCGATAAGACCTTCTTCAAAACCTGGGATAAGCTGACCCTGTCCTAGAGTGAACTCTATTGGCTCTCCGCGCTCTACTGAACTATCGAAAACCTGACCGTCTTCTAACTTTCCTGTGTAATGTACCTTAACGGCGTCATTTTGCTTTACTTGACTCATAAAAAGTATTTTTTTCAATTTTAATTTTGGCTATAAACTAATTTTCAGCCATTTAATGCCAATTGGTGCAAGTACCCTGCCGAAAACAAGACAACCCGACAGAATAACCGATGATGACGCATTTTGTCATATTTTGATTAAATTGGAAGAGATTTTAAATGTAATTCACTTCAAATCTGTCAAACTAACTTATTAATCCTATGAAAGACTCCTCCAATAAATTTAAACAGAATTCCCGAAGAGATTTTATGAAGAAATCTGCCATTGCCGCAACTGGCTTTATGATAGTACCTCGTCATGTATTAGGAGGACCCGGATTTATTCCTCCAAGTGATAAACTATTAATAGCTGGTATTGGAGTAGGAGGAAAGGGCGCATCTGATCTTAAAAGTTTTTATGAAAGTGGAAAAGCAGAGATAGCTTTCCTATGTGATGTAGACGACAGAAGAGCCGCCGCATCCAGGGAGCGTTTTCCAAAAGCTAAATATTATAAGGATTATAGAGAGCTGTTTGATAAGGAATCCAAGAATTTCGATGCCGTTTCGGTTTCAACGCCAGATCATAACCATGCCGTTCAAACCATGGCCGCCATGGAGCGTGGCAAACATGTTTATGTTCAAAAACCTTTGACTCATGATATTTATGAAGCTAGAAAACTTACCGAAGCAGCAAATAAATATAAAGTTGTAACCCAAATGGGTAACCAGGGAGCCTCTGGCGACGGCGTAAGAAAAATGAAAGAATGGTATGATGCGGGATTGATAGGGGAAGTAAATGAAGTATATGTCTGGACCAATCGTCCTGTCTGGCCTCAGGGAATTCCATGGCCTAAAACTTCAGCTTCAGTTCCACCAGAATTAGATTGGGATCTCTGGTTAGGGACCGCACCTCAAAAGGATTATGTAGATGGGCTTGTACCTTTCAATTGGCGTGGCTGGTGGGATTATGGTACCGGTGCCCTTGGAGACATGGGCTGTCATTTAATTGAACCACCTTTTAGTGTATTAGGATTAAAGTATCCGAAAGAAGTAGAATGTAGCGTGGGAAGTGTTTATGTTGATGAATTTCAGCGGGGCTATTTTCCTGAAAGTTGTCCGCCTTCAAGTCACGTGATCATGAGTTTTGAGGGTAAAGACACAGGCTCAAAAGATATAACGCTACATTGGATGGATGGCGGCATAAAACCAATGCGTCCTGAAGAATTGGGTGCAGAAGAGACCTTTGGAGATGGTGGCAATGGAGCTTTGATCATTGGTAGCAAAGGGAAAATGATGTGTGGTACTTATGGCCTAAACCCTCAGTTGCTCCCAACTTCAAAAACCGATGAAGTAAGTGTCCCTCAAAAATATACAAGGGTACAAGGAGGGATGGACGGCCATTATGCCCAATGGGTAGAAGCTGCTATCGCTGGTTACGGGAACATGGAATTGAGTTCTCCTTTTGATATTGCTGGGCCGTTAACTGAATCCTTGCTTATCGCTAACCTTGCAATTCGAGGATATGATATACAGAAAACCAGGAAAGATGAAAATGGAGAGGAAAGAATATATTATCCGGGAAGGGATATCAAAATGATCTGGGATTCTGAAAATATGAAGGTGACCAATTTCGACGAAGCTAATCAATTTGTAAGAAGGGATTACCCAGACGGCTATTCATTATAGAATATTATATGACAAATAGCTGTTTTGGTTATAGGAATAGGATCTCGATCCTTGGATTTATTATTCTTGTCGGTTTAATTTCCTGTAAAAAGGATGGTCATGCTGATGAAGAGGATTGGGTTACCATCTGTGTTACCGCGACAGCTTATAATTCCCTTGGCTATCAAACTAAAGGCAATCCAAAATTAACGGCCTGGGGCGACACCCTTAAACCGGGAATGAATGCTATTGCCGTCTCGCGAGACCTTTTAGAATTAGGTCTGGATCACAATGCCGAGATCAAAATTGAAGGCTTTGACAGTATCTATCTGGTTAAGGATAAAATGCATTATCGTTGGCGTAACCGAATTGATATCTACATGGGAGAAGATGTAGATAAAGCCAGGGAGTTTGGTAGAAAAAAGTTGAACATATCTTATGTGTTCCGGAAAACAAACGCCCATTGAAGAAGGTATTCTTGCAACTTTATTATATTCGAGAACTAAAATTCTATCAATGCTATTTTTCCAAAAGTCTTTGTTCTTCCTAATTTTCCTTTTTTGCAGCCTATCTCTTATATCACAGGAGAATGATTCAGTTCCTTTTCAAAAAAAGCTGATCATAGGAATAACCGAAACCCCACCTTTTGTAGAAAAAGGTCCACATGGGTATTCCGGTTTAAGCATTACTTCGTGGAAAATGGTCAATGAGCGGCTACAGGCTTCTTATGAATTTAAAGAATATCGAAACCTAGGAAGTTTATTGGAGGCAATAGAAAGTGGAGAGGTGGATTTTAGTGTAAATCCAATTACGGTTACCGATAACCGGATGAAAAGAATGGAATTTTCCCAGCCATATTTCATCTCGCATACTAGTATCGTTAAAAGAAAGGAGTCAAACTTTTTGAAACATTTAAAGAACTTTTTTAGTTGGGACTTTTTTTCGGTGATCGCATTGTTACTTTTTGTAATTCTTATTTTTGGGATCCTGGTTTGGGTCTTTGAAAGAAAGAAGAACAAGGAAGAGTTTGGAGGTAATCTAAAAGGGATCATGCAAGGATTTTGGTGGAGTGCCGTTACCATGACCACCGTAGGTTACGGAGACAAAGCTCCAAAGACAACAGGAGGAAGGGTTGTAGGACTTATTTGGATGCTCATGGGTGTTATCATTATTTCCAGTTTTACTGCCGGTATCGCATCATCTTTAACTGTGAAAAGTATCAATGAAGAAATTACCAATATTCAGGACCTGGAAAGATTCGACGTGACCACGGTGCAGAGTTCGAGTTCAGAGGAATTACTGGATCTTTATAATATTGAAAAAGAACTGGTGGCTGATGGCAGGGAGGGTCTGGAATTTTTAATGGCTGAAAAAACAAATCTTTTCGTTTATGATGAACCTATTTTGAAATATGAGATAAACAGGATGGATTTTTCTAACGACCTGGAAATTCTGGGGCAGAGCCTGAAAAAAGATTATTATAGTTATGCTTTTCCAAAGGGCTCTGATCTTCGCATAAAGATAGATCCAATTTTGGTAAGGACTTTAAAAACTATGGAATGGAGTAGTCAGGTTAAGGATTATAATTAGCCTAAACCCAGGTAACCTAAGAGGATCCAGAGAATAATAAAAACGATTATTATTCCAAAACAGCCACATCCACCGCCTAATTTTTTGGCTCCCCATCCGGCCAGGATCGCCCTGAGTATATTTTTCATATTTGAGTTTTTTAGCCAATTAAAATTATAGATTCAGGATATATGAGTTGGTGTTTTAAGAAATATTTAAGACTATGTTATTCTAAGTAGTTGGTTTTTAGTATATTCATTTCCGCTTTCGAAATAAACCATGTAAATTATGAGCAATCGTGACCATTCGGAAAGAAAATCTGAAATAGATTTTTTGAAGGCAGCCCAGAAAATTAATAACAATATGATCTTTATAGCAATTACAATCATCGTGGTGGTTGCCTTAATTGCCATGACTGGTGTATACTATGAATACTGGTAATTATTGCTTGATCTCGTTCAAGAGCAGAAAAGCCTTATTGATATAATCCTTCTCCAGGAATAAAGCGAAATAGTTCGAGGTTGATATCATTTCAAAAACCGGTATACCTTCATAAGCCAATAATTTGAATAAATAAAAATACAGCCCAACCGTTTGCGAACTGTTTTTAGGCAATCCTATCGTTATTGAAGACAGTTCTTCCTTTACAGAAACGCGAACCTCATTTCTAAAACATTTTTCTACCAGGTCTGTAAGGCTGGAAGAAACCAGGATGTTACTCTCCTGATAATTACTTGAATAATTCAGGTATACTCCGGTTTGATCTTTTACTGCTTCAAGCAACCTTGCCTTATTAGAGATAATCGTTTTGGAATTTAAAAAAGTATATTCGGTAATGCCAGACCTCACTATGATATCCCCAAGCTCCCTTAAACTGCGCATATTGATCTTAGTTCGGGTAGGAGCATAACGTCTTAAGGCCATGATTATACTTCCCTGCTTTACAGGTTTGTGCATTTCTTTTTCAACCTGAGGTTGTATATCGGCAGCCAGGCCACTAAAATTCACAATATCCCTTGCGATGGCATCATCTAAAAATGGCTGGTGACGTATGATATCATGCACACAGGTAGTTATAGTCTTCATTGTTAAATATTGAACATTTTGTGCAAATGTATATAAAATGAAATATATTCTTTGGCAGCCCTCAATTAAATAATACTTATGCAGCCTAGATTTAAAGCGATATGAAAGTATTAAAATTTGGAGGTACCTCAGTAGGCTCGGCCGCCGGGATCAGGAATGTGAAAAAGATCACTCTAAGTGAGTCCGGGGGTAAGATCCTGGTACTATCTGCTATGTCTGGAGTGACTAATATGCTTGTGGAGCTATCAGAAAAGGTTAAAAATGAGCAGCTAGAGGAAATTGATGAAATCATAGATCAGGTAAAAATTAAACACTTTTCGTTGATCGAGGAATTATTTACCGGTGGAGTTGAAACAAGCTCGATTAAGAATAATATTAATTCCCAGGTAGAAACTTTAGGTGAAGTCTGTAATTCTTCGTGGAACAAACAGGTAGATGCTAAAATTCTTACTACCGGAGAAAGCCTCCTTACTTTTATTTTTAGTGCTTATTTGAAGCATCAAGGGGTTAAAAATACCCTTCTGGATGCAAAGCAATTCATGCATATTAGTAATCTGGAAAACCCTGATACGCTTCAAATTGGAGAACTTCTCAATGATTACCTGAAAGAATTGCCGCAAAATGATATTCTTATTACACAGGGATTCGTTAGAATTGATGGCGATTCCGAAGTGAATACCTTGAAAAGGGGAGGAAGTGATTATACGGCTACCATTCTTGGTGCGGCGATTAGAGCTTCTGAAGTCGAGATCTGGACAGATATTAGCGGACTTCATAACAATGATCCAAGATATGTACAGAACACCCATCCGGTTTCCCAATTAAGTTTTGAAGAGGCGGCTGAACTTGCTTATTTTGGTGCTAAGATCCTTCATCCTCAAACAATTTCTCCGGTAATAGGAAAAAATATTCCGGTATACCTTAAAAATACATTTACTCCTGAAGCTACTGGAACCTGTATTAGTGCCCTGGCAGAGAGAAAAGGTCTTAAAGCAATTTCAGCAAAGGATGGTATCACCGCTATCAAGATAAAATCTAACCGAATGCTAATGGCACATGGTTTTCTAAAAAAGATCTTCGAGATTTTCGATAAATATGAAACTGCCATAGACATGATCACCACTTCAGAAATAGCGATTTCTCTAACTATTGATGACTGTTCTTCTTTAGATTCTATTGTAAGCGATCTTCATAATTATGGCGAAATAAGCGTGGATACCAACCATAGCATTATTTGCGTGGTAGGTGAGGGGCTCATCGAAGACAGGGGAACTTCCAGATTATTTGAAATACTGCAGGATGTACCGGTGAGAATGATCTCATATGGGGGTAGTAACAATAACATATCGCTACTGGTAGATACCAGAAACAAAATTGAAGTACTTCAAAAATTAAATAAAAAGCTATTTGCTGAACAGTTCAGCAGTACTATCTAAAACTAAATAAACCATTTTTTTGTGTAGTGAAAACCGTCGTGACTTTATAGAACCGGCGGTTTTTTAGTTTTTATTCCTGTTTTTCTCCTCGATGAACCTGGACATAAAGTAGGTGCTTTTATGCAAATGATGTTTCAACATTTTCCCGGTGAAGTTTAAATTTCGCTGAGCCTGAAGGTTTTCAATGACTTGATTAATTTTTTTCTCAAATCTTTGGAAATGTATCTCTTTATTGAATCTCTCATTAAATATTTCAAATCCCGATTCTTGTGATGTATTCCAAAACTCTTTATCCCGGTAAAGTCTCACCGCCGAATCTATGAAATTCTCAGTTTCGTTAATGATGAATCCATTCCATTTTTCTGAATTATTAATACCTTCAGCACCGATGGTGGTGGTAACGGAAGGAGTTCCATTATACATGGCTTCCACTAACTTTCCTTTTAATCCCGCACCAAATAGTATTGGAGCAAGGCAGATTCTGGAACTTGCCATGACCTTGTTCGAATCTTTTACCCAGCCGTGAACCATAAAACCATCCAGGGATTTATTTAGATCCAGGACTTTCTTGGAAGGATAGGCTCCGTAAATATGTAGATTGACTCCTGGTAATACCTTTCTAATTTTAGGCCAGATTTTCTTTTTCAGGTTTAAAACTGCATTCCAGTTAGGCTCATGAAGAAAATTCCCGATACTTATAAAATCCTTCCTCTCATCAAAATTTGGTAATTCTGATCTTTTTTCTTTCGAAATTGGGTTGAACATGAATGGTAAATAGAAAAGAATATACCCAGGGATTTGAAATTTTGACATCAACAACTGAAGTTCAACCTCAGAGATAATAAGGCTAAGATCACATCTGTACATAGCTGCTATCTCCCTTTTCGCCAGTTCTGAATCCAGGTAAAAATATTCCGGATCTTTATTTTCTTTAAATGCTCTCTGGCGGGCGTTCCTTAGAAAATGCAGGTCTTCAGTATCAAGTATTTTAAGTGCATCTGGACAGATATCATCTACGCGCCAGCCAAACTGTTCTTCCATCATAAAACGATCAAAAAGTACCATTTCAGGCATCAGGGATTCAAGGAAAACATCAAATTCAGGATCATTCAACCTGATTCTCGCCAATTTAACGCCAATTTCTTCAAGCCTGGCCATATTATCGGTTTCCCGTGCAGTGGTGGCGAAGGTTATTTCATAATCCTGTTTAAGAAAAAATTCTATCAATTGCATCATCCTGGCTCCTGCGGCGGAGGAAGCAGGTTCGGGCCAGACGTAACCAATAATTAAAAGTCTAGACATTCATTTTATTTTCAAAAGTACGGCTTTAAAGTTTTCCTGAAAGCAGGATAGTGGCGACGATCCAAAGGATAATTGAAACTGCTCCTCCAATAATGAAGAAGTGTTTGAACCTGTAAATACCCATACCATATATTATAGTATTGGTCTGGTAGCCTACCGGAGTGAAAAAGCTGAAATTCGATGCAAACAAAACAGCCAGTATAAAGGGTTTAGGATCCATGTTAAGATCGGCGGCAATGGTTATGGCTATTGGGGTGATAATGATGGCAGTTGCATTATTGGAAATAAATCCACTAAGAAACATGGTGACAAAGAATAACAGGCCAATGATAAGGAAGTTTTCCTTATTGCTGAATAGTTTTAAAAGGTTTTCAGATATCCATTGATCGGCTCCGGTATTACTCATGGCTACTCCTAAAGGAATCATTCCAGCGAGCAGGAATATGATCTGCCAGTTGATCTGTGAGTAGATCTTACCAAGATCAATACATTTAAAGAGTATCATTAGAAAACATCCTACTAATGCACTTTTTAAGATAGGGAAGATCGAAAAAGCAGATAGCCCAATTACCAATAGCAAAATTCCCAGGGAAAAATTTCTTTTGAATTTGGTAGAAACATTTATATCCTGATATTGGTGAAGAATACTAATATTATCCATTTTACGAAGTTGTTCCAGGTCATTTTCGGTCACCTCTACCAAAAGTCGATCACCAACTCTTAATTCGATATCATCAGACTTTTGATCGAAGATCCGTCTTCCAGGCTTTATAAAACTTCTCCTTTTCCGAATTGCAAGAGGTATTGCGCCATGTAGATCGTACCAACCTACAGATTTAATGCTTTTCCCTATAAGTGGTGAGTTAGGTAACATTAGGATCTCTATAAGTTCAATGTTTTCTTCGATGTTTTCAGCTTCTGTATCTAATGGAGACTCTATTCGGTTTTCAGAATTTTTAATGATGATAAAGTCACCTGAATTCTTTAATTCCAGAAGATGTTCCATTTTACATCTTAGAAGAAGCTGGTCATTTTCCTTTAGAGTCGTAAACGGTCCGGGGTGATCATTGATCACTCCTTTTCTTTTTAATCTAAGAACCTCTATACTATCTTCATCCCTGCCAAAAACGTCTCCTAAATTACGTCCTATTAGAGCGGAATCTTTTTTAATGATGATTTTAGTTATGAATTCGTCAAGGTCATAATCCGTCCCAAGACTATTTCCCTTTTTCCTGGGAAGAAATCGTATCATTAGACTTACCACGATAATGGTAATGGCCATGAAAATGAAGCCGTACCAACTAAACTCAAAAAAGCCAAACCTGTCTACGCCTCTTTTCATGGCTTCTGCATTTACGATAAGGTTTGTAGATGTTCCCATTAAAGTACAACTCCCGCCAATGATCCCGGCAAAGGATACAGGGAGTAATAATTTCGAATCAGAAACGTCATATTTTGCACTTAGTTCATCAATTATTTTCACAAATACCAAAACAACAGCAGTAGTGTTTATGAAAGCTGAGATGCTTCCGGCTATAAACATAAAAACTGGTACCATTAGAAAAAGAGGAAGCCCTCGTAATTTCCTTAAACCTCTTGCCAGCCAGTCAATCACACCATTATCTTCCAGGCCAATAGCCATGATCATTAAGGCTAGTACCGTAATAGTTGCCGGACTAGAGAAGCCTGAAATAGCCTCTTCAGGAGTTATTAGGTTTGCCAGCAGTAAACTTACCATTATGAAAAACGCGATCTTGTCTACCGGAAATATTTCCAGTGCAAACAACAGGATCACCATTACAATGATCACGAATAGGATAATGATTTCCAGAGTCATATAAAAAGCCTTATTCTATATAAATTTAAATCTAAGTTAGGTTGCCCCGAATGTTTTCTGAAATATTTATGATTATAGAATTGTTGCAGAGACTTAGTATTTCTAAATTCTTAAGAAAATTTTTATTTGAATTATGAGTAGAGGATTTGTGAAAGAAGAAGATCAGGAAGAACCGGTATTGGTTCCGCCAAGGGCAGCATTGCCGGAAGGAGTTACAAATTATGTAACCGAAAATGGCTTGCAAGAGCTAAAGACAGAATTGAAACAACTCGAAAAAAGCAGGGCAGAGGTAATAGGTGAAAATGAAACTGAAAAAAGAAGAACGCAAAGTCTTATTGATGGTAAGATAAATCTGTTAACTGAAAGATTAAATACTGCCCGACTATTAACTCCTGAAGAATTACCTAAAGATGAAGTACGCTTTGGAGCGAGATTGCAATTTCAGAATATAACTACAAATCAGAAACAGGAATTTCAAATTGTTGGTGTAGATGAGGCCAACGTTAAATTGAAAAAGATCGCATTTGTAGCTCCCATCGCCAGGGCGGTAACCGGAAAGAAAGAAGGAGAAATCGCAGAATTTAAATTAGGTGAGGAAGTTAAAAAGTTGAAAATACTTAAGGTAACATACTAATCTATTCTGCTTAATTTTTTACTTGAAATTGATTTAAGATTCTTCTCAGGATCATTTTCCTACATATTTTATTTCGGGATATTTAACTGAAGTCTTCCTGAACCTCTGATTTATAGAATTTTATTTGATTACATTTAAAGGAAATTAAATGTAATCACATGAATTCTTACAGAACCAACCTAAATTTGATGAATACAGATATTGGTTTGCTCATTTTTAGAGTTTCTATATCAGTATTAATGCTAACCCATGGCTACCCAAAACTTTTAAGATTTTTTGGTCCCGAGGAGATTAACTTTGCAGATCCCTTTGGATTAGGTCAAACTTTGACTTTTGGTTTGGCCGTTTTTGCTGAATTCGTTTGTTCAGTTTTTGTTCTATTTGGTTTTCTAACGAGGTTTTCGGCAATTCCTATAGTAATAACAATGGCCGTTGCTGCCTTTTTTATACATGCTACAGATGGATTTGGAAAACAGGAATTGCCCATAATCTATATGATAAGTTTCTTATTTCTTGTTTTTAGTGGAGGCGGGAGGTATTCCCTTGATTTTTTAATTCAGAATAAAAAATAAGTTCTATTGAATAAGGTCTATGTTTTAATTGGTGTTTCCGGGGTAGGTAAAACTACTCTTGGTAGATTACTGGCTGAAAAATTGTCCTTAGCTTTCCATGATGCCGATGATTTCCATTCTGAAGCTAATAATGAAAAATTGAAGGCAGGAATTCCTTTAAATGATAAAGATAGAGAATCCTGGTTGACATCGCTTTCTAGATCTATTGAGAAATGGTCTGAAAGCTCTGGCGCTGTTCTGGCCTGTTCTGCTTTAAAAGAAAAACATCGGGAAGAATTATCTAAAAATATAGGCGATAAGATAGTGTGGATCTATTTATACGAAGACTTTGAGACTATCTCTGAAAGGTTAAAAGCCAGAAAATCTCATTTTTTTGATCCAACGTTATTAAGGTCACAATTCGATATTCTTGAGCCACCCAGGTATGGAATTCAAATAAAGGTTGAAGATAAACCGGAAGTTTCACTAGATAAGATCCTAAATACGTTGAGTAAACCACGAATAGGATTAATAGGGCTTGGAGTTATGGGCCGAAGCCTGGCATTAAATATCGCCCGTAATGGTTTTCCTGTTTCTGTATATAATCGAAAAGAAGGAGAAAAGCATCAGAATATTGCCAAAGATTTTTCGAGCACCCATTCCGATAAATATGAGATACCAGCTTTTGATGATCTCAAGAGTTTTATTTCAGCATTAGATACGCCCAGGAATATTCTGAACCAGGAAAAAGCAGACCACCTATTACTGAATCCTGCTATTGCTGAAATTTTGAATGAAAATAAGGGATTTTTAAAATCTATAACTTCAAGAGCTCTTGATGCAGGATGTCCTATGCCGGTGAGTTCTGCGGCCCTGAATTATTTCCTG
Organism: Christiangramia lutea; assembly: GCF_022489035.1. Classification (GTDB taxonomy): domain Bacteria; phylum Bacteroidota; class Bacteroidia; order Flavobacteriales; family Flavobacteriaceae; genus Christiangramia; species Christiangramia lutea. The sequence continues at coordinate 325,984 of NZ_JAKVTV010000002.1, forward strand.
AATTTTGTAAGAGGAAATACTTCAGCGAATATTATCCAGACGCAAAGAGATTATTTCGGTGCACATACTTACGAACGGTCAGATAAACCACATGGTGAATATTTTCATACTAAATGGAATTCTGAATAATGGATCTACAAATTTTAATTGCGGTCTTATTGGGAATTTCTATTCTTCTTTTCCTGATCCTAAAGTTAAAGATCCAGGCTTTTCTGGCTTTACTTATTGTTTGCATTCTGGTAGGAATTCTGGCTGGATTACCTGCTGAAGATATTCTTTCCACCATGCAGGAAGGGATGGGCAGTACCCTGGGATTTGTGGCTACCGTGGTTGGACTGGGGGCATTGTTTGGAGGGATTCTGGAACAATCTGGTGGGGCGAAGAATTTAGCCAGGTATTTACTTGAAAAGACAGGAGAAAAACGTTCACCCTGGGCTATGATGTTCACTGGTTTTATTGTTGCCATCCCGGTGTTTTTTGACGTAGCTTTTATAATCCTCGTTCCAATAACCTATGCTTTGAGTAAAAAGACAGGCAAATCTTTGCTTTTATATGCTTTGCCTTTGCTGGCCGGTCTCACCATCACCCACGCCTTCATTCCTCCGACACCGGGACCCATTGCTGTTGCCGACATTCTTGGAGCAGACCTGGGTTGGGTGATCTTGTTTGGAATAATTACTGGAATTCCGGTAGCTATCATCAGCGGACCTATTTTCTCAAAATATATTTCAAAGAAGATTTATATCGAACCACAGGATTTCACAAAATCATCAGGTATTAGCGAAGAAGACCTGCCTGGTCCTGGTTTGATCTGTGCTATAATTTTCGTTCCTATTGTCCTTATTGTAACTAACACAATTTTGAACAGCCCTCTTTTTCAGGATAGGTCGATACCATCAATTTTATTGTACCTGATAAATATTTTAGGACATCCCTTTACCGCCCTGATCATTGCCAATTTGCTAGCCTGGTATTTTCTTGGAGTTAAACGTGGAATGGGAAAGCAATTTCTGAATAAAACGGCATTGAAATCTTTTGAGGCAGCAGGGATCATTATTTTGCTCACTGGGGCAGGAGGTGCCTTTAAACAGATATTGATAAGGACCGGGGCCGGTGAAATGATCGCACAGTCTCTCAATCAAACCTTTTTCAATCCATTGATTTTCGGATTTTTAATTGCTTTGATTGTAAGGTTGCTTCAAGGATCTGCTACCGTGGCAATGATAACCGCAGCGGGAATAACGGCGCCCGTACTTTCATCGACAACCCAATCTTCCGCAGAAATATCCCTGGTTGTAATTGCAATTGCCGCTGGTGCATCGGGCTTTTCTCACGTAAATGACAGTGGTTTCTGGTTAGTAGGAAAATATCTTGGGCTAACCGAAAAGCAGACTTTTAAAACCTGGACGGTTATGACAGGCATCATCTCTGTTCTTGGACTTTTCGTAAGTTCTGTAATCTATTCAATCTTATAAGGTCATTGAAATAAAAAAGGAGCGCATTGGCGCTCCTTTAAATTTGAGAAAGAAATATAGTTTAATTTTCAACTACGGCTGCATCACCTTCCAGCATCGCGAAGAATTTATCCAGGTTAGGGATAATTACGATTCTGGTTCTACGGTTTTTAGCCATATTTTCTTTGTTGGTATTTTCTACCAATGGTTGGTAACTACTTCTTCCGGCAGCAATAAGCTTGGATGGTTCAACATCATATTTGTCCTGAAGTAATCTTACAATAGAAGTTGCTCTTCTAACACTAAGATCCCAATTATCCTTAAGATATGAATCCTTAACCATTGTACGGTCATCAGTATGTCCTTCGATCATTACCTCCATGGCAGGCTCACTATTGATCACCTCTGCAAGTTTTTTAAGTAGTGGTTGTGCTTCGTTAGTTACTCTATAACTACCGGTTCCAAAAAGTAATTTATCAGATACATTGATCATAACCACAGTTTCATCTACGCTAATATCAATATCATCCTCATCTGCACCTTCTGAAATGTTCTGTTTTAGATTATACGAAACCGCCAGGTTAATTGAATCTTCCAGAGTTTTTGCTCCCTGAACTTTTTCAGGATCCATTTTAGCGATTGTGCTACGCATTCTGTCCTTAGTATTCTTAGACATCACCGTTAGATCATTCATCTCCATCATACCTTCATTCTCGGTTCTTAGAGAATTGATCTTGGCGTTATATTCTGCTACTCTCTTTTCGATTGCAGCATATTTATCTTCAATCTCTTCTTTTTCAACTCTAGTTTTCTGTAATGTACTTCTGGTGTCATTTAACTCTCCTTCCAGTGCTACATATTTCTTTTTAGAAACACAAGAGGTTAGCATGGTAGCTGCCAATACTGTTACAGTTATTACTCTTTTCATAAATCGGATTTTTAAAGTTTATGTTTGATTATTTAGTTTTCTAATCGACTATTAAAAAGCGATTATAGTGCCATCTCACCAGGATATTGCTCAATATTGGCTCTCTGCGGTCAGGTTTTTAATTAAAAAAATGGGTTTTAAAGCTTTAATAGCAGGGAATTAGCCTGGTTTTTTGTAAAAAAAATCCTTATAAAAGTTGAAAATATTCTTTTAGAGATTGCCAGGTTGATTTGCTAAAAACTGTGGAATTTGAACCGAATTGTGTAAAATTAATCCACACTTTTTTGTTGCTGGAACATGAAAAGTATCCCTTCAAAAGCCTTGGTAGCGCCTATTTTAACACAAGATTACCAGAAATATATCTTATTGATTTCGTGATATAGTTGGTAAACAATAACTTTGAGAAATCCAAAATCAGCTTCATTGGCGAAGAATAAGCAAATACTTTTTAAGGCCTTAAAAATTCTGGGTAAGATATTCCTGGGAATCCTTATTTTTCTCCTTCTCGTAATCTTATTTGTTCGTAGTCCCTGGGGGCAGGGAATCATTAAGGACAAGTTTATCTCATCTATCGAAAAGAAAACCGGTGGCGAAATAGAACTTGAAAAACTATTCATCACTTTTGATGGAGATATTGAAATAAATGAACTTTATATAGAAACCCCGGAAGGAGATTCTCTGGCATACGCTAAAAGGCTCTCTGCCAATATTGGATTGTGGGCGCTTATCAAAGGAAACAGTTTCGATCTTAACCAACTTGAGGCAGATGATCTACGGGCTAGGATAATCAGAAAAGATAGTATCAACGGTTTTAATTTTGGGTTTCTTACCAGGGCCTATGCCTCAGACACTACTCAAACTCAAACTCCTGCCGATACAACTACGGCGCCAATGGGATTTAATATTGGAGATATTAATCTTGAAAAAATCGATATACTTTATAAGGATCAGGTTAGTGGAATAGATTCAAAAATAAAATTCGGCCTGTTAGAATTGGAATTTGAAGAAACCAACCTGGAAAATATGATCTTCAGGACTCAGGATGCAATTCTTAGTGATGCTGAAATAGATTACGAGCAAACCAAACCTTTTCCTGAAAGCGATGCAGAACCAGCTCCCATGCCCGTAATTGAAATTCAGAATCTTGAATTTTCTAATGTTTCCGGAAGCTATGCATCTGTTCCCGATTCAATATCTACAAATGTTCAGGTCTACAAGCTAAAACTGGATAATACAAAATTTGACCTCAAACAAAATTCGATCTTTAGTAATTCTATTGAGGTTCAGAATTCTAAATTTGGATTAGCCTTAATCCAAAAAGCAAATACTTCTCAAGTACAGGAAAAACAATCTCAGAATTTTGAATGGCCAGATTTTAATATTGAGATCGCCAAAATTGACCTCGAGAACAATTCGATTAATTATAAAGTAAATGATGAAACCGTTAGAAAAGGGACTTTCAATCCTAATGCGGTCAAATTGGATAGTCTTATTTTCAAAGCAAGCAATATAGCTTATGAGCCTGGGAATGTAAATTCAGAAATCAATGAGTTGAAATTCCAGGAGGCTTCTGGAATTGAGATCAATAATTTCAATTTTAAGGCACAAATAAATGAAGAGGCAATTAGAGTTGCAGATCTTGAGGCCGGAGTAAATAATAATAGACTTTCGGGCAGGGTAGAAATGACTTACTCGAGTTTGAATGAATTTATTCAGAATCCAGGAACCGCAGGGTTGAACATTAATATAGATCAACTAAGGCTGAGTATTAAAGATATATTTCGTTTTCAACCTGAACTGGAGGAAAATGAATATTTAAAGGCATTGGCAGCATCACCGGTTCGGGGAAATCTCAATGCTACCGGTACAGTTAACGATATCAACCTTAGTTCACTTGCCCTTTCCTGGAGCGATTCCCAGATTTCTGGAAATGGATACATCCGGAATAGTCAGGATCCTGAAAACTTGAAATTTAACCTTCCACAGGTCAGGGTGAGCTCAAAACGAAGTGATATTTTGAAATTTGTAGCCGAAGAAGACCTGGGTATGAGTCTACCGGAAGAATTTGTTCTAGCCGGAAGTTTTTCCGGCGATGCCAATGCTATAAATACGAATTCACTTCTTCAAACCACTTCGGGCAATATTGAAATTGAGGGAGAATTCCAGTCTGGAGAGCAGATTGCTTTCGATACGGAGATCAAAGGAGATAGTATTGCTCTGGGAAAATTACTTCAAAACGAAGCTCTTGGAAACATCAGTTTAAAACTAAAGGCTTCAGGTGAAGGAAAAACGATGAATGACCTTGATGCAGAGCTCGAAACTGTAATTTCTTCTTTTGATTATAACGGCTATGAATTCAGAGAAATTCAGATAACAGGTGACCTTGAGAACGGTAAGGGACCAGTTACGCTCGATTATAAAGACAATAACCTTAATATGACTTCGGAAACCAGGGTGCAACTGGATTCAGTCTCACCAAAATTCGATGTTAACCTGAATATTAAAGGAGCTAACCTGGAAGCCCTTGGAATAACCAAGAAAGAGATCAAAACAGGTTTTGTATTAAATGGTTGGTATGAAGGAAATGCTGAAGGTTATGAATTAGAGGCAGAGATCATCGATGGGGTAGCGGTTTACAACAATCAAACATATTTACTAGGAAGCCTGGACGCTTCAGCCTTTGTCAGGGAAGACACTACTTCGGTAAAAATTAAGAACAGGATCCTAGACCTGGATTTGCAGTCTAACGCCAGTCCGGTTGCTTTTTCCAACGCCATCAACAGGCATTTTAAAAGGTATATCACCGAAGGTTTTACTGAAGACAGCTTGGTAAATCCAGTTAATCTTAAACTGGATGTCAGAATAAGTCAGTCTCCCATACTTAATGAAGTTTTCCTGGTAAATCTGGAGGAACTGGACACTATAGATGTAAATGTTGATTTTCAGGAAGCGGAACGAAAAATGGATGCATCGGTATCTATTCCATTCGTAAATTATTACAATAGTAAGATCGATAGTTTAAAGCTTGAAATGCGCTCAGATCCAAAAAATCTGAATTTCAATTTTGCCTTTAATGAATTGAATTCGGGGCCTCTGGCTATTAAAGAAACAGTTATAAAAGGTGAAGTGCTGGACCGCAAACTAAACCTTGATTTTTCTTCGACCAATGAAGATACTTTGCTGGTTCACGTAAACTCTGAATTAAATTTCCAGGGAGACACCCTCAAGTATCACATTAATCAAAAGGATCTTATTCTCAACAAAAAGGCCTGGGAAGTCGATGAGAATAATACTGTAAGTTATGCTACAAACTATATTGATTTTCAGGATTTTCGAATATACCGCAATAATCAGGAATTAAAGCTTACCAATGATGAACCAGGGGTCGAAAAGGAGCATTTGGGGCTTAGCTTTAAAAATTTCAAACTGGAAGCTTTATTAAACTATCTGAATCCTGAGAACCAACTCGCATCAGGCGAACTGCAGGGTAAATTTATATACGAAGAACCTTTCGGTGAAACCGGATTACTGGCAGATATGGAAATTAATCAGTTTAAAATACTGGACGTAGATCTGAATACATTAAGTCTGAAGGGAGAATCTGCAGGTTTCAGTACTTACGATTTCGATATGGCAGTAAAAGGAGGCGAGGTAGATCTGGACCTAACAGGTTCGTATACTGCAGCAGAACCTTCTGCGCAACTAGATCTTGAACTGGCTCTGAACCAAGTGGAAATGACGGCTCTGGAAGGTTTTTCGAGGGGTGAGATTAAGAATGGAAGTGGTAGTTTTTCTGGTAATTTCAGGTTGAATGGCACCTTGTTGGAACCGGAATATAGCGGGAATTTACAATTTGATAATGCTGGTTTTAATATTGCGATACTGGATGCCGGTTTTGTTTTACCTAATGAAAATTTGAGACTCGATAATCAGGGGGTCTATTTTGAAAATTTCAATATTAACGATGCAGAGAATAATTCTATAATAGTGAATGGAGAGGTGACGACCGTAGATCTTTTAAACCCAGGTTTCAACCTCGATGTGCAGGCTCAGGATTTCAGGCTTTTAAATTCTGAGGAAGAAGACAATGAATTGTTCTATGGGACTGCGGTTGTAGATGTGGATGCTCAGATTAAAGGCGATCTTAATTTACCCGAGGTGGATATGAACCTGGATATTAAAGAACGTACAGATTTCACCTATGTGGTTCCCAAGGCCAGTCTTCAGATAAATGAACGTGATGGAGTGGTGATCTTTGTTAATAAGGAGAATCCGGATGCAATTCTATCTCAGACCGAAGAAGAATCTTATGTGGTTTCGGGTTATGATATTTTTACCAGGATTTCTGTAAATGAAGATGCAAAATTTAACGTGATAATAAATCCTGACACGGGTGATAAATTCCAGGTTCAGGGGGAAGGAGACCTGCTTTTTAATATGTATCCTAATGGACGTACAGCCTTAACTGGTGTCTATGAGATCAATGATGGATTTTATGAAATGAGCCTTTATAACCTGGTAAAGCGTAGATTTGATATCGCTAATGGCAGCAGGGTTTCCTGGGCTGGAGATCCTTTTGATGCACAACTAGATGTTACCGCGATTTACAGAGTGGAGACTTCAGCATCTTCACTCATGGCCTCTCAAACCTCAAGTACAGATAATAATGATATGGATGCATACAGGCAAAAATTGCCATTTCTGGTTTATCTTAATATAGACGGGGAACTTATGTCGCCAAAGATAACTTTTGGGCTGGATATGCCAGAGGAGGAGCAGGGCGTTGCTGGGGGAGAAATCTTTGGTAGAGTACAACAGCTAAATAACCAGGAACAGGAACTTAACAAACAGGTATTCTCATTATTAGTACTTAACAGGTTCTTTCCAGATTCTGGAAGTGATGGAAGTAGTGGAGGAACCCTGGCAGTGGCGAGGGATAATCTGAATTCTGCTTTATCAGATCAGTTGAATATGCTTTCGAGTAAAATACTTGGAGAAAGTGGGGTTCAGTTAAATTTTGAGGTAGATAGTTTTACAGATTACCAGGGGGAGAATCCTGAGGATCGTACACAGCTAGGGATTAATGCCCAAAAAGCTTTTCTTGAGGACCGCTTGGTAGTAGAAGTTGGTAGCGAAGTAGATATTCAGGGTGGAAATGAAGCAGGGCAGGCTAACAGCCCTTTAATTGGTAATGTTAGTATATCTTATCTTTTGAATAAAAGTGGTATGTGGAGGATTAAAGGATTTAGTAAGACCCAGTATGAGAATGTGGTTGACGGGCAGTTAGTTGTTAGCGGAATAGCACTAATCTTTACCAAGGAATTTAATAAGTTCAAGAATATGTTCGAAAAGGCGGTAATGGAAAATGTAAAGGATGAAGAGGCCGAAAAAGACAAGAAGAAAGATGAAAAGTAGATTTATATATATTCTATTTGCTTTTATAAGCCTTATCCAGGCCTGTAGTGTGGAGAAATTCATTCCAGAAGATGAATTTCTTTACACTGGTTCAGAGATCCAGATAGAATCAGATTCAACCATTACCGATAAAACTCAGCTAAAAACAGAACTCAATAAAGTAATAAAACCAGATCCAAATTCAAAGTTTTTAGGGATGAGGCCTGGTTTATATTTCTACTATAAGGCCCAAAGAGAAAAACCTGGTTTTATTAATAAATTCTTGAATAATAAAATAGGAGAGGAGCCGGTTTATTTGTCTGATATTGACCTTTCAGGAACCGAAGATCTTTTGCTCAACCGGTTGGAGAACAGAGGTTTCTTTTACAGCAGAGTTGCATCAGATTCTAAAAAGGATGAGGAAGCGAAAACGGCCACTACCTCTTTCGAGCTTATGCTACCCGAGCCATACAGAATGGAAACCTATCAGCTAGACTCAGATTCCCTCATAATTTTTCAGGAGGTCGCTAAAAACATGGATGAAACATTACTTGAAAAAGGAATGCGCTTTGACCTCCCAGAACTAAAAGACGAGCGAGAACGTATAGATTCGCACTTGAAAAGAGATGGTTATTATAATTTCAATCCCGGGTTTCTGCTTTTTGAGGCAGATACCAATCAATATTCTCAGAAAAAATTTGATCTTTTCCTTAGGCTGAAGAAAGATGTACCTCCTAAATCTGTGATCCCATATAAAATATCGAATGTAAATGTATACCCAAACTACAATATAGATGAGGATTCCCTAACCAGGAATTTCGAGCGTTGTGGAAATAAAAATTACCTTCAGGACGAACTTTTCTTTAAGCCTAAATATCTCGATCCTTATATCTTAATCGAAACCGGTGAACTATATGATCCTGAAAAGTCAAGGAATACCAGCAGAAGACTTGGAACAATTGGGGTCTACAAATTTGTGAATATAAGGTATGATGAAGTAGATAGCCTGGCCACCGATAGTATTGGGTTGCTTGAAGCCAACATATTTTTGTCACCCTTAAAGAAAAGAGCAATTAGAGCAGAACTACAGGCACTTACTAAATCAAATAGTTTTGCCGGACCCAACCTGGCATTGACTTTCTCCAACCGAAATCTTTTTCAAGGGGGAGAGATTCTGAATATATCTGCAAACCTTGGATATGAAGTCCAGCTTGGCTCTGGTAACAATGCCGGTAGAAACTCTCTTCAGTTAGGAATCTCCAACGACCTGATAATACCCAGGCTATTATTTCCTTTAAAGTTTAATACCAACTTTTTCAAATATGATATCCCTAAGACAAAGATAAGCCTGGGAGCAGATTATTTAAGAAGGAGCCAGTTATTTACCCTGGCTTCCATCAATTCGTCATTTGGGTATTTCTGGAATGCCAACCGATATGTGACCCACGAATTTAATCCTATAAACCTGAATTACGTTAGCCTAACCGATGTTACCGAGGAATTCCAGGATATACTTGATGAAAACCCTTTTCTGGAAAGCAGTTTTGAACAGGAATTCATCGCCGGGCTTACTTACGGTTTTACCTACAACGGCCTTATAGATTCGCAAAAGCAACATGCATTTTACTTTCATGCCAATTATGATATGGCCGGGAATGTTATGAGTTTATTCGGAAAGGAAGGAGATGAAGGGAAAAAAGAGATCCTGGGATTGGAATATGCCCAGTATGCCAAACTAGATTTTGATTTTAGTTACCACTTAAGGTTAGGTAATCAACAAGTGATCGCAACCCGTTTATTTGCAGGTTATGGTCTTCCTTATGGGAATTCAGATGTACTGCCTTATAGCAAACAGTATTTTTCGGGTGGGCCTTATAGTATAAGAGCATTTAGAACCCGATCATTAGGTCCGGGGACTTTTGATCCTACAGCACCAAACCTGGTGACAGACGATTCTGGAAACCCTGATGACCCAGAAGACGATCCTAATGATATTGGATACAGGGATCAAACCGGGAATATTCGTCTTGAAGCCAATATGGAATATAGATTTCCTATCGTTACCTATTTAAATGGAGCTTTCTTCGTAGATGCTGGTAATATATGGACCTCTGAAGAACAGCCTGAAACTACCAATTTAGAAGGTGATGGCTCTGGAAAATTCACCTCAGATTTTATGCGGCAGTTGGGGATTGGTACCGGTGTTGGTTTAAGGATCGATATCCAGAGTTTCGTAATTAGGTTCGACCTGGCATTTCCATTACACGATCCAAGACAACCGGCAGGGGATAGATGGGTAAACGATTTTGGAAACCCGGTCTTTAATTTCGCGATTGGATATCCTTTTTAATGCTGAAGTTTATTTCCGTAGCATAGATCCCCGGCGTCCCCGAGACCAGGAACTATATACCCGTTCTTATCTAATTCATGATCTATGGTAGAGATCCATAGTTTCGAATCTTTGGGAAAAACAGTTTTAAGATATTCCACACCTTCGTCTGAGCCAATCACCGAAACCAGATGAATTTTTTCTGGAGTCCCCATGGGTTCAAGAGCTTTCAGGACGTTGCTAAAAGACCTTCCTGTCGCGAGCATTGGATCGGCCAGGATAAGGGTTTTTCCTTCTAAAGATGGAGAGGCGAGGTACTCTACAAGTATCTCAAAATTCTCGTCATTATCTGGATGGTGTCTATAGGCCGAAATAAATGAATTCTCTGCATCATCAAAATAGTTCAAAATTCCCTGGTGAAGGGGTAAACCTGCACGAAGTATAGAACAGATCACGAGTTCATTTTTTGGAAGATAAACGTGGGATTTCCCAAGAGGGGTTGTGATTTCCTTCTTTTCGTATTCAAGTTCTTTACTCAGTTCATAAGCCATGATCTCACCAAGCCTTTCTATATTCCTTCTAAACCGCATCCTGTCACTTTGAATGCTGGTATCTCTTAATTGAGAAATGAACTGGTTTGCGACAGAATTTGTTTCTGATATTTCCTGGACTTCCATACGAACAATAAATTTAAAGAATCAAATTTACACTTTTCATTACAGAAATAAATAGGTTCTCCTCAGTACATTTCACATTATAAATATGTCTTTTACAGGCCAATACTTCGTTAAAGGAATTCCAAAATTTTAAAAATATTAGTGTAAATTTATGAGTCAATCACCTTAATATCAGTCTTATGCTTAAAAATTGTGACGCATTCTCCACCTATTCTACCAATGATATGAGCCAAACCAAAGAATTCTATGGACAGGTGCTGGGCCTTCCATATAAAGAAAACAATATGGGGATACTGGAATTAGACCCGGAACATTGTTCGGTATTAATTTATCCGAAGCCAGACCATAAACCTGCAGAATTCACGGTACTTAACTTTTACGTTTCAGATATTGAACGGCAGGTGGATGAGCTAGCTGAAAAGGGTGTAGCATTTGAAAGTTATGAAGGAAAAATAAGGACAGATAGTAAGGGAATACACCGAGGGCCAGACTCCCCGGCAATAGCCTGGTTTAAAGACCCTGCAGGAAATATACTTTCACTGTTAGAACAAAAAAATTAGGATCATGAAGGACAGGGAAAAACTATTGAAGCAACTAAATGATGCATTTGCAAATTGTGATACGGTATTTCTCAATAACAGTGTTACCGATGATATTATCTGGGAAATTGTAGGAGAAAAGAAGATTGCCGGAAGAAAGGATTTTGAAAATTCCCTGGATAGAATGAGCCATGGCGGTCCTACGAAAATTATTGTAAATGAAATTCTTTCGTCGGGAAACAGAAGCGTTGTGGAAGGTATTGTAGAGTTTTTTGTTGAACCTGGTAAAAAGAGAAAATATGCTTTCTGTGATGTATATATCTTTTCTGAAACAGAAGAGAATAAATTCAACGAATTAAGAACCTATGTTGCACAGCTGAAACATAAGAAAAAATAGGGATCCTAAGCAGTTGTAAATTATAATTACGAATATTTAAAAACATTAATTATGAAGATTCTAGTAAGCTTTTTAGTACTTGCATTTTTCAGTTCGGAATATGAATTGAAACCAAATTGTGGCTCATTTACGGTGGAAAATGAAGTGAGAACCGAGAACGCAACCAATAAAACCGATGCTTTCAAATATTTAAAAGAAACCAGAAAAAGCCTTGAAAAAAGCGTTAAGGGGTTGTCTGAAGAACAAATGACCTTTAAGCCTGAGGATGGAGGATGGTCAGTCGCTGAAATAGTAGAGCATATAATTATAGTAGAAGGGGCACTTAAAGGAATGCTTGAAGGAAAAATAAAATCCGGTGAGAATCTCGATCAGAAAGCTGAAGTAAAAATGACCGATGACCAGGTAGTAAGCCTTATTACCGATAGAAGTTCATCGATACAAACACAGGACCAGTTTCAACCAACAGGAAAATTTTCAGGATCTGAAGAAGCTATCAATGCTTTTGATACTCAGCGGGAAAGTATAGTATCCTGGTTGAAGGATTCTGATGCCGATATGAGAAATTATGTAAATGAATTTCCTTTCGGAAAGATAGATGCATACCAGACGGTTCTTTTTATGGCTGGTCATACCGAAAGACATACGGCACAAATTAAAGAAATTAAATCAGCTCCAAATTTTCCTGGATAAATTAATTTTTATAAAACTATAAAATCTGAAAGGACCGGTATATAACCGGTTCTTGTTTTTTTTGGTTACGGAAGATGGAAAACCATAAAATAGGTTGATCTTTATTTTATAAGAATTATTGATTTCCAGAATTTAATTTTTTGGCTGTATTTTTGATATATTAAGAACTCAAGCTCTTATTATGAAAATCAAACTACTTTTCATTTCCTTTTTCTGCTTTGGTCTTGCAGCACAGGCACAGATAGAGATCCCTCGAACAACCAATACGGGGCCTATACTCAAGGCAGAAGAATCTAATTCTACAGGTTTTCCTATCCTAAAAAGAGAAGAGACCAATACTGATAGTAAGTATCTGAAGGATAAACCTAAACCTATAGATCTTCGGGAAAATCCAAATGGTCTAATGACTGAAGCAGATGTTATCAAGAAGAAATGGGAAAAAGACAAGGAGATAAGAGAAGAATATAGAAGTGATCAAAGCCTGGGAAACGTTGTAACTAAAGGAAGGTTCGTAGAGGTTTATTGTCGGGATCATCAATATATAGATGGAGATAAGGTGAAGATCTTTGTGAACGGTCAGCTTGTTGCTGCCAGTGTAACCCTTCACGCGGGATTTCAGCCAATTCTGGTCAATCTACAGGACGGTTTCAATAGCATTCAATTCGTAGCGCTCAACCAGGGCAGTTCGGGACCAAATACTGCAGAACTAAGAGTTCTTAGTGAAAAAGGAGAACAACTGGCAAAAAAGGAATGGAACCTTCTAACCGGAGCAACTGCTGAACTGATCGTTGTAAAAAATTAATTTTACCTTCAGATCACAAGAATCATAGATAATAGAATGATCCTTTACTCAAAAAAGGTTCATTTTTTAATATCAACCTATTCATTCAGAATTGCTTATTTTATTCTTTAAATTTACCCCTCAAGATCTTCAAGGATGGATATCTGTTTCAGCGTTTTTTGGATCTTATCCCTATGGTCTACCAGTAAATTCTTTACAGCCGGAGTAAGATGATTTTTATTTTTTCCAGTTTCTCTTCGTATTCTTTCCAGCTGGCTTTTTCTCCTCGAAGGCATTCTTCTAGAATATGCTTATCGCTCATCTTTGCCCATGAGCCTTTAACTTCTATTCAAAAGCGGTGAATACTGGCTAAAGTACTCCCACTAACTTTCTCTTTAGGATGCTCATTGAGCAAATGTATCTGTTTATCCAGCTCTGTGGCGAAGTGATTTCTTTGTACAGCCTGCTTCTTCAAAAAACTCTTAAGATCAGGGTTTTCCGTATGCTGCAAAGCCTTCTTGTAACCTTTCTCAGCATCATAATTCTTTTCAAGAAGATCTGATAGAACGTGAAAAAGGTTTTTATGACTAGCTTCTCTTGCCGATTCTCTTGTTGTTTTCATAACTAAGCTTTTTTTGATTTTAACTACATAAAGATACTTCAAATACATAATTTTAACCTATTGATTATCAGTAAAAAACAAGATAAAATGTAAAGTAGCTGCAAAATAGATTCAGGAAATTATACTGAAAACCACCTATAGCCCAGATTATTTAAAATCTTTAACTTTTTTTCTTATACCAATTAATTATCAACCAACTAAATTCAAACAAAATGGAAACTTCAAAGAGTATTTTGATCAACTCTCTCTTCTTTTCGTTAATTCTACTTGGTTTTGGTCATCAAACCTATTCCCAGGCTGGTATGAGCAATGAAAACTCTGTAGCTGTAAATATTATAGATGGAGATCTGGAGTGGGGGGACTGTCCAGAATTAATTCCCAATGGATGCAATGTGACCATCATTCATGGAGATCCAAGTAAGCCAAATGCAGATGCTGTCTTTAAATTTCAACCTGGCACAGATATACCCGAACACTGGCATAATTCAGCTGAACGAATGATTCTTGTTCAGGGTGAGATGACGGTTTCTTATGAAGATGAAGCAACGAAGACCCTGAAAGCAGGTTATTACGCCTATGGACCATCAAAGAAGCCTCATACCGCAAAATGTACCGGTTCAGAACCATGTCTGTTGTTTGTTGGTTTTGAAAAACCTGTAGATGCATTTGCAGGAAAGCCTGAATAAAACCTAATCTTATTTTGATTAAATTAGAAGGATCAATCATCATTGTACATTCATGAAAAAGGTTTTAATTGGAGTAGATTACAATCCCCGTTCAGAAAAAGTGATCAAAGAAGGTTATGCACTCGCCAAGAAATTGGGAGCTGAAGTCTGTTTAATTCATGTTCTTGCAGATGTGAATTATTATGGAGTGAATTATCCCACTTTTATGGGTTATGAAGGATATAATGAAATGCAGGTAGATTTGAATGTGATCTCTGAATTACGTGAGGTAGCAAAAAAGTTCCTTGAAAAGGCTGCAGAACATCTTGGCGATCCTGGAGTGAGTGCTCATCTTGCAGAAGGCCCTACATCTTCAGTTATTCTAGAATATGCCCGGAATTGGAATGCCGACATGTTGGTACTTGGGACTCACAGTCATTCTGTTCTAGAGAAAGTGTTAATGGGAACTACGGCCAGCCATATCCTGGAACGAACTAAAATTCCAGTTTATATGATCCCAATTAAGGATAAGAAATAATATTGCTAAAAGATTACACCCATTATAATTTTGTGTTAATCATTTGATATGCAGTTTCTTATTAGGTACTTTCAAAAGCAATAGATTAATCAATTTAAATTTTAAATTATGGGAATTATAAAGGTTATTGAAGTTATAGCGACTTCTGAAAAAAGTTTTGATGATGCAACTAGAAATGCTGTAAAGGAAGCTGCAAAATCTATTAAGAATATCAAATCTGTTTATGTTAAGGAAATGAAGGCCCATGTATCTGGGGATTCTATTACTTCTTACGCAGTGAACGCTAAAATATCTTTTGAGAAAAATGCTTGATCAGGAAATTTAAAGTGAATAAAAAAGCCAGGATTTACCTGGCTTTTTTATTTTTTAACTATAAGTCGTAATTACCGATGGTTAGCGAGACTTTAAAAAGTTTCCAGAATCTGGATAGATTTATCTTATTCAGATTCTGGTTTAAAACTGAATTATTTTCTCAATGGTCACATTATGTTTTTAATATCGGTTTCCTATGACTATCTTTACAAAAATTTTGATGCAGGTCTAAATAGACCATGGCTCTCTCTGAATTAAACCTTCAAAAGATAATCTTACACATTAAATTTTTCTGGTATTCGTTTAGTTGGTTCAAAGCATTGAAATTGGAAACGAATAGTAATTAAAATTTAGTGAATGGCAAGATCCGGACAAACCCAAAACAAAAGAGAAAAAGAGAAAAAGAAACTCAAAAAGCGTAAGGAAAAAGAAGCTAAACGCCTTGAGAGAAAAGAGAATTCGAACAAAGGAGGATCTTTTGAAGATATGATCGCCTATGTTGATGCTGATGGAAATCTTACAGATACCCCACCAGATCCATCGCAAAAAGTAGAAGTAGAAGCCGAAGACATAGAGATCGCTATACCCAAAAAAGAGGATAGGGAGGAGGAAGAAGTGGTTACAGATACCGAAGGTAAAGTTTCATTCTTCGATCATTCTAAAGGTTTTGGTTTCATTATTGGGAGTACAACCGGAGAAAAATATTTTGTTCATGTAAGTGGTCTTATTGATGAGATCGATGAAAATGACAAAGTAAGTTTTGAATTAGAGCAAGGCATGAAAGGCCTTAATGCGGTTAGAGTAAAAAAGATATAATCTTTCTTAGGCTTTGATTTTTAGACCTATAATAGTATTTAAATGATCCTGAAAGGTAAATAATTGAAAATTAATAGATTATTGTAGTGTATACGGAATATTTTAAATGTACATTTGCAAAGTTCAAATAGTTTAGTTCTTCACTTAAGTTATTCCATTCAGGATATTTAGAGTTTTGTTCACTTCAGTATTTAGACAGTAAAAAAATAAAAAGTACCAGTATCAATAATCCAAAATTTGCCCAGAAAAGGGCCTCTGATTTTTCCAAGACTTTAAGAAGTCGTGTAAATTCATATTTCAAGACCAATAATATCAGTAAACATGCCAATGGAAGTATGATCGTTAAGACCGTACTCATGTTACTGGTTTTTATTACTCCTTTGGTTATCGTTAATACAGGAATAATTTCCAGTGTTTGGCTAACCTTTGCCCTTTATATATTAAGTGGATTTGGAATGGCAGGAATAGGGATGGGAATTATGCATGATGCTATACATAATTCATATTCCAAAAATCAAAAGGTTAATAAATACCTGGGCTACACTTTAAACCTTATTGGCGCTAATGCCAGTATCTGGAGGATACAACATAATGTTCTTCATCATACATTTACCAATATAGAAGAGGCTGATGATGATATTAACCCTCCCTTTTTTCTAAGGTTCACTCCTCACACAAAGTGGTATTCCATCCATAAGTTTCAGCATATTTACTCTTGGTTCTTTTATGGCCTATCAACTGTATCCTGGGTTACCGCCAAAGATTTTGTGAGGATGGTAAAATTCAAAAAAATGGGTTTCTTTAAAGGAGGAACTGCTTTTAATAAAGAATTATCGAAAGTCATTCTCTGGAAAGTAATCTCGTTCGGTTTTGTACTTGTGCTCCCTATGATCATGTCTCCGGTAGCCTGGTGGATCATTTTACTGGCTTTTATAAGTATGCATTTTGTGACCGGCCTTATGATCACTACGATCTTTCAGCTTGCACATATAGTGCCTACAACTGAATATCCATTACCTAATGAAGAAGGAATAGTAGAGGGAGATTGGGCAAGCCACCAGTTATTTACAACCAGTAACTTTTCACCTAAAAGCAGGTTGTTTTCCTGGCTCATAGGCGGATTGAACTATCAAATTGAACACCATTTATTACCGAATATATGTCATGTTCATTATCGAAAGATTTCACATATAGTTGCGGAAACCGCTAAAGAATACGGTTTACCCTACCATAACAAACACAGTTTTTTCTCAGCCGTAGGCCAGCATTTTAAAATGCTACGTCACCTAGGAACTAGAGATAAACTTAGTGTTGGATAATAAAGATTGGATGCCGTACGATCTATAAACAAAGACGGTACATATAAATTAATAACAAGTATAGTAATGCAAGAAGGTAAAGTAAAGTTTTTCAATAATACCAAAGGATTTGGTTTTATAAAAGCTGACGATTCAAATGAGGACATCTTTGTACACTCAACCGGACTTATTGACGAAATTCGTGAAGATGACAGAGTTCAGTTCGAGGTTGAGCAAGGTAAAAAGGGTCTAAATGCGGTAAACGTAGAGGTGATCGACTAATTAATTTAGTTCACCATTAGATTTTAAATTAAAATGATCGTTGCCGGCCGATCTCAAACAACGGCAATTTTGTAACAATTAATAATAAAGTAATGCAAGTAGGTAAAGTTAAATTTTTCAATAATACCAAAGGATTTGGTTTTATTCAAACCGAAGATTCTAACGAAGACATTTTTGTTCACTCAAGTGGACTTATCGATGAAATTCGTGAGGACGATAAAGTTCAGTTTGAAACTGAGCAAGGTAGAAAGGGGCTAAACGCTATTAACGTTGAAGTAATCGACTAATTAGCTTTTTCCTTTAAAAAGCAAAAGCCATCTGATTCAGATGGCTTTTTTTATACTCAAAGATCAATAAGAGTGGTCTCATTTTAAGTCACTGTTATTATTTACAAATTTTAACCGTCAACAAATCTATTTTAAAGTGTCCTTCGTGAAAAACTCCTTAAGCTTCTTTTGCATATTTCTTTTCTCGGTTTTTCCATGCCTTCAGGGATTCTGTCAATCAAATATTAATTAATCAGAATTAGATAATCATGACAAACCAAATATTATATGGATAGTAGCTGAAGACCAGAGTGCCTATATTCCCACTTACGGAGATTCTACCATAACAACAAAAATGTTTAGAACTACATCCTCAAAATTTAATTATCAGTAATTCCAGGTGAGACCATAGAACAAATAACTTTTATTGGTATTTCTATTATATTTCCCCCTTTGATGGTCTTTTAGATTTCTTTAATAGATAATGAGAAAACATTTCCGATATTGAGGTTTGATCAACCAAACCTAAAAAAAATGTTCAAGAATAAGAACCTGATACTATATCTGGCAGCATCAATTCTGGCTTTATACTTTTTATTTCTTGGCCTTAGTAAGGCAAAAGGATTTTTCGCTCCACTCGTAACTGCTACCATCCTTAGTCTGGTTGTTTTACCTCTTTCCAATAAAATGGAAAAGTTTATGAAAAGGAACTGGGCCTCCCTTATAAATAGTCTTTTACTTTTTGGAATATCTATAGGTTTGATCGCTCTGGTATCTTTTCAAATAAGAAGTTTCGTAGAAGACTGGCCTCAGATTAGTGAGACCATGAAACCAAAAATTGAACAGGTTAAAGACTTTGCTTTAAGACACACTCCATTAGATAAGGAAGATATAAAGGAGGCAAAAAATGACTCTTCAGAATCTGGTTCTAAAACAGGTAAGAAAATCGCCAGCTTTATGAGCGGTTTATCGAGTTTTATGGCGAATTACCTGCTAACTTTTGTGTACGTTTTCTTTCTCCTGAACTATCGCCATATTTTTCGTGACTTTTTAATGAATGTTTTTCCAGATAGAAAAAGAGATACGATCAAAACCATTATCTCAAAATCGGTTAAAGTGGCTCCCCAATACCTGCTTGGGAAATTAACCTTGATGGGATTGCTGGCAATACTTTATTCCGTTGGCTTAGGAATTTCCGGAGTTAATAATTTTATACTGGTAAGTGTTATTGCAGCGGTTTTAACTCTAATCCCCTATGTGGGAAATATAATTGGTTTCACCATGGCCGTAGCCTTTGGGTTTCTAACCTCCGGAGAAACTACGGTTCTTGTGGGAATTGGATTAACCTTTATGATCACTCAGTTTGTGGAAAGTTATGTACTTCAACCTTATGTGGTTGGTGAAAGAGTAGATGTTCATCCTTTTTTTGTTATTGTCTCGGTCATTATAGGTAATATGGTTTGGGGAATTATTGGGATGATTCTGGCCATTCCTATTATGGGAATTATTACGGTAGTACTGTTGAACATAAAAAAGCTGGAGCCTTTAGGAATTTTGTTCAGCAAAAAGCAGTTTTCAGATAATTAAAAGCGGAGCTTGCATTAAATTGAAATGACTATTTGATTCAGCTGAAAAAATACAAGATTTATTTTTTATAATTCTTATCTTTAAAAGGCAGGTCCTGCACATTCTCTGTCCCTTTATCTATTTGCTTTCCTGCTTGTCGCGAAACCTTCAAAATAACAAGCGATGAAAGTTTACGATGATAAGCACATAAAGAACGTGGTTTTTGTAGGTGCTCACAATAGCGGCAAAACAACCCTTGCCGAAACTATGCTCTTTGAGGCCGGACTAATTAACAGAAGAGGTAGCGTAGAAAATAAAAATACAGTTGCAGATTACCACGAAATTGAACTTGAGAAGTCCAACTCAATTTTTGCTACTCCTTTACATACAGAATGGAGGAATTACAAGATTAACATTATCGATACACCAGGGCTGGATGATTTCATCGGTGAAGTTATTTCCTCAATCCGTGTAGCAGATACCATTGTAACCCTTATTAATGGGCAACAGGGAGTGGAGGTAGGAACAGAGATTATCTGGAATTACATTGATAAATACAGGAAACCTACATTATTTGTGATCAACCAAATAGATCATCCGGGTTTCAATGCTGAGAAAAATCTAAATTCCATCAGGAATCTTGTGGGAAATAATGCTGTACAAATACAGTATCCCATTAAAAAAGATGGAGCTCAATGCATTATTGATGTTTTAAAAATGAAGATGTATAAATTTTCTTCGGAAGGAGGGAAACCTGATAAACTGGAGATTCCGGAAGATCAGAAAGAAAAAGCCGATTATCTCCATAATGAACTGGTTGAAAAAGCTGCTGAGAACGATGAAGACCTCATGGAAAAGTTCTTTGAAAACGGTAGTCTTACCGAAGATGAAATGAGAAAAGGAATAAAGGCCGGGATGCTGAATCATGAACTCTTCCCTGTTTTTTGTGTTTCAGCCCTGAATGATATGGGAAGTGGAAGACTCATGGGATTTATTGACAATGTTTGTCCTGCCGCAGCTGATGTAAAAATAGGGGAGAGTACCGCCGGGCAAGACATTAATCCGGTAAGAGATGAGCCAACAATTTTATTCGTGTTCAAAACAGTACACCAGCCAAACCTGGGCCAGGTTTCGTTTTTTAAGGTAAAGAGGGGAGAAATAAAGCTTAATGACAAACTGGTGAATTCACGCACAGGTGAAACCGAAACCCTAAACCAGCTTTTTATAATGGACGGCAAACAGCGTATCTCGGTATCCCGTCTTACGGTAGGAGATATTGGTGCCAGCCTCAAATTAAAGTCAACCGAGACTAATGATACCCTTCACACCCTGGAAAAAGAAACGATTGTTAAACCTATCCAATATCCTCAACCCAGGTTTAAAAAAGCAATTATGGCGGTTAATAACAAAGATGAAGAAAAACTAAGTGAAGCCTTAAAAAAGATCCATAGCCAGGATCCTACAGTTGAAATAAGTTATTCGAAAGAGGGAAGACAGCTTATCGTTGCCTGCCAGGGAGAATTACATTTGGCCATAGTGGAATGGATCCTGAAAAATGTTTACGGAGTTGAAGTTAACTTTGACAAGCCGAAAATATCATTCAGGGAAACCATACAGAGATCGGCCAATGCAAATTATAGACATAAGAAGCAATCTGGTGGCTCTGGTCAGTTTGCCCAGGTGCATATTAAAATTGAACCCTTCTATGAAAATATGCCTGAACCTGAAGGATTTAATATCCGAGGAAAGGAAGAAGTAAAACTTCCCTGGGGAGGTAAGCTCATTTTCTATAACTGTATCGTAGGTGGAGCATAGATCAGCGATATTTGCCTTCTGTGATGAAGGGTGTACTTGAAGTTATGGAAGAGGGACCATTAACGGGTTCTTATATAAGAGATGTAAGGGTAATGGTATACGATGGAAAGATGCACTCTGTAGATTCTAATGATATTTCTTTTAAGATCGCGGGTGCACATGCATTCAGAGAAGCTTTTCTGAATGCGCAACCTAAACTCCTGGAACCAACCATGGAATTATTTGTGAAGGTGCCTGAGGATATGGTTGGAAATGTAATGACCGATCTGCAATCGCGAAGGGCTGTTATACAAGGTATAGATAGCGACGCAAACTACCAGATATTAAAGTGTATCGCTCCGGAATCTGAACTTTACGGTTATTCCACCGATCTTAGGTCACTAACTCAGGGTAGAGCGACATTCAGAACCAGCTTTTCTGCTTACCAACCGGTACCAAATAATGTTCAAAAAAATATGGTTAATTCTTCCTAACAAAAATTATATTAGAAATATAAAATAAGATTTAACACAGTAAGATGTTTACTTACAGTTATTTAGGTTTAAATTTAACCTGCGATTTATTTAGCTAACCCTCCCACAGAACCACCTCATTTATTTAACCTATCTCGCTTTAGATTTAAATATTTAGATAACCAATCAATTTTAATATTATGAGTAATGCAGTAATTATTACCGTGGCATTAAAGAATTCAAATGATAATCCACCAAAATTAAAACTAATAGATTCGTTAGGAGGTTCTGGCGATAACAATTTGAATACCGAGGTAGCTCTGGGTGCAAATGTCACCTGGGTACCAGATCTAGCATCAGGAATACAGAGTATCGAAATTGTACCAAAGGAAAATGAAACCAGCATATTTTCTACAAATCCTCATAATACAGGAAATGGAAATTATGAGGCTAGCATCGTAGAAAAGGAACCGGAAAAGAACGGGAAAAAGATCAAAAGTGAAGATTACTCCATTAAGTTTTATATAGATGGTGATCCGCAAAATTATACAGATGACCCAAAACTATCGATCAAAACCTGATAAATCTTAAAGAAAACTGAATTCCCTATGTTCAGCAAACAAAAGGTCTGCTTAGTTATAGGCTTAATTCTTCATTTGCAAATTTCTGTATTGGCACAGGATCAAAAACTGGCCGATAGCCTGAGATATGCTTATGATGAAGGAAATTTTGAGAATGAACTGGAAGTTCTACAGAAAATTTCGGAATACGAAAGCGACCCCAGTATTGCCTTGAACTATTCTGAAATTTTAATTGAAAAAGCAATAAAGAGATCGGAATATGGATTTGCCCATTCCGGATTTTTACAAAAAGGGAATCATTTACAATCACTTGGTAATTATACCGAAGCTTTGCAGGCTTACTTCGAAAGTGAAAAGCAGGCCGATTTAGCAGATGATAACCTTGGGAAAGCTGGGGTTTTGATCTCTATTGCCGACACCTATTCTGAAATGGGCAATTCCAGGAATGCAAAATCATATTATCGCCGTGGGCTAAAGGAAATTAGGGTGCTCAATGATTCAATCGTGCTGGGAACAACCCTGTTGAATGCTGGAGATGAATATCTCAAGACAAAGCATTATGATAGTGCTATGCATTATTTTGAAGAGTCTAAATTGATTTTTCAAAAACTGGAGATTCCCATAGGATTGGCTTATAATTATGGAAATTCCGGAATGGTTTACGCCGAAACAGGCCGGGATTCTCTCGCTGAAAAGAATATACTTGCTGCCATAGATATTCTGGAAGAATTAGAAGATTATCATCCCATAGCCGTATATCTCACATATTTGTCCGACATCTATATACGGAAGAATAATACGGAAATGGCATTTTATTATGCTGATAAAAGTTTAAGCCTGGCCAGGAAACAGGATCTAAAAAAGGAAATTAGCGCTGCACACCTGAAGCTGGCACAATTAAATAAAGCTGTTGGAAATTTTGAAGAAGCTTATGGCCATTATGAAAACTATGTAGTTTATAGAGACAGCATAAAAAATATTACAGCCGTTCAGGAAATGGCGCGCTTACGTACCGAAAATGAAATTGCAAAAAAACAAAATGAGGTAGATCTCCTCGCTCAAAAAGAAAAAACACAAAAGGCGGTGATGATCGCAACTGGAATAGCCCTGCTTCTAATTGGATCGATCGCTTTTGGTTTATTCAGAAGAAATAAATTCATTTCCAGAACCAAAGAGATCATTGAAAAAGAGCGAAACAGGTCAGATCAATTATTGCAGAATATCCTGCCAGAAGAAACCGCTCTGGAATTAAAGAATTCCGGGAAAGTGAAATCCAAAAGGTTCGATTCTGTAAGCGTACTTTTTGCCGATTTTGTTGGCTTCACCAAATATTCTGAACAGCTAAGCCCGGAAGAGGTTGTGGACAGTGTAGATTTCTATTTTTCCAAATTTGACGAGATCATTGAAAAATATAAGCTTGAAAAGATCAAGACCTTAGGTGATTGTTATATGTGTGCCGGTGGATTGCCTTTTCCGGTAAAAGACCACGCCCAAAGGCTGGTACTCGCGGCATTTGAAATGATCGAATTCGTTCGGCACTTTAAGGCTAAATCTGAAATAGACAGTAAAGAGGTGGTCTTTAATATGAAAATCGGAATCAATTCCGGACCGGTAGTAGCCGGGGTGGTAGGAACGAAAAAATTCGCCTATGATATTTGGGGCGATACCGTAAATATTGCTTCCAGGATGGAATCACTGTCAGAACCGGGACAAATAAATATTTCTGATAGCACCTGTAATTTGATCAGGGAAGATTTCATCTGCGAATATAGAGGCGAGATGGAGGTAAAGAACAGGGCGGTAATGAAGATGTATTTTGTGAAAGGGGTAAAAGAAAAATCAAGAAAATCTATTCTTGCCGAAGCCAACAGTAGTAATCAAAAGGGAATTTAGATGCTCTATATCAACATTTTCAACCTTTGGTTTTCTTTAACTCAATGAATGTATGACCTTGTAAGTCAACGAATTATATATATTCTAATTCGGGAAATCTAAAAATTTCTCCTAAATTTACAAATCCCTGAAAACCAGAACGAAACCCTCTTTGGTTTTAATTTGTCTCATCTCTTTTTGTCGTAATCAACCAATTCAAATAAATAAAATGGAAACCAACCAAAATTCAAAAGTCATGAGTAGTAATGCAATAATTATTACAGTTAGTTTAAAGAACTCTAATTCCAATCCACCAAAACTGAAATTAAAAGATTCAAAAGGTAAAAACCCTAAAAATGAAAATTTAACTACAGATGTTTTTCCTGGTAATGTAATAACCTGGATTCCAAATGATAGTTCCGGTGTTAGCGAATTAACCGATATCAAATTAAAGAATAAGGATGGTACAAACCTTCTGGAGGGTTCCATTTCCAGATTAGGAAACAAACTGCAGGGGAAAGTAATAGGGGAACCACTTACTCCTCCAGGTAAGGACAGAATGGTTTATCAAATTGGATTCAAAATATATGGAGATGATAATGAATATTGGAGCGATCCGGTATTACAAATGAATTATTAGTATGAGGAACCCGCCCAAGTTTTTTTTATTTAAATCTTTGATCATTCTTCTTTTCGCAATTTCATTTGCTTCAGCTCAAAATACTAAAGCTTTAGATAGCCTTATTGAACAATATGAATTGGGAAAAGTTGAGGGGGATAATTTGCCAATTTTAAAGCAAATAGCCGAAAAACTACAGAATCCTGAGCGTAAAAAGAAGTATGCCGATTTGCTTATTCAGGAAGCGGCGAAGGATACTAACTATTTATATCTCATAAGTGGATATCTTCAGAAAGGACATGCTTTTCAATTAAAAGGCGATTATGCTGATGCCTTGGAGGCCTACTTTAAAAGCAGGGATCTTTCCGTTAAGAGTGATGATGACTTAGGTGTTGGAGCAGCTACAATCTCTATTGCCAACACTTATGCAATGAGCGGAAACTTTAAAACTGCTAATGACTATTATGATAATGGTATAGAATCACTAAGAAAAATTGGAGATAGTGTTCGTATCGCTACAGCCTTGCAAAATGCCGGTGATTTTGCGTTTAAGGCTGGATTTTATGATGAAGCCCTGGAATACCTGGAAGAATCCAAAGAGATTTTTTCGAGAAAAAATTTTCAATTAGGCCTGGCATATTCGATAGGGACCATAGGTATGGTATATGCCGATCAAAATAAAGAGGAATTAGCCAGGGAGAATATGAATCAGGCTATTGGTATGCTCGAAGAACAAAAGCAGTACTATCCTATATCTGAATTTCTGATGAGTTTCTCCAATATATATGCAAAGCAGGATGAATTAGATCTGGCAATTTCCTATGCAAACAGAAGTTTAATCCTGGCCAAAGAATATAATTTGAAAGACCAGATAAGTGAAGCAAATCTTCAGCTTTCTGAACTCTATAAACAAAAAGCTAATTATCAATCAGCTTACGAATATTATAGGGACCATATTAAGTTCAGAGATAGTATTACCAATGTTGGGGCCGTTCAGGAAATGGCTAGAATACGTACAGATAATGAGATCGCCCGAAAACAGGTGGAGATCGATCTTATGGAGCAACAAAGAAGAACCCAGAAATTTATTGGAATTGCCACTGCCGTTGCTCTGCTATCTATTATAATAATTGCCATTGGTCTTTACAGAAGAAATAAATACATAAATAAGACTAAAAAGATCATTGAAAATGAGAGAAACAGGTCAGATAAACTTTTATTGAATATTCTTCCGGAAGAAACCGCCAGGGAATTAAAATTTGCCGGTAGGGTGAAATCCAAAAAATTTGAAATGGTCAGCGTGCTTTTTGCGGACATAGTGGGATTTACAAAAATATCGGAAACCTTCTCACCTGAAGATCTGGTAAAAAAAGTGGATAATTACTTTTCAAAATTCGACCAGTTAATGGAAAAATATTCCCTCGAAAAGATTAAAACCATGGGCGATTGTTACATGTGTGCCGGAGGTTTGCCTTTTCCTTCAAAAGAACACGCTGTGAATATTGTTCTTGTAGCTTTTGAGATGATGGACTACATGCATGAAATGAGGAGAAGAAATGAAGAATTATACAATTTCCATTTAAGAATTGGAATAAACTCGGGACCTGTAGTAGCCGGGGTAGTGGGTAGTAAAAAATTCAGTTATGATATTTGGGGTGACACTGTAAATATCGCTTCAAGGATGGAATCCAGTTCAGAAATGGATAAAATAAATGTTTCTGCCAACACCTATGAATTAATTAAAGATGATTTTGATTGCGAATACAGGGGAGAGATAGAGGTTAAGAATAAGGGATCTATGAGGATGTACTATGTAAAGGCAATTAAGAACAAAACACTTCTGAATGACCTAAAAGCCAGAATTGGTAAAAAGGAGCTATTGAAGGAATCTGGTTAGAACTCATTTTTATTAAGCGTTTTCGCAAAACAGAGGCTGTTTTCCATATTCTCGTATGGACTGTATTTATTGATTCTTTTATAATTATTCCTGGTATATAGACCTATTGCTTCTGTTTGTCTTTTCCCGGTTTCCAGTATACATTTGGTATAACCCAATTCTGAAGCCCATAATTCAAGGATTCTGAGTATTTTACTCGCATAACCTTTATTGCGCTCACCGGGAAGTACAAACATTCTTTTGATCTCCACTATGCCTTCAGAATATTTTTTGATCGCTCCGCAGGCAACCGGAGTGTTCTCTTTATATAAAAGGACCACGTGTTTTATTTTATCTAATTTGTTGAACTGATCATAAAAATCATGTTCATCTCCATCACATACGGCAAGATATTCATCAAGCTTCTTTACCAGGTGTATAAAATCCTGGTCATCTGAATTTGTTCTTTTTATTCTTATCATTTTGGAAAGAATTTGGACTTTTTAAAGTATAAATACTTTCTGAAATATGAATGCCTAAAGCAAAATTAAAATTTATGATTTCATTGGGGGCTAAACATTCCGGTGCTTTTTAGTTTTATGGAAAAGTAAGAATATGAGAAAAATATCTGTTTATATAGCCTTTTGTTTTAGTATTGGCTTACTTAGTTGCCAGGAGAAAAATCAAAAGGATGGAGAGGTTCCAGAGGCTGTAAAAATTGCCTTTCAAAAGAAATACCCGGGAGAGAATGATCCTGACTGGGAACAGGATGATCATGGTTACTGGGAGTCTCATTTCAAAAAAGATGGAGAGAAATATAGGGCCGATTTTAATGCTGATGGTACCTGGATAGAAACTGAAAACGATATAAAGAAAAAAAATTTACCTGAAGCAATAAAAAAGGCAATTAAGGAAAAATATTCGGAATATAAGATCGCTGAAGTAGAACATGTTTTAAATGCCGAAAAGGGGGAATTCTTTGATGTTGAATTTAAACAAAAAGGCAAAAATAAAGACGTAATGTTTCGTGCAGACGGTTCTGAGATCAAGGAATAAGGTATGAGAAGGCAATTTGGAGCAAAACCCAGAAAAGAAGATCTTGAAAAATATACCAGATCTAATAACTGGCAGGTAAATAAGTTCCAGAACCTCGAGGACACCAGTATGAATATCAATATTCAGGATCTCCCGAAATTGCTATACAAACAATTCTGCCAAAAACAGGGTCGAGAACCTGAGAAGCCAATTCCTATTGAACCTTTCGATAAGGCTGATTTTTTGAAAGAGTCCAGTGATTCTAAACTCATTTGGTACGGACATTCGGTTTTGCTTTTAAGGCTGAATTCTAAAACCATTCTTATAGATCCTATGTTTGGCCAGGATGCCGCACCAATCTCTCCCTTCGGTATAAAACGCTTTAGTAATGACACACTAAATATTATCGATGATTTACCCGAAATCGATCTTGCCTTGATATCTCATGATCACTATGACCACCTGGATCTTAATAGCATTCAAAAATTGATTCCAAAAGTCAGGAAATTTGGTATGGCCCTTGGTGTTGCCAGGCATCTTAAAAAATGGGGTGTTCCGGAAAATAAAATGGTAGAATTAGACTGGTGGGAAGATCTTAATTTTAATGACATTAAGATCACATTTACTCCAACCAGGCATTTTTCAGGGAGAGGACTCATGGACCGTTCAAGATCTCTCTGGGGAGGATGGGTTTTAAGAACACCTAAGGAAAATATCTGGTTTAGTGGAGATAGTGGATATGGAAATCATTTTAAGGAAATAGGAGAGAGGTTGGGTCCTTTTGATTTTGGGATCATGGAATGCGGTCAGTACAACGAGAAGTGGCATCAGATACATATGTATCCTGAAGAAAGTATTCAAGCAGCTTTAGACGTGGGATTGAAAAAGATTATGGCAGTACATTGGGCGGGATTTGCACTGGCACAACACCACTGGAAAGATCCAATTCGAAGGTTTATAAGCGCTGCAGCCGGTACCAGTCTAAAATTAAGCCATCCGAAACCTGGAGAAATTTTTACTGTTAAACAATTAAAAGATCATTCCTGGTGGGAAGCATTTAAATGATTTCTTATGAACGATTTAGTGAGAATTGGATTAGGTGGAGGTTGTCATTGGTGTACCGAGGCAGTTTTTCAAAGCCTGAAGGGAGTTAAAAAGGTTGATCAAGGCTATATTTCCGCGAGTAATGATACAGATACTTTTTTTGAAGGCGTGATTGTCCATTTTAATCCAGAGATTATAAATCTGGAAATTCTTATTGAGATTCATTTGAAAACTCACCAGAGTGCTAAAAATCATAGTTTGCGTTCCAGATATCTTTCAGCGATCTATGCCTTTGATAAACTTCAGTATGCTGAAGCGAAAAATAAATTAAAACGACTCTCAGAACAGAGCCTAGATTTTATTACTCAGGTTCATTTCCTTGGAGAATTTAAGGCTTCTCGTGAACAAATAACCAATTATTACAAAACAGACCCTGAAAGACCATTTTGTAAGAAGTATATAGTTCCGAAGTTGGAACTCATTCAGAATGATTTTGTAAATTACATCAAATAGGCAGTTTACACCCTATAGAAAGTTGTTTCGATTGCATCCCCAAAGCATATTCTAATTGGTACCCTGTAGATTTTTGTTATTCACTAAACTCATTAGCCTGGTATGTTACAAAATGTATTGTTAGAACGCGAAATTTATTCTTCTGAAGAACATAAAATGACCCGTAAGATGATCCAGGATTTCATCAAGAATGAAATGATGGATAAGTTAGAAGAATG
Source organism: Christiangramia lutea (assembly GCF_022489035.1). Lineage (GTDB taxonomy): Bacteria > Bacteroidota > Bacteroidia > Flavobacteriales > Flavobacteriaceae > Christiangramia > Christiangramia lutea. Next base: position 355,563 of record NZ_JAKVTV010000002.1, read on the forward strand.
GGAGAAAAATGGCATGGTAAGTCGAAGAATATGGGAACGTGCTGGTGAATTAGGTTTATTGTGTATGGATATTCCTATGGATTTTGGTGGAGGAGGATTGGATTTTAGTTTTAACGCTTTATTTATTGAAGAACTTGGTAAAAAAGGCGTTAGCGGCCCCGGATTTTCTCTTCATTCAGATGTGGTTGCTCCATATATTCTGAAATATGGAACCGAAGCTCAAAAGATAAAATATCTTCCTCAAATGGCTTCCGGTAAAATGATCACATCTTTAGGAATGACCGAGCCAGACTGCGGTAGTGATCTTCAGGCGATCAAAACAAAAGCGGTAGATAATGGTGATCATTATCTTGTAAATGGTCAGAAAACCTTTATAACGAATGGTTTTATGAGTGATATGTCGTTGGTTGCCGTTAAAACAAACCACGGAATAGAAAATGAAGGTATATCTCTGTTGTTGATTGAAAGTGGATCTAAAGGTTTTGAAAAAGGAGTTCCTTTTAAAAAAATTGGGATGAAAGCCCAGGATACTTGTGAATTGTTTTTCGACGATGTAAAGGTTCCGAAAGAAAATTTACTGGGACAGGAAGGATCAGGTTTTAAAATAATGATGACGGAGTTAGCCAGGGAGCGTTTAATAGTCGCTTTAAACGCTATCGGCGGTGCTGAAGGCGCTATAGAAAATACCATTGAATATACTTCAACAAGAACAGCCTTTAAACAACCAATTGCCGGATTCCAGAATACCCAATTCAAACTTGCCGAATGTGCATCTCAACTACAGATACACCAGGCATTTCTGGATCGCTGTATAAAATTATTGTCGGAACATAAACTGACTGCCGAAAGTGCTTCCATGGCAAAATATTCCGCAACCGAAATGTATAATAAAGTTGTAGATGAATGCCTGCAGTTATTTGGTGGATACGGTTATATGTGGGATTATCCAATTGCGCGGATGTATGCAGATAACCGTGTGGCAAGAATTTATGCCGGTACCAATGAGATCATGAAGGTTTTGATCGCACGGGGTTTATTCAGGGAGTTGTTTCAGGGAATAAAGAATAAGAGCTGAGTAAAGGCCTAAATAAACTTATTAGTAAGTGAAAATATCACATTTCCATAAATATTAATAAACCGCAATATGAACTATAATTTATATTATGTAAAATAGAAAATATTATAGTAAAGAATGATATAATGATTTAGCCACTCCTATTATTGATTCAATTGAAACTTTAACGTTCCCCTCTAAGGAAAATATTTGCAAGTTCACATAATCATATCAGTTACAACATTAAAAAAACACTATAAATTACTGTAAAACAGGTTTTTAGATGTTATTTTTGTCGAATATTCTTTGTAATTCAAAATTAAGATGACAATTCATCCAAATTCAGTTATTAACTTTCTGCCACCAGAATTCATCAAGGAAATTCATCAGCTTGAGTTTGGAAATATAATATTCCTGGATAAAACAATAGTAACCGAAATTAATGAAGGAATTATATATGGCTGGGAATATGGTAGTAAAGTTATTGCCCTTGCTGAAAAGTATTACGGGAAAGATTTTTATGTTAATTATATGGCTAACCGTATTTATGATTATTCCGTAGTCGCCCAGGATTGGTCCAAATTCTTTGAAGAAAACAGGCGGCTAAGGAGTTTTTGCATCGTAACCCACAGCATGATTGGTACTACCAATATTGCTATAGAGCGGTTATTCTACAAAAAAGGAAAAATAATGCATTTTACAGACCTAAAACTGGCGTTGGAATACACTGGCAATTTGCCTGGTTAAAGATCTTCAGAACTTCTGTATTTACCTTCATACGAAATCGGGGTTCTTTGTGTACTAACTACACGGGTTCTGGCCTTTTTATTAGGATATAGGGTAACGTCGAAATTCATGATTTCTCCATTTCTCATTCCCCTGAATTTGATCAAAATAATGCCTTTGGTCTCATTTACATCTTTCTCAAGGTCATTTAAAGGTCCTGAATAGACAATTCCACCCTCGGTATCGGCATAGTTCCCTCCTGCGTGTCTTACTCCAAAATATGGAAGAAAAATATCTACACTATCATTCTTAAAAATTAAATGATTTGGATTCCCTATTAGATTAATATTGTTGGAATTGTTTGGAAAGGCCCAATCATTTTGAATCTCAAAATCACCAGATTCTACCAGCTCTTTTAATTCTGAAAAATCACCTTCATCAGAAATATTTTTATTCCCTCCACATGCAACAATACTGAACAATATAAACAGGTAAATCGCAGAATAAAACCTATATGGTATAAATTTATAGAATAGAAAATTATGCATATTAGAAAATTTAAGCATCATAAATTACGAATTTAAAACCTGCGTGAAAGATCCTTCTGAAAATTTTTAAATAAAAAATTTTAAAGTGAACGTCGTTACTCTGTTCATAATCCGTCTTCCATATACTAATTCAGCTTATTTTAGTTTATTAGTCTTCAATAAGAAATTGACCTGTATATTTTAAATTTGTGATAAAAAATCCGGTAATTTAATTACCGGATAGATCATAAATTAATTCACAGTAACTATTCTTACTCGTCAGAACCACTAATAGATTTTAATGTATCCTGAATGGCCTCATCTTCCTCTTTAGTAACTCTTTTGTCATCGCCCTTTACTTTTAAATTTCCATCTCCATCCTTTTTTAAGCTATCATCTTTTTCATGAAAGTTAGAAGGTCGGCCTGAATTTTTCTGCCAGTCTGCCTGTTCTTTTTTATTTTCTTCTGCCATAATTCTTCTTTTTCTCAATTTAAGAATTGAATTTGTTGTTGCATGATCATTTAGATATCATTTAACAACCAATTAGGGCATTTTTACATTGAAAACGAACGCACGGTATTTTAATAAGGCTACAAAAATTGTCGCTCCAAGGGCATTACCAACTAATGCCGTAATTAAAACCTTTAAATAGCTTAATAGGTTTATTTCAGGAGAAACCAGCATTCCTGCAAATATTTCAATATTTCCAATAATACTGTGATGCAAACCGGCAAAACCCATTACCGCGGTGATTATATATATAATGAGTATCTCTGAAGTAGTTTCTTTTGAGGATGTAACCAGCCAGCTAAGTAACCCCATAAGCCAGCCCGCAAGGATGGCACTTACCAAAATAGTGGGCAGGTCATAATTTGCGTAATGTTCACCGATTTTTGCAATAACTCCTTCATCAAAAATGTTAAGGTTCGGACCTATCCAGGATAAAGTCAATGCGATTAGAATTCCTCCAATCAAATTACCCAGGATAACGATTCCCCATATCTTCAGCATACTTAAAATACTTCTTCCACCACTAAGAACCGGTAGCGCTAATAGAGATGTTTGTTCAGTAAATAGAATAGACTGCCCAAGTACAACCAGGATAAATCCTAGAGGATATACCAGAGCGATTAATTTAAAAAGAGTATCCTCCTCTACTCTGCCTTCAAAAAAACCAAATATTGAACATATCATCAGGAAACTGAATCCAATCTCTAAACCTGCCGTAAAGGAACTTAAGAGTATGCTTCTGCTGCTTCTATCATAAGTTTCACATCCTTCTATGATCTGTTCCCTAAGAATCTCTCCATGGGTTTTGGTCCTGGTTTGATCTTTAGATTCAGAATTGTCCATTTCTTTATCAACGATCTTGTCTCCTTTTTTTTCTTTTTCTGAATCCATTTAATCAATGTTGGTTATTTACCCGTAAAATTAAAGAATCCGAAGAAGTAACTTCCTCCGGATTCTATGATTATAAAATTTTTAATATTATACGTGTAATTGTTCTTTAGGTACCTGATCCCAGATTTTTAGTGCTTCATTCCGGCAAAGCTGTATCATTTTGAATTCATTATGCCTTTCTTCCTTGTCTGAATTATAGAACATGTTACAATAAGTAAAACCATATTCCTTTGCATCCCGGGCTGAAGCTCCATAGTATATATAATCTATTCCTGCCCAATGGGCAGCTCCAAGGCACATCATACAGGGTTCGCAACTTGCGTAGAGTACGCAGCCCTCTAAACTACGACTACCAAGTTGCCTACATGCTCTTTGTATGGCCCTGGTTTCAGCATGCTGAGTACAATCACCCTTGCATAAAACCTCGTTTCTAGATTCAGCAATGATCTCATCACCTTTCGAGATCACTGCACCAAAAGGACCTCCATTATCCATATCTCTTCCCTCACGAGCCAATTTTAAGGCCCTACTCATCATTTTCTTCTGTACATCCTTTGTTTCCATAACAACTTAAAGCTACGGAAATAATAATGGCTCAGAGACTATTTTAGAAATTTTACGGCGAGATTATGCTGAATTTAAGGTATGCACCATAAACTCTAAAAATAGTGCTAAATGTTTGCTAATTCTAGCCTAAGATGCTTTGCCCCTCATCAGATTTTAGGTTTATTTAAATAAATAAAAATTACAATATATGGAAGCTATTTTTGAATTCGTAAACATAGAAAAAAGTGATAATCTTGAAGCTTTTACACAAAAGAAACTAGATAAAGTCGAAAACAAATATGACTGGGTGGTTAGAGCAAATGTTTATTTCAAAAGAGACGAGAATCAAAAACCAAACGGTTACATTACAGAAATCAGACTAAGTGCTCCAGGACCTGAAATTTTCGCACAGTCTAATGAAAATTCCTTTGAAGCATCAATAGCACAAACCGTTAACGATGTGGAAAGACAGTGTAGTAAGCGAAAGGCAAAAATGAGTACACACTAATTTTGGAAAATAATTAAAATTGAAAAGCCCTTTCAAATTTGAAAGGGCTTTTTTGGTTTAGTTAATGAATTAAAAGGTAGTAGTAACAGCACTAGCCCCCGGAACATCATCTGAATATACAGGTGCATAATTTCCACTATCTATTGGAAGTTCAAAAACAAGGAATTTCTGTTGAGCTCGCTCTGCCACGAAAATCGCGTTTTTAGAGTTGCTGAAATCAACATCTACTGGGTTACCCAACTCCGTTTGATCTCCCGCTATTCTAATTTGATCCTCCATAGAGATTATTCCATCACTATTTACAGCCGCCATGAATTTTGTAGTAAAAGATGATATTATAACTATAGCACCATCATCTGCGCTACCCGCATCACCAATATCAGTCAATACCATGGTATCTGAATAAGCATCATATTTTAAACCATGGGTTCTAACGAGGCCTTCAATCGCAACTTCAGCTGTAGGATCAAGATCTCCACTTTTTGCTCTGAAAAAATCCTGAAACCATGCCAGCTTATTCGTGGCATCCTCAATTGCCCAAAGATCCTTACCTACTATCTGAATTCCCCATACCTGAAAGTCGACATTGAACTCGCGATAATCGGAAATATTTTTTTCGTTTACATGGTAACTGACTAGTCTTCCGCCTTCGGCTAAATCATCGGCAATAACAACTTTATTGTTATAAAAAGTTGCCTCTCGACCATTACTAAAAGTTGATGGTCCTGTTGCGGTAGTCATTAACATATCCCCATCTGAAGCTTTATCATATCCTCCATACGCAACCAACTCAGAATCTGTTCTGTTAACTTGATAAATCGCATCTCTTTTTTGATCATAAACTATTCCATCTGCGTCTGCATAAGGAACTTCAAAACTCAATCTTTGTGGATTGGAAATACCATTCACCACATCGTAGTAATTAATCACACCAGAAGTATTGGAAGAAACCAGAACCCCATAATTATTACTTTTTGTTACCGATTTTAAATCTGCCGTAGAATTGGTGATCTCCTGAGGTTCTTTTTCACATCCCGTAATTGCCATTGCTATTACCAGAATGGCTAAAAAATAATTTTTCATAATTAAAACTTTAATTGGTTTATATAAATACATACGAACACCTGTAAATCAAAGTTTTACAAAAGAAGAGATTTAATAAAGTTTAGGTTTAATTTCACATTTATACCATTCTATAGGTTAGATATATCGATAAAAAAAGCCCCTTCAGTTTTTTTATGAAAGGGCTTTCCTATTTATTAAATTTTGTTCTTCAAAAAATAAAATCGAATATCAGGCCTTTAGGTCCTCTTCTTCAAGTCGATCTTTGAATTCATTTATGATCCCACCTTTTAGAAGAACATCGATCTGGCGATCACTCATTGAATGCTTGGTTTCAAACTCTTCTCTTTTACCATCCTCATTTTTTACGATTACTTTGATGTTATTTCTGTTTCTAACATCTTCTCTCAGGTTTCTGAAGTAAACACTATCCCCCTGCTCTATTTTATCGTAATCTTCAATGTTTATAAATTCTAATGGCAGGATTCCGAAATTCACGAGATTTTGCCAGGCGATACGAGCATAAGAATTTGCAATTACAGCAACCTGTCCTAAATATTTAGGAGCGATCGCAGCATGCTCCCTACTGGAACCCTGAGCATAATTATCTTTAGCTACCACAATATGTCCTCCATGGATATCCTTAGCCTCCATAGCTCTATCGTAAAAACTTTCATCTATTACCGTGTAGGAATATTTACTTATTTCTGGAAGGTTACTTCTGAAAGGCAAGACTTCTGCCCCAGCCTTTAGGATTTCATCTGTAGATATATTGTCTCCCATTTTTAATAGTACGGGTACAGAATATTTTTCCTGCATAGGCTCAATGTAGGGTAATGATTTAATATTTGGTCCCTTCTGAAGTTCTATTCCCGTTCCATCCTCTGGCGGTGCCACTAACATCTCAGTGTTAATAATTTCAATTTCGGGATGCTCAAATTTTGGATATTTCATATCGTAGATCTTTTCAAGATCTCTTGGATCTGTGATTTTTCCGGTAAGTGCTGAAGCTGCCGCTGTTTCCGGGCTACATAAATGCACTTTGTCATCCTTGGTTCCAGATCTATCTGGGAAATTTCTTGGCATTGTACGTAAGCTAATAGTTCCTGAAGCCGGTGCCTGCCCCATTCCTATACATCCCATGCAACCAGATTGATGGAACCTTGCTCCTGCCTTGATTAAATTGGCAAAAGCCCTGTTATCTATCATGTTCTGGATCATTTGCCTTGAAGTTGGGTTTATATCGAAGGAAACATCATTATTTACAGATTTACCTTCAACGATGGCACCTGCTATCCAGAAATCCCTCAATCCCGGATTTGCAGAAGATCCTATAACTACCTGACTTATTTCTTTACCTTCTACTTCTCTAACGGGAACAACATTTCCCGGGCTGGTTGGAAGGGCGATCAAGGGAACAAGCTCATCCAGTATAATCTCATCTTCAAAATCATAGGTACAACCTTCATCAGCTTTTAATTCAACCCAGTCATCTTCACGTTTCTGTGATCTTAAAAATCTCTTAGTTTCCTCATCACTAGGGAAAACAGTGGTTGTCGCTCCCAGCTCAGCCCCCATATTAGCAATTACATGACGATCCATGGCACTAAGGTTTTTTAAGCCCTCACCATAATATTCGATAACCTTTCCTACCCCACCTTTTACATCGTATCTTCTTAACATCTCCAGGATCACATCCTTAGCACTAACCCAATCTGGCAATTTACCTGTAAGCTTTACTCCCATGACTTTAGGCATTTTCACGAAGTATGGCTGCCCGGCGATAGCTGCGGCAACATCAAGCCCGCCGGTACCTATTGCCAACATACCTAAAGATCCTGCGGCTGGTGTATGGCTATCTGAGCCAACCATAGTTTTTCCTGGTTTCCCAAATCTTTGCATATGAACGGGATGGCTTACTCCATTTCCGGGTCTACTGTACCATAATCCAAATCTTTGTGCTGCAGAATGGAGAAATAAATGGTCATCGGCATTTTTAAAATCGGTTTGAAGCAGGTTGTGATCTACATATTGTACCGCAACCTCGGTTTGGGCTTTTTTTAATCCCATTGCTTCAAGTTCAAGCTGTACCAGGGTACCCGTCGCATCTTGTAAGAGAGCCTGATCTATTTTGATCCCGATCTCCTTTCCAGGTTCCATTTCTCCTTTTAATAGGTGTTCCTTAATTAGTTTTTGTGTGACATTGAGTTTTGACATAGTTGGAAATTTTGAACTTTAAATTACCAACTTTTAAAGGAAAACTTCCCCCATTTAACAGAACCTTAGCCTTAAAACAAGTTTTTTTGATGGAATCGATGAGCTTAAAAAATTGTTTAAATCAATTTTATTAATTTGGATAACTGAACCTTAACTAAATACCGAATTTTCAAATGAATCCCATAGTAAAAAGGGCTATCGTAGGTGGAATTGTTTCAACAATGGTTATGGCTAGTGGAACTATTATCCTTGGACAAATTTCAGGTTATAAAGCCATGGATCTTTTACAACATTCCATGTCTGGGATAAATATGTTATGCAATACCGTTATTCTGGGTTCCACTACTATTCTTGCCTTAATGCTTACCTTACTTGGTTTAAGCCGATCTTCAGATTCCAGGTTAACCAAGAGACATTATAAAGACGTATTAATGATCGCTAAATCTGATACCATACTTATCGTAATAGCGGTTATAACCTTTTTAATGTTCAACTTACCAATAAGCGAATCAGAACAGGTAGGCAAATCCTGGTATCAAATGATCTATTATTCAAGTTTAGGAATGGCCTCAATACTTGGAGGTGGATTCGTAGCTGTAGTGATGATGCTTTACGGTACAATAACAAATGTGATCCTTATCGTGGGGCTGGGAAAAAAGGATCACCCATTGATTTCCGATAAGGGTGCAGAACAGGCAGAGAAAAAAGACAAAGAGATGGAAGAAGAAAAGAAGCAGGCTCAAAATGCATAAAAAAGAAGGGCTCTTTAGAAGTAATTATTTGAAGGATCTACTGAATTCAAGGTAATCATGTTCAAACAAAAAGCTTTCTAAACAGCCCTCGGTAATTTAATTCCGGATAAATTTAGCTTTTGCCAAGCTTATTCAGAATATCGATCTGTTCTCCTTCTTCCAGGTTAAAACCAGGTTTTCCTTTTCTTGGGAATAGAAAACTGAAGGGAGTATCGAAAGCTGCCCAGCTTTCAGCCAGGCCAAAATCATTATTTTCGTTTTTCTTTTCGGGACGTATGAAGGTATTTAATTCTGAATCGTAATCAGATCCTACAGCGTCTTCTCCCGGAAATAACATTCCATCATTTATTTCAGTATAAACTACAACAGATGCACCTTCGCTTCCTGGAAGATCGAAAATGTTGATATCGAAACTATCCAGGACTTTGTCTTTTGCTGTAATATCTTTTGTTTTAAAATCGTCCTTAAAATTATTTCTAGGATGTGCATAAACTGGTGCACCACCGGCATCTTCAGAAATGGTTTTTAGATCGGCATAGGCAGATTTTAAAACTCCGTCACAAGTGATAAGAATACCTTTTATATTGTATCCTTCTTCTACCAGCCTTTTAATCGCATCTTTAGAAGATTTTTCAACCACATCTATTAGCAACATATCTCTTCTGTTAAGATGTCTAATTGCATATCCCTGGTTAAATACACCATTCTCTTCTTCCCCTTTTATTACAAAAGTATCTGGGATTAATTTCAAAAATTTGCCGGTTTCACCTTGCTGAATATACTCAGCCGTCTGGCTATGAATCACCTCCATCTTATCTACTGTCTTCATATAAATTTATTTTTTGAATTGATCATTGAAGATACAAAACAAGCCTAAGTAGGTCAATGCAGTTTTTAAATGTTTAACTGCTTTTAGCAGTTAATTAACGGAATAACAATGGCAGTAAATTTTCCGTGATGGCTAAGCGAAAAAGGAATGGTTTCTGAATTTGTTTTGTCCAGGATCGAAGGTATTCCATACCTGTTCTTTACAACACCGATCTCATCATGCCTGAATATGTTTTGTTCCCTAAGATCTGTGAGGAAATTTTCAAAAAGGAATTCCAAGGAAGGATAAATATAACTTTGCAGATTATCCTGAGTAGTCGAACAATGTATATAATGTTCATTCCTGTCAACTTCGACCTTATATTTCCATTCTCCGATATTGACAATAGATTCTGAGTCGCATTCGTAATCCAAGGGATTGATCTTTCGAGCTAAATTGAAACGTCTCTGGTGAGCTTTATAGGCTGTTTCCTTCATCGCCCAAAGTGTCCATAACATTTTTTCCTTATCTGATTCGGCTTCGATAATATCCCTTTCCTTACCGGTAAAAACTTTCTTGCAATACCTGGGGTTGTTTGTTTTATTTTCTAACCTGGCTATACTAAGATCTATGATATCATTTCCTATCACGGATGCTTTAATTTATTCTGAATTATAGATTTGGCGTCTCCCACGGTAAGCATACCTTCCATAGAATCGTTGTCTATTTCAATATTGAATTCATCTTCAACATCCAGGACTACATCTACAAGATTTGCCGAATTGATCTCCAGGTCATTTATAAAATCTGTTGATTCCTCGAAATTATCAAGTCCTTCCTGTCTTTGTGCATAAGGCTTTACAATGGACTTAAGCCTGTCCATAATTTCTTTTTCACTCATTTTTTTCAGGATTTATATCTTTTAAATATAGCTACTGCATTTACATCGCCAAAGCCAAAACTTGCCTTTGCCAGTACGTTTATTTTTTGTTCGATCGTATTATTTGGAATTTTATCAGGATTGATTAGATCCAGAATCTCAGGGTGTTTATCTTCACAATTCAGATTACCGAAAATATATTGATTATATATCTGAAGTACAGAAGCAACACATTCAATAGACCCGGCGGCGCTTAGACAATGTCCCGTCATACTCTTTAATGAATTAATATAAGGGAAATCATTGGCTGTTCGACCCAGTGCTTTAGTCCAGTTTTCTACTTCAACTGAATCTCTTGTTGTTGCGGTTAAATGACCGTTTATAACATCAATATCCGAAACCTCAATTTCAGAATTTTCCAGTGCCTTTGAGATACACCTGATCACCGCCTCACTATTGGCAGCGGTCATACTACCTTCTCCCCTTTGTCCACCACTATTTATATCTCCACCTAAAACTTCACAGTAAATTCTTGCACCTCTATCAATGGCCGAATCAAGTTCTTCCAATAACAAAGCTCCTGCCCCACTTCCGGGTACAAAACCTGAGGCAGTTTCACTCATGGGGCGTGAAGCCTGTCCTGGCTCCTTATTGTATTTAGAAGGTAAAATTCGCATGGCATCAAATCCTCCCCAAACATAGGGGCCATGATCACTACAGCTACCAACCAGCATTCTTTTAGCTTTACCATTTTGTATTCTTTCAAAACCCATTAATAAAGCCTCGGTACCTGTGGTACAGGCCGAAGAATTAGTAGTTACCTGGTTACCACAACCAAGAATTCCACCAAGATAGGCACTAATCCCGCTGGCCATTGTTTGTACCACACTGGTGCTTCCCAAACGTCTGGTCTTTCCTTGATCTATCAATTGAATCGCTTCACGGAATTTATCCACACCAAGAATCCCTGTACCAAAAATGATCCCTGAATCCCAGTCTGGAGAACCGTTTTCCTGAATTTCAAGCCCGGCATCCAACCATGCATCTGTACCTGCGACCACACCGTAAACGATGCCGCTACTATTTAATCCTCGAAGTTGAAGCGGAGTGAAATAATTACTTAGCAAATCTTCTGAAATTTCTGGCTTTCCTCCTATCTGGCAACTGAACTTCAACTTTTCTAGTTCAGGAAAAAACCGAATCCCGCTTTTCATTTCCCTTAAGGCAGACCCGAAATCTCGCAAGCCTACGGCATTAGGTGCGACTACTCCCATTCCCGTAATTACTACACGTTTTTTCATTTAAACACAGCTTTTTTGGAAAGGATCATTCCTGCTATAACTCCACGACATACAACCTCATTTTTCGAGTTTCGCATCTCAATCCGGCATTTTAATTTATTAAACCTGAAATATTCCTTTTTTGAAATGACCTTTACAGATTCTCCGGGGAAAACAGGTTTGAAGTATTCAATTTCACTTGAACTAAGTGCGATATTTGGCTGGTTAACCAGATCACCGGTCTTTTTCAGAAGGTAAATTCCGAGGCAAACCACACCAATCTGAGCCATACATTCTGTCAAAATCACCCCAGGTGTTACAGGATTATCCTTAAAATGTCCTTTGTAAAAATCAAGATCAGCAGAAAATCGATAGGTTCCTTCAATTAAATTCTCATCAATTTTCAGGATCTCATCAACGAAAAGAAATGGCTTAGAATATGGTAGGTATTGAAAAATTTCCTGCATTTACATCAAATGTTCTCCTCCATTTACAGGAATAATAGTGCCGGTAATCCAGCTTGCTTCATCTTTGCTCAATAGATACACCACATTGGCCACATCATCTGGAACCGTAAGTCTTTTAAACGGATTATGTTTTAAGGCATGAACCCTAAGAGTTTCATTTCCAGGGATCATTTGAAAAGATCTGGTAACGGTAATTCCCGCCTGTATACAATTGGCTCGTATCCCATGGCGTGCAAATTCAAGCGCCATACTTCTGGTTAAAGCTTCCAGAGTAACCTTAGCCGCAGAGACAGCAGCATAATTCTTCCATGCCTTTTTATTGCCGTCACTGGTAAAGGAGATCACGCGGGCATCTTTTGCAAATAGCCCATTTTTGAAAATAGCTTGGGTCCAATCATAAAGGCTTAACGCCATCGCGTCTATAGTAAGCTGAAAATCGAGGTTTTCCAGAAGAGCCTCCTCTCCTATCATAGGTTTAAGATTACCCTTCGCAATACTATGAAGTAATGTTCTAATCTTGCCTTCCTCTCCAAGCAATACTTTTATTTTTTTAACCAGTTCCTCTCTTTTTTCTTTGTTAACCGCATCGGCATTAAAGCTTTCAAACTTCACACCCGAATTACGAATATCATCAAAGGCTTCTTCAATATCAGGAATTTCACTTCGACGGTCGCGGTGAATAATGAGGATATTCATCCCGTGTTTGGCAAGTTTCTTTGCACTGGCATACCCAAGGCCACTACTTCCGCCCAGAATAAGCGCCCAGTAATTCTGATCTTTAAATTCTACTACCATTCTATTAAAATTCGTTGTGCTGAAAATCCCGGACCGAAACTTAGCATTATTCCCTGCTCCCCTTTGGGAATATCCTTATTGAGAAATCTTTCGAGAACATACAAAACTGTTGCGCTACTCATATTGCCATATAAACGTAGAACTTCCCGGGTATCATCTATATTATTTCCTAAGTTACCAAAAAGATCAGAAACCGTCTGAACTATTTTTCGGCCACCAGGATGAAATATCAAGTGATCTACATTTTCAATAGAAGTGTGGTATTTCTCTAGAAATGGATGAATGATATCTGGGAAATTTTCTGATATAGTATTGGGAACTTCAGGATCCAGTATCATTTGCAGGCCACTGTTCTTCAGGTCGAATCCCATTAAATGTGTGGCGTTGTAGAAATGATACATTTCCTCACCAATTATTCCAGGACCTTCACATTCTTCTTCCGAAGATAATAGGACACACGCTGCGCCATCACCAAAAATGGCCGCGCTAACCATATTGGCCATGCTGTAATCTTCCAGCTGAAAGGTTGCCGACGGGCTTTCAACAGCTACCACAGCAGCCCGTTTCCCTGGATTTGCCTTTAAAAAATTATACGCATAGATCATTCCTGAAATACCTGCAGCACAACCCATCTCTGTAACCGGAAGCCTGGTAATATCTTTTTTTAAGCCCAGTTCATTAATCAGGTATGCATCGAGAGAGGGAATCATGATCCCTGTACAACTTACCGTAATTATAAAGTCTAAAGAATCAGGCGACCATTGAGCTTTTTCTAAAGATTTATCCAAAACCTGTAAACCGAGTTTTTTTACTTCACGAGTATATATATCATTTTTATCCTCAAAGGAGGTGACCGTGAAGACTTCTTCCGGAGACATGATCGAATAACGCTTATCTACCCCTGCACTTTCAAATATCTTGAGGATTTTCCTTCTGAACCTTTCCTCCTGCCCAGATAGCCATTCTTCAACAAAGGGAAGAATATCTTTAGTTTCTCTGGAGTAGGCTGGTAATTGTTTTTGGGCTGATATAATTTTTACACTCATGTAACTATTGTTCCTTTTTAATTATCCATTGATACCTGAATGCCCATTTCCAGCTGATCTTGAAAGAAGAACAGGAAATATCTTCTTGATACCTTAACAGGTCTGATCTCTTAAATCCTCGAAGAATAGAGGTTAAACCATCTTTTCGGGCGATTTCATTATTTACGAAAACCGAACAAAAGGCCTGAAAAAGAATGTAAGCGGAATTACTTCGATGCAGGTCATTTATCACAATTCCCAACTTAGCCTGTGTATATAACTGGTTAAGTAAACTTATGATCTCCTTATCCTTGAAATGGTGTAGGGTTAGGGTGCATAAAATGATGTCGTATTGATTTGACTTAAAACTGTCACTGAAGATATTGAGTTTTTCAAAGCTCAAATTCTCAAATTTCTTTGATTTTTCCTTAGCTATTTGAATGGCATGTTCGTTCGCATCAATTCCAATAAGTATGAACTCCCTTTTTTGCGATTTCCCCCAGGCGGCTACTTTCCTTAAAATTGAACCATTTCCACAGCCTATATCTACTATTTTGATCTTCTTATTTTTTGAATGGCCCTTCAATAACTCCTTTATTCCATCCAGGGTGATTTGATTTCCGCCAAGCCAGGAATTGATATTGTCGAGATCACTTAGAGTTTTACGCAACTCAGGCCCCTTAAGATCAAAGTCGTCCATGATTTCTGTTTTATCGGTTCTTCGAGAGATATCCTGTTTAAGCATAAACTTTCTTTCCGTGGGTTCGTTTTATGATCTGCGGCAATAGACCGGGAATTCTATTAATTAATTTTAGAGATACTTCCGAAGCCGTTTGGTTAAGCAAAAGCCTTTGTAATATTCTTCCCGATCTCAACCTTATTGCAAATTCCTTTCTCCATTCTTCTTTATAACTTTTCTCAACATCTAAACGGTAAAAATGTTCATTTGAATAAAACTGAAGGATTTTCTCAGATGCTATCTTAGCGCTATGAATAGCCATCGCCATTCCGTTTCCGCATAGCGGATGTATTAGTCCTGCAGAATCGCCAAGCATTAAAATATGATCCTCGATGAGTGACTTTTTTTCAAAAGAGACCTGGCCTATACTTAATTCTCTTGCCATGGCTATTTCAGAGGTAACGAAGAATTCCCTTAGATGAGGATTTCTCATTAGAACCTCTTCTCTGAAATCATCTGTACTTCGATATTCTTTAAAACTTGAATAGGTCGCCAGGTAGCAAACATTAATTGTATTGAGTTCGGTCTTTGAAAGTCCACAATAGCCTCCTTTAAAATTATGCAGGTACACTTTATTGGAAGGGAAATCAACGGATTTCGTTTTATAATGAGCCTTTACAGCAAGCCATCCCGATCGGTTTTCAACAAAATCCCTTTTTAATGATTTGTCCAGATTCGATCTTTTTCCGAAGGCTCCGAGTACAAATTCTGAAGAATAATTTTCATCTTGAGTAAAGACCATAAAATGATCATTTTTAAACTTCACAGATGTAACTGTTGCCTGAATAAATTTACATCCTAATGCTTTAGTCTTTTCAAATAAGTAATTATCCATGGAATAACGACTTATACCAATTCCGCCCATTTCCAATTCACAGGAAATCGAATTTCCCGAAATCGAGGAGAATTCAAGATGGTTTATCTCCGGCGGTCTAAAAGTTGCAAGATTAATTTCAAGAGAATTTAAGTAGGGAAAAACCTCTGACGATAGATATTCTCCACATACTTTATGATGAGGATAGCTTTCTTTTTCTATTAGAATCACTTCAAGGTTGTGTTGGCTTAAATGAATAGCGGCTGTTAAGCCTGCTAATCCACCTCCAATAATTATTACCTGAGCTTTTCTCACCCTATGAAGGTAAATAAAAGAATAAAAAAATCCCGGAATATTTTCCGGGATTCTTCAAAATTGTTTTGAGAATAGAAGATTAGTTGTCAGCAGTTTGTTTATCTGCTTCCTGCTTAGCTTGTTCTTTTAATTCTTCGTTAGCAACAATGGCAATCTCTACCCTACGATTTTTAGATCTTCCTTCAGCGGTAGTATTATCATATTTAGGCTGTGATTCTCCATACCACTTAGTGGTAAATCTACCTTTCTCAATTCCAGAATCTACAAGGTAACCAGTTACCGCTTGTGCTCTGTTCTTGGAAAGAGTTAGGTTATAACTATCACTACCCGTATTATCGGTATGCCCTTCCACAAGAATATTGGTTTGAGGATATTCCATGAATATATCAGCTAGTTTATTTAGCGTAGCCTGTGATTTGTCATTGATATTATACTTTTCAGTATCAAAGTATACACCGCTGGATTCATCAAAGGTCACATTAATACCTTCTCCCACACGTTCTACTTCGGCTCCAGGAATCTCCTGTTCAATTTCCTTTGCCTGTTTGTCCATTTTATCCCCAATAATCGCACCAGCAGCACCACCAACTACGCCTCCAATTATCGAACCTAAAGCAGTATTTCCGTCTCCAGTATTATTACCAATAACACCACCTATTACGGCTCCGCCAGTTGCACCTATCACGGCTCCTTTTTGCTTGTTATTGGCATTCTTTGTCGCTTCGCAACCAACCACGAGGCTGGAAATAAGCAGTATCGTGAACATTTTATTAAAAACTGTCTTCATAGCTATTTACATTTTATTGTTTAGAAAAGTTCATTCTTATGGTAAATGGTGAGCCTTCGAGGCTAACTGTTTGTTCCCAAACCATATTGGTATCAGTTAAACTTTTAAGATTCAATCTGAATCCCTGATTACCAGTTGTAGATTTATAACCATCATTTGTTGGTTTCAGCAGGAAGTCATATATGCCTGCAGGGGTATTTTCCTCGTCAATAGACCATATAAAATAATTTGTATCAGCATTACAATCCATACCACTAACACTATATGTGCCACGATTGTTATTTGATACAAAATCCCAGGTACTGTTTTCAAAACAGGAAGCAGAGGCTTCATTAAAAAGAGTCACATTAAATTCTCCTGAATTATTAGGATAGGTTACGCTGGTAAGTCTCCAGCTACCATCAAAAGTTTTACGAGCTTCCTTGGCCACTTTACTGGTCCCACCACATGAAGCCATTAATACGGCTAGGGTAAATAATAATAAATACTTTTTCATTGTAGATTTGATTTGAACTAAAAATCCAATGCGCATTATGTATACCATAAAAACACATTGGATTCTCGAAATGGATTATTTTTTATCTTCTAAACAATCTGCTAAGTAGAGAAATTACAAGCAGCACTAAGAAAATGTAAAAAATTATCTTCGCAATATCGGCTGCTCCTTCTGCAATCCCGCCAAAACCAAAGATGGCTGCAATAATTGCGATAATCAGAAAAATAACGATTAAACGTACCATAATTTATAGATTTAATTGATTAGTCAAGTCTAAATTACAGTAGGGATGCACCTTCAGCAAAAGATTATTATTAATTTAACAATGTGATTGTTAAGGATTCTTAATTAAAATATCCTAATTACCTTTTCATATTAATATTCTATTAAATCTTGTAGTTTCATCCTGAATCTTTGCTTAGGTAGATATTGATCTTCCAGTTGTTGAGCAAAAGGGATGGGAGTGTCCAGGCTACCTACCCTCATTATCGGGGCATCAAGGCTTTTAAAGCATTTTTCAGAAATTAGCGCAGAAATTTCTGAAGCAAAACTTCCGGTAAGTGAATCCTCTGTTAGCACGATGGCCTTTCCGGTTCGGTTAACCGACAAACATATGCATTCCAAATCCAGAGGCTGAAGACTACGTAAGTCTATAAGGTCTGCTCCTTTATAATCCATTTCATCCAGAATTTCCATGGCCCAGTGAACCCCGGCACCATAGGTAATAATAGTTATTTCAGAACCTTCTCTTAATTTGGAGGCTTTACCAAACGGTAAGGTGTAATAATCTACCGGAACTTCCTGTCTTACACTTCTATAGAGAGCTTTGTGTTCAAAAAAAAGAACCGGATTAGGATCATTAAAGGCTGTATTAAGCAAACCTTTAGCATCGTAAGGAAATGCTGGATAAACTACTTTTAAACCTGGCACTTTGGTGAACCAGGCTTCATTCGTCTGACTATGGAACGGCCCTGCTCCTACTCCACCACCACAGGGCATTCTAACCACTACATCGGCATTTTGTCCCCATCGGTAATTTATTTTAGCCAAATAATTTACAATTGGATTAAAACCCGAACTCACAAAATCACTAAACTGCATTTCCACCATGGCTTTCATACCATTGATAGATAAACCCATAGCTGCTCCTATAACTGCTGATTCACAGATAGGTGTATTGCGAATCCTGTCCTTCCCAAATTCTTCTATGAACCCTTCAGTGATCTTAAAAACACCACCATAATCTGCAATATCCTGCCCCATAAACACAAGTTCGTCATGTTTTCTGAGTGATTCTTTAAGTGACTGGGAAATAGCATCTATGAACCTTAATTCTTCTTTTTTTATTGAAGGGCTAATTTCCTGATATTTAAATTCTTTAAAAACATCACCTAGCTCTTTACTTGGATCAACATCTACCGGGTTTTCCCTAAAAGCAGACTGTAAATTCTCCTCAATTTCGGCCTGGATATCATTTTTAATTCCAGTTAAAATGGCCTCATTCAGTATATCCTTTTCAAAGAGATATTTTTCAAAATTAAATATTGGGTCTTTAGCTTCCCATTCGTCCATAAGATCCTGCGGAACATATTTGGTTCCGCTTGCCTCTTCGTGACCTCTCATCCTGAAAGTCTTGAATTCTATAAGCGCAGGACGAGGATTATTTCTAATGCTCTCAGCTATTTCTGAAACTCTGGAAAAAACTTCAAGAATATTATTTCCATCAATAATATGAGATTCCATTCCATAACCAGCTCCTCTTTCAGCCAGGTCTCTACAGCGATATTGCTCACTTGTAGGTGTCGATAAACCATATCCATTATTCTCTATACAGAACAAAACTGGCAAATCCCATACTGATGCGATATTCAATGCTTCATGAAAATCACCCTCACTGGTTCCTCCTTCCCCTGTGAAGACCGCAGTTATCCTTTTCTCGTTTCTTAGTTTGTTCGCTAAAGAAATTCCATCGGCTACACCAAGTTGAGGTCCCAAATGGGAGATCATCCCAACTATTTTATATTCCTGGATACCAAAATGGAAACTTCGGTCACGACCGTTGGTAAATCCGGATGCCTTTCCCTGCCATTGCGCAAACAACCGATTCAAAGGAATGTTGCGGCTGGTAAAAACCCCAAGATTTCGGTGCATTGGAAGTATATATTCATCATCCAATAAAGATTTGGTAACCCCAACCGAAATCGCTTCCTGACCAATCCCACTAAACCACTTTGAAATCTTGCCCTGCCTTAGAAGGATCAACATCTTCTCCTCTATCATCCTAGGTTTCAACATAGATCGGAAAAGATCTAATAAAACATCTTCAGATAGAGTATTATTCTTGTATTCTATGGTCATGGATTTGGCACTGTTTGAAAACATAATAGGATTTTATATCTCAAATGTAGTTAAATTTCTATTTGCTAAGAAAAATATAAACCATGGCCATATCCCCTTATTTTCCTTAACTTTGCCTGTTACCTTAAAATAAAATACTGCTAAAAATGGCAATGAATAATATACCTAGTGTAGATCTGGCCGACTTTTTATCGGAGGATCCTAAGCGTAAAGAAAAGTTCGTAAATGAGATTGGGAAAGCCTATGAAGAAATAGGTTTTGTTGCTTTAAAAAACCACTTTTTAAGTGATCAACTAGTTGAAGATCTTTATAAGGAAGTAAAGTCCTTTTTCGATTTACCTCTGGAGGTGAAACAAAAATATGAAATTGAAGGCCTGGCCGGGCAGAGAGGTTATATTTCTTTCGGAAAGGAACACGCCAAAGGAAAGAAGGAAGGAGATCTTAAGGAATTCTGGCATTTTGGTCAGGAGCCTGCAGAAGATGCCAATTTAACCGAAGAATACCCGGAAAATGTTCAGGTTGAGGAATTGAAGGATTTTAATCATACCGGAATGGAGTCATATAGAATGCTTGAGAAAACCGGCATCTATGTTCTTCGTGCTCTGGCGCTATATATCGGGATTGATGAACATTATTTCGATCACTGGGCTAGTAACGGGAATAGCATCTTAAGACCTATTCACTATCCTCCTATTAAGGAAGAACCTAAAGGAGCAGTTAGGGCCGGCGCACATGGAGACATTAACCTTATCACCCTATTAATGGGGGCTTCTACAGGTGGACTACAGGTATTAAGAAAAGATGGTGAATGGATAGACGCTGTACCTGAAGAAGATGAACTTGTAATTAATGTTGGTGATATGTTAGAAAGACATACCAATAACAAGTTAAGATCTACAATTCACAGGGTTACCAATCCGCCAAAAGAGCAATGGGATAAACCAAGGTATTCCATCCCTTTCTTTATGCACCCAAGAAGTGAGATGAAACTTGACTGTCTGGAGGAATGTATAGATGAAAACAATCCAAAACAATATGAAGATATCACTGCAGGTGAGTTCCTTCATCAGCGACTTGTAGAGATAGGACTCGCAAAAAAATAGTTATGGCGAAAAAGAAATTAGGTCTTGAAGATCTGGGAGGTTTCGTTTTTTCCACAAATGATGATTTTGATGAATCCCAGTATTCTGAGAGTGACTCTCGGGAAGAACTCGAACCAAAGGATCAACAACTGGAAGCTCATTTCAGCAATAAAGGCCGCGGTGGAAAGACCGTGACCATAATTAAAGGATTCCAGGGACCGGAAGATGAACTTGTATCCATGGGAAAAATGCTGAAGAAAAAATGTGGAGTTGGAGGTTCTACTAAAGATGGAGAGATCATAATCCAGGGAGATGACAGAGAAAAGATTATGAAAATTCTGAAAAAGGAAGGTTATAATGTAAAGCGTGTTGGAGGATAATCTAACACGCTTTTTTTAATTTTTAATATGGGAAATAAAACCTTACACATTGTAAATGGCGATAGCCTTACCGAGCAAATGCAGGAATTGAACTTACCTGGAGAACTCGTGGTTTGGAGGGAATTACTTTGTGAAGGTCCCACTCTACAAAAAATAGACACTGATTTTTTTAAGCTTAGAAAAAAATTTTTAAGGAAAACATACAATATCTCTTCAGAAAATTACGAGGAGCGGTTTATTGCAGAGGTTAAAAAACTAAAAGCAGTAAAAGATTATGACAATGTGGTGCTTTGGTTCGAATTCGATTTGTTTTGTCATATAAATATGCTGGCAGCGATAAGGTGTATATCAGAAAAGAAACATGATGCTCCTATTTCTCTCGTATGCAGTAAAAAACTGGAAGGAGAGAAAGAATTCTTACCGCTTTCGCAACTCAGTATTAAAGAACTTCAGAATCATTATGAGAACAGGATCGAATTAAATACTGAAGACATCGAGGTCGCATTATTGATCTGGGAGCTTTATTGCGGAAATAATCCACTAAAACTCAAACCTCAAATTAAAGTCGTTACCAATTTCGAATATTTATCCAGCTGCATACGTGCACACATAGAAAGGTTTCCTAATAGCATAACCGGCATAAATACTTTGGAAAAAAATATTTTAAGGCTTATAGAGAGCCATGAAATAAAAAGCCAGAACCATCTATTGGGTTACGCCCTGCAATACCAAGGGTATTATGGATATAGTGATACGCAAATGGAACGTTTACTTAATAAACTTTCCATTTTCTTTCAGGTTAATGAGGATCGCCTTGCACTGAGTGAAAATGGGCAATTAGCCCTTGAGGGTAAAAAGAACTTCTACAGAGATCTAAAAAATGAAGATTGCTTTGGTGGTACCAAAATGTATGATTTCCTCTACGAATCTGAATCGCATAAATTATTAAAATTATAGAATGAGTTTAAAAGCTTCCGAACTTATCCTTAATGAGGATGGTTCTATTTATCATCTGGGTTTACTACCAGAGGATCTCGCAAAAACAGTTATTACCGTTGGAGATCCAGCCAGGGTTTCCTCCGTTAGCAAATATTTCGATTCTATAGAGGTAAAGAAACAAAAGAGAGAATTTAATACTCATACTGGTATATATAAAAGTAAACGCATTACGGTCATGTCTACCGGCATGGGAACAGACAATATAGATATCGCTCTTACAGAGCTAGATGCTCTTGTAAATATCGATTTAAAGAAAAAGGAGGTTAAGAAAAATTTCACTACTCTGGATATTATAAGAATTGGAACCACTGGTGGAATAAGAAAAGATACTCCCGTAAATTCTTTCATTTTAAGCGAAATAGCCCTAGGTTTCGATGGATTGATGCATTATTATAAGGATGATTCTTTCCTGAAAAATGAAATTGCAGAAGCTTTTGTACAGCAAACCGATTGGTCTCCGAAAAAAGCAACTCCGTATGTTGTGGAAGGAAGCCAGGAATTAATTGAAAAATTAAGTTCGGAAATTACTATTAAGGGATTTACGGGAACGAATGTTGGCTTTTATGGCCCACAGGCAAGAATCTTAAGAGCAGAGGTTTCCGATCCTAAAATGAACGACAAAATAAGGGATTTTGAGTTTGAAGGCCTTAAGATCACTAACCTTGAAATGGAGACTTCTGGAATCTACGGAATTTCAAAATTACTAGGACATAATGCACTTTCGATGAACCTTGTACTGGCCAATCGTGAAACCGGGGAATTCTCAAAAAAAGCCAAGGAAAAGATGGATGAACTTATTCTTTACTGCTTGAACAAGATAGTGGCTTAGCTAGCTTATTTAACAATATATTAAAAGCAATGCCTGGTCTACTTCGTATTTTTGGTAAAACAAATTTTAGTCCATGCAGCAACCTAATGATGACCGATTCAGGCACCGAGATCTTAATTGGTTAAGTTTTAATGAAAGGGTTCTTCAGGAGGCTTCAGATAAGATCAATCCACTTTACGAAAGGATCAAATTTCTGGCCATTTTCTCCTCAAATCTAGATGAATATTTTAGGGTAAGAGTTTCTCAGCTTCGCCAGATGAAAAGGGTGAAAAAAAGTATTCGTAAAAAACTGGCTTTAAGGCCTACTAAACTTACCAAACAAATTATTGAAGAGGTGAAAGCCCAGCAGGATAGATTTGGTGAGATTTATCACAAACAAATTCTTCCAGAGCTGGCCGAAAATAATATCCAGGTGCTGGATGCCGAACATTTTGATAATAACCACAAAGAATTTGCTGAGTCATTTTTCAAAAATAAAGTAGAAAAAAATCTAAAACCCATTGTATTAGATTTGAAAAAGGAAAATGAGCTTTTCCTTGAAAATTCGGTTTTATACTTTCTTATCACCTTCGAAGATGAAAATAAACTGGCAGTGGTTAATATACCAGTTAATGAATGTGGTAGATTTGTGCAACTGGACAATAACCAAAGAGGACATGATATTACCTACCTGGACGAGATCATTAGACATGAAGCTTCCTGTATTTTTCCAGAAGCCGAGATTACAGGTATTTATGAGATAAAATTATCCAGGGATGCCGAGCTTTATATCGATGATATCTACGAAGGAGTACTGGCCGAAAAGATTTATTCGTCCCTGAAACAGCGTACAGACGGGCAACCGACCAGGCTGCTTTACGATGCCAGCATGCCCAAACCTGTTCAGAAGAAAATAAGGAAATTGCTTAACCTGGGAAAAATAGATATGATGCCTGGCGGGCAGTATCATAATTTTAAAGATTTTTTCTCTTTTCCTGATCCAAGCAACAATGAAAAGCTTCATTTCAAAGAACTCCCCCCTCTGCCTCACAAAGTTTTAAGTAAAAGTGATGATTACTTTAAAGATATCGCCAAAAAAGATCAGGCTTTGCACTTCCCTTATATGTCTTTCTCGTACGTAGAGAACTTTGTAAAAATGGCTGCTGAAGATGAACACGTAACCGATATTAATATTTCGCTTTACCGTGTAGCAGATGAATCAGACCTTACAAATTCGCTGATGAAAGCTCTGGAGAATGGAAAAAGAGTAACTGTATTCGTTGAAGCGAAAGCCAGGTTTGATGAAAAGAACAATATCAGCTGGGGTAGAAAATTTGAAGAAAAAGGAGCCAATGTAATTTATAGTTATCCTAAGGTAAAGGTTCATTCGAAGATCATGCTGGTGTGTAGGCAAGAAGGTGATGTAAATATGAGATATGCCTATATTGGTACCGGGAATTTCAATGCTGAAACCTCCAGAATCTACTGCGATCATGCTATTTTTACAGCTGATAAAAACATTACTAAGGAGCTCCAGAGACTTTTCAAGGTTTTAGAAGGTGAATTGTTAATTCCAAGGGAGAAGAACCTTCTTATTTCCCCATTTTCTACAAGACAGGAATTTATTAAACTCATTTATAACGAGATCGAAAATGCAAGAGCCGGAAAAAAAGCCAGGATAACGGCTAAAATGAACAGCCTCGAAGACAAGGAAATGATCGAGTTATTATATAAGGCCAGTAATGCTGGTGTTAAAATAAGAATGTTAATTAGAGGATTTACCTGTCTTATTCCAGGAATAAAGGGAATGAGTGAAAATATTTACATTACCAGCGTGGTAGACAGGTTCCTGGAGCATGGCAGGATCTATCTTTTCGAGAATGACGGGGAAGAATTGATGTTTTACGGTAGTGCAGACTGGATGAGCCGAAACCTTGACCGGAGAATTGAAGTTGTTTCCCCGGTTTTGGATAAAGACATCAAAAAAGAGTTCAAGGATATTCTGGAAATTCAATTGAATGATAATGTAAAGGCCAGGATACAGGATGCTGAAGAATCAAATAGATACGTTCAGAAGGAAAAAGAAAATAAAAGCATTAGATCTCAATATGAAATCTATAATTACCTAAAAGAAAAACATTCTTCATGAAAACTATAAAAGTTGGCGGAGTTCCGGAACATTTCAATTTACCATGGCATCTATGCATTGAAAATGGAAAATTTGAAAAGGAAGATGTAAAGGTAGAATGGAAAGAATTTCCTGAAGGAACAGGTGCGATGTGTAAATCCTTGCGATCAGGAGAAATAGATGCTGCCGTGATTCTTACCGAAGGAATTATTCGGGATATAATTAATGGTAATCCAAGTAGAATTATCCAGGAATATATTGGAAGTCCCCTAATTTGGGGAATTCACGTAGATGCAAGATCTCACTACAATAATTTACAGGATCTGGAAGGCACTAAAGCTGCGATAAGCAGAATGGGAAGTGGTTCCCACCTTATGGCATATGTGAACGCCCAGTATAGAAATTGGGATATCAAGGATCTGCAGTTTGAAATAATCAATAATCTCGAAGGGGCTATTAAAGCTTTAAGGCAAGATGAGGCACAGTATTTTATGTGGGAGCATTTCACCACAAAGCCACTGGTTGATAATAATACCTTCAGGTTAATTGCAGACTGCCCTACTCCATGGCCGTGCTTCGTAATTGCAGCCTCGGAAAAATGCCTGGAAACAAAATCTGATGCACTTCAAACTATGCTTCACGTTCTTAACGCGGAAACCAGAGACTTTAAATTAAAGAAGAATATAGATATCCAATTATCAGAAAGATACGGGCAAAAGCTTGAAGACATAAGGAAATGGCTTGACCTAACCCGCTGGAGCCAGGAACAAATTAGTAATGAAGATTTGGAAAGTGCTCAAAATACCCTGGCTACCCTAAATCTAATTGAAGAAAAAATAGATATTTCAAAGCTCACCAGTAATCTATAGCAGTATAGTTAGCTGAATTTTAGGCAGTTTAACCTTTCTAATAAGGTTTAGGCCGCATTTGTTCGTATATTTGTTACTGCTCTAAAAATCAGCATTATAATCTTACCTATTTACCTTTGTGGTAATCCCCCCGCATTTTAATTTATCCAGGACGTTTCAGTTAATTACTGATCATTCAATTCTGGTGTTCAAAAGTCGAGGAAGATGAAAGTGAGATTAATAATTTTGAGCATCTTATTTGGTCTGATAAGCAATTCTGCAGAAAGCCAGATCTTAAAGAAACTCAAGAAAAAGGTTGAAGAAACCACTGAAAAAGTACTGCTTAAAAAAACTGAAGAACAAACCGAAAAAACGGTTGAAAGTGCATTCGACACCGTATTGAATCCTAATTCTGGCAATACTTCTAAAGACCAAAATAAATCAGGAAAAAGTTCCAACGATGCAAAGTTGATCAATACGGAAGCAAAAAGAGCATTTTATACATCAGATGTTATTGTAAGAACTTCAGACAATGAAGGAAAAGGAAGTGAATACTATTTCGACAGTGACGAGATTGCTGCCCGTGGAGAGGCTCCTAACGCCGAAAAATCAATTTTTATAGACAGTGAAGGTTTTCAATACGGGTATAACAAAGGTGAAGGTAGATGGGAAAAAACCGGGATTATGCGTACCGACGGAATGTCTTTTATGATGCCTGCAATGTCCATGGGAATCTTAAAACTTCCCGTGGAACCCACCATGGATGCCGCTGAAAAACTGAAACAGCAGGGATTGAATATGAATACTTTTCAGATCGTGGAATGGGCTTTTATCTATAAACCAGAACATTTTAGAAATGGCCAATATGAAGAAACCACTGCTCCATGTCCCGGCGGTGGCTCCTGCCCAAAATTTATTTATACAGACCCTGAAAATAAAGGTTCCTGGGTGGTTTTTGATAGCCAGGGCCGTTTATCTGAAATCTATGCAAAGGTAGACAACCAGCAGGCTAAGGGTGAGGGCTCTTATAAATTCTTTTATGAACCGGTGTCGGTAAGTATTCCAAATGCGGTGGAAGTTAAAATGCCATTTCAGGATCTCTTCCTAAGTGGAATGGACACAGATCCTGGAGGAAATAATAGCACGGAGGTGAACAAAAGTGGCAATAATACGCCAAGTACTAGCACCTCCGGAAATGTTACTCAAAATTCAATGAGTTCAACGGCTGGTAAAGGTGGCCTTAATGAAGGGGATTTACCGGCAACCTATGAATTTGACTGGCAATACCACCTGAAAATGGATATGCCGAATCAGAAAAATGATCCACTTGATCTGGTTATGCTTCTGAAAGAAAATACCAACTATCAGGGGATCAAGATGAAAATTCAAGGCACAGGCGAAGCAACCATGGTCTTCGATTTAAAGATGAATGCTTTGGTTATGTTCATGCAATCTGGCGACGGTAAGTTTTTCCAGATACATTCAATGGATAATACAAAGAATATAGATGATATTCCTGAAATGCAAATAAGGAATCTTCCAGATAAGACCGTAATTGGATTCAAAAGCAAGGGCGTAGAAATTGAAAACGATGATTATATCGCACAAGTTTATCATACCACTGAAGCACCTATTAAAACGAGTGGTCTGTTTAATTTTTCAGAACCCATGGATAAGAAAATTCCCAACATAGATACAGCGCTGATAAAACGATTTTCAGATGGCCTGGTAACTGAGATGCATTATACCGATAAAAAAGATTCTAAAAATAAGGTCAGTTTAACGGCACAATCCCTGAACCAGGTAAAAACTTCCATAAAAACCGGGAATTACCAGAACCTGAGTTTTATGGGGCAGTTAAAACCTAAAAATTGAAACATAAAATAATAGAATATGGTCTAGCATTTGAAAACTAGTTTTTCATTGGAGAGTCAGCAACTATAAGTATTCTAGACTATTAGAATAAATAATAACTGATTTTAAAAGGCTGGATCTATTCCAGCCTTTATAATTTTATTACCATTCTTCAAACACATGGTAGAATTATAAAAAAAAGTTCTACTTTCGATTTCAATAAATCTAACCCAATACATGAAAAATCTATTTATAGCAGTTTTTCTGCTAGCGACTACTGCTGTGTCCTATGCACAGGAAGAGAAAGAATCAACGTCTAATCAGGAAGAAGTAGAAAAACGAGATATTACTCAAAATGAGCTAAGCATTAACGCATTTAACCTCGTAGCCTTTGGTATTATTGAAATAACCTATGAAAGGGTAATAAATGAAAACTCTACCTGGGCACTGGAAGGTTTTTTCCATCCTAGTAAAGACGATTATTTAGATGAGGCTTATTACAAAAATTTATCCCTAACCGGTAAATACAAACATTTCTTCAGTTCTAAATATGCACGAGGATTTTATGTAAATGCCTTTGGAATGATCTCC
Source organism: Christiangramia lutea (assembly GCF_022489035.1). GTDB lineage: Bacteria > Bacteroidota > Bacteroidia > Flavobacteriales > Flavobacteriaceae > Christiangramia > Christiangramia lutea. The sequence goes on from NZ_JAKVTV010000002.1 coordinate 383,812, forward strand.
AGCGGCGAGTATGAAACAGATTATTACTACAGTGATATATCTGAAGAGTATATTTATGAAACCGAGGATTATACCGATTTTGCCTTAGGCTTTGGTCTTGGCGGTAAGTTCGTTTCCCAGGGCGGTTTTATGCTGGATCTAAACGCCGGAATAGGTAGAAACCTACTAAGTGAAAATTCACCAACAGTGGTAGGCCAGTTCATGGTAAATCTTGGTTTTCGTTTCTAGTTACCAGTCTATTTGTTTTTTACCTTTGGACACGAGGTAATCGTTCGCCTTGCTAAAATGACTATTACCAAACCAGTATCCGCGATTGGCACTCAATGGGGAAGGATGACCACTGGTTAAAATAAGATGTTTTGAGGCATCGATCAATTTTGCTTTTTTCTTGGCATAGCCTCCCCAAAGCATAAAGACGACATTCTCTTTTTTTTCAGAGATAAGTTTTATCACCTGGTCGGTAAATTTCTCCCATCCTTTGTTTTGGTGAGATCCGGCCTGGTGAGCTCTTACCGTTAAAGTTGCATTTAAAAGCAATACACCCTGATCTGCCCATCTTTCCAGGTTCCCGGTTGAAGGTAATGGTTTACCAAGATCGTTCTGAATCTCTTTGAAAATATTGATAAGCGAAGGAGGAAAAGTTATACCATCCCTTACCGAAAAACATAACCCGTTAGCCTGATCGATCCCATGATATGGATCCTGCCCCAGGATAACCACCCTGGTATCCTGGAAGACAGAATGATCGAATGCAGCAAATATTTCGGAGCCTGGCGGGAAACATTTATGTTCAGAATATTCCTGTTTTACGAAGCCAATGAGCTCTTTAAAATAATCTTTTTCAAATTCGGTATCCAGTTCACTTTTCCAGCTGGGGTGTATTCTTACGTTCATTAGAATTAAGTAACTTTGTAACGCCTCAAAAGTAGGGAAAAATTAATATGATAAAAATAAGTTCCAGGAGTCTTGAAGATCTTGAATTTCCGGTAGTATGTGAGCAGATTAGTGAATTGTGCATTACCGGTCTGGGAAAAGAAAAAGCTCTCAATATCCAACCTTATCCTAATTATAAAAAAACGGTTTTCGGACTCGATCAAACCAACGAATATTTTAATTCCAAAACTCAGGACCAGCCAATACCAAATCATGGTTTTGATTCGATACAAGCCGAGATCAAATTACTTGGTATAGAGGGTTCTCTTTTAGAAATTGGTGGTTTTAGAAAGATCTCTTCCATTACCGAGACGGTAAACACGCACCTGAAATATTTCAGAAAATATTCAGAAGCCTACCCGGCGCTTTCTGAAACAGTTTCGCACCTGGAATTCGATACCAGCCTTACTGAAAAGATCAACGGTATCATAGACCGTTTTGGCGAGATGAAAGATGACGCTTCTCCCCTTCTCCAAAACCTGAGACGCTCAATCAATTCCGTAAGAGGAAAGATTAACTCAAGTTTTAACTCTGCACTTTCGTCATACAATTCATCTGGATACCTGGACGAGATAAAAGAGAGTGTGGTTGAAAATGTTCGTGTACTTGCAGTGAAAGCCATGTATAGGCGGAAAGTAAAAGGAGGGATTATGGGTAACTCCAAGACCGGAAGCATTGTATATATACAACCCGAGGCTACTTTTCAGTACACCAGGGAGCTCAACAACCTGGAGTATGAAGAGAAAGAAGAGGTAAAAAGAATTTTAAAAGAGCTCACCGAACTCACCAGGCCTTATCGTGAGATCCTGATAGATTATCAGCATTTATTGAGTGATATCGATGTTATCTCTGCAAAATCTAAATATGCTGAAAAGATCAATGGAGTTCTTCCCAAGATAACAAAGGAGCGAGAGCTGCATTTACAGGAAGCGTATCATCCCTTGCTCTATCTTAATAATAAGAAAAAAGGAGAAAAAACCTTTCCGCAGAGCATAGAGTTAATGCCAGACAATAGGATCATGGTTATCTCTGGTCCAAATGCCGGAGGTAAGAGTATTACCTTGAAAACGGTTGGCCTCCTTCAGGTAATGATACAAAGTGGAATTCTTATCCCTGTGCATGAATACAGCCGAATGTGCCTTTTCAAAAAAGTTCTGACCGATATTGGAGATAACCAGTCTATTGAAAATCATTTGAGCACCTATAGCTACAGGTTAAAGAACATGAACTATTTTCTTAGGAAATGTGATGATAAAACCCTTTTTCTTATAGATGAATTCGGAACAGGAAGTGATCCTGAACTTGGTGGAGCCCTGGCCGAAACTTTCCTGGAGGTTTTCTATGAAAAAGGTTCCTACGGAATTTTAACCACCCATTACGCTAATCTTAAAAAACTGGCGAACGAATTGCCAGATATGAGCAATGCGAATATGATGTTCGACAACAGAACTCTTGAGCCGGTTTATAAACTTCAGGTAGGTGAAGCAGGTAGTTCTTTTACCTTTGAAGTAGCCCAGAAAAATGGTATTCCCTACAGCCTAATCAACCGATCTAAAAAGAAGGTGGAAAAAGGAAAAATTCGGTTCGATAGAAGTATCGCCAAACTGCAGAAGGAAAGATCGGTTCTTAGAAAAACGACAGATTCTTTAAAGTCTAAAGAAGAGAAAGCCGCGGCCCAGCAGGAAAAACTGGAAGAGATCAACTCAAGGATCCAGCAAAAACTTGAAAATTATCAGGAGCTTTATGATTCAAATCAAAGATTGATTTATCTCGGTCAGAAGGTGAACGATATGAGCGAGAAATATTTCAGTAATAAGAAGAAAAAGGAACTTATTGGGGAATTCCTTAAAATGGTTGAGATCGAAAATTCCAAAAGGAAAAAAGAGGATATCAAACAGCAGAAGGCTAAAAAAGCCCAGGAGCGCAAACTGAAACAGGAAGTTCAGAAAAAGATCAAACCTATCCGGGAAAAGAAAAAAGCTGAGAAAAAGAAGGAAGCTGAAATTCAAAAGAAAGAAGCGAACAAACCAAAGGCAAAATTGAAAGTTGGAGACAGGGTTCGTCTCGAAGACAGTAAATCGGTTGGATCTATAGATACTATTGAAAAAGGAAAAGCGATCGTGAATTATGGAATGTTCACTACTTCCGTATCTTTAGACCAGCTGGAACTGGTTCAGGCGGCCAAAAAATAAGTCTATGAATAAATTACCCGAAAATAAAAAGATCATTCTATTCGATGGGGTTTGTAACCTCTGTGATGGAGCGGTTCAATTCATCATAAAGCATGATAAAAAGGATGTATTCAGGTATGCCTCCCTGCAAAGTGAAATTGGTAAAAAACTGGTTGCTGAACGTGGAATAGATCCTGAAGAGATAGATTCCATTATGCTCATTGAACCAGGGGTTGCTTACTATAGAAAATCTACTGCAGCACTTGAGATCGCCAGGGATCTTTCAGGAGGTTATTCGCTATTAAAGAATTTTATATTTATACCTGAAATAATGCGTGACGGAGTCTACGATTTTATAGCAAATAACCGTTATAGATGGTTCGGGAAAAAGGAACAATGCATGATCCCAACTCCCGAACTAAAAGCTAAATTTCTGGATTAAACGTTTTCTGAAACAACTTCTGTTTCCGGGTGATAATCGTCGTCCCAATCCTTTACATTTGGAGGTCCCATCATGTCGACAGATTTTGCTACCATTAGAGAAACGGCTGCATCTCCGGTTACATTCACAACCGTTCTACACATATCAAGAGGTCTATCTACGGCAAATATCAGGGCCAGACCAGCTTCGGGAATTCCCGCCTGCGCCAGTACAATAACCAGCATTACCATTCCTGCTCCTGGAACAGCAGCAGAACCAATTGAGGCAAGAGTTGCCGTAGCGATAATACCCAACTGAGTACCTAAAGTAAGGTCCATTCCAAATGCCTGGGCGATAAATATCGCTGCCACGGCCTGGTAAAGACTGGTTCCGTCCATGTTAATGGTAGCCCCAATAGGAAGTACAAAACTGGTTACTTCCTTATGAACTCCCATATGCTCCTCTACTCTTTCCATGGTTACAGGAAGAGTAGCTGCACTGGAACTTGTTGAAAATGCTAATAACTGGGCCGGAGATATTCCATTAATAAAGAAGGATGGTTTGTTTTTAGTAAATATCCATACTAAAAGGATATACACTCCAATCATTAAAGCAAGACCAATTAAAACAGTTAAAGCATACATGGCAAGTGCTGCAAACAGATCGGTACTTGGTGATTCAACAACTAAGGCAGCAAGTAATGCAAAAACACCATAAGGAGCTGCAAGCATAATTAGATCGATCATTTTCAGGATCACCTCGTTAAAACCATCGAAGAAATCCTTAACTGGCTTGGCTGTTTTTTCAGGAATAAGAATGAGTCCTATTCCGAAGAAAATGGCGAAAAAGATTACCTGAAGCATATTGGCGTTATCCCCGGCAGCTCCAATAATATTGCTTGGCACAAGATCTTCCAGGGCTTGTAATGGACCTGCATCTTTTTGTTTTTGTGCATCAGAAATTCTTACGGAGGCATCACCTTCATAACTCGCGATAAGGTCTGTCCGGGTTTCTTCAGAAATTGTTCTACCAGGTCCAATCAGATTTACCATGAGTAAACCAATGGTTACAGCGATCACGGTTGTCACAATATAGGTGGCGATAGTCCTAGTTCCCATTTTGGAAAGTTTGGAGATATCTTTAAGATCTGAGATCCCTTTAATTAGTGAAGCAAGGATCAAAGGCACTGCAATTAATTTCAGGGCGTTTATAAAAATGTTCCCGAAAGGCTTTATCCAATCGCTCACAAATTCGGCTCCCCAGCTAAAATTAGTCAGGATTAGGGCAAAAAGCACCCCTGCTACCATTCCTAATAAGATCTGCCAATGCAGTGCTAATTTTTTCATGTGCTAATATTTCTAAAATTTAGATTTTTGATGATTTATTCTGAAGATAATAATCGGCAAGAACCAATGCAGCCATAGATTCAACTATAGGTACGGCTCTTGGTACCACACAGGGATCGTGTCTTCCTTTTCCCTGCATTTCAACTTCCTCCCCTTTTGCGTTGATCGTTTCCTGCTTTTGCATTAGAGTAGCTACCGGTTTAAACGCGACCTTAAAGTAGATATCCATGCCATTGGAAATACCACCCTGTATACCTCCACTTAGATTTGTTTTGGTTGAACCGTCTGTATTGAAGTGATCGTTATGTTCACTCCCTCTCATTTTAGTTCCTTCGAAACCACTCCCATATTCAAATCCCTTGACAGCATTTATGGAAAGCATGGCTTTACCAAGTTCGGCATGGAGTTTATCGAATACTGGTTCGCCCAGGCCTTTTGGAACATTTTTGATCACACATTGCACAATACCACCAACAGTATCACCATCGGCTCGTATTTCCTTAATATATGCCTCCATTTGCCTGGCCATTTCAGGATCTGGGCAGCGAACTGGATTCTTTTCAGTTTCTGAAAAATCAACTTCAGAATAATCCTTTTTCATTTCCAGCTTTCCCACTGAAGAAACAAAGGCATTAATCTGTACATTCTGAAGCATTTGCTTGGCAACACTACCAGCAACTACCCTGCAGGCAGTTTCTCTGGCCGAAGATCTGCCACCACCGCGATAATCCCTTACCCCGTATTTCTCGTCGTAAGTATAATCTGCATGGGAAGGCCTGTAAGTATCTTTAATATGTGAATAATCCTTGGATTTCTGATTGGCATTTTTAATCACGAAACCAATTGGTGTTCCGGTAGACTTTCCTTCGAAAATACCGGATAGGAATTCAACGGTATCAGGCTCCTTACGTTGAGTTACAATGGCCGATTGCCCGGGTCGCCTTCTGTCCAGGTCTTCCTGTATCTTCTTAACATCTATCTCGAGACCGGCAGGACACCCGTCTATAATTCCACCTATAGCCACTCCGTGTGACTCACCAAAAGTGGTTAATTTAAATAAGTTACCAAAGGAATTTCCGGGCATCAGAAGGATTTTGAACAAATGTAAATTTTTAAGCACATATTTAAAAATGGAATCCTATTTAATATTAGGATAACAAACAGCAGGTATTTTAAGCTTTTAATAATCCATATTTAATTCTGGAGTAAGTATTAAATCAATGAATTATAAAATCTTTGCAGAAGAATAAACCTGAATTTATTGAAGAAAAGAAAGCCGGAAATAGTGGTTATTTCAGATATACACCTGGGAACTTTTGGGTGTCATGCTAAAGAGCTTTTGGAATATCTGAACACTATATCTCCCAAAAAGCTTATCCTTAATGGAGATATCATAGATATCTGGCAGTTCAAGAAAAGGTATTTCCCGAAGGCGCACCTGGAAGTGATACAGAAAATCCTTGATCTAAACTCCAAAGGCACAGAGGTGATTTACATCACAGGAAACCACGATGAGATGCTAAGAAAGTTCAGCGATACTACTATTGGGAATTTCAGTTTAGTTGACAAACTTATACTGGAAATTGATGGAAAAAAAGCCTGGTTCTTCCATGGGGATATATTCGATGTTTCCGTATCTAAGGCAAAAGTGCTCGCTAAACTCGGTGGCTGGGGTTATGATCTTCTTATCCTCTTTAACCGGCTCTTAAACTGGTTCCTGGTGAATACCGATGGCAGGAAATACTCTCTTTCCAAAAAGATAAAAGAAAGGGTGAAAAGTGCCGTTAAATTTATTTCTGACTTTGAAAAAACCGCTGCTGAACTGGCAGTTGAACAGGGATATAAATATGTGATATGCGGACACATTCATCAGCCGAAAATGGTAAGAAAGGTCATTGGAAATTCTACCTGCCTTTACCTGAATTCCGGTGACTGGGTGGAAAATTTAAGCGCACTGGAATACCAGGACAAAAAATGGAATTTGATACACTACAAAGACCTCGATTTAGACGCGCCTGCACCTACAATCGTGGCTGCCACCACAATCCTGCAAAAAAAGAAATGAGATCGAAATTATCCTTTTTCCGGATATATTTCATCGATCTTGCTAGTGAGAGCTTCCATGTCGAATGGCTTGGACAGAAAATCTGTAGCTCCTGCTTCTTTGCAAATTTCATCTACATTATGTAGGGCAGACATCATAATCACTGGAATATGAGCAACATCAGGATCTTTTTTGAGCATTTTACAAACATCGGTACCGTCTACCCCAGAAATTAATTTATCTAAAAGAAGCAGCTCAATGTCGTTCTGCACCAGATTTTCTTTGGTCTTACGAGGTTCCTGGGAGACCGTAACCTCATGACCGTTGAATTCAAGAATATCCTTGAGCATAAGTCCAATTGTATGATCGTCGTCAACGATTAAAATTTTAGCCATTTCTTAGTTTTGATTTATTGGGAGTGTAAAAGTAAATTTTGAACCCTTACCTTTTTCACTTTTAACGTAAATTTTTCCTTGGTGTCTTTCAATGATCTCATTAGATAAATAAAGTCCTATACCGAAGCCAGCATAAGTATCATCCTTATTACCAGAAATGCGATAGAACTTTTTAAATATCTGGTCCTGCTCTTTCTTAGCTATTCCAATTCCAAAATCCTTTACGCTAATTGCTACCTGACCGTCCTTATGATCATAAACGCTTATCTCGACCTTATTGCTGTCTGGGGAATATTTTAAAGCATTATTCACAAAATTTATGATTACCTGCCCTATTCTATCTTTATCTGCATAAACTTCACAGTTGAAATCGTGACTTAATTTTAGATCTAAATTTATACTTGAACAGGTGAGGTCCTGAACTATCTCTTCAACATGTTTATTCAAATTAAACTTCTCATAACGCAGTTCTAATTCATTCTGCTCGATCCTGGAAAGATCCAGCATTTCAGATATCAATCGAATAAGCCGTTCCACCTGGTTTTCCATCCTGTGCAAATAAGTTTTAACAGGCAAAGGATTGTTCTCCTCATTTGCTTTTTTTGAAAGGGTCGCTAGTAAAAGCTGAACATATCCTTTAATAGATGTAACCGGTGTTTTTAACTCGTGGCTAACTAGTTTTAGGAAATCTTCTTTTCTTTTTTCGTCTTCTTTAATTTTCTGTATCTCCGTACTGGAAGTGATCCATGAAGTAACCTGTTCTTCTCCGTCTTTTATTGGGGTAGCTTTAATAAGGTGCCACTTATAATCTCCATTTTTATCCTCTATTCTGGCTTCGATATCCAAAATTTCACCTTTGAAAAAACAGTTTTTTGCTTCACTAGAAACTTTTTTCCGGTCATCTGGATGAAACATTTCAAAATCTGTCTGGCCAATAAATTCCATAAAAGATTTTCCCGTATAATCCAGCCAGTTTTGGTTACAAAAAATCCCTTTACCCTCGCTGTTAACCACGGTTATTTTGTGAGGCATAAAATTCACCAGTTCCCTGAATTGCCTTTCACTATTCCTTATTTTTTCATGAAGTAAAGCCTGTGAGGTCACATCCAGAGCAATCACGCCAATCCCTAAGATTTCACCATCATCATTTCTTTGTGGCATATAGGAGAAATCGAAATAAGACTTGATAAGCTCACCATTTACATTATGCTCAACTGGCAAGGATTGAGCGTGGAAGGGTTCTCCTTTATAAAAAGCCTGGTTAAGATAATCTTCAATGCCCTGTTCTCTAACCTCCGGTATGACTTCGAATAATGGTTTTCCAACCACCTGGTCACCTTTGCCCCAAACGTTTCGAATTGGCTCATTCGCAAATTCAATAATATATTCCGGGCCCTTTAAATAAGTTATTAAAGAAGCGGACGAAAAGATCACTCCTTTATATTGCTGATTCTCTTCCTTAAGCTTTAGATTTTCTCGCTCTAAATAAGAAGCATTTGCCTGAAGTTGTTCGACCTCTTTTGTCCTCTCATTTAATTTCCGCTCTAATTCTTCAATACGTCGTTGGTCTGGACTCATCTAGGTTTGATATTGGGTATTTCTAAACAATTCTTAAAGGTAAGACTTATAGGTTCGGGGCAATTTCATTTAGAAAACTATTAACATCGATCCTAAGATTTCTTTAGAGCCCTGTAAAGAATTGTAACCGGATGTAAAGCTACCCTATTTGTGCCATCTTTGATCTGATGTCTGCAACTAGTACCATTGGCAGAGATAATAACCGAATCATCACTTTTTCTGACCGCCGGAAAAAGCGAATTTTCACCAATTCTCATACTAATCTCATAATGTTCTTTTTCATATCCAAAAGAACCAGCCATTCCACAACATCCTGATGGGATCACAGTAACCTTATAATTCTTCGGTAGATTAAGAAGATCGAAAGTGACAGAAGAATTTGACAAGGCTTTTTGGTGGCAATGTGCGTGAATCTTGACAATTGCTTTTCTTCCTGTGAATTGTTCTGCAGTAATATTTCCTACAGATATTTCTTTTTTCAGGAATTCCTCTATGATAAAGCAATTCTTTGCGAGACCTGTTGCTGCATTTTTATCTTCTGAAAGCCTTAAATATTCATCTCTAAAACTCAGAATTGCCGAAGGTTCTACGCCTATTAAAGGTATTTTATCTGTAACCAGATCTTTAAAAATTGAAATATTCTCGTTGGCAAGCTTTTTTGCAGTATCCAGAAAACCCTTAGAAATCTGACTTCTTCCACTTTCAGGATGATTCACAACAATAATCTTGTAGTTCAACTTTCGAAGAAGATTCATAGCATCTTTTCCTACCTCTACATCAAGGTAATTAGTGAACTCATCAATGAAAAAGTAAACCGACTTTACAGGATCTGAAATATCGAATTTATCCTTTTTATTTTCGTAATAATTCCGAAGCGTTTGCCTGGCTACAACTGGAAGCTCTCTTTCACTGGCCACGCCAAGTACTTTTTTGGCTAAACCAGAAGTAAATCCGTTGGAAAGGACAAACCTTGAGATTTTTGGAAATTTTGAAGCCCTTTCATTTTGCTGGGTAATATTGGCAAAGGCCTTATCCCTGAAGCTGGGTTTATTACTTTTATGATATTGATGCTGAAATTCAGCCTTTAAAGCAGCCATATCTACATTAGAGGGGCATTCGCTTTTACATCCCTTACAGCTGATACATAGATCAAGTACTTCTTTCAGTTCTTTGTGGTTGAAGCGATTTGGTTTATCTGAATTGGTTAAAAATTCCCTCAACGCATTGGCTCGAGCCCTGGTGGTGTCTTTTTCATCTTTGGTGGCGCGATAACTAGGGCACATAGTACCTCCTGCTTCCACAGATTTCCGACAATCTCCGCTTCCATTGCATTTTTCAGCAAGTCTTAGAAGCCCATCGGCATCTGAAAAATCCATCAGTGTTTCAATTTCCGGTTCCTCCCGGTCTGGTGTATACCTTAAAGAGGTGTCCATTGCCGGTGCATCAACAATTTTACCGGGATTGAAAATATTTTCCGGATCAAATACATTTTTAACCTCCTTCAGGATACCATAGACCTTTTTACCGAACATAAGCTCAATGAACTCAGCCCTAACCCGTCCATCTCCATGTTCTCCACTCAAGGAACCATTGTATTTCTTTACGAGAACAGCAACATCCTTAGTAATGCTTCTAAACAAACTTACATCTTCAGTTTTTTTAAGGTTGAGTATAGGCCTAAGGTGTATCTCTCCTGCCCCCGCATGAGCGTAATAAACTGCCTGCTGATCATACGCCTTCATTATTTTACTGAAATCTGAAATATAGTCTGCCAGAACAGGTAATGCTACTGCAGTATCTTCGATACATGCCACCGCTTTCCTGTCGCCTTTCATATTACCCAAAAGACCTAAACCTGCTTTCCTGAGTTCAAGTGCCAGATCTATTTGTTCATCATATAATACCGGAAAAGCATAACCCAGGTCTGAACTTTCCAGGGTTTCCAGCAATTCCTGGACCTGTTTTTGTAATTCAACTTCTGTATCACTTCTTAGCTCCAGCATTAGGATCCCTTGTGGATCACCCTCAATAAAAAAACGATTGTCCCTGTACTTAAGGCTGTTTTTAGTGCAATCCAGGATCACCTTATCCATCATTTCACAGGTAAATAAAGAATGCTTCATGGCAGGAACAACTGCTTGCATACACGCATCTATACTATTATAGTGTGCTGCCACCATTGCAGTATACTTAGGTGGTAATTCATCAAGCTGAAGGGTAATTTCAGTAATGAAGGCCAATGTTCCTTCGCTACCTGCTATCAACCTGCATAAATTAAATGGCAGGCTGGCCATTGTAAAGATTTCTGAATTCAGCAATTCATCTATGGCGTAACCTGTATTCCTTCTATGTAATTGAGAAGGCGGATAGTTTTCCCTTATCTCTTCCTGGTTGCTTTTTTCAGAAAGTTTTTCATTAAATAATCTATAAATATCACCTTCGAGGTTTTTAAGTTCCAGCTTTTCCTGAAATTCTGTGGCTGTAAGAGCTCTGAATTCCACCCGGGTACCATCGCTTAAAATTGCTTTTAATGAAAGAAGTTTATCTCTGGTAGTTCCGTATTTTATAGAAGTGGTTCCACTTGAATTATTTCCAACCATACCTCCTATCATGCACCGGTTAGAAGTAGAAGTATTCGGACCAAAGAACAGGCCTTTTTTCTCAAGGCGCCTGTTTAGATCATCTCTTATTACACCAGGTTGAACAGTTACCGTTTTATTGCGATGATCCACTTTGATGATATCGGTAAAATGTTTGGAAACATCAACCACAATACCATCCCCGGTACACTGACCGGCAAGTGAGGTTCCCGCAGTTCGAGGAATTAAGGAGGTTTTATTCCTGCTCGCAAAATTAATCAACCTGATTAAGTCTTCCTCATTTTCAGGATAACAAACAGCTAAAGGTATTTCACGATATACTGAAGCATCTGTAGCATAAATACTTTTCCAGAGGTCATCATAATATAATTTCCCATTTAATTCTTCAGAGAGTTGATCTAAGGCTTCCTTCATTTTCATACTCAAATTTAGAAGAAATCTCTTATCCTGCTTAACAGTTTTTTAATTAATATTAACAATACATTTGCGGCAACAGGCGTTGTTGTATAAGTATTCAACATAAATTTGTCACCATCTAACAAAACAATCGAACATGAAAAAATTAGTTCTATTAGCAGCTTTTACGTTTGGAGCTGTTTTTTTTAGCAATGTAAATGCTCAGCAAATATCTGAAAATGCCTTAGGTCTAAGAATTGGAGACGGAGGCGGAGTAGGCGCTGAAATCTCCTATCAGAGAGCAATTGGTGGAGATAATAATCGTCTTGAATTTGACCTTGGATGGAGAAACGGAAGTGATTATGACGTTATCAAGTTGGTAGGCCTTTATCAATGGGTTTGGAATATCGAAGGTGGCTTCAACTGGTATGCCGGTGCAGGAGCTGGATTAGGAAGCTACGATGATAACAGGGGAAGAGATGAATTTGATGGCGATGATGGCGTTTTCGCCTTAATTGCGGGAGATGTAGGTATCGAGTATAATTTTGATTTTCCTTTACTCTTATCTCTTGACTTCAGACCAGAGATTGGATTTTCAGACTACGACAGACATGATGATTTTACACCAGACATTGCACTGGGAATAAGATATCAGTTTTAGATTTTCTTGAATTAGATAGGTTTAAGAAAAGGAAAAGTGGAGATTAGTTTTCTCCACTTTTTTTATGCTTTAATAAGAGCTTTTTGATAAAGTTCCTCATACATGGGAACAATATTATTGATATCAAATTTCTCTGCTGCGATGCGAGCCTGTTTCTTAAATTTTGTCAGTTTCTCACGGTCACCAAGAATGGAAATTGCGCTTTCAGACATTGCTTTTACATCTCCAACATCATGCAGAAAACCGGAAAAATTATGCTCATTCACTTCAGGTAAACCACCTGTATTAGAGGAAATTACAGGAACTGAGTGAACCATAGCTTCAAGTGCAGCCAAACCAAAACTTTCAGTCTCCGATGGTAAAAGAAATAGATCTGAAAAGCATAAGATCTTATCTATCTCATTACTCTGACCTAAAAATAATACCCGATCCCGAAGTCCAAGTTCTCTCACCAGTTTTTCTGCTACTTCCCTTTGCGGACCTTCACCCACCATCATTAAGCGTGCCTTCAGATTTTTCTGAATATGATAAAAGATCTTCACAACATCCTCTACTCTTTTTACCTTTCTGAAGTTACTCACATGAGTAATGATCATTTCATCATCATGAGCCATCAAATCCCTTTGACAATCAGTAAAAATCTGCTTTTTGAATTTATTTACATCAATGAAATTGGGGATCACTTCAATTTCCTTACGAATTTCAAAGAATTTTAAGGTATCCTCTTTCAGACTGTCTGAAACAGAAGTGACAAAATCACTATTATTGATGCTAAAGGTTACTGCAGGTTTATAAAATGGGTGGTTTCCAACCAGGGTAATATCTGTACCATGAAGAGTTGTAACCATAGGAATGCTTATTCCCTCTTCTTCCAGCATCTTCTTAGCCATATAACCGGCATAGGCATGAGGAATTGCGTAGTGCACATGCAAGAGTTCAACCCCATAATTCTTAACTACATTTACAAGTTTGCTGCTTAAAGCCAGCTCATAAGGTTGATAATGAAAAAGTGGATATTCCGGCACATTAACCTCATGAAATCTTATGTGGCTGGAAATAGTTTCCAGTCTTACCGGTTGTTTGTAGGTTACAAAATGAACCTCATGTCCTCTTCGGGAAAGCGCAAGGCCTAATTCGGTTGCTACCACTCCACTACCTCCGAAAGTAGGATAACAAACAATGGCGATTTTCATAGGTCAATAATCTATAGATTCGTAAATAATTTTCTGGATCTCTGCCCTGATGTCTTCACGAATCAGTTTTCGATTATTAGAATCGGGAAAAGTTCGGTTAGACAAAAATACGTAAACAATTTCTTCCTCTGGGTCTGCCCAGGCAAATGTACCGGTGAAGCCACTGTGGCCAAAACTCATCATGGAAACACAATTACATGTGGGGCCAGCCTCGCTTAGTTGTGGTTTGTCGAATCCTACGCCACGCCTTACATTATCCTCACAATAATAGCAAGTGTTATATTTATCTATGGTTTCTTCGTTAAGAAATTTATCACCTCCATAACTTCCCCCATTCATATAGGTTTGCATCAATTTCGCTACATCATTTGCTGTGCTAAACAAACCTGCGTGTCCACCGATACCACCCTGCATGGCCGCGCCCTGATCATGAACAAAGCCTCTAACAACCTGGTTTCTCCATAATCTATCATATTCGGTTGGAGCGATTTGCAAAGAATCAAATCGAGTTCTGGGTAAATAACCCGTATAGGTTGCTCCCAAACGCTCATAAATATGCTTCTGGGTGAGTTCATTCAGGGATTCACCGTAATAACCCTCTATATAATATTTCAGTAAATAATAGGGCAGATCGCTATACTTATATCTTAAACTGCGTTCAAGATCACTTTTCTTGATGATATTCACGATGGTATCACCTATATCATCTCTTATATAAATATTATTAGCAACTTCCAGATTGAAATTATCTGAGGGAGATTTTTTGTAATAGGTTTCAGAAAGTTTTCTGGTTTTTGGCTCAAGGGTTGAGATATAAAAAGGTATCCAGGCCTGTAGCCTGGCGTAATGCATGAGCATATCCTGCAACCTGATATTTTCTTTATCAGATCCTGCAAACTGGGGAAGCAATTCCACGAGTTTAGTATCGAAGTTTAATTCGTCTTTCTCATCAAGTTCCATAATAAGTGGTAAAGTTGCCAGTATCTTGGTAAGTGATGCAAGGTCGTAAATAGTGGTATCTGTGACCGGAACTTCTTTTTCGTAGGTCTGGTATCCAAAATTCTTCTGGTAAACAATTTTTCCCTTCCTGGCCACCAGGACCTGTGCCCCAGGAGTCATCTTTTTTTCGATAGCGAAATCTACAATACTATCTATTTTGCTGAGTTTAGCAGAATTCATTCCTACCGTCTCCGGCATACCATAGGAAAGCCTTTGAAGATTATTGGTATTATAACCTGTACCAACAGGGAACTCATTTTTAATACTTACCGGTAATCTCCCTTTTGCATCGGCAGCGCCAAATAACACCTGAGCAACTTTTTGTTGTGCGACCGTATTGTTCTGATAACCAACTATAATTCCCTCAAGGTTCGCGAAACTTTTGATGTCTAAAAGAGCGTAAGGCCTTGCGAACAATGAAAGCACAGTTTTATTCTTCCTGGAAATTTCATGTAACCATACTAATTCCTTATCTGAAAACTTAAAAGATGACCACGGACTTCCATCTGGTTTATGAAAACCTACAATCACATAATTATAATTATCCAGTTTTTTCAATAAGCCAGAAAGATTATCTGCCTTAATCCAGTCTACCTCGGCGTATTTTTTCATTTGCTTCAGGAATGCGCTTCCATCATCATTTCCAAAATTCACATAAGCGATCTTCTTTTTTTCGATCTTTTTAACTGGAACTACAGCTTTATTATTCTTTACTACCGTAACCGCATTCTCGAAAAGTTCTTCAAGCAGAGCCTTATCCCTGGCCGTATTTAATTCCTTAACCAGGTAATTGGTATCAATAGGTTTAAATTCATTTAAACCTACCTTATACTTCGCGTATAATATTTTCTTAACTGAAAGCTCGAGCCTGTCTTCGGAAATTTCTCCTGAATTAACTGCCTCAATAATACTTTCTGATGCTTTACCAATATCTTCGCTCATCAACAAAATGTCGTTCCCGGCTTTAAAGGCCTCAAGATCTACCTCCCCCGGCTCCTTATTTCGTGAAGCTCCTTTCATATCCAGGGCATCCGTAAAAATGAGTCCGTTAAAGCCCATTTTCTTCTTCAGGATATCGGTTATGATAGTTTCAGAAAGAGATGCAGGCTGGCCGTTCTCAGATTCCAGTGCCGGAACATTTAAATGGGCAACCATAACACTGCTAAGCCCTTCAGGAATAAGTTTTTTATAAGGGTATAGCTCTACGCCATCTATTCTTTCTGAAGAAAAATTAATGGTTGGCAGGGTTTTATGAGAATCTGAATCTGTATCTCCATGACCAGGAAAGTGTTTTGCACTACTAAGTACACCTTCCCTATGCATACCTTTCATAAAGGCCAGCGACTTTTCAGTCACATTCAATTTATCCTCTCCAAAAGACCTGTTACCGATAATTGGGTTTTCCGGATTGGTATTTATATCTACAACTGGTGCAAAATTGAAATGAACGCCCACTCTTCTTGCATGCCTGGAAATAGCTGCTCCGGCTTCTTCAATTAACTGATCGTTTTGAATCGCTCCCAGGGTCATATTCCAGGGTAAGGCATAAGTGCTGTCCAGGCGCATGGCCAGGCCCCATTCTGCATCCATTCCAACAAGCAAGGGAACTTCAGACATTTCCTGAAATTCATTGGTTAACTGAGCCTGTTTTACCGGTCCGCCTTTGGAAAAGATAATTCCTCCAATATGGTTTTCCCTGATATGCTTCCTGATGCTATCTGCCTCATTATCATTCTTGGACCAGATACTGGCCATGAACAACTGCCCTACCTTCTGTTTCAGGTTCATGGAATCGTAGATGCTATCTACCCATTGCTTCTGCTCAGGATAATCTTCAGTGAATAATGGGTTTTTAGGCTGAGAAACTCCCAGGAAGGGTATCAATAAAAAAAGAAAAAATATAAAAAACGTCTGTAGCTGCTTCAACTTCATCAACTTATAAAACGTTTATGCCAGCTTTCAGATGCTGGAACTTCCCAGTCTGAAAGATATTCAGCTTTATTATTTACCAGATTATTAAATACGATCGTGTTCGGCGATACCGCTTTCTGTTTCGCCATTTTTCTGAAATCGGTTAGACTTTTATAAGCGATGAATTCCCCTTGTTTGTAAGAAACATTCATTTTATCCAAAAGATCAACATTGAAATCCTTTTCCAGCTGCTGAATGAATTGAACAGAGGCATCTATAGAGCATCCGGAAGCAGCATTCAATTGCTGATCCAGGGCGATGGTAATAAAGCGTCTATATTTTATTTCGTAAGAAGCTTTGAGATCTGCACCATGAGCGGTCCATTTCTCAATGAAGGAATCTAATCTACCGGACAACTCATTAATTTCATCTTCGGTAAAAGACCTGTTCGCCTGATAAATCCATACTCTGGAACTATCGGGAAGGCTATCAAATGGTACTAACATAAAGGCTAATATTGAATTGTTACAAATCTAATTTATTTAGCCTTCAGGTCAAATATAGTACCGGGATTTAACTTTTGATTATTTATTTAAAGATCTTCGGCGTTGGCGATCATTTCAGCAACATCCATTACTGCCACGCTGTCTTCTTTTTCCTTATTTTTCACTCCGTCTGTCATCATAGTATTACAAAACGGGCAACCTGCTGCAATAATCTCAGGCTGCGTTTCCAGAGCCTGTTCAGTCCTTTCGATATTTACATCTTTATTTCCAGGTTCTGGCTCTTTGAACATTTGGCCACCACCAGCACCACAGCAAAGACCATTCTTTTTACACTTGCGCATTTCCACCAGCTCAACTTCTAATTTTCTTAAAAGATCACGTGGAGCTTCATATTCGCCATTAGCACGTCCTAAATAGCAAGGATCATGAAATGTAATCTTTTTTCCTTTGAATTTTCCTCCCTCAACCTTAAGTCGGCCTTCACTAAGCAGGTTCTTAAGAAATTGGGTATGATGCATTACATCATAATTCCCACCTAAAGCAGGATATTCATTTTTAATGGTATTAAAGCAGTGAGGACAGGCAGTAACCACCTTCTTGATTTCGTAGCCGTTAAGCACTTCAATATTTGTAGCAGCCTGCATCTGGAAAAGAAACTCATTACCAGCCCTTTTAGCAGGGTCACCTGTACAACTTTCTTCTGTTCCCAGTACAGCAAAATCTACTTTGGCTTCATGTAATAATTTCACAAAGGCTTTCGTGATTTTCTTAGCTCGGTCGTCAAAACTTCCTGCGCATCCTACCCAAAAGAGAACTTCCGGTTTTTTACCTTCTGCCATATATTCGGCCATTGTTGGAACCTTAAGTGCTTCTGCCATATTATTTATCTTTTACTCGTATTCTTTAATTCTGTATTATTTTTCCTCTGCCCACTTCAACCTATCCATCTGGTTATAAGGCCATGGAGCGCCATTATTCTCGATATTGGTCATCGCAATAGCCAGCTCATTAGGAGCGGCACTTTGCTCCATCACTAGATATCTTCTCATATCCAGAATAATCGATAACGGATCTATTCCTACCGGACAGGCTTCAACACAAGCATTACAAGTGGTACAAGCCCATAGTTCTTCTCTTAGAATATAATCGTCCAGTAATTGCTTGCCGTCATCTTCGAATTTTCCATTCTTATTAATGATCTCCCCAACCTCTTCTACCCTGTCACGGGTGTCCATCATGATCTTACGCGGAGATAATTTCTTGCCGGTCTGGTTTGCTGGGCATTCTGATGTACAGCGACCACATTCCGTACAGGTATAAGAATTTAATAATTGTACCTGGTTTAGATCAAAAATATCTGAAGCTCCAAATTTTTCGGGTTCTCCCTCATCTTCTCCTTCTGCAGGTGCTGCAAAAGGATCGGCATTTGGATCCATCATTAATTCAACCTCCTTTTTAACCGCTTCCAGGTTATCGAATTCTCCCTGAGGAGTAAGCTTCGACAAATAAACATTCGGAAATGCAAGGATAATATGAAGATGCTTTGAATAATAAAGGTAGTTCAGGAAAAATAAGATTCCCAGTATATGAAGCCACCAGGCTACTCTTTCAATGATTATCAATGTTGCATTACTCAGGCCATCTAACAAGGGAAGCAAATACTGACTGATAGGGAAACTTCCCATGATGCCTGCTTCAGAAGCATAATGATCTGCCCCATTTAACTGTAACTGATAATCGGCAGCATTCATGGTTAGGAAAAGGATCATCAAAACCATTTCAAAATATAGAATATAGTTGGCATCATTTTTAGGCCAACCTTTTAATTCCCTGCTTAAAAACCTTTTAATGTTTATTGTATTTCTTCTAATCCAGAATATAACTACTCCTACAAACACCAGGAATGCAAGGATCTCAAAACTAAAGATCAAAACATCATAAAAACCTCCCAGGAAAGAAAAAACGCGGTGGGTACCAAAGATACCATCTATGATGATCTCCAATACTTCAATATTTATTATGATAAAGCCAACATATACTATAATATGAAGAATCCCCGCAATAGGCCTTTTTACCATTTTGCTTTGCCCCATGGCTACCCTGGCCATCTTGGCAAATCTTTCACCCTGGTTATCTGAACGGTCTACTTCCCTGCCCAGTTTTATATTCCTTATTACACGTTTGATGTTTCTGGCAAAAAAGCCAATTCCTGCCACTAAGGCAATTACAAAAAGAATTTGCGCAACGATCTGCATGGTTGGTTATTTTAAAGAATCTTTCGGTGGGTCATATGGCCCCGGATTTTTACCAAATACCGAGAAGTGAACATAACGCTTTGGATTTAACTTAACGTCCTGCAATAATTCCTCCAGTTGTTTGGTTGCCCTGTCCAGGTTATTATAGACAGCGTCGTCATTTATAAGTTTTGCAGCGGTACCTTCACCATTATTAAGTTTATCTGAAATCGATTCAAAATCTGCAATCACTTTTTCAAGATCATTTATGATCTTGTTAATGTCCATTTTGGTAAGAGTATCTGAAAACTTATTGAAATTGGTAGACATTTCGTCCAGATTGGTGAATGTTCTGTCAAGTTTCTCTGAATTTCCCTGCACAATACCCTGTAACTCATCTGCAGTAATTTTGAATGAAGTAACTGTGGCATCAAGGTTTCTGAATGTTCCCCTTATATTATTTCGAGTAGAATCGTCAAGAATTTCAGTGATGGCGGTAAGCATGGAATCTGCACTTACGATAGTATTTTCAAGCTTGGACTGTAGAGGAGTAAGCCTGTCATTAACCAGCTCCATAATACCTTCTTCTTTCGTACCTTCAAGAGTATCTCCAGATTTGGCCATTCCCGTTTTTACGTCATATTTAGGAACAATAGCCAGGGATTTCCCTCCAATGATACCACCTCCATAAATATTCGCTTCGCTGTTTCGTGAAAATTTAAAATCATTTTTAACCGTAAAGGTTACTAAAAGTTCACCCTGGTTGTTCAGGAAATCGATACTGGTGATCTGGCCAACTTTGAGACCATTAATGGTCACTTCTGAAGATGGAGATAATCCTTCCACATCATCGTAGACTGCATAAAAGGTTCGACTATTGTCCAGTAGATTTTCCCCTTTAAGAAAACTATAACCGAAAATTAAAATAACTATTGCGATAATAGCTAGCAGGGCAGTTTTTACCTCTCTGGAATATTTCAAAAGCAAATATTTTAGTGGATACGCACAAATTTAGAAATAAATATATAAAAGCTGTCCTATTTGAGCTTAGATTTTAACGCGTCATTAACCGTTATTTTGTGGTCATCCCTGAAGGCAACGATATAACTTGTTGGATATCCTTTGTTTATCGCTTCCTGATGTAATTGCTGAATTTTTAAATAATCTGAGGTCTCACCATAATAATACTTAAACATTCCATTTTCCTTGCTGCGATCCACATTTTTTAATCCTTTAAAATTATAAGGTTTAGGATCTATTTTTTTTGAACCGGCGGCAAGCTGAACCCTGAAGATAACGTCTTTGTATATTTGGGCCGGTTGAGTTACCGGATTATCTAAATTCTCTGCCGGGTGATCCTTGGCGATACTTTCTAAAAGATTCAGGTTAATGGTTTTGCTGTATTGAACGATTGCCTCGGTAATCGCCCTTGCCATATCTTCCTGCCCTCGACTGCTGTTAAGATAACGACCTTCCTGGTTATTGGTAAGAAAACCTGTTTCTACCAAAACACTGGGCATATAGGTCTGGTGCAGAACAATAAGTCCCATTTGCTTTACTCCACGATTCTTACGCTTCAGGTCATTTGTAAATTCCTTCTGAACCAGGTCTGCCAGAAGTATACTTTGATCCAGGTACTCCTCCTGCATAATGGTTGAACCAATAGTTGATTCGGGTGAATTTGGGTCGAAGCCCTCATAAGTCACTTCATAGTTTTCCTCCAGATAGATCACCGAATTTTCCTTTTTGGCTACTTCAAAATTGGTTTCATTCCGATTTAGCCCCAAAACAAAAGTTTCGGTACCTGAGGCCTGTGAATTATGAGAATTACAATGTACAGAAACAAAAAGATCGGCATTGGCTTCGTTAGCAATCCTCCCTCTTTCGAACAATTCTACAAAAACATCAGATTTCCTGGTGTAAACCACCTTAACCCCTTCATATTTTTCGAGTTCTTTGCCAATTTTAAGGATAATGCTAAGGGCGATATCCTTTTCCTTGAAGCCATTCCCCATATTTCCCGGGTCCTTCCCACCATGACCGGCGTCAAGCACCACCACAAACTGATCTTTAACAGGAGGGATTTCTGCCGCAATTGCAGAATTAGAAAGACTTAATATAAAAATTGTGAATACGAAAAGTTTAAGTAAGTTCGTTCTCATAAAAAGCTAACGCTTAAGTAGGTTGAATATTTTAATTACTATTTTTCCTGCACCTTCAAATCTCAGCTGAAAAAATATATGTAATTTTGGATTTGCAAAAAGCAAGCCAATCCGTACAAAAATAGCACTTAAAGCATTGCAAACAAATATCCCCAATACTCTTTTTTGCTTAGTTTTCACGCTGTTCTTTTCAGTAGTTTCCCAGGCACAGGAGATTGAGACTAATTCAATTCCGGTAAGATCTGAACAGGATTCCATACCTCCTGCCATTGATGCAAATGAGATCTCAGAACAACTTCAGGAACAGGATACGGTGAAGACAGACACAGTTCGAAAACCTCAGTTTTTAACCGATATTGTAGACTATACCGCTAAGGATTATATGCGTTTAAGTCCAGGAGAAAATAAGATGTATCTCTATAACGAGGCTAAAATCATTTACGGGGATATGACGATTGAAGCCGGACTTATAGTAATCGATAATGAGAAAAACGAGGTGTTTGCCTACGGAATTGAGGATTCTATTGGGGATTATACTCAAAAGCCAATTTTCACCCAGGCACAAAGAAAGGTAGAACCAGATTCCATCAGGTTCAATTTTGATACTGAGAGAGCTTTGGTTTATAATTCCAGAACCCAGGAAGCTGAGTTCAATGTAAAGGGAATGGTCACCAAAAGAGAAAATGATTCGGTTTATTTCATGAAAAACGTCCGGTTCACTACTTCAGAAGATGTAGACGATCCGGAATATTTCTTTTACGCCCGAAGGATCAAATTCGTACCGGACAAAAAGATCGTTTCAGGCCTGGTGAATATGTATATCGCCGATGTTCCCACTCCTTTAGGACTACCCTTTGGCTATTTCCCCCTCACCGATGAAGAAACTTCTGGATTTATCATTCCTTCTTTTGGGGATAGTCAGTTTGGTTACAATCTTCAAAACGGTGGGTACTATTTTGCCATCAGTGACTATGTAGACCTTTTGACTTTAGGGAGTTATTACACCAATGGCTCCTACACCCTGGAATTTTCTTCGAACTATGCCAAAAGGTATAAGTATCGGGGTAATGCGCGAGTGAGATATGAGAAGTTGTTCAACAGCGAACGTGGTTTTCCCGATTTCAGCGAAAGATCTTCCTATAACATTCAGTGGAGTCATAGTCAGGATCCTAAAGCTAATCCAAGTTCTAGATTTTCAGCTTCTGTAAACCTGGGTAGTAGCGAATATTATGCAGAATCAATCAACCAGGCTAACCAGGGTAACTACCTGAATAATACCCTTAGCTCTTCTGTTTCATATAGTAAGACTTTTGCAGGTGAACCACAGGTGAACCTTAGTTTAGCGGCGAGGCATTCACAAAACACCAATACCCAGGAAATTAATCTTAGTCTACCTACCCTACAGCTAAGCATGTCCAGGATCTACCCTTTTGCTTCTAAAGGAGGCGCAAAAAGAGGATTAATTCAGAACGTAAACTTACAGTATAACCTGAGAGCAGAAAACCAGATGAATACTGTTGATTCTCTATTTTTCACTTCTGAAATGTTTAAAGATGCAAGATTAGGAGCTCAACACCAGATACCTTTAACCACGAACTTTAAGTTATTCAAGTTTTTGAGTGTTAGTACAGGAACTAACTATCAGGAAACCTGGGTCTCCAAAACATTTGAAAGATCTTACGACCCTACTATAGATGAAGTTGTGGTTGACACTATTAGCGGATTTGACGCCTACAGAACTTATAATTTCAATGCCAGCATTGGTACTACCGTTTACGGTTTAAAAAACTTCGGAAAGGATAAAAAGATCCAGGCAATCCGGCATGTGATGCGACCTTCTGTAACCTATAATATTAATCCTGGTTTTGACCGCTATTATGAGACCTACGAAAGAACAGACCCAACAGATCCAGACCAAATAGAACTTGTGGACTATTCGAGATTCGATGGTACTCTTTATGGTGCTCCCGGAAGGAATTTTTCAAGTTCTATTGGACTAAGCATTAGTAATACCTTCGAAGCTAAAGTAAGAGACAAGGATAGTACTGCTACGGAACCCAAGAAGATCATCCTTCTAAATAACTTTAGTGCTAGTACCAGTTATAATCTTGCCGGGGATTCATTAAGATTATCTCCTATAGCTTTAAGAGGATCTATCCCTATTGTAAAGAATAAACTAGACATCAACTTCGGTGCTAACCTGGATATTTATGCCCTGGATAATAATAACCGAAGAATAGATAAACTGAACATCGAGAACGGTGGAAGCCTTTTCAGGCTTACCAGTGGTCAGGTAAATTTTGGGTACGCCTTTTCCAGCAAGGATTTTGAAGACCGGGAAGAAGAAGATGAGACTGATGAAATGGATAATGAAACCTACAGAAACGGTGGTAGACCCGATGATCTCTTCGGAAAAGGAATGGGATTAGATGGGGATCTTTTTGATGAGGATCCGTTTGAAGGCAAGGAAACTGAAAACGAAAGTTCCTGGTATAACTATAAGATCCCGTGGGATGTGAGACTCGCCTATTCTATGAATTATTCAAATAATGCCCGCCAAAGCGATATTTCTGCCCATTCCATCATGTTCAATGGTAATGTAGAACTTGCTCCTAAGTGGAAAGTAGGGGTTAGTTCCGGGTACGACTTGGTGAATAGTGGAGTTACCCCAACGCAATTAAGATTTCAGAGGGATCTTAATAGCTGGATGATGAGTTTTAGTTGGGTTCCCTTCGGAAATAGAAAATCCTGGAACTTTTTGATTCGTATTAAGGCAAACGTGTTAAGCGACATTAAATATGAGCAAAGAAGGGTTCCAGACAGAAACTTATAATGTTACTGAAAATTAAATTCGACCGATATGAAAAAAGTAATTAAAACCAAAGCAGCACCTGCTCCCATAGGACCTTATAACCAGGCAATTTTTGCCGGTAATACCCTATACGTTTCCGGGCAAATCGCCATAGATCCAGAAACAGGAGATCTCCTCACCGATGACCTGGAAAAAGAAACTACCCAGGTATTAGAAAATTTAAAGGCCATTTTGACTGAAGCTGGTTTAAATATGAACCACATCGTTAAGACTTCAATTTTCATAAGCGACATGAATAATTTCGGAAAGATCAACGAGGTTTATGCCCGTTATTTCAATTCAGAAAATGCTCCAGCAAGGGAAACCGTAGAAGTTGCGAACCTGCCTAAATTCGTAAATGTAGAGATAAGCGCTATTGCAGTAAAGTACTAATCGTCAGATCCTTTTATTAATAAACGTGCAGTAGCAGGGTTGGTTGCCAGCGGTATATTGTGCACATCGCATAATCTCATCAGCATGAAAATATCCGGTTCATGTGGGTGCTTATCCATAGGATCACGAAAAAATATTACCATATCTACCAGACCTTCTGCTATTCTAGCAGCTATTTGAGCATCGCCTCCCAGTGGTCCGGATAATAATTTTTCCACCTTATAACCGGCTGCTTCGGTCTTTGTACCCGTAGTACCTGTAGCAATTATCTTTATTTGTTTATTGTGAAGAATTTCTCTGAATTCATTTAGAAACTGAACCATTTCAGGTTTTTTTCCATCATGGGCAATTATGGCTATGGTCTTCATATTAAGTCGACAGGATTTCAGAGATCCTTAAAAGATCCTTGTTTATATTATGTTTTCCTTTCAATGCCTGATCGAGGCTGCAGGATTCCATTTCATTGTTCATCATTCCAACCATTAGATCCTTTTTATCATCAAGTAAAAGTTCCACAGCTTTTACAGATAACCTACTCGCCAGGACCCGATCAAAACAGGTTGGTCTGCCTCCTCGCTGAATATGCCCCAAAACAGTTACCCTGGCATCATAATAAGGAAGGTTCTTCTTTACATATTCGGCCAGTTCAAAAACGTTTTTACCAATCTTATCTCCTTCAGACACCACTACGATACTTGAAGTTTTTCCTGCTCTCCTACTTCTTTCTAAAGAATCCAGCAATCTCTCAAGCCCAAGGTCCTCTTCAGGAATTAAAATTTCTTCAGCACCTGCGCCAATTCCACTATTTAATGCAATAAACCCTGCATCTCTTCCCATGACTTCAACAAAGAATAGTCGGTTATGAGAACTGGCCGTATCACGAATCTTATCGATAGCTTCAACGACAGTATTAAGGGCGGTATCGTAACCAATGGTATAATGAGTCCCGTAAATATCATTATCTATAGTTCCGGGAACTCCAATTACTGGTATATCATGCTCCTGACTAAAAACCTGGCCTCCTCTAAAAGTTCCGTCACCACCAATAAGGATCATGGCATCTACCTCTGCTTCCCTCAAATTTTTCGCCGCCTTGGCTCTTCCTTCTTTGGTTAAAAATTCTTTAGACCTTGCAGACTGAAGTATGGTTCCACCCTGGTTTACAATATTACGAACACTACGAGCATTCAATTTTACCGAATCGCCATTTATCATTCCCTGGAATCCCTGGTAATAACCCACACAGTCTGTATGATAATATGCACAGGTTCTTACCACTGCCCTTATGGCCGCATTCATTCCAGGTGAATCACCTCCGGAGGTCATTACTCCAATACGTCTAACTTTTTTACTCATGTTTAAAGAAATTGAATCTTAAATCTACAAACTAAATTTTAAGATCTATGCATGAACACAGGTCTATTTCATCAAAGTTAAAGTGATGAAAAGAATTCAAAACTAAATAAATATTAAAATTTTCTAGTTATCGGCCTCTTCCGGAAAGTTAATAAAATCAGGAGACTCAAAATTCGAAGTTTCCAGGTTCTCCCCTTCATCATCGGCCTTGGCGATCTCGGTATTAGCGATCTTCCTGATAAGTTCTTTGAAAGTATTAAAATCTACATTATATGATAATCCTACTCCCTGGGTAAAACCAATTTCTTCACCAATGAACTGAATGTTATTTTCACGGTTGAAAACCTTAGCTCTTAAGGTTCCATCTTCATTAAGTAAAAATTCGATTTCCAGGTCACCAATAATCACAGATTCTGTAACACCTCCAATAGGCACCCCTACCTGACCGTTAATGATCACTCGATCTGAGATCTGAGTGGACAAGGTAAGGCCAAACCTATCCACGGTTTGTTGATCTGGTGTCCGGTCTCCCTGAACATAATTAACCCCTACCTGGAACTTACCATTATCATCGGCGAAAATGTCATTTACAATACTGGAGGCTCTTTCCGCAAGAGTTCCATAGATCGCAGCACCACGCAACCCGAATTCACTGTAAAATGTTCCCTGGGTCACCAGGAACAGCGCCTGTAATTCTGTAGTGGCACGATCATCTATCCTGTATTGCAATTCAGATTTTACAGTGGAACTGGCGCTTGGAAAATCGATTTCAAATCCTATTTCCGGTTGCTCAATATCCCCCTGAAGATTAATAACAACTTCTACAGGGATCTTCCTGTTCACTGAAGGATTTTCAAGTAACACGGCCGGATTGGCGTTCAGGGAATAAACTGCACTTACATCTAACTGAGCGTCGGTTGGATCCCCATCCCAGTTGATACTTCCACCAGATTCAACGGTAAATACTTTCTGAACCAGTCCGGCATATTTAAAATTATATACTCCTTCATAAACAATAAAGTCCCCCCACATATTGAACTTTCCATTGGTATTTATTTCCAAAAGTAAATTCCCGGAACCTCGTCCCCTCAAAGTACTACCACTGGTTTTGTCCACCACCACTTCAACTTCAGCATCATTAGTCACATCAAGGTCAAAGATCATCTCGATACCTTTAACCTCTGGTATTTCAATCTCTTCACCTGCAAGCCTGGCCGCTTTTTCTTCAGGACTTAAGAAACGTATGAATGAATTATCTCCAACCGATTCGGTGTCACTTAAAGGGATTTTAAAAACGGTTCCCCGCTCTGTAGCAGCAGTAACATCAATTACCAGTTCATCTGTTGGCCCTTTTATAGTAGCTTCACCATCAATAAACGCAGTTCCGTAATAAAGTGCATCTTCATCGACTTCAGTATCAAGAACCAGCATCCTGTTCGAGTTTAAGGACAGATCCAGGAACCATTCAGAAAAATTACGATGGGAAATTGTACCATCCAGAACTCCCCTGGTATTGTATTTTGTATCTACAATATCTATATTTTCAAAGACGAATTGTTGCTTGGTAAGGTTTACCCGGGCTTCCTCTTTCAGGTCTATATCCACATTTAAATAAGGGATTCTTAAACCAGCCTTATTCAATCTCAGGCTTCCAGAAAAATCCGGGTTTTTATAGTTCCCTGTAACAAATGCTCTTCCCGAGGCGAGTCCACGTATATCTGTGAGCACATCTGCGCCCAATGCAGTGAAAATCGATAGGTTCAATTTATTTAGATTTACCTCCAAGTCTATAAGAGGCTCATCCCCTGCAACATTAATATCGCCAATGGCAGACAATGACTCAAAGCCCTGTTTTTTAATTAGCGCATAGACAGCGTAATTAGTAAGATCTTCATTTCCATCCACGTCAAGGCTAAGATTCCCCATAAAGGTGTCGTTCACTTCCAAAGAATCAATTTGTAAGTTTGTTTTGGGAAAATATGCTCCTTTCTCCTGTAATAGGTCCAGATCGCCGTTTAAGGTTCCGGCCAGGTCCAAACTATCAATTTCAGGAGTAATCTTTCCAATATCCACATTAATGAATTTCATCTTGAAATTCTTATAAGAAGAGTCTCTTTTTATCCCGCTTAATCTAATCTCTTCATTCTCATGACTCATTACCAGGGAGTCGATCTGCATGTCCCTGAAATTGTTATCGAATACTATTTTATTACTTAGATCACTATCTTCATTTAGATACCAAACATTTTCCTTGAATTTAAAATCTGATCTTTGAATACCCACCACAGATTTATTTTCCTCATTAATCGTATGGAAAAGGTTAAGATTAAAAACATCATTATTAGCCTCGCCTCCTTTAAATTCTGAACGAATGAACAGCGTATCTCTCTGGGTTACATTAATAAAACTGAATTCTGAGAAATTATAAAAATCGGTTGCAACACTATCAGCCTCGAAATAGGTATTATAAATAGGGTTTGTATTATCTACCTGAAGGTTAATATCCTCCATCATGTTATCCAGAACATCGATTCTCGGAGATTTAAAGGTTAACCTGAATTCAGATTCGTCTGATTCTACCCTTCCTCGAATAAAAGTATTTGGAGCAAGTTCAATTTCAGGAAAGAAAACTTCCACGATCTGGTTATAGATGTCAAAATCGAATTCCATATACTGGTTCGTAGTGATCGTTTCGGGTTTATAGTTCGTATAAATACTTCCAATCGAGTTCTTCACCAGGGATTCAACTTCATTGATCCTGAAAACACCGGTAACCTCTCCATTAATCACATCTGGTGAATTAATAGTAATTGTTCTAACGGGCCCTTCAAAACTGGAAGTGATATTAAGATCATCAAAATAATAAAGGTCATTCTGGTTCTTGTAGGAAGTATTTAACAACAATATATCTCCGAAGGCATTATCCACATTGGTTCCTTTCATGTTCATGATTACATCCCCCTTAAATACAGATATGCTATCCCGGCTTACAAAATTTAATGTGTTCAGGTCGGCGTATTCTACTGAAGCCTCGAAATCGTATACGTTAATATCGTCAGAAACATCTATTAGTCCATTGAATTCCATTTGCAGATTTGGATCATCTGAGACAAAATATCCATTGAACAATGGATTTCGCAGATTTCCAATTAACCGAATGTCGGTATAAGTATAATCATTGTAGGTGATCTTGGAAACTTCTCCTTTCAGCTTGGTATTTAGATCTTCCGGATTAAATCCTCCCCCATCAAAGTCAAGATTAAAACTGGTTTTACCTAATTTTTCATTCTTGATAAGCTTACCAAGGTTAATATCTTTAAAGATCAGTTTTCCCTTATAATTTGAATTGGCCGAATTATTAAAATTATTCAGTACAAAGTCTGCATCTGCCGATCCTAGCTGGCTGGTTAGGTACACATCGGCGTCCAAAGATGAACTGGTAACGAATGTGCTACCCTTAAGATTTACGTTTCCGAAATCCCTTAGATTTTCAGGTAATTTTCCTAATAGAGGCCCGGGCAGGAAATTAACCATATCGTAATAGTTGGTATAGAAATCTGAAAAACTTCCATCCATACTGAATTTTTCAGGATCACGGGAAAAGGAGCCCTGTATCTGGAAGTTTCCATAAATTTCCGTTCTATCCAAGCCTTGCAAGGCAAAATCTTCCAGGAAGAAATCATTCAATGTCCCTGTTAATTTGGTTTGGAAATTTAGTATCTGATCCTCACCAAAACCATCATAAAAAGCTTTTAGGTCATTACTGGAAATAACACTTTCTCTAAAATTCGCTTCTACCTGTACCAGGTTTTCAAAATCGGAAAAATCGGAAAGGTCATATTCAAAAAAAAGATCGGCATTTATTAAAGATCCCGGAGTCTGAAGTTGCATATCTACCAGTTCCATCTGGTTTGGATCGTAATGGAATTGAGTTGAAAGATTATCAATATGAATTCCCCGATGTTCATATCCGCTGAGCATTCCAATATCAATATCAATATTGGCACCATCTATTTGAAGTTCGTTCGCATAGATATTGAGGCTATCTACGATTAGAACGTCCTGCGCATCCAGGTTTTCATCTATAAAACTATACCTGCTATTTAAAATCTGAACATTTTCAGCATGAAGTTCAAAATTTGGTGTATTCCCGGTAGGTTCTTTCCGAAGCTTTTCGATCAATACACCTAAATTGTCGAGATCTTCGTTCTTGTACCTACGCATCTGCATATTCAGACCTTCGATTCGTGTATCTCCAAGATTAGGGGAATTGTTAATAATATTTACAAAGCTTAGGAAGCTGGAACGCACTTCTTTTGCAGTTAACAAGGTGTCTTCATGATGATCCTCAACATATATTTCATTGAGTTTCACATTCCCGAAATAGCTTAATGAAACCCTGCCTACAGAAATATTCACATCATTCTTTTCTCGCAGGCTGTTCGTAAGGCTATTTGCTACAGAGGTTTGTACAGCGGGAATAGAAAATACTATCAATAAAAGTATGAAGAACAAAACGAGGCCAACCAGCGTTTTAGTTAGTATTTTCCAGAATTTTTTGATACGTTATTATGTTTTAACTTTGCGTCTAATTTACAACTTCTATGTTCAATAATTTCTGATGCCAGACCAAAAAATAAACATTCTCGCCATTGAATCTTCCTGTGACGATACAGCCGCGGCTGTACTTTGCAACGGAAAAATCTTATCTAATATTGTAGCCACTCAGGAAGTGCATCAACAATATGGAGGTGTAGTTCCGGAACTTGCCTCAAGAGCACATCAACAAAATATCGTTCCCGTGATACACCAGGCCCTGGCGAAGGCAAATATCGATAAAAAAGACGTTTCTGCAATTGCCTTTACCCGGGGTCCAGGGCTAATGGGATCTCTCCTGGTTGGAACCTCTTTTGCCAAGTCCCTGGCCATGGGCTTAAACATACCTTTAATCGAGGTTAACCATATGCAAGCACATATCCTGGCTCACTTTATCGAAGAGGATGGATTTGACAAACCTGAATTCCCGTTTCTAGCCATGACGATAAGTGGCGGACACACGCAAATCGTGAAGGTTTCAGATTATTTTAAAATGGATGTAATTGGCGAGACCATGGATGATGCGGTTGGAGAAGCTTTCGATAAGAGCGCCAAAATCCTTGGACTCCCCTATCCCGGTGGACCTCTTATAGATAAATATGCCCGTGAAGGGAATCCAAAAGCATTTAAGTTCCCAAAACCCAAGGTTGACGGCCTTAACTTTAGTTTTAGTGGGTTTAAAACTGCAGTGCTTTATTTTGTTCAGAAGGAAACAAAGAACGATCCCGATTTTATTGAAAAGAACCTGAAGGATATTTGTGCATCTATCCAGTATACCATCATTGGAATTTTGATGGATAAGATAAAAAAGGCCGTTAAAGAAACCGGTATCAACCAGGTGGCCATTGGTGGCGGAGTTTCGGCTAACAGTGGTATTAGAAAAGCGCTTCAGGATGCTGAAAAAAAATGGGGTTGGAAATGCTATATTCCTAAATTTGAATATACTACAGATAATGCGGCCATGATCGGGATTGCGGGATACCATAAATATCTAAAAAAGGATTTTACCGATTTTTCTGTGACCGCACAATCCAGATATAAATTCTAGTATGCAATTATTCTTTAATCCTGATATTTCTGAAAAAGATGAGCTAGTCACTTTTCCAAGAGATGAAAGCAGGCATATTGTAAAAGTTCTTCGGAAAAACACCGGGGATATTTTAAATATCACCAATGGAAAAGGAATGATATTCACTGCGGAGATCGTGGAAGCGGATATTAAAAAGTGTGTGGTTAAGATACTTTCATCTGAAAAAGAACCGGCTCCACCTTATTATTTGCATATGATCGTTGCTCCAACCAAGATGAACGACAGGTATGAATGGTTCCTGGAGAAAGCCATGGAAATTGGAGTTCACGAGATCACACCAATTATTTGCGATCACAGCGAAAGAAAAGTGGTAAAACTGGAAAGATATGAGCGAGTATTATTAAGCGCCATGAAGCAATCTTTACATGCTCATTTTCCTAAACTGAACGAACCTATTAGTTTCAAGGATTTTATGCAAAAGGAGCTCAAGGGCACAAAGTTAATAGCGCACTGCGAAGATGTAATGAAAAAACCATATCTTCAAAAGAAAGTTCATCCCTGGGAAACCGTAAATATCATGATAGGCCCAGAAGGCGATTTCAGCAAGGATGAAA
The DNA here is from genome assembly GCF_022489035.1 of Christiangramia lutea. Classification (GTDB taxonomy): domain Bacteria; phylum Bacteroidota; class Bacteroidia; order Flavobacteriales; family Flavobacteriaceae; genus Christiangramia; species Christiangramia lutea. Next base: position 416,202 of record NZ_JAKVTV010000002.1, read on the forward strand.
TAAAATCTGCTCTGGAACATGGCTGGGAACAAATAAGTCTTGGTGAGAGCAGGTTAAGAACTGAAACTGCAGCTATCATTGCATGCCATACCGTCGCTTTAAAAAATCAGGAAATATAAATGGGTACAAACCGGTTTTTATTTTTTTTATCTTTCCTAGGATTTATTTGTTCCGCAAATGCCCAGGAAATTGCCATTTTGAAATATAATGGTGGTGGAGACTGGTATTCCAACCCTACCGCCCTGCCAAACTTAATTCAGTTCTGTAATTCGAACATCAATACGAATATTGCCAGCAAACCGGAAACAGTTGAACCTGGCAGCACCGATATATTTCAGTTTCCATTTGTGCATATGACGGGGCATGGAAATGTGATTTTTAACGGTGACGAGATTGAAAACCTCAGAAATTATCTTTTAAGCGGAGGCTTTATACATATCGATGATAATTACGGGATGAATGAGTATATACGTAAGGAGATCAAAAAGTTATTTCCAGATAAGGAACTTACCGAGATACCTGCAAACCACCCTGTTTTCTCGATTGCATTTCCGTTTCCAAACGGGCTTCCGAAAATTCATGAACATGATGGCCTACCTCCCCAAGCATTCGGGATTTTTGAAAATGACAGGCTTATACTCCTATTCACCTTTGAAAGTGACCTGGGAGATGGTTGGGAAAGCCCCGAAGTTCATAACGATCCTGAAGAAGTGCGGCAAAGAGCATTAAAAATGGGAGCAAATATCATTAAATACGCTTTCGAGAATTGATAGAACAACTTACACATAAAGAAACTTCGTTTCAGCAAACCGAATTTCCTATCATACTATTACTTGATAATATCACAGGAGAAGCTAATCTGGGAAGCCTCTTCAGACTAGCAGATGCATTCGGGATTCAAAAAATAATTTTTTGTGGCACGAAACCTAATCTAAGTAGTAACAGGCTTAAACGAACGGCAAGAAACACATTTAATACTGTAGATTCTGAATATCATGAAGATACCATTTCAGCAATAAAATATTTAAAAGAATTAGGTTATAATCCGGTTGCTCTGGAGATCACCTCTAACAGTAAACCCATTCAGGAGATCTCTATAGAAAAGGAACAGAATATAGTTTTAATAGCTGGAAATGAAAGACATGGGGTTTCTGAAAATGCATTGAAACTTTGCGATGCATGTTTTCATATTGAAATGTTTGGAAATAATAGTAGCATGAATGTGGCGCAATCTGTAGGAATTGCATTATACGAAATCACAAAAGCCTTGAACAAGTTTGCGAAGAAATAATATATTTACGCCGTGAAAGCACATGATTTTGCAAATGGAATTCTAAGAGCTACCGGTATCATGATTGGTATCGTGCTTCTTCTTTACTTTTTATGGGAAGTCCAGTCGGTGATTGTATATGTAGCCGTTGCCGGAGTGATCGCATTGGTAGGCAGGCCGGTGGTTATATTCTTACGGAACAGGTTAAAGATTCCCAATCAACTCGCGGTGATCATTGTGCTGATTCTAGTGCTAGCCATTTTTGTAGGAATTATTTTTGTTTTCATACCAATTGTTATAGAGCAAAGTAAATATTTAGGCCAGATAGATATAGAGGCTTTTAAAAGCGACCTGAATGACCTGAACACACAGATTAATAATTACCTGGGTATTCAGGAGATAAATATCATTGAGGCTTTAAAAAGAAGTGAGTTCATCAGAAATTTTGATGTGAGTCTAATTCCAAAATTTTTGAATAATGTTTTCGGGATACTTGGTGCTACCCTGGTTGCGTTATTTTCTATTCTGTTTATTTCGTTTTTCTTTTTAAAGGACAGCAAATTAATGTTGAACAGTATTTTGGTATTCGCGAATCGCGGAGAAGAGCAAAAATTCCAGCGAGTATTCAACAAGATCAAGGTTTTATTATCCAGGTATTTCGTAGGTTTAACCCTACAGATTTCTGTATTGTTCGTTCTATATGCAATTCTGTTATCTGTCTTTGAAATCAATAATCCTATCGCCATCGCGTTCATTTGCGCTTTCCTGAACCTGGTACCCTACCTGGGGCCATTAATCGCAGGGATCTTAATGGCTTTATTCGTTATTTCGAGTTTCCTGGGTGCCGATTTTAGCAGTGTAATTCTGCCAAGGCTTATTTACGTTATGTTAGGCTATGGCATTTGCCAGCTGATCGATAATTTTATTTCTCAGCCTATGATCTTTGGAGCCAGTGTAAAATCTCATCCTTTAGAGATTTTCCTGATCATACTTATTGCCGGTCTAATGTTCGGGATCACGGGAATGGTAGTGGCAGTGCCTTTTTATACCGCCCTGAAGGTAATCGCAAAAGAGTCACTAAGCGAATATAAGATCGTTAAAAGGCTAACCAGAGACCTCTAGCACTCATGTTGAACAAGGCTATCCTTGATCCGGAAGTTTCAGGATTCATTAAAAAGAATCTCAAAAAAGATCTACCTGCACTTATTCTGAAGGGAAGTCCGTTTGAAAAAGTCACTATCCAGGAGATCGCTGTGCAGATAAAGGGAATGCAGGTAGCGGAAAAAAAATTCCCTCATTTTTTTGAAAATTCTGAAATTCTATATCCTCCAAAGTTAAATCTTGAACAAACATCCTCTGAAATTACCGCAAGTTATAAGGCTGCGTTAGTGAAGGGAAAATCTGGTATTGACCTCACCGGAGGTCTTGGAATAGACTCTTATTTCCTTTCCAGAAATTTCGAAGATTTCACTTATTGCGAATTGAATGCAGACCTCGCTGAAATTGCCGCACATAATTTTACTGCGCTAAAAGCAGATAATCTCTCGGTCTATGCAGGTAATGGCCTGGCTTTACTTGAGAAAACAGATAATCAGTACAATTTGATCTATTCAGATCCTGCGAGAAGAGATGATCGTGGAGGAAAGGTTTTTAAGTTTGAAGATTGCGAACCCAATATTCCGGAGAATATTGACCTGATTTTTAGTCACACCGAAAATTTAATGGTTAAAAGCTCCCCTATTCTAGACATTAGCGCGGGGATCAATGAACTGAAATTTGTGAAGGAAATCCATATTGTAGCCGTTAGGAATGATGTTAAGGAATTGCTTTGGATTTTGGAAGAAGGATATCAAGGAGAACCAGTGATCGAGACTGTAAATTTTGAAAAAGACAGGATCCAGAAATTTTTAGCTGAAGTGACCAAAGAGGATGAAATGGTTAATTTCAGTCTTCCTGAAAACTACCTTTATGAACCAAATGCTGCTATAATGAAGAGCGGTTTATTTGATAAAATTGCCCTAAAAACCAATTCAAAGAAAATTCATCAACACTCCCATTTATACACGTCAGAAAAGCTTTTTGATTTCCCGGGAAGACGGTTTGAAATTGTTGGAATTAAAGAATTTAAACCATCTTTATTAAAGCGATACTTTAAGGGAAAAAAAGCGAATATAACAACACGGAATTTCCCGGAATCGGTAGAGAAAATCAGGAAAAAATTCAAAATTAAGGAGGGTGGCGACGATTATATTTTCTTTACCACAAACATGAATGAAGAGAAGATCGTCATTTTTTGCAAAAAGTTTTGATCACCTCAAATCCCTGAAAATTTGTGGTTTTCTGCTTCCCTTCGGAAATTTCAGATTGTTGATCTCTTCCAGTTTTAAAGCCTTTAATTCCGGAGTTACATTCAGTGTGGATTTAAAAAGATCTTTTAATTCACCTAATTCCTTAAAGTTATCTGGGATAAGCACCTGGACTAAATCATTGTTGAAATTATCCAATCTGGCCTCAATAATATAAGAATCTAGCTTCCCGTATTTATTCAATACCTCAATAATATGCTGCGGATATAAACTGGTTCCTTTCAGTTTCATCTTTTGCTGCTTTCTGCCAATTACAGAACTCAGCCTGATCGTATTCCTACCACAGGAACAGGGTTTATCTTGATAAGTAAGCATATCTCCTGTAGCAAACCTTAATAAAGGCATAGTTTCGGTACCTAAAGGTGTTACCACCAATTCTCCAATTTCCCCTGGAAGCACATGCTTGCCATTCTCTTTAAGAATTTCAGTGTGAATAAGATCTGTAGCTACATGATTTCCTTTATGATCGGGACATTCTGTGAATGCTGTAGACATTTCGGTTGAAGCATAGGTTGAGAAAAGTGTAATATTCCATTTCTTTGTGATCTTTCTACCCAGAGCATTAAGTTTGAAATCCTGATCTCTTAACGGCTCTCCTATACAGATCGCGGCTTTGATCGAGGAGTTCTTAAAATCAATTTTATTTTCCTCTGCAAACCGGATCATTTTCAATAAAAATGAAGGAACTGCTACCAGATAATTCGGTTTAAATCTCTCAATACTTTCCCATTGCAATTGCGGCAAACCGCTGCCAGTTCTAATGATCCCCGCTCCAAGTTTCCTTAAACCTAAAAAATAAGCCATTCCTGCCATAAACCTTCTATCCAGGGTAGTAGTGATCTGAACTTTATCTTCCTTCTTTACCCCGGTCATTAGATAGGAGCGGTATTCATTTTCAGCGAGACGATCCAGATCGGCATTATTCAGTGCAAAATTAACAGGACTGCCTAGAGTACCGGAGGTAGTCACAAAATCGATTATTTCTTCTTCCGGCACAGAAATAAATTCTGAATTGAACTTTTGAAGGTCTTCCTTTGAGGTAACTGGTATTTTAATTAAATCATCAAAAGATTTTATCTCATCTGGAGAGATAGAATTTTCAAGGAATAACCTCCTGTAATATGGAGAATTCTCAAAAATATAATCCAGTTGCTTTTTGAACAATTTCCATTGTTCCGCTTTAATAACTTCAGGATTTTGGAATGATTGATCTTGCATTTTAAAGTTTTCGATAGCTTTTTTTGATCATTTTCTCTATACGCTTTTCATCGGGCACGGTAGTAACTTCCCTTTTTTGAGCCTGTTTGAAATGGATTATGGCATTTTTATAATCTTCATGATTATAATAAGCTTGTCCGGCGAGAAACCATGCCTCCCAGAAATCCGGATTTAACTGAACTAACCTCCTGAGTGTTCCTTTCTCAACCGGGATTTCATTTGAAAGTTTGTCTTTCACCTTCACCTCCAGCTTCCTGAACTCTTCATAATCTTGAAAAGCTTTTGATTGAATAAATTCACTTTCAGGAATATTCTCCTGAATTTCAGCAACAGATTCGCCTATCAAACCATTTTCAAATTTCCGAAAAACCTTCTCCAGGTCATAGGCAACAAACTCTCCCATTTGGTAAGGGTTCGAGGAAACCCAAACCTTTCGCGATTCTGGTTTAAAAACAATTCCATGATGAGCTAAAAGCTGGTTGATCGCCTTTTCGTTACCGTAACCTAACCGTTTATCATTTAAACCTTTGGTATTCCTCAAAATCTTTACAGCCTTAACTGGATCTATCTTTTCAGCTTCAGAAACCAGCTCCTGCATGCGATCGAAGCGATATTTTGAATGACTTTCCTGAATCGCATTCAAATTGCGATAATCCCTGGCGTAAGCATCGCTTTGAAAATGATTACTGCAAATCAAATGATCTGAATTCTGAACTTCATAAACCCCAAAATTTGAAGGAGAAACCTCAATTAGAATGGCCTTTTTTTCATCTCCGCTACCCACCATGATCGATTCAGAAACAAAAACCTCTCTCTTACTGGCTATTTTAACGGCCTCGGCAGTACTTGAAGCATATTGCAGGATTTCCCTTGCCAAAAGACTTATCGGAGTTTTTGCTATAAATGGCATTTTAGACTTTCCAGCATTGATAGTAACCGTAATTCCCTTTTCATTCATGCCACTAACGGCTCCTATCATTCCTCCCCAGGTATACATCATGAACTTATTTCCCGAATCGGGTTTAACAAAAGCTACTATTTTCTGTTCACCAAATTCATCCCCGGCATAAAAATCAAAGTTTCTACCTAAAATCAGCTCTCCGTCCTCAGATTTTGAATCCCAGGCCGCAAACGAGGTACATCCAACCAGCATAAGATCCTGCAGGGCGTGTCCAATATCATGTGCTCCATGGAAATAAAGCATTCTTACGTATCCTGGTGCAAAATCGTCATATCTTTTCAAACCGTATCTGGAAACTCCGTAAATCTCCTGTTTATACTCTTCCGGGACATGCAGGTACATCTTTCTATTGAACCATGAAACAACAGACTTCAGAAATCCACGATAACTTTTTGAAGGCACCATATCCTGGAGCTTGTCCATAAATGCGATCTCCTGATGATGAATAAGCTCACGGGTTAAATTACCATTTGCCACCCCCCTTTCAAGTGCGTCCCCTTCCAGGTAAAGCTCCCATATACCCTGTTCATTCTGGTAGACCTGATTTTTTCCTAAACTGAAAAATTTTTCAGAATGCTTTATCCTGCTGGTGTCTATTTTTTCGATCCCAGAAAAATCAGGACGTTGCCGCATTGCCTTTTTGACCCCGCAAGAAGTAAGGAATAGAGAAATCGATAATATCAGCAAATACCAGGTCTTCATTTATTCAGCTCTTCGAAGTACTTTTATATTATTCTGACGATATACGATCTCAAAATTAACGTCCAGCAACCACCTTGTTGGAAATTCTGAATCGATAAAGATCACTTTATCTGCTTGCTTTAAGATCAATTCTTTTAAAATCCCTTCCTGGTAAAAATTACCATAGATCACATATACTTTGGTTTCAGGAAGCTCTTCAGTATATGAATAGAAAGCGATATTTGCGATTTTAGATCTTCCGGTGCCACGCGCAAAATTCAGAGCCTCTACATCATTTTCGTAGGCATGTATGGCCGAATTTTCAAATTTATAGGATAGGAAAAGTGGAATTATTCCGTAACCGGAATTTATAACGGTGATACTTTCACCATTTTCGATATACCTGCTTATCCTTAGATTCTTCTCCCGAATCTTCCTGAAATTCTTTCTAACTTCCGAATAAATAGATTTGTAACGGTAATTATCGAGAATAGCGCGTTTATGATATAGTTTTTCACTTTCGCTTTTAGAGATCCTACCCTTGTAATCACCCAGCTTTTTGAAATAAAGAGGTGATTTTCCAATTTTCACCCTGTTCAGAACCAGTTTGCGGAAAATGGCACGTTGTATTACAAAACTCACCGAAACCGCAGTTAGAACACCAATTATTGAAATTATTGAAACCGATCTTAAAGCAGGATGCTGAGCGAATATCAATGCCCCCATTCCCAAAAGGGTGGTAATTACTGAAATTAAAATAGAGGTTTGATAAGTCTTTAGCTCGAAACGACCTGTTTCGTATTCATTCAGGCAAGCGTTGGTAATGAAAATGCTGTAATCAAGCCCTAAACCGAAAATAAAAGTTGAGATAATTATATTCAGAATATTGAATTCAATCTTTAAAATCGCCATGATACCAAGGGCACAGATCCAGGTAATTACTATGGGTAATATAGTAAATAAACTTATTTCAAAATTACGGTAAGAAATTAGCAATACCATAAAAACTGCAAAAATCGAAATAAGAATAAGCCTGTTAAAATCGCCTTTTAGGTTACCCAGGAAGTTCTCGTTCATAGCCTGCCTGTCTAATGCAAAAACTCCGGGTTCATCCTGAAAATAAGAAACAAATTCCTCAGCTTTATCCTTTTCAAGGCTTACGGTACTTGTAACCGTTGCCAGACCTTCTCCCTCTGAAATAAAATCATTAAGGTAAAGCGAACCTGCATTTTTGTAATCATCAAGGCCTATGGTTTTAAAATCCTTATTAATTAAATCATAGAATTCACCAAAGGTTCCAGGCCTGAAACCAAATGCTGAGGAGACATCGTCAAGATTCTCCTTTAAACTATCTGCTTTAGAAACTGTCCAGAAATTATCCCAATTCTCAATTTTCAAATCCTGGGTGGTGGTTGAATGTATCACTCCCCCAATACTGCTAAAATTCGTTATCAGTTCTTCATTCTTGAACTCCTGTAGTTGCTCATATAACCTACTATTCTGGGATAGTGCTTCATCTACAGAATTTCCGTAAGTAACCATATAAACACTCTTTCCAGACCTTCCTGCCAAAGTTTCGACTTCCTGTTCCAATTTTTTGATGTTATCTGGCTCATAGTTTAGTTTGGAAAGATCACTATTAAATTCAACCTTGTTGAAAAAGAAGATCGAAACTACGAAAATAACAAGGATAGTAACTACTAAAGTTTTCACCTTGGAATAATCGAATCCAGCAATTTTATCTAGAAACGTAGAATGACTGGCATTTTGCGGTCCGGGATGATAAAACAATGGAATAAGGATAAGAGAAAAAACCGATGACAATAAAACACTTATCGCGGCAAAAATTCCAAGATCATTAAGTGCTTCACTACGAACAAATATCAGGCAGAGAAAAGCGATGGCCGTGGTTAGGCTGCTCATAAGAACAGGTTTAGAAATATCACGGTATAGATTTTCTATATTATTATTATTCCGGAAATGGGTTAAGATATGCAATGCATAATCAAGGGTAACCCCAAGAAGGATCGCTCCGATTCCCAAAGAGATAGAAGAAACACTACCCTTAAATATACTTAGAGCTGCAATTGCAGAGATACCGGCCAGCAAACTGGGTAAAAATAACAGCAGCGGAACATAGATCTTTCGGTAAAAAAATACAAGCAGCAACAGGAGTAAGCTTACTGCAATTCCCATGGTAAGCTGTATATCCTTTTTTATTCGGTTTGCATTAGCCAGGGAGTATAATACACCACCAAAATAAGAGGCTTCAACATTAGTATATTTTTCATTAAGCAGTTTAACCGTGGCATCAAGAGAATCGATAAAGTCCTGATTTTTGTTGGTTTCAGAGGAAGGATAAACCGGGTCCAGGAAAAGAATGACACTTTTCCTGTCTTGAGTGATCAGGTAATTCTTATAAATACTGAAATCATCTCCTACCTGTAGTTCCTGCAGTTTAGCCAGTCCCAGATTTGTAAAACTTAATGGATCTTTTAAAAAATAATCTTTGGTTACAAACCCAGTGGGTGACAATAATTGCCTGTATCCAGATTCAAATCTCCTGTGAATACTATCTGGATACAACCTTTTCCCTATCTGCTCATAATCACCCTCATCAAGGAATATAGGCAGGTTACTGTATACAAAATTATAGATCTGCGTTAGATCCTTTTCAGGTATGATGCCTTTGACCTCACTAACGTAGTCTGAATAATCATTCTTTAGAATTCCTGTGATCTCATTAGCATATTTAACCAGAGAGTCTGGATTCACTTCGTCAGATTCTGTCGAAATACTCAGGATTAATTTATCTGAAAAGTCAGCTTCCTTCAGGATCTTCTTAAGTGTTTGCTGTTTTTCTCCTGAAGGAATGAGCTTGGTAATATCCTCTTCAAAATGAATATTCCAGGCAAAGAAAGAGACGATTAAAGCATAGAAAAGCAAGAGGGAAAAACCGATAATTTCATGGTTTTTCAAATAATTGTGAATATTAAGGAAAGCTCTATTCATCAAGGTTTCACCACCTGCTTTTGGTTAAAAACCGAAAATAAAAAATAAAATACAATCCACAGGCTTATCGCCATTACAATTGCCAGGGCGAAACTTCCCATTATATATTGCCAGAGTCCCATAAAGACATCGGTACCTGAATCGAACTTTTGCAATTTGAGATCCCAGTCAAATCCCTTTCCCGTAATGAAAGAACCCATTTGATAACTGGCGTAGATTATTACCGGTATAAAAGGCGGTATGCTTATATTGGAGAATAAAAAGGCTATAACCTTATTTAAATTAAAAACTGCTGCTAGTGTAAATACCAACAGCGTATGTATTCCCCAACATGGAGATATCCCTACAAAAACCCCCAGAGCTATAGCAGCCGCCTTCTTATGTGGTGGTTCCTGACTCTTTATGATATCTTCTTTCCAAAACCTTTTAAAACCTTTTTTCTTAAAATCCTGGTATTTATTCCGGGGATGAATATAAAAGAAGCTAACCAAGACAAACCACATATAAAGCAAGACAATTCTAACAATATCCCAAAAAGGTCTGAAGTGAGTTACCCTATCCCCTTCCTGGTAGTGAACTTTAATAGGTATATTCTTTACTTCAGCTTTTTTCCATGCGGCTTTCACCAGAACTTCGATTTCCAATTCAAACTTCCAGGTGATTAGCTTTAGCGAGTTGATAAGCTTAACCGGGTACAAACGATAACCACTTTGAGTATCGTGTAATTCAATCCCAGTTACCACTAAAAACCAGAAATTTGAGAACCTGTTTCCTTTACTGCTTTTTCCGGGAATACCATCCCTGCCCATATTCCGGTCACCTACCAGTAAGAGCTTTGGATCATCGTTGTCTCTTAATTCAAGTTCAGTTAGAAATACATCCAGATCATCTGGATAATGCTGACCGTCTGAATCTATGGTGATGGCATATTCATAACCTAATTCCTGTGCAAACCTGAAACCTGTTTTAAGAGCGATTCCTTTTCCCTTATTTTCAGGATGGAATTTATGATGAAATTCAGGATGTCTTTCCAGGATCTCGGCGGTAGAATCGGTAGAACCATCGTTGATCACAATGATCCTGCTGGTATAGAGCTTTAGATCGGTTAAAAAATTATCGAGCGAATGTGCATTATTGTAGGTAGGTACAATAACACAACAGTTAAGATCCTCAAACCTTTTTTGAAAAACCGGCTCTTTTTTCACTCTGATTATATTTAATGCAAAAATATTATTTATTCAAGGAGGATCATAACAGAAGGCGGTAATTAGCAGGCTTTGTATAAAGAATTGATCTTTAAAACAATACCTGTGCTATTCTTAGCGATCCCTTTTAGTTTAATAAACTCCCCGGTTTCGGTAAGATTGGATTCAAGGATTAATTCATCTTCCTGTGTAGGATCGAAAACTGCCGTAAATTTCACATTATCGGCTCTAACTAATTGAAGCCTGATTCCGAAGATCCTTTCAGCTTCTTCTTTGAAAAGTTGCATTAATATTACTCCCGGGGTCACAGGTCTTCCCGGAAAGTGACCCTTATAAATTTCATGATCCTTATTTACTTTTAAGCTAGTTACCGCATCATCGCCGGCAAGCGTAGTATTAGAAACTTCATAAAAATCTTCCAGAATCATAAGCTAGGTTTAGGAAGGGCAAGATACTTTAGTTTTGAAAAACTGAGGGAGGAAAAGCCTGATTTATTTTGATGTTCTTCATGGAAATCTCGGTGTAATCCCCCATGGGATCTATAAGTCTCACAGATTTAATTAGATGATCTGAATTAAAATTTATCCATATTTCCCTGAACATTTCTAGTAGATTTTCATCCCTGGGAATTATAACAGCCTTTACATTCTGCCCGGCATGATGATAGGTGATATCAAAATCCGTATCGGCCATGAGAATCTTACCATTGACACTTCCGGCTACCAATTCACCCATTTTCTCAAATAGCTCATTTGATGACAGGTCAACTTCAGACATTTGACCTTCTTCATTTATAAACAGTTTAGAATCCTTAAAAAGAAGTTGATAATCGTAGGGCCTGGTGTATTCCCATTTTAACGTATTTGGCGACTGATAATAAACTTTTCCCTGGCTCTCTGGATCTTCATTCATCATACTCATATGCTTGGTTTGGGAGAACTCTGCATAAAAGTTATTGATATCATTAGATTTTTGAATTACACTGGCTTTAAATGCCTGCTGCTCAGAGTTGCTTAAAGCACCATTCTGAGCGAACACTCCAAGACTAAAAAGAAAAATAAAAACTTTAACTATACGCATGAATATCAAATAATCTATCCGGTCTTACCGTACTGAAATTACGTTGCTTTAGAATTACCAATAATTGTTCCAAGACAGGCCCGGTCTTAAGCATATTATCATGCAAAAGAATAAGGTCTCCCCGGTTTAGGTCCCTGGTAATCCTTTCAAGTATTTTTTCAGGAGATTTAGTGATCGCATCATAAGGCCTGTTATTCCATCCTATAACCTGGTGACCAGTTTTTTTCAAGGCTCTTTGAGTTTTAGGGTTTATAATTCCAAATGGAGGACGAAAGAATTTCATCTGTACCCCTCCTATTTTCTCAGCAACTTCATTACACTTATTGATTTCTTCTATTATCCTCTTGCTGCTAAGCATACCCATTTTCCTTGTATGCGAGAAAGTATGATTACCAACAATGTGACCTCTTTTAATGATCTCCCTGAAAATCTCCGGATGCTTTTGAATATTCTTTCCAATACAGAAAAAGGCTGCCTTTGCATTATGCTTATCCAAAATATCGAGGATCTTCAACGTATTTTCAACTGGGCCATCGTCAAAACTTAAGGCAACAGAATTCTCGGGATATTCCGGATTTTTATTATAAGCTTTTACAAAAAAATTAAACTGTACATTGGTTGATAACACCAACATCAGAATGATATAAACCAGGCAGATCAAAATAACCGGCCAGAATGGCCAGGCCTCCAGGTAGTAAAGTGCGATCGCAAAAATTGCTGCTACCGCGAACAAAGTTTTAATTAATTTAAAGATCAAAGGCTCTGCAAAAGTATAAATCCATGATTTCTTCCCAGGTATTGATTATAAATCAAAATCTTCTGTGGGACATCGCAATTTAAAGTATTCAGTTTAAAATTTTCAGGAATCTTTTTCTCTTTCAATATTTTTGCACCCATCCAGAATGCATAGGAAGATACAGCATTATTCTCTCCAACCATATGTTTAAAGCCCAGCTGGCTTTTTCCTGAAAATATTCCATTTTGAATCTCATCATAATACTTATCGAACCGGTGATCTCCATTCCTGCCCAGGATCACTACATCAATATCTTCGAATGAAACTCCATTACGTTTTAAAAATTTTTGAATTTTAGAAGAAATATCGGATACATCAATAGAATTGAATATTCCAACATCGATAAATTCTGCATAAGATGTGCTTTTTTTTTCTGAACCTAAAGTAAAAAATGCCGCGGATTCTGAAATTATGGTACCAGGTGTATTACTATTGTAAAGGTTGATATTCCTTATTTTTTCCTTCTTGATCTGCCCATCCAGTGTCTGGAATCCAGTGAATTTTTCTGAGGTTTCATCCACTCCACCAACCAGGATATTCTCAACATCCGGGTCTTCAAATTGCAGCTGAGTATCTATCAATGCACTTTCAAAAGAAACAGAATTTTGAGTAAAAGTGAGATTATGTCCCGTGCAATTGAGGTCAAGGGCGATCTGCCCGCCTACAGTATTATGAGTCGACTGGATAAAAGATGTGGGACTTAACAATCCTTCCTCAGAATCCAGCATATTGCCCATGAACTTTTCAGTATCCTGCATGCAACCCTGCCCCGTGCCTACCAGAATCGCATCCGGAATCTGCACATTGGCATCCTTTAAAGCCATTTTAGAACAATAAAGGCTCATTTTTACAGCTTTGGACATTCGTCTGAGCATTATTGGTTTAATTACAGACTTGTAATTGAGATCAACTGCATGTAGAATATTCTCCTTGGAAACATGTGGTTCTAAACCTTCAAAGACACGCTCAGGCTGCGGGGAAATAGATGATATACCATTTATATAAACCCTACTCATCCTTTTTAAAAATTAAAGAGGTACAATTGCCCCCGAAACCGAAGGAGTTAGAAAGGATGGTGTTTATTTCCTTATTTTGAATTGAGGTGACAGGATCCAATCCGGTTTCCTTCATACTAGTTTTAAAATTCAAATTAGGGTATATTTCCCCGTATTGAATTGAAAGCAGGCTGAAAATTGCTTCTACGGCTCCCGCGGCTCCTAAGGTATGCCCCGTAAAACCTTTGGTAGAACTGAAGGCTGGAATGTTTTTTCCGAATATTCTTTGAAGAGCTACACTTTCTGAGAGATCATTATTCCTGGTTCCAGTACCGTGTGCATTTATAAAATTGATATCAGATCCCGATAATCCCGCTTTGTTCAAGGCTTTAGATATTGCTTTAAAAGCTCCTTCTCCGTTTTCAGAAGAAGCAGTTTGGTGAAAGGCATCATTTGCATTTCCATAACCTGAAACACGGCCAAGGACGCTTCTGCCTGAAGTATATTCTTCTGCTTCCAGCAATAGATATCCGGCAGCTTCTCCAAGATTTAAACCGGCACGATCATCATCAAAAGGCAGGCTCTTTTCCTCAGATAGGATCTTTAATGAATTAAAGCCATTCAGGGTAAATTTCGTAAGACAGTCACTTCCGCCAACGATCACCCGCTTCAATTTTCCGGATTGAATCATTTGTGCTCCCATCATGATCGCATTGGCTGAAGAAGAGCAGGCGGTACTTATGGTTGTAACAAATCCATTGAGACCAAAATATTCAGCGATCTTTTCTGTAGTGAATCCGGGATGTTGCGCCTGTATATATTTTCTATATTCAGGATTTTCGCTGTAATCATAAAAATGCTGTTCTGTTTTGTCGATTCCTCCTATGCTAGTACCGGAAATAAATCCTGTTCCTTCCGGAAACTGATCATATCCGGAATTTTCAAGCAATTCTTTCACACTATGTACCGCCAATAAAGCTGATCTTGTATAAGAATGGTTTTCAGGAAGGTTGAGAATAGTAGCTAATTCAGCATTGCTTAACTTAATTTCTCCAACAGGTAAATGGGAATGCTGCGTTGATAGAATCTCCGGGTTGGTTATTCCGTTCTTAGCATTTTTAAGAGATAAATGGTTTTCATTTAGATTTCTGCCAATTGCAGATATAATTCCCATCCCGGTGACGGCTACCCCTTTCATAAAATTATTTGGCCCTGTTTTTCTCGATAAAATCAGCAATGGTATTTACAGAATTGAAGATCTCTTTTCCCTGGTTAGGATCGGTTAATTTAATCCCATAATCCTTCTCAAGTAGAACTATAAGCTCAAGTGCATCGATACTATCCAGTCCTAATCCATCTCCAAAAAGATGCTCGTCATTTTCAATATCACTCACCTCCATATCTTCGAGGTTAAGTTGTTCTATAATGCTTTTTTTTAATTCGGTATGCAGGTCACTCATGGGTAGGTAAGTATAATTTCTTTAGCTCCTCTTCGTTAAATTCCATTCCGCCGCTATTGGCAATTTTCCACAAAAATACATCATAATCGTTATTGTGCAAGTTCACCCATCCACAAAGCACATTTTCTACTTTTTCCTGTTGGAACAATGCCGTGGTATAATCAATAAATAGTAAAGGATCGAATTCCTCTGAAATAAAAAATATATTCTCAGATCGAAGTTGATGTCTAATGCTAATCTCACCCAGCATGATATTTGGCAAAGTATACACAAAAAGAGACGGTGAGGGAAATTCTTCCATAGTTTGTGCAAAAGCTACATCAGTTTCAAGGCTGGAAGCCGAATTAGCAAAAACCAGGGCTGTTTCCTTATCCTCTATGCTGCCATTGGTTAAGATTTCCGTTCCAAGATACCCCAGTTTCGAAAGCTCATCCATTTTGAAGAACTTCGAATATTTCAATTTTTGATCGTTATAGACTTTTTTTAGAAATTTGGTTGTGGAAAGACCCTGATCTGCTTCAAAAATGAGCTCGCCATTTCTAAATACCCTAGATTCCCGAATAATTAAAGAATTCTTTATGGAAAGTTCTTTGCTCATCATCTTTCCTTTTTTAAAAGCATAGCCAGGTTGCAGCCTCCAAATCCGGAAGCTGTTTTAAGAGCCAGACCTAATTCCTTCTTTTCATTCTTCTGAAGAATATTCAAATTCTTTGATACTCCATGTTCGGAATAATTCAATGAAGTAAATAGTTCATTTTTTAGTAGGCTATGTTTAGTTAAAATACTTTCAATCAATGCTGATGTCCCTAATGTATGACCATAGTAGCCCTTAAAACTATTTAAAGGAACCTGGTTAAGCGAAACACGATCAAAAGCAATAGATTCCATTTCATCATTAAACATCGTCGCAGTTCCATGAGCTGATATATAATCTATTTGAGTGGCTTCTATTTTATTCTTTTTGAATAACCTCGAAATGCTTTGATACAAACCTTCACCAGTCCTGCTGGGACCGGAAATATGATTCGCATCATTTGCCGTAATTGCATCTATATAGGCAATCTTTTCCTGATTTTCTTGATCACCTGGTCCAATTAGAACCGCCGCGGCAGCTTCACCAAGGCTTACACCACTTCTGTCATTTGAAAAAGGCCGGCATGGTTTATCACTAATGGCCTGGAAAGACTGAAAACCCGACAAAACAAAATCTGAAACCAGGTCTCCTCCAGCTACAATTGCTTTTGAGAATCTTCCCATTCCAATAAGATCGTTAGCAGTTTTAATAGCAAGGGCTCCAGATATACAGGCATTGGATACCACAATTGGTTTTTGCTTAAATCCGAAAAAATCAGCGACAACTTGAGCCATCTTCCATAAATAGAGGCTGCCTATTGGAGAAAGGTCATTTCTTAACTGGTCTATATTCCCCTTGGTTGTAGAAATTACAAGGCCGGTTTCCTTTAGATCCAGAGCTGGACTTTGATCTAAAACCTGGTTAACGGCAAGAATTAGGAGTTTCTCAAGTTTAGTATGTAATTCAGGTTTACCTATTTTAATAAATTCGGTATCGATGATCTTATTTTCTATCAATCCTGCGTAATATCCATTTTCGAAGAACCTTGAATTATTGTGAAGTTTCAATCCTGATCTTTCATTTCTAACAGCCTCAATATTTTCTGAAGTATTGAAACCTAAAGGAGAAATGATAGAATCACCTAGAAGATAGTTCCTGTTCATTTAATCAATCCCATTTTCTTTTTCCAATCTAAGAAAAACAGCGGATTGTTCAGTACCAATTCTGAATTTTTATCAATAAAAACCTGTACGGTTTGTCCTGTACAAATCAGTTTACCAGAAGATATAATTCGGTATTGAAATATGATCTTGGCGGCTTCAGAATTCACAAAAAAGGTTTCTACTTGAAAATCGTCTCCGTATTCCAAAGGAAGTTTATGTTCACATTCGGTTTTTACTATGGGTGTTGCAAAACCATTCTTTTTTGCATCCAGATATGAAATACCGTGTCTCCTGCTAAAATCCTCCCTTCCTTCTTCAAAATATTTGAAGTAATTCCCATGCCATACTATTTGCAGTGGATCACATTCATGGAAACGAACTTTTAATTTAGTAACCGATTTTAAATCCTGATCATTCATTCTACCGTTACGGTTTTCATTTCGGAAGTAGCGATCACTACACCCTTTTCATTCTCAGTTCTTGCAGATACTGAAGTAACATTCATGATCTCGTGCAGTATCTCCACATAGGTTTTAAGTTTTTCACCCACCGCAGGCAAACCGAATATTTCAACGGTTTTAATAACGCCGATAAAACCGGTTTTTGGTTTTGTTTGTCCGCTAAGAGATCCCTGGTAACCTCGATGAAGAGACATGCTTTGAGCCATGTGCTCGATCAATCCACTCTCTACAAGTTTATTTTCATCTACCAGCACATGATCCTGAGGAACCGTAAAACCGGTAACGCCGGTTAAATTGGTGTATTCATACAAAGTATCAACAAAAACAAAGGGTTCTTTCTGTGGGATCAGGTTAATGATCTGTTCATGAGAGGTTATTGGATGATGTAAAAGATTTTCTGCCATTTTTAACTAAAATCGTTCCAGTAATCGTAGTAGTTATACCACTGATGAGGATATTTTTTTACCATTGTTTCCAGGTCGTTAAGATAAGAGTTTAAAAGTTCCTGAGTGCTATACTTTTCAGGTTTATACGGCCTCGCATAGAAATGATAATGGAAGTTTTTCTCTCTCATTAAATGCACAAATAAAACGGGGATCTTATGCCTCGCGGCAAGCTTGAACGGTCCCTGGGGGAATTTCACTGTTTCACCCAGAAAATAAGCCTCGTAGGTTTTGGAATTTTCAAGGAACCTATCAGCAGCGAAAACCAGTAACTCATTATTAGCCAAAGCTTCTTTCATCTGGAAGATATGACTTAAGTCCTCCTTTAACACAATGATCTTAACTTCTGAACTTCCCGTTACAGATTCCAAATATGATTTGATCTGCTTGTGTTCAAAATCTGTAACCACCAAATTAACCAAAGCATCGGAGTGTCTTTCCTCAAAAAAATGTTTAGCAAGATTGAAATTACCAATATGAGCCGTTAGAAGAATCCCTCCTTTTTTCTGAGCGAGAAGAGCTTCAATATGCTCTACTCCATCGAATTCAAAGGTGAATTTATGTTTAAGTCCGCTTGTAATGGCTACCCGGTCCAGTTGAATTCGACCGAATGTAAAATAACTCCTATAAACGTTGAATGCAGCGCTGATTGGGGAATAACCTAAACGTTTCCGAAAAAGATAATAGGTGCTTTTAGTAGAAGTAAAGGAAAAGAATATAAAATAAAAAGCAACGAAAAGCAGTACGAAATAGGCAGAGTAAAGCCCTGTTTTTTTGATAATCTGAACATAGATCTTGAAGCCTAGAAGTGTACCCCGAGATTTTCCTTTCCAGGTAGCCATAGATCTAGGAATATAATCCGCCGTTGATATTTATCACTTCACCGGTGATATAAGAGGAATTTTCTGAAGCCAGGAAACTAACCAGGCTAGCTACTTCTTCAGCTTCACCGAATCTATTTAGAGGAATTAGTTTTTTAAGCTCATTCTCATCGAAATCACTCGTCATATCAGAATTTATGAAACCGGGCGCAACAGCATTTACGGTAACCTTTCGTTTGCCAATTTCCTGTGCAAGAGCTTTGGTGGCGGAAATCATAGCACCTTTAGCCGCAGAATAGTTCACCTGCCCGGGATTTCCTTTTAAACCTGAAAGCGAAACTATATTAATCACTCTGCCATACCTGGCTCTCAGCATATCCTTTAAAACAGATTGGGTTACATTGTAGAATCCAGTTAAACTTGTATCAATCACAGAATTCCAGGCCATTTTATCTGTCCAGATAAAAAGTCCGTCTTTAGTAATACCTGCATTATTCACCAATATCTCTATTTTGGCTTCAGCATGCTTAGATTTCCAATTTTCAATGGCATTCTGAACAGATGTCTCATCTGCTACATCGAATTTAAGAATACTGCATTTCACTCCTTTCGATTGAACTTCATCCCTGGTATTTTCTGCAGCTTCAGTATTTGAATTGTAATTCAGGAGTATATTATACTTAAGCTCTTCGGCAAGCTTTAAACAAACTGCTCTTCCAATCCCTCTCGAGCCTCCTGTCACCAATGCGTACTTCATATTTAGTATGCTTCGTTATTCCTTAAAAATTCCTTCAGATCACCAATTTCTGAATATAATGGTCTGTCTTCCTTTACCTGTGGAATTATAGTTCTCAATTTACTGAGTTTTCTTTTGGTTGCCGAAGACAGTTTATCATCAAAATCAAGATGATACAATGCCTGTACAATCGTTGCAAGCTCTATAGAAAGCACTTCGAAACTATTGTCGATCACTTTCCTGGTCATATTTGCAGAATTCGCCCCCATACTCACAATATCCTGGTTGTCATTATTATTCGGGATACTGTGCACATACATAGAATTCGAAAGCATCTGATTTTCTGCGGTAGTTGAAACTGCCGTGAATTGAGCCCCCTGCATTCCGAAATTCAGTCCTAAAATTCCCATATTCACAAATGGAGGAAGTATATCATTCAGTTTCGCATTAAGCAGATAGTTTAATTGTCTTTCGGCGAGCATGGAAGTTTTGGTGATCGCCAGGCGCAATTTGTCCATTTCCAGGGAAACATAATCTCCATGAAAATTCCCCCCATGGTAAACATGCTCTGTATCCACATCGATAATAGGATTGTCGTTGGCAGAATTCACTTCTTCGATCAATATCTTTAAAGAATGCTCCAGAGTATCGGAAACAGGACCAAGTATTTGTGGAACACACCTTAAACTGTAATATTCCTGAACTTTTTCCTTAAAGAATGTATTCTTGTCTGCACCGTTGCTGTACAAATGATCATTTCGGTCTCGGGTAAGCTTGGAATCTGAGAGATGATCTCTCATCTTTCGTGCAATTTCTTGCTGACCTGGATGAAGTTTTGAGGAATTGAGTTCTTCTGAAAGATGATCGTCATAGGCTTCCACGATCTCGTTGATTACCGAACTGCAAAAGACTACCCAACTCAACAATCGTTTTGCATAAATAAGGTTGACTAAACCTATTCCCGTCATCGCAGAAGTTCCGTTCATGATGGCCAGCCCTTCCCTAATCTTTATTTCAGCAGGTTTTATCCCCAGTTCCTTAAAAACCCCATGGGTTTCCCTACGTTCATTTTTGTAAAGTACCTCTCCTTCCCCTATCAACACCAAAGCTAAATGAGCCAGCTGTACCAAGTCTCCTGAAGCTCCTACTCCACCATGCTCAAATATCACTGGAGTTACATCCTTATTTATCATGGCGATCAAAGTATCGGCAACAGATCTGTGAACACCTGATTTTCCAAGACATAGGGTATTCAATCTTGCCAGCATCAATGCCTTTACATATAAAGGCTCCATTAATGCTCCAGCCCCGGTTGAATGACTTCTAATAAGGTTCAATTGCAGGTTTACCTTATCCAAATCATTGATCTTATATTGAGCCATAGGACCAAATCCCGTATTTACGCCGTATATGATCTTATTCCGGGAAAATTCCTTTAGAAATTGAAAACTTCTTTCGAGTCTTTTTTGAGTAGCTTCACCAAGTTCAATATTCTCATTTTCAACTAGAACATGGTAAAAGTCAGTAAATTCAAGTGCATTATCTAAATTCAGCATATACCGATTCTGCTATAGTTTATGGTTCTGGCACCATTGTTAAAACTTTTAACAAATGTAGCATAATAAATAGAAAAGCCTAGAAAATTAAGGTCCTGATGATAGATTTATTCAAAATTGAAATCGGAAAATCCTGTCCTATTTTAAGATAAGATAAAATTAACTTTACCAATATCCCCTTGGTTTTATTAAATGGTTAGTTATTGGGTTTAGCTTAAGAAATCTGGTTCTGGAAATATAAATTTGAAAAGGATTAATGTGGATTATAGATATTAATTGTAGGGTTTCAGAATAATCTGCAATTCAATTTTTAAACCGAATAGGTAGTATCTAATATTAATCCTTTGCTTATATCTCAATTAAGCCCTGACCAACCAGTTAGGGCTTTTTTTAATTTTAATCCTGTCTCAATTCCAAGTTTCTATTTAAGTTTGTCTGCATATAGTCTTTTTGTTTATGAAAAGTGAGGTAAGGGATATTGTAATTATTGGCGCCGGTCCTTCTGGTAGTGTTGCTGCAGGTTATCTTGAAAAAAATAATATCTCCATTCTAGTGTTAGAAAAGCAAAAGTTCCCCAGATTCTCTATTGGGGAAAGTTTAATTCCGCGATGCATGGATAATTTCGAAGAGGCTGGATTTCTTAAGGTTTTAAAAGCAAAAGGCTTTCAAAAAAAATTTGGCGCACGGTTCATTAAGCGTAATGAGGTTGCGGAATTTGATTTCAGTAAAAAATTCGGTGATGGCTGGGATTGGACCTGGCAGGTTCCCCGGGCAGATTTTGATAAAGCCCTTACAGACCACCTCACCAAACGCGGTGTTGATATAAGATTTGAAACTAAAGTTATATCCCTGGATTACTCTAATGATTTTTGGAAGATTACAGCTAAAGATATTAATGGTGAAAAGTCTGAAATAAAAGCCAGGTTCATTATAGATTCCAGTGGAAACGGCCGGGTGCTGGCTGAAAAATTAGACCTGGAAGCTCCTCCTAAGATCTATGATCATTCCTCAGTCTTTACGCATATCAGGGAGCATTCACGACCTAAAGGAATTGAAGGGAAACAGATAACTTTTGAAGTCCTGAACACTAAAACCTGGTTCTGGTACATTCCATTTTCCAATGGATATTCCAGTCTTGGCTTCGTAGGGCCAAATTCCTGGTTAGACAGCTTTGAAGGAAACTCAGAATTTGCATTTAAAAAAATGCTTAAGGAAACTGATTTTTACAGTGGAAGATTCGATGATTACGATTTTGAATTTGAACCGGTGAAAATTAAAAATATATCGAGGAACGTTAAATACATTCATGGTGCTGGTTTCGCCCTCACTGGGAACTCAGCGGAATTTCTAGACCCTGTCTTCTCCTCAGGAGTAGCCTTCGCAACAGAGTCTGGACTACTGGCTTCAAAACTCGCTCTTAAACAGTTAAATGGTGAAGCAGTAGATTGGGAAGAAGAATACTCAGAATACATTAGAAAGGGTGTGGATGTGTTCTCTACTTACGTTAGAGAATGGTACTCCGGAAAATTACAGGATATATTTTTCCATCCGGAACCTTCACCCCAGATAAAAGAACAAATATGTTCCGTTCTGGCTGGTTATGTTTGGGATCCAAAAAATCCTTTTGTAAGAAATCACGCGAGAATACTGGAAAACCTGCATCGATTGATACAACAGGAAAAAATTATTTAAAATTTTTAATTTCCTTATAATACTGGGGTCAAGTATTTTAAATGAAGAATAGACTTTCCGGGCTAATTTTATCCCGAAAAAAGGAATAAAAGGTTTGGATGGTTTGGAAGTAAAAGTTACATTTGCAACCGCAAAATTACTTGCGAAGTTCTTAAAATAACGGAGAGGTGGCAGAGTGGTAATGCAGCAGCCTGCTAAGCTGTCATCCTTCTTGGATGCCCGGGTTCGAATCCCGGTCTCTCCGCTAGATTTTTAGTCTGCGGTTTTTTATTCTCTTTTTCAACCGGAAAAAATGGGATAAATTTCCTCCGCTTCCCGGCTGCTTTTTTAAAGTAATTTGGAACGGAAAAGACTAAAAATAAATTTAAATTTTACGGGGTGTAGCGTAGCCCGGTTATCGCGCCTGCTTTGGGAGCAGGAGGCCGCAGGTTCGAATCCTGCCACCCCGACGAACCACCTAATAAGTGAAACTAAAACACTGTTAATCTATTGATTTTCAGTGTTTTTTTGTTTTATAGCATTAAGCTACAGTTTTTAACTCTACCAAAAATTCTCTTTCAGAGAAAGATCCTCTCTTCGAAATTGTTGTAGCTAATTTTTAATTCGTACCCCTCTTCAAAACTCTCCAGTAAAAATAATCGAATAAAAATGTAAGATAAATACTATATTAGTTTCACCTTAAACTCTTATTTCACTGATGGTTAGTTTTATTCTTGTTGAGGATATAATAAAAATGGAACCTAAAATTGCGGCAGTTTACGCCGTTCTTGTTGTAATTTTTATCATCATCCTTTTATTATTCATAAGATTTATCCATAGGATGTTGGTTAAACGTGCACGGGAAAAAAACCCGGAAAGTGAATTCCATTCCTTAAATATCATAAACCGAATAGTAAATACCTTAACCTTAATCTTTGGAATATTCCTGTTAAGTTTCATTTTTTTCGATGAATCCCATTATAAGGAAATAGGAGAAAATTTCAGAAAGATTTTTTATATAGGGATAGTATCTATTTTCAGTATAGTTTTCGCCAGTATAGTTGAATCCTTTTTTAGCAGAATGATCAAACGCAGGGTTTCAAGTGGAGAAGACCCCACCAGCTATAAATTCCTGAGATATCTCTCTGTAGTAACTGTTTATTTTATTGGTCTTATTTTAATTGCACTCGCTTTCCCTTCATTGAGGTCTATAGCCCATACCGCTATAGGGGGAGCTGGAGTTGCTGCGATCATTATTGGTGTGGCTTCTCAGGAAGCTTTATCCAATATAGTTGGCGGTGTTTTTATAATTGCCTTCAGACCCTTTAAAATTGGAGATATTATTCGAATTTCCGAGGAACTTGTTGGGACAGTTCATGATATCACTCTAAGGCATACAGTGATCAGGAATTATGAGAATAAAATGATCGTGATCCCTAATTCCATCATTAACAAAGAAAAGGTGACTAACTACGACCTGGAAGAAAAAAGAGTTTGCCAGTGGATAGAAATTGGAATTTCCTATGACAGTGATATCGACCTGGCAAAAAAGATCATGAAAGAAGAATGCGAAACACATCCAAATATAATTGATGTTCGAAGTAATCTAGAAATTAGAAATAATGTACCTAAGGTAATTGTGAGGGTTATAGAGCTGGGGAATAGCGCTGTTACTCTTAGAGCATGGGCATGGGCCTGGGATTTTTCCTCTGCCTTTGTGATGAAATGTGACCTATATGAAAATATTAAAAAAAGATTTGATAGAGAAGGAATTGAAATTCCGTTCCCTCATCGAACGCTGGTTTTTAAAGATTCAAAAGTAAAAACGGAAATTTTATAGTGTTACCCCAAATTGCAAACAGTGTATTAACCCTTAAGGCCTTTAGAGTTGAATATATTGATTGCCTGAAATGATCCTATCAGCTTTAAAATCATATTTTCAATAACCTCTATAA
The DNA here is from genome assembly GCF_022489035.1 of Christiangramia lutea. Classification (GTDB taxonomy): domain Bacteria; phylum Bacteroidota; class Bacteroidia; order Flavobacteriales; family Flavobacteriaceae; genus Christiangramia; species Christiangramia lutea. The sequence continues at coordinate 440,626 of NZ_JAKVTV010000002.1, forward strand.
AAAAAACAACCCGGAAGATCCGGGTTGTTTTTTTTATGGCGTTGCTTAAAGTTTAATTCCTTGTATTTTCTGGTAATTCCATGGTTTCCTGAACCTGATCTTTGATCTTCTCTTTGTCCCCAACCACGATTAAGGTCATGTTTTCCGGCTGAATATACTTTTGAGCCATCTCCTGAATCTCTTCAGGCGTAACCGCATTTATATTCTTCACCTTATCCACAAGAAAAGATTCCGGTAAGTCGTGTATGTCCAGAAAGTTCAATTGATTTATAATTCCCCCTGGCGTTGAATTCTGAAGTACATACAATCCAGATTCATAATTCTGGATCCCTTTAAGTTCTTCCTTGCTCGGAGCTTCGTTTTGTAAGCGTACGATCTCTTTTTTAATCTCTTCCAGAGATGCTCCAGTGAATTCGGTAGTCACATCAGCATTTTCAAACCAGAGACCCGACTTATAATTTGCATATAATGAACTGCTTGGGGAATAAGTGTATCCTTTATCTTCACGTATATTACTCGTAATACGAGATCCGAATGAACCTCCCAGGATAGAATTCATAACATCAAGCGCTATATAATCTTCGTTACTAGGATCGGCAACAGGTAAACCGTAATAGATTGTGGATTGCGGGGCTCCGGGACGGTCGATGATCCTCACGGTAGCATCAGAAGCAGTTTCGGCTACAGGATAACTGGTTTCTGGACCTTTACGCCAGTTACCAAGATGCTCAGAAACCATCTTTTTAACCTCTTCCGTATCAAATTGACCTACTACGTAAACGGTGGTTCTTTGAGCTCCAAAATTTTCATCGTAGAAAGACTTCACATCATCCAAAGTGTATGAATCTACCATTTCAGTAGTAGGATACAACCTGCCGTAAGGATGATCTGGATACAATTCTGCGAAAAATTCCTTTCTAGCCTGCGAACCTGGTCTGGACAATGAAACGGTAATATTGCGTTTCATATTATTTTTTAGTCTTTGAAGTTCACTTTCCGGTAATTTAGGATTCACTAAAACGTCACTTAAAACCCTGAACGCTTCAGGAGCAAATTCTGCCAGCACATTCGTATTAAGAGTAGTAGTATGGGTTCCTACACCTACATTTAGGTTTCCTCCCATCCCCGCAAGTTTATCTTTTACAGAGTAATCTGAGGTTGTTCCTTCTTCCATTAGATCAGCCAAAAGGTCTGAAACCCAAACCTGATTTTCATTTTCGTTGATATTTCCGGTCTGGACGGTAATATTTATAGTGGCTTTCGGAATACTTCCGTAAGGCACTAATACCAGTTTTAGTCCGTTATCAAAATCTACAACCTCTTTTTCAGGAAGAGTAAAACCTTTCGGCTCCCCTCCTTCCGGTGGAGTTTGCTTTTGAGCGTTAGCAGGTTGTACAACTGCCAGAGCGATAATTAGAATATAAATTAAGTTTTTCATTGGTTCTTATTTTCGTTATTAGCCAATAATGGATTTACGGTAAGGATCGTTCTGTTGGTCTTTCTAAGATATTCATCAACTGTTTTATTCATGATCTCTGGAGTTATCTTTTTAAATTCAGCTTCCAGATCATTGATCCTCGATGGATTGTCATCAAAAAGAGCAAAGCTTGCAAGTAGATCTGCACGTCCCAACCCAAAGGAACTTCCCAGGTTATCATATAACTGAGATCGCATTTTTACTAAAGCATTATCCAGCATTTCCTGAGTAATTCCCTTGTCTAGACTAGCGATAACTTCGTCTACAGCCTCAACTACCTGCTCTTTAGATGTCTCATTATCGTAAGTGAAGTTGAACATCATATGCATTGGCCCGTTATAATTGAACATATTACCCAGATAGTTGATACCGCCACTTACATTAGAAGTGTAACCTATTTCATCCACTAGTTTCTTCTGTAGAAGAGCATTATCTCCCTGGATAAGAATCTGGTCGATCAATCCCATAGCATAATATTCTGTCGAATTACGCTCTGGCATATTATAAGCAATTGCTATAGCAGGTTTGTTGGCCAGGGAATCATTTTTCACGAAGTCTTTTTCCTCTGTTTGCCTAGGTTCTGAAATGTCTGGGATTGGAGGAACATCTGCACTTGGAATTCCACCAAAATATTGTTCAATCCACTCTTTAGCCTGTTCCATTTCAAAATCACCTACAATAGAAATTGCGGCGTTGTTGGGAGAGTAATAAGTATTAAAGAAATTCTCCACATCCTCTAAATTCGCGGCATCAAGATCTTTTAAATCACCATAAAAATTATGGGCGTTATACCAATTCGTATTGGCATACTGTGGCATGTCTAACCAGGGAAATCCACCGTAAGGCTGATTCAGGACATTAACTTTTACCTCATTCTTCACCACGCCTTGCTGATTGGTGAGATTTTCCTGGGTAATATCAAGTCCTTTCATCCTGTCTGCCTCTGCCCAAAGCATAGTTTCAAGTTTATTCGCCGGAACGATCTCAAAATAATTGGTGAAATCGAAGCGGGTAGATCCATTTAAAACTCCACCGTTTTCCTGAACGAGTTTTATGAATTCCATCTTACCCAGGTTCTGGGATCCCTGAAACATCATGTGTTCGAAAAGGTGAGCAAATCCAGTTCTATCCCTTGGCTCAATTCTAAACCCAATATTATAATAGGTTGCAACAATTACAGTTGGTGACGATTTATCCTGCGAGAGGATGACTTTTAGACCATTGTCCAACTTGTAATATTCCACCGGAACCTGAAATCCAGCCTGTTCTTTTTGCTGCTCCTTTTCCTGTGCCAGACCTAAGTATAATCCGCCTATCAGGAAAAAAAACATAACCATTTTTCTCATAAGAATAAGATTTTATTAAATAGATTAAAGTATTATCTATTATAGTAGACTCAAATTCCTGAAAAAGTTACAGAATTGATAAAAAATTAATAGTAATATTATCAACTTAGATCAATAAAACTTAGGGAGTCCTATTACATTTGAAGGTCTGTAGCCAAAGTACGATACAGTTCAGCTTTACTCTTTAAAAGCTTACGGGTCATCTCAATCTCTTTTAATTTAGTAGTAATCAGTTGACTTTCCCTTGAGTTAATTAGGAAAAGTGAACTCTCGCCTAATTCGAATTTACGCTCTTCGGCGATTACAATACGTGTGTAGTCCTCGACTAATTGCTGCATTAACCCCATCTGCTCCCGAAGAGCAATAATCTGGTTTTGGAGAGCTGCAAGATCGTTCTCCAGTTTTAACCGATTATTAACCAGGTCCAGTTCGGCATTTTCTAGCTCAAGTTTAGCCAATTGCAGCTCTCCTCTTTCCTTTCTTAGAAAAATAGGAAAACTGAATTTTAATCCGAATTTATAGTTGCGGTTATTCAAAGTATTCAATTCTCTGGGAGTGTTTGTGAGAAAGTTATACTCCAGGTCCAGTTTTGGTAATAACTTATTAGCCCTATACCTTTTTTCAATTTCCAGTATATCAATTTCTGTAGAGAGAAACCTGATTTTCGGATGCTCGGTAAGGTCCCGGTTAAAAATGATCTCGTCTATATTCAAGGTTTCAGTTACCTGTTCTTCGACCATTGCTACAGGCCTCACTTCAGCAGTGACCTCGAGAGGAATATTATTTTCGCCCCAGATAAAATTTGATAACCGTAAAGTAGAATTCCTTAGATCCAGTTTGCTTTGCTCCAGGCTTAATTTCCTATTCTGTATACTAATTCCTGCTTCAAGTGTATCTATTGCGGGTTTATCCCCAGCCCGGTATTCGTTCACCACACCCCTAAACCTTACTTCAGCATTTTCCAGAAAATTTTCATAAAGGAGATATTGCTGGTAGGCAGCAAACCATTCAAAATACGCCAACGAAGCCTTATATAGAACCTCGGTAACTTCCAATTGTTGCTTGAACCTGGACTGATCTCTGTAGATTTTCGCCTGCTTAAGCGAAGCCATTCGCTCGTTCATGAACAACCCCTCGGAGATATTCAGAGCCACACCCGCAGAATAAAGTCCATCCTCTGGAACTGTGTTTTGAGGATTCAGATATACTCCTGTATTATCCTCAAATTTCGCATTGAATTCCAGCCCATACCAGGTAGGTATCTTGAATGCCGAGCTAAAATTGCTGTAATAATCTACAGATTCATAATTCTTGGTATTATAGTCGGCTTCCAATTTTGGATCGAAGCTTCCCCGGGCCTTCAGCAGTTTCATTTCTCCTTCTTCAAGGATCAGGTTTGCCTGTTTTACCAGCGGATGATATTTCTTGACCATGGCCATGTATTCAGTAAAACCAAGGCTAAGACTATCCTCAACCTGAGCTGATCCCGAAAAAGAGAAGATAAGGCAAACGAATATGATCAGGAACTTTCTCATTTTTTTACTTGTTCACTGTTTTCAGGTTTATAATAATTCGGTGGGAACCCGTTCAATTGACGCCATATTTCATACCAGATAGGTACATCTTCCAGTAAGGCCAGGGTATTAGCTCCTGAACCAACCCTAAGAGCATCCGGCCAGGGATGGTCATCTTCAGATTGAGCCAGCAGTACGCGATATTTTCCATTTTCACTGATGAAATTCTCGATCGCTACAATTTTAGCACCGTAGGTTCCATAAGATACATTTGGCCATCCACTAAATACAATTGCCGGCCAACCATCGAACCGAACTCTAACGTCCTCTCCAAGATGAAGTAACGGAAGATCTATTGGCTCAACATAAGTTTCAACAGCCAGATCATAATTAGAAGGCATGATACCAACCAGAGCATCTCCTTCCTTAAAAGTTTCCCCAATCCCAGATTTTATAGCTTTGTTAATATAGCCGGACTGCGGTGCTCTTATATAATAAAGATCATTACGCATTTTATAATTAGTTAAGGAACTCTCCAGCTTAGAGACATCAGCCTCCGTCTGGAAAAGGTCACTTTCTGCTGTAGCCCTGTCGCTGCGGGTTTTAGCAATCTTCTCGCTATATTCTGCCTTAATCCGGTTAAGCTCGATCCTGGCATTAATGATATCATTTCGGCTATTCACAAGCTTATTTTCCTGGGAAATTAGTTTCGCCTGTGCTTCCTGTAATTTCAACCTTTTGCCTTCAAGATCTGTCAATGATTTCAAGCCCTCCTCATTCAGTTTTTCATACCGATCAAACTGCCTTTCAGCAATTAGCAAATTGGTCTTAAATGCTTCCAGATCTATACTATCACTGCGCATTTTTAAGATGCTTTGCTGAAGTTTATTCTGAGCCTGCTCCAGTTTTAATACCTGTTCCTGCTGTAGGGATTGAATTTGAGTACCAAGTGAACTCACTTTATCTTCGTAAGAACTTAGAGATCTTTTTTTCGAATTTACCTGATCACCGGTTCGCTCTGCCAGTTGAGGATCGAAATACTCATTTTTAACCTCCGAGATGTGTAAAATGGTATCTCCCTTTTCTACAAAATCCCCTTCATTCACATACCAGCGTTCAATTCTTCCAGGAATTGGAGATTGAATGGTTTGCGGTCTCTGTTCCGGGGTTAAGGTAGTTACATTACCAGTACCCGAAACTGTTTGCGTCCATGGCAGAAATAGTACGATTACCAGAAACACAGCAAAGAATTTCAGGAATCTATTCAGGTATTCATAATGGGTAGTCCTAAGCGCTTTTTTACCAGCTTCAAACTGCCTGATATCTACCTTTTCATGTAAGCTATTATTTGTGATATTTAGCATACTACCTGGTTTGATTAGTTAATTTTCCCTGTTCAATATACAGGATCCTATTGCAATACTTCTCCCACTTCTCATCTTTACTACTTACAATCACAGACCAGTTATTTTCTTTACTGAAAATAAAGTCCAGGATCTTATCTTCTTCTTCAGGATCCAGCTGATCCAAAGGATCGTTCAGGATAAGAATGGAAGGTTTTCTGACGATACTTCTGGCTAAAATAATCTTTCGGCTAACCGAGTAAGGGATTTGCAATCCTTCCGGATATATTATCGTATTAAGTCCTTTTGGTTGTTGTTTCACAAAATCACGAAGTCCTGTTTTTTCAATGGCCCATCTTATTTCCTGTTCAGAGATGTTCTTATCGCCAAAGGTGATATTGTCAACCAGGGTGCCTTCAAAAGGTGACTCTTCAGAAAGGGACTGCCCAATAAGTGCCCTGTAATGACTTAATTGCAAACTTTTTAGGGAGATATCATTTACATATATTTCTCCTCCTGTAGGCTGATATAGTCCTGAGATCAGTTTTAACAGTGAAGATTTACCTGCTCCGTTCTTTCCTCGAAGAAGAATTTTATCTCCGGGGGCGATCCTTAGGTCTATACCATTAATGATATTCTTTTCATTAAACCCCTGATAGAAAACATTATCAAGTTCAATATGCAATGGTTCCTGTCTATTAAAGGGCTGATCACCGCTCTGTGATTCCAGTTTTTTATCTACCACTTCCCCCATTTTTTCAAGTGAAGTAAGTACATCATAAAACGATTCAAGACCAAGGATCATCTTTTCTACCGAACCAATAATAAGAAGGATGATAATTTCCGCAGCAACAAATTGCCCGATATTCATTTGCTGATTGAGTACGAGTATTCCTCCAATGATCAAAAGTCCAGCTGTTACCAGAACTTTAAAACCAATCATTTGAATAAACTGAAGTTTCAGTATCTGGAAATGACTCTCCCTTGCATCCAGGTAATCAGTAACCATCTTATCGTTCCGGGAAATGGCGAGGTTGGTTCTCCCCGATACTTTAAAACTTATCAGAGTTCTTGCCACCTCCTGTATCCAGTGAGCGATCTTATATTTATGCTTGGATTCGATTATACTGGTATCCAGGCCTTTTTTTGCCGTAATCTTAAAAACTATATAGATTAGGAGTAAAAGCAGCAGTCCGTAGATGATAAAAAATGGATGATAAAGAGATAATAAGATGATTCCGAAAATAATCTGCGTAAGTGCAGCCGGAAAATCCAATAACACTTTTGTAAGGCCTTTTTGAATGATCAGTATGTCGAAAAACCTGTTTGCAAGTTCTGGTGGATAAAAATTCTTGAGTTCATCCATCTTAATCTTTGGAAATCGGTAACTGAATTCAAAGGAAGCCCTGGTGAATATTTTTTGCTGAATATTCTCCAGGATTCTAATTTGCATTAATTGAAGTATTCCCACAAAAGCTACTCCCAAAGTCACTAAAACAATCAATACAATCCACGATGTGGATATCCTGGCTCCCTGGATAAGGTTCACGATGGCCTGTATCCCCAGAGGAACGGATAGACTAACTAAACCTGAGAAAATTGCATAGTAAAAGATCTGGAGAATATCCTTCTTTTCAAGTTTCATCAAGCCCAAAAAACGCTTCCAAGGGGTATATTTTTTTTCTTTCATTCGTTTCCTTTTAATATACTTTCAACAAGATGTCTAAAGTAATCTGATGGTGAAATATCCTCATTACATTCCGTAAGCGATCTAAAATGATCCCTTAAAAAATGCTGGTGTAGAGTACCTTCAATTATAGTACTGGCCAGACTTGAAGGATAAGGATAAGAATCACTCACCTCGCTGATCATTTCAGCAAGTCTTTTAACAAGACGTTTATAGATTGAAAAATAACCGTCCTGATTCTCTTCATCTACTTCCTTCGTTAAAAATGATTTTGAAGATTCGTTGATAATAATATTACTAAGAGCGATCTCATTAATATGACCAAACCTGTCATCTTTTTCAACAGGTTTGGTGATCACCTCAATAGCCTTATCCAGTTTTTCTCCAGAATTTGAAATACTATGGGTAGCAAATACTAACTGGAATTCTTTCCAACCCCAAAACCAAGAGGTTATATAGACAAGAAACTTATGCTTATTTTCAAAATATCTATAGATAGAGCTTTCGTTGGACCTTATCTCTTTACCCAACTTTCTAAAGGTAAAATTCTCAAAGCCAATTTCATCAATCAACAGGATCCCATGTTCAACAATTCTCTTACCAAGAGAAGTTGATTCAGGGTCTTTGATAAAAACCTTGTCGTTTACTGTAATTTTTACATCCTGAAGGAGATACTTCATTCTTTTCAAATTTCAACAAAAATAATAGTTTTACTATTCTACTTAATAGTATTACTATTATTTAACGAAAAATTAGCTTTGGTTAAAGTATCTCTTCTCCTAATTAGCTAATTTATAATAAGAAATACAACCTGAAAAATTGATATAATTAAACAATGTTTTTAATTTATAAAGCCCGCTAACCTGAATGTTAGCGGGCTTTCATACTAAACTTCTTTTCAACTCTATCTAAGACTCTTTACACTAATTGCAGGATATTTGGCCTTGATAAACATGTAAACACCGTATGCTACCAGTCCTATTGCAACTATTCCCAAGGCGATAGAACCAAATTCATTCTGAATATAACTGAATGCATCGGTGGTAGTACTAATTTTATTCCCGCTCGAAAGTCCAGAACTAAGGGTTAAATATGCCATTAATCCAATAACCACTCCCCTGGCGGTATGTCCAACTTTCCCGGCATTAATAAGTAATTTCTGTGCTTCCCTATCCATTCCTGCTTCTTCCACTTCTTCACGGAATTTATTTGAATAAGCACGATAAAGATCATAAATAGCTTTTATTGCCATCCCAGCTCCTATGATAATTGCAATGGTATCTCCGTTAGATCCAGACATTAACGAACCCATCATAGAACTGGAACTACCTGAACTACTCCCAAAGGCTAACTTAAAAGCATAGAAGGAAAAACCGGCATAGATTAAACCACTAATAAAAAAAGCGACCCTCTTGCCATAACCTTTCAGGTTGTCTTCAAAACCCTTGGGATTCGCAAAAACCTGATACATCCTCCAGAAAACATAACCCAGGAGACCTAATCCCAGAATAACTAGTAAAATCTGTCCGTAAGATTGCTGGGCAAGATATTGCATAGCTCCCTTACTTCCAGTTTGCTGACCACCCTGTCCGAACGCTGCCAGTGCAGTTAAAACTCCAATTAAAGAATAGACTGCTCCTTTGGCCGCCATTCCAAAACGTGCGAAATTCTCCTTTTTATTACTCATTTATCGAATTTTTGGTTGATTAATTGAATTTAAAGTTATCGGAATTTCGTTTGATCGAAGAAACATTAGAAAAACTTTATACTAATTTTAGCTAATTTGGACTCATTTAATAATTTTAAAGCTCGTTATCAGAAAACCTTAACCATTCACTTTCCTACTTATTCTTTGCAGAATAAGTTTTTTAAAGATTCATCCTGAAGTATTTCATGCTAAGGAGACCTTAGCATTTTAATGATATTTATAAATGTTTTTGCCCTTTCAGCTTACCGGAATAAACTTCAGATTAATTCTAATGAAGGGTAAAGAATAATTATTGTAACGTAAAGATTTAACCGCGATAAGTTCTAAAAAATTCCTTGATACCGATACGTCTATTGAATCTATTTTCACTTTAAATTTTACTTCAAAATGGAAATTATTAGGATCAGAAGAATACTTAAAATGAAAATAATTGCCCGAACCTGATCTTCGCGCTTAGCCTGAGAATCCATAAAAATTAATTTTTAAATCTAATTATTACTTCAACCGGGGGAATTTTGTAGGGAATTGGATTTTGAAATACTAATATTAAATATAGACTTTTTATCTCAAAATAAAAACTAAGCTTTTTCTATGAACTTCTGATGGTCATTCAACCATTTATTCAACTTTGCTTTTCTATTTGTTGAAACACTTTTTTTTGTATTTAAAACATGCCATTGCTCACCGTCACTCGATAGCTTGTAAGTCTTTACCTTAGAGAAAAAATGAAACCCAAATAACTTGAAGGAATGCAAGGCCTTTACTAAATAATGTTCACCTGATTTCGAAATATTAACCAACTTCATATTCATTCTACTCATATTTAAAATTGAATTAATTCCTTGTAGTGGATCCTGGAACAGCATATAACTGTTACTGCTATAAACAAGTTTTTTTACTCAAAATCAAATTCTCATGATTTCAATTTACAAGAATTTAATATTCTGTAATTTCTTTTATTACAAACCTTCGGGAATTTGCCCCATCTTCCATTTTATAGATTACCTGTTTAAACTTTCCTGTAGGTTCTCCATTTTCATATACCGGAAATCTCCTCCCCAGGTTTCTTTCAATCAAAGAAAACTCATCATGCCCCCCATAAGATCCAGCCAATTCCTTATTTTCAGAAATATCAGGGAAATACACCAGACTTAAGGACTTACCGTTATTCACAGAATATGCCATTACATTTCCTTTATGATCTGGAGTTCGGGTGTAGATAAGTAGCTCTGGAAATCCATCAGCATTGAGATCTTCAATTTCGGCATTGGTCACTTCTCCCTCGATATATGTTTTAAATCCCCCATTAGTTTCAGAAAGTCCGTAGGGAGTTACTTTTAAGATCTTTTGATCATTGTTAAGAACGGTTGAGATTTCAAAACCTATATTTTGTAATTGAAGGTTATCATGAAAGATCGTTGGATCCATCTGATCAACATCGATTTCCTCCTGAATTTTCGAGTAAGTACCACCAACTGTAGCCCCTCCGGAACAGTAGAAATAGAGCAAAGATTCTCCTTTTTGGTCTTCGCCTTTGATAATCACTTTGTCTCCTGTAAAATCAACCAATACCGTATTCCCTCCAATCTGGGTTGAAAAATTATTCTTTTCCCTGCGAAAAACACTGGTGTCAAAAGTACAACTAGGTCTTTTTTTATCTGCTCTTGATCTTACAGATATTTTCAATTCATTTTCAGATACCCGTTTAACAATTACGGCTACCCAATCATAACCTTCATCTTTTTTAAAATAACCATCACTAACATAATAGCCAGCCAATCCTGGGTCCTGAAAATTATTTGCTAGCTGGTTGGTCAATTTATGTTTTTCCAAATCGACAGGCAGTCCCATACATTTAACTGAATATATGAACATGTAAATCAATGAAATATGGCTTATTAAATGTTTAATCATAATATCTAATTCTAAATGTCTGCACCCTATATTTAATAATTATTAAGAGTTTGTTCAAAAAATAGCTTAAAATAAAAATACTATAAAAATCTAATTAACAATGACTTGCCTTTTTAAATTGAAATTTAATCAAATGTTAATTCCTAAAAATTCCTTAAATAAATACAATAGGTTTTTTAGCTTTACGTTCCCCCATTACCAAACAAAAAGATCTTGAACCCTATGAAAAGATTTAAAATTGTACTAGTACTTCTAATGACGAGTTTTATATTATCCTGTAATACAGACAGGGATGATTTAGATCTCACTGAAGCAGAAGCAAATGAACTTAATAACATCGCGAAAACCGGTGATTGGAAAATTTCAGAATATACGCTGAATGGTTCAGAAAACACCGCGAATTACGCCGATTATGTTTTTAATTTTGAGGAATCTAATAATCTTACAGCCAAATCTTCAATAGATGAAGTTTTGGGCACATGGAGAGCCAGTAATGACTCAGGTGATGAATACGATCCCTATGATGATTTAGATTTTCATATTTTCTTCAGCTCAACAAGTAAACTGGGAGAACTGGCTAATAATTACGATATTCTCGCCGCTACAGATAAGGAAATCAGACTAATCCTTGGAGAAAATGCCAATGGTGACGCTGCAACCCTCATTTTTAGCAAAAATTAAATCAGTTAAGGGTTTCCCAACCTAAGATTTATCTAGCCTTAATTCCTTAATTTCGTATTCTTCAAAGAATATGATTTATGGAAACTTTCAAGGCGTCGAGCCAACGCTATGATAAGATGCAATATCGTCGATGCGGAAAAAGCGGTATAAAACTTCCACTTTTATCGCTGGGGCTTTGGCATAATTTCGGTGATAACTACGATTTTGAAAATGCCCGGAATATCCTAAGAACGGCATTTGATAATGGTATTACTCATTTTGACCTGGCCAATAATTACGGGCCACCCTATGGCTCTGCTGAAAAGAACTTCGGAAAGATCTTCCAGGAGGATTTCAAAAGATATAGAGATGAACTGATTATTTCTACCAAGGCGGGCTGGGATATGTGGCCGGGACCCTACGGAAACTTCGGTTCCCGAAAATACCTTATTGCAAGCCTGGATCAGTCTCTAGAAAGAATGGGACTGGATTATGTTGATATCTTCTATCATCACCGGCCCGACCCTGAAACTCCTCTAGAGGAAACCATGGGAGCCCTGGACCAGATAGTGCGCCAAGGTAAAGCCCTTTATGTTGGCATCTCTCAATACAATGCTGAGGATACAGCCAAAGCAGCAAAAATTCTTAAAGACCTGGGTACCCCCTTTCTTATTCATCAACCAAGATATAATATGATGGATAGATGGGTGGAGAACGGACTACTGGATACCTTGGAAGACCATGGGCTGGGAAGCATAGTTTTCTCACCACTCGAACAGGGTATTCTAACTAATAAATATTTACATGGAATCCCGAAGGGTTCACGTGCCGCCACGGAAGGAAGTTATCTTAATAAATCTCAGATCACAGACGACCTGGTAAAACAATTAAGAGACTTAAATGAAATCGCGGAATCACGAAACCAGAGCCTTGCGCAAATGGCAGTTGCGTGGCTTCTTAAGGATATAAGGGTAACTTCAGTCCTGGTGGGCGTAAGTAAAGTATCTCAATTAGAAGATAATATCGAGGCTATTAAGAACATAAACTTTGGTCAAGAGGAACTGAGAAAAATAGATTCTATCCTGAATTTATAAATACAACCGGAATTATGGGTACTAAAATGAATGCGCTCACCTTTTCAAAATTTGGTGGGCCTGAGGTAATGGAATATATCAGGGTGAATAAGCCCGTTCCAGGAGATGGGGAAATCCTGGTAGAAACGAAGGCTATCGGTCTGAATTACGCCGATATCTATCGAAGAAAAGGCAATTATCATCTAAAAGGTGAACCTCCTTATATTCCAGGTTATGAAGCTGCAGGTATAATTGTGGAATCAAAATCTGAAAGGTTTAAGATTGGTGAAAGGGTTGCCTTTGCAGATGTACCTTTTGCCAATGCTGAATATGTTATAGTTCCAGAGGAGCACGTAATTCCTTTACCAGATCCAATTAGCTTCGAAATTGCAGCTTCACTGCTTTTACAGGGTTTAACAGCACACTATCTGTCTAACGACAGTTTTAAGATAAAAAAGAATGACTGGGTGTTGGTACATGCAGCCTCGGGAGGTGTAGGCCAGATCCTATGCCAGATCGCTAAATCAAAGCAAGCCAGGGTCATCGGATTAACGAGGAGTTCAGAAAAACTGGCGACCATTCTTGACTCCGGAGCAGATAGAGCAATTCTCCTTGATGAAAACTGGAAAAACAGGGTATTCGAGATCACCGGCCCTAAGGGAGTAGATGTGACCTACGATAGTGTTGGTGCTACATTAATGGATAGTTTTGAGGTCACAAAAGAAACCGGTACAGTTGTATTCTATGGTATGAGCGGTGGCGACCCTGAAAAGGTAGATCCCAGAATGCTGATGGATACCAGCAAGACTTTAACCGGTGGAGATCTATGGGGATATTTAAAAAACTCTGAACAACGTATAAGCAGATCGAAAACCTTATTCGATATGATCGTTAAAGGCTCTTTAAAATTGAAGGAACCTGTAAAATTTAGATTATCTGAAGGAAGGCAAGCACACGAGTATTTAGAGTCTGGAAAAAGCTCAAGTAAAGTTTTATTAATTCCCTAAAGGCATCGAAGAAAATCGAAGGATTATTCTATGTAAATCTCAAGTAGGTCGGCATTTTTAGCCTCGATATTTAGCTTTTTGGTATTTGCTGGTATCAAAACAGTCTGTCCCTTTTTCAGTGCCTCTGAATTATTTTCAATACTAATGATAGCTTCTCCATCTACACACATGTAGATCACGAAAGAATCTAATGAGGAATAATCTTTTTCAATGTTCCCCTCTACCGGTAGAAAATTTGTGGTAAAGAATTCACAGGAAGCGATCATTGAAGATGAATTTAGATCCTTTTTATAATCGAGTTTAAAATCATCCTTTTTTTTAAGATCCAATGCATCAAGAGCAAGTTCGGTATGCAGTTCCCTGCTATTTCCCTTTGAATCCACTCTGTCCCAATCATAGATACGGTAAGTGAGATCTGAGGTTTGCTGAATTTCGGCAAGTAATACTCCACCTCCAATGGCATGAACTTTACCTGTATTTATAAAAAAGGCATCTCCTTTTTCTACTTTTTCAAAATTCAAAAGTTCAACGATCTTTCCATTTTCAAGATGCTCTAAATATTCGGCTTTATCAATTTCTTTCTTAAACCCTATGTTCAATTTAGATCCTTCATCTGCCTGCATTACATACCACATTTCGGTCTTCCCGAAAGAGTTATGTCGCTTTTTGGCCAGTTCGTCATTAGGATGCAATTGTACAGAAAGATCGGTTTTCGCATCGATGAATTTAATGAGTAATGGAAAATCATTCCCAAATTCAGAATAAACTTCTTTACCAACGAGATCTTCCTTATACTCAGCAATAAGATCGGTAAGTTTTATACCTTTTTCAGGTCCTTTGGCTACCACCGAAATAAAGCCTACTACCCCCGATATCTCCCAGCTTTCACCAATTTCATCCTTAGTAGTTTTTTTGTTCAGGATTTCACCTAATTTTTTGCCTCCCCAGATTTTCTCCTGGAATATTGGGGTAAACTTTATGGGATAATTGATCATTTTCTTCCTTTTAGCTTAAAGTTTCTCTACCAAATACAGCTCTCTGAATAACCTGCTTTTATGTTTGTTACCTACCGGATTCATATCTATTTCATCAATTTTTTCAATTCTGTAATTTGAAAAAGTTTCCTGCATCGATTCTTTTTCCTTGGAAAGGTTCAGCAAAAAAAACCTGTCTTCAGATGGGAGATCGAAACCATCTCCATTCCAAAGTACTTTGATTGGCCTTCCGTATTCCCAGATAATTTCAGGAGCAAATGACTTATATTCATAAACCGGAATAGGATCTTTCTCTCGATATTTATCTACCAGAAGGATACTTTTATATTCTGGATTTACTTCGATCTTCCGGGCCATTGGTAATCCAAAAAAAATAACACTTATAATGAACCAGACCGTAAGGTAAAAAACCGGTTTAATCTTGTTCTTCCTTAAATAATTAAGGATCAGATAACCAATTGCTACTAAACAAATTGAGGTTGCTGCAAACCAAGGCCATATATTTGATAGAATCTCACTAAAATAAATAAAACCGGCGATAGGAAATATAAGGCCAATCAATGCAATCAAACCGAAATTTAAATATACCACGAATTTTTCCTTTTTCGGCATCATATCGAACCTTCGGAAAAGATACTCAATATAGAAGGCGGTATTCAGAGCAAGAGGAATAAGGACCGGAAGTAAATATCTTGATTTTTTTTCCGGGATTATGGATAGTAAGACCACCGAACCTAAGGTCCACCACAATGTGAATTTATAACCAGTTTTGTTAAAAACGCGATTTTTCAGGTAAGGATACAAAAGTCCTACGAATGCCGGTATGGTCCAGATGCCACTCTGGATTACGAAACTCCAGTAATACCAGAAGGGTCTTACGTTATAGTCCAGCCAGCGCCCAGTTTCTTTATCTGTTACCCTGGTAACTGCATTTGTATCGAAAAAATAGACATAAAGGCTCCAGGAAGCCGATACGGCCAGGGCTGTGATCAACATAACAGCCATGGCTCCCCAATTGCCCCTGAAATTTTTATATCTATACACTACCCCGTAAGCTATTAAAAAGGGAAGTAATAAGGCATACATGGAAACAGGACCCTTGCTAAGAAAAGAGCATCCAATTAATAAGCCTGAAATTATGGCGTTAATATATTTAGAAGACTCTTCGGTGAAAATTTTATAGATCCCGTAAATTGCCATGATCATATATGCATGAGTATGAATATCCCATTGTCCGTCTCTTCCCGAATAAAGTATATAGAATGATGTTGCCGCAATAAGGCCAGAAATAAAAGCATATATCCTGTGGCTTGTATACCTCACCCCAAGCTTATAAATAAAGAGCACGGTTAAGGTTCCCATGATGGCCGCCGGCAACCTTAAAGCAAACAAACTTTTCATGCCAAAAATCATCATGGAGATTGCCGTCATCCAGGTAGGTAGCGGTGGTTTTTCATAGCGTGGTTCATCATTTAGGGTGGTAAAGATCCAATGATCCAGGTTGATCATTTCTCTGGCAGCTCCAAAATTACGAGCCTCCATGATATTCACATATATAGCATCCAGATTAACAAAAAAGATCGCTATACAAACGAAAACCAATAAGAGAAAATAATTATCCTTTAGTTTCATTCTTCTGAATATAAATATTTCTAATATACATAATCAAACCAAATCCATGGCCGGCCAGTAGGACGGGATCCTGCCTGAATATGGCGTAAGTTAAAATCACTCCTGAACCAATTAGGCTCAAAACCCAGAATCCAATAGGTAAAGAAGACACTTTCTTCTTTTCGGAGTATACCCATTGATATACAAATCTTAGGGTAAATATCAACTGACCTATAGATCCCATAATCAACAACCAGAAAGGGATCAGGTTGTTTCTAAAAAGGGAAGCCGCGTCATATTCATTATTATTAAATCCGTACAAAACTATTAGCAACGGAAAAATAAACAAAAAGATGCGGAATGCTTTAGGAAACCTGGTCCACTCCCCCTGCAGCTGGAGATTCCTTATATAAATAAAATAGGTTAAGGTCTGGCCTAGCATAATGGAGAAGTCATCCCTAAGATATCCGTAGACAAAAAGTAGGAAGGAGGCCAAAAGGCTCAGATGCCAGAATAATATTGGAGTAATTATTTTCTTGCTTTTTTCAGAAAGCAACCATTGCAGGATCATTCGCCCTGAAAACAATAATTGAGCAATAAAACCCAGGGCATAGACGAGCCAATCACTCATCCCTTTTTGCTACTTTATAATTGATGTAGGATTTTCTCATCCATACATACGCGAAGCAATCCATTAGCGGCCCCATGAACCTGTTTCGAAAATTATATTTTGATTCACCTGCAAGCCTTGGATAATGTGGAATTTCCACTTCCTTGATCTTACCATTCTGTAACAAAACCATAGCCGGTAGAAAACGTTGCAGACCTTTGAACATTGGTATTTGTTGAGCGAAAGTTGTTTTCAGGATCTTTAAAGGACAACCTGTATCGTGCATATAATCCCTTGTAAAAACATTCCGCACACCATTTCCAACCTTCGAAGAGATCCTCTTTACCCAGGTATCCTTTCTATCCCTTCTCCAACCCGTCACAAGATCAAATTCATCAATAAATGGCAACAACTTTTCAAAGTCTTCAGGATAGGTTTGCAGATCGGCATCGAGATATCCCAGAATTGGAGTATTTGTATGGTCAAAGGCGGCTTTTAAAGCAGCACCTTTACCAAAGTTCTTTTCGAAAATCAAACAACTAAAATGGTCGTGACCATTACAGTGGTCGAGTATGAGCCTGGCACTGGAATCTGAAGATCCATCATCAACTAGTAGAACCCTGGTTTTTATGCTCGCTGAATGTATGTATGAATCCAGTTTATCAAATAATTCCGGCAGGCATTCCTCTTCGTTGTAAACAGGTACAATAATAGTAAACTCGTAATTCATGCTTCAGCAAATGTAATGAAAGATAGGTCTACCATAACCTCACCCGTTTTAAGAACAAGGCTTATAGAATCTGGGGGTGTTGAATGAGGGAAAAAATAGGAAAGTCCCTCTAGGTCCTGAAGAACCGTGGAAACTTTTAACAAAAATTCAGGCATATAACTAGTCTCGAAATTAGGCGCTAAATTAAGATAAATTTATGAACCTGTAATTATGAGAGATAGTTGAAAATTGAAAATGAATAAGCTACCTCATATTCCATAAACTCTTAGAATAAAAGAATAATTTATACCTCAAACAAGATAAACTAACTGAAAATCAACAGATAATATATTTAAAAGAAATAACATTGCTTAAAATCATTTATCTTAATAGCAGAAAAATATCTGTGGTTCCTTTATGAAAACTGAAGCTTCAAATACTTATTCCAGAAGATTCTTCATTAAATCTTCCTCAGCCTTTACAACTCTAGCCTTTATACCTAATTCGGTTAAGAGTTTCTTCTATCAGGTTAAAGAAAAGTTTTTTGTGAAAAAACAGAAGATCCCTCTATCTGTTTCCATCAATAATAAAGAATATAGGCTTGATGTCGATACACGGACGACCCTACTCGATCTACTAAGAGAAAATATAGGTCTTACCGGAACTAAAAAAGGATGTGACCATGGGCAATGCGGAGCATGTACCGTTCATATAGACGGGGAAAGAAGATTGAGTTGTCTAACCCTTACTGCTATGATTCCGGGAAAAGAAATTACGACAATCGAAGGCCTGGCTAAAGACGGCAAACTACACCCAATGCAGGAGGCATTTATAGAAAACGACGGATTTCAATGCGGTTATTGTACACCTGGACAGATCATGTCTGCAGTAGCCTGTGTTCAGGAAGGACATACCGGATCTACTGAGGAAATCAAAGAATTTATGAGTGGAAATCTTTGCCGGTGTGCAGCTTATAATGGCATTACCAGGGCAATTCAAAAAGTTGCGCCATGAAACCGTTTGAATATTCTAAAGCTGAAAATACAACCTCTGCCATAAAACTGGCTGGAAACTCATCAATGTATATCTCGGGTGGAACCAATCTGATAGATCTCATGAAGAAGCATATTCATGAACCTGATAAACTCATAGATCTTACTGATGCTGTTTCTTCAGAAATAACTGTTCAGGAAAATGGAATTCGGATTGGTGCCATGGTGCGTAACTCAACTCTAGCTGAGGATTCCCTGATTTTGGATAAATTTCCTTTGTTATCAAGAGCCATACTTAAAGGTGCCTCCCCGCAAATAAGAAATATGGCATCTACCGGCGGAAATTTACTTCAGCGTACACGCTGCCCCTACTTTTATGATACCGCCCTACCCTGCAATAAAAGGATTCCAGGTAGTGGTTGCGGTGCTTTAGAGGGAAATAACCGAATGTCGGCTGTTATAGGCTATTCGAATAGTTGTGTAGCTGTACATCCTTCAGATATGTGCGTGGCTTTGGTTGCATTAGATACAAAAGTTGAGATCCTTAAACCTGATGGCAATACTGAAATGATCAATTTTGAAGATTTTCATCGGTTGCCTGGTGATAATCCCCAGAAGGACAACAACCTACCGGATGGAGCAATTATTACAGCGATCGAAATTCAGAATAATTCCTTCAACAAAAATTACGATTATTTAAAATTGAGGGAAAGAGAATCATATGCCTTTGCCCTCATCTCGGTTGCCGCTGCCCTGGAACTCTCCGGAAACTTAATCAGGGAGGCCAGATTAGCTTCTGGCGGAGTCGCTCACAAGCCATGGCGCTGGAAGGACGCAGAAAACTTCCTGAAGGGTGAAAATGCTACTGAAGAAAATTTTAAAAAGGCGGCTGAACTGGCCATTGAAAAAATTGCGCCGTTAGAAGATAACAAGTTTAAAACTGAAATGCTCAAGGGAGCGATACAACAATCATTCATGAATTGTGTCACAAATCGATAAATATGGATTATTTTTTTGAGAAAGAAGTAGAAAATAATGCCCGGGGCCGAGTTGAAGCTGAAGAAAAGGTAACCGGCAAGGCTAAATATTCAGCAGAATATGATATTCCTGAACTAGCTCATGCCGTGATGGTTGGCAGTACTATTGCTGCTGGTCGAATATTGAATATAGATATTGCGAATGCTAAAGAAGCACCCGGAGTTATTGACATTTTAACTCATAATAACCGGCCTACGGTACCTGGTATCGCTACAGAAGAGGCCTGGAAGAAATCCAGGTTTAGTTTACCCGTATTTCATACCGATAAAATTTATTACAACGAGCAGCCCATCGCTATGGTAATTGCAGAAACCTTGGAAGATGCAACCTACGCCGCATCCCTGGTTACTGCAGATTATGAGGAATCAGAATTTGAAACAAATTTTAAGGAAGAACGAGATTCTGTCGAGACCATTGAAACTAAGGAGGAAAAAGGATCCAGAGAAAACTGGCAAAATGCTGATCATATAATAGAAAGGGAATTCAAAATAGCCATGGAAGTTCATAATCCAATGGAGCCACACGCAACCATTGCAGATTGGAAAAATGGCGAATTAACCCTCTACGATAAAAGTCAGAATGTTTATGGTGTTCAGGGAAATATTGCGAAGCTTTTCGATATAAGTGAAAATAACATCAGGGTAATTTCTGAATTTGTAGGGGGTGGATTTGGCTCGGGATTATTAGTCTGGCCAAATACCGTCGTAGCAATAATGGCATCTCAGCATTTAAACAGGCCAGTGAAAGTCGTTCTTACAAGACCTCAAATGTTTACTAGTGTTGGGCACCGGCCAGAATCCTGGCAACGCTTTAAAATTGGTGCAGATAAATCTGGAAAGTTTTTGGGATGCTATCATCAGGCTAAGCATGCCACTTCCAGCCATACCGGACATACAGATAATATTACCGGTTTAACCTGGAAGCATTATCACTTCCCCAATATTAAAACTGAACAGGAAGAAATACCACTAAATATTCCCAAACCTACATGGATGCGTGGTCCCGGTGATGCTTCCGGAGCATTTGCAATTGAGAGCATCGTAGATGAACTATGTGAAAAATTAGATATGGACCCCGTAGAAGTTCGATTAATGAACTTATCTGAAACTGATTCACAAGGAAAACCATGGTCTACTAACTATTTAAACGAATGTTTAAAGATAGGTGCAGAAAAAATAGGATGGAATAAAAATCGAAAATCCAAGCCTGGAGAATTGAAGGAAGGTGAATGGAATATTGGTTATGGTATGGCAGTGGGATTTTGGAACGCGGGCAGACAGGATGCCGATGCATCTATCGAAATGAAACCTAATGGGGATATTATTGTTAGATCTGCAATGACCGATATTGGTACAGGAACCGGTACGGCTATGCAAAATATGGCTCATAATTTTCTGGGGATTCCAAAAAATAAAATAGCTATTGAACTAGGTGATTCCGACTTACCATATGCACCTTCTCAGGGAGGAAGCTGGGGGTTATCCTCTCTTAGTGGAGGTGTCGCTGCAGCTTGTAAATCGCTTAAAACAAAACTTGTTGATCTTGCTTACGGTTCAAAGTTTGAGAAAGGCAAAGGAAATTTGAAACTCGTAAAATTAAATTCTGACGGAATAAGTATGGAAGACGATAGTCTTGAGCCTGTATCTTATAAATCAATATTCGATAAAAACAACTTAGGTGTTTTAAACGTAAAAGCTTCATCTTCCCCTAGAGAAGAAGCCAAAAAATATGGTTTTTGTTCTTCCGCAGCTCACTACGTAAAATTAAAAGTGAATAAACTTACCGGGGACATAAAAATACTTGAGATGGTAAGCGTTGCAGATGGAGGTAAAATTATCAACGATCAGGCAGCAGCAAATCAGGTGATTGGAGCAGCCATTGGAGGAATTGGAATGGCATTGATGGAAAAACAGGATATAGATCATAATCACGGTCGCTTAATTGGGAATGACCTGGCGGGCTATCACTTTCCATGTAATGCAGATGCTCCTATCATCGATGTTTCTTTTATTGATAAACCAGATTATAATAGAAATCCAGCCGGTGCAAAAGGACTGGGAGAGGTTGGGATTATTGGTTGTGCAGCAGCGATCACCAATGCTATTTACAATGCAACCGGTAAAAGAATGCGGGATTTACCAGTTACACCAGATAAAATTTTAATGGCTTAATTGGTTAGGTTTCAGAAATTTATTTTTGTGATTTAAAAAAGCCCGATAGTTTTTTAAAAAAAGCATTGTTTTATTTATAAAGTGGCTTATATTTGCAACCGCAAAAAGGTCTCGTAGCTCAGCTGGATAGAGCATCTGCCTTCTAAGCAGACGGTCACAGGTTCGAATCCTGTCGAGATCACAAAAAGCCTCGCATTCGCGGGGCTTTTTTGTTTTTATTCTTCCGTTTTTCCTAAACTTAAAACTGGTAATAACATGCTCCGAAAGGAATTTGTTCTAGGCTGGTTTTATCTATTTCCTCATCAAATTTTTCCTTTTCCTGCAAATCATAGAATAGGTAATGCACATTTCCATATTTACAAATAGAACCGATGGAAGCAGCATTCAGCCCACAAAAGGAAATATCCTGAAATTCTATATTATCTTTTCTTAGGTTCAATAAATGCCTGATCAAAACGTCGAGGTCGTTTCCACCCGCAAGAATGGCTCCTGAAAAGTCATCTTCAATATCCATCTTTTTAAACCAATTCAAGGCTTCCAAATCCCTTATTGTGTCTAAAGAAGACAGCCAGTTAAACGGAAAATCCATAATAAACTGAATCCCACCCCAACCAAGATTTTGGTCCAGCCTACTTAGTTCCTGACCAAAAAGGCTTATATGATCTTCAAAATTATCAGAAGTTGTGGTTAATATGGTTTCAGCCTTAAATCGACCAATTTCAGGCACTACCTGAATATTATCCCGAATCGGTTCAAATTCCTCTAAAACCGGCTTGTTCCTTTCGGCGCATTCTTCTTCAGAAAGCTCCACCCATTTTTGCTTTTCTTCGAGATAATTTTCACCTGGAATAAATAAAGGGTAATTCTTGCCAGGAGCATATACTTCAGCCTGTACGTTCTGGACATAGGCAGCCAGAATCTTATTTCTATTAAGACATTCTTCCCTGGTGATCAATTCAAGCATACCTGAAAACTTTTTAAATTTCAGCTTTATCCATTTAGATCTCTACCCATTCTGTACCTTTTCGCTTAAATTTTTTATCTACTTTTCCTGCCATATAGGTAATATACTCACCAGTATATTTGCCGTTTTCAAGATGATATTGAGTTGCCCGGTCTCCAAAGTCGTTGTACAGAATTACAGATCCGGTTCCATTTTTTATGGTTCCGTGGTCTACTTTTTTACCAGAAAGGTCGTAGGTGTACAAAATATTGTAGATCATCCCGTTTTTATATTCAAATTCATTTTTCAATTTTCCACCTACGTACCAGTTTTTTTCACCTATGAGTTCGTTATTTTTATAAACAGTTTCTTTAGTTTTTAATCCAAATTTTTCATAATAAGAAAATTTCCCTTCCCTTATGGTTAGTTCTTTATCCTTGAAATATCCCTGCATTTGTAGACTTCCATCTGCCCACCTGTCCTGTACATAATAAAGGCCATCAATATGGTCTACCGTACGAAAATAGAAGTGAGTAGCTTTATTAGCATAATTCCAGTCCTCATCATAATACACCAGTTTGCTGCCAATACTTTCAGCAGCGTTGATAAGGTTCCTTGCGGTTTTTTCTGCATCTTCTTCCACCCATCCCAACTTGGAATAAATCAATTTCCCATCCTTAAAAAGGTAACTGTATGGAGCCCGAGTTTCGGTTTTATTATGAAACGATCTAATATTATTATCAGGATCCATATAAATATCAAAGGTCCAGCCTTTGGATATGGCAAATTCCTTGATGCCCATCACGGCATCATCTTCTGGCACATATACGTTTAATCCAATTACATTAATTTTAAATCCGTCCAATCGGTATCTTTTCATTTCCTCATGCAGGATCTCGAGAGCCTCCACACACACTTCGCAATCATTGAAATAGGTGAAAAGAATCACTGGGTCGGAATTGTTTTTAATTATATCGTTCACCTTAACTTCAATGCCTCCAAGAGTTTGAACTTTAACTTCAGAAATCGAAGCCTGGGACCAGGCATTTGAAGTAAATAAAACAGTTAGCAATAGCGGGATTGCCAGTTTTAAAAAAGATTTTAAAGTATTCATTTTTGTTCGAATTTAGTTGACAGTATTGATTGTAGATTTATGGTTTTGAACTTTTATATGGCTTGTAATTTACGATGAGCTCACAATCCGGCCGTTTTTTGAGAAAATGATCAAGACTGGATTCGTCAATTTCAGGCGGACTTACGATGAGGGTCTTCAGGTTTGGCAAATCTGATAATCGTTTAACCCCGCCGCAAGTGACTTCTGTGCTTCCCAGATGCAGAAGTTCCAGGCTTTTTAAGTACAAAAGGTGATCGATGGCCCGGTCAGAAATATTCATCGATTTCAATCTTAACTCCCTTATAAATTCAAGGTTTTGCAGGCAGGGCATTCCGTCGTCATCTATCAGGTTATTATCCAGGTCGAGTCTTTCTATTCTCCGAATTCTACTGGTAATAAAGCATAACTCCTCATTGGTGAAACTTTCATCCCTAAGGTTAAAATGTTCTATTTCTGTGGGGATGTTTGACTTGCTCCCAAAACTGAATTTGGTCTTCCAGAAGCGTTTTTCCTTTTTACTGAAACTCATAACTATTTTTTCCTAAACCCGCAGACACTTGCATCGTGCTGTAACTTATGGTATTTCTCTGTGGTATACTTTAAATGTTTGAAGGCCGCATTCAACAAGTAGCTGTCTTTTTCTGAATCTACGTAGATCTCTAGGTAATCAAGTTCAGCTTCCTTTCTACTATTACAATCCCGCGAAAAGCCCAGTTTTAGTTCCCCGTTGAAATTTGAAACCTCAACAAGATTGACCACGGGAAGTTCCACGGCGGTGATATATTCAACGGGATCGTTGAGTTCCACCGTGGTATTATACAGCTGAATGACTACTTTTTCGTAGTCTTTATTCTTTTTAATGAAAATAGAATCTACGTGTTCAGCTTCCTCATTGGAAGGAACCCTGTAATACAACTGGTTAATATTAGTTCTGGTTTCGTTGATGTGGTCAACGGCTGAATCCCACTCCTGCGCAGAAGTGGCGGTTGGATATAAAAGACTGAATGCGATTAAGTAAGGAAGATATAAAATCTTCATTAGGTTAATTCAGTATTGGTTAGCGCTACTAAAATAAAAAACTTTTTTAATATTTGTTTAACACTTCAAATTTTGAAGATTATCCAGCCTTATAATAATTATTTTTCAGGAAGTAGAATAAGTTGAAGATTTCAGATACCCGAACAGAATAAACAGCAATTTATCTTCATATGGGCTTAAGCTGTCGGATTCCAGGAGAAACACTTCAGAAAGCGATTCGATCATTTCCTGTTCGTCGATGTCGCCAAGTAAATTTTTGGCCTTTTCAGCAAGTGCAAGATTAGACCTGTTCCTGGTCGCGATCAATAAACGAATAGAATTCTTCCTGTTTTCTTCGGCGAGTAAACAGCCTATCATTCCGATGCTTTCGTGATCTTCCGTATCGCAAGCCCTAAGAATTTCCTTTTCCTTTTCTGAGAGTTCGCAATTCGATAGACGTAAAAGCTCTTCCCTGCGTTCAAATTCAGAATTGGGGCTTAAAATCGCTCGTTTATTTATCATTTAAAATTTTATTTCAGCAGAAATTAGAGTGTTTAAGAACCAAGCAATCTTTTCCTAATTATTTTAAAACCATTCTTAAAGTATTGTCAAAAGACCGCAATAAAGGTAGTAAAGCTTTTAATCTTCCTAAATTGAGTATTACAAACCTTTTAACCAATCAGTCAAACCCTATAAATAGTGTATTAAGGTCCACTATGAAAAAAAGTTTTCAAAAAAATGCAGGCAATACCTGATTTATCTGAAAATTCCATTGAACAAATATTAACAATTCTCGAAAAAGATAAAGAGATTAATTGTAAACTTCCCGGTAAAGGAATTTTACACATTGAAAAAGAACTTCCCTATCTGGTTATTTACAGACGTAAAAAGAATGATAGGGGGACCAGGAGATTTGTAACTAACGAATCTTCCTACCTCATCATTGGTGATCAGGATTTTTCCGATTACAAAAAATTACTCTATAGGATCGCAGATAAGATTTCAGCTAAAATGAAATCCTACCTTCTTTTTGAGATCTATTCAGGTAAATCTGACTCAAGAAAGGTTAGTATCAAAGGTCCTGCAAAAAGATTGCCTTCGAGCCTGGATTCCCTTAAAGAAGATTTTCTGAAAATAAATAATGAATTCAGGGGAATATATCTTGATACAGAGATACTGGACACTCCTTACCGGCAGGCTGAAAATGAGGAACCTTTGTTGTCCATTGAAGAAGCAAAAAACTGTGGTGCAGTGGTCGTTGGTCTTGAGATCCCCCCGGTTTATCGAAATGAAGAGAATAAACTATATCCTGTTTTCTTCAGAAACTTCAAGGATTTTGTGATAAAAGCAATGCATCGCTCCTTCTACGAATTCATTAGGGTTCAATCTTCAGGAGGTGTTGCGAGTTTCAATGCCCTGGGAAGAAAGTACCTTAAACAGATCGTTTTCGACATAGATAAACAACTTGCTGATATCGAAAGATCATATCAGTTTCTATGGCTGGTTTCCCCAGCGAATATTCATGAAATAAAAAAAGAATTCTTTAAAAGCGATTATAAGAATGTAATAGATTATCATTACAGGTTATTACCGGTAGATCCAGATGTTCTAAAGAGAAAATTATACAACCTTAAAATCGAGGATATTGATGATCCGGCTATGTCTTACCTGTTCCGGGAAAAACGCGAGGAGTTGGATATGCAAATAAGCATGTTAAGTGAACGTGGAACGAAAAATTTCATGTATGACAGTATCAGGCTATATAAGGGAGTGGAAAAGAAATTATGCGAAGAAGCCAGAAATATTCTTGAGAACGTCCCTGAAAAAAATGGAAATGATGAAGATGACTTACTAGATTCAAAAGCCTTCAGTAGTCTGGCCAGGAAAGAATTTGATTTCTTCAGAAAACAGGATGAAAATTTTAAATGTAAGGTGCACATACGAAAAGATGTAAACGTCATGATGGTTTCCCATGGTGAATTATACATCCCAGCAGACTATAAGATGAATCGTATTGAAGCTGAAGCTCTTATTCAGCATGAAGTTGGCACGCATGTTTTAACATATTATAACGGGAGTAATCAACCATTGCATCAGTTAAGCATTGGCCTGGCAGATTATGACCCCCTTCAGGAAGGTCTGGCAGTCATGTCTGAGTTCATGGTTGATGGACTTACAGGAAATCGTCTAAGGGTGCTCGCAGGTCGTGTGATTGCTGGAGAAGCTTTAATGGAAGGTGGTAATTTTCAGGAGATATTCAGGTTGCTGAAACTCGACTTTGGTTTTACCCCGGAAAGGGCTTTTAATATAACCTCTCGTATTATGCAGGGTGGCGGATTCATAAAAGATATCATCTATTTAAAAGGTTTAGTCCTTTTAATGGATCACCTAAAAAACGGAGGAGATTATGAACCCCTTCTTGCCGGAAAATTCGGCATTAAACACACGGAAATTATAAAGGAACTTACCGAAAGGAAAGTTCTTAAACCTTTACAGGTGAAACCTAGCTACCTGTACAGCGAAAAAATGTATGAAAAGTTAGATCTAATCAGGAATGGCTTAAGCCTTCCGCAAATGGTATGTAAATGAAAATATGTTTTGTTTTAAATGATGTAGAAACCGAGAAGAATGGAACCTCAACGGCACTTATGTGTATGACCCACCAGCGTGGCCACGAGGTTTACGCGATGGGTGTTGGTGATTTCAATTTTCATCATGACTCTCCCATAAGTGTGAATGTAACCCAGGTTCCTGCCAATACAAAAACCAAATCACCTGCAAAGTTTCTGGAAGCGCTCCAAGGAAAGAAAGCCAAGAAAAAACAAATAGATTCAACCAAACTGGATGTACTTTTTATTAGAAATAACCCTACCGAAGAAGAAGGAAGGCAGTGGGCTGAACAAGCCGGTGTGGCTTTTGGCCGTATGATTCAGCAGCAGGATGTACTGGTACTGAATGATGCCTATGCACTTTCGCACGCTTTCATTGATAAACTTTATTTCGAGGAACTACCACAGGAGATCAAACCAGATTCGATCATAACCAGGGATAAAGATCAGTTGATGGACTTCTGGGAAAAGCAGGATAAAAAAATGGTATTAAAACCGCTTGAAGGTTCAGGTGGGCAGGATGTATACCTAATAGATAAACATGAGAAGAACATTAATCAGATCATAGACCATTTAATTTCGCAGGGTTATGTGATCGCCCAGGAATTCCTACCGGCGGTAAAAGATGGCGATGTTCGGGTACTTCTGTTAAACGGAAAAGTGATGGAAAAGGATGGTGAAAAAGCCATTATAAGGCGGGTTGCCGGCGAAGGTGAATTCCGAAGTAATTTCGCACTGGGAGCTACTGCAGATAGCAGTGACCTTACACCTGAAATGCAACGTATTGTGGACCTTACTGCTCCGAAACTCATCCGCGACGGACTATTTTTTGTTGGTCTGGACATCGTAAAAGATAAACTTATTGAAATTAATGTTTTGAGCCCAGGCGGCATGGAACATTTTAAAGATATAGGTTTGCCTCCTTTTACAGATTATGTGATCGAAGCCATCGAGCGAAAAGTTGAATATAAGAATACCTATAAAGGTCAGCTTTCTAACCGTACGCTGGCCACTATGGACTAAAACCCCGAACTATGAACGAAACATTGAATGAAGAAATTCCAAGGATCATAGGGAAATACACTTCCGGCAAAAAAGGCCCCCTTTTATTTGTTACGAGTGGAATACATGGAAACGAGCCAAGCGGTATACAGGCTATGGAAGCGGTTTTTAAAGAACTGGAAAAAACCCAACCTGAAATTCAAGGAACCATCGTTGGAGTGAGTGGAAATAAGATGGCGCTCAACGAAAATAAAAGATATATAGACGAAGACCTCAACCGAACCTGGACTAAGGAGAATATTAAAAATGGCTCTAAAGATACCCATGAAAAGAAGGAGATGTTTGAGATCATCAACATTTTAGAGGAATTTCCAGAAGAAGATTATACCAAGCGATATTTTCTGGATTGTCACACTACCTCCTCTCCCAGCCTTCCCTATGTTTCTGTTCAGGAAGTGAACGATAATGATGAGTGGGCGCATAATTTTCCTACTTATATCATAAGGGGATTCAGCGATATCATAACAGGTGATATAGATCATTATTTAAGCCGAATCGGGATGACCGGTTTTGTATTCGAAGCCGGGCAACATACAGATGATACTTCAGTTGAAAATCACGAGGGAGTGATCTGGCTGGCTTTAAAGGAAGCCTGTAAACTTGAACTTTCTGAAATTTCAACCTATCCGGAATGTGTAGACAGATTCTCGAAAAAGAATGCGCCTGATCAAAAAACCTTTGAGATCGTTTACAGGCATGGTCTTGAGAATAGCGATATTTTTGAAATGCAACCTGGATATGAAAACTTTCAGAAGATCAAAAAAGGTGAATTGCTGGCCAAACAAAACGGGAATGAAGTAAGAAGCAACTGGGATGCACATATTTTTATGCCATTATATCAGGCCCAGGGCAACGATGGCTTTTTTATTGTTAAAGCCGTATAAGACTCAAAATTAATTGAAAGGCAGCTTTTAAAGCTGCCTTTTTTTAAAATTCTTCAAATTGGTTTAGACTTTGGATCACTTCCTCGCAAATTCCAGGCAAACCGGGGTTTTAACCTCAAATACAGGAGGAATCGGTTTTAATTTACCGGTATCTTCATTGATTCTGTAGGTAGTTAAATTCCCTGTATCCTGACTGGCCGCATATAAAAACTTTCCAAAAGGTGAAATTGCGAAATTACGCGGGGTCTTTCCAGCTATTGGTATATAATCAACATTCGAAAGCTTTCCTGTTTCAGCATCTATTTCGAAAATGGAAATACTGTCGTGGCCTCGATTTGAAGTATAAAGAAATTTTCCCAGCGGATGAATATGAATGTCTGCCGCA
Source organism: Christiangramia lutea (assembly GCF_022489035.1). Taxonomy (GTDB): domain Bacteria; phylum Bacteroidota; class Bacteroidia; order Flavobacteriales; family Flavobacteriaceae; genus Christiangramia; species Christiangramia lutea. Next base: position 470,495 of record NZ_JAKVTV010000002.1, read on the forward strand.
GCATTTCCCTGCCGGTAAGATGCCGGAATAGACGAAATATCCTGTATGTGCACCAGGCTACCATCCTTTTGTGCTTTGAACGCACTTACCGTACTGTTGAGTTCGTTTATAGAATATAAATAACTGCCATTTTTTGTGAAACTTAAATGTCTAGGACCAGCTCCCTTTTTTAACTGAATAAATTTTTGGTGATGAGGTTTCAGCTTGCCTTCCATCACATCGAAATGATAGATCCAGATCTTATCATTTCCCAGGTCGGCGATATAAGCATAGCGGTTATCCCCGCTAATTTTAAGCGAATGAGCATTTGCTGTATCTGGATTTTCAAGACTAAGCTCCTGACTTTGGGTTAATGAACCATCTGAATTGATCTTATAGACCATGACAATTCCACCCAAATAATTGCTGACAAATACATGTTTTCCGGCACGATCCAGGGCAATATGGCATGGGGCCAGGCCACCTGTTGTCAATTTGCTTAAATGTTTGAGTTTTCCATCCTCGAGGATCTCAAAGGAATGAATATATCCAGTTTCAGCATCCTGCGGTCCAAGTTCACTTACCGCATAAAGGTATTTTCCCATTTTACCTACCTTAACGAATGAAGGATTTGTTAACTCGGCGGCAAGACCAAGCATTCTTAACGTACCCTCATCATGATGTTGTTCCAATAAATAAATCCCTCTTCCTTTGCCATCTACGTGTCCCTCTTTTTTGGTATAGGTGCCTACATAGATCATATTAACGGAATCCTGCTTTTTCAATTTTTCAGCCTGTGCAGAAATATCTTTTGAAAAAACTATACTTAACAAGCCAACTATCATGATTTTTCTCATCATCCAGAATTTAAATTATAACCATTTTTTCCTTTTGAAATAGTATAGCATCAATAAGAAAACTATTACCATTACCCCTAACAATACGTAATAACTGTATTTCCATTGCAGCTCGGGCATATGTTCAAAGTTCATTCCGTAGATACCGGCAATGAAGGTGAGAGGAATAAAAATACTGGCCATAATAGTAAGGACTTTCATCACCTCATTCATTCGATTGCTAATGGTAGTCATGTACATATCCATAAGCCCCCAGATCATTTCCCGGTATATATCTATGTTTTCTGAGATCTGTATCATGTGGTCATACAGGTCCCTGATAAAATTATTGGTATTAGGGTCTATGAGATCGCTTTCCATTTTCTCGAGTCTGCTCACTACCTCGCGCAATGGGAATACAGCCCTTCTAATCCTGAGGATATTTCTTTTAAGATCCTGGATCTCATGCGTAATATCATCTCCAGGCTTCGAGGTGAATAAACTAGCTTCCAAAGCCTCAATCCGGTCACTCATATCATCGATCACCAGGAAGTAATTATCGATTATAGAATCTAGCAAAGCGAACATGAGATAATCTGCACTACGAGACCTAATTCTACCTTTTGAAGTTTCAATTCGTTCCCTGATAGGATCAAAAACATCCCCGTCAGATTCCTGAAAAGTGAGGACATAATTTTTTCCCACGATCATACTTATGTGTTCATTCTCTATCTCACCATTCTTGTAATACAACATTTTGGCAACGATAAAAAGATAATCCTGATATTCTTCAATTTTCGGCCTTTGCCCTGTATTTACAATATCCTCCATTACCAAAGGGTGTAACTCATAATAATCACCGAGTTTTTCTATCTCCTTTACGTTACTAAGACCATCAATATTAAACCAGGTGATACTTTTTTCATCGACGAATTTAAAGGCATCTTCAGGAGTAGTAGAACTAAACCTCTCATAACGCTCAAGGTTATAATCTATAACATCAAGTTTGGTTTCAGTTACCTCTTTATGACCTACATAGGTCATGGTTCCCGGAATCTGGTTTACCGTTTTAGTGTTCTTAGGTCGCCTGAGCATCAACTTCCTCCTTTTAGCCATATATTCAGAGTAATATTTTTTATAAATGTAAGAATAATCCTTTAACGCCAATTTGCCATTTTTTATAAATCACTTTTTTGTAATTCATGCTGAAATGCCCAGAAGAAATTCCACTTTATCTAAGCTTAATTTTACCTTTGCAACTATGAATGAAGCTAGCCTGTTAGAGACCTTAAAAGAATATTTTGGATACGAGAGTTTCAGACCCCTGCAAAAGAAGATCATAACTTCAGTTTTTGTTGGGCGTGATAACCTGGTGATCATGCCTACAGGTGGTGGAAAATCCATTTGCTATCAATTACCGGCAATATTGTTACCAGAGATCACCCTGGTGATTTCACCACTAATTGCTCTTATGAAAGACCAGGTAGACGGTTTGAATGCCAATGGTGTGCCTGCGGCTTTTCTTAACAGCAGCCAGGAAGAAGCAGATAAGGAAGCTATTTTTCAGAAGATAGACCGAAAGGAGATCAAGTTGCTCTATGTTGCACCGGAAAGTCTTCAGTTTGTAGACCGGTTCCTTACTAATGGAAAAATTAGTCTTATCGCTATAGATGAAGCACATTGTATTTCCAGTTGGGGTCACGATTTCCGTCCTGCCTACACCCAACTTGGCTACCTCAAGAACCGCTTCCCTTCTACCCCAATGCTGGCCCTTACTGCTACAGCAGATAAGGCAACCCGAAATGACATCTGTCGGCAATTGAATATTCCAAATGCGAAAAAACATATAGCATCTTTTGATAGAAAGAATTTAAGCCTCGATGTTAGGCAGGGAATTAAGCGTTTTGAGCAGATCACAGATTTCCTTAAAAACCGTTCTTCTGAAAGCGGTATCATTTATTGTCTTAGCCGGAAGAATACCGAAGAACTTGCGGCAAAACTTCAGCGGAAAGGTTTTAAAGCTGAAGCATATCATGCTGGTCTGGATCACCAGGAAAGATCTCAAATCCAGGACGATTTTATCAATGATAAAAAGCAGATCATCTGTGCTACGATCGCATTTGGGATGGGGATCGATAAATCGAATATTCGCTGGGTGATACATTATAACATGCCTAAAAACCTGGAAGGCTATTACCAGGAGATTGGTCGTGCGGGAAGGGATGGATTACCTTCAGACACCCTCCTTTTCCATAGTTATTCTGATGTTATTCAGCTTCAGAAGTTCGCATCTAATGCCAGGAACCAGGATGTGCAGCTCGCGAAACTGGACAGGATGAAACAATATTCAGAAGCACTAAGCTGTCGCCGTAAGATCCTTTTAAGTTACTTTGGAGAATACCTGGAAGCCGATTGCGGGAACTGTGATATTTGTAGAAATCCACCTGAATTCTTTGATGGTACCATCATCGCTCAAAAAGCTTTGTCCTGTATTTTTCGACTGAAAGGGGCTGAACCAATTGGAACGGTGATCGATGTGCTTAGAGCATCGCAGAACGAAGTGATAAGAAGAAATAATTACCAGGAACTCACGACGTATGGCATAGGTAAAGATATTTCCTGGCAACACTGGCAGCAATACCTCATTCAGCTTATTAATCTCGGTTATGTGGAGATCGCTTTCGACAGGCATAATCATTTGAGGCTAACCGAGCAGGCAAAAAAGGTTCTTTTTGATAATGAAAAAGTGCCGTTAGCCGATATTAAAGAAGTTCAGGCCCAGGCTAAAACTGAAAAAACAACTATTGCAGAAAGCTCATTATTTGAGAGGTTACGGAAACTTCGGCTTAAGATTGCCCGGGAAGAAGATATACCAGCATATCTCATATTTAATGATGCGACCTTGAAAGACATGGAAAAACAAAGACCAATGTCAGATTCAGAATTCCTGATGATCGAGGGTGTGGGAAGGAAGAAAATGGAGGATTACGGCTATAGGTTTATCAAGGAAATTATTGCTTTTAGCAAAGAAAAAAGGGAAACAAAAAAACCGAAAAAGACCAAAAAGGGTTCGAGCCTGGAAGAAACCCTTAAACTTTATAAAGCCGACCTAACTGTTGAAGAGATCGCCAGGCAGAAAGGAGTTACCAGAAATACCGTTTTCACTCATTTAATGAAACTTTACGATGAAGGAAAGAATATAAACCTGAAAAGATATGTTGGGAAATCTGAGCTAAAATCTGTAAAAAAAGCCAAAAAGAAACTGGACAACCCAAATTCTCTGAAAGCCTATTTCGAACATTTTGAGGAGGCAATTTCTTACGAGAATATAAAAATGTCGCTAAAAATTCTGGAAAAGGAATAATCTTCTATTTCTTTATTATTCGAATTCGATCTTTTTCAGAATAAGTCCGGATGCGGGAGCGATATAGTCCATTTGAAATTGGGAACTATCTGGCTTCAGGCTTTCCCTGATATCATCAAGGCTAAGCTCTCCCCTGCCCACCAGAACCAATGCACCCATCATTAATCTTACCTGGTGACGTAGGAAACCGGCGGCGTGGATATGAAAAATATAGGAATGCTTCGGAAAAAAATTCGCGGTATATTCAGTATTCTCTACCAGTTCAGATTTCAACATTTCTCTTTCGAAAGTGCTCTTTTCTGAAACCCTTACGCAATAGTTCTTGAAATTGTGCCTGCCTTGGAAAAGTTTTGCCGCTTCCCTCATTCTTTCAATATCAAGATCCTCCTGAAAATTAGCCATAAAGGGTGCACAAAAAGGATGAAATTTATCCCCTACGCTAAACAAATATGCATATTCTTTAGTTTTGGAATGCTGGATAATATTGAACTTTTCATCAACCTCTTCGATGCTAAGTGCTCTGATATCCTGGGGAAGGTTCTTGTTGAGATCTTTCAGAAAGTCATCCAGATCTTCCAGCGGCTCATGGTCCAGGAACAATTCAAAAGCCGATTCTTCTGCAGAAACCATAGCATCTGTCCTGCTGGTACCAAGAATCTTATATTTAGCTTCAGGCATTACCCACCTTAAAGTTTTGGTAATTAATCCTTCAACGGTTTTTACATCTGGTTGTTTTTGCCAGCCATGCAGCCGATAACCCAAATATTGTATCTTAAGAAAGTAGTAGAATCTTTTCCGGAACAAATTTCAAATTTTGGTCAAATATATTCATAAATATCTGCAATGATCCATTATTGAATAGAACAGGTATAAACATCAGAAGAATGAAAATTAGCCTCAAAATGGTTAAATTTATTACCTGATGAAACAATCTTGTTTTGTTTCGAATTCTCTGACATATGATCATCGATATTTATAATTATTTCCGGAATAAAAGAGGTTATAACAAGCTAATTGGAGATGATTATCTTATCATTGAATACAAATGTCCTTTAGATGTTGAAGATTACCAGTTTTATACCGATTCGAATCTAATCACTTACGTTATACACGGTAAAAAAGACTGGATCTATGCTGGTGATATTTACCCTATTGAAGCGGGCGACGCGCTTTTTATCAAAAAAGGAGTATACACTACCAGGCAATATTTAGACAGAGAATATTGTGTTATTCTCTTTTTTATGAAAGACCGGTTTATCAGGAATTTTTTGATTCAGAATCCTGAGTTAAAATTAGTAGCCGGTTCTGGTAAAGAGTCGCAGAAACAGATCTTTTCCATTGAGACCACAGAAACCTTCCAGTCCCTGGTCTTAAGCATTTTCAATTATTTCAAATCTGGAGACGAAATTCCACAAAGCCTGGTAGAGTTAAAATTCAGGGAATTGCTTTTCAATATTGTAATGAATCCAATGAACCGGGAAGTCATCGATCATTTCAGCTCACTAAAGCAGGGAAGTCATACAGGCCTTGAAGAGGTCATGTTGAAGAATTTTCAATATGACCTAAAGATCGAGGATTTTGCCAGGTTATCGGGGCGAAGCCTGTCAACCTTCAAAAGGGATTTTCATAATAAATATAATACCACACCGGGCAAATGGATCATTCAAAAAAGGCTGAACCTTGCCAAAAGCTTACTTTTGGGAACAAATCTTAAAGTGAATGAGGTTTGTTATGAAAGCGGATTTAAAAACACTTCGCATTTCAATAAATTGTTTAAAAAAGAATTTAATTTCACCCCCGGAGATTTTAAATTAAAAAGGTCTTCTTTCTGAATCCTCCTATTGGACTATTCAGCATATCAATAAAACTTTAGAGCAAACAACTTCCTCCCTTCCTGCATTAATTTGGTTCTTATTAATCTGGTGATGATCAAATCACCTTAAATTCAGAGTTATGAAAACCAGTTCGATTGTAAGGAAAAGACAGGAGCCCTTAATGCAGGAATACCTGAAACAACCCACAAAAGCGTGGGTCACTGATGTAGCCTTTGTAGAAGGAAAAAATCTGGATAAACCATTCCAAACCGAGGTTTGCATAAATGAAGAATTACAAGAGTCTTTTGGAATAGGTGTGCACAGAGCCCTTGGTGGATTACATGATATGCCCAACCCCGGAGACATGCTTTGCGCCACCCTGGCTTCCTGCTTTGAAAGTACCCTCAGGATGATCGCAGACCGCTTAGGCATAAAATTGAAATATACATATGTGAAGGTTGAAGCGCAGGTAGATGTTAGAGGTACATTGATGATGGATAAAAATGTACCGGTCGCCTTCCAGTCGATGGATCTGTATTTAAAAGTAGATATTGAAAATATGCAAAATAAACTTCCTCTTTTGCTGAAAGCAACAGAAAACTGTTGTGTGATTTTCCAGACTTTAAAACCAGCCCTTCCCATAAGAATAAAACATGAATTGGAAATGGAAGAGACGGTAGAATTATAAATTTTAGTTAATTTCTAAAGGCTCCGGCAAGGGAGCCTTTTTTAATTGATTAGATTGAGATAAAATATCATCTCATGAAACCAAGCCAGAAAAAAATTGCTCATAAATGCCTCATTCAGTTTGAGAAAGGCTATTCTAATATGGAGGATCTAAGAACAGAGATCTCGAGCAGTCTTGCCACTGAAAACAACCTTTGGCTTAGTTATGATGAAGATGCAGGGATCGAACGTTTAACGGCCACTAAGCGTGGTTATGGATATCACAAGCATTACGAGCTGTTCGATTTTTTCGACCTGCCATCAGATGACGGTGAAGCAGACATGGAAGCCCTAGCTTATCAAGAGCCTTTTCTCTGGTTTTGTGGAAGTATGAGCCTAAAACGAGATTCCCCGTCAAAAGAAGATCCATTAAAGGAACAGATCGAAAGCCTGAGTAGAATAGCTCTGGACGAAAACCGTTTTAGCCTGGGTTGTATTCCTTGTATTAAAAAAGATGGTAGTTATGAATTACAGAAAGAGGCAGAATTTAAAGGAAAAACCATCAGGCCTCTGATGCTTCGCGGCGGAACGAAAAGTACGGAATTACATAATGCCCTTATGAGGGATGAGCATCTGGAAAAATTCATGATGATCCCCTGCAAGGATAACGGATTTGATATTGAAGGTTTAGCCGTTTTTAAAGAAAGGATTTTTATAGGATTAAGAGGACCTGTTCTGAATGGCTATGCGGTGATCTTGGAAATAAGCTGTAAAGAGTTTGATGGAGAGCTTATCCTGTCGAAAAAGAATAATGAAGAAAAATTATACCGAAAGCATTTTATAGACCTAAGTGGAATGGGTATCAGAGAGCTGAATATCACCAAGAATGGTGATTTATATTTACTAGCAGGACCAACCATGGATCTTGATGGTACCATTTCCATTTATAAGATCAAAGGTGGTTTACCAGAAGAGCCTGGAAGTGTGATACACGATCCTGAGAGACTCTTCGATGTTGCCCGGGGTGCAGAACTGGAACATGGTGCAGACAAGGCCGAAGGAATGGCTTTTTTACCAGACGGAAAACTCCTGATTACCTACGACTCTCCCGTGGCTGAAAGACTTGAAGGTGATACAGGAGTCTGGATGGATTGCTATGACCTGGATTAAAGAAAGTAAGAGAATTTAAATACACCGCAACGATAAACCTGGCACTCCTCCCAATTTCTGAAAGACTTTATTTCAGCTAAGCTTTAAAAAGGCTCTGTTTCTTTTTATCTTTCTGCTTCAAAGCAACACTATGTATAAAATTTCCCTACAGGTTCTCATAATTTCCATTGTATTTCAATTCAGTTCCCTTGCACAGAAAGATGATACAAGCATTTCTATTGAAGAATATGAACGAGCAGTAAGATTTCTTGCCCCAAACACAGATTCTCTTTCTAAGAGGAGTCATGTAAGCCCTGAATGGATAAGTGATCACAGTTTCTGGTATAAGGTAGAAACCAGGGATGGTGAAGAATATGTACTGGTAAATGCAAAAAATGGTCAAAAATCTACTGAAGAAAGCCTTGAAAAGCTTCTCGAGGATACACAATTCAATAGACCACAGAACAAACACCAAAGTAATTCTGAACTGGTTTCACCTAACGGAAAAAAGGTTGCTTTCATTAAAGATTGGAACTTGTGGATTCAAAATATAGAAACAGGAGAAGAAATTCAATTAACCGAAGATGGTGAAGAAAATTACGGTTATGCAACCGACAATGCCGGCTGGAAAAAAAGTGATAAACCGGTTTTACTTTGGTCTCCCGATTCAAAAAAGATCGCTACCTATAAACAGGATCAAAGACATGTTAGCGATATGTACCTGGTAAAGACCAAAATTGGAGAACCTGAACTCAAGAAATGGAAATACCCCCTTCCCCAGGACGAAAAGCCTATTCTCATTGAAAGAGTGATTATTGATACTGAAGAAAAGGAGATTATCCCCCTCAAAATTGGTCCCGACCCACGAAGGGGTACGCTCTGCGATAATATCAATTGTTCCGGTTCTTTTGACGATAATGAATGGAGTGAGAATTCTGAAAGGCTCTATTTTGTTTCAACGTCACGAGATCATAAATCGGCGAAACTACGGGTAGCAAATGCAGAAACCGGATTGGTAAAAGATATTTTTGAAGAGAAAGTTGATACCCAGTATGAGTCTGGAAGAGGACAGATTAACTGGAGTTATTTAGATAACAGTGATGAGATCGTTTGGTATTCAGAAAGAGATGATTATGGACACCTCTATTTATATGATGCTGAAAATGGAAAGCTAAAAAACAGGATCACCCAGGGTGAATTCGTAGTAACACGGGTATCCTATATAGATGAAGAGAACAATGAATTATATTTCCTGGCCAACGGAAAAAACAAGAATGAAAATCCCTATTTCAGTCATTTATATAAAATAGGCTTAGATGGAAGAAACATGGAAAGTCTATCTCCCGAAAAGGGGATGCATTCCATAACCTGGTCACCGGGACATGATTATTTCGTAGATAATTATTCCACTCCAACTACTCCGAACACTGCTGTTTTAAAAAGTTCTGAAGGCAGAGTGATTTCAAAATTAGAAGAAGAAAATATCGATGCTTTGCTTAAAATTGGTTGGAAAGCACCTGAAGAATTTTCTGTAAAATCAGCTAAAGGAACATGGGATTTGTATGGATTAATGTTCACTCCAACTAACATGGATAAAACGAAACAATATCCTGTGGTAAATTATGTATATCCCGGGCCACAAGGAGGCAGCATTAGTGGATGGAATTTCAAAACTGCCCGAAGGGATCATCAGGCATTGGCCGAACTCGGTTTTGTAGTTATTGTTCTGGAAGGTAGTTGCAATCCTGGAAGGACAAAATCTTTCCATGACGCATGCTACGGAAGTCTATCTGAAAATACTCTCCCAGATCAGATCAAGGCGATTAGAACATTAGCCGGTAAACATTCCTTCATAGACACGACCAGGGTTGGGATTTGGGGGCATTCCGGTGGAGGCTCTGCGACGGTGGCCGCAATGTTCAAATATCCAGATTTTTATAAGGTTGGAATAGCTGAATCTGGAAACCACGATAACCGCAATTATGAAGATGACTGGGGTGAAAGATATATTGGACTCATGGGTGAAAACCCAGATAGTTCTTCGGCGTATATCTACGATGCTAACGCCCAGTATGCCGATAATCTGAAAGGTAAGTTAATGCTGGCTCACGGAGCGATGGATGATAATGTCCCTCCCTATCATACCATGTTGGTGGTTGATGCTCTTGTAAAGGCAAACAAGGACTTTGACCTTATAATTTTTCCTCATGCCAGGCATGGGTTTGGAGATGATTTCTATTACATGATGCGACGAAGATGGGATTATTTTGTGGAACATCTAAAAGGAATCAAGCCACCCGAAAACTTTAAAATTGACCTAAAAAAATAAATTATATGAAAGATCCGGAGATCATCGAAGTAGACGATAAAATGCTGGTGGGTATTAGTATGCATACAAGTCTCGCCGATGACAAAACTGAACTTATCTGGAAAAGGTTCATGAAGAATAAAAACGATATAGAAAACAAAAAAAGTAACGACCTTTATTCTGTTCAGGTATATGACGAAGGTTTTATCTCAGGGCATTTCAATTCCCAATCCATTTTCGAAAAATGGGCTGCCGTAGAGGTTGAGGATTATTCTGGTTTAACTGAAGGAATGAAAGGTCTAAAACTTCCCGGAGGATTATATGCGGTTTTCATTCACGAAGGAACTTCAAAGGAATTCTATTCCACTGCGAAATTCATATTTGAAGAATGGATCCCTTCTTCGGAATATGAACTTGATAACCGACCGCATTTTGAGGTCCTCGGAAAAGAATACAAAGGTCCGGATAATGCTAAATCCATGGAAAAGATATGGATCCCGATTAAAAAAGCATAACCACGAATAAATTTCCTCATTTTGAACCTACCGAGCATTTTAGATCAATTTCAGGGATTTCTGGACACTCCAGATATGCATAATTCCAGGCAGAAGAACCTTGAAGCCTTTAATTTTCCTGAGATCAATATTACTAATGAACTTGTTCAGGATCTGGAAGCTTTAGATCATCCCAGAAATTCGGTGCTGGGTAAAAGAATGGAAAGTTTTTTTGAGATCGCAATTAAACATAGCACTCGTTATCAACTCATCGCTTCGAACATACAGGTGATTGAAGAAAAACGAACACTGGGAGAACTTGATTTTTTACTTTTCGATAAATTGACTTCTCGTCCTTTACATGTAGAACTGGTTTACAAGCTATATGTTTATGATCTTGGTTTTTCTTCTGAAGATCAAGGGTGGATTGGTCCTAACCGGCGAGACAGTTACCTTGAAAAAATCGATAAATTAAAGGAAAAACAGTTTCCCCTACTTTACCGCCCTGAAACCCTGGAATATTTAAAACAACTCGATCTTTCCCCAGAATCGGTTGAACAGCAATTATGCTTCAAGGCACAATTATATTCCCCTGGTTCTTATAGCACAGGAATTCTAAAAAAAAACAATTCAAATTGTTTAAAAGGAAACTGGTATAAATTAGAGGAGTTCCTGAAAATGGAATGGAATGAGAATTTGTTCCTTAGTCCTCCAAAAAAATTCTGGAGCTGTGATCCTGCGAAGAATTCCAGCTGGATCTCTTATTCTGAACTTATAGATGAGATCAACTTAATGTTTGAGAAAAAGAAGGCACCAATGGTCTGGATGAAAACCAGTTCGGGATATTATAGATTTTTTATAGTTTGGTGGTAAATGATTCGAGAATTAACTGCAAACGACGCTTCTGCAATATTGAACATATACAGGCTTGGATTGGAAACACGCAATGCGACCTTCGAAACCAGAGTGCCTACCTGGGAAGAATGGAACAAAAAATTTCATCGTCATTCCAGACTAGTTTTTACAGAGGAGAATACCATAAAAGGTTGGGCCGGCTTAACCCCATTCTCTACAAGAGAGGTATATAAGGGAGTTGCTGAAGTCAGCATCTATGTCCATCCTTCTTTTCATGGTGAAGGTATAGCCACCCGGTTGCTGAAGGCCTTGATCCCCTCTTCTGAAGAACACAATACCTGGACCTTATTCTCCAGTGTTTTTCCGGAAAATAATGCAACCATTAAACTACATGAAAATTTGGGTTTTAAGCTATTAGGGCGCAGGGAGAAGATCGCTAAACTTGAAGGAGTCTGGAGGGATACTCTCATTTTTGAAAGAAGGAGCCAAAGAGTGGGAATTGATTAACCAAATATGAATATGGCAGAACTATTTCAGGACATTAATATTGTTTATTTGATTTTCCTGTTTCTTGCGGGGATCATCGCTTTTATTATTTCTACGATTTCTGGAGGTGGCGGTGCATTAATACTTGTTCCAGTTCTGAATTTTCTTTTAGGGACCACCAAAACAGCACCGGTGATCAATCTTGGAACCTTTATAGGAAGACCGGCGAGGCTTATCCTGTTCTGGAAGCACATCAAATGGAAAGTTTTCTGGTATTACGTTCCTGCTGCGGTCTTAGGAGCCTGGGTAGCTGGTTGGTTCTTTACCAGTATAGAATCCTCCTGGCTGCAAATTCTAGTAGGTTTATTTCTAATTAGTACAGTTTTCCAGTATCGTTTCGGTAAAAAAGAGAGATCCTTTCCGGTTAAAATGTGGTTCTTCATTCCACTAGGTTTTGTGGTTTCCCTTCTGGGTACGGTTATCGGTGCCTTGGGACCAATTTTAAATCCGTTCTATTTGAACCTGGGTCTGGACAAAGAGGAATTGATCGCGACAAAAACGGTAAATTCCTTTTTTCTTGGCATAGCCCAGATAGGCAGTTATACCTTTTTCGGTTTGCTTTACAGGGAATTATGGATCTATGGGATTGCTTTGGGCTTAGGAGCTGTAATCGGTAATGTCTTGGGAAAGAAATTCCTTTCAAAAATAAAAAGCAGTACCTTCAGAAAACTATTGATACTTTTAATGGTTGTTAGTGGAATTTTACTGATCTACAACCAGCTGAAGTAACTTATTGAACTAAATTAGCACAACTTAAAACAAAATTCTATGCAACCGGGATACCGTGAAGCGGTAAAAGCCTCATATTTCAGTATTGCAGGAAATACACTTCTGGCAATCGCCAAAGCGGTGACCGGTATCTTTGGCAATTCCTATGCTCTTATTGCCGATGCTATAGAATCTACTACCGATGTTTTTGCATCCCTTCTCGTGCTATTAGGTTTGAAATATGCCAACAAACCCGCAGATAAGAACCATCCATATGGACATGGTAAGGCTGAGCCCCTCATAACTTTCATGGTAGTTGGTTTCCTTATAGTTTCTGCTACCGTGATCGCCTATGAAAGCATAGAAAATATTAGAACTCCACATAAAGTACCGGAACCTTATACTCTAATTGTCCTTTTTATCATAATTATCATAAAAGAAGTTTCGTACAGGTTCGTTTCTAAAAAAGGTGATGATACCAATAGCTCTGCATTAAAAGCAGATGCCTGGCACCATCGCAGTGACGCTATAACTTCATTAATGGCCTTTGTTGGAATATCTATTGCTCTGTTCATGGGCAAGGGTTATGAAAATGCTGATGACTGGGCTGCATTATTCGCTTCAGGATTTATACTTTTTAACGCTTACCTTATCCTGCGCCCTGCCCTGGGCGAAGTTATGGATGAACACAGGTATGACGATATTGAAAATGAGATCAGGGATATCGCTCAACAGAACACTGGAGTGGTTGAGACTGAAAAATGTTTCATTAGGAAAACCGGGATGACCTATCACGTAGATCTTCATATAGCTGTAGACGCTGAAATTTCAGTAAAAGCTGGACATGATATTGCTCACCGGGTAAAGGATGAGATCCTAAAAAATAATCCCCAAATTGCAGACGTACTTATTCACGTTGAACCCGACGATGAACTCTGATTTTCTATAAGAGAACTTTCAAACTTATTAAGAAAGATTTAGCACAAAAACGGTCTTCCAGGCTTTGATATAGCTGCGTTTAAGCGTATCTTAAATCATATAAGTAACCAAAAAAAATTAGTTATTATGTCGATGATCAATGAAAATGAATTTAAGAAGTTAGCCGACTATGAGCACGGCACCTGTATATCCATATTCATTCCTACTGAAAGAGCAGGAAAGGAAGTTCTTGAAGGCAAAAACAAAAAACATTTACATTCTGAGTGGACTCAGATAAAGAAAAAGTTAAAAGAAGATGACCTGTCTGAAAGCTCGATAGAGAAAATTTCCAAGCCTATTCAAAAACTTATAGATGACCGGGATTTCTGGCGCCATCAATCTGACGGCCTGGCAATTTTTGTATCCCCCGATTTCTTTTCCTATTACACGGTACCGGTGAATTTCGAAGCTTACCATTATATTTCAGAGGAGTTTTACGTAAAACCACTAATTCCAGCATTGACCGGAGATGCAAAATTCAATGTACTGTCCATTCAGTTGGAAGACGTAAAGCTTTATGAGGTCACCAGATATAGCATTGCGCCGGTAGAGATCGATGACCTTACCCCTTCACGTCTTGAAGAGCGTGTAGGCTACGATTACAAGGAAAGATCATTACAATTCAGAACCCAGGGTGAAGGAGGTGATAAAACACAATTCCACGGCCATGGCGGCAGTGAACGCGATGAAAAGACTGAAATTAAACAATTCTTCAGGGCTGTAGACCAGGGGATCAAAAAGTATCTTCAGAAAGAAAACCTTCCTTTATTAGTTTATTGTCAGGATTACCTGTTCCCTATTTATAAGGAAGCTAATACCTATAACCACTTATTTGAAACAGTAGTTCCAGGAAATCCTAACGATACCGATATCCTGGGAATTCATAAGAGGTCTCTAGAAATCTTTGAGCCTGTAATGAATGAAAACCGGGACAAAAAGATCAAAAAATATGAAGAATTAAGTAGTACCGAAAACACAACCTCGGCCTTAAGTGACATCATTCCGGCTATATACCAGGGAAAGGTAGACACGCTCTTTATTGAAAACAGAGCAGAAGTCTGGGGTAAATACCATGAGGACGAGATGAAAGTAGAATTCAGTGAAAATCATCACGATGGAAAAGTTTCTCTGCTTAACCTTGCCGCTAAAAAAACTATTGATATGGGTGGAAAGGTTTATCTGGTAGAACATGAATTCATGCCACAGAAAAAGTCTAAAATGAATGCTTTACTAAGATTCTAATAATCTAAATACTGGTTGATGTTTGTTTTTTGCGAAACGATATATGCTTAGAAAGTGCAGGAACATCAACCAGTATTTTATTTTCTTACCAAAATACCTGTTAAGATTTTAAACCTTAACTTTAGTCACCCAAAAAACATCAATTAATGGAAACAAACCTGGCCGTACTTATAGACGGCGACAATATACCATCTGCGCACGTAAAAGAAATGATGGAAGAAATTGCCAAATATGGCAACCCTACAATTAAAAGGATTTACGGAGACTGGACCAAACCACACCTTAATAAATGGAAAAATGTTCTCCTGGAGAACGCGATACATCCAATTCAGCAATATGGCTATACTCAGGGAAAGAATGCGACAGATTCGGCCATGATCATCGACGCCATGGATATTTTATATTCCAACAAAGTTGATGGTTTCTGCCTGGTTTCAAGTGATTCAGATTTTACAAGACTGGCGACCAGACTTCGTGAGGCTAGTATGAAAGTAATAGGTATTGGGGAAAAGAAAACTCCAGATCCATTTATTGTAGCCTGTGATAAGTTCATCTACATCGAAATCCTGAAAAATAATACGAAGGAATCTGGAACCGATAAGAATAAAAGCAAGGAAAGCAGGAAGCAGAACCTGGATAAGATTACTCCAAGAGTAGTTCGGCTTATCTCGCAAACCATCTACGATGTTGCCGATGAGGACGGATGGGCATTTCTTGGGGACGTAGGAAGCCTTCTGCAAAAGAAGCAACCTAATTTTGATTCAAGGAATTACGGATTTCAGAAGTTGACGCCGATGATTAATTCCATAGATAAATTTGAGATCGAATCCCGCGAGAATACCAATTCCAAGTTCAAACTTATTTACGTTAGAAATAAATAATGCTGAAAAATGAGGAATATCAAGAAGCTTTACAAAGCCGAGTACAGACCTATGGGAGACCTGGAAACCTGGTCACCTCTTCCATCCAGGAATTTACAAATGATAGACCCATTCATCTTTCTGAATCATCATGGTCCGCAGATTTATCCGCCAAACAACGATGGATTGCCATTTGGCCCTCACCCGCACCGGGGAATGGAAACAGTAACTTTAATTTTAGATGGAGATATTACCCATAAGGATACAGGTGGTCATAATAGCGTAATTGAAGCTGGCGGAGTACAATGGATGACGGCTGGAAAAGGACTTTTACATTCAGAAGTTTCGTCTGAAAAGTTTAAAAAGGAAGGAGGTCCGCTGGAGATTCTGCAGCTTTGGATCAATCTTCCCAAAAGGTTAAAAATGACCGAGCCACATTATCGAGGCATTCAGAAAGACCAGATTTCAACCTGGAAAAATGAAGAGGGAACAGTAAAAAGTCAGGTTATTGCTGGTAATTTCAAAGGTATTAGAGGAGCCTTCGATACACCAACTTCAGTTGATCTTTCCCTGGTTCATTTTCAAAAAGATTCGAGTGTACAATTAGAAATCCCAAAAAACGACAATATTTTCTTCTATGTGATCCATGGCGAATTAGAAGTAAATGAAATCACGGTTCCAAAGCTGCATCTGGCAGAGTTTTCCAAAAACAGTGAAATTTTAAATATTACTGCCAAAGAGAAAAGCATCCTCTTGCTGGGGCATGCACAACCGTTTGAAGAGAAGGTTGTATTTGGCGGACCTTTCGTTATGAATTCTGAAGAAGAGATCCGGCAGGCTTATGAAGATTATCAGTCTGGAAAAATGGGAGCCTGGGAAAACTAGTGCCTTTTTTCCAGAACTTCAACAATATCACGTAAACCAAATCCTTTAGCTTTTAAAAGAATTAGGTAATGGAACAGAAGATCGGCGCTTTCATTAAGGAAGAGATCGTCATTATTATCTTTAGCCTCTATTACGGTTTCAACGGCCTCCTCTCCCACTTTCTGAGCGATCTTATTAATTCCTTTGTCAAAAAGCGAAACAACATAGCTATTATCATTCTCTTTTCTCAATTCAGGCTCAGTCTCGCTTAATTTCTGCCTGCTATCAATGATACCCTCCAGTTTTGACAGAAATCCATAATCGGTTTTGTTCTCTTCTGCCCAGCAGGTATCTGTTCCTTTATGGCATACAGGTCCTTCCGGATGTACTTCTACAAGTAAAGTATCGTTATCGCAATCCAGTTTAATATTTACGAGATTCAGAAAATTGCCACTTTCCTCTCCCTTTGTCCAGAGACGTTCTTTGGTACGACTATAAAAAGTGACCTTCTTACTTTCATTGGTTTTCAGAAACGCTTCTTCGTTCATATAACCTAGCATCAAAACCTTTCTGGTTTTAGAGTCCTGAATGATCGCCGGCACCAGTCCGTCGTTATTCTTATTAAAATCTATATTCATCTTTGATATATTCTATGATTGGTCATCCTGAACTAGTTTCAGGATCTAATTTCTGTAAAACGAGATGCTGAAATTAAAAATTCAACGAAGTCAAATAAATGCAGCATATCATTTTATTATATTCTTACCGGAATCCCGGCTGTTCTTAGTTGGTTCTTAAGTTCTAAAATTTCGATCTCCTTGAAATGAAAGACACTGGCGGCCAGGGCTGCATCTGCTTTACCCTTCTGAAAGGTATCTCTAAAATGCTCAATTTTACCAGCTCCTCCGGAAGCAATTACAGGAATATTCAATTCCTCAGAAATTTTTGCTAAGGCTTTATTGGCGAAACCATTCTTCGTTCCGTCGTGATCCATAGAGGTAAATAAGATCTCACCGGCACCACGGTCTTCTACTTCTTTCGCCCATTCAAAAAGGTCAAGGTCGGTGGGTACTTTTCCACCAACCAGGTGAACCTTCCAATCACCAGCAATATTTTTTGCATCTATCGCCACCACTATGCACTGACTTCCAAATTTATCTGAAAGCTGGTTGATGAGATCTGGGTTTTTCACTGCTGAGGAATTTATAGAAACCTTATCTGCTCCGTTCTTCAGAAGGACGTCCACATCTTCCACTGAAGATATTCCACCTCCAACCGTAAAAGGAATATTCAGTTGTTCAGCAACATCTAAAACCAGTTTTGCTAAAGTTTTCCTTTTTTCCTCGGTGGCAGAGATATCGAGAAAGACCAATTCATCTGCTCCTTTTTCAGCATAAGCTGCGGCAAGTTCCACCGGATCACCAGCATCCCGAAGATCAACAAAATTAACTCCTTTTACCGTTCGGCCATTCTTGATATCAAGACAGGGTATTATTCTTTTTGTAAGCATCCTTTAATTTTCGACGTCAAGCTGAACTTGTTTCAGTTTCTCATTTTTTGGAGACCCTAAAATAAATTCAGGGTGACGATTATTTATTCAAAATATAATTTTCCAACTGTTTTAAACTTATTCTGTTCTCGTAGATCGCTTTGCCTATGATCACGCCTTCACAGCCAAGTTCAGCTAGTTTAGGCAATTCATCAAATTCTGAAATTCCACCGGAAGCAATGAGTTTGATCTTGTCGGTTTCTGAAAGTATTTCTTCATAAAGATCGAAAGACGGGCCTTGCAACATTCCATCTTTGGAAATATCAGTACAGATCACGTAGCTCACCCCTTTCTTTTCATACTTCTGAATAAAAGGAATTATCTCCTCTTTAGAATCTTCCAGCCATCCGGAAACTGCGATCTTTCTATTTTTTGCATCTGCACCTAAAATGATCTTTTCATTTCCAAATTTCTGAAGCCAGTTCTGGAACATTTCAGGTTCTGTTACTGCTATACTTCCTCCTGTGATCTGGTTTGCTCCACTTTCAAAAGCAATTTTAATATCCTCATCTCTCTTTAAGCCTCCTCCAAAATCAACTTTCAAATTAGTTTTTGAGGCAACTTGCTCCAGGACCTTGTGATTTACTATATGTTTAGATTTCGCACCATCAAGGTCTACCAGGTGTAAACATTCAATTCCATGGTCCTGAAAAGACTTTGCAACTTCTAAAGGATTTTCATTATATATTTTCTTGGTATCGTAATCACCTTTAGAAAGTCTTACGCACTTGCCTTCTATGATATCTATTGCGGGTATGATTCGCATTTATGATTCTATTTTCAAAAAGTTCTTAAGTATCTGTTCTCCGGTTTTACTGCTTTTTTCAGGATGAAACTGAACTCCGTAGAAATTATCTTTGTGAAGTGCAGTTGAGTAATTCACACCGTACTCAGTTCTTGCGATCTCATCTTTACATTCCGGAACATAATAACTATGCACCAGGTAAACATATTCCCCATTTTCAACATTATCAAAGAGATGAGATTCTAAATTGGTGATCTGATTCCAGCCTATCTGAGGAACCTTAACCTTGATTTCAAACCTTTTTACTTCCGCATCAAAAATTCCCAAACCCGTAGTATCTCCTTCTTCTGAATAATTACACATTAACTGCATTCCCAGGCAAATTCCGAGCACGGGTTGTTTTAAAGTAGGAATTATTTTATCAAGACCTGTAGATCTAAGCATTTTCATGGCACTTCCAGCTTCCCCTACTCCAGGAAAGATCACTTTATCAGCGTTCCTGATTTCAGCAGCATCACTACTTAGTACAGCATTAAAACCTAGTCTCTTGATAGCAAACTTTATACTCTGGATATTTCCAGCACCGTAATCTATTATGACAATTTTCATTAAAGCACTCCTTTAGTAGATGGTAGGATCATTTTTTCAGTATCTCTGGTAACGGCCATTTTTATGGCTTTCGCAAAGGCTTTGAATATTGCCTCGATCTTATGATGCTCATTTTTGCCCTCTGCCTTGATATTTAAGTTGGCCTTGGCACCGTCTGTAAACGACTTGAAGAAATGGTAGAACATTTCCGTAGGCATTTTTCCGATCATTTCTCGATTAAAATCGGCTTCCCAAACAAGCCAGTTTCTACCACCAAAATCGATAGCAACCTGGGCCAAACAGTCATCCATGGGTAGACAGAATCCATATCTTTCTATGCCCAATTTGTTCCCTAGTGCCTTACTGAAAACTTCCCCCAGGGCAATGGCAGTATCTTCAATGGTATGGTGTTCATCCACTTCCAGATCTCCATTTACCTGAATTTTAAGATCCATTTGTCCGTGCCTGGCTAATTGATCCAGCATATGGTCAAAAAAGGCAATTCCAGTGCTTATTTGGCTTTTACCGCTTCCATCCAGGTTCAGTTCGATATTGATATCAGTTTCATTGGTTTTTCTATTAATTGTACCTGTTCTGTCCTGAAGTTTCAAAAATTCGTAGATCCTTTTCCATGAATTCGTTTTAAGTGCAATATGTTTTTCTACCTCAGATTTATCATTCTCAACTTCATCCAGTGCAAGCTCTTCATGATTATCAATAAAGATCCCTTTTCCCCCAAAATTCATGGCGAATTCTATATCGGTTAGGCGATCTCCTACCATAAAAGAGTTCTTTAAATCGTAATCGTGATTCCCAATGAATTTTCTTTCCAGGAGTCCTGTATTTGGCTTCCTGGTAGATGCGTTTTCCCTGGCAAAAGTTCTGTCGATCAAAACCTCGCTGAATTCCACGCCTTCATTTTCAAAAGTCTTAATAATGAAATTCTGAATTGGCCAGAAATCAGATTCAGGGAAACTGTCTGTTCCCAATCCATCCTGATTAGTCACCATCACGATCTCAAAATCTAATTCTTTGGCGATCTTAGCCAGGTAAGTAAAAACTTCAGGGTAAAATTCCAGCTTATCCAGAGTGTCTATCTGGTAATCCTCCGGCTCATGGATCAATGTTCCATCCCTATCTATAAATAAAACTTTATTCATTATCTAAATCTTTAAAGGCTTTAATTAATTGTGCATTTTCCTTTTTAGTACCTACTGTTATCCTTAAACAATTCTCACATAAAGGTTGGGTACTTCTATTTCTTAAAACAATTCCCTTATTTATAAAATCATCATATCTCCTATTAGCATCATCTACCTTCAGAAGTAAAAAATTTGCATCTGAAGGATATATTTTAGAAACAAAATCTACCTGAAGTAATTGTTCAAGTAAGTAGTTCTTTTCATTCACAATATCAGATATTTGTCTTTTAACCTCTTTGGAGTCTGAAAGTCTTTTCAAAGCTTGATCCTGGGTTTGCTGATTAACATTATAAGGAGGTTTTATCTTATTAAGAACAGTGATGATTTCTTCTGAAGCGAACAACATTCCCAGTCTGATTCCTGCCAATCCGAACGCCTTGGAAAAAGTTTGAGTAACTATGAGATTAGGAAAAAATTCCAGCTTCTGTACCCAGCTTTCATTTTCTGAAAAATCTATATACGCTTCATCAATTACAACCAATCCATTAAAGGTATCAAGGATGCTGCTTATTTTATCTTCATCAAAAGAATTGCCTGAAGGATTATTGGGAGAACATAAAAAAATGATCCTGGTATTTTCATCAGCAGCATTCAAGATCTTGGGAACATCCGGCTCGAAGTCTTCATTTAACAAGACCTCCTTATTTTCGATATTATTTATATCTGCAAGCACTTTATACATCCCATAGGTCGGTGGTAGGGTGATGATATTATCATTCCCAGGCTCACAAAACGCCCTGAATACAAGATCCAGAACTTCATCGCTCCCATTTCCTAAAAGAATATTCTTTTCAGGCAAACCTTTTAATTCAGATAGTTTAGCTTTCACTTCGCCCTGCTGAGGATCTGGATACCTGTTAAGCCCGTTATCATTAGGGTTTTCATTCGCATCCAAAAAGATCATCTCCTTACCCTGGGTTTTGAATTCATCCCGGGCAGATGAATAGGGTTTCAGAACCGCAACATTGGAACGAACCAACTTAGTTAAATCGAACTTTTTCATCTAGACTATATCTTTTAATCTAAGGCTTACGGCATTCTTGTGGGCCTGCAGCCCTTCAGCCTCAGCCAATAACTCTATGGAGGGTCCAATAGCTTTAATGCCGGCTTCAGAAATCTTCTGAAAAGTGATGGTTTTCATAAAACTATCCAGGTTCACACCGCTATACTGCTTCGCATATCCATTGGTTGGCAAAGTATGATTGGTTCCGGAGGCATAATCACCGGCACTTTCCGGGGTGTAGTCCCCAATAAAAACCGATCCCGCATTTCTCACTCCTTCTATAAAATAATCTTCATTCGAAGAACAGATAATAAAATGCTCAGGCCCATATTCATTGATCATTACCAAAGCCTCTTCATTTGAACTTACCTTGATTAAACGTGAGTTTTCTATAGCTCCTTCGGCAATTGCCTTTCTTGGCAGATCATTCAATTGCTCATACAATTCCTTTGATACAGATTCGACCAAATTTTCTGAAGTTGTTACTAAGATTACCTGACTGTCTTTGCCATGTTCCGCCTGACTTAGAAGGTCTGATGCTACATAAGCTGGGTTTGCAGAATCATCGGCAAAGACAAGTAATTCAGAAGGCCCTGCAGGCATATCTATCGCTACCTGATATTTAGTTGCCAATTGCTTGGCTACGGTCACATACTGGTTACCCGGCCCAAAGATCTTATAGACCTGGGGAACTGTTTCCGTCCCAAAAGTCATGGCTCCTATCGCCTGAATCCCGCCAATTTTGAAAATTTCTGTTACACCACACAAATTAGCGACGTAAAGTATAGCCGGATTTACTCTACCTTCCTTATCTGGAGGAGTACATAAAATGATTTCTTCACAACCGGCAAGTTTTGCCGGAATAGCCAACATAAGAATCGAAGAAAATAAAGGCGCTGTACCACCGGGTATATAAAGCCCCACCCTTTGAATCGCTTTCTTCTCCTGCCAGCATTTGACTCCCTGAGTAGTTTCTACACTTACTTTCTCAGACCTCTGGGCAAGATGAAACTTTTCAATATTACCTTTCGCCAGGTCTATTGCAGATTCTAATTTCTGTGACACCTGTTCCTCAGCGTCTTTGATCTCATTACTTGAAACCCTAAGGTCTTCGAACCTTATACCATCAAAAAGTTCAGTATACTTCGCCACTGCTGCATCACCTTTTACTCTAATTTCATCGAAGATCTGGTTAACGGTCTGTTCGATCTCAGCAACCGTTTGGGTTGGTCTTCTCAGGATCTCGAACCAGTCTTTTTTGGAGGGGTTGATATATTTATTCATAATTCTAATTCTTCAATTAATTAAATTACCATTTTTTCAATTGGCGCGACCAAAATTCCCTCAGCTCCAAATTCTCTAAGTTCATCCAGCACCTCCCAGAATCGCTCTTCGTTAATCACAGTATGAACCGAACTCCAACCTTCCTCAGCAAGTGGAAGTACGGTAGGACTTCTCATTCCCGGCAACAGTTTAATAACATCCTTAAGTTTATCATCGGGCACATTCATAAGGATATATTTTGAGGTCCTTGCATTTAAAACAGATTTCATTCTGAACTGCAATTTTTCCAGAATTGCCTTTCTTTCCTCAGAAATCTGCGGGGAAATGGCCAGGATCGCTTCACTTTTCAGCATTACTTCCACCTCTTTAAGACCATTCTTGAAAAGAGTACTTCCGCTGGAGACTATATCACAAATAGCATCAGCCAGCCCGATATTTGGAGCGATCTCTACAGACCCATTAATAATATGAAGATCGGCTGAAATGCCTTTTTCCTCCAAAAATACATTTACGGTATTAGGATAGGATGTCGCGATCTTTAATCCGTCAAGATCATTTATACTTTTATAATTAAAGCTTTTAGGAACCGCCAATGAAACCCTGCATTTAGAGAATCCAAGTTTTTCACCCTTAATGATATCCTGCCCTTTCTCAATAAGCACATTTTCACCGATAATGGCCACATCCACAACCCCATCTCTAAGGTATTGGGGTATATCACCATTTCTCAGGTACATTACTTCCAGAGGAAAATTTCTTGAAGAAGCTTTTAACTGTTCTTTACCGTTATCTATCGAAATTCCGGCATCTTTCAGGATTCTAATCGAGTCTTCGAATAATCTTCCCGATTTCTGAACCGCAATCCTTAACTTTTCCTTACTCATAATTTTTTTGACTGTTATTAGAAATAAAAAAACCCGTTTGATTGCTCAAACGGGTCATGATATCTTAGTTAATGTTACAACATATCAATTTCACCTCGCCTGAGCGTGGATATAAAAATGATGATGATGTACAGTATTTTTTCTCATTGTGAATTCAAATCTAAATAAAAAATTCAGAAATAAAACCTGAAAATTATTTTTTAAGATATGTTTATTAGTTGTTTCCCAGGATAAGTGGCATACCATCATCACCGGAGCCTATAACCACCACCTTGGAATTAGGCGATTTAGCTAATTCCAGCGTAGCCTGAATGCCTTTCTCCTGAAGAACTTTCTCAGTAAGCGATTCACTTAAAATTCGGTTTGCTTTTGCCTTACCTTCAGCATCTATTCGCTGGCGTTCAGCTTCCTGTTCAGCTTTGGTAAGCCTATACTCATACTCCAGAGACTCCTGCTCCTGCCTTAACTTTCTTTCAATAGCTTCCTTGATGGTAGGAGGAAGTGAAACATCCCTAACCAAAACCTCGTTCACCTGAACGTATTGATCTTCAAGTAAAAGGTTGGTCTCATCAAAAATCTCTTTTTGAATAGCCTCTCTCTTGCTGGCATATAATTGCTCCGGATTGTATCTACCTACCACCGCTCTGGTCGCAGAACGAATCGCGGGCTGTAGCAGACGCTGAATATAAGCCTCTCCTTTTTCCTGGTGAAGTTTTCCCAGAACTTCATATTCTGGCTGAAACCATACAGAAGCGTCCAGGCTTATCTCAAGTCCATTTGAAGAAAGCACACGCATCTCTTCATCTATAGACTGCTGGCGTACTTCATATACAAATACTTTGTTCCAAGGAGCTACAAAATGAAATCCTTCAGACAAGGGCGGCTGATCTGTAACCACACCCCCACCAAAAGTCCGGTAAAGTACTCCTGCTTCACCAGATTCGATGGTTACAGTAGATTTCGCGATAAAAATTATTAGAATAACGATACCAATAAATAAAGGTACAGCGATTTTCGGTAATCTTTCCATATATAAAAATTGAAATTTAAATTAGTCCTAAATATTTTCGGTAAAACCATTCAGCGGCAAGAACAAAAATCAGAATAAACAGCAGGAAATACCAGTCTATCAAAGGTACAGTTTTTTGGCGGCTTTTTTGAACAGGCTTGAACTTATCGGAATTCAACAATGTATTTATCAGTTGGTTCAGCTCACCTGGATAAAATAACCTGGTACCGTTATAATCTGCAAAAGACTGCATCCCAGATAGGTTCGACGAAACGAACTGTTGCTCTGTATTGAAATCGATCACCTCAAAAGTACCAGATCTGGCAAGGTTTTTTCCTTCAACACTAATGGTAAAATCATAGATTCCAGGTTCCAGGTCTCCCCCATCAAATTGGAAGAAATTGTTTTCAAGTAACAAATCTGAGGTAAAACTTTCTTTAGTTTCGTTATTTACAAATTCTATACTTAGGTTTGCCCCGGGATCAAATTGATAATTCTCGTCAAAATATTGAGCAGAGATCAATACATTCTCGTTGGCATAATAGAAATTCTTTACTTCTACTGTAAGCCTTTGCCTGGTGGTTTTCGAAGCCAGGTTTTGCACTAATTTACCGATGAATTCATCAAATTCCTGGAAAGACTGGTTATCCAGAAATGCTTTTGACCTCCATCTCCATATGTTTTCACCAAAAATAAAACCAGATTTTGGATTGGACTGGCTAACTCCTATTAATGGTTCTCCAGTTTCAATTCCCTGAATCTCCTGAGAAAGCATAATATTAAATTGTTCCTGGTCGAATTCTAAAGCGCCAAATTTATCCAGTAAAGGAGGAAAATCATCGAAGCCAATATCCTCAAATTGAAAAGAACTGAAAGTGTGGTCATAAACCGGAAATATCTCCTGCGATTGACTGGTTGCTTTCCGGGTATAACCTAGATCCAGATTGTTCAGATAATTCCAGTCTGTCTTTGTTCCAGTGACCATCAGATAGTTAAGATCATTCTCTAAAATATTTGCCATTACAGAATTAAACCTTCTATTTACCTGGTAAACTATAATTAATTGATATTCCGATACTTCTAAATTTTTATCATTTAAAAATTGAATATCAACATTCCTTTGCTGATTACTTTCAATTGCCTTTTTAAAAGCTCCAAGATCTGGATGAGTTATATCGGTTATGAGTAATACTGAGGTTCGCTCATCGATCACCTCTATGGCGAATTTCTGAAGATTGTTAAGCGTATTCTTTTCTCCAGTAACGGGAAGAATTTCAACTTCATAAGTTTTAACCCCAAGAGAGTTAGCGGGAAGTTCAGTTCTCACAATTCTGGAAGAATTATTTTCAGAAAAATTCAAGTTCTGTCTGAAAATTACGGTTTCACCAGACCTGATAACAAGATCTGCATCTATATTTTCACCCCCAGAGTAATCCAGGAATATTTCTACAGGAAATCTATTCTTTAGAAATGCATATTTGTTTACATTAATCCGACTCAGATTTAGATCCTGATACCTTGTTGTATCTCCTATTATAAAAGGGAAAACGCTTGAACTGGAATTATTTTTAAAATATCGATAATCCCTGCCCAGGCTTTGATTTCCATCGGTAAGAAGAATAACCGCAGTTTCTGAATTCGAAAAAATTTCTTCTGCCTCTGAAAGCGCAGAATAGATATTTGTCTCCTTTGAGGAGAAATTCAAAGAGTCATCAAGTTGTAGCTGTTCTCCAAAAAGCAAACGGCTAACCTCGAAATTTTCGCGGATCTCCGCATTTTTTAACAATGAATCTGAAATGGCTTCCAGACGCTCACCAACACCAAGGTATGAAAGCGATTGAGAATTATCAGCTAACACCACCAGAGCAGGCTTTTTAACTTCTAATTCGGTTGAACTTATCTTAGGATTAATTATTAATATTAGAACCAGAAAGATCGAAATTGCTCTTAGCGCAAAAAAAATATAGTTTTTTCCGGTACGCTTCGCTTTTGGGAATAGATAATGAAAAAAAGAGAACCCCAGCGCTGCTATGAGGGCCAGGGTTATATATAAGATTGTACTTGATTCCATTCAGAGGTGTTAGAATCGTGAAGTTAATAATTAAATAGAATAATATCACAATTCTAATAGAACAGGCTTAAGTATGCATACCACCGTCTACATGAAGCACCTGTCCGGTAACGTAAGAGCTCAAATCACTTCCAAGGTAAACGCAAGCATTTGCAATATCCTCCGGACTTCCACCTCTCTTCAATGGAATTGAATCTCTCCATCCCTGAACCGTTTTTTCATCAAGTTTTTCAGTCATTTCTGTCTCAATAAAACCAGGGGCGATGACGTTGGTTCTAATATTTCTGGAACCTAATTCCTGGGCCATAGATTTGGAGAAGCCAATAATTCCTGCTTTTGAAGCTGCATAGTTAGCCTGACCCGCGTTCCCAGTAACCCCTACAACAGAACTCATATTTATTATACTTCCGTAACGTTGTTTAAGCATGGTACGCTGTACAGCCTTGGTCATATTGAAAATAGACTTCAGGTTTACTTCTATCACCTTGTCAAAATCTTCTTCGCTCATACGCATTAAAAGGTTATCCTTGGTGATACCGGCGTTGTTCACAAGTATGTCGATGGAGCCAAAATCTTCCGCTACCTGGTTAACCAATTCCTGAGCTTCAGTAAAACTGGCAGCATTAGACTGATAAGCCTTTGCTCTCACACCTGTAGCTTCCAGTTCCTTTGCCAGTTCTTCAGCTGACTGAGAAGATGAATTATAAGTAAATGCAACATTTGCTCCCTGCTTGGCAAATACCTGCGCAATTCCTTTTCCTATTCCCCGGCTCCCACCGGTAATTATTGCGTTTTTTCCTTCTAATAATTTCATTTTAAATGATCTTGGTTAATTGACCTTCCAAAGATAACAAAACCTGTAAGCCAGTAAATAATAATTCCAAGGAACTTATTCCTTCTTTAAACATAAACTTTCACAACACTAAATTCATAATATGTAATGAAGGCTCACAAATAAAACCATAGAATTTGGTAATGATTAAGTCATCTTAAAATAATTTAAAAATCTTATTTTTAGTCAGTTATATTTTACTCGATCAATTTTTTTGTTTAGACCAGCTCATGAAAAGGAAATTAAAAATATATTATTCCTCAAGCTTTATTTTGCTCCTCATTATCCTTGGACTCTGGAATCCTTTTCATATTGGAATAGACCCTAAGGACTATTATAAGGAAGGAGATACTATTCTAGTTGCAGCACACCGTGGATCACATGCATCACATCCGGAAAATTCAATAAGCGCCATAAAAGAAAGTATAAAAAATGAGATCGATATTGTTGAGATAGACATCCGGCAAACGAAAGATCACGAACTCGTGCTGTTGCATGACCACAGCCTGGATAGAACAACCACAGGTACTGAACCACTTTCTGACTACACTTTAAAAAAGTTACAGCAATTCAACTTAAAATTTAAAAACAAAATTACCATTGAAAAAATTCCGACCCTGGAGGAGGTTCTGGAAATCGCAAAAGATAAATGTATTCTAAATTTAGATTTCAAAACGAATGATTTCCAGGCCTTTAAAAGAGCCGCAGATCTAATTTCAAAAAATCACATGGAGGAATCTGTAATAATTAGTGTTAACGACCTCAACCTATTACCCAAGCTTCATGCATATAACCGCGAAATAAGACTAATGCCTATTGCTTTTAAAAGGAGGCAGATCAAAAAAATACTGGAATATGATTTTATTGATATTATTCAGGTATATCACCGAGCCTACAATAAGCAGTTATTAAAAAGGATTGAGGAAAAAGAAATGATGATCTGGGTGAATTCACTGAAAAAATATGACAAGATACAGGCAAAAGGAAAACCTGGATTCTATAGATTATTAAAAATCAAAAAAGTTGATGTTATTCAAACTGATTATCCTGAGGAGCTACTTTCTATGCTTCGAGAGATTGATTTGCATCCATAGGTATTATATAAAACAAAAATCCCTCCTGATTTAAGAGGGATCTTAAAATATAATTTAATTAAACTCTTAAGAGTTCAATACTTCGGCGACTTTTTTACCGATCTCAGCCGGAGAGTCTACAACATGAATACCATTGTCTTTAAGAATCTTCTTCTTCGCCTGCGCCGTATCTTCACTTCCACCTACAATTGCACCAGCATGCCCCATGGTACGTCCAGCAGGAGCAGTTTCACCAGCGATAAATCCAACTACAGGTTTTCTATTTCCGTTTTCTTTAACCCACTGTGCTGCATCAGCCTCAAGCTGACCACCAATTTCTCCTATCATTACGATACATTCAGTATCATCATCATTCATCAATAATTCAACAGCGTCTTTTGTAGTGGTCCCAATAATTGGATCCCCACCAATACCAATAGCAGTAGTAATACCTAAACCTTGTTTTACAACCTGGTCTGCCGCTTCGTAAGTAAGAGTTCCTGATTTAGAAACGATCCCAACTTTTCCTTGTTTGAATACAAATCCTGGCATGATACCAACCTTTGCCTCGCCTGGAGTAATAACTCCTGGACAGTTAGGGCCTAT
Source organism: Christiangramia lutea (assembly GCF_022489035.1). Classification (GTDB taxonomy): domain Bacteria; phylum Bacteroidota; class Bacteroidia; order Flavobacteriales; family Flavobacteriaceae; genus Christiangramia; species Christiangramia lutea. The sequence goes on from NZ_JAKVTV010000002.1 coordinate 500,004, forward strand.
AAGTCTGCAATCACGATCTTTGATATAATCTGAAGCCTTTACCATATCGGCAACAGGAATACCTTCGGTGATGGTGATAATTACTTTAATTCCTGCATCTGCAGCTTCCATAATCGCGTCTGCAGCAAATGCTGGTGGTACAAAAATGATAGAAACATCTGCACCGGTCTGTTCCACTGCATCAGAAACAGTATTAAAAACAGGTTTATTTAGGTGTTTTTGCCCTCCTTTTCCTGGAGTTACACCACCAACTACATTTGTACCATATTCTATCATCTGCTCGGCATGGAAAGTTCCTTCACTTCCTGTAAAACCCTGCACGATTATCTTAGAATTTTTATTGACTAAAACGCTCATATGTGTTTTTTGAATTTTGGATTACAAAAGTATGTTTTTAAATATAAAAGTTAAAAGCTTTTTCCAAGTTTATTAAAGCTTTAACCCTAGCTCGAAAGCCTTTAAAAATCAATATCTCCATCTTTATAAAAAAATACCGGGATGAACCCGGTATTTAATCTTGCTTGAATTTTTTCAGAAATATATTCTAACTACATCATCTCCCCTATCATTTTGCATGACGTTCACCCGGAATGCCTTGTCTTCATTTATAATTTTTAAGGCCTCGTCTCGCTTCACTTCCTTGTTATTTATATAATAGGTAGCATTTATGGGGTATAATTCTCCTGGACTGGCTGGTGCCGGCGGACTTGGTGGCAGAGGTGGTTCTGGGTAAGCCTCTTCTTTCCTTAGATGCTCTCTCTCTTCCAAAGCATGCTCTCTTGCCAATTCTCTGTGCTTCCTCTCTTTCTCTAGGTGCTTTTTCTCAAGCTTCACATGTTGACGCTCCACCTCTCTCATTCTGCTATTCAATTGCTTTTCTTTATTCTCTACCTTTTCTAAAATTCGTTTTCGCTCCTCTTCGCTTAAATTCTCCTCTTCTTCGATCTTTTTATGAAGCGCGCTGATCTCTTCATGCTCTGCTCTGATAATTTCTTCTTTCTCCCTCAGTTCGATCTCCTCAGAAGTATGAGGTGGAACTTCCATGATCTCTCTTTCTCCAACTTTCGGCGGTGGAGGCACCTGTACGATCTCTCCTTTAACCGAAGGAGGTGGAGGCGGTAATATGCTTCTGCCAGAAAGTTTTCCCAGTCTTGTTTTAGAAAAATCTTTATCCAGTTTCGTCAATAAGGATTTATCTGAATTCTGCATTTTCATCTCGATACTTGCATTTTTCAAATCCTTATCGCTCCAGCTTTTGGTAATCTTATCTACAGTTTTTAAGAAATTTTCAGGTTTTGTTGATGTTCCGTTCACCCATAATTTATTTCCCTCAACCCTGATTTTAATCCTGTAATCCTGAATTAATTCATCCTCCGTATAAGGAACAATATATACCGGACTATCCTTTGAAGCAAGTGCTGGCTTAGCTACAATATCATTATTGAAAAAGTAAATACAACAAGCCAGAACAGGGATGAACAAGCCTATTTTTGATAATAGCTTCTTAATTGAAAACTCTTTTGAAATCATAACAATTCGTTTTTTAGTTAATGAATAATTGATAGAACTTGATAGGCTAACATGATGAGTGTTGCCTGAAAATTGAAGTAAGACTTCAGAATAATTTAGAGGATCACGGGTTGTTTTGATGACATGATCATCTGCCAGAAATTCGTGATTCAGCTTAACTGCTTTTTTAAACCAGATAAGTAGAGGATTCACCCAGAAAATTATCTGGAACAGTTCAATCATAATAAGGTCTATTGAATGTCTTTGATCTGCATGCGCTTTTTCATGGAGAATTATTTCCTCGGAGATCTGGTTATTTTCATACTGAGACTTATTCAGAAAAATATAAGACAGGAAAGTATGTGGATTCAATTGGCTTCTCATTAATACCAGAACATGAGAGAAAAATGATCTTTTTTCGCTTAACTGTATCCTGTGGTAAATATTCCTGATATTCTTATAAAACCTGAATCCTAAAAATAGTACCCCGGCCAAATAGATGATCAGGATGAGATATGGTAAATAATCATTGAGAAAATTGCTTAGATAATTAAGTTTTTTTTCTTCCAGATTGGACTTACTCACGGTTTCTGAAATTTGTAAAAATTGTGCTGGAGTTACCTCTGAAGTTGTATAGCTAATGGTTACTAACGGTAGAATAACGGAAACAATCATGATTCCTAAAAGATAGATTCTCTTAAAGTAATGAGCCTTCTCTCCTTCTAAAAAAATCTTGTAGAAGGAGAATAAAACCAATAGGCAAAGCATGGATTTGATCAAATAGACCAGCATATCATTTCTTTTTTATTCTTTCGTCAATAAGGTCTCGCAATTCCTTTAATTCTTTATCAGACAAATCGGTTTCCCTGGTAAAGAACGAAGCAAACTGAGATGGAGAGTCGTTAAAGAAACTTTTTATCATCCCGTTCATTTGTTTCGAGAAGTACTTCTTTTTGGTAACTTTTGGAAAATATTCCCTGGATCTCCCAACCTGCTCATATCCAACGAAATTTTTATCCTGCATGCGTTTTAAAAGAGTTGCAACGGTGGTTAAAGCAGGTTTGGGTTCTGGATAGGCATTTACCAGATCTTTCATAAAAGCCTTTTCCTTCTTCCAAAGGATTTGCATTAGTTGTTCTTCTGAATTCGATAGTTCCATTTTTTAAAATTGTGTTCTACAAATGTAGAAAAATATTTTAATTCTACAAACATAGAACAAAAAAATAAATAAAAAACCCTCAGTGGATTTACCGGGGGTTAATACTTTATTCCAGGCCTGGATTTAGGTCCATGGATTATCATCCACTTCTTCTCCAAGCTGGCTAATCTGTACTCCTTTGAAAAGTTTATCATCTTTCAGCTCCCAGATAGCTATAAAATGTGCCAGGGGCATCTCCTCTTCAGGATTTTCTATAGTTCTAACAAAATAGGTAAAATGTATTGCTACATTATCATCCTGTGAAACTACTTTTTCAATTTCAGCTCTCAAAGATTCGTAAGACTGGGCTAATTGTTCACTAATTTGCGCAATTCCATTTAGATCTAATTTCCTTAAACCTGTAGTTCCATACCAGGAAAGTTCCACATCTGGATGCAGATATTTTTTCAGAACATCTTCATCCTTATAGAAATTGGATTCATAGAACTTTTTTGCAATTTCATTTGTGCTTAAACCCATAGTTTACTTATTTAAAATTTTTTACAATCTCAGGCAGCTTTTTAATTGCTGCATATTCTTTAAGTTTTGTCCTTACCTCACCAAAAGGTGTACCCCAGTAGGTTGTATTAGGTTCAGTATCCTTAGAAACCCCACACTGTGCCATTAAAACAGTTCCTCTGGCAATCTTAACATCACTTCTAATGCCAACCTGGCCCCAAATTGTTACCTCGTCTTCGATCACTACACAACCAGCAATTCCAACCTGGGATGCAATAAGACAGTTCTTTCCAATAACGGTATCATGACCAACCTGAATAAGATTGTCCAGTTTTGATCCCTCTCCAATTGTGGTATCACCGGTTACCCCGCGATCTATAGAATTGTTAGTTCCAATCTCAACATTATCCTTTACCACAACTCTTCCGCTTGAAAGAAGTTTATCGAATCCTTCTGGTCTTTTCTTGTAATAAAATGCATCTCCACCAAGTACAGTTCCGCTGTGAATAATTACATTATCGCCTAAAATACAATTATCACCAATATTCACATTGCTATGAATAAGGCAATTTTTACCGATTTTCACATTATTCCCAATTACTGCATTAGGCTGGATGAGAGTACCCTCACCAATTTCAGCTGAATCTGAAACTATAGAAGACAATCTTTCAAATGGCTTAAAATACTTGGTAAGTTTATTGAAATCTTTGAAAGGATCATCTGAGACTAGTAAAGCTTTACCCTCAGGACATTCAACTACCTTATTGATCAGCACAACCGTAGCGGCAGAATTTAATGCCTTTTCGTAGTATTTCGGATGATCTACAAAAACAATATCACCGGGTGTAACCACATGGATTTCATTCATACCCAAAACTTCAAATTCGGGGTCTCCTATGTAATCACAACCTATTATTTCTGCTATTTCCTTAAGAGAATGCTTGTGGGGGAATTTCATTTAGAACAGATTATTCCTTAATTCTTTCTTTATAAGTTCCTTTATCGGTTTCGATCTTGATCTTATCTCCCTCATTGATAAATAGAGGAACGTTAACTTCATAACCGGTTTCTACCGTAGCAGGTTTTGTAGCATTTGTTGCTGTATTTCCTTTAACACCAGGCTCGGTATGAGTTACCTCAAGAACTACACTTGCCGGCATCTCAACAGATAATGGCATATTATCCTCAGTATTGATAAGGATTGTCACAACCTCTCCTTCTTTTAAAAGTTTTGGCATATCAAGGGCATTCTCGGTAAGACGAATCTGCGTATAGTCTTCTACATTCATAAAATGCCAGAATTCACCATCTTCATAAAGGAACTGAAATTTATGAGTTTCCACCCTAATATCCTCGATCTTATGTCCTGCGGAAAAGGTGTTTTCCAATACTTTACCAGTAGTAACACTTTTGAGCTTTGTTCTTACGAATGCAGGTCCTTTACCTGGCTTAACATGTAAAAATTCTACAATTTTATAAATATCGTGATTGTATCGAATACAAAGTCCGTTTCTAATATCGCTGGTTGTAGCCATTTCTAATTTTTAATTTGAGCTGAAGTATCCTTTCATGATACCTCTTTGTGAGTTTTTAATGAATTCTAATATTTCGTCTCTTTCGGCAGTAGCCTGCATTTCAGCTTCGATTATAGCCACAGCCTGGGAGTTATTATAATTTTTCTGATACAATATTCGGTAAATATCCTGTATCTCTCTAATCTTTTCGGTTGTAAAACCTCTACGTCGAAGTCCTATGGAATTTATACCTACATAACTTAATGGTTCTCTTCCTGCTTTCACAAATGGTGGAACATCTTTTCTAACCAGAGAACCTCCGGTAACAAAAGCATGATTACCAATACTACAGAATTGTTGAATTGCAGCCATCCCAGCGAGAATTACATGATCTCCCACATTAATATGCCCTGCAAGAGTACTGTTATTCGAAAAAATGCAGTTATCACCAACCACACAGTCGTGAGCAACATGGCAATAGGCCATGATCCAGCAATTGTTCCCAATTACGGTTTTCATTCTATCTGTTGTACCGCGGTTAATCGTGACACATTCTCTAATGGTAGTATTGTCTCCAATTACCGTTAGTGTATCTTCATCATTGAATTTCTTGTCCTGTGGAATCGCAGAAATAACTGCTCCGGGAAAGATACTACAGTTCTTTCCTATGCGTGCGCCTTCCATTATACTCACATTGGAACCAATCCAGGTACCTTCTCCAATCACTACGTTATTATGTATGGTCGCGAAAGGTTCAATTACAACATTTTTTGCAATTTTAGCTCCCGGATGCACATATGCTAAGGGTTGGTTCATTCTGATTATTTTGATTTAACTATTTGTGCCATTAAAACGGCTTCTGTTGCAAGTTGCCCATTTACATAGGCATATCCCTGCATCTGGCAGATTCCTCGTCTAATTGGAGCCAGTAATTCTAATTTGAATATCAATGTATCGCCGGGAACTACCTGTCTTTTGAATCTTACATTATCAATTTTCATGAAATAAGTAAGATAATTTTCAGGATCTGGCACCGATTTCAAAGCAAGTATACCTCCGGTTTGAGCCATTGCTTCTACCTGAAGCACTCCAGGCATTACCGGTTTTCCTGGGAAATGTCCTACGAAAAAAGGTTCGTTCATGGTGACATTTTTCATTCCAATCACGTGTGAATCGGAAAGCTCATAGATCTTATCTACAAGCAAGAACGGAGATCTGTGCGGTAAAGTGTCCATAATATCATTCACATCCATATAAGGAGGTTGTGATAAATCTATTTTCGGCACATTATTTCTTTTTTCGGCCTTGATTACTTTAGCCAGTTTCTTAGCGAATTCGGTATTTACATAGTGTCCTGGCTTAGTAGCGATGATTTTACCTTTTATTCGGGTTCCAACAAGAGCTACATCTCCAAGCACATCTAGAAGCTTATGTCTTGCTGCCTCGTTTGGATAATGTAAGGTTAGATTATCTAATATTCCATTTGGCTTTACTGATATCTCATCACGGTTAAAAGCTACTCTGAGTTTTTTCAGGGTTTCTTCGCTTATTTCCTTATCAACATAAACGATCGCATTATTAAGATCGCCTCCTTTAATTAGACCATGCTCCAATAAAGTTTCTATTTCATGAAGAAAACTGAAAGTTCTGGCATCAGCAATTTCGGTTTTGAATTCAGACAAATGCTCGATTGAAGCATTTTGTGTACCTAAGATTTTGGTTCCGAAATCTACCATGGTAGTCACCTGGTATTCATCTGCAGGCATGGCAATGATCTCGCTACCATTTTCATCACGATAACAAATGATCTCGTCTACAACATATTCTTCTCTATCTGCCTCCTGCTCTACCGTACCGGCTTTTTCAAGAGCTTCAACAAAAAACTTAGAGGACCCGTCCATGATAGGCGGTTCAGATGCATTCAATTCGATATATAGGTTATCGATCTCTAGCCCAACGCAGGCTGCAAGTACGTGTTCTGAAGTTTGAATGGTCACGCCATTTTTATCCAGGTTGGTACCTCTTTGGGTATTTACCACATAACTTACATCTGCTTCGACTTCAGGATTTCCTTCCAGGTCTACTCTTCTAAATACATATCCTGTGTTCTCAGGGGCAGGTTTGAAAGTAAGTTTTACTTCTTTCCCTGTATGCAGGCCAACACCTTCAAGAGAGACCTCCTCCTGAATGGTTCTTTGTTTCACAATTTTATCAGCCATTATTCATTTTTTTTTCGAGTTGGTGTATAATATTCATAGTTCGGGGAAGATTTTTAAAATGGATATAAGACTTATTGTAATCATTATATCCAATTGCAGGGGTTCCCTGTAACATTTCATCATCTTTTATATCACGCCCAATTCCAGATTGTGCCTGGATTTTAACGCGATCACCTATGGTTAAGTGTCCGGCAATTCCAACTTGCCCGCCAATAAGGCAATTTTTTCCAATTTTTGTAGAACCTGCTATTCCACTTTGAGCAGCAATAGCAGTATTCTCTCCAATTTCTACATTATGAGCGATCTGAATATGATTATCTAGCTTCACCCCTTTCCTTATAATTGTAGAACCCAGAGTTGCACGATCTATAGTTGTTCCAGCCCCAATATCTACATGATCTTCAATAATTACGTTTCCAATTTGAGGCACCTTACTATATTCCCCGGTTTCACCAGGACTAAAACCAAATCCATCTGCACCTATAACTGCCCCACTATGGATGGTTACATCACTACCTATAAGACTTTCAGAATATATTTTCACCCCGGCAAAAACGGTTACATTGTTTCCAATTTTTACATTGTCTCCTATATACACGTTAGGATAGATCTTTACATTATCACCTAACTTTACGTTATCTCCCACATAAGAGAATGAACCAAGGTATAAGCCTTCACCATAGGTCACAGATTCAGAAATATGACTTGGCTTTTCAATACCAGATTTATTTAATTTTATCTGATTATAATATTCCAGTAAAGTAGAGAATGCTTTATAGGCGTCCTTTACTTTTATTAAAGTAGTATTTACGGGTTGTTCAACTTCAAAGTCTTCATTAACAATCGTTATTGAAGCATTCGTGGTATATAAAAATGAGGTATATTTAGGATTACTTAAGAAAGTAAGAGAGCCTTCAGCCCCTTCTTCAATTTTAGCAAGCTCTGAAACTTCCGCTTCCGGATTGCCTTCAACCTTGCCTTGTAATATCTCGGCTATTTGCTCTGCTGTAAATTTCATTCTGACAAAAGTAAAAAAAATGCGTTAATCTTTAACTTTTGGATAACACATATAGTATTTGGTAACCGTATTGGTAAGAGCTTTTAAATTAAATTGATCGGAAACCTTTACTACGTCATTGATCTTACCATTTTTATGAAGAATATTAATATTGTTCTTTTCACGCTTATACGCCAGATTTGCTATTTCTCCCTGGAAAACGAAATAAGAAGCCTCTTTTTCTGAAATCCCATATTTCTTCTGAAGGGCAATAGATCGCTTTTGGAGTTTTTCAGGTGAAGGTTTTTTCTTTTTGATCTTTACCTTCAATAGATTCCTGTTGATGATCATTTCGCAAAGATTGCTCAAAACAAAATCGTCTGAATACATCCATTCTTTCATGGCAGATATCACATCATTATCATCTAATCTTGAAAACATCTCCAGGGTATTTTCATCAAAATCTTCCCTGGTCACTTTATTTTCAAGAAAGTACATGAGTGATCCACTAGCATGCAGGCTCTGCCCCTTACCTATTAATTCCTTTGCCCTTTTTAGCACCCTTATAAGAAGCTGCTCTGCAACCAAACTTGTTTTATGAAGATAAACCTGCCAGTACATTAATCTGCGCCCAATGAGAAATTTCTCTACAGAATAGATCCCTTTCTCCTCAATTACCAGCTCGTCATCAACAACGTTCAGCATGGTTATAAGCCGTTCGCTATTAATATTTCCTTCAACGGCACCGGTATAAAAACTATCTCTCTTCAGATAGTCTAACCGATCCATATCCATCTGACTGGAAATAAGCTGATTCATGAATTTCCTGTCGTAACTACCTTGAAAGATCCGGATAGCCAGGGTTAAACTTTGGTCAAAAATGGTATTCATTCTCTCCATAAAAAGGAGTGAAATGGTCTCATGATCAACACCTTCTACCAAACTATGTTCCATGGCATGACTGAAAGGACCATGCCCTATATCGTGCATTAAAATGGCAATCAACAGAGCTTCCTCTTCTTCATCTGAGATCTCTACACCTTTATACCTTAGTACTCTTACAGCTTTTTGCATTAAATGCACACACCCCAGAGCATGATGAAACCTGGTATGGTGAGCACCGGGATAAACCAGATAAGACATTCCCATTTGGGAAATTCGGCGTAATCTTTGAAAGTATGGATGTTCAATTATTTTAAAGATCCGTTCATTAGGGATGGTAATAAAACCGTAAATTGGATCGTTTAATATTTTAAGTTTAGTCTGTGAAGCCAAGCTTTAATTTTCTAAAATTCAAAACAAAGATACATATATGTTATTAGCCTTCTTGTAATCTAGCTGCAAACTGTAATAAGGAAGGTTTTTAGACTTATTTCAATTTAAATAAAATCAAATACGCTTTATGAATAATATCAAAATTTTATGGGTAGACGACGAAATAGATTTACTGAAGCCACATATCATGTTCCTGGAATCACGAAATTATGAGGTTACTACCTGTAAAAGTGGTACGGAAGCATTAGAGCAAATTGAAAATGAAAATTTTGATATTGTTTTTCTGGATGAAAACATGCCGGGTTTAACCGGTTTGGAAACACTCGCTGAGATCAAGGAAAAAAGAGAGACTATTCCCATTGTAATGATCACTAAAAGTGAGGAAGAATATATTATGGAGGAAGCTATCGGTTCAAAAATTGCCGATTACCTCATAAAACCTGTAAATCCCAACCAGATTTTATTAAGTATAAAAAAGAACCTGGATCATTCCCGGCTGGTTTCTGAAAAAACAACTTCTAATTATCAGCAGGAATTTCGAAAGATCGCCATGGAAATGTCGCAGGTTAATTCTTTTGAAGAGTGGGCTGAATTGTATCAGAAGTTGGTATACTGGGAAATCCAGTTGGAAGAGATCGAAGATTCGGGCATGTTTGAGATTCTGGAATCTCAGAAACAGGAGGCGAATAATCAATTTTTTAAGTTCATTTCAAAAAATTACGAAAGCTGGTTCGAGAAGGGTTCAGAGCCACCCGTAATGTCCCATACTTTATTTAAAAAGAAAATCATTCCGGAAATAGAGAAGGATCAGCCTACTTTATTGGTAGTTGTTGATAATTTAAGGTATGATCAATGGAAAACACTGGAGCCTATTATAAATACCTACTATAAAAAGGAAAAGGAAAGCGCTTATTACAGTATACTTCCAACGGCAACACAATACGCCAGGAACGCCATTTTTTCTGGGTTGATGCCTAGCGAAATGGAAAAACTTTTTCCTAAATACTGGAAGAATGATACCGAAGAAGGCGGCAAAAATCTCTACGAGTCCCAATTTCTCGATGAACAGTTAAAACGATTGGGGGAAGATCTTAAAGTTGAATATCATAAAATAAGCAGTTTAAAAGCGGGCAAAAAACTGGTTGATAATTTCAAGACCCAAAAAGGAAATGATCTAACAGTGGTAGTTTATAATTTTGTTGATATGCTCTCCCACTCCAAAACCGAGATGGAGGTGATCAAGGAACTCGCATCTAATGACAAATCTTATAGAAGTCTCACCCAAAGCTGGTTTAAAAATTCTCCTTTACTTGAAATAATACAAAAAGCTCAGCAATCTGGATTTAAATTAATTATCACTACAGATCATGGGACCATCAATGTAAAAAACCCATCAAAGGTTATAGGAGACAAAAACACAAGTCTTAACCTTAGATATAAGACCGGTCGCAGTCTTACCTATGAAGATAAAGAGGTGTTGGCTATTCAAGACCCAAAATCGGTTTATTTACCTACAATAAACATGAGTAGTTCGTATATTTTTGCAAAAGAGGATCTATTCTTTGCCTATCCTAATAATTACAATCATTACGTAAGTTATTACAAAAACACTTTCCAACACGGCGGTATTTCCCTGGAAGAAGTAATTATCCCATTCATCGTTCTAAATCCTAAATAACCGATGAAATACGTTTTTATTCGATGAAATACATCTTAACTTCTTACATCTATCTGATTATCAGTAAAGTGTGGGGGTGTAATTAAATTTTACATATATTTACAATCCCGAATCTGATTATTTTAAATTATGGAGTTAACCTACCAACTTCAAGACCTGGATGTTGCTGTAAATTACATTCTAAGTAATGCTAAAAGCAAAACCTTGCTTTTTTATGGCGATATGGGAGCTGGAAAAACCACTCTTATCAGAGAGTTAGTTAAAGCTCTGGGAGTGCACGAAACAGCTTCCAGTCCTACATTTTCATTGGTAAACCATTACGAATCAGAGGAAGGTTCTGTTTTTCATTTCGATTTTTACAGGATCGAGGATGAGACAGAGGCTTTGGATATGGGTATAGAAGATTACCTGGATTCAGGAAATTGGAATTTAATAGAATGGCCAGAGAAAATTGAAAATTTGCTAGGGGAAAACACCCAAAAATTGGTTTTGAAGGTAGAATCTGAAAATACGAGAAAGTTAAAGTTTTGTTAATAAAATTAAATTGAAGGAAAAAAGCTAACAAAACAAGGTTGTAAGATTTTTTTTACTTTTACAATTGAATTATTAAGCCATTTTTAAGAAAATAATTCATTGAACGATTTATAAATAAATTTAACCTAACATATTTAAAGTTTGAAATACGAAAAATAGCGATTTTTTTTGCTCAAAAAAGGGCGCAAAGGTACAACTAATGTTTTAACTGACAGGATTTTAAGTTGTTATATGTTTGTCTCAGAAAACAAAACGAAACAACAAATCTTAAAAACCTATAATTATGAAACTTAAAGCAGTACTTTTCGCAGCAGCAATATTTGGAGCAAGTTTTTTTGTAACTTCAACTACAGATAACGATACACTTAAAGATGATATCAAAAAACAAGCTGTCGACAGAAGGCTCATCAAAGTTCCTACTAACGGGTAGTATACTTGCAATTATAATTGCTTTTTCACCTTATTTATTTTATATATATGAGATTTTCCCAAATGGACGCATTTGGGAAACTTCTTTATTTACTTATGAGAGTAAATATTATGAAGATGTTCTCACAGCTGCCTGGACTTATTCTAGTAAAATAGTTCCCTTAATTTTACTTCTAATTTGGTTTTTCACCTGTAAACACTGGTGGTATCACGTCATTCTTGTGCCTTTAGTGATGTACGGATATCAGCTAGTGTCTGTATTTTATGAAGATGTTTATTTGGATGTAATTGCCATGGACAGTGGAGACTTAGTGATAATGGCTCCATTTTTCATTATAATTCTCTCCATAGTCTACCTTGTCAGAGTTAAAATTTTTGATAGGATTTATGGGATCGATCTGTCAGAACTAGAAGAAACTGAAATTTCTGTCTTTTCATCTATTTCAGATAAAGACATGAAAGAAGTTAAAAGCTTTCAGGAGGAAGATGATTTTGATGAAATTGATCAATCCAACCTTTTGGTAGAAGACTACTATCGTAAACTATAATCCATTATTCTTGATTTTATAATATTAGTTGTAATTTAACTGCTTTAACTTACTTACATGGGAAAACAGCAGGTTTCACCTTTTACCAAGGATCAACTAATACCACAGGAAGAAACCCTTGAGATCTACAAACCTAAAGGGCAACTATTCATTGGAATCCCTAAAGAAACAGCTTACCAGGAAAAAAGAATTTGCCTAAGTCCAGACGCAGTTGCCGCAATCACCGCTCATGGCCACAGGGTTATGATAGAATCTGGCGCGGGTAAATGGGCTCGTTTTAGCGATAAGGACTATTCTGATGCCGGTGCCGAAATTACCAAAGACACCAAAAAAGTATTTTCCTGTCCTATCATTTTAAAGATTGAACCACCATCTATAGATGAGTTAAAATATATTAATCCGCAGACGATACTTATTTCTGCATTACAGATAAAAACCCAGTGCAAAGAATACTTTCAAAAACTAGCGGAGAAAAGAGTCACTGCTCTTGGTTTTGAATTTATTAAAGATGATGATGGTAGCTACCCTATTGTACGTGCACTAAGTGAGATTGCAGGAACAGCATCAGTATTGATCTCTTCTGAAATCATGAGCAATCACGCCAAAGGAAACGGATTGATGTTCGGGAACATAAGTGGTGTGCCTCCCGTAGAAGTAGTAATTATTGGAGCAGGAACAGTTGGTGAATTCGCGACTAGATCTGCCATAGGACTTGGTGCCAGCGTTAAGGTTTTCGACAGTTCACTAACCAAATTAAGGAATATTCAAGCCAGCCTGGGAAAAACTTTTTACACCAGCACTATTCAACCAAAAAACCTAACCAAAGCATTAAAACGCGCCGATGTAGTGATTGGTGCTGTTCGTGGAAAAGATCGTTCCCCTATCCTGGTTACAGAAAATATGGTGCAAACTATGAAACGTGGCGCCGTAATAATTGATGTAAGCATAGATATGGGTGGTTGTGTAGAAACCAGCGAGATCACTTCTCATGACGAACCAATTTTTACAAAACATAACGTAATTCATTATTGCGTCCCTAATATTCCCTCACGATACGCACGAACCTCTTCGCTTTCTATTAGTAACATATTCACCCCCTACCTTTTACATATTGGTGAGGAAGGTGGCCTTGAAAATACTTTAAGATTCGATAAAGGTTTGCGCAGTGGTTTGTACTTTTACCACGGAATTTTAACCAGCAAATCTATAGCCGACTGGTTTAACCTTTCCTACCGTGATATAAACCTATTGATATTTTAAATAATGAAGCTTATTCATCGACTTGCATATTATGGTGTAGGTCTTTTTTTCGGAATTGTAATTTTAATTTTCTTCCTGGGAGGAAAAAAAACCTCCTGTGATTATTCGCCGAATGCCAGGGTATTAAAAAACATCAGGATCAAAGAGCGAATTTTTTCTAATAGCTCTATGCAATTCTTCGAATCGAATAAAATTGATACGGCTACTGTTTCAAAAATCCTAAAAGATGGAGATGTTGATTTTAATAAGAGTAATACAGAAGCTGAACCCTGTAATATTTATTTCATTTCTGGTGGATCTGAAGAACATGTCTTAGAACTTGAAATAGAAAATTGCGACAGTATTGCAACAATTCAAAAGGTATATATAAAAAAGGACGAGTAATTAACCCGTCCTTTTTCTTTTTATTATAACTGAATTTAATCTTCCAGTATTTGTTCTGCGTGGGCTTTAGTCTTTACCTTTTTGATCACCGCTTCAATTTTTCCATTTTCATCAATTAAAAATGTTGTTCTGTGAATTCCATCATATTCCTTACCCATGAATTTTTTTGGGCCCCACACACCATATGCATTTATGACTTCTTTATCTTCATCAGCAAGTAATGGATATTTGAAATCATATTTATTTTTAAAGTTTTGCTGCCTCTTTTTAGAATCTGCGCTTACTCCTAAAATTTCATAACCTTTCTCATTCAGAACCTCATAATTATCACTTAGATTACAAGCTTCAGCAGTACATCCAGGTGTACTGGCTTTTGGGTAGAAAAAAAGAACCAGTTTTTTTCCTTTATAATCCGATAAACTTATTTCATTTCCATCCTGGTCTTCAGCTTTAAAATCGGGAGCCTTATCCCCTTCTTTCAATGTTGTCATAATTATTACTTTTGCCCTAAATTAAAACTTTATGACCAAACAGGAAAAGGTACAGTTCGTTATTGAAACGTTAAATGATATTTACCCGGAAATACAAATCCCGCTGGATCATAAAGATCCGTATACGCTATTAATAGCAGTTCTTCTTTCAGCCCAAAGTACAGATGTGAAGGTTAACCAGATAACCCCAAAACTTTTTGAAATTGCAGATGACCCATTCAAAATGGTAAAATTATCGGTAGAGGAAATTAGGGAAATAATAAAACCGGTAGGACTTTCACCTATGAAATCAAAGGGGATACATGGTTTATCAAAGATCTTAATAGAAAAATACAATGGAGAGGTTCCCGCCGATCTGGAAGCATTAGAGGAATTGCCGGCTGTAGGACATAAAACTGCGAGTGTTGTGATTTCACAGGCTTTTAACATTCCTGCCTTTCCTGTAGATACACATATACATAGACTTATGTATCGTTGGAATTTCAGCAATGGTAAAAACGTAAAACAAACGGAAAAAGATGCGAAAAGATTATTTCCTGAAGATCTATGGAATAAACTTCACCTTCAAATTATCTGGTACGGAAGGCAATATTCGCCTGCGAGAGGATGGGATCTGGATAAGGATGTAATTACTAAAACTATTGGAAGAAAATCAGTAATCAATGAATATTTGAAGAAAAAGAAATAAAAAAAGACCTGCGGCTAATTTACAGGTCTTTTTAAAATTTAATTCAAAATCCTTTCAAACTTCATCTTTTCGTAATCAACCACACTAAGTGCCTTTGAATAATTCAAAAGAAGGTCAATGGTCTCCTTTTTCGGTTTAAGATGATTAATCTTTTCTTCTTTAGAAGTTTTTTTAAAGTAGAGTTTCCCCATTTGGTTTTCATTTTTGTTAGTATAATAGAATAACGCAGCAAATGGGGGGATATTGTTTAAGCTAATTCGTTAAAATTAAATTTCTTTTTTCTATAATCTTCCGGAGGTTTATTAGAGCATATCTCATCCTTCCCAGGGCAGTATTTATACTTACTCCGGTGCGTTCCGAGATTTCTTTAAAGCTCATATCCTTATAGATACGCATTGTTAAAACTTCAAGTTGATCCTCTGGAAGTTCCTTAATAAGCTCCTGAACATCAGATTCGATCTGGTCTTTAATGATCTGGGTTTCAGCGTTAAGATCACCATCACTCAAAACTGAAAAAATATTAAAATCCCCGCTATTATCGAATTTGGGCATTCTTTTATTCTTTCTGAAATGGTCTATTATAAGATTATGTGCTATTCGCATGACCCAGGGAAGAAATTTACCTTCTTCGTTGTATTTACCTCTTTTTAAAGTCCGGATCACTTTGATGAAGGTGTCCTGGAAGATATCTTCAGCGATATCCCTGTTGTAGACCTTAGAAAAAATAAAACTGTAAATACGGTGTTGGTGACGATTGATGAGGGCGCCAAGTGCGTTTTCATTTCCATCAAGATAATTACGTACAAGTGACGCGTCAGTTACCTTAGTGTTATTCATAACAGTTACTTTAGATGCACAGGAATTAGGGATTCCCGTAGGTTAGGTTATTTAGTTTAAAAAAAGTAACTGTGCTGAATAGGCAACTAGAATTTTCGGGTTATGCACCAAATATAGTGAGATAAAATTGACATTTGCAAACAAAACCTTAAATTTTTAACAATACTATAGCTTTTAATGGGCTTTCTTTCCCGCTTCATTATGAGTAACTTTGCGGCTTTAGCAGAAATCAAGCATGACAACAGATATTTCAACAGTAGACCCTAAGAAGAATATAATCATTAAAGGCGCAAAGCTGCACAACCTGAAGAACATTAATGCGATTATTCCACGAAATAAACTCGTGGTGATTACCGGGCTTTCAGGATCTGGAAAATCAAGCTTGGCTTTTGATACCTTATATGCAGAAGGTCAACGTAGATATGTAGAAAGCTTAAGCTCTTACGCCAGGCAATTTCTTGGACGGTTGAACAAGCCAAAGGTAGATTACATCAAAGGCATTGCTCCGGCTATTGCAATCGAACAAAAAGTAAATTCTACAAACCCCCGTTCAACGGTGGGAACCTCTACTGAAATATATGATTATCTGAAACTATTGTTTGCCAGAATAGGAAGAACCTACTCTCCTATTTCGGGTAATGAGGTGAAAAAAGATACGGTAACAGATGTCATAAATTTTGTAAAAAACTTTCCGGAAAGAGAGAAACTTCTGCTTCTGGCCCCTATTCATGTTGAAGAAGGCCGGTCTTTAGAAAAAAAGATAAAGGTTCTTGCTCAACAGGGATACAGCCGTATCAAAATTGATAATACTGTAGTTCGAATTGATGAAACAGATTTAAAAAAAGCTAAGGATGATAATACCTGGCTGGTTGTAGACCGGATCATTACCACAGACAAAGAAGATTTTTATAATCGGCTGGCAGATGCTATAGAAGCTGCATTTTTTGAAGGAAAGGGAGAATTATTTATTGAAAAATTGTCGGATAACGGTCAGAGACATTTCAGCAATAAGTTTGAACTGGATGGGATGAGCTTCCTGGAACCAAATGTACACTTATTCAGTTTTAATAATCCTTATGGAGCCTGCCCTAAATGCGAGGGTTACGGTGATGTGATTGGTATCGATGAGGAACTTGTTATACCAAATACAGGTTTGTCGGTTTACGAAAATGCTATATTTCCCTGGCGGGGAGACAGTATGAGCTGGTACAGGGATCAATTGGTCAATAACTCTCACAAATTCGATTTCCCTATACATAAACCTTATTTTGAACTAAGTGATGAACAGAAGGATCTGGTTTGGAACGGCAACCAATATTTTGAAGGTATCAACCAGTTTTTTGAATTCCTGGAAAGTAAGGCATACAAGATACAGAATAGGGTTATGTTATCCCGTTACCGCGGAAAGACAAAATGTTCAGCTTGTAAAGGGAAAAGACTTAGACCGGAAGCAGAATATGTAAAGATCAATGATCATAGCATTACAGACCTGGTGGGAAAACCCCTGGACAAAGTAAGATCTTTTTTCGATGATCTTGAATTAAATGAGTATGACGAAAAAATCGCAAAACGACTATTAACTGAGATAAGGAACCGACTTGAGTTTCTTTCGAATGTTGGCCTTGATTATTTAACTCTTAATAGGAAGTCCAATACTCTTTCCGGAGGAGAATCTCAAAGGATAAACCTGGCTACTTCACTTGGAAGTAGTTTGGTAGGCTCTATGTATATTCTAGATGAACCTTCCATAGGTTTACATCCTAAAGACACAGAAAAATTGATAGGTGTATTGAAACATCTTCGTGACTTGGGTAATACAGTGATTGTTGTAGAACATGATGAAGAGATCATGAATGCTGCTGATGAAATTATTGATATTGGCCCGGAAGCCGGAACAAATGGTGGCCATGTAGTAGCCACCGGAACCTTAAAGGAAATTCTAAAATCTGATTCCCTAACCGCCAGTTATCTCAACGGTAAGATGGAGATTGAGGTTCCGGATAAAAGGAGAACTTCAAAGAATAAAATAAAAGTTCTTGGCGCCAGAGAAAATAACTTGAAGAATATCGACGTAGAGTTTCAATTAGGAGTTTTCACTGCGATTACGGGCGTTTCCGGAAGCGGTAAAAGTACTTTGGTGAAAAAGATCCTCTATCCGGCAGTTCAAAAAGAAATTGGCGGCTATGGGGAGAAGGCAGGCCAATTCAACGGGGTTGAAGGTGATTTCAAAAAACTTGGAACCGTTGAGTTCGTGGATCAGAATCCTATAGGAAGATCTTCGAGATCTAATCCTGTTACCTATATAAAAGCTTATGATGACATTCGGAATTTATTTGCCAGCCAACGATTAGCTAAATTACGCGGATTTAAAGCCAAGCACTTCTCTTTTAATGTTGATGGAGGTAGATGTGAAACCTGTAAAGGTGAGGGTGAGGTGACTATTGAAATGCAGTTCATGGCCGATGTCCACTTGGAATGTGAAACCTGTAATGGAAAACGTTTCAAAAAAGAAGTGCTGGAGGTGACTTTTCATGATAGAAACATTGATGATGTTCTTAATATGACCATAGATGACGCTACCAATTTCTTTGAAGAACATGACCAGGATAAGATCGTAAAAAAGCTGAAACCACTTAAAGATGTTGGTTTAGGTTATGTTCAATTAGGTCAGAGTTCTTCTACTCTTTCTGGTGGAGAAGCACAACGAATTAAACTGGCATCCTTCCTTGTAAAGGGAAACACTAAAACCAAGGCTCTCTTTATTTTTGATGAACCAACCACCGGGCTACATTTTCATGATATAAAAAAACTATTAAAATCCTTTAACGCTCTTATCTCAAAAGGACATACAGTAATTGTGATAGAACATAATATGGACCTTGTGAAGTGTGCAGATGAAGTAATAGATTTGGGACCTGAAGGCGGTGAAAAAGGGGGTTACCTTGTAGGACAGGGAACTCCTGAGGAACTAGCTAGCAACAAGAAATCTTATACATCAAAATATCTTCAGGAAAAATTAGCCTGATCTTTATAACAAACTAAATAACAGTGAAGTACAGGATAAGAAAAGGTTTCTATAAAGCTGAATAGTCAATGTTTACGGACTTTGGCACGTGCTTTGTATTTATTAGGGAAAATGTTCCTAATTAAATACATTACTACCATGAGAAACCTGACGCTTATTTTCGCATTGCTATTTGTTGGCTGGTCAGTATCGGCTGCTTCAAAATCTAAATCAGCAATAACTAATTACAACTACAATTATAACGAATCATTCATTTTCGTTGAAGGAGGCGTTGAGTTTGCGGTTTATCCTAATGGTGAGTTCGATTTTTATTTTAATCCAGATTTCAGAAGAGGGAATTCATTCCAGCTTTCAACTCCGAATGTTAATATTAGTTACAATTCTGGATATAACTACGATCCTTACGTGCAATATGATGATTATGGTGCTGTGATCCAGATCGAGAACGTTCCAATTTACTATGATTACTATGGTAGAATTGTCCAGGCAGGTAACATTTTCCTTCGATACAATAATTTTGGCCGTCTTGCTCGGGTTGGAAACTTGCATATCCACTACAACAATTTGCATCGAATGACGCATTATTCAGGATATATTAACCATTACAACAGGCGCTATGTTCATAGACCATGGCACGATTATTACCGTCGCCCAGGTGTTAATGTGAGTATTGTTTTTGGAAGACCTTATAGAGCATTTTATGAACCAAGACGAGTGTCTTATAATAAATATGTTACGGTATACAACAATTATTATATCAATAAAAGAAAAAGGAATTTTTACAGACCATTCCAGACAGTTAGTTCATATAACCATGGAAGAAAAACAAATTCCAAACGTCGAGTTGCTTACAACCATCACAAATCAGATTTCAATCAACCTGCTACCAGGAAAAGTGTTGCAAGAGACAAAACCTATTCAGATAGAATAAAAGCTAATCGAAACGACAGGAGAAGTACAAGTAATACCAGGTCCAGAGTTTATAGTGACCGCAATGAGAGCAGCACTAATTCTAGAGGAAGGTCGCCTAAATTTGAAAATACCCAAAAAAGAAGACAGGTTTCAACCAGGCAGAGTAATATAGGTACGGAACAAAAGAGAAATTCGAGAAATAATTACGGAAGTGAATCCAGAGAAGTAAAAAGAACCGGAAATGTTTCAAATTCCAATCATCGCATGAAGGAATCAAGGAATAACAGAGTTCAACAAAAAAGACAGGTTTCTCGCAATAGAACTATAGAAAAAAGTAATAGATCTGCTGAAAGGAAGAGTTCGGTAGACCGTCCAACAAGGCAAAGAAGTTCCTCCGTGAAAACGGACTCAAATTCAAGAAATACAAGGTCTAACTCGGTTAGATCAAAAAATTCTTCGAAAACGAGAAGTTCGGCACGAAATATGAATAATAGATTATAGATGACAAGTTCATAATTTAATTTTTTGGTTGGTTAGTTGGAAAACCCCTGAAGCACCCACGCTGATGGGGTTTTCTCGTTTAGAACCTATCTGAGAACCTGGATATTATTCTGTTTATATCATCTGAATAGTTAAACCTATAAATGATCGTTAGATATAAAATTCCGGATAATATTCCTTTAATTCCAATTTCGAGAATGGGATTCAAGGGAAATGCAATCAAAAAGAAGCCGATACTAAATACAGTTATCAGGATAAGTGTCCAAAGCGACTTTAAAGTGAAGGGATGTATTTTGAATTTATTATAAACTATAAAAAGTTTCGAAGAATTATAGAGACCAAATGCAATAAAACTTGCTATAGCCGCCCCTTCTATCCCAAATTCGGGTATAAAAAAGATGTTCAGAAGGAAAGCGACTAGGGCCATTATCACCCCTACCCCGAGAACAATCCTGTAATAATCCGAGTTAAAGAGGATACTATTATTATTCCCTAAAAAATTATCAAATAATTTTACCAGAGAAATCAAAAGTACAATTAAAATGCTTATTTCATATTGTTCTGGAATTAGCTCATAAAGTGCATTCACATTAGTAATGATCCAAACAAAGATGAGCCCGCTTACAATTAGGAGATTCAAAGAACTTTTTTCGTAGAGATCCTTCAGAGCCGGTTTATCTTTATTATTTAACATTTCTGCCGTCAAAGGATTGGTAATTTGATGCATGGCTTTTTGAGGAACAGAAATTACAGTAGCTATGTATACCGCGATACCGTAAATCGCCACATTTTCAATAGGAAGATAATGCTCGATCATAACCTTATCAAGATCTAGCAATACGGTTGCTACTGAAGCCGCAAGTAGTATTAAAGATGAGTATTTAAGTACGGGTGAAAGGTTTTCAGGAAACTTTAAACTAAACTTAGGCCTGTGCAGTGAAAATGCATACATCGCCATTAGAATTGTCCTAAGCACGAATACTCCCGAAATACTGTATATAAAAGTTTCAACGGTGATCCATTTAAAATAGAAGGCGAATAATAGCACGCTTATACAAAAGCGATGAAATACTTCCTTCATTAAATTTCCGAAGGCACTTTTGTAATAGATCTTAGACCAGGAAAAGAAAACTTCGAAATAAGCAGTTGACAAAGAAATTACAAAGATGAGCCATACATAAGGCTGAACCAGGCTGTTCTCACCTTTAAAATAATCCAGAAGGTAGTTATAGAATAATAATCCTAACACTCCAAGGACCAAGCCTGCCACTGCCGGAATTATGAGAACGAAGTTTAGTAACCTATCCTGATCTCCCCTGGTTTTATAAGAGGAGAAAAATTTGATAAGCGTACTATGAACACCAAAAACCAGGAAAGGCCAGATTAGATTTGCTGCGGAAAGCAGGAAACTTACTAGTCCGTAATATTGCTGTTCAAGAAAATAAGTAAACAGGAAAAGGGTATTAACCGCCCCTATACCAAAACCAATATAGGTGGTCACCATATTTTTAATGGACTGATTAATGATTACCCCCATTACAGATTCTTGATAAGGTTAGCCAGTTTTTCGGTCAGGGCTTTTCGATGATACTGTTCAACACCAGAAGGACTGCTCATCTCCTCATTTCCCTGAAATTTCTCGAATAATTCAAGAATATGATTCTTAATATCTTCAATCTCCCCATAACAATAAACGCTCCCAGTTCCGGTTTCTGAAATGATCCTTTCGGCATCCCAATTTTCCGGGCCAATTGCCAGAATTGGTTTATTTGCAGCCATATATTCAAACAGCTTGCCGGGAATAATTCCCCTGGTCTCTTCAGAATCGATTTCGATTAATAATAATACCGAAGCATCTTTCTGCAATTCTATGGCCTTCTGATGATTTACATATCCCTGATTTTCTAAGTATTGTTCCAGTCCATAAGCACTTATGGATCTCAACACCTCTTCACTTACTTTCCCGGCTAGTTTTAATTGGAATGACTGGCGAAATTCATCATTTTCAGTCAGTAATTCCTGAATAGCTTTCCAGAGGCTTTCGGGGTTTCTACCGGATAATAAAGAACCAATATGAGCTATTTTAAATCGCTTACTTTCTGTTTCGGTTATCTGGTATTCTGAGTCGAAGCCGTTGGTGATAATCGTTACCGGCCTGGATGTTTTAGACTGAAACTCATTCTTGGTGCTATAGCTGGTCGTAATTATATGATCTGCAGAGTTCAACACCTCTTTTTCTAGCTCTTCGTGCTTTTTTCTGGATCTTTCAGTAAGTTTTAGTTTCTCGTGATAACCTATTTGAGTCCAGGGATCCCGAAAATCGGCAATCCAATTAATTTTCAGATCATTCTTCAGATGTAGTCCTATCAGATGAATACTGTGTGGTGGACCTGTAGTTATTATAGCATCGTAATCACCATTATCAAGTTCCTCCTTCAAATATTTAACTGAAGGATTAATCCAGAATTTTCGCGCATCTGGAATAAAATAATTACCCCTAATATATAGCATCGCCTTTTGCAAGGCAGATTGACTTTCTTCTTTTTGAATGATTCCAGAGCTGATAGTTTCAGTATCTTTTTTTGAGAATATTCCCGCAAGGGAATACGGTTCAAAGATCTTTTTCCTGATGATCTTTATCCCTTCCGGTACTTCTTTTTCAAAACTTTTATCAATTATTGGGTAACTCGGGTTTTCGGGTATATAAACCACTGGTTCTACATCAAAAGCCCTCAAATATTTTACAAATTTCAGCCAGCGCTGAACTCCTGGTCCACCGGCCGGAGGCCAATAATATGTAATGATGAGAACTTTTTTCATTCAAATAAAAGATCCGGGATTATCTGCGCTTTTTAATTTCGTAGCCAACCCCACCAATTAGGATCAAACCTAGTAAAATAGAACTGACAAGCGTAATTGTACTACCGGTTTTTACAACTTCCGGTTCAAATTTAAACACTATCTCGTGGTTTCCTGCAGGTACGTTCATACCTCTCAAAACATAATTTACCTGTACATGTTCTACAGCTTCTCCATCTAGGTATGCCTGCCAACCAGGTTGATAATAGTTTTCTGAAAATACTACAAACTGATCAGAATTTGCCGAAAACTGATACTTCAGTTCGTTAGGTTGATAACTTACCAATTCGATCTCGGCGTCCGGATCAAACTTAAAGCCTTCATTCACTATGTCTCTGAAATTTGAATTTATAACCGCAGTAGATCTTAAATCGGTTTCCTCAAGGGAAAGTATTTCCTGATCCTGATTTTCAACCCATTTGAGATCCTTTACAGTCCAAGCGTTACCGAAAACATTCGGGTTTTGCTGCGCCTGTGTACCTTCTTCTGTGGGAACAATGAAATATTTCACATTCAGCATGCTCAATATTTTCATGTTATTATTGGATATATAGAAATCATACAGATCCTGAATCCTTCCTGGTTTTGCCGCGTGGTAACCACCAAGAGCATTGTGGTAATATGATGTTCTACCGGTATTGAAAGGACTTCCGGAAACATCGAAAACCCTGTAATGAGAAGTATCTTCAAGGATCACTTCATCTGCCGCTAATTTCTGAAAAGGCTGTTCCATTTCTCTGGCCTGAACAAAATCTTCATTATTAACATATCTCTTGTCAACTCCAATAAGATCGAAAAGTAGAACGATCAACAAACCTCCAATTAGCAGGTTTCTGTTCACTTTTTCATTTAAATATGCCCAGATCAATCCAGCAGAAAGCAATACCAATACCAGTGAACGAATAACATCAGATGTAAAGATTGCCTTCCTATCCTCTTCAAGAGCATTCATGAATTCCATCCCGAACTGCTGGGAATACATCGCGTCATTAGCTCCTGAAAATTCAAATAAGATAGATTTGAAGATCAAAAAGATCAGCATTAGTCCACCAGTTATCTTGGTTGACCATTTTAAGGCATGTAATTTTTCTTCCCTTTTTATTTCAGCAAGAAAAAGTTTATAAAGCCCCATTACCGCCATTAATGGCAGGCATAGTTCCAGAATAACCTGAATGGATGAAACCGCCCTGAATTTGTCATAAAGAGGCACAAATTCAATAAAGAACCTGGTTGCTATTTCAAAATTCTTACCCCAGCTTAGAACGAGGGCTAAAATACTTCCACCTAAGATCCACCATTTCAATCGGCCGCGTATTAAGAATAGCGCAAAAACAAATAGAAAAATAACACTTGCACCGATATAAGCCGGAGCACCAACAAAAGGTTGGTCTCCCCAATAAGTTGGGGCACTCTCAGTGAAACCTTCAGCCTGCACAGGAGAAGCTCCAATCTCCCTTAAAGCTTTATAGAGATTTGAGTCTTTTCCAATGTTCTCTGAACTTCCTCCTCCCATAAAACGTGGCACCATCAGGTTAAAACTCTCTAGAATACCATAACTATATTCAGTAATATAATCGAAACTTAAACCAGTATTCTGTTTAGGTCTCCCATCTGCTTCAACAGTTAAATTTGATTCACCTCGTGTACTGAACTTCGTGTACTCACTCGTAGCCAGAAGATTAGTAGCATTGGCAGCTATAGCCAACACCACAGCCAAAACCATCACTCCTATAGACTTAAAATAATCGGGTAACAATTTTTTGCGGTAGGCATCAACCAGGTATGCAATACCTAAAACAATCACCAGAAGTAAAAGGTAATAGGTCATTTGAAAGTGATTGGCCTGAATTTCCAGAGCCATTGCCACAGCAAGCAGTAGGAAGCTCCAGACATTTCTATTTCTGAAAATGGCAATTATCCCGGCAAGAACCATAGGCATATAAGCGATCGCATGGGCTTTCGCATTATGCCCGACTCCTAATATTATTATGAGATAGGTTGAAAAGCCAAAAGCCACAGATCCCAGGAAGGCCAGTTTATAATCTACTTTCATGCAGAGAAGCAGGATATAAAACCCAAGGAAATATAGGAACAGATAATCTGCAGGCCGTGGTAGAAACCTCAAGGCTGTATCTAGTTTCTTAATGTAGTTATGGGGATAATATGCACCAAGCTGGTAAGTGGGCATACCACCAAAAGCTGAATCTGTCCAGTAAGGCTCCTCTCCGGTCTCCGCCCTGAAATCGTTTTGTTCTTTAGCCATCCCGATATATTGGATTATATCGCTCTGGTAGATCTCTTTGCCCTGAAGAACAGGATTAAAATAAAATAAGGATAATAAGACAAAACCTGCCAGGGCCAGCAGGTGAGGTAAGAATTTCTTCAATTTAGCCATTAATCGGACTTTTGATTTTAAACCACAAATTTGGTATGAAATGAAGCCCTTTTTAAGGGCTTTGCTAAAATCCGAAATTAATCAATTTCTTCGTAATCGATATATTCACCAACATTTTTATTAGACTGCCTCTCACTTTTAGGTTTTTTGTCTATG
The DNA here is from genome assembly GCF_022489035.1 of Christiangramia lutea. Classification (GTDB taxonomy): domain Bacteria; phylum Bacteroidota; class Bacteroidia; order Flavobacteriales; family Flavobacteriaceae; genus Christiangramia; species Christiangramia lutea. The sequence continues at coordinate 525,872 of NZ_JAKVTV010000002.1, forward strand.
CTAACCTTTCCTTTTTTATGCTGATTCTGACCTGCTCCACCAAATTGCTGATTGAATTGCTTTTCAAATTTCTGTCCCATTTTCTTCATAAACCATTTCAGGATCAATGGCCCAAAAAACCGAAGTAATATTTTAAGACCGAAGTATACTAACAGCACAATAAGTACCGTTTTTAATACTCCGGATAATGATGCTTCTAACATTCTTAAATTTTTTGTAAAAATAAAAAGAAGCCTTCACAAAGCGGGATGCTTCCACCATAAAATTATAATAAATCTTATATCTTTGATAGAACCAACCCAGATGAATATGCGTAAAACAGCCATACTTAGCCTTTTCCTAAATATAGCTACCAACCTTCACGCCCAGTATACTGAAACCATAAATTCCAATAGACCCGGACAGTCACAAGGGGCCTATGCCGTAGGTACCAATGTTATACAATTAGAAACCGGTCCCTATTTTGGAAATGATGAACATAGCGGGCTTGGAACAGACACCGATCTTTGGGGAATAGATTATCAGTTGCGGTATGGATTGTTGTACGAAAGACTGGAACTCAATCTCACCGGATCTTTCGAATCTCAGAACATTTTCAGGGACTTTCTCGGGGTGGCTTCAGAATCAAGTATTAGGAATTTTAAAACTAATTCTATAGGTGCCAAGTACCTCATCTTTGATCCCGGCGTAAGTATCGAGCCAGACAAACCAAATTTGTATAGTTGGAAGGCTAACCAGAAGTTTAAATGGAAAACTCTAATACCGGCAGTTTCGATCTTTGCCGGTGCTAATTTCGCTTTTGGAGATAATCCTTATTTATATGAAGGTGAAGGAAAATTTAGCCCTAAAGCTGCAATTATAACCCAGAATAACTGGGGGCGCTGGGTTTTAGTGATGAATTTTATCGCCGATAAACTTACCGAAGATTTCAGATCCTATACCGGAATCATAACGGTTACTCACACATTAACTCCAAGCCTGGCCATATTTGGAGAATATCAGGCTATTAAAAGTGATATCTATGCTGATGATATTATACGTGCTGGTGGGGCATTTTTATATGGGAATGACCTGCAGGTAGATATATCTGGGCTGGTTAATTTTAAAGACACCCCATCGAAATGGCAGGTTGCAGCAGGTGTTTCCTATAGATTCGACCTGCATAAAGTTGATGAGTTCCTTGAAGAATCTAATGAAGGTAACAAAAGAAGACAGAGAAGTGAAGAACTCAACCAGGAGATGGAAGAAGGTGATGAAGGAGACGGTTACGAGGATGATGGCTCCAACTAGTTTAAAATTCAATCATTAAAAATAAAAAGCCTCGCAAACGCGAGGCTTTTCCATTAATTATATTTTATGAATTTACTTATTGGACATTGCAGCTTCAACGGAAGCAGAAAGTCTTTTATAAGTTCCATTTTCAAGTCTTTCACGAATTGCAGAGAAAGCTTCCAGTGTGTCCTCAACATCCTGTAATGTATGAGTTGCTGTAGGGATCATTCTAAGTAAAATCAATCCTTTTGGAATTACCGGGTAAACAACGATTGAACAGAATACACCGTGATTTTCACGAAGATCCTTTACCAAAGCCATTGCTTCAGGAATACTTCCTTTAAGATATACCGGAGTTACACAACTCTGCGTAGTCCCAATATCGAAGCCTTTGTCCTTAAGTCCATTTTGAAGTGCATTCACATTCTCCCAAAGCTTATTCTTTAGCTCAGGCATAGTTCTTAAAATTTCAAGACGCTTAAGAGCTCCAACCACTAATTGCATTTGTAGTGATTTGGCAAACATCTGTGACCTAAGGTTATACTTTAAATAATCTATGATCTCTTTATCTCCTGCAATAAAAGCTCCTGTACTCGCTAAAGACTTGGCGAAAGTAGCGAAGTAAACATCGATCTCGTCCTGTACCCCCTGTTCTTCTCCTGCTCCGGCTCCAGTTTTACCAAGAGTTCCAAAACCATGGGCATCGTCTACAAATAGTCTGAAGTTATATTTTTTCTTAAGCTCAACAATCTCTTTAAGTTTCCCCTGTTCTCCACGCATTCCAAATACACCTTCAGAGATCAAAAGAATTCCACCACCGGTTTGTTCAGCAATCTTGGTTGCACGTTTAAGATTTTTCTCGATACTTTCCATATCGTTATGCTTGTAGGTAAACCGTTGACCAAGGTGTAACCTAACACCATCTATGATACATGCATGCGCATCTACATCATAAACTATCACATCCTGCTTGGAAACCAAAGCATCGATGGTAGAAACCATTCCCTGGTATCCAAAATTAAGTAGATAGGCTGACTGCTTATGCACAAATGAAGCAAGTTCATCCTGTAATTTTTCATGAAGATCTGTATGACCACTCATCATTCTCGCACCCATAGGATATGCTGAACCATATTCGGCTGCTGCCTCAGCATCTACCTTACGAACTTCAGGATGATTGGCAAGTCCCAGGTAGTCATTAATACTCCAGGTGATCACTTCTTTACCGCGAAATTTCATGCGGTTAGAAATTGGTCCTTCCAGTTTAGGAAATACGAAATATCCTTCTGCCTGTTCTGCCCATTTACCCAGCGGTCCTTTGTCTTTGTAAATTTTATCAAATAAATCCTTCATCGGTCATTTTTTAGACGAGCCGCAAAAATACTGAAATTTGGCTCAATTCTACAAAGTAAATTATAAACATCGAAATCTAGCAAAAACAAAAGCATCCTACAAAGATTAGAATGCTTTTGTTAATAAGTGTTAATAAACTTTTACTTGATCACTTCAATTGATTCTGAAGTAGTTTCGTGTTGAGAATCGAAAAATCCCTGTTCGTTCATCCAGTCATCACTATAAATCTTACTCATATAACGAGAACCATGATCTGGGAAAATAACCACAACATTAGAGTTTTCATCAAATTCTCCTTCTTCCTCTAATTGCTTTAATCCCTGCATAGCCGCTCCACTGGTATAACCTACGAAAAGTCCCTCTGTTCTTGCAATTTCCCTTGCAGAATGGGCGGCTTCCTCATCACTCACTTTGGTAAACTTATCTATGACATCAAAATCTGTGGCAGTTGGGATCAGGTTTTTTCCTAAACCTTCAATTCTATACGGATAGATCTCATTTTTATCAAATTCACGAGTTTCGTGATATTTTTTTAGAACCGATCCAAATGCATCGATACCCAAAATCTTAATATCTGGATTCTGCTCCTTGAGATATCTTGCAGTTCCTGAAATGGTTCCACCGGTTCCACTGCAGGCAATCAAATGTGTGATTTTTCCTTCAGTTTGCTTCCAAATTTCCGGTCCGGTAGACTGAAAATGGGCATCCATATTCAATTCATTAAAATACTGATTGATATAAACAGAGCCTTTAATTTCACTATGAAGTCTTTTTGCCACCTCGTAATAAGACCTTGGGTCGTCTGCTGGTACGTTCGCCGGACACACATAAACCTTCGCTCCCATCGTCTTCAGCATATCGATTTTATCCTTAGAAGATTTTGAGCTAACAGCCAAAATACATTCATAACCTTTTATACAGCTAACCATAGCAATACTGAAACCGGTATTTCCGGAAGTGGTTTCTATAATCGTATCTCCAGGTTTAAGAATGCCTTTTCTTTCGGCCTCTTCTATAATGTGCAGGGCAATTCTATCTTTAGATGAGTGTCCCGGGTTAAAAGCTTCTATTTTAGCAAAATATTTACCCTTATATCCCTTGGTGATTTTGTTTAGGTGAATCAACGGTGTATTACCTACTAGTTGTAATACGTTGTCATAAACCTTCAAGTCCTCTCTCATAAATCGAAGTTCGTTTTACAAAAAGTCTTAAAAAATTAACTTTTAAAACCGGTCAAATTTAAGGCAATTTTTTTAATTATTCCGAAATACCCTCTAAATCCAGTAAAAACGCGTACTCTTCAGCTACTTCCTTCAAGGCTTCAAACCTACCGGAAGCCCCCCCATGGCCTGCATCCATATTCGTATGCAGAAGTAAAATATTATCGTCTGTCTTTAGTTCTCTAAGCTTGGCAACCCACTTTGCAGGTTCCCAATATTGCACCTGAGAATCGTGTAATCCGGTTGTCACCAGCATATTTGGATAATCCTGGGCAACCACATTATCATATGGTGAATAGGACTTCATGTATTCATAATAATTCTTGTTATTCGGATTTCCCCATTCATCATATTCTCCCGTGGTTAAAGGAATACTGTCATCCAGCATGGTAGTCACCACATCTACAAAAGGGACTGATGCAATAACACCATTATACAACTGCGGAGCCATATTTATAACCGCTCCCATCAATAATCCTCCTGCAGATCCACCCATGGCGTATAGATGTTTTGAATTTGTATAATTCTCATTGATCAGGAATTTTGAAACATCGATAAAATCTGTAAAAGTATTACGTTTAGTGAATAGTTTCCCATCTTCATACCATTCACGACCTAAATATTCACCACCTCTTATATGGGCAATAGCATATATAAACCCTCGATCTAAAAGACTTAATCTTACTGAAGAAAAATATGGATCTATAGTAGAACCATACGAGCCATATGCATATTGAAGTAAAGGATTACTACCGTCTTTTTTGATACCTTTTCTATAAACAAGCGATACGGGAACTTTGGTACCATCTTCTGCAGTAGCCCAAAGTCTCTCAGAAACATAATTGTTTTTATCAAATTTACCTCCAAGCACCTCCTGTTCCTTCAACACTTTTTTGTCTCCTGTCTTCATGTTGTATTCTATCACCGAAGTTGGAGTTGTAAGGCTGTTATAACTATACCGCAAGAGATCGGTCTCAAAATCTGGATTTATGGAAGTATAAGCAGTATAGGTCTCATTATCAAAAGGAATATAGAATTCTTCGTTATCATTCCATTTAATAATTCTTAGCTTGTTAAGACCGTTATTTCGCTCGCTAACTACAAGGTATTCCTTAAAAATATCGATGTCTTCAAGCAGATAATCTTTCCTATGCGGGATCACATCTACCCAGTTCTCCATTCCAGTATTGTTTACCGGAGTTTTCATCAATTTGAAATTGGTCGCATTGTCCTTATTGGTAACGACATAAAAATTATCCTCAAAATGAGAAATACTGTATTCTAGCTCTCTAACTCTTGGTTGAAATATACTGAACTCCTCACCTGGTGTATTTGCATTTAAAAAACGATATTCGGTTGTTAAGGTACTGTGAGAACCAATTATGATATAATCTCGGGATTTTGATTTATATACGTAGGTATTAAAAGTTTCATCCTTTTCCTCATAAACCAACTGGTCTTCTTTTGGATCTGTACCCAGAATATGCTTATAGATCCTGTAAGATCGTAAGGTTTGAGGATCTTTCTTTGTATAGTAAAGTGTTTTATTGTCGTTAGCCCAGGTAGAACCTCCAGTGGTATTCTTTATCTCCTCATCATAGATCTCACCTGTTTCCAGGTTCTTGATCCTAATGGTATACTTTCTTCTGCTTAAAGTATCTGTCCCAAAAGCTACCAGTTTATTATCTGGACTTACATTCAATCCTCCCAGGCTGTAATATTCAAATCCTTCAGCCATCTTATTCACATTGAACATGACCTCCTCAGGTGCATCCTGGCTTCCTTTTTTACGGGAATATACCGGATAATCATACCCCTTTTCAAAACGGGTAATATACCAGTAACCATTCAATTTATAAGGTACAGACTCATCATCTTCTTTAATTCGAGACTTCATCTCTTCAAATAATTCTGATTGAAAATCCTTAGTATGAGAAGTCATTTTATCATTATAATCGTTTTCAGCATTCAGATAATCAATAACCTCCTGGTCTTCACGCTGATTCATCCAGAAATAGTTATCAATACGCACATCACCATGCATCTCAAGTTCTGTTGCAACTTTCTTAGCTGTAGGGGCTTGTATATCTTTTTTCAAATCATTTTTGTTTTGAGCGGTTGCAAATGTAATGTATCCTAATAGAAATACTAATAGTCTTTTCATTTCGACTGGTTTAATGAGGTAATTTAGTAAATTTGAATTCATAAATTTTAAACCGAAAAAATATGTTTGGAGATATGATGGGCATGATGAATAAACTGAAGGAAGCCCAGGAAAAAGTAGAAGCTACAAAAAAAAGACTCGATACTGTTATGGTGGATGAACAATCTAGCGACGGACTTTTAAAGGTGACCATTACGGCCAACAGGGAGGTTAAGAATATTTCAGTTGCTGATGAACTTTTGGAAGACAAAGAACAACTAGAAGATTATTTAGTGCTTACCATAAACAAAGCAATTGAAAAAGCTACCAAAATAAATGAAGCCGAGATTGGCGCTGCTGCAAAAGATGGCATGCCAGATATTCCCGGGATGGACGGCTTTATGAAATAAGAGTTTTTAATAAAAAAGCCTGGATTAATTTCCCAGGCTTTTTTTATTATTAAATATTTAGAATGGTTTATTATGCTTCTCCCCTCGCTGGATAATCTTCTTTAATCACGAACGAAATAGATTTTAATAATTCGTCAAACTTCGGTCTTGCAAAAGGCATAGACTGGATACTTGCCGAATAAAGGGTATTATCTGGTCTTACCAGAAAAAGAGCAGGTTCAAGGAACATATCAGGCTCTGAATCTTTGATTGCTTCAGAAATATAAAGATCCCATTTTCGTCCCTCTTCGACGTCGAATCCGTAGGCGATATCAAGTTTATCAATCTTCCACTCTTCTACAGTTTTTAATGCAAGTTCCTTAGTATTAGAGCTTACACAAATCACATTGACTCCCTTATCTCGAAAATCTCCAATTTTATTATTTAGCTCCTCTAAATACTTTTTACAAACAGGGCAGTGAATCCCACGATAAACGATGATCATCGTGAAATTCTCAGGTTTATTATCACTAAGATTCCATTTTACACCTTTGGTTGTATTCAAATTAAGCTCGGGAACTTTCGCTCCAGGTTTTAAATTCTTCATCATTTTAATTTTTCAGAAAAATACCTGAATTTAAAAAGGTTCAATATTAAAGACCTGCCAATATTTAGTTAAGTTTTATGAAAGATCTACCTTTCTCAAAGTTTCAAGAAAGCGATTATGCATTTCTTCGGAATAGTCGAGATGAGTTACAATCCTCAATTTTCCCTGGCCCATGTTACTAATACGAATGTTATTTTCTGCAAGCTGTTTCATGAATTTAGTTTCAACTTCCACATTCTTAAGGTAAAATATCACAATGTTAGTTTCAACGGGTTCAACATTCCCAATATAATTCAAACTACTTAAAATCTGCGCTATTTCTGCAGCTCTTGTATTATCTTTCGCCAGTTGCTCTAAATGGTTATCTAAAGCATATATCCCGGCAGCTGCCATAAATCCAACCTGTCGCATTCCGCCTCCTAGAACTTTTCTCACCCTAATGGCATTTTTCATCAATTCTTTTTTACCAATTAGTACAGAACCCATTGGCGTTCCCAGTCCTTTAGAAAGGCAAACAGAGATAGTATCGAAAAGCTTTCCAAAATCCTTAGGTTCTTCACCTTTTTTGACAATCGCATTGAAAAGCCGGGCTCCATCAAGATGAAGACCTAAACCATGTTCATTGCATACTTTTCGAACTCTTTTGATCTCTTCTAGATCATAACAGGCTCCTCCCCCTTTATTGGTAGTATTTTCAAGACAAACCAAACTGGTTAGCGGACTATGATAAAAATCTGGAGGATTGATACTTTCCTCCACCTGACTGGCTGTAATCATCCCACGATCACCATCTACCAGTTTGCAGGACACCCCACTGTTAAAGGAAACCCCACCTCCTTCGTAATTATAAACATGGGCCCATTTATCACAGATCAATTGCTCACCGGGCTGGGTATGCAATTTAATGGCCGCCTGGTTGGCCATACTTCCAGTAGGAAAGAACAGGGCTTCATCCATGCCAAACATTCTGGCAAGTTTTTCCTCCAGGGCGTTAACAGTTGGGTCTTCCTTATAAACATCATCACCTACCTGTGCGGTCATTATTGCCTGAAGCATTTCTTTGGTAGGTCGGGTTACGGTATCACTTCTAAGATCTATTTCTTGCATATCCTTTTTTTCTGATTTGCTAAGGTAAAATTTATAAACTCATTTTTCGAAATGGTGCTACTCATAAAAACTTCAGTGAATTTTCGTTATTAATTCGAATATCGGTTACAATAATTGTGATAATCCCAAACATTCCATAAGGTTTTATATAATTCACTGAATAAGAGATAATTTATTTGTATTTTATGACAAACCTGATCTATGAAAAGCACAAACAACAATCCAACTTTCAAGTCTTATAACCGTGATCCACAGTTATACGACGAGATCTTTGATGAAAACGATAATGTAAGGGAAACTTATGAAACCCTTTTTGAATTATATAGCGAGCATTCGGCGAAGGATTTTGGAAGGTTGAATAATAAGGCCAAGGCTTCCTTTTTTAACCAGGGTATCACTTTCCAGGTTTATGGAGACCATGAAATAAAGGAAAAGATCTTTCCATTTGATCTTTTTCCAAGGATCATCGATGCCGAAGAATGGAAACATATCGAAAAAGGAGTATTGCAACGAAGCAAGGCCCTTAATGCATTTCTCAGAGATGTCTATCACGGAAAAAAAATAATCAAGGAAGGGATTGTTCCATTGGACCTCATCAGCTCTTCTGAGAATTACCTCGACCAGATGAATGGCTTCGACCCACCCGGAGGCATCTACAATCATATTTCGGGTACCGACCTGATCAAGCATTCAGACGGGAAATATTATGTTCTGGAAGACAACATCAGGTGTCCTTCTGGGGTGAGTTATGTGATCTGTAACCGTACCGCTTTAAAAAGGGCACTTTTCGGGGTGTTTAATCATTACCAGGCCTATTCGGTAACCAATTATGCTGAAAATCTTTTGGAGATACTGGAAACGGTGAAACCTAAAGGGGTTGATGTTGCTAATTGCGTTGTGATCACCCCTGGAATTTACAATTCTGCCTATTATGAACATTCCTATTTGGCAAAAGCCATGGGGGTTGAGCTTGTTGAAGGTCAGGATCTGTTTGTGGAAAATGATTTTGTCTATATGAAAACCATTAACGGACCAGAAAAAGTTGACGTTATTTACAGAAGAATAGATGATCAGTTTTTAGATCCGTTAGAATTCAAACCAGATTCTACCTTAGGAGTACCGGGTTTGATGGCTGCCTATAAAAAAGGAAATGTTTGCCTGGTTAATGCTCCTGGAACAGGCGTTGCCGATGATAAGGCAGTTTATACCTATATGCCGGAGATTATAAAATATTATCTCAATGAAGAGCCTATACTAAACAATGTACCTACCTATCACTGCAGCCGGCCCGATGAACTGAAATATGTACTGGATAATATTCAAAATTTGGTTATCAAACCTGTGGATGAAGCCGGAGGTTATGGAATTTCTATTGGAAACCGTTTAACAGAGGAAGAAATCGAAAAAGTTAGACAAACCGTAAAAGCCAGTCCCAGAAAATATATCGCTCAGCCCATAATGTCACTTTCTGTACACCCTACCTATATAGAAGATTCAAAGTGTTTTGAACCTCGCCATGTAGACCTGCGTACTTTCACTCTTTTGGGTGCCGATAAAAATTTCGTACTAAAAGGTGGTCTTACCAGGGTTGCCCTTAAGAAAGGAAATCTAATAGTTAATTCATCTCAAGGTGGTGGTTCTAAGGATACCTGGGTATTAAAAAACAATCATTAATTTATGTTAGCAAGAGTAGCCAATAACCTGTTCTGGATGGGAAGATATATCGAACGCGCAGAACATGTAGCCAGATATTTAAATGTTAATTATTTCGCATCACTGGACGCCCCCAATGAATTATCTCAATCGAGACAATTCGTTTTGCAATCCATGCTTTTTATGGCCGATGATTTTTCCAGAAATGGAAATGAGCTGAATGAAGAAGAGGTGCTTTATGATATTGCCCTGAATCCAGACAAGCACTTTTCGATCATCAATTATGTAAAGTTGGCCAGGGAAAATGCGAACAGTGCCAGGGATCTTATTTCAACGGAACTTTATGAAGCGATCAATAAATTTTACCATTTTGTACTGAATTACCCGGTAGAGAATTTCAAAAAAAATGGCCTCTACGACTTTAGTGTTCAGGTAACGGAAAACACTTCTATTCTAAGAGCAAAGATACGCGGTACTTTATTACATGATGAAGTTTATTCAATCATCATGCTGGGAGTAAATATCGAACGAGCCACCCAGATAATCAGAATAATTAATTCAAAATATAAGGATGCAGTAATTGCCCAGGGCAGTTATGGAGACACGCTCAAAAACAGTTATGAATGGACCACCTTATTAAAATGTGCAGAATCCTACGATATGATGAGAAGGTTCTACAGGCAGACTCCAACAAGTATTACCACCCTGGAATTTCTTATTCTGAATACAGATTGCCCAAGATCGGTGATGAATAGTCTAAATGAGGCATGGGAACATATAAATGATCTAAGCCATGAGAAGCATCCTTCCAAAAACTCTTCAGCCTTTTTAATTGGTAAGGTAAGGGCAAAATACCAGTTCAAAGTCATCGAGGAGATAGAAAGCGACCTTCAATCATTCATCAAAAACATCCTGGACGACCTCAATAGAATAGGGATTAAACTTGAAAAGGAATATTTTCACTATTAATTCCAGAAAATGACTTTATAATGAACGAATAATTTTTGGAGATGAATCTGGATTACAAAATACGTTATACTGCTAAAAATACTTATGAGAATAAAACTCATGGTGCCTTATGGCAGTTCCTTATTATTCCTGAAAACAGCGAATCACAACAACTTATCTTTGAAGATTTCAGTAATTCTTTAAACATCCCGGTAGAAAATTCTATCAATGGATATGATTTTAGAACCTATAGAATTAGACCCAGGCAATCTATAGAAGAAATAGTTTTTACTGCCGATTTCCAGGTAATTAAAAAAGTGGAAAATATTTTTGAAAGGGTTTCTCATGAATTTTCCGAAAGCGAATACTCAGATCTAAAATCTTTGCAATTCAGGGCTAAAAATGATATGTTCCTGAGATTTACAGATCTAACTACACTGCACCAAAAAGTAGATTTTGAATTTCATGAATCTATTAGTCTGTTCGAAAATCTTCAAAATCTCAATTCCTGGATCAAAAATGAGTTTACATTTAAGACGAATGTTACCGATATAGATACAGACCTAAATCATATCCTGGAGATCAAGCAGGGCGTTTGCCAGGATTTTACTCATTTATTCATTGCCATCGCCAAGCAATTCGGAATCCCTTCCCGTTATGTTTCAGGATATCTGCACCAGGGAAATGGATATTTCGGTGACTCACAAATGCACGCCTGGGTAGAATGCAGTATTCCCGGAAGCGGTTGGATAGGTTTCGATCCTACCAATAATCTCATTGCAGCTGAAAATCATATCAAAGTTGCCCACGGCAAGGATTATTCAGATTGCCCGCCATTGAAGGGGGTGGTATATTCTTCAGGAAAAAATGAAACAGAATATAGCGTTCAGGTTTCAGCCCAACAGCAGCAACAGCAATAATTAATAAGACCCGATTGGCGAACCATCCGGAATTTTTGGAACATTCAGTTCCAGCTTAAATTCTTCCGGTTTATCCCTGAACTCACCAATGTTTCGGTACATCTCCTGGGACACGGCATCCTTTCTTCCCCTTAGCCAATTGGCCAGCTCGTCGATCTTAGCGTTGGTGACCGCTTTCACCATAGGGGTCGCATCTTTGTTCACTGCCAGGTTTAAAAGATGTTTAAATACCACAAAATTGATGGTATTTTGAACTGCCTGCATATAACTGTCTTTTTGATCTTTTTTAATAGTCTTTTCGATCGATTCGTCCAGCACCTGAGATAATCCAGGTAGGTTCTTATTAAGCGAATGCTGCTGAATAAGTCTTTCGGCCCTTGCTGGATGAAACAACAGACTCATGCTCATATCGCTTGCGGTTGCGGCCGCTCCTAAAGCATCAAAGGCTACATCGGTATTGCTTTTAAATGATTCCCGATCTCTTCCGTACCCAAAAGCCCGTGGAGGAAAAAGTGCTAATTTTTCCTTTGGTATTGCCAGTTCTTCAGCGGTTAAGGTGTGCAGGATTTGCCTAAGCGCCTTCTCCTGGAGTTTTCCGTCGAGGTGTTCAACCACCTGCTCCGGACTACCCTTTACTGCGTAATTATATTCCAGGCCTCCTACTATTTTCACAGCAGCTTCGGTTTGATACCTGTGGAAAAAATACAGGGGTACAAAAACATCCTCAAGAACGGAATATGGCTCCCCTTTCCTTATATTGTCTTCTGAAAAATTGCTGATCGCTTTTTGTCGAATTTCAAGAACTCGCTCCAGTTCATCGGCCGCGTTATTTCCATTGTCCCATAAGTGAGCAAAAGCGTGAGCTCCTCCTGAAGAACGGGCATCAGAATCTGAAATGAATCTTATACCTTCCATATTTGCTTTTTCCAAAATGGAATTCAGGTATTCCCTTTCCTGCATTCCTTCAGGCACATCACTGTAACTATAATTTACAGTTACTTTATCCCACTCGCCTATTCCGGTATCATAGGCATTGGCAAATTCAATTTCACCATTATTTAGTTCAAATTGAGGATGAGGATAATCCATTACCGAAGCCCTATCATTAGTACTTGCCGCAAAATTATGAGCAAAACCAATGGTGTGCCCTACTTCATGAGCTGAAAGCTGACGTATCCGGGCCAGGGCAAGTTTCATCATAGGATCATGATTTGTATCACTATTAGCAAAAGGTTTGTTCATCATCGCCTGTGCGATCATAAAATCCTGGCGAATCCTTAAACTTCCAAGACTTACGTGCCCCTTGATTATCTCTCCTGTTCGGGGGTCCACTACACTGGCTCCGTAGCTCCAACCACGCGTGGAACGGTGTACCCATTGAATTACGTTATATCGCGCATCCAAAGGGTCGGCTTTATCTGGTAACATTTTCACCTGGAATGCATTCTTATAGCCTATGGCCTCGAATGCTTGATCCCACCATTTCGCTCCATCCAGTAAAGCCGATCTTACCGGTTCGGGAGTTCCCGGATCCAGGTAATAAATAATAGGTTCTACCGGTTCGCTCACTTCTGCCTCAGGGTTTTTCTTTTCCAAACGGTGTCTTACCGCATATCTTTTTTTAATGGGCTCATAAACCGGGGAAGCATAATCCATATAAGAAATAAAGATGGCTCCGCTCCTTGGATCAAATGGTCTTTTTTGATAATTATCATCAGGAAGTTTTACAAATGAATGATGCTGGATCACACTTATGTTTTTTGCATTTGGAACAACCGAGCTCACCGTTCGGCCTTTTGGCTCTCCTCCAAATGTAAGCAGAGCTTCAAATTCAGAATTTTCAGGAAAAGATTTGGTTCGTTCAAGAGCGAGGGCACTTTTGTCCTTATTGAGCTTATAAGTACCGTAGTTTCCAGATTTCAATCTACTGGCAACCCCATGAGCATCCTGCATCAAAAATGGCGTAAAATCAATGATATACTTCCCCTCCTTTTCTTCCTTGATTTCAAATCCGAATAAAACCGATTTTCCAAAAGCCTCGGCAACGCTTTGCTTTTCTGCTTTATTATCGGTAATAGCCCTGTAATCCTGGTTTGGCTGAATCAACAGAAGTTTATTTCCCGCCTTTTGAAATTTCACGACCGCAGTGCCTCCTAACTGCCCCCGGTCTAATCCAATATCATTTGAACCTACTCCGGTAGTTAAAAAATGATTGTAAAGAAATTCCTGATCCAGATTCTCTACCTCAAGGTAGATCTCGTCTTCTTTCTCATCGTAATGAAAATTGAAAAAGCCCTGATAATCCTTTAGGTCTTCTTTATCTTCTAAAAATTGAGCGTTTACTGGAAGCGAAATACTGAAAGTCAGAATTATAAATAAAAGATTGCGCGTTTAGTGGGTTTTTTATAGCCGTTTAAAACTAAAAAATATTCGTTAAATACTTTTCCGAAAGTCCCTTAAATTCTATTTTTACGACAAATCGACCAAGAATGATAACAACTGAAAATATTAAGGATCTTAAGGAGCGCCTGGTTGCGTTAAGGAGGTATCTTTGACATTGATGCCAAAAAGATCGAAATAACCAATATGGAGGAAAAGACCTTTGCTCCTGATTTCTGGGACGACCCTAAAAAGGCCGAACAGATCATGAAAGAGGTTAATGCCGAAAAAAGCTGGGTGGAGGATTATGAAAAAGCTGAAACCCTTGTTGATGATCTCGAGGTCATTTACGAATTCTATAAGGAAGAGGAAGCCACCGCTGAAGATGTTCAGCAAAGAAACGATAAGGCAGTTGACCTAATTGAAGATTTGGAGTTCAAGAACATGCTCTCAGAAGAGGGTGATAATATGAGCGCTGTTCTTCAAATTACTGCTGGTGCCGGTGGAACTGAAAGTTGCGACTGGGCAGAGATGCTAATGAGAATGTATCTTATGTGGGCTGAAAAACGAAAATATAAGATTAGAGAACTCAATTACCAGGCTGGCGACGTTGCGGGTATCAAGACCGTTACTTTAGAAATTGAAGGAGAATTTGCTTTCGGCTGGTTAAAGGGTGAGAATGGGGTTCACAGATTGGTGAGAATTTCTCCATTCGATTCCAATGCCAAAAGGCACACCTCCTTTGCTTCAGTTTATGTTTATCCCCTGGTAGATGACAGTATCGAAATTGAGATCAATCCGTCACATTTAAGATGGGAAACCATGCGATCTTCTGGGGCAGGTGGACAGAATGTAAATAAGGTGGAAACAGCGGTAAGATTACATCATGAGCCTACGGGAATTGTAATTGAAAATTCTGAAACCAGGTCTCAGCTGGAAAACAAGAACAAAGCCATGCAACTTTTGAAATCCCAGCTATTCGAGATCGAACTTCAGAAAAGACAGGAACAAAGACGTGAGATAGAAGATTCCAAAATGAAAATCGAATGGGGTTCACAGATCAGGAACTATGTAATGCATCCTTATAAACTGGTAAAAGACGTTCGAACTGGTGAGGAAACAGGTAATGTAGACAACGTAATGAACGGTGAGCTAGACCCTTTTTTAAAATCTTTTCTGATGATGATGGGACAACGGAACGAAGATTGATACCTATCCTGACAATTTAGATTTTTTATAATAAAATAATTGATTATTTTAAAGTTAGAAAAACAAAGAAATGCTGAAGATTTATCATAACTCAAGATGTAGAAAGTCCAGAGAAGGACTGGAAATATTAAAGAATTCTGATAAAGAATTTGAAATAATAGAATATCTTAAGGAACCACTAACCGAAAATGAACTGGAGAACCTGATTAATAAACTTGAGATCACTCCTATTCAATTGGTTCGGAAAAATGAGAAAATCTGGAAGGAAAAATATAAGGATAAAGACCTCAGCGATCGCGAATTGATTAGTGTAATGGTAAAAAACCCTAAATTGATTGAAAGACCGATTGTAGAGAGTGATAATAAAGCGGTTATTGGAAGACCTCCTTCAGATATTGAAAAACTGCTTTAAAATTACAGGAGCATGAAATTACAACACAGAATAGCATTGATAAGTGTGGCTGCAGCCGCTGTAGCAGGTTTTGTCTATTCCCAGATCTATATTCATGAGAAGAACAGAAAGGAGATCAAGGAAGTGGCCAACGAACTTGCGCTAACCTGGAAAAACCAGTTACATCTAAATGCAGAGCAAACCCAGTTACTGGAAGATGCTATAATTGAATTTACCATTAAGAAGAATGAGATCATTAATTCGAGTTTGGGAATCGAACAACAGGTTAACAAATTAAAGACCATTCAGAAGAGCGAATACAGATCCTTGAAAAAGTTTCTTGATGATGAGCAGTTCGAAAATTATATTTTTTTGAACAAGCAACTAACCCGAAAGTCCTAGAATACAGGTTTTTATTTAAAATGTTTAATTTTTATGAATTTTTGTTTAACAAAATATTAACCGCATTCGTTTAAACCATTCCCTTTCCTTTTGGTCATAAAGGAAAATACGCATAATGACCAATTCGAAAATCCTAACTCTTAGCCTGATATTGGGCTTTTTCAGTATACTCTTTTTTCCAACCTACGCTCAAGGACCTTCCAGTTTCAAGAAAAACACCATTAAAGGGAAGGTTATGGATGATGAGCTTAACGTACCTTTAGAATACGCTACCGTTACTGTAGAGAATGTTGAAAATTCTTCAGACGTTGAAGGCGGTATCACCGATGCTCAGGGTAATTTTTCTGTAGAGGTAAAAAATGGCACCTACAACATCAAGATCGAATTCATTTCCTATGAAACAAAAGTATTCCAGAATCGAACAGTGAAAAGCGATCTGGATCTAGGAACCATCAAGTTAGGCATGGGTTCAGAAAATCTTGACGAAGTTGTAGTTCAGGCTGAAACTACACAGGTAGACATTAGACTGGATAAAAAGATCTATAATATAGGAAAAGACCTGACTACTGCAGGTGGAACAGTTAGTGATGCGTTGAATAACGTACCCTCGATTTCGGTGGATATTGAAGGTGGGATTAGCCTGAGAGGTAATGAAAATGTTAGAATCCTGATTAACGGAAAACCATCAGCAATGGCTGGTTTTGGAAATACAGATGTATTGAGTCAGTTACCAGCTGAGGCCATCGAGCGTGTTGAGGTAATCACCTCTCCTTCTGCCCGATATGACGCTGAAGGTACCGCAGGTATCATTAATATCATTCTTAGAAAAAAAGAGACACTCGGTTTTAACGGGTCTATAACTGTAAATGGTGGAATCCCAGATAATGGTAATATTTCAGCGAATTTAAATTACCGTACAGACAAATTCAACCTGTTTACCACTACTGGATACAGATATTCTGAATCTCCGGGATATGCTTATTTCGATACCAGATATTTTGAACCAAGAGAAGACATTTTCTTAGGAAATATCGAGTATGATCGAAATATTGAAGACCGGGATTATGACAGGATCAACCGGGGATTTAACTCTAATCTTGGTTTAGAATATTATATTTCAGACATGTCTTCAATTACCGGTGCCGTTTTTTACAGACTTGGAGATGACCGGGATGTAACGCTAAACCGTAATGATTATATACTTAATGGCGAAAACCTGCTAGGCTCAAATCGTACTGAAACTGAAAATGAAGAGGATGAAAGTATACAGTTCTCTCTTAATTACATTAAAAGATTCGACAATAAAGGACATGAACTAACTGCCGATTTTCAATTCGAGAATGATAGTGAAACTGAAGATGCTTTTATTGATGAGCCTATCACCTACAACAATACCGATATTGATGCGGTGAGAGTTCCTTCAGAATCTACAATTACCGTGGAAGATCAAAAGGAATACCTGTTACAGGCAGATTACGTTAGACCTATTGGCGAAGATTCTCAATTTGAGGCTGGTTATCGTGGAAATATTGAAAATGAAGTTACCGACTATAAATTATTCCAGGAAGATGCAGATGGAAACTTTATTTTAAATGAAAACCAGACGAATGTTTTTGATTATACCGAAAACGTTCAGGCCTTATATACTCAATATGGAACTAAATTTGGTGAATTTAGTTTCTTATTAGGATTAAGACTAGAAAACACCAATCTAAAAGGTAAGATCGACTCTGAGCTAACGGAAGAGGAATTACAGGAAGAATTCTCTTTTGATATAGACACAGATTTTGACAATAATTACCTGGGCTTATTTCCTACGGTAAATATTATCTACGAATTGGGTGAGGAGGAAAATTTAACCCTTGGATATAACAGGAGGATCAACAGGCCAAGAGGCTGGTATATTAACCCCTTCCCATCCAGAAGTAGTCGTAATAATATTTTCCAGGGTAACCCAAACCTGAATCCTGCGTTCTCGAATGCTTTTGATCTGGGATACCTTAAGAGATGGGAGAAATTTACCCTGACTTCTTCGGTTTATTATCAAAGAGAAACTGACGCGTTTCAACGGGTACAAGAAGAAGTTCTCATAACGGGACCTTCAGGCCAGGAAATCGAAGTGATTAGAAGTATCCCATTTAACCTTGCTACGAATGATAGAATGGGAGGTGAACTTGGATTCTTGTATAATCCGGCAGATTGGCTGAGATTAAATGGTAGTGCCAATCTTTTCCGCTTCAAACTTGATGGTGAATTTAATGGTATAGATTACAGCCAGGATAACTTCAGCTGGTTTGGTAGATTTAGTTCCAAGGTCACTCTACCCTGGAAAATCGACTGGCAGACGAATTTATTTTACAGAGGACCTTCAGATGAGATCCAGGGAACCCAGGAAGGTATTCTGAATATCGACCTTGCTTTCAGTAAAGAGATCTTAAATGAGAAGGCTACAATTTCACTAAATGTAAGAGACATTTTTAACGGAAGGAAAAGAGCGAGTTTTACAACTACTGAATTCTTTGAACAGGACAGCGAATTCCAGTGGAGACAGGGACAGTCTGTTAACCTTTCTTTTATTTACAGGTTCAACCAGAAAAAACAGCGTCAGGACAGAAGAGGCAACGGAAATGATGACTTCGACGAAGGTGAATTTTAATTTGGAAACAATTTTGAAAAAGCATAAAAAAAGGGACTAATTAAAGTCCCTTTTTTTATGCTTTTTCCGCTTTAGCTTTTTTGCGTTCTTCGCGTTTTTCTTTGATCAACTCTCCAACAGAACCTCCAATCCAGTAAGGAAGGAAAGCCATTAGAAAGATCATAAGCCAGAAACCCATCGTTAATATCGCTAAAAATGCTAAGAAACCAAGGTATTGATCGAATTCGAACATAACATTCAGAGTTTGATTTGAATCTTGCCAAAGATAGGAAGTCTACAGCGCTTATCACAAAAAATAACTGTTTAATTTTTCTCGGCTGAATATAACTAACTTTAAATGTTCTGGTTGGGATCAAATTTTATTCAAAAAGGAAAAGTCTGAATTCACCGTCCATTTCTCCAAAATTATCGGGCAGGCCACTAATCAATTCTCTGCAACCTATTTTACCTTCCAGGAAATTATCTGTAATTGAACTGATTTCAATGAAGTTAGATTGTAGGTTCAGAGCCTCACCGGGATGTATTCTCCAGGCTTCTGTTCGTAAAGGGCTTTGATAACTCACCCAGCTCTGACTATAAATATCTTTACCAAAATAGTACTTTCCAGCCCCCACATAATTATCAATAAAAATTTCAATAATATTACCCTCAGCAGATATTGCCTTTGCTTGAAGATTAATCCTTCCCGAAGGGGTGAGAATTCTCTTAAATCCAAGCGGAGCCATATTTTCGTCTGATAAAAATTCTGAACCGTTAACGCTCGCATTTAAATATTGCTCTGAATTTATATTATTATCGTCATCAGAACTACAGCTTAAAGAAATCCCTATTACAATCGACATTAACAGATAAATGAAACTTTGCTTTTTCATAGTACTGATGTTTAAATAATTAAGGAATAAAATTAAGGTTTAAGAGTATATTCTGGAAGTGGAAAATTCCTGTAGTTTGCGTATAAATAACTGTTTTACAGGTTTTTACGTATAATCTAAAATTTACTTTATCAAATTATCATAAGCCTATTTTTTAAGATATAAGATTTTGTATTTTAAGGTAATCGTAAAAAGAGACGGTATTCTTTGAAATTTAATTTTAAAGATTTTTTAGTTTAAAGAAAATTGTGAAACCTTAACTTTGCGAAACAACCAATTTTTGCATTATGGATTACAGAATAGAGAAAGATACTATGGGGGAAGTTAAAGTTCCTTCAGATAAATTATGGGGTGCCCAAACCGAACGTTCGCGAAACAATTTCAAGATCGGTCCGGCTTCTTCCATGCCGCTGGACATTATTTATGGATTTGCTTATCTAAAGAAAGCAGCTGCATATACGAATTGTGAATTGGGAGCTTTAACCGTAGACAAAAGAGATCTTATCGCCAAAGTTTGTGATGAGATCCTTGAAGGAAATCATGACGATCAATTTCCACTGGTGATCTGGCAAACAGGAAGCGGTACTCAAAGTAATATGAATGTGAACGAGGTGGTAGCTAACCGGGCACATCAGTTAGCTGGAAAAACTATCGGCGAAGGAGAAAAAACACTTCAGCCTAATGATGATGTAAACAAATCTCAGTCTTCCAACGATACCTTTCCAACAGGAATGCATATTGCTGCTTATGCTAAAGTTACCAAGGTAACTTTGCCAGGCCTGAAGAAACTACGAAATACCCTTAAGCAAAAATCTGAAGATTTCAAAGAGACGGTAAAAATAGGGAGAACTCACTTCATGGATGCTACCCCCCTAACCCTTGGCCAGGAATTTAGCGGTTATGTTGCTCAACTGGATTACGGAATTAGGGCGCTGGAGAATACTCTTCCTCACCTGGCTGAACTTGCCTTAGGAGGAACTGCAGTTGGAACAGGCTTAAATACGCCTAAAGGATATTCAAAAAGAGTTGCTGAATTCATAGCGAAATTTACTGATATGCCATTTGTTTCTGCCGGTAATAAATTTGAAGCCCTGGCTGCCCATGATGCTTTTGTAGAAACCCACGGAGCATTAAAGCAATTGGCCGTTTCCTTAAATAAAATAGGAAACGATATTAGAATGCTGGCTTCCGGACCAAGGAGCGGAATTGGGGAGATCAATATCCCGGCAAACGAGCCAGGTTCCTCAATTATGCCCGGAAAAGTAAATCCTACCCAGTGTGAGGCATTAACCATGGTTTGTGCACAGGTAATAGGAAATGATACTACCATGAGTGTTGGAGGTATGCAGGGGCAGTTTGAACTGAATGTTTTCAAACCAGTGATGGCAAACGCGCTATTGCAAAGTGCTCAGCTTCTGGGAGATGCCTGTACTTCCTTCGAAGAGCACTGTGCAAAAGGTATTGAGGCGAATACTCCTAGAATTAAAGAACATCTAGAGAACTCTTTAATGCTGGTAACTGCATTGAATACAAAAATTGGATATTATAAGGCGGCAGAAATTGCCAATACAGCACATAAAAATGGTACGACCCTGAAAGAGGAAGCCGCAAATCTTGGTTACGTAACCGAGGAGCAGTTCGACAAATGGGTAGACCCAAAAGATATGGTTGGAAATTTGAAATAGAACCCTAAATATCTTGAAGTAAATATAAAGCCCCTGAAATTTTCAGGGGCTTTATATTTCAATATTCAATTATTTGCTTTCCTTCGGTTTCGTTCAATTTTTAATTTCAGTGTTCGTTTTTTTGGATTTAGCTCGAGGGCCTTTTGATAAGCTTCTTCCGCTTTTTCATACATCGTCAGGCTCTCGTAATTCTGACCTTTGATATCCCAAACCTCCCAGTCTTCGGGTAATTCCTCCACCATAATATCACTTAACTGATCGCTTACCTGCCAATTTTCATTGCCAAAATTAAGTCTTTCCAGCCAGTAAATATTCACGATATTAATTGGAAAACCTTCCGCCTTCAGAGAAACATATGCATCAACAAGATTTTCAGTTTTTCCAGATTCAATAAGATCGGCCAATTCATAAGCGATAGTTCTCTCGGGCTTCTTTAAAGGGAATCCAGGAAGCATCAATTTTAGCCCAATATCATCGTTTAGCTTACCTGAATTAGAGAGAATAACTACTCCGGTTTGGTTATTCTTATTATAGCCAATGAAAGAAGTAAAGCCTCCGGTTCCACCATTATGAATTAAGATTTCAGAATTTCGACCTGGTTTCATAACAAACCAGCCGTCTTTAAAATTCAATTCGCTATTACCTAAATTTTTAATCCCGGTAGGTATCGTATTGTGAATGGTCCCAGGTTTAAAGATGTCATTGTTCTCTTTCCGAAATTTCAGGTAATTCAAAAGATCATGTGTGTTGCTAATAAGAGCTCCGGCATACCTGCTGGGGCCGTTAAAATGCCAGAACTTATTTCGTAAACCTAAATTGGTGGGTTGAGCAATATTTTCTTCACCAACGGAATGATCTAAATAGGTGTTTTTTAGTCCGGCCTTTTTCAATAATTCTCCCATCAACCTTTCGAAATCCTTACCCGTTTTTTTCTCCATAGCCCTTCCTAAAATTCCATATCCAAAATTTGAATAACTCCAGGTTTTTAAACTATCTGGTATGAATTCAAGAGTTTGTAATTCGCTTAAGAGTTTTTCTTTGGAATAATCATTATAGGGATCTGACCAGTCTTGAGGCGAAAACTCATTCGATAATCTTGGAACTCCCGAAGTATGATTTCTTAGTTCAGAAATTTTAATATTTTCCAGCGCATGGTTTTCAACCTCAGGAAAGAAATGAGAAAGTGAGGTATCCAGGTACTCTACTAAATGTTGCCTTACAAGAAACGCAGTAAAAGTCTTAGTAATCGATCCTATTTCATATAAAGTAAGACTATCTGGCTTTTTACCGGAATCATTGATTTCCCCAAAATTGTAATACATGGTCTCGCCTGATGGAAGCAAAATACCTAAAGAAATACCCGGATTTATTTCGAGTTCTGTTCTCCTGATAATTTCCTGTTGAATTTCTTCTGGTAGATCCTGAGCTGAAACCAGTAAACCACAGAAGATAAAGAGAAGGTTTACTATATTTTTAAATTTCATTTCAGTTTAATTTATCTATAAAACCTTCCCAGGATTAATTGACTTTAAAATGCCTAATTTTTGGCGAAATGCTTTTTGAATTTCCAGTAAGACAATCCTCCCAGAAGAGCCACAACTGCGATTGAGTAATAAACAAAACTTGGAGTGATCACCTTATCTCCACTTGCATAAGAATGTAAACCACTTAAATAGAAGTTTACACCAAAATAGGTCATCATAATACTTGCAAATGCAACAATGGCCATCAGGTTAAAGAACCAGCGACTTCTCAAGCCAGGCACCAGTCTCATATGAATCACAAATGCATAAACAAAAATACTAATTAGCGCCCAGGTCTCTTTTGGATCCCAGCCCCAGTATCTTCCCCAGCTTTCATTAGCCCATTGCCCGCCTAAAAAGTTACCTATTGTAAGCATAACAAGGCCAACGGTGAGAGCCATTTCAGTGATCACAGTGATTTCATGAATATTGATCTCCATTTTCTTCTTGTTCTCCTCATTTGTAAGTATCATGAGTATAAGCGCTACCGCACCCAGGATCATTCCCAGGGTGAACGGGCCGTAACTACCAACGATTACGGAAACGTGTATCATTAACCAGTAGGAATCCAGTACAGGCTGTAGGTTTGCAATGGCGGGATCCATCCAGTTCCAGTGCGCGATCATAAGTATCATTGAAGTAACAAAGGCAGTTGATGCTATGGTTAAATTCGATTTTCTACCGAAGGCAAGTCCGAAGAACATCGTAGCCCAGGCCACATAGATCATAGACTCATACGCATCACTCCATGGTGCATGACCAGAAATATACCATCTGGCAGCAAGGCCGGCTGTATGCACCACAAATAAAACGATAATTGCTCCAGCACTTATATTAATAAGCCCTCGTATGAATTCATTGTCTTTAAATATCTGAACAATCACAAATACCAGCATTAATAATCCGGCCGACATATACATCCAGAATAGATTTCTGAAAACATCATATTTATTATAAAGAATTTCGGCGTTCACCTTTTCTTCTGAAGGCATCACTTCACTACCAAATTTGGTTTGGTAACTTTTTATGCTTTCCAGATATTGATCAGCTTTCGAATAATCACCAGTTTCTCTTGCAGTCCTCAGGGCGTTCATATATAATGGAAGGATCTGCTTGGTATAAACCGAATCCATACCGGTTAAATTAGCCTCTTCAACCTCTGGATAAGAAACCCATTTATTATTATCATCTTCCGGAATTGGGAAGATCTTCAATACTTTTCCCTGTACTGCCTGGTAAAGCAGGTTGACTTTCTTATCTGTTTCGATGAAATCTTTTTGAAACTGATTTGGAACGGCCGCTTTATAAGCTCCTTCTAAAACAGGAGATAATTTATAATTACCTCTTTGGTCGAAGAAATCGGTTAAAGCTAAATATTTCTTCCCTTCCTCAACTCCGAGCATATTATGAAGACTGTCATTATGCTTTTTTACATATATAAGCGGAGCCTGGTACCAGAATACCGGATTTTCAGTGATCGATACAAGCACCTGATCTGAGGTTAAACCGGCATATTCATCACTTTTACTCAGTTTTCTTAGCAACTCTGAAGAATAGGTATTCGCAGGTTTCATTCTCCCTCCTGCATCCTGAATAATGAGCCTTCCGAATTTTGCGGCGTGTTCTTTACTTACCGCGTTTTTGGTAATAATGCTGTCTATCTGGGAAATTTCAGCATCTATATGATCGTGATCTTCATCTTGGGCATTCATTCCGAAAGAAGCCACAAATAGCAACAATATAGTCGCCAGAGATTTTTTACGTTTTTTAATCTTCTTCAATGTCTTTTCAAGATGTCCGAATCTTGAATTCTTGTCAAATAATATCCACATTAATCCAAAATATAACAGGAAGTAACCTATATAGGTAATCCAGGTTCCCCAGAAATCACGATTTACTGAAAGTACGGTTCCCTTCTCATCAGGTTGAAAACTGGACTGGAAAAACCTGTAGCCCTGCTCGTCTAGCACATGATTCATATAGATATCGTAAGGCTCGGGTTCTTCTCCCTCTTTAATGATTTCAACTTTACTTTTAAAGGATGCATAACCAGGAGTTGGTCTGTCTGCTGTTCCGGGATATTTTTCCGCAATAAAATCGTTCAATTTTAAAGCGAATGGAAGTTCTCTTTCAATGCTACCGTAATTCAGGAAAATCTCAAGTCCAGCAAGATTAACCTGCACTGGATCTGCTACAATTCCCTGGCCTCCCAGTAAGGTCAAAGTTTCAGACTCACCTTCTGAAGTCACCTTTACCGTCACGGCGTCCATGTCTTCCTTGGTCTTCGGATTTGTAGGAACTATATCATACTCCCCTTTAATGACAGGTTCTGGAATTACAAATTGCATTGCTCCCAGGTTATAAAGAGATCGCAACATCAGGGTTTGTGTAGAATCTTTTACCAATTCCCCCTGTTTTTGATCGGCCATTCTCATATAGGTACCATCAAATGGTGAATCGATAAGGTATTCGCCTTCTTCAGTTAACTGAATATTAATCGCTCCATCCTGCGGACTATTCAGTGTAAAAAGAACATTATGAATATTACTAACCTCTCCTTGTTTCAGGTAGTGATCATGACGATTACCGTCACCAGCTTCTACGATCTTAAGATAATTCTCACCATCTTCAGTTGGTACCAGAGCTTCTTCAGCACCGTGAATGAAATTGGTTACCTCGAACTTAACCGGCTGACCGTTAAAATCTGTATTCAGTTTATAATCATTTTCAACCTCAGGCCCGAACAGAACGTCTTCCTGTAAAACCCGCCTTCTGGCATTTCCATCAATCTCACCATCGATAAAAAATGTGAGGTAAGATTCCTGGCTCATAAAAGTATTCGTGGTTTCCCCTTCCCTAATCGGCATTATTCCTTCATAACTAATGTATCGGGTTACAAAGGCACCAATTAAGATCAAGATAAAAGCAAGGTGAAGCAACAGGGTGCTCCATTTCTCTTTTTTATAAAGCTGGTAACGCTTAATATTACCAATAAAATTGATCAAAAGGAAAAGCATGATCCCCTCAAACCACCAGGTATTATAAATCAGGATTCTTGCGGTCTCAATACTATACCAACTTTCTATAAATGTACCCATGGCCATGGCTACTGCGAAAATTATAAATAAAACGGCCATAATGCGGGTAGAAAAAAGGATAGAGGCTATTTTTTTCTGCATGGAAGAAGTGTCATTTTAACGGCTGCAAATTTAACGATTTATTATCAGTTTTCAGGGCTTATCCCTGTTCAATCTCCAGTGCACAAATGTTAATTTCACTCGCATGAAATTTTTGGTATTTTAGCCGCATGATTAAAGTGGTAATTATTGGTGCGGGAAATGTGGCATTTCACTTATACCAAAGCTTTTCCCAGAATGAGCAATTCGATGTGATCCAGGTTTTTAACCGAAATAAAGCTCACTTGGATTTTGTTAATGACCCAAAACGGAGAATATCACATCTCGAAGAGGTAAAAGATGCAGACCTTTATCTGGTAGCCATAAAAGACGAAGCTATAGAGGAGGTTGCGAAAGAACTCGAGCTTAAAACTGGTATTATCGCACATACATCCGGTAGTCAGCCCATGGAAGTACTGACGAAATACGAAAACCATGGAGTTTTCTATCCTTTACAGACTTTCTCCAAGAATAAACCTGTGAATTTTAAGGATATTCCTGTTTGTCTGGAGGCAAATTCCCAGGAAAACTTAAAATCCTTGAAAAAAATAGCTGCACAAATAAGCGACAAGGTTTTTGAGGTAGATTCAGAACAACGAAAAGCACTGCATGTTTCTGCGGTTTTTGTGAATAATTTCAGCAATCATCTTTTCGCTTTAGCCGATGATTATTGCAAAAAAAATGATCTTCCTTTCGAGATCCTAAAACCGCTCATCAAAGAAACCTTCTCTAAGATTGAGACCCTGGATCCATTTTCAGCCCAAACAGGACCTGCTTTAAGAAATGATCAAAAAACTATTTCTGCTCATCTGGAATTGCTGGATGATGACAAAAAAAAGATATATACTATATTAACCGAATCTATTCAAAAACTACATGGAAAAGAGTTATAAAGAGCATCTAAACCAGATAAAAACATTTGTATTTGATGTTGACGGCGTACTTACCGACGGGAATATTCAAATTTCAACCAAAGGCGAATTACTAAGAACCATGAATACCAAAGATGGTTATGCCATGAAAATGGCGCATAATGCCGGTTATACCGTTTGCATTATTAGCGGTGGAAAAAACGAAGGTGTTCGTGCCCGCTTACGTGATCTAGGCATCACCGATATTTACCTGGGAGTAAGTGATAAGGTAGAACAAATGGATGAATTCTTTGATATCTACGGAATAAGACCCGAGGAGGTTCTTTATATGGGTGATGATATACCAGATTACTATCCTATGAAACTTGTAGGATTACCTTGTTGTCCCCAGGATGCTGTTCCTGAAGTAAAAGAAGTATCGCTTTATGTTTCTCATCAAAAAGGTGGAGAAGGATGCGTAAGAGACGTTATAGAGCAGGTGATGAAAGTTCAGGGTAAATGGATCGATAAAAATTCTTAATTACAACATGTTGAACTACCTCAAACTGGTAAGGGCTGGAAACCTCGTATTCATTGCTCTTACGATGTTTCTTATCAAATACGGACTTTTCGAACCATTTGGGGTTTCCATCACCTTAAACCTGTTTGGTTTTTCAATGCTGGTACTCGCTGTGGTCTTGGTTGCTGCCGGAGGTTACGTCATCAACGACATTTTTGATGTTCAGGCCGATCTAAAAAACAAACCCGATCGTACCTTCATAAAGAATAAGATCTCAGAAAAGTCGGCCTACCGACTTTTCTTTGTTCTAACGATTATTGGAGTCGGGCTTGGTTTTTATCTTTCGAATATGATAGGCAAGCCGGGATTCACGGCCTTTTTTATATTCGGTTCTGCTATTCTATACTTATATAATTCGCAGTTCCAGCAGACTATCCTGGTAGGCAATATTTTGGTTAGCCTAATTGTAGGTCTTATTCCTATTGGTGTAGGCTTATACGATCTTCTTCCGGCTATCAATTCTGAAAATCAACAAACCCAGTCTACCATCTTTTCTATTCTGATAGACTATTCCATTTTTGCTTTTCTGATCAATTTCTTAAGAGAGATCGTTAAGGATCAGCAGGATATTAATGGAGATTACAATGCAGGCTATAAAACCCTGCCTATTGTTTTCGGAAAGAGCCGAACCAATAAAATCTTATTTGTAATTGGCCTTATCCCACTAGGATTTTTGATCTACTACATTTATCAATACCTTTTTGAAAATACCAGAGCCGTAGTTTATACACTATTTTTGCTGGTAGCCCCACTACTCTATTTTCAGATTAATATCTGGACTGCGGAAAAGAAAACCGAATTTGCTTTGCTAAGTAAGATATTAAAAGCCGTCCTTTTCTTCGGGTTAATTTCTATAGGTTTATTGCAATTCATATTATTATAAATTATGCTGAAAGAATTCATTAAAAATCACGAGATCATACTGGCCTCAGGTTCCCCGAGAAGACATAAGTTCTTTCAGGAACTGGAAATTCCGGTTACGATAGACGTTAGGCCAATTGATGAAGTTTATCCTGAAAATCTGAAAAAAGAGGATATCACCAATTATCTAGCTGTTTTAAAAGCCAAGGCTTTTAAAAACCTGGAAACAAATCAAATTTTGATCACCAGTGATACCATTGTGTATAATGATGGGAAAGCTCTTGGAAAACCTTCAGATCATGCCCAGGCGGTAAGTATGATCAAATCTTTATCTGGGAAAGAACATGATGTGATCACCTCAGTTTGCTTTACAACTTCAAATTCTCAAAAGGTTTTGAATTATACTACAAAAGTGTTTTTTACAGAATTGAGCGATGAGGAAATAGATTATTATGTAACCAACTACAAGCCGTTCGATAAGGCCGGTGGTTATGCCATTCAGGAATGGATAGGTTTGATAGGCATCGAAAAGATTGAAGGCAGTTACTTTAATGTTGTAGGTTTACCTACACAAATGGTATATAAAACCCTCAGGGAATTATTGGAAATCTGATTTTTGTATTTTTAAAAGAAAAATGAGAATTACCGCATTCTTCCTTGGCTCTATATTGATCCTGGCATCCTGTGCCCGGTCTTCCCAGGAAAAAAAATCACTTAATTTATCCCAGGAATTCAAAGATTACTGGTATTCCGGAACTGCGGAGATCACTTCCTATGAACTGGAACAGGCCAGGTATGGTGAAATTAGAACCGGAGAAGCCGTACTCATTTATGTAACAGAAGATTTTCTTCCCGAGGAACAGGTGAAGGCAAATTCTTCAGAATCTGAGAATATTTCGGTTTTAAAACTGAATGCTACGAAAAAATTCCTGACCGGGATTTACCCCTACAGTATCATGCAAAGCAGTTTTTATCCACTTGACGGAACAGAGCATGCACTAAAAGTTTCAGCCTCTATTCAGGAATGGTGCGGACAGGTTTATACACAACTAAACAATAGAAATAATTTTGAGGTTACTAGCCACTCCTACTTTCAAGGGGAAGCAGATCTGGATTTCAGTCTTGAAAAGACTTACCTGGAAAATGAGATTTGGAATGTTTTAAGAATAGACCCGGATAGTGTACCTGTGGGAAATTTTAAAATGATCCCATCCTTAGAATATTTGAGACTTAGCCACAAAGAAATAAAGGCTTATGCTGCTACCGGAGAGTTCTACACTATAGAAAATTTCAACATCTATACCCTGGAATACCCGGAACTTGAAAGAGTATTGAAGATTTATTTCAGTAGGGGCTTTCCATATTCCATAGAAAAATGGGAGGAATCCTATCCTTCAGGCTTTGGTGAAAATGTGGAAATATTAACTTCAAAGGCGGTTAAAAAAGCACAAATTAAGACGGATTACTGGAATAAAAATTCGAATAAAAATCTACCTTTACGGCAAAAACTGGAGTTAAATTAATGTACGACCTACTTTTAACTTATCGCGAACAACTGGTATACTCACTGGCAGTAGTGATCCTCTTATTAGTTATCCAATTTGTTTTGAAAAAAGCTGCGAACAAGGTTGGAAAACGAAGCGAGATCAACATCACCCGAACCAGGCTTATGTTCAAATACATAAATATACTCATATTTTTGATCGCGGCATTTTTACTTTCTTTTGCCTGGGGTGTAGGAATCGCTGAACTGTCGCTAATCTTCTCCTCGGTATTTGCCATTATTGGAGTTGCCCTTTTTGCCATTTGGTCTATTCTAAGTAATATCACTTCGGGAATCATCATGTTCTTTTCTTTCCCTTATAAGATTGGCGATACGATAAAGATACACGATAAGGATATGCCTATTGAAGCTGAAATTGAAGATATTAAGGCCTTTCATCTTCATTTGAGAACTTCAGATGGAGAACTTATAACCTATCCTAACAACCTGATCCTCCAAAAAGCGGTTTCTTTAATAGAAGTTCACGGCAGGTATGATGAAGGGAAAGATGCTCTCTGAATTTTTAAAACTAGCCTAAAATTACCCAGAGAAGAACTGAAAGTTTTTATATTTGGTAAAACCCTTTATTCCATGCGAAAATTAGTTTTTGCTCTACTTCTTCTTAATTTCTCATTTAGCCAGGCCCAGGCTCCGGAAAAATGGAGTTCCCTTGAAATATATAACAATATTAAAAAACTGAACTTTTTAGGTTCAGTGCTTTACATTGCTGCACATCCAGATGATGAAAACACCAGGCTCATCTCCTATTTTTCGAACGAAAAGAATGCCAGGACCGCCTATTTATCACTAACAAGAGGTGACGGCGGGCAGAATTTAATAGGACCTGAACTTAGAGAACAACTAGGTCTAATTCGCACCCAGGAATTACTTGCTGCAAGAAAAGTAGATGGTGGTGAACAATTCTTTACGAGGGCCAATGACTTTGGGTATTCCAAGGCGCCTTCCGAAACCCTGGAGATCTGGAATAAGGATGAAGTTTTAAGTGATGTGGTTTGGATCATAAGAAAATTCAGACCAGATGTTATCATCAATCGCTTCGACCACCGCACGCCGGGAAGCACTCACGGGCATCACACCTCTTCAGCAATTCTAAGCGTTGAAGCTTTCGACCTTGCAGGATCTAAACAGGCTTATGAGGATCAGTTGAAATTTGTTAAGCCTTATCAACCAAAAAGACTATTCTTTAACACCTCGCCATGGTTCTACGGTGGAGACGAAACATTCAGGGAAGCTGATAAATCTAATTTTGTAAGTTTTGACACCGGAACCTACTTTCCGTTAAGAGGAAAATCTAATACCGAAATAGCCTCAATTAGCCGTAGCCAACATAGATCCCAGGGATTCGGAAGCACAGGTACACGTGGTGAGCAATTCGAATATTTGGAATTATTGAAGGGTGACCTTCCATCTAAAGATTCAGATATTTTCGATGGGATAGACACAAGCTGGAATCGTGTTGAAAATGCTGACGAGATTGGGAAAATCCTTGCTGAAGTTGAAGAAAAATTCAGTTTTGAGGATCCTTCCAAAAGTCTGCCACAACTTCTTAAAGCCTATAATCTTATTCAGAACCTTGAAGATGGACACTGGAAAGAAGTAAAAACAGAACAGATAAAAAATATCATTTATGCCTGTTCCGGTTTGTACCTGGAGGCTGTTGCTGAAAAACCAGCAATAACCCCTTCTGAAGAA
Organism: Christiangramia lutea; assembly: GCF_022489035.1. Classification (GTDB taxonomy): domain Bacteria; phylum Bacteroidota; class Bacteroidia; order Flavobacteriales; family Flavobacteriaceae; genus Christiangramia; species Christiangramia lutea. The sequence goes on from NZ_JAKVTV010000002.1 coordinate 557,325, forward strand.
TTACAGGTTAGCCTGGAAGCGATCAATAGGAGTGATAAGAAAATCCTCCTTAAAAGAGTTGAATTAACTCCTAACAACTCTGTTTTGGAGCCTGGGATTAATTTAACGAATAACAAGAACTGGAGTAGCGAAATGACCTTTAGAATTCCGGCAGCTGCTAATTTCACAACTCCATACTGGTTGGAAGAAGAAGGTAGCATGGGAATGTATACTGTTAAAGATCAAAAATTAAGAGGACTTGCGGAAACACCTTTAAATACGAAAGCTTCTTTTATCGTCGAATTTAACGGGACTTCAATCACTTTTGAAAAGCCGGTGGTTTACAAGTACAATGACAACGTGTTTGGTGAAACCTATAAGAACTTTGAGATCGTACCCCCTGTGGACCTGAAATTTGAAGAGGATGTTTTAATTTTCAATAATACCGAAGCGAAAGAAATTACAATACAGGTGACTTCAAAGCGACCTGATATTGTCGGGGAACTAAACCTGAAGGCAGGAAAAGACTGGAAGATCGAACCAATAAAAACTGAATTTTCCATAACTCAGTCAGGCGGGACCGAAAACCTGAAATTTAAGATCACTCCTCCTGAAGGGCAAAGTGAAAGCAGGCTTAATCCTGAAGCAACTATCGCAGGAAAAGTATATAACCAAAGCCTGATCGAGATCAATTACGAACATATTCCAGATCAAAATCTGGTAAAAACGGCAAGCCTGAAACTGGTGAAATTGGATATCAGTAAAAAAGGTGAGCAAATTGCTTACATCGAAGGAGCCGGTGATGTGGTTCCTGAAAGTCTTGAGCAAATTGGATATACCGTCACTAAAATCACACCTTCTGAAATCTCAGTATCTGCACTTGAAAAATTTGATGCCGTAGTTCTTGGAATAAGAGCCTTCAATATACTGGATGACTTAAAATTCAAACAAGATCAACTTCATAAATATGTAAAAAATGGCGGTACCATGATTGTTCAGTATAATACCAACCGTGGATTGGTCGTAGATAATTTATCACCTTTTGCATTAAACTTATCACGAGATCGGGTTACCAACGAAAACGCAGAGGTGACTTTCCTTGCTCCGGAGCATCCTGTTCTGAATACTCCGAATAAACTTTCTAAAGCCGATTTTGAAAATTGGGTTCAGGAAAGAGGATTATATTTTCCGGGGAGCTGGGATGAAAACTTCACTCCTGTTCTAAGCATGCATGATAAAGGGGAAACACCTAAACAGGGAAGTTTACTGGTAGCAAAATATGGAGAAGGATATTATATATATACCGGAATTAGCTTTTTCAGGCAATTCCCGGAAGCGGTTCCTGGTGCTTTCAGACTTTTCGCTAACCTAATTTCAATTGGTAAATAATGGAAAAACCCGAATCTTACCATTGGAAAAAAACGTATACCCTTGTCTTAATCGCAAACGCAATCTATATCCTGGCGTTTTATTTAATAATGAATTATTTCGCCTGATATGCAATTAATAGACTGGATTGTTCTTACCGGAACCATTGCTTTTATCGTTTGGTATGGAGTTTATAAATCCCGAGGAAGTGTAAGCGTTGAAGATTATATAGGCGGAGGAAAAAATGCCAAATGGTGGACCATTGGGCTTTCTGTAATGGCCACCCAGGCCAGCGCCATAACTTTCCTTTCCACACCGGGACAGGCCTATCATGACGGAATGGGATTCGTTCAATTCTATTTTGGACTGCCTATCGCCATGGTGATCATTTGTATGGTTTTTATACCCATTTATCACCGTTTGAAGGTTTATACCGCTTATGAATACCTGGAATCCAGGTTCGACAGAAAAACCAGGACTTTAACCGCAATTTTATTTCTCGTGCAAAGAGGCCTTGCAGCAGGAATTACCATATTTGCACCGGCGATCGTACTTTCTGCCGTTCTTGGCTGGAACTTAACTTATTTAACTGTAATAATCGGAGTTCTGGTGATAATCTACACTGTATCTGGAGGAACTAAAGCGGTAAGCCTTACTCACAAACAACAAATGGCAGTGATTTTTACCGGGATGGTTGTCGCATTTTTTATAATTCTAAGCTACCTGCCAGAATCTGTTGGATTTACTGATGCTTTACAAATAGCCGGTACTGGTGGGAAAATGGATATTCTCGATTATTCCTTCGATTTTGAAAATCGCTATACTCTTTGGAGCGGACTTATTGGAGGAAGTTTTCTGGCCCTCTCCTATTTTGGAACAGACCAAAGTCAGGTGCAAAGATATCTTTCCGGCGGTTCGGTAAGGGAAAGTCAATTGGGTATGATATTCAACGGCTTGTTGAAAGTACCACTTCAATTTTTCATTTTATTGGTTGGGGTAATGGTGTTCGTATTTTATCAATTCAATACGGCTCCTTTAAATTTCAATCCGGCAGCGACCGAAACTGTTCTAAGTTCAAACTATGCCGAACAATACAAGGATCTGATCTTAGTCAATGAGGATATTCAGGAGAAAAAACAAAAATTAACCCTTAACTATGCTGAAAACAAGGATAATTTATCTGAGCAGCAGGTTGCTGATTTTAAAAAGAAATATGTTCAATTAGAAGAACAGCAAAAAGAGGTTCGGGAAGAGGCAAAACTTTTTATAGATGCTTCAGATGAAGAAGCTGAAAGCAACGACAAGGATTATGTATTTATTCATTTCATTTTGAACAATCTTCCAAGAGGTTTTATTGGTTTGTTACTTGCCGTGATCCTCTCCGCCGCAATGTCCTCGACGGCTTCAGAACTTAATGCTCTGGCATCAACAACTGTTATTGACCTCTATCGTAGGAACCACAAAGAGGCAAAAAGCGAAGAGCATTACCTGGCGGCGTCTAAGTGGTTCACTTTAATGTGGGGAGTTATAGCGATAGCTTTCGCCAGCCTGGCAGATCTTTTCGACAATCTTATACAACTTGTAAATATTATTGGAAGCTTATTCTATGGGAATGTACTTGGAATCTTTTTACTGGCATTCTTCATGAAATATGTGAAAAGCAACGCGGTTTTTATCGCAGCGATCATTACCCAGGCGATCATATTCTTGGTTTTTGAGCTGAACTTAATGCCCTATTTATGGCTGAATGTGCTTGGATGCGCCCTGGTAATTCTTATTGCTTTTATAATTCAATCGTTCACCTCAAATAATACGGAAATAGAGACAACATGAAGAAGAAGATAAAATGGGGAATAATAGGTCTTGGTAAGATCGCGAACAAATTTGCAAAGGGACTCAGTTCGGTTCACAACTCAGAACTATACGCGGTGGCCAGTCGGGATATAGATAAGGCTCATGCTTTCTCTAAAGAGTTTAAGGCAGAGAAAGCCTGTGGTTCTTATGCTGAACTTATGAGAGATAGTGAGGTTGATGCTATTTATATTGCCACTCCACATGCATTTCACCACGAGCTGACCATGGAGTGCATAAAACACGGGAAAGCAGTTCTATGTGAAAAACCTTTTGCCATTAATTCAGTTCAGGCGAATGAAATGATAGAACTGGCTAGAAAACATAAGGTTTTTCTTATGGAGGCTTTATGGACAAGGTTCTTACCTCATTTTCAATTTGTAACCGAAAAGCTGCGATCAGGCGATTTGGGTATGATCAAATCTTTAAAAGCAGACTTCGGTTTTAAGGCTAAATATGATGAAAGCGGAAGATTATTTAATAAGTCTCTAGGAGGTGGAAGCCTTCTTGATATTGGAATTTATCCTGTTTTTATGGCCTACAGCCTGCTGGGTATGCCAAATGATCTTGAAGCGAAAGCTAAATTTACTGAGACGGAGGTCGATATCAACTGTGATATAAAATTCAATTATAAGCAAGGAATTCAGGCAAAGCTTTATTCCACCTTAGAGGAAAAAACTCCAACCACTGCTGAAATTGAATTAGAAAAAGGAAAGATCGTTCTAAATCCAAGATTTCATGAACCTACCTCAGTAACCATTTTTTCTGAAGGAAAGGAAGAAAATATAGATTTTGGGATAGAAACCAACGGCTATAATTTCGAAGCGGAACATGTTGCAAAAATGATCTTACAGGGAAAGACAGAAAGTGATATCTGGAGCCTGGATCACACAAGAGACCTAATGAATCTTTTAGATCAGATCCGGGAAAAGATCGGTTTAGAATATTAAGGAAAAAAGGTTTTCTGTTCAATTTTGACGTCATCCTGAACTTGTTCCAGTATCTTTTGAGAAGCTGAAATAAATTCAGCCTGACGAAATTAAACGAACAGAAAACCTTTAGAATTTATAGTCGGGAATTATTTACTTCCCTCCCATTCTGCGATAGATTCTTTATTCATCTTTACATAGTCTGCATTATTTGCTTTTTCAGCTGAAGCTAAAGATCTTTTAGCTGTTGCAATCGCATCCTCCTTTTTACCCATATCTGCTTCTATAAGTGATTTTCTTCTTAACATCCAGAATGCCTGATCACCGGCCATTTCTGTAGCCTTATTCACCCACTGATAGGCCTTATCAAGATCCTTACCGGTTTCATGATAATAGGATGCTGCTGCAAAATAGTCGTTTGCAGATGGTCCGGTCATAACTCTTTCTATACTTGCAGAAGCCTTCTCATCTGTAGGAACCACAAATTCCAACATGGCAATTGTGTTCTCCCAGATGAAGTTAAGATCGGCTGAGCTGTGGTCAATATTGTCTACGAGAATAGTAAAAGATTCCATTTCCATTGGCATTTCCATGGTTTTAGCGGTAGCGGTTAAGGCAACCTTACTTTCATCCCATTCTTGCGGAACACCCCAGTTATCTGTTGAAGAGTAAAAGATTACCTCCCAGGATTCCTTCCCTGGTTTGGTATAAATTGCATAAGAGCCTTTCTTAAGTTCTTTACCATTTATCTTGACGTTATCACTAAAACTGATCTTAGTGTTTGCGTTTGCCCCGGTTCTCCATACTTCTCCATAAGGAACAAGATCTCCAAAAATAGTTCTTCCTCTCATGGCCGGTCTGGAATACTCTACACTTACATCTGTAAGTCCAACCTTCTGTTCTATCTTTCCGAACGGACTGGGTTGAGGTGTTTGAATTTGTGCACCTACAGAGAATGTAAGGCAAAAGATAAATGCAATTGCTAGTAGTTTTTTCATGCTATAGAATTATTTAGTTTAAGGTAAATATAGTAAGAAGGCCTATTATCTGCAGATTATTTCAAACTTTTTGTCTCTAGCTCTTTAATTTTTGTTTAACTTTTAATATTTCTTTTTAAACAAAATGAATTCTACCTTTACTTAAAATCAAATAAATGAAGATCTATACCCTTCGTAGTGTTCAAAAACTACCTATTGGTCCAGAGGAGGCCTGGAATTTTCTTTCAGTTCCAGCCAATTTGAAAACCATCACCCCAGATTATATGGGTTTTGAGATCTTATCTGGAGCTGACAGGCCGATGTATTCAGGGCAGATCATACAATATATTGTAACTCCTGTTGCAGGAATAAAAACTAAATGGGTAACCGAGATCACTCACGTAAAAGAAGGTGAATACTTTGTTGATGAACAAAGATTTGGTCCTTATGCCTTATGGCATCACAAACATTTCATCAAACCTATAAAAGGTGGTGTTGAGATGGAGGATATCATAGATTACAAACTTCCCTTTGGTATTATCGGGCAGATGGCTCATCCATTTCTGGTAAAGCCAAAACTGAAGGAAATATTTGATTATCGCAAAAAAAAACTCACGGACCTGTTTGGTGAATTTAAAGAACAGAATGAGCAGGACAAAAGAGTTCTCAAAAAGGATATTTTAAACTAAACATTATGAGTAAAAACATATTATTAATTGGAGGTTCAACTGGGATTGGATTTCAAATCTCAGAACTTTTAAAAAGCAATCATAACATTATTGTTGCCTCAAGGAATACAGGTGACCTCGATACTGAAAAAGTTAAACATCTTGATTTTGATGTACTTAAAGACGATATTGAGGACCTTGATCTTCCAGACCAGCTCGATGGACTTGTATATTGTCCAGGAAGTATAGACCTGAAACCATTTAAAATGATTAAGCCAGAGAATTTTGAAAAAGAGATGCAGCTTAACTTTTTTGGATTGGTAAGATCTGTAAAAGGTGTTCTGGATAAACTTAAAAATTCATCACAGGCGAGCCTGGTCTTTTTTAGCACCGTGGCCGTAAAGGTGGGAATGCCATTTCATACAAATGTGGCCGCAGCCAAGGGAGCAATTGAAGGTTTTGCAAAATCACTTGCTGCTGAATATGCACCAAATTTCAGGGTAAATGTCATTGCACCTTCACTTACTGATACTCCCCTGGCCGAAAAACTCCTTTCCAGCGATGAGAAAAGAAAGAAAATGGATCAACGCCATCCGCTTAAACGAGTTGGAGAAGCAAAAGATATCGCAAACTTGGCTGCCTTTTTACTAAGCGAGAACAGCGGCTGGATTACCGGACAGGTCCTTGGAGTTGACGGCGGATTATCTACTATAAACAGTATTTAATGAGTAAAAAAGTGAATATTTTCTGGTTCAGAAGAGATCTAAGATTAGATGATAACGCCGGTTTAAAAGCAGCACTTAGAGATGATTCCCCGGTTCTCCCTATTTTTATATTTGATAAAGAAATACTTGATAAACTGCCTGAAGACGATGCCAGGGTAACTTTTATTTTCGAAACCCTTCAGGAAATGCGTAACAAGCTTCAGGATGAAAATGGTAGTTCCATCGCCATGTTTCATGGTACTCCGGAAAAAGTATTCAAAGAGATTATTTCAGATTATGAGATAAATAAAGTCTACGCCAACCGGGATTATGAACCCTATGCTAAAGAAAGAGATGAAAAGATAAAAGATCTTTTAAAGGAAAAGGATATTGAATTTCTCGACTTTAAAGATCAGGTGATTTTTGAAAAGGATGAAGTAGTAAAACAGGATGGTGATCCTTATGTTGTTTACACTCCATATAAAAATACCTGGAGAGATAAATTCAGTAATACAGAATTAGATTTCCATTATACTTCCAGGTATATGGACAACTTTATTCAAAATAGCAGGCTTCCTAATTTAAGTCTGGGTGATATGGGGTTCAAAAAATCATCCTTGAAAGTACCAGATTACCAGGTCACTCCCGGACTCATTAAGGATTATGAAAAAAAGCGAGATTATCCTGCGGTTGAAGGGACTTCAAGACTGGGTCCACACTTAAGGTTTGGCACAGTGAGCGTCCGTCAAATGGTTAGAGAAGCAGATAAACAGCGAAATAAAACATTTCTGGATGAACTAGTATGGAGGGAATTCTTTATGCAGATATTGTTTCATTATCCTAACACAGTTACCGATGCTTTTAAAAAGAAATATGACCGGATAAACTGGAGAAACAACAAGGAAGAATTCGAATTATGGAAACAGGGAAAAACGGGTTACCCACTAGTTGATGCCGGAATGAGACAATTAAATGAATCTGGTTATATGCATAATCGAATAAGGATGCTGGTTGGATCTTTTCTATGTAAACATCTATTGATCGATTGGCGCTGGGGCGAAGCCTATTTTGCTGAAAAACTGCTTGATTATGAAATGTCTTCAAACGTGGGTAACTGGCAATGGATTGCCGGAAGCGGAGTTGATGCCGCACCTTATTTCCGTATTTTTAACCCAAGTACCCAAATTGATAAATTCGATAAAAACCATAAATACATAAAGGAGTGGGTTCCTGAATTCGGTACAGATGATTACCCGGAAAAAATGGTTGACCACAAGGAAGCCCGGGAGCGAGCACTAAAGACTTACAAAGAGGCCGTTAGTTCTAACTAAAGATCTTTCTGGCCTTTTCAAGATCCTCGGGGGTATCTATCCCAATACTTTTCACGCTGGTTTCCACCATTTTGATCTTTTTGCCATATTCCAGGTACCTGATACATTCGATTTTTTCAGCCGCTTCAAGAGGCAGCATGGGAAGTCGGTAAAAATCCATTAAAGCAGATTTTCTAAAAGCATATATCCCAATATGTTTGTAGTAGGTTACCTCGGCATTAGTATCCCTGGGATATGGAATAGGAAATCTGGAAAAATAAAGTGCGAACCCTTCCTTACCAGTTATTACTTTAACGCTGTTAGGATTGGTGATCTCATCACTTTCTAGCAAAGGAGTCTTTAAAGATGCGAGATCTATCTCCTCTGCTCCTTCCTGATCGAAAACCTCCAGAAGTTTTGCCAGGCTATTTTTATCTATAAATGGTTCATCACCCTGTACATTTACTACTATATCCACATCCATATGCTCTACAGCTTCAGCAATACGATCGCTACCGCATTCATGTTCCTTTTGGCTGCGAAGTACCTGCCCACCTTCGTTTACTATTTCGTCAAAGATGATCTCACTGTCTGTTACGACGTAAACATCATTAAACAAGCCTGTATTCACGGCAGCCTCATAAGTTCTGGTGATCACCGTTTTACCGTTAAGGTCTTTCATTAATTTACCCGGAAATCTTGAGGCATCATATCTGGCAGGGATCATCGCAATGATCTTATTTCTGGCTGGTCCTTTCATAGATTTTTTTGTAAAAATAAGAATTAGTTAGATGCAAAGAAGTCATCATTGAATCCAATGAGATATAATTTATCCTGGGCTCTTGTTACTGCAGTATATAGCCATCTCAGGTATTCCTTACCCACCCCGTTTGGCAGGTATGGCTGCTCGATAAATACATTTTTCCACTGGCCACCCTGTGATTTATGACAGGTGATCGCATAGGAAAACTTTATCTGTAAGGCATTAAAGTATTTGTTATTCTTGATCTTCATAAACTGTTTATACTTAGACCTTTCATCAGCATAATCCTTTTTCACCTCTTCATACAGTTTATTGGATTCTTCGTAACTCAGGGAAGGTGTATTACTGGTTAAGGTATCCAGCATTATCACAGTTTCAAAAGGCCTCATTTTCGGGTAATCCACCATTTGCACTTTTACCTCGGCAAATCGGAATCCATATAATTCTTTAAATCCGAAGATTTCAAGTACCTTGATAATGTCACCATTTGCAATAAAACCGGCTTCACTGGTAGGTTTAACCCAGAAATAATTATTTTTTACAACCATTAGATAGTCACCCGCAGAAAGTTCTTCTTCCTGAAAAAGAATACGTGATCTAATCTGCTGATTATACATGTTTGCCCTTTTATTAGACCTTACGATGATACTGGTATCCTCATACCCATCATTTCCATAAGAATCCTGGATAGCGTCCATTATTTCATATCCATCCACCAATCGAACTACATCTGCATTTGAAGAAAGTTCAAACTGAAAGCTTTCGTAAAATTCTTCCTGCAGACTTTCCCTTATCAAAGTCGCGTTGTGAAGAATATCGCTCTCTTCACTCTGTCTAACCACCTCATCTAGCTCTATAAAAGAAACCTGTTTATTATAGTTCATTTCCAGCTTCTGTTCCTCCAGCGCCGGACTAAGGTCCATTTTTACCGGTGGCAGCTGGGCAGTATCCCCAATAAGAATTAACTGACAATTATGACCCTGGTAGACATATTGAATTAGGTCGTCTAGGAGAGAGCCATTTTCAAACAATTTGGAATTTCCTCCATCGTCAGAGATCATCGAAGCTTCATCTACTATAAACAGGGAGTTTTTATGCTTGTTTGGCTGTAAGGTGAATTGAACTCCGCCTCCACCCGATTTCTTAGGGAAATAGATCTTCTTATGAATAGTGAAGGCTTCCTTTTTTGAATAATTTGAGATCACTTTGGCGGCCCTACCTGTGGGCGCAAGCAACACCCCAGATTTTCGTATTTTCCAAAGATTCTTTACCAGCGTACTAATTATGGTCGTTTTACCCGTTCCGGCGAATCCTCTCAATAGAAAAAGCCTGTCTTTTCCGCCTTTTACCACAAATTCAGACAACATCTGAAGAGCGATATTCTGCTTATCTGTAGCGGTAAATCCAAGATCTTCAATCAGTAATTTATAAAAGGAATCCGGAGTGGTTTTTTCCATAGAAAGTGCATAAAATCTCAAAGATAAGAAGGGATTTTTATGACAGAAACTTTTCCGAATAAAAAAAAGTTGTAGATTTGCGTGTAACCAATAACCTTCAAATTAAAACCTAAACTATTAAAGCATGAGATTTGTAATACAGATACTTCTTTGGTTGGTGATTATCTTCCTGGCATATCTTACTTTCAACGCGGTTTATGAACCGATCCAATTCAACAAGATTAAAGAAAAAAGATACGCTAAGGTTATCGAAAACCTTAAGGATATCAGAGCTTCAGAATTGGCACACAAAGAGGTAACTGGAAAATTTCAGGGGAACTGGGATAGCCTGGTTAGATTCCTGGACACAGCAGAGTTTGCAATTACTCAACGTCGTGATACTACTTACCTTGATGAGGAATACAAGAAAACTTACGGTGTAGACCAGTATATAGAGAGTGTGGTTGTAGATACTCTAGGATTTGTACCGGTTAAGGATTCTTTATTTAAAGGAAATGAAGAGCGATACCGTAACATGATGAATATTCCTATTGAAGGTGTAGACGGACAATTCGATCTTGAAGCAGGAACAATTGCTAAAGGTGAATCTCAAATCCCGGTATTTGAAGTAAAAGTGGCCAAGGCCAAGATTTTAAATGATCAGGATAGAACATTGGTTCTTCAGGAAAACGAGATCCAGAGTGTAGATGACGTTAATGGTAGATATATTAGCGTAGGATCTATGAGTGAGGTCAATACCAGCGGTAACTGGCCAAAAACATATGGAGACAGCGAATAAAGAAAAAAACATCAATAAGAAACTGTCCATTCAGGTTAGCCTGAATGGACTTTCTTTTTGTATCCTGGACAAGGAAACTAACGAGATCTGCTATTTCAAAAAAATTAATTTTGAAAAGCAGCTAGACCCCATTAAGGTTCTAGCTAAGATAGAGGTTACCTACGAACAGGAGGATGAACTAAATCAACAGGTAGATGAAGTTGTTGTTATTTACACTAACCCCCTTTTCAGTCTTGTACCTGAAAAACTATTCGATGAAGATAATGCCGCGAGTTATTTAAAATTCAACACGAGGATCTTAAAAACCGATTTCATTGCTTTTGACAATATCAATGAAGAAATAGTGAACGTATATATTCCATATACGAACATCACCAACTATTTCTTTGATCGTTATGGTGAATTTGAGTATATGCACGGCATGAGTATTCTTATAGAATCCCTTCTTTCTTTACCCAAAGAAGTTTCAGGACCTAAAGCATATTTGCACGTACATGATAAATTCTACGAGTTAGTTATTATCGAAAATGGCAAGCTAATCTTTGCCAATAGTTTTGAATACGATACTAAAGAGGATTTCCTTTACTATCTTTTATTTACTGCTGAACAGCTAAAACTGGATCCTGAGAAATTTGATCTGATTATGATGGGTGAGATCAAAAAAGAATCTGAAGAGTACAAAATGGCCTGGGATTACGTTAAGAACATTTCATTCATGGGGCCTTTCCACCCCTACAGTTTTAAGAAAATGGCCAAACCGGAGGAAGATCTTTCGGAATACCTGCTAATAAAATCATTATAATGCGCATTATTTCAGGAACACATAAAGGAAAAAGAATTACAGCTCCGGCGAAACTTCCTGTTAGACCAACAACCGATGTTGCCAAGGAAGCTCTGTTTAATATCCTGAATAATTATTACCACATCTCCAGCCTAAGCGTTCTGGACCTGTTCTCTGGAACTGGAAATATTTCTTACGAATTTGCCGCCAGGGGTGCTGAAAACATCACTGCTGTAGACGCAAATTATGACTGCGTTAAGTTTATAAAAAAAACAGCCGCAGAATTAGACTTTCCAATTAATACTGTAAAAAGTGATGTTTTTAAATATCTGGAAAGAAGCCCTGTAAAAGCAGATATTATTTTCGCAGATCCTCCTTATAACCTGGAAAAAGAAGAGTTTGCTAAAATCGTTGAGTTAGTATTTGAAAACAAATTCCTGCTGGAAGACGGGCAATTAATCCTAGAACATTCAAAGCATACAGATCTTTCAGATCTAACACATTTCCGGGAGAGCCGTAAGTACGGCAGTTCCGTTTTTAGTTTCTTCGAATAATTATTAACTTTCCGTATGACCAAATCTAAAAGGAAGCTTAATTTAAGTTTTACAGATCTTGAATTCTACGATTCAGTAGTGATTTCAACCATAAAGAATGATATTATCATTGGACAGGAACACGTGGAAGAGTTGCGTAAGATCTGTAATGAACACTTCCAAGATAAAGACTTCGTTTATATTACTCACAGGAAATACGATTACAATGTAAATCCGGTAGTTTATATTAATCTAATTCAGAAAAATACTTTAAAAGGGATTGCTGTTTTAAGTGATAATATTGACAGGCTTAGAACTGCAAATTTCGAAAAGAATTTCTCGCCGGTCCCTTTTGAACTTTTTCAGAATAAGGAAGAAGCTATCATCTGGGCTCAAAGCCTAATTCACGAGAATTAAGAACCCAAAAAAGGACATTGGATTTAACAAAAAACAGTCAATTTTTAGAGTAAATTAATCTATTACTAAGAATTTTATAAAAAAGCAGGCCTATAAGCCGGATTCTGTCACCCGATAATTGACCGGGCTCCTTATCATTTATCTGAAAATAGTATTACTACTACTCTTTAGCTGCCTACCCTCCGGCAACGGACGGGTAATCCTTAAATACCGGTATACATGGCATTGCACCGCATAGAGTTTACCTGATTTCACTACAGCTTAACCTGTACATTCTTTCTGTTGCACTGGTCCTGATCTCACGACCGGTGGGCGTTACCCACTATGCTAACCCTGTGGTGTCCGGACTTTCCTCCCCGAAATTATGTCGGGACGATAAGGCGGCCTGCTTCGGCGCAAATGTAAGTTAAATTATGTTGATTTCTTCCGGTATTTGTTCATAAATAAGCCCGTACAAACTGGACTTTAGGACTGTGATTTTTATATTTGTAGTTCAATTCTTTTTGATGGAGCATTTCGTAGTATCGGCAAGAAAATACAGGCCGCAAACTTTTAAAGATGTAGTTGGCCAGCAGGCTATAACCAATACCCTGGCTAATGCCATAAACAACAATCACCTGGCTCAGGCATTGTTGTTTACAGGTCCGCGTGGTGTTGGAAAAACCACCTGTGCACGTATTCTTGCTAAAATGATAAATCAGGAAGAAGCTCAGGATCCGGACGAAGATTTTGCATTCAATATTTTCGAGCTTGATGCTGCTTCAAACAACTCGGTAGACGACATTAGAAATCTGATAGACCAGGTAAGAATTCCTCCACAGGTAGGAAATTACAAGGTGTATATCATCGATGAGGTTCACATGTTATCCCAGAGTGCTTTTAACGCTTTTCTGAAAACCCTTGAGGAGCCCCCAAAACATGCAATCTTTATTCTGGCTACCACTGAGAAACATAAGATAATACCTACCATTCTTTCCCGTTGTCAGATCTTTGATTTTAAAAGGATTACCGTTACCGATGCTAAAAATTATCTAGGATATATAGCTCAGCAGGAAGGAGTAAATGCAGAAGACGATGCCTTGCATATTATTGCTCAGAAAGCCGATGGTGCGATGAGAGATGCACTATCTATCTATGACCGGGTGGTAAGTTTCAGCGGAAATGATCTAACCAGGCAGGCGGTAACAGAAAACCTGAATGTACTGGATTATGATACTTATATGCAGGTTACAGATCTTATCCTGGATAACAATATCCCTCAATTGCTGGTAAGTTTTAATGATATTTTATCCAGCGGATTTGATGGGCATCATTTTATTGCCGGACTGGCTTCCCACTTCCGAGATCTTATGGTCTGCAAAGACCAAAAGACAATTAATCTCCTGGAAGTTGGAGATCATACCAAGGCCAAATATTTTGAACAGTCTCAAAAAACTTCCTATCAGTTCTTACTGGAGGCAATTGAACTTGCCAACTCATGTGACCTGAAATATAAGACCAGTCACAATCAACGACTTTTAGTTGAGTTGTGCTTAATGCAACTGGCTTCAGTCACCTTCGATTCTCAAAAAAAAAAGGTTGATCAAAAAATAATTCCGGCTTCTAATTTTGAACAGGAAGCGGTTAGTATTTCAAAAGAGAAAAAGGAACTTGTTCAGGAAAATGAACATGATACCTCCTCTCCTGCCGAAGAAAGCAATCTCCCTGAAGAAAAGGTCGTTACAGAATCCTGTGCAAAGGAAGAAGAGAAACCTTATTATTCTGAAGAAAGCCCTGCGAATATTGTTTCTGAGCAAGTTGAGAAGCCTGAACCGGTTATTGAAAATATCGTTTCGGAAAAGGCTCCAGAAAAAGTTGAAACAAAACCAGAGTCAGAGCCTGCAGGAAATAGTTTTTTCCCTTCAGAAAATTCAGATGAAAAAGCAGAAACTGAAAAGGACCCGATTGAAACTATTGCACAGGAAAAAGAGGAAATTGAGATAAAGTCTGATGAACAGGTTGGACAGGTTTCAGAAAATGAACCTGAACCTCAAAAGAACAGACTTCCGGAGATCAAACGTGAAAAAGTTTCAGGCCTTTCTTTAAAAAGTATTGGTAAAAAGAAAGAGCTTGCTGAAAAGCAGAAGGCCATGATGCCGACTGAAAAGGTAATGGACGAAAAGTTCACCGAGGAAGAACTTGTAACCGAATGGAAGAATTACACCGAACGACTGAAAAAGAAAGGTGAAAAGATCCTCGCTTCTATTTTCGAATCTCAAACTCCTAGCCTGGAGAACAAAGAGATCATCCTTACTTTTCCAAATGAGACCATGAAGATCGATCTTGAAAGAGAGGAAAACAGGCTCATGTCTTATTTAAAGGCTAAACTTAGAAATACACATATCACATTAAAGATTAATGTGAATGAAGCTACTTCCAGGAAATATGCTTTTACTCCACAGGAGAAATATGAAAAGCTTAAGGAAGCAAATCCATTACTGGATAAATTAAGAGCAACTTTTGATCTAGACGTATAATTATGTTAGGACTAAAATTACCCACAGATCCAAGATGGGCCGATATCGCCGAAAAGAATATTGAAGAAATTCTGATAGATCACGCCTATTGCGAACAGAAAGCCGCATCTACAGCTATTTCACTTATCGTTACCTATCCTGAATATTCAGAGCTGGTTACGGCGATGACAGCTTTAGCTCGCGAAGAGATGGGGCATTTTAAAATGGTACATGAAAAACTTCTGGAAAGAGGTTTTAAAATGGGGTGGGATCGAAAGGACGAATACGTTATAAAATTAAGAGAGTTCTTCCCTAAAGGAGGTAGCAGGGCAACTCAGCTCGTACACAGATTGCTCATCGCCGGATTGATCGAGGCAAGAAGCTGCGAGAGGTTTAGATTATTATCTGAGCAACTCGAAGACCAGGAACTTGCTAAATTTTACAGAGATCTAATGGTAAGCGAAGCTAACCACTATACGATGTTCCTGAAATTTGCCAGGAAATTTGGTGAAGACAGGAAAGTTGTAGACCAGAAATGGCAGGAACTATTGGATTATGAAGCCGAGATCATGAAAGATCTGGGCAACAAGGAAAGCATTCACGGTTAAACCTTTTTCTTTCTCTTAGATTCGTTGTAAAGTGACTTGATGATCCCATCGGCAAGACCAATTTTGGGAACATGTATCCAGTGTGCTTTTGCCCATTTCATTGAATTCACATAGATCTTGGAAGCAGGGATAATCACATCTGCCCTATCATTTTTCAGGTCCAGATCTGTGATCCTTTCCTCATAGGTGTACGAATTCAGCTTTTCATCGTAATCTTTTAAGTATTTCAAACTTAAAGGTTTTCCCTCTTTCTTACCGCTAGTCTTGAATATGTTATTGATATTCCCTCCGGAACCAATTAGATCGATATCCTCAAAATCTTTAGTGGTTTCTTTTACCCACTGCTGCATTTCTTCCCAGGTCCTATGCTCAACTAGATCTTCCATCATCCTAACTGTACCAACCTTAAAAGACCTTGAAGCAACTGTTTTACCATTGCTGTACATGGTATATTCTGTACTACCACCACCAACATCCACATACAAATAATTACAATCATTTTGTATTAAAGCGTGAAGATCTGTAGCAGCGATAATCGCAGCCTCGTGGCTACCGTCAATAACTTCAATCTCTATCCCGCTGTTTTCCCAAACCGTTCTGGCAATTTCTACAGCGTTGGTTGCCTCCCTCATGGCAGAGGTAGCGTAAGCTTTATATTTTTCTACTCCATGAGATTTCATCAATAGACTAAAGGCATGCATGGTATCTATGACTCTGGCCCTGTTCTTTTCAGAAACTTTCTGTTTCAGGAACACGTCGGCACCAAGCCTGATGGGAACCCTTACCAGGGAAGTTTTTCTGAAATTGGTTTCCATACCCTCCTTTTCGGTTATGGTAGATATTAAAAGTCTAACGGCATTCGAACCTATATCTATTGCGGCAAATGTTCTTTGCTTTATCATTATTCCTGAATATCTGTTTTTCTTAAATAGTAATCATACAAGGCGAACTGAGATCTAATTTTAGGCCCTTTGCTTTCCCGGTAAGGATTTTCCATCCCACGACAATGGTTCCTCGCCTTCACATTATCATTCCAGCTTATATCGAAAGTTTCAATTAGCTCCTGTTTAATATCTTCATCATATATAGGACAGGAAATCTCTACGCGCTGATCAAGGTTTCGGGTCATGAAATCTGCAGATGAAATATAAACTTTGGTGTTCTCATTATTTTCAAAAATGAAAACACGGGGATGTTCCAGAAATTTATCCACGATACTAATAGCTTCAATATTTTCACTCAATCCCTGCACTCCTGGCACCAGACAACAGATTCCTCTCACCAGTAATTTGATCTTCACCCCTGCTTTGCTAGCCGTATAAAGTTTTTCAATTATACCGTAATCTGAAAGGCTGTTTAATTTTAAACGTATACCTGAAGGTTTACCATTCTTAGCATTATCTATTTCATTCTGAATAAGATTATAAATTACATTCCTGGTATAATGAGGAGAAACAATAAGATGCTTGTATTTATTTACCTTATAATTAGTTTCAAAGAAGTCGAATACCATATTCACTTCCTTTAGAATTTCAGGATCTGCAGTAAAGAGTGTATAATCTGTATAGACCCTAGAGGTGTTTTCATTAAAGTTACCAGTACTTATAAACCCATATCTTTTGAGCTTTCCTTCCTCTTCCCTTTCGATCACACAGGTTTTACAATGCACTTTAAGGCCGGGTACCCCAAAAATTAGGTTCACACCTTCTTCCTGCATCTGTTCTGCATACCTGATATTCGCCACCTCATCGAATCTCGCTCTTAGTTCAATTTGTACGGTAACTTTTTTACCATTCTTTACAGCATTGATCAATGAACTGGCGATATGTGAGATCTTTGCCAGCCTGTAAATTGTAATTTTTATGGTCTTAACTTTTGGATCCAGTGCAGCTTCCCTCAAAAACTTCACCACATAAGCAAAGCTTTGATAAGGGGTATATAGAAGATAATCCTTATTCGCTATACCTTTCAATACACTTGTTTGAAGTATAAGTCCAGGAATTGGTAAAGGTTCCCTTACTTCATACTGAAGTTCTTCCTTTCCAAGACTTGGAAAATCCATATAATCCCTTCTATTATGGTAACGACCACCGGGAATGATACTATCTGTAGAATCAATTCCCATTTTATTCATTAAATAGGTAAGGGTATCGCTATCGATATTTTTATCGTAAACAAATCTCACCGGGTCTCCTTTAATTCTATCTTTAACGCTATCTGAAATCTTTTCAATAAAACTCTTACTAAGGTCACTGTCCAGGTCCAGCTCAGCATCACGGGTGATCTTAATCATATGTGCTGAAAGACTTTCGTATTTAAAAATATTGAAAATTGTACTGAGGTTATATCGAATAAGGTCATCGAGCAGAATGATATATTGCCTTCCATTTTCTTCCGGAAGGATCACAAAGCGTTCAATATTCCTGGGAATTTCAATAAGAACGAATCTCTTCTCCTTTTCTTCACGATTCATGATCTTTTTAATTCCCTGAGAAGGTTTCTTTTCTTCAGCCATTACCATTTTCACTGCAAGATAGGCTGCGCTATCCTTAAGTGAAGGCATTTCAGGTAGGTCGTTCAGAATAATGGTAACCAGCGCAGGACTTACCTTGCTTAGGAAAAAATTCTTAATGAACTCTTTCTGATTCTGAGTTACCTGATTCTCATCAATGATATGAATGTTTTGAACTTTCAGCTTGGTTTGAATATCATCGAGAATTTTCAAACTTTCAGACTGCTGATCGATCACGATTTTAGTGATCTCTTCCAGTAACTTATTTGCCTTTATCCCGCCAAGAACTTTTCTTCCCGCTTTTCCCGCTAGATCAATTCTCTTCACGGTAGCATAACGGACTTTGAAAAATTCATCCAGGTTATTGGAAAAAATCCCTAAAAATCTAAGTCTTTCTATTAAAGGAACGGTTTCATCTGCAGCCTCTTGTAAAACCCTGGCATTAAAAGACAGCCAGCTCAATTCTCTGTTTATATAACGTTTTTCGGCCATAGGCTTTATCGGAGATTTTTTGGCAATAGGGTTAGAATTGTTTTGCCTTTACGGATATCTTGCCAGGAATCTACATCAAAATCTATAACGCATAAACCTGTAGTTGGTAGATTGTCCATTTTCTTATCTCCTAATGAATTCACCAATATGGTCATGGCTGGATTATGCCCGAATACAACAAGCTGGTCTTTATCCCCAGAATATGACTGGATGATGGAAAGTAATTCATTCTGATTAAAAGTATAAAGCTCTTCCTTTACCTCAAAATCCTGATCTGCTACCTTGAGCCTTTCCTTGAATAACCTGGCAGTTTCGTTTGCTCTAACGGCATAGCTACTCCAAAATTGTGCGCCTCCCTCGTAAAAATGATCAAGAGCATTTAAAACTACCTCGGCATCATTATAAGCTCTTTTCTTTAATGGTCTTTTATGATCTGGTAGATCATTGTCCCAGGATGATTTTCCGTGTCTAACTAAGATTAATCTTTTCATAAATTAAGGTGCTAGTCTTTCTATTTTCCAGTTTTCTTCTTTTCTGGAAAATTGTATTCTGTCGTGTAATCTGCTTTTTCGTCCCTGCCAGAATTCAAAACTTATTGGTTTTATCAGGTAGCCTCCCCAGTGATCTGGCTTAGGAACTTCACCATCTTTGTACTTCTTCTCCATTTCAGCTAAACGCTTTTCAAGATAATTACGGGAAGGAATCACAGAGCTTTGATCTGATGCATTAGCTCCTAGCTGGCTTCCGCGGGGACGGGATTGAAAATATTCTATGGAGTCTGTCTCAGGTAATTTTGTAGCTTCCCCCTGAATTATAATTTGCTTTTCCAGGGATGGCCAGAAAAAAGAGATACAACATTTCGGATTTTCATCCAAATCCTTACCCTTCTGAGAATCATAATTAGTAAAAAAGGTAAACCCTTCTCTGCTGTAGCTTTTAAGAAGAACTATTCTTGATTTGGGTGCCAGGTCGTTACCAACCGTAGAAATACTCATCGCATTGGCCTCCTCCACGCTTGCTGCTTCATCGGCAAGATGGAACCAGGATTGAAATAATTCCATTGGATCATTGGGAATTTCATTCTCCAGTAATTCCCCTTTCTCATAAGATTTTCTGTAATCCTTAAGGTCTTTTTGCATTGTTGACGGATAGTTTCATGCAATTTACGAGAATAATATACAAGGTTGAAATGTTTTTAACCTAATTCCGTTCTTGGTTTGAATTCCTGATAATTACTAATATAATTAGACAGTATATTAGGGTTTCCACCTAAAGAATTAACTTCCAATAAGCTAAGGAATTCTTGTAAAACTTGGTTAAAACAATTTCATCGCTTTTAATTACTTCTACAATTTATTTCTTGACTATTTATAGGGGATTTCCCTAGGCAGAAATCTAAAATTCCTACAAAATTCCTACAAATTTGTAGGTAATTTAACATCCGTTTAGAGTTTGGGTTCCAAATTTTTATGTCTTTAAACGAGAATAAATCACGTTATATCTAATAATTCCAATATCCTATTAATTAGCCAATTGTAAATTCTAATTTTACCTCAGAATAACACCAAATAGAGTCACCCCCACATTACTTCTATTGGTAATTCCTCAAGATTACCCGGTGTTTTACCCTTTGATTATTTACTGAGTTCCCCAAATCAGACTAAGCTGACTTTCTCTGAAGGTCAAATTTATTGAAATGATATTACCCGGAAGGGAGATAAAAAATTTGTTATATCTAAACATAACTGATATGATTTGGAAAACTACTAATTCTGAAATGTTTCATCATAAGCCGGTTACCTATAAAAGAAAAGGTGGCTTATTGTATGATATTACCTCCAGAAACATACTCTCATTTGTATGTTTTTTAGGTCTTCTGCTTACCTCTTTCAATTCCAAAGGTCAGGAAGCAAGTGTAATAGAAGGTGATGATTGTATCACTTTCGATAGCTGTCCTGTAGATCAAAGTGTTTGTGCAGATGCTATAGAAGATGGGGTTTCCGGAGCTTATATAAACTGGGAAAGGCCACTTATCTCGCAAACCTGTGTAGGTGATGGAAGTACTGGAAATTTCCAGATGCTTTTTGAATTGAACGAAACTTTACTAGGTAGAGACTGTTGGGATTTTAACTACGTTCAACGTGTAGGTACAGATGGAGGATACGTAAAATTATTTAGTAGTAATGATGCTGCAGGCACAAAAGAATCTACGATCACTACTCCTTATTTGATACTTGATGATAACGCTGAAACTTCTATTCAGGTTAAATATGATAACGGCACCTATTTCGTTAGTCTTATTCTTATTGATGAAAATGACGTTGAGATTCCTAGTGGCGGACCTATTCAGGTTACTGCTTCTCAGGACACCTATACATTCAACACGAATAACCTGAATGACGAAACCGGAATTTACAGGTTGAAATATGTATTTAACTATATCGGTGGAAAACCTTCCAATGCCAATACTGGTGATACCGTGATCGCGGTAGACGGTATCCTGAATGAAAACGATAATTGCGCAGCAGGTGTAGATTTTACTGTAACCGGCCCTACTACCGGGTTTTATCCCGTTGGATCTCATGACCTGCAATATGTTGCTACTTATACAGCACCAGATGGAACTATTAAAAGAAAGACCTGTAGCTTCAATATCACCATTGGTGACACCCCTGCGGCACCCACACCTACCACTAATCCAATAGTAGAGTGCGCTGCTGAATCGATTCAGACCTTAGATGCAAATGATGCCTTCGCAAATTCTTCAGACCTTGTTTGGTATGATGCAGCAAGTGGAGGAAATGCAGTCGCCTCTCCAACCATTAATAGCGTTGGAACTGCCACTTATTACGCAGAAAGAGTTTCAGGTACTTGTCCAAGTAACGGTAGAACAGCTATAACCCTGACCATAAATCCAACTCCGGCAGCGCCAGTTGTAAATTCAACTACCAATACTACCTGTGGTCTGGATAATGGAGCCATTAATTTCCAAACCGTATCTGGATTAACTTATACCCTAACCGACGAATTTAATAACTCATATTCTCATAATTCGGGAGTTTATTCAAATTTAACTGCGGGTAATTATAGTTTGACTGCCAGCAATCCAGATTGTGATTCTGAAGTTACTCCAGTTACGATTACAGCTACTGACGATACCACAAATCCAACACTTTCGATTTCCGGAAATATATCTGAAAATTCAGATTCAGGATCATGTTCTGCAAATATCAATATTCCAGATGTAAGCTTCAGTGACAACTGTTCTGGTGCGACCCTTTCCTGGACGATGAACGGAGCAGTTACTGCGAATGGAAACGGGCAAATAGGATCATATACTTTTAACGTTGGAGAAACAACTATTCAATACACAGTTTCTGATGCTTCCAGTAATTCGATTTCAAATTCTTTAACTGTAACTGTAACCGATAATGAAATCCCGGTTATAGCTTCAGTTTCAGCAATAAACGAAAATGCTCATGCTAATTCTTGCGGAGCGCTCCTTAACATCGTGGCTCCAACAGCAACAGATAATTGCTCAATTGGTGCTGTTACTGGTACAAGAGATGACGGAGCAGCCCTTAACGAACTATTTCCAGTAGGAACAACTACCATTACATGGAATGTAGATGACGTGAATGGAAACTCAGCTACACCAGTTGTCCAAACTGTAAAAATTACCGATACTCAATTACCTGTGATCACCTGTCCAGGTGGAATTACTGAAAATACCGCCGACGGAGAGAATTTTGCAGTAGTTAATTATAACGAACCATCTTTTAGTGATAACTGCGATGTATCTATTACCAGGATCGCAGGACCTGCTTCAGGATCTAATTTCCCTAAAGGCGTTACAACGATTACCTATGAAGCTGAGGATGCTTCAGGAAATAAAGCTACCTGTAGTTTTACAGTTACTGTTAACGATTCAGAGAATCCTACCATAAACTGTCCTGCCAGTATAACCCAGGGAGTAGATGTAGACAATTGTAGCGCAGTGGTAACTTATGAACTACCAACCGCTGACGATAACTCTGGAAATGTAACCATGTCTAGGATCTCCGGACCTGCTTCAGGTTCCACATTCCCGGTTGGGGTTACTCCAATTACCTATAGAGCTACAGACGAGGATAATAATTTCGTGGAATGTACTTTTACTGTAACAGTTCTGGACGATCAGCTTCCAACAATAGATTCAAAAGATAAGATTACAGTAAATAATGATCCTGGAATTTGTGGGGCCGTAGTAATGTTCTCTACACCTGCTGCAGATGATAATTGTCCTTCTCTAACTATTGAACGTACAGCTGGGCCTTCCTCAGGATCTGTATTCCAGGTAGGAACCACTACGGTTACTTTCAGAGCTACAGATGGAGCTGGAAATACCGTTTCAACGAGTTTTGAAGTTGAAGTGATCGATAATGAAGATCCGGTAATCACTCAATATTCCAATATAATAAGTAGTAACGATACCGATGCCTGCGGGGCAATTGTAACTTTCGACGCTCCAACGGTTAATGATAATTGCGGAATTTCAAGTCTAACTCAAACCCAAGGTCTAAGCTCAGGTTCTGAATTCCCAATTGGCACCACTCCCGTAAGTTTTACAGCCATAGACATTTATGGAAATTCATCCACCATGACCTTTGATGTTATTGTTAGTGATGACCAGGATCCTGTTATCAGCTGTCCGAATACGATCAACATAAATACTGAGGATGGAGAGGAATATGCTGTGGTTAATTACAATAATGCGACAGCTACAGATAACTGTTCAGTTACAGTACAGAAGATCTCAGGTCCAGATTCAGGATCTCAATTCCCAATAGGAACCACTACGATTACCTTTGAGGCTACAGATGCTTCAGGAAATACAGCTGAGTGTAGTTTTGATATTGTTGTAAGTGACAACGAAGCACCGGAAATTGATTGTCCTGATAATATAGTTCAAACTAACGATATCGCTAGCTGTGACGCCATAGTAACTTTTACTACACCAACCTTTAGCGACAATTCAGGCGACGTCAATATCTCTCAAACTGCGGGCCCTGCTTCTGGAGAAGAATTTCCGGTGGGAACTACTACCGTGAGCTTTAGAGTTACAGATGCGGCAGGCAACCAGGCTAGTTGTAGTTTCAACGTAACTATAGAAGATGACCAGGCACCTGAAATTGCAGATATGCCAGATATCATTGAGAATAATGATAATGGAATCTGCGGAGCTTTTATAAACTTCAATCCACCTGTTGTTGATGATAATTGTGGAATTGAAAGCCTTGAAATAACCAAAGGTTTTACTTCCGGCTCAAGGTTCCCTGTTGGTGAAACCACTGTGGAATATACGGTTACCGACGTAAATGGCAACATTGCTACAACAGAGTTCACAGTAACTATCGTAGATGTTGAAAATCCAATGATTACCTGTAGAGGAGACCTCTCGGTAAACGCTTCAGAAAATGAAGATTTTGCCGTAGTAACTTTTGATGACCCGATCTTTGATGATAACTGTGGTGCTGATTTAACCCAGACGGCAGGTCCTGCTTCAGGCTCAAACTTTCCTCTTGGAACCACTACGGTGACTTTCCAGGCTCAGGATGAAGCCGGAAATATGGTAGAATGTAGTTTCGATGTAACCGTAAATGATGCTCAAGCTCCTACCATCGATTGTCCTTCAGACATAAGCCAGAATGTTGATGGGGATCTTTGTACTTCGATTGTAAATTATAGTATTCCAACCGCTACAGATAATTCCGGTGACGTAACAGTTACCCTTGAATCAGGTTTGGCTCCAGGTTCAGCTTTTCCAAAAGGAACTACCACGGTAACTTATAGAGCTACAGATAATGAAGGAAACTTTGTTGAATGTTCTTTCGATGTGGTAATTGGAGATGACCAGGATCCTACAATCGATGATATGAACGATATCACCGTTAATAATGACGAGGGGATTTGTGGAGCAATTGTAAGTTTTGCTGGGCCAGGTGGTGATGACAATTGTACTCTGGTTAGTATAGAACGTACAGCGGGATTAGACTCAGGTTCAGAGTTCCCTGTAGGAACAACCACAGTTACCTTTACCGCTACTGACGATTCTAACAATACCACTTCTACAAGTTTTGATGTGATCGTTATAGACAATGAGGCTCCAGGTATAGTTCAGGCAGAACCTATTATGGTAGACAGTGATTCTGGAACTTGTGGTGCAATTGTGAATTATTCCACTCCGGTAGCTTCAGATAATTGCTCAGTAGAAAGTCTAATTCTAACTGATGGATTAGCTTCTGGATCTGAATTCCCAATCGGAACATCAACCGTAACTTATACTGCTACCGACGTCGCAGGAAATTCATTTGAAATGTCCTTTGATGTAATGGTTTCAGATAATGAAATGCCAGAAATATCCTGTCCTTCAGATATTAATGTAGATACGACTGATGGAGAAAGCTTCGCTGTAGTTACTTTCAGCGATGCAGCTGCTACCGATAATTGCGATGTAACAGTAGCAAAAATTGAAGGTCTAGACTCTGGGTCTCAATTCCCAATAGGAACTACTACTATAACCTATGAAGCAACAGATGCTTCAGGTAATACTACTCAGTGTAGTTTCGATATTGTAGTTTCAGACAATGAAGATCCTGAAATCAAATGTCCGGATAATATCTCTCAATCTGTAGATACAGATAGTTGTGATGCTCTTGTAACTTTTGATGATCCGGTTTATTCCGATAATTCAGGAATCGTAACACTTACTCAAACCGCCGGACCGGCGTCCGGAGAAGTATTCCCTATTGGTCATACTACGGTAAGTTTTACAGCAACCGACGAAAATGGAAACTCTGTGAGCTGCAGCTTTACTGTTACGGTTCTGGATGATCAGGATCCGGAAATTGCAGACATGGATGATATAACAGTAGATAACGATCCAGATGTTTGTGGAGCTATCGTAAACTTTTTTCCACCGGCAGCAAGTGATAACTGCAGCCTGGCAAGTTTAAGTGTTACTGAAGGCTTTGGCCCTGGATCACAATTCCCGATAGGAACAACCCTGGTAACTTATACCGCAATCGATAATGCCGGAAATTCAGCCACTTCAAGCTTCAATGTTACAGTGGTAGATGCTGAAGCTCCTACCCTTTCCTGTATTGGCGACCTTGCAGTAAGCGCGGCTGAGAATGTAGACTATGCAGTAGTTAATTTTGCAGATCCGAGCCTCAGCGATAATTGCGGAGCAACCTTAACACAAACTGAAGGACCAGTTTCGGGCTCTCAGTTCCCATTAGGCACAACCACTATTACCTTTGAAGCTATAGATAATGCGGGCAACACGTCTACCTGTAGTTTTTCAATTACTGTAAATGATTCCGAAGCACCAACAATTAACTGTCCTACAGATATTAATCAGAGCGTAGACACAGGAAGTTGTGACGCTGTAGTAAACTATACTTTACCAACTGCTTCTGATAATTCAGGAGTTGTAAATCTAAGCCTGGTTTCAGGACCAGCATCTGGTGAAAGTTTCCCATTAGGAACAACTACGGTAACCTATAGAGCTACAGATGATGAAGGAAACTTTGTAGAGTGTTCATTCGATGTGACAATTTCAGATGACCAGGCCCCTACTATAGCTGACATGAACGATATAACCATGAATAACGATCCGGGAGTTTGTGGTGCGGTAGTTAGTTTTGATGCTCCAATGGCTTCAGATAACTGCGAGATCGATAGCGTTACATTAACAGCCGGTCTGGATTCGGGAGCTGAATTCCCAGTTGGGACTACCGAAGTTACGTACACTGCTACAGATAATGCTGGAAACTCTTTTTCTTCAAGCTTTACTGTAACTGTAATTGATGCTGAAGCTCCTACTCTAACTTGTATTGATGACGTTTCTGTGAGCGCTGCTGAAAATGCAGATTATGCGATGGTGATTTTCGATGAGCCTATGCTAAGCGATAATTGCGATGCGACTTTAGCTCAAACAGAAGGACCTGCTTCAGGATCTCAATTCCCACTTGGAACTACTACGGTAACATTTGAAGCTACAGACGATGCTGGAAATACCAGTACCTGCAGCTTTACAGTTACGGTAAGTGATTCCGAAGCACCAACCATCAACTGTCCAGTTGATATTGACCAAAATATGGATTCAGACAGCTGTATTGCAGTTGTAGACTATCAATTACCAACAGCTTCAGATAATTCTGGAAATGTAAACATCACTCTTGTTTCAGGACCTGCTCCAGGGGAAAGTTTCCCGATAGGAACAACTACGGTAACCTATAGAGCTACAGATGATGAAGGAAACTTTGTAGAGTGTTCATTCGATGTGACTATTTCAGATGACCAGGCCCCTACTATAGCTGACATGAACGATATAACCATGAATAACGATCCGGGGGTTTGTGGTGCGGTAGTTAGTTTTGATGCTCCAATGGCTTCAGATAACTGCGAGATCGATAGCGTTACATTAACAGCCGGTCTGGATTCGGGAGCTGAATTCCCTGTAGGGACTACCGAAGTTACGTACACTGCTACAGATAATGCTGGAAACTCTGTTTCTTCAAGCTTTACTGTAACTGTAATTGATGCTGAAGCTCCTACTCTAACTTGTATTGATGACGTTTCTGTGAGCGCTGCTGAAAATGCAGATTATGCGATGGTGATTTTCGATGAGCCTATGCTAAGCGATAATTGCGATGCGACTTTAGCTCAAACAGAAGGACCTGCTTCAGGATCTCAATTCCCACTTGGAACTACTACAGTAATATTTGAAGCTACAGATGATGCTGGAAATACCAGTACCTGCAGCTTTACAGTTACGGTAAGTGATTCCGAAGCACCAACCATCAACTGTCCAGTTGATATTGACCAAAATATGGATTCAGACAGCTGTAGTGCAGTTGTAGACTATCAATTACCAACAGCTTCAGATAATTCTGGAAATGTAAACATCACTCTTGTTTCAGGACCTGCTCCAGGGGAAACTTTCCCGATAGGAACAACTACGGTAACCTATAGAGCAACAGATGATGAAGGAAACTTTGTAGAGTGTTCATTTGATGTGAAAATTTCAGATGACCAGGCCCCTACTATAGCTGACATGAACGATATAACCATGAATAACGATCCGGGAGTTTGTGGTGCGGTAGTTAGCTTTGATGCTCCCGATGCTGAAGACAATTGTGAACTTGATGTGATTGAACTTACAGAAGGACTTCAACCAGGATCTGAGTTCCCGGTTGGTACTACAACTGTAACCTATACGGCTACAGATAATTCAGGTAATTCTGTAACCTCAAGTTTTGATGTAATTGTAATCGATACTGAATCGCCTTCGATCGACTGTCCATCAGATATCACGATGAACGCAGAATTTGGAAAAGAATCTATGATCGTGAACTACGACGAGATCATAACTTCAGATAACTGCGGAGTATCAAAAGTGGAGCTTTCAGCTGGATTCGCTTCGGGAGAAGAATTCCCTGTAGGTGAAACCACCACGGTAAGCTATTCGGTAACAGATGCATCAGGTAATACCACTGAATGTTCATTTACGGTTACCATAAATCAGGATAACCCAGAACCGCCTTCAGCACCAACAGGATCTGTAAGTGCAGAAGCGACATGTGCTAACCCGACTGGAACTATAACAGTAGACACTCGGGAAGGCTTGACCTATAGTGTAGATGGAGAAAACTATCAGGAAAGCGGGGTGTTCGAGAATCTGGATCCTGGTACTTACCAGGTAACCGCAAGAGATGAATTCGGACAGATTTCAGGAGTAACCAGTATAATTATTGAAGATCCTGTTGCTGAACAGGTCGAAACGGAAGATAATCTAGAAGTTTGTAATGATAGCGGTATTTATGATCTAAACAATGTTTTCCTAGGTGAATTTGAGGAAAATGGAAGCTGGATAGATACAGATAATTCAGGAGGACTTGATAATGGATTTATTGATCCTTCTATAATAGAACCAGGATTCTACAACTTTGAATATTTGGTTGAAGGAACTTGTCCTTCCTCTACAATAATTACTATAGAAATTGTGGATTGTATCGTTCTGGATTGTGATCTGGAAGATTTAAAAGACAGCATCTCCAAAGCTGTTACCCCAAATGGAGATAACCGCAATGACTTCTTTGAAGTTGACCTGGATACTGAATGTGGCTTCACCTATAATCTGAAGATTTTTAACAGGTGGGGGTCAGAAGTATTCTCGGCCCAAAACTATCAGAATAACTGGGATGGATATTCAGAAAGCTCATTCACCAATTCGAACCAACTCCCATCAGGTACTTACTACTATATTCTAGAGATAAGAAATAGCGAGTTCAGACCTATACAGGGATATATCTACTTAGGAACTAAATAAAAAAGGGAAACCATGAAAAAAATAGCTTTAATCATAGTGATCTTGTTTGTGACTGCCTCAGGCTTTTCGCAACAGCTCCCTCAATTTACTCAATATATGTATAATACCATCTCCATAAACCCTGCCTATGCAGGGAGCAGGGACGGATTCTCTACGGTGGGATTACACCGTAGCCAGTGGGCAGACCTGGAAGGGGCGCCTACTACTCAAACCCTATCTCTACATTCACCATTGAGCAATGATAAGGTAGGATTAGGCCTTTCGATCATTAACGATAATGCCGGTTATGAGAATTACACCTATGCCTATGGCGATTTCTCTTACCGCCTTGACCTTAGTAGTGAGGTGACTCTTCGACTGGGTTTGAAAGCAGGTATGAGCTATTATAATCTTGATGATGAACTGTTCACAGAGCCGGATGTGATGAATGACCCATTTTTTCAGGATCAGTTTAACCGGTGGACGCCAAACTTCGGACTAGGTTTTTATTTGTCGTCCCAAAACTGGTATATTGGAGGTTCTGCTCCTAAACTAATCAATAATGATAATAATGAGTTTAATGAGTATCTGGCTCTTGAACAAGTTCATTACTATCTAACAGGTGGATACGTTTTCGACCTTAGCGATAACGTGAAATTAAGACCTACTACTCTTTTTAAAGCAACCAAGGGAGCACCACTATCTGTAGATATTTCAGCGACTACCATCTTTAATGAGAAATTCTATCTTGGTGCAAACTACCGTATAGATGATGCTATAGGAGGATTTCTTGATGTTCAGTTGTTCGATGGATTCCGTGCAGGGTACGCTTACGAATATCCAATATCAGATATAAGTCCTTACACCTCAGGATCACACGAGGTACTTCTTATTTACGAACTTCGATTTAAAAATACCAGGTATAAATCACCCCGTTTCTTTTAACCTTAAGACCTGTTGATTATGAAAAACTTTTACTCTCTATTCCTAGTACTAATCTTCTGCACAATAGGCGTTAATGCTCAAAGCGGAAAACAGAAAAAGGCAGACAGGCTTTACGATGATTTTGCCTACCTGGAAGCCACAGAACTTTATAAAGAGCTTATAGAAAAAGAATATAATGTCACCTATAATTCCAAAAAACTAGGTGACACCTATATGATGCTAAGAAGCCCGGAAAATGCGGTACATTATTATGGTGATATTATTGAAGATACAACAGTGTCTCCAGAGTATTATTACAAATATGCCCAGGCACTTCGAGGCACAAAAAGGTATGATGAATCACGACAGTGGCTTAGAAAATATCTGGAGAGCGGCAGAGGCTCTGAGGAGATCCAAGCTATGTTAGAGAAGAATGAATATAAAACCAAGGCCACCTATAAATTACAGGCTTCTGAATTCAATACCGAAGTAAGCGATTTTGGTGTTTTTGTAAAAGATGACAAGCTATACTTCGTCTCAGCCAGAGCACAGGATGAAAATGTAAAAGAAAAAACCTATAGCTGGAATGGAGAACCATTTCTAGACATCTATGTGATGGATATGGCATCTGGGACGGTAAATCCAATTAAAGGAGACATTAATACCAAGCTACATGATGGCCCGGCAGTTATAAGCCCAGATGGTAACACTATTTATTTTACAAGAAATAATTACCTGGGTAAAAAGGAAGGAAAACGAGATAAGGACAAGGTAAACCATCTTAAACTCTATTCTGCGACAAACACAGATAAAGGATGGACTGAGGTAAAAGAATTAGCCTTTAACAGCAACGAATATTCAGTGGGCCACCCCTCCCTATCTCCAAATGGAAAAACCCTTTACTTCACCTCAGACATGAAGGGAGGAATTGGAGGAACCGATATTTATAAAGTTGCGATTGACGAAAATGGTAATTTAGGTACACCTGAAAATCTTGGTGAACCCGTAAATACCGAATTTGATGAAAGTTTCCCATTCATGGATTCTAACGGTACTTTATACTTCTCTTCCAATGGTCATGCAGGTTTAGGCCTTTTCGACATTTTCAAACATGAAGATGGAAGTGTGGAAAACCTGGGTGAACCTGTAAACTCCAGCATGGATGATTTCGCCTATTTTCAGGTCACTGATTCTAAAGAAGGTTTTATTTCAACTAACCGCGGTGGCAGGAGCGATAATATCTATGTTTTCAACAAACTGAATCCACTAATCCTGAAAGGTCAGGTGACCGACGCCGTGAATGGAAAACCAATTCCAGCTGCAACGGTAAGGCTTATGGATGAGAAAGGCGAACAAATTGCTTTCCTTGAAACCGATTCTGAAGGTAACTACCAGACTGGAATAGACCGTGACAAAAACTTTCCGGTTGAAGCTAAAGAGATAGAATATGAGGCCTTTGAAGGACAGGTAACTACCATGAATACTGATGATAAGGACGAGATCATTTACGATATTCAGTTGAACCCGGTGAAGGATGTAGAATATCTTGCTGAAATTGAAAATATATATTTCGATTTCGACAAATCAGATATAAGACCAGATGCTGCCGATGAATTATATAAACTCATCGCACTTATGAAAAATGAATATCCTGAACTGGTAATCGAGATAAGTTCGCATACAGATCGTCGTGGAAGTAATGCTTATAACGAAAAACTAGCAGTAAGAAGAGCCCAGGCTACCAGAGACTACATGGTTGAAAATGGTATTGCTCCGGAAAGGATCGTTGAATTTAAGGGATACGGCGAAACAAAACCTGCTATCGACTGTGATCGTTGCAGCGAGCAGGACCACCAGCTTAATAGAAGATCAATGTTTCAGGTCGTAAAAATGGAATAACAGGCTAACTAACCTGACGGAAAGAGGTTGAATTATGGTGTACATCCCCCATCATTGAAATTCAATGAATTGAAGTGATTATACCTAATAATTTGATCTCTTTTCACGAAATATTAAATCGACCCCAACAAATAGTCGATTGAAGAGAAAAAGGTTCAGCCTCTAGCCTGAACCTTTTTCGATTTCAATAAAATCCCAATTTCAGTTTAAATTTTATTTAAAGAAAAGCCTGTATTCTAAATTGGCATAATTGATGCTCCTTTAGGTTAAAAATTGCAAGAAATCAGGCAGTTCCATAACTTGCCAATAAAAGAGATTGATGAAATTGAGAAATATATTATACCTGGGAATCATCGTTGCAGGACTCGCCTCTTGTGAAGAAGAGGAAACCTTCACGGATAATCCGGAAACCAATTCTGAAATAACCGACGATCCGGAAATAGAAATTGAAGATTTTGTTTATAACGGACTTAACGAATTTTATCTTTATAAAGATGATGTTCCGGAGTTAGAGGACAATTATTTTCAAAACCAGACAGAAAAAGTGGCTTTCCTGAAGGAAGCTGACTCACCTGAAGATCTTTTTGATCAACTTCTAGCACCCGTAGACCGTTTCAGTTTTATAACAGATGATTATAACAGCCTTGAAGACAGATTCGATGGTATTACTGGTGCAACTGGAATAAAATATGGAATTGGCAGGATCTCTGGAACCAATAACGTTTTCGGGATTATTAGATACATCTTACCGGGAACTTCTGCGGAGGAAGCCGGACTCCAAAGAGGTAATGTCTTTACTGAAATTGATGGGCAGAAACTTACGCTAAATAATTTTTCCTCCCTCATCGATAAATCTAGTTTTACCATCAACGTTGGAATCGTTGAAAATGGGCAGATTATTTTAAGTGATGAGGAAGTTAATCTTAATGATGAAAATTATACTGAAAACCCGATCTATATTTCAAAGGTAATTGAAACAGGGGGCAAAAAGATCGCTTACCTGATGTATAATAGTTTTATTGCCAATTTCGATAACGATTTGAATAAAGCTTTCGGAGAATTTAAATCTAAAGGCGTTACAGATCTAATACTTGATCTTAGATATAATGGCGGAGGTTCTGTAGAATCTGCCAAGGATCTAGCAAGTATGATCACCGGTCAGTTCGAAGGCAAGGTATTTATCAAGGAGGAATGGAATGAGAAATATCAGAATTTATATGAAACCCAGAATCCTGAAGCCCTGATCAACCGATTTGATGTTGAATTAAGAACCGGAGAAAAGATCAATAGTTTAAATCTAAATGAAGTTTACATTTTAACCTCAGCGTCAAGTGCCTCGGCAAGTGAGCTTATGATCAATGGATTGGATCCATACATAAATGTTGTACAGGTAGGAGACCGGACAGTTGGAAAATTTCAGGCATCGGTAACTTTATATGATAGTGACGATTTTAATAAAGAAGGAGCCAATCCAAACCATACCTATGCAATGCAGCCATTGGTTTTTAAAACACTTAATGTTGAAGACCGTTCAGATTATTTTACAGGCCTGGAACCAGATATTGTTTATATCGAAAATCTAAGCAATTATGGCGTTCTGGGAGAACAGAATGAACCTTTGTTAGAAATCACCCTGAACAGAATCTTAGGCAGGTCACCTGTAAATCGAGAATCAATACAAAGAATAGAGTTTGAACAATTAGGAGAAAGTGGAATGAATAATATGGATTATCAAAAAATGTATATAAGCGAATTGCCTAAGCTGGACTAAAAAATTTTTTAAGGCTTGATTAAATCATTCCATAATCAGTATAACTTAAAGACATTCAAAAAAAAAAGGGCCAGCCTCTAGCCTGAACCCTTTT
This sequence comes from Christiangramia lutea, assembly GCF_022489035.1. Classification (GTDB taxonomy): domain Bacteria; phylum Bacteroidota; class Bacteroidia; order Flavobacteriales; family Flavobacteriaceae; genus Christiangramia; species Christiangramia lutea. Next base: position 590,989 of record NZ_JAKVTV010000002.1, read on the forward strand.
CTCGATTTGGGGGGAAAAACAAACCTTACTTTTCTATTTCTTAATAAATATATTCGTGAAATAATTCTTTCCTTCTTCATCCTGTCTAACCGAAATACCAAAGTGAGTATATCCACCTTCAATATTTTCCCGGTGACCTTTACTTTTCAACCAGGCGTTCACCACTGCATTTGATGTTCGATAACCATATCCAACATTCTCGGCTACAGCTTTAGCACCAGCTCCATTCATTAATTTTGAAGCCCTTAAAGGAAAATTATCATGACTTACAGTTCCTTCATCGATCATATATTCAGTGTGACCTTCAGACTCTATAGATAATTTGGCCATAGGTTTTAATTCCCTTAAACCAATTGCCTCTCTGTATAGGTTGATCTCATCAAGGATCTCTACCTCAATGGTGTTGTAAGAATAATCAGTTCTTTCAGCTACAACCTGGTCATACGCAGTTACATCATCCTGAATATTATCCTTCGAACAAGATGTAAGAAAAACCGCGCAAAATAATAAGGTAAAACCTGTTGATGTAATTTTCTTCATAAATTCCTACATTAGAATCAGGGAAGATAAATGTACATTATTAATCGACTAAATGCATACCTTCTTAAAAATATTACAAATTTTTAGTAATATTTAACATTTTTTGTAGGAATTTACGGCCGAAATACAGCTAAGCTTTCGAGATATTAGGTGATAACCGTTTTACTATGAGGGTGTTATTCAACGACTATTTCCATGCCATCATCGGCAAGAACAATATTTGGAAAGATTTCAGATGCCTCTTGACGAAAAAGCTCAATTTTCCCATATCTCGTGGAGTAATGCCCAAGAATCAGTTTTTGAACTTCCGCCATTCTGGCGATACTCGCAGCTTGTTTCGCTGTAGAGTGTTTGGTGGGAAATGCCAGCTCGGCCTGATCTTCTAAAAATGTAGATTCATGATAAAGCGCTGTGACCTTCTTTATTAAAGGAACGATTTCCGGATCAAAAACCGTATCGCTACAAAATGCATAGGATTTAGGAGGTACAGGATCATCAGTCACCAAATGATTAGGAATTAGTTCACCGTCTTCAGATACTACATCCTTCCCTTTTTTAAGGCTTTTGAATAAAGCGAAATCTATATTATACTCTTCTGCCTTATCAATAAGCAACTTCCTGTCCCCTTCTTTCTCCCTGAACAAAAAACCATTTGTATATACCCGATGCTTTAAGGGAATTGTTGTAACACTTACTTTGGAATTCTCAAAGATAAGCTGTGGATCTTTCGAGGTGAGTTCATGAAAAATTAAAGGGAAATTGGTCCAGGAGTTTGCCAGTTTCAATTGAAGAGTTATGATCTCCTTTATTCCCTTAGGACCATAAATGTGAAGTTCACTTTCGCGGTTTAAAAGCCTGAAGGTACTCACAAGACCTACTAACCCATAAAAGTGATCTCCATGAAGATGCGAAATAAAAATGTGCTTTATTTTCGAAAATTTGATCTTGTTCCTTCTTAGTTGAACCTGTGTGCCTTCCCCACAATCAATTAAAAAATGATTGTTCTTGATCTCCAGAACCTGTGAGGTTGGATTGGTAAAACTTCTAGGAGTAGCCGCATAACAGCCCAGGATCGTGATCTTCATCTGAAGGTGATTTTCAATTCAGTAGGAAACAGATAGATTTTAAAACCCAAGATCTCTCTGTATCTCATCCATTTGTATCATGTCTTCTGCTTCCTGAAGTGTAGGAACTACTATAAGTTCCTCTGGAAGTTCATCTATTCCAACAGCATCATTTACCAGTACAAAACTTTTATTCTCATTCCTGTGGATATTGGAAAGCTCCAGAAATGCCAGTAGCTGATCTGATTCTACATTCTGGGATTTAAGATCTATCACCACATTCTCTTCCTTGAAATCTGAATGATGTTTGGTGAGTTCAGAAGCAAAATCAGTGATAGGGTCACCTTCGTTTAATATCAATAAAAAATTTTCTTTCTTGGAAGTTTTCATATTCAAAATCTAATTTCAATTTAAATTAAAAAATCAGCTACCGATAAATACAGTAATTATTGCTTGATCTTTGAAGCCAGAAGATAAATTACTGCCATCCTTACGGCAACACCATTTTGAACCTGGTCCAGGATTATGGCATGCTCAGAATCTGCAATATCACTAGTAATTTCCACTCCGCGATTAATTGGCCCCGGGTGCATAATCACTATTTCTTTATTAAGACTATCCAGTAGTTTTTTATTCAGACCGAATTGTTTCACGTATTCCCGGGTACTCGGGAAATAACTAATATCCATTCGTTCATTCTGAACCCTTAACATATTTGCCACATCACACCATTCTAAAGCTGCTCTCAGGTTGGTTTCCACCTCTACTCCCAGAGATTCTATATGTTTTGGTAATAAGGTTTTTGGTCCGCAAACTTTTACCTGCGCGCCCTGTAATTTCAGAGCGAAAATATTTGATAAGGCCACCCTGCTATGCAAAATATCACCAACAATCACTACTTTTTTACCCTTAACATCGCCCAATCTTTCTCTTATTGAATAGGAGTCCAGTAAGGCCTGGGTAGGATGCTCATGAGCCCCGTCTCCCGCATTAATAATACTGGCGTTTACATGTTTGGAAAGAAAGATCCCGGCACCTGGATTTGGATGACGCATCACCACCATATCCACTTTCATGGAAAGTATATTATTAACTGTATCAATTAAGGTTTCCCCTTTCTTTACAGAAGATGATGCTGCAGAAAAGTTGATCACATCTGCACTTAGACGCTTTTCAGCCAGCTCAAAAGAAAGTCTTGTTCGAGTACTGTTCTCAAAAAATAGATTGGCAATGGTAATATCCCTTAAAGAAGGAACCTTTTTTATAGGCCGGTTAATTACCTCTTTAAAATGATCGGCTGTTTTGAAGATAAGATCTATATCTTCAGGTTTTAGATATTTTATACCTAGTAAGTGGTCTACACTTAATTCGCTGCTCATTTCCTATCTATTTTGAAATTAGATAAACTGCATCCTCACCATCATTTTCTTTCCAGCTTACCTTCACTTTTTCCTCGTTTATTGCATCTACCTGCCTGCCATTATAGTCTGGCTGAACGGGTAAATGTCTGCTGAACCTTCTGTCTATAAGACTTAACAACTCTATTTCCTTAGGCCTTCCAAAAGACTGAATCGCGGTTAACGCCGCCCGAATGCTGCGTCCGGTGTATAGAACATCATCAATGAAAACCACACATTTATCTTCTACAATAAAATCTATCCTGGTTTTGTTGGCCTTTAGAGGTTTATCTCCTCTTCTGAAATCGTCCCGGTAAAAAGTGATATCCAATTGCCCGATTTTAATGGAATTAAGCCCATATTCTTCTTTAAGAATTTTCTCAATTCTATTGGCTACGTAGATTCCACGGGGTTGGATTCCAACAAGAACCGTTTCTTTAAAATTTGTATGCTTTTCTACTAACTGACAAGCCAAACGATGTAGAATGATATTTAGTTCGTTAGAGTCTAGTAGTACTTTCCGGCTCATAAGACTATTTGTGGATTGCAACAAAAGTAATGTTTTTTTTGGATTGAATAATATAGACCGGCTTATCTTCTAATTTCAAAATTGATATCTTAAAATCAGATTTTCGTAAATTTAATATTTCAGAATTTTAAAGTAGGGAAATAAGCCAAAACATAAAGAATGTTCAAAAGCAGGGAAATTAGATGGTTTTACTCCACTGAGCTTAAAGCGGTGGAAAAATGGTTTATGGATAACGGCCACACCTTCGAAAATGCCATTCCCAGAACCGATTATTATCTTCCTTTGAAAAATCAGGATGATATTGGAATTAAACTTAGGGAAGGTAATGTGGAGATCAAACAACGTATTTCACGTTCTAAGACTGAAAACATTACCAGAATGTCCGAGGGTAATTTTGAAAATTATATAAAATGGAGTTTTAGTTCGGCTGAAAAAGATGGGCTTTTCCAGGAGATTATCGAAGGTGAAAAGTACAACTGGCTCGGGGTAAGAAAAGAGAGAATTGGTTATAAACTGAAAGAAAATCAGAATGGAAGTATCATAAGGGTAAAGCTGGATGATTATCCTGAATTCGGTTGCCAGGTAGAATATACGCGTATTAAAATTATGAATGAAATCTGGTACACCCTATGCCTGGAGTGGTTTGGAGAAAAAGAAATAGAATTCGATCTTTCGGTACTTGATAATATGCTGGGTGATTTCAAGTTACAAGCCGCTAATTCTATGGGATATGCAGAATTCCTGAAAAAGTTCTTCAGGTAAAGTTGCTAATTTAACCAACTGGTTTAGTTTCAATTTCATTTAAGAATTTCAGGATTTCCTCTTCTACACTTTTGGTATCCTTAGATTTTATTTCGCTTCCTATAAAATGAGTATCCTGAGTTTCCAGAGCTTTCAGTTTTTTTAATGAGTCGGGTGTAGCAAAAAGTTTATAAGCATCTTCATAAACGCTAACTTCAACATGCTGGTCTTCTTCAATGAAATTCTTATGGTAATAGAGTGTTAGTACAGGCACCTCTATTTTTCTGAAGGTTTCAGGTAACATGGTAGTTTCAACAAGCACCTGCAGATCTACCAGGGCACGTGAAGGATAAACTGTATCCCAGTATTGTCTCGCTACTTCCTGTTCATGTTCGATCTTTTTATTTTTACCGAAAGATATTAAACTGGCAATTTCATATCCCCAGGGAGAATTCAATACAAAAGTACCCGGCTGATCATCTTCCAGGTTTGGAGAAAGATTCACCAGTGCGTAAATCTTTTCAGGATAGGTTGCGGCCAGTTTTAGAGCCAGGGTTCCCCCGGTAGAAGTACTCATTATAATAACCTTCTTCCCTATTCTGTTCCCAATCTGCAAAGCTTCCCTGGCAGATTTCCACGCATTCTCTCCATTGAAATTATTAAGTGAAGCAGGTGGCTTCAGGCCATGACCAGCCCATCTGGCCATGAAAATATTTGCCTCAAGAGCATCTGCGATATTCTGATTTACCGGAAATCCATCACGGTAACTACCGGCAAACCCATGTAAATAAATTATACTGAATTCAGTCTTTTGGGGCTGGTCATACCAGACGATCCTCGCCTGATTATCCTTTCTTACAGGCATGGAATCTTCCTTTTGCGCTATATATTCTTCCAATTGGCTAAATTCTTTTGGGAATTCAGGTAATTCTGTAGAATAAACCGGTGTTGAAGGTACTGGCCCTGAAAAGTATGTAATTACTAAGGCTAATATTAAAATCAGGATGATCCAATATCGTTTCTTCATTTTCAATTATATGAATTTATCGCGGCAAATATTCACAAACTATTGTGAAATGGTGTCTTTGGGTATTCTTTCATTTCAGAATCCCGTTAATAAAAAAGGATCTATGACCTATTATAATATTTTCTAAATTTAATCAGTTATATATCCAGTTAAACAACCTACCTAATATGAAAAATAAATTGAAAAGAACATTACAGATATCTACGATTCTAAGTTTTGCATTTTTAGCAATTGCTTGTAATGATAATGATGAACAACCAGAGCCTTCACAAACAGAAGCCAATTTGATTATAAAATTAGATGTCGACCCTAACCAGTTAAGATTAGGAAACACTGGAAATCCTTCACAGGTACCAGAAGGTAATGCGGCGCAGGACCCAAATTTCAACAGCATCTCTGCACATTATCTAGAATTTGCTCCAGATGCTTTTACTCCATTGGGAGAGGGGGAAATCCTCTATCATGCGCCAGAAACTACTGCTGGCGGTGATAATGCCATTGATTTTGACGAAAGTATTACTATTGAACCCGGAGAAATTTTTCTAAGTATTCCTTTGAAGAATATTAATCCGGGGAATTATGAGTGGGTACGCCTATCCCTTTCCTACCAAAATCTAGACGCAAAGGTTCACTACGAAGGGAATCCTTACGAGGTTACCATTGCTGGATTTGTAGGTTTTAACACCTATATTTCTAGTTTCAGGGTAAAAAATGAGAACGTAGAAGTGAACGACGATAAACTTCAGGGCTTCTTTGCCTTTGAAAGCCTTGCCGGCGTAAGCACAGGTCAGGTACCTCCAGGTGGAATTACCGTACCAAATCCTATTTTTGAAACTTCTCCTATTCCTCAGGGCTCCTGTGTGGTTACCGGTGAGTTCAGTAATCCGTTAATTATAAGCGGTAACGAAAATGAAGATATTACCGTAGTCATGTCTTTATCAACTAATAAAAGCTTTGAATGGGAAGATCTAAATAGTAACGGAAAATGGGATATTGGTGGAGAGAATAGCGAACCGGTGGTAGACATGGGACTTCGCGGCCTTATACCAAAGGTGGAATAAAGAAAAATGAGGGTCAGTAAAAAGATTAAATTAAAATTCCTGATCAAATAAAAAAACCTCCTTAGTTGCCTAAGGAGGTTTTTACTTTATAAATATCAGGAAGAATTACTTCTTACCTTCCATTTTATCTTTCAACGCTTGAAGATCAGCATTTACATCACCAATTGTTGTGGTGTTGTCCTTGTTTTGCGCAGCCGATTTCTTAGCAGCCTGCTTAACAATTTTCTGCTCTTCTTCTTTGTGAATTACCATGTGAGAAGCTACCACTCTCTTGAATTCTTTGTTGAATTCAATGATCTGGAATTCTGCCTCTTCACCTTTTTTCAATTTGCTTCCGTCTTCTTTTTCAAGGTGTCTCTGCGGAATGAATGCAGTGATATCCTCGTTAAAGTCGATAGTAGCACCTTTGTCTACGATCTCAGTGATCTCAGCAGTATGCTTGGTTCCAACTCCAAAGTCTTTTTCATACTTATCCCAAGGATTATCCTCGATCTGCTTATGTCCAAGAGAAAGTTTTCTACCTTCAACATCAAGTTCAAGAACTACAACCTCAAGCTCATCACCTACGTTAGTAAACTCAGATGGATGCTTGATCTTCTTAGTCCAGGAAAGGTCAGAGATATAGATAAGTCCGTCGATACCTTCTTCTAACTCTACGAATACACCGAAGTTAGTGAAGTTACGAACAATACCTTTATGCTTAGAACCTACAGGATATTTAGAAGTGATATCAGTCCATGGATCCTGGGTCAACTGCTTGATACCAAGAGACATTTTTCTGTCTTCTCTATCTAAAGTAAGGATTTGCGCTTCAACCTCATCACCAACATTTACGAAATCCTGGGCTGAACGCAAGTGCGTGCTCCAAGACATTTCTGAAACATGGATAAGACCTTCAACACCTTCAGCAACTTCGATAAATGCACCGTAATCTGCGATTACAACTACTTTACCTTTTACATTGTCACCAACTTTCAGGTTCTCGTCAAGAGCATCCCATGGGTGCTGAGAAAGTTGCTTAAGACCTAACTGAATTCTAGACTTAGACTCATCAAAGTCAAGGATTACTACGTTAAGTTTCTGGTCAAGCTCAACGATCTCATTTGGATGGTTGATCCTAGACCAGCTAAGATCTGTAATGTGAACAAGTCCGTCAACACCTCCAAGGTCAACGAATACACCGTAAGAAGTAATGTTCTTAACAGTACCTTCAAGTACCTGACCTTTTTCAAGCTGACCGATGATCTCTTTCTTCTGCTCTTCGATATCTGCTTCGATAAGCGCTTTGTGAGATACAACAACGTTTTTGAATTCATGGTTAATTTTAACCACTTTGAATTCCATGTTCTTACCAACGTAAGCATCGTAATCTCTAATAGGCTTCACATCGATTTGAGAACCTGGTAAGAAAGCTTCAATACCAAATACATCTACGATCATACCACCTTTAGTACGACACTTAATGAATCCGTTTACTACAAGGCTCTCATCGTGAGCTTTGTTTACTCTTTCCCAAGCCTTGATAACTCTCGCCTTACGGTGAGAAAGGATCAATTGTCCGGTAGCATCTTCGCGAACGTCGATTAGTACCTCAACATCATCACCTTCTTTAAGGTCTGGGTTGTAACGGAATTCGTTAAGAGAAATAACTCCTTCACTTTTTGCGTTGATATCGATAATTGCATCACGATCTGTAATATTGATTACTTTTCCTGTTACAACTTCGTCATCTAAAGTGTCAACGAAATTTTCTTCAACTAGCTTTTCAAATTCTTCCAGTTTCTCATCGTCGATAGGATCGATTCCTTCTTCGTAATTATGCCAGTTAAATTCTTTAAGGAATTTCTCAGGATTTTCCTGTTGCTTTTCTGCTTCAGGTTGAGAGGCTGTCTCCATTCCGGCTACATCCTGTACTTCAATTTCCTGAGTTTCTTTGTTTTTGTTTTCTTCAGCCATTACTGACTTTAAATTTGTATTCTGAGTTTCTTCGGAAATCTTTCAGCAAAACAGAAACTACAGAAGTTGTTTATAGTTTTGATTTTCAACCCTTTTTGGATTTCCGGTCTTCTGCCAAAAAGGAGTGCAAAAATACGTAACTAAAAAAAAATCCGCAACTAATTATTCAATTAATTGCGGATAGTAATTATGCCGAGATAAATTTTATGAATTAACCTCTTTGATTTTATCTTTAGTGATCTTCACAATTTTATCAAATTGCTCATCCAACCCCATTTCGGAATTATCAAATTCAATAGCATCATCTGCCATCACCAAGGGAGAATCGTCCCTGGTAGAATCCATATAATCCCTGTCTTTTACGTTTTGTAGGACCTGTTCAAAATTAACTTCATCTCCCCTACCTTTTAATTCATCATATCTTCTTTGAGCTCTCTTTTCAGTAGAAGCGGTCATAAACAATTTCAATTCGGCATCAGGAAAAACGACGGTTCCAATATCGCGGCCATCCATTACAACTCCCCTGTTCTTTCCCATTTCCTGCTGCTGTTTCACCAGCATTTTTCGAACTTCCGGAACTGCAGAAACCTTACTGACATGTTGGGAAACTTCCATATAGCGAATTTCCTTTTCAACATTTTCATTATTTAGGAACATATGGCCATATCCTAACTCTTCATCAAATTCAAAGTGAAGACTGATAAATGGCAAATGGCGCACAATTGCTTCTTTATCAAAATTTCCATCTGATACAAACAACTTACGCATCATATAAAGGGTAACCGCCCGGTACATGGCGCCCGTATCAACATATATATATTCCAGTTCTTTTGCCAGTCGTCTGGCTACCGTACTCTTTCCTGTAGAAGAAAATCCATCAATGGCTATAGTAATCTTTTTATCCATGTAATCTAATGTCTGTCTTTTGCAAAGGTAAATTTTTAAAGAACCTATCAGGTACAATCATTAAAAAAGCCCCTTTATCGGGGCTTTATTTTTAAAGAGCTTTAGCATTCTTTACTTTTTGATTGGTAATAGCAATATCTATTACCTCACTCATTTCTTTTACGTAATGAAATTTAAGACCTTTAAGATATTCATCCTTGATCTCTTCAATATCACGTTTATTGTCTTCACACAAGATTATCTCTTTAATTCTTGCTCTCTTGGCAGCTAGAATCTTTTCCTTAATTCCACCCACAGGAAGCACTTTACCGCGCAGGGTAATCTCACCGGTCATAGCAATGCTTTTTTTAACTTTCTTCTGTGAAAATAGAGAGACGAGAGAAGTAAGCATTGTAATACCTGCACTTGGACCATCTTTAGGTGTTGCTCCTTCAGGAACGTGAATATGTACATTATATTGATCGAATATCGAAGGTATTATTCCTAGCCGCTCTGCATTTGCTTTAATATACTCCATTGCAATGGTAGCCGACTCCTTCATCACCTTACCCAGGTTACCGGTAATGCTGAGATTACCTTTTCCTTTGGAAAGAATTGATTCGATAAACAAAATATCGCCACCAACGCTGGTCCAGGCAAGCCCGGTAACTACTCCAGCTACGTCATTATTCTCATACTTATCACGCTCCATTTTGGGACTACCAAGAATTTCTATAATATCTTCATCTGTGATCTTGATATTATATTCCTCCTCCATGGCAATATTCTTAGCAGCATATCGCACAACTTTAGCTATTTGCTTTTCAAGCGCACGAACTCCAGACTCACGAGTATAACCTTCAACGACCTTTTCTAATTGTTTCTTACCAATCTTCAGATTATCTGAATTAAGACCATGCTCCTCTAACTGTTTTGGAAGTAAATGCCTTTTTGCAATCTGCACTTTCTCTTCAATGGTATAACCAGTTACATTAATAATCTCCATACGGTCTCTTAGCGCAGGCTGAATGGTGCTTAGAGAATTACAGGTTGCGATGAACATTACCTTAGACAAGTCAAACCCCATCTCCAGGAAGTTATCATGAAATTCTGAATTCTGCTCTGGATCTAAAACTTCCAGTAATGCTGAAGAAGGATCTCCCGCATTACCCATCGCCAGTTTATCGATCTCATCAAGAACAAAAACAGGATTACTGGTTCCGGCTTTCTTTAAACTCTGAATGATCCTACCTGGCATGGCACCTATATAAGTCTTTCTATGACCTCTTATTTCTGCCTCATCCCGAAGACCACCAAGCGAGATCCTAACGTATTCACGCCCTAAAGCCTCTGCTACAGATTTCCCTAGGGAAGTTTTACCAACTCCCGGAGGTCCGTAAAGACAAAGAATAGGAGATTTCATATCATTTCTCAGCTTAAGCACTGCCAGATATTCAATAATCCTTCTTTTCACATCATCTAAACCATAATGATCACGATCTAGAATTTTCTTTGCCCTTTTAAGGTCGAATTTATCTTTACTGAATTCATTCCATGGAAGATCAAGGAACAGATCCAGGTAATTTCTTTGAATTGAATATTCAGCTACCTGGGGATTCATTCGCTGCATTTTGGAAAGTTCTTTCTCAAAATGATTCTGAACATCTTCTCCCCATTGCTTGTCTTTAGCTCTTTCGCGCATTTCCACGATCTCACCTTCATGAGAAACCCCACCCAGTTCTTCCTGAATGGTTTTCATTTGCTGATGAAGAAAATATTCCCGTTGCTGCTGGCTCATATCGCTTTGAACCTTACTCTGGATATCATTTTTCAGTTCCAGTTTCTGGTTCTCGGTATTCATATGTTTAAGCGTAGCCAGAGCCCTTTCTTTCAGATCGTTCATCTCTAAAAGCTTTTGCTTCTCCTCAACATTCAAACTCATGTTGGAAGACACGAAATTGATAAGAAAGGAATTACTCTCTATGTTCTTAATAGCGAACGAAGCTTCAGAAGGAATATTCGGGCTGCTCTTAATAATTTGAAGAGCAAGATCCTTTATTGAGTCTATGATCGCAGAAAATTCGGCGTTTCCTTTTTCAGGACGGTTATCAGCGATCTCAGCAACTGTGGCATTCATATATGGCTCCTCCGTTACCACCTGAGTGATCTGGAATCTCTTTTTACCCTGAATGATGACGGTAGTATTGCCATCAGGCATTTTTAATACCCTTAGGATCCTTGCCACTACCCCAACTTTATTTATGTCCTTGGAAGTTGGATTTTCAACCCCTTCATCCTTTTGAGATACAACCCCTATGATCTTACTTCCGTTGTTCGCCTCGTTAATTAGCTTGATCGAAGCGTCACGACCAGCGGTAATTGGAATTACAACTCCGGGAAATAACACGGTATTTCTAAGTGGAAGTATAGGAAGCGTTTCGGGCAGACTCTCGCGATTTATTTCCTCTTCATCTTCAGGCGTCATTAAAGGGATTAACTCTGCATCTTCATCGATTCCCTGCAATGACAAACTGTCAATATTACCAAACTTTGTTTTAGCCATAATTATATTTAAGTCAAACTGTCATCAAAATTAAGAATCCTTAATTTTGATGAGTTATTTAAAAGCCCTGATAAATAAGACTTTCAGATTAATTTCAGATTTTCATATTCAAATATTCAATTCCTGTGCCACGCTTGACCCAAATTATTTTTTAAAAAGTGTAACAAATAGAAAATAAACCCATCTTTATTACAGAAACCAAGTTTTAATTGACACCAACCATCACACATATTAAAGACCTGGTAGAACGTTGCCGTCTTGGCGATCAACGTGCTCAAATGGAAATCTATGACCGTTATTATAAGGCTATGTATAACACTGCCTACCGCATAACAGGTCATTCAGCCGAGGCTGAAGATATCATGCAGGAAGCTTTTTTAAGTGCTTTTACCAAAATTGAAAGTTTTAAAGAGAATTCCACCTTTGGAGCCTGGTTGAAAAGAATTGTAGTGAATGAAAGTATTACGGCATATAAAAAGATCGCAAAACTTGGTGAAGTAAGCTATAATGACGAATTAAAGAATGAAGCAGATAACGAGGGTTTCATACTGGACTATAAGGATAATAACAGTAAAAAAGTCCGGTTGATCCTGAAACAGATCAAGTCCCTGAAAGAGAATTACAGGCTGAGTTTAACCCTGCATCTCATTGAAGGATATGATTATGAGGAAATTTGCGAAATAATGAATATCTCTTACGCCAATTGCCGGACGATGATCTCCAGAGCAAAAGAAAGCCTAAGAAAAAAATTAGAGCATCATGAAAAATAATGACGTTGACAATCTATTTAAAGAGTTAGATTTCGATATCGAAGAGCCACATTCCGGCCATAAAGAGCGTTTTTTCAAAAAGCTGGAAAATGAAACTCAAGGGCCTGAGAATAAAGGAAATGTTCGCAGACTTTGGGCGCCTGTCATGGGAATTGCAGCAAGTTTCCTTCTGGCATTTTTCCTATTAGGTGAAGTAATTGCGCCAACTGCTTCAGCAAAAAATACCGATCTGGCCAGCATTTCTCCTGAAATGAAACAAACCCAGGAATTCTATACTGGTTTAATCCAGAAAGAACTGAATGCTCTTGATGCTGAAAAATCTCCGGAAACAGAAATCATTATCAATGATGCCTTAAAGCAAATGGAAAAACTGGAGCAAAATTATGAGGGTCTTAGAAAAGACCTTTTAGACAGCGGAAAAGACAATCGTGTAATCCACGCAATGATCCAGAATTTCCAGCAGCGAATTGACCTTTTAAATAATGTTTTAACCCAAATAGAAAATATTAAAACACTAAAGAACCAGAATCATGAAGACAATATTATCTAGTATACTAATCTTTGCAGCGCTAGCCCCTGGCCTCCCTAACTTCGATCTTTCGGAAACTAACCGCTGTGTGAAAAGAACTGAATTTACAGGAAAACACACCAAGGAAAAGAAGATCAGAAAAGAATTCAGTGTAAGCGCAGATTCACAACTGAACATCGATAACAGTTATGGGAATGTAGATATTACCACCTGGGACCAAAACCGGGTACAAATAGAGGTTATTATCAAGACCAACGGGAACGATGAGGAAGAAGTTGAAAAAAAACTAGAAGATATCAATGTAGAATTCAATCAGAATAACTCTGGTGTTAGCGCTAAGACCAGATTCTCAAAGAAAGAGAAATCCTGGTGGAAAGACCTGTTTGATGGTTTTGACAATGTGAACATGGAAGTGAATTACATAGTTAGAGCTCCCATAAGCAATCATCTGGGCATTAGCAATGACTATGGTGGAATTTATATAGATAAAACCACAGGAAATACCAGTATCAATTGCGATTACGGAAAACTGGACCTGGGAGAACTTAGAGGAAGATCCAATGCACTTACTTTCGACTATACCCGTAGTAGTAAAATAGACTATGTGACCAATGCGACCATCAATGCAGATTACTCAGATTTTGAAGTCATAGAAGCAGAACAATTGGTTATCACGGCAGATTATTCTAAATCTAAAATCGGAAAGGTTTCTAAACTGGAGTATAATTGTGACTACGGAAGTGTGGAGATAGATAAGGTAAAAGTACTTATTGGAAATAGCGATTACCTTACTTCGAAGATCAACCGAATATTCACTTCCGCAGACCTCAACATGGACTATGGATCACTTTCTATAGACAAAGTTGTTAAAGGTGCAAAAAGCATCAATATCGACACTGATTACGCCGGGATAAAATTAGGATTCGACCGTGAAATGAGCATGGATTTCGATGTCAAGACATCCTACGGAGGAATTAACGGATTAGATGAATTGAATGTTCAGAGAAACGAAAGCAGGAATAGCAGTAATTCTGCATCTGGATATTATGGTTCTGCTAACGCAGGTGCCCGAATAAACATTACTACCAGCTACGGAAGCGTAAAATTTTATAAAAATTAATCGACCAAATAACTAACATCATGAAAAAAGTCATTTTATTATTTAGCATTTGCATGTTATCCCTATCCTGTGTTAACGCACAATGGAATACAGAAAAAGTAAAAGGTAACGGTGATCTTACAAGCACAAACAGAAATACAGGCCCGTATGATGAAATTCAGCTTGTAGGTTCAATGAACGTTGAACTGATTTCTGGAAAGGAAGGAACCGTAAAAGTTGAAGCCGAGAGTAACCTGCAGGAATTTATAGTCACAGAGGTGAAGAACGGAACTTTAAAGATTTCTACTGAAGACGGATACAGCCTTTATCCAAAGGAGAAACTTCTAATTACTGTGCCCGTAGAAGCCGTAAATGCGGTTTCTGTAACAGGTTCAGGGGATCTATGGACAAAAGATGTACTCAAAGCAACTAATATGAAAGTCCAGGTAACCGGTTCTGGAGATATGAAACTGGAACTGGAAGTACAGGACCTTGAAGGAGCAGTAACTGGATCTGGTGATGTAAAACTGAAAGGAAGAAGTCAGAATTTCGAATGCACGGTTACCGGAAGTGGAGATTTTGAAGCTTATGATCTAGAGGCCGAGAACGTAGAAGCCAGGGTTTCAGGCTCTGGGGATATTATGGTTTACGCCAGTAAATCTTTAAAAGCAAAAGTTTCAGGTTCTGGAGATATTGTTTATAAAGGAAATCCTGAAAAACAGGATTTTAGCACACATGGCTCCGGCGGTGTAACTTCCTTTTAAAATTTCAGTAATCCTTGAAAAACCTGCTTAACGCAGGTTTTTTTATGCTTTTACACTTCGTTTTGGGACCCGCATTAATAATATCACTCCGGCTATAAAGAAAATAACTAAAAACAAGATTGCATTCCTCACACTTCCGGTTTCTTGGGCGACATACCCATACAACGACATTCCTATAACAATTCCTATTTTTTCCGAAACATCATAAAAACTGAAATAACTGGCCGTATCTACTGCATTCTTGGGCAGCATCTTCGAGTAAGTAGACCTTGATAAAGACTGAATCCCTCCCATAACCAGACCTACTGAAGCCGCTGCGGCATAGAACTGTACCGGGGTTGTGATAAAATAGGCATATCCGCAAATGGCAATCCAGAAGAGATTAATTAGGATAAGGATTTTTATATCTCCATACCTAATGGCTAACCTGGAAGTTAAAGTAGCTCCGGCTACCGCAACCAATTGAATTAAAAGAATGCTTACAATCAATCCGGTAGTTGGGTCCTGATCACCCCACTGCAGCTCTTCGATCCCAAAATAGGTGGCGATAAGCATTATAGTTTGTACCGCCATACTATACACAAAGAAAGCAATGAGATAGCGCTTAAGCGACTTATCTCGTTTCAAGGAATTCCAGATTCCTTTAAGCTCCCTGAACCCGTTAAACAGAACTCCCATTGTTAACTTAGCCTTTTTATTTCCTGCAGGTAGGTAATAGTAGGTGTACTGGCTAAAACCAATCCACCATATGCCAGTAAGAACGAAAGATAACCTGGTAGGTAGTCCCTCATCCTCGAACCCAAACCAGTCGTGTTTCAGAATCATTAATAAACAAAGAATAAGTAAGATCACACTTCCTATATATCCCAGAGAAAAACCTTTTGCACTAGCCTTATCCTGCTGTTCCGGGTAGGCAATATCAGGAAGGTAAGAATTATAGAAAACAAGGCTGGACCAGAACCCGATAAGGGCTAGAAAATAACAGAGCAAACCGAACCATAAAAATTCCAGATTAAACCAGAACAATCCAATGCAGGAAACTGCACCAAGGTAGCAGAAGAATTTCAGGAAGTTCTTCTTATTCCCAACATAATCGGCAATTCCAGATAAAAACGGACTTAAAAAACTAACCACCAGAAATGCACTGGCGGTAACATAACTAATTAGAGTATCGTTGTTAAGTTCAAAACCCAGGAAATTAACAGTATCACTTACCTTATTTCCTTCACTATCCTTGATGATGGTTAGGGCACCATAAAAAATAGGAAATATGGCTGAGGAGATAACAAGACTATAAACCGAATTGGCCCAATCGTAAAAAGCCCAGGCGTGCAATAGCTTTTTACTTCCTTTTGGTAGTTGCTTCATGCTCTAAAAATAGAAAAAGCCACCGAATCTGGTGGCTTTTCAATTTTATTTTTAAGTTTTCTTATTTGAAACTTGTTACTCCGTACTTTCTGGCCTCAGCGATTGCATCAGGAGCCCATTTAGTAAGATTATTAATCCTGGTCTGATTAGACGGGTGGGTACTTAAGAATTCTGGTGGAGCCTGCCCGCTGCTGTTAGCCTGCATTCTCTTCCAAAGCTCAGGTGCTTCCCGAGGATCATACCCGGCAATTGCCATCATAGTTAAACCAATTCTATCAGCCTCAGCCTCGTGACTTCTGCTAAATGGCAACATTACACCTACAGTAGTTCCTAAACCATAAGCCTGAGCGAAAATCTGCTGCGTAGACTCGCTTCTTCCACTTACCGCTACAGAACCCGCCACTGCTCCTAGTTGTTGAAGCTGGGCGGCGCTCATTCTTTGTGCACCGTGATCTGCCAAGGCGTGGGCGATCTCGTGAGCCATGATGGTTGCTAAGCCATTTACATTTTGAGCTTCATCAAGAATTCCAGTATAAACAACAACTTTACCTCCAGGCATAGCAAAAGCATTCGCCTGGTCATTCTTTACAAGGTTGAACTCCCAGCGAAAATCATTCATGAAGCCCTGGTAACCGTTAGCATTAAGGTAACGCTCTGCGGCATTAACAATATTTTCTCCAAGATTTTTAACCCTTCTAGATTCTTCGGTATTTCTAACCACATCTGCCTCCTTCAAAAACTGATTGTATTGTTCGAATGATGCAGGAAAAAGTTGATCGTTAGAGACGAAATTGAGATTACTTTCCCCGGTAAACGGGTTGGTCTTGCAAGACACTACCAACAGTAGCGCACTTAACCATAAAAAGGTATTTTTGAAATTCATGAAATTTGGTTTTTAGATTGTTAAAAGTACAAAAGCGGCAATATCACTACAGATTGTTTAAGTATGATTTAACAGTAATCATAGAACCAAAAACAATACCATTTTTGATATTTGCAGCGTTTACGGGCTACTACAGGCCTTTTAACGATTTTGTTATTCTTTTTATAATAAAATGTAGAATTCTTAAAATATGACTAAAAAAACTAAGGACAACACCCCTGTACAAAGACTTTTGGTTCCCTCCTATATACTTGTCCTTTCAAAAATACTTACCTCTATTTCACCATTCCTGGCAAGTAGATTTGCGGCCAAATTATTTTTGACTCCCTTCAAGTACAAGTTACCAGAACGAGAAAAGGAAATGGATGAAAATTCTATTCAAAAAAAGGTTTTGGTTCCTAAAATGAACAGGGAAATAATTACTTACGAATATGGAAATGGTGTAAAGAAAGTACTTCTGGTTCACGGGTGGAGTGGCCGTGGAACCCAGCTGGCAAAAATTGCTGAGGCTTTAAATGAAGAAGGTTTCAAATGCTATAGTTTTGATGCTCCCGCTCATGGCAAACTTGAAGGGAAGATGAGCATGATGCCCTTCTTTATAGAATCTATTCATCATATGGACGAGCTTTACGGACCCTTTGATGTTGTGATTGGTCATTCTCTTGGAGGAATGTCCTCTCTTAGAGCAATAAGAAATGGGCTTGATGTCAAGAAACTGGTAATAATAGGTACGGCGAATAATATTTCGGAGATCACCAGGCATTTCGCTCAGAACATGAAAATGAACGACAAGGTTGCTAAAAAGATGAAGAATTACCTTGATAAAAAGTTTAATGAAGATATGGATATTTTATCTGGAGGGGAATCTGCAAAATATGTATCTACTCCTACCCTGGTAATCCATGATGAGGAGGATGTAGATGTAAAGGTGAATTCAGCTCATGAAATCCATAGCGAATTAGAAAACAGCGAGTTAATGATCACCAAAGGTTTGGGACATCGGCGTATTTTAGGGAATAAGGAGGTAATTAACAAAATAACAACTTTTATCGCGGCACAATCTTTGTAATTTTATCAAAAAGATTGCTATGAAAAAGATACTGATATTTACCGTTTTGGCTACATTTCTTGTTAGCTGTAACGGAAATGCCCAAAAAAATTCAGATAAAGAAACTTCAAAAAATTATGAAGTTTCTAAGTCTGAAGAAGAATGGAAAAATGAACTTACCTCACAGGAATTCGCCGTATTAAGAAAAGCTGCTACCGAAACTCCGTTTACAAGTGACCTTTTGGACATAAAGGAACCTGGAACTTTTATTTGCGCAGCCTGTGGAAATGAATTATACAAAACCAAGCATAAATTTGAAAGCGGTACCGGCTGGCCTAGCTTCGACAGAGCTGTTGAAGGTGGAGTGGCTTTTGGAAGTGATTCCAAATTAGGATACCAAAGAGATGAAGTTCATTGTGCCAGATGTGGTGGGCACCTTGGTCATGTCTTTAATGATGGTCCGAAGGAAACCACTGGAAAAAGACATTGTATCAATGGCGTTGCCATGGACTTTAAACCAGATTCAGAATAATTATGAAAAAGTATAATATAGAAAAGAGCGAGGACGAGTGGAAAAAAGAACTTTCTCCTGAACAGTACAGAGTTCTAAGGGAGAAAGGTACTGAAGCACCTCATACCGGGAAGTACAATCTGCATTTCGACGAAGGAGAATATAAATGCGCTGCTTGTGGAGAAAAACTTTTTGAAAGCGATTCAAAATTCGATAGCGGCTGTGGATGGCCCAGTTTTGATGAAGCGATCGAAGGAAAAGTAGAATATATCCAGGACAGAACCTTCGGAATGATTCGTACAGAAATACTTTGTTCTAACTGCGGAAGTCATCTTGGCCACGTTTTTGATGATGGTCCTACAGATACCGGTCAGCGCTACTGTGTGAACTCGGCCAGTATTGAATTTAATAAATAACTAAAACCGATAAATCATGAAAAAATTTTTATCTCTAATTGTATTATTCGCCCTACTCATTGTTTCCTGTGATGGAGAACGAGGGCCACAGGGACCTCCCGGAGAAGATGGTCTTGACGGCCTCGACGGTCTTGGATACACTTATGAAAGAACGATAGATTTCGATTACTTTTCAGATGTGAATTACTATTCTCAATTAATAGATATCCCTGCGGAAGTAGATACTTTTGAACCTGAATCTGATGCCGTTCTGGTTTATAGATTAGAATTACTTGATGCTGAAGGCGGAGGAACTATTGATTCCTGGAGCCTTATTCCTCAGAATTTCTTTTTGAATGAAGGAACTATACAGTATGTTTACAACCATACTGTTAGCGATGTTGAGATCATTATCGATGGTGATTTTGACCTTAGCGGATTAAGCAGTCAGTTTACAGATAACCAGACCTTCAGGATTGTTGTTCTTCCATCGGCTACTTTTAATGCCAATGCCGATGTTGATTTCTCTAATTTCAATGAGGTAAAGAACAGATTCAATTTATCTTTCGATTAGAAAATTGAAATAACGAAAAATTTAAGCCCGACTTATTTAAGTTGGGCTTTTTTAATGCCTTTATCCCTTGCTTCTTACTTTCAGTTTAAGGTTTAATTCCTTAAATTCGCAAACTCTATAACAGATTCAAAATATTCCGAATATGAGTAAATATGATATTATTGTTTTAGGTAGTGGCCCGGGTGGTTATGTAACCGCGATCCGCGCTTCTCAATTAGGATTTAAAACCGCAATAGTGGAGAAAGAAAGCCTTGGTGGCGTTTGCCTTAACTGGGGTTGTATTCCTACAAAAGCTCTTCTTAAAAGTGCAGAGGTATTCGATTATCTTAAACATGCCGAAGATTATGGTCTTAAGCTTGAAAAAGCCGATAAAGATTTTGGAGCGGTGGTTAAACGAAGCCGGGATGTAGCCAACGGAATGAGCAAAGGTGTTCAATTCCTAATGAAAAAGAATAAGATCGATGTTCTTGAAGGATTTGGAAAATTGAAATCTGGGAAGAAAGTAGAGGTTACAGATAAAAAAGATAAGAAAACCGAATATCAGGCAGATCATATTATCGTTGCTACCGGTGCTCGTTCAAGAGAACTTCCAAATTTAAAGCAAAATGGTAAAACGGTTATTGGTTACCGCGAAGCAATGACCCTTGAAAAGCAGCCAAAGAAGATGATCGTGGTTGGTTCTGGTGCCATTGGAGTTGAGTTCGCTCATTTCTATAATGCTATGGGAACTGAAGTAACTGTAGTAGAATTTCTTCCGAATGTGGTGCCATTAGAAGATGAAGAGGTTTCAAAACAATTCGAAAGATCCATCAAAAAAGCCGGAATTAAGGTAATGACGAATTCTTCCGTTGAAAGCGTTGAGAAGAAGAATGGAAAAGTGGTCGCTACGGTTAAGACAAAGAAAGGTGAAGAGAAGCTTGAAGCAGATGTTGTACTCTCTGCCGTAGGTATTAAAACAAATATTGAAAATATAGGCCTTGAAGATCTTAAGATCAAGACCGAAAAAGATAAGATCGTTGTAAACGATTTTTATAAGACCAATGTTGACGGAGTATATGCCATTGGAGATGTTGTTCACGGTCCAGCTCTTGCTCACGTTGCTTCAGCTGAAGGTATTCTTTGTGTTGAAAAGATCAAAGGTATGGATGTTCAGCCGCTTGACTACGGGAACATTCCTGGGTGTACCTATGCAACTCCAGAAATTGCTTCTGTTGGTATGACTGAAAAACAGGCTAAAGAAGCCGGTTATGAACTGAAAGTTGGAAAATTCCCATTTTCTGCCTCAGGAAAAGCGAAAGCTGCAGGAAAATCTGATGGATTCGTAAAAGTGATTTTCGACGCTAAGTACGGTGAATGGTTAGGTTGCCATATGATTGGTGCCGGAGTTACCGATATGATCGCCGAGGCAGTTCTGGGTAGAAAACTTGAAACTACAGGACATGAAGTATTAAAAGCAGTTCATCCTCACCCAACCATGAGTGAGGCCGTAATGGAAGCTGTAGCAGCTGCTTATGATGAAGTAATTCATTTGTAAAACATAGAAGATTCTATAAAGTTGAAATCCCGCATTTTTTAGAATGCGGGATTTTTTTATCTCAATTTCGGTGTATTTATGATTTTACAATTATCCTTTAGTTTCGATCATTTCCATCTCACCTAAGATCCCAGCTCTTATTTCACTTAAGATATAATGCTCTATCTGGTAAAATTGAGCCGCTGGTACCGATCCGGTTTCGCTCTTGATCTTTTTATAATACTTATTGATAAGCTTATCGGTCTTCGCTGAAAGGTCCATAGACTGCTTTATTAACCCATCTATATCCTCATTACTCATGCTGTCATAATTGTCGGCATATTTCTCTAAAAGATTTATCCTGTCTTTACCCAGGTCTTTTCGTTCAACCTCATATTCATCATATAATTTCCAGAAAGCATCGCTATTTGCATTAAGACTGAGCATTTCTTTCACCGCAGCCCTTTTTTCCATTCCGAAGATAGATTGGATATATTCCACCTCTTCAGGTGAAACCTGAGAAAAACCATTATAAACGAACAGGAAAAGGATTGGAAGTATTAGTAATTTTTTCATGGTGTTCTATTTTTTGATTATTAGTTATTCTAATTTATTAATAATCAGAAATATAAAACGCTATAAATAAAATAATTATAGTTAATTTAACCTTGACCTCCAGAAGAAACCGGAATAAGATCGCAGAAACAGAATTCGGTATCCCAACTTTCATGCTCATCCTGAAAGCAATTATCATCATCTTTCTCTGCGGGCTTATAGGATCTGTTTACCTTCTCTCCTATTTCAAAATTCACCCGGTCACGAAAAATTGGCCCATCAAAAACAAACGTATGAAATTCACCATTTTCACCACAAGGGTCAACATTATCAGGTAATTCATTTAAAAAATCACGGTCTATGATCCTTCCGCAAAAAGAGTCGTCCAGGTATTTAGAATTTGTGCAAACCACGATCGCTCTAAAGCCAAGATCAATAAAATCCTGAATAAGTTTAGAGGTATCTTTTTTCCACAAAGGAAAAACGGCTTCTAAGCCAACCGAGTCCAGTTGATCTTCCCGATATTTTTTCAGGTCTTCAAGAAAAATATCTCCAAAAACGCTTTGGGTAAAGCCTTCAGATATCAACTCATTTGTCGCTTGTTTCATTTTCTGATTGTATTCTTCCATGCTGGTTTCCGCACTTATTTCAGAAATAACTAAGGGAATACCTATTTTTTCAGCCTGCTGCAACAGAAGTTCCTTCTTAACCCCATGCATAGTAACTCTTCCAACATCTTTATTTATGGTAGTTAAAAGTTTTTCAACCTTATAATCGTTTTGATTTCTACCATAATAAAGGGCGAGTGCAGAATCCTTTCCACTGCTCCAGTTCAAATATGCTTTATTCATTTTCATCTTGTCCTTCGTTCAAAAAGCTCTGGATGGCGAGGTCATAACTCTGAAGTCCGAAACCAAGTACCACTCCTTTAGCATTTGGAGAAATATAGGATTTATGCCTGAACTCTTCCCTGGAAAAAGTATTGGAAATATGAACTTCCACTACCGGTATATTTATGGCAGCAACCGCATCTCCAACTCCAACTGAAGTATGTGTATAGGCAGCTGCATTAAGAATAATACCATCGAAATCTTTTCTAGCTTCCTGTATCATATCGATCAATTCTCCCTCAATGTTGGTCTGGTCATAAGACAGTTCAATATTCCTGAATTTGAATTGTAATTCAGAAAAATAATCTTCAAAACTCTTATTACCATATTTCTCAGGTTCTCGGATACCTAGTAGGTTTAGATTAGGCCCGTTAAGTATTAGTAGCTTCATGTTGTAAAAATATAAAAAATGCTCCGTTTACTTCAGAAATTCAATTTTGAAAATCAGGCAGGTCAAAAACTTGTTTTTATCTTCAGGCTAAGCGGATTCATAACCGGTGGTTGAACTTAATCATATCCAGAGGAATAAGATCTAGGATTTAAATTCTGAAAATATCTTGCTTCAAGACTAAGATTATCGTTGATCTCATGTCCCACTCCCGCTCTTACACCAAAATTATAGATCCTTTCCCCGTTCACATTAATAAGCTGAGTAAACTGAG
This sequence comes from Christiangramia lutea, assembly GCF_022489035.1. GTDB lineage: Bacteria > Bacteroidota > Bacteroidia > Flavobacteriales > Flavobacteriaceae > Christiangramia > Christiangramia lutea. Next base: position 614,313 of record NZ_JAKVTV010000002.1, read on the forward strand.
GGCCCGCAACCATATAAGTTTTGGATTGTTTTTTCTGATATTTAAAAATGTATCCACCACCCTTAACATTGGTTCCCAGGGTTTCAAAATAATAATTTTCACTATTTAGATATAATCCGCGTAGGATCTTTTCAAGATCGTACTTACCATTTTCCAGTCCATAATTATAATTAAGACCTCGATTCAGATCAAAATCTGAAGGTAAATATTCGATAAAGGAATTTTTTCGACAGTCTTGATTTGTTGTTCTCATTTGATAGGTAACTAAGTGGTTGAATTTTTAGTAAACCTATTTCAGGAAATGACGTATAAGAATATTATTGCTAACGCTTATAAATAAAAAAAGCGGACCATAGTCCACTCATATATAAATGAATATATTATTAAAACTTGATCTCCACTCCACCGTTGATGGATGCAACATTATCACCGTCTGCAGAAATATTGGTATAGGAAACAAGTACATTGGCAATTCCTAGGTTTACTCCAAGATGTGGGCGCAGAAATAACCCACCATCAGAATCACTACCCAGGCCTATAGCATAACCAAGATCGGTTCCTGCGAAAAGGATGGCCAGTATCCTCAATCTCGCCGTACCGGCAGCAGTAATAAACTGCAGGTCATCATGGTCGAAAGCATCAAAGATCTGTAGATCATTATCCTTAAAAAAATGAGAATATCCAATGGCGCCGCCAATATCAAGTAATTTAATGATGTCCACTCTATATGCAATATCTGCACTTCCGTAAAAATTGTGGGTGTCCTCTACATCAGACAAAGGTATACCTGCATTAAGACCGAAAGTAAAATGTTTTTGTGCCTTTACAGAAGTAAGCCCCAGGCCAAGAATGGCCATAAGAAGAAATAACTTTTTCATAATGTTCGATTTAATAGTTCAAGTTAAATATACAATTTTAAGCTATTGATTTACAGATGCATATAAAAAAAGCGAAGATTCACATCTTCGCTTTTCCATTTTCATAGGTGTTAGATATCTAGAACTGGAAACCTACGCCCAGTTGAAATCCGTTATTTTTGATAGCGTCATCATCAAAATTGTCACTATCGAATGCATCTGTAAATCCTAGAACATATCTTCCGTTCAGGAAAAACCCATTATTGAATTTATAAGAAGCACCCACAGCACCTCCAAATTCAAAAGTACTGGCGAACTCAGAATCTGTTTCAAAATTCAAAGTATTGCTTTCAAAATCGTATTCCTCCTCTACCAGGAAATTAAAAGATGGACCTGCCTCAAGTGCGAGACCTTCTATAATGTAAAATTTAGCAATTAAAGGCACCTGTATATAATCTAACTGGTATTCTCCTGTAATACGATCTCCGGCAAATATTCTGGAAGCCTCAGTTCCCTGGGATGAATAAAGCACCTCTGGCTGAACAGAAAAACGTTCGCCTACCGGAATCTCAGCCAAAACTCCAAGGTGAAAACCTGTCCTGCTGTTATTATCTTCAAAACCATCTGAGGTCATGTTGGTGAAATTCACACCACCTTTAACTCCAAAATTCCAGTATTCCTGTGCATCTACAGAACTACCGAACCCAATAATTGCAATTGCTACTAATAAAAATGTCCTTTTCATCATTTTCTGTTTTTATTTCGGCCAAAAGTAGGACTCAACTCGTTAAAGAAAAGTTAGCTAAGCCTAAAGTATTACTAAGACTGGTATAGCTTATTTATTATCTTTAACACATGAAATGGGACAATGCGCTACAGGATTACCGGCACTATTTAAAGCTTGAACGCGGACTTTCAGCTAATTCCATCGAGAATTACAGTCTCGATCTAATAAAACTGATGAATTACCTTAACGTTAATGAAATTGAGGTGAGCCCGGTTAAGATTAGTGATAAAACCATCCAGGAGTTCATCTATAATTCCTCAAAAAGTTTGAATCCGAGGTCCCAGTCAAGACTCATTTCGGGATTAAGGAGTTTTTTCAGCTACCTGGTTTTTGAAGATTACCGAAACGACAATCCTTTAGATCTTTTAGAATCTCCAAAGATAGGGAGAAAACTACCAGACACGATTTCTATAGATGAAGTGGATAAGATTATAGCGGCAGTAGACCTCAGTAAAAATGAAGGAGAGCGAAATCGTGCTATAATAGAAACTTTATACGGTTGCGGTCTACGTGTTTCAGAATTGATAGACCTAAAGTTATCTGACCTGTTTTTTAATGAAGGTTTCATAAAAGTTACCGGTAAAGGAGACAAACAAAGGTTTGTTCCGATTTCAGAATACACTATAAAATTCATCAATATCTATAAAGACCAGGTGAGGATTCACCAGGACATTAAACCTGAAGCGACCGATACACTTTTTCTGAACCGCAGAGGGAATAAGCTTACCAGGGCGATGATCTTTACTATTGTAAGGCGATTAACCGAAGCGGCAGGTCTTAAAAAGAAAGTGAGTCCGCACACATTCAGGCACTCTTTTGCGACACATCTTCTGGAAAATGGAGCCGATCTAAGAGCCATACAACAGATGTTGGGACATGAGAGTATTACAACCACAGAAGTTTATGTGCATGTAGACAGATCTCATCTTAGACAAGTCATGGAAACATTCCATCCAAGAAAGTAGATTATTAAAGTTCTGCTAAACCTGCAAAACAGCTTTCTTCCGCATTGCTTAATTAGTAACTTCATAAAAAATCAAATTATGAAGAAATTGAAATTCAGGAATGGCGACACGATGGACGCCATTGGCCTGGGAACCTGGAAATCGGAAAAAGGAAAAGTTACCGAAGCAGTAAAGATCGCACTGAACAACGGATACAAGCATATAGATTGTGCAGCGACCTATGGAAATGAGGCCGAAGTAGGTGAAGCTTTTTCCGAAGTATTTGGAAAAGGAGATGTAAAAAGAGAAGATATTTGGGTAACCTCAAAGTTATGGAATAATGCTCATAAAAAAGAAGACGTGATTCCAGCATTAAAGCAAACGCTGAAAGACCTTAAACTGGACTACCTGGACCTTTATCTTATACACTGGCCGGTAGCATTTAAACCAGATGTTGGTTTCCCCGAAAAAGCAGAAGATTTTCTCTCTCTGGAAGAAGTTCCTCTTATTGAAACCTGGAATGAAATGGTAAAAGCAAAAGAACAGGGATTAGTGAAACATATAGGAGTATCAAATTTCAGCATCCCAACCCTGGAATCATTAATGAACGATACCGATGAGATCCCTGAAATGAATCAGGTTGAACTGCATCCATATCTGCAACAGAATAAATTACTGGAATTCTGCAGTAAAAACGGAATTAATGTAACTGCATATTCACCTCTGGGAAGCGGCGACAGGCCCGATGAAATGAAGGCGGCAGATGAACCATCATTGTTAGAAAACCCGGTAATCAACAAGGTCGCGAAAAAACATGGTGCATCTCCAGGACAGATCCTGATCAAATGGAGCGAACAAAGAGGAACCGCGGTGATCCCGAAATCCACCAATGAGAAAAGGATCAAGGACAATCTTATGAGTGCAGGATACCAGCTTGATGAAGATGACATGAAAGAAATCGCAGACCTGGATTATCATTTCAGGTATGTGAATGGAAAGTTTTTTGAAATGGAAGGAAATTCCTATGAAAATATCTATGATGATTAGTCCAATTTAAGTCATCCTGAATTTATTTCAGGATCTCCAGTATGGAGAGAAGCTGAAACAAGTTCAGCTTGACAGAAAAAAAGGCCGTTCAACTGAACGGCCTTTTTAATGAATCAAAGTAAAGCATTTTTTATTTCGCGACATTCACTGCCCTGGTCTCACGAATTACCGTGATCTTCACCTGCCCAGGATATGTCATATCTGTCTGTATCTTCTGTGAGATCTCAAATGAAAGGTTAGATGCCTTTTCATCTGAAACCTTTTCGCTTTCAACTATAACTCTTAATTCTCTACCTGCCTGGATGGCGTAAGCTTTCTTAACACCTCCAAACCCGAAAGCGATATCTTCAAGGTCTTTTAATCTCTGTATGTATGAATCCAACACCTGTCTTCTTGCTCCTGGTCTAGCTCCGCTAATGGCATCACAAACCTGTACTATAGGAGATAATAATGAATTCATTTCTATTTCATCGTGGTGAGCTCCAATGGCATTACATACTTCAGGTTTTTCACCATGTTTTTCTGCCCACTGCATTCCAAGGATCGCGTGAGGAACTTCAGTTTCTGTTTCCGGCACTTTACCAATATCGTGAAGTAATCCTGCACGTTTTGCCAGTTTAGGGTTCAATCCTAGTTCGGCAGCCATCACACCGCAAAGTTTAGCAACTTCACGAGAGTGTTGTAACAGGTTCTGACCATAGGAAGAACGGTATTTCATTCTACCTACCATTTTGATCAATTCAGGCTGTAATCCATGAATTCCAAGATCTATAACAGTCCTCTTACCAATATCGATAATTTCTTCTTCGATCTGTTTTCTGGTCTTTTTCACCACTTCCTCGATTCGGGCAGGGTGAATCCTACCATCTGTCACTAGTTTATGCAGAGACAACCTCGCTACTTCTCTCCTTACCGAATCGAAACAGCTAAGGATAATTGCTTCAGGAGTATCATCAACGATGATCTCTACTCCGGTTGCAGCTTCAAGAGCGCGAATGTTTCTACCTTCACGTCCAATGATCCTACCTTTTACATCATCACTTTCAAGGTTGAATACAGAAACGCAGTTCTCGATAGCCTCTTCTGTTCCAATTCTCTGAATGGTATTGATAATGATCTTTTTAGCCTCCTGTTGTGCTGTTAGCTTGGCTTCCTCTACCGTATCCTGGATCAGGGACATAGCATCGGCTTTAGCAGTATCTTTCAAGGATTCTACCAACTGGGCCTTTGCTTCCTCTGCTGAAAGTCCTGAAATCACTTCTAATTGCTGTACTTTAGAGTTGTGCAATTTGTCGATCTCTTCCTGTTTCTTCTCCAGGTATTCTACACGATGATTATAATCGGCAATTTTAGCCTCTAGATCTTTGTTTAGTTTCTTATTCTTTCCAAGCTCATTGGAAACATGTGACTCCTTATCCTTGATCCTTTTTTCAGCATCGTTGATCTTCTTATCCCTGGAAAGGATCACTTTTTCGTGTTCAGATTTTAGTTCAATGAACTTCTCTTTCGCCTGAAGGATCTTGTCTTTCTTAATACTTTCACCTTCCGCTTTTGCTTCCTTAAGTATACTGGCCGCTTCTTTCTTCGCGCTGGCAATGGTATTGGAGGCCTGCTTCTTCTCAAGTGTTTTTGCAATCGCAAAGCCCAGTGCCAGACCTATGACTGCGGCTATGCTTATAATTAGTATGTCCATTCGCTTCTATTTAGATATATACATAAAAAAAGCCTGTATTAGCTGTGATTGTATTAAACTCCTTAAATCAAGTTTAGGGCTAACAAGCTGATCAAGAATCCGCTCTCCTGGTCCGGAAAAACCGAAGCAGGACACGGCACGCTTTTACAACCTAGACTCACCCTTTTTAAAGAATTCGTGTTGAGTTTACCAATAATGCACTAATACAGGCAGTAACCTTATTTATTTAAAGAACTTATGAGCTTAAATGCTGCTGCAACAAGTCGTTAAGTGACTTTAACTTCTCCTCTGCTTCAATCATTTCGCTCGATTTATCGATATTTTTCTGCTCGGTCTGGGCAGCGAACTGCAATGCACACATTGCAAGAACATCCTGTTTATCCCTTACGGCATAGCTTTGCTCAAATTGCTTGATCGTCGCCTCGATCTTTTTAGCCGCTTTACGCAAACCTTCTTCCTGATTTGGATGAATGGTTAGCGGATATACGCGGTCTGCGATCGATATTTTGATCTTCAGCTTATCTTCCATTATTTCAAAATTATTCAGATAACTGAACAATGCACTGATCGATCTCTCTGATCAGGCTGTTTATCTTGAGCTTTGTTTCTCTTTTATGGTCGGTACTGCCAAGCATCGCGTTCGCAGCTTTTAAGGACTGAATTTGATCTTTAGAAGCATTAAAATCTTCTTCCAGTTTTCCGTATTCAGATCTAACAGTCGTCAATTCCTTTTGTAAAGACTCGTTCGCCTGTTTCATAACATCGTATTTATGAAGCAGTTTACTTATCCTATTCTCAAGGTTATCAACTATTTCTGTTATTTCACTCATAAGCGCTTAAACCGATGTGAACCCTTACAAAGTTAACATACGCTTTGAAATATCCCAATACTTTTTTAGCAGTTTTAAATTAATAATTAACAATGAGGATAATTCTCTGTTATCAAGCTGTTTAATTTTGACATAACTTTGATTAACTTTACCACCAGGTTTAAATTGAATTTATCCAGATCTATGAAGAAAGCTACGAGCCTACTATTTTTAGTATTATTTTCTACTTTACAAGCACAAAACGAACTTCCTCAAGACTATTTTCAGAATCCGCTGAATGTTCCAATCGTTCTGGCAGGAACTTTTGGAGAACTAAGGTCTAATCATTTCCATAGTGGTCTTGATATAAAAACTCAGCAGCGAGAAGGCCTGGAGGTCAATGCCTCAGCTGAGGGATATATAAGCAGAATAAAGATCCAGCACTATGGTTATGGGAAAGCACTTTATGTACAACATCCTAACGGATATACCACTGTTTACGGGCATCTACAAAAATTAGCTCCTAAGCTAAAAGAATACCTCAGGAAAAATCAATATCAGAAGGAGTCTTATGAAATTGAACTGTTTCCGGAACCCGGAGAATTGAAGGTTGAAAAAGGTGAATTAATAGCCTATAGCGGAAATACCGGTGGTAGCGGTGGCCCTCACCTGCATTTTGAGATCAGGGATGCTGCCCAGAGACCTATGAACGCCCAGATGTTTGGCCTTGACGTTGCAGATTCACGTAAACCGATCATCGAAGGTTTATATGCCTACCCTATTGGTGACGATGCTCATATTAACAATTCACAGGAGCGACAGAAACTGAGATTGATTCCTCAAAACGATGGTAGTTACACTACCCCGGAAGTTGAAGCTTGTGGTGAAATAGGCTTTGGTATATCTACTGTAGATCAGCAGGATATGGCGTATAATCATAATGGCGTATACAGGATCGAAGCAGACATGAATGGTGACCAGGTATTTGAAATAGATTTCGACAAATTTTCATTTTCAGAAACAAGGCATCTAAATCAACTTATAGATTATGAGTATTATGCCAATAATCGAAACCGCGTCCAGAAACTATTCAGAGATCCCGGTAATCCACTTAGTATTTATGGGAACCTTGAATCTGAAGGAAAATTACATATTAAGGATAGCCTCGACTATCAATACACAATTAGAGTAACCGATTTTAAAGGAAACGAAAAACTGGTTCGAATTCCTATCAAAGGCCAGGTTAGCGACAATATTAAAAAGAGAGAGACTCTGGAAACAGATTTCCTTGCCAGTGCAGATAACGGACTTTCAGCCAAAGGGAATATCATGGATGTTTATATTCCCGGAGGAAGTCTATACAAAGATGCCTACCTGGATATCAATTTCACTGAGGATATGGTAGAGGTTCATAAAGATGATATTCCACTGCATAAAAGCTTTACCATTGGTTTTGATGTCAGCGAATATCCTGCAGAGGAAAGAGAACAGCTATTTATCGCGAGGCTTTCAGATAATGGGAAACCAATTTATAATTCTACAAGAAAAAAGGGTAATCGTTTTACCACTGGAACCAGAACCTTCGGAAAATATTTCATCGCGAAAGATACAGTAGCTCCGAAGGTTGCGCCGATAAACTTCTACGATGGTCAATGGATCTCAAATATTGAAACCTTAAAAGTGAGGATCTCAGATGACCTATCGGGTATTGATGCCTACAGAGCAACTGTAAACGGAAAGTTCATTTTAATGGAATATGAATACAAGAACAACACTCTCACACATTATTTTTCAGACAATGTAGTTTCGGAAACCGAAAGCGATCTTAAAGTGATCGTTACAGATAATGTAGGAAACACCACCACGTATACAGCAAAATTTTATAGAAAATAGAAGAGGTGACTTAAATCTTTTCTATGATCGTCACCCTGAACTTGTTTCAGGGTCTATCAGAATAAATTCTCCTGAATGGAATTCTGAAATAAATTCAGAATGACGTTTGCACTATTTTTCAAACTAAAAAAGCTGAACCGTTTGGTTCAGCTTTTTCTTTATAATCGGATTTGATAATATCTAATTCTCGATAAATTCTTTCAGGGTTTTCACCACGTAATCTATCTCCTCTTTGGTATTGTATCTCGAAAATGAGAATCTGAGAGAGGGTTTCTTTTTGTCCTCTTCAGAAAGAAAGGCATTAAGAACATGTGAGCCCTGCTCACTTCCACTCTGGCAGGCACTGCCTTTAGAACAGGCAATACCTTTAAGGTCTAATTGAAACAACAACATCAAGGCCTTTTCCTGGCTAAGAGGAAGACAAACATTAATAAGAGTATAGGTGCTTTTCTCCAGGTTTTCACATTCACCATTGAATTTCACCCCGGGAACTTCCTTTTTCAGCTCGTTGATAAAATGCTTTTTCAGTTCCAGCGTATATTCCTTTTCTTCCTCAAGGTTTTCATAAGCCAGTTTAATAGATTCTTCCAAACCAACAATATTGTGAACTCCTTCAGTTCCTGCACGATGACCCCTCTCCTGCTCTCCACCAAAAATCAAAGGTTTTAAACCAGAATGGCTTCGAACAAAAGCAAATCCTACTCCTTTTGGGCCATGGAATTTGTGTGCACTTACAGCAGTGAAATCTACTGGTATCTCACCTAAATCAAGGTTAAAATGACCAATGGATTGTACCGTATCTGAATGAAACAGCGCACCATAAGATTTAATAAGATTAGCTGTCTTCTTAAGGTTTATCATATTCCCAATCTCATTATTCACATGCATCAGGCTCACTAATGTTTTCTTGTCTGAACCTTGAAGCCTTTCCTCAAGATCTTTTAGGTCAACATTTCCTTTTGCATCAAGGGCAACGTATTCAACCTCTACATTAAAACATTCCTTGAGCTGGTCTACAGTATAGAGCACCGCGTGATGTTCTATTCTGGAGGTAATAATACGTTCTACTTTAAGATCGCGAACAGCAGAATTTAAAGCAAGATTATCTGCCTCAGTTCCTCCGGAAGTAAAAACAATTTCCGAAGCTTTTACGTTCAGAATCTTGGCAACGGTTTTCCTGGCTTGTTCGATCAGCGATTTTGAAGACCTCCCAAAACTATGGGTGGATGAAGGGTTTCCATAATTTTCTTTTAAAACGCTGGTCATTTTTTCGACCACTTCCTCCCTTATCTGGGTAGTAGCTGCTGAATCAAAATACACATTTTCCATAGGCCGCAAAATTAACCGAAATAAAATAATTTCCTACTTCTCTTCCATATAAGTTTGATTCCTTTATTTTTGTTGAAAAAGCTGAATTTATGAAACGTTTATTTTTTGTTGCAACGCTTATGATGCTTATGACTGCTTGTGATGATGGTGATATTACAGTTACAAGTTTCGATTTTGAGGACAGCAACCTGAGTTTCTGTGATGGGGCCAGTAAGAACGTTTTTTATGCTATAAACAGCCAGGATGTTTTTGAAAGTTTTTCTATTGAATTTGATAGTAACGACCTAATTATAGAAAACGGGAATCCAGTTCCGCCTGAAGAAGGTGATACTATTGAATTTACTTTAAATAATAACAACAGAGCTTTATACAGGATCTACAATTCAGAGTTGCCTAGTGGAAATGACGAATATTTTTGCAGTGTTACTCCTCCAAGTTCTCCCTTGGTAACTGAAGAATGGGTGAGTACAGGTGGGAATGTTCTTATTTTCACCGATTTTGGGGACCTTGGAGGCGATATGGACGCAGATGGTGATGGATTGTCCAACATAGACGAAAATTACCTGGAAGAGCAGGATACCGATGGAGACGGAATTCCGGATTACCTGGATATTGATGATGATGGGGATAATGTAACAACCAGAACGGAAAGAGCCACAGATAACGATGATCCATTAAATGATGACGGAGAAAGGGATCACGACGAAGACGGTATACCTAATTATCTGGACGATGATGACGATAATGATGGAGTATTAACAAGACTGGAAGTAAGCGAAGAAACAGGGCTTGATGCTCCGGAACAATTCACTACCGCCGAAGGAATTTCAAATTATTTAAATCGTCTACAAGATGATGAATTAGAACATGATGAGTATATTCCGCATAACATTACCAGGAGATACAGGTATGCCGTTAGGATCAATGATCTAAGCATGGGAAATCCTGAGACCGGGGAAACTATTCGTTTTCAAAATTACAGGTTTGGAAACTATGGACAATCAAGTATTCCTTTTCCTCTGTGCCCGGAACAGGATCCCAATAATTGCGGAGAAGAAGATGAAGATGACGAAGAAGAAACGGAGGAGCCTGCAGAAGAAACTAACTAAGGATTCTGCAAAATATAGACTTCGGTAGCTCCTAGGCCATATTTCTGATAATCTGCATCATAATATTTAACATTGGAATAGCGTCCAAGAAGATATTCTAATTCCATTTTCAGAACCCCTTCACCTACTCCGTGAATGAGTACCACTTTCTGAATTCTCTTCCTTATCGCAAATTCAAGTTTATGCCTTGCCGTATCCAGCTGAAGATTCAGCATTTCATGATTGGATAGTCCCCGCGAAGATTTCACAAGCTGGTTAATATGCAGATCAACTTCCATAGGCGGTGCACCTTTATCTTTAGGTTTGGATCTGGGAAATTGCTTCTTTTTTGCCGGAGTCTTTTCCTTTAATATTTCATTAAAATCAAATTCCTGAACATCAATCTCATTAATGTCTTCTTTGATCTTCACAAGTTGATCTGAAGGAAAATCCATCTCAAATCCATCTTCTGTTTTGATTTTCACTTCTCCACCTTCAATTTTCTGAACAATTCCGCTGAGATCATCGTCCAGCAACTCAACCCTGTCTCCTACTTTTAATTCCATGTTCAGCCTTCGGTTTCATTATCTTCATTGTGATCATCTTTAGTGGCAACCCAGAAATTTGTAGCCCTGTAAAGTCCCAGCATAATAATCACCAGTCCAATGATCTTAAAATACGGACTAACATCATCTGCCGAAATACTATAAAGAAGCAATACGCCTCCTACAAGAATAAGAATCGTGTTTATCACTTGTGAGTTATTCATTTTCAGTAAGTTAAATTTAAAAGATTGGTGATTTCAAATGAATTATTAATTACATTTATGCAAATTTATGGCTTTCATGAAGCTTCCACTCCTTTTTTCAATGATTTTTAGCATTAGCGGACTTTATGCTCAATTATATATTGCACCTTCTGAAAAGTCTGATAGCTATGTTTATGTAAAAGACCGGGTTTTATTTGTACAGGACGAGGTCCATTTGATTGAAAATAAAAAGGATAAATTAACTCCTAACATCTATCTCCGTAAAGGCAGTCAACTTTTGCAAGGAGATAAAGATTCTTCGGAAAATAAGGGATCCGGGAAGCTTTCCGTTTATCAAACCGGAACATCCAATGCCTATGATTATAATTACTGGTCTATCCCTGTATTTGTAAATGGCGGAAGACTGGACGATTATATTTACGAACCACAAAGTAATTTGATAAGCAAAAGATCAAACTTGATTTCAGGCCTTGATGGTCAAAGCACACCTCTTAATATATCAAACCGTTGGATCTATACTTTCTCTGGAAACAATTATTCAAACTGGTTATTTGCTGGTGATAATTTTGACCTTTTACCGGGAGAAGGTTTTAGTATGAAAGGCGTAAATGGAAATAATCCAAATCTTATTGACGATAAACCAATAAATAGCGGGAGTTCACAAACATACGATTTCAGGGGTATCCCGGGGAATGGATTAATTGAGCTTCCTATAAAAAAAGAGCAGGTTTTGCTGGTAGGTAATCCCTATCCCTCAGCGCTTGATCTAAATAAATTTTTAATTGAAAATACTGCAACTACAGGTATTGCCTATTTTTGGGATTCACGGGAAAATGGAAACTCTCACTACCTGGCAGATTACGAAGGAGGTTACGGCACTTATTCCCCCGGAACCGGAGTATACGTCCCACCTGTTTTTAAAAAATATTCTGATGGAAGCGAAACGGGAACAACCGGGAAATATTATGAAAGAAAGATAAGTCCCATTGCCCAGGGTTTTATGATCATGGGTAGAACCGAGGGAATGATCAGCTTTAAGAATTCTCATCGCCTATACCAGAAACAAGAGACTGATATTTCTGTTTTTAAATCTTCAGAAAATAACATGTCCTTAAATTTAATTATCGAGATCGACTCTACCTATATTCAAAAACTGGCATTGGTATTCAGACCAGACGCTAGCACAGAGGAAGACCACGCCATGGACGCCAGGAAAATGAATATCAATCCTAAAGATATTAGCTGGGGAATTGGCAACCAGCCTTTTGTTGTGAACGTACGACCTAAGATCAGTGAAGAATTAATTCCATTAAAAGTTTCAATAGACCAAGCTTCAGAACTTAAATTTTCGATTAGTGATCTTCAGAATTTTGATCCCGCCAGGGTTTTCATTTATGATTCCAGAGATGATCTTTACTTCAATATTAAAACTGGTTACTTAAAAATGCATCTCGAAATGGGAGAATATACAGACAGGTTTTTCTTTAGCTTCATTGAAAACCAACCAGAGGAAACTACTAAGCCTGTTATCGGAAGCCCTTCAGAAAGCATTGATAAACCTGAAAACATACTCCTAAATTCTATCGAGATCTTTCAAAATAATTTCCATCAGCAATTGGAAGTAAAAATGTTGTATGATTCAGAGATCAGCTCATTAAGACTGTATGATTTGAATGGCAAAATTATATATGCTGAAAATTTCAGGTTAAAGAATAAAGAATTTAATCTTCCTACAGCAAATTTGAGCAACGCTGTTTATATTGTAAAGGTAAACACAACTGATAACAAAGAACTAACGAAAAAAATAGGCGTCAAAAATTGAACGGAATAGAAGAATATATGCTTCCCTGTGTTAATAAAACCTTTTTCGGGGTGGATTGCACAGGATGCGGAGCTCAACGTGCTGCATTTTTACTTTTCCAGGGAGAATACAGCAAGGCATTTTTTATGTATCCGGCCATATACAGTATCGGATTTTTGTTGCTATTCCTGGTATTCAATCTTTTTTATAAATTTAAGTTTGACTATAACATTAAAATTGGCCTTATAATTTTCAATGCTATTATAATTGCTGGTTCATACATTTTTAAAATGATTCATATTTTCAACTAACCAACCACAACATTATGGAAAAAAGAGAATTACCTAATTCAACATTGATCTTAGTTTTCGGGATTTTATCTATCCTTGGCTGTTGCTGTTATGGAGTTGCCGGGATTATCTTCGGAATTATTGCCCTGGTTATGGCGAAAAGGGCCGTTGAAATCTATAACGCCGATCCAGAAATTTATACAGGCTATCAAAATGTTAAAACAGGGCGAATCCTTGCCATCATTGGCCTGGTCTTAAGCGGTCTTAGCATGATAAGCACCATCATTGCTATTATTTCCTACGGCGGCCTGGAAGGCATTCAGGAAATGCAGGAGGAGATCTTACGTGAATATGGAGGTTGATAAATTCTCCTGGAAATAAAAAATCCCGCAATTTGCGGGATTTTTTATTCAATAATATAGACCAAATTATTTTTCGAACTGTTTCAGGGTCGAGGTTATAATATCTACACAATCTCTTAATTGCTCTTCATTCATTACCAACGGTGGTGCAAACCTAATGATGTTTCCGTGCGTTGGTTTCGCCAGAAGACCATTTTCTTTAAGAGCCATACAAATATCCCATGCCGTAGAGCTTTCTTCAGAATCGTTTATTACGATCGCGTTAAGCAGTCCTCTACCTCTAACCAGGTTTACGATATTGGATTCTTTAATATAATCATCCATCAACCTGCGGAAAAGTTTCCCCAGCTTTCTTGCATTCTGAATAAGGTGTTCATCCTTAACCACATCTAAAGCGGCTACTGCAACTGCAGCAGCTACAGGATTTCCTCCAAAAGTAGAACCGTGTTGTCCCGGCTGAATTACATCCATCACCTCATTATCTGCTAAGACAGCTGAAACTGGATAATTACCTCCAGATAATGCTTTTCCAAGAATTAGAATATCAGGTTTACTATAGGTTTCTTCCTGCCTTTCGCAATGTCCTTCACAGGTACAATGTCCGCATACGGCAAGTAAACCTCCAGTTCTTGCGATCCCGGTTTGTATCTCATCTGCCATGAAAAGAACATTATATTTATTACAGATCTCCTTGGCTTTACTCATGTAATCGTCGGCAGGCGTAAAAACACCAGCTTCACCCTGAATTGGTTCAACCAGGAATCCGGCAACATTAGGATTAGCTTCAAGAGCCGCCTCCAAAGCATCAGGATCATTATATGGTATCTTAGTAAATCCTGGGGTATATGGCCCAAAGTTCTTTCTGGCTCCCTCATCATTTGAAAAAGAGATCACCGTAGTTGTCCGACCATGGAAATTATTGGTACAAACTATTATTTCAGCTTCAGTTTCCTTAACACCCTTTCTTTCATAAGCCCATTTACGAGCGATCTTTATGGCAGTTTCCACAGCTTCTGCCCCGGTGTTCATAGGCAGTAACTTATCAAAACCAAAATATTCGGTGGCGTATTTTTCGTAAGCTCCAAGCACGTCATTATGGAATGCTCTTGAAGTAAGAGCAAGTTTTGAAGCCTGCTCATGCATGGCTCCAACGATCTTTGGATGACAATGACCCTGGTTCACTGCTGAATAGGCAGATAGAAAGTCATAATATTTTTTACCTTCCACATCCCAAACATGAACACCTTCTCCTCTGCTTAGTACAGCAGGTAAAGGATGGTAGTTGTGTGCTCCATGTTGGTCTTCAAGTGCAATCGCTTCTTCTGAAGAATTAATTTTAGGTAATGGCATGTTAGTTTTTCGTTTTTGAATTAGTGTAATGCTATTCCTTCTTTTCCGGTTGAAAATCGGCAATACGGGAGAGAAATCATCCCTGAAATTTGAATTGTTGCAAATTACTAAATGTTTGCTGAAAATTTCAACTGCCTCCTATTTAAATCTTGTTAATTATCCTATTTTTGCGCTATGGCAAGAAGAAAGAAAAATAAGCTTTTTACTGAAATTGAAGTCACTGATGCCGGAGCCAAAGGGAAGGCAGTCGCTAAATCTCCAGATGGAAGGGTCATTTTTATAGATAATGCTGTTCCGGGTGATGTTGCAGATGTACAAACAACCAGGAAGAGAAGATCGTACTACCAGGGAACTGCCGTAGAATTTCATAAGCTTTCCGATAAAAGAACTGAACCTGTATGCCAGCATTTTGGAACCTGTGGAGGATGTAAATGGCAAAACATGGATTATAAGTTCCAACTAGAATACAAACAACAGGAAGTAAAGAACAACCTGCGCAGGCTAGGAAAAATTGAACTTCCAGAGATCACCCCTATATTAGGAAGTGAGGAGATCTATTTCTACCGAAATAAAATGGAGTTCTCTTTTAGCGACAGCCGTTGGCTTACCCAGAATGAAATACAAAGCGGGGAGAATATAGAAAATAGAAATGCTCTTGGTTTCCATATTCCAGGTATGTGGGACAAGATCCTCGATATCAAAAAGTGTCATTTACAGGCAGATCCAAGCAATGCCATCAGGAATTTCGTAAAGGAGTTCGCTACTGAAAATAGTCTTGAATTCTTCAATACAAGAAACCAGGAAGGTCTTTTGAGAACACTGATGATTAGAACGACCTCTACCGGTGAGATCATGGTATTGGTTCAGTTCTTCGAAGATGATAAGGAAAAGAGAGAATTACTTCTGAATGCCGTAGCAGAAAGATTTCCTGAGATCACCTCGCTTCAATACGTAGTGAACAATAAGGCGAATGATACCATCTACGACCAGGAAGTGATTTGCTTTAAGGGCCGTGATCATATTTTTGAAGAAATGGAAGGTCTCAAATTTAAGATCAACGCCAAGTCGTTTTATCAGACAAATTCAGACCAGGCCTATAATCTTTATAAGATCGCCAGGGAATATGCCGATCTTAAAGGTGATGAACTGGTCTATGACCTTTATACCGGAACGGGTACCATCGCTCAGTTCGTAGCAAAAAACGCCAAAAAAGTGATTGGGGTTGAAGCTGTACCGGAAGCAATAAAAGATGCAAAAGAAAATGCTGAGCGCAACAATATCGATAATACCGAGTTCTATGTTGGAGACATGCGAAAGGTATTCACCGAGAGTTTTATAGCGCAGCACGGTCACCCAGATGTGATCATTACAGATCCGCCAAGGGATGGAATGCACAAGGACGTTGTAGCCCAAATTATTGGTATATTGCCACAGCGAATTGTATATGTTAGCTGTAATTCTGCGACCCAGGCAAGAGATCTTGCCCTCCTGGACGAGCATTATAAAGTTACCAAAGTACAGGCAGTAGATATGTTTCCGCAGACGCACCATGTTGAAAATGTAGTTTGCCTGGAAAAACGATAGATTTTTATGAAATTAAGGACATATTCTCTTCTCCTACTTATCGGAATTTTGATCAGCCTGGGCTGCCAGCGTGATGATATTTGCCCGGAAACTACCGATACAACTCCATTATTAATTATTCGATTCTACGAGAATGAGGAACCAAATGATCTTCAGGCTCCTCAGAACTTAGGAATTAGAGAAGAGGGAAATGAAGATTATGTTTTTATAAGAAATGAAGATAACCGGGACGAGACCATAACTTATCAGCGGTTCACTGGAGACAGTTTGGCCATTCCATTACGCACAGACAGTGATCAAACTATTTTCGAGTTTATCGTAAACAATACTGATGCTGCAGAGGAAGAAGGTATAAAGAATACAGATGTAATTAGTTTCACCTATGGAAGAAATGAAAATTATATCAACAGGGCCTGTGCCTATAAGATAAACTACGTAGGCCTTAAGGTAAATCTGGAAGAAGGGGATGATGGCAGCTGGATTGAAGAAGTACAGATTGAAGAAGTTAATATTGAAGACCAAAATCAAGCCCATGTATCGATATTTTTCTAGTCTTCTTATAATTTTATTACTGGGAATTTCAGTAAAAGCTCAACAAAACTTAGCTGTCAACGATACGGTTGAATACACTGAAAAATACGGGATAAGAGTTGGTGTAGATCTTAGCAAACCCATTAGATCCTTTATTGATAATACTTATAAGGGTATTGAATTCGTGGGTGATTACCGGATCTACAAAAATTATTATATAGCCGCTGAACTGGGAAATGAAGAAATAATCTTTGAGGGCGATAATATCGAAACAATCACCAACGGAAGTTATATAAAGGTTGGTGGAGATTACAACGCCTATGAAAACTGGCTGGATATGCAAAACGCAATAGTTGTAGGATTACGGTATGGTTTTGCAACTTTCTCTCAAACCCTGGATAACTATAGAATTTATACCTCTTCAGACTATTTTGGCCCCGATATTAGAGAAGATGATTCAGAAACTACTGGATTAACCGCCAGCTGGGCCGAGGTGATCTTAGGAATTAAAGTAGAAGTGCTAAATAATCTTTACCTGGCAGCTAATGTTCAGCTAAAAAGAAGAATTGGTCAGAACAGCCCTGGAAATTTTGACAATCTCGCCATTCCAGGTTTTGGAAGAACTTATGATGGAAGTGAATTTGGTGCTGGCTTTGGTTACACCATCTCCTACATGATCCCATTCTACAAAAAAGCCAGGAATTAAGAATTCTGCTGCTTACTTCTTTTCTTAGATCCTTCGTATAGGACATATTTTAGAAGTCTGCCTTCTAATGGCCCATTATAAATTTTGATCTTTCTGGAAGCTCTTAAGCCCACACTTTTGATAGCTTCGAAATTTGTAGCGATGAACCAGGCATGTGTTCCCGGGTAATTCTGCTTCAGGGTGTCTCCTATCCTACCGTAAAACTCCTCTACATCAATTTCCAGTCGCTCGCCGTATGGTGGATTGAAGAGCATATGCAGATATCCGTCATTCTCTTTTTCACTTTCGAAAAAGCTTTTTTGCTGTATCTCTATAAATTCAGAAAGATTGGCGTTTTTCACATTATCCTTTGCTTTCATAACCGCTGATGGTGCCTTGTCGTATCCTTTGATCTTAAAATGAAAATCCTTGATCTTTTTCATTGATGATTCCTCAATTTTCTCAAACAGGTCCTCATCCCAATCGTTCCATTTTTCGAAGGCGAATTCCTTTCTATTCAGGTTCGGCGGAATATTACAGGCGATCATGGCCGCTTCAATAGGAATTGTCCCGCTTCCACACATCGGGTCCAGAAAATCGCATTGCCCATTCCAACCAGACATCAATAACATCCCGGCCGCAAGAACCTCATTAATAGGTGCAATATTGGTAGCAGATCGATATCCTCTTTTATGAAGTGAATCTCCTGAACTATCGAATGAAACATTACAGAAATTCTTTTCAATATGAATATTAATTCGCAGGTCTGGGAATTCGAGATCTACATCTGGTCTTTCCCCAAATTTCTCACGGAAACGATCTACGATCGCATCTTTAGCTTTTAAAGCAACGTACTGGGAATGAGTGAAAATATCAGAATGTACCGCAGAATCTATAGCCAGGCTTCCTCTTACATCAAGGAACTTTTCCCAGGGCAACTTCTTGATATTATTATAAAGTTCCTCCTCTGAGTTAACTCGAAAACTTTCATAGGGTTTCAGGATCTTAATAGCTGTTCTCAAACAGAGATTTGCCTTGTACATGAAGCCTTTGTCTCCCACGAAGCTAACCATACGGTTCCCTTCTTTTATATCCATTGCTCCAAGTTCCAGTAATTCTTTTGCCAGGATCGATTCAAAACCAAATAAGGTCTTGGCGATCATTCTGTAGTTATTAGCCATAATCCTTCTTTATAGAACGACAAAAATAAGTTAATTTTGTCCGAAAGTATAATTATTGCAGGATTGTTCAGCGATTTGTTTTGGACTGTCCACGACCAATCAACCATAAATAATTTGCCAACAGATCTATATATTTATCTACTGCCCATACTGGCCGTAATCATCGGTTACGTAATTTCACTTTTTCTCAAACCGGGAAGCTCTTCAGGCTTCAAGTTATTGCTGGCTTTTAGTGGTGCTTACCTACTGGCCGTCACAGTACTTGAACTGTTACCTGAAGTATATCGTGAACCCGATACCGGAATTGGTGTATTTATCATGCTGGGTTTATTATTGCAGATCGTTCTCGAATTTCTTTCAAAAGGTGTTGAACACGGGCATCTTCATTTTAATGAAAATTCCTCGGCCTTGCCGGTTATGTTGCTTTTCAGTTTAAGTTTACACTCTTTACTCGAGGGGTTTCCACTAGACAAGGATAATCATCTTCTTCATGGCGTGGTAGTTCATAAGATTCCAGTTGCAGCAATCCTTTCGGTATTCTTGTTGCATAGCAAGCTGGGTAAACTGAAAGTGTTTCTATTCCTGGCATTTTTTGCACTTATGACTCCTCTGGGAAGCTGGCTCAAAAATAATATAGCCATAATCTCGGAATATTCAGAATATGTAAATGCCATGGTGATTGGTATATTTTTACATGTTTCTACGACCATACTTTTTGAGTCTTCGAAAAATCACTCCTTCAATGCATCCAAGCTGGGAGTGATCATTTTAGGAATTTTACTGGCTTACTTTATTTAAAATGTTCAGCAGGGAAGAATCTAAAAAATTACGACAGGAGTTCTGGACAAGTTTTGGAAAGGAATTTCCGCATAAGTGGTTGTTGTATAACACTAAAATGAAAGAAATTCAGCTCAAATTCAGTTTTACGAGGAAATTTGCCATGGTATCTCTGGATATAGACGATGACGACGAACTAATACGAGCATATTATTTTGAAAAGATGAAGTCTCTGGAAAAGATTCTGAAATCTGAACACCTACCGGAAGCGATCCTGGATGAATTTCATGAATTGCCTGAAGGCAAGATCATTTCCAGAATTTATACGAAGATCGATGGTGTTAGTATTCATAATAAAAAAGACTGGCCTGAGGTCAAGAATTTTCTAGCTACCAATATGCTGCAGTTAGAAGAGTTTTTTAATGATTTTGCCGATTTTATTAAAAACTAGGCAAGCATAAGTCATTTTTTACTATTTTGACTTTCAGAAAGATAGAGACTTCCTGTCATTCCCTACCACATCTTTTTATTTTTTACTAATCCATTTAATTTTTTAAAAGATGAAAACGATTAAATTTTCACTGCTTGCTTTTTTGTTTATTACTTTTATTTCATGTTCGTCTGAAAGTGACGATCCCGATGAAGAACAAGGCGATGGTACCATTTCCTCTGAGATCGTGGATGAATGGAATCTTGAAGCCTGGGATTACAGTATGACCTCCAGTTTTGAAGGTATAAGCGTTACAAGCCTGGGAGAAGCAAAGGATATTAATGCCAGCATAAAATTCAACTCAGACAACACATTCAATTTTCAGGGAAACTACACGGTAGTAATGGATATTGAAGGACTTACCAACGAAATGCCTGTAAATGGAGCTTCCAGTACCGGAGATTACAGTATAGACGGATATATGCTCAACCTTAGCAATACTTTGGGGGAAATGCAGGGACAGCAGGTTCCATCTTCAGGAGGTGGAGAAATGGAAATAGTTGAAATTTCTGAAAATACCTTGATTTTAAGAGGTGAGCAGGAAATAGTTCCGGAAATGGCCGGAATGACCTCTAGAATCGAAGTGAATGAATATTATGAATTTTCGAGATAAGCGAAATAGTCTTTAAAATAAAAAGCACATGTCAAATGTGCTTTTTTTATGCCCTAACGTTAAATCTTGCCTGATAGTCTCCGGGGGCTACCTTTTTTCTTCTTTTAAAAACTCTATTAAAATAAGACCTGCTTTCAAACCCGCATTCCTGATAGATCTCTTTAATGCTCATTTCCGGGTTTTGAAGCAGACTAACCGCAAGTTTAATTCTCTCATTATTGATAAAATCGGTGGGAGAAATGCCCAATTCGTTCTTAAAGACCCTGTAAAAGTTCGATTCACTCATGCAGGCCTTCCTGCTAAGACTTTTTACTGATAATGGGTTGTGGAGATTCTTCCTGATGTATTCTACAATGTAAGCCAGCCTGTTGCTGGAACTAAGCTTAAAACTTTGATCACTATAAATTTTTCTGGAATTTGTTTGAAGAATTCTAATAATAAGTTCTTCCAGCATATTATCTACAAAAAGATCTTTGGAAGGATGATCCTCGGTAAATAAGAATAAAAGCCGTTGCAAAATCTGGTAAATGCCCGTATCATTAGTAAAATGAAAATTATAATCCATCAGGCTCCATTCCCTATTCTCCACCTTCGGCATGGATTCATTCATCCTGTTTAAAACATTATTAATCTTATCTTCAGAAATCGCCATGGCGAGGCAACGGGTTGGATTGCTAATTTGAGCTTCAGGAAAGTCTATACACATCATTTCATTTGAAGGCAGAATAAGCGATTCTCCAGGTAGAAAATTGAATGCCTGCTGATCTCGAAGGTGCATGATCTTCTTTCCCTTCAGCATACTTGCCAGGACTGGTTTGTCAAAGCGTAATAAAACCTTGTCAGCCTGTTCATGCGTTTCAAAGATATGAAGCGCAGCATTGTTCAGGGTATAAGAAGTTTGATTTTCTACAAGGTTTTCAAGTTTCCGACTCTCGTAAAATTTCTTTGATAGATCCATCAGCAAATAATTAATAATTCAGAAATAAACCACCTATTTAATCCTGAATATACAATTTAAGGATTTCAATTTTAAGAATATATCAATAAATTAAAGAATTGTTCATAGTATTGATAGAATAGGTCAGGTGTTTTTAGAATGTAGATATTAATTTTAGTAGGCTTCTAAATATAAACCAATTAGAAGTCTTCACTTTTTAGATTAATTAAAACTTATAAATTATGAGCAACGTTCAAACCACTGAGAAAAAAGATATTCAAAAGCCCAAATTCAAGGATAAATATGATAACTATATTGGCGGAAAGTGGACCGCCCCGGTAAAAGGAGAATACTTTGATAATATCTCTCCTGTAGACGGAAATAGTTTCACCAAAGTTGCCCGATCTACTGAAGATGATATAAATAAAGCGATTGATGCCGCATGGAAGGCAGCGCCAGAATGGAATAACTCATCTGCCACCTTTAGAAGCAACCTTTTATTGAAGATCGCAGATGTAATGGAAAAGAACCTGGAAGATCTTGCCAGAGCTGAAACCTGGGATAATGGTAAGGCAGTTAGGGAAACACTGGCAGCAGATCTGCCACTTGCAGTAGATCATTTCAGGTATTTTGCGGGAGTTATTAGAGCTGAAGAAGGATCGGTTGCTGAACTGGATTCTGAAACAGTTTGCATAAATGTTACAGAACCTTTGGGAGTTGTTGGACAGATAATCCCATGGAATTTCCCAATTCTTATGGCTACCTGGAAACTCGCTCCTGCCCTGGCTGCAGGGAATTGCGTTGTTCTAAAACCCGCGGAACAAACACCGGTAGGGATCATGATTCTTATGGAACTTATAGAGGATATCCTACCGGCCGGCGTACTTAATATCGTAAATGGTTTCGGTGCTGAAGCTGGAAAACCTCTGGCATCCAGTCCTAGAATCAATAAAGTAGCCTTCACAGGAGAGACCACCACCGGGCAATTAATCATGCAGTATGCCTCAAAAAATGTCACTCCGGTAACACTAGAATTAGGAGGTAAATCTCCAAATGTTTTCTTTGAAAGCATCATGGATGCAGATGACGACTATTTCGATAAATGCATTGAAGGAGCGGTGATGTTTGCCCTTAACCAGGGTGAAGTTTGCACCTGCCCATCCCGATTATTAATTCAGGAAAGTATCTACGACAAGTTTATAGAACGAGTGATAGAAAGGACAAAAGCTATTAAATTAGGACATCCGTTAGATCCAGATACCATGATGGGTGCCCAGGCTTCCAACGATCAATATGAAAAGATCCTGAATTATATCAATATAGGTAAAGAAGAAGGATGTGAGGTGCTTACAGGTGGAGAAGCTGCCTTTAATGAAGGCCTTGATGGCGGATATTATATAAAACCAACAATTTTAAAGGGTAATAATAAAATGAGAGTTTTTCAGGAAGAGATCTTTGGACCGGTAGTTTGCGTTACCACTTTTAAAGACGAAGCCGAAGCTATAGAGATCTCAAATGACACGCTTTATGGACTTGGTGCCGGGGTTTGGACCAGAGATATGCATCAGGCATATCAAATCTCTCGCGCTATAAAAGCAGGACGTGTCTGGGTGAACAACTACCATCAATATCCTGCACATGCTCCATTCGGAGGTTATAAAAAATCAGGTATTGGTCGTGAGAATCATAAAATGATGTTGAGCCACTACCGCCACACTAAGAATATGCTTGTTTCTTATGATAAAAAACCAATGGGGTTCTTTTAGAATATGCACAGTAGAGTTGATATAACAAAAGAAGCATGTGAAGTTCTAGACCAGCTTAAGGAACGACATGGTAAATTGATGTTCCATCAAAGCGGAGGATGCTGCGATGGTTCGTCCCCCATGTGCCTGGAAAAAGGAGATCTTCTCCTAAATGAAAATGATGTATGGCTGGGTACAGTTCATGGTTGTGACTTCTTTATGAGCAAGGATCAGTTCGAATACTGGAAACATACCCATCTCCTGGTAGATATCACCAAAGGCAGGGGCTCTAGTTTTTCACTCGAAATCCCCATGGGCCTGAGATTTGTGATAAAATCCAGAATGTTTAAATCTGATGAACTGGAAGACCTTCAATCCATCAAACATGGGGAAGAGTTTATGGATTAAATGATTTTTGGTTAGGTTGAAGAGAGACCAATCGGTAGTTATCGATTGGTCTTTCTGTTTATTATTGAGAAAAAATTAGAATTATTCCGTATAATGCAATGGAATAATATACTAGTTTTACTCGTTTTGACACCAGATCAATTTCCTACAATAAATACTGAAAGATTGCTATTGAGCAGAATTAAAAATTCTGACAAACCCGATATTCACAGAGGTTTATCAATGCCTGAAATAATCAAGTTTTATGGAGTGAGCTATTCAAGCCTAGAAGAAACTGAAGAGCAAATGAACTGGTATTCAAACCTCGAAAAATCCAAATCTGGCATGTGGTGGGCTATTCGTTTTAAAGATTCTAAGAAATTTTGTGGTGCTATAGGTTTTAACGATTATCACGATGAGCATAAAAAAGCTGAAATCGGCTTTTGGTTGTTTCCGGAATATTGGGGGAAAGGGATAATAAAAGAAGCGGGAAAAGAAATCATTCAATATCTGTTTTCAGAAAAAGAAATACATAGGCTTGAAGCCTATGTAGAAGCAGGAAATAAAAATTCATCCAGGGTCCTGGAAAAATTAGGTTTCAATTTTGAAGGTAGAATGATTGATTCGGAAATCAAAAATGGTAAGTATATCAGCGTTGACCTATATGCTCTATTGAACGATATAGAGTAAGAATTTACTTCTACCCTTTTATGGAAACTTAAATTAAGTTGGTAAAGGTGCCTTTCAATTTTGAAAATCGGGCCGCTTCTTTTCTATGGCTAAGCTACCTTCCGGAACAGTCACAGTTTGAAAAGGAATATTATTGAAAACACCGTTGGTTATTTTAAGTACCTCAGGAAACTGGGTTCCTTCATACTCGGTTTCTCCGGTGATCCGGTAAAATGTACCTGAAAATGTTCCTGAAATAGCAGTTTCAGAAGATTCTGTGACAGTTATTTTAATATCGGGCTCCGAATCAAAATCAGGAATATCAGCATAGTTTCCATACCAGAAATCGTTACTAAAACCGAAATAAAAGAACATTAAGGCGAAATCATTCTCATAGACCTTTGTAGTAAGTTTACCACTGGAATTATCCATTTCAGCTGTGGCCATTACCAGTTTCCTTTTCATTCCTATTGCAGTTAGATCAAATCTCTGCCCTCCCTGGTCTGGAACTACCGTTAATTGTGCAACTATATCATTGGCTTCCCATTCCAAATCTCCAAAATTTGCCTTCATATAGGAGTCCCCACTTGGTTTATCATTATTCTCAACACTATCAGAACTACAGGCTAAAATAGAAAGGGACACTAATAAATAGATTCCCTTCAAAAGAAATGATCTCATATTTAATTTATTACGGTTAGACCTAATAAATATAAAGGAATTATTTTATTACCGGTATTTATTTTCTGCAATTATTTGCAATTCAGTAGTTTTAAAAAAAATTAAGTTTTTGAATAAAATCCTTATGCTAATATAAAACGACTAATTAATCTATGAGTTTTGAAGTTTTATCTAATCAGGGTAGTCTGAAAATCTGTTGACTTTCGGGTATAAAAAAACCCTTTATCTTTTGGATAAAGGGTTTTCAAGAAGAAGGCGGCGACATACTCTCCCACAATGATAGCAGTACCATCTGCGCTAACGGGCTTAACTACTCTGTTCGGGATGGGAAGAGGTGAGCCCCGTTGCTATAGCCACCTTAAAAGGTAAGTTAT
>NZ_JAKVTV010000020.1 GCF_022489035.1 Christiangramia lutea
TTGTGAATCCACTTTCGGTGAAGCGTTTTATTCAGATGAAACTCTCTAAAATCAAGACTGATAAGAGTGACGCCAAAGCGATCTGTGAGTATGCCCAGGCCACAGAAGTTCCTTTGTATACCGCCAGGAATGCAGTTCAGGCAGAATGTTTGCAGCTGCTGAGTCTGCAGGATCTTTACCTGAAACAACGCACAGCAGTGAAGAATAAGATCCATGGGGAGAAAGCTCTCGGGACACCTTCTAAAACGGTAAGTAGATCTCTTGTTAGAATGCTGAAGCAAATAGAGAAGGAACTGGCCCAGGTCGAATCCAGGTTGGAATCCCTAGTCAGGAAAACCCAGGAAGAACAACTGGAGCAATTAACCAGTATTCCGGGAATGGGAAAGAAGACGGCGATGTTATTGATCGTTCTCACAGACGGATTTGCCAGTTTTGAGAATGCCAGGCAACTTTGCTGTTTTACAGGGATTACACCGACGATCAGGCAATCCGGAACCAGTGTAAGAGGACGCAGTCGAATTAGTAAGGTAGGCAATCGAAAACTTCGCAATTTACTATTCATGTGTAGCTTTACTGCTTGCAAAACCAATAAGGCCTGCAGGGAAATTTATGAGCGAATTGTTGAGAAGGGTAAGAGTAAGAAGCTAGCATTAATAGCCGTATGTAATAAGCTCCTGAAACAGGCATTTGCCATCGCCAAATCAGGAACCTATTACCAAGAAAATTATTTATCGAAATCAGCTTAAAAGGACTTGGATTTCACCTTAGTTCTTTGTTACATAGCGTTGCGACACGTCTGAGTAAGTTCTAAAAACGACCATTGCCGCGATAGGGCACCAATAATTACAAATGTTAGCATAATTAAAAGAAAACTTTGTTCTTTCCTGGATCTATCTTTAGCACATTTTAATTTTTTAAAGTCCGTGTTAGAATTATGAAAAGGACTTATTTTGAATTTTCATCTTAGTGAATTGTCTCTTTTTTAGTTTTTTTATTCTAAAATTATTTAGTTGAATTTTTCTATGAAAGGAGGTCGGTTTTAGGCAAATTTCGTTCAGGACTTTTTCAACAATTTTCTTCCTTTTCTAAAATTTTTTATAGGACGAAAGTCGGTTTAATCGAATTATTATACAGCACTTTTTTATTTGAAATTGCCGGAGTTAATATCTTGTTTTTCAGTCGGAGCAATGCTTTGTAACGGTCTCGGTTATCGCCAGTTGGCGGAGTAGGGGACACGGATTTGTCGGCTTAGTATTGGTTTGTTGGTCAAGTTAAATATTTTCTTTCTAACGCTGCCGGCTATTGGCGATGAACCGTTGTTACATAGCGTTGCGACACATTCGAGTAAGAACCAAAGATATGCCGATGTTGCGGATAGGGCAGTAATACGTAAGTTCTTATTTGGAATTATTTGTCAATTAAACTTTTTCTTTTTTAAATTTTCCAATTATAAGCAAGGCAATTCCTATACCTAATAGAGCTCCGTATGCAAAATCAAATTTTTCACTTTCGATAAAATAATCTAATGTTATTCCTATAAGTACTAGTATAAGACCAGTAATTCTAGCTTTGGTAATCATTTTCTATTTATGTTTTATTTAGTTCGAAAATAAGTAAGTCAATGTTTATTTTTTATGGTTTTTCTCTTTTTTTAAAATTCACCAGGATTTTCTACTGAAGATAAGTCTGTCACTTCAATTTTTCAGCAGAAATTTTATTTTAAATTTTACAGTTTATATCTCGTTTTTTAGTCGGAGCAATGCTTTGTAACGGTTTCGGTTATCGCCAGTTGGCGGAGTAAGGGACGCGGATTTGTCGGCTTATTATTGGTTTGTTGGTCAAGTTAATTATTTTCCTTCTAATGCTACCGCTTATTGGCGATTAACCGTTGTT
>NZ_JAKVTV010000021.1 GCF_022489035.1 Christiangramia lutea
ATAGCCGTATGTAATAAGCTCCTGAAACAGGCATTTGCCATCGCCAAATCAGGAACCTATTACCAAGAAAATTATTTATCGAAATTAGCTTAAAAGGACTTGGATTTTACCTTAGTTCTTTGTTGGCTATAGTTAAGTGAAACTATTTTTTTGTTTTGAAAATCTTTAAAATCAATGTAGAAAGCGTATTCTCCATTTCTCTTTTTCAATCGCATTAGGTAGTTTCTTTTACCGGATTTAATTATTATTCCTTTCTTTAATTTTCTGAATTTCTGTCTAGATTCTTTTCTGTCTTTTCGTTCAGCCTCTTTGGTTGCATACCTGGTAAATGTATTCGGAATTGCATAAATCTTAATCTCATTAAGATCTAATTTTTTACCATTTAGATTATTAATATTTTCCAATATAGTGGAGTAACAATAAGAGAATGAAAAAACTATTTTATCAATTTTATTTGATGTTGTGAAATCAAAATTTCCACTTTTTAAATCAGCATTTATTTTATCAACTAGTTGGTTATTCTTATACGTTTCAATATTTGCTCCATATGCAAGTTCATCATTCTCAAAAAAAGAAACTTTACCTATAATTTTGATAGAATTTTGTGCGAATATGTTTTGTGACAAAACAATCATCATCAGCAAAATCAAAACTACAGAAATTCTATTTTTCATAAACTTAATTATAGCCAACGGTCTCGGTTATCGCCAGTTGGCGGAGTAGGGGACGCGGATTTGTCGGCTTAGTGTTGGTTTGTTCGTCAAGTTAATTATTTTCTTAGTAACGCTGCCGCTTATTGGCGATGAACCGTTGTTGTATGCTGGCCTTAACTTCTAATTATTTTCTTTACTTCTTCCTTTGTAAATATATCTTTATCAGATTTAAAACTATTAAAATACAAATCTTTAATTTTTAAATATTTATATGAATTTTTGATTGCGTTAGGTTCTGGATAAAGTATTTGAAATTGCCAATTTGTATTGTCAAAATGTAAATTTACTTCTCTGAAAATTTCTTGTAACGATGTCAATATCTCCCAAAAATCTTTAAGAGTAATATTATATTTTATTTCCGATTTTTTTCTGTCAGTATGCGCGAAAACTTTATTCCTTAAAAGACTAATATCACCGAAGTGGTCGCTGGTTTTCAAAAATTTAGTTTTTAACTTTTCTAATGAAGAGTGAGTTGGCTTATGGTGCCAATCAATTTTATCAATATTTGATTGACTATAGTTTATTAGATTTAAAATATTGAAATGTTCTTTTTTATCAATTAATTTATGGCAGTCAATCACGAATAATTTTGTGTAGTTTAAATATAGTCGATAGAAAAATCTTGATTTTTTTATCATTCTTTCGAAATATTCTTCCTCTGGATTATGAATAGAACGGATATCTTGTTTTAAACATTCTAATTCCAAAAGAATTTCTCTAATTTCAGTCAGTTTATGTTTTAAAATTTCCGAATTTTCTTTCATCTAAATTTTTGTGAGGCTTGCATACAACGGTCTCGGCTATCGCCAGTTGCGGGAGTTGGGACGCGGAGTTGTCGGCTTAGTATTGGTTTGTTGGTCAAGTTAATTATTTTCTTACTAACGGTGCCGCTTATTGGCGATGAACCGTCTTAAGTTTAATTTCTCTAAATTTTGAATGTATAACCAGAAAGAACAAAAGAGAGGAATAAGGTTACATGAACCGTGGGAACTTGAGATTCCGTCA
>NZ_JAKVTV010000022.1 GCF_022489035.1 Christiangramia lutea
ATTTGTAAGTTGACTTCATACTGATTAGGTTTAATAATTATTTATTTTTTCAAAATTTTTTTGTTCTAAAGTTAATTCAGAATTAAGTAAAATTTTTCTTTTATAAAATTGTTTACAACGGTCTCGGTTATCGCCAGTTGGCGGAGTAGGAGACGCGGCTTTGTCGGCTTAGTATTGGTTTGTTGGTTAAGTTAATTATTTTCTTACTAACGCTGCCGCTTATTGGCGATGAACCGTTGTTGTAAACAGTTTTATTTTTTGATTTTGTGAATCTATGAATCCTTGTTTAGCAAATCTTCTTTTTTAATTGAAATCTTCTTGTTTCCTTCGGAATGCTCTACTACTATTTCTAGTTCGTCCAAAGAACTCAAAGTTTTCCAATCATTATTCCAAAACTGACATAATTGTTCTTTGGTAAAATTCGAAACATCATTATCATTTATTTTTAAAACTTTAGTTTCGTTTTCAAAGGACGATTTGGTGGAGTGTGCCTGCCATATATTACCAATAATTAATTCTTGAGTTTCATAATTAGGTTTAATATCTACTGGGAACTTCTTTATCTCATCGTCCATCAAAAAATCACCAGGCATCTGATGAACCAAAATTTCTTCATCTTCAAGATTAATAACTGTTATATAATTATTTAAAAACTTTGTTCCTAAGAGGTTATTTGTAGTGCTTGAATTCATGACAATTTTATTCTTTAAAGAAATTTTATCAATTTTAATTTCTTGAAAAATTGTGTAGTTAGTTATACCATAATTTTGGCCATATACACCTGTAGATGTTCTTCCCTCTTTACTAATTGTATGAAGATTGCCTAATTTATCTTTTAAATAACTGTAGGTGCGATTTCCTAGACTTAAAAAGGAATTATTACCACTATCTAGTTTAGCATAAAATTTTTTCCCATTTGCTTTAATTTTAACTGCCGCATAATGGCTGTTTTTAGGTATATCCAATTTTATTTTTTTATAATTATTTAAATCCCATTCCGATAAGTTTTCACCTATTTCAAAAGTTTTAGTGCTCCAGTTGATTTTCCATTTTGCTTTTTTTATAATGTCAAATCCAATCACTCCATCTATTTTTTGGCAACCAAAAATATCTCTATAGCTATTACCTTCTTCTGGAAGGATCAATAATTCTATTTCATTAAAATCTCTAAATCCAATTGAAATAGTTCCTAAATCTGCTAGGCCTAATTTCTTAGAATTACCGTGGGCATCTGTAATTTCTAAGGAATCCAGTTTTTTAACTTCCAAGCTTTCTAGAGCCTCTTCATTTATTAATGACTTAGAGGCGCCAGTATCAAATAAAAACTGGAAGGTTTTACCCTGAATTTTCATGGGTAATATATATACATCAGAAAATTCTGTTGCAGTAACTTTATTTTGTGCAAAAATTATTGTGGAAAATAGAAAGGCTACATTAAATAAGAATAAGGTTTTTTTTAAATTCATAGGTCGATGGGGATTTGAAATATTGATTACGGTTACTTCTAATAAAATTGTTTACAACGGTCTCGGCTATCGCCAGTTGCGGGAGTTGGGATGCGGAATTGTCGGCTTATTTGTTTTATTTCCTGGTTTCTAAAATTACACTTTTTCGATGATACCCGTTATTGGCGATGAGCCGTTGT
>NZ_JAKVTV010000023.1 GCF_022489035.1 Christiangramia lutea
AAACTTCGCAATTTACTATTCATGTGTAGCTTTACTGCTTGCAAAACCAATAAGGCCTGCAGGGAAATTTATGAGCGAATTGTTGAGAAGGGTAAGAGTAAGAAGCTAGCATTAATAGCCGTATGTAGTAAGCTTCTAAAACAGGCATTTGCCATCGCTAAATCAGGAACCTATTACCAAGAAAATTATTTATCGAAATTAGCTTAAAAGGACTTGGATTTTACCTTAGTTCTTTGTTGGCAACTGGCTGCTACCGAGTTTGTGCAATCTTTTCTGGATTTTGCCTAGTATCAAAAACATTCGCGATTTCAATGCGGTTTTGTTTTTTATTAATCCAATAAATTATTTTGTAGTTTTTAAAAACTAAATATCGAAAATCTTGCTCCCTTGCTTTAAGAAGAAATTCTTTTTGACCTATTCCAGGTGTCTTTTCTAAATCAATTGTAGTATCAATAATTCCATTAATCAATTTTGCAGCTACTCTTTTACTAGCTTTATATTTATAATAATGGAATATATCCTCTAATTTATCCTCAGCTAATTGAGTCCAATAAACGGTTAACTCCATTTTTGAACTTTCGATTTTAAATCACTTGCTTTAGTTAATCTTCCGTTTTTAGAGTCTTCTAATGCTTGATCAATTTCATCATTAAATTGTTGCATAGTCATTGGTTTCATCTCTTTTTCGAGTAGTTCAGCCTTTCTTTTATGCAGCATCTTTTCTAAACCATTTATAATTTCTTCATTTTGTAAACGAAGGAATTCTTGAACAAATGATATTTTTTTAGCCTCTAAATCCATCTTTCCGCTTTTTATCAAAAATACGAATTCTAATTTATTACATCTAGTTTAGTTAAATTTTTGTGCAGCTTGTTGCCAACGGTCTCGGTTATCGCCAGTTGGCGGAGTAGGGGACGCGGATTTGTCGGCTTAGTATTGGTTTGTTGGTCAAGTTAATTATTTTCTTACTAACGGTGCCGCTTATTGGCGATGAACCGTCTTAAGTTTAAATTCTCTAAATTTTGAATATATAACCAGAAAGAACAAAAGAGAGGAATAAGGTTACATGAACCGTGGGAACTTGAGATTCCGTCAACAAT
>NZ_JAKVTV010000024.1 GCF_022489035.1 Christiangramia lutea
TAACGGTCTCGGTTATCGCCAGTTGGCGGAGTAAGGGACGCGGATTTGTCGGCTTAGTATTGGTTTGTTGGTCAATTTAATTATTTTCTTACTAACGGTGCCGCTTATTGGCGATGAACCGTTGTTAGCTAACGTTTTTTACTAGTCTTTTCATTAGAAGTAGTTCTTCTACATTTATGAATTTCATTGTTTTTAGGAATAGATTGTTTTCAATGATTTCTATTTCTAATCCCTTTGCTCCTTTTAGTTTTTTTAAAGTTTGATTGACTTTAAAATGGTTTTCGGATTTTTTAATTGTAAAAGATTCGTAACCTCTCATTTTTAGGTCATCGTCGTTTTTAAATATATCCAAGAACTTTTGGGTTGCAGTTTTTTCTCTTAAATAATAGTGTCCCAAATTACTTTCCAATTTCACCCAAATCATTATTTGAGATTCATGATAGGTAGTTTCAAAGTATCCTGGTACTTTATCAATTAAAACAACGGCAGGCATAAATATATAACCATCGCAGTATTTTATTTTAAAGCAATCAGAATAACTCCAATCATCATATTTTGATAGAATCTTTGTGTTTTCTAAAATTTCTAATTCTGATTCGGAAAACCTATATCTCTTATATTCTCTACTTTCTCTAAGAAGATTTATTGCTCTTTCGGCCTCCTTTTGTTCTTCTGTGTGTAATTTCTCTATTTCTTTTTCTGGGATGGTGATATACTCATTGTCATGGCTAATCCAATGTCCAGATTCAGCTTCTTCTAAAGTCAATTTAGCACCTGTTTCAGGATCGATAATATATTCATCTGCAAGACTTTCATTAATTCTTTTTTCATATTCCCTTTCTGCTTTAGTTCCCTTAAGCATGATCTTTAAAAGTTGATATAAAAAGGTTATTCCAATTAATGAAACTGCTAAATAGAATATGATTTCTCCTAATTTCACTCTTTCTAAAAAATGTTAGCTAACGGTCTCGG
>NZ_JAKVTV010000025.1 GCF_022489035.1 Christiangramia lutea
GTAACGGTTTCGGTTATCGCCAGTTGGCGGAGTAAGGGACGCGGATTTGTCGGCTTATTATTGGTTTGTTGGTCAAGTTAATTATTTTCCTTCTAATGCTACCGCTTATTGGCGATTAACCGTTGTTAGCTACTGGCGGTTCCACGTAAATATGTTTCAGGAGTCATTACTGCTAATTCACTCTTTTTGTAATCTTTAATATTCCTGGTTAAAACAATGCTTATTTTACCATTTTTGACTGCTGAATAATTTTGGAGAGCATCTTCAAAATCTTTGAAATTTGAATTTAAGGAATCGAGTACTACTTCTTTATCTATTTTCAAAACATCTATAATTGTCAAAAGTTGTTTTATTTTTTCAATTACGATATCGTGTTTTGCTGTTTTTCTTAATAAATAATATGTGTTGCAAATAATTACGGGAGTTGTAAAACCTTTTATTTTATTCTCCTCGCATAAGTTTAAAATATCTGTTGCAAATTCCGCAAATGGTTCTCTGTCAAAGAAGAAATCTAAAATGACATCTGTATCAATAAGAACATTATCCATTATTTATATTTTTCTTCTAAGCGATTTCTAAGTTCTTTTTTGTAGTCCATATTTTTGGGCATTTTGAAAGATCCCTTTAAAGATTTCACTACAGGATTTAGTTTTTTATCCTTTTGTTTTTGTTCTTCTTTTGTAAGGACTTTTAAATAATTTTCAATGATGTCTGAAAGACTACGATTTTTTTCTTTAGCGTAATCTTTTGCCCTTTTTATTATTTCTTGTTCTATCGTTAATGTCAGTTTTGTATTCATCACTTTTCAATTGAAAGTTATAGATACAAATATAAAGAAGAATTTTGTTAACACGTGTTATTTTTTAATTATTTACACGATTTTCATTGAATCCGCTTGTAGCTAACGGTCTCGG
>NZ_JAKVTV010000026.1 GCF_022489035.1 Christiangramia lutea
CAACAACGGCTCATCGCCAATAACGGGTTAAATCGAAAAAGTGTAATTTTAGAAACCAGGAAAGAAAACAAATAAGCCGACAACTCCGCGTCCCAACTCCCGCAACTGGCGATAGCCGAGACCGTTGGCAACAATATTTTCACATAAAAACTTGTTATTGATTCATTTTTGGTGCAATTTTACATCAAATATAAATATCATGGCTAGACAAAGTATTTCATTTACAGAACCAAACGACGAGTGGCTAAAATCTCAAATTGAGAGTAAAGAATATTCAAGTAAAAGTGAATTGGTTAATGATCTAATAAGACAAGCTAGAAATCAGCAAATTCAAATTAATTACATTAAAAATAAATTAGAAAAAGCTGAAAAAAGCGGATTTACAAATGACAGCAAAGAACAGATTTTAGCAAGATCAAAGTCTTTACTTAATGAATAAATATAGGTTAAGTAATGTCGCTAAAGAAGATTTAATTCGGATTCATCAATTTGGAGTAAAAAGATTTGGAGAAACTCAAGCAGATAAATATTTCGAAATATTTTTTGAATATTTCGATCTCATTGCCGAGCAACCTTTCACATTTGAAGCAGTTGATTTTATAAAACCTGGATATAGAAGATGTGTGTGCGGATCCGATAGCATTTATTATCGGATAGAAAACAACATTGTCGAAATAATGACAATAATTGGAAAACAAGATTTAAGTAATATCTAATCAAAATCCAGCAAGAAAATACGGTTGCCAACAAAGAACTAAGGTAAAATCCAAGTCCTTTTAAGCTGATTTCGATAAATAATTTTCTTGGTAATAGGTTCCTGATTTAGCGATAGCAAATGCCTGTTTCAGGAGCTTATTACATACGGCTATTAATGCTAGCTTCTTACTCTTACCCTTTTCTACTATTCTCTC
>NZ_JAKVTV010000027.1 GCF_022489035.1 Christiangramia lutea
TACAACGGTCTCGGCTATCGCCAGTTGCGGGAGTTGGGATGCGGAATTGTCGGCTTATTTGTTTTATTTCCTGGTTTCTAAAATTACACTTTTTCGATGATACCCGTTATTGGCGATGAGCCGTTGTTACCTGCTGGCTGCTTTTAGTTCTTCAAATTCTTTTTCAGTTAGAATTTTATCTAATTCTAACTCTATTGAATTTCCATTAGGAATAAATCTTTTATACTTTACCATTCCGAAATCTTTGGCATAGAAAGTTGTTTGCTCCATATTGTAGTCCAAATCTAAACCTAGCATTTCCATTTTGTACAGATCTAGAAATTTTACTGTTTTGTATGTTTTATTTCTAACCTCTATATCTTCAAAACCAATTTGTTTTCTGGTTTTCGTCATTCTTTCTTTAATATTTTCATTCTCTACTTCATAGGTGACTGAATAACTATAAGAACTTGTATCCGTCCATTTGTAAACCTCATTTTTAGTTATCTCACTTGGAATTGCTTTCTGATTTGAGTTATAATCTTCATATTTTGTGAGATAAGCTCCATCATCTTTTAATTCTTCTTGGAAAACGTTATAGATTCTAAAGTTTGATCTATAACTATCGGTTACAATTGTATTTTTGATAGGATCAGTTTTAATTTTCCAATATTCCACATACGTCGTATCATTTCTATCTACATATTTATAAATTTTAGTCTCCACTTTATCACTCATTGGATAGTAATATTCTCTTAAATTGTGTTGGGAATAACAATTCAGAGTGAATATGAAAAGAAGTAAAAAATTTAAAATTTTCATCAATTTGAATTTGTCAGCAGCTTGCAGGTAACGGTCTCGGTTATCGCCAGTTGGCGGAGTAGGG
>NZ_JAKVTV010000028.1 GCF_022489035.1 Christiangramia lutea
TTGCAGGTAACGGTCTCGGTTATCGCCAGTTGGCGGAGTAGGGGACGCGGATTTGTCGGCTTAGTATTGGTTTATTGGTCAAGTTAATTATTTTCTTACTAACGGTACCGCTTATTGGCGATGAACCGTTGTTGTGCACTGGCCTTTAGTCTGTTTTGTAAAAATATGTTTTGTATTTTTTATTCCGACCAGGTTGTTGATGTTGCTTTTTATCTATCTCATTATTCTCATTTAAACGAAATAATTTTCCGTTTTTAATGAATAATTTTTTTGGTGGTTTTTGTCGATTTTGTCCGCCACTGGATAATGTATTTGTTATAAATTCAATATTCTTTGCCAAACCTGGTTTTTGATCAGATGATAAAATTAAGCTATCTGAATATTTATTATTCTTTACAATTTTAAGAGTGTCCATTATTGGAATTACGTCAAAGAAAATTGTATCATTTTTCAAACTCCATTTTCCTTTTGACCAACTCGAAGCTAGATCAAATTGCCAATTATAAGTAAAAGTTGAATCCGTTTTTAGTTCAATTTTTTCTCCAAACTTGTTGGAATATTTTCCACTAATTTTCTTTTGACCAAATGTCAATGTAGAAATCAAAATCAGAAATATTTGTATTGTAGTTCTCATCTTTGTGAGGCTTGTGCACAACGGTCTCGGTTATCGCCAGTTGGCGGAGTAAGGGACGC
>NZ_JAKVTV010000029.1 GCF_022489035.1 Christiangramia lutea
TTCAATCTGATCTAATTCCTTCTCTAATTGCTTTAGCGTTCGCACTAGTGATCTACTTACAGTCTTTGAAGGTGTACCTAGAGCTTTCTCTCCATGGATCTTATTCTTAACAGCAGTGCGTTGTTTTAGGTATAGATCCTGAAGACTCAGTAACTGCAAACACTCTGCTTGAACTGCATTCCTGGCAGTGTATAATGGAACTTGTGTTGCCTGGGCATACTCACAGATCGCTTTAGCATCGCTCTTATCGGTTTTGATTTTAGAGAGTTTCATCTGAATAAAACGCTTGACCGAAAGTGGATTCACAACCGACACCGTTATACCTTTCTCATATAAATACTGAGCTAATCTGTAGTGATAGTAGCCAGTGGCTTCCATAACTACCAGGCTGTCTTTTTGAATGAACTTCAGTAAGCCTTTAAAGCCTTTTACATCATTGGAGAATTGATCATGCTTTCCATCTTGATTTACTACATCAAAGAATGATTTACTGATGTCTACTCCGTAAAAATGTTTAATTTTATCCATAAGAGAATGATTGGAAAGAACAGCTACTTTGGTTTTCATCGACTTAAAAACGAGATCCAGGTCTCACAGAACTAAACGAAATTAAAGTAGAAAA
>NZ_JAKVTV010000003.1 GCF_022489035.1 Christiangramia lutea
TTAGTTCCCTTAAGCATGATCTTTAAAAGTTGATATAAAAAGGTTATTCCAATTAATGAAACTGCTAAATAGAATATGATTTCTCCTAATTTCACTCTTTCTAAAAAATGTTAGCTAACGGTCTCGGCTATCGCCAGTTGCGGGAGTTGGGACGCGGAGTTGTCGGCTTATTTGTTCTATTTCCTGGTTTCTAAAATTACACTTTTTCGATGATACCCGTTATTGGCGATGAGCCGTTGTTAGGCAGCGTTATTTTCTAACGGTTTTATGTTATTAAATTCTGCCTCTTTTAAATTCTTTTCTTCTTCCAAATCATAATCATCTTGTAATCCCAACCAAAATTTAGCAGTTGTTCCAAAATATTTTGAAAGTCGTAGTGCTGTATCTGCTGTAATTCTTCTTTTCTTTTTAATGATTTCACTAATCCGAGTTTGAGGAATAAAAGTTTCTTTGGAAAGTCGGTAAGCAGTTATTTCCATTGGATCTAAAAACTCTTCTTTTAAAACTTCTCCAGGATGTATATTTTCTAACTTTTTCATTTTTTTATCTTTTTAATGATAATCAATAATTTGAACTTCAAAGGCATTGTCATTTTCCCATTTGAACATTATTCTCCATTGTTTATTAATTCTAATGCTATGAAAACCTTCTAAATTCCCACTTAGTTTTTCTAAATGATTTGCTGGTGGAATTCTTAAGTCATTTATATTTTGAGCATTATTTATCATTCTTAATTTTCTTCTTGCTACGTTTTGGATATTAGCAGGAAGCTTTCTTGATTGGGTTCCATTCCAAATTTTGTCAGCTTCTTTATCTGCAAATGATTTTATCACAAATAATTTTGTTTTACGTTACTAACGCCAAAGATAAGTAAAAATTTAAAAATAAGAAGTTCCGAGCACGATAAAATTATGCTGCCTAACGGTCTCGGTTATCGCCAGTTGGCGGAGTAAGGGACGCGGAGTTGTCGGCTTAGTATTGATTCGTTGGTCAAGTTAATTATTTTCTTTCTAACGGTGCCGCTTATTGGCGATGAACCGTTGTTACCTCTAGTTACGACACGTTTGAGTAAGCTCTAAAAACGACCATCGCTGCGCTACAACAACAAAAATTATGAATGTTAGCAGAATTAAAAGAAAACACGTTCTTTCCTGTATTCTTTTTTAGGAAATTTTTGTTTTTTTAGTCGGAGTTAGAATTTTGAAATTCAGTTTTTTTCTTTTTTTTCTTTTCTGAATTTTTCTTTTGATTATTTATTTTTCAAGTTGAAATCCCCAATAGAATGAAGTTGATTTTAGGCAAATTTCGTTTTGTATTTTTTCCAGTCAGAGTGGAAAATATGAAAAGCATTTTTTTAAATTTTCCTTTTGATCTTTTTATTTTTAGTTGAAATTCAGTTTAAAGAAAACAATATTAGGCAAATTTCGTTCAGCACTTTTTTAATTTTAGCTAATGAAGTTCAGATTTCGTTTTTGTCGGAGTAATTAGAGGTAACGTGTTATATGAGAACGAATATACACTTTTATAGGATTCCTCTCCGGGATAAGCCTAGGTTTTAGTGGCCTTTATAATCTGGGTTAAATAGGGGAAACTCAATGATTGAATGGTCACCCATTTTTTCACCTGAAAATGAAAAAAACCGGTAAATCCCAGGATTCCGGGGTTTTTGATTGAGTTTAGCACTCAAAAAGTGGAGTCTGAAGGAACGACCATTTTTAAAATTATGCTGAGTTTGCAGGGCTTTCAAGAGGCTGTAAAAAATTGATCACCGGATTAGTTACACTTGAACAAAATTCAACTTATTATGAAGACACTTTTAAGCTAAAAGATGGTAAAAAATATGCCAGCCTAGGTTAGTAAATCGACCCTACCCAATTCACCTTTTAAGGTCTGGCATATTATATTATTAGATAAGTTGTAGATCCTTCATGATCGAAATAAGATGCGGATTGGTATTGGCGTTGAATTCGTCTCTTAATTCCTTTAAACGTTTTTCAATGGCACTTTTACTATTAGGTTTTAAGTTCTGACTTTTCAATTTTTGTTCTATCTGGTCCTGGGTAAATCCATTGGCCAGAAATTTTACAATATTAATTTCAAAATCATTTAAAGTCAGCACATTGTTTTGTTTCAGGATCTTTTCGATGGAAGGTGAATTATAAGATTCACCATCATTCAAACAAAAAATCGCAGCTTTTAACTCTCTAAGTCCGTGACGATCTTTACAAACATAGGCATCGATATTCCCGGAATCCCAAAGCTCTCTAACAGATTGTGGATGATCCTCTATTGAATTCACCAGGATCTTGAGATCAGGATTTTCAGATTTTAAGATCGCGATCAATTCCTTTCCAGTTTTGATCTTTTCTTCGCGGTGATCATCTTTAAACGAAAGATCACAGATGAGCAGATCAAAAGGCTCTCCATCCTGAGAAGCTTTTTTTGCCAGCAGCCAGGCTTTGTCGCAATATTGGGCATGGGCTACTTCCGG
Source organism: Christiangramia lutea (assembly GCF_022489035.1). Lineage (GTDB taxonomy): Bacteria > Bacteroidota > Bacteroidia > Flavobacteriales > Flavobacteriaceae > Christiangramia > Christiangramia lutea. Next base: position 2,492 of record NZ_JAKVTV010000003.1, read on the forward strand.
GATATTTAGTTCTTTTAAAACAGATGCAACGGCATGGTTGATACTGTCCATATCTTCTGCTACTAATATTTTTTTAAACATGCCGGTTACTATATTGGAATCTGGATGAAAATTTTTAATCCTTTTTCCTGTTCGATTTCAAAATTAAGTCTTCCTTTTATAGAAAAAATACGGTTTTCCATATTTTGAATTCCATTACCAGATTTAAGGTTTGTTTTTGTTACCCCAATACCATTATCCGTATACTGGATCTTCAATGAATTCTTTTCTTCAGAAAATATGATGGCCACCAACCTTGCCTTGCTGTGTTTATTCATATTGATCATTATTTCCTGCAAAACCCTGTAAAGGATGATCTTCTTCTCCTGGCTAATGTTATTCCAGTAAATAGTTTCTTCACCTCGGAGAATAAGTCTCGTATTTTCGGAAATTGTAGAACTAAGCGTAGAGACCAAATGGGGCAGGTAATTATCGCCTGTATGAATACTGCTGTTCTCCCTGGAAATATTACGGGTGCGCTTGTAGATATGCTCCAGTTTATCCATCAAGTGATTTGGCGCGATGTTCTGCATGCCACCCATTACATTATAGACATCGTTAGCCAGTTCATCGTGAATCTTTTTAGAAATCCTGGATTCGGTCTTATAAGCTTCCTGAATTTTTTCCTTTTCGTGTCGCTGCCTTAAATAATAAAAACCGAATACGCTACTCACCAGGATCAGCATTCCACCCAGGGATAGAATGATCGTTTGATTTTTTAATTCTTCGGTTTGTAATCGCTGTTCGCTAGATTCTGCTTCCAAGGATCTAATTTCCTCCTGCTTTTGTTTTTCATCATACCTGATCTTCGCGAAGAAATTTTTAGCCCGAATATTCTCCTTCCTAATGCTATCATTCAGTTGTATATAGATTTTGGATAAATTCTTTATCTCATTTGAAGGTGAAAGTTGAATTAGCTTTTGAAGTGCATTTAGTTGTGAAGTCTTGCTACTGGTATTTTGAGCAGTCTGCAATAAACTGTCGGCATAAATCCTGGAAAGCCGCTTACTTTTGAACTGGTAATAATCTGAAAGATGATCATAACTCGCCAGAAGTCCATTTTGATCATTTTCCCTCCTCCTGAATTCCACCGCCTGTAATAGTTCGTCTATGACAATTGCCGAAGAATCCTGCAACCATTTTGTATAGGCATAATTATCAATGAACCTTGCTTTTGAAGTTTTATTGGTTTCGTTAGATCTTTCGATGATATCCTCAAAAATTTTCAAGGCTTCATCATATTTTTCCTGGTCCTGAAGAGTAAGTGCGATGTTATTCAGGTTGCTGAGACTATCCCGGATGGTGGTTGCATATTTGAGCGCATTTCTCCATTCCTTGACCGCATCCTGATAAAATCCCTGGTTTCGGTATGCCGTAGCAATGGTATTGTAAGCATTGCTTATATAGGAAGAATCTTCTTCAGAAAGATATTTTAAAGCTTCGGTTCCCGATTCCTGAGCGCCGATATAATCGGTCGTGAGACTTTGAGCAAAAGCCATTTCAGATAATCTTCTGCCGGCACTGGAAGTGTCACCTATTGCTAAGTCGAACTTACTTGCTCTAAAAGCATTCTCAAATTGTTGGTCATATTTTTTAAGGGACCTGAAAACTATCGATTTTCGATAGTATCCCTTAGCGATCTGGCCGGTGTCCTTTTGTGTTGTTGCGGAGTTGATTAGACTATCTGAAAAATAAAGCGAACTGTCATATTCCTTGATCCGGTTATGATAATATATTTTGTAATCAAGTATATCGGTTATTAGCGTATCCTTTTCATTTTTTATGATCCGAAGAGCTTTGTTGAAATTTGAGATTTTCTCGCGGATCCCTTCAGAATTTTTTCCTTTCTCAAAATAATAAAAAGAAGAATCCTGCTTGGTTTGTATAGGATCAGGAGACATTTTTTCGTGGGTGCAGGAGCATAGCAACAGGAAACATAAAATACCAAAAAGATGAAGCAGGGGGCGTAGGTTCATAAAGCGAAAATAAATAAAAAATGTTTCTAGTTAGTTCACTAAAATAAGACACCCCTTTACGGAAAACCGTACAAAATTTAGAGGTGGTTCATTTAGGTTTGCCGCTGAAACGTTAATTAAAATTTCAGAGCTGATCTTCTAATTACAATCTCACGTTTTTGAAATACTAACTCCATTTTAGGGATTGAAATGGTTTATCTAAATTTTTCATGAAAAAAATTACCCTTTTACTTTTGGCTTGCATTCTACTTTCAAGTTGTGCTTATCGTATTACTGATTTTACAATCATTTCAACTAAAAATGTAGATCTTTCCAGAGCCAGCACTTTCACTCGAAATACAAATAGGAATGAAGGAGTAGATAAAGCTCATATAATTTTATTCATACCTTTTGGAAGGCCACATTTAAAAGAGGCAATTGATCGCGCGATTGAATCCACTCCCGGAGCTGTAGCCCTAGTTGATGGAGTAGTTTACTCAAAATCCTGATGGGCAATTTTATACGGACAGTCTAAAATAATTGTTGAAGGTACTCCGCTTATGGATCCGTCACTGGCTAGCAATGAAAAAATGCCGGAATATTCAATCGCAAAACTTGATAAAGAAGGTAATATTAAAGAATATGAAGAGATTTCTAAAGATGAATATCTGGATATGAAAAATGGAATTGTTCAGGATCTATCAGCAAAAGAATTTAGTTCTACTTCTGAATTATAGAATTTTAAAGATAATAGAAGAGGTGCCCGGTCAATGATCGGGTTCCTTTCTGTTTACGACACATTTTGTCGTAGTCTATTTGTAGTCTTGTATTTTAATTAAAATCAATATGAGAAAACTAGAGATAACCCTCACCGAAGAACAACACCAGCACATAGTCGCAGAACGCAATTATGGCAACAGGACAAACCTGGAAGAAGGAACTTTTGGAGGCTATGAGTTGTGTTTACATGTAGCTAGCCCGGATGTTATTCTCGCTACTCTGGAATTGAAAATAGTTAATAGCATAGACCTGGGAAAGGTAGAATGTAAAATTCAATTGAGTAAATACGTAACTATAAATTTCGAGGAAAGAGACAGAAACAGAATTATATTACGGTATCGGGCGGAAGTATATCATTGTAGACATAGTTCCGATACTCACAGTGGGTTATAAAAGATAGTAATGAGATGATAGTTGTTAAAATGATTTCTTTACCATTCCTCCTTTATGAGGTTCAGCAGTGTTTTTAATCTCAAAATCCACAATCCCAAGGATTAGTTCCTCTTCTGTTATTACTTCAACCTTCCATTGGCCTTCTTTAAGGTTATTTTTATAGGTATATCCCCGGAAACCACGATCACGCCCACCGGCAACTTCAAAATCAATATCATCGGTAACTTCCCATTTTCTATTTTCTGAATTGTACCATTTCCACCTATGGAAAATGGACTTTTTTAAATCTGTAGGTGCAAAAACAGAAGTGAACACATAAACTCTCTCACCTGCCTGATGATGAAAAGTGACGTCATGTTTACGCCAGAATATATACCATGGATTCTTCTCGTAAGTAACGATGTATTCGTTATTTATTTTTCGCACATCATGAGCCACCAAACCTGTGTCCATAGCTAGCGGAACCGGTGGAATAAGATTGAAATAGTAAAAAACATTGATCGATATATAGATAGAAAGGATAAGACCGATCAGTTTTTTCAGACTTATCTCAGCTCTTGTGCCTGGGCTTGAACTGTAAATAAATGTGATGAGTGCTAGCGTACACCCCAAGCTAATAAGCCCCGAAATGATGAAAATGAAGGTATTCATTTCCTTGGTCAGCGTGGGAATAATAAAGGCGAAAAAGGTAAAACTGATAAAAAAATAAATACTGAACTGAAGATATTTGTTGGAGATCTTCCTTTTAAGAAACTCATTTGCAAATAAGAGCATCACCAGCAGTATGAAAAAAAACATGGTTTTTGACATGGACACACTTCTGAAAAAATAGATGACAAAAGCACTTGAAAGTGCGCCAAAGAAGAACTGTATGGCTAGCGGGAAATATTCGGAATAACGTTCAATAAAACTTCCTTCCAACTTGTCTTCATCCACGGTATTGAATAAATAAAGCGTTATGGACAATAAGGTCATATGCGAACAAAGTACCACCGTATCGTAAACGCGATCTATTCGCCCCAGGGTAAGGGTGTCAAAAATAAAACCACCCATAAAAAAAATAATGGGAGCGTACTTTTGATTGCGAAAAACAAACCTTCCAAAAGCAGTATTTCTATATCTTACTAAAGTTCTTTTCATACTGGATCTAGTAGCGCCAAATTTAGGATAAAAACTTCATCCTGTTATTTGCTTTGACTTTAATCCAAGAGAGCTTATGGAAAAGGCGGAACCAGGATTTTATCAGATATTTCAGGGGAAAGGAATTTATCTATATTTTCTTTTGAGTCGGAGCAGATATAAAAAGTTGATTCTGTGTATTTAGAAGTTCAGAACAAATTAACCAAGATAGGGCGATAAAATATGTCGCAATATTATAGAGTCGCTGAAAAACCGCCTCGATCTGATTAATTTACCTTCGCATTTTCCTTTCTTCCAAAACCGATAAAATTTAGGGCTAAACAGGCTACATAAACCGTTGCGCTTCTTATAAGTACTTCTTATCGCGAAATTTTATTCGAACCAATTTCAGAAAGGAAATGCCTACAGCTCTATGGGAAGTAAAATCAAAAATCAGAATGGGTGCTTATTTTTTTCTTTCAAATTTGCCATTTAATCATTCAGAAAATTATTCTTAGAAATAACAATAGTCATATTTTGAATTTGATTGTATGGAATTTTAAATGAAATATAATTAAGAGTGATTCACTTCAACAGGAATAGTCGGAATCCAAGCCACCAGTATCCGCATTCTGGCAGACTTGTTGTAAATTTGACCCGGGTTAACTAGTCAGCCCGGTAATTATTGAAAATTAAGGCGATATATGAAAGTAAGTATTTGGTCAGATGTTAGATGTCCTTTCTGTTATATAGGAAAGAAAAAATTTGAAGATGCCCTGGAACAATTTCCAAATAAAGACAAAGTAGAAATCGTTTGGAAAAGCTTTCAGCTCGATCCATCCTTAAAAACCGATCCCCATACCTCAATGCTGGAGTATTTCATAGAGGCTAAAGGTGTGAGTGAAGAGCAGGCGCTGCAGATGTTCAGCGGAGCTACAAAGATGGCAGAGGAAGCAGGTATCTCAATGAATCTTCAGGAAGGGATCCTGGCGAATTCTTTTAAAGCACACCGCCTTATTCAATTTGCTAAAACGAGGAATTTAGGGAACGAGATTAAGGAAATTCTGTTTAAAGTTCATTTTGAAGACGGAAAAAATATTGATGATATCTCCGTTCTATTAGAGGTTGCAACGTCTATAGACCTGGATGCTGAAGAGGTTAAGCAGGTTTTAAATTCTGATGCCTATGCTTATGAAGTGAAGCAGGACGAGATGGAGGCCAGGAATATTGGTGTTCGAGGAGTTCCATTTTTTGTATTTGATGATAAATATGCCATTTCCGGGGCCCAGCCAGTTGAAACTTTCCTTCAGACTTTAGAAACGGTCTGGAAGGAAAAGAATTCCGAACTTAAGATCTCTGAAGGGGATTCGTGTACCAGCGAGGAAAATTGTGACTAAAAAACCCCTTGCCATATTTAAATAGGCTATTATACCAATCAACTTGATCTAAACTGCATCTTGGACCTCCGTCCACCGCCCACGTGCGCCTAAGCTTTATTAGAGGCGCAAGCTCGCAATAAAAAAAGTAGATTAAAAATAAGGAGAGATGATAGAATAAAAAAGCTCGCCTTCGCTCAAAAATGAGCTTCGGCGAGCGAAGAGGTTGACTGCGCCTCAACCAGGCACTCCCACCCCGTAATAGCATCCGGTTTTTCTTGCAGTCCAAAGGTCATAAAACCAAAAATCTGCTTTAGACTAACCTTTTATTGAGAAAGGCTCTTCCAGAACCGGTTTTCAAATATTTTTCAAAGGCATAGGCTTTATACTTATCATTAAAATGAATTTGGGTAACAAGAAAAACCGGCAATCTTTGTTTAGTAGATTTCACTTTTCCTGCACAATGTTCCTGGAAACGGCGTTGGAAGTTAGAGGTGCAACCCACATAGATTGTTTTGTCAGAACATTCTAATAAATAAACAATCCGGGTATCCATTCTATTTAAAATGATAGTGGACTGCGTCCCCGTAGCTCGCAATAAAAAAAGTAGATTAAAAATAAGGAAAGGTGATAGAATAAAAAAGCTCGCCTTCGCTCAAAAATGAGCTTCGGCGAGCGAAGGTGGAGTCGGAGGGGTTCGAACCCTCGTCCAAACAAGCAATTCAGCTGCTTTCTACACGTTTAGTTTTCACTTAATTGTCGATGCAAAGCCGGCCGAAAACCACCAACTTTACACGTATCCTCGTTTAAATTTCAGGAACTCATCAAGGCCCTGAGCTCCCTATATTTACTTTATCGGTGCCTCTAATGTGAACGCCGTAAATCAAGGCTTTCACGAGACATCTTGGTTCCCTGCCTAGCAGGGATTAAGGTAACGTACTATAATTCGGTTACGCAGCCAAGGCGTAGTTATTCTCGCCGTTTAAAAAAGTGTGAAACATGAGATTTAAGAGCTATATCCCAGCGCTCTACGTGCTTACAACTCAATTAGACTCGCTGTCAAAACCAAGTCGACCCCATAAAATAATGAACATCTTCTTTGCCGCAATAATTGTAATAATTATGCGGGCGTTACCCCGCTCAGGCGGGGTCGGGCTATTCGCTGCAATCTTTTTTGTCGTGCTTAGACAAGCTCAGCACTTAAAAAAAGGATTTCCGCTGCTATCCCTAACGCGAATGAGAACGGTTAAAATTGTTAGGTTTTAACCAGTTCGAATTCGTCCTGAACTTGTTTCAGGACCTATGGAAATGCTGAAACTCCCGATTTATCAGGACAGCATAACCCTTTCAATATTTCAAAATTCTTGAACCCTGAGCGTAGGCGAAGGGTCAAAGAAATCCGACTGTAGTTTACAATCGGGCCAGCAAAGATACTCAATTAAATTTATATCTTTGAGACACTACTAAACTACGCAAAACCTATACCATAAATGATAAAATTCGCCCTGATCAAAGAACGAAAAACACCACCAGACAGGAGAGTGGTTTTTTCTCCCGATATGCTTAAAAAGGTGGTTTCCAAATTTCCGGAAGCTTCCTTTAAAGTGGAAAGTTCTGATATCAGGATATTTAGCGATGATGAATATCGAAAAGCAGGTTTTGAAGTTTCCGAAGATATCAGTGATTGCGACGTACTTCTGGGAGTAAAAGAAGTACCGATCCCGAATTTGATACCTGACAAAAAGTACTTTTTCTTTTCCCATACCATCAAAAAGCAGCCATATAATCGTGACCTGCTTCGTGAAATTCTGTCAAGAACGATAGAATTATACGATCATGAGGTGATCACCGATAAAAATAAGGCCAGGCTCATAGGTTTTGGTCGTTATGCCGGGCTGGTGGGTGCCTATAACGGAATTCGGGCTATCGGTGTCAAGGAAAACAAATTCCAGTTACCCAAGGCCGAAGACCTGCCAGATCTGGATGCTATGCTAAAAGAACTGGACGGTATCGAATTGCCACTTTATAAATTCGTGCTTACCGGTAGTGGAAAAGTGGCACATGGAGCGAGGGAAATTCTGGAGCATTTAAAAATGAAACAAGTAAACCCGGAAACGTACCTGGTCAACGAATTCGATCAGCCGGTATTTTGTCATATCGATGTGTTAGACTACGCAAAAAGAAAGGACGGCGCTGAAGGTAGCCGCAAGGAGTTCTATAATGTCCCTGAAAATTATGATTCCGATTTTATGAAATTCGCCAAGACCAGCGATGTTTTTATCGCCGGGCATTTTTACGGACAGGGAGCACCAGTTTTTTATTCAAAGGACGATGTTCGCCACAAGGATTTCCGAATAAAATATGTAGCCGATATCTCCTGTGATATTGCCGGTCCGGTAGCATCTACCATCAGGCCTTCCACCATCGCTGAACCTTTTTACGGCTACGACAAGAAAACAGGTTCCGAAGCAGATTTTAAGGATCCTAAGGCTATTGCAATTATGGCGGTAGATAATTTGCCATGCGAGCTGCCCAAAGATGCCAGTGAAGGCTTTGGGGAGATGTTCCTGGAGCATGTAATTCCTGCATTTTTTAATGAAGATAAAGATGGAATTCTGGGAAGAGCTCGGATGACAAAAGATGGAAAATTAACTCCGTTATATTCTTACCTTCAGGATTATGTAAACGGAAAGCACAATAATGATGACAATTAGATCTATTTTTTTAACCGGGGTACTCTTTCTTCTTAGCCTTACGATGATGGCACAGACCCAGGTAATGACTTACAATATCAAGTATGCCAACGAAAATGATGGTGAGAACAGCTGGTCCAAGCGGAAAGACTGGATCACAAGCCAGATCAATTTTTATGAGCCGGATGTACTGGGAATGCAGGAAGCAGTGAAGTCTCAGCTGGATCATTTTTCAGAAAATATCAAAAATTACGCAGTTATTGGTGAAGCAAGGGATGGAGGAGATAAAGGAGAATTCAGTGCGATCCTGTACAAAGAGGACAATTTCAAAGTTTTAAAAGAAGATACTTTCTGGCTTTCTCAAACTCCAGATGAGGTAAGCAGGGGATGGGATGCCGATTTTAACCGGGTTTGTACCTATGCACTTTTTGAGAATAAAAAAACCAGAGAGAAGTTCTGGATCTTCAATACCCATTTTGACCATGTGGGAACGGAGGCCCGTCAAGAGAGTTCAAAATTGATCATTTCAAAGATCAAAGAATTGAATAAGGACAACCTCCCGGTATTACTGATGGGTGATTTTAACCTGGAGCCAGATTCCGAAGAAATAAAAATGATCTCAGAATTTTTGGCTGATTCTAAAGACAAGGCCGAAAATACTTTCGGACCGGAGGGAACATTTAATGGCTATAACTTTAGCGAACCTGTTACCCGCCGGATAGACTACATTTTCAGCAATGAGAAAGTGAAAGTGAAGAAATACGCGGTTTTAAGCGATTCCAAAGACTTGCGCTATCCTTCAGATCATTTGCCAGTAATGGTAGAGGTGGAATTTCCCGAAGAATAAGTCCGGTAAAATTCGATAAAACCTACGAGAAAAATTCCGAGGCTATAAGCCAGCAGATCCAAAACTGAAAAACTGCTCCCCAGGATGATAAAGAAGATTTCGGGCAACTGGTATTGCAAAACTTTTACGATGTTGATCAGCTGGAAGAATTCCACTGCAAATGAAAATAGAAGCACGCTGCTTAATGCTTTTATGATCGAAAATCTGGTAATGCTCATCAAAAAACAATAGAGCAGGATCACGACGAGGAAATCGCCTAGGTAAGGCCTAATAAAATCATCTTTTATATAAATGGCGATCAGGACTTCGACCAGAAGCAAAAAGCAAAAGCCAAGAAAATAATGTAGTTTCTTATCTCTTTTCAAGCTTAGAGATTTAAATGTGATTAGGATGATGGTTTAGAGATTTGATCTGGCTTTTATATTCTGAAGGCAGGATTAGAGATTTCAGCAACCAGTCCAGGTTGATCTTCCTGCTGAACCGGTAGAAAAAGAGTAGGGGTGATAACACAGAAACTTTCCTGAAAAACATGATCTTTTTTACCGTTTTCGGACATATCAGGATCTGGGTTTCGATGAGAAGGCGATACCTAAAATATCCGAGGTGTTTTCGGTACTGCCTGTAGAGTTCCCTCGAGAAATCTCCGTAAGCCAGGTGCTGTTCAAGATGATTTTTTCTCATACTTTTAAAGTCTTCGAACGAGTTGGGTAGTTCCCTCATATGCATTCCTTTGCCCACCCTGTGGAAGACTTCGAGGACCTCTTCCTTTTCGGAATAGGAAAGAGGGCGCTTCAGGATTTCGCAGGACCGTATGGAATAATCGATTAGCATAAACAAAACATCCCGGTATGCCCAGTCCGGTATCGATTTACCCCGACTTCCTTCCACTGAAGCGTGAATGGTGTTGATCTTTTGAATAGCTGTCTCCGCTTCATGTTTAGGAGAAAATACTATTTTCCTTGCGTATTCTACGGTAGAAAATAGTCTTCCTAAAGGATCTTCTGGTAATCTGCCGGTATAGAAAAGCCAGTCCACACCTTTGTTGAGGGCGAATTCGGCGGAAGCTCCGGCGAAAATGAACAATATTGTATCGCTCTTTCCCCAGATTTCCCTTACGATCGAATCTTTTTTAACGAAATAATCCATGATTTTTTAGTTTAACTACCTGCAAATGGAGTTCCGAAAACTCCTACCGCCAGCTCGGCCCAAACAAGTAAAAAAGCCATTAGTATGATCCCGCAAATGATAAGTCGGTTTCTAGCTGAAGAAACCATGCTCAGTGCACGCTCGATAGCAATTCCCGTAATAAGTAACAGGATTCCCATTACGATAAAATCGAAGGCAGACCAGTTAACTCCGGTATCGAATTGCATGGCGAGGAATGGGATGAGCAGGATAGCTCCCACGATCAAAAAGACAATTAATAATCTGTTTGTTTTCATAATTTTAAATTTAAAAGTGGTTTAGTATTAAGTACTTTGAAATTCAAAGTAAATTGATAAAAAAATATAGTGCTTAATTCATGAATGATTTATTTGTTCAGTTCATTTCCGGCTTTCAATAGCTTTTCCAATGCATCCAGGTGTTCCTGGAAAGCCTTCCGGCCTTTTGCCGTAGCGATATATCGCGTATTCGGTTTGCGGTCTATAAATGATTTTTCAACAATAATATACTTCTGTTTTTCTAAAGCCTTAGTATGACTGGCCACATTACCATCGGTTGCTCCCAAAAGCTCCTTCAGGGTTTTGAAATCGACAAATTCATTCACCATAAGCACGCTCATGATCCCAAGCCGGATACGATGATCGAAGGCCTTATTAATATTGCTTATAATATTCTTCATTCAGCGGTTTTTCTGTCATATTTATTATGCATCCAGATGCCGTAAATAATATGAAAGAGCCCAAAACCAATCGCCCAGAAATAGATTCCGTAGCCAATGAACTGGGTAGCGATAAGCCCGAGTAACAGGTTGGCATATCCAAGACTTTTCAGATCGGCAAAAGTATATTTACTTCCGTGAATTAAAGCCAGGCCGTAAAAAATAAGCATGGCCGGCGCGATAAGCCCGATAAGTCCGTATTGCAAAAGGACCAGGCAAAATAGCCCTCCAGAGAAAAGCGGAATAAAAAAATTAATTAGTAGCCGTTTACTGGTATGATCCCAAATTTTCTGATCGTTCTTACTTGCTTTTCTGGTAGTAAGAAAAATGGCGGTACCAATTGCCAAGACCAGAACGCCTAAAGCAATCAGTATTAATTGCTGAATCACTTCGGTACTAATATTACTTGCAACCACCGCATTGTAATTCTCTTCGTAAATCGACCCACCGCCGGCAAGAATGCTGATGGCAAGTATCGCACCAATGATCGCATAAATCCCTGCAAAAACTCCGGCAAGTGCGCTTAGAGAAATGAATCGGGAGGAGCGGTTCATCATATTCCGGATCTCGCTTAGATCGTCCAGATACTTTTTATTTTCCATTTTAAAGTACTTTGAAAAACAAAGTAAGTTTATTTTTCTGAATGAAAAAAATAAATTCAGCATAAAAAAAGCCCCGCTTATAGCGAGGCTTTAATTTTTCTAAGCTTTTTAAGCTTCTGGCTGTGAATCTTTTTGAGTTAACTCTATCATTAAACCAATCTCTTTCAGCATTTTTTCATTATTACCACTATACCCAACTTTTCGGAAATTTATATTCCCTTTAGGCCCTATAATGATCTTGGTAGGAATTCCATTAATCCCATAGTCTGAAACTACTGTGAAGTCACGGCTACCGTCAGCTACAACTTCATCCATGATCACATGAAAATCATAATCATTTTTTTCGATGAAATCGGAAACCTTTTCATCCCGGTCTTCACCGGGTTCCCAGGTATTTACGAAAAGAAATTCTACATTCTCATTAGAGGCATATTTTTCAACTGCTTTCTGCATTCCGGGGAAAGACTTTTTACATGGTCCACACCAAGTTGCCCAGAAATCAAGAATAACGGTTTTACCCTTCATAGAACTAAGAGCTACTTCGTTACCCTGAAGGTCTGTAAGCTGGAAGGAGGGAGCCTCTTCATCTAACATTTCCTTCAGAAGATTTTCCCTTGCTTTTTCCATAGCTTTTTCTTCAAGCGATGCATAGTAAGCATCAAAATCATCATCGTTATCACCTTCAGAATATGCCTTTTTCAGGTATTCTTTCATTTCTGATTCAGCGCGGTTCTCAATGATAAACTGCTCTGCCTTGTCCAGGGTTTTTTTATAATCACCAGCTTCAATAAGATATTCCACGTAACGTGTGGTCATATCAGAAGAGGATTCATCGGTTAAAGCCTTTTCCTGAATGGCGATCGCTTCTTCAATCTTCCCTTGTTTATAAAGAGTGAATGCATAAGTGTCCCCATACATACTTTCACTGAAGGCAAGCGATTTATCATACTGCTTTCTGGAATAGTAATCTGGTTTATTCTCATAATCACCTTCACTCTTACGAAGGATTTCAAGGGATTCTTTCGATAGTTCTGCAGCCTTTTCCAGTTCCTCACCTTTTTCTGCTAATTCCCAGGCGACACTATTATATAAACCGGCTTTTGTAGTTTCCGTATCGATCTTATTCACATATTTCTGAAATTCTTCCCAGTTCTGTTCTTTAGCATAGGCCATAGCGATGTAACGTAGCATCACATTCCGGAAATTCTCATTATCGATCCCAAGTTCTTCGAATTTTTTGAAGCTATTTACCTTTTCCTCCAGATCTTTAGACCGTACCGCCTTCATCACCAGGTCCATTTGAGCTACATTGCTTTTTGGGTATTTTTCCAGGGCGATCGCTTTCAATGAATCACTTTCCTTGTCTGCGCCTTTGATCTCATACAACCGGTAAAGAGAATTTATTCCTTTTGTCTCAAGGCTATCTCGGCCAAAATAGTCTGCGATACGTTTATCTATATATTCCAGCCCTTTTTTTCGATCAGATTTTAGAAGTACCTCGGCATAAGACGCTTCGTAATCCTTTTCCAGTTCTGGATTTTTTTCCAGTTCTTTTTCCATTAGTACAAGTACTGAATCTGGCTCAACCTTAACATTGTATCTGTCTGCCTGGTTAGTGTAGTAATAACCTCTGGAAGCTAAGGCGCCTTTCACCTGTTCGCCATTTTCATCGTAAAGAGGCATCACATAACCTTTGCGGTTATTCGACTCGAAAATATCATTATTCTTAAAGTTGAATGCAATGGCCTGAATGGTATCTGGTATATTCAAACTAGCGTAGTGTGTACCAGCTGAATCTCGAAATTCAAGATCTACCGGATAATGCTTAGTTTTTACAAGATAATTTACGGTAGCTTCGGTTTTCTGGTTAAATTCACCGGAATACCTGATATTAATAGTTTCTCCGGGTTGTGGTTTGGACTTGGAAATATAAAGTTTTCCCATTTCCATGCCCTCTTCCTTTTCAGAATAATCTTCTCCACAGGAGACAAAGGTAACCATGGCTGAGAAGGCCAGTAATTGAATGAAATTCTTCATAAATAGGTTTAATATTGGTTCATGACCAATAAAACTACTCATTTTATAGCACTTAGAGGAACTTCGTTCAGATTATTCGACGACTAACGTTTTCGTGTAAATTATTTGGCTACCCAAAGCGGAATTTTAAGACTACGGTCAAAAAGTTCATCGGTCACCGAACCAACTAATAGAGAAGAGAATACATTTCCTCCTTTATCAGCGACGATAAGTAGATCTGCTCCAGCTTTTTCCGATTCATTCGACAGGTTTTCCGCTACACTGGAATCTCTGCCACGTATGATCTTTTTGTCGCATCCCGTGATCGAATGTCGTTTTAGGAATTTTTCGAATTTTTCCCGGGTATGATTTTCAATTCGAGGGATCATCTCCTCTTTGTTTAGGTAGGGAGTAAACTGAACAGGTACATTAAAAATGTTCACCGCGCTTACGGCTGCTTCATTTATTTCTAAGAGATAGGCAGCCACCTGAAATACTTTAACAGATTCCTTTGAAAAATCGGTTCCTGCCCAGATGCTCTTTAGCTTTAAACCTGGTTCCGCCGGAACAGACAGAATATCGCATTTCAAAAGTTTCATTAGTTTTTCAGAAACCACTCCTGTCCCATGATCTTTGACCTTATTACCTACCACAACCAGGTCTATGGCATATTTCTGAACAACATAATTTACCAGCGATTCGGTATAGGGATCTTCTGAAATAAGTACCTCATGTTCCACATCGGCATCAAAATTTCTGGCAACCTTGTCTTCAAGTTCCTCGCTGATCATCTTTTCCAGATCCAGTCTTTTCAGCTGTTCCTGAAAAAGATCAGAGATCTCATATTTCTTAATATTATGAACAAAATAGATCTTTTCTGGCTTGATAAGTCCAGATAGGAAGGAAGCATACTGGATAAGGTCTGTATCTATACTGGTTAAATCTAATGCAACCAGTATCCTGCTGATGCTTTTCATGATTATTCGTTTTTTTCTGAAGTTTCTAAATTCCTTTTTTCTACGATCTCGGCTACGATCTCCTCGTAATTTTCCATTTGTTTCTCAGATTTCTTTTCCTGAAGTTTCCTGAAATCCTCTTTTAAACCTTTATAAAGAGAATAGCACATCACCAGCAAAATGAGGGCAAAGGGCAATCCGGTAACAATGGTGGCTGTTTGCAGCGCCTGTAATCCTCCGCCAATTAGAAGTACGGCCGCGACCGACCCTTCGGTAACCGCCCAGAAGATTCTTTGACCTACGGGCGCATCTATTTTTCCTCCGGAAGTAAGACTGTCTATTACCAGCGACCCGGAATCTGAGGAGGTTATAAAGAATCCTGCTATTAGCAACACGGCGACGATATTAATTACCATGGACAGCGGATAATCCTGGAAGAAAACGAATAGAGCTGTCGCTATATCATCGTTCACTGCTTCGTTAAGAACGTTATTTCCTTCCATGATCTGGTCTATGGCGACACTACCAAAAGCCGACATCCAGAAGAATGTAACCAGAGAAGGTACCAGTAAAACTCCTAAAATGAATTCTCTTACGGTTCTACCTTTAGAAATACGTGCTATGAACATACCAACAAACGGAGACCAGCCAATCCACCATCCCCAATAAAACACGGTCCAGTCATTCTGCCAGGATCCATTGGAGTAAGTTTCACTCCAGGTTGATATTTCCAAGAAATTATATAGGTAGCTCCCGGTATTTTCCACAAATGACCTGAAGATAAATATGGTTGGTCCCAGTATTAATGCGAGAATTAGCAATACTACGGCAATTCTCATGTTCCATTCACTCAATACTTTTACTCCTTTATCTACTCCAAGAACTACCGACATTGTAGCAATACCGGTGATAATTGCAATTATCGTTACCTGTGTTGTGATCCCGGCAGGAAGGTCGAAAACGTGATTTAATCCTGAAGCGATCTGTTGTACTCCAAATCCGAGTGATGTGGCCAGGCCAAAAAGGGTTGCCAGGACCGCAAATATATCAATCGCATCTCCAATTTTTCCATAGATCTTGTCACCTAAGAAAGGATAGAAAATTGATCTTATGGTAAGAGGAAGTCCTCTAGTGTACGTGAAATAACTTAAAGAAAGTCCCACCAGTGCATAAACGGCCCAGGCATGAAAACCCCAATGTAAAAAGGTGAAATTCATAGCCTCTCTGGCGGCATCTGCGGTTTGAGGATCGGCGGTGGGAGGGGTGTTAAAATGCATCACCGGTTCTCCAACTCCAAAGAACAATAAACCAATACCCATTCCGGCACTAAATAGCATGGCGAACCAGGAGAGTGTTTTAAATTCAGGTTTGGCGTCCTGTCCTCCTATACGAAGTTTTCCGAATCTACCAAGTGCGAGATAGATCAGGAACACCAGGAATAAATTAATACAGAGAATAAAAAACCAATCGGCATTCTCGGCCACACCGGTTTGAAGATCGGTAAAAAAGCTTTCGGCTTTTTTCCTGAACACAAGGGTTAGAACAATACTTGCAACAATAAAAATGGACGATGTAAAAAAGACCGGTCCGTTTACCTTCAAACCAAAGATCGATTTCTTTTCGTCACTTCTGGTAACTTTCTCTGCCATAAAAATTTATTCAGTTATTAAAAATAATAGCCAATATTAATATTAAATCTTGCCTCCCATTTAGCATCGGGATCTCCAACTGCAAAGTCGTCTACGTAATCTCCTCCCAGCCAGGAGTGATTATACCCGGCGGCGTAATCTATAAAACAGAAAACGGGACCCGAACTAAACAACATACCAACCACGTTCATAAAAGAATCTTCAAAGCCCGAATTTCTTTTTCGCATATACCCGAAGTCATTGTATACCTCGATGTGTTTAACGAGTTTGGTATTAATATCCAGGATTCGGGAAATTCCAACATTGTAAATTTCAAATTCTGTCGCTACTTCATATGGAGCCCCGAAAGCACCCATCATGATAGATTGCCTGGATTCACCCACAGCGTTTTCGGGACTAAAAGACGCTGTGAGACCTTGTGCCTTAATAAACCAATCCTCGGTTTTATATTGATAATGCAAGGCGAAAGCGTAGCGATCTCCAATATTTTCTGTGTCCAGGTTATAAATTCCTCCATATTGCCCGGAAACCCCTATTTTGTGAGAAGGATCTTTTAGTGGTTTATATACAATCTTAGCATTGAACTGATGAATCTCCTTGTTGCGACCAACAATATCGTAGGCATATCTGCTGGAAGTATGCTCTGAGGCATCCCCAAAAATCTCTTCTTCAGCATTTTTAAAATACCCTAGATGATATTCCAGTTTCTCGCCGATATGTGTAAAAGCGGCTCCCATATCATAATCATCTTCCAGACCAACATAATAGGGTAAATTGAAGAAGAAATTATGGGAATTATAGCGTTCTATACCGAAGGGAACCTTGATGAGACCAAATTCTACTGTATTTTTTTCATCAAAATTATATCCCACGGTTCCCTCCTTCAGAAAATTACCTCCAAAGGTATCTGAGTAGAATCTGTATTCAAATCTTGTGAATAGGCCTTCATAAGATCCTGTCACATCCAGCCTGAAAAGATCAAAACCGAAATCACCACCGCGATTTTTTTGTCCTTCTTTCCAGGAAGATAAATTATAGTTAAAACGCAATGCTCCACCAAAATCTACCTTCGGCTTTTCCTGAGCGTTAATCTGAGTAGGGAATAAGGCCAAGGCAAGCCAAAAAAATATGCAGATAGAGGAATAATGCTGTTTCATAGGGTCCCAGGATTAGTTATTCCACTCAAGTTACCTTAGAATCCTTTCTGAAACGAAAAACCTGAAAAAATTTAAGAATACTTTAATTTAATTGAAGTCTCCAAAATTTCCTCTAAAATATACCATTCATCAGGCTACAGAACAAAAAAGGCCTCCTGAACCGGAAGCCTTTGAAATAACGATTTCAGATAAAATTTATTTAAGCGAATTAACAGTTTTTTTGATTTCTGTGAGGTTGCTTAGCAATTTTTCGAGATGAGCCAGATCCAGCATATTGGCTCCATCACTCTTTGCATTGGCCGGATCGAAATGTGTTTCAATGAAAAGCCCATCTACATTATTTACTACCCCGGCGCGGGCAATAGTTTCTATCATATCTGGTCTTCCGCCCGTAACTCCACTGCTTTGGTTAGGTTGTTGAAGTGAGTGAGTTACATCAAGTACTGTAGGTGCAAATTCACGCATGGTAGGAATACCCCTGAAATCTACAATTAGATCCTGATAGCCGAACATGGTTCCTCTGTCTGTAACCATCACCTGTTCATTATTACAGTCGGTCACCTTGGTAACAGCGTGTTTCATCGCGTCTGGACTCATGAACTGACCTTTTTTAAGGTTTACAACTTTTCCTGTTTCAGCAGCAGCGACCACAAGATCTGTTTGCCTTACCAGGAATGCGGGAATCTGTAGAACGTCAACATACTCAGCGGCCTTTTTAGCATCACTAATTTCATGGATATCAGTAACTGTAGGAACATTAAAGGTTTCGGAAACCTTGCGCAAAATTTTAAGTGCCTTTTCATCACCAATGCCGGTAAAACTATCTATCCTGCTTCGGTTGGCCTTTTTAAAGGAACCTTTAAAGACATACGGGATCTTTAATTTATCGGTGATAGAAACAACTTTTTCAGCAATCCTAAGCGCCATTTCCTCACCCTCGATGGCACATGGACCGGAGAGTAGAAAGAAATTGTCAGAATCGGCGTGTTTTATATTTGGAATTTTATTCAGCTTCATTTTTTCAGAATTTGAAGCAAAGATAATTGAATTAATCGCCGGTTGCAATTAAGAAGAATAGAGTATTATTACAATTAAAAATGTAAAAAACTGTAAATTAGACACTTGTGAAATGTTAATTAGCCAACTATGAAAATTCATGAATTTTTAATTCCGCAACTGCAGCAGGAAGTTGCTTTAACTGAAAAATTCCTCAAAAGAATCCCAGAAGAGCATATGGACTGGAAGCCTCACGAAAAGTCGATGACTATAAAACAGATTGCCAATCACCTGGCAGAGATACCTGCATGGATCACCGGTACTATGGAGGCTGAATCTCTGGATCTAAAGGGTTATAACTCGCCAGACTTCGATACTGTTGAAGATATTATTAAAGAATTAAAGAAAAATACAGCAGGGGCAGAAACCTCCTTACGAAAGAGAGATGAAGAATTTCACAGGACCTGGAGGATGACCAGGGAAGGGGAGACGCTCTTCGAAATGCCCAAGTTCAACGTTTTACAGGCGATGGTACTGAACCAGTTCCCGCATCACCGGGCGCAGCTTGGCGTATATTTCAGGTTGCTCGATATCTCGGTCCCGGCCACTTATGGACCCAGTGCCGATGAAGATTAGAAAAAAAACCGCCGAAGAGGCGGTTTTCTACTTCTATAACAGAACTTTTTAATTCATCATTAGTTCCCCACATGCTGCCGGAATAGTAGCCACATATTCTCCCTCGTTATCAATACCGTGAAGTACAATAACTCTGTTTTCAAGATCGGCAAGTTCTTCAGCAGTAGGCATACCATTCTCGCCAAGCATAAAAGTTTGCTCATAAGAAATATTTCCTTCAGCATCGGCCATTGGAAAATCTTCTAGCGGAAGAAGAACCTCTCCGTAAAATGGAGCTCCTTCAGGAATTGTGATAATTCCGTCTTCATCCTCATCAGCGGTTGCAGGTGGGCAGGTTGCATTTGCATTAGCATCACTTAATCCGTGGATATGTTGAGGGTGAGTCATTTCCGGCGTCATTCCTTGAGCCATTATATTCACAGTTATTTCATCGCCCTGTAAACTTACCGTTGCCGTACCTGAAACACCTGAATCGTTCAGGCTTCCTAATTGAGCCGTATAAGACATCATTTCTTCCATATTCTCGTTGTCATCATCGTCATCACAACTTACAAATCCCATCACTAGAATAGACAGGAATAATCCTTTGATAATTTTCATAAAAATGTATTTTGTTTGGCCCAAAACTAGAATGATGAAAATGGCTGGTCAAAAACTTTAAAGGCATTTAACACGAATTGATTTTACATTTAACAGTGACTAAATCTCAGGTAGTTTTTAACTGAGCTACATTTCAATCTACTACAAGTCCGATGCCTGAAATTTTCGTATTCCGGTCTTAACTTTTTTAGTAGAATTTTACTTTTTGAACTGTTTTAAATGTTTTTGGGATTGAAACTATTATTTGAATACAGAAAAATTAGATTAAAATGATTGATATTCAATTATTTAAAATCTTCTAAAACAGCGATGGTTTAGTGAAAAATAGCTGTACATTTGCAGCCTTAAAAATAGGGCTACATGACAGCTATTAGAAATATCGCGATTATCGCACACGTTGACCACGGGAAGACTACCCTGGTTGATAAAATTATGCATCACTGTGAATTGTTCCGTGATAACGAATCTACAGGCGAACTTATCCTGGATAATAACGATCTGGAAAGAGAACGCGGAATTACCATTACTTCCAAGAACGTTTCGGTAACCTATAAGGATACCAAGATTAATATTATCGATACTCCTGGTCACGCCGATTTTGGTGGTGAGGTAGAACGAGTTCTTAACATGGCAGATGGTGTGTTACTTTTGGTAGATGCTTTTGAAGGGCCTATGCCGCAAACACGTTTTGTTCTTCAGAAGGCCATCGATCTCGGGTTGAAGCCTTGTGTGGTGGTAAACAAAGTTGATAAAGAAAACTGTACCCCGGAAGAGGTTCACGAAAAAGTTTTCGATTTGATGTTTGAACTTGGAGCGGAAGAGTGGCAGTTAGATTTTCCAACCGTTTACGGTTCAGCGAAGAATAACTGGATGAGTGAAGACTGGAAGCAACAAACTGAAAATATCGAGCCTTTGCTTGATATGGTAATAGAGCATATCCCGGAGCCAAAAGTAGACCTGGAAGGAACTCCTCAAATGCTTATTACTTCTCTTGATTTCTCTTCATTTACCGGTCGTATCGCAATTGGAAGGTTACAAAGAGGAACTTTAAAAGAGAACCAGCAGGTTTCTTTAGTTAAACGTGATGGTAGCATCAAGAAAACAAGAATAAAAGAATTACATACTTTCGAAGGTTTAGGCCGTAGAAAGATCGAAGAAGTACAGGCAGGTGATATTTGTGCCATCGTTGGATTAGAAGGATTTGAAATTGGTGATACTGTAGCCGATTTCGAAAATCCTGAAGGTTTGAAGACCATCCGTATCGATGAGCCTACCATGAGCATGCTGTTCACGATTAACGATTCGCCATTCTTCGGAAAGGACGGAAAGTTCGTGACTTCAAGACATATCAAGGAAAGACTTTATAAAGAACTTGAAAAGAACCTTGCACTTCGTGTAGAGGAAACTGATAGTGCCGATAAATTTATGGTCTTTGGTAGAGGGGTTCTTCACCTATCTGTTCTCATCGAAACGATGAGGCGTGAAGGTTATGAACTTCAGATCGGTCAGCCACAGGTAATTATCAAGGAAATTGATGGTGTAAAATGCGAGCCGGTTGAAGAGCTTACCATTGACCTTCCAGAGGATGTTTCCGGTAAAGCCGTGGAAATGGTGACCATGAGAAAAGGGGAGATGCTAAGCATGGAAGCAAAAGGTGACCGAATGAATATTCAGTTCCTTATTCCATCCAGAGGGATCATTGGTTTAAGAAACCAGTTGCTTACTGCAACTGCCGGTGAAGCGATCATGGCTCACAGATATAAGGAATATCAGCCTTTAAAAGGTGGAATTCCGGAAAGACAGAACGGTTCTTTGGTTTCTATGGAAAAAGGAAAAGCGATTCCTTATTCAATTGATAAGCTACAGGATAGAGGTAAGTTTTTCGTAGATCCGGGTGAGGATATTTATGAAGGTCAGGTTATTGGTGAGAACTCACGCCAGGATGATATGGTGGTGAACATTACCAAGACCAAGAAACTTTCTAACGTACGTTCTTCAGGAGCCGATGATAAAGCGAAGATCGTTCCAGCTATTAAATTCTCATTAGAAGAAGCATTGGAATATATTCAGAAGGATGAATATGTTGAGGTTACTCCAAACCACCTGAGACTTAGAAAAGTTCTTCTTACTGAAAACGAAAGGAAAAGAGCCAAAGCTATTTAAATTATAAAGGTCATTTTGAAGAAGGGAAACGACTGAGAGATCTCTTGGAAGATGGTATTGAGTTGAGATTTCTCCCTTTGGTCGATATGACAATAATGTTATCAAAGCCTGCCGTAAGGCGGGCTTTTTTATTAAAATGAAGATTATGACCGAATTTTTAGGAGTTTCCGTCACCGAGTGGATTGGCTACCTGGCTTCCTTCTTTGTAGGAATTTCTTTTTTTATGAGGAATATTATCACCTTGCGTTATGTGAACAGTGTAGGATGTTTGTTCTTTATTGTTTATGGCTTCTTGCTGGATTCATGGCCAGTGATCATTACTAATTTTGTGATCGTTAGTGTAAACTTTTTTTACCTCTTCATCAATAAGAAAAATACTGCAGAAGCCTAAATTCTAATCGCCGTAAAGGTTCTTAGCCGCTATAGCAGCTCCAAGGATTCCGGCGGTATTGCGTAGTTTTGCCGGAGCGAGCCTGGTATTTACCTTAAGATATTCGTCATATTTCTTCCAGTGCTTGGAAATTCCACCCCCAACCAGAATAAGGTCAGGATTCAGGACTTTAAAAATATGGTTGATGAAAACATTGAATCTTTTCGCCCATTTTTTATAACTAAGATCTTCCTTCTTTTTTATTGAAGAGGCTGCCCAGTCTTCGATTTTTTCATATTCATTGTAGGATAACTGGCCCAGTTCGAAATTAGGAATTAGCTCGCCATCAAAGTAAGCGCCACTGCCAAGCCCGGTGCCCACGGTGATCATAAGAATGAAACCTTCTTCATCCTGACCGGCACCAAAGTTTAATTCTGCCAATCCTGCGGCATCAGCATCGTTAATCACTGTGAAATTAAAGCCTGTAGTTTTTTCGAAAAGTTGTTCAACATTTACTCCAACCCAATCTTTGTGAAGATTACCTTCATCTTTGCAGACTCCCTTTTTTATGATCGTGGGAAATCCGCATCCTACGATTCCCTCGTATTCAAAATGTTGAATTATCGCCTCTACGGCTCTCGCCATAGGTTCGGGTTTTCGGGATTTAGGAGTTGGGATCCTGAATTTTGGCGTGCATAACTCTCCGGTATGAAGGTTTACGATTGCACCTTTTATACCTGAACCTCCTATATCTATTCCTAGTATTTCCATCAATTGAATTGAAGTTAATACAAGTTATCAAAAATGAAATTTTTCAGAAAAGATTTTAGAAAGGATTATTGAGCAAAGCGATATTCGTTTCCTTTATTAGGTAAAATGTCATGCTGAATTTATTTCAGCATCTTTTAAAAAGTAGGATATTTTAGAGACCCTGAAACAAGTTCAGGGTGACGTTCTTTTTGATGTTATTGTGAACAAAGCGAAGTAGTTTTTTCATCTTCGTCATGCTGAATTTATTTCAGCATCTTTTAAAAATCAGGATATTTTAGAGACCCTGAAACTAGTTCAGGGAGACGTTCTTTTTAATGTTATTGTGAGCAAAGCGAAGCAGTTTTTACATCTGCGTCATGCTGAATTTATTTCAGCATCTTTTGAAAAGTAGGATATTTCAGAGACCCTGAAACAAGTTCAGGGTGAGGTTCTTTTTGAGGTTATTGTGAACAAAGCGAAGCAGTTTATTTTCATCTTCGTCAGGCTGATATTATTTCAGCATCTTTTAAAAAGTAGGATATTTTAGAGACCCTGAAACGAGTTCAGGGTGACGTTCTTTTTTGATATTATTGTGAGCGTAGCGCGGCAGTCTTATTAATTGATTTAGTGCGGAGTAAGCTGAATGAGCTTGCTTCGTCGTAGCCTCCTCGCAATGACGTTAAGTTCATGTCACTGCGAGCCTAGCGAAGCAGTCTCAGGATAGTGCCGGTAATTTTAAACAGATTTCTGTACTACTTCAAAAACCCGTTGCCCGTCACATTTTAAAGTTTTGGATGGATACTTCAGTAGTAAGGCATAATCATGGGTGGCCATTAAAATGGTATTTCCATTCTTGCTGATCTCCTGTAGGACTTCCATAACTTCTACCGAAGTTTGTGGATCCAGGTTTCCGGTTGGCTCATCGGCGAGTATAAGTTCAGGATCATTAAGCAAAGCTCTGGCAATGGCAACTCTTTGTTGCTCACCACCAGATAGCTGGTAAGGATATTTGAACCCCTTGGTTTTCATTCCAACTTTATCAAGAACCTCGTCGATCTTACTATCCATCCCTTTTTTGTCTTTCCAGCCGGTTGCTTTCAGAACAAAGAGAAGATTGTCTTTTATATTCCTGTCGGTAAGTAATTTAAAATCCTGGAAAACCACACCCAGTTTTCTTCTTAAATAGGGAATGTCTTTTTCCTTTAGAGTACGTAGATTAAAATCTACAATATGTCCTTCACCTTCGGTAAGAGGAAGGTCACCATAAAGGGTTTTCATAAAACTACTTTTTCCCGTTCCAGTTTTACCAATCAGGTATACAAAATCACCTTTGTTCACCGTAACATCTACTTCAGATAAAATAAGGCTTTCGCGTTGATAGATAGCTGCATTTTTAAGTTCCAGAACAGGTTGAGACATGAAATTAGCGATTTGAGGTTTTATCCTGAATTAATTCAAAGTTCATATTTGCCCGGCACGTTTTAGATAAGACAGAAACTAACCGATCAAAAAATTGATTTTTAAAAATCCATAATGGCCTTCAAATATACATTTTTCAGCATGTCCCTGCATACTTTTTTTTGCATTAACATAATTATAGAACTTTATCGGCGTTATAGAACCAAGCTTTAAATTATCTTTGAATTCCAATCTAAAACACCATAAATGACACTTAAAAGAGCTTACCTGCTTGCCGCTTTTATACCTTTCTCATTTTCTGCTGTTTGTCAGCAATCTGCTGCTTATACCCATGAGTTGGTTGACTTTAACCGTGCTCTGGAATTATATAATAATGAACAATATCTGGCCGCACAAAATCTTTTTGATGAGGTACTGGAAGAGACCGATGACGAGAAGATCAAGGGAGATGCCGCCTACTATATTGCCAATGCTGCAGTAAGAATGAATCAACCTGGAGCAGACAGGTTGATGGAGAATTTCGTGACCAGGTATCCTACCAGCACGAAAACAAATTCGGCTTATCTCGATGTGGCTGATTATTATTTTCAGACCGGTAAATATGCTTTATCCAGAAGATGGTATGATCGTGTGGATGAAAATGCGATGAGCAGGAAAGATCGGGAGCGTTTTTACTTCAATAACGGCTATGCCTATTTCAGGGCGAATCAATTCGAAGAGGCTCAAACTTACCTGAACAGGGTTCGGGATTCAAAAGAATACGGAGCCCAGGCAAAATATTACCTTGGATATATCGCCTATGAAGGTGATGATTATGAAGAGGCCAATGAATATTTCGAGAAGGTAAAAGGGAACGACAGATATACTGAAGACCTTTCTTACTTCCAGGCCGATATGAATTTCAAACTTGGAAATTTTGAAAAAGCCATAGAGCAGGGGCTGGAGCAGCTTCCAAAAGCAAATCGTCTGGAAATTCCTCAACTTAACAAGATCATTGGGGAAAGCTATTTCAATCTTGAACAATATGAAGAGGCCATTCCATACCTGAAAGGTTACAACGGAATGCGCGGGAAATGGAATAACACCGACTATTACCAGCTGGGATATGCCTATTACAAGCAGGGGAACTATGAAGCGGCGATCAATGAGTTCAACAAGATCATTGATGGTAAAAATGCTATCGCTCAGAATGCTTATTATCACCTGGCCCAATCATACCTGGAATCAGATCAAAAGCAGCAGGCATTAAATGCCTTCAAGAATGCCAGTGAAATGGAATTTGATGCAAAGATCCAGCAGGATGCGATGCTGAATTATGCAAAACTGAGTTACGAAATAGGAAATTCATATGAATCACCTTCGCAGGTTCTTATCAATTACCTCAACAAATATCCTGATACGGCAAACAGATCTGAACTGGAAAGCCTTTTAATCGATTCTTTCATTACTTCCAAAAATTACGAGGAAGCGATGAGATTGCTGGAAAATAACAGAAATTTCAGTGATAAGCAGGCTTATCAAAAAGTGGCTTATTTCTATGGTCTTGAACTTTTCGAAGAGGGAGATTACCAGGCCGCGATCAATAATTTCGATAAAGCTTTAAAAGAACCTCGCGACCAGAATATCACCGCGAAAGCTACTTTCTGGAAGGCTGAAAGTGAATACAGTATTAACCGTATGGAAGATGCTATCCTTGGATACCGGGAATTTAAAGGAATGAGTGCGGCTAAAGGCACAGATGAGTATGCCGACCTGGATTATAATATTGGTTATGCCTATTTCAAAAAGAACGATTATTCCCAGGCGGTAAATTATTTTAAAAATTATACAGCAAGCTCAAATGCTGAAGGAGCTAAGAAGAATGATGCTTTATTAAGATTGGGAGATACCTACTACGTAACCAGTCAATACTGGCCGGCGATGGAAGCTTATCAGAAAGCTATTGATAATGGTGTAAGTAATGCCGATTATGCTGCTTTTCAAAAAGCCATAAGCTACGGATTTGTAGATCGTAACGATACCAAGATCGAAGAGCTGAACAGTTTTACCAATAGATACCCGCGTTCTCCATATCGCGACGATGCGATGTATGAACTGGGAAATACCTATGTGGCTACAAATAATGTAACCCAGGGGATTCAGTCTTATAACAGGCTTATCAGGGACGTTCCCCAAAGTGCTCTGGTTCCAAAAGCAATGTTGAGACAGGGTCTTATTTATTACAATAATAATGAAGGTAACAAAGCTCTGGAAAGATTAAGAAAAGTGGTTGCGGAATATCCTAATACTCCGGAAGCCAAGCAGGCAGTTTCAACTGCAAGGAATGTTTACGTTGATCTTGGCAGAACAGACGAATATGCAAACTGGGTAAGGAATATCGACTTTGTGGAGGTAAGTGATTCAGATCTTGATAACGCGACCTATGAAGCTGCAGAAAATCAATACCTGAACAATAATACTGAAAAGGCGATCGCCAATTTAGAGAAATATGTTCAGAATTTCCCGAACGGAATTCACTCTATAAACGCCAATTTCTATTTGGCACAACTTTATTATAGAAATGGAGAGGTTGATAAGTCCATTCCAAACTATAAATATGTGACCTCGAAACCAAAGAATGAATTTAGCGAGCAGGCTCTGGCCAGGTTATCCCAGATCTACCTGGAGAAAAAGAATTATGCGGAAGCACTTCCATTACTAGAGAAATTGGAGCAGCAGGCAGATAATGAGCAAAACGTTGTATTCGCCCAGCAAAACCTGATGAAGTCTTACTACGAAACGGGCAATTTCAATAAAGCCAACCAGTATGCTGATAAAGTATTAAACAATAGCAGCGCTGAAGCCGAAGCCAGAAATGATGCCCGCATCATGGTAGCGCGAGCGGCGATACAGTCTGGAAACGACACTAAGGCGCGTTCAGCCTATAAGGAAGTTCAGAAGACAGCCACCGGTGAATTAGCAGCCGAAGCTCTTTATTATGATGCTTATTTCAAAAATAAGGATGGAAATTATGAAGCTTCCAATGCTGCGGTTCAAATACTAGCTAAAGACTTTTCGGGATATAAATTATGGGGAGCTAAAGGCCTTGTTCTAATGGCCAAGAATTTCTATGCTCTTGATGATGCCTACCAGGCAACCTATATCCTCGAGAACGTGACCAAGAACTTCCAGAAATATCCGGAAGTGGTAAAAGAAGCCCAGGCCGAACTGGCCAGAATCAAAGCCCAGGAAGCCAAGACCAATTCTTCCGTTGAAACAAATAACTAAACTTAATCTAATAGATTCACTGCTATATGCAATTTAAAGCGATCAAGAAAAATCTTTTCTTTAGTCTGTTCATATTTAGTGGGATCCTTTATGCCCAGGATCCTATTGGTAGCGAAAAAGTAACGGTGGTAAAGCCTTATACGCCATCGGTAAGAGATGCGAATAAGATAAGGGAAATGCCATCCAGGAATGATTCGGTAAACCTCCAGAAGAAGCCGGTGCAATATTCAATATTTTCAGTACCGGTAGCTTCAACTTTCACCCCGGCTAAGGGTAGAGCGACCACGGTAGAGAGAGTAAGGCCTCCAAAAGTTTATGATAATTATGCGACTCTTGGATTTGGAAATTATTCAAATGTTCTTGCTGAATTCTATTCCAACCTGGAAATAGACCGAAGCAGTAATTTCGGTATTTTTCTAACACATAATTCTTCTCAGGGTGGTATCGAAGATGTTCGCCTGGACGACAAGTTCTATGATACAGAACTTAACCTGAACTATAGTACAAGAAACCGGGATCTTTCCTGGGAAGCTGAAGTAGGAGCAGAGCACGAGTTATTCAACTGGTATGGTTTACCTGAAACGGTGATAGCTGATAATGTTGAATTGGCTCAGTTGGATCCCGCTCAAAACTATTATTCGGTGTACCTGGGAAGTGAGATCGAGTTATACGAATCTTTTTTCAATAGTGCCAAGGCACGTTTTCGTCATTCTGGAGATGCATACTCCACGGCAGAAAATCATTTTAATGCCGAGGGACTATTTGAAATTGAAATAGCTGAAGAGCTTATTTCAACAAAAGTAGGTGCAGATATCGTAAATGGTGTTTTCGACAGGATGTATGATTCAGAATTCGGTTACGATTATACGTTTATGAACTTCAATATGGCACCTAGCCTGCTTATTCTAAGAGATGACCTTAGTATCAATCTTGGAGTGAATTTTGTTTACGGAATGGACGTGGAAGGTAGCGATGGTAATTTTTATATCTATCCGCAGGTATCTGCCAGTTACAGGTTAGCCGGAGATTTGTTTACCGCTTATGCGGGGGTAGATGGAGACCTACAGCAAAATACCTACTATAATTTCTTCCAGGAAAATCCGTATGTATCACCTACATTAATGATACAACCTACAGATAATGAATATAAAGGATACCTTGGAGGTAAGGGAAAGTTAAGTAACGCCGTTTCTTACAATGCCAGAGCCAGCTATCAGTCGCAATTTAATAAGGCATTATTCAAAAGGAATGCCGAGGCAGCTACTTTAGAAGGTGAGCCTTATACTTATGGGAACAGTTTCGGGGTAGTCTATGATGATGTGAAAACTCTTTCATTCTACGCAGAATTAAATGTGGATGTGAACAGGAATTTCAGGTTAGGCGTAAACGGTGAATTTTTCGATTATAACACCGATGCGGAAGCTGAAGCCTGGAACCTTCCGAATATGAAAGCCAGCCTGAATGCCGATTACCAGATCACTGAAAAATGGTATACCGGGGCTAACCTGTTCTTCGTAGGAGAGCGTAAAGACGAAAACAGCTCGGTAAGTCTTGTTTTTGACGATCCAATTGTGACCCTGGATAGCTTTTTTGATGCAAATGCACACCTGGGTTACAGGTTCAATGATAGATTATCGGCTTTTGTGAAAGGAAGTAATCTTTTAGATAATAATTACCAAAGGTGGCTGGACTATGACGTTCAGGGAATCCAGGTGCTTGCCGGAGCCACTTATAAATTCGACTGGGATTAAAATTTTATAAATAATTTAGTTTAAAAGCCTTCTGAAAAGAAGGCTTTTTTATTGAGATCAAGGTTTTATCTTAATTTATTCTGAAACATTCAGAACTTCGCCCTTAGTTACCACAGTATTTATGGAGCTCAGATTTTCAATGTTTTCCATAGGATTTTCAGAAAGTATAATAAGATCTCCAATTCTGCCTTTTTCCACCCGAACATAGGAACTTTGAAGGTCAAAGAATCTTGGGCCGTTCCTTATTGAAGTGAGCAATGCTTCCTGAGTGTTTAGCCCGGCATCAACCAGGGCTTTAAGTTCCTGATGTAAGGATTCTCCCGGGTAGACAAAGGAATTATAGGGGCCGCAATCTGAACCTGCCAGAATCCTAACTCCCGAATTGTACATAGGCCTGATCATTTTCTGGAAAATATCCTCGGTATGATCCCGCATGCTGGAACCTGATTCCTTTGCGCGCTTTGCCGACATTATCCTGCCCTGGTAAGTCTCCTGAATCCCCGGACCAATAAATTCTAGCAATTCATCCTGACTATGGTCGGCATCTGCCAGCTCTTTTAAAACCGAACCAATAAAAAGTGTAGGCGTCACATAAAATTCTTCTTCAGCAAGCTCATCAAAAACGATTTTTGCAACAGAATCATTATAAGTCTGAGCCAGTGGAATGATCATAGAATAGCCAGAATTTACTTGTTCAATACTATCCTTTTTACCAGAAGCAGCTTTCATGACATAATACAAGTGTTCCGTTCCATCTAATCCAAATTTTACAGCTTCAGTTACATCTGCCGCCATGGGCATATGCCCGGTTACTTTCAGTTTTCTTTTTTCAGCCTCCTTGATGATCTCGTAATAAATCTCCTTGGTAATGCTTCCATCATATATTTTTACAAAATCTGCATTCATTTTTTCCAGAGAGTCGAGAGCCATTTGAACATCAGATTCAGAATTTACCGAAATCGACCCGGGCCAGGCAGGATCTTTTCCATCCAGTTTAGGTCCTGAAGAAAATATACGCGGCCCGTCAAGCTTACCCTTTTCGATCTGTTCTTTCCACATAAACACCGATTCGCTGATATCGCCTCCTGCATCACGAACGGTGGTAACCCCATATTTCAAGAACAGAGGTAATAGATCCTTATTTTCTGAAGCCAGGCTATCTCCGCCTCTAAAATGTACATGGTTATCCCAAAGTCCGGGCATCACGAAACTGCCCTGGGCGTCATAGGTCTCAGTAGCTGAAAAGTCATTGCTGTTACGCATGGTCTTCACCGCAACAATAGTGTCATTACGAATGGCGACAAGCCTGTTTGTCCACTTTTTATTTCGCTCTATATCCAGAACCGTGGCATTGGTAATAAGAAGATCTACATCTTCTGGTTCTGAATTACAGGAAATCATGGCGGCGAGAAGAAGGAAAAAAAGTCTTTTCATATAAAATCTATTGTTGGTATTGGAAAAGTACAAATAAAATCAGGGAATATTTCCCTTGCTGCTTTCATGTGGATATTTGATGAATCTTTTCTCAAGAATTAAGGGCCAATTTGAAAGCAGTTGTTGGCTAATTTTTCTAATTCGTAGAAAAGTCGGAATTTGAGGCTCTAAAATTTGATTTATGAAAAGAATAATTACCCTGATAATTCTTAGTTTTTTGATTTGCTCTTGCGGAAGTGAGAAAGAAAAAGCAGACCTTTTAGTATTTAACGCCAATGTTTATACGGTTGATGATCAGTTCGGGAAAGCTGAAGCTTTTGTTGTGAAAGACGGTAAATTCCTGGAGGTTGGAACTTCCGAAAACCTGAAAGAGAAATATGAATTTGTTGAAAGTATAGATGCGACAGGCAAGCCTGTTTATCCTGGATTTATTGATGCGCATGCGCATTTTTACGGATTGGGAATGCAGCAGCAGCGAGTGGATCTTACCGGCACTAAAAGCTTTGATGAGGTAGTGACCAGGATTGTTGAATTTCAGCAAAAGAATACGGTAGGTTTTATTACCGGCCGGGGCTGGGACCAGAATGACTGGGAAATAAAAGAATTTCCGGTAAAAGATACGCTAGACAGGCTTTTTCCTGATACTCCTGTAGCCGTTACCAGGATCGATGGACATGCTATGCTGGTGAATCAGGCAGCCCTGGATGCTGCTAATATTACTACTGAGACTGAATTTGAAGGAGGCGATATTGAGCAAAAAGACGGAAAGCTCACCGGGATTCTTGTAGATAATCCAATGCTATTAATTGAAAAGATAACTGATGATGTAGATCTAAGAACTCAGTCTAAAGCTTTGCTGGACGCACAGGAGATCTGCTTTAGTTATGGACTTACTACCGTAGATGATGCGGGAATAGACCGAAAAGTGATTGAATTAATTGATAGCCTCAATAATTCTGAGAAACTGAAAATCAGGATCTATGCAATGATCAGTAATACAAAAGAAAACCTGGATTACTACCTGGATAAGTCGCCTTATAAAACAGACAGGCTTAATGTAAGTTCGGTTAAATTCTATGGTGATGGAGCCTTAGGATCTCGAGGTGCAGCTTTAAAAGAAGAATATTCAGACAGATCCAATCATTTTGGAGCTTTACTCTCTCCAGTTTCAGAATTTAAAGAAACAGCGGCTAGAATTGCTAGGTCTGAATATCAGATGAATACTCATGCCATCGGAGATTCGGCTAATTACATGGTATTAAAAACTTATGATAGCCTACTGAAAGGTACCGAAAACAGAAGGTGGAGAATAGAACATTCACAGGTAATAGATTCTGCAGATTTTAACTACTTCAGCAAGAATATCATTCCTTCAGTTCAGCCAACCCACGCGACCAGCGATATGTACTGGGCAGAAGACAGACTGGGAGCAGAAAGGATACAAGGGGCTTATGCCTATAAGAAGTTGCTCGATCAGGCTGGAATAGTTGCCCTGGGAACCGATTTTCCTGTGGAACAGGTAAACCCATTCTTAACTTTTTATGCTGCGGTAGACCGGCAGGATACAGATAATTACCCGGCAGCTGGATTTATGCGAGATCAGGCCCTTAGCAGAGAAGAAACGCTTAAAGGGATGACCATTTGGGCGGCATATTCGAATTTTGAGGAAGACGAGAAAGGAAGTATCGAACCTGGGAAATTTGCCGATTTTGTGATCCTGGACAGGGATATTATGGAAGTTGAAATCGATAGCGTTCCAGATTCAAAAGTGATCTCAACTTTTGTAAATGGAGAACAGGTTTATAACAATTAAACCTTTTATCTTTGCGCTTTATCAAAAATCAATTGGAAATCCGTTTGAACTTAAAATGGTTATTCCGTCACCCTGAATTCATTTCAGGGTCTCAACTTTGAAAAGATATTCAATATTCTGAGATTCTGAAACAAGTTCAGAATGACGCATTTTTAGCCTATTAAATATTATTCGGACCTTTAAAAAATTAAAAAAATGAACGAAGGACTATATGCAAAATTCCATACTTCCAAAGGAGAGATCCTGGTAGAACTGGAATATGAAAAAACACCGGGTACTGTTGGCAACTTTGTAGGACTTGCAGAAGGTAAAATAGAGAATGACCCTAAAGATAAAGGAGAGCCTTATTACGACGGACTTAAATTTCACCGTGTAATTCCAGACTTTATGATACAGGGTGGTGATCCTCAGGGAACCGGAGCAGGTGGCCCGGGTTATAAATTTGATGACGAAATTCATCCAGAACTAAGGCATGACGCTCCTGGAAAACTGTCTATGGCGAATGCCGGTCCAGGAACGAACGGAAGCCAGTTTTTTATAACCCATGTTGAAACTCCGTGGTTAGACGGGAAACATACCGTATTTGGTAACGTAGTGGAAGGCCAGACTATCGTAGACAAAATCCAGCAGGGAGATAAGATCGAAAAACTGGAGATCATTCGTGAAGGTAGTGAAGCTGAAAATTTTGATGCCGTTCAGGCTTTTACTGCTTTCACTGCTGAAAAGGCTAAAAGAGAAGAAGAGGAGAAAAAGAAAGCAGAAGCTGAAGTTGAAAAACTTGCTGCCGGTTTCGAAAAGACCAATAGCGGCCTTCGATATAAAATGATCCAGAAAGGTGAAGGGAAACAGGCTGAAAAAGGCAAAACCGTTTCAGTTCATTATAAAGGACAACTGGCCGATGGAACTGTTTTCGATTCTTCATATAAAAGGAATAAACCTTTAGAATTCCCGGTAGGGGTTGGACATGTGATCCCGGGATGGGATGAAGGTATTCAGCTTTTACAGGTAGGAGATAAGGCCAGAATGGTGATTCCTTCTCATCTTGCCTATGGAGAAAGAGGTGCAGGCGGAGTTATACCTCCAAATGCTGTCCTTATTTTTGATGTGGAATTGATGGATGTAAAGTAATTAGTTTAAACCTGGCGTCAACCTGAACTTGGTTCAGGGTCTTAACGAAGCGAGATGCTGAAACAAGTTCAGCATGACTATAGATCATAATCATATATATTTAAAAACGCGCTGAAATCTCAGCGCGTTTTTTTATTTTTAGATATGACAACCGAAGAAATTAATACTTTAAAATATCCGATAGGAAAGGAAGAAATTCCGGAAAAGATTACTGCCAAGCATATTCAAAAATGGATAAGTGATATCAGCGAATTACCTTCAAAATTGAGAGAAGCAGTAAGTAAACTTTCCAAAGAACAGTTAGATACTCCCTACCGCCCGGATGGTTGGACCCTGAAACAACTAATACATCATATCGCCGA
The DNA here is from genome assembly GCF_022489035.1 of Christiangramia lutea. Taxonomy (GTDB): domain Bacteria; phylum Bacteroidota; class Bacteroidia; order Flavobacteriales; family Flavobacteriaceae; genus Christiangramia; species Christiangramia lutea. The sequence continues at coordinate 36,645 of NZ_JAKVTV010000003.1, forward strand.
TAGTCATATGAGTGCACTATTACGTTTTAAATGGGCTTTGACAGAGGATGAACCAACCATAAAAGCTTATGATGAAAAATCCTTTGCCGAATTATATGATTCAAAACTGGCTCCAGTGGAAATTTCAATTGATTTCATTACAGCTTTACATGGAAAATGGGTGATTCTTCTGGAAAATATGAGTAATTCAGATTTTGAAAGAACCTTTGTGCATCCGGAGTCTGGCTACAGATATACCTTAAAGGAAAGTTTGGGACATTATTCCTGGCACGGAAGGCATCATTATGCTCATTTACAAAATTTACTGAAAAGAAAAGGCTGGTTTTAAGAACCAGCCTTTGTTTCAAGATTAATTATTTAATTCCGGTTCAGGGGTCATTCTTAGGTATGGTTTTATTTCCTTATAACCTTTTGGGAACATCTTGTCTGCTTCCTCATTGGTCACCGATGGACTAATTACCACATCTTCTCCATGTTTCCAATTGGCAGGTGTTGCCACTTTATTATAGGCAGTAAGCTGAAGAGAATCTATCACCCTCAATAGCTCATCGAAATTTCTACCGGTGCTCGCCGGGTAGGTTAGGGTCATTTTAATGCTCTTGTCCGGTGCGATCACAAATACCGAACGTACCGTTAAAGTATCATCGGCTTTTGGGTGGATCATTCCGTAGAGATCAGAAACCTTACGGTCTTCATCAGCTATAATTGGAAAATTTACAGTGGTATTCTGGGTTTCGTTAATATCTTTTATCCAGCCTTTGTGAGATTCCAGTCCGTCAACACTCAATGCCATCACTTTTACATTGCGTTTTTCAAACTCCTTTTTATAGTTGGCCACGGTACCCAGTTCTGTGGTACATACCGGTGTATAATCTGCAGGATGGGAAAACAGGATTCCCCAGCTGTCTCCAAGATAATCGTAAAAATTGATCTTTCCTTCTGAAGTCTCGGCATCAAAGTTAGGAGCTTTGTCACCTAATTTTAAATCACTCATAATCAATTATTTTATTAGTTAATATTAATAACCTATTAAATCGATAGGATTTGTAAAATTATGGAAATATCAATTTTTAAACCTGAAGTTTGAGTTAAATTATTCTTTCCATTTTATGTTACAACCTATGCTTGGTTTCTGAATTTTAGAAACCGGCCTGTTATTCAGGACGGAATCCATAGCTTCTCTCAGGTCGCGTCCATTGGGATGAATTCCATTTCCAGGGCGGCTATCATCCAGCTGACCATGATAAATAAGTTTAAGTTCAGAATCGAAAAGATAAAAATCTGGGGTGCAGGCAGCATCATAGGCCTTTGCGATCTCCTGGCTGCCATCAAATAGATAAGGGAAGGAATACTGATGTTTTGCCGCATGTTCTTTCATCATTTCAGGATTGTCCTGGGGATATTTATTCACATCGTTGCTCATTATTCCGGCAAAACCAAAACCCAACTGCCTGTATTCGTTGGCAATGTGAACGATCTCTTCATTTACATGTTTTACAAATGGACAATGGTTACAAATGAACATGATAACGGTACCTTTTTCGCCTTGTACCTCTTCAAGGGTTATCAGATGGTCGGTAATAGTATCCATTAATTTGAATCCGGGAGCTTTCATTCCCAGCTCTATAATGTTTGATGGGGTAAGTGACATCTTTTTCTTTAAAATTAATTATTAATGCGGAATATTGTCTAATTTGAAACCTTTAAATTCTAAAAATGAAAGAAATTACCTGGGACGATTTTGAAAAAGTTGAAATGAGAGTTGGAACCATCATTTCTGCAGAAGATTTTCCTGACGCTCGCGATCCCGCTTATAAACTTCAGATAGATTTTGGAGAGGAAATAGGAGAGAGAAGATCCTCTGCCCAGATTACACGCAGGTATACCAGAGAAGAATTACCCGGGAGGCAGATCATAGCAGTGGTCAATTTTCCAGTAAAAAGAATTGCCGGATTTAAAAGTGAGTGCCTGGTTCTTGGAGTACTGGGAGATCAAAAGGATGTAGTATTGCTTTCTCCAGATCAAAAAATGCCTAATGGTAGCCGGATAGCCTGATTATACCTGTTCTTTGAACTTTTTATGTTCCTCCAGCAATCTTCTAATATCTTTGTTATGACCGTATAGAACCATGATCTCATCTTTGTGGAGAACAGTATCTGCCTTGGCAATTCCCTTTACTTTCATTTTCTCCTTGTCGATACCCATTTCACTCCTGGTGTTAGAAACCTTCATGGTAGTGAGGATGAGAATGTCGAACTCTTCTTTTATACCTAATTCTTTGATCGTTTTTTCATGGTAAGCCTCGGGAATTCTTGTTTCAACAATACTGTAATTACTGTCTAGTTCAAAACTGTCTACAATACCTTCCATATTTAACCTCTGCGCCCAGCGATCGGCGGTTTCACTTTCAGGATGAATTATTTCATCTATACCCATAGTTTCAAGTACTGTGCGCTGAAGGGGATCTACCGCACGGCTTATAAGCCTTTTTACTTTCATCTGTTTCATTAAGGCCGCTACCATGATATTTGCTCCTTTATCTTCTCCAATCCCCACGATCACAACATCACAATCTTTCAACGGAAGATTCTTTACAGCTTCAGGATCTGTTGCATCCAGGCTGATAGCGTGGGTGATCTTTTCCTTGATAGCGTCTACTTTACTCATGCTAATATCAACTCCAATCACTTCATTTCCCATTTCTGCCAGTTTCTCGGAAATTGAGGAACCGAAAACGCCGAGTCCTATTACTATATATTTCATAATTCTATGATTAGTTGATTAATATTTCGTCTGTTGGGTATTTGTAATTCATATGCTTGACATTTCGAAGTAATGCGATCATAATGGTAAGCATACTCACTCTTCCTATGAACATTGTAAAAATGATCACCATTTTTGAATAGGATGATAGATCGGCAGTTATTCCAGTAGATAATCCAACGGTGCTATAGGCTGAAAAGGCTTCAAATGCAATACTCAGTAAGGTCTTCTCCTGGTCGAAAGATGTGATAAGAAAAATAGAAAATCCAATAACCATCAAGGAAAGAGAGATGATCGCAAATGCCCTTCTAATGGAAGCCTGGGAAACTTCTCGTTTATAGACTTCGATCCTGTCCTTTCCACGAGCCAGGCTGAAAAAATTTAGGGTAGCTACTGCTATGGTACTGGTTTTAATACCGCCTCCGGTAGAAGCAGGCGATGCACCAACCCACATTAGCATGAAAAGCATCATTAAAGTAGTAAAGTTGAGGGCACCGATATCAATGGTATTAAAACCGGCAGTTCTGGGAGTTGCAGCTCCAAAAAATGCCGTGACGATCTTCCCGAACCAGTTATGCTCTGCCAGGGTATTGTTATATTCAAAAAAGTAGAATCCAACACTCCCAATAGATAGGAGTACAACTGTACTTACGATAACGATTCGCGTATTTAGGTTGATCACCCATGGCGAATTGGGCAATGGCTTCCTTTCCCTGAAATTTAGAATGAGGTTATGTAAGCTGAATTTCACATATTTATAAAGGTTCAAAACAATGGGAAATCCAATACCTCCAAGGATGAATAGAAATGCAATACCCAGGTGAAGAGGATAATTAAACCTGAAACCCGGATCATATAAACTGTTTTCCAGGGTAGAAAAACCTGCATTGCAAAAGCCGCTAACGGCATGAAAAACTGAGAAAAGTACACGATCACCCATACCCGAGATCTCAGAATTATTAAGACTCAAGTATATCCAAATGGCTCCAATCAATTCAATAAGGAAAGTAATAAATAAGATCTTTTTAAGCACACCAAATACTTCACCGATCTTTTCTGAATTCGTTGCATCCTTAAGCATCAACTGACTTTGATAAGAAGTTTCACCTCTGAAAAAATAGCTGAAATAACTGGCAAAGGTCATGATTCCGAGTCCGCCAACCTGCATAAGGAAAAGGATAATGCTCTGGCCGAAAACAGTGAAATATGAGCCGGTATCAACCACGATAAGGCCCGTTACGCAAACTGCACTCGTGGAAGTGAAAAGCGCGTCCAGCATACTAATTCCTTCGTGTGTAGCCTTGGGAAGCATCAAAAGGCCACAGCCAAGAAAGATAATTCCCAGGAAGCTGGTAATAAATAGCTGAGCCGGATTGAGGTATTGCTTCTGAAACCTAAAATCTACGGTAGCAAATTCCCTTATAAAATATACCAGGGCCGCCGCATACATATAGGCCATTTTATTTAGAAACTCCAGTGCCGGGAAGTTTTCCAGTATGCCATCGGTTTTTACCAGAAGAAGCAAAAGGAAAATGATGCCCAGGAGCGAATCGAAGATCCTTACCTTTAAACGAAATTTAATTTTGAAAAGAAGATAGCGTAAAAGAATCGCAGAGATCCCGATTATCAGTATGGTGAAATAGTACGAATTCAGTTGCTGCTCTTCATATTCACCCTGCCTGAACCCCAGATCGTAAATCGCCACAAGAACTGTGATAAAGCTTAGAATGAATGAGAACCTGTTGAGGTATCTCAAGAATCTTTCATTACGAAGCCAGCTTTTGAATCCGGAGAATTTCACGAAAAATGAGATTTTAGCATAGGGAATATGGCTTTTAAAACCTAAAAAGTCCGGAGAGATAGACCACCGGACTCTTTTGAAGCTTTTAGTCCAGAGCAAAGTTATTTAAGAAAACTAACAAGAATCCTAAAAATTCCCTAAACTATGTTCTTTCGCTACATCTCTTCACCAAAGAAAATAGCATTCATGAGGAGTTTGTTGGTGCCATACCAAAATGCTCTAAAATTAGTATTATCGGTAAAAAGCATTACTTCTCCGCTGCCTAGACTTTTATGTTTGAAGGGTACCGTACTCGCAATAGAATCAAGATTAGGCTTGCTAATATATCCGCTTAAAAGGGGTTTTTCAGTATAGCGAATCGGGTTTTTATAGCTTTGCTCATCGGCCTCCATAAAAATTGTTGTATTTCTGAACATTGCGATCTTATCATCTTTATAACCAAAGGCGATAGGGTGGGAGCGGTCTAATTTCACTTCGAATATTGCTCCTCCAATTCCCTGGGCACCGGTAAAATCACCCCGGTCTTCAAAACTGATATTATTTGCGATTAGCTCATTTTCCTTTGATTTGTACTCGATAAAATTATTTGACTTCATCCATTTTACGGCATTGCGGTAGGCAATTATCGTTCCGCCAGCTTTGGTCCAGTCTTTCAGTTTCGAAGCATGCTTTTTAGCGATTCCCTCTCCCCATGAAGATGGCAAAATGATATCTGTATACTCTTTGAGATTGGTTTCATCAAGATCTTTTACATCCAGTTTGGTGATCTTCATATCATACCTCTGGTCGAATAAGTGCCAGATCTCACCGGCATCATAGGGTGTGATGCTAACACCAACGATGATTGCCACTTTTTGAGGTTTTAAAGCTCTAAATTGATTGCTACCAAGGTTGATTCCCCGGGTCATTCCTGTATTAATTGAAGTTATTTCAACACCGCTTTCTTTAGAGATCTCACTGAGAAATTCAAAAAGTTCCTGCTGATCCAGTTTTTGATTCTGAACCGGGACCATGATGGTACCATGTCCATAATTTGTTCCTTCCAGCCAGAAATCTTCCATTGCCACCTTTGCTCTTAGGTCGTTTTCAAGAATTTTGTTGAGGGCCTTGGGAGCCATGTAGTTGTTCCAGTTCAGTAAATATGCATAATTACTTTCAGCGGGTAAAGCAGGAGATGGCTTACTAAGTTCCACGATAGGTTGGCCTGCATTTTTCATCGATACTTCCTCAGCGAAATCAAGGTTGAATGCTAAAGGGAAGGTCCAGGCCGAGATATCATAGAAAAGACTATCTCTAAACTCGGTTCTCCTTTCGAACATAGCCTTTAATAATTTATGCTGTCTTTGCGCTTTAGGGACTATATATGCGGTTCCTCTTTTGAATTGTTTTCCATCTTCGTTGAAGTCCTGGTTTAAGTCATAAATTTCAATTTTATGCCGTTTTAATATTTCAGCAAGTTTATAAGCACTTACGGGATCTTTGGAACTACCAAAAGCATAAGCTCCTGATTTGGCAGTTTGCCGGGCTTCTTCAAAGAAATTTCGCTGATAATCGAGTAATTCCATTCTCATTTCCTGGGAAGCTTCCAGGGTAGATAGAGCCGCGGTAAACTGGTTTCTAATGGTGAATGGGAAGGTAAGCAGGCCATTTTCAGTCTCCTGCGCGTGTCCTCTTGAGCTTCCCTGTTCGAACAAAATACCAACGCTTCCATTGATATCTGGAAAAGTAGATCCTTTACCATAGTAGAAATCGTCATAATTTTCCTCGGTATAATAGAGGGATCCAATTTTGTCTAAGGCCTCGGCATGATAAGTACCTATCTCTTTGGTTAGATCCTGGTTCATTTGCGGAGTAAGTGGGTGGGTCCTGGAGGGAATTCCGGGTTGGAAAAAGAATGTGGAGTTGGAACCCATTTCATGGTGATCTGTAAGTATATTGGGATACCATTTATGAAAAGTGGCAATCCTGGCCTGTGATTCCGGTAATTGAACAGGTAACCAGTCGCGGTTCATGTCAAACCAGTAGTGGTTGGTCCTGCCGCCCGGCCAAACCTCACTGTATTCTCTATCCTGAGGATCTGGATTAATATTTTTGCTTTTATTGGTATTTGCCCAGTAGGCGAACCTTTGCAGGCCATCTGGATTGAATGAAGGGTCCAGTAAAATTATTGAATTTTCCAGAGTATTTTGAATTTCTTCACCTTCTGCTGCAGCCAGATAATATGCATAAAGAAGAGCGGCATTAGATCCGCTGGGTTCATTGCCATGAATGCTGAATCCCTGGTTGATTACAATAGGCATTTCTTCAGTATTCAAGGATCCAGATCCTTTTTCAACAAGGGATACATGTTGTTTTCTAATTTGCTCAAGTTTAGCCAGATTCTCTTCCGAAGAGATCGTAAGTAAAACCAGCGGGCGACCTTCATAGGTAGTTCCCCTGTTTTCAATCTGAATTCTTGGTGACGCATCGGCCAGCCTGTGCATATACATTAATAGACGGTCGTGGCTTACGTGCCATTCACCGGGTACAAATCCTATCACCTCTTGTGGAGTAGGAATTTCAGAATTATAGGAAATGTTTGAAGGGAGGTAGTAATCTAAAGTGACGTATTTCTCCTGGGCATTGCTGAATAAAAATGAGATTATTAAAATGAAACTGAGGATATTTCGCATGGCATTATTTTTTGAGAAATCTAAGATAAAAAAAACCGCCCTGAAAGAGGGCGGTTTGATAATAGCTAATCGAAAAGTTAATTATATATCGTCGAAACTTACATCGGTAAATTTCTCAGCAGTTGAATTCTCCGGAGTGCTTTCGCTACTCTCGTCATCATACTCCTTTTTGAAGTCTTTCTGGTGACGCTCGCTAATTACTTCCTCACCTTTTTCGTTGATGATGAAGTTGGTCATCTCTTCAAGAATTTCTTTAAAACCGTCAAAATCTTCTTTATAAAGGTAGATCTTGTGTTTTTTGTAGTAGAAAGACCCGTCGTCGTTGGTAAACTTTTTACTTTCGGTGATGGTAAGATAATAATCATCTGCCCGGGTTGATCTTACATCAAAAAAATAAGTTCTTCTTCCCGCTCTTAAAACTTTAGAGAATATTTCTTCTTTCTCCATCATTCCCTTGTCGCTCATATAAATAGATTCTTTAATGGTTTGTTATTGTCGAGTCCAAAAATCTAAAAATTTTTAACATCTCACAAAATAATTTCACATTTCTTTTTCATTTAGCTGTTTTGCATACAGCTCCTTATAATATCCTTTTGTGTTCAATAACTGCTGATGCGTGCCTTCCTGCACGATCTGCCCATCTTCTAAAATGATGATTTTATCAGCATTTTTAGCTGACGAAATCCTATGACTTACAATAATGGTGGTTTTATTTCTGGTGATCTGGAAAAGATTATTCAGGATCTCCTCCTCGGTCTCAGTATCTACTGCTGAGAGGCAGTCGTCAAAAAGAAGTATATCCGGATCATGAATTATCGCCCTGGCAATAGATACCCTTTGTTTCTGACCTCCGGAAAGGGTGATCCCTCTTTCCCCTAATACCGTATCATATCCTTTGCTAAAGCCAATGATATTTTTATGCACGGAAGCATTTTTCGCTGCCTGGACGATCTCTTCTTCAGTGGCATCGGTCTTTCCAAATTTAATATTGTTCCTGATGCTATCACTGAAAAGGAATGCATCCTGCGGTACGTAACCAATACTTTCACGTAAACTTTCAAGGTTGAGTTCATGAATTTTCCTGCCATCTATAAGGATCTCGCCCTGGTCTACATCATAAAGCCTACCAATTAATTCAAGAATCGTGGATTTTCCTGAACCTGTTTTTCCAATGATCGCCAGAGTCTCACCTTTTTTTATGTTGAAACTGACATTTTTAAGAGCCGTGATATTCGTATCATCATACGTGAAACTCACATTCTTGAATTCGATACTACCGTTAATTTCGTCTGGCTCAGAATTCAAATTCGTAATTTCCGGCTTCTCGCCAAGGAATTCATTGATCCGTTCCTGTGAGGCTTCGGCCTGTTGAACTAGCGAGGTTACCCATCCGATAGATGCTACCGGCCAGGTGAGCATATTCACATAAAGGATGAATTCTACCAACACATCTATATTGGCTATCTCCCCTGAAATGATCTTTTTCCCGCCAACATAAATCACAATGATGTTGCTTATTCCAATTAAAAGAATCATCAAAGGAAAAAAGAATGCCTGAACCTTTACCAGGTCAATATTTTTATCTCGACTGCCATTGGAAAGATCGTTGAAATTTGTATTCGTTTGCGGTTCGATACCATAACTTTTGATTACCGCAATTCCGCTGAAGCTTTCCTGGGTGAAGGTATTCAGTTTTGATAAGTATTGCTGAACTATGGTACTACGCTGATGTATGGCTACACTTAATTTATAGATCGAAAAAGCCAGAATGGGCAACGGGATAACCGTCCACAAGGTTAATATTGGTGCCGCCTGAATCATGAAAATAAGTACCACGATCGTAGAGGTAAAGGTGGTGACACTATACATGATCGCCGGGCCAAGATATAATCTCACTTTAGTAACATCTTCACTAATCCTGTTCATTAAATCTCCGGTACGGTTCTTTTTATAGAAGTTCAGTGATAGATCCTGGTAATGCTGATAAACCTCATTTTTAAGGTCATATTCCATATGTCTTGAAACCACTATAAAGGTCTGCCGCATTAAAAAAGTAAAAAATGCTGCCACTAAAGTGGTTCCAACAATTAAAAGAATATTGTAAGCCAGTTCACTTTTTACGGTCTCAATATCGGTAACAGTTCCGTTTACCCATTTTTCAATTATTACGGTACTTTTTCCGATTAGGGGAATGTAATAAATGGCAAATATCCTGGCGGCAATCGTAATTACCAGACCAATCAATAATCTCCATTTGTATTTCTTGAAATATTTATTGAGATGCTGAAGGTTTTTCATTCAGAAAAATTAGGGTTATTTGAGGATTCTGTAATTTAACACGTTTTAAATCACCGAATTTTAAAATATTGTTATTTTTGCTTCGGAATTTTGATCAAATTCAAAATCTGAAAAAATTAAAAATCAACAAATTATGCAAGTTGACGTTCTAAATGCAAATGAACTAAAAAAGTCTGCTCCGGTATTCGGACAGGTGTCGTTCGACGAACACGAGCAAATCGTTTTTTGCAACGACAAAGATACAGGTTTAAAGGCAATTATTGGTATTCATAATACGGTTTTAGGACCTGCATTAGGAGGTACCAGAATGTGGAATTATACCAGTGAATGGGAGGCTGTAAACGATGTTTTGCGTCTGTCCAGGGGAATGACTTTTAAGAGCGCGATCACAGGATTGAACCTTGGAGGGGGAAAAGCCGTGATCATTGGAGATGCTAAAAAGGATAAGACTCCGGAACTTATGAAAAGATTCGGTGAATTTGTTCATTCTTTAGGTGGTAAGTATATCACTGCCGAAGATGTTGGAATGGAAACTTCAGATATGGATACGGTAAGAGAAGTAACTCCTTACGTAACCGGAATTTCAGAATCTAAAGGTGGAGCAGGTAACCCTTCTCCTATTACTGCTTACGGAGTTTTCATGGGATTGAAAGCTTCTGCTAAGTTCAAATATGGAACCGATGACCTTGAAGGTAAGAAAGTACTAGTACAGGGGATTGGTCATGTAGGTGAAACTCTTGTTGAATATCTTACAGGTGATGGCGCCGAAGTATACATAAGTGATATTAACGAGGATCGTCTTGTGGAGGTGAGCAAGAAACATGGAGCTCACATTTTCAGTGAAAGAGATATTTATTCCGCAGATATGGATATCTATGCGCCATGTGCTCTAGGTGCTACTATCAATGATGATACTATCCAAAGGCTTAAAGTAGATATTATCGCGGGTGCGGCAAATAACCAGCTCGCAGATGAGGTTGCTCATGGAGAGATACTTCAGAAGAAAGGGATCGTATATGCTCCAGACTTTTTAATTAATGCTGGAGGAATCATAAACGTTTACGCTGAGCTGGAAAATTATGACCGTCAGGAAATCATGCGTAAGACTGAAAATATCTATAATACCACGCTTAGAATTCTTGAAAAAGCGTCTAAAGATGATATTACAACTCATTTTGCTGCCTTGAAAATCGCGAAGCAGCGAATTGAAGACAGAAAAAATCAGAATTTCAATTAGTCAGTTCTAATTTATTGATATTTTTGCAGGGCGAAAGTGGAATACTTTCGCCCTTTCTAATTTTCAAAAGTTCTTTTACAATTATGTTGACAAGAAGACATATCAGGGTTAAAGTAATGCAGTCCCTATACGCGTTCAGCCAAAGCCAGAATGACAATCTTAATACCGAAGAAAAATTCCTGTTAAAGAGTATGCAGGAAATGTATGATCTTTTTCTGCTTCAAATAAGCCTGATCACTGAAATAAGAGAACACGCAGAATCCTACCTGGAAAAATCACAACAAAAGCATTTAGCAACCAGCGAAGAGAAGGACCCCAATCGTAAATTTGTGGATAATAAGGTCTTTCAGATCCTGAATGAAAACGAAAGTATCCAGGAAGCTTTGGAATTGCATAAGATCAATCACTGGAAACAGGATGATGAGTATGTGGCGATAATCTGGAATGAGCTAAGAAACAGCTTAGCCTACCAGGAGTATATGGAGACCAGGGATAGCGATTTTAAAGCAGATAAGAAATTTATCATAGATGTCTTCAAGGAAATTATTGCACCAAATGATAAATTATACGAATACCTAGAGGATAAGAAATTAACCTGGGTAGATGACCTGCCACTGGTTAATACTGCAGTTCTAAAATTTCTTCAAAAGTTGAAGGAGTCTACAGGAAGGGAGAAGAAGATCACCCAGCTTTTCAAAAATGAAGAAGACAAAGAGTTCGCGATCAAGCTTTTCAGAAAAACCTATTTAAATGATGAAGATCTTTCTGAAGAGATGCTTGGGAAAACACCTAACTGGGATAAAGACAGGATCGCAGAAGTAGATATGGTTCTTATTAAAATGGCTATTTGTGAGTTCCTGAAATTTACAAGTATCCCGGTGAAAGTAACTATTAATGAATACCTGGAGATCGCAAAGGAATACAGTACTCCAAAGAGTAGCATTTTTATTAATGGGGTATTAGATAAATTATCCAAGGAGTACCAATCTGAAGATAAACTGAATAAAACCGGAAGGGGTCTTATGTAGTTAAGATTTTTTCTTTAATTTTATCAATTAGAAATTTAACAAAAAAACTTCACCATGAAAAAAACAATTTTAATGTTTGCGGCAGTAGGGGCGATGCTGTTCACCGGATGTAAAGATAACGCTTCAGATAAAGTAAAGGCTGAAAACGTAGAAGCATCTGCAGAGCGTGACGCAAAAGTTACTCAATATCCTGAAATTACTTTTGAAGAAACTGAGTTCGATTTTGGTAATATCGCCAAGGGAACTGCCGTGGAGCACGTTTTCAAATTTGAAAACACCGGAAACGCTCCTTTAGTGATTACAAACGCTTCAAGTTCTTGTGGTTGTACAGTTCCTACCTATCCTAAGAATGAAACTATCGCTCCTGGAGAATCTGGAGAGATGCTTGTAAAGTTCAATGGTTCTGGTAACGGACAGGTAACTAAAACTGTGACTGTATCTGCAAATACAGAAAAAGGAAAAGAGCAAATTAAAATCAAAGCTTTTGTAGAAGCTGACGAAAACGCTAGCTAAAAGCATATATGGATCAATTAACGCAGTTTGCGCCAATTATTTTAATGTTTGTGGTAGTGTATTTTTTTATGATACGCCCGCAAATGAAAAAAGCTAAACAGGAAAAGAATTTTGCCTCTGAGCTTAAAAAAGGAGATCGGATCGTTACCAAAAGTGGAATGCATGGCAAGATCGTAGATTTCAGCGAAAAGAATAATTCGGTGATAATTGAAACCGGAGCAGGAAAAATAACTTTTGATCGTTCTTCCATTTCTATGGAAATGAGTCAGAAACTCAATGAACCTGCGAAGGAGAAGAAATAAAACATTTTTTTTAATTACAGGAAAGCCTCTCAATTTTGAGAGGCTTTTTTTTGTCTATAAATTGCTTACGCAACCAATTCTGTTTTTTTGCATCTATTGATTGAATGAAAGCTTCTTACTCACTAACCAATAGAATAATCATGAAGAAATCAGCACTATTATTCCTCTTATTTATCCTCGTTTTGATGGGATGTGAAACTGAAGGTGTTACCGGAGACGTAACCACAGATGACTCTACTTTTGAATCTGATTCTTCTGAAGGAGGAATTGATTCAGGAAATGGAGAAACTGAAGGAGAACAAGGTGAAGCCGGAAGAATTACTGCTGCAGAATGGAATGATCTTGAAAACTGGGATTTCTGGCAGAACTTAACAAACAGTGAAGAGTTTTCTAGTATGGCTGAACTTTGGGGATTCTATTCACAGCGAAGGATCTCGGTAAAGGTGAATGATCAATTTGGCATTCCCCTGAATAATGTGAAGGTTGAAATTAGAAATGAAAATGCTGATTCCTTCTGGATCTCAAGAACCGATAATTCTGGAACTGCAGAATTATGGCCAGGTATTTATGAAGAGGAAAATCTGGAGAGTTCAGATCTGGAACTTTACGTGAATGATGTATTGTCAAAAAAGCCGGTATTGTACTTTTCAGAAGGTGTCAACGAAATTGTTTATACCGGGAACAATAATGTATCCAAAAGAGTGGAACTATCTTTCATTGTGGATGCAACAGGATCGATGGCAGATGAGCTCGAGTTTCTAAAAGATGACCTTAAAGACGTCATAGCCAGGGTGAAAAACGGAAATAGCGCCTTGAACATTTTTACTTCTACCGTGTTTTACAGAGATGAAGGAGATGATTATGTGACCAGGCATTCAGCCTTTACAGAAGATATAAACTCAACATTACAATTCATCAATCAACAACGTGCAGACGGAGGTGGAGATTTTCCTGAAGCAGTGCATTCGGCTATGAATGTAGCTTTGAACGATCTTCAATGGTCGGGCAATGCAAAGACAAGAATTGCTTTTTTATTACTGGATGCGCCACCCCATAAGGAGTTACAGGTAATCGGGCAGATTCGTAATTCTGTAAAAATTGCCTCTGAAAAAGGTATAAAATTGATTCCAGTAACCGCCAGTGGGATCAATAAGGAAACAGAGTTCCTGATGAGGTATTTCTCCATTGCCACCAATGGAACTTATGTTTTTATCACCGATGACAGTGGAATTGGCAATCCACATCTGGAAGCCAGCGTAGGCGAATATGAAGTAGAATTGCTGAACGATCTTATGGTTCGGCTTATTCGTAAGTATTCAGAATAGCATTTTTATAAATTTAAGTTCTCCAAGGAGGTCATGTAAAAAAAATATTGTAATTAGTTGAAAATAAATTGGTTATATTTAGATTGATAAAATTTATTAACCATCCGTTTTAGTAAACGGAATAAAAAACTAATTATGAAAAGACTTTTACTATTATGTGCCTTAAGTTTTCTTGGGTTTTCGGCAATCTCATATTCACAGATCCAAAAAGGAAATGTGATGCTTGGTAGCGATATTGGTAGTGGTTTAGTGAATACCGGTAGCAATAGTTTGTTTGGATTGAATTTTGGCCTTAATGAAGGTGCAGGCTATAACCTGGGTATTAGTCCCAAGGGGGGATATTTTGTTCAGGATAATTTCTTAATTGGAGGGGTGGTAAACCTTGGTTTTACAAGATCTGCCAAAGTAGATGGAGAAGCTGCCGAAACCTTCCAATATGGGATACAAGCCTTAACAAGATATTATTTGAGCCCGGGTGAACAGGGAGTGGATAACCTACTGAAACATGGTCGTTTCTTTGGTGAAGCCAATGCAGGGATTGCCGGCGTGAATGTTAACGAGGGATCTACCACTAACGGATTTGCTTTCGGTTTTGGCCCTGGTTATTCTTATTTCGTAACCGAAACTGTAGCTTTAGAAGCTACCTTTAAATATAACGGTTTAGTTGGTGGAGGGAATACCACCTATCAACATTCTTTAGGTCTTAACTTAGGAATTCAAGTATTCCTTCCGTTTTCCAGAACCAAGAATATGGAAGATGATGACATTTAATTGAAAGTTTATAGAATTATTTATTTAAAGCAGGATCTTATTAAAAATAGGATCCTGCTTTTTTTTTTAAAGATAGTAGAATAGTAAATTAATTGCTCAAAGCTATTCCCAGGAATTTATGGAGCTGAAAAAAATAATTAAACTGTTGGTAGCTGTTATAAATGAATACTCTGGGTAGACTTAACAATTCTTGTATTTATCATTCAGGCCCACTCCTTTTTTGATCATAGGAGTGATCTTTTCCAGTCGGTTTAATCTGGTTTGTTCTCTTTTAGCTTCAGAGACATGATCTGCATATTCCCTCTGCTTTCCTGGCGTTAGTAATTCGAAGCTTTTCTTTAATGCCTGGTCCTTTTTGAAGGCATCAGATAGCTCAGGAGGAACGATCAGCTCTTTTTTTGTGTTCGGTTTTATCTCTTTTCCTTCTCTCTGGTTCAATATGGCTTCCTTAATATACGGCAGTAAGACTGAGGTTTTTATCTCATCTCCCTTTTGAAATCGAATTTGCCGAAGCGCCTTTGTTTTCCCTTCCTGTGCGTTTACCAGTAAAGCGGTATTCTCTTTTAGCAGCGCTCCATTAAAGAACCAGATCCCATAATGATTTTTAAATGCTCCAAGACCTAGCACGTTCTTGCCGTCCAGGGTATAGACCGGTGCTCCCCATTTGATCTCAGATTTGAGATCGGTGGTTAGGATCATCTCGTGAAGCTGCCTTAATTCATCCTCCCAGTTTTGGTGGCAGGAAATATATTCTTCAGCATTTTTTACCGCCATCCTTTAAATATTGATTATTCGTATTTTTTAGCTGTAAGTTCAGCGATCTTAACGATCACTTCCGCGGCTTTCTGCATACTTTCTACCGGGACGTACTCATATTTTCCGTGAAAATTATGTCCGCCAGCGAAAATGTTAGGGCAGGGTAATCCCATAAAACTTAGTTGAGCTCCATCTGTACCTCCCCTAATTGGCTTGATGATAGGCTTAACGTCAACCTGTTCCATAGCCTTTTCAGCCAGGTCTACTATATGCATTACCGGCTCCACCTTTTCACGCATATTAAAATACTGATCTTTGATCTCTATGCTAATACAATCCCGTTCAAACTGGGAGCAAATATCACTCACCAGGTCTTTCATCATTTGCTTCCTGGCTTCGAAATGGGTTTTATCGTGGTCACGAATTATATATTCCAGAACTGTCTCCTCCACATCACCTTTAATATTGCTCAAATGAAAGAAGCCCTGGCGGTCCTCTGTATGTTCGGGAGTTTCAAGTCTGGGCAAAGAATTGATAAAGTCCTGGGCGATGTACATACTATTCACCATTTTATCTTTTGCATAACCCGGGTGTACACTTTTCCCTTTTACTTTAACTATAGCCTGGGCCGCATTGAAGTTTTCATATTCAAGTTCTCCAATCTCGCTTCCATCCATGGTATAGGCCCATTCTGCTCCAAATTTTTCAACATCGAATTTATGGGCGCCGCGACCAATCTCCTCATCTGGGGTGAAGCAGATCCTTATCTTTCCGTGCGGAATTTCCGGATTGTCTACCAGGTATTCCATAGCGGTGATGATTTCGGTTATTCCAGCTTTATCATCGGCACCTAACAAGGTTGTACCATCGGTAGTGATAAGGGTTTGGCCTTTATAAAGATTCAGATCTTCGAAGTAATCTGGTGAAAGCACGATATCCTGTTCCTTATTAAGGATGATATCCTTGCCATCATAATTTTCGATGATCTGAGGATTCACGTTTGTGCCTGTGAATTCTGGAGTAGTATCAAAATGGGATACAAAACCTATTACTGGAACATTGTGGGGTACGTTTGCCGGAAGGGTGGCCATTACATAGGCATTGTCATCTATACTAACATCCTGAAGTCCTATTTCCCTTAATTCTTCAACCAGTTTTCTGGCCAGGTCCCATTGTTTTTCTGTACTTGGGGTAGAACTGCTGGAAGCATCACTTTGGGTATCTATCTTTACGTAACTGATAAACCTATCAATTATATGCTGTTTATTGGTCATTGTGGGTTAGATTTAGTGCAAAAATACACATATAGCGTCCTGCTTCAAAACCTTTTAAGTTTTCATATAGATTTTCACCAATTCCTTCTATTTTTGCACAAACCTAGCGGAAATGTATAAATCACTCATAAGACCTGCACTTTTTAAGTTCGATCCGGAAGAAATACACTATTTCACCTTCAGTTTTTTAAGAAAGTTTTGTAAGATTCCCGGTGCCACTTCATTTTTACAATCAAAGTTTGAGGTAAAAGATCCTCGTCTCGAGAGAGAAGTTTTCGGCCTTAAATTTAAAAATCCGGTTGGTCTTGCCGCAGGTTTCGATAAGGACGCGAAACTTTACCGTGAGCTTTCTTCCCTTGGCTTCGGTTTCATTGAAATTGGAACGGTAACTCCTAAACCACAACCAGGGAACGAAAAGAAAAGGCTTTTCAGGCTGAAAGAAGATTCTGCAATCATTAACCGAATGGGCTTTAATAATGAGGGGGTGGAAGCTACAGTGGCCAGATTGAAGAAAAATAAGAATGTTCTGGTTGGAGGAAATATTGGAAAAAACAAGATTACTCCTAATGATAATGCGGTAGATGACTATGTGTATAGTTTCAACGCCCTTTTCGATCATGTGAACTATTTCGTGGTGAATGTAAGTTCTCCCAATACTCCAAATTTACGGGAGTTACAGGATAAAGAACCTCTCAAAAAACTTCTAAATACTCTTCAGAAGCTAAATTCGGAAAAAGCTGATCCCAAACCTATTCTTTTAAAAATCGCTCCAGATCTTACCGATGAACAGCTTTTAGATATTATAGAAATTGTAAAAGAGACCGGAATAGCCGGAGTGATCGCAACTAATACTACCATTTCCAGGGAAGGTTTAAATTCTGACAATAAGAATGAAATGGGAGGGCTTAGTGGAAAACCTCTTACTAAAAGGTCTACCGAAGTCATCAGGTTTCTTTCAGAAAAAAGCGGGAAGGCATTTCCAATAATTGGAGTAGGTGGGATACATACTGCCGAGGATGCTATTGAGAAAATGGAAGCAGGAGCCAGCCTGATTCAATTGTATACTGGTTTTATTTATGAGGGACCTGCATTAATAAAATCGATTAACGAAAAGATCCTGGAGAAAGGCCTGTAGTGTATGCTGGACCAGATCATCCCATTTTTAACAGCTTCAATTTTATTGACGTTTTCACCGGGGCCAGATATCATTTACGTCTTGGTGAGATCTATGGCTTTTGGATATAAGCAGGGAATAGTCACGGCGCTAGGACTGGTTAGCGGTATTTTAATACATACAAGCCTGGTAGCATTTGGTATTTCAGCGATCATTAAGCAATCGGAATCCATTTATCTTATTATAAAAATTCTGGGGGGGATCTATCTTCTATACCTAGCTTACCAGGTTTATAAAAGTGACCCAGAGATCGCTTTTACTTCTGAAGGTATTAAGCAGAAAAGCCCGGGGCGTTTGTTCAGACAGGGATTTGTCATGAATGTGCTCAACCCAAAAGTTAGTATATTTTTCCTGGCTTTCTTTCCAGGCTTTTTATGGGATCCGGAAGGTAATACCGTAGCTCAATTCTATATTTTAGGAGCACTTTTTATGCTACAGGCGCTGATTATTTTCAGTTTTGTTGCTGTTGCAGCAGGTAAAATCTCAAAATATATCAAGTCTCATCCAAAATCTGGCTTTTTCATGAAATGGATGCAGTTTATAATTTTCATTTTAATCGCCATGCTGATCTTAATTTGATCTGCTGAAAAATCCTTACCGATTAATTCAATTTTCGTTGTTGAAATTTAGTATTAGCAATAAAACTATATTGTTTTTCAATTTTCTTTAAAATGCTATCTTTGGCCATATGGGTAAAGTAAAACTTATCGAATGTCCCAGGGATGCCATGCAGGGGATAAGGGAATTTATTCCTACTGAGAAAAAGGCTCAGTATATACAAGCGCTTTTGCGTTGTGGTTTCGACACGATTGACTTCGGAAGTTTTGTTTCGCCGAAGGCAATTCCGCAGATGAAAGATACCGCTGAAGTTCTTTCAAAACTGGATCTTTCTAAAACCACAAGTAAACTTCTGGCTATTGTGGCCAATACCAGGGGAGCAGAAGATGCATCGAAATTTGAAGAAATTAATTACCTGGGATATCCTTTTTCAATTTCTGAAAATTTCCAGATGCGTAATACGCATAAAACTATCGCTGAATCTGTTGAAGTTTTACAGGAAATCCTGGATATCGCTCATTCAACTGGTAAAGAAGTTGTAGCCTATTTAAGTATGGGTTTCGGAAATCCTTATGGTGATCCATGGAATGTGGAGATCGTAGGAGAGTGGACAGAAAAACTCTCGGCTATGGGAGTGAGCATTCTATCATTATCTGATACGGTTGGGACATCCACACCCGATATTATAGATTACCTTTTCTCGAATCTTATCCCTAAATACCCAAATATCGAATTTGGGGCACATTTGCATACCACTCCTTCTAAATGGCATGAAAAAATAGACGCTGCCTTTAAGGCAGGATGTCATCGATTTGATGGGGCAATCCAGGGTTTCGGAGGATGTCCTATGGCCAAGGATGAACTTACCGGGAATATGCCTTCAGAAAAAATGCTTTCATACTTCAATTCAACCAGGGCAGATACAAACATAAAAATGACCAGTTTCGAATCTGCCTACAATGAAGCTTCTAAGATCTTTCAGGCCTACCATTAATAGGATTTATTGCTTTTCTAACCGTTATTGATAAAGTTTATTTAAAATTAATCTAAATAAACTTGTTGTAACTAAAACGGGTTTTTATATTTGCATCCGAAATTATTTTAAACCAGTCTAAATAAAGAAGAAAAATGAAGAAGCTTTTGTTTTCGGCAGTTATTGGAGGTCTAACTCTTGTATCCTGTACATCTGATGATGACGCTCTAACCCCCGGAGGAGAAAACGAAATTGAAATCCCTGCAAATTATACCTTTGAAAGAGATAATAATTCTACGGTAAGTTATAGTGGTCAAACCACAAGACTTCAAATGACAGATGAGATATTGTCTAATTTCAATGATTTTGATAATGCTACAGAAGAGATGCTTTCAAATATGTTCGCTAATGAGAACTCTCCTTTTGAAAGTGCCAGTCTTAATGAATCTTCAAAAAGTGTAAAATCTAAAGTGGCTGCTTCAAACCTTTACTTTTCTACTAATAACGTAGAAAGCAGTGAAATTAGAGCAGATTTTGAAAATTGGATCGATGTTCAAATGAATGTGGTGGCAGCCAGCAGAAATGAACTGGCTGAACCTGGTGTAGCTGGTCAGATCGCTGATGGTGACGCCGTTCGTTATGTAGATTCAAAAGGTTTTGAAATGAATCAGGCCTTTGGTAAAAGTTTAATTGGTGGTCTTGTTGTTGATCAAATGTTGAATAATTACCTGGCTAGTGCTGTTCTTGATGCAGGTGATAACCAAACCAATAACGATCAGAAAATAGTTGAAGACGGAAAGTTCTATACAACTATGGAGCATAAGTGGGATGAGGCTTATGGATATCTTTACGGTGCTCCATCCATTCCTTCTGAAGATCCAAATTCAGCTTTAGGTGATAACAATGATAATCTTCTCTTTAAATATATGGGAAGAGTAGAGGGAGATGAGGATTTTGCAGGTATCGCAGAAGAAACTTTCGAGGCTTTTAAAACAGGTCGTGCTGCGATCGTAGCCGGAGACTATGAATTACGAGATGAGCAGGTTGCTATTATTCGTGAAAACATTTCTGAAATCATCGCAATTAGAGCAATTTATTATATGCAAGCCGGAAAGAATGCGATTGCAGCTAACAACTACGGTGCAGCTTTCCATGATCTTTCTGAAGGTTTCGGATTTATTTACAGCCTAAGATTCACAAATAAGCCTGGAACTAACATGCCTTACCTTTCTAAGGATAAGATAGATATGTTCAAAGAGCAATTATTAGAAGGAAACGGTTTTTGGGATGTAACTCCTGACACTCTGGATAGTATCTCTGAAGAGATCGCATCTGCATTCGATTTTACCGTGGCAGAAGCAGCAGAATAAAAACAATTAGCCGGAGCCCGATTTTTATCGGCTCCGGTTTTTAATATTTTACCTATGAAAAGAATTTCTAGCATAATTTTGATCGCAACCCTTATTTTTACTGCCTGTTCTACCGGGGACGATGGTTCTGGAAATGGTGGAGGGAACGAAACCGATTCTTTCGATCGTGGAGCAATGTTGGTAAACTGGGCTGATAATATTATCATTCCGGCTTTTTCAGATTTTAAGACTTCTACTCAACAACTTGAAGAATTAACTCTTGCTTTTACTCAGGATCCTTCAGAGGAAAACCTCGTTGCTTTGAGGAATGAGTTTGAAAATTCCTACATAGAATTTCAAGCGGTAGCTATGTTCGATATAGGTAAGGCAGAAGAAGTTGGATTTCGCAGATTTCTAAATACGTATCCTCTTGATGCTGCCGCGGTTGAGGATAAGATATCCAGCGGTTCATACAATCTTGAATTGCCTTCAAGTTTTGATGAACAGGGGTTTCCAGCGATGGATTATCTTCTCAATGATCTGGGAGAAAACGATTCCGAGATCGTAACAAAATATTCATCAGAGAATTACAGCAATTATCTTGTTGATGTTGCTCAAAGGATCAATTCTTTAACTTCAGAAGTGAATGCTTCATGGCAAGGTGATTACAGGGATAATTTTGTGAGTAATACAAGCTCTTCTAGTACTGGATCTGTAGATAAACTTACCAATAAGTTCGTCATGTATTATGAGGCTTTTCTTCGCTCAGGAAAGATAGGTTTTCCATCTGGAGTCTTTACAGGTTCGCCGTCGCCAATCAATGTAGAGGCTTACTACTCAAAAGATCTTTCAAAAGAACTTTATCTGGAAGCCCTGGAAAGTGTTACAGATTTTTATAACGGAAATGGCTCTGGCGATAGTTACAAGCAGTACCTGGAATTTCTAGACAGGGGTGAACTTGCCAGCGATATATCGAGCCAGTTGACGGCAATCGAGGCGCAGGCTTCTAATCTCGATGCAAGCCTTAGGCGTCAGGTTGAAACAGATAATACAAAAATGCTGGAGGCTTATGATGAGCTCCAAAAAGGAGTTGTTCTGTTTAAATTAGATATGATGCAGGCACTGTCCATTAGTATTGATTATGTTGATTCAGATGGTGACTAGAAAATTTTAAATGAGGTCGGCCATTGCAAAATATTTCGATTCTTATACTGATGCTGCTCCCCTGGCAGTATTTCGTATAGGTTTTGGAATAATGATGCTGGCCAGTATCATTCGGTTCTGGCTAAATGGCTGGATCGAGAAACTATATATACTTCCCGAATTTCATTTTAGTTATTACGGATTTGAATGGGTGAAACCGCTTGGCGATTTCACCTATTTACTTTTTATAATCTGTGGTCTTGCAGCCCTGTTTGTGGCTTTGGGTTACAAATACCGAATAGCGATCATTATATTTTTCCTGAGTTTCACCTATATCGAACTCATGGATAAGACCACTTATCTTAATCATTACTATTTCATAAGTATTCTGAGTTTCTTGATGATCTTTCTTCCGGCGAACGCCTACTTTTCAATAGATGCATGGAAGAACCTAAAAAGATCATTTCAGAAGATTCCCCGCTGGTGTATAGATTCAATTAAGTTATTGCTGGGGATCGTTTATTTCTATGCTGGTTTGGCCAAGATCAACTCAGATTGGTTGTTCCGGGCCATGCCTTTGAAAATTTGGTTGCCTTCTAAATATGACCTGCCTCTAGTTGGAGATTTCATGCAACAGGAATGGGTCGCCTATGCATTTAGCTGGAGCGGGATGCTGTACGATCTCTTTATTCCATTCCTTTTACTATGGAAACGAACCAGGCTCTTTGCTTTCCTGATGGTCATTGTTTTTCATGTTCTAACTAGGGTGCTTTTTCCAATCGGGATGTTTCCTTATATCATGATCGTTAGTGCATTAATATTCTTTAGCCCGAAGGTTCACCATAAGATACTTGAAACGATTTCTACCTGGTTCAGAATTAACAGGCAAAGATTTGACAATTCCAGATTGCTTTTTCCAAACTCCAAAGCCAGGAAATTCCTGCTTTCTGTAGTAGGAGCTTTTTTTGTTATACAATTATTGTTTCCCTGGAGATACTTGATGTACCCTGGAGAGCTTTTTTGGACTGAAGAAGGTTTCAGATTTTCCTGGAGAGTTATGTTAATGGAAAAAGCTGGATTTGCCCAATTTAAGATCGTAGATGCTGAAACTGGAAAAGGATTTCTGGTTACAAATTCAGATTTTTTGACGCCTTTCCAGGAAAAACAAATGTCTTTTCAGCCTGATTTTATCCTTGAATATGCCCACTTCCTGGCAGATCATTTCAGGGAACAGGGACACGAAAATATAGAGGTATACGTGGAGAGTTATGTTGGGCTTAACGGCAGAAAAAGTGTACCCTATATAAGTCCTGATGTTAATTTGCTTAATTTCGCGGACTCTTTTGAACGTAAAACATTCATTTTACCATTTAATGATGAAATTAAAGGCCTTTAGTATATTATTCTTTTTAACCCTTTTCGCCAATGCTCAGTTTTCATTGAGTGGTAAAGTGACTTCTGCAGATACCGGAGAGGCTGTTCCGAATGCCGAAGTTTGGAATAAAACTACCGGGAAGCTTACTGTTGCTAATGAAAATGGGGAATTTGAGATTAGTTCCCTGGCGGAAGGTTCTTATGTTTTTGCCGTTTTTAGCTACGAGTACGAAATCATAGAAAAGGAGATCAGGATTGAAGGAGATACAAATTTGAACTTTGAATTATCTCCATTGGCAGAAAGCCTTAGCGAAGTGATGATCACTAATAGAAGAGAGCAGATCTTCGCCTTGAGGAAACTTAGAAAAGTTGAAGGTACAGCCATTTATGCCGGCAAGAAAAGTGAAGTGGTCCTGATGGACAAAGTTACCGGAAACCTGGCCGCTAATAACGCCCGGCAGATCTACAGCCAGGTGGTGGGCCTTAACATTTACGATAATGGTGATGCGGGTTTACAGTTGAATATAGGTGGACGCGGGTTAGATCCTAACCGAACCCAGAATTTTAACACGAGACAGAATGGCTATGATATTTCAGCAGATGTGCTTGGATATCCTGAAAGTTATTATACGCCACCACCGGAGGCTTTACGGGAAATCCAGGTGGTTCGCGGAGCGGCGTCTTTACAGTATGGAACCCAGTTCGGAGGACTTATTAACTTTCGTTTTAAGGAGCCGGTTCCAGATAAAAAGATCGAACTGTTATCCAGGCAAACAGTGGGATCTTATGATCTTTTTACCAGCTTTAATAGCCTGAGTGGTACCATAGGAAAATTGAGCTATTACACGTATTATAATTATAAAGGAGGTAAAGGTTTCAGGCCAAATTCTGAATATGATTCCCATAATGCCTTTGCTCATTTGGGATGGAAATTTAATGACCGAACCAAGATCAGTTTTGAATATACTTATCTGGATTACCTCGCTCAGCAACCGGGTGGCTTAACAGATGCGCAGTTTTACGAGAATCCTGATTTTAGCAACCGTCCAAGGAACTGGTTCGATGTGAACTGGAATCTTTTTGCGTTTCAGCTGGAACACGAAATTTCGGAAAAGACAGATCTTAGTTTGAATTTTTTCGGTCTCAATGCCAGCAGAAAAGCTGTTGGTTTCAGGCAGAACAGGGTGGCTCAGGCCGATGATCCGGAGGAACCAAGAGAACTTTTAACCGATGATTTCGCGAATTGGGGAGCTGAAGCAAGAGTACTTACCAGGTATGACCTTTTTGCAGAAGAATCGGTGTTGCTGCTTGGGACTAAATATTACCATGCAAACAATGAGCAGCAGCAGGGTCCGGGTAGTACTTCCGCCTTACCTGATTTTGACTTTGCTACAGATCAGTTTCCCGATTACGAGCGGCAGTCTGAATTCGATTTTCCCAATCGAAACCTTGCCTTTTTTGGAGAGAATATCTTTAATATCACCAATAATTTTTCGGTGACTCCTGGATTCAGGTTTGAATACATAGATACGGAAGCTGATGGTTTTTACAAGAATATTATCACCGATAATGCCGATAATGTTCTGCTTAACGAAACCATTGAGGACGATCGGAAATTTGAAAGAAGTTTTATCCTTCTGGGAGTTGGAAGTAGTTATAATCTGAATGCATCCAATGAGTTTTATGCGAACTTCTCTCAGAATTACAGATCGGTTACTTTTAATGATATCCGGGTAGTGAACCCAAGTTTCCAGGTAGATCCTAATATTAGTGATGAAGAAGGCTTTACCTCAGATATCGGGATACGTGGTCGCATCAAAAATTTCCTTTCTTATGACGCGAGCATTTTTGGGTTAAAATACAATGAGCGGATAGGAGAAGTTTTAAAACCTGAAGAACGTGTTAATGCACAAGGTGAACTGGAAGAAACAGGTAGATTGGTAAGATTCAGGGGCAATATAGGAGATGCATTTATTTACGGTTTGGAGACCTTTGCTGAATGGGACATTAGGAACAGCTTTTTTGAATCGGCAAAGAATTATCAGCTAAATGCCTTCGTGAATGCCGCCTTTACAAAATCTGAATACTTACGATCAGACCAGGTGAATGTGGAAGGAAATGAAGTGGAATTTATTCCGGAGGTAAATTTAAAAACCGGATTGGATTTTGGCTATAAGAATTTTCTGGCTGGTTTACAGTATACATACTTATCCAGCCAGTATACAGATGCTACAAATGCACCACAAGACAAGACCGAAAATAATCGGGGAATTGAGGGAGAAATTCCAGCTTATGGGATCGTAGATCTTTCAGCTTCCTACAGTTACAGAAAATTCAAACTGGAAGTGGGTGTAAATAATTTGCTGGATAATTCTTATTTTACCCGTAGAGCCACAGGGTATCCTGGGCCTGGAATAATTCCAGCCCAACCGGTAACCTGGTATACAACCTTACAAATAAAACTGTAATCTAGGCAGAAGCCTGTGGAGCCCAATGGTTGCAGAGCATTCCCGGCGCGGCCTTCTTAGGGTTAGCACAGGTAGGTGACTGGTATCTGCCGCAATTAAGACAATTTGGTTCGTTCTTAATGGCCGCTTTCATTTTGAAACTGTCACAGGTATGCTGGAAGCCAACACTGGTTTCATGTTTTGTACAGAAGTTGTTTTTAAAGCGCTCACAATTCATACAGCTATTTCCTAATCTAATGCTCATGATCTAAAATTTTAGTACCACTAAATTTACAACCGACCGATTTAAGAAGCAATATAAATAACTTTATTTCAGAAAATTAAGGTCTGAATCTTTCATATTTCGCTCATAGAGCAGGCTTTCGTAAATATTGAATTTTATACCTGAAAATTATCCTCTCTAAATGATTTAGAGACCCGTTTTCTCAGTAATAAACCTTATATTTGCACGCAATTAAATCCTTAATTGCAATGACCGCACACGAATCAAAAATACTAGGCGACGGACTTACTTACGATGATGTACTTTTAGTACCCGCTTATTCTGAAGTTCTTCCAAGGGAAGTAAGTATACAATCTAAATTTACCCGTAATATTCCTATAAACGTACCTATCGTTTCAGCAGCGATGGATACCGTAACAGAATCTCGTATGGCAATTGCCATGGCCAGGGAAGGAGGAATTGGGGTTCTTCATAAGAATATGACCATCGAGCAGCAGGCGTTGAAAGTTCGTAAAGTTAAACGTGCTGAAAGCGGTATGATCATA
Organism: Christiangramia lutea; assembly: GCF_022489035.1. Taxonomy (GTDB): domain Bacteria; phylum Bacteroidota; class Bacteroidia; order Flavobacteriales; family Flavobacteriaceae; genus Christiangramia; species Christiangramia lutea. Next base: position 63,192 of record NZ_JAKVTV010000003.1, read on the forward strand.
GATCCTGTGACCTTACCTATTTCTGCCAAAGTCAGAGATGCGAAAGAATCTATGAGAGAGCATAGTATTGGAGGGATTCCTATTGTAGACGAAAATGGGAAATTGCTCGGGATTGTCACTAACAGGGATCTAAGGTTTGAAAAGAATCTTAATAGACCCATCTCAGAGGTGATGACATCTAGTAACCTGGTAACAGTTTCGGAAGGTACTTCTTTGGATGATGCTGAAGAGATTCTGCAGGAAAATAAGATCGAAAAGCTACCAGTGATCAATGATAATCAAAAACTGGTAGGCCTTATTACATTCAGGGATATTACCAAGCTTACCCAGAAGCCAATGGCAAATAAGGATAGCTTTGGTAGATTAAGGGTTGCTGCTGCAGTTGGTGTAACCGGTGATGCGGTAGACAGGGCAGAGGCTTTGGTAAATGCAGGAGTGGATGCGATTATTATTGATACTGCACACGGTCACACTCGTGGAGTTGTTCATGTATTAAAAGAAGTAAAAAAGAAATTTCCAGATCTTGAAGTAGTTGTTGGAAATATTGCTACCGGGGAAGCCGCAAAATATCTGGTTGAGGCCGGTGCAGATGCCGTGAAAGTTGGAATAGGACCGGGATCTATTTGTACTACCCGTGTGGTAGCAGGTGTTGGATTCCCTCAATTTTCGGCAGTTCTTGAAGTTGCTGCAGCCATAAAAGGAACTGGAGTTCCAGTGATCGCTGATGGTGGAATAAGATATACCGGTGATATTCCTAAGGCTATTGCGGCCGGGGCCGATTGTGTGATGTTAGGATCATTGCTTGCCGGCACTAAGGAATCGCCAGGAGAAACCATCATCTATGAAGGACGTAAGTTTAAATCTTACCGTGGAATGGGATCTGTAGAAGCAATGGAAAAAGGTTCGAAAGACCGGTACTTCCAGGATGTTGAAGATGATATTAAAAAATTAGTACCGGAAGGTATCGTTGGTCGTGTACCATATAAAGGAGACCTGGAAGAAAGTATTCACCAGTTCATTGGTGGCTTGAAGGCCGGGATGGGTTATTGCGGAGCGAAGGATGTTGAAACCCTTAAAGAAACAGGTAAATTTATTAGAATTACCGCTGCCGGAGTTCATGAGAGTCACCCGCATGATGTGACCATTACTAAAGAATCTCCTAATTATAGCAGATAGAAACAACTATTATAAGTGCATAAAAAAAGCTCCCGGAAACCCGGGAGCTTTTTTATATAAACAGGAGAATTTAATTGTTCTCTACTGTGTTTTCAGCTTCAGGCTGTGGTTCTTTTGGCTCAATTCCCAACTTGTCCATAACCTTTAAGGTAATATCGTCTTCAGCTCTGGAGAAGGCTAGTCCGCTAGCTCCGGCATGAAAGATCTGGGTAAAGCCTTCTTCGCTGATAACTTCTTTCATGGCGGCATCTATTTTGTCATATAGCGGCCCGTTCAATTCATTTTGTCTCATTTGCATCATAACCGAAGCTTTCTGGCGGAAACCTTTAATATCATTTTCCAGCTCGATGATCTTGTCTTCCTTTTCTTTTTTTGCCTCGTCATCAAGGTCTGCGACAGTATCCTGATAGTCTTTTACTAAACCTTCATATTCCTGGATGGTCGTTTTTAATTCATCCTGTAGTTCTGTGTTGTAGGCTTCCAGGTTTTTATTTACCTCTACCGTTTCAGGTAATTGGGAAAGAATATATTCGGCATCAATAGTACCGATCTTAGATTGTGCATTTGATGAGAATGCTATAAACATCAATAGGATCGCTAAACTTAATCGTTTCATTTTGTGTTATTTTTTCGCAAATATAACAGCCTGAGTAGAATATATCTAAGAATTTATTTCAAAATAAAAATTACTTGTCCAGCACGCTTTTGCCATCTTCAACAAAGGCTTTGAAGTCTTCCATATACTTTTTTGATTGCTTTTTAAAAGCTCCAGGCATAAACCATCCTACCAGTTTCATAAAGCCACTGAATTGAAATTCATTTTCTGTGATCCACAAGGTACTTTTTTCCAGGGTAGGAGTAAATCTGTTCACCTGGTAATTATAAACCCCTTTAGCCTCGTAAGTAGCGCTATATTCATCTGGAAGATCGTTTTTTAAAATAGTTTCGGTCATTTCTATTTGCTGCCGCCCCATATCATATTTTAATAGATTTTGTGATCCTTCCTCTCCAAGCTGGCCATTTATAGGTTTCATAAAAATAAATCCTTTCTGCCAGTGCTTCATATTTTCGGGGTCTGAGAACTTTGCTATAACCTCTTTTCTAGGCTTATTTATCACAATTTCCTGTTGATATTTCATAATTGATTGATTTGTTGTCTCTTAAAGATAAGATAGAATTAAATATTTCTAAAATTTATAATTTAAATCTACAGTTTTCGTTATGCCATTAGCTTGCAGAACCTTAACTAATTCTTATTTTTGCCCGGATAGAGATTATATATTTTCCGAATAGATCTCTTCTGGCATTTATTTTGAGAAATGCTAAAAAAATTGATTTTGAAGAAAAGTTTTAGCAGATATATTTTTACCCTTTTTTCTATGATCTTGGTTGGCTGTGACTATTTTCAGCCGTCTGATGATCGCAAGGTAGTGGTGAGAGTAAATGAATCTTTTCTTTATGAAGATGATATTCAGGCACTAATTAATGAAAATACCTCTCCCGAGGACAGTGCCATTATCGTTTCAAATTATATTAACCGCTGGGCAACCCAACAGTTGCTAATAGATCGCGCTGAATTGAATTTACCGCAATCCCAGCAACAGGAATTTGGTGAGCTGGTGAACAATTACCGCAATGAGCTGTTCACTAATGCCTATACTGAAGCGGTGGTATTGAGAGATCTTGATACCTCTTTAAACCGCGAGGAAGTAGAAAATTATTATGAAAAGAATAAAGAGAACTTTATACTGAATGAGGATCTGCTTAAATTAAGGTATATCAATATTGCCAAAAACAGCAATAATCTGGATGATATCAAGAGAAAAATCGAGAGATTCAATGAAGAAGATCAACAGGATCTTTTGAATATGGCCCTTCAGTTCAAGAATTATTCATTAAACGATTCGGTTTGGGTGAAGACCAAAACAGTTTATGACAAAATAGGACCTCTTTCCGTAGAGGATAGATCAAGCCTGCTTAAGAAATCTAATTTTATGGAATTACAGGATTCGCTAAATGTGTATCTTGTGTACGTAAAGGACGTTCTAAGCCGAAATGAGCAGGCACCCATGGAATACGCTTCGGCAACTATACGCGAAATTTTGCTTAACAAGCGAAAACAGGCGTTAATTAAGGAACTAGAAAAAGATATTACTAAAGATGCAATTAAGAATAATGAATTTGAAATCTTCAATTAAACCTGTTTTAGCAGGCTTGGGTGTTATGTTTTCCACAATTAGTTACGGTCAGGAAGTGATCGTAACAGATAGTACTTCTATACAACCAGATGCCGAAGTTAAAAATGTGGAAAAGGATCAGCAGGGTGTACAGCGAAAAAAGGTAGATGGAATCGCCGCCGTTATTGGTGAATATATTATTCTTGAGAGCGACATAGATCTTATGTATAAGGATATGCAGAGCCAGGGGATGTCTACCGGAGAGGTGACCGATTGTAATCTTGCCGGTTCATTAATGGAAAATAAGTTATACGCACACCATGCGATTCAGGATAGTATAATAATTACAGATGCCCAGATAAACGGGATTGTAGATCAGAGACTTCAGGGTCTGGTGCAGCAAGCAGGTTCCATGGAAAAGATCCTGGAATTTTATAACAAGGAAAGCGAGGCTGAACTTAGGGAGGAGATTTTTGAACTTACCAAGCAAAATCAACTTACGCAAAGAATGCAGCAAAAGATCATCGAAGATATCGAGGTGACTCCGGAAGAGGTGAGGCAGTACTACAATAAAATGGAAGAAAAGCCCATGTTCGGTACAGAGGTGGAACTTTCACAGATCGTGATCGAACCGGAAATACCAGAGTCTGAAAAGCAAAAGATTATTGATCGTTTAAATGAATTCAAGGCCGATATCGAAGATAACGGTGCTAGTTTTTCTACCAAGGCGGTATTGTATTCTCAGGATCCGGGGACTGCGCCAGATGGAGGTAGAATAACCTTAACTCGAAAAGATGCCTTCGTAAAAGAATTTAAAGACGTGGCTTTCAGTCTTCAGGAGGGCGAAATTAGCGAACCTTTTGAATCTGAATTTGGATACCATATCATTCAGGTAGATAAGATTAGGGGACAAACAGTTGAATTAAGACATATTCTTCTGATACCAGATGTAACTAATGCTTCTGTTGAAGCTGCCAGGAAGGAAATTGATACCGTAAGAAGTAAGATAATTGCCGGTGATCTTGAATTTGCCAAGGCTGCCAGAGAAGTTTCTGATGAAGAGGAGACCAAGAGCGAAGGAGGTAAACTGATTAATCCTAGAACTGGAGATACAAGATTTGAACTCACTAAAATAGATCCTGAGTTGTTTAAGCAGGTTGAAGGTCTGGAAGAAGGGGAAGTTTCCTTAGTATTAACTCAGCAGGATAGAACGGGAAGACCTCAGTATAAAATAATAAAGGTAACGAAGAAGATTCCAGAGCATGAAGCAGATTATGCTACAGATTTTCAGAAAATTAAAGAACTGGCTCTTCGTGACAAGCAGCTTGATGCTATTGAAGAATGGCAAAAAGAAAAGATCAATGACACTTATATTAAAGTAAACGGTAAATTCCGTGATTGTGATTATACCAGTGATTGGGTTAAAAACTAAAGTATTCTATGTCTGATGTTGCACTTGTAGAGAAGTTAGTAGATAAACATCGTGATCTTAAGAATGAGATCGCCAAAGTTATCGTAGGCCAGGATGAGGTGGTGAACCAGATCCTGCTCTCTATTTTTTCTGGTGGACATTCGCTCCTCATTGGAGTACCCGGGCTAGCAAAAACATTAATGGTTAATACCATTGCTCAAGCACTTGGCTTACATTTTAAAAGAATTCAGTTCACTCCAGATCTTATGCCCAGTGATATTCTTGGGGCAGAGATCCTGGATGAGAATAGAAAATTCAAATTCATAAAGGGTCCTGTTTTTACCAATATCCTGCTTGCAGACGAGATAAACAGGACTCCTCCAAAAACCCAGGCTGCCTTACTTGAGGCGATGCAGGAAAGAGCTGTCACTGTGGCTGGTCATCATTATAAACTGGATCTGCCATATTTTGTACTGGCCACTCAGAACCCCATAGAGCAAGAAGGGACTTATCCCTTACCGGAAGCTCAGCTGGACAGATTTATGTTCGCGATCAACTTGGATTACCCAAGTTTTGAGGAAGAGGTGGATGTAGTTAAAACGACCACCACAGATGAACTAAAGCAAGTTGATCCATTATTCAGCGCTCAGGAAATTTCAGATATTCAAAAGGTGATACGTCGTATTCCGGTGCCCGATAATGTAGTGGAATATGCGGTGAGGCTGGTGGGGAAAACCCGTCCTCAAAATGGTGCGCCAGATCTTATAAAGAATTATGTAGATTGGGGAGCCGGACCAAGAGCTTCTCAAAATCTAATTATGGCTGCAAAAACCAATGCTGCCGTTAATGGCAAATTCTCTCCAGATATTGAGGATGTTCAGGCAGTGGCTTTTGGAATTCTACGACACAGGATCATCAAGAATTACAAGGCAGAAGCTGAAGGTATTACCGAGGAAGAGATCATTAGAAAGCTTTTTTGATCTATCTAAAGGCTGGAAATTTCAGCTAATTCATAATCAGTCTAAAAAGGCATTATACTTAATCCCCTTTATAAATTTTGATAAATTCTCAATTTATCATCTGAATATTGCTTTTTACTGAATTTTTGGAGGTAAAAATTTTAATTTCAGAAATTATTTATACTTATTTCTGAGTATTGCTTCTAATTTTCAAAATCCCCTAGAAATCCTTATTTTTGCAAGACTTTTTTAGAACAAAAAACACACAGAATATGGCATACGATATTGATATGATCAAAAAGGTGTATAGCCACATGGCCGAAAGAGTAAATACTGCTCGTGAGGTTGTTGGAAAGCCTTTGACACTTTCAGAAAAAATACTTTACTCTCACCTATGGGATGGTCAGGCGACCGAAGCTTACAAAAGAGGTAAAGATTATGTTGAATTTTCACCAGACAGGATTGCCTGCCAGGATGCTACAGCGCAAATGGCTTTATTGCAATTCATGCAAGCCGGTAAGAAAAAAGTTGCAGTACCAACCACTGTTCACTGTGATCACCTGATCCAGGCGAAGATGGGAGCTGCGATCGACCTTCAGTCGGCTAACAAATCAAGTAGTGAGGTTTTCGACTTTCTGGAATCAGTATCAAACAAATATGGAATTGGATTCTGGAAACCGGGTGCAGGTATTATTCACCAGGTTGTTCTTGAAAACTATGCATTCCCTGGCGGAATGATGATCGGTACCGATTCTCACACAGTGAATGCTGGTGGATTAGGAATGGTAGCGATTGGTGTTGGTGGAGCCGATGCGGTTGATGTAATGGCAGGAATGCCATGGGAGCTTAAATTCCCGAAACTTATTGGAGTAAAGTTAACCGGAAAACTTTCCGGATGGACCGCTCCTAAAGATGTGATCTTAAAAGTTGCTGGTATCCTAACTGTAAAAGGTGGTACCGGAGCAATTATCGAATATTTCGGAGAAGGTGCACGTAGCATGTCTTGTACAGGTAAAGGAACTATCTGTAACATGGGGGCTGAGGTTGGTGCAACTACTTCAACTTTTGGGTATGACGACTCTATGGAGCGTTACCTGAAAGCTACAAACCGTGAAGATGTTGCGAACGCGGCTAACGAAGTTCGTGAGCACTTAACAGGTGATGATGAGGTTTATGCAAATCCGGAACAATATTTTGATGAGGTTATCGAGATCAATCTTTCTGAATTGAAACCTCACCTTAACGGACCGTTTACTCCAGACCTTGCGACTCCTATTTCTGAAATGGGATCTAAAGCTAAAGAGCATGACTGGCCAATCAATGTAGATTGGGGGCTTATCGGTTCTTGTACTAACTCTTCTTACGAGGATCTTACAAGAGCAGCTTCTATTGCAAAACAGGCGGTAGATAAAAAAGTTAAAGCAAAATCTGATTTCGGAATCAACCCGGGGTCTGAACAAATTAGGTTTACAGCAGAAAGAGACGGATTGCTTCAGATCTTTGAGGATCTTGATGCAACTATTTTTACCAACGCCTGTGGACCATGTATCGGTCAGTGGGATCGTTCAGATAGAAAAGGAGAAGAGAAAAACACTATCGTTCACTCTTTTAACCGTAACTTCTCTAAGCGTGCCGATGGTAACCCGAATACCCATGCATTTGTAGGTTCTCCAGAAATGGTTGCGGCAATTGCAATTTCCGGCCGTCTTGATTTTGATCCTACTCGTGATAAGTTAATGAACGAGGATGGTGAAGAAGTGATGCTTGACGAACCTCAAGGGATTGAACTTCCAACGAAAGGTTTCGCTGTGGAAGATGCGGGATACATTGCTCCAAAGGAAGACGGTAGCAGCGTTGAAGTTAAAGTTGCTGAAGATTCTGAAAGACTTCAGTTATTGACTCCATTTGAGCCATGGGACGGAAAGAATCTAACCGGAGCAAAACTACTTATAAAAGCTCATGGAAAATGTACTACCGACCATATTTCTATGGCTGGACCATGGTTACGTTACCGAGGGCACTTAGATAACATTTCTAACAACTGTTTGATTGGTGCGGTGAATGCCTTCAATATGAAAACAAACTTTGTGAAGAACCAGCTGACTGGTGAGTACGATGGTGTACCGGCAGTACAGAGAGAGTATAAGAAAGAAGGAATTCCAACTGTGGTTGTGGGAGATCATAACTATGGTGAAGGTTCTTCCAGAGAGCATGCGGCTATGGAGCCTAGACATTTAGGTGTAAAGGTTGTATTGGTGAAATCTTTCGCTCGTATTCACGAAACAAACCTTAAGAAGCAAGGTATGTTAGGTCTTACTTTCGCGAATGAGAACGATTACGAGCTTATTCAGGAAGACGATACTTTTAACTTTGTAGATCTTGAAGACTTTGCTCCAGACAAGCCATTAACGATCGAGATCGTTCATGCAGATGGTAGCAAGGATACGATTAAGGCAAATCACACTTATAACGCTCCTCAGATCGAGTGGTATAAGCATGGTTCAGCACTTAACCTTATCAAAAAGCAAAATGCAGCTTAATTAAAGCTGAAATTATAAAAAGAAAACTCCCTTTTCAGGGAGTTTTTTTATGTCTTAACTTTGCAGAAATTCAGTCTCACAACCCATGAAACTATTCAAGAACCAGTGGTCTAATATTATTTTTATTGTGATCATCCTTGCCATGATCATTCCCCAGACCAGGAAACCAATACAGATCTTCGTAAACAAGCTTATTTCTTTTGCGCCGTCAGTAAATGATGAAGAAGACAGAGAAAAATTAGCTGATTATAATTGGGTGCTGGAAAATGTAAGAGGTAAGCGTGTCGAATTTTCAGAATTTGAGAATCAAGTGGTCATCGTGAATTTCTGGGCAACCTGGTGCCCACCCTGTATCGCTGAAATGCCAAGTTTCCAGGAACTATATGAAGATTATGGAGACAAGGCTACTTTCTTATTTGTTTCAAGTGAACAACATGAGACTGTAGATGGATATATGAAGCGGAAGCGTTTCACCTTACCTTCTTATAAAATGCTTACCAAAGCTCCGAAACCCATGGATGGAAGAACTCTGCCAACTACCTATGTGATCTCAAAAAAGGGTAGTATCGTGGTAGATAAGGTTGGTTCTGCCGACTGGAACAGCGATAGTTTCAGGCAAACTCTGGATAAGCTTATCGCAGAGTAATTATATTTTTTTGAAAAAGGATTTCAGAAATTGTGGGTGGAACAGTGATTTCATGATCTTTAGTTCCTCTGAAATTTTTGTTTCTTCATCGAGAAATCTGAAAATATCCTGGATAGTATTTTTTGTGTATAATTTGGTGAATACCTCTTCTCCAAGGTCATTTCTTTTCTCAAGGACATCCAGGAAAATAGCGTCATATTTTCTGAATTTTTTATTTTGAAGCTTATGAGAAGGAACCAGGCCACTTTTAATATTATCGATTAATAGGTCTATTTTCTTTTCAGTATTTTTAAATGAATATCCAGACGAAGCCTTTACCCAGCCACCGGCGGTGCCAATCTTCGTGATATATTCTGTGTTTTGTTTATGAAACGAATAATCGGTCATGGGGATCAAGCCTTTTTCCGATTCAATAACCTTATAATCTTCGATTTTTAAGATATCTGAAATATAGCGTTGAAGATATTTGTCGTATTCATCATCCTCTACTGTGAAGGGCGTGAAAAAAGTGAATTCAACCAGGGCTTCATTTTTAGATACCGGAAGAACATAGGTGAAACTTGTAGAATTCTGATATTTGATACGGTAATCCATCATCGTGAAATTCCTATCATCAAATTTCTCATTTTTAGTTTTGATCTTCCAGCCCTTAAAATGTTGAAATATCTTTGTTGATTTTGTATCCTTAAGATAATGTTCAGGGGGTCTACTGTCAAAAAAATGGGTGGCCGTATAGTTTCTTTTTTTGCCAATGGCTGTCCTGGTGACCTGGTCTATCTTTTCAATTTCATCTTTTGCGAAGGTGACGTGTTCTGACTTTTCTAATTTTTCCCTGATGAATCTATAGAAATCCAGGGATCGAAGCATTTTATAGGAATATGGTTCAAGGTTCAAAGTTTCCTTTGCACCAGAGGAAATGAATTCGGCCTTGCTCCAGCTCTTATGGATTAAATGATCCCAGTTACCTTTACCATTTTCCCAGAAACACCAGGTTTTGTCATTTTTAGATTTATCTGAAGGATCGATAATGACGATCTTTTTCCCTTTAAAAAAAACATCATTACTTATGCTGTAGGCCAACTGTAAACCAGCCAGACCACCGCCAACAATGGCGTAGAAATAATCTGGCGTTATCATCTAGCGAAGATCTCTATTTTTTGAAGTATTTGAATGGCACGAAAAGCATTCCGAAACATTCACCATCATCTTTTCCAAGATGTTTATGATGCATTTTATGGGCTCTTCTTATTCCTTTTGCGTATTTATTATTGGCATTCCTAAACAACTTGAATCGCTGGTGAATAAAGATATCGTGCACGGTAAAGTAAGTGATCCCATAAGCAAGAATTCCAAGACCTATAGGAAGTCCAATCCAAACATCTTCATATTTCCATAAAAGAAAACAGCCAATACTAACCAGGGCATAAAAAACAAAGAAAAGGTCATTTCGTTCCCACCAGCTGCTGTGGTCTTTCCTGTGATGATCTTTGTGTAATTTCCAGAGGAAACCATGCATCACATATTTATGAGTAAACCAGGCCATACCTTCCATGATTATAAAGGTGCCTAGAAAAACTGCGATCCATATTAAAACATTCATCGTTCTTTATTTTATATAAGATTCAATCTATAAGAAATATAAGATTTTGCTAGCAGGCCAGCCTTTTGATAATTTGGAACTCTAATCCTTCGTTTTCTTATTTCCAGTGATGGAATCCTTTTTAATTTTTGTAATAATTTTCGATAGTAAATATAAGCAGTATAAACTCCAAATTTAGCCTCGACCGGAAGATTACTTATACCTTTTAATCCTTTATGAAAATCTTCCTCAATTTCTCTAATGATCTGCTCTTTATTCATCTCATTCAATTGGGAAAGATCAACATTAGGAAAATAGCTTCTGCTAAGATCTTCGTAATCGGCTTTTAGATCCCTTAAAAAGTTCACTTTCTGAAAGGCCGAACCCAGACTCATCGCGCTCTTTTTTAGTTCTTCATATTTCTGTTGATCGCCATCTACAAAAACCTTTAAGCACATTAGGCCTACCACATCTGCGCTTCCATAGATATACTGCCGGTATTCTTCCATAGTTAGGTATTCAGACTTATGAAGGTCCAGACGCATGCTCTTCATGAAGGCATCATAAAGTTCTGTTTCAATACCATATTTATGAACTGTTTCCTGAAATGCGTTGAGAATAGGATTTAAAGATATACGTGCTTCAATAGCATTATAAAGATCTCTTTCAAAATCATTAAAAAGTTTCTCTTTATCATAATCATGAAATGTATCCACGATCTCATCTGCGAACCTTACAAAACCATAGATGTTATAGATATCCTGTCTTATAGATGGAGCCAACATCTTCGTAGCTAATGAAAAAGAGGTGCTGTAGGAGTTTGTAACCGTACGGCTGCAGGATCTGGATACATTGTCAAAAAGCGCTTTCATATTATTTCTTTTCATTTTTATCGATTAGACCTGCTGCCAGTTTACCTGAAATTAAGGATGGTGGAACCCCCGGGCCTGGTACGGTTAGCTGTCCAGTAAAATATAGATGTTCAACCTTCTTGCTTCTTAATTTTGGCCTTAAAAATGCAGTTTGAAAAAGTGTATTTGCCATTCCATAGGCATTTCCTTTATAGGAATTATAAGCGTCTTTGAAATCTTTCACACAAAAGGACTTTTTAAATATAATATTATTTTTAATTTTTTGTCCGGTAATTCTTTCAAAACGATCAATGATAATATTGAAGTAACGTTCTCGAATCTCCTCGGTATCTTCCAGGTCTGGAGCTAAAGGTATCAGGAATATGCCTGCTTCTTTGTCATTTGGAGCGCAGGATTCATCGGTAATCGAAGGAAAACTCGCGTAGAATAATGGGTTTTCCGGCCATTTTGGGTCGTCATAAATATTCTTTGCATGTTCTTTAAAGTCACTGTCGAAGAAAAGGGTATGATGAGAAACGTTTTCCAGCTTTTTATCAAATCCAACGTAGAATAAAAGAGATGAGGGAGCGAAAGTCTTTCTTTTCCAGTAATCTTTCGAATACTGTCTAAGTTCTTCAGGCAATAATTGCTCTGAATGATGATAATCTGCTCCAGTAAGGACAATATCAGCATGGTGTTCCTGACCATCTACCACGATTCCTTTGGCTTTGCCATTTTCAGTGATAATTTGATCTACGGGTGAATTGAGGTGAAAAATAACTCCCAGGGATTCAGCAAGATCCTTTATACCTTCAATCACCTTGTACATTCCCCCTTTGGGATGCCAGGTTCCTAATCCAAAATCGGCATAGTTCATAAAATTATAAAAGGCCGGGGTATCACTTGGTTTCGCTCCCAGGAATAATACAGGAAATTCCAGTATTTGCCTCAATTTATTGCTTGTGAAATCCTTTCGAACATCTGCGCTTATGTTGGTAAAGAATCTAGATATTCTGGTTGCGGTTGCAGGAGTAACCAACTCCATCGGTGATATCCCAGGACGATAAACCAGGTCCTTGATCGCAATGTCGTAGTTGTCTTTCGCCTTCGTTATAAAGTTTTCAAGTTTTCTAGAACTTCCGGACTCAACTTTTTCGAAATTGTTATAAATCTCGTTTAAAGACCCGGGTATTAAAACTGAATCATTTTCTCCGAAGTAAACCTGATAGGCAGGATCGAGTTTTTCCAGTTGGTAAAAGTCAGAAGTTTTTCTATTGAAATCGGAAAAAAACCTCTCAAAAACATCAGGCATCCAATACCAGGTAGGGCCAATATCGAAAGTAAAACCTTCTTTTTTGAATTGCCTGGCTCTGCCACCAACCGTGCTGTTTTTTTCAAAAACTTCAACTTTATAGCCTGCTTTGGCCAGGTAACAGGAAGCGGCGAGAGATGAGAAACCTGAGCCAATTATTTTAATTGTCTGGGGCATTGTAAAGGTTTATAGTTGGTTTATAAATTCATTCAGGTTTGATTGAATTTTTACGTTTTCTGCCATTTTTGATTTGTCAATTTCCTTGGTTCTCTGGCCAAAAAGAAGTAATTCGTGGTTCTTTTTCCCACAGATCTTTTCCTGAAATTCTTCTACAAATTCATGAATATCTGTATTTACCGGTGATACCGTAAGGTAACTTACGAAAACGAGGTTCTTATGGATTTTCATCAGGTAATCCATATTGTCTAGAGGTAAACTGGGACCTAGATAAACAGCATTCTTTCCTGCATTAAGCAATTCATAATTCAGGTAAAGAATTCCCAAATCATGAATTTCATTAGTTGGAAGGAATAGCACATACAGTTTTTCATCCTCCTCATTAATCATTTCAGATCTTAGGTCGGCTATATTAAGGTAAATTTTTTGTTTTATGAGTTCAACTATATAGTGCTCATGAATAGGCTTTATAGTATCTGTTTGCCATAGCAGCCCGATTTCTTCGAGTAGGGGAAGAAAAACATCATGGAACACCTCTCTAAAGCTTCGCTTTTCTCTTAGTTTATTGTAAGTCTGCTGAAAAAGCCTGTCATCGAAATTCATCATAGCAAGCTTAAAAGAGTTTTTTGACCTGTTTTCTTCGCTCGAGGAAGCTGAAATTCGTTTAACCAGGTCGTTGATCTCTTCTTCCTTCATTTTTGAGATACGGGAGATCTTATACCCATGGCTGTTTAAAAAGGCAATATTCAGAAGTTTTTGAAGATTTTCGCCATTATAGGTTCTAATATTGGTGTCTGTTCTTTCTGGATTCAGAATATCGTAGCGTTTTTCCCATATTCTAATAGTATGAGCCTTAATCCCGCTAAGGTGTTCCAGGTCTTTTATGCTAAAGTTTTGTTTAATGTGTTCCATGATTCTTCATAGGGATTAAACAAATCTAAAGAATTAAAGTAAGTAAAAGCTTTATTAAAATGTTAAAATGTTTAATAAAGAAATTAAAAAATTAAACAAAAATGAAACTTGAAAAGAATATAGGGGTGTAATCTAAATTAAAGAGTAGATCTTATTAATTAAGGAAAAAAAAGTGATTGAATAAAAATGAAGTAGTACCCGAGGCGGGACTTGAACCCGCACGTCCTAATGGACACATGGCCCTCAACCATGCCTGTCTACCAATTCCAGCACTCGGGTTTGAGATTATGGAAAAGCTCCATAGGCTGGTAATAAAAAACCGGAGGGATTCCGGTGCAGAACTTAGAAGTGATCTGGCTGGGGCTCGAACCCAGGACCCTCTCCTTAAAAGGGAGATGCTCTACCAACTGAGCTACCAGATCTTGAACAAAACGATATATTTTGAACTTATTTAGTGATCTGGCTGGGGCTCGAACCCAGGACCCTCTCCTTAAAAGGGAGATGCTCTACCAACTGAGCTACCAGATCAATAAAAAGCATCCGTCTTTTTGCGAATGCGGGTGCAAATATACACTCATTAATTTATTTTTCAAGCCTAAATTGCTATAATTTTATCATAGTTTTGCGTTTTACTCATTTTAAGCAGATTAACACATGAAAATTTTTTTACTGGGCTACATGGGATCCGGGAAATCTTTTATTGGAAAGCGATTAGCGGAAAGAATTGGGCAAGAATTTATAGATTTTGATGAGGAAATCGAAAAAAGAGAAAAATCTACAATTTCAGATATTTTTCAGCAGAAAGGAGAGATCTATTTCCGTAAACTGGAGCTTAAGGTTCTAAAGGAAATGATAGCGCTGGAAAAAAGTGTTGTTGTTTCACTTGGTGGAGGAACTCCTTGCTATGGTGATAATATGGAATTGATTAAAGCAGCTGAAGATATAGAATCGATTTATCTGAAACTTAATATCGAGAACTTGACCAACAGGCTTGAAAAAGAGAAGGAGAAGCGCCCCTTGATAAGTCATTTAAAGAAAAGGGAAGACCTTGAAGATTTTATCAGGAAACATCTTTTTGAAAGAGGATTTGTTTATAGCCAAAGCCAACACATCATTAATTGTGATTCAAAGACTGCTGAGGAAATAATTAATGAAATTGAAGATAGGCTAAAATAATTCAACTCTCTCTTTTCCTTTTTCGAAGCTGACTTTTACTGTTTCACTTAGTGAAGTTGAAAGGGAGATGCCTTTAAAATCTGCCTTTACAGGGTATTTCTTATGATTTCTATCTACTAATACGGCGGTGTTAAAATGCTTCAAAGGTACTTCCAGAAAGTGACGTACGCCGTAGATCAAGGTAGTGCCGGAATTCAGGACATCATCTACAAGTATAATCGACTTGTTTTTATATTGCTCTGGGGATAATGAGGTCTTAATTTCTCCTAGAGGATTCTTTTTATCCATTTCTACCTTACACAAAATAATTTTCAGAGGAGAAATTTCTTTAAGTTCAGTCTCTATTTTCTCAGCCAGGATAAATCCATTTTTTGCAATTCCTGCAATTATGATTTCCTGCTCCTCAATATTGCTTTCGTAAATCTGGTAAGCAATCCTTCTTATCTTATGTTTGATCTGTTCCTGATCTAAAATTGGATGACGATCCTTCATCGGTTATTTTTTTCTGAATTTAAAAAACAATTCATTTCCCTGTCTTGGAGGAATGGAATTATAGCAGCGTTCAAAAATATCTATTTTGAAGTAAGGGCTAAAATACGTTAAATATTCTTCTTTTGATCCACCGTAAGGAGGGCCGTTTGGTTTTAATTCAAAATCGAAGAAAAGGCCTGAAATTGTACCGTTTTCAGATAATAGCTCAAAAACTTTCTTCGCGTAATCTGGTCTTTTCTCAACCGGGATGGCACAAAAAAAGGTTTGCTCCAGGATAAGGTCAAATTCATTCTCCAGTTCAAAAAAGTCCTTTTGCAGCAACTGGTTTTCAGGAAATAAGGGAACCCTGCTTTTTAGGTTCCTTAAAGGCTCTTTGGCGATATCACACACGCTTATATTTCTATATCCATTCTCAAAAAGATATTCGGCTTCATAAGAATTGCCTGCTCCCGGAATAAGGATCCTAAGGTTCTTATCCCTAAGTTGGTCTATATAATTCTTTAGTGGTGTTGATATTGATCCTATATCCCAACCTGTATTTTTTTCTTTATAACGCCGGGACCAGAAATCTTCATTCATTCTCCTTGTTTTTTTCCTTATTAACTTTATCTGCAGCATTCTCGAACCAATCGTCTATATCGCGACGATCCTTTTTGGTTGGCCTTCCGGTTCCTTTCTTGCGGTAATAATCCTTTGAATATTTTAGAAGGTCTAGTTTTTCAAAAGCCTCTTTTGGTGTTTTATCATTTATATACAAATTGACAAGTTTTGCGCCAACACGGCTTTTTGGGATGTCCAGGATTTCAATTTCATAATTTATCTGGTTCTTTCGAACTCTTAACTGATCCCCTGGAAATACATCTTTTGAAGGTTTTAGGATCTCATCTCCCAACCTTACTCTTCCTTGTTTACATGCATTTGTAGCAATACTTCGGGTCTTAAAATATCGAACACACCATAAAAACTTATCAACTCTCATAATTTGACCACTAAATCCACGTTTATAATGAAGCAAAAATACAAGAATATTGTATCTTGCGGCTCCAAAATAAAATTCTGATGAGATTAAACAAAATAATGATGATTTGCCTAACGGCTTTTCTTGTTTTTTCATGTGATAATGATGATGATACACCAGAAATTGTTCCGCCTAGGGATAGAGGTGAACAGGCCATAGAAGACGATCAGGCATTAATAGATTACATGTCTTCACATTTCTATAATTACGAGGAGTTTGAAGATCCGGCAGAAGATTTTGACTATGTAGTAAGATTCGACTCGATCACTGGTGAGAATCAGGATAAAACTCCAATTATTGAGTCTGAGAATCTTGTTACCAAAACGGTTAACTTTGAAGGTGTAGACCAACTATTATATGTATTAGTAGTTAGAGAAGGGGAAGGGCCTAAACCATCTTTTGCCGATTCTACCTTTGTAACCTACAGAGGACAGTTATTGAATGATGTTGTTTTTGATAGCAGGTTAAAATCACCAAGCTGGTTTAATTTAACCTCTTATTATGTACAAGGTCCTAACGGGCCTTCCCTAGTGCCGGGACCTGTAAAAGGTTTTTCAGAAGGACTTCAAGAATTTAGAGCCGCTACTGGTTATACCATTAATCCTGATAATACCATTCAATGGAATAATGATTTTGGAGTTGGTGCTATTTTGATGCCTTCGGGACTGGCATATTTCAATAATTCTCAGTCCACTATTCCTGCATATTCTCCACTTATCTTCAGCATAAACATGTATCAGGCAAAAGAGGCCGATCATGATCGGGATGGAATTCTATCTTTAACAGAAGATATAGATGAAGATGAAAGTATTTATAATGATGATACCGATGGAGATGGTTTTCCAAATTTCTCTGACCCAGACGATGACGGAGATGGAACCCCAACTCGTGACGAAATTGTAATCAATGAGGACGGATCTGTCAGTTTTCCTGATTCCAATGGTAACGGTACTCCAGATTATCTAGATCCGGATACTTTTTAAAATATAGTTTTTCAAGCAATAAAAAAACCCGGAAATTATTCCGGGTTTTTTATTGTAATGCATTCAGTTTTTATTTTCCTCCAATGGATTGCAGGTCGCCAATACAGGCATCTTCCAGTCCCGGTATTTCAGAACCTTCAATAACATCCAATACCCCGTTTCCAAACTCGATAGAAGCTCTCATTAAACAACCTTCCACCGCACAGTGACCTTTATTTTCCTGGTCTTCGTGATCTGTAACTGGGGGTGTACCCAGGTTTACAAGTCCAAATAAATGTCCGAATTCGTGATTCAGGGTGGCGGCCTCTATTACGGCTCTATCTGGAGCGCCGGAACGGTTTGAAAAATCTCTTATGGTTTTGCCGTAGACGATAATAGAGGTATTCCTGAAGGCGGATCCCAGGGTAATTGTATTTTCCTTTTCCTCATCCTTTTCTCCATCTGCAAAATAGATCCAAACCGCAATTTCATCTCCTACGTTGTATAGAGTTCGTGTTTCATTTTCTACCGCTTTAATATCTTCCTCATCAAATGGGGATCTGTTTGAAGATTCTGTAGAACGCAGGTTAATTTTTATACCATCAGGTTTAAAAGTCCTTGCTTCAAGAAAACTTCTGAACTGGTTTATGGCTTCGTCCGTAGGCCTGAATCCTTCAGCATATACAACCTCAATGTTCATTGAAGTATATTCCATATCACTCAACAGGTCTGAGCCTGAAGAACCTGTGACTTTAAGGTTTGGAGCTCTTTTGTCCGTTGGGTTATCTGAAGTTTCCGTAGAACAGGAAATCACAAAAACGAGCGAGACAATTAATAGGAAAAACCTGTTAAATCTGATCATGATAAAATATATGAATTGAATCAAAAGTATAAAAAATCCCGGTTTAGTTGAGGTTTTTGGCTTTATTAAAGAAATATTAGCTTATTAACCGGGTATTTTGAAGCTTTTATTTCATTCTCAAACAGGCCAAGAATTCATAGTTCTCTCCCTGCTTAATGATTTCACAGGAAAAACCATTTTGTTCAGCCTTTTCTTTCAGCAATTCGGGGTCGATATAAAGCCAGTCGAAATAGTCAGATTTAACCCCTTTATAGCTCACGCTGTATTCCAGTTCACCATAATAATGATTATCTTCTGTGATTTCCTCATCAAATAGGTAAATAAGATCTGAAGAATCTAATAAGATTTGGCCGTTTTCAGTTAAAAGGGTCTTTGCATGCTGGAAGAAATTCCCAAGTTTATCCAATTTTCCAATAATTCCGCTTCCATTCATAAGCATGAGAATAGTGTCGTATTTATTGTCCTTTAATTTGAAAAAATCTCTGCAAACCGCATTTTTGACTCCTCTTTTTCTGGCGATCTCTATTGCCATGGGCGAGGTGTCTAAGCCCAGAACCTTGAGATTTTTTTTGTCCTGAAGATATAATGAGTGGCTCCCGGCACCGCAGCCTACGTCCAGCAAATTACCCTTACTCAATTCTAACGCTTCTTGTTCTATTTCCGGCATCTGACTAAAATCTCTGAATAGATAATCTACAGGAATAATATCATCATCGAAATCTGGTGAATGTACTATGATATCGGTTTTGTCATGATCTTCATAAAATGCCTTGATGGCCATGCCGAATATATCCTTATTTTTATCCAATGGAAGAGATTCTTAAGAGTTTACCTGATAGGGCCAAAGATAAGAAGAAGGAGAACAGGAAGTTCTTTTCAAAGCTAAAGAAAAGACCACCTAAAAATTTAGATTCTTTAATGCTTGAACTTCACGAAGATGAGTTTTCCAGAACCGACTGCCTTACCTGTGCAAATTGTTGCAAAACAACGGGTCCCTTATTTACTCAGAAAGATATTGAAAGAATAAGCCGTCATTTTAAAATGAAACCGGGAGAATTCATCGATGCTTATTTGAGAGTTGATGAAGATAATGACTTTGTACTACAACAGGTGCCATGCCCGTTCTTGGGAGAAGATAACTATTGCTCTATCTACGAAAAGCGTCCGAAAGCTTGTAGGGAGTACCCGCATACAGATAGGAAAGATTTCCATAAGATCTCAAATATCACCATTAGAAATACAGCAGTATGTCCTGCGGCTTTCAATATTGTTGAGGAGATGAAGAAAAGGATCAAATGATCAACCTATGTTTCTTGCAAGAATCACGTATAAAAGCGTTCCCAGTAAGGGTGCTAATAAGATATAGACCAGCCAGATAATTTTTTCAGTGAGGCTCAGGTATTTTTAACGATTTCGAGAATAGCCCAGATCACAAAGCACATGCCTAAGATGATCATGAAAATGATAAAAGACAGGGTTGTTTCTTCCGTTAATAAATAAGGTATTTTTGTCTTGTTGAGGCATAATCTTCAAGTCCAGGTTCCCATGTTGCTCTTATTTTTTCAGCGCTCATACCTTCTTCTATTTGTTTCTGAAGTTTTTCAGTCCCGGCTAGCTTGGTGAAAAACTGGTTGAAGAATTCATTTTTATCTGAAGTGTTCTCATAAGCTTCAATAAGCCAATCCAGGTTGAGGTTGTTTAAATGATCGGTATCTGTAAGATTCTTTCCATAACATTTCTCACCCAGGTGTTTTGGGTTTTTTGCACCATCTTTCGATTCTGGAGTATAGGCAAAATTAAAATAGTTCTTATCCAGGAAAGGAGATCCAAATACCTGAAATTGATGATCTGTACCTCGGCCTGCATTCACATTGGTTCCTTCAAAAAAGCATAAACTGGGATATAAGTTTATAGATTTATCATTAGGAAGATTAGGCGAAGGCTTAATTGGGAGAGAATATTTTTTGGAATGATCGTAATTCTTCATTTCAATTACTTCAATTTCACATTGAATTCCGTTTTTAAGCCACTTTTCACCATTGATCATTTTCGCATATTCTCCTATGGTCATGCCATGGACTACAGGAACAGGATGCATCCCTACAAAACTGCTAAATTCAGACTCAAGGATAGGACCATCTATATAATGCCCGTTGGGATTTGGCCTGTCCATGATGAGTAATGAAATTTCATTTTCCGCACAAGCTTCCATTAAATAATGAAGCGTTGAAATATAGGTGTAGAACCTGGCACCAACATCCTGGATATCGAAGATCATCAGGTCGATCTTTTTCAAAGTTTCGGCTGATGGTTTTTTGTTTTTTCCATATAAGGAGACTACTGGCAAGCCAGTTTTGGTGTCTGTACCATCTTTAATTACTTCGCCAGCATCTGCAGTTCCCCGAAAACCATGTTCAGGGGCGAATACTTTCTGAATATCGATATCCAAATTAACCAGTGAATCGACCAAATGCGTATAATCGCCTGTTTCGGTTTTAATAACTGAAGTTTGGTTTCCTACGACCCCGATTCTTTTATCTCTTAATAAAGGTAAATATTCCTCTGTTCGATTTGCACCAGTGATAATTTCTGAATTTTGGTTTGGTACTGGTTCAGAATCTGAATTATTTTCAGATAATTTCTCAGATCCTTTGTTGGTGTTTCCACAGGAAAGAATTCCGATAAGAAAGAATAAAAATGTACTTTTGAGCAATCTCTTAATCATAGAATATTGAATTTCGAGTATTTTGTAGTCAAACGGCTAATCAGCACTAAAAAATATAAAAGTAGCATATCTGCCCCTATAATAAAAATAGCAATTACGGCAATTGCTATCGGGGTTGTTATGATGCTTGTATCTTTCGCAACCGGCCTTGGACTACAGGAGAAAATTCGAGATAAGATCGCTGCTTTCAATGGTCACATCAATATCTCCAGTTACGATAATAACAGTTCCAAAGTATCCCTAATTCCAGTTTCAAAAGACCAGGACTTTTATCCAAATTTCAACTCTGTTGAGGGGATAGACCATGTACAAGCCGTGGCCACGATCTTCGGGGTAATAAGGACTGAGGAAGATTTTGAAGGTGTGATCGTTAAAGGGGTTGGAGATGATTATAACTGGGAATACTTTGAAGATTTTATCAGAAATGGCCGACTTCCAGATTTTTCGGAAGGACTGAATGACGAAATACTTATTTCTCAATATCTGTCTAACCGGCTTCAACTTAAGGTTGGAGATAGAGTTCCTACTTATTTTCTCAGGGATGAAAGTGACAGGCCTATTGCCCGTGGATTTGAAGTTGTTGGGATTTATGAATCCGGATTCCAGGAATTCGATGAATTATACCTACTGGCTGATATAAGACATATACAGCGCATCAATAAGTGGGAGGATGACCAGGTTGGTAATTTCGAAGTTTTTGTAGATGATTTCGATGAGCTGGATCAAAAAGGTAATGAAGTTTATGAGAATACAGGTTCCTTTCTGGATACTCAAACCATTAGTCAGAAATACTATTCCATTTTCGAGTGGTTGTCGCTTTTCGACTTCAATATAGCTCTGATCATTGGGATCATGATATTGGTCGCCGGAATAAATATGATCACAGCATTACTGGTTTTGATCTTAGAGCGTACACAAATGATTGGTATTCTCAAAGCTCTTGGTTCTGCAGACTGGAGCATAAGAAAGATTTTTCTCTATAACGCGGGATACCTTATCATACTTGGTCTTTTCTGGGGGAATTTGATAGGGGTAGGTCTACTTGTGATACAGAAATATTTTAAGGTGGTTCCACTAGATCCACGAACTTATTATGTCACCGAGGTACCAATTTACCTGAACTGGGATTATATTCTTGCTGTAAATATTGGAACCTTGCTTTTGTGTATTCTCATGTTGTTAATTCCATCTCTTATTATTTCAAAAATTTCTCCTGTAAAGGCAATTAAATTCGAGTAATATTCTCCTTCGGAATATAAGCCTCTCTAATCCTTGGTATAAGCCTTAAGGATTTTTTACATTTGCAGTCCTAAAAATTGAAAATGGAATACGCTGAAAATATACTGGGTACCATAGGGAACACCCCCTTGGTTAAAATGAATAAGATCGTAGAGGAGATCGATGCCCTTGTACTTGCTAAATATGAAACCTTCAATCCCGGAAATTCTGTAAAGGACAGAATGGCCGTTAAAATGGTAGAGGAGGCCGAAGAGAAAGGTTTGCTGAAACCAGGAGGAACTATTATCGAGGGAACCTCCGGAAACACTGGAATGGGACTTGCTCTTGTCGCTATTGTTAAGGGGTATAAGATGATCTGCGTGATGAGCGATAAACAGAGCAAGGAAAAAATGGATATCCTTAAAGCAGTAGGAAGCGAGGTTGTAGTTTGTCCTACTGATGTGGAGCCAGACGATCCCAGGTCTTATTATTCAACTTCAAGGAGGCTTGCTGAAGAAACGCCTAATTCATGGTATGTGAATCAGTATGACAATCTTGCCAACCGCAAAGCTCACTACGAAACCACAGGACCTGAAATATGGAGACAAACAGATGGGAAAGTGACCCATTTTGTAGTAGGAGTTGGAACCGGAGGCACTATTTCTGGAGTTGGGAAATATTTGAAAGAGCAAAACCCAAATATTAAAGTTTGGGGTATTGATACCTACGGATCTGTTTTTAAAAAATATCATGAAACCGGTATTTTCGACGAAAAAGAGATCTACCCATATGTTACCGAAGGAATAGGAGAGGATATTCTTCCTAAAAATGTAGATTTTGATGTGATCGATGGATTTACCAAGGTTACTGATAAGGATGCAGCGGTTTATACCCAGAAGCTTTCCAAGGAAGAAGGTTTTTTCCTGGGTAATAGTGCCGGTGCTGCAGCAAAAGGCCTACTTCAGCTAAAAGATCATTTTAAAAAGGATGATGTGGTTGTGGTGTTATTTCATGATCACGGGAGTCGTTATGTAGGGAAAATGTACAATGACGACTGGATGAGAAAAATGGGATATATCGAATAAATTCCCCAAATTCATCTGGTCCTTTCAGTTTAATTAAATTTAAATTATATGGTAAAGAACTATTGGTTATTCACCAGTTTATTTTTTTTAATAACACTTTTCACAAACGCTCAAGATAAGCAAAGCGAAACTTCAGATATGGAAGTTTCATTAAAGCTCATTAATCCTACACGTGAGATCAATGACGGAGAAGCCCGCGTGAAGGTTGAGGGTGGTCAGCCTCCTTATCAATACAAATGGAGTAAACAGAATATTGCTTTGGAATCTAAAGAAGCCAAAGGTATTGTAGAAGGCCTTGATTATACCGTTACAGTTTCCGATTCTGATGGAAACACAGTAAAAAAGGATTTTACTATTCCTGCAAACTCTATTACCGAAACTTTTAATAGTAAGGTGCAACCAGCGGTAGATTTCCTTGGTGGTATACTTTTCTGGGATCCTTTTGAAGCTATAGGGATTTACGATCCTGTTGTTTATACAGACCAGAAGGAAATCCCGGTTCCGAACTGGGATGCAACTACAAGTAATGTATTTACACTTAAAAAATGGCTGGTCTCTGAAGGTTCATCAGTAAGTGAAGGTGATAAAATTGCCATAGTTCAAAAAGATTCAGGAGAAGAAATAGAAGTTTTTACTGATGCTGCAGGGAAGTTGAATTACCTGGTTCAGGAAGGTAATGAGATC
This sequence comes from Christiangramia lutea, assembly GCF_022489035.1. Lineage (GTDB taxonomy): Bacteria > Bacteroidota > Bacteroidia > Flavobacteriales > Flavobacteriaceae > Christiangramia > Christiangramia lutea. Next base: position 87,154 of record NZ_JAKVTV010000003.1, read on the forward strand.
TTCAATCCAAATATTAAGGAAGACGTTATCGAGCAGAATGCTCATATGGTTGCCCAGGTTGAGTATGATGACCCGCAGCCACTGTATCATCCTAATGGAGATATTAGAAAAAATTCAATTCCATTTATTGTAATCTGGCTAATCCTGGGTAGTATCTTTTTTACTCTAAGGCTTGGATTCGTAAATATTAGGGGATTCAAACATTCAATTGAGCTTGCCAAAGGAAAATTTGATAACCCAGATGCTCCTGGTACGATTACTCACTTCCAGGCCATGGCTACGGCAGTTTCGGCTACCGTTGGTTTAGGAAATATTGCCGGGGTTGCCGTTGCGATTTCTCTGGGTGGTGCCGGAGCAACTTTCTGGATGTTCACCGCCGGTTTCTTTGCGATGTCATTAAAATTTACAGAATGTACTCTGGGTGTGAAGTATCGTAAGATCAAGGAAGATGGAAGAATATTTGGTGGTCCCATGAATTACCTGCGTTACGGTCTTGAGAAAAGGAATATGAAAGGGCTGGGTAAATTTCTAGCTGCGTTATTCGCCGTACTTGGAATTGGAGCGTCTTTTGGTGGAGGTAATATGATACAGTCTAATCAGGCCTTCAAAATTGTATCCGAACAACTTCCATTCTTGCAGGGATACGGATTCTGGTTCGGAATAGGCTTTGCAGTGCTGGTTGGAGTCGTTATCCTGGGGGGTATTAACAGTATTGCACGAGTAACCAGTAAGGTGGTACCTGTAATGGCTGTTATCTATATCCTGGGTTGCTCCGTGGTTATTGGAGTAAATTTTGAAAACATTGGCGGTGCCTTTTCCGCTATTTTCAATGGAGCGTTATCTGCCAGTGCTATGAAAGGAGGATTTATTGGAGTTCTTATCATTGGTCTGCAAAGGGCAGCCTTCTCCAGTGAAGCCGGGGTTGGATCTGCGGCGATCGCTCATAGTGCCACTAAAACCGAAAATCCTATTGCAGATGGTTTTACTTCTTTGGTTGAACCCTTTATAGATACTATGGTAGTTTGTACCATGACTGCACTGGTATTAATTTTTACCGGAATGCACGAAGTTGGCGGCGGAATGCAGGGGGTGGAATTAACAGCAGATGCCTTTGGTAGCGTGATCTCCTGGTTTCCTGCTGTACTTGCTTTAGCAGTTTTCCTTTTCGCGTTTTCCACGATGATTTCCTGGTCTTACTACGGGATGAGATCCTGGACCTACCTGTTCGGGCAAAGTAAAAAGTCTGAGATCATTTATAAGGTTTTATTCCTGCTTTTTGTAGTAGTGGGGGCCTCGGTAAGTCTTGGAGCCGTATTGAGTTTCTCAGATATGATGATCCTGGCCATGTCTTTCCCTAATATTATCGGACTGTATATTATGTCTTCTGAAGTTAGGGGAGATATGAAAGAGTACTGGAATAAACTGAAAAATGGAGAATTATTCATAAATCCAAAATTCAGGAAGGCAGACTAAATTAATTTCTTGCTTAAAACTATTAAAAGCTTCGCCTCACCGGGCGAAGCTTTTTTTTGCTAAGAAAAGGCTAAACCTGTTGGATTTATTTTACATTAATATCAAATATTCTATTTTCAGGGAATAAAATTGAAATATGAAGAAAATTTACCTTTTACTCCTCGGTCTTATTTTATTCTCTTGTAGTTCTACCTTAGATGTAACCGATAACCAGGAGCCGGAAAATCCTAATTTTACCTATCTCGCTTTAGGTGATTCTTATACAATTGGAGAAAGTGTTATGGAAACCGAACGCTGGCCGGTGCAACTCGCCGAGCAGCTTAGAGATAGGAATTATAAAATGGCGGCGCCTAAGATCATCGCCAAAACCGGATGGACTACCGGTGACCTGTTGAGAGGTATGGATAATGAACTTAGTATTCAGCGGGATTTCGACTTAGTCTCTATATTGATAGGTGTTAATAATCAATATCAAGGCAAGCTTATCACGGAATATGAAGAAGAGCTCCGTAGTATTTTCCGTAGAGCGATCAATCATTCAAAAACCAGGGAGAATGGAGTATTTGCGGTAAGTATTCCCGATTACGGGTATACTCCATTCGGGTCGGCGAATCAGGAAGAGATCAGTGCAGAGATCGATAGATATAACGAAGTTTTCCGAAGAGTGGCTGCAGACTTTAATGTACCTTTTTATAATATAACTCCAATCTCCAGAAACGCGGGGGAAAACCCTGAGCTTATTGCTAGTGACGGTCTTCATCCAAGTGGATTAATGTATAAATACTGGGTTGACCAAATTGTAAATCAGGTAGCTGAAAAACTTCCCGAATAAAATTTTATAACCCTCATTTTCAATTGTTTAATTTGATACATTTGAAAGGTGAGGGAAGACTTTCTATATCATATCTGGAAGTTTCGGAAATTTAGAACCGAAGCTTTAGAAACCACAGACGGGGACTATATTGATATAGTACATCCGGGAGTTCAGAATGAGCTAGCCGGCCCAGATTTCTTCAATGCGAAAATTCAGGTAGGTGATCAGCTTTGGGCTGGAAATGTGGAAATGCATATTAAGTCTTCAGACTGGTATTTTCATAATCACGAAACCGATCCTAATTACGATAATGTCATTGTTCATGTAGTTTGGGTACATGATGTCGAGGTATATAGGATGGATGGTTCTACTATTCCAACCATCGAATTGAAAGGAAAGGTTGATGCCGAACTATTGGAAGCCTACTTTTCCCTGCTAGAAAAGAAACATATTCAGATAAATTGCGAGAACGATTTTAAAGATTTTTCAGAATTTCAGTTGCAACACTGGCTTGAGAGACTGTATTTCGAAAGACTGGAAGCTAAATCAGAAAAGATCCTTCAGATTTTATCGGGAACTGGAAATAATTGGGAGTGGGTTCTATTTATTATGCTCTCTAGAGGTTTTGGCCTGAATGTGAATGCTGAATCCTTTACACAGCTGGCTAGTAATATCGATTTCAGGATCGTACAGAAATTATTTAGAAAACAACTCTCACTGGAAGCTTTGCTGTTAGGGCAGGCAGGATTGATGCAGGAGACTGATAATTATGGGAAAAACTTATCTGAGGAATATAATTTCCTGAGGAATAAATTTTCATTGAATGATAACTATTCGGAGAAACCACAATTTTTCAGATTAAGACCAGATAATTTTCCAACTATCAGGTTGGCACAATTGGCCGCTCTTTACGCAGAAAAGAATAACTTCTTTCAGAGCATTATACAGTGCGATAATATTATAGATTTGAGAACCCTTTTTCAGGTTAATGTTTCGGAATACTGGAAAACACATTATAACTTCGGAAAAAAGCATAAAACCCGTACTAAAAATCTATCAAATAATTTTATTGATCTTATCCTGATAAATTGTGTTATTCCTCTACGACATTGTTATGCGAAATATATCGGAAAGGATGAGGTGCAGTTAATCCAGGATTTTATTTCTGCCGTCAAACCAGAGAAAAATTCAGTAATAAAGATCTTTGATGATTTACGCCCTGGAACAGCGAGCAATGCCTTGCAGTCTCAGGCTCTGTTGCAATTAAAAAATGAATATTGTAATTTGAATAACTGTCTGCAATGTGAATTGGGTGCTTCTTTATTGAAAAAGTCTCCCAAATACATTTAAATTTGTGACATGTCTAACTTCATATCTGATATTCGGTATTATCTGGAGAAACATGGGTTCTATGTTTCTACACGTATGGCAGATAAATTGGGAATGCGCGCCAAGAACGTAAGGTTGTTCTTTATATATGCGTCGTTTTTTACCATGGGAGTTGGCTTTATAGTATACCTCGTATTAGCCTTCTGGCTTAAATTGAAAGATCTAATTTACACCAAGCGAACTTCGGTATTCGATCTATGAGAGAGCTGATAGATTCAAAATTAAGACTGGCCGTTGTGTTAATCATTTTGGTATTTATAACCGGAGTGATTGGTTTTCACTTCCTATATGATTATACCTGGATAGATGCCTTGTACATGACTATTATCACCATAAGCACTGTGGGATATGGCGAAGTACAGCCAATGGGGACCTACGGCAAACTATTTACCTCGGTATTTATTATTACTGGACTTTTTATTTTCGGTTTTGGATTATCAACCATAACTGAATACGTGCTAAACAAGAACAATATTGGTAATCTAAAACGTAATAAAATGAAAAAAAGAATTGATTCTTTTAAAGATCACATCATTGTTTGCGGGTACGGGCAAAATGGTAAGGAAGCGGTTCAAAAGTTATTGGATTACCGGAAGAATTTTGTGATCATAGATGATAATGAAGAAGTTTTTCAAGGAATCGATGATGACAGGCTAATTTATATTGTTGGGAATGCTACCGAAGATGAGGTTCTTATTAGCGCAGGAGTGGAAAGGGCTTCTACACTTATTTGTGCCTTACCCAGGGATGCCGATAATTTATTCATTGTTCTCTCTGCAAGGCAGTTAAAAAAAGATCTTAAGATCATAAGCCGGGCTACTGAAGAGAACAGTTATAAGAAATTAAAACTTGCGGGAGCAGATAATGTGATCATGCCAGATAGGATAGGAGGTAGCCATATGGCTTCTTTGGTGGTAGTTCCAGACCTGGTAGAATTTCTCGATAACCTTTCAGTTTCTGGAGAGCATGATAGTATAAACGTGGAACAGATACCTTTCACCAAAGTCTGTTCAGATGGCATAGAGAAGACGATTGCCGAAACCGATATTCGTAGAAAAACAGGATGCTCTATTATTGGGTATAAATCACCTTCCGGAACTTATGTGGTAAATCCAGAACCTTCTTTAAAACTAGAGAAAGAATCTAAATTGATCATGATTGGAAGACCGGAACAAATAGAAAGTCTAAAAAAATATTATTCGGTATAATATGAGATGGCTAAAAAAGGTATTGCAGATTCAAATTCTATTTAACAATAAATTCACAATTTAACTCCCAAAAGTTTGATATAGCCCATTTTTTTAGCATATTCACCGGCTGGAAATTTAACTTTAAATAAATAACGCAAAACTATATGAGAAAGTATTTGCTTTCAATGTTCTTTTTATTTTCAATTTTTGGATTGTCTGCACAAGAACTGGACGTAAAAGCCAATATTGGTAATCCTTCAAACGTCATTAATAACGGGTTCATCGAATTGGATGTAACCGGTGGTACTCCTCCTTATCAATATAAATGGTCTAACCAGTCTACCAGCCTTGAATCTAACAGGGCTGAAGGTCTAACTGAAGGAATTTCTTATGAAGTTGTTGTTACCGATAGCCAGGGAAAATCGGTTGAAAAATCTTACACCGTAAAAGCTGAAGCTATTACCGAACATTTTAATGGAACTTTTGCCCCTATAGTTGAAAATATGGGTAATGTGCTTTTCTGGGATCCATTCTCTGCAATTGGGATCTATGATCCGGTAGTATATGCAGACTTAAAAAGGATCGAAGCCCCTGAATGGGATGCAACCGAGAAGGTAAAGTATGTTCTTAAAGAATGGCTGGTTGAAGAAGGTGAGCATGTCACCGAAGGTGATCCTGTAGCTATCGTTACTAAAAATGGTGAAGAAATTACAGCTAATGCAAACGCCGAAGGTTCTTTAAAGCATTTTCTTGATGAAGGTGAAGTCATTTATGATTCAGAGAATAAAGAGGACGTTATTGAGCAGGGAGCTCAGTATTTTGCGAGCATAGAATATGATGAGCCGGTTGCGTTATTACATCCTAACGGAGATCCTCAAACTAAAAATATTCCATTTATTGTGGTTTGGTTGGTGCTAGGAGCATTGTTCTTTACGCTTCGTCTTGGATTTATTAATATTAGAGGTTTTAGACACTCTTTACAACTTGCTAAAGGTAAATTTGACGATCCAAACGCCCCAGGTCAGGTAACCCACTTCCAGGCTTTGGCAACTGCCGTTTCTGGTACCGTAGGTCTTGGTAATATCGCCGGTGTAGCTGTAGCTATCTCACTTGGAGGTGCTGGAGCAACTATGTGGATGATCCTTGCGGGACTTCTAGGGATGTCTTCGAAATTCGTAGAATGTACCCTGGGTGTAAAATACAGGTTTATTAATTCTGAAGGACGTGTTTTTGGTGGGCCAATGAACTACCTTAGATACGGTCTTGAAAAAAGAAATAAAAGAGGCCTTGGTAAATTTCTTGCCGGCTTCTTCGCCATCCTGGCAATTGGTGCTTCCTTTGGTGGAGGAAACATGTTCCAGGCTAACCAGTCTTTCTCAATCCTTGCAGGGGAATTCCCGATGTTGGCTGGAAATGGATTCTGGTTTGGTATCGTAGTAGCAGTTCTTGTAGGGATTGTTATTATAGGTGGTATTAGTAGTATTGCAAAAGTAACTGGGAAGATCGTACCTATTATGGCGGCGGTTTATGTGATTGGTGCATTTGTGGTTATTGGAGTGAACTTCGGAAATATTGGTCCTGCTTTTTCTGCGATCTGGGATGGAGCATTTAGTCCTAGTGCATTAAAAGGTGGAGTTATCGGAGTTTTGATCGTTGGATTCCAGAGAGCGGCCTTCTCAAATGAGGCCGGTGTTGGATCTGCAGCTATTGCTCACTCGGCAGCAAAAACAAATTATCCTCCATCTGAAGGTTTTGTTGCTCTTCTTGAACCATTTATCGATACCGTGGTAGTATGTACCCTAACAGCTTTAGTGCTTATCTTTACCGGTATGCACGAAGTTGAAGGTGTAGGAGGAGTTGAACTTACTTCTACTGCATTTGGAAGTGTGATCTCTTGGTTCCCATATGTACTTGCAACTGCAGTATTCCTTTTTGCTTTTTCTACCATGATTTCTTGGTCTTATTACGGAATGAGAGCCTGGACTTATCTGTTCGGAAAAAGCAAGAAAAACGAAATGATCTATAAATCTCTTTTCCTTGTGTTTGTTGTTGTTGGAGCATCTGTTAGTTTAGGAGCTGTCCTTGACTTCTCAGATATGATGATCCTTGCTATGTCTTTCCCTAATATCATCGGATTATACTTCATGATTGGTGAGGTTAGTGATGATCTTAAGGAATACACCCACAGGTTAAAAGCTGGGGAGTTATTTCACAAAACTGAAAAGAAAGAAGCTGAAGCGGCCTCTTAGGTCCTTTTAAATAATGAAATTCTTTAAATCCCATTTTGCGCTTTCCAGAAGTCAGCAAAATGGGATTTTTGTTTTAATTCTGGCCATTATCACTCTACAGGTGATCCTCATTGTAGATTTCTCCGCTGAACCTGAGTTAGATCCGGCAGAAACTACACAGGTTGAAGCTTTCCAAAAAGAACTTGATTCTTTAAATCAGGTCTCTGTTATTAATAAAAAGGATACAATTTATCCGTTCAATCCTAATTACCTGACAGATTTTAAAGGATATCAGCTAGGCCTGAGTGTCGAAGAGATTGATAGGCTTCTTGCCTACAGGGCGCAGGAAAAATGGGTGAACTCAGCCAGGGAATTTCAGGAAGTAACCGGCGTGTCTGATAGTCTTTTGAAAAAGATCTCGTCGTATTTCAGGTTTCCAGAATGGGTAGAAAAAAGGAATATTTACAAATCTGAAGTAAAAGATCCCAAAACAGACGATGTAGTTCTTGATCTTAATTCTGCTTCTGCTGAAGAAATTAAAAGAGTCAATGGGGTAGGTGAGGTGCTTTCAGAAAGGATTGTAAAATATAGAAATAGTATCGATGGTTTTATGGATCCCGTTCAGCTAAATGATGTTTATGGCTTAACGCCTGAAGTAATCTCCAGAATTAATCTAAAATTTAAGATACTTTCAAAACCTGATAGAACCATAAAAAATATCAATTCAATTTCTGAAGCCGAGTTGGCGGAAATACCATATTTTAAAGCTGATGTTGCCAAAAAAATAATAAGCTATCGTAAGCTTCATGAAGGCATTACTAGTTTTGAGGAATTAATAGAAATTGAGGGGTTTCCTTACGATAAAATCGATAGAATTAAATTATATTTGGCCATAGAGTAAAATTTGGAATAAAAAGCTATCCAGATTATTAAAAATATAATTCAGAAATACCACTTATTTCAAAATAAAAGTGGTTTAAAAATATTAGGATGAGTAGATATTTTACCGAGGAACATGAATTGTTCAGGAAGAGTTTTCAGGAATTTCTGCAAAAGGAAGTCGTGCCTCATATAGAGAATTGGGAGGAGACCGGAACCATAGAAAGATTTATATGGAAGAAGTTTGGTGAGATGGGATATTTTGGGTTGAATCAGCCTGAAGAATATGGTGGAATGGGTCTTGATCTTTTCTATACCGTAATTTTTCTGGAGGAACTTCAGAAGATCAATTCCGGAGGTTTCGCCGCTGCAATGTGGGCACATGCTTATTTGGCTATGACTCATGTAAAGGTGGAAGCAGATCACGATTTGAAGGAGAAATATTTAACTCCTGCCATTGAAGGTGAAAAAATTGGATGTCTTTGTGTTTCAGAACCTTTTGGAGGTTCAGATGTTGCAGGGATGAAAACCACTGCAACTAAAAAAGGTGATAAATATGTTATCAATGGTTCAAAAACCTTTATCACAAATGGTGTTTATGCCGACTTTTACGTGGTTGCTGCCAAAACAGATCCTGAGAAAGGAAACAAAGGAATGAGTATTTTCCTCCTTGATAAAGATTTTAAAGGAATCTCTGCAACCAAATTGAATAAACTAGGATGGAGAGCATCAGATACTGCTGAAATTGCTTTTGATAGTGTAGAAGTTCCCGAAGCAAACCTACTGGGAGAAGAAGGTAAAGGTTTTAGTTATATCATGCAGCATTTTGCAATGGAGCGTTTGATTATGGGTATTAATGCTCATGCTCGTTCCGAGTTTGCTTTGGAGTATACGATGGGTTATATGAAAGAAAGAGAAGCTTTCGGAAAAACACTTGATCAATTCCAGGCCTTGAGGCATTCAATTGCAGAAATGGTTAGTGAAGTGGAAGTGATCAAAGAATTCAACTACGCGACAGCTCAACGACTGAATGACGGAGAATATGTAGTAAAAGAGGCAAGTATGTCTAAAATGCTGGCAACTAAAATTGCAGATGAGGTAATGTATAAATGCCTTCAAATGCTGGGAGGTTATGGATATATGGAAGATTATCCAATGGCAAGAATGTTTAGAGACAGTAGACTTGGACCCATAGGAGGTGGAACTTCTGAAATCCTGAAAGAGATTATCGCCAAAATGGTGATTGATCAGAAAGAATACAAGCCAGCTGCTAAGTAAGAATTTTGGCGAAAATTGTTTTCAAGATTATCGCCAAAATGGTGATCGATCAGAAAGAATGCAAGCCAGCTGCTAAGTAAGAATTTTGGCGAAAATTGTTTTCAAGATTATCTCCAAAATGGTGATCGATCAGAAGGAATATATGGATGCGTCTCATCAGAAATTTGGTCTGAGTAGAATCGATATCCAGAGAATGGTTAGAAGTAAAAAGATCCTGGGTTATCCCGGGATCTTTTTTTGAGGCCATTCAGAATGAAATAAGTAATAAAAATATTGGGGGTTAATATAAATGCATTATCTTTGCATCCGATTCCAAAAGAAGGGAGGTGATGACACTATGTTAATTATACCAGTTAAAGACGGAGAAAATATAGATAGAGCTCTTAAGCGTTTTAAGCGTAAGTTCGACAAAACCGGAACTATGCGTCAGCTAAGAGATCGTCAGCATTTTACAAAACCTTCTGTAGAGCGTAGAGCTCAAATTCAGAAAGCTGAGTACATCCAGCACCTGAGAGACGCAGAAGATATCTAGTATTATCTAGAGATTGTAAGATCGATCTAAAATTATAGAACTGTTGATAGATCAAAGTTTGCTAACTTTGTTTATCAACAGTTTTTTTATGCCTTATTCTTCCTTTCTTGATTATCTTCAACTTGAAAAGAATTACTCTGTTCACACCATTACGGCTTACGAAGCAGATCTCCGTAGATTTCAGGAATTCTTAGAGGAAACTTATTCTGAAACAGAGCCGAAGAGAGTTAATTATGCTCAAATACGTAGTTGGATCGTGACTTTATCGGAATCGGGTATCTCGAATAGAACGATCAACCGAAAATTATCTTCCCTAAAATCATATTATAGGTTTCTTTTAAAAACCGGGCAGATCGAGGTTTCGCCTTTGATAAAGCATAAGGCATTGAGGACTTCCAAGAAGGTACAGATTCCTTTTTCAGAAAATGAGATAGTAGAAGTGCTTGAAAATATCGACGATACTGCTTTTGAAGGAGCGCGAGACAGGTTCATGATTGAGCTTTTCTATTCTACAGGAATAAGAAGGATTGAGTTGATAAATACAAAGCTTAGTAATCTTGACCTGGAAGGGAGAGTGCTAAAAGTTCTTGGGAAGCGAAACAAGGAAAGGTATGTACCTTTGATTGGTTCGGTGGTTGAGACCGGTAAAGCCTACCTGAAAGTGCGAAAACAGCTTCCGGGAAGTGAGGAAAACGATTATCTTTTTTTAACCTCGAGCGGTGATAAAATCTATGAAAGTTTTGTTTATAGAGTTATAAATAATTATTTTAGTGAGGTGTCTGGCAAACTAAAAAAGAGCCCGCATATCCTGCGGCATTCGTTTGCTACTCATTTATTGAACCAGGGAGCTAATTTAAACGCGGTAAAAGAATTACTTGGGCACTCCAGCCTTGCGGCGACTCAGGTATATACTCACAACAATATTGCCGAGCTAAGCAAAATTCACCAAAAGGCTCATCCCCGGAACAATAAGAAATAATTTAATCTTTTTGTTTAATTAAATTCTACTGGATATGAAAATGAATCTGCAGTCTGTGAACTTCAATGCCGATCAAAAACTGATTGACTTCACGCAAAAGAAACTCGATAAGTTAGAAAACTATTTTGATAAGATTATTTATGCTGATGTGTTTTTTAAAGTGCAGAACACGAGTGGAAAGGAAAATAAAATTACAGAGATCTTAATCAGTGTTCCAGGTGGAGATTTAATTGTGAAAAAGACCTGCAATAAATTTGAAGCATGTGTAGATGAATGTGTTAATGCATTACAACGACAGCTTATTAAGCGTAAAGAAAAATTAAGTGCTCATGTTTAGGTGAATTTTTTTCAAATTATTTTTTGATAAAGGAAATATTTATATACATTTGCAGTCCGTTAGAAATAGCGGACTTTTTTATGCTGAAAAAGTGGCATAAAAGGCCGATGTAGCTCAGCTGGCTAGAGCAGCTGATTTGTAATCAGCAGGTCGTGGGTTCGAGTCCCTCCATCGGCTCTTGAAATACTGAAAACACCGAAGTTTCGAAGGTAATTTGAAATTTAAATCATTGTGATTTAAGTGATTGAGAAATAATCTTCAGAAATTTTAAAAAATGCTTTGGATGGTGCTTATAATTTGCTTTAATTTGCAGCCGTTTTAAAAACCACCAGAGCTTAGCTTTATCGGCTATGGTTCTATGAAATAGTGGTAAAATTGGGGAGATACTCAAGCGGCCAACGAGGACAGACTGTAAATCTGTTGTCTTTCGACTTCGCAGGTTCGAATCCTGCTCTCCCCACAAAGATTTTAAAATAAGCGGTTGTCAAAAGCTTGCTTTTGTAAAATTGCGTTTTTAAAATCAGTGTTCGGGGCCACCCGAACGGATCATCGAGCAAAGCGAGATAATCCAGAGACTTAGATCTGAAATGGAAATGCGGGAGTAGCTCAGTTGGTAGAGCGTCAGCCTTCCAAGCTGAATGTCGCCGGTTCGAACCCGGTCTCCCGCTCTAAATAAATTGAATCAGGATATTCCCCGGTCGTAGAATAGTTCAAATTTAAAGGTTTTTATTCCTTTTGTATTTTGAGCTGTTTATTAGGTTATCTAATAATGGGTTATCTCGGCAGTATTACCTCGGTCCTGATCTTTTCCATAAACCCTTGTAGGTTTATGGTTATTGCTGTTTAAAACAGTCAATTGTCTGGCCGACGTAGCTCAGGGGTAGAGCGTTTCCTTGGTAAGGAAGAGGTCACGGGTTCAATTCCCGTCGTTGGCTCTAGTTTTGTATAAAATTGAACACTAATATATAACTAAGATTAAATAAGTATTAATTATGGCAAAGGAAACTTATGATCGTTCCAAACCGCACCTAAATATTGGTACAATTGGACACGTAGATCACGGAAAAACTACTTTAACTGCAGCTATTACTAAAGTATTAGCTGAAGCTGGATATTCAGAAGCTAGTGCGTTCGATCAAATCGACAACGCTCCAGAAGAAAAAGAAAGAGGTATTACTATTAACTCTTCTCACGTAGAGTATGCGACTGCAAATCGTCACTACGCTCACGTTGACTGTCCTGGTCACGCCGATTATGTTAAGAACATGGTAACTGGTGCTGCTCAGATGGACGGTGCTATCCTTGTTGTAGCTGCGACTGATGGTCCTATGCCACAAACTCGTGAGCACATCCTTCTTGGACGCCAGGTTGGTATTCCAAGAATCGTTGTATTCTTGAATAAAGTTGACCTTGTTGATGATGAGGAGCTTTTAGAGCTTGTTGAAATGGAAGTAAGAGATCTTCTTTCTTTCTACGAGTATGATGGTGACAATGGTCCTGTAATTTCAGGTTCTGCGCTTGGAGCTCTAGAAGGAGATGAAAAATGGTCTAAGACCGTTCTTGATCTTATGGAAGCTGTAGATGAGTGGATTGAACTTCCTCAGCGTGATGTAGATAAAGACTTCTTGATGCCTATCGAAGATGTATTCTCTATTACAGGTCGTGGTACTGTTGCAACTGGGCGTATCGAGACTGGTGTTGCTAACACTGGAGATCCTGTAGAGATTATTGGTATGGGAGCTGGAAAACTTACTTCTACTATTACTGGAGTTGAGATGTTCCGTAAGATCCTAGATAGAGGTGAAGCTGGAGATAACGTTGGTATTCTTCTAAGAGGTATTGAAAAGACTCAGATCTCAAGAGGTATGGTAATTACCAAGCCTGGATCTGTAACTCCTCACGCTAAATTCAAAGCAGAGGTTTATATCCTTAAGAAAGAAGAAGGTGGACGTCACACTCCATTCCACAATAACTACCGTCCGCAGTTCTACGTACGTACAACAGACGTAACTGGAACTATCAATCTTCCTGATGGAGTTGAGATGGTAATGCCTGGTGATAACCTTACTATTACAGTAGAGCTTATCCAGCCAATTGCAATGAATGTTGGTCTACGTTTCGCTATCCGTGAAGGTGGTAGAACTGTAGGTGCTGGTCAGGTAACTGAGATTCTAGACTAAGAATCATCTTAATATATAAAGGTATCCCGTGAGGAGCGGGGTACCTTCACTTATATTTACGGGTTTAGCTCAGTTGGTAGAGCACTGGTCTCCAAAACCAGGTGTCGGGAGTTCGAGCCTCTCAACCCGTGCAAATATTTTTTTTGAAAAATGGCAGGAATTGGTAATTACATATCAGAATCATATAACGAGTTAAGAAACCACGTTACCTGGACAAGCTGGTCTGAAGCGCAAAGGCTTACAGTGCTTGTAGCTGTGTTCTCGATTATTTTTTCATTAGCAATTTGGGGTGTTGATACGCTTTTTAGTGGAGCTATCGAGCAATACTTCGAATGGGTTAAATCATAATTAAAATAGCGATGGCAGAAGCAAAGGAAAAAAAATGGTATGTGGTTCGTGCCGTTAGCGGACAAGAGAATAAGGTTAAGGACTATATAGAGAAGGAGATTTCTCACCAGGGTCTTGAAGATTTTGTGGATCAGGTTTTAGTTCCTACAGAAAAAGTGATTCAAATTCGTAACGGAAAGAAAGTGAACAAAGAACGTGTTTACTTTCCTGGTTATGTAATGATACAGGCGAATATTGCCGGAGAGATTCCTCATATTATTAAAGGAATTAATGGAGTTATTGGATTTCTGGGTGAAACTAAAGGAGGAGATCCTGTGCCACTTAGGAAATCTGAAGTGAACAGAATGTTAGGGAAAGTAGATGAACTTTCTGTGAAAGCTGATAATGTTGCAATTCCGTTCACAATAGGGGAGACTATTAAAGTTATTGACGGACCGTTCAATGGGTTTAATGGCACAGTGGAGAAGATAAATGAAGAAAAGCGAAAGCTAGAGGTAATGGTGAAGATTTTCGGAAGAAAAACTCCACTTGAGCTTAGCTATATGCAAGTAGAAAAAGTTTAATAATAACTGTTACATATTTTTTGATTGTTTTTTAAGCTTCCACTCAACAAACGATCATTTAAAAATTTGAAAAATGGCAAAAGAAGTAAGTAAAGTTGTAAAACTACAAGTTCGCGGAGGTGCTGCTAACCCATCACCACCAGTTGGACCTGCTTTAGGTGCTGCCGGAGTGAACATCATGGAATTCTGTAAGCAATTCAATGGTAGAACTCAGGATAAGCAAGGAAAGGTACTTCCAGTTGCAATTACTGTGTATTCAGATAAGTCTTTTGATTTTGTGATCAAGACTCCACCTGCAGCAGTACAATTGATGGAAGCGGCGAAGACTAAAAAAGGTTCTGGTGAGCCGAACAGAAAAAAAGTAGCTAGTGTTTCTTGGGATCAGGTTAAAGCGATTGCAGAAGACAAGATGCAGGATCTTAACGCATTTACTGTAGAGTCTGCAATGAAAATGGTTGCCGGAACAGCTCGTTCGATGGGAATAACTGTAAAAGGTAATGCACCGTTTTAATCCAAAAAGATATTAAGAAATGGCAAAATTAACTAAAAAGCAAAAAGAAGCTCAGTCTAAGATTGAGAGCGGCAAGACTTATACAGTTGCCGAAGCTTCAGCTTTGATAAAAGAAGTTTCCAACGAAAACTTTGACGCTTCTGTAGATCTTGCAGTTCGTTTGAACGTAGATCCACGTAAAGCTAATCAGATGGTAAGAGGGGTTGTAACTCTTCCTCACGGAACTGGTAAGGATGTTAAGGTTTTGGCTCTTGTAACTCCAGATAAGGAAGAAGAGGCTAAAGAAGCTGGTGCAGATTACGTTGGATTAGATGAATACCTGGATAAGATCAAAGGAGGTTGGACAGATGTTGATGTGATCATCACTATGCCAAGCGTTATGGGTAAACTTGGGCCGCTAGGACGAGTTCTAGGACCAAGAGGTTTAATGCCTAACCCAAAGACCGGTACTGTAACTATGGATATCGCAAAAGCGGTTTCTGATGTGAAAGCTGGTAAGATCGACTTTAAGGTTGACAAAACTGGAATTGTACACGCTGCTGTTGGAAAAGCATCTTTCGATGCTGAGAAAATCGCAGGTAACGCAAGAGAATTATTAACTACGCTGGTAAAATTGAAACCTCAGGCAGCTAAAGGTGTTTATATAAAGAGTATTTATATGACCACTACTATGAGCCCGAGTGTAGCAATAGATACTAAAAGGTTTACTGAGCAATAATTTAAGATTATGACAAGAGAAGAGAAATCACAAGTTATAGAAGATTTAACTGCCCAGTTAGCCGGAACTTCAACTATCTATTTGGCTGACATTTCTGGCCTGGACGCTGGAACCACTTCTAACTTACGTAGAGCTTGCTTTAAAGCTGATGTAAAGTTATCGGTAGTTAAAAATACATTGCTTGCTAAAGCTATGGATGCTGCAGATAAAGATTTTGCAGACCTTCCATCAGTTTTAAAAGGCAATACCTCAATCATGCTTTCTGAAACCGGAAATGCTCCGGCGAAAGTGATCAAGGAATTTAGAAAGAAATCTGATAAACCTCTACTAAAAGGAGCTTTTGTAGAAGAAGCTGTATATGTAGGTGATGACTACCTTGAAACGCTTGTTAATATCAAGTCTAAAGAGGAAGTTATCGGGGATATTGTTGGGTTACTTCAATCTCCTGCTAAGAATGTTGTT
Organism: Christiangramia lutea; assembly: GCF_022489035.1. Classification (GTDB taxonomy): domain Bacteria; phylum Bacteroidota; class Bacteroidia; order Flavobacteriales; family Flavobacteriaceae; genus Christiangramia; species Christiangramia lutea. The sequence continues at coordinate 103,035 of NZ_JAKVTV010000003.1, forward strand.
TCTGCGCTTAAATCAGGTGGAGGAAAACTTGCAGGAATCCTTAAGACTCTTTCAGAAAAAGAGGGATAAAATAGTACGCACTTTTTAACAATTATATATTAAAGAACTTTTTAAAAACGATAGAAAATGGCAGATTTAAAAGATTTCGCAGAACAATTAGTTAATCTTACTGTAAAAGAAGTAAACGAATTAGCTGATATTTTAAAAGAAGAATATGGTATCGAACCTGCTGCTGCTGCAGTAGCTGTTGCTGGCGGTGCTGCTGGTGGTGGTGAAGAAGCTGAAGAGCAAACTGAATTCGACGTAATTCTTAAAGCTCCGGGTGGATCTAAGCTTGCAGTAGTTAAACTTGTAAAAGAACTTACTGGACTAGGTCTTAAAGACGCTAAAGAATTAGTAGATGGTGCTCCAAAACCAGTAAAAGAAGGAGTAGCTAAAGACGAAGCAGAAGCTCTTAAAAAGCAATTAGAAGAAGCAGGAGCTGAGGTTGAGCTTAAATAAGCTTAACACAAGCAATATTATTTAGGTTTAGACCTCAGGAATTACTCCTGGAGGTCTAAACCATTTTGCGTATATGAAACCTAAGGTTTAAAAGCGCAGCATTTTTTATATAAATTATAATCCCGTCCATTGATGTTAGCAAAGCAAACTGAAAGATTGAGTTTCTCTTCTGTTAAGAATAAGCCTGCTTATCCGGACTTTCTGGATCTGCAGATTAAGTCTTTTCAGGACTTCTTTCAATTAGAGACAAAATCAGAAGAGCGGGGAAATGAAGGTCTTTACAACACCTTCCTAGAAAACTTCCCCATTACGGACACCCGTAATCAATTTGTACTAGAATTCTTAGATTATTTTGTGGACCCGCCAAGATACTCCATCCAGGAGTGTATCGAACGCGGTTTGACCTACAGTGTACCGCTTAAGGCAAGACTTAAGTTATACTGTACCGACCCTGAACACGAAGATTTTGAAACCATCGTACAGGACGTATACTTGGGAACTATCCCTTATATGACACCTAGCGGAACTTTCTGCATCAACGGTGCCGAGCGAGTAGTAGTATCTCAGCTACACCGTTCACCGGGGGTTTTCTTTGGACAGTCTTTCCATGCTAATGGAACTAAATTGTATTCAGCCCGTGTAATTCCTTTCAAAGGTTCATGGATTGAATTTGCTACCGATATCAACAGCGTAATGTACGCGTATATCGATCGTAAGAAAAAATTACCTGTTACTACTCTTTTTCGTGCCATTGGATTTGAGCGTGATAAGGATATCCTTGAGATCTTTGACCTTGCAGAGGAGGTTAAAGTTTCTAAGACAGGACTTAAAAAATATCTTGGTCGTAAACTTGCGGCTAGAGTACTTAACACATGGTATGAAGATTTCGTAGATGAAGATACTGGTGAAGTTGTTTCTATCGAGCGTAACGAGATCGTTCTGGACCGTGATACAGAACTTGAGAAAGATCACATAGAAGAAATTCTTGAAACCGGAAGTAAAACTATCCTTCTTCATAAAGAGGATAACCAGACCGGGGACTATGCGATCATTCATAATACATTACAAAAAGATCCTACCAACTCTGAAAAGGAAGCGGTAGAACATATCTATCGTCAGCTTCGTAATGCTGAACCGCCAGATGAGGAAACTGCTCGTGGAATTATCGACAAGCTTTTCTTTTCAGATCAGCGTTACAGCCTTGGAGAAGTTGGTAGATATAGAATGAACAAGAAACTTGGTCTTGATGTTGAAATGGATAAGCAGGTGCTTACCAAGGTAGATATCATCACCATTGTTAAATATTTAATCGAGCTTATTAATTCTAAAGCTGAGATCGATGATATTGATCACTTATCTAACCGTCGCGTTAGAACTGTAGGTGAGCAATTATCTCAGCAATTCGGTGTTGGTCTTGCGCGTATGGCAAGAACGATCCGTGAGAGAATGAACGTTCGTGATAACGAGGTGTTTACACCGATAGATTTGATCAACGCGAAGACACTTTCTTCTGTGATCAACTCTTTCTTCGGAACAAACCAGTTATCTCAGTTCATGGATCAGACTAACCCTCTCGCAGAGATCACGCATAAGCGTAGACTTTCAGCGTTAGGACCAGGTGGTCTATCCAGAGAAAGAGCAGGTTTCGAGGTACGTGATGTTCACTATACTCACTACGGAAGACTTTGCCCGATTGAAACTCCTGAAGGTCCGAACATTGGTCTTATTTCTTCACTTTCTGTTTATGCAAAAGTGAACGGCATGGGATTCATTGAAACTCCTTACCGAAGTGTAACAGACGGTAAGATCAACATTTCAGAAGAGCCAATCTATCTGAGTGCTGAAGAGGAAGAAGGTAAGAAGATTGCTCAGGCGAATATCCCATTAAAGGATGACGGAACTATAGAAAGTGATCGTGTAATTGCACGTATGGAAGGTGACTTCCCGGTTGTGGATCCAAAAGAGGTTCATTATACCGATGTTGCTCCAAACCAGATCTCGTCTATTTCGGCTTCATTGATTCCATTCCTGGAACATGATGATGCGAACCGTGCACTGATGGGATCCAACATGATGCGTCAGGCAGTACCGCTTTTAAGAACAGATTCTCCTATTGTTGGAACTGGTCTTGAAAGACAGGTAGCTACAGATTCTCGAGTATTGATCAATGCTGAAGGAGAAGGAGAAGTAGAATATGTAGACGCTAATAAGATTATTATTAAGTACGATCGTACGGATGAGGAAAGAATGGTAAGTTTTGATGATGATTCTAAAACTTATGACCTTATCAAATTCCGTAAGACTAACCAGGGAACCTGTATCAACCTGAAGCCAATCGTAAGTGTTGGTGACAGGGTAACTAAAGGTCAGGTACTTTGCCAGGGTTATGCTACTGAAGCAGGTGAACTTGCACTAGGTAGGAACATGAAGGTTGCCTTTATGCCTTGGAAAGGTTACAACTTTGAGGATGCGATCGTGATTTCAGAAAAAGTGGTTAGAGATGATATTTTCACCTCTATCCATATAGATGAGTACTCTCTTGAAGTAAGAGATACAAAACTAGGTAACGAAGAATTAACTAATGACATTCCAAACGTTTCTGAAGAGGCTACAAAAGACCTTGATGAGCATGGTATGATTAGAGTTGGTGCTGAAGTGAAGCCTGGTGATATTCTTATAGGTAAGATCACTCCTAAAGGGGAAAGCGATCCAACTCCGGAAGAAAAACTTTTACGTGCGATCTTTGGTGACAAAGCTGGTGATGTAAAAGATGCTTCTCTAAAAGCTTCTCCATCATTAAGTGGTGTGGTTATAAACAAGAAATTGTTCGCAAGAGCAATTAAAGATAAGCGTAAGAGAGCACAGGATAAAGAAGATGTTGCGGCATTAGAGAAGAAATACGATGCTAAATTCGCTAATCTTAAGGCTGAACTTGTTGAGAAACTTTTCGCTATTATAGGTGGAAAAACAGCTCAGGGAGTACAGAACGATCTTGGCGAAGAAGTAATGCCAAAAGGTAAGAAGTATACTCTTAAGATGCTGAACGCTGTAGACGATTACACTCACTTAACTAGTGGAACATGGACTACAGATGATCATCTTAACGCTCTTGTTGCAGACCTTATCCACAACTATAAGATTAAAGAAAACGATCTTCAGGGTAACCTGAGGAGAGAGAAATTCACCATTTCTGTTGGAGATGAACTTCCATCAGGAATTCTTAAACTGGCTAAAGTTTACATTGCTAAGAAACGTAAGCTGAAGGTTGGTGATAAGATGGCAGGACGTCACGGTAACAAGGGTATTGTTGCTAGAATCGTTCGTCAGGAAGATATGCCATTCCTTGAAGACGGAACTCCGGTAGACATTGTGTTGAACCCACTTGGGGTACCATCACGTATGAACATCGGTCAGATCTACGAAACAGTTCTTGGATGGGCAGGACAGAAGAATGGTAAGAAATATGCCACTCCTATTTTTGACGGTGCTACTATCGATGAGATCAATGAGCTTACCGATAAAGCAGGAATCCCAAGATACGGTCATACTCACCTTTATGATGGTGGAACCGGTGAGAGATTCGACCAGCGTGCAACTGTTGGTGTGATCTATATGCTTAAGCTTGGTCACATGATCGACGATAAGATGCACGCCAGATCTATCGGACCATACTCACTTATTACTCAGCAGCCGCTTGGTGGTAAGGCACAATTTGGTGGTCAGAGATTTGGAGAGATGGAGGTTTGGGCTCTTGAAGCTTACGGAGCATCTAGTACTCTAAGAGAAATCTTAACCGTGAAGTCAGATGACGTGATCGGAAGAGCTAAAACTTATGAGGCTATTGTTAAAGGTGAGCCAATGCCAGAACCTGGATTGCCGGAATCTTTCAACGTACTTATGCACGAATTGAAAGGTCTAGGATTGGATATTAAACTTGAAGAATAAAAAAATAGTTTGTAGTATTCAGTAGCTAGTCTGCAGTGACTTTCTACTGAATACTCAATACTGAATACTATAAGTATGGCTAGAAATAATGATAAAAATACAGTACAGAGGTTCAACCAGATCTCTATAGGTTTAGCTTCTCCAGAGTCTATCCTCGCGGAATCTCGTGGTGAAGTTCTTAAGCCTGAAACGATCAATTACCGTACGCACAAACCAGAGCGTGACGGATTGTTCTGTGAGCGTATTTTTGGTCCTGTAAAGGATTATGAGTGTGCCTGCGGAAAATATAAGAGAATTCGATACAAAGGGATCGTTTGTGACCGTTGTGGTGTAGAAGTTACTGAAAAGAAGGTGCGTAGAGACCGTGTTGGTCACATCAACCTTGTTGTTCCTGTAGCTCATATCTGGTATTTCCGTTCTTTACCTAACAAAATTGGTTATTTGCTAGGTCTTCCTTCTAAGAAACTGGACATGATCATCTACTACGAAAGATATGTAGTGATCCAGCCAGGTAATGCGAAGAATGAAGAAGGGGAACCATTAAAGAAAATGGATTTCTTAACTGAAGAAGAGTATCTGAACATCTTAGATGAACTTCCTCAGGAAAATCAATATTTAGAAGACAGCGACCCAAACAAGTTTATCGCTAAGATGGGAGCTGAATGTCTTATCGAAATTCTTAAGAGAATCGATCTTGATGATCTTTCTTATGAATTGAGACATAAGGCAAACAACGAAACTTCAAAGCAACGTAAAACTGAGGCTCTCAAGAGACTTCAGGTTGTGGAAGCACTTCGTGACGCAAACAAAAATCGTGAGAACAACCCAGAGTGGATGATCATGAAGGTAGTACCGGTTATTCCACCGGAACTAAGACCTCTTGTACCTCTTGATGGTGGTCGTTTCGCGACTTCAGATTTAAACGATCTTTACCGTCGTGTAATTATTCGTAACAACCGTCTGAAAAGATTAATGGAGATCAAAGCTCCTGAAGTAATTTTACGTAACGAGAAACGTATGCTTCAGGAATCTGTGGATTCATTATTCGATAATACTAGAAAATCATCAGCAGTTAAGACTGACTCTAACCGTCCGCTTAAATCCCTTTCAGATTCATTGAAAGGTAAGCAAGGACGTTTCCGTCAAAACCTGCTTGGTAAACGTGTGGATTATTCTGCGCGTTCGGTAATCGTTGTAGGACCAGAATTGAAAATGTTCGAGTGTGGTCTTCCAAAGAACATGGCAGCTGAACTTTACAAGCCTTTTATCATCAGAAAACTGATCGAAAGAGGTATCGTAAAAACAGTGAAGTCTGCGAAGAAGATTATCGATAAGAAAGAACCTGTAGTTTGGGATATACTAGAGAACGTATTAAAAGGACATCCGGTATTATTGAACCGTGCTCCTACGCTTCACCGTCTGGGTATCCAGGCATTCCAGCCTAAACTTATTGAAGGTAAGGCAATTCAGCTTCACCCGCTTGCGTGTACTGCATTCAACGCAGATTTCGATGGTGACCAGATGGCGGTGCATTTACCTCTTGGGCCAGAAGCTATTCTGGAAGCACAGCTATTGATGCTTGCTTCTCATAACATATTGAACCCTGCAAATGGTTCTCCTATTACAGTACCATCTCAGGATATGGTACTTGGTCTTTACTATATGACCAAGCACAAGAAATCTACAGATGAGGAAACTGTAAAAGGTGAAGGGCTAACTTTCTATTCTGCGGAAGAGCTTGTAATTGCTTACAACCAGAAGAGAGTAGATCTTAATGCAGGAATCAAGATTAGAACCAAAGATTATAATGAGGCAGGTGAATTAGTTTACCAGATTATTGAAACTACTGTTGGTAGAGTATTGTTCAACGAAGCAGTACCAGAAAAAGCAGGATATATCAATGAGGTATTAACTAAGAAATCTCTTCGTGAGATCATTGGTAAGATTCTTAAAATTACCAGTGTACCAGAAACTTCTGAGTTCCTTGACCAGATCAAGCAACTTGGTTACGGATTCGCATTCCGTGGAGGACTTTCTTTCAGCCTAGGTGATATTATCATCCCTGAAGAGAAACAATCTATGATCGATGAAGCTAACGAGCAGGTTGAAGGTATCATTGGTAACTATAATATGGGGCTTATTACCAATAATGAACGTTATAACCAGGTAATTGACATTTGGACTTCGACCAACGCTGGTCTAACTGAATTGGCTATGAAGCGAATTCGTGAAGACAAGCAAGGATTCAACTCTGTATATATGATGCTTGATTCTGGTGCGCGTGGTTCGAAAGAGCAGATCCGTCAGTTAACAGGTATGCGTGGTCTTATGGCCAAGCCGAAGAAATCGAATTCTGGTGGTGGTGAAATTATCGAAAACCCGATTCTTTCTAACTTTAAGGAGGGTCTTTCGATTCTTGAATACTTTATCTCTACTCACGGTGCTCGTAAAGGTCTTGCCGATACCGCACTTAAAACGGCCGATGCTGGTTACCTAACCCGTCGTCTGGTAGATGTATCTCAGGATGTGATCGTAAATGAAGATGACTGTGGAACTCTTAGAGGTGTTGAAGTTAGACCACTTAAGAAAAACGAAGAAATCGTAGAATCTTTAGGAGAAAGAATCCTTGGACGTATTTCCCTGAATGATGTTGTAAATCCATCAACAGATGAACTTCTTGTTGGTGCGAATGAAGAAATAACTGAAGAAATTGTTGCTAAGATAGAGGACGCGCCAATTGAGAGTGTTGAAGTACGTTCACCACTTACCTGTGAGGCGAAGAAAGGTATCTGTATCAAGTGTTACGGTAGAAACCTTGCAACTAACAAGATCGTTCAAACAGGTGAAGCTGTTGGTGTTGTTGCTGCACAGTCTATTGGAGAGCCTGGTACACAGCTTACACTACGTACTTTCCACGTGGGTGGTATTGCAGGTAACATTTCTGAAGATAACAAACTTGAAGCTAAGTTTGATGGTATCGCTGAGATCGAAGATCTTAAAGTTGTTAAAGGTGAAGCCCCTGATGGTGGAACTGCAGACATCGTGATCTCCCGTACTGCTGAACTGAAGATAAAAGACAAGAAAACAGGAGTTGTATTAAGTAACAACAACATTCCTTACGGTGCTCAGATCAATATTAATGACGGAGCAACTGTATCAAAAGGAGATGTGATCTGTACTTGGGATCCATATAACGGTGTAATTATTTCTGAATTCGCCGGTAAGATCAAGTACGAAAACGTTGAGCAAGGTGTTACTTATCAGGTTGAGATCGATGAGCAGACAGGATTCCAGGAAAAAGTAATTTCTGAATCTCGTAACAAGAAACTGATCCCAACGCTTCATATTCTTGGTAAGAAAGACGAAGTGATTCGTTCTTATAACCTTCCGGTTGGAGCTCACCTTATGGTGGACAATGAAGAGAAGATCGGGGTTGGTAAGATTTTGGTTAAGATTCCACGTAAATCTTCTAAAGCAGGGGATATTACGGGTGGTCTTCCAAGGGTAACCGAGCTTTTCGAAGCGCGTAACCCATCTAACCCGGCTGTTGTATCTGAGATCGATGGTGTTGTTTCTTTTGGTAAGATCAAAAGAGGTAACCGTGAGATCATCGTTGAGTCTAAACTTGGTGAGGTTAAGAAGTATCTTGTTAAGCTTTCTAACCAGATCCTTGTTCAGGAGAATGACTACGTAAGAGCGGGTATGCCATTATCTGATGGTTCTATCACTCCGGAGGATATCCTGAACATTAAAGGGCCTAACGCTGTACAACAGTATCTTGTGAACGAAGTTCAGGAGGTATACCGTTTACAGGGTGTGAAGATTAACGATAAGCACTTCGAGGTTGTGGTAAGACAAATGATGCGTAAAGTAAGAATCGTTGATCCGGGTGATACAATCTTCCTAGAGAATCAGCTTGTTCACAAAGATGATTTCATCGATGAGAACAATAAGTTGTTCGGAATGAAGGTGATCGAAGATGCTGGTGATTCTGAAAAGCTGAAAGCCGGACAGATCATTACTCCAAGAGATCTTAGAGACGAAAACTCTATTCTTAGAAGGGAAGACAAGAACCTTGCTACCGCAAGAGACGTAATCACGGCAACTGCAAATCCGGTACTTCAGGGTATTACTAGAGCTTCACTTCAGACTAAGTCATTCATCTCGGCTGCTTCCTTCCAGGAAACAACTAAGGTATTGAACGAAGCTGCAGTAAGCGGTAAGATCGATGAACTAGAAGGATTGAAGGAAAATGTAATTGTAGGACACAGAATTCCTGCAGGTACAGGTATGAGAAAATACGATAGCATTATTGTTGGTTCTAAAGAAGAATTCGACGAAATGCTTGAGAGAAAACAGGAAGTTAATTATAACTAATTCCTGTTAATAATAAGAAAAAAGGCTCCGCTCACCGCGGGGCCTTTTTTATTTATACCGATATTTGAGATATGAAAGATTATTTTAAAGAGTTACTGGAATATTCACATTATTACAATCTGGCGATCATTAAAAAGTTTAATGATGGAGATTTAGAATTCATGATTCCAGAAAGAGCAATTGAGTTATTATCTCATATTTTAAATGCTCAGAAGATATGGAATGAGCGCCTAAAGGGTAATAGTGATATTATAAAAGTCTGGGAAGTACAGAAGGCTGATAAACTTGAAACCTTCGAAAAGGAGAACTTTCAGGAAACACTAGACATTCTTGAGAAGGAAGATCTTGAGAGAATTGTGAGTTTTAAGAACACTAAAGGCGAGAGTTATCAGAATGTAGTAAAGGATATCATTTTTCATATAGTGAATCATTCTACCTACCACCGTGGCCAGATCGCTACGGAATTAAGGGCACAGGGAATAGATCCAATTGTATCAGATTTTGTGTATTATAAACTAGGGAAATAGAATTTTAGATAATAAATATTAAATTGAAGAAAATCTCAATCATGGAAGACGATAAAAAAAATAAGAACCAAAAAGGGAAAATAAATATAGAGTTAGATGAAGCGGTGGCTGAAGGAACCTATTCAAATCTTGCCATAATCAACCATTCTGTTTCAGAATTTGTAGTGGATTTCGTGAATATCATGCCAGGCAGACCAAAAAGTAAGGTGAAATCGAGAATTATCCTTACACCCCAACATGCTAAAAGACTTTTAAAAGCATTAGGCGATAATATCAATAAATTCGAACAGGCTCACGGTGAAATTAGGGATTATGACAAGTCTCCCTTGCCATTGAATTTTGGGCCTACGGGACAGGCTTAATTTAAGTCGACGATAATAGTTATTATAAAAAAGAGATTTCTCATTCGCTATACTCATTCGAAATGACCTGATTTGTAAAGTCATTTCGAGCGAAGCGAGAAATCTCTTTTCTAATTAAAGATGATTATTGAAATTCAATTATCAATTATCAAGGAGTATATTTCGCGAAATAGATCTTCGCAGCTTTCATTACTCTAGGAGCCAGAATTAGGGTTGAGATCATCGTTGGGATGGCCATTAAAGCAAAGAATCCGTCAATCAAGTTCAGAATAAAACTTAGAGAGGTTGTCGCCCCAATGATAATACTTAGAATGTAGATCCAGTTATAATATTTTTTGTTTTCTGCCCCAATTAGAAATGAAAGACATTTTGTTCCGTAGTAGGAATATGAGAAAAGTGAAGAAATACTGAAGGCGAGAATACATAATAATAGAAGGTAATTCCCAACATAAGGAATTGCCTGATCAAAAGCGGCGGCGGTAAGGCTAACACCATTTACGTCTGTGCTTTGCCAAACTCCAGTTACCAGAATCGCCATGGCGGTAAGTGTACAAACTACCAGTGTATCGATAGCCGGGCCTAACATGGCGATTAATCCTTCACGGATAGGTTCTGAAGTTTTACTCGCTCCATGAGCCATAGTAGCGGTTCCGATCCCTGCTTCGTTTGAAAAAGCTCCCCGTCTAATTCCTAATAAGATCAATCCACCTAAAACTCCGCCAAGTAATGGATCACCTTTATAATTGTTTGCAGCGAAAGCATCGGTAAAGATCATTCCAAAATAATGGAGAACAACATCATAATTAACGAGAAGAATAGTCACAACAGAAAGGAAGTATAGTGCCACCATTGCGGGCACAAGTTTGGACACAGTTTTACTAATTCTGTCCAAACCTCCAACTATTACGATTGTGGTTATTATGGTTAAGAATATTCCAATGATTAGGCTGGACATAAAGCCAGTTTCAATATTATTTGGTTCCAGCAGAATATAATTGATCGCCTGGGTCAATTGGTTTACGTTAAAAACCGGTAAGGCACCAACGAGTCCGGAAACAGCGAAAAATATTGCCAGAGGTTTCCATTTTTTTCCAAGTCCTTCTACGATAAAATACATAACCCCACCCTGTATCTTTCCTTCAGAATCTTTTCCACGATACATCACCGCTAAGCTATTAGTAAAGAATTTTGTTGCCATTCCAACTACAGCGCTAACCCATAACCAGAAAATAGCTCCTGGGCCTCCTAAAGCTATCGCTACGGCCACTCCGGCAATATTTCCCATTCCCACGGTGGAGGAAAGAGCGGTAGACAATGCCTGGAAATGATTAATATCTCCCGGGTCGTCAGGATTGTTATATTTACCTCGAAGAACCTCGATAGAATGGCCAAGATATCTGAAGGGCAAAAATCGAGAATAAATTAGTAGAAAAATTCCACCTCCTATTAAAAGGATAACTAAGGGAATTCCCCATACGGCGGAAGCAAAATCTGCAATAAACTGATCAATTTGGGACATAGAGAAACTTTGCTCCCGAAAATAGTAAATTTTGCGGGTGTAACTATTGATTTAAATAGACCAATTTTAGTTTTGCACATAAATATGTCATGCCGAACTTGGTCTTGCATTTGTGGAAAGACCCTGAAACAAGTTCAGGGTGACGGATTTTTCTGAATTAAATTAATTTGTCTTGCTGAATTTGGTTCAGCATCTCAACTAAAAATTACTGAAGCCTTAAAATTCTGAAGTGAAATGGAATTTTATTGAAGGATATTTCTGCTGGGTCATCTGTAAAGAGAACTGAGAATCAGCCAAAAATACCAGTTGGCCAGATTTATCTTTAGCCAGGTATTTAGATTTAACCCTTTTGAAATCCTTGAATTCTTCGCTCTTTTCATCCTCGGGTTCAACCCAGGTAGCTTTATGAACGTTCAGGTTTTCGTAGGTACACTTTGCCCCATACTCGTGTTCCAATCTATATTGAATAACTTCGAATTGCAGTGCTCCAACGGTTCCTATTATTTTTCTACCGTTCATTTCAAGAGTAAATAGCTGTGCTACCCCTTCATCCATTAACTGATCGATACCTTTTTCCAGTTGCTTGGATTTCATAGGATCGGCATTGTTAATATATCTAAAGTGTTCAGGAGAGAAACTTGGAATTCCTTTATACATCAATGTTTCTCCCTGGGTAAGAGTATCACCGATTTTGAAATTCCCAGTATCGTGAAGCCCTACAATATCACCAGGATAGGAAACATCTACGATCTCTTTCTTTTCGGCAAAAAAAGCGTTTGGAGAAGAAAACTTCATGTTTTTATTATTCCTAACATGCAGGTAATTCTTATTTCTTTCGAATTTCCCTGAAACTATCTTTACGAAAGCCAGGCGGTCACGGTGTTTTGGATCCATATTGGCGTGGATCTTAAATACGAACCCGGTAAAATCTTTTTCGTCTGGTTTTACAACTCTGGTGTCGCTTTCCTTAGGTCTTGGTGGAGGAGCGATTTTAATAAAGCAATCCAGTAATTCACGCACTCCAAAGTTATTAAGGGCAGAACCAAAGAATACAGGTTGTAATCTTCCGCCGAGATAGGCTTCCCTGTCAAATTCTGGATATACACCCTGGGCAAGTTCCAATTCGCCTCTTAAAGTATCGGCTGCTTCATTACCAATTAATTCATCTAATTCTTTAGATTTCAGGTCACTGATTTCAACCGTTTCTTCGATATCTTTTCTTGGATCACCGGTGAATAGGTTTACATTCTTTTCCCAGATATTATAGATGCCTTTGAAGTCATATCCCATTCCAATAGGGAAGCTTAAAGGAGTAACTGTAAGGTTCAGCTTCTGTTCAATTTCATCAAGAAGTTCAAAGGCGTCTTTACCCTCTCGATCCAGTTTATTTATAAAAACGATCATCGGGATGTTACGCATCCTACAAACTTCCACCAACTTTTCAGTTTGTTCCTCTACACCTTTGGCAACATCTATTACAACGATCACACTATCCACTGCGGTAAGAGTTCTAAAGGTATCTTCAGCGAAATCCTTGTGCCCCGGAGTATCCAGGATATTGATCTTTATATCCTTATATTCAAAAGCAAGTACAGAAGTCGCAACCGAGATCCCCCTTTGTCTCTCGATCTCCATAAAGTCACTGGTAGCACCCTTCTTAATTTTATTAGATTTAACCGCACCGGCTTCCTGTATCGCTCCACCAAAAAGTAATAGTTTTTCAGTAAGCGTTGTTTTACCGGCATCGGGGTGTGAGATGATACCAAATGTTCTTCTTTTGTTGATCTCTTTTTGATAATGCTTCATTCCTGTTGCTATTGGAGCGGCAAAAATACTATTATTTTCAGGAATTTTCTATATGCAGACCGGCATTCATCGTTTATTATTTGGCTATACTCAGTATAAAAAAGATGGGACACACTCGTATCCCATCAACTTTCTCATAGCAACGATCTCCCGATCATCACTCGAAGATACCTACGAAAAACAGATGATAGTGGTTTCGTAATCTTTTTGTACTCAATAAATTATTTGGGTTTTACACTTTTTGTCCGACCTTTATAAAAATTACCTGCTAAGAAATTATGGGTTTTTCCCTGCAAAACCGAACTATATTCGCAATGCTCATTGCGGTAATCCTTCTTTATGGCAATTTCAGCTTTTCACAGAATAGAAAAGAGATAATTGCCAAAGGGAGTTATGCAATTAATATGGGGCTAACTCCTCAAACCCATGCAAATGCCTTAAAACCTTATGGTTTTATATATGATCTGCTGCTTGAGTTTCCGGTGGAAGTAAAATGGGTGATCAATAATGAAAAACAAAAGGATGGGATCGATTTCGTCATTGGAGAGGAGGTTTTTAGATCGGGCTCTTTTGTTATCCCGGTCTCATATATTACGGAACCTCTAAGACAAAGAATCGAAATTTGGGAAAATAGAGGCGTAGTTGGAACCTATTTTGAAGAAGATCAGGAATTACCAGTTTTTACAAATCTTTCAGTTGCACCAAAGTGGACACTGGACAAGCAAAATGGTAGCATAGCTCTTACTTATTTTCGGGCTGCTGGAATTCCCGGTTCTGCCCATGGAGGTTATGATTCTAAAAATTGGAAAACCCCAGATGAGCTTGGGGTATGTGATGATCTTTTTGTTATGCCTCATGCCCAACCAAAATTTGAGACTCATAAAAACCTGTATTTCTGGAATAGAAAATTGAAGGGAGCTATATGGGCGGGATGTCATGCTGGAAGTCTGCTTGAAAATTTATACGGAACGGTTCCCAACGGCGATACAACTGAAGTACTACAATTGAATTTTCTGTCTGAAGGAGCGGCTGGAGCCCGAACTACCGGTCTAATACCTTTTTATGAGCACAGGTATGCCACACCACCATATACTCATCAACTTCCAGCCGATCCTGTTTCACAATATTTAGGGAAAAGTGATAAAGCGCTGATCAACGGATCTGAACGTATTTTCTACCCGAAAAAGGCTAATGTATGGAGGCAAACCACTAAAACCATAATTGTAGATCCTTCGGCTCCGGATGTTCCGTCGCTTTCCAAAGGTCCCGGAGCGATTATAGTATACGGGAATGGCTTTGGAAGAAAAGAAAACGGACTTGTAATGTACCAGGCATCTCACGATTTTTCTGGAGAAACTCCAGAGAATATTGCTGCAATGAGAGCATTCTTTAATTGGAGTTTCTACGCCACAGAGGTAAAAAGAAGGGAGAATATTATACTCTTTCAAAATTTTGAAGGAGATAAGATCTTTGCGGCACGAGTTGGAGATGATCTGGCCAAAATGCTGAATCTGGATCCAATTCTATTCGACCTTGATAAGGCAGAGATAAAGCCTCAGGCTGCCAGCCAACTTGATGAGATCGCTGCCTATATGGCGGAATACCCTGAATTGCTTATAGATATTAGGTCTCACACAGACAGCAGAGCAGATGACGATTACAACCTCAGGCTCTCCCAGGAGCGAGTTGATGTAACCCGCGAATACCTGATAAATCTGGGAGTGGACGAGAGCAGGATCTCAGGTAGGGGATATGGTGAAACTGAATTAGTCAATAATTGCAGGAATAATATCTTATGTTCTGAAGTTCAGCACGAGAAAAACCGCAGGTCTGAATTTATTCTTTCCATTAACTGTGACATTTATACCGGTAGATTAAAACTTTAGGATTTGCTTAATCAGCTTATTTGTGAAAGGAAACACTGTTTTTGTACATTTGAATCTCAATTAAAAAAATGGCAGAAGAAAAAGTAATTTTAGTTAACGAAAAGGACGAGCAAATAGGGCTCATGGAGAAGATCGAAGCCCACGAAAAAGCATTGCTCCACCGTGCCTTTTCAGTTTTTGTTTTCAATGATAAACAGGAACTAATGATACAACAAAGGGCACTTTCCAAATATCATTCTCCTGGTTTATGGACCAATACCTGTTGTAGTCATCAAAGAGAGGGAGAATCCAATATTGAAGCTGGAAAAAGAAGATTGCAGGAAGAGATGGGTTTCTCTACAGACTTGAAAGACACGATATCGTTTATTTATAAGGCTCCTTTTGATAATGGTTTAACCGAACATGAATTCGATCATATTCTTGTTGGTAATTTTGAAGGAAAACCAGATCTTAATCCTGATGAGGTAGCTGCCTGGAAATGGGTTTCATTAGAAGATCTTCAGGTAGATATGAAGAAGAACCCTCATGTTTATACTGAATGGTTCAAGATCATTTTTGATAAATATTATTCACATATACAGCAATGAGAATAACGGTCCACAGGAAAGCACATTTTAATGCTGCTCATCGTCTTTTCAGGAAGGAATGGGATGACGAGCGTAATTTTGAGGTTTTTGGTAAATGCAGTAATCCTCACTACCATGGGCATAATTATGAATTAATTGTTTCTGTGACCGGGCAGCCAGATCCCAGGACCGGTTTTGTAATGGACTTAAAAGACCTGAAAAATCTCATTTTAAAGGAAGTTGAAGAGCCATTCGATCATAAGAATTTGAATATTGAAGTACCGGAGTTTAGTGATTTAATTCCCACCGCTGAAAATATAGCAGTAGTTATATGGAATAAGCTGCGAGGTAAGATCAAGGAAGGTCATGACCTTGAAGTAACCCTTTATGAAACACCAAGGAATTTTGTAACCTACAAAGGCGAATAATATGAAGATAGGAGAGGAAGTTCCACAATTACAATTAAAGGATCAGGACGGAAAAACTTTTGATTTTTCGGCTTTGAAAGGTGAAAAATCATTTGTGGTCTACTTTTATCCCAAAGATTTTACTCCGGGTTGTACAAAAGAGGCCTGTAGTTTCAGAGATAGCTATGAAGAATTTAAGGATCTGGGTGCCGAGGTAATAGGAATTAGTGCCGATTCTTCATCGTCCCATTCAAAATTTGCCAATAAATATGATCTTCCATATATCTTTCTATCAGATCCAGAGAAAAAGGCCAGGCAGGCTTTCGGCGTAAAACCAAATTTGCTGGGGCTAATACCCGGCCGGGAAACCTTTGTTTTTGATAGAGAAGGTAAACTGCTGCATAAATTCAATAGTATGAGTGCAAAAAGGCATATGCCCGAGGCTCTAAGCGTTCTGAAAAAAAATCAGAATTAATTTTACCGAATTCATTTTCCTTTCAAAAAATAGTTTAAATTCGCAGCCGAAATTTATTGAAAATGGCGAGTAAAAGATTGCTTAAAAAAGATGTGAATTATGTAATGGGAGACATCATAGATGCTGCCTACATTCACCAGATGGCTAATCCAAAAGAAGACCCGGCTAAGTCTGAGGCGATCGTAGATGAAGCTATAAAAGAATATGATGAATTGATCACGAAGATCAACCGTCGTGACGTAGAAAATAAACAAAAACATTTTAAGGAAGTTCAGGCTGAACTTGAGACTAAAGCAAATGCTTTGATCGAAAAGCTGAACGCGCTTTAATAAGTTGCCGATGTAGCTCAGCTGGCTAGAGCAGCTGATTTGTAATCAGCAGGTCGTGGGTTCGAGTCCCTCCATCGGCTCAAGGTTAAAAAGCCTCTTCAAATGAAGAGGCTTTTTTTATGTACTAAGTCATATTCGTGCATAAAAAAAGGGATCATTCGATCCCTTAAATTATCCTGATATTTTCCTCTTGCTAAGAATTTTGATTTTCTGCCTCGGTTTGTTCCTCGACTTTTTCTTCCAGTTTCTCCTGCTTTTTTCTTTCTTTCAAAAATTCCTTTAGTTCCTCTCCATACTTAGATTTCTTAACCTTCGGCGCAAGGGAAGTATAGATTGTATCCAGATATTTGATATTCGCGTCAAATACTTCAGAAAGGGCCAGGTAAGGTGCTATTTCATGATCTTTGTTGTTGATCGCGAAATTCACTGTATATAAATATTTCCTTTTAAGAAGTCGGTCGTATTTCTGGTCTATCTCGATTAACTTTTCCTCATCCTGGGCTTTTTCAGCGTCAAAGCTTTCTTTGATAAGGTCAAGGTTCTGGTCGTTGAACCTGCTAATCATTTTACGATATTCAACAAGTTTCTCCTGGTTTGCAGAACCTACGATTTTTGCACTGGTCTCAAATTTTTCCAGTTTGGTGTTGATGGAAACTTCTCCTTTATCTGCAAAAAACTCTATACGATCATCATACTGATTGTTGTCTACTTTTTCCAGATACAGATACATGATCTGCGGACTTTGGATATATGTCTCCATGGCAAAATTAGGTTCACCGTCAACAACTACAGAGTCTACGTTCACTAAGATAGTATCCTGGATCTTCTGAAGGTATAAGGTTCCTTTCTTAAGACCTTTTACTTCCCCGCTCACAATAAGATTGCTTTCTTTTTCCGAACAAGCCGTGATGCTTATTAATATGACTAAAAGAAGAGCTAGTTTTTTCATTTTTTGAATTCAGATTTTTAAGGAGCGCAAATATCTTATATTTTTCTATTTATTACTAACCGCCGGCGGCTATTTGCATTAAAATTGTACACAAAATTGCCCCATAAGTTCCAACCACATATCCAAATACCGCAAGTAGTACTCCTACAGTTGCCAAAGAAGGGTGGAAGGCAGCTGCAACAACAGGGGCTGAAGCCGCACCGCCAACATTCGCCTGGCTTCCTACAGCTAGAAAGAAATAAGGAGCTTTTATAGCTTTTGCCGTACCAAACAGGAATATGATATGAATCAACATCCAAATCAACCCAATTCCAATTAATCCCGGGTTATCAAAAACCATGGTAAGATCCATTTTCATCCCGATGGTGGCAACGAGGATATAAATGAAAATACTTCCTAATTTACTGGCTCCCGCTCCTTCATAAGATTTAAATGGAGTAAATGACAGGATGATTCCAATAGCGGTTGCTATGGTGATCATCCAGAAGAACTGGGATGAGAAGGAGGAAAGGGCGCTTTTTGAATCGTTGAAAACTTCAAAATTAGCAAGCAGGTATTCCGACATATTATCAGCTCCCCAGTGTGCGAAACCAACTGTGCCAAATGCCAGCGCGAGCATGATCATATAATCTGATAGTTGAGGGTTTCTTGTAACGCTCTCGGCGTAGTTCGAAACTTTCTCTTTTAGTTCGGTGATGGCTGAGTTATCGGCTTTTAGCCAGTTATCTAACTGGTCACTTTTCCCGATTCCCATTAGCAGTCCTGCCATAAGAAGGTTGGCAACCACAATATCTACTAGCACCATTCCTCCGTACAGATCAGGGTTGTATTCATAGATCTCCAGCATAGCTGCCTGATTGGCGCCACCACCAATCCAGCTACCTGCAATGGTAGATAGTCCTCTCCAAATGGCATCGGGACCGGCACCACCAACAGTTTCAGGAGAAATTGCCGAAACTATAAGAATGGCAATAGGGCCTCCTATGATTATACCTATCGTTCCGGAGAAGAACATGATCAAGGCCTTGGGGCCAAGATTAAAAATTGCTTTCAGGTCTATGCTAAGAGTCATTAAAACGAGAGCGGCTGGTAATAAATATCTACTTGCTACAAAATATAATTGGGAAGTTTCGTCATCTATCCAGCCAAAAGAGTTGAAAATAGCAGGGATGAGGTAACACATAAGCAAGGCTGGTACCACTTTGTAAAATTTACCCCAGAATCCATTCTTTTTTGAAGAGGTATAAAAAACAAAGCCCAGGGCTAACATTAATAGTCCAAAAACAATAGCGTCATTGGTGAAAAGGGTAGATTCTTCCATAAAATTTGTTCTTGATCGCCGGCAAAATACAATTTTTATTATTTCCGGCTACAGGTTCATATGAACTTAAATTTTAAGGATCTCAGAAATACTTCTGGCAACTCCATCCTCTTTCCCGGGAGAGGTTACCATATGGGCGATTTCCAGGACTTCAGGCTTGGCATTTCCCACGGCAATCCCCATACCTACGCCTCGAAGCATTTCAATATCATTGTAATTATCTCCAAAAGCCATGCTTTGAGAAAGTGGAATTCTATAATGATGGTCTAACAGATGTTCTACGGCCGTTAATTTTGAGATGGCTCGTGGAGCTATCTCAATATAAGTTGGTTTCGAACGATAGAGGTGGAGATCGTTCGGGAAACTTTCCTTTAGGAAATTGAAGATCTTATCTATCTTTTCTTCTTCTCCCATGGCCATGATCTTATGGGCTCCCTTCTCTTCTGCATCCCACTTTTTAATAACCTTCTTATTTTCCCGAAATTCCGGTTGCACCTTCGTGTTATTGATCTCTCTTCGAGTCCAGAAATCATCCCGTGGAACATACCATTCATCATTATGAAATAAACTTAAATGTACGTCATGATCTAAATTATAGTCATGAAGGCTTTCAAGAATTTCCAACGGAATTTCTGTTGAATCCAGTGTCTTTCCGTCAGCGAGGATCAGGCCGCCATTATAACTGATAATGGGGAGATGTTCAATGTCCATCTTTTTCTGAAGATGTCTCATTGCTGAAGGCATTCGGGAGGAAATAAGGATAAATGGAATATTTTCCTGATTGAGTTTTTTAATGGTGTTTATCGTTAGTTCTGAAAGATCTCGGTCTGCGTTCAGTAAAGTGCCGTCGATGTCTGAAAATATGATCTTGAACATTATTCTTCCTGCTTTTTATTTTTGGGGTGTCTTCTGGCTTCTTTCAAAGCTTTGTTAAGCATCCATTCTATCTGCCCATTGGTACTTCTAAACTCGTCTGAAGCCCATTTCTCGATAGCTTTAAGCATATCTTCATCTACTCTTAATGCGAATGCTTTCTTTTTGCCCATAATTTACTCAAGTTCTTTGATAAAATTGGTAATTTCAGGGATCAATTCCGGATGTAATGGCCTGGAAGGTTCATTATAGGATTTTGTATTTACCAGTTTATCATCGCTCTCCATTTTTCTGAAAATATGGTTCATTTTATCGATTAGTAAAAGCCTGGAATCTTCACTGGCTTCGTGAAGCATTTGAGCCTGTTCCGGTTCTACCTGGATATCTGAGGTGCCATTGATTATAAGAACTGGAATTTCCAGTGATCTTATTTCCTTGGAAGGATCATATTTCATCCAGCTGTTCATGTATGGCTGAACGCTTTCTCTGAAAAGGTTTTCCAACATGGGACTATAATTCGTGGTTTTCCCATCTTCCTTCAACTCATCGAAAGCGGCACGGGCATTTTCCCCGAGCTGAGGTGCCATTTTGTTAACCTGTTCTACAATAATATTATCTATAGGTTCTCCAGCGCCGGCCAGAGAAATGAAACCGTCTGCTGTTTCTTCTGAAGCGAGCATACCTACCAGTGATCCTTCACTATGACCAGCGATGATAAGGTTTTCAAAATTCTCCTGATTTTCAAAGTAGGTCAAGATATCCTTTACATCCTGGACAAAATCTTCAAAGCGCAGATTTTCTTCCTTGAGTTTTAGTTCCTGCATCTTGAAGATTCGCTTATCAAACCTAAAGGATGCAATGCCATTAGCAGCCAGTTCTCTAGCCATCAGCTTCATACCATCGTTTTTCATCATGGATTGATTTCCATTTCTGTCGGTTGGACCAGAACCCTGAATGAAAATTATGAGGCTTTCGGCATCTCCCGAGCCAGGTAGCGTGAGAGTTCCCTCAGTAACTTCATTGATCTTAAGTTCCTTTTCCTCGAAATTAGTCTCCTGACTTTTTACGGGCTGGCAGAGAATAAATAAGCTTAAAGCGATAAATAGGTATTTCATGTTTCTTCAATTTTTTGGTCAAAAGAGATTAGGATAAGGGAAATTCTAATGATTTAAAGTTCCGGTATTTACAACGGGTGCAGCATCTCTGTCACCACAAAGAACTACCATAAGATTACTTACCATGGCGGCTCTTCTTTCACCATCAAGATCTACAACTTCTTTTCGGCTTAATTCTTCCAATGCCATTTCAACCATGCTCACAGCACCTTCTACAATTTTATGCCGAGCAGCCACGATTGCTGTAGCCTGTTGCCTTTTCAGCATCGCACTGGCGATTTCATTGGCATAAGCTAGGTAACCAATACGAGCCTCCAGAACTTCTATTCCCGCAATTTGCAATCTTTCTTCCAATTCCTTCTCTAGGGCATCGCTCACTTCATTCATGCTAGATCGAAGCGTTATATCTTCGTCGAGGCCTTCATCTGCAAAATTATCATATGGATACATACTGGCAAGTTTTCTTACCGCTGCGTCTGTTTGAACCACAACGAAATTCTCAAAGTCATCAACATCAAAAGAAGCCTTGAAAGTATCCATGACACGCCAAACAAGAATGGTGCTGATCATCACCGGGTTCCCTAGTTTATCATTTACCTTCAGGCGTTCACTGTCAAAGTTTCGAGCCCTGAGTGAAATTTTCTTTTTGGTATAGAATGGATTTACCCAGAAAAGACCATTCTTTTTTACAGTTCCTCTGTAGTCTCCAAAGAGTAATAATACTCTGGATTCATTTGGATTAACCAGTATTAGTCCCGGAAGGATTAATATTGCGATGAGAAATGCAATTCCCCAGATTGGGTTTCCTGTATTTAAAACGGCTGCTATACTTCCAATAAAGAGGATGAGGAAGACAAATAACATAATATAGCCGTTAAAAGCTGCAATAGTTTTTTCTTGTGTCATAATTCTGATAATTGATATTAAAATGATATCATAAATATATAATATTAAATTTAAAATTTTAGTAATCTTAAGAGTTATTTTTTGGAGCTTAACTATCTTTGCCGAAAATCACAGATTAATATGAAGAATTTCCTACTTATCGCATTTTTTATAATCGTTTCTAATGTTAGTTTCGCTTCTGGAGGAGATTGGGGTAAAACAGGACATAGGGCAACAGCTGAGATAGCAGAGAAACATCTAACAGAAAAAGCTAAAAAGGCAATTAGTTCTCTACTGGATGGATATGGGTTGGCTTTTGTGGCAAATTATGCCGATGATATAAAAAGCGATCCTGATTATAAAAAATATGGACCTTGGCATTATGTGAATATAGATCCTGGATCAAAGGAATATAAACTAGAAGATGCAAGCGAAAGAGGAGACCTGGTCCAGGCAATAAGGAAATGTGTAGAAGTTTTAAAAAATAAAAGCTCAACACGAGAAGAAAAGGAATTTCATCTAAAGATGTTAATTCATTTTGTCGGAGACTTGCACCAGCCATTCCACACGGGACATGCTGAAGATAAGGGTGGAAATGACATACAGGTGAGATGGTTTAATGATGGTTCTAATATCCATAGGGTATGGGATAGTGAAATGATTGATTTTTATCAAATGAGCTATACCGAACTGGCTATAAACACCAAAAATTTATCTAAAGCTGAATTAAAATCGATCAAAAAAGGGAAATTACTGGATTGGGTCTATGAATCCAGAGCAATGGCTGAAGATCTTTACGCCGGAGTTGAAAATGGTGAAAAGCTTGGTTACTCCTATATGTATGAACACATGCCTACGGTTTTGGATCAATTGCAGAAAGGTGGAATTCGTCTGGCTAAGATCCTGAATGATATTTATTCATAACTTATCAAAGAATCTTTCGAAAAGTTAGATTAATTCTTGGGCCAACTTGCCTTTTGGTTTTTGGTAATTGATGCTTCCAGAATTCCTGAGTAGTACCTTTCATTATTAAAAGACTACCATGTTTTAATTTTATTTTATACCTAGCCGTTTTTATAAATTTATGCTTGAAGTGAAACATACGTTCAGCACCCAGGCTCACCGAAGCTATAGTTGGGTTTTTGCCTAACTCCTTTTCATCATCGGCGTGCCACCCCATACTGTCTGAGCCATCCCTGTAGAGATTAGCTAGGCATACATTGAAGTTTATATTAGTGGTTTTGTTGCATTTCTTCCTGATTTCTTCTAAATCTTTCGTAAAAGTTACCGGGTTCATTTTGAGACCGGAGTATGTGTAATCCTTATTTGATTCTCCAAAAAACTGGCTGAGCCTAGGCTGGTATATCTCTTTACCGAACATTTTTATTTTATCATGTCTCCATTTTTCATATGCAAGCAAAGATTTCAGATAATCATCTGCATTTTCCTGACGGATGAAATTCGAATAATAGATTATTTCGCCATCCTGAAAATCTATTGTCTCCTTTTCCAAATTCTAGAATTTCAAATAAAACCAGGCCCACCAAATCAAAATAAATTGTAAGGGAATTCTTACTATAAGAATCCACTTAGGTAATCCAGCTCCTGCCTTTTCAGAAGAGAGCATATAAAAATGCACTAATAAGAAAACCAATAGCATAAGAATGATCCCATAAATAGCGAGATCTTTAGTTTCAGGGAAGCATAGACCGACTCCCAAAAGTATTTCGGCGGCACCGCTCAAAAGCACTAAAGTCTTGTGAGCTGGCAGGTAACGAGGCATGATTCTCATATACATCTTGGGTTTCAGAAAATGAAAAACACCAGCAATAACATACATTAAAGCCATTAGGTATAAATGCCAGGGATAGGTCATGGACAATATTT
This sequence comes from Christiangramia lutea, assembly GCF_022489035.1. Taxonomy (GTDB): domain Bacteria; phylum Bacteroidota; class Bacteroidia; order Flavobacteriales; family Flavobacteriaceae; genus Christiangramia; species Christiangramia lutea. The sequence goes on from NZ_JAKVTV010000003.1 coordinate 126,765, forward strand.
TTTGTTGAAGATAAGAGAATTTCTCAACAGTAGAAATCTGAAAGATGGCTTCAAAACAAAAAAAATGTTGTGTAAGTGCTTTAATTAGAGTAATTTCAACACCCAAAATCTAACTTTTAACCTGTACCTACTTTTGATAAGAAATTATTTTCTTTACTCATTGCTGTGTGTCATTTTCTCGAGTCAGGGATATTCTCAAAAATCCAATCCGGCGTCTGAAGATTCATTAATTGTTCTTCTAAGAAAGATACATGATCAAATTGATGAATATCAATATGTTCAAGCTGTTGAGAATTCTCACAGCTTGTTAAGTCAGGCTAAAGAAACCGATAATTCCTACTTCCTTTCGAAGGCATATAATAGTCTGGGATATATTTATATTAGTTTAAAGGATAGTGCTCGTGCTCGGAAAAATTATACTTTTGGTCTGGAATATGCGCAGAAGGCCGAAAACGACACTTTAATTCTCTATTCATATAATAACCTGGGGAATATTTATTCGGAAATTCCGGAGACCGTTGATAAAGGAATTGATTATTACAATAAGGTGATCGATCTGGCGAATAAATTGAATATTCCCTTTGAACTTATTCAGCCGAAATCTAATATTGCCTGGACCTACCTGGACAACGGTCAGTATGAAAAAGCTTATCCTTATCTTAATGAAGCTCTTGCTATCATGGACACAATAGGTCCCGCTGAAGATAAGTTCGAACAGCAGACTTATGATTATTTTAATTCACAGATATATATGCTTCACGGTAGGTATTATTCCCACCTGAAGGAATTTGATACTGCCAGTTATTACTTCAATAGATCCATAGATTTTGCTTTAAAGGATACCTTGGTCTTGGCTGCAGAAGAGGTATATGCCGCTTATTCTGATATGTTGGCAGAAAAAGGGGATTATGAAGCTGCCTACGATGCACAGGAAAAATATATGGAGTTCAATTCCCGGCTTTTTGAAAAGGAAAAGCTTAAGGAAATGGAGATCGCTAATGCCAGGTTCAATATAAATGAGTATAGAAAGAACCTGGAGATCGCTGAAAGAGAAAAGAAATATCAGGACGATATCATTCAAAAATCTAAGGAAAAAGTGGTGGTAATGGTCTTTTCATCTATAGGGATGATCTTTATTCTAGTCTTTTTATATAAGGTTAACCGCGATAGACAAAATTTAATTGAAAAGTTAAAGGTTAGTAACGTGCAATATAGGGATGCCAAGGTGGAAGCAGAGCGATTATCGCTTTTAAAGACCAGGTTCTTTAGTACCGTGAGTCATGAAATTAGGACTCCGCTTTACGGTGTTATAGGTTTGACTTCCCTTCTTTTGGAAGATAAAAGTTTGAAAAAGCATAAGGCCGACCTTAAATCCCTGAAATTTTCCGCAGATTACCTTCTGGCCTTAATAAATGATGTACTTCAAATGAATAAAATGGAGTCCAATGAGGTAAAGCTTGAAAATGTATCCTTTAGCCTTCGTGACTTAATGAATAGTATTGTAAACAGTTTTGAGTTTACCAGGGTTCAGAATAAGAATAAGATTCATTTGGAAATAGATCCGGAAATTCCGGAGTATTTGATAGGTGATTCGGTAAGGCTCTCTCAGGTTTTGATGAACCTCGTGGGCAATGCAACAAAATTTACCGAGAGAGGAAATATTTTTATAAAGGCGAACCAATCCAGATCTTCAAAAGATAGGTCGGAGGTCTATTTTGAAATTAGCGATGACGGACCTGGAATTCCGGAGAGCAAAAGGAAGGTGATCTTTCAGGAATTTTCGCAGCTGAATAATTCTAATTACAATTACCAGGGCACAGGCCTGGGATTGCCAATTGTAAAGAGGTTACTTAAACTTTTTAACTCGAAAATTAAACTGGTAAGCAGGGAGGGAGAAGGAGCGACCTTTAGTTTTTCCATTACATTCAAAATAGATCAGTTAAAAACTGAAGCTCCAACAAAAATTCAGGAATTCCAGGTTTATGAGAGTTCCAAGACTAAACGAATTCTAATTGTGGATGATAACCGCATTAACCAGGTAGTTACCAAGAGAATTCTTGAGAAGAAGGATTTTGAATGTGAAGTTGCCGGTGATGGCAATGAGGCTATAGGTAAAGTGAAAAATGAAGACTATGATCTAATTCTCATGGATGTGAATATGCCTGGTATATCGGGACTTGAAGCCTCCAGATTAATTAGAGAATTTGATAAAGACATTCCAATTCTCGCCCTTACAGCTGTTGAGGTTGAGGAGATTAGGGAGGAGATTCAATCTGCCGGAATGAACGGAATTATCATAAAACCTTATGATGTTCAGCAATTCTACCAGATTGTATATAAAAATCTTTTTTTAAAAGGCCATAAGGAAGAAGTTTAATTTACTTTGTTACAGGTTTTGCACCAGTAGGAGCCTCAAAATAAGCTTTTTCAGGTTTAAAGAACTTTAAATTCGAGATATTGGCTTCACCTAATTTTTTACCAAAACCTTCTTTCTCGTTCCAGTTATGGAAATCCCAGCTGGTAGCAAAAGATACATTTTCAACCGTTTTGAAATCGGAGTAAACAATTGCATGTGGATCTTCCTCTGCTTTACTCTTGTCCTTACCAAATGTCACTATGTAAGCGGCCGCTTTTAGCCTGTTTGACTCCAGATCTTTATATACCACATACCAGTCATCTGGAGAATCACCAACGTCCGATTGAAAAGTGAGCTTAGCGGTTTCATAATTTGTACTATCTAAGACACGTTTTTCCTGTTCTTCCCAAACAGTTCCAGGATCTGTAAGTTTAAAAGGCATGGCAAAGAAATACTGCCAGGTGAAAATATCAAATCTTGCGCCTTCAGCGTTTGCTGATTTCGGAGTAATAAAAACCTCTTTTCCGTCATATATAATGGAAGATCCATCAGATTTGTCCAGTCTTACTTTTGTAGAATTAGTGGTCATACTAACTTTTCCTTCCAGCCTGGTTTTTCCGCCAAACTCAAGTTTTATGTCAAAAGAAATAGCCTCCTTGTTCATAAAGGCAGCTTTGTTATGCGCTTCTTCAATATTCTCTGAAAATGAAAATACATTAGGAGGTTGAGCTCCATCTCCTATCCCTTCATTTGGTTCTACAGGAATCTTTTTATCAGGCTGCTGTTGTTTGCAACCTAATATGATTAGAGCGGCAAAAAAGAAAATTAGTTTTTTCATTGGAATTATATTTTTTCTAAATGTACACATTAAAATTTATCCTAATAAAAAAACCGCTTCCCAATAAGAAAGCGGTTTAATCTTAAATTCGAACAAACTTTTATTTCACCATATCAAAACTTCTCTTGATAAAGGCGGTAAGTTCCTCACCTTTCAAAAGATTTTGAGATAGTCTGGCAAGGTCTAAAGATTGTTTGATTAGACGTTGCTGTTTTTTCTCGGTTTTGGTATTTAGAATTGTATTTATTAGATCGTGGTTTGTATTAACTACAAGGTTATACATTTCTGGCATATTGCCCATTCCAAACATTCCACCACCGCCGGTTTGCTGCATTTCTTTCATTCTACGCATGAACTCAGGCTGGGTGATGATTAGGGGAGCAGCGTTACTGTCCATAGGTTCCATCTGGATGGTATATTTTTCTGAAGGAATTACCTTTTCGAAATCACCTTTCAGCTTTTCTTTTTCTTCATCTGAAAGTTTCGAGATCTTTTCATCGTTTTTCTTGATTAGATTATCTACATGGTCTGAATCTACTCTTACAAAGGAGATTTTCTCTTTTGAAGTTTCCAGTTTTTGCAGAAGGTGAGACACGATTGGTGAATCTAATAGCAGCACTTTATAGCCTTTATCCTTAGCAGCTTCAATATAACTATGCTGTTCATTTTCATTTGAAGCGTAAAGGATCACTATATTGCCATCCTTATCGGTCTGGTTTTCTTTAATCGCATTTTCCAACTCTTCATAGGTATAAAAATCTCCATCGGTTGTTGGATAAAGTGCAAATTTATCAGCTTTTTCGAAGAACTTATCCTCGGTAAGCATACCATATTCAATAACAATCTTGATATCGTTCCATTTTTTCTCGAAATCTTCCCTGTTGTTATTGAAAAGACTCTTCAGCTTATCTGCTACTTTTCTGGTGATGTAGCTGGAGATCTTCTTCACCGCACCATCTGCCTGAAGATAAGATCTTGATACGTTCAGCGGAATATCGGGAGAATCTATCACCCCTCTTAACATCGTAAGGAATTCAGGAACAATGCCTTCAACATTGTCAGTCACAAAAACCTGGTTCTGGTAAAGCTGAATTTTATCCTTCTGAATGTTCATATCCTGAGCCATTCTCGGGAAATACAGGATACCGGTAAGGTTAAATGGATAGTCCACATTCAGGTGAATATGGAATAATGGCTCCTCGAATTGCATAGGATACAATTCACGGTAAAAATCATTGTAATCTTTCTCTTCTAGATCTGTTGGCTGCTTTGTCCATGCCGGGTCAGGATTGTTGATGATATTATCAACTGTTTTAGTTTCCGGTTTAGTATCTTCTGCTGCATCTTCAGGAAGAGGAAGAGTTTCTTCTTTAGTTCCGAATTTGATCGGTATCGGCATGAACTTGTTGTACTTCACCAATAGTTCCTGGATACGGTTTTCTTCTAAGAACTCTTTATCATCTTCGTTAATATGAAGTATAACTTCTGTCCCGTGCTCTTTTTTGTCAGCTTCTTCTAATTTGAACTCTGTAGTACCTTCACAAACCCAGTGAGCCGCAGGTTCATCTTTATGTGATTGAGTAATGATCTCCACTTTATTGGCGACCATAAAGGCAGAGTAGAAACCTAGGCCAAAATGACCAATAATTCCACTGTCTTTGGCAGAATCTTTATACTTATTTAAAAACTCCTCAGCTCCAGAGAAAGCAACTTCGTTGATATATTTTTCAACTTCTTCTTTGGTCATCCCAATTCCCTGATCGGTAATATGAAGCGTCTTGTTCTTTTCATCGATTTTTACCTCAATTACAGGATTTCCATAATCTACATTCGCTTCCCCAAGGGTGCTCAGGTGTTTTAATTTAAGGGTTGCATCGGTTGCATTTGATATAAGCTCCCTCAAAAAGATTTCATGATCACTATATAAAAACTTCTTGATGAGCGGAAAAATGTTTTCAACAGATACATTTATTTTTCCGGTTGCCATATTTATATTTTTAAATTTTAATTCACTCACCTGATTTCAAAAAAAATACCATTTACGATTTGCTGTCAAACTGACACGATTGTAATTAAATCCTGTCGAACTCGTCTAAGAACATCGATTTCAGATACCTAGAAAATATTTAACATTAAATTGTTTAAACTTTAAGTAAAAAGATTAAACAAAGTTGTAAATTTATATCAGAATTAGAAATTATGGCAAAGAATACAGGAAATAGTAAAGTAAAGAAGAAACCAAATGCAGATCAGATGATCGCTCTTTATATGGATTATGTTCTGGAAAATGAAAAAACTCCAAGAAGTGTATACAAATTTGCTAAGGATAATGATTTAACCGAGGCAGACTTCTATGAGCACTTCGGAAGTTTTGAAGGTTTAAGAAAAACCATATGGGAAAAGTTTTTCGACAATAGCTTGAGCGTGATGGAAAAATCTAAAGAGTATAAATCTTTTTCCAACCGTGAAAAGCTGCTGACATTCTTTTATACTTTTTTCGAAGTGCTTACTGCTAATCGTAGTTACGTATTATATGCTTTAAGTGAGCATGAGCAATCATTGAAGAATCTGGATCAGTTAAAACACTTGAGGAGACGTATGAAGAAATATGCAAAAACCCTTATTCAGGATGGAAATAGTGAAAAATCATTGAGATTATTCGAGCAAAATGAAATGATCTTTTCAGAAGGCGTATGGGTTCAGTTTTTATTTCTTTTAAAATTCTGGATGGACGATAACTCGGCTGGATTTGAAAGTACAGATGTGGCCATAGAGAAATCTGTAAATACCGTATTTGACCTTTTTGATAATACTCCGTTAGAAAGAGTAGTAGATCTTGGGAAATTCCTATGGAAGGAAAGAATGGCGTAGGTAGAAATTATGAAAACAATAGATAAAATACCAACAGGAAAAATAGGTAGGACAGGAAAACTTGTTTCTACGGGAGTTAAGATTGGAGGAAACTATCTTAAATACTATGGAAAGAAAGCATTCAATCCAGAATTTTCTAGGGACGAGCTTGATGAAGATAATGCAAGTGATATTTATGATGGTCTAAAAAGCCTGAAGGGTAGTGCTCTTAAGGTTGCTCAGATGCTTTCCATGGAGAAAAATCTGTTACCCGGAGCATATGTGGAGAAATTCAGTTTAGCTCAGTTCAGTGTTCCACCCTTGTCCGCGCCTTTAGTGAGAAAAACTTTTAAAAAATACCATGGGGAATACCCTGAAGAATTATATGATACTTTTGCAACCCAATCGGTGAATGCGGCCAGCATCGGACAGGTGCACCAGGCCACTAAAGAAGGGAAGAAACTTGCTGTGAAAATCCAATATCCGGGGGTTGCTGAAAGTATCAGTTCAGATCTGGCAATGGTTAAACCTTTCGCTCTTAAGATGTTCAATTTAAGTGCGAAAGATTCTGAAAAGTATTTTGCCGAAGTAGAAGGTAAACTTTTGGAAGAGACAGATTATATTCTGGAAGTAAAGCAAAGTAAAGAAATTTCAGAAGCTTGCGCCCATATCCCGAACTTAAAATTTCCGAAGTATTACGAAAATTTATCCAGTGAGCGAATTATTACTATGGACTGGATGGATGGTATACATTTGAGTGAATTTGCCAGGCAGAATGAAGATGAAGAACTAGCGAACAAAATAGGGCAGGCACTCTGGGATTTTTATATGTATCAGATCCACGGATTAAAACAAGTACACGCAGATCCACATCCTGGTAATTTTCTGGTGGATAATGAAAATAACCTAATTGCAATAGATTTTGGATGTATCAAACAAATACCTGATGATTTCTATGAACCTTATTTCTCTTTAACCGATAGAGAAAAATTAAATGATAAAGAATTTTTCTACGATAGACTGTATGAGCTGGAAATACTAAATGAGAATGATACAGATAAGGAGAAGGAATTCTTTTCGGAAATGTTTCATGAGATGTTTACCATGTTTTCAACCCCTTTTCAGTCTGAAAGATTTGATTATACTGATGAAAAGTTTTGGAAACATCTTAATGATTTAAGTGAAAGATATTCGAAAGACCCTGAATTACGAAGAATGAATGGAAATAGGGGAAGTAGGCACTTTCTCTATATGAGTAGGACCTTTTTTGGCCTTTACAATCTATTACATGATCTTAAAGCGAAAGTAGATATTCAAAATTTTAGAGTGTATCTCTAATGGTTGATTTATTGGTTAGGTTGTTAGGAAGCGTGGTCACATCTTAGTGATCGCGCTTCCTTTTTTTTGATAGGCCTATTTGCGACTCTTTTTATTTACAGAAATACTACGTTTTTACGAGCAGGAGAATGTTAATCTTTCTTATATTGCGCGTCGGTTTTTTTACATTTTACCTAAATTTAATTAGAATAATTTTTAATATCATAAAAAACTATCCATGTATCAGACTAAAATTGCAGGATTAGGAAAATATGTCCCTGAAAATATTGTTACGAATGATGATCTTTCCAAATTGATGGACACCAACGATGAGTGGATCACGGAAAGAACAGGAATCAAGGAAAGACGACATATTAAGAAGGGTGACGATAATACAACTGCCACGATGGGAGTGAAAGCTGCTAAGATCGCCCTGGAACGTTCGGGGATATCAAAAGACGATATAGATCTTATAGTATTCGCAACTCTAAGCCCCGATTATTATTTTCCAGGTTGTGGAGTACAGGTTCAGGAAATGCTGGAAATAGACACCTGTCCTGCTTTGGACGTTCGTAACCAATGTAGTGGATTTGTATATGCGATTTCAGTTGCAGACCAGTTCATTAAAACAGGTATGTATCGAAATGTCCTGGTAATTGGAAGTGAGAACCATAGTGGGGGGCTCGATTTTACAACCCGTGGCCGGTCGGTGTCTGTAATATTTGGTGATGGAGCAGGAGCGGCAGTATTAACCAGAAGTGATCACAATGGGGAGGGGATTCTATCTACTCACCTGCATTCGGAAGGTAAACATGCTTTGGAATTGTCTTTAAAAGGGCCGAGTACGAACCATTGGGTTCCAGAGATCATTGCTGAAAATCCTCAAGGCGATGATATTCCTTACTATCCTTATATGAACGGTCAGTTTGTATTCAAAAATGCAGTTCAGCGTTTTTCTGAGGTAATTAATGAAGGCTTGAAGGCTAACGGACTGGAGGTTTCTGATATCGATATGCTTATTCCTCACCAGGCAAACCTGAGGATCTCGCAGTTTATTCAGCAGAAATTTAGACTTACAGATGATAAGGTTTATAATAATATACAGAGGTATGGAAATACTACGGCTGCATCTATACCAATTGCTTTGACTGAAGCCTGGGAAGAAGGAAAGATCAAAGAAGGCGATACTGTGGTATTGGCTGCTTTTGGTAGTGGATTTACCTGGGGAAGTGCAATAATTAAATGGTAAAATTAAAGCCCTGAGATCTCAGGGCTTTTTTTATTTTCATCCTTTGAAATATTTCCAAAGATCGTAGATTCCGAAAAGGATAAATCCTACGGCAAGAAAGATTCCGAAATTATCTGAATCGGGTAATTGTAATTTTTGATACAATCTAAAGCTTCCATAGCCAATAAATAGAATTCCCAGGATAAGATTCCACTTATTGCGCTGCGGTCTTTCCTCATAAGTTTTGATTTCTTCATTATTCATTTTCGAAGTCTTTTGGGAAAGTGGATCTGGCGATCTTTACGGCCGTTTCATATTCATGTTCCAGTACAAATAAAAGAACCTGCCCCGGAAGGCCACCTCCAAAACCGGCTCTCAATCCTGAATCGAAATCATTTCTAACCCTCGAATGTATACCTTCATTTTCAAATAATTCCTGGAGATATTGAACATTGGTTTCCGGGCCAGTGTAAACCCTTTTATAGTTGTCGTCTTCATGCATAACTTAGAGATTAAGCTCTAAATTACGAATAAGGTAGCTTCCAAGTCTTCTTTTTAGACTGAAATTAACTTTCTAGGCGTTATAGAACTTACTATTCCAGATGGCTGTACTAAAATTTTTCCCCATTTTGAAACCATAGAAAATTGCAAGACCGGCAAACCATTTGAAAACAAAAAAGAATACCATGAAGAATTCCGTGGTAGATTGGCCGTGAGTAAATAAACCGTCTGGAATTAATAGTGCTGCAAGAAAACTGGTGACAAGTAAAAGCACAATGAAATTTTCCAGGGTCTTGAATGGCCACATGATCACTTTTCTGAATGGATGCAGGTCATTTCCCCATTTGTGGATAAGGTAGTAATAATCGTTGCCTATAGGTGCAAATAATAATGGATCATCGGCATTTTCTAACTTGAATAGCTTAGAAGGTGCTACGATTTTGAAACCCCTCAGTGTGGTTTCGTGTGCTTTTTCAAGTTTTTTGATTTCCATAAGAGCTTCGTATGGAATTTCAGATTTGAAGAATTTAGAATCCAGAAATCTCAATCTATAATCTATACAGATTTGGTAAATATCATCGATATGGAAGATCCGGTTCGTTTCCAGAAGATCTGGATCAAAATCATTATTCCCAGTATAGCTTCCCTTTTGTATTTCTTCAAGAACCGTCCTGTCTCTTTCCTCAGATCTTTGCAGAATCTTATGTACTTCTGAAAGGATGTGGTCTTCGGTTGTTTTCTTATTGCGAACTTTAAGTAATTGATGTTCAATATTAGTGCGGGGAAATTTCAGCTTCATTTTCTTTTTCTTTAGCCTCACTAAATTAGACAATTAAGCTTAGAATAGCAATTCATGAACTTTTAAAAATTAGCGGAAAAACCACAGAATTCATATTGCAATTGTTAATTCTATACTAATTGGCTCATTTTTTAAAATCGTCTAATAAGCTTCATGATAACTTTAAAATATAAAAAATTGATGTTATGAAAAATTTAAAATTATTTACGGTTTTAACCATGTTCATGTTTTTAGGAACCGTAGCCCTGGGGCAAACCAGTAAGACCGAAGTGAATATGACAAGTTCTAAGAATATTGTTGAAATCGCTTCCAATTCCAGTGATCACAGCACTCTTGTTACTGCGGTAAAAGCGGCCGGGTTGGTAGATGTACTTTCCAGTGAAGGTCCTTTTACAGTTTTTGCACCTACAAACAGCGCTTTTGAAGCATTACCTAAAGGTACGGTTGAAACTTTACTGAAAAAGGATAACCAGAAAAAATTACAGGCTGTACTTACTTATCACGTACTGGCTGGTGATTTTAAAGCTGCAGATGTAGTAGAAGCGATTAAAAAAGGTAATGGTAAAGCCTCTTTTAAGACCGTAAATGGTGAAGAAATCTATGCCATGTTAGATGGTGACAAAGTAAAAATCAAGGATAAGTCAGGTAATGTTGCTACTGTAACAGCAGCAGATCTTGATGCTTCAAATGGAGTAATTCATGTGATAGACACTGTAATTTTACCATAATAATTGGATATTAGAATTACAATGATTTTAAGAAGAAGCGGCATGTAGCCGCTTTTTCTCGTTAAATAAAAGTCAAATGCCTGCCATGCCTTTTATAATATATAACATTCAGGTTATTTTGCCGGAAATAAAAAATGATTCTATGAAAATTATTAAATGCCTCTCAGCTATATTTCTATTTAATATGTTTATGGTCTCTTGTGGCTCAAGCGGTCCTACAGCAAAAGATGACCTGAAAAAATTAAAATCTTATAATTCTTATGCTTATTTGCCAAACAAAGATACTATCATAAGCAGGGATTTCGATAATGATGAGATTCAGCAGGTCATAGTTGAAACCATTAATGCCAATATGGAAGATGAAGGGTTTGTCCTTAACAAAAGAAACCCGGATATTCTGGTGCATTTTCATCCTATGTTCGATGAAAAGGTAGCTGTAAATGCTAATCCGGTATATACGAACTATGCATATTATCGCCCGGGGCATTATATAGGTACCTATTATCAGGATTTTATGTATGAGAACTATTTCACCGTTCAGCGATTAAATGGCCCAAGGGTAGATCAAATCCCTTATAGAGAAAGGTCTATTGTAATTGATCTTGTAGATAGAAGAACCAATGAGATCCTTTGGAGGGGAACTTCAGAAGATGAAATTGGAAACCGAAGGATAGAAAAACAGATCAGGTCTTATATAGATGATATTTTTAAAGATCAATTCTAATATGAACCTTTAGTAAAACAAAAAAGCTGTGCGATCTGCACAGCTTTTTTTATTTATCTCAATTCAGCTTTGAGTTCTTTTTCGAATCTGAACTGTAGTTTGTTCATCATTTTGTCTACCTGTTTATCGGTAAGTGTTTTATTTTCATCCTGGAATACAAAACTAACTGCGTAGCTCTTTTTACCTTCTGGCAGGTTTTTACCTTCATATACATCAAAAAGGTTTACACTGGTAAGCATTTTCTTTTCAGTTTGCCTGGCAATCTGTTCGATTTCAGCATAGGAAACCGATTTGTCCAGCAATAGTGCAAAATCTCTTCTTACGCTTGGATATTTAGGAATAGAGGAGAAGCTCGTCTTTTGGGTTTTAGCCAGTTCGATCACTTCACCCCAGTTAAAATCGGCATAAATTACTTCCTGATCTATATCCATTTTCTTGAGAATGGATTTTTTCACAACTCCGAATTCTACAAGCTTTGATTTCTTGCCGCTAAACTGCAAACCTTCAGAAAAAATATCATTCTTGACAGCCTTGATTTTAAGATTCTTGATGCCAAGTTTGTCGAAAATGGATTTGATCACACCTTTCAGGTAAAAGAAATTTCCGGTTCCCGCGGCCGTATTCCAGCTTTCGGCAGTTTTTTCACCGGTTATGAATAAACTCAGATGTTTATTTTCTTCTCTTCCGCTAACGTAAGAATGATAGGTCTTTCCAAATTCGAAAATACGTAGGTTGCCTCTTTTCCTATTGATGTTGTAGCTTATAGCTTCAAGACCGGAAAAAAGCATGGTTTGCCTAAGAACGGAAAGATCCTGGCTTAGAGGATTAAGCATTTTTACCTGGTTTTCATCCTTAATTCCTTCGGTTAGCTTATTAAAACCTGAAGTAGTAAGAGAATTTGCCATGGTTTCATAAAATCCCTGTCCAATTAACTGATTTGCAATGAGATTCTGGATCTTATAATCCTCAAACTTTGAAGAATTAGCAACAGAAAGGCTTAGTTTATCTCCAAATTTGATATTGTTATAACCATAGACTCTAAGGATCTCCTCGATAACATCAGATTCCCGCTGAACATCTACACGGTAGGACGGAATAGTTAATCCCATCCCTGTTTCGGTTACATTATTAACCCTAATCTCCAGAGAAGCCAGTATAGATTTTATCGTCTCCTCTTCAAGGTTTTCCCCGATAAGCTTATTTACTTTCTCAAAGGTTAGAAAAACCTGGAAATCTTCGATCTTCTTAAAATAAAGGTCATCGATATCACTGGTGATCTCACCACCCGAAATTTCTGATATTAGCAGGGCGGCGCGTTTTAAAGCATATTCTACCGAATTAATATCGATCCCTCTTTCAAATCTAAAGGACGCATCGGTATTTATTGCATGTCTTTTGGCAGTTTTACGTACGCTTACTGGGTTGAAATAGGCGCTTTCCAGAAATACCTGGGTGGTAGATTCTGTAACTCCACTTCCTATTCCTCCAAAAACCCCGGCTATGCATAAAGGCTTTTCTGCATCACAGATCATAAGGTCTTCTTCGTGAAGCTCTCTTTCAACCTCATCTAAAGTTGTGAATTTGGATCCAGCCTTTAGGGTCTTCACATTTATTTCATTTCCAGCGATCTTTCCGGCATCGAAAGCATGTAAGGGTTGACCCAGTTCATGCATCACATAATTGGTTGCGTCTACCACATTATTTTTAGGAGTTATGCCAATCGCCTTAAGTCTGTTTTGAAGCCATTTTGGCGATTCAGCTACCTTGACTTCAGATAAAGTAACACCGCAGTATCTTGGTGCCAGATTAGAATCATCTACCTTTATCTGAATTTTCAAACTTCGGTTGTCTACATGAAAACTACTCACTGAAGGAGTGATAAGTTCTAGTTGTTGCCCTTGTTGCTGGTATCCAGCCTTTAGATCTCTGGCTACACCCCAGTGGCTCATGGCATCTGCACGGTTAGGAGTAAGTCCGATTTCGAAAACTTCGTCGTTTTCCACCTCGAAAATCTCAGCAACCGCGGTTCCCGGAACCAGTTCATTATCCATCACCATAATTCCCTCATGGCTCTGGCCCAGGCCTAGTTCTTTTTCTGAACAGATCATTCCATAACTAACTTCCCCACGAATCTTACCTTTTTTGATCTCCCAGGATTCTCCCTTCTCGTCATAGAGCACGGTGCCAATCGTTGCAACCGGTACCTTTTGTCCCTCACCTATATTTGGAGCACCACATACTATCTGTACTTCCTCGCCATTACCAATATTTACCTTGGTAAGCTGAAGTCTGTCTGCATTAGGGTGAGCCTCACATTTTAACACGTGTCCAACTACAATGCCGTCCAGGCCTCCTTTAATGCTCTGAAAGCTATCGATGCCTTCAACTTCGAGACCAAGATCTGTTAATAATTCGCCTGTTTTTTCAGCGTCTTCAGGTAGTTTGATGAACTGTTTCAGCCAGTTATAGGAAATCTTCATGAATAATCTTTTTCAGGCAGCAAAGATAGTATTACGAATGGTTTTGTCATAATCTGAAAAATAAATTTGTGCGGGCATGTTTAAAACGAAAAAGAGGTGATTACACCTCTTTTTTCGTCTGTCAGTTATTTAAGAATTTTTAATTTTTCTTCTTAAGGGTCATGGCTCTAACTTTTTCCCATTCGCCGTCATTTGAAGCATAAGTGGTCCACTCGACATCATTTGCTTTTTTGATCACTTCATGTTTTACTTTCACTTCTTTATCATCATTGTCCACGTAGCTTTCTGTTAATTCAAAATGATCTTTTTCAACTTCCTTCAACTGCATCTTTGAGTTCCATATTCCAGTTGGCTGATTTCTTCTAATAAATGCAACGTCGAACTCATCTTCATTTGGGTCGTATACCATTACACGTTTGCAGCAAGGATTTTTCCCAGAATCATCGTGGTCTACAATCATAATAGAACCATTGGAATCGAAAGACACATTGTTAGAACTTACTGTGCTGGTCAATTCTTCTCCATTTTGGAATGTAGTAGTTGTATTTTCCCAATTTCCCACCAAAAAGTTTAACTGTTTATCCTTATTTTCGAGGATAGCCATTTTTGCTCTTCCCGCTTCCAGAACAAGCTGGTTTTCCTCGGTATCCTTTTCTTTAGCCATTTTCATCGATTTTTCGATGTATTTTTTGGCTTCATCTTTTTTACCCATCTCCAAAAGAACATCAGAATAGGAGTCATAAGGGTTGGCCTCATTTGGATATTCCTTGATCTGGGCATCTAAAAGCATCTCGGCGGCCTTTAGGTCCTTATCTTCCTGCATTAAACGGTAAGCCAACACATTTAATGGTTCTGCCATTCCTTCATAATCCTTATTAGCATTGTTTTTCTCGTAGACCTTTAGAACTTCCTTTGCCCCATCATCCTTATAAACTTCGTAAAGCTTTTTGGCCATGTCCTGTTCTTCTTTTTGCGCCACGATCGAGGTTGTGAAGAAGATAAGTATCAGGCTGATACCCCATCTTAATTTGATAATTGCACCCATAATTTTCAATGTTTTAAAGTTTAAATAATTGGTTACTTTATGATTGTAGCATTATAGGTTAAAAATTAAATTCAAAATTATTTTAAGATGTTGATATTTAAATATTTGAATTTAATTTGCAGGGACTTAAAGATAAGCAAAAAAGCCTTCTGATGTTCAATATTGATCTTTAAAGAACCATAACGATGCCGGGTTTACTTCATCAGCAATGTCTGGATGAATATTGCGGATTTCCATGAGGTGGAAAATTTGCTAATTTATTTCAGGTTTTTTCTAGCTGATATAATTCCAGATCGTTTTGTTTTTCACCAGGCGGGCATAAGCATTTTTGATGGCTAGGTTTTCTTCTTTTGAGAGGTTGGGATCCTCTTTCAGAATTTTTGAAGCATAAAATCTGGCGGTCTGTAGTATGGAGTTATCTTTTACAATATCGGCGATCTTCAGGTTTAATACACCACTTTGCTGCGTACCCATTAGGTCACCTGGCCCCCTCAGTTTTAGATCTACTTCGGCGATCTCGAAGCCATCATTAGTACCGGTCATGGTTTCCAATCTGGTTTTACTGTCATTGGATAATTTGTGGCCGGTCATTAAAATACAAAAGCTTTGTTCTGCGCCACGACCAACACGTCCTCTTAACTGGTGTAGTTGGGAGAGCCCAAACCTTTCAGCACTTTCAATGATCATCACACTGGCGTTCGGAACATTTACTCCAACCTCTATTACCGTGGTTGCAACCATAATCTCGGTTTCGGCCCTCACGAACCTATCCATTTCATAATCTTTATCGGCTGGCTTCATTTGCCCATGAACGATCGATATCTGGTTGTCGGGAAATTCGCGGGCAATACTTTCATAACCATCCATCAGATCCTTGTAATCCATTTTTTCAGATTCCTGGATAAGTGGGTAAACTATATATACCTGTCTGCCTTTTTTGATCTCATCACGAATAAAGGCAAATACTTTAAGCCGGTTACTGTCATACCGGTGTACTGTCTTTACAGGTTTACGGCCGGGTGGTAATTCATCGATCACAGAAATATCCAGGTCTCCATATAAACTCATGGCAAGAGTCCGTGGAATTGGAGTTGCCGTCATCACTAATACGTGTGGAGGGATATGATTTTTCTTCCATAATTTCGCCCTTTGGGCTACCCCAAAACGATGTTGCTCATCTATCACCGCGAGGCCTAGATTGTGAAATTTCACTTTGTCTTCCAGCAGTGCATGGGTGCCTATGAGGATATCTATTTCGCCGTTCTCCAGTTTTTCATGTATTTCCCTCCTCATCGCTGTTTTGGTAGAGCCGGTGAGCAGATAAATATTGAGGTCTAGTTTTTCACACAATTCCTTCAATCCATTATAATGTTGAATGGAAAGAATCTCTGTAGGCGCCATGAGACAAGCCTGGAATTTATTATCCAGCGCGATAAGCATAGACATTAGGGCAACGATAGTTTTACCGGAGCCCACATCACCCTGGAGGAGACGGTTCATCTGTGCTCCGCTTCCCATGTCACTTCTAATCTCCTTGATCACCCTTTTCTGGGCATTGGTGAGATCGAAGGGCAGGTAATCATTATAAAAATGATTGAAATGATCACCAATCTGGTCAAAATTGAAGCCCTTTATTTTTTGCTTATGCAACATGTTTTTCCGCAAAAGCTGTAGCTGAATAAAGAATAATTCTTCAAATTTCAACCGGAACTGAGCCTTGGCCAGTAATTCCTGGTTTTTAGGAAAATGAATATTGAATAAAGCCTCTGCTTTGGAGATGAGTTTCAATTCTTTTCCCAAAGAAGAGGATAAGCTTTCCGAAAACTTTAAACCTGTTTGCTGAAGAACCGCCTGCATGAGTTTCATGATTACCCTGTTGGTAATTCCCTTTTTTTGCAGCATTTCGGTAGAAGGATAGACGGGTTGCATGGCGGGACGCAGATTCCTTTTATAATCAGCTACCAATTCCATTTCTGGATGCGGCATGCTAAAAGTGCCGTTGTACCAATTGGTCTTACCAAAGATCACGTAGGGCGTATTCAGCTTTAGATTCTCTTTGATCCATTTATGACCTCGAAACCAGATAAGTTCAATTTTTCCTGTATCGTCTACAAAATCGGCTACCAGACGTTTTCCTCTTTTTTGTTCCACCATTTTCATGTGAACAATTTTCCCAACGATCTGGACTTCTGAAGAGTTCCGTTGCAACTGAGCGACCTTATAAAAACCGGTCTTGTCGATATACCGGTTTGGAAAAAAGTTGATAAGATCCCGGTAAGACTGAATATTGAGCTCTTTTTTTAATACCTCGGCACGGTTAGGACCTACTCCTTTTAAATACTCAATAGGGGTTTGCAACAGGTTCTGGATCATAAAAACGAAGATATTAAAACCTATTGATTTTTATAGAAACACATATCGAGGAAGCGCTTTAAACTTTAAAATTTATGGATTGACTTAGCAAATTTGTATTTTGCAGGAGTTATTCCTCTTATTTACATGCGAAAAAACCTTGCTATCCTATTTAGTTTTTGTTCGGTTATCATTAAGGCTCAGGAAAAGGGACCTTCTCAAACCGAATTTTTCGATTTCACTAATGTTTCCGCTCAAATTGAAATATTGCCTTCGGAAAAAAGGCTTAATGGTTCTGTAGACTTTATTTTTGATATTCTGGCACAACAGGATACGTTGTTCATCGATGGGAAAAAGATGAATTTTACAGACGTATTTCTAAACGGCGATGAGGTTGAATACTCAAGTGACGATAAAGGGATCTACATTATTTCTCATTTTTTACCTTCTCCGGATAACAAGCTGGAATTAAAATATTCTGCCAAACCCGGGTCGGGAATGTATTTTATTAACTGGCAATTTTCTGACCTTGATAAGTCTGAAAAACAGGTTTGGACCCAGGGACAGGGAAAATATACATCTACCTGGCTACCTAGTTTTGATGATATGAATGAGAAAGCCGAATTTGATCTAAGTTTTGCCTTTCCGGCAGAATTTGAACTTGTTTCAAATGGCCGTCTGCTTTCCAATGATAAAATTAATGACTCTACCAGATTGTGGAAGTTCGATATGGAGCAGCCAATGAGCAGTTACCTGGTAGCGGTAGCGGCAGGAGAATTTGACTTCAATGAAGTTACTTCATCCACAGGAGATAAGATACACTTATATTATAAGCCGGAGGATGAACACCTGGCCGAACCTACCTATCGGCATACTGAAGAAATTTTCGATTTTTTGGAAAGGGAAATAGGTGTAGAGTATCCATGGCAGAATTACAGACAATTGCCTGTCCAGGATTTCCTGTACGGTGGAATGGAAAATATCGGCACCACTATCTTTTCAGAATCTTTCCTGACAGATTCCGTTGGCTTCAAGGACAGGAATTATGTAAATGTGAATGCACATGAGCTGGCTCATCAATGGTTTGGGAATCTGGTGACTGAGAAATCGGCAAAGCATCACTGGTTGCATGAAGGTTTTGCCACCTATTATGCTCTGCTTGCAGAGCGGGAGATATTTGGTGAGGATTATTATTACTGGAAACTATATGAGACTGCTGAAAAACTTAAAGAACTAAGTGACTCTGGTAAAGGAGAATCCTTACTAAATCCAAAAGCAAATTCTTTAACTTTTTATCAGAAAGGCGCCTGGGCACTGCATATTTTAAGGGAGCTCGTAGGTCACGAAGCATTCCGGGAAGGAGTAAAAAATTATCTCGAACTCTATAAATATAAGAATGTAGAAACCGATAATTTCCTAGCTGAAATAGAATCAGCATCAGGCCAGGATCTTACCCAATTCAAAGAAGACTGGATTCTGCAATCTGCTTTTAAGGCAGGCCAGTCTCTGGAATCCTTAAAAAAATCGGAATTCATAACCAATTATCTGGATCTGGCTGCACTTCGGGAAATGACCCTGGATCAGAAATATGAAAATTTGGAAAAAGCACTCGATTTTCCGGTGAATGATTATATAGGGCAGGAGGCGGTTCATCAACTGGTGGGTGAGCAATCACCTAATTCGAATTTATTGTATAAAAAGGCCTTTGAGACCAATAATGTTTTTGTAAGACAGGCTGTTGCTATGACGATGCAACAAATTCCAACGGAACTAAAAAAGGATTTTGAATCCCTTTTGATGGATGATTCTTACCTCACCATAGAGGCTGCACTTTATAAGCTTTGGGAACAGTTCCCTGATGAAAGATCGAAATATCTTGATCAAACCCGCGAGTTAACCGGATTTTATAATCGAAATATTCGTATGCTTTGGTTAACTTTAAGTCTGGTTACCCCGGAATTTGAAGCTGACCTAAATCAGAAATATTATGATGAACTGGCTGGATACACCGATGTATCTAGACCCTTTCAGCTTAGGGAAAATGCTTTTGGCTATTTGTTTCAGTTAGGAGCGTTCAATGAAATTAGTTTGAAAAGTTTGATAAAAGGGACTCAGCATCATACTTATAGTTTCAGGAATTATTGTCGTCAGTTGCTTTCAGAACTTATTAAAAATGAAGAATACCGGCAGGAAATCCTGGATCTTTCTGCTAATATGGATCAGGAAGAAACTGCTTATTTGAGATCTAAAATCACAGGTTGATATGCGTGCTTTGGTAATTTCAGGGGGAGGAAGTAAAGGCGCCTTTGCAGGTGGTGTTGCTCAATATCTTACTGAAGTTCTAAAAAAAGATTATGACCTATTTATTGGTACCTCCACCGGAAGTATGCTTATCTCTCATATCGCTTTGCATAAGGCTGAAAAGGTTAAAAAGGTTTTTACCTCAGTAAACCAGTCCAGTATTTTCAGCAGCCGACCTTTTCTGATTAAAAAGGAGCATGGAAGGGAAAATATTAGCATAAATCATTTTAATGTAGCCAAGAATTTTCTGAAAGGGAAAAAGACATTTGGTGATAGTTATAATCTCAAGAAATTGCTGAAAGATACCTTTACCCGTGAGGAATTTGAAGAATTAAAAGCCGGGAAAAAGGATATAGTCACAACGGTTTCAAATATTTCATTAAATGAGGTGGAATATAAATCGATAAAAGATTATGATTATGAAGAATTTATAGAATGGCTCTGGATATCCTGTAATTATACGCCCTTTATGAGCCTGGTAAAGAAGAATGGTTGTGAATACGCCGACGGTGGCCTGGGATCTATGGTTCCTATTGAAGAAGCTATAAAAAGAGGCGCCACCGAAGTTGATGCAATTATACTGCAAACCGAGGTAACCTATTTTAACAGGATGCCCTCAAAAAATGTATTTTCCCTTATCACAAATTTGTTCGCATTTATGCTGGACCGTATTGAAAAGCAAAATATCACGATAGGAAAATTTGCTGCCTCTAACCATGATGCCATTCTTAATTTTTATTATACCCCAACCGTACTAACCACGAATTCTCTTATTTTTGATAAGGAACAAATGACGGCATGGTGGGAGAGTGGCTTTGAATTTGCCAAATACAGAAACAAAGAACTGAATCAAATAGAACCTTAATGCGAGCATTGGTAATATCTGGAGGGGGAAGTAAAGGAGCTTTTGCCGGCGGCGTTGCTCAGTACCTTATTCAGGAGAAAAAGCGTAATTACAAACTATATCTGGGAACCTCTACAGGCAGTCTTCTAATTCCACACCTGGCGGCAGGTAATATTCAGAAAGTCTATGATATCTATACCAATGTTACCCAGCGTAAAATATTCAGTGTTAATCCATTTGTTGTAAAGAAAAAGGACGGCAGGGAGTATGTTACTATCAATTACCTGAATACGGTATGGCAGTTCATAAGGTCGCGACGGACTTTTGGAGAAAGTAAGGCACTGAGGAGAAATATCAGGAAAAACTTTTCTCACCAGGATTTTAATGAATTGAAAGCCCAGGTGGAAGATGTAGTGGTAACCGTATCAAATCTTTCGAAGAACCGTGTGGAGTATAAATCGATCCACGAATTTGAATATGACGATTTCTGTGACTGGATCTGGATAAGCTGCAATTATATTCCATTTATGAGCCTTGCCGAAAAAGACGGTTTTGAATATGCCGATGGAGGTCTGGGTTGTGTTGTGCCAATAAGGGAAGCCATAAAACGTGGCGCAACCGAAGTAGATGCGATTATTCTTGAGGCCGAGAATATGGAATACAACAAGATTCTCGGGAAAAACCCATTTTCACTAATGGTAAACCTATTCGGGTTTTTATTGGATCAGGTGGAGTATCATGATATTGTTGAAGGGAAGCTTGCTGCAATGAACAAAAAAGTTAAACTCAACATTTACTATACCCCCACCAAATTAACCGAAAATTCCCTAGTTTTCAATAAAAAAGCCATGACCGAATGGTGGCAACAGGGCTATGAATACGCCGAAAAAAAAGAAATGGAAAAGAAAGCAGCGAAGTCGTCCTGGTTTAAGTTAGGCTTTTAACCTCTTTTTTTATGTAAGCAAGGGCTGCATCTGTTGGAGCCTGCTTATCCATCAAACTTTTTAGAATTACCTGGCGAAGCTCATCGGTATTATTTACATCTCCCTTTTCGGAAGCCTTTCTTATCAAGGTTATTGTAGCGTTTTTCGCAGTCTTTACATAATCCCAGCAATCATTAGTGACATATATCTGCTGAGCCAGGTTGTGCTCGAATTCCTGCTCAATATTGGCAATTAATAGATTCGCATACAATCCAGCATCATCAGAAGTGGGTTTAACCCTGAAAAGTATTTTTCCCGGGGAAACCCTTTCCAGTAATAAGGCTAATCTTTCATAGGCCTGTAATCTAATGGGTAAAGCGGTTTTTTGTTTCTCTCGAAGCAGCATGAATCTTCTTCGCTGTTCATCATTTTTCGAGTAGGTATTAAAAAAATAAAAAGAGACCAGCCCAACAACAATCGCTGGTAAAACGCCGTAAAGCAAGTCTAATACTTCAGTTTCATTCATTTGATCTATAATTTAATCTATCGCATCCTCTGTTTCTCTCAAACTCTCCAGGTTGAGGTTTCCCCCCAGGTGCGGGCAGTCCAAAAGCTGCTGAACTGAGGCGAAATTTACTTCATCTTTATGGTAAGAAAAAGTAGTTGCCAGAGTTTTTGCCAGATTCTTGTCACTTAGATTGATATCAACATCGTCTGTTTTGAACTGGCAGGGATGTTCATAACCGCAGGCATGACTAATTTGAAGCAATTCCTTTCTGAATTTTACAAAATAAAAATTAGTTCGCATCGCCTTGTCTTCAATATTTATACCCGATTGTAACCACTTATTCTGGGTAGCGACTCCGGTAGGGCATGTGTTGGTATGGCAGCTTTGAGCCTGGATGCATCCAACACTCATCATAGCTTCTCTGGCTACAGTTATAATATCTGCTCCAAGAGCGAAAGCCATGGCCGCCTTTGCTGGAAAACCAAGTTTACCGGCTGCTATGAATACGATCCTATCTGTCAGTTTATATTTCTGAAAGATCTTATATACATCTGTAAAAGCATAGATCCAGGGTAAGGATACGTGGTCTGCAAAACTTGGTGGAGCAGCTCCGGTACCGCCTTCACCACCGTCGATGGAAATAAAATCTGGCCCGTGGTCTTTTTCCTGCATAAGACGGGCTAAATTTTCCCAATCCTTAAGTTGTCCTACCGCAGATTTTATCCCTACCGGTAGCCTGGTGGCGGCTGCCATTTCCTCTATAAAATTAAGCATGCCTTCTACGTTATCAAAAGCGGAGTGGTAGGCAGGTGAAATTACATCTCTGCCCATAGGAACTCCTCTAATTTCAGAGATCTCCTTTGATATTTTTGCTGCCGGCAGAACTCCACCTTTTCCGGGTTTCGCTCCTTGTGATAACTTCAACTCGATAGCCCTTACCTGAGGATTTTCTTTTACCAGTTGAACGAGTTTATTCATCGAGAAATTTCCATGCTCATCCCTCACCCCGAAATAGCCAGTTCCTATTTGAAAAACGACATCTGCACCTTTAAGATGATAGGGGGAAAGCCCGCCTTCGCCAGTATTATGGAAAGCACCCGCCAGTTTACAGCCTTTATTCATGGATTCAATAGCTCTCGCCGATATAGAGCCATAGCTCATTGCTGAAATATTAATAATAGAAGCAGGCCTATAGGGACGCTTACGTTTGTTCCAGGCTCCCATAACCTTGGCAGAAGGAATCAACCCTGAATTCTTGATATTAGGATGTCCTTCAGGTAGCTTATAGGGCAAAAGGGCATTATTGATAAATATATAATGCGTAGAAAAAATATCCTGGTCGGTTCCAAAGCCTTCATAATTATTTTCATTCTTGGCTGAAGCATAAATCCATCCCCGTTCGCGACGATTGAAAGGCAATTCTTCCCGATTGTTGGCAACTATATATTGCCGTAATTCCGGTCCAATGCTCTCCAGGAAATACCTTAGGTGTCCAACTACAGGGAAATTATGCCTTATCGTATGCTGTTTATTAAAAAATATATCTGAGACAGCAATGATAAACAATATGAGCAGGAGCCAGGCCCACCAGGGAACAGTATTTAAGAAGTTAAAAAATTCCTGCATCAGGTTTGGTTTAGGTAATCGAGGGTAAGTTGTGTCATTGTTTTTACACCCAATAATAAACCGCTTTCATCAATGTAAAAATCCGGGGTATGATGCCTTGTTGGTTCCGCATTTAGAGGTTGACCGCCCAGGAAGAAGTAGAATCCTGGAACTTTTTCCTGGAAATAAGAGAAATCTTCACCACCAGTAGTAGCTTTCGTTAATACTACATTTTGGGGTCCGGCAACTCTTTCAAGCGTAGGAACCATTTTTTGGGTAAGTTCCGGATCATTAAAAGTTATGGCAGTATTGTTCTGAAATTCAATAGTGGCTTCACCTCCATAAGCCTTGGCAATGGTAGGAACAAGGTCATTCATACGCTGAAGAATCAATTTTTTATTTTCCGGATCCAAAGTTCTAACAGTACCTATCATTTCTGCAGATTCAGGAATAATATTGAATCTAACTCCACTGGTGATTTTACCAACTGTAATTACCGACGCAGATTCTGTTAGTTCCGCATTCCGACTAATTATTGTCTGCAACCCGTCTATTATTTTGGCCGAGATCAGGATTGGGTCTACACCACTCCAGGGAGCTGATCCATGTGCCTGTTTCCCTTTTACATTAATCACGAATCTTTCCACCGCGGCCATAGTACCTTCAGGTTTATATTTAATGGTTCCCACGGGGGTTGCTGCATTGATATGTAAACCAAAGATCGCATCGACATCGGGATTTTCAAGAACACCTTCTTTGATCATTAATTTAGCGCCTCCCTCTTCACCCGGTGGTGGCCCTTCTTCTGCCGGCTGAAATATGAATTTTACCGTTCCATTTATTTTATCCTTATTTTCTGAAAGAATTTCTGCAACTCCCATAAGTATTGCAGTATGTGTATCGTGTCCACAGGCGTGCATTACCCCGGTTTTAGATCCCAGAAATTCGGTTTCAACCTCAGATTTAAAAGTAAGTTCGTTCCTCTCGGTTACCGGAAGCGCATCAATATCGGCTCTTAGGGCGACCGTCCTGCCCGGATTATCTCCTTTTAAAATACCCACCACACCGGTTTTGGCAACGCCGGTTTGGGTTTCAATGCCCAATGATTCCAGGTGAGCTGCTATTTTTTTGGCAGTTTCATATTCACGATTAGAAAGTTCAGGGTTTTGGTGAAAATCTCTACGCCATTCGATCACCTGGGCTTCAATATCATTAAATTTCCTTTCAGGAACGCTATTCTGAGAATAGGCCATTCCACATATTATTGTTGAAAACAGTAAAAGGTTGAATCTCATATTGTTTATTTAGAATTTTATTAATCTGTAATTTTTATTCTGAAGCTGAACTAGGGCAGTCATGGCCGATAAAGCAAAACTCACGTTATCATCAGAATTTTCTGGGAATACCTTATAATGAGTTGCACTTTGACCACAAACAATCACCTGAACACCGTTGTTTACAAGAGCCTCTATCAAGGGGATATTGGGATTAACAGCTTCATCGGGAAATCTTTCGTTGTAAGGCTTATTTTTCAATACATCCTGAACAGCCTTTCCATGGATCACAAGGGCAATTTCCATATTTTCAGGTGAAACACCAGCGTTTTCATGCATGTTCAGGTACCTGGCTGCAGTTTCGATCAATTTGTTAGGTTCATCTTCTGCAAAACTTCTGTTTACATCAAAGACAACCTTCATTTTAGAAACAGTATCGGTTTTGAAACCGGGAGATTTAACAGGATAGGTTTTTCCATATTCCGGGATAATTTCTCCTTCAATAAGGTTTTGAGAAAAGGAAGAAAATGTGAAAAGTATAATGAGCAGAAAAAAGTATTTGTTCATATGAATTTTGAGGTATATAGAGTTTCAGGATTTTAAAGATATTAAAATATAAATCAGCTTTGGGAAAGGGAAAGGATTTGTTTAAAAAAGCCACGGCATCGGGTTTCCTTTTTTATGCTTTTTGGTTACCTTTCAGCTTTTAAAAACGGAGAAAATTTGGAAGCTTATTTAGCTGGATTAAATGACGCACAGAGGGCTCCGGTGCTGCAAAAAGACGGACCCATGATTGTAATTGCCGGAGCTGGATCTGGTAAAACACGGGTACTTACCTTCAGGATCGCCTACCTGATGAACCAGGGGGTAGATGCCTTTAATATTCTTGCCCTAACTTTTACCAATAAGGCGGCGAGGGAGATGAAACACAGGATCGCACAGATCGTGGGTAGTTCAGAAGCAAAGAATTTGTGGATGGGAACTTTCCACTCTGTATTCGCGAAAATTTTAAGGTTTGAGGCAGATAAACTTGGATATCCATCCAATTTTACGATCTATGATACCCAGGACTCACATTCAGTGATTAGAGCTATCATTAAAGATATGCGGCTGGATAAGGACGTATATAAATACAAGCAGGTTTACAATCGAATTTCATCTTATAAGAACAGTCTTATTACAGTAAAGGCTTATTTTCAGAATGGGGAGCTTCAGGAGGCAGATGCCATGTCTAAAAAACCAAGACTGGGGGAGATTTATAAGGAATATGTAGACCGGTGTTTTAAGGCTGGAGCCATGGATTTTGATGATCTTCTCCTTAAAACCAATGAGCTTCTGAACCGATATCCGGAAGTGTTGCATAAATATCAGAGCAGGTTCAAATATATCCTGGTAGATGAGTACCAGGATACCAATCACTCCCAATATCTTATTGTAAGAGCTTTGTCTGATAAATTTCAGAATATATGTGTAGTGGGGGATGATGCGCAAAGTATCTATGCCTTCCGCGGAGCAAATATCAATAACATTCTGAATTTCCAGAAAGATTATGATAATGTGCAAATGTACAGGCTGGAGCAGAACTATCGCTCTACCAGGAATATTGTAAGTGCGGCTAACTCGATCATTGATAAGAACCAAACCAAACTTGATAAGGTGGTATGGACTGCAAATGACGATGGCCCAAAGATCATTGTAAACCGTTTGCTTACCGATGGGGAAGAGGGGAGGTATGTAGCCAGCTCTATTTTCGAGAATAAGATGCAGCATCAGTTAAATAATGGTGACTTCGCTATTCTTTATAGAACCAATGCACAAAGTAGAGCAATGGAGGATGCCTTGAGGAAAAGAGATATTCCTTACCGTATTTATGGCGGACTTTCTTTTTATCAGAGAAAGGAGATAAAGGATGTACTTGCCTATTTAAGGCTTATCCTTAATCCTAAAGATGAGGAAGCGTTGAAAAGAGTGATCAATTATCCTTCCAGGGGGATCGGGATGACTACTATGGACAGGCTTGCTATCGCCGCCAAGGAGCATAACCGGTCTATGTTCGAGGTGATCGAAAACCTTAAAAATCTTAACCTGAATATAAACCGCGGAACTCAGACGAAACTCGAGAATTTCGTAAACATGATCAAGAGTTTTGCGATCATGAATGAGACGAGTGATGCCTTTCAGGTTGCAGATACGGTAACAAAAAAGACCGGTCTTGTTCAGGAGCTCAAGAAGGATGGAACTCCTGAAGGTATTGCCAGGATAGAGAATATCGAGGAGTTATTGAATGGTATTCGCGACTTTGTTGAAGGACAAAAGGAACTGGCCGATGCGAGCGGATCACTGGCTGAATTCCTGGAAGATGTTGCTCTTGCTACAGATCTCGATAATGATACTGGTGATGAAGACCGTGTGGCTCTAATGACTATTCACCTGGCTAAGGGGCTTGAATTCCCTTATGTGTATATCGTAGGGATGGAGGAAGACCTTTTTCCATCGGCTATGAGTATGAACACCAGGAGTGAACTAGAGGAGGAAAGAAGACTGTTTTATGTAGCATTAACCAGAGCAGAAAAGCAGGCTTATCTTACCTATACTTTATCAAGATATCGTTGGGGAAAACTAGTGGATGCTGAGCCGAGTAGGTTTATCGAAGAGATCGATGAGCAATACCTGGATCTGATGGTGCCTCAGGATGATTATAAGTATAAGCCACTTATCAATACCGATATATTCGGGGATGAAGTTGATAAAAGTAAATTAAGGCAAACCAAGCCAAAAAGTGGCACTCCGCCACCTGCACATAAACCGTCTGAGGAACAATTAAGAAAACTCAGAAAACTGAAACCGGCTTCTTCTCAACCAGAAAGAGCTAAAAATACCTTGGAACTTTCTGAAGGCAATGAAGTTGAGCATATGAGATTTGGAAAAGGGAAGGTTTTAAAGATTGAAGGTGTTGGCCAGGACAGGAAGGCAGAGATAGATTTTGAACAGGGAGGAATCAAGAAATTATTACTCCGTTTCGCCAAGTTAAAAGTGCTCTCATAAAATAAATTATGATAAAGTGTATTTTTTACATATATTAGCTTTGATAGTTAGAGAGAGCCCTACACTTATCTAAATTTCACAAACCAAGCAAAAAGCAATTTTTCAAGAGGCCAGTCTGGTCTCTTTTTTTTGCAGTATGATGAAAATTTTTAAGTAACTGTAAAACAGTTGTTTAAAACAATTTCAGTATCTTTTAATCTTTACTTCGAGTTCTCAAAATTGAATTATGGAAAGTTGAATTTTGTTAAAAATGCTGTAAAAAATGCCTTCAATTACTACTTAACCTCAATACATTTCTGAATATTCTTTACCTTGAAAAGAAAAAACATGATTCGAGAAGGAAGTAAAGTGAAATGGGAATGGGGAAACGGAACCGCCACGGGAAAAGTAATTTCTACCTATACCAAAGAAGTCACAAAACAAATAGACGGTAGTGAAATCACCAGGAAAGGAGAAGAAGGTGATAAGGCGTTATATATTGAGCAGGATGATGGCAGTAAGGTTCTAAAACTGGAAAGCGAAGTTGAAAAGTCAGATTAATAAGTCTGTGTGAAAGTCAATACCAACTTTTAAATATTAATAGGTTTTAAAAAAACGAATTATGGCTGAATTATTAAGAATTTATGATGAAAACCCGGCTCCAAAACATATTAATAAAGTAGTAGACGTCCTAAAAAAAGGTGGACTAATAATTTATCCTACAGATACCATTTATGGTCTTGGTTGCGATATCACCAATGTATCGGCTTTGGAAAAGATAGCTCAGATCAAAAATGTAAAACTTGAAAAATCTAATTTCTCATTTGTTTGTGAAGACCTTAGCAATCTTTCAGATTATGTAAAGCAAATTGATACGGCAACATTTAAAATCCTAAAAAGATGTTTGCCCGGCCCTTATACTTTTATTCTTCCGGGAGGGAATAGTCTTCCAAACGTCTTTAAAAAGAAAAAAACCGTAGGAATTCGCGTCCCCGATAATAATATCTGCAGGGCAATCGTAAAAGGTTTAGGAAATCCAATTGTTTCAACCTCCATAAGAGATGATGATGAGGTTCTGGAATACGGAACAGATCCGGAACTTATTCTTGAGAAATGGAACAAACTAGTGGATATTGTCATAGATGGAGGTTATGGTGACAATATTCCCTCAACCGTTATAGATTTAACCACACCAGAACCTGAAGTTATTAGAGAAGGAAAAGGAAGTATTGATATTATGTAGCTTTTTGGTTACATTTTCAAATTTAAAAAGAGCCTTTCAAATAGGCCTCTTTATATTTTTACTGTATTATCGAAACATACCATTTTACAAATTCTTCGTGTACCTCGTCTGGCTCCAGTATGAATCCTTTTTTCTGGGCCTCAGAGGCAAGTTGATAGCCAAATTCAGCGGCGGCCAATCTCTGGGTAGGTGTGCCATGATGCTGTTCACTATCGATCAGGCAGTCACCAACATTAAATGATAATGTGAAATAGTCTTTTATTCTCCACCAGTTATAGGTAGCTCCTCTTTTATGCGTCATAAAATATGCTGCGGCAAAATCGGCTTCAAGTTCAGCAAATCTGGATCTTTCACTGTTCGTTTCCAATTGATCTATAAAACCCCAGTGATCAGAATTTTCGAATTGAGCCTGATGCCACCATTCGTGAGAAATTATTGCTGTGAAAGCAATTTTACCATCTATTCCTAGGGCTTCGAGGCTTTCCAGAAGTCCGTCCCCAATTACCAGAAGTCCGTTAGACCTGGTAAATGCGTCCATTGCAAATAAAGGGTTTTCAGGTATATTGGCGCTTTTAGAGGTGGTTTTCAGAATTCCATCGGCCTTTTCATATGCCTGATCTCTGTTTCGAACGGTTCTGTCAAAACTTTCTATCATATCTGTGAGGATCTCCCGGTCTGTAAGTGTTGAAGTATGCTGACCATTGAGCCTGATATCACGATTAAGCTTCCAAAATTTTTCTAATTCTCTTATTCTTTTATTCGCTAGTTGGTTGTATTCGCCATTTATACCGTAATAGTTCTCGCCTTCATAATAGGTTACATATCTTCTGTTTAGATCTGATAGATAGTTTATAAGTCTAAAATCGAAATAAGGATCCTCAATGAGTTTATCAAATTGGTTAGAAATAATTTCACCAAATTTGGTCACAGGGCAGGGCGAATTGATAATTCCGTCGTCGAAATAAAGCTGGTTTAAACTATAAATTTCGGTCTTAGGTTTAACAAAATTGTACTGTGGATTTTTGAAAACCTTACTCTGGGGATTGGTGGTGAAAACGTCCTTTTTTTCAGAAGGTATGTCTTCAACCTGACAGGATAGAATGGTGAAAAAAAATGAAAGCGCACCAAAACACCAAATGCTAACATCGGGCTTCTTCATAGTATCTAAGTTTAGGTGTGGTTGGTTACCGCTAAAATACTATAAAAACCTGATTATAAGATTTTTATGTGTTAAAAAAAAAGCCCCGCTTTTGCGAGGCTTTTGATTATTATTGATGGGATTGCTTACTCCTGACCAGAAGTAGCTTTTTCCATACCTTCTTCGATCATGCTGTAGAACTGATCTAGCTTAGGAAGAACAACAATTCTTGTCCTTCTGTTTTTAGCACGACCTTCAGCAGTTTCGTTTGTAGCAACCGGGATGTAGTAACTTCTACCAGCAGCAGTCATACGAGCTGGCTCTACACCAAAGTCATCCTGAAGAACTCTTACTACAGATGTAGCACGCTTCACACTAAGATCCCAGTTATCTTCGAACATTGAAGTGCTAATTGGTTTGTTATCTGTGTGACCTTCTACCATAAACTCGATGTTAGGTTTGTTCTTAACAACGGTAGCAACTTTTCCAAGTACTTCTTTCGCACGTGGAGTGATGTTGTAACGACCACTATCGAATAATAATTTATCTGAAATAGAAACGTAAACCACACCTTTTTCAACGTTGATCTCGATATCCTCATCGCTCATATTTCCAAGAGCACCTTTAAGGCTAGTTACTAATGCAAGAGTTACAGAATCTTTCTTATTCATCGCATCCTGCATAGAACGTATAGCAAGGTCTTTTTCTTTAATGCTTTCTAAAGAACGCTCAAGGTTCTCAGCTTCTTTCTTAGAAAGAGTAGCAAGATCTCCAACATTATTTAAAAGGGCAGCATTTGTATTATTAAGGCGTGTAATCTGCTCATTCATTCTATCTTTTTCATCAAGACAAGAATTCAATTTAACCGTAGCGGTATTCAATTGATCCTGAGTTTCTCTTTGCTTGGCTTCCAGTTCATTGTATTTTTTCTGTGAAACACATGAAGAAAGCAAAATGGCAGCTGTTGCCGACAAAAGCATGATTTTTTTCATAATTCGTCTCTTATAAATTTAATTTGTTAGAATGCCCCAAAAATATCAAAAAAATAATAAGGGGAAAGCTTATTTTAACTTTTCATTTTCCAATTTCTTCTAAAGCTCAGTGAATTTCTTTTTTCCCTGTAGATAATGTTCGAAAACTATAGAAGAGATGAGATAATAATTGCTGAAAATGAAATCTTTAGGTCGCTTCTTCCTCATTCTTCCGTAATGCCTGTAGAAACTGGCGTGAGCTTCAAGAATAGCAAAAAAATGATTGAATTTTCCTTCAAAAATAAACTTGATACCGGCAATGCCATCCATGATCATTCTGCTTAGTAAGATGAGAAAAACTTTACCCGGTTCAATGTTTTTCAGCAGTAAAAATAATCCGTTTCTAAAGTTATAATAGGTTTTTTTTGGATTCATTTCTGCTAGAGTGGCGCCACCATAATGGTAAACCCTTGAACCACCGGCATATTTAACACGGTAACCGGCATGATGAAGCCTCCAGCATAAGTCTATTTCTTCCTGGTGCGCAAAAAAATCTTCATCAAAACCACCAATTTCATCATAGACTTTTTTCCTTATAGCAAGGCAGGCCCCACTTGCCCAGAAAATATATTCATCTTCATTATACTGCCCATGATCTTTTTCCAGTTCCTGGAAAATTCTTCCCCGGCAAAAAGGATATCCGAATTTATCAAGATAACCTCCGGCCGCTCCGGCATATTCAAAATGATCCTTGCTTTTATAATCCAGGATTTTAGGTTGGACCGCCGCAGTTTTTGGTTCGTTTTTAAAAACTTCCAGGACAGGAGCAAGCCAGTCTTCGGTAACTTCCACATCACTGTTAAGAAGTATATGAATATCCTCCGGAACCGATTTCAGGGCAAGATTATAACCTCCGGCATACCCTGCATTTCTGGAGTTTGTGATGATAGTTACTTCTGGGAATTTTTGCTTTAGAAAGGAAACAGAATCATCGGTTGAGGCATTATCAGCTACATAAACTTTTGCTTCTTCAGAATATTTCATAACTGAAGGCAGGTATTGCTCCAGTAAATTTCTTCCATTCCAATTTAATATGACTACTGCTATTTTCATGATCTTGAATATGTCGGAATTTCCTTTAGAAAAACATAATTTTCATTTTCATAATCCATCTGGCAGAAAAAATGCTCAAGGCCATTGGTCACCATGAGATAATTAGCCTTTAAACTAAGATTGTAACGCGCGATCTGGTCGAAAGTTTCCTGAGTGATCTTTACTGAAGGAGCTTTGCACTCCACGATTAACTGAATATTCCCATCTGGTTCGAAAATTACCACGTCATACCTTTTGGTTAAACCGGCTATCTTTAATTGTTTTTCAACATTTATCAGGCTAAGTGGATAATTCTTCTCAGAATGTAGGTATTTCACGCAATGTTGGCGAACCCATTCTTCAGGGGTAAGAATGATAAATTTTTTCCTCAGATCGTCAAAAACGGCTATTTTATTTTGACTATTTTTGAACCGAAACGAATATGAGGGGAAATTCAGTTTTTGCATGTTTCAAAAGTAATAAAGAATATTACAGCCCTGCAATTTACTTGTATCGAATTCCTCTTCGCTAAATCTGCACTAAATTCCCTATGGACGAAGCAAGAAGTATTGTAACCGATATTCAAAAAGGAAATATAAAGCCAATTTATTTTCTAATGGGAGAGGAGCCTTATTATATAGACAGGATTTCTGATTTCATCGCAGAAAATGTTCTCTCTGATGAGGAAAGAGGTTTCAATCAAATGGTTATTTACGGAAGAGATACGAATATCGACGATATTGTAAGTAATGCCAAGCGATATCCCATGATGGCAGAAAAGCAGGTAGTGATCGTGAAGGAAGCACAGGATCTTTCCAGAACCATCGAAAAATTAGTTGATTACGCAGCCAACCCCCAGCCAACTACTGTTCTGGTGGTTTGTTATAAGTATAAGAAAATAGATAAGAGGAAAAAACTGCATAAGGCTGTCTCTAAATCCGGGGTAATTTTTGAGGGGAAACGTTTATATGAAAACCAGGTAGGTGACTGGATCATTAAAACCATGAAAAGCCGTGGATTCGGGATCTCGCCAAAAGCAGCCCAGATGCTGGTGGAATTCCTCGGAACCGACCTTGGAAAAATAGATAATGAACTTCAGAAATTACAGCTCATCTGTCCGGAAGGAACTACGATTAGTCCGGAGATCATCGAGGAGAATATTGGAATAAGTAAGGACTTCAATAATTTCGAGTTACGAAAAGCGATCGGCGAAAAAGATACCTTACGAGCTCATCGCATTATCAATTATTTTGCTCAAAACCCGAAGGATAATCCTTTAGTTGTGACTATTTCTCTTTTGTTTTCATATTTCTCACAAATACTACAATATCATGGACTTCATGATAAGTCTAAAGGTGCAGTGGCAAAACAGCTCAAGGTAAATCCTTATTTTGTTAGTGATTATGTTACGGCAGCCAGAAATTATCCAATGAAAAAAGTTAGCCGGGCCATAAGTTTACTTCAGGAAACCGATGTGAAAAGTAAAGGTGTTGGAGCTGCGAACGTTTCCCAGGGAGATCTTTTAAAAGAGTTGTTGGTGAAAATAATGAACTAAGAAATGAGTAAATTTTCATCCTGGATAAATGCCGCGAGGCTTAGAACCCTGCCACTTTCCATTTCCGGTATTTTTGTAGGGAGTGCGATTGCGGCGCAAGAAGGATATTTCAATCTGGCTATTTTTAGCCTGGCCATAGGTACCACCTTAGGATTGCAGGTGCTTTCAAATTTTGCGAATGATTATGGTGATGGGGTCAAAGGAACCGACAATGATGAAAGGATAGGGCCGGCAAGGGCCATTCAAAGTGGTTTAATCACCCAAAAAGAAATGAAGGAAGCAATGTTTGTGACTGCTGCTACAACCCTTGTTCTTGCTATTCTACTAATTTACGCGGCTTTTGGCGGCGAAAAATTACTTTCAGCTCTAATATTCTTTATTCTGGGTGTTGCAGCAATAGTTTCGGCTATTAAATATACTGTAGGGAATTCAGCTTATGGGTATCGGGGTATGGGAGATATTTTCGTTTTTATCTTCTTTGGTCTGGTAGCAGTTTATGGTTCTTATTATTTATATAGTCAGGACCATGAGTTCACCAGTATCTTTCCGGCAATATCTATTGGGCTGCTAAGTGTAGCCGTTTTGAATCTGAATAACCTTCGAGATAGAGTATCTGATGAAAAAGCAGGTAAATTCACTCTCGTTGTAAAATTAGGGGAGAAAAGGGCCAAGGCATATCATTACTTTTTGATCATAGGCGCCTTGTTTTTCTTTTTAATGTATTCTGTAACAAGTAGTTCAGAACTCAACGATCTTATATACATTTTTGCCTTTGTTCCACTAATTCTTCATTTGATCAGGGTATTTAATAATAAGGATCCAAAACTTTTAGATCCTGAACTTAAGATCGTGGCACTTTCAACTTTTGGAGTTTCAGTATTGTTTTCAATTGGTTTGCTTTGGTAGCTATAGGCCAAGTTTAACAAAATTATATACCCTGTCTTATTTTGGTTTTTTAGTGAATGCTTATTTTTATGAAAACCAACTTTTTTTAGATCATGAAAATTACA
Organism: Christiangramia lutea; assembly: GCF_022489035.1. GTDB lineage: Bacteria > Bacteroidota > Bacteroidia > Flavobacteriales > Flavobacteriaceae > Christiangramia > Christiangramia lutea. Next base: position 161,471 of record NZ_JAKVTV010000003.1, read on the forward strand.
TTTTACGGCCAGAATACCCTGGCATTGAAAATAGGAGATATTAATGTATTGGTAGATCCATTCGTTACCGGTAATGACCTTGCAAAGGACAAGGTGGATATAAAGGATATAAAAGCCGATTATATTTTACTTACCCATGCTCACCAGGATCATACGCTGGATGCCGAGGCTATTGCTAAAAATACGGGCGCTATTATTGTGAGTAATTATGAGATCGCTAATCATTATGAAGCCAAAGGCTTTGAAGTACATCCCATGAATCATGGTGGAAGCTGGGACTTTGAATTTGGTAAGGTAAAATATGTGAACGCAATTCATACTAGTTCTTTTCCAGACGGAAGTTATGGAGGGCAACCCGGAGGATTTGTAATAGAAGGAGAGCATAAGAACGTATATATAGCAGGGGATACAGCATTAACCATGGATATGAAACTAATCCCTATGCAAACAAATCTTGATCTTGCCGTTTTACCAATCGGGGATAATTTCACCATGGGAGTAGAGGATGCTATTATCGCAAGTGACTTTATAGAGTGCGATAAGATCTTAGGCTGCCACTATGATACTTTTGGTTATATAGAAATAGACCACGAGGAAGCGAAAAGGAAATTCTATGAAAAAGGGAAGGATCTTATGCTTCTTGAAATAGGTGAAGCAATAGAATTGTAATAGATGACAGCAGACTATAAAAAGTACATACTTAATTTTAAACGCCCCAGTGGAACTTCCCGGGGCGTTCTTACTGAAAAAGAGACCTGGTTTCTTAAAATTTCTGATGGGAATAATTTTGGGATAGGGGAATGTGGGATCCTGAGAAGCCTGAGCTATGATGACCGTCCAGATTATGAGGAAAAACTAAAATGGGTCTGTAATAATATTAATTTAGGGAAAGATATGCTTTGGGAGGAACTCAGGGAATTTCCCAGTATTCAGTTTGGGGTGGAAATGGCTTTTAAAAGCCTAAATTCAAAAGATCCCTTTTTATTATTTCCTTCAGAATTTACCGCCAGAAAAGATTCTATACCAATCAATGGACTTGTTTGGATGGGTGACGAAGGCTTCATGAAAGAGCAGATCTCACAGAAACTGGATGCCGGTTTCAACTGTATCAAATTAAAGATTGGGGCAATCGATTTTGAAACCGAACTTAATATTTTAAAGTCTGTAAGGGATAATTTTTCTGAAGATAAAATTGAGCTTAGAGTTGATGCCAACGGTGCTTTTTCTCCAGAAGAGGCATTGGAAAAATTAGGGGTGCTTTCTCAATTCAAATTACACAGTATAGAGCAACCAATAAAACAGGGCCAAATCAAAGAGATGGCTGAGCTTTGTAGAAAAACGCCTCTTCCAATAGCCCTGGATGAAGAATTAATTGGAGTAACCGATGTAACAGACAAACAAATCCTGATACAAACTATTAAACCGCAATATGTAATCTTTAAACCAAGCCTGATAGGTGGCTTTAAAGGGACTGAGGAATGGAAGGAGATTTGTGAGACTCAGGGGATAAAATGGTGGATCACAAGTGCGTTGGAAAGCAATATTGGTCTTAATGCCATCTCTCAGTGGACCTACACTTTAAATCCTGATCTTCCACAAGGACTAGGTACTGGTGGTTTATATACCAATAATTTTGATAGCCCCCTGGAAATAAACAACGGGAATATTAAATATAATAACTCCAAAAACTGGGAATTTAATCTATAGGAAATATATGTATATAGCACAGGCATTCAGGTATTCGCATTCATTCTGGCGATATTTAGTTATTCCGGTTTTATTCTTCGGACTTATGGCTCTTAATTACGTATTCATTGAGATGATGGATATAGATGTTGGACAGGTAATGCGGGATGAGATTGCCCGTAAGGGATCAAACCGTGTTCTGGTTGAAAACCTCGCAGCTTTTGTAATATTTCTTGCAGGCTTGTTTTTATGGGTGAAGTATGTCCATAATCAGCCGCTAAAGGCGTTAACAACCACCCGTAAAGAGGTAGACTGGAGCAGGTTTTGGTTTGCTTTTATTCTTGTTGCTGTATTCAATATTGTGGTGACCCTCTTTGATTATTTTTCCAATCCGCAGGATTTCGCCATTAATTTCCAGCTTGAACCTTTCCTGTATTTACTGCTTATATCAGTTATTTTGATTCCAATACAAACCAGTTTCGAAGAATATTTCTTTCGCGGTTATCTTATGCAAGGACTTGGGATCCTGGTTAGAAATCGCTGGATACCATTGATACTCACTTCGGTGATCTTTGGTGGATTGCATTATTTTAATCCTGAAGTGACGAAACTTGGTGATATCATTATGATCTATTATATAGGAACTGGTTTTATGCTGGGTATCATGACCCTGATGGATGAAGGTCTCGAGCTCGCTCTTGGATTTCATGCAGCCAATAACCTGATAACTGCTTTACTGGTGACTGCCGACTGGACCGCTTTTCAAACCCATTCGATCTTTAAGGATATATCTGAACCATCTGCTGGCTGGGACGTCTTGATTCCGGTCTTTATAATTTATCCTTTGTTTCTGTTTATCATGGCAAGAAAGTATAAATGGACGAACTGGAAAGAGAAATTATTTGGCAAGGTTGAAAAACCTCAGGCCCTGGAGATCGAATAGAATATTTGTAGCATATAGGTTAAAATTGGTTTAGTGCCAAGATTGGATTGGAATTCCTAAATGTTTCTGAACATATTTAAGAATTTCATTTCATTTTGTTAACTTTAAGTCATTACTTATTAACCATTTTTGTCTAAATATGCCAAACAGCTACAAAATCCCTGAAACGCATCCCAACTTTCAGCTGAACAAAAGGCACTTTACCAATTCTGAATTGAAACAGGTAGCATACAGCTATATCAAGGAAGGAGAGCCATACGAACAGCAAATAGGTAGTTTCTTATTGGATTGGTTAAAACCATCCTCTTTTATAGAAGTATATACTTCCGGATCTACAGGAAAACCAAAAAAGATAAGGCTCAAGAAGCAGCATATGGTAAACTCTGCCCTGGCTACTTCCAGGTTTTTCGATCTGCCTGCAAAAACAACAGCTTTATTATGTTTACCTGCAGAATATATAGCAGGGAAGATGATGCTGGTTAGGGCAATGTTCCTGGGTTGGGACCTGGATACAATTCCACCATCGTCAAACCCATTAGATAATTTATTCAAGGTTTATGATTTCTCTGCAATGACTCCATTTCAATTGGATAATTCAATAGCTAGACTACATTTGGTTAAAAAGCTAATAATAGGTGGAGGTGCGGTTTCTCCTCGTTTGAGAAATATGTTGAAGGATGTAGACACCAGGATCTTCGAAACTTATGGCATGACAGAAACTTCAAGTCATATTGCTGCCAAAAAGCTAAATTCAAGAAAGAAGCGGAAAGGGGACAGGCCATTTAAACTAATGCCTAATGTGAGCATCGCACAGGATGAAAGAGGCTGTCTCATTATAAAAGCGCCAAATGTTCTTGATGAGGAGATAGTAACTAATGATGTGGTAGAAATAGTAACCTACAAGAAATTTTTCTGGAAAGGCAGATATGATAACGTGATAAATTCAGGGGGTATTAAACTGCATCCAGAACAGATCGAGCAAAAACTCAATAAGGTTCTGGACCATAGATTTTTTGTAACCTCGATGCCAGATGAATCTTTAGGAAATAAACTCGTATTGTTCGTAGAGGATGACTTTTCAGAAAAAAAAATTGATGAGCTTCTGGATAAGATAAGTGGTGTGAAATCACTAGATAAATATGAAAAGCCAAAAAAGATTTATCTCATAGAAAAGTTTGAAGAAACGCCTAACGGAAAAATACACAGAGAGAATACTTTGAAAAGCAAAGTTTCATAGGACATCAATGAAAAAAGCTATCTTCTTTCTGTCAATTCTTACAGGTTTCTTTATGGAAAGCATATTTGATTTTAATAGAAACTCAAACCTCTCCAATTGGACGATTGTTGAAGACCGGGTAATGGGAGGAGTTTCCACTGGAGAGTTTTTTTTAAATGAAGACGGCCATGCTGTTTTTACTGGAACAGTTTCTCTGGAAAATAATGGTGGGTTTGTTTCAGTAGATTATGATATGCCGCAGATGGAGATCGGTGAAAACAAATTTATTTTAGTGAGGTTAAAAGGCGACGGGAAGAATTATCAACTTAGGATTAAGAATGATGACAAGGTTTACTATTCATATGATTATGAATTCGAAACTACCGGTAAATGGCAGGAAGTAAAAATTCCCATCAGTGAAATGTCTCCAACTTTCCGTGGTAAGAAATTGAATAAACCAGATTTCAATCATTCACAACTAGATCAGATTACTTTTCTTATTAGCAATAAAAGAAATGAGGATTTCCAATTGCTAATAGATAAGATCGAATTGGAATAATTTTCTCATCTTAGGGGTTTAATTCCTATTCCATCCATTTATGAAAAGAATATTTTTTGTCCTCCTCGTTCTATGTACTGGAATGAGTCATGCACAGGTATTGGCCGAAAGAGAACGATCTAAAGTAGCAGACGAAGTGCTATCCGTTCGTTTTAACGAACTTTTACCAGAATTAATGGACCGCTCTGATATCGATATGTGGGTTATAATTTCAAGGGAATATAACGAAGATCCTGTGTTGCGAACCATGCTGCCTTCTACTTGGTTAAATGCCCGTCGCAGAACAATACTGGTTTTTTATAGAGATCAAAAGAATGATTCAATCGAAAAACTGGCAATTGCGAGGTATAATATTGGAGATAATATTGAATCTGCCTGGAATAAAGAGGAACAGCCAGACCAGTGGAAGGCACTGGTTGAAATTATCGAGAAAAGAGAACCTTCAAAAATTGGGATCAATATTTCAGAAAATTTCGGAATCGCCGATGGTTTGGTAAAAACCGATTATGATGAATTCATAGAAGCGTTGCCTGAAAAATATCATGACAAGGTAGTTTCAGCGGAAAAGCTGGCTATCGGCTGGATAGAATCTCGAACCCTTCGGGAAATGGTTATTTTTAGTGATCTCGTAGAGATTACTCATGATATTATTAAAGAAGCTTTCAGTACAAATGTAATTCAGCCAGGAGTTACCACAACCGATGATGTGGTCTGGTGGATGCGCCAGAAAGTTACTAATATGGGGATGGAAACCTGGTTTCATCCAACCGTGGATATTCAAAGAAGTTCTGAGAAACTTGTAGACCATATTGCGGCTTTTTCCGATGAAAATGGGGATAGTGTAATTTTACCCGGAGATCTGGTGCACTGTGATTTCGGTATATCATACCTGAATTTAAATACAGATTGCCAGCAAATGGCTTATGTATTAAAGGATGACGAAACTAAGGCTCCTGAATTTCTACAGGAAGCCTTTAGGAAGGGTAATCAACTTCAGGATATACTAACCTCAAATTTCGAAACAGGTTTAAGTGGTAACGAGATCCTAAGAAGAAGCCTTACCCAGGCAAAAGAAAAAGGTTTAAAACCTTCAATCTATTCGCATCCTTTAGGGCTCTATGGACATTCAGCAGGCCCCACCATTGGAATGTGGGATCAGCAGGATGGGGTGCCGGGAACCGGAGATTACCCACTTTTTGAAAATACTGTTTACGCCATAGAGTTGAATACTGAAGTAGAAATTCCTGAATGGGGGAAAAGTGTTAGAATTATGCTTGAAGAGGCTGGTTTCTGGGGAGAAGACGGGTTCAGATATGTAAATAAAAGACAAACAGATCTTATGCTAATCCCTTCGGATAAAGCTGAAAATTAAAAAGAGCCAAAGCCTAATATCCCATTTTCATTATATAGTCTGCGGAATGTTTCCCGGAACCATAAAAGATAAAGAAAATGGTAAATGCTAATACTATCAAGGCTAGAATTAGATTAGCTGCATTCATTACACCTACAAAATTGATAAGGATAGCTCCAATAAGAATAGGTATCTGGGCAATCAAAGCCCATCTGGTAAGCAACCCGAAAGCAACTAAGATTCCTCCTACCAGATGCGCTGGTGCCACATAATGAACTACCAACATAATGCCTCCGAAACCCTTGAGAGGTTCAATCAATTCCACAAGCGTTTCCGTTTGAGAAATAAAATTAATGCCTTTGATAAAAAAGAAGACACCAAGTGCAACTCTCAAAACGTCAAGCCAATAGTATGTGTGTGCATTGGCCCATTTATTAAGTGATTTAATACTTAACATAATGGAAAATTTACATTAAGTTACTAAAAAACAACGAAATAACCTTGTTTTTAGGGGCTTGAAATAGGTTTTGAAAGTACCTTGAGCTTCGAGAAATACAATTCGTTGTTAATCCAGAATTTCTGTTTCTATATAAAATTCAAGATCATTGACCTGAAATTCATCAAGTTCTTCCCCGGTTTCGTAAGACTGCCATTCTGGGGTAGCATTTAAACGTATCTCTTCCTCATCAATAATAACATCCACAGGCATCCTGAAATAAGATACATCAGCCTTCCAGCGATATAGTATCTTATCATCGCCCTGTCTAAGTTGTAATACTGGTAATGAAGCATGTCTTAGGTATTGATCGAATACAGGTTGCAGGTCTACCTCAGTCATATTGTTAAAGAATTCTTCTGTCTCCTGAGTGGTGATGGTCTGGTGTTTATAAGTTTTAGTATAATCTCTGAAAGTATCCCACCATAACTCATCATCATCGTAAATACTCCTGATCATATTAAGAAGATTGGAGCCTTTGTAATACATATCTCCGGAACCCTCAGCGTTTACTCCATAATCACCAATAATTGTACTGGTATTTGAAATATTTTGCCTGATGCCTCGTAAATATTTCAGCGCATCCACTTTTCCCCAACGGCACTCAGTATAAATAGCTTCAGTATAACTGGTGAATCCTTCATGAATCCACATATCTGCGATGTCTTTTGAGGTGATACTATTGCCGTACCATTCATGACCTGATTCATGAATGATTATAAAATCCCATTTAAGACCTATACCTGTGCCCGAAAGATCATTGCCGAGGTAGCCTTTAAGGTATTCATTTCCATAGGCAACCGCACTTTGATGCTCCATTCCCAGGTATGGAGTTTCCACCAATTTAAAGCCGTCTTCTATAAACGGATAAGGGCCCATTTTCTCATAAAAGCAGGCCATCATATCCTTAACTTCGCTAAAATGTTCTTTTGCCTTTTCCAGATTATAGGGTAGAACGTAATAATCCAGGTCCAGATCCTTATACTTCTCAGAAAAATGCTTGTAGTTCCCGATGTTGATCATAATGTTGTAATTATTGATCGGGTTCACCACTTTCCAGCTCCATTCAGTAAATCCGTTCTTAAGATCTTTTTCTGAAATCAAACGACCGTTAGAAACATTCATCAATCCATTAGGAACGGCAATATCGATTTGAGCTTCTTCAGGTTCGTCGCTTTGGTGATCTTTGTTTGGATACCAAAGGCTGGCACCGGTTCCCTGAACAGCAACACCAACCCAGGGATTTCCATCCTCGTCGGTATCCCAGACAAAACCTCCATCCCAGGGTGCGTTTTCTGCAATTATCGGGTTACCTTGATAAAAGAATTCTATAGAGTCTGAAGTTCCCTTTTTAAGAGGTTTCGGGAATTCAATAAAAACCGCATTAAACCTTCGTTCATATTGCAGCGATTTATTATTGTGAATAATTGAGTCGATCTTCATATTTTCAAAAAGATCGAGTTGCATCACTGGTAGATCTTCAGTCACCTTAAAGCTAATAATATTGGAACCTGAAATGAATTTTTTTTCTGGCTCAACTTTAAGTTTTAGGTGATATTTCTGGACATCGTAGCCAGTTCTTTCAGGCCTTAAAGAACCTCTTAGGGTATCAGCCTGGGTGTAATCTGAATGGTTGGAGCCAACAACCTGGGCATTACCTAATGAAAATGCAAACAGACAAATTATGATAAAAAATTTATTCATGGTGTGCGATATATAAAACGGCATTCGGATCTTCCTGAAGTTTCTGGTTCATGCTATTTGTTACTTCAGTAAAAGTTTTCAGGTCAACTCCTTTACAAACACCATAGGAATAGTGGTATTTTAGAATTTCCATGTCTTTGTCCGTGAGTTTTTTTGCTCCCGGATATGGCGAAAGAAAACTTCCACATTGCAATTGTTGAGAAGATTTAAAAAAGCCTAGTGACTTGAAAAAATTAGATTTCAAAAGTTGAATTTGGTCAAACTCAGATTTCACCAGTTCTGTATTGATCTTTAGTTTTCCATTATAGATCTGTTGCTTCCCATTCCAGTTTATATAATAACCATTTCCGGCAGCATTTATCCTAGGTTCATAATCTGTTAGATGATCCCTGTTAAGATAATACACTAGGTAATTTGCTTTTTCTCGGGTATATTGTCTCGAAATATTCAGGGAATCTATATCTGATGCAAGGTTTTCTGCGAAAACCATCAATTCCTTAGCATGGTCATCTGGAACGCTTTCATCAATATAAATCTTAACATCATCTTTCCAGTAGTGCATTCTTTCTTTGGAGCTCCCGGTTTCTCCAAGGTTGTAAACTACTTGTTTATATAGTTTTAAAAAAATAGAATCTTTTGCCTCATAAGGTACTTTAACCAGACCTCTTCTTTCAAAAGGGTCAAAGTCGAGCGGAACACTTACAAGGGTGTCGTCCTCTGAATATCTGAATTCCGTAGTGTCGCTAGGTTTGCCAATCAGTTCCTCATACATTTTAAGAGGAATATATTTTTTGATCAGTTTTTTCTGAATGGTATCCTGCCCAAATGAGGAAAAGCTAATTAGAACCGGGAGAATTATAATGAATATTCTTTTCATGGATCAGGTTTGGATTACTCCCATATTAAAGTCTTTTTCGATTGGGGCGTGGTTAGCCGCCTCAATCCCCATGGAAATCCATTTCCTGGTATCCAGTGGATCTATGATAGCATCTGTCCACAATCTTGCTGCAGCGTAATAAGCTGAGGTCTGCTCATCATATTTAGCTTTAAGCTTTTCAAAGACTTCCTTTTCTTTTTTCTCATCTACTTTCTCACCTTTTTTCTCCATGGCTGCGGTTTCGATCTGTGCCAAAACTTTTGCAGCCTGGGTTCCTCCCATCACGGCAAGCTCAGCACTTGGCCAGGCGGCGATCAACCTAGGATCGTATGCCTTTCCGCACATTGCATAATTTCCGGCACCATAAGAATTCCCGATAATAATGGTGAATTTAGGCACTACAGAATTACTCACCGCATTTACCATTTTTGCACCATCCTTAATAATTCCACCATGTTCGCTTTTGCTTCCTACCATAAACCCGGTCACGTCCTGGAGGAATACCAATGGTATTTTTTTCTGGTTGCAATTAGCGATAAAACGGGTGGCTTTATCTGCGGAATCTGAATAGATCACTCCGCCAAATTGCATTTCCCCCTTTTTAGTCTTTACGATCTTTCGCTGGTTGGCTACAATTCCTACTGCCCAGCCATCTATTCGAGCGTAGCCGGTAATGATGGTTTGACCATAACCTTCCTTATATTCTTCAAATTCTGAATCATCTACAAGTCTTTCTATTATGCGATGCATATCGTACTGATCACTTCTCTTTTTTGGAAGTATGCCGTAGATGTCTTCAGGTTTCTCTTTCGGTTTTGCAGGTTTTTTATGATTATATCCGGCCTTGTCATAATCCCCGATTTTATCCATAATATTTTGAATGCGGGTAAGAGCATCTTTATCATCTATGGCTTTATAATCGGTTACTCCACTAATCTCACTATGGGTTGTAGCTCCGCCTAGAGTTTCATTATCGATAGATTCCCCAATCGCGGCCTTTACCAGGTAACTTCCCGCAAGAAAAATACTTCCTGTTTTTTCAACTATAAGAGCTTCATCACTCATTATTGGGAGGTAAGCCCCTCCGGCCACACAACTTCCCATAACCGCAGCGATCTGGGTGATTCCCATGCTGCTCATAACAGCATTATTTCTAAATATACGTCCAAAATGCTCTTTATCGGGAAAGATCTCGTCCTGCATTGGCAGGTAAACACCTGCGCTATCCACTAGGTAGATAATTGGAAGTCTGTTCTCAATTGCGATCTCCTGAGCCCTTAGATTCTTTTTTCCAGTAATTGGGAACCAGGCTCCTGCTTTAACCGTGGCATCATTTGCTACGACGATACATTGCTTTCCGGAAACGTAACCTATCTTAACCACGACTCCCCCACTGGGGCAGCCCCCATGTTCTTCATACATCCCATCACCGGCAAATGCACCAATTTCAATAGATTTTTCTGAATCGTCCAGAAGAAAATCAATTCTTTCTCGGGCGGTCATTTTTCCTTTGGAATGATGTTTTTCAATTCGCTTTTCTCCGCCACCTAATTTTATTTTGGCAAGCTTCTGTTTCAGTGAAGAAACCAGTAGCTTATTATGATCTTCATTTTTATTGAAGTTGATATCCATTTTATTGAGCTTTTTACAATAATTTGTTTACTTTAATATGATTAATTTTTAAATTAATCTCATTTCCAAAGAAATTTTAGGAATTTTCTTTTAGAAATGACTTTGGCTAAAATACAAAATCAGAGGAATTCCCGGCTTTAATGTCGCGTTAATAATTATTTGAAAATTGTAATAAATCTGCATATATGGCGATGAATAAAAACACAATTTTTGGATGGGCAGCATTCCTTACCTTCATAGTTGGGGCTGCCCTGGTACTTTTAGGTGTATTGAAATATAAGGAATATGCAATTGGCTTTTCGGTAACGGGAATAGGCTTCTTTTTTATTTCCTGGGTGTTTAATGCTTTAAAGGGTAGGGTTTAAATTAAATTATATGATCTCGGAGAAGGCAACCAGAGAGCAATTGGTAAAACATCTAGAAGATGGACTAGCCTATGTGTCTATAGATAGTTTTCTGGACGGGGTTCCGTTCGAACTCATTGGTGAGAGGCCTCCGGGACTACCATATTCATTTTACGAAGTGTTTTTCCATATAGCCTTCGCCCAAAAAGATATCCTGGAATATATTTCTTCTGAAAATTATAAAGAAAGAAACTGGCCTGTCGATTACTGGCCCGATAGTTCAGAGCCTGAAAACGAGGAAGCTTGGGAAGACCTGAAATTCGATTATTTCGAGGATCGTAAAAAGCTCAAAGATTTAATTCTCGATGAAAATAACGATCTCACCAAGACGGTTTTAAACTCCGATGAACACAGTTTGCTTAGAGAGATCTTTTTAGTAGTAGAACATACCGCCTATCATACCGGCCAGTTGCTCATAATTCAGAGATTATTGGGAGTTTATGATAATTGAATTCTCTGAAAAATTCAGGATATTTGCAGTTCTGAATTATAAGAAACTAAATTTTAAGATATATGTCAGACGATAAAAAAGTAATTTTTTCAATGTCTGGAGTTACCAAGACCTTCCCGAAGGCGAACACTCCGGTATTGAAAAATATATATTTGAGCTTCTTCTATGGAGCAAAGATCGGGATCCTTGGTTTAAATGGTTCCGGTAAATCTACTCTTTTAAGCATTATTGCAGGGAAGGATCAAAACTACCAGGGTGATGTTGTATTCTCTCCGAATTACAGTGTGGGAATGCTAGAGCAAGAGCCAGAACTGGATGAAAACAAAACTGTACTGGAAGTAGTTAAGGAAGGGGTGGCCGAAACTGTAGCTGTTCTTGACGAATACAATAAGATCAATGATATGTTTGGTCTTCCTGAGGTTTATGAAGATGCAGATAAGATGCAAAAGCTTATGGATAAGCAGGCAGAACTTCAGGATAAGATCGATGCCAGTAATGCCTGGGAGCTTGATACCAAACTGGATATCGCTATGGATGCCTTAAGGACGCCAGAGCCAGATAAAAAGATTTCAGTTCTTTCAGGAGGTGAAAGAAGAAGGGTGGCACTTTGTCGACTACTTTTACAGGAACCCGATGTGTTGCTTCTGGATGAGCCTACCAACCATCTGGATGCCGAGTCGGTTCACTGGCTTGAGCATCACTTGCAGCAATATAAGGGAACCGTAATTGCCGTAACTCACGACCGTTATTTTCTTGATAATGTTGCGGGCTGGATCCTGGAGCTGGATAGGGGAGAAGGAATTCCGTGGAAAGGGAATTATTCTTCCTGGTTAGATCAGAAAGCAAAACGATTGGCCCAGGAACAAAAACAGGCAAGCAAACGTCAAAAAACACTAGAGCGAGAGCTGGAATGGTCCAGAATGACTCCTAAAGGCAGACAGTCCAAGCAAAAAGCCAGGCTTAAGAATTATGATAAACTTCTTAGCCAGGATCAGAAACAAATGGATGAAAAACTGGAAATCTATATTCCTAATGGACCACGCCTTGGAACCAATGTGATAGAGGCCAATGGAGTAAGCAAGGCTTTTGGAGACAAATTGCTTTATGAAGATCTAAACTTCAACCTTCCACAGGCCGGAATCGTCGGGATTATTGGGCCAAACGGTGCAGGTAAGACCACTATTTTCAAAATGATCATGGGTGAGGAAGAACCGGATAAAGGGAATTTCAAAGTAGGCGAAACGGCAAAGATTGCCTACGTAGATCAGAGCCACTCGAATATCGATCCAGAAAAAACCATTTGGCAAAACTTCAGCGATGAGCAGGAACTAATCATGATGGGAGGCCGCCAGGTGAATTCGAGGGCATATTTGAGTCGCTTTAACTTCAGTGGAAGTGAGCAGAATAAGAAAGTAAGCATGTTATCTGGTGGGGAAAGAAACCGTTTGCATTTAGCGATGACCCTAAAAGAAGAAGGTAACGTTTTATTACTGGATGAGCCTACCAACGACCTTGATGTGAATACACTTCGAGCCCTGGAAGAAGGTCTGGATAATTTTGCCGGATGTGCCGTGGTCATTTCTCACGACCGTTGGTTCCTGGACAGGATTTGTACCCATATTCTTGCCTTTGAAGGTGATTCCCAGGTTTATTTCTTTGAAGGTAGTTTTTCTGATTACGAAGAGAATAAAAAGAAACGTCTTGGTGGAGATATTATGCCGAAACGAATTAAATACAAGAAATTGGTTAGATAGTCAGTTTCAATTAGTTTTAGATAAAAAAGGAGTGAATCATTTAATTACACTCCTTTTTTTTATAGTTTGATTTTAATTGGCTATTTCTTCTTCGGCATTGGCCCTCGTAAGTGAATGATGAGCCCGTCAAGAAAATTCCTAAGGAATTGATCTCCGCATTCCATATACTTTTCGTGATCTTCTCTTCTAAATATTGCACCCAGCTCGCTTTTGGAAACCTTAAAATCTACTAACTCGCAGATCTTTACAATATCATCATTATTCAATTTATGCGCCACGCGTAATTTTTTGAATATATCGTTGTTCGTAAGTGCCATATCAGTTTTCTATATGAAGGTTGAAATTTGATGCCAAGTTAGTGGCAGTTTTTAGATCATGCTCATTTTTTATAGATTCTTTTGCATCCTTTAAGAGATTTTGTGCCTCGTGTCTCAGGGTCTCAGAATATGAAGAATCATGACTCTGCTGTTTTTCCAGGTAATAGAACATGAGCAATAACTTCTGTACCAGAATGATATCATGCTTACAATAAGTTCTAATTGAAGCCATAATGTTGTGAAGCAATTCAGAGAAATTCACAGTATTAATTTTTATATAAGCTTCTTCATCACGAATTATTACACTGGTATCCTTTTTTCGCATTCTTAAAGCAAGAAGTTCGGTCATGTAATCTATTCCATTAATAGCGGTTCCCGGGTCATTTATTCCTGGAGACATAGCCTTTACAATAATTTCGGTAATTTGTTTAAAGGCCAGGGTGTAATTATCTGCAACCAGTTCTTCCCTCGAAAAATTGAAGTTTGAGAGAATCTTTTTTTCTACTTCTTCATCTATTTCTTTACTTGCCTTAAACAGAGGGATACCGTTTAATACGAATATTCCTTTTACAGGGAGGATATGAATTTTAATATCTTCTGACTCACAAATATCTACCAGATTCGTGAATGATATATTCTGAAGATAACCGCTATTTTTACTATGATATTCCGGCCAGTCATCTGAAGAAGGAAAATCGTCATACTGATGCTCTTCTGAATCGATTAGTTTGTCCAGCCTTTTCTTTGCAATCCTGAATATATTCTGAAGAATGTTACTTATTTGAATACTTTGTGAAATATTATGAATGAAATATATAAAGGCATAAATGCTTATGACAGTCTGAATTATTCCCAGTAGCACGGCAAATCCAGGAATTTGATATTGGTCTCCTGTTGGCTGAATGGCAAAAAGAACGAAAATACAGTAAAGAATAGTAAAAAGGTAAATACCTAGAATTACCTGGTGCCTTTTATCGCTTATAAGTCCTGGAAGGAGTCTTGGAGAAAAATTACTTGATGCCTGACTTAAAAGTAGCATAACCATTGAAAAGCTGAATACCATCATAGAAATCAATCCGCTAATAAGCGCACTTAGTATCGTCATGGCAGTATCTCCATTATCTACCACCAATACCGGCACATGTTCAATTAAATACTTTGAAACGCCCTTGTTTTCAAGATAGAGCATAAAAAATGCGAAGTTGAAACCAAGGAATGCCAATAGGGTAGGATAGAAAGCAATCCTGCTTTCTATTACATGAAAAAAAGAAATAGTCCGCTTTATAAGTTGTTTCATGTGGTTGCTGATTCAATTTTTAAAGTTAAGGAATCTCAGTATAGCAGGAGTTTTTTATCAAATATTTAATAAAAACGACAAAATGGCATTAATATTTCAGTAAAAGACGACAAAAAGGCATGATTTCTGAACTGGTATTTGAATTGCTATAATCTTTATGAATTCAAAAATTAAATTAACTATAAAACATAAAGCTATGAGTTTAATTAAGAGAAATGAAACAGGTTGGTTGCCATCAGTTTTCGATGATATGTTCAGGACTGACTGGTTAGGGGGAACTACAAATGTAAACAGTATTGGAACCAGTATTCCTGCTGTAAACATCATGGAAACTGAAGACAGTTTTAATGTAGAAGTAGCAGCCCCTGGTAAAACTAAAGAAGACTTCAATATTGAGTTAGATAACGATGTATTGACTATCTCTTCTGAGGTCAAGAAGGAAAACGAAACTACCGATAAGAATGGAAGATTTACCAGAAAAGAATTTAGCTATAGTACTTTTAAGCGTGCATTTAGCTTGCCAGACTCGGTAGATAGTGCTAAAATCTCAGCCTCCTATAATAACGGAGTTCTCGAGATTGCTCTTCCAAAGAAAGAAGAAGCAAAAGTTCAGGCTAAAAGATTAATAGATATATCGTAACCTGATTAATTTGATTAGTTAAAAAAAGCGCTCATTTCGAGCGCTTTTTTATTGACTTAAAAGTATCCACCGGTTACCGGCGCTTTGAATGGTTAGTATTTGTTGTGGTTTTATACTTAGAACTTTAGTGTTGGTTCTTACATCAAAAAGATCATCAGATCCCATGAAGACTAAGTTTTTTTCTGAATTTCCAGGCCAGTTTATCAGTCTTATTATTCTACCCTTATTAGTTGAAGAAGCTGGGATTACTAATCCCGAGATTTGATTGTTTATTCTCAATGAACCAATTTCATCTGAGATCACAAAATCACCTGTGGTACTGGTGGTAGATGAATAGTTCTCGAATCCGGCATTGCTCCAGGATACCTGGCCGGAAGCATTAGTCATCAAGATCTGTCCTTCTGTTCCTCTATTTGAAGGGAGGACGTATTCGGTTTCAGGGGTAATACCAATACCAACTCGTCCTGCAAAATAGGCGGCAAATACATTGCTATTCGAGTCACCGAGAGCAATGCTGTATATACCATAGATGTTCCCTACTCCCTGGATACTCCCAATCTCATTATAGAATCCATAGTTATTACTTTTCGCGCCAAAGGTTCTGCCCACGCGGTTATATATTCCGTAGATGTCATTTGTTCCCGTATTCTGATAGGTTTCATTAAATATTCCGTAGTGAATACCTGTTCCTACACCGCCAACATTCGATTTAATGCCGTATTTATTTCCATTGGTCTGGCTACGGTTATCATTTACGATCCCGTAAGTTGTGAGATTATCTGTCGCGGAATTGGCATTATCTACTTCCAGGCCTTTCTTCAGAGAGAGGTCTTTACCTGAAGTTATAGCCACCTGTAGCCGGGAGGTGATCTGGTCAGTTCCAATTCCAATACTGGCCTCGCGGTACATTGGTTCTGTCAGGTTATTTGGACTTAAAGAAGTACCGGGTTTAAAAAAGTTAGAGACTACTACAGGTGTTTCCGAAACAATAGATTTCCATTTTATTTCTATTCCATCCCAAAAGTAAAATCCAGGGCTGAAATTATTAACGCTCTTGCTTAAAAAAACGAGCATTCCGTGTTGTCCGATACCAGGATTTACATTCGGAAATTTCTCTATTCGTGGTATAAGAAGGCCGTCTATAGCGGCCGGATCACTTATACTAGTTGCCGATATATCAAGCTGAGCCTGTGGATCTGAATTTCCTATACCAACCTGAGAATATGCCGAAATATAAAATATCAGCAGAGTAGAAATAATAAATAACTTCATAGACAAACAAATTTCGTTTGTCATTGCAGTGAGAACTAAATGCTTTAGGATGAGTTAAATATAGAATAAAAAATTTATTTCCAGGATTTTATTTTAACTCATTTCACCAATTTTTTCCTGTAGCATTTTAATCTCATCTCTCAAACGTGCAGCCTCCATGAAGTCCAGTTCTTTTGCAGCCGTTTCCATCGCCTTCCTTTTTTCGCGAACCTTTTTCTCCATTTGTGGTTTGGTCAGATATTCAACCTCTTCTTCAGCAGCCTTAAGATCAGGCCGTTTTTCATGCTCATAAATATCAAGCTTCTCCTTAATAAGGGCATTATTATATTTTTTGACCAGGGCAGTCGGAGTGACATTATGCTCCTTGTTGTATTCGATCTGTTTACTTCTGCGATATTCTGTCTGGTCAATGGTTTTCTGCATGCTTTCTGTGATCTTATCTGCATAAAGTATGGCCTTTCCCTCAACGTGCCTGGCAGCCCGACCAATGGTTTGGGTTAGGGAGCGGTTACTTCTAAGGAAACCTTCCTTATCGGCATCTATTATGGCGACTAAGGAAACCTCGGGAAGATCAAGGCCTTCACGTAGCAAGTTTACGCCTACGAGTACATCAAATAATCCTTTTCTAAGGTCCTGCATTATTTCAACCCGTTCCAGGGTGTCTACATCGGAATGTATATAACGACAACGAACATCGATCCTGGTTAGATATTTAGTAAGCTCTTCGGCCATTCTTTTTGTCAGGGTAGTGACCAGGATACGTTCATCTTTTTCAACTCGAACCTGAATTTCCTCAATAAGATCATCGATCTGGTTCAGGCTTGGACGAACCTCGATAAGTGGATCTAAAAGACCTGTAGGCCTAATCACCTGTTCCACATATATACCTTCGCTCTTCTGAAGCTCATAATCGGCCGGGGTAGCACTAACATAGATCACCTGGTTTTGGAGAGCTTCAAATTCTTCAAATTTCAGAGGCCTGTTGTCCATTGCTGCCGGAAGCCTGAAACCATAATCCACTAAATTTTCCTTCCTGGATCGGTCACCACCGAACATGGCATGCACCTGTGGGATGGTTACGTGACTCTCATCTACCACCATCAGGTAATCTTGCGGAAAATAATCTAATAAGCAGAAAGGCCTTGTGCCGGGTTTTCTGCCATCGAGGTATCTTGAATAGTTCTCAATTCCGGAGCAGTAACCAAGTTCCCTTATCATTTCCAAGTCAAAATTCGTTCTTTCATCCAGTCGTTTCGCTTCCAAAGTTTTTCCAATATCCTGGAAATAACTCACCTGCTTTACAAGGTCATCCTGAATTTCATGAATGGCATTCTGTAAAACATCAGGAGAAGTGACGAACATATTAGCCGGGTATATGTTCAATCGGTCATATTTTTCAATGACATCATTGGTGCCAGGATCGAAAGCTTCAATTTCTTCGATTTCATCACCAAAAAAGTGGATCCTAAAGGCATTATCGGCATAACTTGGAAAAACATCCACAGTATCACCTTTTATTCTGAAATTCCCATGGCTAAACTCAGCCTCGGTCCTGGAATAGAGACTTTGAACCAGGCTATGTAAAAACTTGGTTCTGGAAATCTCCATATCTCTCTCAATCGAAACCACATTCTTCCTGAATTCAACGGGATTTCCAATACCATATAAACAAGAAACCGAGGCTACTACGATCACATCTCTTCTTCCGCTAAGCAGGGAAGAAGTAGTGCTTAATCTTAGTTTTTCAATTTCTTCATTGATAGATAGATCCTTTTCAATATAAGTTCCGGAAGAAGGTATAAAAGCCTCGGGTTGATAATAGTCGTAATAACTCACGAAATATTCAACAGCATTTTCAGGGAAAAATTCCTTGAATTCTGAATATAACTGTGCCGCAAGTGTTTTATTGTGGGCGAGAACCAGGGTTGGTTTTTGAACTTCTTCGATCACATTTGCCACCGTGAAAGTTTTTCCGGAACCGGTAACTCCCAATAAAGTCTGGTACTGTTCGTTCTTCTCTATTCCAGAAACCAGTTGCTTTATAGCGTTTGGCTGGTCTCCCGTAGGTTGATAATCTGATTGGATATTAAACTTCATTCAGCAGGTTTTCTTTTGCTTCTGAAATAATCTCTCAGAGAATTCAGAAGTGTTTCGCCGCCGATGGCTTCCCAAAGGATCGGTTTTATCGACAGCTCATTTCATAGCCCCACGAAATTAAACAATTATCCTGCTTTAATCAATTTTTTAATAATCATCTAACAAGTGAAAAGTGCCCGTTGATTTCCTGGCCGTTCTGAAGTTTTAGCCGGAACCAGTAATCATCGGCAGGCATATTCCTTCCATTGAAATTCCCGTCCCAGCCTTTTTCATTAGAGTTAAGTTTAACAAGAAGTTTACCGTACCTGTCATAGATATGCACTGAATAATTAGGAACGGTGATGCCTTTTACCTGCCAGAAATCATTTATTCCGTCATTGTTAGGCGTAAAAAAGGGAGGAAAAGCCAGAATAGATATTTCAACCTTATCTAATCCGCACCCATTTTTTTCACGAGCATAAATTTCATGTTCTCCGGGAGGGACTTCTGTAAATAAATTGCTGTCCTGATAAATATTATTGAGATAGGAGGTGCTAAATTCGTATTCACCAGGTTCAGTCATTTGTACGAGAACCTGACTATTAGAACCTTGGGTTACTTCTACATTTTCAATCTCGGGGTTATCTAAAAACTCAACGGTAAAACTTTTTTCGGTAGCGCATTCATACAACCTGTTGTTGATGTTATAAGTTGCTGTAGCAATCACGATGTAGGTTCCAGATTCAGAAATCTCTAAATTTGCACCCAGGTTAATTTGTTCATTATCAATTTCCTTGAACCATTCGTAAGATAGATTTTCTTCCGGGAGATCCAAATTCAGGACACCCTGGTTTCTACAAACCTGATATTGATCTTCAATTTCAATTTCTGGTTTTTCTAGGATCTTAAGTGATAAACTGTATATAGGATCACATTTATTCTGCTTTCTAACATAAACGATCAATTCCTGTGCTAAAACGTCCCCGAAAACGAAATTCTCGTCATTCTCGAAGGCCTCATCGATATTTGCGTGAAAAGTAACTTCCTCGTTTCCGAAAATTGATCTGCCAATTTCTTCAAAATTATAAATTGCAGTAGGCGGACCTCCATCTGTATTTGCATTGCATACATAATACTCACCAATTGGTACTGGTTCATCAGGAATTGGAATTACCGTCAAATTCAAATCTTCAATAATTTCGGTTCCATTTCCATTCGTCCTTCTAGCTAATATAGTTTGATTGAAGGCTATGGTGTTCCTGTAATTTTCGGGAGACATTATTTCCAGACCGTTTTGCAGATCATTATTGTTTTCGAAGAACTCAATATCTGAGTTTCTGGATGGGTAGGCAAGAAGTAAATTGAAGGAGGCAAAACCATCGGTGGAGGAAAGTCCGAAACCTCTTTCATAATCGCAGACCTCTATTGAAGTACTTTGGAAAATATAGTTAGTTACCTTGAAATTGATTTGTGGTTCTGCACGGGTCTTTTCTTTGGCCAGATAAGTGAACAGAACAGGGCGATCTCCCAGCCCTGAAATTTTTAAGGGAAGACTGGTAAATTGAAAGGCCAGAAATAAAACAAGAAATGTTTTCACCCGTTTTTATTTTCAATCACAACAAGCTTACGTTCATTTAACAACTTAGGTTTTTTTAAGATCATAATTCAGCCTTAAAAGCTATAAAATCAATCCTAAGGTGTATAGGGCATTAAATTAATGAATTATAAAGGCTTAATCAATTTTAATGATCATCTTACGAGCGAAAAATGTCCATTAAATTCCTGTCCGTTTTGAAGAGTTACCCGAAACCAGTAATCATCTGCGGGCATATCCCTGCCGTTGTAGATCCCATCCCAGCCTTTTTCGGTAGTATTAAGTTTAGCCAGAAGTTTGCCGTATCTGTCGAAGATATGAATGAAGTTATTGGAAGTAGTGATCCCTTTGATCTGCCAGTAATCATTAATACCGTCGTTATTCGGGGTAAAAAAATTGTTATACCCAAGCACGGCAATTTCAGTACTTACGATAGCGCAACCTTTTAGATCCCTGATGTAAATGGTCTTGAATCCTGAACCAACATTTGTAAAAATATTGCTTGTTTGGTATGGCCCATCAATATTTCCGATGGAGAACTCATAATTAGAAGCATTGTCAATATTAAGGGTGATTGTATTGCTATTGGAGTTTACCTGGGGTTGAAATATATTATAGGAATCTATTTGTGGAGGCAGATTCAGAATTAATTCCACCTCAGCGATATTATAGCAATTTGGATTCATTTTTTCGGAGACCTTTGCATAAATGATTTCATTTCCAGAGGAGTTGTAATCTGACAAAATGGGGTTTGTTCCATTTGCAGCAGAGGAGGGATCCCTGAAATATTGGATTTGGAAATTATTTGGGTCAAGTCCACCAAGAATGGAGCTATTGAGATCTGACAGAACGAATTCTTCACTTCCGTTAAGATCAAGATCGCATTTTTCAATTGTATTGCTGTCATTTATGGTTGGTCCCGGGTTAATGCGCAGGTCAAATTCGGTAATTTCTGCACAACCGGTAAGATCATTTTCTACTCTTGCATAGATCGTTTTTACAGGTATAGTGCTGGTGTATATATTTCCCAGGGCCGCATTGTTTTCCACTGCATCGGCGAGACTTTCGTGATAGGATAGACTGGTATTGTTCTGGTTTACAATTTCTGAAGCTGTACTGGAAATATCGAAATCTGAAATGCCTTCAGAATTACACGTTTCAAGATCATTTGGTTTGGTGATCTCGGGACCTTCCGGAAACGGAAAGCCACCAACGGTTGAAGTTCCTGTCCACTCCAGTTCGAAAGGACTGTTACCAATAGGCCGGTCTATTACGATGAAATAGGTTTCCCCGGGGAGAACATCCATAGACTTAATAAAATTGTTTCCATCTGGTCCAGGGCCTTCGCTGGTGTCGGTTTCCTGGTCGTTCATTCCAGTGAAATTAGAAACAGAATTGGAGGCCAGTGGATTGGTGGTGGAGCAACGAATGGCATTACCAAGGTAACCGCAGGATGCATTAGGGCCAAAAATGAAAAAATCGTAATCTATATTTAAAGCGGTACTTGTTGGTTTTAATGTGAATCCCAGGGTACCGGCCTTTGTGATCTCAATTTCAAGCCATAAACTGTTATGCTCCTGGCTAGAACAATTATTACTCCCGGCCAGTTCTTGATTTCCAACTCCGTCTGCATTACTGGAAATTGCTCCATCTCCACAAATTTTTATGGCGCCGGAACAATCATTGGCAAAATTCTGGCCCAGCACTATTGTGGTGAAAAAAAATAAAGCGAGGAATAAAATTAAATTGCTGTAAGGTTTCAATTATTAATTTTTACGCAGTAATGAGAAATGATTTTTAAATACTTTGCCATTAGCCAGTTCAACTTCAAACCAATAGTCGTCTGAGGGCATTGGATTGCCGTTAAAATTACCATCCCAGCCTTTGGTGTTATAAGGTAATTGTACCAGTAATTTTCCATAACGGTCATAGATAGAAATCAATTTCAATCTGTATTCCGGGTCAGGGATATCATATGGTCTCCACAGGTCGTTGTAACCATCACTATTTGGAGTGAAAAACTCGGGAAATCCATAAAGAAAAACATTCGCCTCTCCAACTTCGCAAGCCTGTTCATTTTTCACATAGACCGTATGTTTTCCACCCGGAACATTCCGGAACTCAGGACTTGTTTGATATGGTCCATTGGGGTTATCAAGGGCGAATAAGGTGGCTTCCTCAGAGGAATTGGTGATAATATTCAGGTCATTATCTTTTCCGTTATTTTCGATCTCGATCTGGTCTATTTGCGGAGGCTCGTATTTTTCTATGTTATAGGTCATCTCTCTTCCACATCCCGACTCACGCAGAATAAGATCTAAAGTATATTGCCCTGCTTCATTCACCTGGATCGTTTCTCCTGTTTCACCTGTACTCCATTGAAAATAATAATCTGACGGATTAGGAATGTTCATTTCCGCGCCAAGTTCAATCGGGAATATATCAGCGCATCCACTAAATTCATTGAATTGCTGAGTTTGAGGTAAACTCGTCGTTTCCAGTTGCATTTTTCCGAAACCGTAACAAAAACCTTCACTGTCAGCACGAATATAGATCTCTCTTGGCTGAGATTGATATAATTCCGGTAAAGGATTCTCACCAAGGGCAGCGTCACCTTCATTTTCATAGAAACTAAGAGATACGTCCTCGTCTAACCCAAGGTCTATAATCGCATTTTCTTCTATGATATCCAGGTTGAACTCAGCTTCGCCATTTCCAAGATCACAACCGCTTGCGGGATTTAAGTTGAGATCTACGCTTTCAGTGGTTTGAAGCCTCATGCTGGTGATCTTGTAGCAATTGCTGCCAAAACCATTAATCTTTACAAAAATCTCCTGGTCTGGTATGGTATTTCGAAAAATGTTATCAAGGGAATTCTGGTTGTCCACATCATTTTCAGCAGATTGCCTGTCTATATAAAAGTATAGCTGAAGCCCGGGATTGCCATCTGCCAGATACTCTTTGGCGAGTTGAAGGTTAAACTCTGCCAGCCCATCCTGACTATTATCATCCTGTTCATCACATTGCTTTAGCGTGAAGCCAGAAGGCACCTCCGGAATTCCAAATATTGTTACTTCCTCACAAACAGGATCCCTTTGAATCCCATTTAATGTCCTGGTAAGGCTCACAGTATAAATTCCTGCTTCGGCAAATTCATGAGTCGGGTTGGGGTCTGTTGAAGTGGCACCGTCCCCGAAATCCCATAGTAATGAATCATACTGTAAATCTCCAGACAAAGTGAATTCGGTTACTTCTCCAAGGCAGATATTCTCAAATTCGAAATTAGTATTGAAAAGGGACTGAACAAATGGAGGCAAACCTAATTTAACGCTTTTAGGTTCTATATCAAATGAATTATGTCTATAATCCACAGCATTTCCATCTTCTTCGGGTTCATGTATTACTGAAAGTTTATCCCAATAAACATAGCCGGCATCGGTTGGATAGCCGGCCCGGTAAATTTTTCCGTCAGGTGCTAGCTGAAGTGCTCCGGCAACATTTCTGGAGCTGTGAATTTGTGTAATTGAAGCCTGTACATCGGGTGCTTCCAGATCGAACTGAAATAATTCACCACTTTGCAGAATATCATCCTGACTATAGGTGTTTGAAGTAGCGTAAAGTTTCTTGGATTCACCCGAAAATTCAATTCCATAGGGGTACGCATTGGCCAATAATAATCTTTCATTAGATACCTGCCCGCTAAGGTCATCGAAATCATATAAAAACACCTTTCCTGTTTTTTTTCCACCTCCAGAGCGCGGGCTACCCAGGGCTGTACCACTATAAGCTGCAGCCAGTTTTTTACCATCGGGGGAAATTTTCATATAACCTGGTGCGGTAACGTTAAGGTCATTATCGTTAATTAATGGCCTGAAATTGTTGATAATTGTTGAAACAACCGGGTTCATTTCAACTCCTGATGAAGTAACCCTGAAAGAATAGAATTTATTGGTGAATTGTGTAACCACCCAATAGGAAATACAATCCCCGGCGATTACTGAACTGATCTTTTCTGAACTTTTAAATTCATTTTCAACAGGATCTGAAGGATCGTAGGTGATAAGGTGAATATTTTTTTGTCCGGAAATGATCCCTCCATTTCCATTATTCAAAGACATATCTACCTCAGAATAATGTACACCTTCAATAGGATCATTTGAAACTCTGAAATAATCTGGTTTATCTACGGTAAAGATGAAATAGAACCCCGGGTTCGCTGGTTTTGGAACTATGATGGCCGATTGTGTGCTGGATACGTTTCCTTTAAGACCAGAGCCATTCTGCATGACTTCGTGATTTCGGTCATATACAGTAGAGCCATCTGTATAAAAAAGCATGTTGCCATTTCTGTCTGAGATTGAGGCGCAACCTTCGATAGTTTGAATTCTCCCATCGGTCAAAGGAACAGGATTACCTGTAGTGAATGAAATTCCTGCACCATCCCCAAAATACCAGTTGGCAGCTTCCTGTTGAGCTGTAGTAGTGGAATAAATAAAGATGGAGAGAATACATGTGATAAAATAGATAATCCTCATTTCTCCTGCCAAACCTCCAATATATTATAAATCCCTCTTTTTTAAAAGCATTAAAGACAGATATACAAATATGGCTATCCATGCTATTACGATAAGAAGCTGATACCAGTGAATTCCGTAGTCTTTATTTAATTCACTTCCTATTTGAGTGGCGGCTGCCTGTACCGCATTCAATCTCGAAAAAGGTTCCACGATTAGATTGCTCATAGATTCCAGAGGAAAGAATTGCATGATACTGGAAGCCAGATCGGTTCCTTTAAACAATTTAAATTCCATTATCGCATGAACGATCCCTTCGAATATTGCCCATACCACGAGAAAACCTAAGGCAAAAGCTGACCTTTTTACCAGAATTCCAAGAAACATACAGAAGGCAAAAAAACCGGTGAGTTTTACAAAATAGGCCAGCAGGTATTCCAGGTCAGAAAAGATAATGGACAGTTCATTAAAATCAGAAAATGAAAGACCCAAAATCATAGTGACAATAAAAAGGAATAAGGTTGAAATTCCGGAGAATACCAGTACGGTCAAAAACTTTGAAAGTATGAATTCTTTCTTGCTAAGCCCATCAATCAGATTTTGCTTTATGGTTCGGTTGCTATATTCATTAGACATCATGGAAACGATCACAATGGCCAGGAATAATTTAAGAATAGCAGCGATGTAACTGTTGAAATGCCAGATGTAAGGGAAATTAAATATTCCCTGGTCCGCCACTCTGAATTCAATTTCACCAATGTTGAATTCTATGGAAGCTATAAGAGCTATAAAAGTTATGAGGATAAAATAGGTGATAATAAGTATCCTTGCCGAGCGGCTATAGCGTAATTTGTTATATTCTATTTCCAGTAATCGTAACATTAATTCTGTTCAGTTTGGTTGGTTAATTGCAGGAACTGTTCTTCAAGGCTTTCCTTGCGTTTATTCAGGTAAGAGAGTGAAAGGCCTTTTTCAAAAAGGTAACTGTTTATCTCGTTCGCTTCCATTGGTTCCTCCAGAAAAGCAGTTAAAGTTTCTTCCTTGGTTGTGATCTTACCTATCTTGGGATGAGTGCCCAGAAGTTCTTCCAGCTTCTGCATATCTGTAGCTTTCAATTCAAAGAAGCCAAAACTATTAATGATCTCATCTACCGGCCCGCTATATAATTTCTTCCCTTTTCTTATTATTACCACATGTGAACAAACTTTTTCCACTTCATCCAAAAGGTGCGATGCTAATAAAATTGTGGTTCCACCGGCTGCGATCTTTCTTATTATTTCCCTTATCTGATGAATTCCCTGTGGATCTAGTCCGTTAGTGGGTTCATCCAGGATAAGAATTTCCGGGTCGTTAAGCAGGGCAGAGGCAATTGCCAGACGCTGTTTCATCCCTAAGGAAAAAGTTCTGAATTTGCTGTCCTTCCGATCTAAAAGTCCTACGATTTCAAGCTTTTCTAATACCTTATCCTTACTAGTCCCCTTTATTTTACATACCAGTTTCAGGTTCTGCACCGCAGTCATGTATGGATAGAAATTAGGATGCTCGATAATGGCACCCACTTTTTTAAGAGCCTGATGAGTAGACATTTTTCCGTCGAACCATTGAAAATCTCCGGAGGTTTTATTTACAACATTCAGGACCATTCCCAGCGTGGTGGATTTACCACTCCCGTTTGGTCCCAGGATACCGTAAACATTCCCTTTTTCAATGCTAAAACTTAAATTATCGACAGCTGTGAGTCCGCCAAATTTTTTAGTGAGGTTATTTAAACTTAAAATTGTTTCCAAGATTGGTTAGATGTTTAAAATACGACGTCTAAAATAGGATTTTGTTACAGCTTTCCCTATAATAAGCTTAATTTTGAGCAAAACGAGGTAAAACATGGATGAAAAACTGATGTCAAAAAAAAAGCCGGCATTTCCTATAAATGAGCGCTTCAACCGATATCTGGCAAAATATAATCGCAACACTAAAATCCCGGTGTTCTATGACGATCTTTTGAGGTTTTCAGGGTCTATAGTGGTATACGATCAACATGATGAAGATACCTTTTGGGTGCGCTGTTATTATCCAGACCATGAAAGGATCGAGATCGATAATAGTCTTAAGAAAGTTTATACCATTCTACATTCCGATGGTAGCGATGATTCCCTGGATTACCTGAACGTAGATGCGATCGACTACTGTACCTTTGGGAATTCCAAACCTTTCAGAATTAAGGTAAGGAACATTTTGAATGATAGTTTTACCTATTTTTATGTAAAAAAGGCTGATGCTTCAAGGCTTTATGGTCTTGAATTTGAACACCTTCTTTCTCCTCACCGAATCAATTTCCTGGTATATAAAGACACCCTTATTGAAGAACATATTGCAGGAATTCCCGGGGATGTCTTTATTGAAGATCATCTTCCTGAATGCGACTTAAGAGCACAAACCCAGATCGCAAAACAGTTCGTGAAGTTTAATGAAAGATGTACCGTACGCTTGTTAGGGGATATGAGATCTTATAATTATGTAGTGATCCCAACCCATGATTTCGATCACGTGGAATATCAGATCAGGGCTATCGATTTTGATCAGCAATGTTTCGAGGGGAATTTAAAGGTCTACCGTCCTCAATTCTTCAAGGAGAACTATACTATGGTGAAACTGGTTTCAGATAAACTGGAAGATTCATCGATAGACCAGTATCGCAGGGAGGAACGGTCTCTCCTGGCCAAAAGAATGATCAATACTCAAAGCAGGTATAAGGAGCTAATTAGGTGTATGATCAATGATCATGTTTCTACCAAGGAGAATGTCAAGGAGCTAAGGAACGACCTTTATGCATTTTCCAAGGATATGAAATTCAAGCGAGCGAGTACCATGGGACAGATCCTAAGAACCGCCCTGGATTTTGTGAAGCGTAATTATGAAAATGTGAATATGCAACGATTGCTGGAATAGGTAACCGCGAATAAAGGGAAGCAGTCTCAACAGAGTGTGATTCCTTCACTTCATTCGGAATGACGTTTATTTTTTCTCTTCCTTATTAAAATAAACCAGGTAGTAATACATCTGTTTGTCTTCGTCCCAACCTTTTTCCACGAATTTCTCGGCAGAATCTGCATTTACAAAATCCATTTTGATCTGAATATTAGTGTCGAGAGTGATCACATTTTTGATCTTCTTTCGAGCATCTGTAACTGCCTTGTTTGCGATAGGGAAATTGGTAAGATCTTCAACCTTGTATTTTGGAGCTTTTTCAGTTTTATAATTCTGAAATTCAGGAATTAGGGCAGGGTTATCGATCACCGAATTGATATAGTTCGATTCTTCGAAATCATCATTTTTGGCAAAATAATCCATGCTTCTGTTCATGAACATCACCTCCTGCTTCTTGTCTTCTGCAGGAAGTACCACATCCTTCGCGAAATTCTTGGCGAAATTCAGGTAGTTCTTGGTGAAATAATTCTCATCGGCAAGTACATCTACTCCCAGGAAATTCTCTAACCAGTATTTAGTGTCATATTTATTTGAATCTACGGAAAGGATCTTATAACCCTCGTCGCGATTCTTGTTGAAAATGATCGCTCCCTTGTCCAGTTTCTGAAGATTCACTCCCTGCTGAACGATCATCTCAAGATTGCTTTGTTTCTGCTCGAATTGCAGGAAATCATGTTTTAGCTCAGACTTAAAGATCCCAATCGCGGAAACTTTTTCATTATCCAATTGCATTCCTTCGAAATACACTACATACACTTCACCGCTTTTAATATGTGGGTGAGTGGACTGTTCGTATAAAAGAGTAGCAATTTTCTTCGAATATTCATGTGTGTTAAATGGATCGTCAAAAATCTGGTTCGATAAATTATATAATTCATTGAACTCTATGTCGGTTTCATGATGAAAACGATAATAGGATTCTTCTTTTTCACGGAAAGGTTTCAGAAAATATTCCTTGATCAAAGGTTTGATTTCATCATTCAAATGAAATGTAGAGGCAGAAACGAACATGTTTTCACCACGATTCTTGTTTCCTACGCGATGTATGGAAAGCGATTCGATTTGGGCATTAAAAAGATTGATCATCTATATCTGAAATTTTGCTAAATAAAGTTGAAAAAAATGAATTCCGAAAGAAGTTTTTTCAGAAGAAATTAACCGGCGTAAAAAAGAAAAATCTGATTAATTCCAGTTCTCGTCGAATTCAAAATCGTCGTATCCATCCACGTCGAAATCGTCATCAAAATCACCATTCAGAGAGCCTTCAGTTTCTCCTTTGAATTCTTTTTCCGGAGCATTATCTGGAATTTGGCCATGAACATACATGAGGTTAGGATAATCACGTCCCTCCTCGATATCGGCGATCTGTCCCAGCTCCACGAAAAAGGTCCACATTTTAAGAAAGTCGTAAACGTAGATAAGTTTGGTTTGTTTTTCAGAAAGAATACTATCCAGGGAAGTTTCATTCATCAGTTTTATGGAGGTATCGTTCCCGCTCATATCGAATTGGTGGATCTCCTCGCCCTGGTTCCATTCTTCATCACTAATATAAAACGAAGCCATCTCTGTGCCATCAAATCCAAAGGACTGAACGATAGTATTATGAAGGTCTTCCAGGGTACTTTCCTGAAGCATTTCTATGTCTCTGAAAACATCTTCATCAGCATCGAGAATTACTCGGAATCTATAAACCATAATTAAAATTTTAACGCGGCAAAGTTACAATTTTTAAATCTTCTTTTGAGCATACTGGCTTTCCATTAACAGGTAAAACTGGTAGCCAAATAGGAGTGAAGCGATCACCAGGTGTAAAGGCTGGGACAGAAAGGGGAAGTCGAAATTATACATAGCAATTCCGGTTGCAACCTCCAGCAATATTAAAGCTATTACAATATTAATTCTGTTCAGATTAAGGTTTAATTTCCTGTTCTTCCACCATAAAAATAAATTCAGGGCAAGAACAATTATGGAGAAAGACCTGTGGATGTAAAAGGTGATATTGGGATCATTTAGCCATAGTTCTTTGGTGTCATAACCAAGGCTACGTATTTGCTCATCTACAAATTGGCGAACCTGAGTACCTAAGACTACCTGGATAAGGGTCAGGATCACTGCAACTGCGAGCAAGGTTTGAAATGTCTTTGTTTTGAACTGATCTGTCTCTTTTTCTGAAGATATTTTCAACAGGTAAAGTAATACAGCTACAATTACCAGGGCCATAACCATATGAATGGTGATCTTTGCTGGCGCAAGCACCGAATATACTACCGTTGCTCCCAACCAGGCCTGGAATCCCATCAGGAATACGCAGATCCATGAAAGAATAGGAATCCTCTTACGAGATTTGAACTTACTGAATGATAAAATAGCCATTATTAAAACTGCCAGCCCGGCGAGTGCACCTAAAAGTCTGTTGATATATTCCACCCAGGTGTGAGTTGGGTTAAAGATCGCATAATCGTGCTTCTCGTAATTCTCCCAGTTAGCAGATTCGTAATTTTCAGATGAAACAAAGTCGCTCGCGGCTACTTTAAGAGTTTCGTCAACGATAATTACCTGGCCTTTTTTGTATTCCCGGTTTGGCTGAAATTCTATTTCAGAAATTTCTGTAGGAGGGATATAATAACCAAAGCATTTTGGCCAGTCCGGGCACCCCATACCGGAACCGGTCATTCTCACGACCGCACCGGCAATAATAACCAGGTAAACCAGGATAAGAGAGACTTTTACAAAATTCCTGTACATTTTATTCTACTTTGGTTAAACCAAGCTTTTCACCTTTAGCGATCATAAAATCCCTGGCAGGTTCATATTCATTGGGAATATCACCTTCAAGGATCGCTTCTTTAATAGCATCTTTGATAAGGCCAACTTCCCTGCTAGGCTTGATCCCAAAAGTTTCCATGATCTCTTCACCGCTAACCGGCGGTTGAAAATTTCTAACATGATCCCGCTCTTCAACTTCCTGGATCTTTTTTCGAACCAATTTAAAGTTATTATGATATTTTTTGAACCTCTTTGGATTTTTAGTGGTGATATCAGCCTCGCAAAGGGTCATTAAATCTTCGATATGATCCCCTGCGTCAAAAATGAGACGGCGCACTGCAGAATCGGTGACACTATCATCTGCAATTACAATTGGCCTTGAACTCATTAACACCATTTTTTGAACGAATTTCATTTTATCGTTCAATGGTAATCTAAGTCTTTTGAATAGTTTGAAAACCATTTTCGCGCCAACGAATTCGTGACCGTGGAAGGTCCAGCCGATCTTCTTATGGAATTTTTTAGTGGGCGCTTTACCGATATCATGGAGCAAGGCCGCCCATCTTAGCCAAAGATCATCTGTATTTTTAGCAATATTATCTACCACTTCCAGGGTATGCCAGAAATTGTCTTTATGAGTCTGTCCTTCCACCTCGTCTATTCCTTGAAGAGCAGTAAGCTCGGGAAGTATTTTATTTAATAATCCGGTTTTGTAAAGCAAAGCAAAACCTTTGGAAGGCTTATCGCTTAACATGATCTTGTTCAATTCATCAAGAATCCTTTCTTTAGAAATGATCTTTATTCGATCCCTGTTTCGCCGGATCGCTTTTAGGGATTCGGTTTCAATGATAAAATTCAACTGAGTCGCAAAGCGAATCCCCCGGTACATTCTTAAAGGATCGTCTGAATAAGTAATGTCTGGGTCCAAAGGGGTTTTAATGATCTTGTTTTTGAGGTCTTCGTAACCATCAAAAGGATCAAGCAGATCTCCAAAACCATCTTTATTTAACTTCAGTGCAAGCGCGTTGATAGTAAAATCTCGGCGGTTCTGGTCATCTTCCAGGGTACCGTCCTCAACAATTGGTTTTCTACTATCCTGGCGATAACTTTCCTTTCGGGCACCCACGAATTCTATTTCCATGTCGTAGGCACGCAGCATCGCTGTTCCGAAATTCTTAAATACCTGTACCTTGGGTTTATTGGGAAGTTTTTCGGCTACCTTTTTTGCCAGTTCTATTCCACTGCCAACCGCAACAATATCCACATCTTTATGATCTCCACGATCAAGAATATGATCGCGAACAAAACCACCAATTACATAGGCGTCTACAGATAGCTCATCTGCAGCCTCTGAAATTATACTGAAAATTTTATGATGTAAAGCTTTGCTGTAATTGTGGTATTTCGGCATCTGTTATTTGCGTATCACACTCACCTGACCGTCATTGCTCAACTTAATGATGGCAGAAGGTCGCGGTGATTTTTTTGAACGCTGCAAATTTACTACATAGTCTACACCTTTTAAAATTTGCGGGGTGATTTGATCGAATGATTGTGGTGTAGGTTGCCCGCTTACATTTGCCGAAGTAGAGACCAAGGGACGTTTCATTTTTTTGATAAGGTCTGAACAAAAGGTATCCCTTACCACCCTTATACCAAGTGATTCATCTTCACCTACCAGGTTCTCTGCAATCCTAATTGGTTTATCATAGATCACTGTAGTTGGTTTTTTAGCATATTTCAGAATGTCGTAGGCCATTTCTGGCACTTCTTCCACGTACTGCTCCAGCATTTTAAAATTAGAAACCAGGCAGATCAGGGCCTTGGATTCTTCCCTTTTTTTAAGCTGATAAATTTTATCCACTGCTTCCGCATTGGTAGCATCACAGCCTATTCCCCAAACCGTATCTGTGGGATACAAAATGATACCTCCTTTTTTTATTACTTCGAGACAATTTCTAACTTCCTGATCTATTTTCTCCATATAGCACTTTTTTATATTCAGCCAGGGTTTGCCTGGCCATTTCTGTAGTGGTAAAGTTCTCGATCAGCTTTTTATACGACCTTTCAGTGAATTTTTTCTGAAGAACTTTATCCTGGGACAAAGCTATCAATTTATCTGCTAATCTGGAGGCTTCGAATGGATTGCTTAACATACCATTTTCACCATCTGTTATTATTTCGGGGATTCCCCCAACATTGGTGCTTACCACCGGAACTCGGTTATAAAAGCTTTCGTAGATGAATTGTGGGATACCTTCACTTTGTGAGGTCATAAGCGAAATGTCGAACTGGGATATCAATTCTGAAGCTTCCGTTAAAAAGCCCGTAAACATACAATAATCCTGAAGGTTCTTTTCCCTGATCTGTCGATTGAAATCTTCGGTTCTTTCGGTGATCTTTCCAATTTCGATGAAATAGAAATTTTTCATCCCCAGCCGGTTGACTACATAATCTATGGTAGCTATCCAGGTGTCAAGATCTTTGGCCCTGATATGGTTTGCGATGGTTCCAACCAGGATCTTTTCTTCCGGAATGTTATATCTTTCCCTTAGGGAAATAGCAGATCCGGTTTTTTTCGTAATTTTGGTACCATGATAAACCGTAGATAATTTATTTCTTTCAACTATACAATTTGCAGTTACTTCCTTGGTGAAATTTGATACACAAAGAATCTTTTTAATCTGGGGATGGTTGTATTTAAAAAGTGTTTGTTCTCTCTTTTTTATTGGAAAAGAGGTCTTCTTACTAAGAACAAAAGGAGGTAATTTTGAAAGGAAGGTTGCCATAACGGCAAGGGTAAGAGCGGTGGTATCATGAATATGGACAAGGTCTATTTTTTCCTTTTTACATATCCTTATAATTTTCCAAACATATCTCAAATCAAATTTCACCAGCAAAGGTGAAATAATTGTTCTGATGGCAAGCCTGGGAAGTCTTTTATGCGCCTCAGAGTTTCTCAGGCATAAAACATAATGTTCAGCATCTTTAAGATCTGTGCATAAATTACAAAGGTGGTTTTCACCTCCTCCCCAGTTTTTGGCAGCGGATAGATGCAGAATTTTTAACTTTTTCACCAGGTGGTTAGATTTTAGAAACCGTAAATATAATGTGGATTCCTAACTCTAGTATTCGAACTACTTTAATTTCATGAAATTTTTAGATAATAACATTTGTCAATCCAGACCTTTTAAAAAAAATGCCCCTGCTTTAACAAGGGCATAATTATGAAAATCTATCAGAACTGAAAAAACACTTTCTTTTAGAATAATGGGAATTATCTAAATTCCTGAAATGAATTAACAAAAAAATAGAATTAATAACATCTGTTGGACTCCATGATCTCCTTAATTCTTTTATTTACGCTTAGGGTTTTAATACACTGGTCTGTCCTGCTATTATACCAAACCCGATAAGTTTTTCCATCGTTCGAGTGATTTTTACCTTCCTTGAATCCTCTATATTCCAATTCATCATAGGCCCGTAGAGCCATTTCACCTTCAAGGTCCTGGTAACGAACATAATTACGGTTTCCTCCACTATTTCTTCCTCTATCGCGATCTCTATAACTAGAGTCTGAGTATCTTCCTTTGTCACAGTCGGCCTCTGGGGCTCGAACTGCAGATTTCACTCTTCCATCGGCAATTCTAACAATAGCACAACGGTCTTTCCTGTGTTCCACCAGTACTGGTAAATCTGCCCAGAACTTTTATCAACTTTAATCAAATCATAACCTCTGTCTTCAATTGCAATTTCTGAAGAACTCCCCCTTGCACCAATAAGATCTCTAAGGTCGTATGCTGTTTCCTGAGACTGTACAATTTCTGAGCTCAACAGAATGATACAGGGTAATAGTAGCAACATTAAATTTTTCATAATCATCTGTTTTATAGGTAAATAAAATTTAATTTACGTTTTTTTCAGAATAATTAACCGAAATAAAAAAAAATTAATTTCAGATATTCCTATTTGAATGATATAAGGGCTTTTGTTTAACATTATGGCGTTGGTTGGTAGATATTTCAGGAAAAAAAACTTGTTAGAGTTTTAGATAATCGGCAACCTTCATGTAGAACTTTTTATTGATTTCAATCGATTCTTCCCTTATGCCGGTATATGCCCTGGCCTTTTTATATTCATCCAGGCAGTCTTCAAAAGTTGAAATATTAGGGGCATATTTGAAATCGTAGAATTTTGAAGAGTTGGGAACAACTGTAACTTTTTTATTTAATATCATTCCCCAGTACATGGCGTGGTAGCTATTCGTGATAAGATGTTCACAGGAACCAATAAAACCTGATAATTCTTCAATATCATCGTTATTAGCACTACTGGGTAAAATCGAAAATTTCTGCAGAAGTTTTTCATCTTTCAGGCTTTTAGTGTGAAACACGATACCCACTTCATTTTCGACCGAATATTCCCTGTCGAATACCGGGTGCATGCAGCTAACACACGGGACGTACTCCCCTGGGCCTGTGAAATCCCTGGTTCCCGATAATCCAAACCTGGATATATCTATGTTATAATTGGAGAGCTTTTTAAAATCTCCAGTTTTTTTAGAATTGTGCCCTGCACCCCAAAAAACAATTTTTTTACCTCTCTGTGCAAGTTCCTCGAATAACTTCATTTGCTTCTCAAAACTCCCGCGGTTCAGCAAGCCACCGCCACCTACGATCAAAGAATTTTTATTGATAGTGTTCACAAAGTGATCTTGCTTTTCCTTTTCAGTCTCTCGATATAAAAAGATATCGAGTTCAGTATTCTTCAGACTGTCGAAATAATGGTGAGGTGCGCAGTAAAAATCACCAACATTCTGTTTATTAATTCGGTGAATGTTTATTACATCTTCGTTAGACTGAACAGAATTGCGAATCCTTTTTAAAGATCTTCGACGTGATTTTTTCCTTTCTAAGGAATTCAGGAATTTTTTGACCATATAAGTGAGTTGACCTCAAAATTAAGAGATTTTTTTGCTTTTAAAGTCTGGAAGTATAAAACATAATTCATTTTAGGTCTTTCCAAAAGTAGAATAATCCGGTATTATTTTAAATTTGAAGCATGAATTTTAAGATTTCACCGGAATATAAAGATCATCAGGCTGAAATTATCGACCTGGTTAAGAATTTCAATGAAGAAGGAGAAACTATTTTTCAATCCCGAAATACCTTGAAAATAGTTCAGATAAATGGAAAGGATATCAATATTAAATCTTTTCGAATACCAAATCTTGTAAACCAAATAGCTTATAGGTTTTTCAGAAAATCTAAGGCTCAAAGATCATTTGAATACGCAAGCCTGTTGACATCCAAAGCTGTAGGTACCCCAACGCCTATTGCATATTTCGAGAAAAACCATGCTTTAACCTTTGGGCAAAGTTATTATATAAGTAATCAAATGCATTACGACCTCACTTATCGTGAACTGGTCACTGAGCCAGATTATCCAGATCACGAGTATATCCTTAGAGCTTTTACCCGTTTTACTTTCGATTTGCATGAAAAACAGGTCCAGTTCCTGGATCATTCTCCAGGAAACACGTTAATTCAAAAGGAAGGTGGGGATTATAAATTTTTTCTGGTAGACCTAAACCGAATGAACTTCAAAGAGCTTTCATTTGAAGAACGAATGCTTAATTTCTCACGGCTTACCCCAAAAAAGGAAATGGTTGAAATTATGGCCGATGAGTATGCAAAGTTAATAGGAAGGCCAAAACCGGAAGTGTTCGCGAAGATGTGGTTTTATACGAACCAGTTCCAGGAAAAATTCCAGCGGAAAAAAAGAATCAAGAAAAAACTGAAATTCTGGAAAAAGACTAATTAGATTCAGGGATGGTATATGCTTTGGAGTAAGTTTTTAATGTCCAGTAATTCAATTGCTTCCTGATCTTATATTTCCTAATCAGGTTCAAAGGTTTAGGTTTCAGATAAGATTTGTCCTTATGCAGAAAGTCTATACAGGCCTGGATCACTCTTCCACTAGATCTACCATCTGTAAAAGGCTGGGAAAACTCCGCAAACTTATCGATCTCCTTGATTAAGTCTGTAGGATATTCCAGAGCTTTATCGAAAGCTTTCTCGATCTCTGAAGGCTTGGAGATATCAATCAAATAAGATCCCGGCATGTTATTCTGGAAAGTGACCACAGGTTTTCTTTGTAGCAGGAACTCTATGATCGCTGAGGTAGTATCAGAGAACATGATATCTGCCTTTTTGAATAAAGGGATAAGGTCTGTAGTATCGTAAAACTTGAAATTCTCGTTTTCCATGCTTCTGAATTTCTCCCTGGTTTCATTTCCGAGTTTAGGATGTAACACCGCCATGAACTGATACTTTCCCGTCCTGGAAAGCCTTTCAATTTCAGCGACTACATCTTCTTTCAAAGCCAGGCTGTAATATCTGGTAAAAGTCGAAGAAATTAGGATAATGGGTTTTTCGTTTTCAGTTTTTTCAAGAGGAAAAAGTGGATCCATTTTGGACCAGCCGGTTTCTTTTACCTCAAAACTTTTATATTTTTCCTGTCTTTTCTTGAACGGACCCGTACTCGATGGTCCCTGAGTGCAGTAAAGGTCAAAGAAACCACGTATGGTAAACTGGTCGGTGCCTTTTCTTTTGTTAGCCGGAAAACCGTGAAATACCTGCACCTTTAGTCCAGAGATAAAATCTGGAACGGTATCGGTAACTGCCAGAACAACATGCGGCTTATAGTCTACTGCGTCCTGAATTTGATCTATCAACTCTCCATTTTGGGGAAACAGGTTTTTAGGATCCTCCAATCCAGAAAACCATTTTACCTGATAACCACGTCTTTGAATTTCTTCCTGTAAAGGTTTGCCGATGGGAATGGCGTAGGCGTGGTTTATATAAATGAGGAAACGGTATTTCATTTTGAATTGATTTTTAAGAATTTATCCAGTTCCCCGGTGATATACTCAGGCTTAAAGGCTTTATAAAGTCTTTCCCAATCCTTTTTTAGCTGCTTTTCGGGCTTAGCCTTAAAAATACTACTGTCATAATCTCGTAAGTGAACCGAAATGTTCCGCTTCCCGTCCTCATAAATATTCCAGTTCTCTTTGTTCAAAGGAGGGGAGAAAATAGCAAAAGTTGGAATGTTTAAAGCCTTGGCCATATTTACCGATCCGCCTTCATTACCAATTAAACCATCGCAATGGTAGGTAAGGGAAAGAAATTCACGCAAACTTTTTCCATAAATTTCAAGATGTATATTGTTCCTGGTTTCTGGCTGGCAAAGCTTATAAAGTTCTTCAATATCATCTTTCTGGGAAGGGATATAATTAAATAACAAATTTGCATTTGTCTTTTCAATAATTCCATCCAGGAGTGGAGCCAGATAGGGTAGTGGATAGGTCTTTCGGGGAGAGCTTCCTAAGGCTCCAATCATATAAAGGTTTTTAGAAAGATCTATCCCTGTATCTGTAATAAGTTGTTTTGCCTGCGCAACTTCCTCCTTTTTCAGATAAATTTTAGGCTTTATTTCTTTCGGGAAATTATCAGAAAGAGGGGAGAGCATTCTGAGCCTTTTTTCAATTGCCGCACCGGCAGAGGTTTCCGCTTCGATTTTTCTGCTGAAAACATGAGTGCATAGCGGTCTTGTATATTTTTTACTGTAAGCGATCCTAAATTTAGCCCCGGAAAGCCCGGTTAACAGAGCAGTTCGAAGATTGGAGTAAACATCGATCACCGCATAATATCCCTCATTTTTGGCATTTTTTATCAGACTTCTTAAGCTCTGATCTTTTTCGGGCATGATGATCCTGTCGATATTGGGATTGTTCTGAACAACAGGAAATGTATTTTGGTAGATCATGTAATGCAATTCGGCTTCTGGAAATTCTTTCCGAAGAGCCTCAAATAGGATTGAGGATGTAAGCACATCCCCAATCATTTTCATTTGTATTACAAGTATCTTCAAATCTTATTTCTAAACAGCTACGTTATATTCACGCAGGGCATCGTTAAGGGAAGTCTTCTTATTAGTGCTCTCTTTCCTTTTTCCTATGATCAAGGCGCATGGAACCTGGAATTCTCCAGCAGGAAACTTTTTGGTGTAACTGCCAGGGATCACTACCGACCGTGCCGGAACGTATCCTTTAAATTCTTTTGGTTCATCCCCGGTCACATCTATGATCTTTGTTGAACCTGTAAGTACTACATTCGCACCTAGAACAGCTTCTTTTTCAATTCGAATTCCTTCAACCACAATACTTCTGGATCCAAGAAAAGCATTGTCTTCAACGATCACTGGTGCAGCCTGCAAAGGTTCCAAAACACCTCCAATTCCAACTCCGCCACTTAGATGTACATTTTTCCCAATTTGCGCACAACTTCCAACGGTTGCCCAGGTATCTACCATCGTGCCCTCGTCTACATATGCACCAATATTTACATAACTCGGCATCATGATAACGCCCGAAGAAATATAGGCACCATGTCGAGCTACAGCATTAGGTACAACTCGAATTCCTTTTTCCTTATAACCCCTTTTAAGAGGCATTTTATCGTGGTACTCAAATATGCCGGCTTCCAGAGTCTCCATCTTCTGAATAGGGAAGTAAAGCACAACTGCTTTTTTAACCCATTCGTTCACCTGCCAGCCATCAGCAGTAGGTTCTGCGACCCTTAGTTCACCCTTGTCTAAAAGGTCAATTACTTTTTTGATTGTATCTGTTGTATCTGTATCTTGAAGCAGGTCCCTGTTTCCCCAGGCGGCCTCGATTTTCGTTTTTAGCTGATTCATTTTCTAATTTTTTTCAAATATAACAGCTATAAGGCAATATTTATGGACAAACGAATATAAACCTTACCTTTGCCTAAAATTTTGAAATGGCCAGAATTTTAGCCCTGGATTACGGAACAAAAAGAACAGGAATAGCGGTTACCGATGAGCTTAAGATGATCGCTTCTGGTCTTACTACCGTTCAAACGCCAGATCTTATAAAATTTCTTGAAGACTATTTCAATAATGAAAAGGTGGAACGCGTTTTGGTTGGAGAACCAAAGCAGATGGATGATTCGCCTTCACAAAGTGAAGTTCATATTCAGGAATTTTTAAAGGAATTCTCCAAACGTTTTCCGGGAATGCCACTGGAAAGGGTAGATGAGCGATTTACCAGTAAAATGGCTATGCAGAGCATGATAGATGGAGGGCTGAAAAAGAAAAAGAGGCGCGATAAAGCTTTAGTAGATGAAATTAGTGCGACCATCATTTTGCAGACCTGGCTGTATGAATAATTATTTTATAATGGATATTGAATAATAATTCATGAAAAATGATTTAATAGTTCGCTCTAAGAAATTTGCACATGAATGTGTTAAACTGGCATTAGGTCTTCCTAAAAATAAACTTGGAGATCATATTCAAGGTCAGTTAATTAGATCATCGACTTCGGTTGCGGCCAATTACAGGGCAGCGTGCCTTGGACAGTCTAAGAAAGCATTTGTTTCCAAGTTGGGGATTGTGATTGAGGAAGCTGATGAATGTATCTTTTGGATAGAATTTCTTAAAGATGAGAATCTGCGAAGCGATGAAACAACTAATATATTATTAGGTGAAGCTAGAGAACTCACTAGCATATTTATTGCATCTAGAATTACTGCGATTAAAAACATCAACCAGGCGAAATAGATTATAAAATATCAATTATAAAATATTCAATTAAAAGAAATGATTTTACCAATTGTAGCATACGGAGATCCTGTTTTAAAAAAGAAAGCAAAAGAAATAGATAAGGATTATCCAAAACTTGAGGAATTGATCGACAATATGTGGGATACCATGTACAATGCTTATGGTGTTGGACTTGCTGCTCCGCAAATTGGATTGCCTATTAGAATGTTCATGATAGATCCGGCTCCATTTGCCGAGGATGAGGAACTTCCTGAAGATGAAAAAGAGCAGTTAAAAGACCTTAGAAAAGTTTTTATCAATCCGCAGATTATCGAGGAAGAAGGAGAAGAATGGGCTTTTAGCGAAGGATGTTTAAGTATTCCCGAGGTTCGTGAGGATGTTTTTAGAAAGCCAGATATCACAATTGAGTATTATGATGAAAACTGGGAAAAGCATACCGAAAAATACTCAGGTCTCGCGGCAAGAGTAATTCAGCATGAGTATGATCATATCGAGGGGATTCTTTTTACCGATAAGCTTTCCAGTCTCAAAAAGAGATTGATAAAAGGGAAGCTTGCCAGTATTTCCAAGGGTAAGATCAATGTAGAATATAGAATGCGTTTTCCTTTGGCTAAAAAAGCCCGTTAAAGGCTTTGATAATTAATTCTGGCAATTGATATTTGCCAACCTAAATTTAAAAACTACTATGGGATTAGATAAAATTCTTGCTATTTCGGGAAAACCAGGTTTATTCGAGCTTACGGCTCAAACCAGGGGTGGCTTTGTTGCAAAATCTTTACTTGATGGAAAGAAGATCGCTGTGAATATGCGTCATAATGTGAGTATTTTGAGTGAGATCGCAATTTATACATATACCGAGGAGATTCCTCTTGGAGAAGTTTTTCAAAAGATCAAGGAAAAAGAGAATGGCGAGGAAACTATTAGTCACAAATCTTCAAAGAAAGAACTTGAGAACTATTTTTCTGAAGTACTACCAGATTATGACGAAGACAGGGTGTATGCCAGCGATATGAAAAAGATCTTCCAGTGGTACAACATTTTGATCAAGAATGGCTTTTCAGATTTTTCTAAAGAAGATGAAAAAGTTGAAGAAGGAAGTAGCGAAGAGGAATAGATTCTAATTCGTTCCATTATAGATGAAAGCTGAAATTTTAAAATTTCAGCTTTTTTTGTTTTTTTATAATACCTCTGAATTAGATTTAGAATTCTTAAAATAAGATGCTGAAATCAGTTCAGCATGATGATGGTTTCTTTTACTTCCCATCACCCTGGACTTGTTTCAGGGTCTAAAGTAATCTCGACCAACATTAGAGATCTCTAATTTTGTAGATTTCTCAGTTATTGCACTTCTTCGAAATGACATAAGATTTGAAATTAAAACTTCAGCCCGAAAATAAAGGCACCATCTCTTCTTCCTCCAAAATCTGAAACAACGTAATCCAGTCTTAGGAACCTGTATTTTCCGAAGCCGAGGTTATCTATCCCCACAGAATATTCTGAATAAGGATTCCTGTCTGCCGTGGTTAAGCGATGTGCTCCCAGGATCAGGTTAAAATTAAGCTTATTAATAAGCGGTAATTTCCCCAGAGCCCAGCCCTGGAAATCGTGCTCAGCATGAAATTCAGCATAATTCTTATTGGTGCTGAATTCATAATAGGGCATTAGATTGAACTTGCCTACATAACTCCCAAAACCTATCCTGGTCTGGTTTCCGTCAAAATGCCGGTAATCTACAAGGCTAATATCATCGGCGTTGGAAAATATTCCTCCGTTGATGAGGTATTTTAGTTCTCCTTTATTTCCAAATTTAAGGGTCTGACTAACTTCCGCTTTAAACTGATCGTAATTGTATTTCCGTTCGCTACCGCCAAAACCTTTTTCCCAACCTAGCTTCAAATTTGGATATTTTGGATCTTCAATATTATATTTTCCATTTGGATAGGTCATATATTTCTGGCCAAAGGAAATATCAGCGATAAAATTCAATTTAAACAATGAATGTTCCTCGAAGGGCTTACTCCCCAAATTATCAGGTTCAAGTGGGTTATTGGAAGTGTAGTTTCTTTCATCCCAATTAATGAAAACATGATCTGTATTATTCACTAGAGCCTGCCGGTTCTCCCAGCTTATTTCATTGAATAGACGGACTCCATTAGTTATCTCCTGGGCATAAGCGGCTCCTATAAAACTTTTCTCATACAGCTTTAAATAGTTTCTTTCAAAGAAGATCGTTGTTGCATTGTTCAATAATCGGGAAATAGGCTCTCTATGGTTGATTTGTTCCGTAGAAACACCGCCCTCAATTCTTAGATAAGGTTTTGAGTAATTATTGAATTTTTTTTCAAATCTCCCGTTGATTCTGAACCTATCTTCGCTGAGGCCATAGCTGAGATTGGAAGAGATCTTCCAGTAATTCTCCTGGTCTTCACCCTGTCTCTGAGTATAACCAATGTCAATATTCGTATTCCAGCCCTGTACCGTATTAAAGGCAACACCAGTGATAGGAGCACCAATACTGAAATATTTGTTCTCCCAGGAATTTGCATAACTATATCCAAAAAATATATCGGTAAAACTGAACTTATTATTCACTGCATCAACAGAATCCTTGTACTTTTTACTGTCTCTAATTACCTGGATGCTATCCTTTTTTACATAATCTTCGATTTCTTCTGTAGTTAGAGGTACCGGTCTTTTTTCTTCCCAGTATACCGAATCTTTTTTATTGGCAAGTTCCTGAAAACTCAGGATCTCCCTGCCGAAACTTTCATCGTCAAAATCTGGC
The DNA here is from genome assembly GCF_022489035.1 of Christiangramia lutea. Classification (GTDB taxonomy): domain Bacteria; phylum Bacteroidota; class Bacteroidia; order Flavobacteriales; family Flavobacteriaceae; genus Christiangramia; species Christiangramia lutea. Next base: position 204,438 of record NZ_JAKVTV010000003.1, read on the forward strand.
TTGAAATTATAATCGCTGTAAACGGCAGTAAATCTCCCGTCGCCTCCAAAACCAAAGATCTTAAAGCTGAAATCCACGCTCTGCGATATTTGAATATAAAGACCATTCTCTTTAGAATACTTATAATTCTGCCTGAAGACAAGTTCTTCAATTGGTGGTACCTGGATAGCCTGTCCGGTAGCGGTTAATTCAACTCCGTAAATCTGCCACAGGTCTTCAACAATATAAATAAAACCGGTAAAAATTCGGTCGTTCTTCCTTTTAGGTATCACCCTGATTTTATTGATCAGATTTCCTCGGTCGTCGAAGAAAGTTCCCTCGAGCTTATACCGATAGTAATTGAAGCCATATTCGGCAATTGGAGAAACCATTTCGCTGTTTATTTCCAGCGTGTTTTCATAAAATGAAAAATATGCCTCCTGGGCAGAATTCAGGCTGAAACCATTATCATCACCACTTACTTTTGAAGCGATGATCTTTTCATTGAAATCGTCAGGTTTTTGAAAGGCGATTTTCGAAATGGTTTCGCTGAGGTAAACAATTCCGCTTCTGGTGGAATCCAGACCTCCTCCAAGGTCACCAACGTCCTGACCTAAAATTTTCTCTGGAGCGTTCTTAATACGCCATAAACCTCTGGAATAAAAATCGGCGGTGAAAGATTCCAGTTTCGCTGAATTAATCTTTCTTTGATCAATCGCATTTCTAATGATCCTGATTGCCGGGTCTTCTCCGCTTTGTACGGTTACTTCGTCCAGGCTGGTACTTTCAGCATTTAACATCACATCGATCTTGATCGGGAAGCTGTTTGCTTCCACATTCCTTTTAATGGTTTTATACCCCAGGAATTGATAAACCAGACTGTAGTTTCCGGGATTATCGATTTTAAGCTCGTAAACACCATCTTCATTAGTGGTAGTGCCTTTTGAACCAGATTCCGTATAAATATTTACATAGGGTAGTGGCTGGCCATTTTCGTCCTTAACCGTCCCGGTAATTTGTGCATACATCTGGGGAATTGTAAACATGAACAATAACCCCAATAGCTTTTTCAGCATTTGAAAGATTTTCGGTTGAAAGAAGAACGAAGAAATTCAGAAATTATTTGTATTCTTTCTGAATTCGGTCTAAACGACGTTTATTTTCCCTGTCTTTGATCGTTTCTCTCTTGTCATATAATTTTTTACCCTTGGCGAGGGCGATCTGCAATTTTGCCAAACCACGGTCATTGATAAATAATCGAAGAGGAATGATCGTTAATCCAGAATTGGTCACTTCTTTTTCAAGTTTTCTTAATTCCCTTCGTTGTAATAACAATTTCCTTTCACTTTTTGGATTATGATTAAAATGCGTGGCATGGGAATATTCCTCAACATGCATATTTATCACAAAAAGTTCATGATTATTGAATTCACAAAAACTTTCAGCAATATTGGCCTTGCCCTCTCTAATGGCTTTTATCTCGGTTCCGGCAAGTTTTATACCTGCGGTATACTTATCCAGAAACTCATAATTGAACTTAGCCTTTCGGTTTTTAATGTTGATAGAATTCTTCATATTGCAACAAAAATACAAGCTTTAAGCTAAATTCATGCTAAAGCCAATTTAAATTTCCCGGCGACTGCTTCCTGAACAAAAATTTTTATTTTTGCAGCTTTCAAATTACCCGTTATGAAATACATTCATTTGCTGCTTTTATTAGGTCTTCTTACTTCTTGCGCTAACAATAATGAGGAACTTTCGGTAAGCCAGATCGTAGATAAAGCCATCAAGAATGCCGGAGGTGAAAGGTATGAAAATGCCGAAATTGATTTTGTTTTTAGGAATATCAAGTATAAAAGTATCAGGAACGGTGGAGAGTACCAGCTTGAAAGGAAACTGCAAGATTCACTGGGTAATGAGGTTCATGATATTCTGAATAACGAAGGTTTTAAGCGCCTGATGAATGATAGTTTGGTTAAGGTGTCAGATTCAATGAAAGTGGTGTATGGTAATTCAGTGAATTCAGTCCATTATTTCGCTCAGTTGCCGTTTGGATTGAATGATTCTGCAGTGAACAAGCAACTTATTGGAAAAGACAGTATAGCCGGTAGGGAATATTATGAAGTTAAGGTGACTTTTTCTGAAAATGGAGGAGGAACCGATCATGAAGATGAATACATGTACTGGATCGATACGCAGAATTTCGAGGTGGATTATCTCGCCTATAATTTTGAAGAAAACGACGGTGGAGTTAGATTCAGAAAGGCTTTTAATCACCGTATCATTGAAGGGATAAGATTTGTAGATTACGAAAATTACAAATATGAAGACATCTATATTCCATTAAAATCCCTGGATAGTCTTTATGAAAAGCGGGAGTTGGACTTGTTGTCTTTGATAGAAACAAAAAGTGTAAATGTAGAATTGACCCCGAAGAAAGACAGGTCTTAATTGATATAAAGAACCTGGCTTTGGGTAGATCCGTCGGCGAAAACCTGAACTATAAAAAGCGCTCCGTTTTCTGAATCATCGATATCTTCATACTTCTTTTCTGCCAGGATCGCATTGGCGAACTGGGGAGTCGTATTGCTATGACCGACTACTAGAACGGTTTTTCCAGCGGTAGTTTTTTCGAAGTTTTCGTCAAAAAGATTGTTCGCATCATATTTAATGATCTCCAGTTTATTTGCGTCTGCAGTAGGTTTTGCGGTTTGCATGGTTCGATTGTAGTCCGTACTGTAAACGGCATCAAAATCGATATTCTTTAAAACTTCTGCCCAATTCTGCGCCCTTTCCATCCCTTTTTTAGTTAGGTCTGGATTTCTGTTGGATCTATCACTACGATCCTTTTCCGCGTGGCGAATCAAGTAATAAGTCGATACCAGTTCTTGCTGGATTTCCATGTTTAATTCTTCCGAAGGATTGTTGACTCCTAAAATTAAGGAAAAGAAGATAGTGATGATGCCTGCCATGATTTGTTATTTAGATTTCGAAAGGTTTGACGTTCAGGAAACAGGTTTGTTACAATTTATAAATTCTTAAAATCAATTTCCATGAGTATGAATTGATTGATCTGTTTGGCGAAGCTGTTAAAGTTATTATCTGAAACCAGCAACAGGGAATTTTTACCATTTTCCAGTTTAGGCCCCAGGCACATTCCCTCGATATTATCGATGATGCGATCGGATAACTGATCCCTCACAGATTTAAAGTTATAGATTAGTTTTTTTTCAGCAACTTCATATTCTTCGCCTTTTAATCTATCTATTCCCAAAGTATTGCTAGCCTGATTTGAATCTACCTGGAAGATCTTTACCGTATTTCCGCGGGATCCGTATCCGGCTGAATAAGACCTTTCCAGAACCAGGAATTTATTTTCGGCATATTCCAGTATCTCGGTAACTCCATTTACAGCAAAGTAATTGATGGGAAGTTTAGCGATCCCATCCAGCTGGTATGAAAACTGACTTACGGCCTCACCACTTTTTTTATCGAATTTTGTGATCCTTATATGAGACCTGGATGGAAATATTTTAGGTTTAGAGGCATCTTTTTCAAGGGGTAATTCAGTAGCAACCCAATATCCTGTTTCATCATAACTTTCGGAAATTCCTTCAAAAACCCCGTTGTTTCTTGGCTGCTGTTCGTTTCCAGCTTTAAAATATACTGGAATGGAGTAGGATTCTTCGATATGCCCGAGGTTGGAAAGCTTGAAAATGCCCGGATCTTTACCGTCATCGATTTTACCTTCACTAACTACAAAGAACTCTTCCTTGTCTTCGTCAAAACTTAAGGCTTCCAGGTCTAAAAATTCATCAGAGTGTAATTTGTTCTTTTTAACAGTGATTAATTGCTTTACCTGAATTTTCTCAATCTTATCCCTCTTGATTTCGATCGAGGCACGGTAAATTCTGGGATTTGCTGCATCGTCACATATTAGGAAATATTTGCCATTTTTATAATCTATACCCGATAAGCCACCAACCACGGTGTTGTCTAATTCTGTATTCGGAGGCAGCACATATTCATCCAAGAACTTCAGTGAAATATCCTCATTTTCAATTTTACGAGTTACTGCGCAGCTACTAAAGAGAAAAGCTAAACAACACAGAATAAATAAATTTCTCATGTGAATTTTTTTGGATTCAAAAATAACAAATGTTTAAGACAAAAATGGGAGTTTTTTGGGAGGTCTAACCGTGGTATAAAGGTACTTTTAATGAATTAACAACTTAAATCAAAATGTTATGAATGAAGATCAGATTGAAGGAAAATGGAAACAGATTCGCGGAGAGTTCAAGCAGAAATATGGAAAACTCACCGATGATGATGTAACCTATTCTGAAGGGAAGTTTGATGAGATGCTAGGTCGCATGCAAGAGAAGACTGGTAAGTCTAAAGAAGAATTGAAGAAAGAAATCGATCGCTGGTAGCATTCGATCTAAATCAATAAAAGGCGGTAGATTAATCTACCGCCTTTTTTATTTCAATTATTTATTTTAATCGTTTTGAGCAAGTTGCTCCTGGTTTCTAAAAACAAGCTCTTCATTGAACTCATCCAGTAAAATAATACTATCTGTATGAATTTTACCGGCAAGGATCTCTTTAGATAGTTTGTTTAGAACTTCTCTCTGCACAACCCTTTTTACCGGCCTGGCTCCAAATTGTGGGTCAAATCCTTTTGCTGCCAGGTAATCTATGGCTTCTTCAGTAGCATCCAGCACAATATTTTGTTTAGAAAGCATTTTCTTAACGCCTTTCAATTGCAGACCTACGATCTCTTTGATATCCTTTTGAGTAAGCGGACTGAACATTACGATATCATCTATCCTGTTAATGAATTCAGGTCTCACGCTCTGTTTTAATAAACCAAGAACTTCCGATTTGGCGGCTTCCATAGCCGAATCAAGATCTTTGATATTTTCAAATTTTTCCTGGATAATATGGCTTCCCATATTCGAGGTCATGATAATGATCGTATTCTTGAAATCTGCCAGTCGGCCTTTATTATCTGTAAGTCTACCTTCGTCCAGAACCTGAAGAAGTATATTAAAAGTATCAGGATGTGCTTTTTCGATCTCATCAAGAAGCACTACAGAGTAAGGTTTTCTTCTTACAGCTTCGGTTAACTGGCCTCCTTCATCATATCCAACATATCCCGGAGGTGCACCTACCAGTCTGCTTACCGAATGTCTTTCCTGATATTCACTCATATCGATTCTGGTCATTGCAGATTCATCATCGAATAGATATTCCGCAAGAGCTTTTGCTAATTCCGTCTTACCAACCCCGGTGGTACCAAGGAACAGGAATGAACCAATTGGTCTTTTCTGGTCCTGTAATCCTGCGCGACTTCTTCGAACAGCATCACTAACCGCTATTATCGCTTCATCCTGGCCAACAACACGTTTGTGTAATTCCTCTTCAAGTTTCAGCAATTTTTCACGATCACTCTGCAACATTTTGGTCACAGGAATTCCGGTCCATTTAGCAACAACTTCGGCTATATCTTCATTAGTTACTTCTTCCTGGATCAATGATTTCTCATTTTGATTTTCAGCTACCTTTTCCTGTAAGTTTTCAAGTCTTTCCTGAGCTTCCTTGATCTTACCATACCTTATCTCGGCAACCTTTCCATAATCACCTTCGCGCTCTGCTTTTTCAGCTTCAAGTTTGTATTCTTCAATTTCAGATTTTGCGGTCTGGATGTTATCTACGATCTCTTTTTCGCTCATCCAGCGGGCATGAAGATCGTTGCGTTCTTCTTTCAGGTTCGCCAGATCAGCTCGAAGGGCTTTTAATTTTGCCTCGTCTTTTTCCCTTTTAATTGCCTCAATTTCGATCTCTAGCTGCATGATCTTACGGTCCAGAACATCAAGTTCTTCCGGTTTGGAGTTAATCTCCATTCTTAATTTTGAAGCAGCCTCATCCATCAGGTCTATTGCCTTATCTGGAAGAAACCTGTTGGTAATGTATCTTTGAGATAATTCAACAGCAGCGATGATAGCTTCATCCTTGATCCTTACCTTATGGTGAGTTTCATACTTTTCCTTGATTCCACGAAGAATGGAAATGGCACTTTCAGTATCTGGCTCCTCAACCGTAACTTTCTGAAAACGACGTTCCAGAGCCTTATCTTTTTCAAAGTATTTCTGATACTCATCCAGAGTAGTTGCTCCAATTGCTCTCAACTCTCCACGAGCTAAGGCGGGTTTAAGGATGTTCGCCGCGTCCATTGCTCCCTGGCCACCACCGGCTCCAACCAGCGTGTGAATCTCATCGATAAATAGAACAATATTTCCGTCACTGGAAGTTACCTCCTTGATAACCGATTTTAATCTTTCCTCGAACTCACCTTTATATTTTGCACCGGCGATCAAGGCACCCATATCCAGAGAATAAATTCTTTTATCCTTAAGGTTTTCGGGTACGTCCCCATCTACTATTCTATGAGCAAGACCTTCTGCGATCGCTGTTTTACCCGTTCCCGGTTCACCAACCAGCATTGGGTTGTTCTTTGTTCTACGAGATAAGATCTGAAGTATTCTTCTTATCTCTTCGTCCCGACCAATCACCGGATCCAGTTTGCCTTCCTCCGCAAGCTGATTTAGATTACGGGCATATTTATCGAGCGAATTATAAGTGTCTTCTGCACTCTGTGAAGTTACCCGGTCTCCCTGACGTAATTCATCAATCGCTGCTTTCAATCCTTTCTCAGTGGCTCCCTGATCTTTCAAGATCTGGGCAACTTTGCTGGAAGATTTAAAAATTGCCAGAATTAGATGTTCAATTGAAACATATTCATCATCCATTTTCTTGGCGATGGAAGAAGCTTCATTTACAGTTTTACTGGCCTCCCTGGATAGCATGATATCTCCTCCGCTGACTTTCGGAAAGCTTTCCAAACTTTTATCGAGAATCTGTGTAAACAGATTTACGTTGATATTCAGCTTTTTCAACAGGAATGGAGTTACATTTTCGTCTACCATGGTAATGGCTTTGAAAATATGTTCGTTCTCTATCTGCTGATGGCCCATTTCCTGAGCAAGCTGCTGGGCTTGCTGGATAGCCTCTTGTGATTTTATGGTAAAATTATTAAAGTTCATCTGTATTGTTTTTTGAAATTCATATGGCAATACATATACCATTCAAAATAAATGTCAAAATGACGTGTATTATTAAAAAATAAACGACAAAACGACAGTTTGGTTGAATAGTATTAAAAATTCGTGGATATTTTTGGCCTATTAAATTTACTTAGTTTTATTTTCGCGGAAAAGAATGTTATGGGATTATTTGATAAAATTTTCAATTCTGAAAAGAAGGAAACTTCTGAAAATAAAAGTAGTACGCCTTGGATAGATTTAAATTCGATGGAACAAATAGATGAAATCGAAAAAGCTTCGGAAGAGAAGACCGTGGCGATCTTAAAACATTCCACTCGTTGTGGGATTAGCAGGATGGTGTTAAGAATGTTCGAATCAGATTATGATCTGGATGAAAGCACACCCATAAAATTATATTTTCTTGATCTAATTAGTCACAGAGATATTTCTAATGAGATCGCAGAGCGTTTTAAGGTAAGACATGAAAGTCCGCAGCTAATTGTTCTTAAGAACAGGGAAGTGGTTCATCACTCTTCTCACCAGGGAATTTCTGCAGATAAATTGAAAGAATTAGTATAGAATTGAAACAGAAATATCCTGAAACAAGTTCAGGATGACAAGAAAGCAATTGAAATACGTCAAGCTGAACTTGTTTCAGCTTCTAAATAAAAAAGCCCCGCAAAATGCGAGGCTTTTTTTATAGTTCCTGTGAACTTATTTTTTCTTCGGTTGGTATACCGGAAGTAATTTTGATCTCACTTCACCAAACCCAATTCGAGAATTTCCATTCTGGCAGAATCCTTTCATGATAACGGTGTCATTATCTTCAATAAATTTTCTTTCTGAACCGTCATTCAATTTAATAGGCTTGCTACCACTCCAGGTAAGTTCCAGCATAGACCCGAAAGAATCTTCAGAAGAACCTGAAATAGTTCCCGAAGCCATCATATCTCCTGAATTAACAGGGCAACCATTAACGGTATGGTGAGCCAGTTGCTGACTCATGTTCCAGTAAAGATATTTAAAATTCGATTTTGAGAGTGACTGTTCTTCGCCTCCTTCAGGCTGTAGGAATACTTCCAGATTAATATCGAAGCTTTTTTCGCCCGAATACTTCAAATAGGGAAGTAATTCTTTTTCAGGTTTTGGGCTGGCAGTTCTAAATGGTTCCAGTGCATCCATGGTGACGATCCAAGGAGAAATTGAAGATGCGAAGTTCTTAGCAAGGAATGGCCCTAATGGTACATATTCCCATTTCTGGATATCTCTCGCACTCCAGTCATTGAAAAGAACCATTCCGAAGATGTAATCTTCGGCTTCGTCAACCGGTATAGGCTCTCCAAGATGATTCGCATCTGTAGTGATAAAAGCCATTTCCAATTCGAAATCTACTCTTTGAGATGGCCCAAAAACGGGAGCATCAGAATCTGCTGGTTTAGTTTGTCCCTGAGGGCGGTGAACCGGAATTCCCGAAGGAATTATTGAAGAACTTCTTCCGTGGTATCCAACCGGGATATGCAACCAGTTAGGCAGTAATGCGTTATCTGGATCACGGAACATGGTTCCAATGTTGGTAGCATGTTCTTTAGAAGAATAGAAATCGGTGTAATCTCCAACCTGAACCGGCATTTGCATTTCGATCTCGTCTAGAGTGAAAAGTACTGTGTTTCTATGTTTCTGATTATCCTTTAATTTTGAATTATTGGCATCGAAAATATCTGCAATACGATTTCTAACCAGTCTCCAGGTCTTCTTTCCGTCTGAGATAAAATCGTTTAAAGTATCCTGTAAAAATATATCGTCAGTTAGTGGGATCCCTTCAAAATAGCCTAATTGGTGCAATGCTCCAAGGTCGATCGCGTAATCCCCAATTCTGGTACCAATAGTGATCACATCATCACGAGTAAGGAATACTCCAAATGGAATATTTTGTATAGGGAAATCGGTGTCGCCGGGGATATCCAACCAGGTTTTTCTATTTGGATCGTTAGCGGTAATTGACATAAAAAGTGTTGGTTTTTTGTTAAAATCTAGTTGATTCAAATATATTATTTTCCTGTAATTAACCGAATGTATTTGTTACTTTTACCGAATATTTAACGTAAAAGATTGTAATGCAAAGAGACACCCAAGTATTTGATTTAATAGCGAAAGAAAAAGAGCGCCAATTAAATGGTTTGGAGCTTATTGCGAGTGAAAATTTTGTGAGTGAAGCCGTGCTTGAAGCTGCCGGTTCTGTCCTAACAAATAAATATGCTGAAGGCTATCCTGGAAAGCGATATTATGGAGGCTGTGAAGTGGTAGACCAGGTGGAACAACTCGCTATAGACCGTCTAAAGGAATTATTCAATGCTGAATATGCCAATGTGCAGCCGCATTCTGGTTCGCAGGCCAATACAGCAGTATTTCATACCTGCATGAAGCCGGGGGATAAATTTCTAGGTTTCGATCTTTCTCATGGCGGTCACCTTACCCATGGTTCTCCCGTAAACTTTTCAGGAAAATTGTATAATCCTGTATTTTATGGTGTAAATAAGGAAACCGGTCTTATAGATTATGATGCAGTTGCTGAAATTGCTGAAAAGGAAAAGCCAAAAATGATCATCGCTGGTGCTTCTGCTTATTCCAGAGAGATCGATTATAAAAGATTTAGAGAGATCGCTGATAGTGTAGGAGCTATTCTACTTGCTGATATTGCTCATCCTGCCGGATTGATCGCTAAAGGATTGATAAGTGATCCTGTTCCGCATTGTCATATTGTAACTTCTACTACGCATAAAACCCTTCGTGGTCCAAGAGGTGGAATCATCTTGATGGGTAAAGATTTTGACAATCCATTTGGTGAAAAACTGAAGAACGGAAATCTAAAGAAAATGTCGGCCATGTTGAACTCCGGAATCTTCCCAGGAAATCAAGGTGGACCTCTAGAGCATATTATCGCTGCTAAAGCAATCGCTTTTGGTGAAGCTCTTACAGATGAATTTCTACACTACATGGTTCAGGTTAAGAAAAATGCCAAGGTTCTGGCTCAGGCATTCGTAGATAAAAAATATGAAGTGATCTCTGGTGGAACCGATAACCATTGCATGTTAATTGATCTAAGAAATAAGAATGTAAGTGGAAAGGATGCTGAAGAAGCTTTGAGTAGAGCTGATATTACGGTAAACAAGAACATGGTTCCTTTTGATGATAAATCACCTTTTGTTACTTCCGGAATTCGAATTGGTACTCCTGCAGTGACTACCAGAGGTTTAAAAGAGGAGGAGATGCACAAGATCGTTGAACTTATTGATCGTGTAATTAATAATATAGATAACGATTCAGAAATTGAAACAGTGAAAAAAGATGTGAATGCGATGATGCATGGTCTTCCACTTTTTCAAATGTAATTTCTATAAAATTGAATAAAAAAGCCATTCCACAGAATGGCTTTTTTATTTTACAACCAGATGATCAATCCGCAAATAACGAGAAGGCTCAATGCAGGTAAAGTTTGTTTAAAAGTATCTTTGATTTTAAGGTGCATAATGATGGCACCTAGCATCATTATGGCCATTCCCAAGGCGGCAGGAAAAACAAGCGATTTTATCCAGATACCTGCAATTAGCATGATGGCAAGACTTACTTTAATAAAACCAACTATATAGATCAAGGTTTCTGGTAGTCCGTAAGCCTTGAATTCTTCTTTCATACTCCCGGCATCCCCACCACGGTAGGAGGTATCTTTGTTAAATCTAAGAAGCCAGACGTTTAAAATTCCCAGTCCAACTACAAGCTGTAGAATAATCTTTAAAATTTCCATAATTGAATTTTTACTCAATATAGAAATGTTTAATCTTTAAATAAAAAGATTAAACAAAGTTTAGCAGAAAGCTTTAAAGAAATACAAAATTCTGATAACCAGATTTCTCGGTTATTTCTGAAAAACACGTTTAAGTTCTTCAGATATCTTTACCGGTCTTTTGGTTTTTTTATTGAGTAAACACCAGGTGGTTCTAGCCTCTGCCAGAAGTTTCTCGGTTTCAGAATCTTTAATGATAACGTGTCTTACCGAAGTTACATGTGTGGTTTCACCTACATAAGTTTGAAGTGAAATATTAGCTCCAAGAAAGGCCTCTTTTTTGTAATCTATTTCGTGTCTTACCACAACCCAGATAACATTTGATTTTTGCTCTTCTGAAGCTCTCGCTTCCCAGTGCTCTTCTGCCACATCCTGAACCCATTGAAGATACTGAACGTTATTAACATGCCTTTGCTTATCGAGGTGTTTCTCCTCAACTACCAGTTTTTTCTCATAGATCTCAGGATTGTTATCCATTATTTTTCTACGATTTTTACTTCAAAGATCTTGTCCCAGTTCTTTCCGGTAACATATAGTTTGTCCGTTGTAGGATTGTAGGCAATGCCATTGAGCACATCCAGCTTGTCGTGTTGAGTAACCTTGTTTCTTAGGTTCTTGAAATTCACCAGTCCTTCTATCGCACCATTTTTTGGGTTTATAATAGCGACACCATCTCTTTGGTAGGTATTGGCATAAATCAATCCGTTTACCCATTCCAGTTCATTGAATTTCTCAAAAGTAGACTTGTTGGTAGATGGTTGTAGATAGCTTTTTTCGACCAGTGTTTCCGGATCCAGAATCCAGATCTTCTCGCTTCCGTCGCTTTTAAAGATCTTTTCCCCGTTGTTGCAAAGTCCCCAGCCTTCTTTACTCTGGTTGTATCCAAAAGTGCCGGTTTTTTCAAAAGAATCCAGGTCGTAAATAAAGCCCTGACCTTCCTGCCAGGTTAGCTGATAAAGCTTGTCTCCAAGAATAGTAATGCCTTCGGCGAAATATTGGTCGTCCAGGCGGATTTCCTTTAATACTTCACCAGATTCAAGGTCTACCTTTCTCAATTTTGAACTGCCGTACTGGCCAATACTTTCATATAAAGTGTCGCCATGAAATTCCAGTCCCTGGGTGTATGATGTAATATCGTGTGGATATGAATTAACAATTTCGTAGGTGTATAAAGTCGGAGCTTCAGTGTTCAGGATCTTTATATTTTCTGAAAGAGTGTCTGTACCCTCTTCAGAATAAACGATCGCTTTTAAACTTTGATTTCCCAGTAAGGCGTTTTGAAGTTCCAGGCTGAATTCACCATTTTTCGAACTATTTAAATATTGATTTCCTAAAAAGAAAGAAACAGAATCGATACTTCTGTTCTTTTTGTTCAGGATCGTTGCTTTCAGGTTCTCACTCAGGTTAAATTCCGATTGATTTTCGGCAATTTTAAGGCTGAAATCAGATTTTTTATTCCCGTTATTGCTTCCGCATGAAAAAAATAAAAAGTTTAAAATGAAGAGAAACAGTAAGTTAAATTTATTCATTGTAAAATTGGCTTATTTGCAAGGCTAAATTAACCAATTCACTTTAAAAAAAGCTTGCCAAAATATACAAAGATTGTATATTTGCACCGGCAAGTCCCACACAACCAGCTCCTGCTGAATCCCCCAGGGCGGGAACGCAGCAAGGGTAAGCGGTCGTAGCGGTGTGATGTGGGTCGCTTGCCATTTTTTGTTTCTATTAAGTCCTAAATTTATTGCATATTTGTGCGATATGAAAAATGGGGAATCTTCAAAAAAAGTGGTGCTCATCACCGGCGCTTCATCCGGGATCGGAAAGTCAGTCGCGACCTATCTAAGCAAACGTAATTTTAAGGTATACGGAACAAGCAGGAAAGAGAATAATTCTTCCCCAGATTTCAATTTTGTGCAATTAGATGTCACTAATGAAGACTCTATAAAAGAGGCTGTAGAGAAGATTTCAAAAAAAGAACAAAGATTAGATATCCTTATTAATAATGCCGGAGTTGGGATTACGGGCCCAATTGAAGAAACTCCGGAAATCGAAATAAAGAAAGCTTTCGAGACCAATTATTTTGGTCCGCTGAACATGATAAAACATGTGGTTCCCATCATGCGAGAACAAAAAGGCGGTCTAATTATAAATGTGACCTCTATTGCAGGTTATATGGGATTGCCTTATCGTGGAATATATTCTGCAACCAAAGGTGCTTTGGAAATCACGGCCGAGGCATATCGTATGGAGTTAAAGCAATTCGGTATTAAAATGACCAATGTTGCTCCGGGAGATTTTGCGACCAATATTGCTTCCGGGAGATACCACGCCCCGGTTACCAAGGGATCTCCTTATGAGGAAGTGTATGGCCGTACTCTGGAATTGATGAACAAACATGTTGATGCAGGGCAGGATCCTGAATTGATGGCCAGGGAAATTTTCAAGATTATCGAAAATCCTGAACCGAAGGTGCATTACAAAGTAGGCGAGAGGCTACAGAAATTTTCTGTAAAGTTAAAAGGTTTACTGCCAGATAAACTATATGAAAAGATGCTCATGAAGCATTATAAATTGTAATTTTAGTAATTAGAGAACCATATTTCATTAATATTCAAATAACACACAACTATGAAATTTTTTATTGATACTGCTAATCTTGATCAAATTAAAGAAGCTCAGGATCTGGGAGTATTAGACGGAGTAACTACAAACCCGTCTTTGATGGCGAAAGAAGGAATTACCGGAAAGGATAATATTTTTAAGCATTATAAGAAGATCTGTGATCTTGTTGAAGGTGACGTAAGTGCTGAGGTGATCGCTACAGATTTTGAAGGGATAGTAAGAGAAGGTGAGGAACTTGCTGAACTGCATGACCAGATTATCGTAAAAGTTCCTATGATCAAAGAAGGAGTAAAGGCTTTAAAATATTTCAGTGACAAAGGAATAAAAACGAACTGTACTTTAGTATTTTCAGCTGGACAAGCTCTTTTAGCGGCTAAAGCCGGTGCAACTTATGTGTCACCATTTATAGGGCGACTTGATGATATTTCAACAGATGGATTGAATCTTATTGCTGAGATACGTTTGATTTATGATAATTACGGATTCGAAACAGAAATACTTGCCGCTTCGGTAAGACATACCATGCACGTACTGGAATGTGCTAAGATTGGTGCAGATGTGATGACCGGGCCGCTTTCGTCTATTGAAGGTTTGTTAAAACATCCTTTAACCGATATTGGCCTTGAGAAGTTCCTTGCTGATTATAAAAAGGGAAATCAGTAGGTTTCCGATTAAAATAATTGAGATATAAAAGGTCGTCTGGAAAAGGCGGCCTTCTTTTTATTTGTTTAAAAATTCAAGCACTTCTCCTTCGAATTCTGGACTTCCAAAATTGACATCTCCTTTTACAATAGTGCCATCAGCGTTTACAAAGAAAACCTTGTTCAAATATTTTTTATAGGTTTCTCTCGAGGTGGACCTGTGCGCAATCTGAAATTCATTTTCTTTACTGTAGCCAAAGGTTTCCAGTGTCCTTAGCCATTCTTCGCGTTCTCCTAAATCGATATTTACACCCAGGAATTTAATCTCTGGATATTTTTCTTTCAGATTAGATATAATATCATGTTGCCAACGATGATGGGCTGGCGAATATATAGACCAGCCGAAAGTAATAGTTGGGCTATCAATAATATTTTTATATTTCAAAAGATTGCCTTTAGTGTCTAATGCCGTAAATTCATTTAAAGATTTTCCGTTAAAATAATTCTTTTGAATTTCTGCAAGTTGCCTTGCTTCATTAAGATTTGAATAATTTATAGATTCAAGAAGGTTTAAAACTGAATCTAGCCGGCTTTCCCGCTCTGCCATAGTAATTGCCTGCGTGGCCAGGCGATCCAGAAATTCATTTTTGAGCTGCTCAATATCTGAAATCGAATCAATTAATAAGATCCTCCTTTCAATATTTTTATATGAATTTAAATTGAAGCATCTTTTATGATCCTCGTGATTCTCTGCACAATATTCTATAGATTTTGATCGGAGGTAGTCATCGATAAGATTGGTGTAGATATAATAATCCTGCAGTTCGGCATCATTAAAATCTATTTCCTTCCTGTAATCATTAAAATTATCCGGAATCTTTTCGGAGAAATTGTTATAATATTTTTTTATCAAAAATGTATATCGCTCTCTCAGGTCATAAAATTCGTAATCTATACTGGCTCTGGCGATCTTTAGAAAATCTTCTGAAAATTCATTATTCTCCTTAAGTTTTTCGAGCCGGTCCAGCCTATTAGATTTTATAGAATCGGTTATTCTTGCAAATTCGGCAGGCTCAATCTTGTAATAGGTGATAATAAGGTCGTTGTTTTTCCTGTTCTTCAGAAACATATCCAATAAAAAGTTACTTTTTTCAGAACCTTTTCCACTGAAATTCAGGGACTCGTCAAAAGCAAGGGTGTTTAACCAGATCACAAGACTGTCGCCGGGTTCAGCATACATGATCTGACTTTCGGGTGGATGGGTGAAAGTGTAGATGCCACTATCCAGACTCGGAAAATCTTGCCCAAATTGGTTGTTTTCATCAAGATAAAGCGTATCCAGATTTTTATTTTCTTTGGAAATAATTACGAAATCTGTCTCTGGATTGTTAATCTGCCCACCAATATATACCGATTCTGAATCACCGGAATTATCATCGCATCCTGTGATAAGAAACGCCATGGCAGCAATGATGAAAATAATATTCTTCATGAGGGGTATTAGGTCCTGAGGCCTTTTCGGTTAACCTCATTTTTTAACAAATATATAGGCTGCTATTTCCGGCCTATGTTAAGTGTGCGTTAAAACGAATATTTAAAACGTTAATCTTTCTTAGTGATGTTGATAATAACTACTTTTGCAAAAAATTAATTTAATCTGTTTATGCTTTCAGTATCAAACCTTTCTGTACAGTTTGGAAAACGTGTTTTGTTTGATGAGGTAAATACCACATTTACCCAGGGAAACTGTTACGGGATCATAGGTGCCAACGGTGCCGGTAAATCTACATTCCTTAAGATTTTATCAGGGAAGTCTGAGCCTACTTCCGGGCATGTGCATCTGGAACCAGGAAAAAGAATGTCGGTTTTAGAACAAAATCACAACCTTTACGATGATTATCCTGTACTTGAAACCGTGATGAGAGGTAATAAGCCTTTATTCGAGGTAAAGACAGAAATGGATGCCCTTTATGCCGATTATTCTGATGAAAATGCGGATAGAATAGGGGAGCTGCAGGTTCAGTTCGAAGAAATGGATGGATGGAATGCCGAGAGTAATGCTGCTTCCATGCTATCAAATCTTGGTATTAAAACAGAATTTCATTATACCTTGATGAAAGATCTTGATGGTAAACAAAAGGTACGTGTGCTTTTAGCACAGGCACTTTTTGGAAATCCGGATGTTTTGATCATGGATGAGCCTACTAACGATCTGGATTATGAAACCATAAGCTGGCTTGAGAATTTCCTTGCTAATTATGATAATACGGTGATTGTGGTTTCTCACGACCGTCACTTCCTTGATGCGGTTTGTACGCATATTTCAGATATAGATTTTGGTAAGATCAACCATTTTAGTGGTAACTACACGTTCTGGTATGAGTCTTCACAATTAGCAGCAAGACAAAGAGCTCAGCAAAATAAGAAAGCTGAAGAGAAGAAAAAGGAACTTCAGGAATTCATTCAGCGTTTTAGTGCTAACGTTGCAAAAAGTAAACAGGCGACTTCCAGAAAGAAGATGATCGATAAGTTAAATATCAATGAGATAAAACCTTCCAGCAGAAGATATCCTGCAATTATTTTTGAAAGAGATCGAGAAGCCGGTGACCAGATCCTGAATGTGGAAAAACTGGAAGCAAGTATTGAAGGTGAAACTCTTTTTAGAAACGTAGATATTAATCTTGCAAAAGGTGATAAGGTTGTAGTTTTCTCTAAAGATTCCAGAGCGACAACTGCTTTTTACGAGATCATTAATGGGAAACAGGAGCCTGTAAATGGTAAATATCAATGGGGTGTAACAACTTCTCAATCTTACCTGCCTGCAGATAACTCAGATTATTTTGACAACGATCTTACTTTGGTTGACTGGTTACGTCAATGGGCCACTTCAGAAGAGGAGAGAGAGGAAGTTTATATTAGAGGATTCCTTGGTAAAATGCTTTTCAGTGGAGAGGAAGCGCTAAAGACCTGTCGTGTACTTTCAGGAGGTGAAAAGGTTCGCTGTATGTTAAGTAGAATGATGATGATAAGAGCAAATGTTCTTATGCTGGATGAGCCTACTAACCACCTTGACCTGGAATCTATTACAGCTTTTAACAACTCATTGAAGAACTTTAAAGGAACTGTTCTCTTTACTACTCATGATCATGAGTTTGCTCAAACCGTAGCGAATCGTGTGATCGAGCTAACCCCTGGTGGAGTAATAGATCGTTACTTAAGCTTTGATGAATATATGAGCGATAAGAGCATTAAAGAGCAAAGAGATAAAATGTATGCTGTAGAAGCATAGATTGGTATTATAAAATTAGTAAAAGCCTGGATAATTGATATTCAGGCTTTTTTTATTATTTTTTTCTGTAAAAGTTGCCCTAAAAAGAAAAGCCCTTACACCGGGTAAGGGCTATTCTGGCTATCAAATTATATGTTTAAAAGATGCCTCCACCACCTGCATCGTTATTATCGCGGTTCTTTCTTTTAAAGGCAAGGTTTTTTCCGCCTCCAAATCTATAGGAAAAGCCAAGATAGACGGTTTGAGTTTCACCCTTAAATCTACCTTGTTGAGGAAAAGGCCTTCCTCCGGTAACACGGAATTCCTGTGTATCGAAAACATCATTGAAGTTAAGACTTAGGGTCGCATTCTTATTTTCAAGGAAAGTATATCGAGCCCCAATGTTCACAAAGTAAAAATCATCTACATCAAGCTGAAGATCTTTCGATTTACTGCGGTAAAAACCGAAAAGCGAAAAAGTCAGGTTCTCAGTAGCGCTGAAATTATGGTTAGTCCTGAAGGTGAAAGCCTCATTCTCAACTTCTATAAATTCGGTGCCGGCAACACCCTTCAACGTTTGGCCATATAATTCTAAGGAAGTATTGGTGCTCCACCAGTCGGTGAACTTATAGTTGGATGAGAATTCTAACCCGTAAGAATCGTTGTTTTCAAAATTCTGATAGGTAAGGAAAATAGATCCCGGCTCATCTTCAACCTGGTTAAAGACCTGGTTGATCTCGTCTTTAGTTCTTCTGTAAAATAGTCCGGCAGTTAAACTTCCTTTCTTTTTGAAATTCCGTGTATAATTGAATTCAAGGGAGTTGGTGAACTGCGGGTCTAATTCTGGGTTACCGGCAACGGTAAGTCTTGGTGAAGCAACTTCTCGTATAGGATTCAACTGTCCAAAGCCAGGACGATCTACTCTTCGGCTATAACTAAGCTGATAGGAATTCTTTTCACTCTGATTAAAATTTACAAAACCGGAAGGATAAAGAGTTACATAATCATCCCTGTACACTTCTTCGCCGTTATATATAGCATTCACCTGGTAGTTTTCAATTCTTGCCCCAACCTGATAAGACCATTTTTCAAAATTCTGGCTGAAAGTTGAATATGCACTGTAGATATCACGGTCATATTGATAAGTTGCATCAGAGAATAGTGGATTAGTGGTGTTATAATCATTATCTGTATCCAGGAGTCTTGCTTCAACACCCATTTCGAACTTACTGGTGTTATTCAGCGGATTTACATAATCTATATTCGCAGTTAGGTTACTTCTATTCTGCATAACCAGCTCTTCATAAGCTAGAAAATCAAAGGTGTTTTCTTCGAAATCAACATTCGTGTCTTCCTGTCCTTCAAAATCATTAAAGTCCAATTCAGCCTGGATGTTATGGCCTTCTTTCTCAAATTCATGATCATATAGAAGATTGTAGGTGGAGTTCAGGTTGTCTAAATTTAGTTCCAGAATTTGGGTGAAGCTATTGGAGGCATCATTTAGATCTTCAAAGCTTATATAACCTACGGGACCGCCAAAAAATCTGTTCTGATTTGTATAAAAAGAAAGAGTATTTTTTTCGTCTATATAAAAATCCAATCCAATTTTATATAAATAATTATTGCGTTCATTATCAATTCTGAATTCCTGACTCGCATCCTGTGCAGGAAGGAATATGTTACCGCCATTTTCACGATCTCCCATATTGGTTCCAAGGTTCGTGTAAAGATTGAATTTTCCTTTTCGGTAATTTAGGTCTAGCGATCCGTTAAGGCGATTATTTACTCCTTGCGTAGATCCGGTATTCACCGTACCGTTGAATCCTTCATTTGAATTTTTGTGCAGTACGATATTAATAATTCCGCTCATCCCTTCCGGATTATATTTAGCGGAAGGATTTGTGATAAGTTCAATACTTTTAATGGAGGTGGAAGGAATTTGCTTTAGTAATTGAGCGGGGTCCATATTGGTTGGTTTCCCGTCAACCAAAATTCTCACATTTGAATTACCTCGTAAAGAAATGTTTCCATCCTGGTCTACGTTTACAGATGGAACATTAACCATGATTTCTGATGCACTTGCCCCTGTAGTCATAAGATCTTTTCCAACATTTATAACCTTACGGTCTACTCGTTGTTCTATGGTGGTTCTTTCGGCCACCACTACGGTTTCATCGAGCATGGATACGTCTGGTTCCATTTCTATGACTCCAAGATTTATTTTCGTGTTATTCCGGTCCAGAACGATCTCCTTAGAGAAGGTTTTGTATCCTATAAACTGAACCCTAAAATCATATTTTCCAGCTCTGACCCCCGGGATTATGAAACTACCGTCTTCTTCAGTAGTAACTCCGGTAACCAGATTTCCCTCAGCATCATTGATGATCACCGTAGCGTAGGGTATGGGTTCTTTTAGTTCCCGGTCTATAACTGTTCCGGAGATTTGTCCTGCCGGATCGTTATAGGCCAGGCTGATGGTTGCGCTTAATAAGCATAATAATAGAAATAACTGTTTCATTTTTTGATTGATTATGATGATTAATGGTTATTGCAAGGTACTTTGTATTGCATAATTATATGACGCAATGCGCCGCATTTTGATGACCTTACACTATAATGACGACCCAGAAATAGGATTGTTACAAAAAAATTCAAAAAAAGAACCTGCACTTCCGTAAGGAAATGCAGGTTAACAAGATCATCTTTATTAACACTAACCATCAAAATTAATAGGATGATCTCGCAAGGTCCGGAACCTTATTTTAAAGACTGTGTATAAGATAGATTGTTACACTAAAATTTCTTTAACTTTGAGATATGAAGAAAAAAACTTTGGTTCTGGGAGCCTCATTGAAACCTAATCGATATTCCAATCTGGCCATTAACAGGCTCGTTAGACATGAACAGCCAACCGTTGCTATCGGGCTCAGAGAGGGTAACGTTGCTGGTGTTGAAATTAAAACTGAAAAATATCCTTTTGAAGATATAGATACAATTACCCTTTATCTTAATGCTAAACGGCAACAGGAATACTATGATTATATTCTATCCCTGTCTCCAGAAAGAGTGATTTTTAATCCGGGAACCGAGAATCCTGATTTGTATGATCTTTTAAAGAAGAAAGGGATCTATTTTGAAAATGCCTGTACGTTAGTCATGCTTTCTTCGCAGCAGTACTAGGCCCAGGAAGGTTAAAAATCCGTTCAGGATGAGGATAAAGAATCCAAATTCAAAACCAAACCATTTCAGGCTGTTCACGCTAATTATATAAGATAGAATAGGTGCACCGATGGCTATTACAGGAACCAGTTTATCTTTGACTTTCCATTTGGTAAAAAGTCCGAAGGAGTAGAGTCCTAGTAAAGGCCCGTAAGTATATCCGGCAAACTGGAATAATTTGTTGATCACACTTTTATCTGCGATCGCGTATTTGAAAGCAAGCATCACCAGGATAAGGATCACGGAAATTGCAATATGGATCTGTTTCCTGATCTTTACCTGTGTCTTTTCATCATACTTCTCTTCAATATTCAGAATATCTATACTAAAGGAAGTAGTAAGAGAGGTAAGCGCGCTGTCTGCACTGGAATATGCGGCAGCGATCAAGCCCAGGATAAAAAATACCGCTACGGCAAAACCAAGTTCTCCGCTGGTGGCGATCGCCGGGAAGAGATCATCACGAACTTCGGTTACACCATTTATTTCCGCGTAGTCTGTAAGCAGAACTCCCAGGGCAAGGAAAAGAAAATTCACGAATACCAGTACGATGGTGAACCAGAACATATTCTTTTGAGCATCCTTTAAACTTCGGCAGGTAAGGTTCTTCTGCATCATATCCTGGTCCAGTCCGGTCATCACAATTGCAATAAAGGCACCGGAAAGGAATTGTTTTACGAAATGATCCTTACTCTTCCAATCTTCTAAAAAGAAAATTTGTGAGTGTTCGCTTTCGGCCAGATATCCCATGAGATTACTAAGTGAGAATCCAAGATCTTCAGAAATAAAATAAATGGTAATTCCCAGGGCAAGTAACATGAAAAATGTTTGCAGAGTATCTGTCCAGATAATGGTTTTAATTCCGCTTTTAAAAGTATACAGCCAGATCAATAAGATGGTGATGGTAACCGTAACATAATAGGGGACTCCCATTGCGTCAAAAACCACTAATTGCAGTACGTTAGCCACCAGGAAAAGTCTGAAACTCGCACCGACCACCCTTGATAAAAGAAAAAAGGAGGCTCCAGTCTTGTATGATGAGTTGCCAAACCTGGTTCCCAGGTAAGTGTAAATAGAGGTAAGGTTCAATTTATAATAAAGAGGAAGTAGAACCTGGCCAATAACCGCATAACCAGCGGTATAGCCAAGCACTACCTGGAAATAGCTAAAAGAATCTGTTTCTACAGTTCCTGGAATAGAAATAAAAGTGATCCCGCTTAAAGAAGCACCTATCATTCCAAAGGCTACCAGATACCAGGGAGCCTGTTTATTGGCTTTGAAAAATTCGGCGTTACTGCCGCCGCGTCCTGTAAAATAAGAAATGAGAATAAGTACTGCGAAATAGGCAGCTATTAAAATGAGGACCTGGTATGGTTGCATAGTAAGTAGTTCTGCGCGGCAATTTACAAATTAAGGTTTAAGTAATTTCATCAGTCAAAAAAATCATAAATTCGCATATGGATTTTTCTTCAAAATTACTGGAGCAGGCGGTAGATGAGATGTCTCAATTGCCTGGAATTGGAAAACGTACTGCGCTTAGATTGGTGTTGCATTTACTTAAACAACCGGAAGACCAGACCACTCAGCTGGCTAATGCTTTACAGAATCTAAGGTCTAACATTAAATTATGTAAGAATTGCTATAATATTAGTGATACGGAGTTATGTGAGATCTGCTCAAATTCGTCACGTATTTCAGAAATCGTATGTGTTGTTGAGGATATAAGGGATGTAATGGCCATTGAAAATACCGGGCAGTATCGAGGGCATTATCACGTGCTTGGTGGGAAAATTAGTCCGATGGATGGAATTGGTCCTTCTCAATTAAACATCAAACCTCTTATCGAAAAGGTAAAAGCAGGTAAGATAGAAGAGATCATTTTTGCTCTGAGTAGTACCCTGGAAGGGGATACCACGAATTTCTATATTTTTAAGCAACTGGAAGGTACAGGGATAAAGACCTCTACTATCGCAAGAGGAATTTCGGTTGGAGATGAACTGGAGTATGCCGATGAGGTAACCCTTGGGAGAAGTATCACCAACAGAATTCCGTTCGAAGATTCCATGAAAGAATAAAATTCGGACTCTGCGCTACTGCATCCAAACCTTAAAAAAGCCAAAATCTTTTTCAATTCCGTAGCTGAAATTGTAATTTTAGCGGGAATTTCATCTCTTACCTCTGATGTAAGAAATTCAGTAAAAACTTTTTTTATTGATTTTTTAATATTCAATGAGGGGTTTTTTGATTAAATTCGCAACTCAAACAACAAAAATCACATCTGATTTAACGATATGGCAAAATTTGAATTGAAATTACCCAAAATGGGTGAAAGTGTTGCAGAAGCAACCATAACTAGCTGGCTTAAAGAGGTTGGAGATACGATTGAAATGGATGAGCCGGTACTTGAAATAGCTACCGATAAAGTTGATAGTGAAGTTCCTAGTGAAGTAGACGGTAAATTAGTAGAGAAACTTTTTGAAGCTGATGATGTAGTTAAAGTAGGGCAGACAATTGCCATTATTGAAACTGATGGAGAAATAGAAGATGATGCGGGTGCCGGTGACGAATCTTCTGCAGATGAAGAAGAAAGTGCAGAAGTAGCGGAAGTTGAAGAAACAGTCGAGGCTGCAAAATCGACAGCATCCGGATCTACTGGAGAAGATTATTCCGATTCTTCAAGGTTCTATTCTCCTTTAGTAAAGAATATTGCTAAGGAAGAAGGGATTCCGGTTTCAGAATTAGATCAGATAGAAGGAACTGGGAAAGAGGGTAGAGTTACCAAAAATGATATTCTTGGGTATGTGGAGAATAGAGGTTCTCAACCGCAAAAAACGAAATCTTCAGGAAAATCTGTAGACACCAGTAAAATAGAAAAAGGAGTTTCTTCACAACCTGAGCCAGTAGTTTCAGGAGAAGATGAGATCATCGAAATGAGCCGTATGGGTAAAATGATCGCTCACCATATGGTGGAAAGCGTTCAGAAATCTGCCCACGTTCAATCGTTTATCGAGGTAGATGTTACCAATATCTGGAATTGGAGAAACAAGCACAAAGCTGAATTTCAGAAAAAAGAAGGTGAGAAGCTTACTTTCACTCCAATCTTTATGGAGGCGGTTGCCAAAGCAATACGTGATTTCCCAATGATCAACATTTCAGTGAATGAGGATGCCACGAAAGTGATCAAGAAGAAAAATATTAATCTTGGAATGGCGGCTGCGCTGCCAGATGGAAACCTGATTGTTCCTGTGATCAAAAATGCTGACAGATTAAATCTGGTTGGTATGGCAAAGGCAGTGAACGATCTTGCTAACCGCGCGAGACAGAATAAACTGAAGCCGGATGAAATTCAGGGTGGAACGTATACAGTAACTAATGTTGGTACCTTTGGAAGTATTATGGGGACTCCAATTATCAACCAACCTCAGGTAGGAATTCTTGCACTTGGTGCTATTAGAAAAATGCCAGCGGTGATCGAAACTCAAGATGGAGATTTCATCGGGATTCGCTATAAAATGATACTTTCTCATAGTTACGACCACAGGGTTGTAAATGGTGCTCTTGGTGGGCAGTTTGTACAAAGAGTTGCTCAGTACCTGGAAGGATTTGATAAAAACAGAGAGATTTAAAATCCTAGAAATATAAAGAAAGAAGCCACGTTTATCGTGGCTTTTTTATTCAGAAAAGTGAATAAAAGAGCAGCTTAGATTTTGCTTTAATTGAAGCAAAAAACTCAAATTATGCTAACTTTACCCAAATTTTAAAAGATGGACCTCAAGCTTACCAAACCTATTTGTTTTTTTGACCTGGAAACTACCGGGACCAATATTTCCAAAGACAGAATAGTTGAAATTGCAATTTTAAAAGTGTATCCCAATGGAAATAAAGAAAGCCATACCTGGCTGGTTAACCCGGAAAGAGATATTCCTGCTGAGGTTATTGCAATTCATGGGATTTCCAATGAAAAAGTTGCTAATGAACCTACTTTTAAGGAACTGGCGAATAGGATACATGACTTGATTAAAGGATGTGATCTTGGAGGTTATAATTCTAACCGATTTGATATTCCGCTTTTGGTTGAAGAGCTGCTTCGAGCCGGGATAGATTTTGAAATGAAGAATGTTGTGGCAGTTGATGTTCAAACCATTTTTCATAAAAAGGAACAGCGAACGCTGTCTGCTGCTTACCAATTCTATTGCGGTAAGGAATTGGAGGGTGCTCATGGTGCCGAGGCAGATACAGAAGCCACCTACGAGGTACTTAAGTCTCAGCTCGACAAATATGAGGATCTGGAAAATGATATGAAATGGCTGGCAAATTTTAGTGCAAGGAAAAAATTTGCTGATTTTGCTGGCTTTATAAGCTATGATAAGAAAGGAAAAGAGGTATTTGCTTTCGGAAAATATAAAGGCAAGCATGTTGAAAAAGTACTGGAAGAAGAACCAGGATATTTTGGATGGATCCAGAATGCCGATTTTCCCTTGTATACAAAGAAAGTATTGACTGCGATCAAGCTCAGAAAACTGAATAATAAACTTAGCTAATGAAGATCATTTGCGTAGGCAGAAATTATACAGATCATATTGAGGAACTAAAGAACGAGAAGCCCGATGATCCGGTACTTTTTCAGAAACCAGATACCTCGATATTATTAAAAAAACAACCATTCTTTATTCCAGATTTTTCCGATGACGTGCATTATGAGGTTGAAGTCCTGGTTAAGATCAGGAAGATTGGTAAACACATTCAGGCGAAATTTGCGCCTAAATATTATGATGAAATTGGCCTGGGGATCGATTTTACAGCCAGGGACCTTCAGCAAAAACTGAAAGAAAAAGGTTTGCCCTGGGAAAAAGCCAAGGCCTTCGATGGTGCTGCAGTAATTGGGAACAACTGGCTGGACAAAAAAGAGCTAGGAGATCTCAATGATCTGGATTTTAGCCTGGAAAAAAACGGAGAGATCGTGCAGAAGGCAAATACCTCCCACATGCTGTGGAAAATTGATGAATTAATTGCTTATATTTCGACGTATTTCACCCTGAAAATAGGTGATATCATATTTACCGGAACTCCTGCCGGTGTTGGTAAAGTGTCTCCTGATGATCGACTAACAGGTTACCTGCAGGATCAAAAAATGTTTTCAATTCGAGTAAAATAACCAACTGAATGAGCAACTATAACCTAGACGAAGTTAAAGAAATGGCAGGCGGCGATGATGAATTCATGCTTGTAGTAGTACAAACTTTCCTTGAAGAAATTCCCCCAGATGTAGAAGCGATGAACGAGGCTATTGGAAACGATAATCCTTCTCTGGCTTATCAATATGCCCATAAAATGAAGCCTAACCTTCAGCTTTTCGGCTTGAATCTGATGGATCAGATTAAAGTGATCGAAGCCTGGTCTAAGCAAGGGCGCAGAAAGGATGAGGTGCCGCAGGCAGCGGAAGCAATTACCAAAAAGGTAGATGTGGCTTCTATTGCCTTAAAACGTGATTTCGGGTTATAATGACCGCTGAGATAATTACCATAGGCGACGAAATTCTTATAGGTCAGATCATTGATACTAATTCAGCCTACATTTCAAAAGAGCTCAATAAGATAGGTGTAAGCGTTCACCAGATAACTTCCATTGAAGATGAGCGCCATCATATTCTTCAAACTTTAAAGAAGGCTTCTGAAAGAGCTGATATTGTCATTATAACCGGTGGTCTTGGGCCTACCAAAGACGATATTACCAAAAAATGCCTGTGTGATTTTTTTGATGATGATCTTATTAGAAATGAAGAAGTATTAAAACATATTGAAGATCTATTTGAAAAGTATATAGATACCCCAATTTCCAACCTGAACAGAGACCAGGCTTTAATACCATCTAAGGCTATCGCCTTACATAACGAATATGGTACAGCCCCGGGAATGTGGTTTCAGGAAAATGGGAAAGTCTTCGTTTCCATGCCCGGTGTACCTTATGAGATGAGGGGATTGATGGAAAGAGAAATTATTCCAAGGTTAATAAGGAGTTTTTCAAGACCGGTGATCTTACATAAGACGGTAATAACTTATGGATTAGGGGAGAGTGCTATCGCAGAAAAGATCGAAGCATGGGAAGATGGGCTACCTAAAGAAATAAAACTTGCCTATCTGCCAAACCTGGGGAGGGTTAGATTAAGACTTACGGCCAAAGGTTCAAACGAAGCACATTTAAAGAACCTGATTGATGAACAGATCTTGAAACTTCACCAGATTATTGGAAATATCATTTTTGGTTATGAAGATGATGATCCCATAGAGGTGATAATTGCCAACATGTTAGTGGAAAAGAACTGGACATTATCTACAGCGGAAAGTTGTACCGGTGGAAGGTTGGCCTCGAAATTCACCAAAGCGCCAGGTTCTTCAGCTTCTTTCAAAGGAAGTGCGGTTTGCTATTCTACGCAGGCCAAGACCGATATTCTGGATATTCCAAAGGAAGTTATAGAGAAATACTCTGTGGTGAGTGCAGAGGTTGCTGAAGCCATGGCAGAAGGAGCCATGAAAAAGTTCCATACGGAATTTTCCATTTCCACTACCGGAAATGCCGGACCATCCAAGGGCGACAGTGATGAAGAGTTAGGGACTGTATTTATTGGAATTGGAACTCCCAGGGGAATTCATTCCTTTAAATTCAATTTTGGGAATCACCGGGAAAAGGTGATAGGAAAAACTGTAAACAAAGCGATGAATTTACTTCAGGAAAGTATTCTTAAAATGGATAAGGATAATTGATCTTCAGTTTATTGATTTGAAAACTTTAAAAAATCACCGGGTATTCTCTTGATTCGTATCGATTAAAAATATTATTTTTGCACCCTGAACAGCGCCAGAGCAAGAGCTTAACGATGATTCTAAAGAATTATTTCAAGTCTTAAATATTTTTTTTGAATTAGTTGCCTGTTAGGTAAAAAAATCGTTAATTTGCAGCCTGTTTTGAAATAACGAGAAAAGTATAGAGCAATGTCAAGAGTTTGTGAACTTACCGGGAAAAGAGCTATGGTTGGGAATAATGTTTCTCACGCCATGAATAAGACTAAACGTAAATTCAACGCCAACTTGGTGAAGAAGCGTTTCTTTATTCCTGAAGAAGACAGATGGATCACACTTAAAGTGAGCACGTCTGCATTAAAAGATATCAATAAAAAAGGCATTTCTGCCGTAATTAAGGAAGCTAAAGCAAAGGGATTTCTTCAGAAATAATTCTTAGCACTTAAAAATTTTTCACAATGGCAAAGAAAGGTAACAGAGTTCAGGTAATTCTAGAATGTACAGAACATAAAGAATCTGGTCAACCAGGTACTTCAAGATATATTACTACAAAAAACAAAAAAAATACACCGGACAGAATGGAGTTGAAGAAATTCAATCCTATTCTTAAGAAAATGACGGTGCATAAAGAAATAAAATAATTGAGTCATGGCAAAGAAATCAGTAGCATCTATTCAAACAGGATCTAAAAGATTAACCAAAGCGATAAAAATGGTTAAATCTGAGAAAACCGGTGCCTACACTTTTGTAGAACAAATCATGGCTCCGGAAGACGTAAACGACTTTTTGAAAAGGTAAGGATCGTTCACAAACGATTTAGAATAATCTTAAAAAGCCGTCCTGGATTTAATCTGGACGGCTTTTTCTTTTTATGTATATTTATTCCCGCTTTATGATAGGGCTTAAGCCTTATACGTTATAAAACCTGCCAAATAAAATGAGTTTATTTAAAAAAATATTTTCTAAGGAAAAAAAGGAGAACCTGGATAAAGGTTTGGAGAAATCTAAATCCAGCTTCTTTGATAAGATGAGTAAGGCTGTTGCCGGAAAGTCCAAAGTAGATGAGGAAGTTCTTGATGATCTGGAAGATGTGTTAATTAGTAGTGATGTTGGTGTTGCTACCACCATTAAAGTGATCAACAGGATAGAAGATCGCGTGGCCAAAGATAAATATCTAGGCACCGATGAACTTAATAAGATACTTCGTGAAGAGATCGCTGCACTTCTTTCTGAAACGAATACTGGAGAGGCCTCTGAGATCCATGTTCCTGAAAACAAGAAACCATATGTAATTATGGTTGTAGGTGTAAACGGTGTAGGGAAGACTACTACCATTGGTAAGCTAGCTCACCAGTTCAAGAGTAAAGGAAAGAAAGTAGTTCTTGGAGCTGCCGATACTTTCAGGGCTGCGGCCATTGATCAGCTTCAAATCTGGGCAGAAAGAACCGAGGTACCTATCATCAAACAAAAAATGGGAAGCGATCCTGCTTCCGTGGCTTTTGATACTGTTCAAAGCGCTGTGAAAATGGAAGCAGATGTTGTTTTGATCGATACAGCTGGTAGACTACATAATAAAGTAAACCTGATGAAAGAACTTACCAAGGTGAAAAGAGTGATGCAAAAAACCATTCCAGACGCTCCTCATGAGGTACTTCTGGTTCTTGATGGTTCTACAGGTCAGAATGCTTTTGAGCAGGCTAAGCAGTTTACAGCGGCTACCGAGGTGACCTCACTTGCGGTGACCAAACTTGACGGTACTGCTAAAGGAGGTGTGGTGATTGGAATCAGTGACCAGTTTAAAATCCCTGTAAAATATATTGGTGTTGGAGAAGGAATTGAAGATCTACAGGTATTTAATAAATACGAATTTGTAGACTCATTCTTTAAATAAGACCATGAAAAAAACTTTACTTCTTCTTGCTGCAGTTGCTTCGTTCAGCTGTAAAAATGATAATGCTGAAAAAACTGCGGAAACAGAGGCAGTTCAGGTCGATTCAACTAATGTTGAGGAGATCGAATATAAACAGGTAGATTCCAAAGTGATCGATAATGATAGCCTTTGGAAACCTTTTGAAGAGGATCTATCAGACTTTTCCTCTGAAATCTATGAAGAAGTAAAAGTCCTGATTTTTGAAAAATCGATTCCTGAAATTCAGCAGGCTATTAAGAACGATAAGCTTACCTATGAAGAGTTAGCGATGTTCTATTTAACCAGGATTAAAGAATATGATCGCGAGAATGAATTTTCACTGAACTCGGTGATTTCTTTGAATCCTAATTTAATTAAGGAAGCCAGAGAAAAAGATCAGCAAAAAAGCAAAGCAGTAAATAATCATCCTATTTTTGGGATTCCAGTGTTGCTTAAAGATAATATCAATGCCTCTGGAATGCCTACCACGGCAGGTTCCTTCGCCCTTCAAAATAATAAAACAGGTGATGCTTTTATTGTAAAGCAGCTAAAAAATAACGGAGCTTTAATTCTTGGGAAAGCCAATCTTAGTGAATGGGCCAACTTTTTCTGTGAGGGCTGTCCTAACGGATTTTCAACGGTTGGAGGTCAAACCCTGAATCCTTACGGAAGAAAGATCCACGATACTGGAGGATCAAGTTCAGGTAGTGGAGTGGCCGTTGCCGCAAATTTAGCACCTGTGGCTGTGGGGTCTGAAACTTCAGGTTCTATACTTTCTCCGTCAAGTTCAAATTCTATTGTGGGTTTAAAGCCTACTATCGGAGTTTTAAGTAGGGGCGGAATTATTCCAATTTCGAGCACTTTAGATACTCCCGGGCCAATGACCAGAAATGTTATTGATAATGCAATTCTTCTGGACGCAATGCTTGGGGTAGACGATGCCGATCCTGCTTCCAAAGCGGCGGGAGGGCAAAGAACTGGCTATTACAGCGAGATTACGGAAACCAGCCTGGAAGGTAAAAGGTTTGGCGTTATAAAATCTCTGATGGAGGATTCATTATATGTTAGAGCAATCAATGACCTGAAAAATGCGGGGGCTGTAATTGTTGAATTCGAAGCTGAAGAAATAGATCTTCCTAATTTCATCAGGCTTTTAAATCTTGATATGAAAAAAGACCTTTCAGCATATTTAAAAAATTATGGGGGAGAGGTAAATTACAAGAATGTTCAGGATATCATCGATTACAATAACCAGGATACATTGAACCGTGCACCATATGGCCAGGCTTTATTTATGGGTATCGTGGACGATTCAGCTACAAGCGAAGAATTTGCAGGCATAAAGGATTCCCTGAAAACCAATGGAACCAGATTTTTAGAAAAACCAATCAAGGAAAATAAGCTCGACGCTATCCTGTCTATAAATAATTATCATGCCGGCTATGCAGCTGTAGCGAAATACCCGGCAATTACGGTTCCTATGGGTTATACTTCTGAAAATAAACCCGCAGGACTTACATTCATAGGGGAGCCGTTTAATGAAGAACAATTATTACAGTTCGCCTACAATTTTGAGAAGACTACCCAAAGAAGAAAAACTCCGGAAAACTACGATGAGTAATAATACCCAGAGATATCTAGTTCTAATTTCAAAGATCATATTCTTTTACAGTATTTTCTATGTGGTAATGAAGATCGTGGCCATGTTCCAGGGAGCCTGGGTAATTCCAAACCTCATCCTTTCAATCCCTTACCTGGTATTTGCCGTGGTAGGTGGTTTTATGGTAAAAAGGAATTCCTATCACTGGGCTTATGTGATTGCCGGGGCGATTTTGATAAGCATCGTAAGATATTATGAAAAGGACTGGATGATCCAGTTGCACGAATATTTCTCCTAAAATCTTCAATCTAAAGACTTTCAGGTAAATCTAATTTTAGATTGTATCTTTGCACCCGCTTTGATGATTCCTTCGGAATTTTTCATGGCTAAAAAGTAGAAGTTTATGAGGACGAAGTCACTAAAGAAGAACAGGATCAACGTAGTAACGCTTGGTTGTAGCAAGAATGTATACGACTCAGAGGTTTTGATGGGGCAGCTGAAGGCGAATGATAAAGACGTTGTGCATGAAGAAGATGGAAATATTGTAGTGATCAACACCTGCGGATTTATCGATAATGCAAAGGAGCAATCGGTGAATACCATCCTGGAATTCGTCGAAAAAAAGCAACAGGGAGATGTAGATAAGGTTTTTGTGACCGGTTGTTTATCTGAAAGATATAAGCCAGATCTTCAAAAAGAAATTCCAGATGTAGACCAGTATTTTGGGACTACAGAACTTCCTGGACTTCTATCTGCTTTGGAAGCTGATTATAAACATGAACTTATCGGGGAGCGATTAACTACAACGCCGAAAAACTACGCTTATTTAAAGATCGCTGAAGGTTGTGACCGTCCGTGTTCGTTTTGTGCGATTCCGTTAATGCGTGGTGGTCATAAATCCACTCCAATCGAGAACCTGGTAAAAGAGGCTGAAAAGCTGGCTGCAAACGGAGTAAAAGAATTGATCCTTATTGCCCAGGACCTCACATATTACGGACTCGACCTTTATAAAAAAAGAAACCTTGCCGAACTTCTAGAAAACCTTGTAAACGTGGAAGGTATTGAATGGATCAGGCTGCATTATGCATTTCCAACAGGATTCCCTATGGACGTGCTGGAAGTGATGAAGCGTGAACCAAAGGTTTGTAATTATCTTGATATTCCGCTTCAGCACATTTCAGATGATCTTCTGAAATCTATGCGACGTGGAACTACTCATGAAAAAACAACCAAGCTTTTGAAAGAATTCAGAAAAACGGTGCCGGAAATGGCCATTAGAACCACTCTTATTGTGGGATATCCCGGTGAGACCGAAGAGCATTTCCAGGAATTAAAAGAATGGGTTAAGGAAATGCGTTTTGAGCGTCTTGGATGTTTTACTTATTCTCACGAAGAAAATACACATGCGTATAATCTTGAAGATGACGTGCCACAGGAGGTGAAACAAAATAGGGCGAATGAGATCATGGAGATTCAATCCCAGATATCCTGGGAACTCAACCAGGAGAAAATTGGAGAAATTTTTAAGGTTGTGATAGATCGCAAAGAAGGGAATTACTTTATTGGTCGAACAGAATTTGATTCTCCAGATGTTGATAATGAGGTTTTAATAGATGCTTCTTCAGTGTACCTTAAAACCGGAGATTATTACGAAGTTAAGATCACCGATGCGGCCGATTTTGACCTTTACGGAGAACCATTAAATGTTACTGCTGAAAAACCTAAGCGCCAAGAGTTGAAAATAAAGTCTGTTTAGGCAGATTCTTTAGCTCTCACCAGTTTAATTGCCAGAATAAGGGTTTGGCAAAGGGAGTCCATAAACAGGTTCTGATTCCAGAGTATTTTAAGGCATTATTCACCCAGGTGTTACATGTTCTGAATAGGTTGAATTCAGAATCTGATCTGTAAAAAACATCATTTTCAGAATATCTGAAATCCAGTGGTTCTAAATCATTTTCTGAATTTTCCAGGTGTTTCAAGATATACTGAACCAGCATTTTATATTGTTCTTCGTTAATATTTAAAATGGCAAATTCTTTTCCCTTGATTGCCTTTAGCCTGTAAATATGAATTGCCGAAGGGGTATTTTTGAATAATGTCCTTAATCCTGTTTTTAACTCCAGGTCTTCCCAGGATGGAGTCTTTTTAAAGAATTCAAGATCTCCCCAGCCAAAGGAGTAATACTTGATTCCCTTTGAAACGGATGGAAAGTGTGCAGGTTTAATGTAATTCTCCCAGTTTATAATATGGTTGGAAACAGGAAGGACAATATCTGTATGTAGTCCATTTTGAGTTACGAATATTTGAATAGGACCAGTTTCCTGAAATTTTCTGTTTACGGGAATCAAAGCTCCAAACAGGGCGATTCCGGCATAAACTAATACCGGGCTAATTATTATAAATAAGATCCTTCCCAGAGATTTAATTAGCCTTTTCATCCTTACTATACCTTTAACTCAAAGTAGTAATAAATACCGAAATCGATTTCCCGGGAGATTGATCAGTGAAAATGTCTATTAAATGCCATAAAAAAGGCGGATATTATAAATTTCCGCCTTCCTATTTCTTCCGCTAAGATGGTCTATTTTTCATTTTCTTCTGAGTTGAGCAGAACTGGCTTTCCATACCCCAGCTCTTCAAGTTTGTCCATTTGAGTTTCAGCATCTCCCACGATTAGATAGAACATTCTGTCTGGGTCTACATACTTTTTCGCCAGATCCTGAATGTCAAGAACACTTAGTTCACCAACTCTTTCCTCTCGTTTCTTCACATAATCAAAATCATAGCCATAATCGTTAATTTCCCTAAGCATATTTAACTTTGCTCCAAGAGTCTCAAATTTTCTAGCATTACTTTTAATCATGTAACTTTTGGTTACTTCAAGGTCTTCAGCGTTAAAGGTAGAGGAGTAATCCTTCACAATATCCCGAACCAGTTCCGCAGCCTCATAAGTGATATTTGTTCTTACCCCGCTGGTGATCATAAATGGTCCAATATAAGTTCTGTCCATAAAATGTGACCGAATGCCGTAAGTATAGCCCTTACCTTCCCTAAGTTCCTGAGTTAGTCTCGAGGCGAAACTTCCACCCCCTAATCGATAGTTCATAACTTCTGCAGGATAAAATTCTTCATTTTTTGCGGAAAGGGCTGGAGCACCAAAAGCGAAAACCGATTGTTTGGCACCGGGAACATCATAGAAATATACCTTGGATTCTTCAGGAAGTTTAAAATCAGGAATTTCAGGGAAGTCTAAGTTTTTTGGAGCCCAGCTGGCAGAAATCCCCTTAATCCCGTTTACCGTCTTTTCCTTTGAAATTGCTCCAACTGTAAGAAAAGTTGCTGCCATAGGTGAAAGGTTATCCTCATAAAAATTCTTAAGCTCCTTCAGGCTAAGGGCTTCCACAGTTTCTGGAGTCCCTAACTCGTTATAAGAAAGAATATGATCTTCGCCATAGATGAGTTTTTTGAATTCATTCTGAGCAATAGCATTAGGATCTCCCTTCTCCTCCTGAAGCCTACTCAAGGTTTCCTGCTTTATCAAATTGAATTCTTCTTTATCCCATCTTGGCTCAAGTAATATTTCTTTCACCAGGTCCATGGTTTCAGCATAGTTTTTTGCAAGAGTATTTCCGGATATGGTAAGTTTTTCTTCACTTGCGTTTACGTAAATTGAAGCCCCCAGTAATTCGATGGCTTCTTCCAGTTCGGCAGGTGTTTTTCTGGAGGTTCCCCTGGTCATTATTTCGGCAAGCATGTTTGAAAGACCTGCTTTTTCAGGTGTTTCCAGAAGTTGGCCACCTCTCATCTCCAGGCTGAACTGTACCAGTGGAACTTCATTATTTGTAATTCCCATGACCTTCATTCCCGAAGGCATGCGGGCATCCCATATTTCCGGAACTTTAATTTCGGGTTTTCCCTGGTAAGGTGGTTCAATCGTTCTGTCGAAACTGGAAGGAGTTCTTTCATAACTCACTTCCTGACTAGCATCAAATTCTTCCTCAGCCCCTTCTACGATCTCTTCTTCTACCACTTCAGCTTTTTCTGAATTCTCCAAAGCCAGGTCTTGCATTCCTTTAGGAACAAAACTCGTTGCAACATAATTCTTATCCTTGATGTATTTTTCATAAACTCTCATTACATCTTCGGCCGTAACTTCAAGAAGCTTATGAACTTCTTTATTGATGAAATTTGGGTCTTTTGCAAAGATCTCATATTGGGCTAATTGAAAGCCCTTCCCCAGAACACTGGAAATAGAATTGTAGAAACCGGTTTCTAGTCCTGCTTTGATCCTTTTCAAATCTTTTTCCGGGATTCCATTCTTCTCGAATTCGACAAAGGTTTCTTCAATGGCATATTTTACTGAATCCAGGTCTTTATTGTCGTAGGCTCTAACCTGGAGCATTAGCTGCCCGGCCAGTTCAGAGGTGTAATTGAACATACTCACATTGGAAGTAAGCTGTTTTTCCTTCACTAAATGCTTGTAAAGCGGGGCATTTTTACCATCGGCTAGATAATTTGATAAAATTTCCAGTGCGAATGAATCTTCGTGGTAAGAATACACCGAAGGCCAGGTAAGTGTTAATTCTGGAAGCTTCGCAAAATTATCCTCATGATACAAGCTTTTTGTTTTTTCAAGTTTCACAGGCTGTTTCTCAAGATCTTTAATTTCGGGACCACGCTCTATTTCATCAAAATATTTATGCACCCATTCCTTTGCCTGTTCTTTATCAAAATCTCCTGAAATTGTTAGAATAACGTTATTCGGAACATACCATTGATTATAAAAATCTTTAACGTCCTGTAAAGTCGCATTCTGAAGATCTTCCAGGCTACCAATTACCTGCCAGTTATACGGATGGCCTTGCGGATAAAGGTTCCTGTCTATTACATAAAATGTGTGGCCATAAGGACGATTATCTACTCTTTGGCGTTTTTCATTTTTAACTACCTGTTTTTCTTTGGCCAGTACGGGTTCTGTAACAGTATTGATAAAGAATCCAAGCTTATCGGCTTCTGCCCAGATCATTTTTTCCAATGCATCCTTTGGTACGGTCTGAAAATAGTTTGTTCTATCGCGGCTTGTAGAACCATTTGCTCCAGAGCCGCCTATCCTGGCGCTAAGTTTATCCAATCCTCCCTTTCCAAGATTTTCCGATTCTAAAAAAAGTAAATGCTCAAAAAGATGGGCAAAACCTGTTCTGCCTTCTTTTTCCCGGGCCGAACCTACATGCGCAGTTAGAGCTACTGCCACAACCGGGTCTGAGGTGTCCTGATGAAAAATGACTTTCAAGCCATTTTCAAGGTTGAAAGTTTCGAAATCTACCGAGAAATTTTCAGTTTTCTGACTAAAAGTATGTCCTGATATAAGTAAAAACAGGAACATGATAATTGAGTTTATTTTTTTCATTTTTTGATTCTGATGTTAATAATCGAAACCTGTATTATTTGTAAAGAAAATGGCATTTGCGAAAAATAATTTTCCATTCTCCCAGAATGCCCTGAATAAAGGATTGTCTACCATGTAGATCACACTACCTTTACCCATAGGGACTTCTCCAAATACCAAAGAGTTGTTTAGTTTTTTTAAAGCCTCGCTTCCGGCGAAGCCAGAAACAATTTCCGGTTCCTCAATATAAGAAATATTGTAACCCTCGCTTAATAACTGGTAGCTGTCGCTGCTTAATTTCAGACTGAAATAGGTATCCTCATATCCAAATGCCATAGGATGAGAATTGTCTATTTTGGTTTTAATTATACTACCGGTGATCAGGTTTTTGATACTTTCACGTTCCCTTTTTGAGTAAGGTGTAAGATTAGGATGTGTAGCTGTAGTATCTTTCTCTTCAATTTTATTTTCCGCTATGCCGAAACCTTCCTTATTTTTGAAGGCGCCAACTGCGTTTCCAATGGCAATTAATTTTCCTCCTGCCTTAATCCAGGAAGTTACTTTTTCCAGGGTGTCTTCAACTAGAAAATCAATGTACCAGCCTTCAGGAATAATCAAAACATCAAATTCATCCAGATCAATTCGGTCAAAATAACTGCTGTTAATTGGAGTAACCGGGTAATTAAGATCCTGTTCGAAGAAATACCAGATCTCACCGAAATTAAGAGAAGAAACCTCGTCTCCTTTTAGCAATCCAATTTTCTGCTGATTGATGATCTTTATATCAGATGACCCAAAATCTGGTCCGCTTCCTGCAAAACTTGTTTCAGCCGTTAAAAGTTGCCTTTGGTGGGAATCAGCGAGCTCAATTACCTTTGAATCAAATTCTGGTTTTTGCAGATTGTCACTTTTTGTGATGATAAGGCTTCCGGGAGCGAATTCTTTACCGTTGCTCATAAAAGGAACCTCACTAAAACGAACTTTTATATCATTTTGCAAAAGCTCAGCCAGGAAGTTTGCGTCCTTCATGCTATTCCATTTGGTGATATACCCGGCTGCATCCGGATTTGCAATATTCTCGATAATTTGCTTTTCAGGTCTTCCAGAACCATTGATGATTTTTGTGCTGGCAATGGCTTCAAGTCCGTAAGCATAAGGCAAGCTCCAGGCGGTAATATCATAGGTAAGGGAATCCATCAATTTGGTCTTAGGCTCAAAAAGGACCTTTACCATTTTTCCTTTGGGCTGATCTGTAGAAACGATAAGAGTATTTTCATCGCT
The DNA here is from genome assembly GCF_022489035.1 of Christiangramia lutea. Classification (GTDB taxonomy): domain Bacteria; phylum Bacteroidota; class Bacteroidia; order Flavobacteriales; family Flavobacteriaceae; genus Christiangramia; species Christiangramia lutea. Next base: position 242,084 of record NZ_JAKVTV010000003.1, read on the forward strand.
ATTCAGATTGCCATTTCCATTCTCCCTGAAACTATATCCGCTTACACGTCCTGAACCCGAATATGAATATTTAATCTGGTGTCTGTTTAGAAGTTCTTTTAAAGTTTTCAGTTTATCATAACTACCATTTAAGGCGTAGCTTTTATAGACGAAGTCTTCATTTGCAAAGTAATTCTGAAACTCTTTGTTCAATTCAGAAGCATTGCTGGAGGCAACCTCAATAGTAGATAATCCAGTGGTATGATGATGTTCTAACCTGTTTTTGAGGGTTAGAATATATCCTTCGTCAGTTTTTATTCCCAAACCGGCACGTCCATGCCCTGCCTGTTCGTAGGTCATCCCAATTGCTCCCATATATGTAGGATAGGTATCTCCGTAACTTGGATACAACAGGTCAAATCTTTCTCCTGTAAAATAAAGCCACCCATTCTTATCGAAATACCTGGCGTGATTCTTACCTATTGTTTTTTGAAATTCTCTTTGAAATGGAGTGATGATCTCGTGAAATGGTTCAGCCGCAGGTGCGAAATAATAAGGATCATTGATGCCCTGTTCATGGAAATCTACATGAATATGCGGCAACCATTCATTATAAACCTTTAGTCTTTGTTTGGTTTCTATCTGGGTGGCCCAGGCCCAGTCACGATTTAGGTCGAAAAGGTAATGGTTTGGTCTTCCTCCGGGCCAAGGTTCATTATGTTCTGCAGCATTCTGGTAAATGTTATATGGTTCTGTTTTTACCTGGTTATACCAGTTTGCATACCTATCTCTTCCATCAGGATTAATACAGGGATCAATGATCACGATTGTATTTTTTAGCCAGTCTGTTTTTTCCGTAATTAGGCTATAAAGGGTTTTCATGGAGGCTTCAGTGCTGGAGGCTTCATTTCCATGCACATTGTAACTCAGCCAGACTATAGCTGTTTCTGAATTTTCAGTAGAACTACCTATTCCGGCATTATTTAAATGAGCTTTCCTAATTTTTTCAAGATCGGCCATATTCTCTTCAGAAGAAATTATCGCATAGGTAAGAGGGCGCCTTTCATTGGTTTTTCCATAAGTATGGTATTCTACTAATGGCGAATTTTCAGCAACATGCTTGAAATAATTCACAACATCTGCATGCCGCGAAAACTGACTCCCTAATTCATATCCTAGAAAATCTGAGGGCGACTGGAATTGCTGCGATAATAAGTTTTGTGTTATTAGAAAGAAAAAACAAAGGAATAGAATCTGGCGTTTCATTAAAAATAGGGTTTTTGAATAATGCCAGTAAATATAAAACCAACTTAGCAGATAAGCCGAATGCCAGGAAAATATTTACGATCCAGGAAAATTAATTAATCCCATACATCATTTTCAAGCCAAATTGCTGCATTTTTCACGTGATCAACATAGTTACAGGGTTCATTGTGGGTTAGGCCTGGAGCTACTTCCAGGGTGATCTCTGTACCTGCACTTCTCGTTGCTTCAACCCAATTCTGGGTTCGTTGCAGAGGAAATAACTCATCGTTCTCACCATGTATCACATACATGGGGACATCAATTCGCCTGGCTTCTCCGGCTGTATTGAAGGTATTATAGGAACTTGCCATGGGAATGGATGCAGTTACTACCGTAGGTTGGGTTTCTCCGTAAAACCAGGCTCCATTACCCCCGTTGCTGTATCCATTCACAACTACTTTTGTATCATCTACAGGCAAATAGTTTATGGCGAGGTCAAAAAGGCTTAGCACTAGGACCTGATTTGCAAATTCTATCCAATCAAGATTTCCACCGTTAGGACTAATAATTATAGGATTTATAGCTGCAAATCCCTCCTCGGCAAAACAACCAGTATTTTTGTGAGCATCGGGATTCCCACCAGAGGCACCATGTAAAGTCATGACCAGTGGTCTGAGGTTACTGGAAAGATCTCCTTCCGGGATTATTACTCTAAAGAATCTAAGAACTCCATTTATATCTCTAATGGAAACATCATTCACTCCCGTTTGGAAATCTATCGCCTGAAAATCGGTTTTCACATCTTCGTAGCTTCTATCTGGTTCACTGGGTGTGGAATCATCTGATGAACTACAGGAAAAGAATAAAAAGGCAATAAATATTAAGCAGATTTTAAGAAGACGTGATGACATAATGATGAAATTTATCTATAGAAAGTTAGAAATTAAATAATTAGCTAAATTTTATCGCTTGTTAAGACTTTCCTAAATAATCCTGAATTTATTTTAGTCTTTAAAAGACCTTATCTTTACGTGAAAATTTCAAAATCGCTAATGTCGGCAGACTTCGTTAAATATCCCGAAACCAACTACTTTACTTCTTTGATCCTGGACTATTTATCTGAAAAGGATGAACTGAAAGAGTTATATAACAGATTTCCACGCATCGAGAATTTTGATTCTCAGATTGAGGAAAAAAAGAAATCCTACAATAATAAGATCAGGAAAGATCTTGTTGAAGTTCTACAGGATCAGTATTCTGGAATTACCGTTTCGGAAGCTACCAAAGCCAATATTGATTCGCTGAGTTCTGAAGAAACCTATACCGTGGTTACTGGTCACCAGCTTAATTTGTTCACAGGACCATTGTATTTTCTGTATAAGATCGTTTCAACTATCAATCTCACTAAAAAGCTAAAGAAACAGTTTCCGACAAAGAATTTTGTCCCTATTTACTGGATGGCTACAGAAGACCATGATTTTGAAGAGATCAATTTTTTCAATCTGAATGGTAAAAAATTCAAATGGAATAATGCTGATGATAAAGCTGGGATGACAGCCGTGGGAAACCTTTCCACAGAAGGCCTGGATGAGGTATTCAAGCTTTTTTCGGCAGAGATTGGAGGAGGAGAGAATGCGGAATATTTAAAAAAGCTTTTTGAAAGAGGATATCTGCAACATGATAATCTTACCGATGCAACCAGGTTTATCGCCAACGAGATTTTTGGAAAGTACGGTCTGGTGATTATTGCGGCAGGAGATAAAAGATTAAAAAAACATTTTGTTCCCTTTGCCAAAAATGAACTTACCAGGCAAATATCTTTTCAGGAGACTTCAAAAGCAGTGGGAAAACTGAATGAACTTGACTATAATGTACAGGTGAACCCACGGGAAATTAATTTGTTTTACCTGGATCACGAAATTCGCGAAAGGATCATAGGCAAGGAAGACAAGTATTTTGTAAATGATACAGAGATCTCGTGGACCAAAGATGAAATTCTGAAAGAGCTTGAAGATCATCCGGAAAGATTCAGTCCTAATGTTATGATGAGACCTCTTTACCAGGAAGTGATCCTGCCAAACCTATGTTATATTGGTGGTGGGGGAGAGCTGGCATACTGGCTTGAATTGAAATCATATTTTGAAGCCGAAAAAGTGACTTTTCCCATGTTGTTACTTCGGAATTCGGCACTATTACAAACAGAAAAGCAGAATACTAAACGTGAAAGGCTGAATATCTCACTTCAGGAGTTATTCCTGAAACAGCATGAACTTATCAATAGAAAAGTGCGAAAAATATCAAATATCGATATAGATTTTTCACCACAAAAAGAGCATCTAGTTGAGCAATTTCAGGGGATGTATGAACTAGCCGAAAAGACTGATGAATCTTTTCTTGGCGCAGTAAAAGCACAGGAAGTAAAGCAGTTGAAAGGCCTTGAAAATCTTGAAAAAAGATTGTTGAAAGCTCAAAAAAGAAAGCTCAAGGACGAAGTGGAAAGGATTGCAGAACTTCAAAATGATCTTTTCCCGAATCGCAGTTTACAGGAGAGACAAACCAATTTCTCTGAGTTTTATGTTGAATATGGCGAAGATCTCATCTCTAAATTAATGGAAGAACTAGATCCTTTAGAGTCCAATTTTAAAATCCTGACTTTTGGAAAATAACAGAATGCATACCATCGATATGGACCTGGTAGAAATGACCCTGGATGTCATGAAGTATACCATAGACCGTATCTCTAACGTTACCCCTGAATTAGGTTCCCCAAAGAAAGAAGAGGATCTTTTACGAATAGTGGGAGAGACAATTACTCCGGAAGGAATTGGAGGAGAAAATGCCTTTCAGTTATTCCGAGATGTTTTGGTGAAAGCAACAGTGCCAATAGATCATCCACGACACCTGGCCTTTGTGCCAGCAGCTCCAACAAGAGCGGCAATCATGTTCGACCTGGTAACTTCAGCATCAAGTATTCACGGAGCCTACTGGATGGAAGGCGCTGGCGGTATTTTTTGCGAGAATCAGGCGATGAAATGGCTGGTTTCTTTAACTAAACTTCCGGAAGGTGCTTTTGGTGTTTTTACGAGTGGGGGAACTGCGGCAAATCTTTCAGCCCTGGTTACCGCCAGGGAGGAATGGAGGGATCAAAAACCCGATTATGCCAGTGAGCGCGCATTATTGATAACTTCAACCGGAGCTCATAGTTCTATAAAATCTATGGCCAAGGTCATGGATGCAGATGTACACCTGGTAGATTCCGGAGAGGAATTCCTTTCCGGGGAGGAGTTGCACAATGCAATCACAAATCTTAATGAGAAGGATAGAAACCGACTCTTTGCCGTGGTTGCTACCGGTGGTACCACCAATGCGGGAATTATTGATGATCTTAAAGGAATTGCAGAGGTTTGTGAAAAAGAAAATGTTTGGTTGCATGTAGATTGTGCTTATGGTGGTGGTGCCCTGGCGGCAAATTCTGTGCGCCATCTGTTCAATGGTATCGAAAAAGCAGATAGTATTACCATAGATCCACATAAATGGCTTTTTTCACCATACGATTGTGGAGCCGTTATTTATAAGGATCTGGAACTTGCCAAAAAGGCTCACTCCCAGAAAGGTGCTTATCTGGAGATTTTCAAAGATGAAGGTGCTCAGGGCTTTAATCCTGCAGATTATCAGATTCAACTTACCAGAAGGTTAAGGGGAATGCCTTTGTGGTTTTCCCTGGCCATGCATGGAACCAATAAGTACAAAGAAGCAATTGAGCAGGGTATAGAACTGGCAAAGCTGGCTGCTAAAAAGGTTGAAGAAAATAATAACCTTGAATTGGTGAGACCGGCAAGTTTGTCTGTAGTTCTTTTTAAAAGGAAGGGTTGGAGCGCTGAAGATTACAGGGATTGGACCTACAGAAATCATAATTCGGGTTTTGCATTGGTGACTCCGTCTATTTGGAAAGGTGAAAGCGTAATACGGTTTTGTTTTATTAATCCTGATACTACCGAAAATGATATCGACCAGATTCTGGAAACCCTGGAAGAGAAGGCTGGATAAAAGCTATTCCATTGATTTTTAGAAAGTTTGTATTTTAAACCGAGTCTGAAAAATGATTCTATGAAAATGGGGATTTTCAAATGAATTCAATTTTTTCGGCTTTTAATTTACTAACCAACTAAATTTCAAATCATGAAAAAATTTATTTGTTTCATTCTTTTGCTATTTCTTGCATTTGGTAGCAATGCTCAAGATTCATCAGAGTTAAAAGGAACGATCGAATCCAATTCCGATAAAATGCAAGCAGCGATCGCAGCTGCTGATATGCAAAAATTTGGAAATTTCTTTGCTGAAGACGTAATGTTCAAAATGTCTGGTCAGCAGCCTCTCAATGGAAAGGCAGCCGTTATTTCGGCTCATAAACCCATGGCCGAAGGAGGGCTTAAACTTAAAGTAAATACTGAAGAGGTAATGGATTTTGGCGAATATGCGTATGAAAGAATTATGAAATTTATACTCCTGATGGAAATAAAGTAGATCACGGACATTATTCCACCTTATGGAAAAAAATAGATGGAGAGTGGAAAATCTATCGTGACGTGATAAGTTCGTAAGTGGCTGCCAAGTAATTACTTACTTCTTAAAAGCAATAAAAAAAACCTCATGTAGTTCGTGAAGTTTTTTTATAAATAATCTTCAATAATTTTAAAGATTTTCAATGTAGGGCAAAATAAGGATTTAAATCAAAAGCTATATTATAAAGTAGGCCAGAGAAACGGTGAGTATCAGAATAATCAAATACTTCAAAATAGTTTCCCGGGTTCTTGCAGGATTCAAAAGCCATTCAGACTTTTTCATTCTGTCCAGATCACCATATTTAGAGATCTTATTCAAGCTTTAGATTTTTGGCTTTATAAAGATAACCTGCGGTTTCTAAATAAATTATCAACGTTTGAAAATTAAAGCCTAAATTTTATAGTAAGATGTTAAAGAAATTAGTTTATTTTAGGATTTTAGGGTCTAACTGAAAAAACCAGAGGGTGTAATTTGCCTTGTAATTCTCTAAAATACTCATTTGAAAGGTTTTGAGTTTGCTAATCTTAACTAAGCGTAGATATTAATCAATTTCGAATTCGAGTCTCATGGTGATGGAAGCGGTTTTATTTTTATCTGCCGTATTATATGCTCCGCTCCAACTATAATCCTCACCGCTATTCTGTCCTGTAATTTGAAAAACTCCCATATTGGCATTTTTAAGATCACCTAATTTTTCACCGCTGTTCGCTGCGATCTTTTCTGCCCTTAACCTGGCATCTTCAGTAGCCTTAGAGATCATTTCAATTTTAAGGTCGGCAATTTTTGTGTAATAATATCTTGGAGGAGCTGAATTGAACTGTACACCTTTATTGAGGAGTTCAGTGATTTCCCTGGAAACAGCTTCGATGAGCTCCACTTCGGTTGATTCAATTTTTATGGGCTGGATCAATTCATATCCTTTAAAAATACTGCCAGTAAAATTCCCATTCTGATACTGGTTCTCTCTTTGCTCATTCGTTTGAACCGAATTAAAAACGATATTTTCAGGTTTTATGCCCTGGTCTATAAGGTAGTTCCTAACTATTTCCTTGTCCCTGTTCAATTGATTGTAAGCCTGCTCGAGATTTGGATTCATCCTGCTAAATCTGCCTTCCCAAACAATAAGATCTGAAACGAAATTTTCGCTTCCTGAACCAGTAACCGAGATCACTCCATCTGGGTTGGCCCGGGAAACATAGGAATTACCCAAAAAGAAAGCTGAAATAACGATAGCGATGGAAAAAATGATGGCAGTAAGGTATTTCATATGAGGAGTATTAAGCTTTATTAAATATAGAAATTTTATCAAATCCTTTGCCTGCATTTTTTCTCGTTTTCCTATTTTTGCGCATGCAAAACAACGTACTCATCCTAGACTTTGGTTCGCAGTATACCCAGCTAATCGCGCGAAGAGTAAGAGAGCTAAATATTTACTGCGAAATTTATCCTTTTCATAAAATACCTGAAGATCTATCAGGCTTTAAAGCGGTCATCCTTTCGGGGAGTCCCTTTTCAGTTAGAGCAGAAGATGCTCCGCATCCAGACCTTTCTGAAATACGCGGTAAACTTCCAATCCTGGCCGTTTGTTATGGAGCTCAATATCTTGCTCATTTCTTTGGCGGAAAAGTGGAGCCTTCAGATACCAGAGAGTATGGAAGAGCGAATCTTTCGGTTATAAAAGATGCTGAACCTTTATTTGAGAATATAAAAGAGAACTCGCAGGTTTGGATGAGTCATAGTGATTCTATTATCAAGCTTCCTGAAAACGGGGTAAGACTGGCAAGTACTTCAGACGTATTAAATGCCGCATATAGGATTGAAGGTGAAGAAACTTTTGCAATTCAATTTCATCCTGAGGTTTATCATTCTACTGATGGTAAACAGTTACTGGAGAACTTCCTGGTAAAGATTTCGGGTACAAAACAAACCTGGACACCTGGTGCTTTCGTAGACCTTACTGTATCTGAACTTAAAGAAAAAATTGGTGATGATAAGGTAGTTCTTGGCTTAAGTGGTGGGGTAGATTCAACTGTAGCTGCCGTGCTGCTTCATAAAGCAATTGGGAAGAATCTATATTGCATTTTTGTAAATAATGGTTTGCTGCGGAAGAACGAATTCGAAAGCGTTCTGGATCAGTATAAGCATATGGGACTTAACGTAAAAGGAGTAGATGCTTCAGATAGATTTCTTGATGCCCTTAAAGGTCTAAGCGATCCTGAAGAAAAGCGGAAAGCCATCGGGAATACATTTATCGATGTCTTCGATGATGAGGCTCATGAAATAAAGGATGTTACTTACCTGGCACAGGGAACCATCTACCCAGATGTTATTGAATCGGTTTCCGTGAATGGACCATCAGTAACTATAAAATCTCACCATAATGTGGGAGGATTGCCAGATTTCATGAAACTTAAGGTGGTAGAGCCACTTAGAATGTTGTTTAAGGATGAGGTGCGAAGAGTTGGCAAGGAACTTGGAATAGATAAAGAACTTTTGGGAAGACATCCATTTCCAGGCCCTGGACTGGCAATTAGGATCCTGGGAGATATCACTGCAGAAAAGGTAAGGATACTTCAGGAAGTAGATCATGTGTTCATTCAGGGACTAAGAGACTGGATGTTGTATGATAAGGTTTGGCAGGCAGGAGCTATACTTTTACCAATTCAGTCGGTAGGAGTGATGGGAGATGAGAGAACCTACGAACAGGTAGTAGCCCTGAGAGCTGTAGAATCTACAGATGGGATGACCGCAGACTGGGTAAATTTACCTTATGAATTTCTGCAAAAAACATCCAATACAATAATAAACCGGGTTAAAGGCGTTAATAGAGTGGTATATGATATCAGTTCTAAACCACCTGCAACTATTGAGTGGGAATAATTAGATTATCGTTCAACCTAAATCTATCGTAATGAAATACCTATTTGTAATATGTTTTCTTTTTCAATTTTATTCGATTTTGGGAAATGCCCAATCTTATAAATATCATACTGTAAAAAAGGGAGAGACCGTTTTTAGCATCTCTCAAGCCTACGATATAGAGGAAGAAGATATTTACAAATATAACCCAGATGCCAAGGAAGGAATTGGGGTAAATGAAAAGCTGGTAATTCCTTTAGATGCAACTATTTCGGGAACTGAAAATGCTGCTACTAATGATAAAGCCAATCAGTTCGTAGAACATAAGGTCAAGAAAAAGGAAACCCTATATAGCCTTTCTAAAACATATAATGTTGAAATAGACCAGATTAAAAGGTATAATAAACAGTTATATGCTAAAGAATTGCAAATTGGAGAGATTATAAGAATTCCTCAGGGAGTTCCAAGTACTAGTTCAGACAGGAATGATCTTGCTCAAAATACTTCAAACCCAACCTCGCTGCAGAAGCCTCAGGAAAGTCAAATTAGCAAAACGAGAGAGCATATCGTGCTTCCAAAGGAAACCAAATATGGGATCGCTAGAAAGTATGGGATGACCGTGAAGGAACTTGAGGCAGCAAATCCAAGAGTAGAAACTCTTCAGCCAGGGATGATGATCAAGGTGGGAGTTGATGTGCTTGAAGATGAACCGGTGATCATTACCGATGATCGCTTCAGATTTTATGAGGTGAAGCCACAGGAAACCCTTTTTAGCCTTACCAGAAGATTTGGGGTTAGCATGGATTCTCTCAGGCAGTTGAATCCGGCTTTGAAAGACGGATTAAAATTTGGGATGGTTCTTAAGGTTCCGGAAAATCCTGAAGGAGCAGATCTTGATGATGAATCTCTTGCCGGTATGAGCGAGGATTCGAATATGAAAATGGACCTGAGCGAATCTATTACCAACAGGTCTACTAAGAATATTGCCTTGATGTTGCCATACCATCTACAAAAGATCGAAGAGGACTCACTGGACACTTATCGCAATTCTATTATGAACGAGCGGGTGGTAAGAATCTCGCTGGATTTTTACTCGGGTGTTCTTATGGCTTTAGACAAAGCAAAATCTTATGGTATTTCTACTAATTTGAAGGTGTATGATACTAAGCAAACAGCATCTGAAGTCGCAAATATCATCAATACCAACAATTTCAATGAAGTAGATGCGGTGATAGGACCACTTTTACAGGAGACTGCAGAGGCTGCAGCCTCCAGGTTGCAAAACACTAATGTTCCGGTGATAAATCCTTTGTCTAACCGTAAAATGAAAGGGCATCAGAATCTCTTTCAATCAATTCCCGGAGACGAATATATGAAGGAAGCGATGCTCGATTATATTTCCAGGAATTCGCAGGGAAAAAATGTTATCATTATTGCTGACGGCAGATCATTCCAGGTGAAAAACGAGCTTATGAATATAATTCCTTCAGCAAGACCTGTAAATCCTACAGATAATTATATTTCAGATGAAATGCTGGCCGGAGTGATGACGGAAGGTGAGAACTGGGTTATCCTTGAATCGGGAAATATTAACCTGGTGAGCAGTGCTACTTCGGCATTGAACAGAATGGCAAGAGAACATGATATCACTTTGTTCACAACAAATAAAACCAATGCATTTGAGAACGATATTGTTTCAAATAATCATTTGGGTAATCTAAAATTCCATTATCCTTCGGTAGATAAAGAATATGAAAGTTCGCTTACTGAGGATTTTAATAAGGAATATCTGGACAGGTTTAATGTAGAACCAAACCGTTACGCGGTTCGAGGTTATGACCTTACTTTAGATGTTCTTTTAAGACTGGCTTCTGCTGAAGATCTTTATGAATCTTTCGAAAAATATCCCGGTTATACTGAATACAATGAAAGTAAGTTTCATTATGTCCCAAGTACGGGAGGAGGATTTATTAATGATGCAATTTATATATTGAAACTGGATAAGGATCTGACCAAAAGCGTAGTGAATGACCTCTAAAGTTAAGTATCTTGGCAGCTTAAGAACAGAATCGGAGCATCTAAAGAGTGGTTCGAAGATGATTACAGACGCCCCAACAGATAATCACGGTAAGGGAGAAGCCTTTTCGCCCACAGATACGGTTGCCAATGCCCTGGCTACCTGTATGCTTACTGTGATGGGAATTAAAGCTGAATCTTTAGGAGTTAACATTGATGGAGCCTCGGCTGAAGTTACAAAGACCATGGCTGCTGATCCCAGAAGGATTTCGATTATAGATGTGAATATTAAATTTCCATCGTCTTATTCTGAAAAGGAAACCAGAATACTTGAGCAAACTGGAAGAACCTGTCCGGTTCTACAAAGTTTGCATCCCGATATTGAAAAGAATATCTCTTTTACCTATTCATGAGAATTGAACTTTTTTCCATTTTTTACCTGATCTTTATTGTGGTTGGTTATCCGCAACAGGAGCAGTTGAAAATAGAATGGAGAGAAGGTGTTTTATTAAGCTGGGGAGATTTTCAGGCAGAGCCAGATTCCAGTTTATCATATTCAGCAAACACGAATTCAGGGATTACTTATAGCTGGAATTATAGTACCTCTTCTGGTAAACCGGTTCTTAAGCATGAAGTTCATGCATTTTTCTATCCGGAAAAATCCTGGGTCAAAAAAGAAGATGCAGATGAATATCTGCTGGCTCATGAACAACTTCACTTCGATATTTCTGAACTATACGCCCGGAAATTAAGACAGGCGTTAAATAGTTATGAAATTGGCCGGACTATTAGACAGGATTTGAAAAGGATTTACAATCAAATTGAAAAGGAACGCGCAGCCTTGCAGGATCAATTTGATAAGGAAACCATGCATAGTGAAAACAGGGAAGCTGAGATGCGATGGAGAAGTTTTGTTGCTAAGGAACTAGATAAACTTGCTGCCTTTCAATAGTTTTTCGTTTAAAATAGAACATAAAATTAGTTGTTAAAAAATTTTATGCTAAATTGAAATGATAAAACATTTTGAATATGAGTCAGTTAAGTCAGAATAGCCCAGCAAAATGGGCTCTCTATATTTTTATTTCAGGTATCCCTTTAGTTGGAATCATTATGCTATTGGTCTGGGGATTTGGCAGCGATAATAATATCTCAAGAAAAAACTGGGCAAAGGGAATGCTTCTTATTTATCTTTTAATCATCATCTTTTATATCATCTTTATGTTCTTCCTTGGTGGAGCAGCGATCCTGAACTCCATGCGAGAAGGATAATTAGATGAAGGGCGGTGCCTCCAGGGCGTTTTCAAAATCTTGGATGATCTCTTTTACGATTGCTTCGGCAGGTTTGATCTCATGGATTAATCCTGAAATCTGACCAATTTCAAGCTCGCCTTCATCGAGATCACCTTCGAACATACCTTTTTTTGCCCTCGCTCTTCCCAGTAATTCTATAAGTTCTTCCTTACTTGGGCTTTTTGAATAAAGGTCCTGTATGTCCTCGTAAAATTTATTTTTCAAAAGTCTTACAGGGGCCAGTTCCTTCAATGTTAAAATTGTATCACCTTCTTTGGAATCAACCACCATTTTTTTGAAATTATCGTGTGAAGATGCTTCTGGGGACGCCACAAAACGACTTCCAATCTGCACAGCATCTGCACCCAATACCATTGCAGCGAGCATTCCCTTACCTGTAGCAATACCACCCGCAGCGATCAACGGAATTGAAATCTTTTCTTTTACCATAGGTATTAAAGTGAAAGTTGTGGTCTCATCCCGGCCATTATGACCTCCGGCTTCAAAGCCTTCAGCAACCACTGCATCAACCCCAGCTTCTTCAGATTTCATTGCGAATTTTACGCTGCTTACCACATGCACGACTTTGATTCCATGATCCTGCAGATGCTTGGTCCAGGTTTTTGGATTTCCTGCCGAGGTGAAAACGATCTTCACACCTTCTTCGATAATAATCTCCATGATTTTATCGATCTCGGGATATAGCATAGGAACATTTACGGCGAAAGGTTTATTAGTCGCTTTTTTACATTTTTGAACATGTTCCCTTAGAATTTCTGGATACATAGAACCTGAGCCTATAATTCCAAGTCCTCCTGCATTAGATACCGCGCTGGCTAATTTCCAGCCGCTGGCCCAGATCATTCCTGCCTGGATTAACGGATATTCGATATTAAAAAGACTGGTAATTCTATTCTTTGACGGCATTTTGTTCCTGTTGTAAAGATTCCCTCAAACATAATAATATATATGCTTTGGGAAAACCTTTCAGAATTATTTTGCCTGAAAATATTTTGGAACAATAATATTTTATGAGATGACCCCTGAACCAATCAGTTCATCATCTAAATACCAGGCTACAAACTGACCTTCGGTTATTGATGCTTGTGGCTTTTCGAATATCACATACATTCCATTATCGGTTTGATGCAAAGTGGCTTCCTGCAAAGGTTGACGATACCTGATCCTTGCTTTTACCTTTAGGTTCTCATTTTCACCGATGGCAAGGTCCTTTCGAACCCAGTGTATCTCGTCCTGGTCAATGAAAAGACCCTGCCTGTAAATTCCCGGGTGATCTTTTCCCTGGCCCGTGTAGATCACATTTTCCTTCACATCTGTATCTATTACGAATAAAGGTTCAGGAGTTCCGCCAACAGCAAGTCCTTTACGTTGGCCCTTGGTGAAATAATGTGCGCCCTGGTGTTTTCCAACTACTTTACCGTCTTCGAGATTATAATTATATTTTTTGGAAAGATGCTTTAGTTCCTCCTTAGGATCATTGAATTTGACCTTTTTCCTGGTATAATTTCCGTTTATGGCAGGAATTTCCACGATCACCCCTTCCTTCGGTTTTAATTTTTGCTGAAGAAAATCTGGTAACCTTACCTTTCCAATGAAGCATAGTCCCTGGGAGTCCTTCTTTTCAGCGGTAACCAAATTTTGTTCGGCTGCGATCTTTCTAACTTCCGATTTCTGTAATTCCCCTATTGGAAAAAGGGTTTTTGAAAGCTGTTCCTGGGTAAGCTGGCAGAGAAAGTATGACTGGTCCTTATTATTATCCTTTCCTGAAAGTAACTGATAGATAGTTTCTCCATCCTTTTCAGTTTCAGACTTCCTGCAATAATGCCCGGTCGCAACATAATCTGCTCCAAGAGATAGAGCGATCTTCATGAAAACATCAAATTTGATCTCACGGTTACATAGAACATCAGGGTTTGGAGTACGGCCTCTTTCGTATTCATTGAACATATAATCTACGATACGCTCTTTGTACTGTTCGCTGAGATCTACGGTTTGAAAAGGAATGCCGAGCTTTTCGGCAACCATCATAGCGTCGTTGCTATCGTCAAGCCACGGACATTCATCTGAGATGGTTACCGAGTCGTCGTGCCAGTTTTTCATAAACAGGCCAATCACCTCATATCCCTGTTCCTTTAAAAGGTATGCTGAAACACTTGAATCTACACCTCCGGAAAGACCAACAACCACTTTTTTCATGCTCTTGATTTTATTTTTTTTACTTAACCGCTAAACTAGTCGGTTAAGCGCGCACAAAATTACGAAATAAAAAAAGGTGGCGAAAGCCACCTTTTTAAGCGTTTAAGAACTTTATTTAATTTCTTTCAAATGTGAGGCTTGCTACAGGGAATTCATTAGGTGTAAAAGTAAACCTGTTATTGTTAAATACAATTGTGCCGGTTACAGGATCAGGAAACCCTGGGATATTTATCGTGTATTGTGAATTTGATGAACTACTCCAGGATCCTGAGTCTGTATCAGACATACATTCTCCTTCAACATCTCCATAGAAAGTAGAAGATGCGGTATTGTTTTCATTAAAGGTGATGGTAGACTGGCCTGTACAATCATCAACTGTAAAACCAGGAACGTTGTTTGCTTCTACCAGCACCCAGGTTCCAACAATTTTGTCACTTGAGCCTGAATCATCATCATCACTACAGGCTGTAAATACAGTAATTGCAAATAATAGAATTAAGAACTTTTTCATAAGTAGATTGTTTAAGTTATTCAAATATATCGATTATTAATAATCTTCTTCATTTTTTAATTTTCCTTGCTCATAATATTTCCATGTACCCGATTTGCTACCGTTGGAATAACCACCTTCCATAATCTTCTCACCATTTACATTATAATAAATAGCCGGTCCATGAAGTTGGCCCTCCATATAACTAAGGTCTTTGGTTATTTGTCCGTTATTCGCGTAGATCAAACTTTTACCATGTTTTTCCCCAATTGAATATTCCGTGTTTTCTGCTATTTGACCATTAGGATAATAAGTTTTCTGGGAACCGTGTAGCTTGTCATTCTTATATTCTTCCAGCATCATAATACTATCAGACTCCTGGTGATAATAAATCCATTTACCTTCACGTTTTTTGTCAATCATTTTTCCTTCACTTATCTCTTTCCCTTTTTGGGTGTAATAGGTCACATGAACAGAATCCTTTCCGTTTTCGAAATTCATTATCGCAGATGGATGATCATAAAATCCTTTTTTGTAAAATTTGAAAGTTCCAATCTCTTTTCCATGATCGAATGTTCCTTCGAATTTTGGTTTAGAGGTGCCTTCGAAATTGACTTTCCAAGGACCATTTCGGCGTCCTTCTGAATCAAATTGATTAATTTGCGAATTACAAATAATTGAAAAACAGGCGAATAAGATGAGAAAAAACAGGTGTTTATTCATTTTTAACAAAGATTAAACAGAATTATCCCTTAATAGGTTCTACTTTTATAAAAAATCAAAAGCTAATCAATAACTTAAACTTAGAATTATGAAATTTATTTTGAAAAATGCGAAATTAAGTTTTCTGGCTCTATTCATTTTTCTCGGATTCACAGCATGTGATGAAGAAGATGACTTTCAGTTTGACGACGACGTTACTGTAACCCCAGACCCAGATCCAGATCCCACTGACGATGGCGGTACCGAATCTAATAACATTCTGGATTTTGCAGCTGCAAACGGGCACACCACATTTGTAGCAGCAGCTGAAGCAGCGGGATTAACAGATGTACTTGTTGCAGACGGAGAAATTACTGTTTTTATGCCTACTAATGATGCCTTTCAGGCATTACTTGATTCAAATGATGACTGGTCTTCTTTAGATGATATTGATGCCGGTGTACTTGAATTAGTTCTTATGAACCATGTTCAGGATGGTAGTGTAATGTCTACTGATCTTTCTACGGGTTACATCGAAAGTATGGCAGCCGCAGGTCCTGATGGAGAAAATGTAAGTCTATATGTAAATACTGATGATGGCGTAATGTTAAACGGAATGAGCTCTGTTACCTCTGCTGATAATGATGTAGATAATGGAGTAGTACATGTTGTAGATGGAGTTATTGGATTACCAGATGTAACTACCTTTGCTACAGCAGATCCAACTTTCTCTATTCTTGTTCAGGCACTAACACGGGAAGATTCTTATACTTTTATAGAAACTTTACAAGGTGAAGGTCCATTTACTGTTTTTGCTCCAACTGATGACGCTTTCTTAGCACTTCTTGACTCTAATGATGATTGGTCTTCGCTAGACGATATTGATGGAGATCTATTGGCTGATGTGCTTTCTTACCACGTAGTGGCAGGAGATAATGTTACCTCTGATGAACTTTCTGATGGTATGGTAGTAACCACTTTCCTTGAGCAGGATATTACTATTAATGTAGATGCGGATGGTGTTGTAACTATAACTGATGCTAATGACGGAGTTTCAACCGTTGTTGCTGCTGATGTTCAGGCAACTAATGGTGTAATTCATGCTATCGATATGGTATTGCTACCATCTATGGAGTAATTCATGATCTAATGTTTTTAATTTGAATAATAAAAGCCTCTGTAAAAACAGAGGCTTTTTCTTGGTAATAGGTTTACTAAATTCTTAATTACTAAAACCTTAATCTTTATTCAAACTAATTGGCTCTATTAAAAATTAATTCTGTTTCAGGCGATTTTCACTAGAATTTCTATTCTATTTCGAGAGGCATTCGGTAAAGGATTAATTAGAGAAGATGCTTAATATGATTCGATGTAATAATGTTATTAAAACTTAATTACCTATCGGTTCCAGGGATTTATTTTTAATGTCTGAAGGACTGTTCACTCAAAATCACAAACAAAAAAAGGCCTCTGCAATACAGGGCCTTTTTTTTTACTAGCTAAAATTAAATTAACTATCGCTTTTGCTGTTTCTTCTGTTGTTCTTCAGCCTGTTCCATCATTTCCTGGAACTTCCTGGTGAACCTATTTTGTTTCTTCGGTTTCTTCTTGTTCTCCTGGATCTTAGCATGGATCTTATCCTCATCTATGATCACATATTTTATCACTAACATGATACCTATAGTAATAAGATTGGATGTGAAATAATATAATGATAATCCACTCGCATAGTTATTGAAGAAGAACAACATGATAAGCGGAGAAAGATACATTAGGAACTTCATATTTGGCATACCAGGTTGTTGCTGTGCCTGCATGTTTTGTCCCGTGGTCATCATCATGTAGATAAATATAGCAATAGATGCCAGGATTGGGAATAAACTTACGTGGTCACCATAAAATGGTATCGTAAATGGTAGTTCTGCTATGGTATCATAACTTGAAAGGTCGTCTGCCCAAAGGAAGCTCTTCTGCCTTAGCTGGAAAGCACTTGGGAAGAACTGGAATAAAGCATAGAAAACCGGTATCTGCATCAGGGCAGGTAAACATCCGCTCATCGGGCTGGCTCCGGCCTTACTATACAGCTTCATAGTTTCCTGCTGCTTCTTCATCGCGTTATCCTTATACTTCTCGCTAATTTCGTTGATCTCAGGTCTTAAGATCTTCATTTTCGCCTGTGATAAATACGATTTATAGGTAACGGGAGATAGAACGATCCTAACCACGATGGTCATCGCGATAATCGCAAGTCCGTAGCTAGGTAAAAATCCGGCTAAAAATGCGAAAAATGGAATAAAAAGGTATTTATTGATCCATCCGAAGATTCCCCAGCCAAGAGGAATTATTTCGTCAAGATTTCGGTCGTAATCGTTCAGGATCTTATAATCTGAAGGACCGTAGTACCAGTTCATGTCATAATTAAGCTCTCCTGCTTTCAGGTCAAGCGGAATGGAAGATGCAAAAGTTTTGGTGAAAACCGTATCTACTTCCTCATCGTCTACAAGGTTTTCAACCTCGAATTTAGCCGATTTAAATGGGGTGTCGGTTAAAAGGATTGAACTAAAGAAATGTTGTCTATAGGCGATATAGCTAACATTTTCTTCTTCATCATCACCACTGGAAAGATTGTCATCATCTCCACCATCATATTCATAGATTAGATCGGTGTATCGGTTTTCGTAAGAAATACTTTTAGCATGACGGTAACCTTTCAGTTTCCAATCCAGTACTGGATTTTCTGCCGTATTAAGAACTCCGGTTAAACCCTGAGATCGAATGCTGAAATCCAACATATATTCTCCCGGGCGCATGGCATAGCGGTATTCCAGGTATTCGTTCTCAGAAACCTTCAATTTCATAGAAAGGATCTGGCTTCCGTTATTTTCCGTTAATTCAGGTTCGAAATAAAGATTTTCTGTATTCAGGGTTCTTCCATCTGTTGTGGAAAAACTCATGTTCATTGAAGCGTTTCCTTCCTTTATAAGGTGTACCGGAATCGAATCGTAAGTTTTGAAATTCTTCAGCCTGGCTTCTTCAATATAACCACCCTTGTTTGAAATTTTTAGTTCCAGCAGATCATTAGAAATAGTAGTGGTGCCACCCTGAGCTGAGGATAGAGTCTCAGAATAACCAAATGCACCTAATCTGCGCTGGGCATCGGCAAGGGCTGTAGAATCATTTCTTACCGGTTCTGAACTTCTGGTGTCTTCTGAAATTTGAGATTCCTGAGTATTTTCCTGAATCTGCTCGGTAGTAGTAGTTTCCTCTGTTGGTGTTTCTTCGGGAGTGTTGTTATAAAGCATCCACAATAGGATACCTCCAATTAGAATAAACCCGATTATAGATTGAATATCTATTTTCTTTTCTTCCATTATTTAATTTTGCTTAATCTTCCTTGGTCAAAAAAATGGCCATTTCTTACTTCTGTGCCATCTTGGCATTTTTGTGTTTTACGGAGTGCTCATGTGTAGCCTTAACAAAGGATACAAAAAGAGGATGCGGACTTGCTACTGTACTTTTATATTCAGGATGGTATTGAACTCCCACAAACCATGGGTGGTCCTTTAATTCAACGATCTCTACCAGGCCGGTTTCAGGATTTATACCTGTACTAAGCATTCCTGCATTTTCCAGCTGCTCCTTGTATTTGTTGTTATATTCGTAGCGGTGACGGTGTCTTTCCTTGATCTCGTCTTTACCGTAAACTTCGTGGATAATTGAACCTTCCCTCAATTCACAGTCCCATGAACCTAGTCTCATAGTTCCACCTTTGTGGGTCACTTCTTTCTGAGCTTCCATCAGGTCAATTACCGGATGTTTCGTTTCGGGATCCATTTCGGTTGAATTGGCACCTTTTAACTGCAATACATTTCTGGAAAATTCAATGACCGCCATCTGCATACCAAGACAAATACCAAGGAATGGCAGGCCATTCTCACGAGCATACCTTACCGCATCGATCTTTCCTTCAATTCCACGTTCACCAAATCCAGGTGCCACAAGTACCCCGTCAAGATGGCTTATTTTGTTGTGTATCGTGCTGTCATTTATAAATTCTGAATGTATGTATTCTACATTCACATAGACCTCATTTTCTGCTCCTGCATGGATAAAAGCTTCCAGGATAGATTTATAGGAATCCTGCAGCTCTACGTATTTTCCAATTAGTCCAATATGAACTTCAGCTTTCGGATTTTTATGTCTTTTCAGGAACTGGTTCCAGCGCTCAAGGTTTGGCGTAGTATCATCTGGTAATGCCAGTTTTTTAAGCACCACTGTATCCAGGCCTTCTTTCAGCATCATATTTGGAACATCATAAATAGTAGGTGCGTCAATACTCTGGATTACCGCTTCCTGTCTAACATTACAGAATATGGCCAGTTTTCTTCTAATATCGTCTGAAAGTTCATGCTCTGTTCTGCAAACCAGGATATCTGCCTTAATCCCGCTTTCCATCAGGGTTTTTACACTATGCTGGGTGGGTTTGGTCTTTAATTCTCCAGCTGCCGATAGGTAGGGTACGAGGGTGAGGTGAATTACCAGTGCATTATCATCTCCAAGTTCCCATTTCAACTGTCTAACAGCTTCGATATATGGCAGGGATTCAATGTCACCCACAGTACCACCAATCTCGGTGATCACAATATCATATTCGTTATTCTGGCCCAGGATCTGGATCCTTTCCTTTATTTCGTTGGTAATATGCGGAACTACCTGAACAGTCTTTCCCAGGAATTCACCACGGCGTTCTTTCTCTATCACGCTCTGGTAAATTCTTCCCGTGGTCACATTATTTGCCTGGGAGGTATTTACATTTAGAAAGCGCTCATAATGGCCAAGATCAAGGTCTGTTTCTGCACCATCTTCTGTTACATAACATTCGCCATGTTCATAGGGATTTAGGGTTCCGGGATCTACATTTATATAGGGATCCAATTTCTGAATGGTAGCTTTAAAGCCCCTTGCCTGCAACAATTTCGCTAAAGAAGCTGCAATTATCCCTTTTCCAAGGGAAGAAGACACACCTCCTGTTACGAATATATACTTGGTATCGGCCATTTTAGTCTCGTTTGTTGTGTTGTTTTTTCAGGGCGCTAAATTACAAAGAAGAATACAAAAAGCCACCAATTTGGAAGTCTAATATTAAGAGCTTTTTAAGGAACGTATAATGGGTGATCTAGGGCCTTGGATAGCGTTTTCTGATCTGCCTGAGAAGACCTTCGAGGCTATTGATCTTCAATTCCATTACCTGTTGCATCTGGTCACCAAGTTTACCCGGCGGAAATCCCTTTTGCCTGAACCATACATAATAGGGTTCAGGAATATCTGATAAATAGTAACCCTTATACTTTCCAAAATGCATTTTGGCGTAGGCGAGTTCAAGTAATTTCTGAGGATCTGGCTGCATCTATGAAAAGAATAAAATGTAAAAGATTTAACCCAGGCGAAGCTACTAACTTTTATAATACCAGGAAAGTCAATCAACAGATGAAATACAGGTATAAGACCTCCCGAAACTTGTAAATCTGTCGTTAAATATTTGATAATCCTTACCCGTTCTCAAAATGGTCTCTGTAGATTTAACTTTTAAAATTTATATACCCAAAATGGCAATATTCGGATCTATTATCAAAAGTGTTATTGAGCTTAAAGAAACCCTTACTCCAGAAGGGGAAGCGGTTAAAGATCAGCAAGATGTGCTGGTTAGGCTACTGAAAAAAGCAAAGGATACAGCCTTTGGGAAACACTATGATTTTGAGAAGATTCTGAAGTCTGATAATATCAGGAAAACATTTGCTGAAAGTATACCTTATTTCGATTATAATAAAATTGATAAAGAATGGTGGCATCGTTATCATGAAGGTGAAGAAAATGTTACCTGGCCGGGTAGGCCACCATATTTTGCCCTTAGCTCCGGAACTACAGGGAAGAGTAGTAAAAGAATTCCTGTATCTGATGAAATGGTTGAAGCGATTCGTAAGGCTGGCATCAAACAGGTGAGTGCTTTAAGCAATTTCGATCTTCCGCCAGATTTCTTTGAAAAGGAGATCATGATGCTTGGAAGTTCTACAGATCTGCAAAGTGCCGGTGATCATAAAGAGGGTGAAATTAGCGGGATTAGTGCCAGCAACATTCCATTTTGGTTCAGAAGTTATTATAAACCGGGAGAGGAAATTGCGAAAATAGATGAGTGGGATGATCGGGTACAGAAGATTGCCGAGAACGCTAAACAATGGGATATTGGTGCTCTTAGCGGTATACCATCCTGGATGGAACTCATGCTGAAGAATGTTATAGAATACCATAATCTTAACCATATTCATGAGATCTGGCCAAATCTTCAGGTATATGCTTCTGGAGGAGTAGCTTTTGAGCCCTATGAAAAGAGTTTTCAAGCTCTTCTGGGAAAACCGGTTCAGGTAATAGATACCTACCTCGCTTCAGAAGGATTTCTGGCATTGCAGGAAAGACCAGATACGCATGCAATGAGGTTGATTACCGATAATGGGATTTATTTTGAGTTCGTTCCTTTCAAACCAGAGTACATCAACCAGGATGGTTCGATTACCAAGGACGCACCGGTAATTATGCTTGAAGATGTTGAGGAGGAAGTAGATTATGTCATACTTATTTCAACGGTTAGTGGAGCCTGGCGATATTTGATAGGGGATACCATCAAGTTTACCGATAAGGCCAAAAACGAGATCAGGATTACGGGTAGGACCAAGTTTTTCTTAAACGTAGTTGGCTCTCAGCTTTCAGTGAATAAGATGAATGATGCCGTTAAGGAACTTGAGGATGAATTCGATATCAAAATTCCCGAGTTCGTAGTGGCAGCCAAGCGGGGAGAAGATGGGGAATATTATCATTTTTGGTATTTAGGAACCAATGACCGGGCCGATGATGAAAAGTTGTCAGAATCTCTTGACAATGCACTTAAATCGGCAAATAAGAATTATAAAGTTGCCAGGTCAAAAGCTCTAAAAGGCGTTAAAGTAAAAACGATAGATCCCAATATGTTCCACGAATGGAATGCCGTAAATAAGAAAAAAGGTGGCCAGGTGAAGATGGAGAAGGTTATGAATGAGGAGAAATTTGCCGAGTGGGAAAAATTTCTGAAGGATCAGAAAGCTGTGGATTAGTCTGGGCTTATCTCATCAATTAAAACCATGATCTCTTCGGGAGACAGGTACAATTCCTGGATTCTATCCTTATAACTGTCAGATAGTTTCGAGTGGTTAATGATAAAATTCTTCGTGGCTATGATCTGTTCTCCAAGACCGTGATTTACCGCATAAGTATCTGCAGCTTTTTCAGCCTCTTTTATATAGTTCTTTGAAGTAAGGTATTTCACACCAAACCAAAGCAGGTCTGCGCCAGATCTTTCACGGTAATCCATGATATGCCCTAATTCATGTCCCAGCCAACCGATCAAGACTTCAGAAGGCACTGCGGTTATATCGAAAACTTCGTCTTCAATCTTGAATTTTTCATTTATAAACACCAGGTAGCCTCTGTTCTTCCGTTTTTTAAAAAGACCACCTATTTTCGGCTGAGCCTGCATAAAGGACTTTTTTATATTCTTTTTGAATTTGAACTCAATAGGAGTATCCTTTAATTCAGGATAATGAGATAATGCTACATAAGCCTCTCGCCAGATCGCGTCTGGGACTATTTTGTTGTTGAATTTTAAACTATCTTTTTGCTTCATAGCTGATTCCTGGGCATAACAAGCTGGTAAGACCATTAAAAAAAGCAGTATCAATATTTTCCTCACCTTGCCTGTCATAATATTAGTATCAAAATTCAAATTACAATAAAATTGTACGGTTTGTAGATTATCAAGTTTTAAAATAGACTTAAAATATGTTTTGAGAATATTAATGCAAAAAAAAGCAGGTCCAGAGACCTGCTTTTAAATTTATCGAGATCAACAATTTTAGCTTTTCAGGATTGCCTGAAGTCTTTGCTGAAGTTCAACATCACTTCTAAGGGCCATTGCCATCTGCTGATATCTTTCCATGCTTAGATCACTTTCGGTGATCACTTCTTCCATTTTCTTCTGGTATTTTGGCTGAATTTCTTCAATTTCAGTAACAACCGCCTGGTATTTCTTATCTTCTTCAGCTGTAGTTTCTATCTCTTTATTAGGATCCATTTTAGCCTGGTGAATCTCATTGAATCTCTGAAGTTCAAAATCTCCATTCTGGACCACGGTCATCATTTCCTGTTGAACTTCCTGGTTCATCATTCGCATTTGCTGATACACCTCTGCAAACTGTGCCAGTTCGGCATCGTTTACTTCAATCTTTTCCTGTTGTTGTGGCATTGCGGTAGATTGTGCATTCATAGATGCGGTTCCTACGGCCAATACAAATAACAGACTACTAAATAACTTCTTCATTTCCTATATTTTAATATTTTCTTTTAAAGAGGCGAAAACTATGCCTATACCTTATAAATTCCAAAGCTTTAAGAGGTAGGGGAGAAATCTTAATAAAATATTAACAACAAGAAGGTCACGATGTTAAAACCAATAATTTTTATTTTAGAATAAATCGAATCTTAGCTTTTTTTGGTTGCAAAAGAACCAATTTTAATAAAGAACTGACATTTTGTTAGTGTTGAGCGGGAAGTAATTCCTCATCATTTTCTTTTTACGTTCTTCTCGTAGAGATCGATCCATTGTTTGGGTGTGATCTTCTGAGAAAGTTCGCCAATAAGTTCAAAAGGGATCTGATCCATCTTTTTAAACCGAATGCAGCTTTTTCCCATATCGGGCTTTTTACCGGTTCTTTTTTTATATTCCCCAACAAACCATTCCGATAGTTCTTTATCAGCATAAACTCCCGAATGATAAACCGCTATATAATTTTTTTGGGAAGCGAGATTCATAAAAGGTAAAGGGAGTTCAGGGTCGCAATGATAACCGGCTGGGTATAGAGAATGTGGAACTACGAAACCAATCATGCCATAGCTCATCGTTTCCTCGAAGCCGCCTGGTAAATTACTTTTTATTTCATCTCGCAATTTTTTCATTGGTATCTTTCTGTCTTCCGGAACCTTGCTGATATAATCCTGAGGTGAATCGGCTTCAATTTTCATTTTTGAAATTTTAGAATTCAAAGTAAATTTAAGAATTAAACAGTAACCTTTCCTTCAAAATACTCCGTAGTAAAAGGTTAAAGATTTATCTAAAAATTAGAATTTCATGTGTTACCAGAAATCACTTAATCAGTCCCAGGATAACCTAACCAGATATATGGATAAGCCTCCTGTACAGGAAGATATTTTCAGTCCTTATTTTTTAAATGATGGTTTTGCCCATGATCGGGTTTATATAATTCCTATGGATGAGCCTAGGCACTGGTATCCGGCCAGCTGGGGATTGGTGCCTTCCTATACAAACCGGGAAGAATTCTATAAAAATAGAAAATACAATACCCTGAATGCGAGAGACGATAAAGTATTCGATTCCCGGCTGTATTCAAAGCCTATTCGCGAAGGGCGATGTCTTATTTTTGCAGATGGTTTCTTTGAACCGCATCATTCCGGAAAGGAAAGTCAGCCGTATTTTTGTTACCTCGATGATAGTGAAAATTATAAGATTAGATCGATTTTCACTTTTGCCGGAATATTTACCAAGGATGAAAATGGTGATTATTCTACCTCGCTTATTACAGTGGAAGCAAATCCTTTATTTGAAAAAGTGCATAATAAAGCAAAACGGATGCCCTTGGTTTTAGACCGGAAGTTTGAAAATGAGTGGATCACAGAATCACAACCTGAAGGTATAATTAAAGACATCATGACTGAAGGTTTTACTTCCAAATCTTTTACTGCTCATCCCGTAATGAATTATAGGTTGAAGAAGAACAGAGAGACAAAAAATACTGAAAAAGTAATTGAACCGGCAGAAGCCCTGGATAAAAACTTATCTATTTGATGGACACAGACCGATGTTTACTTCTATAAAGAAAGAACAATCCGAAGGCAGGTCCGACAGCCAGGGTCGTAAAAATTAAGGCAGTCGAGATCTGGGTATTCAGGAAATTCAGCAATTGGATACTTAAGATAGTAATACTAAAACCTATACAATTCACAATAGTTAATGCCGTTCCACGGGATTCGGCGGAAGCATTGCGAGCCACCAGGGTCGAAAATAAAGGAGAATCTGCTATTACTACCAGTCCCCAGAAGATCAAAAAGCCTATCAATAAGAATTCAGAATTCTGGAAAAAAAGTAGGGGGGAAAGCAAGCAGCAGAACCCCGATAAAAATAGAGCCCCTCCTGCAGTTCTTTTCAGACCTGTATTTTCAGAAATATAACCGCCAAGGATGCAGGCCACAGAACCAAGACCTATCACAAGAAATGAAACCAGGGCTACGCTAAAATCAGCTTTTGGATGATATTCTTTATAATAATTTAAAAGTACAGGCGTAAATGCCCAGAATGCATACAATTCCCACATATGGCCAAAATATCCGAACGCTGCCGAACGAAAATCTGGTTTATTAAAAACTTTGAAGACCAGGCTAAGATCCGGCTTCTTCCTTTTTGTTCGATATGGGCCATCCGGGATAAAAATCAATATGAGCAAACCTCCTAATGCAGCCAAAATCGAAGTAGAATAAACCACAGATTGCCATTTAAACTGAATATTCTCTGAGACCTCTTTCAATAAATGAGGAAAGGCGGTGCCAAGAACCAATGCGCCTACCAGGTATCCCAGGGATCTTCCAAGGCCTTTATCAAAATAATCTGAAGCTATTTTCATCCCAACAGGATATATCCCGGCTAGCGAAAAACCTACAAGAAACCTGAAAAATATCAGGCTAAATAGGCTGTTATCATCCCATAAGATTCCAAGGTTGAAAAATGCCCCGGAAAGCGCGCAAATAAAGAAAACTTTTGAAGGTGAAAACCTGTCTGAAATGGTTAGAATAGCAAAAATTAAAGTCCCGAATATAAAGCCTAGCTGAACGGCAGAGGTTAAATGTCCTAAAGCTTCAATTTCCAGGTTGAATCCCATTATTAGATCTGGCATAACCGCATTTACCGCGAACCAAAGGGAAGTACAGCAGAATTGAGAGAAAACAATAACAGGTAAAACTCTTGAAGGAATACTCAAAAATACAAGCTTTGAAGTGATAAATCTAATGGATTCAAGATCTGAGTTTTGAAAACCATTGCAAAAACTATCATGGATTAAATGAATTTTTGGTCATTATTAGTTAGTTCATGCTGTTCCTCCCCGGTATGCCTGGTCTTAGATGGTTCAAAAAGCATCACATGTACCTCTTCCTCGGCAACAGGTCTATGCTCAACTCCACGGGGCACAATGAGAAATTCATTTTCCTGGATTTCCACAGTTTTTTCCCGGAATTCAATTTTCAAATTGCCTTTGATTACATAGAACATTTCATCTTCGTTCCTATGGGAATGCCAGATAAATTCTCCTTTTAGTTTCGCAAGTTTTACCTGCTGGCCATTTAACTCTCCAACGATCCTGGGATTCCAGTGATCTGAAAACAAACTTAACTTCTCCTTTAGGTTTACTTTTTCCATGATTATTCCGGATTTTTATGGTCGTAACTAAGAACACGTTTTAAGATCCATTCATTATTTTCTTTAATCCAAAGATGAGTGAATTTTGCCGTACCGGTTTGGTATAATTCCCTGTTTGGTTCTTTAATGAAAAAATCATGTATACCTTTCTGAATAGCTCCATAAAGTTCGGCATTTTGATAAAGAGGAAAAACCTTCAGACTTTCTTCCCTTAATTTCCTGATCGGTTTTACATCCAGATTTCCACAAATATTATTTTTAACGGCAGTTAAGAAATCTTCTTTATTTGTGGTTATTCCTGCTTGATCATGATAGAACTCAAGGTCGTTACTAATGAAATCCTGAAATTCAGAAATTTTGCATTTATTAAATCCACGGTCAAAGAGCAGACTATCTCTGGATTTCAGTTCTTTATAAAGATCTGAATCCTTTGCAACCTGAGAGAATGAAAAGCCTGAATATAAAATTGTAAATATGATAAGAACTACTTTCCTCATGTTTAATTATTTCATTAACCAAAGATATGTTTCCGCAAAATTTGATTTCCATAAGGCTTCATTATGTTCGCCTCCCTCGATAAAACTCTTCTTGATATTACTCGAATTAATTCCCTTCTCCTTTAGAATCTTAACCATACGATCTACATCCGGTAACATTTCTTCAGATTCTGCTGTGCCTGCTAAAAAATAAAATTTGGAATTGAGATTCAACTCAGCATTTTTGACGTATTCATAGATCTTCTCATTAAACCAGAACGAAGGTGAATAAACTCCAATCTTACTAAATGTATCTGGATATTTCAGAGCGGCGTAAAAAGATACAAGGCCACCTAAAGAAGAACCAAAAATACCCGTATTTTCAGGTCCTGGTTGAGTTCTGTAGGTTTTGTCAATATGCGGTTTTAAGTCGTAAACAATAAATTCCAGGTAACTATCGGCATTTCCGCCGCCGTATTTTTCATGAGGATAGGGGGTAAGTTCATTTATTCTGTTTTCACCGCCGTGTTCAATTCCTACGATAATGGCTTCAGGTTCACCAATGCTATCCAGTTTTTCGTCCACCTGCCATTCACCAACAAAGGAGGTTTTATTGTCAAAAAGATTTTGTGCGTCGTGCATGTAAATTACCGGGTACTGCTTATCACTATTTTTATAAGAGTGAGGTAGATACAGCCAGATTTTCTTTACTGTATCCAACTGTGCGGCTTCTATATCGAATGTGCTTATATTTTTTGATGCAGTACTCTGCGCATGAGAATATTGAAAGATGAAAAGGCTTAAAAGGAAAAAGGCAAATTTCAATTTCATTAATAAAGGTTGTTTTAAACGATTGTATCTCAAAAATAGAATTAAAACCGAAAAGAAATAATTTTATTCAACACATTCAAAACAGGGTAGGAGAGCTATATCTATCTCTGCATCTTCTGAACCTTTTAAAGGCTCCTTTAATTTTCCCTGCTGCTGGATGATTGTATGAAATTCTAAAGCATAATTTGAAATTTGATCCCGGCGACTTTTAATTTTGTCGCCTATTTCTTCCTTATTTAGCCTGGAAACCTCTTTAGGCCATACTTTAAAAGCCGCATCTATTTTTTCATTTGTTAGGATCATTTCAAGTTCCTTCGCCTGTTCCAAAAAGACCTCTTTGGGGGTGTCTATTAGGAAATATCGATCAAAAGGATATACCAGTCCTGGCATATAATCTATCTCTTTTTCGAAAGGTCTAACCAGTGGTTCTATTTTTTCATTTGTGATTATGGATGGTATTATACCGCTCAAATTAAAAAAGGCATTATCTCTGTCTCCAGCAATCGGGATGGCTTTTATCTGGTTTCCATCTTCCTGTAATATCCAGCCCCATTGTTCGGCATGCCGATCCCAGTCACCTATGATAAGATCGAAAAGTCTCATTTTTATCAATTGCTTTTTGTCGATAAGAAGAGCTTTGCCTTTTTCCTGTTTTAACTCCTGAAGGTCTTTGGTTTCAACTATCTCTTTCACATTTTCAAATTCACTCCAATTAGTTTCACTTTCAGTTTCATATTCCAGAAGGTAAAGCCGATTCCCATATTTAGAATTAAATTCTCCTAATCTATCCTGTATTGGTATAAAATACATTTTAGGATGTGTGTGTTGCAAACCTGCGATTTGGGAAAGTTCTGCCGCCAGGATGGCTCCATGTGGGTGTTGGGCAGAGATCCCATCTACAATTATATTTTCAAGACCAATGTCTTCGGCTATTTCCGGGATAAGTTTCTTTGGGTCTTTAGTGACACTGCGAAGGGTGTACAAAATACCATTTTCGCTTTCTAGTTTTAAGGAATGGGTTTGTTTACCTCCTCCTTCTTTAACGATCTTCAGGCCTCCTTTTAAAGTATCTAGAAATGCAATGGGAACACGCACCGGGGTAGACCAGGCTTTTCTATAATTCTTACCCTGCATAAATTCTTTCAGAAAACTCCCTTCATAAAGTGTGCCGGGAGCAATGAGGACGGAATCATGATTGCGAAAATCAACTTTGCTAAGGTCATTGAATTCCTTGATCTCACAAGTTTGAAATTCTTTACTGGTGCTGGAAGTAGACCAATAGGTGAGTGCCAGAAAAACTATGAAAAGTATTGCAACGAGAGCAAGAAATTTTTTCATTTAGACCTGATTGTTTTTTGGATTCTAAAGCTATGATTTTCCTCCGTTAACAGGGATTTCGAAAAGTTATAATAATCTAAAAAAAAATAGATTGAATGCATCAATCCATCTGGAGTTCACTGTTTTTATTTCTCAGGTCCGGGCCGTCCTTAAGAATGGACTTCAGATTCAACATATAAAAGGTCCAACCGGTTTTGCAACCTACATGAAAATTCATCTTGGAATATTCGTCTTCCGGAATATTTTCCTGAGTTAAACTTAAGATGGTTTGATCCGCTTCTTCAATGATCTTTACTGAGACAGTTCCGGCTTTTCCAAAAATGAATCTGAGGAATTCATCATCCCTTGGATTCAATATTTCACCGTGTTCTTCAATACTATCCGGCCAGCCATGCCATCGCCAGGAATATTGATCACCTGGCTGAATTTGCTCATTTCTTTTTCGATGCTCACCATTTCTTGTTTTGAATTCAGCAAGTTTTAAGAACCATTTTTCAAGTTCAGCCTGGCAGAGCCAGGATTCTACAATTTTATTTTTCGGGATATCCATGGGTTGGTTTACGGTAAAGCTGCTCCAATCGGGTTTATTTCTATCTTCCATCTTATTTGTTATTAGAAGGCTGTTCTTTTCGGATTCTTACTTAAATTTAAGGAAAAATATGATGTCTGAAAAGTATAAAACCCCTGATAAAACGAGGATTGGCCATGTTCACTTGAAAGTGTCAGATATAGATAAATCCTTAAAGTTTTACAGGGATATCCTGGGTTTTAAAGTCACTGAACGAATAGCCGATCAGGCAGTATTTCTTTCAGCCGGGGGATACCACCATCATATCGCACTTAATACCTGGAATAGTAAAGGTGCCGGAAAAGCATCCAGATCTGGGGTAGGCTTGTTTCATGCTGCTATTCTGTATCCCGAACGAAAAGACCTTGCTGCTATATTAAGAAGGCTTTACAATGAAAATTATCCCCTGACCGGTGCTGCAGATCATGGGGTCTCGGAGGCATTGTATCTTGATGACCCAGATGGAAATGGAATTGAACTTTACTGGGATAAACCTCGTGAGGATTGGCCTCAAAATAAAGATGGAAGCTTGAGTATGTACACCAGGTCATTATCTTTAGAAGATTTGCTAAGAGCCTGAATTCAGATATTAAGAGGTGATCGTAAGATTAGCCATAATGATAGTTCATATTAAATTTTATACGTAACCGATATTTTTTTGCAATGGTTTTTTGTATTGTTGTAGCCCAATAATATACCTATGCAGAATTTCATCATTACTTTTCTCTTATTTTTATTCTCTTTGTTAGTTAGTGCCCAGGAGACTACAGAAAAATTTAACATCGTAAAAGGAACCATTGGTCTTGGTGGATCTATAGGAATAAATACCAATAGTGCAGAAAGTAATTCTTACGAGGGTAAGGGCTTTGGCTTCGGAATTAGCCCGGAGGCAGGTTATTTTTTAAGTGATAATCTTTCTCTCGGGGTGATGTTAGGGTTCAATTATTATTCTAGCGAAAATACCAGGTCAAACGAATTGCAGGAGTCCACAAGTTCGACGTTTACTATAGAACCATACCTTCAAAAGTTTTTTAGTGTTTCAAAATCACTCGCTTTAAGCCTTACGGGCTCTGTTTATTATTCCAGGAACTGGTATGAGTATCAAAATACCAACTGTCTTAATTGCAGCAATACAGATCGTAACAATTATGGTATAGCAATCCGGCCGGGACTTTCCTATCTTTTATCAGAGAAATTTTCTTTGGATGCAGATATTGGGGCCTAACAATATTCTCATACAGATCTAGATGAGAATCCAGGTGAAACCTCTACCAATTCATTTAATCTTTCTTTCGGACTTAGTAATATTAATTTGGGACTTACCTACTATTTGAATTGAAACTCATTTTTGTAAAAGATTGTCTTCAGCCAGAAGGAGACCCTAACCAGTAAAATAAGTGCGGGTACTTCCACCAAAGGACCAATTACTCCAGTAAAAGCCTGGCCACTATTTAATCCGAAAACGGCGATAGCTACAGCTATGGCCAGTTCAAAGTTATTTCCGGCTGCGGTAAAGGAAATAGATGCATTTTTATCATAAGAAGCTCCAAGCGCTTTGCTTGCAAAGAAACTTATAAGGAACATAAGGCTGAAATAGATTAACAATGGAATTGCAATTCGAACAACATCCATTGGAATCTCCACGATGAGTTCACCTTTCAGGGAAAACATTAAAACGATGGTGAATAAAAGCGCGATTAGGGTTATTGGCGAAATCTTAGGAATGAAGATATTCTCATACCAGCCTTCTCCTTTGATCCTGACAAGTATCAGCCTGCTTAGAATTCCCAGTGCAAACGGGATTCCAAGGTAAATTGCAACACTTTCCGCGATCGTTCCGATTGAGATATCTACGATAGCTCCTTCAAATCCGAAAAATGGGGGCAACCAGGTGATAAAGAGCCAGGCGTAAAAACTATAAGCAAAAACCTGGAAGATACTGTTAAGAGCTACCAGACCAGCCCCGTATTCGCGACTTCCATTGGCAAGGTCATTCCAAACCAATACCATGGCAATACAGCGGGCAAGGCCAATTAGAATTAAGCCAACCATATATTCCGGATGGTCCTGTAGAAAAATAATAGCGAGAAAGAACATTAATAATGGACCAATGATCCAGTTCAGAACGAGTGATATGCTTAGAATCTTCACATTTTTGAATACCTTCGGTAGCAGCCTGTATTTCACCTTAGCCAACGGTGGATACATCATCAGGATAAGTCCTATCGCTATCGGAATATTTGTACTCCCACTGCTATAAGAATTAATATTTTCGGGTATGGAGGGAAAAAAGTAGCCTAAACCTACTCCAATTCCCATAGCCAGGAAAATCCATAAAGTGAGATTCTTATCAAGAAAATTCAGTTTTTTCGACATTCTATTTAATATTTTTAAAAACGTAGATCATTTCTGAAGCGATCTGGTCGCTGCGTTCGTCATATTTTTGGGAAGCCAGGGGAGTACCATCGTATTCTTTAGGATCATTATAATCTAAAGAAATCCTAGCTGAAGAACCGGCAATAAAAGGACAGTTTTCGTCGGCGTGGGAACAGGTCATTAGGGCGGCAAAGTTTTCTGATGGATTTTCCGGTGCATCATAAACTTTTGAATAGCAAACCAAAGGATCTTCATTTTCAGAAAAATGAACCTTAATTTTAGGATTCTTCCCTTCTTCCGTTTGGATCCTGAACCCAGCTCTATCTAATGACTTGATGGCATTCGTAAAAAATTCCGTTTCTTCAGTTCCTCCAGAATAGCAATCTGTTTCAATATTGTAATTCGCTGAGATAGCCTTGGCCCAGACC
The DNA here is from genome assembly GCF_022489035.1 of Christiangramia lutea. Lineage (GTDB taxonomy): Bacteria > Bacteroidota > Bacteroidia > Flavobacteriales > Flavobacteriaceae > Christiangramia > Christiangramia lutea. Next base: position 275,031 of record NZ_JAKVTV010000003.1, read on the forward strand.
TGCCCCAACTGACTCCTTCTGGAATTATGGGTGCATATAAAATTCAGTATAATCGAATCTCCGGCATCCTTCCTTTTCTGAACATATTGGATAAATGGCTTTAAAACCTTTTTTCGGTTCGTGGGGATTTCCAGTTTTTCAAGTCTATTGAGTTTTTCCAGAAGTTCCGGATATAGCATGTCTTTTTTCATAGAATAAAAATTTAACAACAACCGCTGTTGGGATTACAGCCTGAATTTTGCAGTTCTGAAAGTTTTATTTTAGGCTTTTTATCCGGGATTCCACATTTCTCTTTGGCCAGACAGGCGGTTTGCATATTTATTAAAAGGAAGTTGGATCCATTAAAACCAAGTTCAAATTTATTGATGCTTTCGCCCTGGTATTCCACTTCAATATCTGCATCAGGCAATCCCAGTTTATCTTTGGCCAGGTCTATTATTTTGATCAGTTTTTCCGGGTGGAGACGGTGGTTATAATCGTTTTCTTCCCAAAGTTGAAAGGAAATTTTTTCTTCATCTCTCAAAGTTCCTCCACAATCGATAAATTGTTTGGTTATTTTGCCAACTTCGGTAACGTGAAAATGCTCTGGCACCAGGCTACCATTGGGAAGCTCGAAAGCGATCTCCTGTAACCCGGATAACTGATCTCTAAATTCTGAAAGTTTCATAATTTTAATCGTTATATCGTATTATTACGATGGTTTAGTTTAAATTTTTTTAGCAGCATTCGTCCTTCGGCCCGCAATTATGGATCTTATCGAACATTCCATTGAAAAGCTCTTTTACATCTTCCCATTTTTCTGGATCTATACAATAACTCATGGAAACACCTTCAATATTTCCCTGAATAAGTCCGGCGTTCTTGAGTTCCCTCAGGTGCTGACTAATAGTTGCCTGGGCCAGACCTAATTCATTTACCAGGTCACCGTTGATGCAGGTGTTAGAATCGAGTAAATACTGTAAAATAGCGATACGGGCAGGATGAGCGAAAGCCTTAGCTAAAACAGCCAATTCATTTTGCTCTTTAGTAAATAAATCTGTTTTGGTGATGCCCATAGCTAAATTATATATTGCAATATTACGATGAATAGGTTATTCTGCAAAACTTTTTGTCGAAAATATCATATTAGTACTCTTTTACTATTATTAGTGGCAGACTCGTTGATCTTTTGAACGATATGTATATCCTTCAAACCTTCAATTCCAGGTACCATGACTTCGGTGTTGTTGATAATAGCTAAAGCGTCATCATCCATCTGCACAGCCTGTTGGTTTTTACCCATGGGAGGTAGTTTCTTACCATCACTGGTCTTACCCTGCACACCGGAATAGGACTGCATAGGTTTTAAATAATACCAACCTTTATTGGCTGTAACTTCAAGCTGGTTGAGGCTTTCACCGAAACTAGTCTTTCCATCTACGATGATTCCGCCGGGAAATTCCATTTGAAAACTGGTAGTTTCGTCAACCTCGGTAAAAATCTCAGGTCTTGTAGTACTTTGACTGGCTGTTACGGCCATAGGTTCCATACCGGTTGAATATCTGGCAGCATTTATCGAATAGACTCCCATGTCATAAATCGCACCGCCGCCCATTTCCTTTTTAAGTTTCCATGGATTGATGGTTCCCCCGTTATAACCAGCTTCTGAGATCACCTTTTTTATATTTCCATATGGTTTGGTCTCGGCCCAGGTCATGATCTTTCTGGTATTGGTTTCATGTTGCATGCGATAACCTTTAGATAGTTTAACCCGGTTCTTATTGCAGGCTTCGATGATCTGGCGGCATTCTTCGGCTGTCCTGGCCATAGGTTTTTCACACCATACATGTTTTCCGGCATTGGCAGCTTTAATAGCATACTCTGCATGAAGACCTGTTGGAAGTACGATGTAGACCACATCGATATCAGGATTATCAGCGATGGTATGCATATTTTGATAATTATAGACATTAGAATCTTTTATACCGTATTTTTTCTGCCATACTGGGATCTTTTCAGGGCTTCCGGTAACTATGCCTCTTAGTTCACAATAATCTGTTTTCTGTAAAGCAGGAGCGAGTAAGTCGGTACTATAATAGCCCAGTCCTACAAGGGCAACGCCCAGTTTTCTTTGGGAAGTAGAACCCAAACACCCAGGAAAGGGAAGTAGGGCTGCGCTTAAGATCAATCCTGATTTTTTGATAAATGTTCGTCTGTTCTCCATAAGGCGTATTTGTTTAAAACCATAAGATACTGAAAAACATAGTCTTTAAGAATGGTTAAATCTTAAGATAATTTTTGATAAAAACGAGTCATGCTTTTTTAAAAAAGGGTTAATTATCATAATGTCAACAAAGGCTTAACGGCTTATTAGCAGGCTTCGCAACATTGTGTGCGTAATTTCACACTACAAACTAAAAACTACTATTTCAATGAAACGCTTAAATGCTTTAGGTAAATTATCGTTATTATTTTTATGTAGTGCCCTTTTCCTTGCCTGTAATTCTAATACACAGGTAGTAGAACCATCAGTTACACAATCTAAGGAACTTTCCATGAGAAACCCGATTGTGAAAAAGAAGCCTAAAATTTTCAGGAAAGAAATCAGTTATACTATCGATTCTCTAAAAACGAGAAAAGATATCGATAGTCTTTTCAAAATTTATTCTGATGAACAAATGAAAACCATTTTAGCCTTAAACCGTATAGAACGAAATAGGCTAAGACCCAACCGTCCTATAGTAATCCCAGATTGCGCTTCAGATGAATTCAACGCTTATAGCCCATTTCCGGAAAACTTAAATTTCCTTCAGTGTATACCAAAAACCGTTCTTATCTCACAAAGAGTTCAGGCATTCGGATTATATGAACAAGGGGAGTTGGTTAAGTGGGGACCAATTAGTTCAGGAAAGAGCTCAACCAGAACCCCGAACGGATTGAATTATGGAAATTACAAAGCAAAAAGAAAAGTAAGTACAGTAGATGAATCATGGATTTTACCGTATTATTTCAATTTTATGAACTTTGAAGGGGTTGGGGTGCACCAATATGCCCTACCCGGTTATCCGGCAAGCCATGGATGTGTAAGACTATATATGGATGATGCAAAATACATCTTCGATTGGGCTGAAATGTGGGAGGTGAAAGGTTCTGAAATTGCACGGAATGGTACGCCTTTTATGGTATTTGGAGAATATCATTATGAAAACCAAAAGCCCTGGCATTCCCTATCCCAGAATATGAAAGCCAATGATCTTACCCAGGAAGAAATAGATACTCTTCAGGAATATGTGAAAAAATATCATTCAGACCCTAAAAATTTTAAAAGTATAGCTTCGAAAAATGCTGAAGCTGGATTAGCCAAAGTTTAATTGAAGTAATTTTTGATTATACTGGCCGGTAAATATTGTAGCCCTGATGTGGTTAAAATATTTACCGGTTTTTTTTTGATCAAAATTGTATTCTGGTTTATGTATATTTATTAGGTAAACTAATCAGTTGATTGGTTGTTAATCAGGTAAAAGTACAAGGCCATGAAAGACTCTATTTTCACTATTAATTTTATTTTCTGTATAACGTTTTTGGCATTTTATGCCTGTAATACAAAGCCGGAAGTAGAAGATAGTTTAAATAATCGGTCGATAGTAAAGAAGGTTGATCCCGTTGTAAAACGTACAGCCAAAACCTACAGGACTCAGGTGGTCTATGAATTGGATACCATGCATTCTGTTAAAGAAGTTGATAGCTTATTCGCATTGCTCAATGAGGATCAAAAAAAGGTATTACTAGATCTTAACCGTATAGAGCAGAACAGGATTAAACCGAAAATGGCCATTATAGTGCCAGAGTGTATTTCTCACGAACTGGTGGAATACTCGCCTATGCCACAACATGTACACGTAATGAAATGCCTGCCTAAGAGTTTGATTATCAATCAAAGAATTCAGGCATTTGGATTGTACGAGAACGGAGATTTGATCAGGTGGGGACCAATATCATCAGGAAAAAAATCTACTCCTACACCTAATGGTCTTTATTACACCAACTACAAGTCGAAAATGAAAACCAGCTCAGTGAATCACGCCTGGAAACTACCTTACTACTTTAATATTATGAACAACGAGGGTATTGGAATGCACCAGTATGAAATGCCGGGTCATCCTGCCAGTCATGGTTGTATAAGGCTTAAAATGGAAGATGCGCAGTTTATTTATGATTGGGCAGATACCTGGGGACTTGAAAATAATCAGGTGGCTCGTCATGGAACTCCGGTGATGTTAATAGGAGAATATGATTATCAATCAGAGATTCCCTGGCATCTTTTAAAAGAAAATATGAAGGCAGATGACTTTACTAAAGAAGAATTTCTTACACTTGAAAAATATATGCTGGCCTACCAGGAAGATACTTTAAATGATAAGAACCTGGAAGAGATACAGCTCAACTTACATAAATAAACAGAATTCAGTAATATGATTTCAAAAAAACATCTGGCTACAATAGTTTTTCTATTCAGCTTATTATTTGTTAATGCTCAAACTACCAATATCATGGTAAGGGCGAAAGCAAAGGATGCTAAATTCATTGGCACTTCCATTGGTGGTGCGAAAATAATGGTTCTGGACGCATATTCAGGAGAAATACTGGACGAAGGTATTACTTCTGGAAGTACAGGCGACACTGAAAGAATCATGAAAAAGGACTGGGGCAGGGGAGTAGATCTTTCAGACGACAAAACCGCTGGTTATATGGCCACTCTCGATATAGATGAACCAAAATTTATCACTGTAAAAGCCTACGCACCTGTCAATAAGAAACAAGCTGAGGTTGTAAGTAGTACCCAGCTATGGGTGATCCCTGGAAAGGATATTACCGGAGATGGAGTAGTGCTGGAAATACCTGGATTTGTTGTGGATATCTTAAGTCCGCAAACCCACGAAAGAATAAAGGCATCAGACAAGATCTGGCTTGAAGCTAATATCGTAATGATGTGTGGATGCCCTGTCACGAAAGATGGCCTATGGGATGCAAATCAATATGAAGTAAAGGCAGTAATAACCAGTTCTGAAGGAAATTCGAGAGAGGTTGTTTTAGATCAAAAGGATAAGCCCAGTACTTTTTCCGGGGAGACAAATTTAGATAAAGGACTTTACGAGATCATGATTTATGCCTACGACCCGGTCACTGGGAATTCAGGTCTGGATAAAACCAATATTATCGTAAATTAGCCATTTAACAGCCCAAGAGATTTTATAGTACGCAGTACACCATTATCATTATTATCGTGGCTGGTAACAAAATTACTTGCTTCAAGAATTTCTGGATGAGCATTTTTCATGGCATAACTATGCTTGGCCACCTTCATCATTTCAAGGTCGTTCAGGTAATCGCCAAATACAAGAGTCTCCTCAGGGCTAATGCCCAATTCCTTTTGAATTCCCCTGATGGCATTTCCTTTATTCGCATCCAGTGCGGTAATATCTATGAATACTTTTGCGGCAATTGCTATTTTATACCGGTCTGTATAATTCACGAAATGCGGAAAGGTATTTTCTTCAACCCCGTTAAAATTACATAGGGTAACCTTCAGGTAGGTATCGTCAACCTGGGTGAGATCGTCTACAACCTTCAGTCTTTCATAGAATTTAGATATCTCTTTTCTGAAGCCTTCATCACTGGTTTCGATATAAGCCGAATTCTTTCCGCATAGAACAAGGTTTGTACTCTCCAATTCACGGCCTAATCTTATAAGATCCTTAGCAGCTGTTTTTTCGATAGGGTTCACATAAAGTTCCTTGCCTTTGTGAGAAACATAAGTTCCATTCTCTGCAAAGAACATCGTGCGGTGCTTTATCTTTTCAAATCTGGATTCAAGGTTATAGAATTGTCGGCCACTCGCAATGGAAAATAAAATTCCATTTTTAGTAAGCTGTTCTTCTACCTCCCAGAAATCTGGATGTAACTCATGATTATCATTCAGCAAAGTTCCGTCAACATCTGTTACAATTAATTTGATCATAGGTTTTTATTTGAAATTTCAAAAGTAGCTGAAAGGAAAGGAATTCAGTTTAAATCGGCATTAAATTTAAAATTCCTGTTATAATCAATCTTTATTCTTCTCAATTTTAAACGTTTGATTTACAATTAATTCAATTTTTTTATTTAAAATAAATCTAAATAAGCTTTTTATTTTCATTTTCCTCACATAGTTTTGCTGCTCTATTTAAAGTAAGTCTAAATAAAATTAAAAATGAATAAGAAACTACTACTCATCCTAATATTGATCAATTATACCAGTTTTGCCCAGGATTCTGGAAGTCTAACTGGTAAGGTTACCAGCATTAATGGAGATGGAATTTCCGAAGCGAACATAGAAGTTCAGGGTACTAACATTGGTACAGAAACCAATAACTCTGGATCTTTTACAATCAATAATATACCTGATGGGAATTATCTTTTAAGGATTACCTATGTTGGATTCAAACCGAAAGAAATCGCAGTTTCCATAAAGCCTGGAGAAAATACTGTAATTCCCGAAGTTATTTTGAAAACCGGGGAAGAGCAACTAAATGAGGTTGTAATTCAGGGAAACGGAAAAATAAATAAGTACGATAGGGAAAGGAGTGTTTACGTCTCCAAATTACCTTTAAAGAATATTGAGAATCCACAGGTTTACGATAATATCACTTCCGAGTTACTGGAGGAGCAGATCATCACTAATTTCGATGATGCCTTAAAAAATAGTTCCGGGATCACCAAACTTTGGGAATCTACCGGTAGAGGTGGAGACGGAGCCGGTTATTATTCTCTTCGAGGATTTCCAGTGCAGCCAACCATGGTTAATGGATTACCTGCTGTTACTAATGGAAGCCCAGATCCGGCCAATATTGAGAATATTGAAGTGATCAAAGGCCCATCAGGTACCTTGTACGGAAGCAGCCTTATTTCTTACGGAGGCTTGATAAATATCACTACCAAAAAACCATATGATTATTTCGGTGGAAATATTACTTATACCCTGGGAAGCTTTGGTCTTAACAGGATTGCCGCCGATGTGAATACTCCGCTTGACGAAGAAGGAGATGTTGCGATGAGGGTGAATACTGCCTATCAAACACAGAATTCTTTTCAGGATGCAGGGTTTTCAAAATCATTTTTTGTTGCTCCCTCACTAAGTTACCAGGTGAATGATAAACTTTCATTCTTCGTGAACACAGAGTTCTATAATGGAGAATCTACAAATCCTACCATGTTGTTCGTGGATAGGGGAGCGCCTTTAACAGTTAATAATGTGGAGGAGTTGAACTATGATACAAATAGATCTTATACCAGTAATGATCTAACTCTAACAAATCCTACTTACAGCCTGCAGGGGCAAATGATCTATAATTTATCTGACAAGTGGACCTCGCAAACGGCAATTTCGAGAGGAAGTGCAAAATCTAAAGGTTACTATTCCTATTTATATGAAACTACCAGGTTTTATGAGGGACTTGATGAAGGGATTGTGCTTTCCAGGTTTATGAATAACCAGAATTCAACGACCTTGACTACCGATTTTCAGCAGAATTTCATCGGTGATTTCGAAATTCTGGGTATGAGGAACAGAATGGTTGCCGGCCTTGATTATTTTCAACGTGAGACTATAGATAATGGTACCGGGTATATTGGAAATGGCAACGTATACATTGGAAATGCCAGTTTACAGAATGTAAATGAAAGTGTTTACGGCATTACCGATGAAGCGAATTATATTACCGATGGGGACAGTGGAATTCTATCAACGGCTGCCGTGGATGGATTACTGGCGAATACAGACCGTAATAACACTACAACGCAAGAAGACATTTACAGCGCCTATGTTTCAAACGTTTTAAACATAACTCCCGCGCTTTCGGCTATGGCAAGTTTAAGAATAGACCAATTCGAGAATGATTCCAACAGTCAAACAGCCTTGTCTCCAAAATTTGGGGTGGTGTATCAGCCGCTGTTAGACAGAGTATCCATATTTGCCAATTATATGGATGGGTTCAGCAATGTAGCGCCTTCAGAAGTCATCGATCAGCAGACCGGTGAAACCAGGAGAATTACTTTCGATCCTGAACACGCCACCCAGTTTGAATTCGGAACCAAACTGAATTTTTTCAATGATAAAATCTTCGCGACCCTGAGTTATTATGATATTCAGGTTGAGAATATCGTTCTAGGTAATGGCCTGGATGTAAACCAGGATGGAACTCAGTACAGTCGTGGTTTTGAAGCAAGAATAACTGCAAGTCCGGTAGATGGATTAAACCTGGTGGCTGGATATAGTTATAACGACAGCGAGGTGACCGAAGCTTCTGAAAATGATGACTTCCTGGGAAGAAGACCGGAATCTGCGGGGCCGGAAAACCTTGCCAATCTCTGGGCCAGCTATAGGTTTACCTCTGGATTGGCGGAAGGTTTTGGGCTTGGATTTGGTGGAAATTATGCCAGTGAGAATATGATCTTTAACCGTAATACTTCCGGAACTTTTACTCTTCCATCTTATACGATTTTGAACGCCGCTGTCTTTTATGATGTAGATAAATTTTCTATCAATTTCAAGCTAAATAATCTTACCAATGAAGATTATTATAACGGATGGTCTACCATTAACCCACAGGCACCAAGGAATTTTGCCGCGGCGCTTACTTACAAATTTTAGAATTGAATTAGCCGGAGATCGCCTTTAAGGTGATCTCCTTTTTTTCTAATATCATGAAAAAAAAGAAGAAAAAAAACATACTGAAGAAATGGGCCGGCAGACTTCACCTCTGGCTGGGCCTTCTCACAGGAATTATAGTTTTTATAGTAGCCATTACCGGTTGTATTTATGTTTTTCACGACGAGATCAAGGATGCGCTATTTGATTATCGTTTTGTTGAACAGAAAGAAACCGGTTATTTACCACCTTCAGAGATCAAAGAAATCGTACAAGAGAGATTTCCGGGCACCACTGATGATTTTGTAATTTATTCTGGTAAAGACAGGCCGGTTGCGGTTTACGGTGTGCATAATGAAACCCCTTACTATTATTATATAGACCCCTATACCGGGGAGTTTTTATATGCCCAGGATTTCACTAAAGATTTCTTCGAAATTGTAAAAGCCCTGCATATGTACCTGTTATTACCACAAGAAATTGGTAGACAGGTGGTGGGGGGTTCTACCCTCATCTTTATTCTAATGATGATTACCGGAGTAATCCTGTGGTGGCCTAAAAAACTGAAGAACCTTAAGAAAAGTTTGAAAATAAAATGGAACGCCCGTTGGAGAAGGTTGAATTATGACCTGCATAACATAAGCGGGTTCTATTTACATATCCTGGCGATCATCGTAGCCATCACAGGTTTATACTTTTCCTATGACTGGGTGAAAGACGGGATATATTTCGTAGGAAACTTGGGTGAAGATATCGAAAGCGATCACCATATAGAAAATATCATTCAGAAGAAGAGAATTACAGGAGAACCGATAGATATTGCCTTTAATGAAACGATGAAAATGAAACCGGGAAACGACATGTATTTCGTATGGACCGAAGGTGACCACCATCCTATTGTAACAGGTGTTTATCCAGAATCGCTTGATTATGATCACCAGTCCAACTACTATTTTCATCCTCAAACAGCAGAAATTCTTCAGGAGCAACCTTATGATTCTAAAAGTACCGGACTCAAATTACAGGAAATGAGTTATGGTATACATACCGGGCAGTATTTTGGGATGACCGGAAAGATCATAGCTTTTATTCTTAGCATTTTTGTGGCGTCTTTGCCGGTAACCGGATTTTTCGTCTGGTGGGGTAGAAAAAACCGGATGAGGCATCTCACCCGGTAGTTTTTTAAAAAAGGATTGCATCAACGATTGCTCCAAAAATCGCAATTAAGACTGCCAGCCAGATCGAAGACATAAAGCCGTCAGTTTTGAAATCTGAGGTCATTTTATCGGCAATTTCAATTATGATAGCATAGGCAATAACCCTGGTCACAAAACCAATTCCGAGGAAGTAAAAGATACCCAGAGTGGCGATGTTGAGTATAGCGGTAAGTAACCAGCTTAGCAGGAAACTTAAAACCCCAATAATCAAGGCTACGATTATGGCTGTTTTGAAGCCTTTAAATGGACACTGCCAAGAAATTTAGCGGCAATGAGTAAGACAAGGGCGTCAACCAGAATGTGAATTATCCACTGAATCATTATTTTGGTATTAGAAGTTAGTAGTATTCTAAGATACTCAAAAAGAAATGATTAATTTGAAGTTGGAAATATTCCGGCCTGAAGGGAGTGTGGTTTTTTATGGATAAAGACTTCCCACAGGGCTTTGAGATTGGCCAGTTTTTCTCTTTGTTTTAAACGATATTCAGTTTGATAGGCTCTTTGATCGGCCGGGAATCCTTTATAATTCAGATCCAGGTTTTCGGCTATAAATAAAGTTCTTGGTAAATGGAATTCCTGAGTGACTACAATAGCATCTTTTATGTTATAGATATTTCCCGCACGGTACATGCTATCGTACGTATCCAGACCGGCAGGATCTGAAATGATGAGGTCTTTATCTATGCCTCGATCTTCAAGGTATCCGGTCATAGCCGCGATCTCATTGTAATCGTCTGTTCGGTGGTCCCCCGAAACAAGGAAATTCTTCACTTTATTGTTTTCGAATAATTTTATGGCGGTATCTACCCTGTCCTTCAAAATGGGAGATAACTTCCCATCTGCGTGTACACTTGCTCCCAGAATTATTACGGTTTCAGACTTAGGCAAGGTTGAAATATCCCTGTAAATAAGATCCTGAGTTTGTCTCTTAAAAATTGCCTCTACTCCAAGGATCGCAAAAATTATCAGTACCAGGCCAATAACCGAAAACAGAATGATTTTTTTAAGTCGGCGCATTATAGAATGATGAGAGTCTTATCGAAGATAGCCATAATATTTGGATGTATCAGATTAATTTATTCCCTAACGCCGATCTTGCCTTCTACATTATGTACATTTGTAAAATATTATTTAAAAGAGGTTATGAGTAATATAAAAGCTTTGAACTGGCGCTATGCGACTAAGAAATTTGATGAAACCAGGATCCTTTCTGAAAAGAAAGTAGAGGTGTTGAAACAGGCTTTTAATCTCACTGCTACTTCTTATGGCTTGCAACCTCTTAAAATGCTTATTATTTCTAATAAGGAGATCCAGAAAGAATTAAAAGAATTCTCATATAATCAACAGCAGGTAGACAGCGCTTCGCATGTTCTGGTAATTTGTATAGAAAATAAGGTAGATGAAGAGTTTATTACAAATTACTTCAAAAGGGTAAAACACGTAAGAGAAACACCCGAAGAGATCCTTAAACCTTTTCACGAGTTTCTGGTAAATGACTTTAAGACAAAAGAGGTTGAAGAAATTGAAGCCTGGGCCATAAATCAGGCTTATCTTGCTCTGGGTACTCTTCTTACAGTTTGTGCTTCTGAAGAGATCGACGCATGTCCCATGGAAGGTTTCGAACCTGAAAAATATGACGAATTCTTAAAGCTTCACGATAAAAATTTAAGATCGGTTCTAGTGCTTCCAGTTGGATATCGCTCTGATGACGATATGTTCTCAAAATTTAAAAAAGTGCGAAGACCCCTGGATGAGGTAATCATCGAAGTTGACTAATAGTTTACGTATTCCGTAATTTCCAGTCCATATCCTATCATTCCCACACGCTTGGTTTGCTGGGTATTAGAAAGCAGCCTGATCTTGTGAATTTCGAGATCATGCAAAATCTGAGCTCCAATCCCGAAGTCCTTATTATCCATGGTTACCGGGGGAGCTTTGATCTCTCCTTTTTTCTGGCTCTCCTTAAGTTCAGTCAACCTGCTTAGAAGATTAGGGGACTGGTTGGCGGGATTAATGAAAACAATGGCACCACGACCTTCATCATTGATCGCCTGAAACATTCCATCCAGCTTTTTATCGGCATTATTGGTAAGTGTTCCTAGAATGTCATTATTCACACGAGTGGAATTCACTCTAACCATGATCTCTTCATTAGGTTTCCAGCTTCCTTTTGTAAGGGCGATATGCACCTGGGAGTTCGTGGTTTGCTTATATGCTCTTAAGCGGTATCTTCCAAATCTTGTATCCAGTTCAAAATCCTCTTTCTTTTCAATAAGAGAATCATGCTGCATTCTGTAGGCTACCAGATCTTCAATAGAAACTATTTTAAGATCGAACTTTTTGGCAACTTCTAATAATTGAGGTAATCGAGCCATGGTTCCATCCTCGTTCATGATCTCTACGATCACCCCGGCAGGTTCAAAACCAGCTAGCCTTGCGAAATCTATCGCGGCCTCGGTATGTCCTGTACGTCTTAAAACTCCACCTTCCTTAGCTTTCAATGGGAAAATATGTCCCGGCCTGTTCAGGTCATGAGGTTTTGTTTCCGGGTCTATTAAAGATTGAATGGTCTTCGCTCTATCTGCAGCTGAAATCCCGGTAGTTACTCCTTTTCCTCTTAGATCTACTGAAATGGTAAAGGCTGTTTCCATAGGATCGGTATTATTACCAACCATCATTTCCAGCTTCAGCTCGTTACATCTAGGTTCCGTAAGCGGAGCACAGATAAGTCCGCGGCCGTGAGTGGCCATGAAATTTATCATTTCGGGGGTTACTTTCTCAGCAGCTGCCAGAAAATCTCCTTCATTTTCTCTATCAATATCATCTACAACGATAATCACTTTTCCTGCGCGAATATCATCGATAGCTTCCTGAATATTATCCAGTTTAATTGAATATTGATTGTTCTCCACCTGAGCCATAAAATCTAGTTTTGTGGCTGCAAAGATATTTATTCTGTTTTACTTTTGTCCTTGAAAAGACCGGCTTTTTTGAAGAGTTTCTTAATAGGAGCTACAAAATTGTCGAATACAAATAGCCCCTGATCTGTAGTAGCTCTATAAGTAAGATATATACCCAGGGGAAGCATGATCCAGGTAGATAACCAGGTAGCAATAAACGGAGGAACGCTACCATCTTCCGCAGAGTTTTTTGCGAATATTCCAATAAAGTGATAGGTGAGGAATAAAAGAATAGCAACTACGATTGGTAACCCAATTCCACCTTTTCTAATGATCGCTCCAAGCGGCGCACCTACAAAAAACAATACAATACACGCAAATGAAAGTACATATTTCTCGTGCAGGGCGATCTCAAATTTATTGATCTGTTTAATGCTGACCTTGAATTCCTGTTTTTTCATTGCTAAATGAGCAAGAGAAGAATTCACCGATCCCAGGGCTAGATTGGCGATCTGTGCACCGTCATATGTATCAAAATATCCAAGTAGACTTTTTTGATTATCTATGACCGTATCCTTAACCTTATAATTCATATTAAGGTTGGGAACTCCGGTTCGTGTATACATGTTCTGGCTGAATTCAGCCATTTTGTTATTGTAAGAAACTGAAAAGGAATCTATACTTTCATCCAGTTCAGAGATCTTAAGCATTCCATGAGTAGAACTGTAAGACTCATCCTCAAGGTCTACATTATTAAAATCTGAAAGATCTATGTTGATGACATATTCATCAAAATAACTCTTCATAAAGGGTTTCTGCTTTCTTTTTTTATAATCGGTAGACTGGATCTCATCGTAGTAATTCCCTTCCTTGAGAATTAGAGATAAAACATCAGAATCTGTACTACCAACCAGTTCGCCCTCCTTGGCTTTGATTACCGTATTGTTTCCACCGCCATTTCCCTTTTTATGTATTATTACGTCGGTAAGAAACTGATCGTTTTCGCCACTTTTTTCATCAACCTTGATATTGAATGTCCCAATATCGTTAAAAACACCTTCAGTAATTGCCATGGCCGGTTTCAACTGGGCGATATTCTTTCGAAGGTTAATTGACTTGAATTCGGCAGCCGGGATCACATTATTGGCGAAAAAGAAGGCTACAAAACTTACAAAAACTATAAAAACGGTAAGGCTTCGCATGGCACGGCCAAGCGAAATACCCGAAGATTTCATCGCTGCGAACTCATAATTTTCAGCAAAAGAACCAAAGGTCATTATGGAAGTAAGCAGGATGGTGAGCGGTAATACCAGCGGTACCAGTTTTGGTGAGAAATACAAAAGGAATTTCAGGATCACCTCGGCATCCAGGTCTTTACCAGCAAGTTCACCTATGTACAACCAGATCGTCTGTAGCACAAAGATGAACATGAGTATGATAAAGACCGAAAAAAAAGTTTTTAAAAAACTGGTGAGTATGTACCGGTCGAGTATCTTCAATTTAGTCTAATCTATTAATGTAAAAATCGCTGTATCGATCTTCATTAAAGGTAAACAGATTTTTTGCCAGTGGCTGATCTGTTTTAAAGCTTTTCACAGTGATGGTTACTTTGGTTCCGTTCTCCTGAGTTTGTATCAGGTTATAAATATGTTTTGTCTGGCTGTCTATTCCCAGAAGGATATTTTTGATCTCAGCATTGCTATCTTTCGGGGTGAGTTTTACGTACTGTATCTCTCTTCCTTTTACGTTTTGGGTGATGTCCATTTCGTAGTTATATCCATCTTCATAAAAACTGAACATTTTTGATGGAGTGATACTGTTTGCGTCTTCTTCTACATAATTCGAGATATTGATCTCTTCATCTTCTGGAATAATGGTGTAGATCTTTTCACCGTCAAACATTTGAGTAGTGCCCATAAGGTTTAGAACATATTTTTCACCTGCGATACTCACATCTCCTCTGGTTTCCTGGCTTACATTTTCTGCCTGGTTTTCCAGGGCATATTTAAATTCGATCACCATATTGTCATAATTCTTCACTTTGGAAGAAACTTCATTCAATAGTTTTTCTGCTTTTGGTGAATTCTGTGCCTGGGAGCTAAAAGAAATAATTGCAGCCAGGATAAATACTAGTTTTTTCATTACGATTTTTTAATTGTCTGGTTCATTTAATAGCTGATCTAAAGCTGCTAGATCTGTAATTAAAACCTGTCTTGCCTTGCTTCCTTCAAAAGGGCCAACGATACCTGCGGCCTCAAGTTGGTCTATGATTCTACCTGCACGGTTATAGCCAAGTTTTAATTTTCTCTGAAGCAAAGATGCCGAGCCCTGCTGGGCGGTCACGATCACTTCTGCAGCTTCGCGGAATAGCTTGTCCCGCTCGCTCACATCTATATCAACTCCTGTGCCACTTTCCTCACTTTCGTAGGCAGGTAATTGATGCGCATCTGGATATGCTTTTTGTGATCCAATAAATTCGGTGATCTTATCAACTTCGGGTGTATCGACGAAAGCACACTGAAGTCTTTTCAATTCATTACCCTGGGTAAACAGCATATCTCCACGCCCAATTAACTGGTCGGCTCCCTGGTTGTCCAGAATTGTTCTGGAGTCGATCTTTGAAGTTACACGGAAAGCTACTCGCGCAGGGAAGTTGGCTTTAATAATACCTGTAATAACGTTTACCGAAGGTCTTTGGGTTGCAATGATAAGGTGGATACCAATCGCACGGGCAAGCTGCGCCAGCCTGGCGATTGGAGTTTCTACTTCCTTACCGGCAGTCATGATAAGGTCGGCGAACTCATCTACTACAAGTACGATATATGGTAAAAATTTATGCCCGTCATTCGGGTTAAGTTTTCTGGCCTTGAACTTAGCATTGTATTCCTTAATGTTACGACACATCGCGTTTTTAAGCAGTTCGTAACGATCATCCATCTCAATACAAAGTGAGTTCAACGTGTTGATCACTTTGGTATTATCAGTAATAATAGCGTCTTCGGTATCCGGTAATTTTGCCAGGTAATGACGTTCAATTTTATTGAATAGCGTAAGCTCTACCTTTTTAGGATCTACCAGAACAAACTTTACTTCTGCTGGATGCTTGCTATATAGTAACGAAGTAAGAATAGCGTTCAATCCAACAGATTTACCCTGACCTGTTGCCCCGGCCATAAGCATGTGAGGCATTTTTGCCAGGTCTACCACAAAGGTTTCGTTAGAAATTGTTTTTCCGAGAGCCAGGGGAAGTTCCATTTCAGCATTCTGAAATTTTGCGGAAGCGATTACAGAGCGCATAGAAACTATACTCGCGTTCTTATTAGGGACTTCAATACCTATGGTTCCCCTTCCTGGAATAGGCGCAATGATCCTGATCCCCAATGCTGAAAGAGATAAAGCTATATCATCTTCAAGGTTTTTGATCTTGGAGATCCTTATTCCTGCTTCAGGAACAATTTCGTAAAGAGTAACTGTAGGACCAACGGTAGCTTTGATCTGGGCGATCTCGATCTTATAGTTCTTTAAGGTCTCTACAATTCTATTTTTATTTTCTTCGAGTTCTTCCTGGTCAATAGTAATGGTTCCACCATAATCTTTCAGAAGTTCAATGGTTGGAAACTTATAGTTTTTGAGCTCGAGAGTAGGATCGAATTCGCCAAAATCTTTAACAAGTTTTGTGCTTAAATTGTCCTCCTCTTCCTCTTCGGGAGCAGCTTCAACCTCCATAGCCACATCTTCCTCTGGAGCAGGATTTATTTCCATTTGTGGTGAAGGCTCCGAAACTTTTTTCTCAATAGGTTTATCTTCAGATAGGTCTATATTAGGCGCTTTTTCCTCTTCTTTATCTTCGACTACAGGTTTTGCAACAGTTTCTTTCCAGTCTTTTTCTTCATCTGTTTCAGCGACCTGCGACTGATGTTCCTTCATGGCATCCTGTAGTTCCTTTTTACCAGATCTAAAATATCCTCCTACCATTTCAGGGGTGACTTTCATGCGAATAGCCAGGTAAGCTATAAACAGGAAGAGCATAAGAAGAACGGTTCCGAAAAAACCTAAATAATCCTGAATGAAGTCATTTGTTTCAAAACCTATGCGTCCCCCCAGCAGGGCATATTTTCCGCTGAAAAATCCGAAAAAAATAGAAAGCCAGATCATGACCAGAATTCCCCAAAACCAGAATTTTCTAAGATTAGCACTGTTAAAACCAAAGAAAAGATAGATTCCACTTAATAAGATCAAAAAAGCGATAGAGAAGGAGGCAAGTCCAAAACCTTTATAAATAAAGAAGTCGCTAATGCTGGCGCCAAATTTACTTAACCAGTTTCTTGCTTCTAGTTCTCGGTTGGAAAACTCGTTAAGTATACTCTGATCTGCCTGCCAGTTGAATAGAAAGGAGATAAAGGCAACGATCAATGCCAGGCCAAAAAGCATCAGGAAACTACCTAGAACCACTTTTTGCTGCCTGTTCAGCTTTAGCGAAAATTTACGGGATTTTTTGGTTGTTTTCTTGTTCTTAGCTTTCTTTTTAGCCATATGCAGGTTCAAGGATTTGGGCAAAAATACAAATAAGCCTTTGTCAAAATAAGAAAAAAATAATTCAATTTTGAAAGTTATTAATTTTCCCGATGCTACTTTAGAAAAGTAAACTGCAAAATGAGCTAAATATTACCTTTTAGATTTAAAAGATATGAGGGAAGTATATAAATCCAGCTATTATCACTGCAATTATTGCGGCGATAAATACAGCTCCGGCAGCTATGTCTTTTATATGACCTATTTTATTATGAAAATCTGGATGGACAAAATCTGCCATGGCTTCTACAGCTGTGTTCAAGCCTTCTGTTGCCATCACCAGACCGATCGCTAGGAATTGAAAGATCCATTCTTCTCTGGAAATTTCAAAATATAAACCTGCCAGACATACTAAAACCGAAATTATAAACTGAACCTGAATGCTGGGTTCATGTCTTAGTAGTAGCCAGGCTCCTTTAATAGCATATTTTCCTCCTCTGACTCTTTTTCCGAGGAAACTATTCTTCATTATAATAGGGTTTTCAGTGCGGCAAGATAATCCGGCTCCTCATCAATACTTGGAACCTGTTGCGAATGAATTACATGGCTATTTTCATCGAGCACTATAACGGCCCTGGATAATAAACCTTCAAAAATACCATCTATCATCTCAACCCCGTAATCTTTTCCAAAGTTCCTGTCTTTGAAATCTGAAAGATTTACCACTTTGTCTAATTTTTCATCGCTTACAAACCTTTGTTGTGCAAAAGGAAGGTCTCTGGAAATACAAAGTACCACGGTGTTTTTAAGTTCCGATGCTTTTTTATTAAAATTACGAACCGAGGTGGCACAAACTCCCGTATCTATACTTGGGAAAATATTCATAATAACCCGCTTACCCTTGAAATCTTCCAGAGTACCAATTTTAAGGTCTGCTTTAATAAGTTCAAAATGTGGAGCTTTTTCATTTATAGCAGGAAGGTTTCCGTATGTTGTGACCATTTCCTCCCCAAGTTTAATCTTTGCCATTATTTTTTTATTAGAAATATAAATTTAGAAGATTGAGTTTCGGTTATTACTAAAATTATCATAAAACAGCAAGGGCTGTTTTCATTGGAAAACAGCCCTTTTATATCGCTTTGTAAAAAAAATTATTTGTCTATAGAACCTAAAACTTTCTTTACAAAGTTATTCGCAGCGTCCTTTTCAGGAACACCATCTTCAATCATCTTGTGAACTTCTACAGCTCCGCAGAGGTTAGTAATTAATTCTCCAACCACATCCATTTGCTCTTCAGTTACTGAACGGTGCTCGGTGAAACTTTCCAGAACCTCTATAGTGTTCTCTAATTTTACAACCTCGTTGTTTCTTTGTAGATGTTTAATTACTGGTAACTTCATCAACTAAGTTTTTTAACTGGTCAAATTTGTTAGTTTGAACCTGATTCTTAAAACTTCCATTTTTGAATGTCGCGAAGGTTGGTAGATTATCTACTTTTGCCAGCTTTCTTGATTCCGGAAACTTTTCCGCATCAACAAAAATGAACTGAGCATTTTCGTTTTCTGAAGCCAGTTTTTTGAATTTTGGCTTCATCAATCTGCAGTTTCCACACCATCCGGCCATATACTGAACCACAACAGTGTCGTTACTTTCAACAACTTCGCTTAAGTTATCCTGATCTAATTCCTTAATCATAGCAATTTTTTTAGATTCTTAATTTAAGCTTTGTGCTTCTTAGTTTAAGCTTAGGTATGATGCAACGCCTTCTCTATCTGCATTCATTGCTTCTTTACCTTCTTCCCAGTTTGCAGGACAAACTTCTCCTTTTTCCTGAACGTGAGAATAAGCATCGATCAATCTAAGGAATTCGTTTACATTTCTTCCAAGTGGCATATGGTTGATACCTTCGTGGAATACAGTTCCTTCCTCGTCGATAAGGTATGTAGCTCTATAAGTTACATTATCTCCTTCAAGCGTGATCGCCCCGGTTTCCTCATCATAAGTTTCGCTCATGATATCCAGAATATCTAGTCTTGAACTTAGGTTACGATTAGAATCTGCAAGAATTGGATATTTTACACCTTCAATACCACCATTATCTTTTGGAGTATTTAACCAGGCGAAATGAACTTCAGGAGTATCGCAAGAAGCTCCAATCACCATAACATTTCTCTTTTCAAATTCTTCCATTGCATTTTGAAAAGCGTGTAGTTCTGTAGGGCAAACAAAGGTGAAATCTTTCGGGTACCAGAAAAGCAATACTTTCTTATTGTTTTTCTGAGCTTCTTCTAATACATTTAATTTAAAAGTGTCTCCCATTTCATTCATAGCGTCTACGCTAAGGTTTGGAAATTTTTTTCCGACTAAAGCCATATAAATTATTCTTTTTTAAGTTTAACTTTTTCTTTTTTCTACACTGCAAAAGTAGCATCTAACTGCGCATTTTAAAGGCTTGAAAATTTTTTAATTTTATTGTTTAATAGATTCCATCTATCAATTCAGAGAAGTTTAATAGCGTGCATCTATAATTGCCGAATTATCAGGAAATTAACCCTGGAGTTACCAGATTGATAATATCTATTTTTCGGAAAGCATTTTTATTTTGATCCCAACGGCGGCGAATAACAATGTCATAAACGGACTCAGGTAATTGAAGAAGGCATAACCGGCATATGAAAGAACCGGAACACCCAGTACACCGCTATGATATGCACCACATGTGTTCCACGGCACTAGAACTGATGTTACCGTACCTGAATCTTCCAGACTCCTACTAAGGTTTTCTGGTGCCAAACCTTTATCCTTATAGGCTTTAGCGAACATTTTACCGGGAACTACTATCGCCAGGTACTGGTCTGAGGCGGTAACGTTCAAAGTAAGACAACTAAATACTGTACTAGCAAACAAACCAAAGGTAGTGTGGAATAAATTTAATAGAGCCTTGCTGATTCTGGCCAAAGCACCAATCGCTTCCATAATCCCACCAAAAACCATTGCGCAAATAATTAGCCATATGGTCCCTAGCATTCCGGCCATTCCGCTTGAGGCGAAAAGGTCATTAAGGGCTTCAGAATCTGTTTCTACAGCCGTATTCACGGTGATCGCATTCATGATGCCCTTATATCCGCTAATAAAATTAAGTTTATCCATACCACTTACAGACAATACTACATCTGGCTGAGCGATGAGCGCCGCTACTGCACCCATCAAAGTTCCAATTAGGAGCGCTATTAACGGAGAGGTCTTTTTTACGATAAGGACGATCACCAATACTGGTACAATAAAAAGCCATGGGCTAATATTAAATGAAGAATCTATCGAATTGAGGATGGAGGTTGTGTCTGTAGAACCACTTGTGTCCAGGTTTAAACCTATTATTATAAAAGTAATAAGAGTTACGGTAATAGTAGGTACGGTAGTTAAAGCCATGTACCTTATATGGGTGAAAAGATCGGTTCCTGCCATAGCCGGGGCAAGATTGGTAGTATCACTCAATGGAGACATTTTATCACCGAAATAAGCTCCGGAAAGGATCGCTCCAGCCGTCATGCCCAGGGAAATTCCTAAAGCATCGGCAATACCTATCAATGCGATACCTACTGTTGCCGAGGTGGTCCAGCTACTTCCCGTAGCCAGGGAGATCACAGAACATATAATAACGCAGGCAGCAAGAAAGATGGTAGGATTTAAGATCTGTAAACCATAATAGATCATAGTTGGGATAATACCACTAATTAGCCAGGTTCCTGCAAGGGCACCAACCATTAATAGGATCAAAATCGCACCGGCAGTACTTTGAATGTTCGAGGCAACTTCATCTATCATAAAGTCAAATTTTACCTTATTGAAATAACCTACTATAGCTGCAACACCTCCTCCAAGAAGTAAAATAAACTGGTTTGAACCACTTAGAGCATCATCTCCAAAGACAAAAACATTGAAAGCCAGCATCCCTATTAGGGCAAAAACTGGAATTAGTGCTTCCCAGATGTTTAACTCTTTGTTTTCGATGATTGCATCATTTTCAGTTTGTGTGGAAGAGTTTTCCATTAAGGTTCAGTGCTTTATATGTGGCAAAAATAAAGCCTCAGGGTATTCCTGAATTTCTTCAGATCCACCCTGAGGCTTGTCATTTTAAAACCGGTCGTTAATATTGATCATTTTTCTGATCGTAATTTTACGACTTTCGGCTTAATCCTGCAAAAAATTAGACCAATTCGGTATTCAAAACACCAACCTTAACCATGCATTCTTTCATCATTTCATAAGTTCTTGCAATATCGTTATCCAGACCAATGGAAAAACGGATCAACCCATCGCTTAATCCCATTTCTTTTTGCTCTTCAATTGGGATTTCTGAAGAAGTTGAAGTTCCTGGCGCGCTGAATAAAGTTTTGTAGAATCCTAAACTCACCGCCAGGTAACCCAGATTACGCTCCTGCATTAACTCCATAAGCTCATTCGCTTTGTCTAAGGAACCTACATCTATGGTAAGCATTCCGCCGAAGCCGTAACTTTCGTTCATCATTCTACGGAAAGTTTCATGTCCCGAGTGAGATTTAAGACCAGGGTACACCGTTTTAAATCCGTCTTCCTGGAATTTTTTAGCCAGGTACATCGCGTTATGACTGTGTTGCTTCATTCGAATATGAAGGGTTCTAAGGTTTTTTAAAATCGAAGCAGCCCTGAAACTATCCATCGTTGGCCCAAGAAGCATGGCTGCTCCATCATTCACATTTCTAAGATCATTGATGAATTCTTTAGTTCCGCAAACCACACCGCCAACGGTATCGCTACTTCCGTTGATGAATTTTGTAAGGCTATGGATAACCACATCAGCACCTAATTTGATCGGAGTGATCGATAAGGGAGAGAAAGTGTTGTCGACTACTAGTTTAAGATCATGAACCTTTGAAATTCTACTTAAAATTTCAAGATCGGCGATCTCCAGAAGCGGATTGCTCACAGATTCGCAATAGATCACCTTTGTGTTTTTCTGAACGGCTGCTTCAACCAATTCAGGATTGGTAACATCTACGAATGTGGTTTCAATGCCGAATTTCGGCGCGAAATTCTTCAGAAATGCGTAGGTCCCGCCATAAACGGTGCGACTGCAAACGATATGATCTCCGGCATTACATAGTTGCAGTAGAGCTGCAGTGATGGCTCCCATTCCGGAAGCTGCCACGTTAGCAGCCTCTGTGCCTTCCATAGCTGCTAAAGCTTCTCCAAGATACAGGTTGGACGGGGAGGAGTGGCGTGAATATAGGTAACAACCTTCCGCGTTTCCTTCAAAAGTGTCGAACATGGTCTTTGCTGAAAGAAAAGTATAGGTCGAGGAATCTGAAATTGATGGGTTCACTCCACCAAATTCTCCAAAATATTGTAGATCCTGAATTCTATCTGCTGGCTTATATTTCATAATGTTTGATTTAATCTTATCAAATTTCAGTCTAATCTGTTTTAAAAACAATGATATAGTTCATACCTGGTAAATAAATCGGTCAATATTTACTATTTCAGAATAAAAATCTATTTTTATTCGAAAATCGATTAATTTTCCAAATTTTTAAAAGCAAATGAAAATTGACGAGTTAGACAAGAGAATCCTCAAGCATCTTCAGCAGGATAGTAAAAAGACCAATAAGGAGATCTCCAACGATCTTGGGCTTTCAGTTACGGCAGTTTACGAACGCATAAGAAAACTGGAACGCGAAGGAATTATTTCTAAATACGTTGCCCTGGTAGAACCCCAAAAAGTTGAAAAATGTTTTATGGTATTATGCCAGATCAAACTTGTGCAGCACAAAAAAGATTTTCTTTCCCGATTCGAAAAGGAGATCAATAACCTACCCGAGGTGATAGAATGTTTACATGTAAGTGGAGATTTTGATTATATGCTTAAGGTACTGGTGAAAGATATGAATGCATACCGGGAATTCCTGGTCACCAAGCTTACCACGCTGGATCATATTGCGAGTACTAAAAGTATTTTCACGATCAATAAAGTGAAGCAAAGTACTTTTATTAGTCTGTAGGTGAAAGTGAAAAGTGAAAATTTGTAAAAATGACTTTTTAAAGTACGCTAAAAATTTTAATTTCTGCTAACTGCTAACTGCTAACTGCTAACTGCTAACTGCTAACTGCTAACTGCTAACTGCTAACTGCTAACTGCTAACTGCTAACTGCTAACTGCTAACTGCTAACTGCTAACTGCTAACTGCTAATAGAGTATTGGTCATTGTAGAGAATAGTTGTACTTTTACGATCGATTTTTGAAAAACAAAAAAACACACAATTATGAGTAAATATGATGTTGCAGTTATAGGATCAGGACCCGGTGGATATGTTGCCGCCATTCGTTGCGCCCAGCTGGGTATGAAAACTGCAATCATTGAAAAATATTCCACTCTTGGTGGAACCTGTCTTAACGTGGGATGTATCCCAAGTAAGGCACTTTTAGATTCTTCTCACCATTATCATGATGCCATCAAGCATTTTGAAGACCATGGAATTGAAATTCCCGGGGAAGTAAAGCTGAATCTTGAAAAAATGATGGAACGTAAATCTTCTGTGGTAAGTCAGACTTGCGACGGAGTGAAGTTCCTGATGGATAAAAACAAAATTGATGTTTATGAAGGTCTTGGATCTTTTAAAGATAAGACTCACATCAATATTGAAAAAGATGGTGAAACTCAGACCATCGAAGCGAAAAAAACCATTATTGCAACCGGGTCTAAGCCATCGAATCTTCCTTTTATCGAATTGGATAAAGAACGAGTGATCACTTCAACAGAAGCTTTAAAGCTGAAAGAAGTTCCTAAACACATGATCGTAATTGGTGGTGGAGTTATTGGACTGGAACTTGGCCAGGTTTACCGTCGTCTTGGTGCTGAAGTGACTGTAGTAGAATTCCTTGATAGAATTATTCCAACGATGGATTCTGCACTTTCGAAAGAACTTCAGAAAGTATTAAAGAAGCAGGGAGTGAAATTCCATACCAGCACGAAAGTGAAATCGGTTAAAAGAAATGGAGATGAGATCATCATTAAGGCTGATGACAAAAAGGACAAAGAGATCGAGATCAAAGGTGATTACTGCCTGGTTTCTGTAGGTCGTCGTCCTTATACCGACGGATTGAATGCTGACGCTGCAGGAGTGAAGCTTGATGATAAAGGAAGAGTGGAAGTGAACGATCACCTTCAAACCAATGTGGATAATATTTACGCAATTGGTGATGTGGTTAGAGGAGCGATGCTTGCTCATAAAGCGGAAGAAGAAGGTTCTATGGTTGCTGAACTTATCGCAGGACAGAAACCTCATATCGATTACAATCTTATTCCTGGCGTGGTTTACACATGGCCTGAAGTTGCATCTGTTGGTAAAACCGAAGAGCAATTGAAGGAAGAAGGAGTGAAATATAAAGAAGGGAAATTCCCAATGCGCGCCCTTGGTCGTTCAAGAGCCAGTGGAGATATTGACGGACTTGTAAAGATCCTTGCAGATGAGAAGACCGATGAGGTTCTTGGAGTTCATATGATCGGTGCAAGAACGGCTGATCTTATTGCTGAAGCAGTTACCGCCATGGAATACAGGGCATCTGCTGAAGATATCGCCAGAATGTCTCATGCTCACCCAACTTATGCTGAAGCAGTTAAAGAAGCTGCTCTTGCTGCTACCGAGAATAGAGCTTTACATATTTAATGTAAAATCTAATATACATTTTAGACCCGGACGTTAATTCGTCTGGGTTTTTTTATATTCGAAAATGAGCAAATTTATTCCTGTTTTTATTCTTGCAATTTTTGGTTTTCAATTTGCTTCTGGGCAATTAAGTGAAAAACAATTGGAGGATGGTTATCAATATTATAACACACGGAAAGCAAGCATTCCTCCACTGCAAATTCTACCTAAACATACTTTAAATCCAAATAAATTAGAATTTGTGTCCAGTTGGATGAATATCGATTCTATTAAGAAAAACTTTAAATCCCAACGTGTAATCATTGATGGTAGATTTCAGCATTTGAATATTGATTTGGATTCAATTTTTGGGCCTGCTGAAACAAAAAGTCTGAATGAAAAAATTAAGAATTTGAAGAGTGTAATGTTGGATCCAAAATTACTAAAATCTGATTATAAGCTCAGCGATTCGTCATTTTTTATGAAAGCATTTCCTATAATTCAAGAAGGCAGAGATTCAATTTCCTATGCTTTAATATATGAGGAATCAGATCACTGGCAGGCTTTTGGAAGAATAAGAATTGAAAAGCAAGCAGAAGATGATTGGCTTTGGTTTGGAAGCGTTATTGTTCCTCGTTTTGATATAGTAAAGATCACTAACCAATTAAAAAACCTCCCTGAAGAATATCAGGTAATTAATAGTTTTCTTATAGGGAAAGATGCCCTTATTCAATCTAAATTTATACCGATTAATGGTGGTGGTGATAATTATGACCGGTACAGCGAATTTGAAACATGGGATAAGATCCAGAATTCTTCATTAGATGAAGATATTGATGTGCGAAAGCATTTTTCAAAATCTAATTTAGCATCAATCACCAAATATTTAAATAGTGATCCAAAAGGATCTATTGATAAAAGTTTTCTTTTAGGAAATTTGAAAAGTTTAGATGCAACGAACAAAATAAAATATGGGATTTATAAAATAAGTAAACCATTTATATTTCATTCTGATATTGATAATTGTTATTATGCTATTTTCTATTGGGCTAAAGTTGACGGACCTCTAAATGGAAGTGGTAATATTCTAGTCATGAAAAAGGAGAATGGTCGTTACGTGAAATTTCTATCCCATATGCTCTGGATAAGCTAATCTATTCAAATTGCTTTAAGACCTTTAAAACATTCTCCTTTTAAGTACGGCTTACCGGAATAGATCTGTTATTTATGATGACCTCTTCATAGGAATAAGATTCGATCCTTTCTATAGCAACAATAAAGGAGCGATGAATTCTAATAAATTTTCCCTGTGGCAGTTTGGTTTCGATGGAAGAAATAGTTTCCCTGGTTACTTTAGTGCCTTCAGTTGTTTCAATTTTTAAATAATCACTCAGGCTTTCTATCCATAGGATCTTCGAGAAATCGATCTTATGTTTTTTCCGGTCGATCTTTACAAAAATGAAATCTGCATTTTCCTCATTTTGATTCGACTGTGGCTGGTGATTAAAATGATTTTCCTGGAAATTATTTACGGCATCGAGTAAGCGGGGAAAGGAAATTGGTTTAAGCAGGTAATCTACTGCCTGCAAA
The DNA here is from genome assembly GCF_022489035.1 of Christiangramia lutea. Taxonomy (GTDB): domain Bacteria; phylum Bacteroidota; class Bacteroidia; order Flavobacteriales; family Flavobacteriaceae; genus Christiangramia; species Christiangramia lutea. The sequence goes on from NZ_JAKVTV010000003.1 coordinate 301,598, forward strand.
TCGAATCCTTCAATAGCATATTCCCGGTAAGCTGTGGTAAAAATGATCTTTATATTCCTGTTGATCGATTTTGCAAAAGATATTCCCGTAACGCCCGGCATATTTATATCCAGAAAGATGAGATCCACCTGGTTCGCGTTCATCATATTAAAAGCTTCGGTAGCATTCTGACATCTTCCAACAATTTCGATCTTTTCTATCCTGGAAAGATGATTTTCCAGGATATCCAGGGCTACCGGTTCATCGTCTACGATAAGACATTTAATTTTAACTGACATCTGTTGGTTTTTTAGTAATATTCAGATCCAGCTGGACTTTAAAAGTACTTTTGTTATTCTTAATATGAAGATTGTACCTATTCTCATATAGTATGTCCAGTCTGCGCTTTAAGTTCTTAAGTCCAATACCTTCACTTTCTTTTTTATCTATTTCCCCCGAGATTGAATTTTCGATTTTGAACCTGAGCATCTCGTCGATCAATTTCATGCAAATAGAAATTTTGAATTTTCCGTCGTTACCTTTTCCATGTTTAAAACTGTTCTCCACAAAAGGCAATAGTAGCATGGGAGCTAGTTCAATATTCGAAGGAATTTCATCAATATTGAGTTGAACATCCAGATTTTCCCGGAAGCGTTTTTTCTCCAGATCTATATAATTTCGAATATGACCTACCTCATCCTCAAGCTTTACTACAGGTTTTTTGGTTTGGTAAAGAATATAATCCAGCAACTCTGAAAGTTGCAGGATCATTTCGGGAGTGGCAGCATTTTTTGAGAGGCTCAATCCGTAGATCGTATTTAGGGTGTTGAATAGAAAATGCGGGTGTATCTGCATTTTTAAATACTGAAGTTCCTGTTCCTTCAGTTTAAGCTGTGCTTCCAGGAATCGATTTTTCAATTCTTCATTCTTAGCCGAAGTGGAGTAATTGTATTTCAGCAAACTAAAGGCAGAGGCAATGGTTACAACGAGATATACTGAAATTAAAATGTAGATGAGGCTTTTGGTAAGGGGGAAGTTCTCCTGGTAGCCGTATCCCAGGGTCATTATGATGCCGTAGAATGCCGATAAGGTGATGTAAGTTGCCGAAATAAGGAAGGTGGCTACGGAATAAAGAAAAAATTTCAGGTATTTTTTCAAAATAAGATATGCCGGAATGAGCCTGTAAATGAAAACATAGGTCGTACCAATTGTAACCGGGAGAAAGAAGGCCGAGAATGTAAGAATGGTACTGAAATCGGCTCCTTGAAATCCAAAGAAAAATGTAAAGAACAGGAGCACAATTAGCCATAAAAGACTATGTAGCAATATTCTTCTTCCTAATTCTAAAAATGCACCGGCGATTTTCATCAAGAAATAAAAATGTGACTAAATTTTCAGATGTGAAAGTTTTTGCGACAAATAACAAATTTAGAAGGGCGCATGACATTATAATCATTTTATATAAGTTTATGGCTTAGACGATGTAGAAACAGGGTTGATTTTTGCATTTCATCTCAAAATTCATTTTTGGAAAGGCTTATCATGTAGATTTGAGACTACAATCAAAAAACCGAACAATGATCGCAATCAGTATTTTAATTTTTCAACAGGGTGGATTTTTCGAACAGTTATTGGCCAGGATACATGAAGGTGGTCCCTTGGCTATGAGCCTTATTCTTATTTGCTTTCTACTGGTACTGTTCTTAATTGTTAGAGCAGCGATGAAACTAAAATCACCTGCACATATTTTTAATAAGTCGGTCACACTTATAAATCAGCTTGCCTTACTGGCCCTGGTGATTGGTCTATTCGCACAATTTATCGGACTCATTCAGATTTTCGATGCGTTTGAAGCCCTGGGAGATATCAACCCTAATTTATTTGCTGGTGGATTAAAAGTGACTTTGTTAGCTCCCGTATTTGGTGGATTCACATTTCTAATTGGTAGAATGGCCAGCTTTATCTTAAACTGGATAAGGAATGAAAATCTTGACGCTGTCACATCAGAAAGCGTCTAAAATTGAATTTCTAGCTTAACGCAGGTATGTAAATTGCCGTTTCGAAGGAATTTACAAATCGGTTATTACTTTATCCTTGATGAATTGATCTGGATATCTGCCCCTTTCCAGCTTTGTTTTATCTCAGCATCCATTTTCTGAACATTGCCATTGTCATTCAAATTTTGGTAGGCGAGTTTCATTCCATGTTGGGCCCAACCATTTTTGGGTAGTTTTTTCAGATCTTGCTCATAGGTTGCGATCGCTTCATTATATTTTCCTGCTTCTATTTGTACTGCACCTAAATGGTGTCTAACGGAAAAGAACCAATCTGGTGGTTCATCGTAATTAAGGGAATCTTCAATTTCAACAGCTTCTTTTAGCAGAGTGATACTTTCATCATAATTTTCTTCGCTGGCCAGGATCTCTGCCTTGACCACTCTTCTTGCGATTTGCATCAAATGATTCACCGAATTGATGTCCCAGACTGTTACTTCCTCAAGACTTTTATCGTCTGAAAGTTCTTCCAGTGTCTCTAACTCGGTTCTGGCTTTATCAAGATCATTTTTGGCCATATAGGCCATTCCTCTGGCATATTTTTTTACAGCCTCAAGGTATGGCAGGTCATAGGTCTTAAAATCTGAATTCAGGATCTCGTCCCAGCGTCCTAATTTTACCTGCACATATAGCGGAATAGCGTAATAATGTTGTAACGTTCCCCAACCCGGTTCTTTCATTATATCCGGATGAACGTACCCCGAAAGTTTATTTGCCCCAAGCATAGCCCATTCGCTATTACCTTCCAAAGTTGCTGTGGCGGCCAGGAAATGATAGTTATGCGGATAATAAGCGAGGGGATAAGCTCCCTGGGCATGACATTTCGTGACGTAAATACTATCTGCTTCCACAGCACGAAGGTTTGCTATAGAGCCTTTATGATATTCACCGGTTCTTATATAAACGTGCGATGGCATATGCACTAAATGACCGGAGCCCGGAACCAATCCGTCATCAAAAGCTTTTGCTGCAACATTTGCTCTTTCAGGAGAATTAGAAGCCTCTACGGCGTGAATATAAAAGTGGTTTGCACCGGGATGATCAGGATGATTTTTTAAAATTTCCTCAAGAAGACTAACAATTTCCGGCGTCCATTCCTCTGGGTTGCCCTGTTTGTCATAGAGCTGCCATGGATAAAGATTCATTAAAGATTCTGCATAAAGCGTGGCGATGTCCTGGTCTTGTGGAAACTGCTGATAAACCCTCTTCATTTCAGCGCTATAGGCCTTATCGAGATTTGTTCGGTCTTCAGGAGGTTCCTCCACATATCGCGCTGCCATTGCTGAGATCAATTCTGATTCTTTTTCAGATTTCGAACCCAGTTCTTGGGCTTTCTGGATAGCGCCGTAAGCCCGCTCGTAATTGTCGTCTTCCATTCCTGCGTTATAGTTGGGCCCCAAAACATAGGCATAACCCCAATAGCACATAGCGCATTCAGGATCGAGTTTGGTAGCGTAATAAAAAGAGCGAGCTGCCTCGGCGTGGTTGAATCCATAGGCCAGAACCATTCCCTGATTAAAGTATTTCTGAACTTCAAAATTATCTGTTTCAATCTTAAAATCAACTGCATCAAGTCCATCGAAAAGTGGAGCTTTTTTATCGGATTCATACCATTCGCTATCGGTCATTTTAGGTGCGCAACTATACTTGCTCGAGGGTACTTCTTTTAGGGTGATTTCTTCTGGTTTCTCTCTATCATTTTTACAGGAAAAAATGATAAGGCCAATGAGGAATAAAATTATAGTTCTCATAATGAATATTTTATGAGCAGGAAGTTCAATGATTGGCAACTTACAAATTTACGAAATGATGCCTGAAGAATTGCGAATTTCGCAATGAAACAATCACTACATTTAAAAGTTAATTCTAATCATAGAAATCATGTCTAAGGAGAAATCCCCTTCCAAGAATTCGGCTAAAAAAGAACCGACCAGGAGTTTGAAAGAAAAGAGAGCGGCTAAAGCTGTAAAGAGAAAGAATAGGAGTTAGTTATTCACAATTACTGCAATTAAATTGAAGTCATCCTGAACTTGTTTCAGGATCTCGGAGGAGATAAATTTTCAAATTGGAGAAGCTGAACCAAGTTCAGGTTGACGTAAGAGTAAAAGGAGCGTTTATGCGCTCCTTTTTATAATTTCTTTATTTTTTCCTTCTGCGATTGGCGTTCTTGTCGCCTCGCGTTTTAGGTTTTTTATATTTTTTCGCAATTTCCCTTCTATAAGATCCGCCTAGATTAACTTTTTTATTCTTATCCTTTTTCTCGTGGAATGCAGGTCCGGCTTCCTCGATATCTTTATTAGGGTTATTGATCTCAATGGCTCGAGGCCTTTCTTCGGGGATCAGTTCTTTCGAAATTTCAACATCTTCAGGAAGATCATGCTGAGGTACTTCCATATCCATTAGGTCTTCGATCGCATCCAGGTATTCCTGTTCCTTTTCGGTAGTAAAAAGAAGAGACCGTCCTTTCCTTTCAGCCCGTCCGGTTCTACCAATTCTGTGCATATAGTTTTCAGGATATTGCGGGGTGTCGAAATTTACTACGTGTGAAACATGTTCAATATCCAGTCCGCGGGCCATCACATCTGTAGCTATCATAATTCGGGTTTCTCCTGCGTCGAATTCAGAAACACTGTTTAAGCGGTAGTTCTGACTTTTTCCGGTATGTACAACGCTTACTTCGCCAGGGAATTCCTCACCCAGACTTTCAAAAAGTCTGTCGGCTATTCTTTTATCACCTATAAAAATCAAGACCTTGTGGTAAGTCTCAACGTCTACCAGGAGATGTTTTAATAAATTGGACTTAGTATAGAAATTTGGCAGATTATATCCGCTTTGTTCAATGTTTTCAAGAGGCGTTCCGCTCACGGCTACTGAAATTTTTTCCGGAGCCTTGAAACTGGCATCGATCATCGCCTCAACCGTTTCGGTCATGGTAGCAGAGAACATGATATTCTGCCTGTTCTGCGGAAGTAGGTCAATAATATTATTCACCTGAAATTTAAAGCCAAGGTCCAGCATTACATCAACTTCATCTATCACAAATTTCTGGATAGATTTCAGCTGAATTGCTCTGCGCAGAACAAGATCATAAAGTCTTCTGGGGGTGGCTACAACGATATCCAGCCCACGCATGAGTTCCTGGTGTTGCGTATTTATGTTAACACCTCCATATACGCCCGCAACCCTTACATTGATGTATTTGGCTACTTTTTCGATCTCTCCAACTACCTGCACTACAAGTTCCCTGGTTGGAACCATGATCAATATTCTCGGATTCTTTTGCTCTGAATATTTTAGCATTCTCAGTATAGGGAGCAAATAGGCGAAGGTCTTTCCTGTTCCCGTTTGAGCAATACCTATTACATCCCGGCCAGACATGATTGTAGAAAACGCCTGTTCCTGAATGGGCGTAGGCTCCTGGAAGTTCAGATCTTCCAAGGCGTTTCGCAATGGTGTATTTAAGTTTAGGTCAGAAAAGCTCAAAATATAAAAATTTAATGCCCCAAAGGTAGGGCATTAAAAATTAGCGATATCGGCAAAAATTTTATTTTCTTTTACTTCCCCAGGGAGATCTTTTTATAAGATAGCTAATCGTAGATTCATATTTGTCTAGGTTGGTCCCGATACCGGTGCGGTCTACATTGTAAAGACTTTTTCCCTGATCATTAAAAATCTTTATCATGATATTGGTACTATAATTTTCCAAAGAGCTGCTGGATGAAAAAGTGTTTTCTTTTCCAGAAGACTTGCTTGATTTTCTGTCTTTATTTTCCTTATCCTTATAAGTTGTACTACTGCTTCCATAAGAATTTGATCCGGTATAGTCTATTTTCGCCGAGCCAAGAACGATAAACTCAACTCCAAGCAATTGGGCAAGTTCTGCAGGTCTCAATTTGCTGGCTTCAGCTTCCCCAATATTATTCTCATAAAGAATGGCATTGGTTTCAGATGGATCCTGAAGAATCACCTGGCTGGTATTTTTCCTGATAGAGCTTGCTGTGGCATCCTGTACTTCCTCCATCATTCCTTCGGTAGTTAAGGCAGTGTTATTAGAGACAATCTTAAAGGGAAGAACTGCAATCTTATTTTTTCTTTCCGCTGCAGTTGTAGTAGAATTTAGATTTGGTAGAGTTGAGGTACTTTGAATTTGATTATAGACCTCGGTACGTCCGCTGGCAAAATCGATCTTATGGATATTTTCTTTTTTTAACTCATACTCCAGGTCTTCTCCGGAATAAACAAAACTAATCACCTCACTTTTTACTGCGGTAACCTTTCCTTTTTTCTCATCACCATTCAGCATATGCACTATATCTTCCTGTGCCAGCGAAATCGATGAAATAAACATAAATAATAAAACGAAAATAAATTTTGGATTTTTCATAGAATACTTTTTAATAATATGAAAATAATAAAAAACTGTTTATTAGGATATTGTGTGTGAATTTTATTCTATCTGGATATTATAGGCATGGTTTACTTCCTCTGCTTCATTCAGCTTTTCAATACCTTCCTTATCTGGTAAGTTTTGGTTTGTATCTTCAATATCTGCAATTCCCAACCAGGGTTCTATACAAACATAGGAAGCACCGGGTTTAGCCCAGATTCCCAGGTTCTTGAAATCCTTGTATTCAACAGATAGGATCCTGCCATTTTTGGCACTTACCAGGTTGACTTTTTTAGACTTGATATTCTTAAATATTAGGGCATCATTATCAAAAATATGCGGAGTTAACTGGATCCTATTTTCGTCTTTTAGAACCTTTCTGGTTTTGGAGCTCACCAAGCCTTCGGCATTAAGAAGATAGGTTTCCAGATTTATTTTTTTATCGAATTCCAAATAATATTCTTCGATCTTTTCATTTTCAAAATGCTGAATATTAAATGCCGGATGTCCTCCAAGAGAGTAATACATAGGTTTAGAATCGAGATTAATGACATGATGACTAACTTCAATATTTTTTCCGTTTAAGGTAAAGGCAATTTTGAAATCGAATTTGAAAGGATACATTTCAAGCGTTTCTTCTGAATACATGAGTTCAAAAACAAGCTGATGTTCAGATTTTTCCTTGAGCCTTATATCTTGGTTGTATCTTATAAATCCATGTTTGGGAACGGAGTATTCTTTTCCATTATAAAAGAATTTTCCATCTTTTATAACCCCGATAATGGGAAAAAGATTAGGAGCATGACTTCCCCAAATATCAGGAGTAGCCTGCCATATATATTCCTTGTTATTCTCTTTATTAATGATGCTGCAAAGTTCTGCACCGGTTTCCTTTACAGATATTGTCAGGAATTCATTTTCTATGGAATGTTTCATTAAAATGGCAAATTTTTAAATAAAGTTAGTCTTCTGAATAAAAAAACAGAACCAGTTTCTTATTTAATTCAATTCCAAAGGAAAATTAGATGAAAATTTGTCGGAATTCCATTCCAAATGAAATCGGTAATCATCGGTAAAACTATGGAATTTATCCTCTTGCAATAGGTTACCTGTTAAATATTCAATTTTTATCACAATTATATAAAAAACTGAAAACCAACACCTTAGACTGTTCGTATATTATGTACAGGTGATTTTTTTAACCATTAAATAAATAATTATGAAAAAACCAGTTATTAAGGTTGAAGTAAACAGAGGAAATGAAAATGCATCTTCCAGAAGAAGCTTTTTAAAACTTGGTGGGCTTGCGGTAGTGGGATCCAGCTTAATGTTGTATTCATGCCAACCGGAAGAAGATGAGATTTTCTCACTAGACGCTAAAGCCAAAGGAGTCAATAATAAGAAGGTATTTAATTTAGGTAAGGGTGACCGGGCCATATTGAACTATGCTTATATCCTTGAACAGCTAGAGGCAGCATTTTACTCTAATGTGGTAAACGGTAATTCTTTGTCATTTGATAGTATGGACGGGGACTATGAAATATTCTATGATATCTATCAACATGAATTGATACACCGTGACTTTTTTGAACTAGTCCTGGACTCATTATTTGGTCCTGGACAAGTTGCTCCAAATCTGGAATTCGATTTCAGTTCTGTAAATTTTCAGGATAGAGATACAGTTCTCACTTTTTCTCAAATTTTAGAAGATACCGGGGTTCAGGCGTATAATGGTGCAGGTAAACTATTATCGAATGCGACTTACCTGTTACTTGCTGGAAAAATAGTCTCGGTGGAAGCCAGGCATGCCTCGGCAATCAGAGATCTTATTGGAGAAACAACTGGTGATACAGATAATTTTGCTGATGAAGACATTACGGTAGATCTAGCACTAGGAAATCAGGTATTTCCAGAAGCATTCGATGATGCAGTTGCGCCGGGAGATATCCTGGAAAGGGTTGCTGGAACTGGATTCCTGAAAACCCGGATTATCGCCAATAATGTTCCAACAGAGTAATAACACTAAAATCTTAAAATTATGAATTTTATAAATTTCTTAGATAAAATAGCCGACGGTGAACTTTTAAACATAAAAGCCAACAGGAAGGAATCCTTCGGACATATGAAAAATATTGGGAAGCAGGCTGCATTAGCGTCAATTCCTTTTGCATTTGCAGCAACCAGTAACAAAACGAAAGCGGCAACGATGTCGTCAGCATTTGCTTCAGCCATGGCAAGTCCGATTGAAATATTAAATTTTGCCCTTACCCTGGAGTACTTGGAAAAGGAATTCTACCAGATCGGGATGGATACTAATGGTTTAATAACAGGTGATGACAGGGATGTGTTTGGCCTAATCTTAAAACATGAAGATGAGCATGTAAAATTTCTCCTTACGGCCCTGGGAGAAAATGCTATTGAAAAACCGCAATTTGATTTCACGGCTGGAGGAGCTTTTAACACTTTTGGGGATTATCAAACCTTTTTATTATTATCCCAGGGATTTGAAGACACTGGTGTTAGAGCCTATAAAGGACAGGCAGGAGCTTTGATAGATAATAATGCCTTATTGGAATATGCGCTTCAGATACATTCAATAGAAGCCAGGCATGCTTCAAAGGTTCGTAGAATGCGAATGGAAAAAGGATGGATCACAGGAAATGGTGATGAAAGTTCACCAATAGCTGCAGTTTATGCAGGGGAAGCTAATACTATTCAAGGTGGTGTAGATTTAAATGCAGCATTGCCTCAGTATTCTAATTCTTCAATAACTGAAGCCTTTGATGAGCCATTAACAATGGATGAGGTAAATGCAATAGCCGGACTCTTTATTGTATAAATTTAAATCTTCAATTTTATATAACCCTGGAAATTTTCCGGGGTTTATTTTTTAGAAAGATCAGACTTAATAATTTTAGGTATTTTTAGTCCAAAATCGACCAATGCGAAAAATACTGGCCTTCGCAGGCTCTAATAGCAGCACTTCTATTAATCAGCAATTATTAAATAATGTTTTAAGCAGGATCCAGGGTCATGAGATCAAGGAAATTAAACTTACGGAATTTCCATTGCCTGTTTTTAGCGTAGATATCGAAAAGAACGAAGGCCTTCCTATCAATGCTACCATCATAAAGAATTTGATCCTTGAAAGTGACGCGCTGGTTATTGCCGTAAATGAGCATAATGGAGGTCCTTCAGCATTTTTCAAAAATATAATTGACTGGGTTTCCCGGGTGAACAGGAATTTTCTGGAAGGTAAAAAGATCCTTTTAATAAGTACTTCTCCTGGAAAACGTGGCGCAGCCAGTTCGCTGGAATACTCGAAGAATATCTTCGGAAGGTTTGGCGGAAATGTTATCGAAAGTTTCAGCCTGCCTTCATTTAAGGATAATTTTGAAGATGGAAAGGTCATAAACGAAGTTCTGGATATGGGAATTGAGGATGTGCTTACTACCTTTGCGCATCAAATTGAAGATTAAGTGCGCACTTCCAGAGTTTTTTCCGTAAAAGAAACAAAGAAATTTAAAGAACAGTTATTGTCGTGGAGCAGGCAGTTTCAGGAAATTGCCTGGCTGGATAGTAACGAATACGATTCTAAGACCGGCGAATATGAAGCCATTCTTGCTGTAGAAGCTTTTACGGCGATCAAAACGGACTACGTTCAGGCTTTCGATAAACTCAAAGAATACCAGGAAACCACTGCCGACTGGATTTTTGGGTATTTAAGTTATGACCTTAAGAACGATGTGGAGAACTTAAGTTCTAAAAATTTCGACGGACTGCATTTTCCCGACCTCTATTTTTTTCAGCCTCAGAAATTGATCTTAATCAAAGAGGGGTGTGTAGAACTCAGTTACCTTAGAATGGTAGATGATGAGATAGAGAATGACTTTAAGGAGATCCGGGATTATAGAGTAGAATTGGCATCAGACCATACGCCGGTAAAGGTAGAAGCCAGGATTTCCCGGGAAGAATACCTGGAGAAAATAAGGTTGATGCTTAACCATATTCATCGTGGAGATATTTATGAAGCCAACTTTTGCCAGGATTATTATTCTGAAAATGTTAATATTGATTCTTTCAATATTTACAGGTCCCTCAATGAAATTTCCACTCCGCCTTTTGCAGCCTACCTGAAACTTGAGGATTTCAATCTTATCTCTGCTTCTCCTGAAAGATATTTAAGAAAAAAAGGGTCAGAACTTTTATCACAACCCATAAAGGGAACTGCCCGTCGTTCAGAAGACCCTATAGAAGATAAAAAGATCGCTGCAGAGTTGGCCGAAGATCCCAAGGAACAATCTGAAAACGTAATGATCGTAGACCTGGTAAGAAATGATCTTTCCAGGATCGCAAAAAAAGGAAGTGTAAAAGTTGATGAACTTTGCAAAGTCTATACTTTTAAACAGGTACATCAGTTAATTTCCAGTGTGACCGCTGAAATTGCTGATGATATCCCTTCTGTAGAAGCTTTGCGCACCAGTTTCCCGATGGGAAGTATGACGGGAGCTCCAAAAATCTCTGCGATGAAGATTATTGAAGAGCTGGAAGAATCAAAACGTGGTCTTTATAGCGGAGCTGTAGGTTATTTTACTCCAACCGGCGATTTCGACTTTAACGTGGTGATTCGCAGTATACTTTATAATTCTGAGAATAAATACCTTTCATTTTCTGTAGGTGGAGCAATTACGGCTAAATCTGATCCTGAAAAAGAATATGAAGAATGCCTCCTAAAGGCAAAAGCAATGCGTGAGGTGCTTACCAATATATAAGCCTTAATATATTAATGTTCTTAATAATTCGGGAGAGAAAAAAGTACTTCTTACTTGAATTGATTTAGCAGCACCCTTTTGTATCTTTGAGAAACAATGGAAAAGACCTTCAAGAATCTTATAAAAACTAACTATCCATATTTATGCGGAAGTAAACTATTGTTGGCAGTAAGTGGTGGAGTAGACAGTGTTGTGCTTGCTCATTTATGCCATGAGGCGAAACTTGATTTTTCCATAGCTCATTGTAATTTCAATTTGAGGGGTGAGGAAAGCGATGCAGATGAAAAATTCGTGGTAGACCTGGCAGACTCCCTGGAAGTTGAGGTATACACCGAAAGTTTTGATACGCTGAATTTTGCTGAAAATCATAAGATTTCTGTGCAAATGGCCGCTCGTGAATTGAGGTATGAGTGGTTCTCAGAATTAAGCAGTTCAGTTCAATTTGATTACACCTTGACGGCACATCATGCTAATGATAACCTTGAAACTTTCCTGATAAATTTGATCCGCGGAACCGGTCCCGAAGGACTTACCGGGATTAAAGCCGAAAAGGAAGAGATAGTAAGGCCTCTTCTCGGCTTTTCCAGAAAGCAGATCGAAGCTTACGCCAGGAAAAAACATTATAAATGGAGGGAAGACAGCAGTAATGCTTCAGATAAATATTTACGGAACAAGATAAGGCATCACATAGTTCCCGTATTGGAAGATTTGAATCCACAATTGCTGGATAGTTTTGCTAAAACCCAGCAACATCTGCAGGAGAGTTTGGACCTGGTGGAAGATTACCTCAGTTTGCTTTATCCAAAACTGGTCAAGAAGGATAAATATGGATATGCCATAGATATTGAATTTCTGAAGAAAGTTCCCAACCAAAAACAGATCCTGTACCAGCTGTTGAAATCTTTTGGTTTTTCTGAATGGAATGATGTATATGATCTTCTAAATGCACAAACCGGAAAATTGGTTTTATCAGATACTCACCGGCTTATTAAGGATCGAAATAAATTGCTGCTAACCGAGCAGAACGGAAACTCTGTAAGTAAGGAATATAGCCTAGGAAAAGAAGAAGAATTGGTAATGATCCCGGGAATGGGAACACTACATATTAATGAAGTAAAAAAAATAGATAAGGCCTCCAACTCCTGTATTTTTGTCCCTGAACGAAAACTGGAATTTCCATTGAAGATCAGGAAATGGAAAAAGGGTGATTTTTTCTATCCATTTGGAATGAAGGGAAAGAAAAAATTGAGCGATTTCTTTAAGGATGAGAAATTTTCCTTACCGGAAAAAGAACATGCCTGGATCCTTTGTTCCGGCGAAGAAATAGTCTGGATCATCAACCACCGGGCAGATGATCGTTTTGCTGTAGAGAAATCTGATTCCAAAATTCTGAAGATCTGCATTACTTAAAAAATTTTATTTAATGACCCTGAAATGAGTTCAGGGTGAAGGCTGAGAAGCTTACGTCATGTTGAACTCGGTTCAGCATCTAGTCCGAAATTTAAAACATTTTAGTAACTAGATTTTAGAAAGAAGCAAATCATCATTTCCCTTAATTAATATCGATAGTAAAGTCACTGGTTCAAAAAAAAGATTTTAAAATCTTTTAGTCTAACAGGAGAATTCAAGAAGACCTTCAGGGGAGTCCAAATAAGCTTTAAGATAATTTTCTTTTAGGTTTAAAGACCTAATTTCTATCTTTAAGCACTTTAATAAAAATCCTACAGATGAAAATCTTTAAATGCCCACTGTTTACAATACTTTTCCTATTCATTTTACATCCGGTTCTAGCCCAAAACGAAACGGAATATACTGTAAAAGAACACTACAATAAAATGGAGGTAGATATCCCCATGCGGGATGGTGTAAAGCTGCACACCACCATTTACACTCCTAAAGACACTTCGCAGGAATATCCAATTTTGATGCAAAGGACTCCTTATAGCTCCAGGCCGTACGGGGAAGATCAGTTTCGTTCGAAAATTGGTCCTAACGAGATCCTGATGAAAGAAGGCAATATCATCGTATACCAGGATGTGCGCGGTAGATGGATGAGTGAAGGGAATTATGATAATATGCGCACCTATATTCCAAATAAAAAAGGAAAAGAGGTAGATGAGGCTAGCGATACTTATGATACCATCGAATGGCTGATCAATAATGTTAAGAATAACAACGGGAAGGTTGGAACCTGGGGTATTTCATATCCAGGATTCTATGCGACTTATTCATTGTTAAGTGGTCACCCCGCTTTAAAAGCGGCTTCGCCACAGGCCAGCATCGGGGATTTCTTCTTTGACGATTTCCACCATAACGGGGCATACCTTTTAAGTTACTGGAGAGCAACCGCAGTTTTTGGATATCAACATGAAAAACCAACAGATACAGCATGGTATGAATTTCCAAAGCTTGGAACAGAAGATCAATACCAGTTTTTCATGGATGCAGAGCCTTTGAGCAACCTTGATGAATATTACAAGGAAGACAATGAATTCTGGCAACAATTGAAAGAGCATCCAAATTATGATGAATTCTGGCAAAAACGAGGCATTGTCCAGCATTTTGAAAATGTGAAGATCAAGCCTGCAGTTATGATCGTTGGTGGATTATTTGATGCTGAAGATCTTTACGGTCCTTTTGCCATCTACAAAAATATAGAGGAGAACAGCGATAATTACAACAGTATTGTTTTTGGTCCCTGGAGCCATGGTGACTGGGCCAGGGAAAGCGGAAGACAGTCTGTTGGGAATGTATATTTCGGGGATAGTATTTCTACTCACTTCCAGAGAGAATATGAAACAGAATTCTTTAATCATTTCCTGAAAAAGAAAACGAAGGATGGGATTAGACTTGCTGAAGCACATATATACGATACCGGGGCGAGAGAATGGAATGATTATACCGAATGGCCTCCAAAGAATACGACTTCAAAAACCTTTTACCTGGGAGATGACCAGAGTTTCACTGAGCAGCCTACAGATCATAAAGAAACTTTTGTGAGTGATCCTGAAAAGCCTATTTCTTATAACAATGAAATCAAAATGGTTTTCACCCCTCGTGAATATATGACCGGCGATCAACGGTTTGCGGCCAGAAGACCAGATGTTTTGGTTTTCGAAACAAAGGTACTTGAAGAAGACATGAAACTGGTGGGGCCTATTGAAGCTAAACTGAAAGTTGCTACTACCGGAACTGCTGCAGACTGGATCGTAAAGATTATTGATGTCTACCCGCCAGATGCTGAAAACTATGAAGAAACCATGCCTCATTTAAAAATGAGCAATTATCATATGATGGTTCGAAGCGAGGTAATGAGAGGAAGATTTAGAAATGGTTTTGAGGAACCTCAGGCTTTTGAGCCTAATAAAAAGACAGAGGTGGATATCACACTTCAGGGAATAAACCATACCTTCAAAAAGGGACATAAACTTCAGATCCAGGTTCAAAGTACCTGGTTCCCTCTAATCGACAGAAATCCGCAAACCTTTGTAGAAAACATATTTGAAGCTGAAGAAGATGATTTTCAGAAGCAGACCCATACCGTTTACGGGGATTCAGAAATTATTTTCAGCATTTTAGAAGAAGAAAAAGATGAACTTTAAAAAATATATTTTTCCGGCTTTTTTAGGATTGATGATCGTCTCCTGCGGAGAGAATAAAAATGAAGGAGCTTATTCTGACGCCGATAAGGAAACTGCCTCGGAGGAACTTAACCAGTTTTTTGCCAGTGAATATCAGAAAGAGATTGAAGAATCTCCGGAAATCCAGACCCGAAGAGGGATGAAAACCAATTATGGTAAATGGGACGATTACTCCAACCTGAAATATTCTGAAGACCTGGAGCAAGCGAAAAAGCGATTAGATTATCTGGACAAGGTAGATACAGCAGCCCTGGATGAAGATACTAAATTGAGCTATGCGCTTTACAGAAGACAGGTGAAGAACGAAATTGATGATTATAAATATCGGTTTTATAGTTATCCAATCGAACAAATGCATGGTTTGCATGCAGAATTGCCTGCATTCCTTATCAATATGCATCGTATAGATTCGGTTCCAGATGCCAGGGCTTACATTAAAAGGTTAGTTGGCCTGGAAAAGGTGATGGATGATATTATCGAGCAATTACAAATACGTGAGCAAAATGGTATTATTCCTCCAAAATTCGTTTTTGACCGAACTCTGGACGCATCCCGCAATCTTATAAAAGGTAAACCTTTCACTAATTCTGCCGAGTCGAGCACTCTTATGCAGGATTTTACATCTAAAATTGAAAAGCTTGATATTTCAGAAGAGGAGAGAACAGCACTCATAGGTGAAGCTGAAACTGCTTTGGTAGACCATGTGCAACCTGCCTATGAAAAACTGATAGAATTTCAGGAAAATCAGCAGCAGAGAGCAACTGAAGAAGCTGGAGTATGGAAATTCCCTAAAGGTGAAGAATTTTATAATAACGCACTTCAGAGGGTGACCACTACAAACCTGACTGCCGGGGAGATCCATGAAATTGGACTGAATGAAGTTGCCAGAATTCATGGTGAAATGGAAAAGATCATGGAAGAGGTTGGCTTTGAAGGTTCGCTGGAGGATTTCTTTGAATTCATGAAGAACGATAAACAGTTTTATTATGAAAATACTGAAGAAGGGAAAGCAGCTTATTTGAAGAAAGCGAAGGATATCATCAATAATATGAAGGATATGCTACCGGAGCTTTTCAATACTCAGCCGGAAGCCGATATTGTAGTTAAAGCCGTAGAACCTTTCCGTGAGAAAAGTGCCGGAAAAGCATTTTATCAGCAACCGGCCATAGATGGTTCAAGACCGGGAACTTACTACGCCAATCTTTATGATATGGCGGCCATGCCGAAGTACGAGATGGAAGCCTTAGCTTATCACGAAGGTATTCCAGGACATCATATGCAGATTGCAATCGCCCAGGAACTGGACAGTATTCCGGAATTCAGGAAATTCAGCTTTTTTACCGCCTATGTGGAAGGTTGGGGACTTTACAGCGAATATATTCCGAAGGAAATAGGTTTTTACGAAGATCCATATTCAGATTTTGGAAGATTGGCCATGGAGCTCTGGAGATCCTGCAGACTGGTAGTTGATACCGGGATACATGCAAAAAAGTGGACAAGGCAGGAGGGAATAGATTATTATAAAGAAAATACACCGGCTGCGGAAAGCGCCTGTGTGAAAATGGTGGAAAGGCATATAGTAATGCCGGGCCAGGCCACTGCTTACAAGATCGGGATGAATAAAATTCTCGATCTAAGGGAAAAGGCGAAAGAACAATTGGGAGAACAATTCGATATCAGGGAATTTCACGATGTTGTTCTTACTGATGGAGCTTTACCACTTACCATTCTGGAATCAAAGGTTGATTCCTGGGTAAATTCAAAAAAAGAATAATCTTGACCGATATAAATGAATCTGATCTTAAGATCATAGACCTTGTAAATGCTAGGAAAAGCAGGTTGCAAATCATGAATTTTGGCGCCAGCATTTTCAGTTTCAAAATGAAAAATAAGAAAGGTGATCTTATCAATCTGGTAGTTGGGCCTGCTAATGCCAATGAATATCTGAGCGATGAATACAGGGATGAAGGAAAATGTTTTGGAGCTAGTACTGGCAGGTTTGCCGGAAGAATTGCCGAGGGTAAATTCGAGATTGGTGAAAAGGAATATCAATTAGATTATGTAAAGAACGATGTTCATTTGCACGGAGGTGAATCTGGATTTCAGTATAAACTCTGGGAAATAGATAAAGTGCATGGGGGAGAGAATCCATATGTAATTCTTTCTTATACTAGTGAACACCTGGAAGAAGGATACCCGGGTAGGCTTGAGGTGTCTGCAAAATATTTACTAACTGAAGAGAATGAAATTAAAATTACCTATAAGGCCAGAACAGATCGGGAAACTATTTTGAATATTACCAATCATGCCTACTTCAATCTGAATGGTTCTGGAAGCGTGAGCGATCATTTTATGCAGGTTCATGCCTCCAAGATTCTGGAACTTGATGAGAAGAATTTACCTACCGGTAATCTTACCAAGCTCAAAGGTCATCCTAAAGATTTTTCTGAAAATAAATTACTTGGAAACAGGGAGCTTGACGATGTATACATCACTGATGTTATGGAATCTGAATTTCAGGCTCAGCTTTTTGCGCCTCTTAGCGGTATTAAAATGAAGGTGAGTAGCAATCAGCCAGTTGTAGTGATCTATTCCCCCGAAAAGTTACCGGATACCTGGAGTTATTTAAGTGAAATTGACAAGAAATACCCGGCAGTGGCCTTAGAAGCCCAGAACTATCCGGATGCGCCTAATTTCCGAAACTTTCCGTCGAGCTTATTAAAGCCTGGAGAGTTGTATGAAAACAACATTACATTTGCTTTTTCTGTAAAATAATAATTCTATATTTAACCGAAAATTTAAGAAAACGTTATGATTGGAATTCTATCCTTCGTGGGATTTACCGCCCTCGTTGCCATAATCGCATATTTTGCAACCAGATCTACCGATGAAACCACCAGCGATGGTTATTTTCTAGGTGGTAGAAGTTTGACTGCAGGGGTGATCGCAGGATCGGTTTTACTTACCAACCTTTCTACAGAACAAATTGTGGGTTTAAATGGTTCGGCCTACAGTGAGGGAATTCTGGTAATGGCCTGGGAAACGCTGGCGGCACTTGCGATCGTAGTAACTGCGTTGTTTTTACTTCCACGTTACCTTAAAGGAGGGTTAACTACAGTTCCGCAATTTTTACAAACCCGTTTTGACCGCACCACCAAATCTATAGTTTCTGGACTTTTCCTTTCAGGATATATGGTGATCTTCCTACCCATTGTACTTTACTCGGGAAGTTTGGCCATCAGCACCATGTTCGATATTCCCGGAATGCTGGGAGTGAGTGATACTGCTGCCCTGTGGATCTGTGTATGGGGAATTGGGATTGTGGGATCGATCTATGCGATCTTCGGAGGATTGAAAGCCGTTGCGGTTTCAGATACCATTAATGCCATCGGTCTTTTGATTGGTGGTTTGATGATCCCAGTGTTTGGATTAATGGCTATTGGTGATGGAGATATCTTAGCAGGTTTAACCACTCTGGTAGATTCCAATCCTGAAAAGTTTGACTCAATTGGTGGTCCTGATGCTTCAGTTCCATTCTCAACCATATTTACAGGAATGATGCTGGTTCAGCTTTTCTACTGGGGAACTAACCAGGCAATCATTCAAAGGGCCCTGGCGGCAAAGAACCTGAAGGAAGGTCAGAAAGGATTGATGCTGGCGGCATTTATCAAAATCCTGGGGCCTATCATCGTGGTTCTTCCGGGAATCATTGCCTGGCATATGTTTCAGGGAAATCTGGATAATGCAGACCAGGCATATCCTGCCCTCGTAAATGAAGTGCTGCCACCGGTACTTGTAGGTTTCTTCGCAGCCGTACTTTTCGGAGCTATCTTAAGTTCCCTTAACTCTTCGGTAACCTTATTCGGAATCGACATTTATAAGCATCACTTCAACCCTGAGGCTTCTGAAATAGAAGTTGTGAAAAAAGGAAAGACTTTTGGGATTTTCATTGCTATTGCCTCCATGTTCATTGCTCCGTTGATCGCGAATGCTCCACAGGGACTCTTCGGATATCTTCAGGAGGTGAATGGATGTTACAGTATCCCGATTTTGACCATTGTAGTGGTAGGTTATCTTTCTAAGAAGATCCCGGCTATTGCTGCGAAAGTTGCCCTTTTCAGTGGTGTTGGACTTTACCTGGTTTACCTGGGATTAAAATATTTCGTGGTAGGAGAGGATGCGCTTCCGCATTACCTTCACGTTATGGCTATACTATTTGTAATGAATATCGCTATTATGTGGATCATTGGTAGAGTAAAACCAAGAAAGGAGGACTTTGTATTGCAACATACCAAGCAGGTTGATATTAGCCCATGGAAGTACGTGCTTCCGGTGGGAATTGGGATCTGTGCTTTAGTGATCTTCGTTTATGTTTACTTCGCACAGTAACTAAATAGGTTTAAAAGATTGAAAAATCCGCTTCCATTAAGGAGCGGATTTTTTATTTAGTGGGTGAATCCATGTTAGAGAAACTATCCCAGACAACATATTGCCTTTTAAAACAATATTGATCGAAATTTCAATAGTATAATTGAATACTGGGTGAACCTAGAACATAAGATCGAAAACTTTCATAATGCTGTATTTATTTATCTTTATATAAAAATTTGCAATTAATGACTGAAGTTACCAAAGATCTCTACCAGGTAAAAGAGAAAATGTATGTAGCCACCGATTGTATCATTTTCGGTTTTCATGAAGGAAAATTAAAATTACTGGTATTTAAAAGAAGGGTGGAACCTTTGAAGGGGGAGTGGTCACTAATTGGAAGTTTTGTAAGGCTTGATGAAGATCTTGAGGTAGCAGGTAAGAGGGTTCTCAAAGAAGCCACGGGGCTTGAAAACGTTTACATGCAACAGTTGAGAAGCTACGGGAAGAAAGACCGTGATCCCGGTTATCGCTGTATTTCAGTTGCTCAGTATGCCTTGATTAGGATCGATGATTACGATGAAAAACTAGTGGAAGAACATGGTGCAAAATGGTTCGAAATAGATCACTTACCTTTATTAATCCTGGATCATAACCGGATGGTACATGATGCACTAATTCAATTGAAGCAGATTGCCAGGTACAAACCAATTGGTTTTGAATTACTGCCGGAGAAGTTCACAATCCCACAGCTTCAAATCTTATATGAGGCAATTTACCAGCGAGAACTGGATGCGCGTAATTTCAGGAAAAAGGTCTTATCGCTGAATGTTCTTGAAAAGCTGGATGAAAAAGATAAATCTACCAGTAAACGCGGAGCTTTTTTATACAAATTCAATTACGAGAACTACCAGAGATTACTGAAATCGGGATATAATTTTGAGATCGCTTAGTTCAGTGAGAAAAATTTCCGAAATAATAATTGTAAAAAATACATTTATTAATTAATTTAGGAAAATTTAATCCTATGGCTGATAAACTGAAAAGACGTGATTTGATCAAAAACCTCGGACTGGGTGCCGGGATCCTGGGGTTTAGTGGAGTGGCTAATGCTTTTGCAGGAACCTCCGTATTAATAGCAAATACTGGTAAAGATTCAGATCTTTCAGGAAAAATCAATCATTCGGTTTGTCGATGGTGTTACAACGAAATTCCTCTGGATGAGTTTGCAGCGGCCTGTGCCGAAATGGGAATTAAAGCGATCGATCTTTTAAAACCTTCAGAATGGGATATCGTTGAAAAACACGGCCTGGTTTGTTCTATGGCTACCGATGATTTTGCGAATATAACTGAAGGCTTCAATGATCCTGAAAATCATGAGAAACTTCAGTCTGCCTACAAGGGACTCATTAAAAAGGCTTCTGATCATAAGATCAAAAATGTGATCTGTTTTTCGGGAAACCGGAATGGCATGGATGACGAGACAGGTATTAAGAATTGTGTAAAAGGACTTAATCCGCTACTGGAATATGCCAGTAAGTTGAAGGTAAACCTGGTCATGGAATTGCTCAACAGCAAAGTAGATCATAAAGATTATATGTGTGATCATACCGACTGGGGTGTGAAATTGGTCAAAAGGCTTAACAAACCAAATTTTAAACTTCTTTACGATGTTTACCATATGCAGATCATGGAAGGCGATGTGATAAGGACCATTCAGGAAAATCACCAGTATATTAATCATTACCACACAGCGGGTGTTCCCGGGCGTAATGAAATAAATGATTCCCAGGAACTAAATTATCCCGCCATTGTCAAGGCTATCTATAACACTGGTTTTACAGGCTATCTTGCCCAGGAATTTATACCAACGTATCCTGATAAAATTGCGGCTCTTCGAGAAGGAGTTGAAATTTGTGATATTTAATTTCTAAGAGCTTTTTAATGACACTGAAATTAAAATCAATTTTTGGCCTGTTCACTATTGTCTTAATGATGTTGAGCTTGAATTCTATAGCTCAGGGAAAATCTCAGATACAGGATGTTTATGTAGATGAAGAAGGAATTATGCGTTGGAGGAATAATAGTGAAGAAGTTCGTGGTTTCGGAGTGAATTATTCGGCGCCTTTTGCCCATGCATACAGGTCTGCAGAGAAGAAAGGACTGGATCTAAAAAGTGAAATGGACAAGGATATTTACCATTTCACCAGACTGAATTTTGATTTGTATCGACTACACGTTTGGGATACCGAAATAAGTGATGAAGAAGGAAACCTTATTGAAAATGAGCACCTGGACGCTTTTGATTATTTGCTGAGTGAACTGAAAAAGCGAGCCATAAATTTTGTAATTACACCGATCGCTTACTGGGGTAATGGCTGGCCCGAACCCGATGAGGATACGCCTGGATTTTCAGATAAATATGGAAAAGAGACTAGTCTTATTGATCCTGATGCGATCAAAGCCCAGGAAAATTATCTGGGTAAATTCCTGGAGCATGTAAATCCTTATACCGGGATTGCTTACAAGGATGAACCGAATCTTATCGCTTTTGAAGTTAGCAATGAACCACATCATCGCGAAACCCCTGAGGAGGTCAAAACGTTCATCAACAAGATGGTTGCCGCAATGCGTAAAACCGGAACCAAAAAGCCTATTTTTTATAACGTTAGTCACAGCGTTCACCTTGCTGAAACTTATTTTACTTCAGAGATAGACGGCGGAACTTTTCAATGGTACCCCACCGGACTTGGGTTTCAGAAAGAACTGGAGGGAAACCTGCTTCCCAATGTGAACGATTATAATATTCCTTTCAACGATGCGATCAAAAAGAATAACAAGGCTAAACTGGTGTATGAATTTGATGCCGCCGATGTAAATAAATCTTATATCTATCCGGCGATGGCCAGAAGCTTTCGGGAGGCCGGTATCCAGGTCGCTACACACTTTGCTTACGATCCTACATTTCTTGCCTATGCCAATACCGAGTATAACACGCATTATATGAATCTGAATTATACTCCGCATAAGGCTTTGTCGCTTATGATCGCTTCAGAAATCTTTCATAAAGTCCCGCTGGGTACAGATCTGGGAATCTATCCAGAGAATCTCGAATTTGGAGATTTTAAGATCAGATATGAAGGGGACCAGGCGATATATAATTCGGCTGAAAAATTCATTTATACAAATTCGAACTTAGAACAACCAAAAGATCCTTCAGAATTAAGAGAAATTGCCGGACATGGAAATTCGAGAATTATCAAATACGACGGTAAGGGAGCTTATTTTATTAATAAACTTGAAGATGGAGCCTGGCGTCTTGAGGTAATGCCAGATCCTATTTTGATAGGAAATCCTTTTGGCAGCAATAGTCTGGAGAAAAGCGTAGCCGTGATCAGCTGGAAAGCCAACAAAATGCAGTTACAACTAAAAGATTTGGGGAAAAACTTTGAAATATCAGGATTGAATCAGGGTAATGACACTTTAATTGTTGCAAATGGGAATTCATTTTCCATTAAACCGGGAACTTACCTGGTAAAATCGCAGGGAAGTGATTTTGTAATTTCTGATTACTCTAATAACTGGAATTTTGAGATGGATTCTTTTGAAGCAAAAGAAAGTACCGTTGATAAGACCTATCTGGTGCATAAGCCATCTAAAACGGCCTCTGCAGGAAGCTCTTTTCAAATTGAAGCAATTGTAGTCTCAGATGAAAATATCAAAAAAGTTGAAGCCTGGTTTCAAAATGGCAATACCTATGAATCTGTTGATCTTACTGCAGAAAATAATTATGACTATACTGCCCAGGTTCCTGAAATCTTAATGAAAAACGGATTCCTGAAATATCGTTTTATAGTTAAAACAGAAGATGGAGAGGTGACTTTTCCCGGTGGAGTAGAGGGGAGCCCTTCAGACTGGAATTTCTATAATGATGAAATTTATAAAACCAAGATATTTAGTGAAGATTCACCGGTTTACCTATTTAATGCAGCTACAGATTCAGACAATGTGGTAAGAAACTGGTCACCTGAAAATAATTTGATTCCAATAAATGATACAGAAGTTGAATTTCAGATAATAGTGGATAATTTATTTGAAAAGGATGTTGAAAATCTAAATGCAGAGCCTATTTATGATTATTCTTTCAGATATAATTTTCTGCAGAAAATTAAGAACCGTAAACTTTCCGGACAGGATAAACTTATAGTAACCGGTAGGTCTTTGAGTGAAAATACGAAAAAGTTATTGGTTTCTCTGGTGATGAATAATGGCGCTGCATTTGGAAAGATCATCGATCTGCCGGAAAAAACCTCGGATATTGAAATTCCCCTGGAAGACTTCAAACTAACCAAAACGGTTACTTTACCAAGACCTTACCCTGGTTTCCTGCCTTATTATTTTGATCATTCGTATAAAGGCGATTTTAAGATCGAAGACATTGAAAGCATTCAATTTTCTATTGGTCCCGGACTTCAGAAAGAAGATCTTCAGAAATCGCAGGGAGTAGGTATAAGAAGTGTTAGATTAGAATAGATTAATTGCGTTTAGCAAAAGATTTCTCCTTTTGTTAATTGAATTTTTGAAAATCTAAACATAGAATTTCGGAAAATTCTAAGGTGCAAATAAGATCTTATCATTGATATTTTAACTGCTAATGAGATGCTGAAAAAAGTCTGGCATGACCTTACTTAGCACCATCATCCTGAATTTATTTCAGCGTCTATCTAATGAAATCCAAGACAGGGCAATAATCAAACCGATCTAATTTGTTATCAGAATAAAAAAGGTCCCGCTATTGCGAGACCTTTTTTTTAGCAGAAATAACAGTAATTTAACCGCATTTAGAAGAACCGCAGTCCTTACAGGTTAAGCATCCTTCCTGGTAGATCAGGTTTGAGGAATTACAATTATTACACTTTTCTTTCTTGGCAACTGTTCCGTCGGCAATGTAACGCTTAAGTGCTCTAACCACACCATTTTTCCAGGTGTTGATAGATTCGCTATCCAACTGAAGACTGTTGATAAGATCTACTACATTATCTATAGACATTCCGTGACGGAGTGTACTGGAGATTAGTTTTGCATAGTTCCAGAATTCCGGATTGAACTTATGAGACAGTCCTTCGATGGTGGTTTTGTATCCACGCTTATTTTCGTACTGGAAGTCATATCTTGAAGTTCCATCTTCATTTCTGGCCTTAATGATATAACCTTCGCTTACCCATCTAGGTAAAAGGATACCTTCTTCATCATCGGCAAAACCGGTAAAGATCTCGTAAGGTCGTCCATCTACAAGTCCGATAAAGGCGATCCATTTATCTTTATTGTTCTGGAAACGAACCACGTCTGCAGTAAGTACGTCAGGTCTTTTTAATGGGAAGGCACCGGCCGTTTCTTCAGTGTCTTCTTCCTTTTTCTCATCATTGGAAATAAGAACTCCAGATCTGGAACCATCACGGTAAACGGTAACCCCTTTACATCCTGCTTCCCAGGCTTCAAGGTAAAGTTTACCAACAAGGTCTTCGCTTACATCATTTGGTAAGTTGATGGTCACACTAATAGAGTGGTCGATCCATTTTTGAACCGCTCCCTGCATTTTTACCTTGCTGAGCCAGTCTACATCATTAGAAGTTGCCTGGTAGTAAGGTGAAAGTTTAACCAGTTTATCCAATTCTTCCTGAGAATAGTTCTTTTCGGTATCGTGACCCTTGGCTCTCATCCATTCTTTAAAACGGTGGTGGAAAACCACATATTCTTCCCATGAATCTCCAACTTCATCTACGAAATCGACTCTGGCGTCTTTATCGTTAGGGTTTACTTTTCTTCTACGCTTATATACTGGAAGGAAAACCGGCTCGATCCCGGACGTAGTCTGAGTCATCAAACTCGTAGTTCCGGTTGGAGCGATGGTAAGAAGAGCGATATTCCTTCTACCATATTCCAGCATATCATAATATAGTTTTTCGTCGGCTTCCTTCAATCTTAGGATAAAAGGATTTTCTTTTTCTCTTTCAGAATCGAAAATTGAGAAAGCACCTCTTTCCTTAGCCGTATCTACAGAAGCTCTGTAAGCAGCCAGGGCAATATTTTTGTGAATATCTACTGAAAAGTCGATTCCTTCCTTGCTTCCGTATTTAATCCCAAGTCCGGCAAGCATATCACCTTCAGCAGTGATACCAATTCCGGTTCTACGGCCTTCATAGGCTTTCTGACGGATATTCAGCCATAGATTCTTTTCAACAGATTTGATCTCATCATTTTCAGGATCTGAATCTATCTTGGCCAGGATATTATCGATCTTCTCAAGTTCAAGATCAATGATATCGTCCATAATTCTTTGCGCTGCCCCAATATGCTTTTTGAAAAGCTCATAGTTGAATTTTGCATTTTCAGTAAATGGTTCTTCAACGTAGGAATATAAGTTGATTGCTAAAAGTCGGCAAGAATCGTAAGGGCAAAGCGGGATCTCACCACATGGATTCGTGGAAACTGTTTTATATCCAAGGTCTGCATAACAATCTGGCACAGATTCATTGATAACGGTATCCCAGAAAAGGATTCCTGGTTCGGCAGATTTCCAAGCGTTATGAACGATCTTTTTCCAAAGCTTATCCGCTTCAATGTCTTTTTTGAATTTCGGGTTTTTACTGAAGACCGGATATTTTTGAGTATAGGAACCGTTATTTTTTACGGCTTTCATAAAGTTATCATCGATTCTAACCGAAACATTGGCGCCTGTAACTTTCCCCTGTTCCATTTTAGCATCTATAAAATCTTCAGCATCTGGATGGTTAATAGAGACCGAAAGCATTAAAGCCCCACGTCTTCCATCCTGAGCAACTTCCCTGGTAGAGTTTGAATAGCGTTCCATAAAAGGTACGATCCCGGTAGAGGTCAAAGCTGAATTCTTAACCGCAGAACTCTTAGGACGTATGTGCGAAAGGTCATGACCTACACCACCACGACGCTTCATTAGCTGCACCTGCTCCTGGTCTATCTTCATGATCCCTCCGTATGAATCTGAATCTCCTTCATTCCCAATTACAAAGCAGTTAGAAAGAGAACCAACCTGGTAAGGATTTCCTATTCCGGCCATCGGGCTACCCTGAGGTACGATATATTTGAAATCTTTGATAAGATCAAAGACTTCATCCTCGGTCATTGGATTTGGGTATTTCTTTTCTACTCTGGCGATCTCCTTGGCGATACGTCTATGCATATCATTTGGAGTGAGTTCATAAATGTTTCCTTCAGAATCTTTAAGGGCGTATTTATTTACCCATACTCTGGCAGCAAGGTCATCTCCTTTAAAGTATTTTAAGGAAGCTTCAAAAGCCTGTTCCTGTGAATAGGTTTGTGGAACTACTGGTTTTTCTTCTACAGGCATATAGATTAGATTTTTAGGTTAGAATTTTGTTATTATCCTGGTATAAAACTAAGCAAAGAAATGAGACAATTAACAAATCGTTTGGAGAAAGTTATCAAGAAAAAATTGTTAATTAATTGAAAATCAGTTAATTAAAAAATTACTAACAATAAAAAGTTGACAAATAATGAAAATTAAAATTTTGAAATTTGAAAAAGTGTGAAGTAGTTATAATGCAGAATTAAAATTGCGAAACCAAGGAGAAAATGTGAAAAAATTCAGGAAATATGATGGGAAATCTACTAAAAAAAGAGGCCCCGCATCTAGCGGGGCCTACTTTGAATTAACACCTATGAAAATTCAAATAAAAGGTTATTTGGTGATCGAGTAAATAGCGTATCCGTTTGCCGGGGCTTCGATTTGAACCATCCCATTTTCATCGGAGGTAGGGTTATATGTTGTGTTACCACTATAATCCATTAAAGTAACATTATTCCAGTTTGAACTTACAGTCCTTCTTTTGGTACTGTTGCTGATGCTAATATAAAGAATTAATCCAGGATTAGTACCTGTTCCGCTTCTTTTCATAACATATTCGTCATTATCTACATGAAGAACTTCTAATTCACCTGTAGCCAGGCTATTATGAATGCTAATTAGGTTCTGAATTTCCTCTTTAAATTCTTCATCTTCATAATCCAGGTAAAATACTGTGGGAGTTCCAGGGTGAGTAAGGATAAAAGAGTAGGCTTTCATCTTGTTTGAGCGCATGATATTGTTATCCTCGTTCGTGTCTTTTTCGGTATCATGGTTCGCTGTAAAAGTAACCGCTTTTTCCGGGTAAGACTGCCAAAGCATGGCTTCGGTAAGTTTAGTTAGGTCTTCGTTACGGTCCAGTCCCTCTTCAAGTTTATAAAATGCTGCAAAATCGAAAGCACCGCTTCCAGTTTCCTCAACATAATCTTCAAGTACAGAAGCTCTACCATCCCAAAGTTCAGCAACAGAAAATCCGCCAACTTCATCCAGCCAGGCTTTAACCACCCATGGTTCGAATCCTAGAACATAATCAAATCTCCAACCATCGAAGCCCATAACGTTCTTATAATATTTTGCCACGGAATTTTCATCTTTCCATAACCAATTCTGAACTCTTTCCCGGTTGTGATCCAAATTAGTTTCCTCATAAAATAAACTTCCCGGGTCATAATTACTCACACTATTTGGATAGAAATCTTCGTAATCTCTGTTGAACATCCCGGAAGCATTTCCATGTTCCTCATCAAAAAGGGTATAAGTGTCTTTATCTCTGTATGGGTTATACTGAAGTCCGCCACCACTATTATGGTTAATTACGATATCGGCAATCACTTCCACATCGTTGTCATGAGCGGTGGATATAAAAGTTTCCAGTTCTTCACGGGAACCAAATCTTGTTTCTGTAGTACCATGTTGTTCGTAGTTTCCGAAATCATAATAATCGGAAACATCATATCCCATGGAATATCCACCAGACTGCCCTTTTGTGGCCACCGGTATCCATAGTCGGTTGATTCCGGCATCTGCCCAACCCGGTACTTTCTCAGTAAGGTTGGTCCACCATTCAAAGCGAGGTTCTACATCCCAGTAGAAGGCCTGCATCATTACTCTGCTACCATTATCATATTCCGAAAGGTTCAAAGGTTCAGGGTCTGGTTCAGGTGTTGGTTCTACTACCACGTCATCGGTTGGATCTACGATCTCACCTGAATCATCATCAGATGAGCAGGCAGTTAGTCCAAGCATAACACTTAGAACACCGATAAATAAATATTTATTTTTTTTCATAATTCAGATTTTAAACAAAAAAGGGGCTGTTGCCAGCCCCAGATTAAAAAATGCTAATTTTTAATTTTTGGTCAAAGTATAAGTATACATTCTTGGATTGCTTAGGTCCAGTGTGATTGTATAGTTCCCATCTTCTGGTACACCAATGTTATCACCACCAAACTCCATGGTTCCATCTGCTCCTGAATCACCAATGTTGATATCCCAACCATCATTAGCACGGAATTTTATTCCGTTGTCTGGTGCTTCCTGTGCAGTAAGGTCTAGAGTTAATGTCCAGATCTTATTTTCTGCATCATAGGTCATATCGGTATCAGAATCCCATCCTGTAGGAGTTGCATTACCAATTACACCCCAGTTTGTTTCGGTTAGAGAGTAAGTAAGGGCTTCAGTATCTGCTTTTACCCAGAAATATCCTCCGGTACCATCTGGAGTACCCGCATTCACTTCTCCATCCTGCAGTAAAACGCCTGTGTAGGCACCATTTTCTTCACCAGCATCACCATAGTCACCATCCCAACCATCATTCTGTGGAAGGAATTTATATTCCGGAGCGTCTACGTTCATATAGATAAATCCTTCATAATCTGTTTCACCAACTGCAGAAGCAGCAAGAGGTACACCAGCTTCCGGATTCCAGTCTGCTCCATAACCACTGGCAGCTCCAAAACTACCGGTCACGTAGATCTTTGGAAGATCTGTATTCTCTTCTTCCTCTTCAGGAAGAGTTACATTCACAGAAATAATATCTGAAACTTCCTGTACGGCATTACCACCATCTGTACCTATATAAGCACGAACTCTAAAGTAAATCGTACCGGTATTAGGCATATCCTCGGTTGTAGGGTCATTATCCAGACCTGCATCTGAAGCTAGAGACATCATTTGTGCAATGGTAACTCCAATGTTGCTTTCAGAGGAAGTACCAATTACATCAAAATTCATAAAATCCTGGGTTGTTGATCCCTGAAGTTCGTAGGTGATTGGTGTCTGAACATCAAAATCTACCGGATTCCATACAAATCTTTCAGCAAGATTTTCTGCATTAGAAGCAGTTAAATTGTAATTATCTGCAACTGTACTCGTAAATGCCAGTCCTTCAGGATCTGGTTTTGCTTCAAATGTGAACGGATCATCTTCAGTACATGAATTTAAACTGATGAGACCGATTAGGGCGAAAAGTAAGAAACTTAATTTTTTCATTTTGTATGATATTTTAATAACCTGTGTTTTGTGTAAGATTTTGATTTACTGAAATTAAATTACTTGGTAAAGGAAATAACCTTCTGAAGTCTTCTACAGCCATACCACCGGAGATACCTCCTTTAAATGGCCATAAATAACTTCCCGAGGTGAAAAGACCATACCTTATTAGGTCTGTTCTTCTTTGACCTTCCCAGTATAATTCTCTTGCTCGCTCGTCCAGGATAAAATTCAGACTGAGGTCTGAACTGTTTATATTTCCTGAATTATCACCAAATGCTCTTTCTCTTAATTCGTTGATGTAGCCGGTTGCAGTTGCTGCATCTCCGCCGCCACCTCTTAGGTGGGCTTCGGCATAATTAAGATATATCTCGGCAACTCTAATTAGTGGAAGATCTGTATCTACGAAATCTCCTCCAAGGTCACTTCCCTGGTTACCATCAGAATCTACATTCTTGAATTTGGTAACGGCATAACCATCAGTGAATGTGTTTGCGATGGTGTTAATTTCAAAACTCTGCCCGTCTGTATAGAACATAGCTCTCGCGTCTTCCCATTCTACCGGATTCCCATCTTCATCTTCAGCTGTTACTGAATAGTTGAACTTGTTCACCAAAGCTTTGGTAGTTCGAAGGCCTTCCCAACCACCATTCACTCCAAATTCACTGGCATCCATACTTCCTCCAATTGAGGCATGAACCAGGAAGGTAGTCCCTCCATAGGTTTTAGACTGGTTACCATCGAAATTGATCGCAAAAATGAACTCATTTTGAGCACCATTCGAATTATTATCTGCCAGGAATAATTCATCATAGGCAGAACCATTCCCATTAGCGTCGGTAGTATTAATTGAATAGGTTGAATTGATCGCCTGTTGTGAATAATTAAGAGCGTCGGTATATCTAGGAGTTCCTATCCATGATTCTGCATTCAGGTATAGTTTAGATAATAATCCCCATGCGGCAACTTCATCTACCCGGCCATATTCATTAGAACCACTGGCTAAAAGGTCTTCCTGTATAGCAAGCAGCTCATTTTCCACAAATTCGAAAATCATTTCCCTGTTACTCTGCTCAGGTAATTCTGTTGAAACCTGTTCTACCAAAGGTACATTAGCGTAGAGATCCATTAAATTATAGTAAGCAAAAGCTCTAAGGAATCTTGCTTCAGCAATATAAGCCGCAACTTCAGGATTATCATTTAAAGCCTGTGCATTTGAGATAAATGAGTTGCAGAAAGATACTTCCTGTGCAAGTCTGTAATACATCCCTGTTGTAAAGTCGTTAGAAGCCCCCCAGTTCATTGCATGCAGGTTAGGAAGACCAGGGTCACCCCATCCAACCACGGCATTATCTGTAGTTAGTTCGTTAAGACTGAATAACATTCTGGAATATTGAGAAGTACCCTCATCAATACCTGTAATATCTGGTTGTCCGGCAGGTCCCTGCTGTCCTGTTAGTGCAAGACTGGCATAAAGCTTTGCCAATGCGCTTTTAGCTTCCTGAGCGTTTGAAAAAACATTCGTTTCTGTGAAACTGTCAGGATCTATAGGATTTTGATCGAGATCGGCGTGGCAGGCAACTAAAGAGATGCAGGCTGGTACGATCAGGAAAAATTTCTTAATATAATTCATTTTCATACTATTTTTTAAAAGTTAAGGTTTGCTCCTATTGAGAATGTTCTTGGACGAGGATAAAAATTGTTGTCAATTCCTCCATCGATCTCAGGATCCAATCCTTCATAATCTGTAACCATTAGTACATTCAAGGCAGAACCATAAATTCTTAAAGAAGCGTCTTCAAATAAGTTAGGTAGTGTATACCCAAGGGTAATGTTATCTAACTTAAAGAAAGAAGCATCCTGAATATAATAATCACTTACCAAACTATTCTCTGTTGAAGCAACAAATCCAGTATTATAATAATCTGTATGTAAGTTTCTTAGAATAGCATTGGCGGTAGCTCTTGTTTCAAAAGATTTACTAGATGCCATGTTGTTATAAGCATAATTTCCAAGATTAGCTCTGGTAACTACTGCCAAATCCCAATTCTTATAATTAAGGTTTGTATTTAATCCCATGATGATATCTGCATAAGGATCCTTATAAAGATACTTATCCTCGTTGTTTATCTGGTTATCACCATTTCTATCTACGTAAGCTCCTTCTACAGGTCTTCCGTTTTCGTCGTACACCTGCTTTAAAACCCAGTAACTAAAAGGAGAATATCCTTCTTTATGTAACTGAATCCTGTTTCCGGTTCCACCAGAAATATCTCCAACTTCTACCTGGTCTGGAAGGTTGGTGATCTCATTTTCATTATAACTGATGTTGTACCCAATATTCCAGGTGAAATCTTCAGTTTGAACTGGTACTACATTTACAGCAAATTCAATACCTCTGTTCTCCATATCGCCGATATTTGCATCGATCTGGTTAGAGAAGTTAGTAAATGGATCTACAGTTACAAAACTAATAAGGTCTTCTGTTTCCTTAATATAAGCATTTACAGATCCTGATACCCTATTATTGAAGAATGCGTAATCTAAACCAATATTGTAGGTTTTTCCAATTTCCCATCTAAGATCTTCATTGATCCCCTGTGGGCGATAAGTTTGTAAGAACTGATTTCCAAACTGGTAATAAGCATCAGATCTACTGCCAATATAATTCGTAAGGAAGTTATAATCTCCCAAACCGTTCACGTTACCAATTTCACCATAACCAACTCTTAGTTTAAGCTGGTTTACAGCAGATGAACCTTGCAGGAAGCTTTCGTTATTAACATTCCAGGCCAAAGCAAAAGATGGGAAATAACCCCATCTGTCATCCGGGTTTAATTTTGAAGATGCATCTGCTCTTAAAGTTGCAGTTACAAGATATCTGTCATCAAAACCATAGTTTAACCTTCCAAAATAAGAAAGAAGTACATTTTTGTTTCTGTCAACAAATTCGAACTCTAAATCATCTTCCTGAGCTTCACTATCGAAATCATAGGAATATTGCTCGAAGCTCTGATAAGAATAACCGGCAACGGCATTCACAGAATGAAGATCGAAATCATTATCATATGTTAAATAAGCATCAAATAGCTTATTAGTGAACTCGTTACTATACCTGGTAAAAGAACCATTCCAGTCACTTGTTGCGGAAGGCATTTCTTCTGAAGTCACCACGCGACCATTACTATCTGAGATATCATAACCAACATTCACGGTTGCAGTTAATTCAGGTAAAAAGAAAAGATCGTAGTCTACCTTTGCATTTCCAATGAATCTTCTCACCTCTGACGTATCATCTTTCAAATTGATAAGAGCTACCGGGTTGGTAGGAGCCAGGTTAATTTGATTGTTATCGGCATTTAGCCATGTAAAATAACCGCCAAATGGAGAGTTTTCATCAAATATAGGCTGAGTAGGATCAAAATCTACTGAACTTCCAATCGCATCTCGGTTCGCAAAGCTATTTTCAGTATACATCGCTCTGGCATTAAGTTCTACTCGAAGCTGGTCTTCCAGAAAATTAGGACGAAGGTTAACCGAACCTGTAGTTCTGGTGAAATTATCTCCGCTTAGGATACCATCCTGATCTGTATGACCTAAGGAAGCACGAACAGGCATGAAATTACCAATTCTTCCCGTAGCACTTAAATTATGTTCAGATCCAAATGCAGTATTGTAGATCTCTCTTTGCCAGTTGGTGTTCTGATCTCCTAATCTGGCGATATCGTTTTCGTTTCCAATATCATTAATAAGGGCTCTAAATTGATCACCATTCATTACATCTACATATTCTGTAGGAGTATAAACGGTTGTGGCCGTAGTGAAATTGAATTTGAATTCATTTCCCTTTCCTTTCTTGGTGGTGATCATAATTACACCATTTGCAGCTCTGGACCCATAAATCGCAGTTGAAGACGCATCCTTTAGAATGGTCATACTTTCAATGTCATTAGGGTTTATAAAATCCAGCGGGTTTCTTGAACCAGCAATATTATCGTTAGCTAGCGGAATACCATCTACAACAATAAGAGGAGAGCTTTCAAGTGAAAGTGATCCCTGTCCTCGAATATTAATTGTTTCTCCTTCACCCGGAGCACCACCACCTGAAGTTACTGTAACTCCTGGTACTTTACCGGTTAAAAGCTGTCCGGCAGTTTGAATTGGTCCCTGGTTAAAATCTTCTGTACTCACTTGCTCAACCGCACCGGTTGCGTCTTTTTGACTTACAGATCCATAACCTATCACCAGGACTTCGTCCAGCGTTGCAGAATCTTCCTCTAGTAATACATCAATGCTAGATTGACCACTATAAGCAACCTCTTTGGTTGCGAATCCTAAAAAAGAATAGGTAAGGATATCACCTTCCGCAACATTATTGATGGAGTAATTTCCATCAAAGTCTGTAACAGTACCGTTGGTGGTACCCTTAACGATTACGTTGGCACCTGGAATCGGCATACCTGTAGCGCTTTCGGTTACAGTACCGGTAACGGTGTTTTGGGCAAAAAAGCTCATTGGCAGCATAAACAGCAAAAACAATGTGCTTTTAAATAAAGTTTTCATAAATTTTCTATTGGTTTTTACTAAAAATTAACCTTATATTTTTACTTCCTGGGGTTAAATGTATGTAAATTCTAACCCAAAATTGGGCGAATTCCCACCGCTACTGCGACGAAAACGTTTTCGTGTTGAAAACTTTTTCTAGTTGAGAGATTAATAATTTAAATATGGTAAATTTGATAGTTTGAAAATTACAACTGCCCGAAAAACAGAATACCACAACTAAATGAAGCCAAAACTTACCCTAAAAAAAATTGCGAAAGAATTAGAGGTTTCTATTTCTACTGTTTCAAAAGCCCTGCGTGACAGCCCAGAAATTGGAGAAGAAACTCGAGAAAAGATCAAGGCCTTTGCCAAGCACTATAATTATAAGCCTAACAATATAGCCCTTAGTCTTAAAAACAGGAAGACTAAAACCATTGGTATAATTATTCCTGAGATCGTGCATCATTTCTTTACCACCGTGATTAGCGGGGTGGAAAAGGTCGCTAATGAAATGGGATATAATGTTTTGGTATGCCTATCAGATAACTCCTTCGATAAAGAGGTACTAAATATGGAAATGCTGGCAAATGGGAGTACAGATGGATTTATTCTGTCCCTTGCCAAGGAAACCATGCAAAAAGGAGATTATCATCATTTAGTAGAAGCTATAAACCAGGGTATGCCATTGGTGCTTTTCGACAGGGTTGTTGAAGATATTTCCTGTGATAAGGTGATCATTGATGATGTGACTGGTGGTAAAAAAGCGACTCAGCACCTCATTGATATTGGATGTAAAAAGATCGCACTAATATCTACGGTAGATTATGTGAGTGTTGGGAAATTGCGAACCAAAGGATATAAAGAGGCTTTAGAAGAAAATGGTATTCCATTCGATGAAGACCTGGTTCTTAGGATTGAAAAGATGGAAGATTCTGAATCAGAAATTGAGCAATTTCTTATGGATAAAGCTATAGATGGTGTGTTTGGGGTAAATGAGCATTTTGCCATATCTGCCATTAAAACCATAAAAGATCAGGGTAAGAAAGTGCCGGAAGATGTATCGGTTATAGGGTTTACCGATGGAGAGCTTTCAAAGCGATTCATTCCAAGTTTAACCACTATTAGTCAACATGGAATGCGCATAGGAGAAGAGTCGGCCAGGCTATTAATAGAAAAGTTGGAACGAACCCCTTCAGAAGAAGAATATTATAAAACAATCATCGTAGAGACCGGTCTGGTGATCAGAAAATCAACAAAATCAAAGAAATAGGCAGGACATTTCAAAAAAACTATATATTTGCCTCAGTTGAAATTTATCAGAACTTATATTTTTACTTCCTACCTTGATTAAGTTTTGATAAGTCATAGTGCTTATCGTGATAAAAAAATTTACGATATGCGTAAACGTACTTTAAGCTTCTGGGAAATCTGGAACATGAGTTTTGGGTTTTTAGGAATCCAGATGGGATTTGCTCTTCAGAATGCTAATGCAAGCCGTATTTTACAAATCTTTGGTGCCGATGTTCATGAACTTTCGTGGTTCTGGCTGGTTGCTCCACTTACCGGACTAATCGTTCAGCCAATCATTGGATATTACAGCGACAGAACTTGGACGAAACTTGGTCGTAGACGGCCATTTTTCTTAACCGGAGCCATACTTGCTTCATTCGGCTTGGTTCTTATGCCAAATGCCGATATGTTCACTGCGTTTCTACCAGCTTTATGGATTGGTGCAGGAATGCTGTTCGTGATGGATGCTTCCTTTAACATAGCTATGGAACCGTTTCGTGCTTTGGTGGCAGATAATTTGCCCTCAGACCAGCGAACCTTAGGTTTTAGTGTTCAAACGGTGCTTATTGGGATTGGAGCTGTAATAGGATCATGGCTGCCTTATGTTTTAACTAACTGGTTTGGGGTGTCCAACCAGGCGGCAGTAGGTGAAGTTCCTTTGCATTTGCTCTTATCATTCGTGATTGGGGCGGCCATTCTCGTAGGTAGTATTCTGGTTACGGTTGTTACAACTAAAGAATATTCCCCTGAAGAACTGGATGCAATGGAAGATCAGGAAGAGATTGAAGTTGCTGAAGATGAAAAATCCAGCTTAATGGATATTTTTTCTGACTTCAGTAAAATGCCGGAAACCATGCGCCAGCTTAGCTGGGTGCAATTCTTTTCCTGGTTTGGTCTTTTTGGAATGTGGGTGTTCTCTGTTCCGGCGATCGCACACCATATATATGGACTTCCGGTTACAGATAGCAGCAGTGAAACTTACAATAATGCCGGAGACTGGGTGGGGATCCTGTTTGGAATTTATAACGGAGTTTCGGCGATATTTGCTTTTTTCCTACCAGCAATTGCCTTGAAAGTGGGTAGAAAAAGAACACATATGATCTCTCTTATCATTGGCGGTTTAGGATTACTATCCATTTATGTAATGCCTAATGAGAACTGGTTGATCCTTTCCATGATTGGAGTAGGGATCGCCTGGGCGAGTATCCTGGCAATGCCATATGCAATTCTGGCCGGATCTATTCCTGCAAGGAAAATGGGTGTTTATATGGGGATTTTCAATTTCTTTATTGTAATTCCTCAGATTATAAACGCTTTAATAGGTGGGCCAATGGTAAAATACCTTTATGGTGGAGATCCAATCTATGCACTGGTTACCAGTGGAGTTTCTTTCCTGATCGCTGCTGTACTTACTTTACGCATATATGATGTTGATGAACCTACAAAAATAATAGATTGATGGGAGACCGAAGAGCAATAATATTTGACCTGGACGGGGTGATAGTCGATACGGCTAAATTTCATTTTCTGGCCTGGCGGAAACTGGCGAATGATCTTGGTTTTGATTTTACCAAAGAGCAGAATGAACAACTTAAGGGTGTTAGCAGGGTAGATTCCTTAAAAAAGATCCTGGAATGGGGCGATATGGAACTATCTGAAGAGGAGTTTCAGAAACAAATGGCCCTGAAGAATGAGAATTACTTATCTTATGTAGACGGGATGGATGATGGTGAGATCCTGCCAGGGGTGAAAAAAGTGCTTGACTACCTTGATGAAAATCAGGTTCCTTATGCCCTGGGGTCGGCGAGTAAGAATGCCCGTCCAATTCTTAAAAAGATAGATCTCTACCATAGGTTTGATGCGATTGTAGACGGTACAGATGTGAGCAAAGCAAAGCCAGATCCGGAAGTGTTCCTTATCGCGGCAGAAAAATTAAATGTTGAACCACAGCAATGTGTGGTATTCGAAGATTCGGTAGCCGGAGTACAGGCTGCTAATATCGGGGGGATGTTAAGTGTTGGAATAGGTGCGAAAGATGTTCTTCATGAAGCAGACCATGTTTTCACCGATTTTACCGAGATAGAATTGAATTTTATAGATAAATTATTGAATACAGAGAAAAAATGAATCAAGATTATATAAAACCTGATGCGTGGTCTATCATAGAAGAAGAGTTTGATACCGGGAGAGTAAAATCTTCCGAAAGTCTATTCAGTATTGGTAATGGGGCCATGGGGCAACGTGCCAATTTCGAGGAGCAATATTCAGGTCCCAGTTTCCAGGGAAGTTATATTGGAGGAGTTTTTTATCCAGATAAAACCAAAGTGGGCTGGTGGAAGAATGGTTATCCAGAGTATTTCGCAAAAGTTTTGAATGCTCCTAATTGGATAGGAATCAATGTGTTTGTAAATGATGAGCCTTTAGATCTATTTACATGTGAGAAGGTTCAAAGCTTCCGCAGGGAACTTAATATGAAAGAAGGGTACCTGGCCAGGTCTTTTGAAGCAACTTTGCCAAACGGAGTTGAAATTGAAGTGAAATCGGTACGTTTTCTTTCTATTGTTGACGATGAGCTGGGAGCGATCAAATTTGAAGTGACCCCTATAAGTTCTGATGCCACGGTACGTTTTGACCCTTATCTGGACGGAAGCATTACCAACACAGATGCCAACTGGGAGGAGCGTTTCTGGGAAACCCTGGAAGTGAAAGCTGAAGAAAAAAGAGCCTATATCGTTTCTAAAACCCTGAAAACAGAATTTCATGTAGGTACCTATATGCAATCTGAAATTCTGAAATCTGGTAAGAAGGAGGATCTATCTCCCGAAGTAAAAACCGATGAAGACAGGGTTTCCTTTTCATATTCTCTAGACGCAAAAAAGGGAGAAGCAGTAGCGATCGTAAAATATGCCGGTTATGTAACCGATATGAACCATAAGAAATCAGATCTTATTCAGGCTGCTTCTATGGTGCTTGAAAAGGCTGAGAAAAAAGGATTTGATCAGCTTAAAACCGAACAAAAGGATGCCTGGGCTGCTATCTGGGAAATGGCAGACATAACCATTTCAGGAGACGTAAAGGCGCAGCAGGGTATCAGATTCAATATTTTTCAACTGAACCAGACCTATCTTGGAAAAGACGAAAGATTAAATATTGGTCCTAAAGGATTTACTGGCGAAAAATATGGTGGAAGTACCTACTGGGATACAGAAGCTTATTGTATTCCTTTTTATATGGCGACCAAAGATCAGAAGGTTGCCCGTAAACTGCTTTCTTACCGATATAACCACCTGGAAAAGGCTAAAGAAAATGCCGGTAAACTCGGCTTTTCTAATGGAGCGGCTCTTTACCCGATGGTTACCATGAATGGCGAGGAAAGCCACAATGAGTGGGAGATCACATTTGAGGAGATCCATAGAAATGGTGCCATGGTATTCGCCATTTATAACTATGTAAGGTTCACCGGCGATTTCAGCTATATTCCTGAAAAAGGCCTTGAGGTCATGATCGCTATTGCCAGGTTCTGGCATCAGCGTGCTAATTTCAGTAAAGCCAAGAATAAATATGTGATCCTTGGAGTTACAGGGCCAAATGAA
The DNA here is from genome assembly GCF_022489035.1 of Christiangramia lutea. Taxonomy (GTDB): domain Bacteria; phylum Bacteroidota; class Bacteroidia; order Flavobacteriales; family Flavobacteriaceae; genus Christiangramia; species Christiangramia lutea. Next base: position 340,620 of record NZ_JAKVTV010000003.1, read on the forward strand.
TATGAAAATAACGTAAATAACAACTGGTATACAAACTATACAGCTAAATGGTGTATCGAGTATTGTATTCAAATGATAGATAAGGTAAAAGATGCCTATGAAGAGGATTATCTCCGCATCATGGGGCTTACCAACCTGAACGAATCTGAGCTTTCTTCCTGGAGAGAAGTCGCCGATGGAATGTATTTTCCTTATTCTGAAGAACACGGAGTTTTTCTTCAACAGGATGGATTCCTGGATAAAGAAATTATTCCTGTTTCAGACCTGGATAAAAAGCAACGACCTATCAATCAGAAATGGAGTTGGGATCGAATATTAAGGTCTTGTTATATAAAACAGGCCGATGTTTTACAAGGATTCTACTTCTTTGCAGATCACTTCAGCAAGGATGACCTCAAGAAACATTTCGATTTTTACGAGCCTTTAACGGTTCATGAATCTTCTTTATCTCCATGTGTTCATAGTATTCAGGCAGCGCTGCTGGGAAGAATGGAGCAGGCTTATGAGTTCTACCTGAGAACTTCCAGGTTAGACCTTGATGATTATAACAAGGAAGTGGAAGAAGGTTGTCATATTACCAGTATGGCAGGAACCTGGATGAGTATCGTAGAAGGATTTGGAGGAATGAGAGTGGAAGATGATCAGCTATCTTTTAAACCTCAAATTCCAGATCAGTGGAAAGGATATTCCTTTAAAGTGAATTTCAGAGACAGAATTCTAAAGGTAACTGTATCTTCTGAAAAAACCGAATTCACCCTGGAAGGTAATGATCCACTTGAAATACTTGTAAATGGAAAACCGGTTGAGGTTAAACCAAACACGCCGGTAACTGCTTAATTTTTTTAAAGGCTTTCTGAATTTCAGAAAGCCTTACTTTTTAAATTTACTTTTAATGAAATCTATTTTTTATTTGTTAATAGCTCTGGTAAGCTTGAATTCTTATGCTCAAATAGAAAGAGTTGAACCACCAAACTGGTGGGTGGGTTTTGAAGAATCAGAACTTCAACTAATGGTTTATGGAGAAAAGATTGGTGAAGCCACACCTGAAATCGAATATGAAGGTGTTAGTATTGTGGAGGTTTATAAGGCTGATAATCCTAATTACCTTTTTATTGATCTTAAAATTTCGGAAGAAGCGAAACCTGGAAATTTCGATTTAAAACTGAAAATTCCAGGTGCGTCTGAAGAGGTTTATAATTACGAATTAAAGGCCAGGACTAAACCAGCTGAAGAATTTGTTGGTTTCGATAATACCGATGCTGTCTATCTTATTACGCCAGACAGGTTTGCCAATGGAGATCCTTCGAATGACATAGATATATCTCTGAATGAAAAAACCATCGACAGAGAAGATGATTATGCCCGCCACGGAGGAGATATTAGAGGAATTATCGATCACCTGGAATACATCGATGAGATGGGTTTCACTGCAATCTGGTCTTCTCCTTTATTAACTAACGATATGAAATCAGGATCTTACCATGGATATGCCATGACCGACTTCTACCAGGTTGATCCTCGTTTTGGAACTCTAGACGAGTACAAGGAGCTTGCTGAAAAAGCAGACGCCAGGGGAATTAAGTTAATTATGGACCAGGTAGCGAATCATATTGGTTTAGAACACTGGTGGATGAAAGACCTACCCTTCGATAACTGGATCAATTACCAGGAGCAGTACGAGAATGGTGAAAAAATAAGATATTCTAACCATAAAAGAACTGTTAACCAGGATAAGTATGCAGCCGACATCGATAAGAAAAGAATGAATGACGGTTGGTTTGTTGATACCATGCCCGATTTAAATCAGCGAAATCCTTTTATGGCAAAATATCTTATTCAGAACAGTATCTGGTGGATCGAAACCCTTGAATTGGGCGGAATTCGCCAGGACACCTATCCTTATCCAGACAAGGAATTCATGAGTGATTGGGCAGGTGCTATCATGAAAGAGTATCCAAACTTCAATATTGTAGGAGAGGAATGGAGCCAGAATCCACTATTGATCAGGTATTGGCAGGATGGAGTTGAAAACGGGTATGATTCCAATTTAAAAAGTACTATGGATTTTGCCATGCAGGGCAAGATCGTGGAAGGACTTAATGAAGACGAAGGCTGGGAAAAAGGATTACACCAACTGTATGCAGGTCTGGCTAACGATTTTGCATATGAATCTCCAGAGAATATCATGATATTTCCAGATAACCATGATATGAGCAGGATCTATACCCAGCTTCAAGAAGACTTCATCAATACGAAAATGGCCTTAGGGTATTTACTGGCTCTTCCAAGAATTCCGCAGATTTATTACGGTACCGAAATTTTAATGGATGATACGGCAAAACCTGGCGATCATGGCCTGATTAGAACCGAATTTCCCGGAGGTTGGGATGATAGTGAAGTGAATGCATTCACCGGAGAAGGACTTTCTGAAAAGCAAAAGGAAATGCAGGCATTTCTAAAGACCATTTTAAATTACAGGAAGACCAGTAAGGCGATCCATGAGGGCAAAACCGTTCATTTCGCCCCTGAAAATGGTATCTACCTTTTATCCCAAATTTCAGGTGATGAGAAAATAGTTCTATTGTTGAATAAAAATAATGAGCCAGTAGATTTGGATCTTTCAAGGTTCGAAGAACTGGGATTAAGAAACGTAGAAATGAAAAACCTTCTTTCAGGTGAAAAAATTACCTGGAAAGAAAAGCTTAGCCTTTCAGAACGCGGAATCTACTTTTATACAACAAAAATCAACTAAACACTAAATTCAATAAACAAAAAAGAAATGAAGAAAATTGTATTGGTTCTAATGATATTCAGCTTTCTGGTATCGTGCAAGAATGAATCAGAAAAGGATCAAAATACGGTAGCTGAAACCGCAAAGGATAGCCTCGCACCTGTAAGTGACGAAATGATGGAAACAGCTGTCATATATGAAGCAAATATCCGTCAATATTCTCCAGAGGGGACTTTTGATGCGTTCACCAAAGATATTCCACAGCTTAAGGAACTTGGGGTAAAAGTGATCTGGCTCATGCCGATGTATCCTATCTCAATGAAGAACAGAAAAGCTACCGGAGGAAGAAATGTAGAGGATATTGAAGATCTGGAAGAACGTAAGAAATACCTTGGAAGTTATTACGCGATCTCAGACTACAGGGCGGTGAACCCGGAACATGGAAACATGGAAGATTTTGATGAATTGGTACAAACCGCTCATGATAATGGTATGTATGTAATTCTTGATTGGGTGGCCAATCACACCGGATGGGACCACCAGTGGCTTGAAGATCACAAAGACTGGTATACACAAAATGAAAAAGGAGAGGTGGTAGATCCTATTAATGATGAAACTGGTGAATCATGGGGATGGACAGATGTTGCAGACCTTAATTTTGATAATCAGGAATTGCGTAAAGCGATGATCGAGGATATGCTTTTCTGGGTAAGAGAGCATGATGTAGACGGTTTTAGAGCAGATGCAGCTCATTCGGTTCCAACAGACTTCTGGGAAACTGCGGCGGAAGCAATAAAAGCAGAAAAACCAGTTTTTATGCTGGCTGAAGCTCAGGATCCAAAAGACCTTTTTCACAACGCTTTCGATATGGGTTATAACTGGGAAGGTCATCATATCATGAACAGCATTGCGAAAGGAGAGAAATCGGCGAAAGACTGGGATGAGTACATGCAAAAGATCGATACCACTTTCCAGGAAGACGATTTTTTAATGAATTTCGTGACCAATCATGATGAGAACTCCTGGGCCGGAACCGTAAGGGAGAGAATGGGAGATGCTTCTGAAGCCATGCTTGCCCTAAGTTATACTATTCCTGGTATGCCATTGATCTATAGCGGGCAGGAGTATGATATGGACAAACGATTACTGTTCTTTGAAAAAGATACCATTCCGAAAACCAAAGGGAAGGTTTATCCATTATTAGAAAAACTGGGTGAACTTAAAAATACTAATCCGGCGTTAAATGGCGGGAAAAATGCAGCTAGCTACATTGATATCAAAACTTCAGCTGAAGAAAATATTCTTGCCTTTAAAAGAGAGAAAGATGGAGAGGTTTTATATTATGTCGCAAATATGACTGCTGCACCTGTATCATTTACTGCCGAAATGGAAGGTGATTTTTCAGATTATATGAGTGGATCAGAATTGTCAATTTCTAAGGATCAGGAAATGCAATTTGAACCCTGGGCATATAAAATTTTGATAAATAAGTAAATAAAGTCCTAAATATTTGCAAAAAGCCACTGTTTAGTGGCTTTTTTTATTAGTTATTAACCGAAAACGTTTTAGTTTTTTCCGAAATTAGGTAATTGGTTTGAAAGAGGTTAGTTTTGAGGTAAATGGTTGAGAAAATAAAAAACATTGCGGTATTGACTTCCGGAGGAGATGCTCCTGGAATGAATGCAGCAATTAGAGCAGTTGTACGTGCCTGTTCATTTTACAAGATAGAGTGTACCGGCGTTTATAGAGGATATCAGGGATTAATTGAGGCCGACTTCGAGGCTCTTGATGCCCGTTCAGTTAGAAACATTATTAATAAGGGAGGAACTTTCTTGAAATCCACTCGTTCAGAAGAGTTCAAAACCAAGGAAGGACGAAAAAAAGCCTTCGATAATCTTAAAGCGGCTAAGGTAGATGCCTTGATCGTTATTGGTGGTGATGGTACCTTCACGGGTGGCCAGCTTTTTAGCCAGGAATTTAAATTCCCAATCGTGGGTATTCCTGCTACCATCGATAATGATATTAATGGTACAGATTATACTCTTGGATATGACACCGCATTGAATACGGTGGTGGAGGCGATCGATAAGATTCGCGATACGGCCAGTTCTCATAACAGGCTTTTCCTGATTGAGGTAATGGGTAGGGATGCAGGTGATATTGCTTTGAACAGCGGTATTGGTGCAGGAGCTGAAGAGATCCTTATTCCAGAAGAGAACCTGGGAGCAGAAAGATTGATAGATTCCCTTAAAAAAAGTAAAAAATCAGGTAAAACTTCCAGTATCATCGTGGTGGCTGAAGGTGAGAAGAGTGGAAAGAACATTTTTGAACTTGCCTCTTACATCGAAGATAACCTGGATGAATATGAAATAAGAGTTTCTGTTCTTGGTCATATCCAGAGAGGTGGATCACCAAGTTGTTTTGATCGCGTTTTAGCCAGTAAACTAGGTGTTGGTGCAGTGGAAGCCTTGATGAACGGGAAGTCTGAAATAATGGTAGGTATACATCACCAGAAAGTAGTGCATGTAGACCTAGTTACCGCCATAAAAGGTGACGCGAAAATAGATAAAGAATTGAGAAGGGTGGCAGACATCACTTCGGTATAATTAAAAACCAGAATAATGAGTACAAAAATTGGAATTAACGGATTTGGGCGAATTGGAAGAATTGCTTTCAGAATTGCCGCTCAGAATAAGAATGTTGAAGTTGTAGCTATAAACGATCTTCTTGATGTAGATCACCTTGCCTATTTATTAAAATACGATTCCGTACACGGAAAATATAATGGTACTGTTGAGGTGAAGGATGGAAACCTTTTTGTTGACGGAGCTAAGATTAGAGTAACTTCTGAAAAGAATCCGGCAGACCTAAAGTGGAGCGACGTTGGAGCAGAAGTAATTCTTGACTGTACAGGAATTTTCACAGATAAAGATAATGCGAAGGCACATTTAGATGCCGGCGCCAGAAAGGTTGTAATTTCTGCACCTTCTAAAACAGCACCTATGTTCGTAATGGGTGTAAATCATCAGGACGTTAAGGCAGACGATCATATCGTTTCTAACGCTTCCTGTACCACCAACTGTCTTGCTCCTCTTGCTAAAGTGATCGATGATGAATTTGGACTTGTTGAAGGATTAATGACCACCGTACACGCGTCTACTTCTACACAATTCACTGTAGATTCTCCTTCTAAAAAGAATTTTAGATTAGGAAGAAGCGCCATGGCGAATATTATCCCGAGTTCTACAGGGGCTGCTGTTGCTGTAACCAAAGTAATTCCATCGCTGAAAGGTAAACTTACCGGTATGGCTTTCCGTGTTCCTACTACCGATGTTTCTGTAGTAGACCTTACGGTTCGCACTGAAAAGAATACTTCTTATGATGAGATTAAAGCCGCATTTAAGAAAGCTTCTGAAGGTTCATTTAAAGGCGTAATTTCTTATACTGAAGAAGAAGTAGTAAGCCAGGATTTTGTATCTGATGCACATACCTGTAATTTCGATGCCGGAGCAGGGATTGCCTTAAATGACAATTTCTTTAAGCTAATTGCATGGTACGATAATGAGTATGGATACTCGGCTAAGCTTATCGATCTTGCTGCTCACGTAGCATCTCTATAAAATTTTTAATCGGAAATAAACCCGGAACGCTGTTTAATATCGTAAATTAGATAGGTGAACTGTGTTTATTTCCGGTTTAAATTAATCATAAGAAAGAATGATTTTAATTGCTGATGGAGGTTCCACCAAATGTGACTGGATACTTCTGAATAATGAAGGTGAACAGGTATTTAAAACCAGAACTAAAGGTTTGAATCCTGCTGTATTTAAGGAACCGGTTCTTGAAGAAAGACTTGCTGAAAATCCTGAACTTGCTGAAGTAAGAGCAAAAGTAGAAAAAGTTCATTTCTATGGTGCCGGAGCTGGCACACCCACTCCGCGGGAATTATTGAAAAGCATTATTGCAAATTATTTTACTAATGCCGATGAGGTCTTGGTAATGGAAGATATGGTAGCAGCCGTATATGCAGCTACTACTGAACCTGGTATCGTTTGTATCTTGGGAACAGGTTCCAATAGCTGTTATTTTGATGGAAAAGATATACATCAGGCGGTAGATTCTCTTGGTTATATCCTTATGGATGAAGCCAGCGGAAATTACTTCGGGAAAAGGCTTATTAGAGACTATTACTATAAACGTATGCCTCCGGAGGTGGCTGAAAAGTTCGAAGAAAAATTCGATCTAAATTCAGATACCATTAAAATGAATCTTTATCGAAAGGAAAATCCAAATACATATCTCGCCCATTTTGCAGAATTCATTTTTACCAATGAAAGAAATGGATATTTCTATAAGTTACTTCATGAAGGATTAACAGATTTTGTTCACTCCAGAGTGCTTTCTTATCCGCAGGTCACTTCAGTTCCTGTTCACTTTATTGGAACTATCGCCTACTTTAGTGAGGATATAATTCGCGCTGTCTTGCAGCCATACGGAATTGAATTAGGCAATATTGTAAGAAGACCAATTGATGCCTTGATTGATTATTATAAACAGAATGTGATCAAGGTTTCTTAAGACCATGATATTTTGTTGATATAAAGCCTGCTGAAAAGCGGGCTTTTTTCATTTAAGAAATTTTTTAGATAATATTAAGATTAACATACGTTTCGTTGTTTAAATCAAAAAGTTGTGTTAATTTAATAAGCTAAACTCTTGACAATGAGGTATGCGGCAAAGGTAATTAAGGATAACAGGTCCAGAATCCTCGATGACTGGGAATCTCGAGTTAAAGAAGAGATCCCGGCAGCTGTTATTTCAAGCGATCTTGTACTAAGAAATCAGTTATCGAATGTACTCGAAGATATTACACATATCATGAATAGGTACGATGGTTACCTTGAAGTAAATGAAAAAGACGAGTATCAGGAGATTATTAAAGATAGTCTTGATCATGGTCGGCATCGTGCCACCGCATCACATCTTACGGTTAAACAAATCTTAAAAGAATACCTTATATTTCATAGAATACTCACTGGACTTTTAATAGATAAGCAGGTTTACACTAAGGAAGTTGGAAATATTCTGAAATATGCTCTTGAAACCGCGATGTTGACGTCGGCCAGTGCTTATAATGATTCCCTTCAGGAAATGAGAGAGAAATTGATTGGTACCCTTGCTCATGATATAAGAAATCCCATCTCTGCAGCGTATTTTGCTCTGGACGTAATAAAACCTGAAGATGATATTGAAAGAATAGAGAACCTTAAAAAGATGGGATTAAGAAGCTTAAAAAAATCGCTTGATCTCGTAGAAGGTCTACTGGATGCCATTAGTGTAAAAGCAGGTGAGGGGCTAACTCTTAATTTTATTGAGACCGATGTGGTAAAGGAAGTTCGATGGGTGTATATGGAAGCTAAAGAGATCTATACCCATAGTTTTAATTTTCATTGTTCTGAAGAAAATATTATCGGGATTTTTGATCCTACAGCGATTAGAAGGGTGATAGAGAACCTTGTAACCAACGCCGTGAAACACGGTTCGCGCAATACACCAATTAATATATCAATTGAAGCCGAAGGGGAGTACGCAGTAATTAAAGTAAAGAATTGGGGGAAACCAATAGCTAAAGAAGATCAATTGGAGATCTTTAACTTTCTGAAAAAAGGTGTCAACAGGCAGGAATTCAATGGAGATGGTTGGGGAATGGGCTTAACCCTCATCAAAAGCGTGGCGGAAGCTCATGGAGGCGAAGTCGTGCTAGAGAGCAACCTGGATCACGGAACAGCCTTCTATGTTCGTATAAAACGATATGCCCAAAAACCAGGAAAAGTTCGAACCGAACTAAAATATTCTGAAAATTAATTCCTATTAATAAGTATTAAAATGTAAATTCCTATCTTTTAAACAATTATAAAGACCCTGCCTTTATCTAAATCTATAATAGATGCTTGTAAAAGTTTACGGCAGCGCAGTCTTTGGTGTAGATGCGACTACGATCACTGTTGAGGTTAATGTGGCTTCAGGAATAGGTTACCACCTTGTAGGATTGCCAGATAATGCAGTGAAAGAATCCAGTTATCGAATAACGGCGGCCTTACAGAATAATAAATATAAATTACCGGGAAAAAAGATCATTATTAATATGGCTCCTGCCGATCTTCGAAAGGAAGGATCGGCCTATGATCTGACTTTTGCTCTAGGTATTCTAGCAGCCTCTAATCAAATAAAGGCAGATAATATTTCAGATTATATAATTATGGGTGAACTTTCCCTGGATGGGAGCCTGCAGCCTATCAAAGGTGCCCTGCCAATTGCTATCCAAGCCAAAAAAGAAGGATTTAAAGGATTCATACTTCCAGAACAAAATGCTAAAGAAGCTGCAATTGTATCTGGACTCGAGGTCTATGGAATTAAAAATATAACCGACGTTATTTCTTTTTTCAACGAAGGAGTTAGTTTGGAGAAAACTGAGATCAACACGCGAGAGACTTTTTTCAAGAATCTTGAACATCCAGAACATGATTTTGCAGATGTAAAAGGACAGGAGTCCATAAAGCGTTGTATGGAAATTGCTGCTGCGGGCGGGCATAATATCATCTTAATTGGTCCTCCCGGTGCCGGCAAAACCATGTTGGCAAAGCGATTGCCAACAATTTTACCTCCAATGACTCTACAGGAAGCTCTTGAAACTACTAAAATTCACAGTGTTGCTGGCAGGATTAGAGATAATGTAGGATTAATGGCTCAAAGACCATTCAGAAGTCCTCATCATACGATTTCTGATGTTAAAGTATTAAATGTGAACATTGCGAAAAATTCAAGAATTCACTAATACGTAAAATCAAAGGTTAATTTACATTTTGAACTATTAAGTAAATTAGTTATATCAATTTGGGTTAAATTTTTGCATCCTTTTAAAATAATAGAATTTCTAGCATCAGTCTGTTTAATAATTTTAAGAATTTCTAAAAAACTAAAATCATTGAAGGATATTATTGTATTTGAATTTGCTCTCGAAACTAATAATATGTTGGATATCTTTTTCATTTAGTTATTTCATCAATAATTTTTAAATACAATTTGTTATCTACCTCTTTTAAAGGGCTGAAAGCAATTTTTAATTTGTTTTGAAAACTACTACAGTAATTTGGTATCGCAATTTTGAGAAAGCGGGATGTTTGATTTATTTTGTTTAATCCGACACCTGTTTTATTATTTATTTTACGCTGAGAAATACCTCTAATAAGTAGTTCAATTACAACCTTTTTTTGTTTCAAAAACAGAATTTGTTCAGATGTCCATTTTTTGGGTATTATAACTTCATTGGGTAGAAACATATAATTATTAATTGGGTTGTTGTAGTATTTGGCAACTTTATTGACAGTCTTAATGCTTGGTTTTGTATGCTTTTCAATATACGATTGAGTACACCCTTTTTTAAGTAATCGAACTATTTCAGGATACTTGCTTAAAATTTTTTCTTTGTTAACCAGGAACTTTAAAAGTTCTAATCTTTTTTGGTAGAATGACTCGTAGCTGGGACAGCTTAAAATTGAAGGTTTTTCAATTTTCTTAATAAATTTTAGTTGGTCATTAATAGAAGTAGGAAGCTGAAAGTATAAATCCTTTTGATAGCTAAACTTGATAAATTCAACGACATCCCAATCTCCATAAATTGAATCGCGAACTAATTTAGAAAATTCTCTTTCAAAATGCTTCGCGTCAAAGATTTCAGAAAATACATCACATTTGAAATTTGTAATATAACTTAGGGGAGGAAAATAAAGGCCTTTACTAATACTATAAACATCTTTATTTTTTTCTAGATATTCCTTAATCTTTTCTACTTCTTCTTTATCTGAATAATTACTTTTTTTTAAAAGTGCATTTTTTCTTATTTTAAAATATTCTTTTTCAGTAAGCCTAAAATTCCCGAGATTTTGACCATTGTTTTTAATTAAATACCCATCTAAATATTGTTCTGTATATTTTTTTTCGAGATCAATATTGTAGTAATCAAGATGATGATTTTTGTAAAAGTAATTATTACAAGATTTAAACTTAACTGCTAATTCTGAGTAAAATTGAATTCTAAACCTCTGTAATTTGAGATCTTCAAGTGGATTTATTTTAGGCATAAAAATAATTTATTGATTTTTGTTTAAGTAATTGATTATCAAGTTATTTATACCTCTATCTAAAACATTGTACTTTTTTTTCCTGTAAAAAAAGTTATTCTAAAACATATTTAAAACTTTTAAAGAGATTTTGTTAATAATTTATTTTAGCTACTCCAGTAATTATATTGCTTTGTCCGTAAATTTGTCCGTGTCCGTTTAAATGTCCGTAAATATGGCTAGCATAAATTTTTACTTAGATAAAGCAGATAAAAAGGGGTTGTCTCCGATACACCTTAGAATAAACTGTAGCAATAAACAAGTTAAAATATCAACAGGTGAAAAGGTAAGTAATGATAATTTTGATAAGGAAAAACAAAGAGTTTGTGATGAGGTAGAAAATTCTAACTCAATAAATCACTATCTCCAATACTTGTATGATCGCACAGATGAATTAATTAATAACTCCACTAAAAAAAAATTTGATACATCTGAATTGAAACAATTCTTAGGTGAGTTTATTGATAGTTATAAAACAAATCATCAAGTTAAAATAGTTGATAAAGAATCGCCTAAAGGTGAATCTTTTACTTTTATTGATCTTTTTGCAGGAGCAGGAGGTTTTAGTGAAGGATTCTTACAAGCTGATGTTAAAAACAAATATTTTGATTTTCTTTTAGCGAATGATATAAATGAAAATTGTGAATTAACTCACGTTGTTAGATATAATCATCAACTTGGGATGGATGCTGAATTTATTTGTCAAGATATTACTGAGCCTGATTTTTTAGAAAATTTACTTAGTAAGCTAAACAATAATTCAGTTGATGTAGTATGTGGTGGTCCTCCTTGTCAAAGTTTCAGTTTAGCTGGAAAACGTAAAAAGTTTGATAAGAAAGATGATCTTTTTTCTCATTACCTGCAAGTAATAAAAATTCTCCAACCAAAATATTTTGTCATGGAAAATGTCAAAGGAATTTTGACAAAAGAAAAGGGCAGAATTAAAGATTTAATTATTGAAGAAATTAATTCAATTGTTGATATTAATAAGATTGATCAATTAAGTAAGTTTCTATTATCTCTTAACAAGAAATCAAATTCATATCAGCTTGATTTTATTAATCGAAGAATCGAATTAGAAAAATATGAAAACGATAAAATAAAATATTCTGAAAAGAGAATAGATTATATACGTGTTGTAGAAAATTTATTTAAAAAATTAACTTCTGAAGGAGTAGATTATCAAATCAGTAAGACTAATGTTGATATTAATACTATCCGGCATGGTTTAAATTTATTGGGTAGGTCAAAAGAATGGGATAAATTAAAAAGGGATATAATAAAGGAAAAGGATTATTGTAATATTGACAATGATCATTTTGTTGGTATGTTCCATGATTTTTTGAATGAATTAAATACTGATCATATAATATCGAAGATTGAACATTCATTTAATCATTTAAAAGTCCCTAAAAATCTATTCAAGTTAAAAAGCAATATTCTAGAAGCACTAAAAATTTACACTTATAGTTTTGACGACTGTATAAAAACAATTGAAAGTTTATGCTCCAAAAAAGAATTTGAAAGCTTTAATAAAATCATTGATGACTTGAGGCTTTACAAAATTGAAAAACCTTTTGTAGCCAATTCTTCAGATTACGGTGTGCCTCAAAATAGAGAAAGGGTATTGTTTATTGGTTGTAGAAAAGACCAAAAGTTTATAAGTGAAATTGCACCGACAGTTAAAGAAAAGGATAAGGTAACAGTTTTTGAAGCATTATATGATTTAGATTTTTTAAAGAATAACGAGGAAGCCCATAGTTATAAGAAGATTGATAATAAGAAAAGTTTGAATGGTTCATTCCTAAAATTAGAAAACCTTATTGAAAAGAGATCTATTGACGGAAAAAAGCTAAATAATAAAGGGAAAACCTTTGCGGAGTGGAGTAAGGAAGGTAGATTGCATTCAAGGTTTAATAAATCAAAAGGTTTTTACGTTAGAAATTTTGAAGATTTAAAGAATGAAAATAAAGTTTATGATGTTTTATCTAATCATAAAACAAGTAATCAAAACGAGAAAGTAATAAAGAGACTTGATGTAATTAGAAAGTCTGGGAATTATGAATCTGCGAAGATTAAGTTAGAAAAACTGGGGCTTTCTTCTAAGAAAAGAAATTACAATGTTTTAGACCCTTATAAACAAAGTCCTACAGTACTAACTATTCCAGATGATTATATCCATTATAATTCTCCAAGATCATTGACTGTTAGGGAAATGGCTAGATTGCAGTCATTTGATGACTCTTTTATATTTCAAGGTAAAAGGTCTACAGGAGGTAATAACAGAAAAAGCGAGGTTCCTCAATATACTCTTGTTGGAAATGCAGTTCCACCTTTAATGGCTCGCGCCGTAGCCAATGAAATTCTAAAAAATATTAAATGAGAGAGCTTACCTCTGTAGAAAAATCTAGAATTAGGATTTTTACTCAGAATTCAATTAGTATTACTTTATTAGAACCTACTGAAAATGGCTTGAAAAAGTCTATTATGGATGCTACTGGTCCTGTTAGAAATTACTTGAAAAATAACGGGATTCATGATTTTGATACTCAATCTCAAGGTCCTATTAATAAGGTAATAATACCAACACAGATTTATACAGACTTTAAAATAAAAAATACAAAAACTTCACTTTATAGACCCATAACTAAACAAGGAGATCCTAGAATATGGATATATGGTTTAAAAAGCTTTGTAGATCCAAATGACATAATAGGAATAATAGTTTATGAAAACCAATTAAATATATTGAATCTAACCAAATTAGATTTAGAAAACTTAGTTTCTTCACCCTTATTAAATCCTATACAGGAATTAATAAGGGAAATTAATCAATTAGAGAATGTAATAGCTGATGAACTTTTAGGCATGCTCAAAGGATTAGCTAAGAGAGGTCCAATTGCATCTTTATTGCAGGCAGACACATCTATAGGAAGAACTTTAGAAACTGAATTGGGGATAGCTATGAATTCATCGAAACAACCTGACTACAAGGGTATTGAGCTAAAGTCTTATAGGTCAATGAGAAGCTCAGGTAAAAAAGTAAATAATAGAAAAACTCTCTTTGCGCAGGTTCCAAATTGGAAATTAAGTAATCTAAAAAGTTCCAGAGAAATTTTGGAGAACTTTGGTTATGAAAGAGAAAATGAATTTAAGCTTTATTGCACGGTTTCAACTTTAAGACCAAATTCCCAAGGATTAAAATTGGAATTAAAATCGAATATTTCGCAATTGATCGAAGGTCATAATTCTTATGGTGAAGTAGTGGTTTGGGAAACTTCAAAATTGCATAGTAGACTTTTAAAAAAACATAATGAAACCTTTTGGGTAGCGGCAGAGAGTATTAAAGAAGATAATAAGGAATATTTCCAATTCAGGAGAGTTTATCACACTCGTAAACCTATTACCTCTCAATTTGATATTTTATTAGAACAAGGTAAAATCACTTTAGATCATTTAATAAAGCGTAATACTAAAGGTAGGGTAAAAGAGAAAGGTCCATTTTTTAAAATTGACTCTGATTCGTTAGAATTATTATTTCCTCCGAGTAAAATTTACAATTTATTAGATTAAGTTATTTTGTTGAAGTATGTGCATTTTGATGTCAAACCACAATTTTCACAAAGAGGTTTTCTAGCTTTACAAACTAATGCTCCATAATCCAATATTGCCCAATTCAATTTTTTGAACTCTGAATGGTCAATTATTTTATATGAAATTTTTTGTAAAAATGGATCATATCTAATGTCTGATAGTTTTCTAGGTTGAAAATATCTTTCTAATACTCTGGCCATATTGACATCTAGAAGAGGAGCTGGCTTATTCAAAATAAATGTTTCATAGGCATTAGCAATATATTGGCCAATCATGGGAAGTTTTTTTATGTCATCTTTATTATCCGGTAGAACACCTTTCAATTTTTTAACGGTTTGAGCTAAATTAAATAATCTTGTACCTTTTTGATTATTTAAACCTACAGGAATTAAGAACTTTTGAAGATCTTTTTCATTCGCTTCTATTAATTTTTCCCAGTTAGGGTATTTTTCTAAGAAAACAGGATAAAATTTGGCAACTGTATTGGCCTGTGTTCGTTGTAGTAAAATTTCTGAAATTACAACGTTATAAGCATTCAATGGTTGTTTTCTCCAATCGTAATTTCTATGGTTTTTATAATACCATTCAAGTATTTGGTCTTGAAAAAATATAATTTTTTCCTGATTCATAATAATTGAAAATTTATACCAATATAATAAGTTCATTTAGTATAATAAATGAACATATTAAACTGCTGCTTAACAGGATTGTATGGTTCTTAAAAAAGATGTTCATTAATGTTTTTTCAGATTAAAAATGAATATTATTTTTAAAAAAATAATTATGACAGGTAGTACTTATATTGAATTTGATAAAGCAGTTTCAAAGGGTTTTTTACTTATCCAAAAACAAGTAAATCCAAACTTTGGTTTATTAATTATATGTGGTTGTAATCTAGGATTGAGAATTTCAGATCTTTTAAAATTAAATTTTAAAGACTTGAAAAAAGATGAATTCACTATTGTAGAACAAAAAACTGGTAAAATTAGAACTTTACAATCTAATCATCATATTAAACTAGCTTTAAGGTATTTTGAAGATTCATTAAGTTATAAAAGAGGTGGTAAGCCTTTTGTATCACAAAAAGGTACTACTTATTCTATTCAACAGGTAAATAGATTAATCAAAAAGTATTTTTCAGGTAATAGAATAAGTTCACATAGTTTGCGAAAGTCCTTCGGAAGGAGAGTATGGGAAATGAATAATAAAACTGATCAAGCCTTATTATACCTAAGTGAAATTTTTAATCACAGTAATACGCTTGTAACTAGGAGATATTTAGGTATTAGGCAGGAAGAAATAAAGGATATTTATTTGAATTTATAAAACCGTTACCTCAAATGAAAAGGTAACGGTTTTGATTAGAAGTTAAAGTCCTAAGACTACTTTAGTTCCATTTAAAACTTGTAAAAATTCAATATATTCTTCTGTAGTCTTTGAATCTATTTTAGTTAAAAAGTAATCGCTAATATTTTCTTCATTCCCCTTCAAAGACTTAATTTGGTTCAATAAATTAACTCCTGTTTTAGCATCATTCTTCCACTTTTTTAGACGAGAATCAGTCATAGTGAAATTTCTATGGGCATTGTAATGATTGGCTAATTTGTCTGTTAAAGGAGTAGCCTTTTTCATTATATTATTAAATTGTATTATTGAATTTGCTATTTGGTCGATATATTTAAAATTTCCTTTTTGTACTTCTTCGTATACATCATAAGTTGCTCTAACCCTACCTAATTCAGCTTCAATGTATAGTATTTCACCATCAAGATCTGTTTTGTAACCATTATTTTCTAGTAAGGATATGTAATCTGAAATTTGATTATCGATTCCAAATTTATTTACAAATTCATATGAGCAGTAAATCATATTTCCACTCTGATTTTCCAATAATGTATTAGTGCTGCCATAACCGTATAAATTACTACCATGAATAGTTTTTAAACTATCTGTTTTTAATAATTGTCCTGAAATTGCTTCATAGGTTGAATTTCTAATCAAATTATACTCGCCAATTATTTTATACTTACCAGACAGGTTCTCAAAATCTTCAATTCTATCCCCTCTTAGAAGTAGTTTTTTATTTTCATGTCCTACCTGTTTAATTGCTTTTTCAGTTTTTGGTGTTCTATTAAGTTTATTTCTTAAAGTATTTAATTCGGTATATAGGTAAGTGTTTTCATTATAATATCCATCAGTAGAGATTTTACTTTTTATGGTTTTCAAGTGATTTTCTAACCCATTCCACTTTATAGAACTAAATCGTTTTCTATTGTCTGAATTAAATTCTTTGTCAGCATAAATTAAATAGTCAAGATTGTGTTTGTTCGATAGCAATTGTGCCTGATAGAGATGGTGTTTTTTCTTTTTAAAGCTTCCACTGGAATAGAGAAAGTGGTCAATTAGCGAGTTAATTGATAAAATCTCATCGTATTTGGCTTTTATCTTTTTTTCCGCAATACTATCAGATTTTTTTTGTTCAATTTTTTTAAGAATGGTCGTGTATTGAGTAGTTTGAACATCTATTGTGTCATACTTAGGTATAGATGTATTTTTAAAATTTGCTTGATAGACGAAATATCCATCTTTATATGCAGGGTCTAATACTTTTTTTGTGTGTTCAGGTTGAAATTCGTAGCTCGTCTTTTGAGCTGTAGAAAAATTGGTAATAATAATGGTGAATGCCAAGTAGTAAAATTTACTCATAGTTAAAATAGATTAGATTGAATTGATTAAGTAGTAAAATGATAAAATTCGGAGGTAGGGTAGTCGAATTGTTGTAATAAAAATATAAAAAAAATTATTACTGCTTAATCTGCTTGAAACTCTTGTAAATTTTATATAGTATTATATTTAAATGATAATTAAGTGCATCAGTTAATCACTCAATATCAGGATCATAATTAAATAGATTTTCATTGAATGTGGCGGTATTTGTTATTTCACGTGGTCCTCTAACTTGAAGAACCTTCCACATATCTATATAAGGTATTCTTTTGTAAGCATCCATTACATAATAAATTTTCTTTTTTGGGTTAAATTTAAGTTGAATTGAAAAAGCGTATGTTCTTTTTCCATCGAAATAAATCATAACCTTTTGTATGTAAGTCCTTATTAAATTTCTTTTATCAACCCACGAGACGTTTCGTTTTTTAGCTAAGTTGGTAATTTTCCTTATTTCATAAATATTATTTTTACTTGATGAAAACACTTCAAGTCGTTCCTCATTTCTTTCAATTTTTAAATTTATATCATTTATTGCATTTTCAATTCTCTGAATTTCTTTTGTAATATCATCCTCATTCAATTTTCCTTCAATAGTAAGTCGAATTGCTCTTTGTTTTTGGGAGGCTAAAACTTTTTTCTTACTCCTTAAATTTTGAAGATTTTCAAGTAGTAGTTTTTCATCTTCCTCCTTATTTTCAAAGTACTCATTATAAGATTTTAGTAAAATTTCATATTTAAAAAATTGTTCCCATATAAGCCCTTCTAAAATATCAATATTTATACTCCTATTATCACATTTTTTTTGGGGATATCGTTTTGAAGAACACATGTAGTAATTATCTTTTTTATTTGTTCTAGTCCTACCATACATGTTTTCCCCACATCTTCCACATTTAATTATACCCTTAAGCATATACTTATGATCCACTTTTTTCCCTTTATTATTTCTGTTTTTTGGAAGATTTTGATTTACCTTATTCCAATAAATATTTGAAAAAATAGCGGGGCAGTCATATGTGCCTCCTGAATACACCCTAACTCCTTTATAAACTTCATTTTTAATAATGTCTCTTACAGTTTTTCCAGACCAAATAATTTCTGATTTTCTTTTAACCTTAAATTTATTCGGATCGTATCTATCTGGTATAGTAAGGGTTCCTTTATTTAATTTATTATAACGGGTTGGTATTCCTTCATTAGTCAAAATTTCAGCAATCTTAGATGTCCCTTTTCCTTCTAGACTTAATGAATATATTCTTTCTACTACCTCACGTTCCTCTTCATTGATTTGCATAATGCCATTTTCATCTGAACAATAACCATAAGGAATAATGCCGTGTATTTTTCCTTTTTTAACGTTATGCTTTAAAACCTGTTTAATTTTTCTCTGAGTGTTTTTAACATAATATTCATTGAAAAGACTATATAGATTTGATACTAAATCCACTGTAGGATCAGATAAATTGACTTCGCCTTCAGATGTATAAAATTTTATTGAATGTTTTCGAAAAATATCTTTTATAGCAAAACCTACTCTGGGGTTTCTTTCTAATCTGGAGTGATCAGTTACAAAAACGCTTGAAATTTCTTTTGCGGCGATGGCTGCAATTAGCTGTTTTAGTCCAGGTCTATCATTAATATTTTCTACTGTTCCACTTATTCCTTCATCCTTGAATACTAGATATTGTATGTTAAGTTCTTTTGCTTTTTCTATACCTAATTCAGCCTGATTCTTAATTGAACGATTTTCACCTTCCTCCTTATCTTGTGATATTCTACAATATATGCCTAACATTATATTTTTTTTCAAATATAATATTAATGTTCACATTTAGTACTCTTACAGATGTGGCTTTAGTCGGCGGGGGTGCTTATCCTCAACCTGGTGAGATCTCTCTCTCACATAATGGCGTTCTCTTTTTGGATGAATTACCGGAATTTAAACGTGGAGTTCTTGAGGTCATGAGGCAGCCCCTGGAAGATCGAGAGGTTACTATTTCCAGGGCAAAATTTACCGTAACCTATCCGTCGAGTTTTATGCTGGTCGCTAGCATGAATCCAAGTCCGGGGGGATTTTTTAATGATCCGGGAGCTCCGTCTTCTACTTCTCCTTACGAAATTCAGCGTTATTTGAGCAAAATTAGCGGACCATTATTGGACAGGATAGATATTCATATAGAAGTAACTCCGGTCCCTTTTGAAAAATTAAGTGAAGAAAGACGTGGGGAGACCAGTTTGAAAATTCGGGAAAGAGTGACCAAGGCCCGAGAGATCCAAACCAACCGTTTTTCGGAAATACTTCATATACATTATAATGCGCAAATGGGTCCCAGGCAAATCAGAGAATTTTGCACACTTGATGATGCTTCAAAATCTCTGTTAAAGACAGCCATGGAAAGATTAAGTCTATCCGCAAGAGCATATGATCGAATTTTGAAAGTAGCCCGCACCATCGCCGATCTTGAAAATAGTACAAATATCAAAGGGGATCACATAGGTGAGGCTATTCAATACAGAAGTTTGGATAGGGAAGGCTGGCTAGCTTAAAATTGAAGATGATTTTATTGAATTATAAAGTAAAGCAAGAGACTTCCAATAATCAATAAACTTCCAGAAATAAGTTTAACTTTTTCCCTGTGCTCTGGAGTGTACCAATCACCGTAACCTTTTAATGAATTATAGAACATTCCTATGAAATATAGAGCGGAAAAACCAACGATATAAATAAGAATCAAAGTAACCATCTTTAAATCCTTTTAATTGTAATTTAAGAAAACCAGGAAAAAAGATGAAATTATTTTTATAAGGTATTTATATGGTTTTATCAGTAAAACTTTTGGTTTTAAAATGTTTGCTGGCATTGCGATTTCAACCTATCATTTATAGATTATACCATTATAACTGTCAATTTCTTGAGCTTTAATTAACTAATCCTTATCTGGTTTTTTATATTTTTGGAAAGATCGAAATACCAACCTATAATTTCCGGTTATTAAATTCCGGAAATAACAACCTGGACTAATGAAAAGATACTTCTTGATTCTTCTTTGCCTTGGTTTATTATCCTGTAAGGGAGACAAAGCTGAGGATACCACAAATGCCAATACTTCAAAAGATACTATAGATGTAAAGGAACTTTTGCCTGATGGGTTAAATGCCACAGAAGCTATAATTCTTGATATTGAAGAGGCGAATAAACTTGTAGATCTGCCGCTTGGATGTATAGAGACCGAATACCCAAATAAGTTGGGGCAAACTCTTGAAAATAAGGAAGCTATTGGAGAACCACACGAATTACACCCTGCGTTTTACGGGTGTTTTGATTGGCATTCTTCGGTTCATGCCCATTGGTCATTGGTAAGCTTGTTAAAGCAATTTCCAAAAATTGAAAAAAAGGAGGCCATCAGGGAAACTTTAAAAAGATCACTAAGTGCCGAGAACATTAAGGGTGAACTAGATTATTTTAAAAGACCTGAAAGCGGATCCTTTGAAAGAACTTATGGTTGGGCCTGGTTACTAAAACTTTCTGAAGAACTTAAAACCTGGCAAGATCCTTTAGGCCAGGAACTTGCCGAAAATTTACAACCTTTAACCGATCTTGTGGTTCAGAATTATATAGATTTTCTGCCAAAGCTTAATTACCCGATCAGGGTTGGAGAACACACGAATACTGCTTTTGGGTTAAGCCTGGCTTACGATTATGCTAAGACCGTTGAAAATGCAGAATTTCTAGAGTTGATCAAAAAGACTGCTCAGGATTTTTACCTTAAGGATGATAATTGTCCGGTGTCATGGGAGCCTGGGGGGTACGATTTTTTGTCGCCGTGCCTTTCAGAGATCGATATTATGAGAAAGGTTCTTCCAAAGAATGCTTTCAGTTTATGGATAGATGATTTTATGCCACAATTGAAGAGTCAGGATTTTGAAATAGAAGTAGGAGAGGTTTCAGATCGGTCTGATGGAAAACTTGTACATCTTGACGGCTTAAACTTTAGCCGGGCATGGATTTTTTACGGTCTAGCGAATCAATATCCAGATCAGTTTGGTCACTTGAATGGTTTAGCCAATGAACATGTTTCCTATTCATTTCCAAATTTGGTAGGCGACTCCTATGAAGGTGGACACTGGTTAGGTACTTTCGCGATATATGCACTGCAGGAGGCTAATCGCAAAGTAAAAGAGTGAAGAATTTCTTCAAAAATTTAGGACCGGGTATACTTATTTCCGCGGCATTTATAGGGCCCGGTACGGTAACCATATGTAGTGTTGCAGGAGTAAATTTCGGTTATTCCCTATTGTGGGCTTTATTAATATCGGTATTTGCCTGTATTATTCTTCAGGAAATGTCGGCCAGGTTAGGTCTCATTTCTGGAAAAGGTCTAAGTGATTGCATTCGTGAAGAGATAAAGAATCCTTTTTTAAGGATCTTCACTCTTTTCCTGATATTTTCAGCAATAGTTATTGGAAATGCAGCCTATGAGGCGGGAAATATAACCGGAGCTGTGCTGGGCGTAGAATCTGTTTTTTCTACAATTAATTTCAATTTAGGTGCACTTCGTTTGAACATTTGGAGCTTGCTTATAGGTGGGGTTGCATTTATTCTCTTGTTTTTAGGTAGTTATAAGAAACTCGAAAAAATTTTTATAGCCCTAGTGCTGCTCATGAGTGTCGCCTTTATCCTGACGGCTATTCTAACTTTGCCAGATATCTCTGAAATTCTTAAGGGTTTTATTCCGGGCTCCTTCGACGCCGGTCTTCTAACCATTATTGCCCTGGTGGGGACTACGGTTGTACCTTATAATCTTTTTTTACACGCATCTTTGGTAAGCGAGAAATGGAGTGGGCCAGAGTATATTGGTTCGGTAAGGAAGGAACTTGTATTTTCCCTGCTACTTGGGGGAATTGTGTCTATGGCCATCGTAGTTTGTGCGGCTGCTGCACAGATAGATAAGATCGAAGATGCAGGAGACCTCGCTAAGGGATTGGAACCACTTTTTGGAAATTCGGCTACTATTTTCCTGGGAGTTGGTTTACTGGCTGCGGGTATAACCTCCTCGGTAACGGCACCTCTGGCGGCTGCTTACGTAGTTCAGGGATGTCTTGGATGGAAAAAAGGAATGCAATCCAAAAGATTCAGGGCAGTTTGGATGAGCGTAATAATTTTAGGGGTTTTATTTTCATCTCTTGGAATTAAGCCTGTAGAAATAATTCAATTTGCCCAGATCGCTAACGGGATTGTACTACCGGTTATCGCAATTTTCTTATTTTGGATCGTGAACCAAAGATCGGTATTAGGAGAGAATAGGAATAATCTTTTTCAGAATATACTAGGTTTTATAGTGATCATCCTTGCGATATTTCTGGGAGTGAAATCTATATTGAACGTAATTCAAAACTTTTAGATGGGAAAAAAAATTCATATTAACTGTGACCTGGGAGAGGGAGGTGAATTCGATGCTGAATTAATGCCGTTGATCTCAGCTTGCAATATCGCCTGCGGAGGGCACGCTGGTAACCTTGAAAGTATGCATCGCACAGTGAGACTCGCCATGGAATACGATGTAGAGATTGGAGCACACCCTTCATATCCGGATAGGGAGAATTTTGGTAGAAATCCAATGGAAATGTCTCGGGAAGATCTCAAATTATCCATTGAGGGGCAGATTTTGAGTTTAAAGCAGATTGCCGAATCTGAAGGCGGAAAACTTTCTCATGTAAAGCTCCATGGAGCTCTCTATAATGATGCAGCAAAAGATGAAGAAATTGCTAGGATTATAGTTGAATGCCTAGAAGATCTTGAGGGTGATTTTAAGCTTTTCGTGCCCTTAAAATCAAAATTTTCTGAAGTGGCAATGGGTAAATTCGACCTTGTTTTTGAAGCCTTCGCAGATCGAAATTATAACCAGGATTACAGCCTGGTTTCAAGATCAGAAAAGGATGCTTTGATCACGGAAAAAGAGGAGGTATTTGAGCATGTTTTTTCGATCTTCAATTTTGAGAAAATTCGTACGAAATCGGGAGAAGAAATTCGAGGAAATGCAGATACATTTTGTGTGCATAGCGACACCCCTTCCTCTGTAGAGATCATTAAATTTTTGCATAAAAAATTAGCGGAAAAAGGAATAAGAGTTAAACATTCATGATGGTAGATTTTCCGAAAATAACTCCCTTGGGGGACCGGGCAATTCTCATAAATTTTGAAAAGATAATTGACGAAAAGATGCTTGAAAAAGTGCTTTTTTACAAAAACCTAATAGAGAATTCCCAGTTTAAACAAAAGGTTGAGGTAGTTAATACATATAACTCGTTATTAATAAGTTATGTATTCGCTATAGAGGATGTCTATAGTGAGGTTTTGCGTATAAAACAGCTTGTAAGACAGGCTAATATACCAAAAAATATGAACTATAAAATTTTCACTCTTCCGGTATGTTATAATGAGGAATTTGGTCTGGATCTAAAACTAATTTCAGAAGACAAGAATTTGAAGATTGATGAAATAATTAAGCTTCATACCAAACCATTTTACCGTATTTATTTTACCGGATTTTTACCTGGATTTTTGTACCTCGGAGGCCTCGATGAAAGACTTAAAATTTCAAGGAAAGAATCCCCAAGAAGATCTGTTGATAAAGGGTCTGTTGGAATAGGTGAAAATCAAACCGGGATCTATCCAAAAAACTCTCCGGGAGGATGGCAAATTTTAGGTAAATGTCCGGTAGATCTATTTAGAAAAAATGAGCGTCCACCTAGCCCTTTTTCGGCAGGTGATAAAATTAAATTCGAAGCGGTTTCCATAACCGAGTATCAGGAAATAATTGAACTAATTGAGGCCGGAGAATACAAACTAAAAGTTGATAATTATGAAAGCTGAAATTGAGGTTCTGCAGCCTGGTTTGTATACCAGTATCCAGGATTTGGGTAGATATGGGTTTCAAAAATTCGGGGTGCCGCAAAGTGGGGTTATGGATAGATACGCGATGCGAATTTGTAACCTCATTTTAGGTAATCCCCAGGAGAAATCGGTAATGGAAATAACCATGCAGGGCCCGCAATTAAAGTTCAATTCTCCCACTTCGGTTTGTATTAGCGGGGCAGATCTGTCACCAAAGCTTAATGGGCAGGCTGTATCAAACAATGAAATAATTAATTTAAAAAAGAATGATATTATTGAATTTGGTAAGCGGAAATCTGGTTTTCGTTCTTATTTAGGGATTTCCGGAGGATTTGAAACTGAAAAGGTCATGGAGAGTTTAAGCTGGTATGAAGGTTTAACCGATCAATTCAGACTGGAAAAAGGAATGAAGCTTGCCTGTTCTGCAGATTCTTTCTCCAATTCCGAAACTTATTCTTCATTAAAAATAGATTCAGAATATATCTCCTCTAATGCAATAGGGGTATATCCTGGACCTGAGTTTGAATTCTTAACCAATACTCAAAAAAATCAGCTATTTAATGCTGATTTTAATACCGATGAAAAAAGTAACAGGATGGCGGTTCAGGTAAAGGAAGAGCTTCAGAATGATCTTCAGCCTATTATCACTGCTCCTGTTATGCCAGGCACAGTACAGTTAACTCCTTCCGGAAAAATAATAATACTAATGAGAGATTGTCAAACCACGGGAGGCTATCCCAGGATCTTGCAGTTATCAGAGTACGGAATACAGGTTCTTTCTCAAAAACTACCGGGAGACAAGATTAAATTTTTAAAAAAGAATTATCCAGAATTTTGACTGGAACCGGGACAAATAAAAAAGTGTCACCGCGATTTAGCGTTATAGAAAAGACCCTACTCAGAACTACAACAAACCTTGGCTGACACTTTTTTGCCCCAAAACACTTTAGCTTTACTAAAATGACTGAAACAAATATACTAGATGACCTGCCTTCCTGAAAGGGGATATTTCCCCTTTATCATGCTTTCCATTAATTATATTCCTAAATATTTATATTTATAATATCTAATTAACCAATTATAATAATTAAATCTGAATACTATGGGGCAAAGAATCAATCCTTCAGTTGCAAAAAATCTATTAGAAAACTGGAAAAACGGGCCTGGAAAGGTCATAAGTGAGAATAACTTTAAGGATGCTTATGAAACCTGGTTCAGTGTAGATGAGCTTATGGAGTATCTTCAATATGTAAAAGAAAATATTTCAAACAACCCAGGCGTGAGGGTTTATTTTGGAAAATATGATGAGGATGCCGGTCCTGGTAAGGAAAAAGGACTTACTACGGTTTTCTTTGCTCCAACTAAGGGAGGAAGCCA
Organism: Christiangramia lutea; assembly: GCF_022489035.1. GTDB lineage: Bacteria > Bacteroidota > Bacteroidia > Flavobacteriales > Flavobacteriaceae > Christiangramia > Christiangramia lutea. Next base: position 366,124 of record NZ_JAKVTV010000003.1, read on the forward strand.
TGAGAACCCCGATGATATTGAAAATGAAGAAGAACTGCAGCCATTTAACCTTGGCACGAACGGTTGGCCTCCTTCGAACTACTAATCCTTTTCAATTTTGTGGGATGTAATTGTTGAGTTTAATCTCTGGCCAACTTATTTATTTGAATTCATTGCTGCCCTGGCGGGCTTGACCTATCTATGGAAAACAGGGACTAAGGTTCCAGATGAAAGGTTTTTGATACATTATCTTGTCTTCATTTTCCTGGCAGATCTTTTTATTTTAATCTATTCAACTTATGGTTATGTTTATAAATTCCAATATCTCGAATTTATTTTAGGCACGCCATTTCAAAGCCAATTCTGGCTATACAACATTCTTATCCTGGGAATTTGCTCTTCATTTATCTATTATTTTATACTTCTATTTGAAAGCAGAGAACTAAAACGCTTATTTAAGTTAATTATCGTTTTCTATCTGTTATCCTCTATCGTTGCTTATTTTATTGGGGATTTCTTTAAAAGTAATGATTACTCATTCAGCATGGGATCAATATTAATATGCATCGCCATTGGGGCTTATTATTTAGAAATTTTGAAGTCACACAATACTCTGGAAATCCATAAAAAACTTTGCTTTTATGTTTCCATTGGTCTTCTGGTTTATAATCTCTGCCTGATACCCATGCATCTTTTCCAGGACTATGTTCAGTCCAACTCCGGAGATTCAGAATTTTACCAAGTATATAATATGATTCTGAAATTATCTAATTTCTTCATGTATTCCATGTTCACAATAGGTTTTGCAGTAGAATACTATTGGATGAGGAAGTCAAAAATTCAGAAATCCATATAATCGACCTTGAAAATTCAATGCTATAAAATCAATTTATGGAGATCTGAGAAGTGTGAAATATAGCTGGAATAGTCTGGTGTATTCGAAGTAAAAAAGTGCCGCATTATTTAAATACTATAGAAAAGACCCTACTCAGAACTATAATAAATTTGCAGACACTTTTTTACTCCAAAACACTTTGGTTGTATTAAAATGACCGACTTCAAAAGTAGAATAGGAGCTCTGTTATTAAAAGGGGAAAATTCCCCTTTATTTCCCCTTTATACATCATTAGTGTTAAAAAATTTTATTTTTAAAAACCGAACAATCTAAATCATTTAATTCTTAAAACCATGGGAAAGAAAATTTCTAACGTAGACGCTAAAAAGTTATTCGATGGCTGGACAGGTAAAAATGGTCCAGGTAAGTCTGTAAGTAGAGCCGGTTTTGTAGATTCCTATGAAAGCTGGTTCAGTGCTGAAGAGCTTAAAAATTTTTGTCAGGAAGTAATTGATGCCATTGGTGAAGAAAATAATCCAGGAATTCGTATTTATTTTGGTAATTACGGTAAGAACTCGAGAAACAAAAAAAATCAGAGTACCGTATTTCTAGCTCCTACAAAAGGTGGAAATAAAGATGATTTTGAAGCTTCAGTTCCAGAAAATGATTATAGTCTTGAATCATATAATTCAGGATCTAATAGAGTTCCCCCAATAGATTACGATCCCGGTAGTTAATCTTTATCTGAACTGCCGATTTCCGGACATTTATAAACCCCTGCTTATTTAATGGAGAATTACCTTGCTTTTATTTTTGACAACAAAATCTATGTGACCTATTTAATGGAATTCATTGCAGCCCTTGCCGGAAGCTTATTTTTATATAAATCTGTTTCTGTGCGTAAGGATGTCTTAATATTTGTAAGGTTCTTATGGTCTGTTCTTATAATTGATATCCTGGGTGGTTATGCTGCTCTTGCCTATTTTGATAATTACGAACATTTCGTGTTTTTAAAGGACACCGTTTTTGTTAGGAATGAATGGTACTATAATATTGCTGAGGTTTACTTTATATGTGTTTATACCTATTTGTTACGAGAGCAATTATCTGGTAAAAAGCCCAGGAATGTATTGAAGTGGTGCATTTACGGATATATTATTTTTTCGGTTCTCAATATGTTCAGAAGTGAGAATTTCTTTAATGGAGACATGATGTTCAATGATATCGTGGGAACTTTTATAATTCTGTTAGCTGTTTTCCTTTATTTCTATGAAATGATGATCAGTGATAAAGTGTTATCATTTTATAGAAAACTATTTTTCTATGTTGCGGTAAGTATATCTATTTCCTACCTGGTGCGGGTTCCTATCAGTATTTATGGAGCCTACGTTACTGAAAAGAATACTGAGTTTTTAGAACTTTTCTATGACCTTATCAGGTATTCTAATGTTTATATGTATTCGTTCTTCGCAATCGGTTTTTACATATATTATAGAAACTCCAAAAAAAATAGGCTGGCTTTGGGTGTCCGGACTACCTGATAGAAGAATAGTTTTTGGACTTTCAGGAATTATAAGATTTTCAATGTCGCAAATTCAACTCCCGTGTTGGTTACCAGAATTTTTCCGCAAGCCAGGAATATTTCATGATATTCTATTTCTATTTCATCTATAGAAATTTATGTATACTTGTTCATTAATCTGATTTAACCCATGCTTCGAAAGGAAGAGATCTTACTTATAATCTACTTTATTCTGGTGATCTTTTTTCTGGCCGGTTTCACCATCCTTTTCTTTATAACCTATCAGAGAAGAAAGAATAAAATACTTCAGGAGAAATATGAGGCTGAACAAAATTTTAAATCTGAACTTTCCAATGCCCGTCTGGAGATCCAGGAGGCTACCTTAAAAAATGTAAGTTGGGAACTGCACGATAATATTGGTCAGTTACTTTCTGTTGCTAGCATGCAATTAAATCTTCTGAATAAGAAAGTGACCGAAGAGAATCAGCAAGGTTTATTGGATATCAAGGATCTTGTGGCCAGTTCGCTTTCTGAGGTTAGGGCCTTGTCCAGGTCTTTAAATAACGAAGTAATAGATTACGTTGGTTTGCAAGCCTCTGTAAGCAATGAGATAGACCGGTTTAACAGGCTCGAGGTTATTAATGCCAACTTAAAGGTAACCGGTGAGCCTTTCGAAATTAAACAGGAAGACAGCATAATCCTTTTCAGGATATTACAGGAATATTTTTCCAATATAATTAAATATGCTGGAGCATCACGATTAGAGGTAGAATTCAGGTTTACAGCAGATTATCTACATATTTTTGCCGAAGAGGACGGCCGCGGATTTGATGTTGAAAAACAGGAACCAGGTTCCGGTCTTCTTAATATGCGAAGCCGTGCCGAAATGCTTGGCACCGATTTCAATTTAAATTCCACAATTGGTCAGGGAACTTCGCTATCTTTACGTTATCCAACCAAGACTAACTAAAATGAATAAGACGATCATTATCGTTGACGATCATAGACTTTTTGCGCAATCACTTCAGATCCTGGTGAATTCTTTTGAAGGTTTCCAGGTGATCCATGCTTTTAAGAATGGAAAAGAACTCGTGAACTATTTTCAGGAAGGGAATGTGTCACCAGACCTAATCCTTCTGGATATGCGGATGCCGGTTATGGATGGCATGGCAACCATGAGCTGGCTTAAGGAAAATCACCCGAAACAAAAGGTGCTAACTTTAACCGTAGACCAGGAAGATGAAACTATCATTAAAATGCTAAGGCTTGGTGCCAGGGGTTATCTCTTAAAAGATATAGATCCGGAAGAATTTGAACATGCACTTAATTCCATAGATCGCACAGGATATTATTCCAATAAAACCATTTCTGATGCTTTAAGTCGCGATGAACGTAAGGAAAAGTATGAAGAATTGACCGATAGAGAACTTGAATTTTTAGGTCATGCCTGTAGTGAGCTTACCTACAAAGCAATTGCCAATGAGATGCATCTTAGTCCCAAAACCATAGAAAATTACAGAGAGAGTCTTTTTAATAAACTTCAGGTAAAAAGTAGAGTTGGTTTAGTGATCTTCGCCATCAAAGAAGGTATTTGCGAAGTTTAAGAATACTTTAATTCAAAACCCCATTATCACGATTCTATAACTGCATAATCTGCAGTATCTTCGTGTATTCAAAATTCAGATTGTAGTGATAGATTCAGCTAAAATAGAACTTAGAAATTTACAGGTAAAAGATTATGAGGAGTTAAAGATCTCTATGGTCAAGAGCTATAGAGCTATGCCAGATGAATACTGGAGCAAGGGCGAAATCAAAACGCTGGTTAATAAATTTCCGGAAGGCCAGCTATGTATCGTGATCGATAATAAGATCGCAGGCTGTGCGCTTTCCATAATCGTAGATTATAATAAATTTGACGATAATCATAATTACGAGGAGATCATTGGAGGGGAGAATTTTTCAACTCATACCAAAAATGGTAATGTTCTTTACGGGATAGATGTATTCATTCATCCCGAATTCCGCGGCATGCGCCTTGGGAGACGTTTGTATGAAGCCCGAAAGGAACTTTGTGAGCACCTTAATTTAAAGTCTATCATCTTTGGAGGTCGTATCCCGAATTATTCAAAGTTTTCGGAAGAACTCACCCCGAAAAAGTACATTGAAAAGGTCAAATTACAGGAGATACATGATCCGGTTTTGTCTTTTCAGCTTTCGAATGATTTTCATGTAAAAAAAGTCATCAAAGGTTACCTCGCTGGTGATCATGAAAGTAAGGAGTATGCTACTCTAATGGAATGGAATAATATTTATTATACAAAACCACAAAAACTGGTAGATACCAAAAAGACGGTGGTTAGACTTGGACTTGTGCAATGGCAGATGCGCCTATTTAAGGATTATGACGCACTGATTTCCCAGATAGAATTCTTTGTGGATGCGGTAAGCAACTACCAGAGCGATTTTATTCTTTTCCCGGAACTGTTTAATGCACCCTTGATGGCGCAATTCAATCATTTATCTGAACCGGAGGCCATTCGCGGACTTTCCTCTTATACTGAACGCCTTCTGGAGACGTTTAGGGAATTTGCTATTAATTACAATATCAATATCATTACCGGAAGCATGCCTTTGCCGGAAGGCGAACACATGTACAATGTTGGGTATCTCTGTAGAAGAGATGGAAGTTACGAGCGCTATGAAAAACTTCATATCACCCCGGCTGAAGAGACCGCATGGGGTATGAAAGGCGGTAATAAACTGGAAACCTTTGATACCGACTGCGGAAAAATAGGCGTGCTTATTTGTTACGATGTGGAGTTTCCGGAAGTTTCCCGAATCCTGGCCGAAGAAGGCATGAATATCCTGTTCGTTCCTTTTATGACCGATACCCAAAATGGCTATTCCCGGGTAAAGATCTGTGCGCAGGCAAGGGCGGTGGAGAATGAATGTTATGTGGCTATTGCCGGTTCGGTAGGAAATCTGCCTAAAGTGGATAATATGGATATTCAGTATGCTCAAAGTGCTGTGTTGACGCCTTCAGATTTCGCCTTCCCGGTGAATGGGATCAAAGCTGAAGCCACTCCGAATACGGAAAGTACTCTACTGGTGGACGTAGACCTGGATCTTCTAAAGGAATTGCACAATTTCGGAAGCGTTCGAAATATGAAAGACAGAAGGAAGGATCTTTATTCTCTGAAAAAGAAAAAGTAACCTGTCAGGCTGAGCAACTTGTCCTAAACGTAGTCGGAGTGGAGTCCAGACCTTTAATTTTAAGAGATCGTCACCCTGAACTTGTTTCAGGGTCTTTAGTTTAGGAATGTCTGGCTGAGCGGAGTCGAAGCCTAATACGCGTTGTTATAAAAATGGTTCAAAATACCTCTCAATGAATTTATTTAACTTCGTTGAATCTTCGATTTCAGGGTCCTTTAAATTTAGTTATTTCAAAATTTGAGATTCTGAAACTCCCGAAGTATCGGGACAGAATGATTTGCATAAACGATTCAAAATAAAATTAACACCCTGTAAAACAATATTTTAAAATAGTTTTTCTACTTTAGAAGCATGATTACAGCAATCCAGAACATTATCGTATCTATTATTGAGGTCATTTTCATTATTGAAAACCGACCCTGAAAGATGCGCGTTCTTTTTAGTATAAACCAAAAGCCATCTTTTTAGATGGCTTTTTTTATATCCAGAAATGAATTTTCAACAAATATTTCATTTAGCTATCGTAATCTAAAACATTTTAAAACTCTGAAAAACAGCACTTTAAATATTTGAAGATTGGTTTGGGATTAATTCATGAACCGGAAACTGGCTAAAACACTATAGTTAACCAAGTATTTTTAAATCTTATTGAAATCGAAATATATTAAATGAATACCAAATACAGCTCAAAAATAACGCAAAGCGATTCCCAGCCAGCTTCCCAGGCCATGCTTCACGCCATTGGACTAAGTCGTGAAGATTTAAAAAAACCATTCGTGGGTATTGGAAGCACGGGTTATGAGGGAAATCCTTGCAATATGCATTTGAATGACCTGGCTAAAGAGGTGAAAAAAGGAACTCAAAAAGCTGGTTTAAACGGACTCATCTTTAATACCATCGGCGTAAGCGACGGGATATCTATGGGAACCCCGGGAATGCGTTTTTCTTTGCCTTCTCGTGATCTCATCGCAGATTCCATGGAAACGGTGGTAGAAGGAATGTCTTATGACGGTTTGGTAACTGTGGTTGGATGTGACAAAAATATGCCTGGAGCTTTAATGGCGATGTTACGACTGAACCGTCCTTCGGTTTTGGTTTATGGTGGCACCATTTCTTCTGGTTGTCATAATGGAAAAAAACTGGATGTGGTTTCGGCATTTGAAGCATGGGGTTCCAAGGTTTCGGGAGAAATGCCCGAAGAGGAATACCAGCAGGTGATCGAAAAAGCCTGTCCGGGAGCAGGGGCCTGCGGGGGGATGTATACGGCGAATACGATGGCTTCAGCAATTGAGGCTCTGGGAATGAGTCTGCCGTTTAACAGTTCCAATCCGGCAACCGGGCCAGAAAAAGCTCTGGAAAGCGTAAAAGCAGGGGAGGCGATGGAGTTATTATTGGAAAAAGATTTAAAACCAAAGGATATCGTAACGGCAAAATCCCTGGAAAATGCGATAAGATTATTAACAGTGCTTGGTGGATCGACCAACGCCGTCCTGCATTTTCTTGCCATTGCAAAGGCTGCAGATATTAGCTTCGGCTTAAAGGATTTTGAAAGAATTTGTGAGGAAACTCCATTCCTGGCTGATCTCAAGCCGAGTGGAAAATATTTAATGGAAGATATTCACAGGATAGGGGGAATCCCGGCTGTGATGAAGTATATGCTTGAAAAAGGATTGCTTCATGGCGAATGTATGACCGTCACCGGTAAAACCATTGCCGAAAACCTTGAAAATGTGAAACCATTGCCCGGCGATCAGGATGTGATACATCCGGTTGAAAAACCTATCAAAGCCACCGGACATATCAGAATACTATACGGTAATCTGGCTTCTGAAGGTTCCGTAGCGAAAATTACGGGAAAAGAAGGGCTTTATTTTAAAGGAAAAGCGAGGGTTTTTAACGGTGAATTTGAAGCCAACGAAGGGATTTCCTCCGGGAAGGTTCAAAAAGGAGACGTGGTCGTCATTCGCTATGAGGGGCCTAAAGGCGGCCCCGGAATGCCGGAAATGTTGAAGCCAACTTCAGCGATTATGGGTGCAGGATTGGGAAAAGAGGTTGCGCTTATTACCGATGGAAGATTTTCTGGAGGAACTCATGGATTTGTCGTAGGGCATATCACTCCGGAAGCTCAGCAAGGCGGACTTATAGCTCTTCTTAAAGACGGAGATGAGATCAGCATTAATGCTGAAACCAATACGATTCAAGCCGACCTAAGCGATGAGGAAATTGAAAAAAGAAGAAAGACCTGGAAAGCTCCAGCTTTTAAGGTTAAAGGAGGAGTTCTCTATAAATACGCGAAAATGGTAGCATCAGCTTCAGAAGGCTGTGTGACCGATGAATTTTAATATGGTGAATTATGCAGGTAAAAACAGCAAGTTTCGAAAAGGTAAAAACAAAGAACACCTTGACCGTTTCAGGGGCTGAAGCGGTGATCAAATGTTTGCTTGAGGAAGGTGTGGAGACTATTTACGGTTATCCGGGAGGGGCGATTATGCCCGTCTATGATGAACTGTATAAATATCAGAAGGAGATTCACCACGTCCTCACCAGGCATGAACAGGGCGCTACCCATGCGGCCCAGGGTTATGCCCGGGTTTCCGGAAAAGTTGGAGTGGCTATTGCTACTTCCGGTCCAGGAGCAACCAACCTCATTACGGGAATTGCTGATGCCCAGATCGATTCAACACCTATGGTATGCATTACCGGGCAGGTAGGCTCCCATTTACTCGGAAGTGATGCCTTCCAGGAAACCGATATTGTGGGAATTTCCACGCCAGTTACCAAATGGAACTACCAGATAACTAAAGCCGAAGAGATCCCGGAGGTAATGGCAAAGGCCTTTTATATTGCCAAATCGGGAAGACCTGGACCTGTATTAATCGATATTACCAAGGATGCGCAATTCGCTTCACTGGAGTTCAGTTATAAAAAATGCTCAGGCATAAGAAGCTATAAACCGATTCCGGAATTGAACCTTCTGGAGGTTGAAAGGGCTGCCGATGTCATCAATAATGCGAAAAAACCGATGATTGTTTGGGGTCAGGGTGTGATCCTTGGAGAAGCTGAAGAGCTTTTCAAACAGGTTGTTGAAAAAGCCGGTATTCCTGCGGCCTGGACTATTCTGGGACTTTCGGCCTTACCAACAGATCATCCGCTGAATGTAGGAATGGTAGGCATGCATGGTAATTACGCGCCGAATATGCTTACCAACGAATGCGATGTTTTGATCGCCATAGGGATGCGATTCGATGACCGGGTGACTGGAAACCTTGAAAAATACGCCAAACAGGCTAAAGTGGTCCATTTTGAGATCGATCCAGCCGAAATTAATAAGAATGTAAAAGCTGATTTTCCTGTTTTGGGAGATGTAAAGGAAAGCTTGAAAGCACTTCTTGAATTGCTGGAGCCGAATTCTCATAAGGAATGGCATAATCAGTTCAAGGAGCTTTACAAGACCGAATATGAAAAAGTGATCAGGAAAGACCTGGATGTCTCTAAAAAAGATCTGGGAATGGCTGAGGTTATTCAGCAGATCAATAAGCAGTCTAACGGAGATGCGATCATTGTCTCAGATGTTGGCCAGCACCAGATGGCCGCCTGCCGTTATGCCAAATTCAATGGCACCAGAAGTAATGTGACTTCCGGCGGACTGGGAACTATGGGCTTTGCACTTCCGGCAGCGATCGGCGCGAAAATGGCCAAACCAGAAAGGGATGTTGTCGCTGTGATTGGTGATGGTGGTTACCAGATGACCATACAGGAACTGGGAACCATTTTTCAGACCAAGGTACCCGTGAAAATTGTGCTTTTAAATAATGGTTTCCTCGGAATGGTAAGACAATGGCAGCAATTGTTCTTTGACAAACGCTATGCCTCTACAACCATGATCAATCCCGATTTTATCACGATCGCTAAAGGATATCATGTTGAAGCAAAACAGGTGACCGAAAGGAGTCAGCTGGCCGATGCCGTGAAAGAAATGATGGAAAGCGAAGAGGCTTATTTCCTTGAAGTTAAAGTTGAACAGGAAGAAAACGTGTTCCCGATGATCCCAACGGGAGCAGCAGTATCTGACGTATTATTGGAATAATGGAAAAGAAGAATTATACCGTATCGATATACACCGAGAACAATCTTGGATTGCTTTCCAGGATCGCTGCCATTTTTTTGAAAAGGCACATCAATATTGAAAGTATCACCGCTTCGCCAAGCGAGGTGACGGAAGTGATGCGTTTTATCATCATTGTGAATGTAACCGAGGAACAGATCAAAAAGATTGTGGGTCAGCTTGAAAAACAGATCGAAGTGATCAAGGCATTTTATCATACCGATGCTGAGACCATTTACCAGGAAACCGCTCTTTATAAGATCAGGTCTCAGGACTTTTTAGACGATCATAATATCCAGGATTTTATCAAGGAAACCAATGCACGCATTGTGACCGTAACCAAGGAATTCTTTGTAATCGAAAAGACTGGAAAACGCAGTGAGGTAGACGCGCTTTATGAAACTTTAAAACCATACGGATTGATGCAGTTCGTGAGATCGGGAACCATCGCGGTCACCAAGAACGAAATGCCAATTTCAGGAATATTAGAAAAATTTAATACTACAAATTCATTATCATGACCAACTATTTTAACAGCCTTTCATCCAGCGAAAAAAAAGCCCAGTTAGCAACCTGCAGATTTATGGAGCTTGAAGAATTCGATAACGGAGTAGATGCTTTAAGAGATAAAAAAATAGTCATTGTTGGCTGCGGCGCTCAGGGTCTTAATCAGGGCCTGAATATGCGCGACAGCGGACTCGATATTTCATATGCGCTTAGGGAAGGCGCGATCAAGGAAAAACGCCAGTCCTGGAAAAATGCTGCGGAAAACGATTTTGCCGTTGGCACTTACGAGGATCTTATCCCGGAAGCCGATCTTGTGATCAACCTAACGCCCGATAAGCAGCATACCTCTGTGATCAAGGCAATCCAGCCGTATCTAAAAAAGAATGCCGTGCTTTCATATTCTCACGGTTTCAATATCGTGGAGGAAGGTATGAAGATCCGCGAAGATGTGACCGTGATCATGGTCGCGCCGAAATGCCCGGGTTCTGAAGTTCGTGAAGAATACAAACGCGGATTTGGGGTGCCAACGCTTATCGCGGTACATCCCGAAAATGATCCTCACGGGATTGGCCTTGAATGGGCAAAGGCTTATGCTTATGCTACCGGTGGTCATAGAGCAGGAGTTCTTGAATCTTCTTTCGTTGCTGAAGTGAAATCAGACCTTATGGGAGAGCAGACCATTCTTTGTGGAGTGCTGCAAACCGGCTCGATCCTCACTTTCGATAAAATGGTTGCTGAAGGAGTCGATCCGAATTATGCCGCGAAATTGATTCAGTATGGTTGGGAAACCATTACCGAAGCTTTAAAACACGGTGGAATTACCCAGATGATGGATCGTCTTTCAGATTCAGCCAAATTAAGAGCCTATGAAATTTCCGAAGACTTAAAGAAAACCATGCGACCACTTTTTCAGAAGCATATGGACGATATTATTTCCGGGGAATTCAGTAGCCGAATGATGAAAGACTGGGCGAATGATGATAAAGAATTGCATACCTGGAGAGCTGAAACAGAGAATACCGCTTTTGAAAAGACCGAAGCGACTTCCGAAGAAATAATCGAACAGGAATATTTTGATAAGGGGGTATTGTTGGTCGCATTTGTGAAATCTGGAGTTGAACTTGCCTTTGAAACCATGGTAGATGCCGGCATTATTGAGGAATCGGCTTATTACGAGTCACTTCACGAAACTCCGTTGATCGCCAATACCATCGCTCGTAAAAAGTTATACGAAATGAACCGGGTGATTTCAGATACTGCTGAATATGGCTGCTACCTTTTCGATCACGCGGCCAAGCCACTAATCAAGGATTATGTGAATTCATTGGAGCCTGAGGTTGCAGGTAAAACCTATGAAGGAAAGGAACCAGATCATCATAAACTGGAAAAAATAAATACTGAAATAAGAAATCATCCTGTTGAGGAGGTCGGAGCAAAACTAAGATCGGCGATGACCGCAATGAAGAAAATATACGCGTAATGGATACTTTGCTGGAAAAAGATAAAATATACAAACCGAGTCACGAAGCTGTTAAACAGGCTGCCGAAAGAATTTCTAAAGTGGTTTTAAGAACACCTTTGGCCGAATCCTTTACCTATTCCAATAGGTTTCAGGCGAAGGTGATGCTGAAACGGGAGGACCTGCAACAGGTTCGATCCTATAAGATTCGGGGTGCGTATAATAAGATTTCCAGCCTTCCGAAGGTACAGTTAGAAAAAGGAGTCATCTGCGCCAGTGCGGGGAATCACGCACAGGGTGTGGCTTTCGCATGCAATAAGCTGAAGGTAAAAGGAGTGATCTATATGCCCGGAACTACTCCGAAACAGAAGGTGGAGCAAACCGAAATGTTTGGAGGAAAATGGGTTGAGGTCGTCTTGAAAGGTGACACTTACGATGATTCCTTTAAAAGCGCGATGAAACATATGGAAACCCATGGTCTTGTATTCATTCATCCATTTGACGATGAAAAAGTGATAGAAGGCCAGGCGACCATCGCTTTGGAAATTCTGGAGCAGGCAGATGCACCTATCGATTATGTGTTTGCTCCCCTTGGCGGCGGTGGACTGCTTGCGGGCGTTTCATCCATGTTCAAGAAACTGTCTCCAAAAACAAAAATTATCGGGATCGAACCCGAGGGCGCTCCTTCGATGAAAACTTCTTTGCGAGCGGGTAAGGTGGTAGAACTCGAGAATATTGAACGTTTTGTAGATGGCGCCTCTGTTCAGAAAGTGGGATCGAGGAATTTTGCCATCTGTAAGGAAAACCTGGATGAGATGATCACGGTTCCTGAAGGTAAGATCTGCCAAACCATTTTAGATTTATATAACCAGGATGCGATGGTGGTGGAACCTGCCGGAGCAATGGCGATCTCTGCTTTGGATTTTTATGCTGAAAAGATCAAAGGGAAGAACGTGGTTTGCATTGTTAGCGGAAGCAATAACGACATTATCAGGATGGCTGAAATCAAGGAAAGAGCATTGCTTTATTCCGGATTGAAACATTATTTCGTGGTGGTTTTCCCGCAGCGAGCAGGTGCTTTAAAGGAGTTTGTAGCAAAAGTTTTGGGCCCTAATGATGATATTACCCATTTTGAATATTCTAAAAAGCACAACAGGTCTAATGGTCCCGCAGTAGTGGGGATCGAATTAAAAGATCCTAATGACTTTAAACCACTGGTAGAGAGAATGAAAAAGAAGAATTTCTATGGAGAATATCTTAACGATAATCCAAATTTATTTCAATTTTTAATCTAGTAAATGCTTGTCGTTTAAAATTTTGTATACATTTGCAATATGATTTCGATCAAACAAATAATATTACCCCGCTTTCATTTCAGGCCCCGCCGCCGCTTCTAGGCCGCGACCCCTGAAACCATTTCTTTTAATATTATTTGATTTTTACCATTTTGAATTACCCATACAGCATAGAACATAAAATTGAGATCAGAACTTTTTCTGACATTTCCCCTATGCGCCGCCGCTTTCCCCGTCGCACGTAAGTGCGTCTATATATCCATGGAACTTAGGTGAGTCCGGTTCCGCCCTCGAGAACCCAGATCAAAAACATTGTTTCAAACTTAATTTCTTTAGCAGATGAAAATTCTCATTGCTAATAAATCTCATGCTTCGTACGCTGAGATCATTTGTAATACTATCGAAGAGTCGGCAAAGGTCCGCGGGACTGGTATTGCGCGCAGAACTCCTGAATATATCATCAATAAGATGGAAAAGGGGAATGCCGTGATCGCTCTGGATGGTGAAAAGTTTGCCGGTTTCTGCTATATCGAAACCTGGAGCCATGATAAGTATGTCGCAAATTCAGGTTTGATCGTGCATCCAGATTTCAGAAATCAGGGGCTGGCCAAGGATATTAAGAATGTCATTTTTGAGCATTCCAGGAAAAAATATCCCGAGGCTAAGATCTTCGGAATTACCACCGGCCTGGCTGTGATGAAGATCAATTATGACCTTGGATACCAGCCGGTCACCTTTTCTGAACTTACCGATGATGAAGCATTCTGGAAAGGCTGCCAGACCTGTAAAAACTATGACGTGCTTACCAGGACCGATCATAAGATGTGTCTGTGTACCGGCATGTTGTACGATCCGGCGAAAAAGAAGGATGCTAAAAAAGTTGAAAAACCGAAGAGCAGGTTCAACGAGAAAACATTTCAAAGGTTAAAGCATATCAAGCAAACGCTTTTCTTTAAAAAGGAAAAGCTGGAAAAAGAGTAGTGAAATTTCGTCAAGCTGAACTTGTTTCAGCTTCTCTATAGATCATGAAACAAGTTCAGGATGACAAAAGCATAAATAAAAAATGAAAAAAGTAGTCATAGCATACAGCGGAGGATTGGACACCTCATATTGCGCGAAATATTTATCTGAAGAAGAGGGTTTTGAAGTTCACGCGGTGAGTGTGAACACGGGCGGATTTTCAAATAAGGAAATTCAGAAAATAGGTGAGAATGCCAAAAAGATCGGGGCTAGCAGCTATCAGAACATCGATGCCATTTCTTCTTTTTATCAAAAAGTGGTGAAGTATCTCATCTTCGGAAATGTATTGAAGAATGATACCTACCCGCTTTCGGTGAGTGCTGAAAGAATCATCCAGGCCATTGAGATCGTGAATTATGCAAAAAAGATCAAGGCAAAATATATCGCGCATGGAAGTACCGGAGCCGGAAATGACCAGGTGAGGTTCGATATGATCTTCCAGATCATCGCGCCGGAAATTCAGATTATTACACCAATAAGGGATAAACAATTGAGCAGGCAGGAGGAAATAGACTACCTTAAAAGCAAGGGAGTGGAAATGAACTGGGAGAAAGCGAAATATTCGGTGAACAAAGGTCTTTGGGGGACCAGTGTTGGTGGTGCCGAAACACTGACTTCAGAAAAAGCTTTACCGGAAGAAGCCTATCCTTCACAATTAATTGAAAAACAACCAAAACAGGTAAAACTTACTTTTACTAAAGGAGAACTAACTGCCTTTGATGGAAACGAAAATTCACCTGAAAAGAACATAGAAATCCTGGAAGGAATTGCCTCGAAATATGCTATTGGCAGGGATATTCACGTGGGTGATACGATTATCGGAATTAAAGGTAGGGTCGGTTTTGAAGCCGCTGCCGCGTTAATCACTATAAAAGCCCACCACCTGCTTGAGAAGCACACTTTGAGCAAATGGCAACTTCAGCATAAGGATTATACCTCCAACTGGTACGGCATGCATCTTCATGAAGGTTTATACCTCGACCCGGTAATGCGTGATTTCGAGGCTCAGCTGGAGAGTTCACAGGAAAAAGTGAGTGGTGACGTCTTTGTAACGCTTCATCCATACAGGTTCACTTTAGACGGAATTAAATCACCGAACGACCTTATGAACAGCAGTTTCGGGAATTATGGAGAGGAGAACAAGGCCTGGACGGCAGATGATGCCAAGGGATTCATTAAGATCCTTTCGAATTCCGGGAAGATCTATCAACATGTAAATCAGGATTCATGATTGAAGCAGGAATTATAGGAGGAGCAGGTTATACCGCTGGGGAATTGATCCGGATTCTTTTGAATCATCCCGAAGTGAATTTGAATTTCGTTTTCAGTACTTCCCAGCCGGGGAAACCGCTTTACAGCATTCACCAGGATCTCATTGGTGAGACCGAAATTGAATTTACTAACGGGATCAATATAGAAGTTGATGTGGTTTTTCTTTGTCTCGGCCACGGAAATTCAAAAAAGTTCCTGGCGGAAAATCAATTTTCAGAAACAACAAAAATCGTGGACCTAAGTACTGATTTCAGGCAGAAATCTGATGAACATTCGTTTGTTTACGGACTACCGGAATTGAACAAGGAGGCGATCAAAAATGCAAATTTTTTAGCCAATCCAGGTTGTTTTGCTACGGCGATCAGCCTTGCAATCCTGCCTCTGTCCAAAAACGGACTTCTAAAAGATGAAATTCATGTAAACGCGGTGACCGGAGCGACAGGTGCGGGGACTTCATTGTCTCAAACCACACATTATACCTGGAGGGATAATAACTTTTCAGCCTATAAATCTTTTGAACATCAGCACCTAGATGAGATCGGTCAGAGTCTAAAACAACTTCAGCCAGATCATGATTCTGAGATCAATTTTATTCCGAACAGGGGAAATTTTTCAAGAGGAATTCATGCGACGGCTTATACCAAATATGTAGGCACCCTGGAAGAAGCGAAAGAGTTTTATCACAATTTTTATGAAAATTCGGCCTTTACTTTTTTAACTGATGAAGAACTGCATTTAAAGCAGGTGGTGAATACGAATAAATGCATTCTAAGATTGCAAAAGTTCGGGAACAAATTACTGGTCACCAGCGTGATCGATAATTTGTTGAAAGGAGCTTCCGGGCAGGCGGTTCAGAATATGAATCTGATGTTTGGGCTGGAGGAAAGGATGGGGTTGAAATTAAAGGCGAATTATTTTTAAAGTATTGAGTATTTAGATATTAGAATTAAGACAAGCTTCAGGATGTCACCTTGAGCGCAGTCGAAAGGTGGGGTTATGGGAGACCTCGCTGGAATACAAAACCTGTGAGGTTTGAAGCTCGAATAAAATTGAAAACCAGGTCACTGCGAGTGCAGCGAAGCAGTCTCTATAAAAAATAGATTGCGTCGCTTCGTTTCACTCCGCTCGCAATGACTAAAATTACCAGAATATGAAAATAGCAATTATCGGTACCGGGAATCTGGGCGTTTCGATCGCGAAGGGGTTGATCTTCAGCAATGCGTTTACCACGCTGTATCTTACCAAAAGAAAGACGGAGGATATTCAGGAATTTTCAGAATATAATGAAGTGAGCATCACTTCAGATAACTTGGAAGCAGTCAAGAGTTCTGATATCCTGATTTTCGCTGTTCAACCCACCCAGCTGGAAAAAATCCTGCATGAGATCAAAAATGAGCTTACCGATAAGCACGTGCTGATCTCAACCGTTACCGGATTCAAGATTCCGCGTATGGAAAGTATAGTTGGCGAGCATCATTTCATTATTCGATCTATGCCAAATACGGCCATTGCGGTGGGTAAGTCCATGACCTGCCTATGCTCAAATGAGGCAGGACAAAAAAGGATCAGGATCGCCGAGGCTATTTTCAACCGACTTGGAACCAGTATCATTATTCCTGAAAACAAGATGCAGGCAGCCACCGTGATCTGTGCAAGTGGAGTCGCGTTCTGGATGCGATTAATACGCGCAACAACCCAGGGAGCTGTACAACTAGGATTCGATGCGAAAGATGCTCAGCAGCTTTCAATGCAAACTTGTTTAGGTGCTGCGAGCCTGTTGATTGAATCGGGAAAACACCCGGAAGAAGAGATCGATAAGGTAACAACCCCTCGAGGCTGTACTATTGAAGGATTGAACGAAATGGAACATAACGGACTCAGTTCCTCACTAATTAAAGGAATCCAGGCCTCGTTCAAAAAAATTAATAATATCTCAGACCAGTAATTATGGAATTATTTGATGTTTATCCACTTTATGATATCACGCCTGTTAAGGGCGAGGGCTGCTATGTATTTGATGAGAATGGTAAGAAATACCTTGATCTTTATGGCGGACATGCCGTAATCTCTATTGGTCATTCGTATCCCGCTTATGTGAATGCCATCCAGAACCAGGTATCAAGACTCGGGTTCTATTCGAATTCTATTAAAAATCCACTTCAAAAGGAACTGGCCCATAAGCTGGAAAAGGTATCCGGAGTTAAAGACTATAGTCTCTTTCTATGCAGTTCAGGAGCTGAAGCCAATGAAAATGCTTTAAAAGTTGCCTCTTTTGAAACCGGGAAGGACAGAATTATATATTTTGAAAATGCCTTCCACGGAAGGACTTCCGGGGTGGTGGCCATTACTGATAATGAGAATATCAAGGCGCCTTTTAACCTGGGACATAAAGCTACAAAATTAGCTTATAATGATACTGAAGCCTTACAGTCTGAAATTGAAAAAGGCGACGTGGCTGCAGTTATTTTTGAAGTGATTCAGGGCGTTGGCGGACTCGATGAAGCAACTACCGAATTTTACAGGTCGGCTGCTGAATTATGTAAAGAAAATCAGGTAATGCTGATTGTCGATGAGGTGCAGTCGGGTTATGGTAGAACGGGCGATTTCTTCGCTTTTCAGAAGCATGGCATCAGACCCGATATTATAACGATGGCCAAGGGAATGGGAAATGGTTTTCCTATCGGCGGAATCCTAATTGATGAAAATATTAAACCAAAATACGGCATGTTAGGAACCACCTTTGGCGGAAATCACCTGGCCTGTGCGGCGGGAATTTCTGTATTGGATATTATTCAGAAGGAAAATTTGATGGAAAATGCTGTGGAGGTTTCAGAATATGTAAAAACCGAAGCGGCCAGAATTCCGGAAATTAAAAAGATCAAAGGAAGAGGCTTGATGATTGGATTGGAATTCGAATTTGAGATCGCTGCTCTAAGGAAAGAACTTTTATTTGAACACCAGATTTTTACCGGTGCATCTTCAAATAAAAAGTTGCTGCGTATCCTGCCACCATTGAATATTAAAAAAGAACATTTTAAAATCTTTTTTGCTGCATTAAAGCAGGTTTTAAAAGAACAAAATCATAAAGTTTTAAAGTTATCCTAAACTTTTTTCAGAATCTATGGAGAAGCTGAAATCGAAGATTCAACGTAGTTATACAAGTTCAGCTTGACAATAAAATAAAAGAAAAGAATGTCATTTCGAACGAAGTGAGAAATCTAAAATTCCTCAGGCGTAAACTTTTTCGGAATGACAATTAATACAAAATAAAAATGAAGAACTACACCAGCATAGCAGATATAGACGATCTGGAAGGAATCATAAGAGAGGCGAGAAGTCTTAAAATTCAGAATCCTGAATCCAAAGTTGGAACCGGGAAAACTTTAGGGATGCTATTTTTTAATCCGAGTCTGCGTACACGTCTAAGTACCGAAAAAGCTGCAAAACTGCTTGGGATGGAGGTAATGGTGATGAACGTTGGAACCGATGGCTGGGCACTGGAATTTGAGGATGGTGCTGTGATGAATTCAGATAAAGCCGAGCATATTAAAGAAGCCGCAGCGGTACTTTCTCAATATTGCGATATTATCGCGGTACGGGCATTCCCAGAATTGAAGGACCGAAAAAAGGATGAAGCCGAACAAGTGATGAACAGTTTCATGAAATATGCTTCGGTGCCTATTGTTAACCTGGAAAGTGCTACGGGTCATCCGCTGCAGGCACTGGCAGATGCGATCACAATAAATGAATTCAATACGGCTAAGAAACCAAAAGTAGTTCTAAGCTGGGCCCCGCATCCAAAAGCATTGCCACAGTCAGTTGCTAATTCGTTCGTGGAGATGATGCAAAGACTAGAAGTGGATCTGGTGATCACCAATCCGGAGGGGTATGACCTCGCCCCAAACATCAGGAAAAATACTAAAGTAGAGCATGATCAGGAAAAGGCTTTTGAAGACGCCGATTTCGTGTATGTGAAGAACTGGAGCAGTTATGAGAATTACGGTGAGGTTTTGAATATTCAAAAGAACTGGACCGTGAACCAGGAAAAACTGAAAAATTCGAAAAATGTGAAGGTAATGCACTGCCTTCCGGTAAGGAGAAATGTGGTGATCGCCGATGATGTGCTGGACAGTGAGAAATCAATTGTGATCCAGCAGGCGAATAATAGGACCTTCGCAGCGCAGGTGGTGCTGAAAAGGATTTTGGAGTGTGCAAAGTAAGATCGTCAAGCTGAACTTGTTTCAGCTTCTCTTGAGATCCTGAAATCGAAGATCCGACGAAGTCAAACGAGTTCAGGATGACGAAAAAATAATTAAGAGAATAAGGTCATTTCGATCGAAGTGAGAAATCTCATAAAATAGATTGCCACGCCTGCAAATGCAGACTCGCAATGGCCTAAAATATAGCCGAAACGAATATTAGTGTAATTGTGGTAAACAAAATAAAAGAATGAAACCAAGCCTGAAAATCGTAAAAATAGGAGGGAAGCTCATCGAAAATGAGGCTTTACTGAATTCCTTTTTGGATGATTTTGTTCAATTGAATGGACCAAAGATCCTTTGTCATGGCGGTGGGAACAAAGCCACGGAAGTTGCCGGCAAACTTGGCAATGAAACCAAAATGGTAGATGGAAGAAGAATTACCGATAAGGATTCCATGGAGGTGATCACCATGGTTTACGGCGGACTTTTAAACAAAAATATAGTTGCAAAACTTCAGGCCAAAGGTCAAAATGCGATTGGGCTTTGTGGGGCAGACGGGAATGTTTTGATCTCAAAAAGAAGGCCGGTTAAGGAGATCGATTATGGCTTTGTAGGAGACGTGGTAAAAGTGAATTCTGATTTTATTGCTAACTTATTGAGCCCAGGAATTGTACCGGTATTTTCGGCTATTTCTTGTACTGAAGAAGGGGTTTTGCTAAATACAAATGGAGATTCGGTGGCTTCTGAAATTGCAATCGCGATGAGTAAGCTTTATGAAACTCGGCTATATTTCTGTTCAGAAAAGAAGGGAGTTCTAAAGGATATTTCCGATGAAAATTCAGTGATATTAAAGATGGATTCAGAAAAATATAAAGAGCTGGTCGAAGCCAAAGTGGTCACAGATGGTATGCTGCCTAAACTCCACAACTGCTTTCAGGCGATCGACAGGGGAGTGAAATCGGTTTTACTGGGCGATTCCGGATTATTAAAGAAAAATTCCATTCATACAAAAATTGTAAAATAATGCAGCTACAGGAACTTCAGGAACAAGCCGTTGAATTACTTAAAAATCTGATCGAAACCCAGTCTTTTTCAGGAGAGGAAAACCTTACTGCCGACCTGTTGCAAAACTGGTTCAATGAGCATAAAATTCCACATCACAGGTATTTAAACAATATCTGGGCAGTAAACGAGCATTTTGATGAAGCAAAACCAACATTATTGTTGAATTCTCATCATGACACGGTGAAGCCTAATTCTGGTTATACCAGGGAACCATTCAAAGCAGAGATCGAAAATGGCAAATTATACGGCCTAGGAAGTAATGATGCCGGCGGCTGCCTGGTTTCCCTGTTGGCGACTTTTACCTACTTGTTTTCTACAGAAAATCTTAGTCATAACCTGTTGTTTGCGGGTACGGCAGAGGAGGAGATCAATGGTGAAAACGGCATCGCAGGACTTTTGCCTGAAATTCCGAAGATTGACGTGGCTATCGTAGGGGAGCCAACGTTAATGAACCTGGCCGTAGCCGAAAAAGGCCTGATTGTTTTTGATGCGGTAGTCAAGGGAAAACCATCCCATGCTGCTCATCCAAATGAGGAAAATTCAATCTATAAAACGGCTAAAGTGCTGGAATGGTTCCAAAATTTCAGGCTGAATGAAATTTCTGAAACGCTTGGAGAGGTTAAAGTTACCGTGACGCAGATCTATGCCGGCAGTCAGCATAATGTCGTGCCGGCAAAAACACACCTGGTGATCGATGTTCGAGTAAATGATAAGTACAGCAACCAGGAAATTGAAAGTATTCTGAAAGAGAAAGCACCGGTCGATGAGATCAAAGCTCGTAGTCTCAGGCTGAATTCCTCTTCCATGCCCTTAGATCATGCGCTGGTAAAGGCCGGAATCGACCTTGGAATGGAAACCTATGGATCACCAACGCTTTCAGACCAGGCGATGCTAAGTTGTCCTTCGGTTAAATTAGGTCCGGGGGATTCTACAAGATCACATTCGGCAGATGAATTTATTTACATTAAGGAAATTGAGGAAGGTATAGGAAAATATATAAAATTGCTTGAGAAGGCGCTGAAATAATTTGTTGGACTGAGCTTTTAATATATTCAGCCACGGATGCACTAATGATCTATTATTCGTGCATTAGTGGCAACTTATAAAAGGCACTTCGACAGGCTCAATGCACCAGTAAATTAACTGTCATTTCGAACGCAGTGAGAAATTTGAGATTCCGCAATCGTAAGCTCCTTCGGAATAACAATGAAAATTAAACCGTCATCCTGAACTTGGTTCAGGATCTTTAGAGCAGCTGAAACTCCCGAAGCTTCGGGACAGCTTAACGAAATTAAAAGGCTTCTTGCCCCTCGGCTCGGCTCGGGGTGACGCGTTCGAGGTGACATTAAAACAAGAAAATATGAAACTCTGGGATAAAGGTATTTCAATAGACAAACAAATAGAAAATTTCACGGTAGGTAATGACCGTGAGCTGGACATGCACCTGGCTAAATATGATATTCTGGCTTCCAAGGCGCATGCAAAAATGCTGGGGAAAGCAGGTATTTTGAAAGATGAGGAAGTGGAAGCCATACTTTCAGAACTGGAAATATTAAAGGAACAGTTCGAAAATGGTGAATTTCAAATAGAATCGGACTTTGAAGATGTCCATTCCAAAATCGAGTTCGAACTGACGAAAAAACTGGGCGATGCAGGGAAAAAAATCCATACGGCTCGTTCCAGGAACGATCAGGTTCTCGTCGCGCAGCAATTATATTTTAAGGAAAACCTTAAGGAGATCTCAGAAAAAACAAAGGAACTGATTGAAGTGCTTTTAGGACTGGCCGAGAAACATAAGGAAAAATTGCTTCCGGGTTATACACATCTACAAGTAGCGATGCCTTCTTCTTTTGGTCTTTGGTTTTCGGCTTATGCCGAATTGCTGATCGATGATCTTTATCTGCTTGAAGCCGGACTCAGGATCGTGGACCAAAATCCGCTGGGATCGGCGGCCGGCTATGGGTCGTCATTTCCTATAGACAGAGAATTTACCACCGAAATAATGGGATTTGCAACTCAGAAATTCAATGTGGTAGCCGCACAGATGAGCCGTGGAAAATGCGAAAGGACGGTCACCTCCAATATCGCTTCTTTAGCCAATACTCTTTCAAGATTTGCCATGGACATCTGCCTTTATATGAGCCAGAATTTTGATTTTATCACTTTTCCAGACGAGCTCACCACCGGTTCCAGCATTATGCCGCATAAAAAAAATCCGGATGTTTTTGAGCTAATTAGGGGAAAATGCAATAAACTTCAGGCGATTGCCAACGAAATGATTCTTATTACCAATAACCTGCCAAGCGGCTATCACAGGGATTTTCAGCTAATCAAGGAAAACAGCATTTATTCCGTTGAAAATATGAAGGAAATCCTGGATATTTTTACCCATTCCATTGCCCAGATTAAGGTTAAGGAAATAGACCTGAAAGATGAAAAATACAAATATCTGTTCACGGTAGACAGTATCAACGAACTGGTGATCAATGGGAAATCCTTTAGGGATGCCTATAAGGTCATTGGCGAGCAGGTGCAGACTGGAAATTATGAAGCTTCAGAAGGGATGAAACATACGCACACCGGGAGCAAGGATAATCTTGCGCTGAATAGCATCAGGGCAAAATTGCAGCAATTATAAAAGCCAAACCTCCTGCGAAATAGATCCTGCAGGAGGTTGCTCCTAAACAAACATGAAATTCTTCTAAATGATGGTCATCTGCCCGAGGTTGAGGTTTTCATTGTTTACAATATGACCTTCGGTATCGCTGATCACACTTTCCAGGAAATCACCCACTCTCTCAGTAGAATAATGATTATCGGTATTAATATCTTTGGTGCAAACATTCAATTTTATGCTTAATTCCACGGCCATTCTAACTGTTTCTGCCTCTTTTTTCAGACCTAAATGATCCAGAAGCATGGCTGCGGAAAGTACCGAAGCTACAGGATTGGCAATTCCCTTTCCGGCCGCCTGGGGATATGAGCCATGAATTGGCTCAAAGAGGGCATTTTCAGTTCCTACCGAAGCCGACTCTAATAATCCTATACTTCCGCCAATCACGCTGGCTTCATCAGATATGATATCTCCGAACATATTTTCAGTCAGGATCACGTCGAATTGTTTTGGATTCAGGATCATTTGCATCGCGGCATTGTCTACGAACAAATAATCAACTTTAACGCTGGGATATGCTTTAGCGATCTCAGTCACCGTTTTACGCCATAAGCGCGAAGTTTCCAAAACATTTGCCTTATCAACAAGCGTTAGTTTATTTCTTCTATCTTCAGCAGCTTTGAACGCCAGATGAGCCACCCGTTCAATCTCCTCTATAGAATAGGTACAAAGGTCTGAAGCGGAACGGCCATCTTCAGCCGTGCTTTTTTCACCGAAATAAATACCACCTGTAAGTTCACGGAAGATTACCATATCGGCTCCTTCGATATTCTCAGGTTTTAGAGGTGATTTATGAATAAGACTATCATAAGCTCTCACCGGCCGGATATTAGCAAAAAGTCCGAGCTCTTTTCTTAATTTTAAAAGACCTTGCTCTGGCCTTACCTTGGCTGAAGGATCATTATCATATTTTGGATCACCAATGGCACCAAATAACACAGCATCAGAATTTTTACATAATTCAAGTGTGGCTGCCGGCAAAGGATCCCCCAACTGATCTATTGCAATTGCACCCACTTTAGCTTCTTCAAATTTGAACTCATGATCAAACCTATCTGCAACGGCCCTCAGCACTTTGACTGACTGCTGTGTTATTTCAGGACCAATCCCGTCTCCGGGCAATACGGCTATATTAAATTTCATACTTTCAGTTTTGTAGGGTTTCTTCTAATTTGTTCAGTTTTTCGAATCGCTTTTGCTCAAATTCCTTGATTTCTTCCAATTTACTAGTAAGGAAATCTATATCGTCATATCCATTCAGCAGGCAGGTTTTTTTATAGGCATCGATCTCAAAACTTTCGCTCTCAGCTGAACTTTCTATTTCTATTTTCTGTTCATGCAGGTCGATAATAATCTTTTCATTAGGATCATTTTCAACCGCTTTGAATAATTTATGCAGAAATTCAGCGCTTACCTGTACGGGTAAAACCCCATTATTTAAGGCGTTTCCTTTGAAAATATCGGCAAAATAGCTTGATACCACAGCCTTGAATCCGTGGGCTTTTATGGCCCAGGCGGCATGCTCCCGGCTGGAACCGCAGCCAAAATTATTTCCAGCGATCAATATGGAACCTGAATATTTATCTTGATTCAGAACAAAATCGGGATTTGGTTCTCCATTTTTATCAAAGCGCCAGTCTCTGAAAAGATTTTCTCCGAATCCTTCCTTATCAGTAGCCTTAAGGAAACGAGCGGGAATGATCTGGTCTGTATCCACATTTTCGGCGTCCAAAGGAACCGCAGTATCTGTTAATTTTATGAATTTTTCCATTAGTTCAATGTTTGGGTGTAATCTGAAATTTTTCCTGAAATGGCCGTTGCAGCCGCCGTTAACGGACTCGCCAGAATAGTCCTGGAACCAGGACCCTGCCTGCCTTCAAAATTTCTATTACTTGTGGAAACACAATATTCTCCTTCCGGGATCTTATCATCGTTCATGGCTAAACATGCGGAACAACCGGGTTGTCTTAGTGTAAATCCTGCTTCTTCGAAAACCTTGTCCAGGCCTTCTTCCCTGATCTGAGAAGCGACCTGCCGGCTTCCCGGAACGATCAACGCATTCACATTTGCGGCTTTTTTCTTTCCTTTGATATAAGATGCTGCGACCCTGAAATCCTCGATTCTTGAATTGGTACAACTGCCGATGAAAATATAATTGATAGGCTTTTCGAGTAGCGTTTCCCCTGGTTTGAAATTCATATAAGCCAGCGCTTTCGCATCGCTCTTATTTCCTTCCAAAGGAATAGCTCCTGTCAATTTAATACCCATTCCCGGGTTGGTTCCGTAGGTGATCATCGGTTCGATATCTTCAGCATCAAAGGAATATTCCTGGTCGAATTCAGCTCCTTCATCGGTCTTCAAAGTTTCCCAGTGCGCTTTCATTTTTTCAAATTCAGCTCCTTTGGGCGCGAATTCCCTGCCTTCCACATAATGGATAGTAGTCTGGTCTGGAGCGATCAATCCGCCCCGGGCACCCATTTCGATGCTCATATTACAAACAGTCATTCGGCCTTCCATAGACATTTCTTCGAACACATTTCCGGCGTATTCACAGAAATAACCGGTACCCGAATTGGTTCCCAGTTTACTGATGATATACAGGATCACATCTTTCGGTAACACACCTTTTTTCAGGTTTCCATTCACATTCACACGCAGCTTTTTCGGTTTTTCAACCAGCAAACACTGGCTAGCAAAAACTTGCGTCACCTGGCTGGTACCAATTCCGAAGGCAATGGTTCCGAAGGCGCCATGAGTCGAAGTGTGGCTATCCCCGCAAACGATGGTCATCCCGGGTTGAGTGATCCCCAACTCGGGAGCCATCACATGGACAATACCATTGTAGGGATGGCCGAGTCCGTATAAAGTAATATTGTTCTCTTCACAGTTCAGACTCAGCTCCTTCAGTTGTTTTCTTGACAAAAGATCCTTCACCGGCAGGTGCTGATCTTTTGTGGGTGTATTATGATCGGCCGTGGCAACGATCTGCTCCGGACGAAAAATTGGAATATTTCTTTCTTTTAATTCATTAAATGCCTGCGGACTGGTAACTTCATGGATCAGGTGTTTGTCGATATATAAAATGTCCGGCCCATTAGGTATGCTTTCCACAACATGGGAGTCCCATATTTTATCAAATAAGGTTTTCTTCATAATTCATTAAGCAATTGCTCTTGCACTTTTTTTATAAATATCCATGATGGTATGAATATCGTGATCTGCCACTTCTTTCTTGGCATCGGCGAAATTCAAAAATTCGGTGTACACGCTATCCAATTCCAGTTTGGTTAGATTGTAACCCATTTTCTTCGCTTTATAAGCCAGGGCGGCTCTACCGCTACGGGCAGTTAAAACAATAGCCGACTCGGTGACCCCGACATCGGCTGGATTTATAATTTCGTATGTTTCTCGGTTCTTTATGACGCCGTCCTGGTGTATGCCTGAACTATGGGCAAATGCATTCGCCCCGACGATCGCCTTGTTCGGCTGGACGTACATACCCATTTCCCTCGAGACCATTTTACTGGTATCATATAACAATTGAGGATTGATATCAGTGTTCAATTGCAAATATGGGTGTTGCCTCAAGATCATGACGACCTCTTCCAAAGCAGTATTTCCGGCTCTTTCACCAATCCCGTTGATGGTACATTCGATCTGTCTAGCACCATTGGAAATCCCGGCTATTGCATTCGCGGTAGCTAATCCCAGATCGTTATGACAGTGGCATGAAATGATCACATTTTCTATCCCCCGCACATTATCTTTTAAATATTTGATTTTTTTACCGTATTCCTCCGGAAGGCAATATCCGGTAGTGTCCGGAATATTTAGTACGGTGGCGCCATTCTTCACAGCTTCAGTGCAAACTTTAGCTAAAAACTCATTTTCGGTCCTTCCTGCGTCTTCGGCATAAAACTCCACATCGTCTACAAAGCTTTTGGCGTAAGCAACAGCTTCACCGGCTCTTTCGATAATTTCTGGCCTGCTGGCCTTAAACTTGTATTTTATATGGGAATCTGATGTTCCAATTCCCGTATGAATTCTTGGTTTGCGGGCATATTTTAATGCTTCTGCAGCAACTTTTATGTCATTTTTCACCGCGCGCGTTAGTCCGCAAACGGTCGCATTCTTAACGAGTTTTGAAATCTCACTAACCGATTGAAAATCGCCGGGACTTGAAACCGGAAACCCAGCCTCGATCACATCAACACCCAGTTCATCCAGTCGCGCGGCAATTTTTAATTTTTGTTTTGTATTCAGTTTGCAGCCGGGGACTTGTTCTCCGTCCCTCAACGTAGTGTCAAAAATTTCTACCTTTTCAGTACGCATATGAGATTTATTTTACTTTATCTTTATCTAAAGTATCGGAATGGTTATGCTTTTCCCATTGGTATTTGAAAACTGTTACGATACTGAAGTTAGATTAGAACACTCTTAACATATTGTTTTACAGGTATTTATAAAATATTGATTTACAATGACCAATGACTTAACCGAAAACCTGTTTTCTTTAATAAAATCTCTTTCAGCTTCAGAAAAAAGACAGTTTTCTCTGTATGTTGGAAGGGTAGGAGTGAATTCAGATTCCAAATTTCTGAATTTATATAAGGTTATGTCACGCCAAAAGAAGTATGATGAAGCTGAAATTCTGAAGAGTACCAGGATCACAAAGCTTCAGCTTTCCAACGTAAAAACACATCTTTACAAACAGCTTTTAATTTCGCTTCGTTTGAATCCGGCTCACCAGAGTGTTCCGGTTCAAATAAGGGAACAGTTGGATTTTGCTTACATTTTATATCACAAGGGGTTGTATCAGCAAAGTCTGAAGATCCTGGATAAGGTTAAATCTCTCGCTCTAAATTATGAGGAAAAGAACGTGGCTTATGAGATCCTGGAACTTGAAAAGATCATTGAATCTCAATATATCACCCGAAGTATGAACAACCGGGCTGATACCCTTATAAAACAGACAGAGGAGCTAAACCGTTTGAACCTTGTCTCAGGAAAACTTTCCAACCTGTCACTGGAGCTTTATTCAATTTTCCTGAAAATGGGTTATTGCCGTACAGAAGAGGAGGCACAGGGGATTAAGGATTATTTTCAAAAAAAAATACCAGAGTATGATTTTAAAAAGCTTGGTTTTAAGGAGAAATTATGGCTTTACAAAGCCCATTTATGGTACAGTTTCCTAATCCAAGATTTCCTGGGATGTTACCGATATTCCATGAAATGGAAAGATCTTTTTGTAGAATATGAGCATTTGATTCCAATACATCCGGTTTCATACCTAAAGGGTAATCATTATTTATTGGAATCATTGTTCTATATGAGCCATACCGATCTTTTCGAGAAAACTCTCAGGGAACTTGAAAATTCGCTGCGAGACCCGAAAATTCCACATAATGATAATATTTCAGCGCTATCATTTTTGTATGTGTATTCCAATAAGTTGAACCTTCGATTCATGAAAGGAGAATTTGGAAATTCAGATGAGCTGGTGGAAAAGATTAATCAAAAGATCACTAAATTCAATGGGCGAATCGATGAACATCATATCATGGTTTTCTACTATAAGATCGCCTGTTTGTATTTTGGAGATGGGAATAATCGAAAATGTATCGAATACCTTAAGAAGATCATCAATAATAAATCTCTTGAAATGAGGGAAGATCTTATGTGTTTTTCCAGGATATTGAATCTGGTGGCCCATTATGAGGCCGGCCTGGATTATCACCTAGATAGCCTGGTGAAGTCTACTTATAAGTTCCTTATTAAAATGGATGATCTTCATGAAGTTCAAAAGGAAATGATCAAGTTCCTGAGAAATATGCCTGATGTTTCTCCGCTGAATATTAAAGATGAATTTAGAAAGCTTCATGCAACCTTGAAAAAATTTGAAGACCATCCTTATGAAAGAAGGGCTTTTCTTTACCTGGATATCATTTCCTGGCTCGAGAGCAATATTGAGAACAGACCGGTACAGGAGATCATTATGGAAAAAAGTAAGGAGTATTCGAGATAAATAACCTGATTTGCCTGTAAAAAACAATCACCTTACCAACATTCTTCAATTAAACCTTGCTGTACTATTAATTAGTACTTCAGGAGCTTTGGGTAGATATATCACCTTGTCTCCGATTATTACGATTTTTTATAGATGTTTGCTGGCTGTAATCGTATTTTATCTTTTCTGCAAATGGAAAAGGATCGATCTTAATATTGACAATAAGAAAGATTTTTTTAAAATGATCCTTGGAGGACTTTTAATGGGAGCGCACTGGATCACCTATTTTTATTCCCTTCAATACAGCAGCGTAGCAATTGCCTTATTATCGCTTTTTACATATCCCGTTATAACTGCATTTTTAGAGCCGATCCTTTTCAAAATAAAATTCAATAAAGTGCACATAGGCTTAGGATTGCTGGTGTTAACTGGGATCTATTTTTTAAGTCCGGAATTTGATCTTGAAAATGACTATTTCCTCGCTATCTTATTTGGGATCGCCTCGGCTGTATTTTATTCGTTCCGAAACTTGCTGATGAAACGAGAAGTTGAACGATACAATGGAACGGCCTTGATGTTCTACCAGATTCTGGTGATCGCAATATGTCTTTTTCCTGCAATTTTCTTTGCTGAATTTGAAAGTGTTTTGAAGCAATGGAAACCGCTCCTTATACTTGCTGTTCTTACTACATGTATCGGGCATACTTTATTTCTGAAAAGTTTCAGGAACTTTAGTGTAACCGCGGCAAGTATCATGAGCAGTATTCAGCCGGTCTACGGAATTGTCCTTGGAGCGATCTTTTTAGCTGAGATCCCTTCCTTAAAGACGGTAGTAGGGGGAAGCCTAATTATAGGTGCGGTGGTAATTGAAAGCTTGTTATCTGTTAAAAAGAAATAATGAATACCATAAATAATTAATTCAGAATTTCTTTAAAAGTATCCCCCAGGCTTAAATCACCAGATTCGTATCCGCGCATAAACCATTTCATACGTTGTTCTGAAGTCCCATGTGTAAAAGAGTCCGGGTTCACCCTTCCAGTGGTCTGTCTTTGAATAGCGTCATCACCAACAGCATTGGCCGCACTTAAGGCCTCTTCTATATCGCCTTCCTGAAGTAATTCCTTATTGTAATGTGCCCAGATGCCGGCATAGAAATCGGCCTGTAGTTCCAGGGCAACCGACAATTCATTCGCTTCATTTCGGCCTACCTGTTGTTGCAATCTTCGAACTTCTGAAGCTGTTCCCAGTAAATTCTGAACATGGTGACCTACTTCATGAGCCATCACGTAAGCGATCGCAAAATCACCTCCTTTAGCGCCAAAACGATTCCTTAATTCCTTAAAAAAGTCGAGATCCATATAAACTTTTTGATCACCGGGACAGTAAAAAGGTCCGCTCGCTGAGGAAGCACCTCCACAGGCTGTTTGAACAGCATCAGAGAAAAGTACCAATCCCGGTTCGCGATACTGAAGGTCATTTCGAGAAAAAATCATGTTCCAGGTATCTTCAGTATAGGCAAGAACGGTAGCTGTAAATTCTCCAAGTTCCTTTTCTTCAGGAGTAAGTTCACGTGATTCTGTTGGAGCGGAAGGCTGATCAAGTTGTTCTAATACCGAAATGTCTCCATCGCTTAGGACGAACTGGGCAATTACGAAGATCAATCCTAAAATTCCCCCGCCAGCTATTAATTTTCCTCTACCGGAAGAACCCCTGCGATCTTCCATGTTATCGCTTTGTCTGCCACCTCGCCATTTCATTTTTAAAAGTTTTAATTAAAAATACTAATTAAAACCTTTAAAGCGATTAATTTTTTTAGATAGCGTCCCAGATTGGGTCTGAAGGAGGTGGGGCGATAATATGGATAGGCTCTTTTTTAACGGGATGCATGAATTTTAATTCCCGGGAATGTAAATGAATACTCGCATCTTTATTACTGCGGGCAAAACCGTACTTCAGGTCACCCTTAATTGGTGATCCTATCGCGGAAAGCTGACTGCGAATTTGATGGTGTCTTCCAGTGTGAAGATCAATTTCAAGGAGGTAATAATTGTCCAGCTTTTTTTTCATCCTGTAATCCAGAATTGCTTTTTTACTATCGGGAACTTCCTTTATATGAGCATAAGATTTATTCTGCTTAGAATTTCTTTTCATCCAATGAATAAGTTCTCCGGAATCGTTTGCTGGTGGATTTTTCACAACAGCCCAGTAAGTTTTTTTTGCCTTTTTATCCTGGAAAAGTTTATTGAGTCTTGGAAGTGCTTTTGAAGTTTTGGAAAATACTACAATTCCGCTAGTTGGACGGTCTAAACGATGAACAACTCCCAGGTAAACATTTCCTGGTTTGTTATACTTTTCTTTCAGAAAAGACTTTACTACCTCGCTTAAAGGTTTATCGCCGGTCTTATCGCCTTGTACAATATCTCCGGGTCTTTTATTTACAATGATGATATGGTTATCCTCATGTAAGACCTGAAGATTATTTTTATTGGAAAGTGTTTTCTCTGAACTCAACTTTCTAACTTCAATTAATATTGTTCATTATCTGAGGGGAAAGACTGACTCTTTACGTCATCTCGATAATTTTGGAAAGCTTTGGTCATTTCTCCGTGAAGATCGGCATAGCGTCTAAGGAATCTTGGATTAAACTCATGAGTCATGCCAAGCATATCATGAACAACCAATACCTGGCCATCAACTCCGTTTCCGGCACCAATTCCGATTACAGGAATGGTAATGCTTTCAGCTACTTCCTTGGCGAGTTGCGCCGGCACTTTTTCAAGAACTATGGCAAAACATCCCATTTTCTCTAACATCTTAGCATCAGATTTCAGCTTTTCAGCTTCCTGTTCTTCTTTTGCTCTTACAGTATAAGTGCCGAATTTATAAATGGATTGCGGAGTAAGGCCCAAATGGCCCATAACCGGGATTCCGGCATGTAAGATACGCTTTATACTTTCCTTTACTTCCTTACCACCTTCAAGCTTTACAGCATGTCCGCCGCTTTCCTTCATGATCCTGATAGCAGACCTAAGGGCCTCTTTCGGGTCGCTTTGATAACTTCCGAAGGGTAAGTCTACAACCACTAATGCTCGGTTTATGGCTCTAACCACACTGGTCGCGTGATAGATCATCTGGTCCAGGGTGATGGGCAGTGTAGTTTCATGCCCGGCCATGACATTGCTGGCAGAGTCACCCACAAGGATTACATCGATCCCAGCACCATCAACAATTTGAGCCATGGTAAAATCGTAAGCAGTTAACATACTTATCTTTTCACCATTGGATTTCATCTCTACAAGTGACTTAACTGTGATTCGCTTGTATTCCTTTTTTGCAACAGACATTTGCTTGATTTTAAATTTGAGTAAAAGTAGTAAATTCGTTGGCCACATTCAAAACTACTTTAAGCATGAAGAATTTTATTATTGCTTTGCTATTACTTGTAAATACTGCTGTTTTCGCACAAAACAGCTCTGCTGAAAACACTCCTGAACAAATGGTTAAGGATTTCTTTGAAGCTTTTCACCGGCAGGACACCCTGACTCTAAGTGAAATTGCGTACCCGGGTGCAAAAATGGAATCGGTCTCAAAGGATGCTGATGGAAATACAAAGCTGAGTTCAAATGGATATTCCGAATTTTTAAAAAGCATAGCTTCAATTCCTGCTGAAGCCAGTTTTGAAGAGAAACTTCTTGGATTTAGGGTAGAAAAGAATGGATTACTAGCTACGGTGACTACTCCCTATTCATTTTATTACAATGGGAATTTCAGTCATTGTGGTGTAAATAGTTTTCAACTAGTTAATTTCAACGGGGCGTGGAAAATCGTTCATTTAATCGATACAAGAACTAAAGAAGGTTGCGATTAAATATCCTTAACGCATCTAAAACCAGTATGTTCAAGTCCGGTATCTGGGGCAGAACTCATCCTGGCGGCATTTCTAAAGCCGGTGCAATAACTTTCGCTGCACAAAAATGATCCTCCACGGATAACTTTCTGTTGCTCCATGTTCACAAAATCCCGGAAATAGCCGTCCACTCTTTCTCCGGTCCTTGAATAGGCGTCTGGATGGTAGGTATCCAGGCACCATTCCCATACATTTCCTGAAGTTTCATAGAGCCCGAACGGGTTAGCAGGGAAGCTTTTTACCGGAGCGGTTTTTTCAAAATTATCTTCATTTAAGTTTTGCTTAGGAAAGCTACCCTGGAAGAAATTAACCATTTCCGAGGCTTTTTCATGTTCATTTCCCCAGTTATAAATTAGGGTGTCGTTTCCTGCCCGGTTGAGATATTCAAATTCAGCTTCGGTAGGTAACCTTTTCCCTGCCCATTTTGCGTAGGCCATGGCATCATACCAGGAAACCTGAACCACGGGATGATCGTCTTTTCCAATTATATCACTATCAGGCCCGGTTGGATTCATCCAATTGGCTCCTTTTACAAACTTCCACCACCATTCCGGATTATATGGATCGAAGACCAGGGCTCCCGGTTCATATTTTTTTCCTTTAATTTCAAAAGAACGTTCAGCTGTCGTTACATATCCTGTAGCTTCCACGAATTCTCGAAATTGCGCATTAGTCACTTCGGTATCATCAACCCAAATGTCCTTTATCGATTCTTCATGTTTTGGAAATTCATCTTTTCTAGCCTGATCATTATCGCCACCCATCATAAACTTACCACCAGAAATTCTGGTCATTCCAATGGTAGAAGCTGAATCCTTCCTGGTTTCTATGTAAGATATCTCTCTTAGATATTGCCGGTGATAATCTGTATATACCGGCTTTGGTTTTTCTTCAATGACGGATATTGGAGCTGACTTTTGGCTCTCCTTACAGGAAACAGCCAGAATTACGATCGAAAAAACTAAAAAAATAGATCTGGATGACATAAAATTTGATGATATGCCGGCAAATATAATAATAAAAAAACCGGAAAATCAATCGCTCGATCTTCCGGTTCAACAGGCTAGCATTCTAGTTCTTATGGTTTTAAAACCACTCTGAATCTTGCCTTATTATTCATCATTTTATCAAATGCTTCATTCGCTTTATCCAGTGGAAATTCTTCGATCATGGGTTTGGTACCTGTCATTGCACTGAAATTCAAAGTGTCTTCAGAATCTATGGCGGTTCCACTAGGCCATCCGGCAGCAGATTTTCTCCCCATCAATAACTGCATGGGAGAAACTTCAATTGGTTCCCCTGTAGCGGCGACCATTAAAAGTTTTCCATCTACACCAAGGCCGTCCACCACGGCAGAAATAGCATCACTGTGAGGGGCTGTAGCCAGGATCAGTTTAGCGCCTCCCAGCTTCTGAAGTTCTTCAACACCATCTTTTTCGCCGGTATTGATGAAGTGATGGGCACCTAGATTCTTCGCCAGATCTTCTTTGTCATTACTATGTGAAATCGCTACTGTTTTCATTCCCATTTTATTAGCATATTGAATTCCCAGGTGGCCAAGTCCGCCAATTCCCTGTACCGCGACTACATCACCTGCACGAATACCAGAATTTCTCAAAGCATTATATACGGTAATTCCTGCACAGAGCAAGGGAGCGGCATCAGCTGATGAGAGCTCATCTGGAATTGCGGCGATGGCCTCTTTGGGAGCGACCATAAATTCGGCATAACCTCCGTCATAGGAAATACCACTAATTTTTGCATTCTGGCAGTTAATAAAGTCGCCTCTTCGACACGGCTCACATTCAAAACAATGTCCTCCATGCCAGCCCACTCCTACACGTTGCCCTTTTTCCCAATTTGACACATTTTTACCAACTGCTTCAACAATACCTACGACTTCGTGGCCAGGAATTCTAGGGTATTCAAGTCCCGGAAATCCACCGGCTTTTACGAAATTATCACTGTGGCAAATCCCACAGGCTTCTACCTTAATTAATACTTCATTTTCAGTAGGACTGGGTTTATCTACGTCTTTTATAATAAAATCGCCTCCGGCTTTTTCAATAACTGCTGCTTTCATTATTCAATTTATTTGAATTGGTTTTGAAGAGTTCCAAATTTAGAAACTCTACATAAAATTTTTGCCAGCAGAAGTTACGAAACGAGGAAGCAAAAATGCTTTAAGACTATGTTAAATGGGAAAGGGTAAATGGTAGAACAAATATTAAAACCATAGAATTATTCATGCTGTGTAGCAAAATTGGCCATAACAGGCTTTTATTCTCCAGTTTCACCTTCCCAAAAAAGTAGCCGGCGATGATCCTCGGAAATATCATTAGGATCAAAACCAGGTCCAGTTGAAAAGTATCTACATAGTTATAGATGTGTACGAAACCAAATATTATTGCTCCTCCAATCCAGATAAGAAAATAATACTTGTGTAGCCAGTAACAGATGGTATGATATACTTTAGAAGGGACGAGTTGTCCCAAAGCGTAAAAAATGAAAAGGATGGTGCTTAATAAAAGACCAAATTTTAATAGCCAGTGGGCCTCCTCTGGAATGATAAATAAACCAAAAATATAAATTAAAGCGCAGAAAAAAATCCTTATGCTTATAGGCGTGGGTTTCAGGATGCTTCTGAAAATACTTTCTTCGATTACTGGTGCGGCGATAGCGGCCAGAAAGATAAATTTTAAAGGATTTTCTTCCAGGATCTTCAGGATCTCCATTTGTTCATACTTCTGAAGGTCCAGATCAAAGATGAAAAGATCAAGAATTCGGAGGATAAAAAAGAAGGCAAAATAGCACAGGATCATCAGCGCAAAATTCCTGAAAAGGTTTTTTACTTTAGCCCCCAGATTATTCTCTCTTAATAAATTCAAATTTTGAATGCGTTTTTAGCAATCACTTAAACTAACCTTAACAGCGAGGCCACCTTCAGATGTTTCCTTGTATTTTTTATTCATATCCTTAGCGGTCTCCCACATGGTTTCTATGACTTTATCTAAAGGCACTTTAGCACGGCTCGCATCACTTTCCATAGCGATCTCAGCAGCATTGATGGCTTTTATGGCGCCCATGGCATTTCTCTCAATGCAGGGAACCTGAACCAGTCCGGCGATAGGATCACAGGTAAGTCCCAAATGATGTTCCATGGCGATTTCGCTGGCCATAAGTACCTGCTCGGGAGTTCCTCCAAGTAATTCAGTTAAACCTCCGGCAGCCATTGCTGAAGACACTCCAATCTCTGCCTGGCAGCCACCCATCGCGGCAGAAATCGTGGCACCTTTCTTAAACAGACTTCCAATTTCACCTGCAACCAACATAAATCTTTTTAGATCTTCGAAAGTTGCATCGTGATTTTCGATACACATATAATACATCATCACAGCGGGTACGGTACCAGCGCTACCATTTGTAGGAGCCGTAACCACACGTCCAAGGGATGCATTTACTTCATTCACACTAAGTGCAAAACAGCTCACCCATTTTAATATTTGACGGAATTTCACTTCGGTTTGACGAATAGCGGGTATCCAGTCTTCAATTCCGGTATATTTGGTATCGCCGATCAATCTTTGATGCATTTCAAAGGCGCGGCGTTTAACATTGAGGCCGCCCGGAAGAGTTCCTTCAGTATGGCAGCCTATATACATCGACTCAAGCATCGTATCCCACACCTGCTTGAAATTAGCTTCAATTTCTTCATCAGTCCTTAATGAGCGCTCATTCTCCAGAACAATATCAGAAATTGGTTTATTTTCAGATTTGCAAAAAGCGAGAAGTTCAGTAGCCTTTTCAATAGGAAATGGAAATTCCTGGAAATTCTTCATTTTCTTGCTAGCATTCTTTCGTTCCTTTTTAACAACGAATCCGCCACCTATAGAATAAAAAGAAGAGGAGGTTTTTTTGCCATTTTGAAGACTGGCCCTGAAGGTCATTCCGTTAGGATGAAATTCGAGAAATTTTCGGTTAAATTTCACGTCTTCAGTAAAACTGAAAGCTATATCTCTTTCTCCATTAAATCGAAGTTTTCCGGTTTCTTTGATCCTTTCAATCTCAGATTCTAAGATCGAAATTTCCATAGTTACCGGGTCGTGGCCTAATAAACCAAGAAGAGTAGCAATATCTGTCGCATGACCTTTTCCGGTTAGACTTAAAGACCCATAAAGATCTACATGAATCCTTTCAACCTCGTCAAAACGACCTTTCTTTTTGAGTTCTCCAACCCATCGTTGAGCGGCCCTCCACGGGCCAAGAGTATGAGAACTTGAAGGTCCAACTCCAACCTTAAGCATGTCAAAAACGCTAATGCATTCTATTTTTCGCATTCAGAATAACAATTTGGAAACAAAAATAAGGATTTGTTAATCCTGCCCATGATAATTTGAGAAAATTATATCCTTATTGTCCCGGGTGAATTGTTCCAATGACAGGCTGTTTAGAAAATTGTGACAGTCTGTCAGAAGAATTGTGCTGGCATAATGATTGACTTCTTGTGACTGTAAAATTGATAGACTAACGTAAAAAAACAAGTTATATAGTTATGAGTAAAGTAATTGGAATTGACTTGGGTACCACAAACTCCTGCGTTGCCGTAATGGAAGGTAGTGAGCCAACGGTGATACCTAATGCCGAAGGAAAAAGAACTACACCTTCTGTAATCGCATTTGTAGAAGGTGGAGAGATAAAGGTTGGTGATCCTGCGAAACGTCAGGCGGTAACTAACCCACAGAAAACAATTTCCTCTATTAAAAGATTTATGGGGAACAAGTTTTCTGAATCTGAAAGAGAAGCGGGAAGAGTACCTTATACTGTAAAGAAAGGTGATAATGATACTCCACGTGTAGAAATTGACGGTCGTCTTTATACCCCACAGGAACTTTCAGCAATGGTACTTCAAAAAATGAAGAAAACTGCTGAAGACTACCTTGGACAGGATGTGACCGAAGCGGTAATTACCGTACCTGCATATTTTAATGACTCTCAGCGTCACGCAACAAAAGAAGCTGGTGAGATCGCAGGTCTTAAAGTAAGAAGAATTATTAACGAGCCAACCGCAGCAGCACTTGCTTACGGATTGGATAAAAAATCTCAGGATCAGAAGATCGCTGTGTATGACCTTGGTGGTGGTACTTTCGATATTTCTATTCTTGAGCTAGGTGATGGTGTATTTGAAGTACTTTCTACTAATGGTGATACTCACCTTGGTGGGGATGACTTTGATGAAGTACTGATCGATTACCTTGCAGATAATTTCCAGAAAGCTGAAGACATCGATCTTAGAAAAGATCCTATGGCACTTCAGAGATTGAAAGAAGCTGCTGAGAAAGCGAAGATCGAATTATCTTCTTCTTCTCAAACAGAGATCAATCTTCCATACGTAACTGCTACCGCAAGCGGACCAAAACACCTTGTAGAGACTATCACTCGTTCTAAATTTGAGCAATTAGCTTCAGAACTGGTAACAAGATCTATGGAGCCTGTGAAAAAAGCGCTCAGCGATGCAGGTCTTTCTAAGAGCGATATCGACGAGGTAATTCTTGTGGGTGGATCAACCCGTATTCCTAAGATCCAGGAAGAGGTTGAGTCTTTCTTCGGAAAGAAACCTTCTAAAGGAGTGAATCCAGATGAGGTTGTTGCAATTGGTGCAGCTATCCAGGGTGGTGTACTTACCGGAGACGTAAAAGATGTATTGCTTCTTGACGTTACTCCACTTTCTCTAGGTATTGAAACTATGGGAGGAGTTAACACTAAACTTATCGAAGCTAACACGACAATTCCAACCAAGAAG
Organism: Christiangramia lutea; assembly: GCF_022489035.1. GTDB lineage: Bacteria > Bacteroidota > Bacteroidia > Flavobacteriales > Flavobacteriaceae > Christiangramia > Christiangramia lutea. Next base: position 404,986 of record NZ_JAKVTV010000003.1, read on the forward strand.
TCACAGACTTTCTCTACAGCGGCAGATAATCAGCCATCTGTTGAGATCCATGTACTTCAGGGAGAGCGTCCAATGGCCGCAGATAACAAGACAATTGGTAGATTCCACTTAGACGGAATTCCACCAGCACCAAGAGGAACTCCTCAAATTGAAGTGACTTTCGATATTGATGCCAACGGTATCATTAAAGTAAGTGCGACCGATAAAGCAACTGGTAAGTCTCAGGATATTCGTATTGAAGCTTCTTCAGGATTAACCGAAGAGGAAATCGAGAAAATGAAAAAAGAGGCTGAAGCAAATGCTGAAACTGATAAAAAAGCAAAAGAGAAAGTTGATAAGCTGAATGAAGCTGATGCAATGATCTTCCAGACTGAAAAGCAGTTGAAAGAATTTGGTGATAAACTTTCTGATGAGAAAAAGAAGCCAATCGAGGAAGCATTGGAAGAGCTTAAAAAAGCTTACGAAACTAAAGAAGTTGAAACTATTCAGCCTGCTTTAGACAAGATCAACGAAGCATGGAAAACTGCTTCAGAAGAAATGTATAAAGCACAGGCAGAAGCTCAGGGCGGAGCAAACGGACAGCCAGGTGGACCGCAACAAGGTGCAACCGGAGCTGAAGGTGGAGACGCCAAGAGCGGAGATGATGTAGAAGATGTAGATTTTGAGGAGGTAAAATAAACTTCAAATCACAATAAGTTAAGAAAGCCTCGCAGCAATGCGGGGCTTTTTTTGTTCTGTATGACTCATCTGATCCGTCAAGCTGACCTCGTTTCAGCTTCTTTTAGATCCTGAACCAAGTTCAGGATGACGCTTGTTTTGTTTAAGTCATTTCGAAGAAGCAAAGCGATTGAGAAATCTTTTTTTAGAATTTAAAGAGATTTCTCACTTCGTTCGAAATGACACTAAAATTAATATTTGATTTATAATCGTTCTTACTGCGTCAAGCTGAACTCGTTTCAGCTTCTCAATAGTTCCTGAAAAAAGTTCAGGATGACGAAATAGTTATTTTTCAATAATTCCTGAATTCCCTGATTTCAATTTCACTCCACTCAATTTTCTTCGGAAAGATTCCTTGATAAAGTATTGAAGTAATTTTGAAGCTCGATCAATACTCAATCCATTTTCATGTATATTGGAAATACAGTTTCGTCTTTCATCTGTGATTCCCGGTTTGGGATCATAGGTGGTATAAACTCCCATGCTTTTGGGTGAAGATAAACCCGGCCGTTCTCCAATTAAGACTGCTGTAAATATAGCATTAAGAGATGTTGCAATTTCATCCCCAATAGCCACACGGCCATACTTTACCAGGCATAATCCAATCTTACGATCATTTTTAAGTTTTGGAATGATCTCCCGAAGCAACGGAATTGCCCCTTCATTTATGGCTTCTGCAGCAAGACCGTCTGTCAGGATAAATAGTATATCGAAATTTTCTGATTTCTTAGTATTCCTATTATTTGACAGTTTTTTACCCAGGTCTGGCCGTTGTAAATATTCCTTTCTATTTGAAACTTTGGTTTGAAATTGGTAAACTGGTAGATCGAATTCCTTCAGTTGTTCCAGTAATTCTTTTTCTTTTAGTTCTGAATAAATTGCGTCCTTGGTAAACGCATGATCTTCCTGAAAGCTCAGTAATTCTTTTGTTGGAAGACTGCCTCCTGAATTTCCCAAAGCGATCCTGGCTTTAGAAAGAGACCTTAAGTTCTCCCAGGGATCTTTTTGCAGATAGCTTTTATGTGAAATTTCTTTACTCATGATTTCAGTTTTAGAATTTCTTCCGAAATTTCATTTCGATTTCCCCTTTCATCCATAATGCCCATTTTCAGCAGCCATTCTTCAAATTCCGGTGCTGGTCTTTTATGAAGGACTTTCCTGAGGTACATAGCATCATGGAAGGAAGTCGACTGGTAATTCAGCATGATATCATCGGCTCCGGGCACTCCCATAAAATAATTACATCCGGCAACACCTAAAAGGGTTAAAAGGGAATCCATATCATCCTGGTCGGCTTCCGCATGATTGGTATAGCAAACATCGCAACCCATGGGTAATCCAAGCAGTTTTCCGCAGAAATGATCTTCTAATGCAGCACGTGCTATTTGCTTGCCGTCATATAAATACTCTGGACCAATAAAACCAACCACAGTATTTACAAGAAAAGGATCAAATTTTCGGGCTACCGCATAGGCACGGGCTTCCAGGGTTTGCTGATCTACACCATGATGCGCATTTGCTGAAAGCGAAGAACCCTGTCCCGTTTCAAAATACATCATTTGGTTTCCGATAGTTCCCCGGTTTAATTCTGTTCCAGTGTCATAAGCTTCCTTAAGCAATTTCAGATCTATTCCGAAAGATGAATTCATTTTTTCGGTGCCACCAATGGATTGAAAAATTAGATCTACCGGCGCTTTATCAATAATTTCAAGGGTAGTGGTTAGATGACTTAAAATACAATTCTGGGTAGGGATTTCATAATGTTGCCGGAAATCGTCCAGCTGATTTAATAATTTAGAAACTTCCTGCGGATTATCGGTTGCCGGATTAATGCCAATCAGCGCGTCACCACAGCCGTACATAAGTCCGTCGATGATGCTGGCGGCTATACCCTTTGGATCATCTGAAGGGTTATTGGGTTGAAGACGTATCGAAAAATGCCCTTTTTTACCAACTGTATTTCTGAATTTAGTGACCACTTCAATTTTCTGGGCTACCGAGATTAGATCTTGGTTTCGCATGATCTTGGAAACCGCTGCCGCCATTTCCGGTGTAATTCCCAAGGCTAATTTTTGTAGAATCTCGCCATCGACCTCATAAGAAAGTAAGTAATCCCGAAATTCTCCAACCGTTAAGCCTGAAATCGATTCAAAAGCTTTAGCATTATGATCATCTATAATTAGACGGGTAACTTCATCATTCTCATAAGGGATCAGCAAATCTTCGAGAAATTTTTTCAGCGGAATTTCAGAAAGGCAATGCTGCGCAGCAATTCGTTCTTTATTGTCTTCAGCCATGATACCTGCAAGAGCGTCACCAGATCTGGCCGGAGTTGCTTTCGCAAGAACCGTTTTAAGATCTTTGAAAGAGTATGTTTTTCCGCTAAGAGTAAACTTGTACGCCATAATTCCCTGAACCTGAACTTAATTTACAAAGAATCAGGAACGGAGAGGGGGCAATTATGGCTTTTAAGTTTTATTTAATCCTGGGTAAACCAGTTTAAGCGATTAGGGTATAAATATAAATTCCTGCAAAAACCACTAATATGGCAAAACAGAAGAGGCTGAAAATTCTATAGGTTTTTCCAAGCCTATCGCCTGGAGGCATTTGGTTTCCGGTTACGATTTTATAGTTGAACCAGGCTATGACCGGGGCCGATAAAAAGGAAATTGCCGTCGCAAAGTCGATCAAGGCAGTAAAAGAAGTTCCGAAGAAATAGAGGATCAATAGCGCTAATAACGGGATCAGAAAAACATTGATCTTATAGTTTTTCCATCGTCTCTTTTTAGAATGATCATCTGTAATTTTGTTTTCAGCAAGGATTTCGGAGATCACTCTTGGGAAAGCATCGGTGACGGCCAGGGTAGTGGAGAACATCGCAATAAAGGCTGCTATTCCCACAACCGGTCTGCTCCAGTTGCCTAGCGTTTTTCCGTACATGTCTATCAGCTGACCAGAAAACTCTACGCCATTGCTTGAAAAACTGAGTCCGCTTCCAAACATTATCAAAGCTCCCATGAGCAGAAATAGTATTCCGATAAAGGCAGCTGCAAAAAAGCCAATATTAAAATCGGCAAACGCCTCTTTTACGCTGGTTCTTTTATTATTTCCTTCAGCTTTTTCCTTAGTCCAGATGGAATGCCATACCGAGGCGTCCAGGGGAATAGGCATCCATCCCATAAACGATATAATAAAGGCGATCCCTGCTTTATTCCAGATGTCTGGCGCAGGAAAGGAAATAGCATTTTCAAGCCTTCCGTCTCCAAAAGCAAAAATTACGGCAGACAATGTAGCGATGGCCAGAAGGCTAATAATGATTTTCATCGTTTTGTCTAATACGGAATATTTACCGATTAAAAGCAAGGCGATACAAATTCCCAGAACTATAAAGCTCCAGGTAAAAATGGACCAGCCCATGCTGAAAAGTACCTCTGCGAGCCCAGCAGAGACAATGGTTACGGCAGCCTGAATGATGAACATGGTTCCTACCGTGACCACAATAAAAATTCTATAGGGCCATTTCCCTAATTTTCTATACCCGGTAATTAAATGATCCCCGGTCGCCGCTGCATACCGAGGCCCGAATTCCAGAAAGGGATATTTGGTTGCACAAGCCAGGACGAGCACCCATATGAGAAGGAAACCATAATCTGCACCTGCACGGGTAGCTTGCACCAGATGAGAAACGCCAATAGCAGCACCGGCTAATAAAAATCCGGGGCCCATCGTTTTAAGAATGGATGTTTTTGAGGTTAAATTCTGACTCATATTTTTATCTAAAGTCTGATTCAATTTTATTTCAAAAGATTCTGAAACAAGTTCAGAATGACGAAAATTTTATCAGAATTGGGACAAATTAAGCAAATTTTGAGATCAATTCAGTGTTGACCTCATGGCCACCATTGAAAGTATGTATCTTTAGATTTTTTGGAAAAATTTTCTTTAGGCGGTCTTCTTCAACCTTCACCACTCCAGATCTTAAATATTCATCTTCAGTTCCGTAAATAAAATTAAAACTGGTATTCTCTAGAAATTCAAAATCCTCGGTTCTCAACTCCTGGGGCAACTTTCCTGAATGTAAAATGAGATTTTTGCATGGTATCATTCTCCGGGCAACAAACCTGCTCGCGACAGAAACTCCCTGGGAATAACCCATAATATTTAGATTTTCAACCTCGCGAAGATTTTCATTTTCATAAATAGCATCCAGATATTTGAGCATATTCTCTATTTCAAGTTCGGTATTTTCCCTGGTAAGCCATGAAGCTCCTACATGTTTATATTCACCATTCAGGTAATATTTGGATTGAGCCTGCGGAGCGATGATAAAATTTTCTTCAGGATCCAGATGTTTGAAATATTTCAAAAAGTACCTACTTAGATATCCAATTCCATGAAAAATCAACCAGACGCATTTCGTCCTGTGGGTGTATTGGTTCAGGGTGTTATAGGTATTAGTTATCTCGTAAGAAATTTGTTTTTCGTTCATCATGTTGCGGCTTTAATCAGCAATAATAAAAAAATACGGAAGATTTGACTCAGAAATCCTAACCGTGTGAAAACTATTTCTGCGGAAATCCAGAAAAAGACAGGCTCTTTAAAGCATTTTTACCATAAATGGGATGCTTTATATAAACTAAGGGTGAAAAGAAATAGGGGATAATACCCATACGATTAAGCTGAATCATTCAATAATTTTAGATCTTATTCAAATGCCCTTCCCCATTTTTTGAACAATCTGCTGCGCTATATTATTTGATCCCTATTCCCCCCTGATAATTCTTCGATCGAGTCTATAGATTAAAGAAGGATAAAGATTTTTTTATTAACCATTCAATTAAATTATTATGAAAAAAATTAGTATTCAAAGAATGCTGGTAGCATTTCTTGTTGCTCTCGTAGTTTCCTGTAGTAAAGACGACAAGGTAGCACCAGATGATCTGCAAAATCAAAATGTAGCCATGGTTCATCTTGGTCCGGTTTTAAATGAATTTACAAACCAGCAAAACAGGCAGTCTCTTGACGGTTTACCAGATTGTAGTGATGAAGCACCTGGGTTTGCACAAATTTCATTGACTTATGGAGATGATGATACACAAGTAGATGTGATAGTAGAGATTCTTGAAGATGAGAATGGGTTATTCACGGCCTATGATGAAGACCTTGAAATTCCCATTCCTAGCGGATCCAATACAGTATCTGTAACCCTGAATGAGTTTTTCGTTTGGACGAATGTTGATGATGCTCCCGGAGAAATTATCTGGGCAGCCCCTATGACCGGAAGCGATTATGCAGGATTTTCTGATACACCACTTCCATTTAGCTGGGAGCTTAGGGCAGGATCTAAGAATTATATTAATGTAGATGTTCTGTGTTTCGATGACAGGTTAGTGAATTTATACGGTTATCAGTTCTTCGATATTACTCCGGAAGTGATTTATGAGGTTTGTTTCTTCGCTAATTTTTGCTCAGATGAAGGAAGACACTACACTGCTAATTACAGCCTTGATATTTATTATGGTTCTTCGGCCAATGGAATTCCGCTTTACACTGGAGAAATTCCTGTAACTGGAGAAGATGGAGATTTCTATGCAGATCCACTTTGTCTTGCCATACCAGGACCTCAGAATGAAGAAGCAGATGACGCACCATATTTATACTATGAAGCTACATTATTAGATTGGGAAGATAATTATGGATCAGCCAGTGGAGAAATGATCAGTGGAACCTGGAGTTTTAACGATATTCAGGCACTATTGAATGAGGACGGTGAGACCTCAGAATACTTCCACGCTTTTTTTAATTGTGATGATAGCAACATACCGGTAGACTCTGACGGAGACGGTATTCCCGATGCAGATGATAACTGTCCTAACGTGGCCAATCCAGACCAGGAAGATTCAGATGATAATGGAGTAGGTGATGCCTGCGAACCTGGTAATGATGATGACGGCGATGGAGTTCCAAATGATGTAGATGAATGTCCAGATACAGATCCTGGTGTTGAAGTAGATGAAGTAGGTTGTGAGAGCATCCAGGTACCGGGTAGAGATATTGTTGTTTTAAATGATGCCAATATTTTCGATGAGAACTCCATGCAAGATCCTAATAATGTTCAATTTGTTAAAAATCTCGTGAATTTTACAACTACAGGTAGCAGAAACGATGGAAGAACTATAATGTTCGACCAGGGTAAAAATTCTGCCTGCCCTCAATGTGAGGGAATATGGGGAACAATGCGTAACGTGATCCAGGGTGAAGGCTTTTCCATCTTAGATGTTAGCTCAACAAATGGATCTTTAACAAGCATACCTGAAGATGTGAAGGTGATCATGCTGGTTATGCCTAATTATCATTATACTACTGAAGAGATCAATACCCTGAAAGCATTTGCTTCAGAAGGAGGAAGAATCATTTTCATGGGAGAACACGAACTTTATTATGGTGGAGGCATTGCCGTAGAAAATCAATTCCTGATTAATATGGGTGCCGTGCTACGAAATACAGGAGGTTATGTAGACTGCCTGGAGTTCAATGGTCAGCCACCAATCGTGATACCTTCTGAATCGATTAGAAGTCATCCCATCATGCAAGGTATAGACGGATTGTCGATCGCCTGCGCTTCCATTATTGAACCTGGAGAAGGAGACTTCGCTCTTTTCTATGACACGACAAACACTCACGTTCTTGGTGGTGTGGCCAAGATAGATACAACGCCAATAAGAAGTAGCGTTGAGATAACCAGTAGAAAATGGAGGACCTCCAGTAGTGCGACCCTTTCAGGAAATTAGATTTCCATTAAATTATAAACCAAACTTAAAAATAAAAAAGTCTCCTTCTGGAGGCTTTTTTTTGTATTCATGATGAAGGATAATCAATTAAAGGGATTTATTTTGTGCCAAAGAGTTATAAAAATTTGAGGGGAAGCCCCCATTCCAATTTAATAACCTATACAATAAATTTGCATATATCTTCGAAGATTTAGCCCTTCCCCAATCTGGTTGAATTGAATTTACTTCCTCCCTTATGGAACCCTTCAACCCTACAACTCCCCCTAATGATCTTTTATGCGTATTCCGGTTGAGAGGAATGCTGTAGTAGAGTTGTATAACCTATAACCAAATTAATTATGATTTTTTATTTAAAACGCATCGCTGTTTTGGTGATGTGCACACTATTATTTCACTCTTGTAGTAAAGAAGAAAATACTCCTGTAAGTGAAATTGATGACTCTGTTGGGATAATTTCATTAGGACCAATTCTTAATGATATGAACAACAGTGATGAATTCAGGCAGGCACTTGATGAATTGCCCTCCTGTTCAGATCAAAAAGCGGCATTTGCCGAGATATCCCTGGTGTATGGAGAAGGTGAAAAGCTAGTAGAATTAGTTGTTGAAATTCTTGAAGATGAAAATGGCCTTTTTACGGCCTATGATGAAGCTTTGGAAATTCCAATACCAGAAGGTGAAACCTCCGTTTCTGTTACTTTGAATGAGTTTTTAGTATGGTCTAATGATGGCGGTGCTCCAGGAGAAATCATCTGGGCAGCTCCAATGGCCGGTAGCGATTTTGAGGTTTTTTCGGAAAATCCACTTCCCTATACCTGGGATCTGAGAGCAGGTTCAAAAACCTATACAGAAATTGAAGTTTTATGTTTCGAAGACAGGCTGGTTAATCTATACGGTTATCAGTTCTTCGACATTAATCCGGAAGTGATTTACGAGGTTTGCTTCTTTGCAAACTTTTGTAGTGATTCTGGCAGGCATTATACGGCTAATTACAGCCTTGATATTTATTATGGCACCAATAATGAAGGAACTCCTCTATATTCCGGAGAAGTGCCTGTAACCGGAGAAGATGGTGAATTCTATGCAGATCCAATATGTCTGGCTATTCCCGGTCCGCAGAATGACGAAGCAGATGGCGATCCATATCTTTATTACGAAGCAACGCTTCTTGATTGGGAGGCTAATTACGGTTCAGCTAACGGACAAACAGTTTCCGGAACCTGGAGTTTGAATGATATTCAAAGTTTAATGAATGAAGATGGAGAGACTTCTGAATATTTCCATGCTTTTATTAATTGCGATGATGATGACGGCGGTGAGCCGGTAGATTCAGATGGAGACGGAGCAGATGATTCTCAGGACAATTGCCCGAATGAAGCAAATGCAGACCAGGCAGATACCGATGAAGATGGTGTTGGAGATGCCTGCGACAATTGCCCGGAAAATGCGAATCCTGACCAGGCAGATACTGATGAAGATGGAATAGGCGATGCCTGTGATGAACCATCAGATTCAGATGGAGATGGGACGGTTGACGCTGAAGATAATTGTCCGGATGTGGCTAACGAAGACCAGGCCGATACTGATGAAGATGGAGTTGGTGATGTTTGTGATAATTGTCCTGAAGTTGCGAACCCAGACCAGGCTGATACCGATGAAAATGGCGTTGGAGATGCATGCGAGGCAGTAGCACCGGATGGCGATGGTGATGGAACACCAGATGCAGACGACAATTGTCCGGATGAAGCAAATGAAGACCAGGCTGATGGCGATGAAGATGGAGTTGGTGATGTTTGTGATAATTGTCCTGAAGTTGCGAACCCAGACCAGGCTGATACCGATGAAAATGGCGTTGGAGATGTATGCGAGGCAGTAGCACCGGATGGCGATGGTGATGGAACACTAGATGCAGACGACAATTGTCCGGATGGAGCCAATGCAGACCAGGCTGATGCCGATGAAGATGGGGTTGGAGATGTTTGTGACAATTGTCCTGAAGACGCAAATCCAGATCAGGCTGATGGCGATGAAGATGGAGTTGGTGATGTATGCGAGGTAATAGCAACGGATGGCGATGGTGATGGAACACCAGATGCCGATGATAATTGTCCGGATGAAGCAAATCCCGGTCAAGTTGATACCGATGGTGACGGTGTTGGTAATACCTGCGATAATTGTCCAGATGAGGCCAATCCTAACCAGGAAGATTCCGATCAAGATGGAATAGGAGATGCCTGTGAAGTTAACAATCCTCCTGGGGATGGTGGAGATTTAATTAATGGTGAAAATCATTATGGTATAATTGAGACACCGAATGAACAGCATATTTGGACTTTTTCAGCTACTGAAGGGGACTTTATTCAGCTCAATATGAGCAATGTTTCAGGAGCTCTTGGACCGCAAATGCGGTTGTTAGGGCCTAATGGTGATGAAGTTGGATTTAGAGGTTCACACGGCGCATCAATAGGACTTGTCATTGAAGATTTACCAGAAACGGGGATTTACCGTGTTATTGCAGGTGATTACGGAGCTGACAATACGGGAGAATATTTTATCCAACTCGCTCATGCTCCAAAAACTTTTGAAGTTCCTGAAGGGGACGAGGGAGGCACAATATCTAATGGTGCAAACATTTATGGCAGTATAACTTCAGCAGATATGGATCAGTGGACTTTTATGGCAAATGAAGGAGATTTCATATTGCTAACTATGGCAAGGACAGCAGGAAACCTTGGCCCTCAAATTCGATTGCTTTCACCCTCAGGAGATATAATAGGCTTAAGAGGTTCACATGGTGAGACTACAGCTGTCACAGTCGAAGATGCTCCTATGAGTGGTGCCTACAGAATTATATTGAGTGATTATGGGGCTGATAATACCGGTGATTATGCAATTCGTCTTGCTCATGCTCCAGAAGATTTTGTGATTCCTGATGGAGATGAGGGCGGGGCAATGACCATTGGTACAAATCATGCCGGTAATTTACCTTTGAGTGATATTGATCAATGGACATTTACTGCTGCTGAAGGTGATTTTGTACAATTAACCATGGCTCGAATTTCGGGCAATTTTGGCCCACACATTCGATTAATTTCACCGACTGGTGATGTAGTGGGTTCCCGTGGTAGCCATGGTGAATCCACGGCGCTTGTTATTGATAATGTGCCGGAAAGTGGTACATATAGAGTTATTGTACACGATTATGGAGCAGATCATATAGGTGAATACTTACTCACTCTTATAAAATGATGAAATTTATCAACACTAATTAAATGTAGAACTGCCCAATATTGGGCAGTTTTTTTATTTGGAAATCTTAAAAATGTAAACGTTATATTTTCTCTGTCGTTTTGTATTTTTATGCTCTAACCAACCAATAAATAATGACGAAAGAAGAAATGCTCGAGCTTTCCAAAAAAGTATGTAAAAATACTTTGATGGAAACTCTAGAAATTGAATTCACTGAAATAGGCAAAGATTACTTGATCGCAAAAATGCCGGTTAATTCCAGGGTACATCAACCAGATGGAGTTTTACATGGTGGAGCCAGCGTGGCCCTGGCTGAAAGTGTGGGTAGTATGGCTAGTTATGTTTTTTTAAATACAGATGAATTCTTTGTTCGAGGAATTGAAATTTCTGCCAACCATTTAAAAAGTATCAGGGATGGATGGGTTTACGCTAAAGCCACTTTTATCCATAAAGGAAGAACTACTCAATTGTTTGAGATCAAGATAACCGATGAAGAAGAGAATTTGATCTCTATTGTGAAACTTACAACCATTGCTCTTCCAAAAGAAAGATAATGACCAACGCTGAAGAATTCTATAAAAAGCTGAGGGATCAGTTGCAGTCTGATTTTCCATTTGTGGCCTACCGAAAACCTGGAGAAATATTGGTAAAGGCTTTATTACAAGAAGAAAAAAAAACCTTTAAAATCGGGGATTATACCGAATGTGGATTCGCTTTTGCGCCTTTCGATGCTAATGCTTCGGTTTATTTAATCCCCTCGGAATATTCTGAATTTACACAATATCAACCTATTTCCAGAGAGGAGGAAGCTCTTGGCAATCCTTCAGTTTCAGCATTCGATTTTGAATTTTCGGAAATGGATCAGAAAGATCACGAAAGCCTGGTTCAGAAAGGAATAGACCATATTAGGGATGGAGAATTCAAGAAAGTAGTTCTGTCGCGGTCTGAAGAAGTCATGGTTCTCGATCCAGATCCACTTCAAATCTTTAAAAAGCTATTGGATAGATACCCTCAAGCGATGGTTTATTTATGGAGTCATCCGGAGACGGGAATCTGGCTTGGTGCAACACCTGAAACTTTACTGAAGGCAGAAAGAAACAAATTCCAAACTATGGCTCTGGCAGGAACCCAGGTATTTTCGGGGGAGACCGATGTAGAATGGGAAAGTAAAGAAGTTGAGGAACAACTTTTTGTTACCGATTTTATCCTGGAGAATCTTGAAAACCTCGAGAATGTAGAAAACATCAAGACCACCAGACCATATTCCGCAAGGGCAGGGAATCTACTACATATATGTACAGATATATTAGGAAATTTAAAGGATCCTGAAAATCTTGGCAGTTTAATTAAGACATTGCATCCAACTCCGGCAGTATGCGGATTACCAAGGGATAGTGCCTTGCGATTTATTATTCAGAATGAGAATCATTCCCGTGAATTCTATTCAGGTTTTATGGGAGAATTAAATATCAAAACAGAAAATAAACGAAGCTCTAACCGACGAAACCAGGAAAATCAGCAGTTCAAATCCATTACAAAACAAACCGAACTATACGTAAACCTAAGGTGTATGAAACTAAAGGACGGGAAGGCTAACATATTCGTAGGTGGCGGGATTACCAAGGATTCAAATGCAGCAGATGAGTGGATGGAAACGGTGAATAAATCCCAGACCATGAAATCTGTACTTGTTAAATAAGCACAAAAACCATGTATTAAATTGCCTGTAAATTGTAATTTTGGGCATCTATGAAGTACTCGAAAATCCCTGTTGCCCGCTCTGTGGTTGCTCTTTGCGTGGCCAAAGACATCAAACATGTTGTTATTTCTCCCGGATCCAGAAATGCTCCTCTAACTATAGGGTTCACCCATCATACCGATATTTCAGCTTATAGTATAGTAGATGAAAGGTGCGCTGCTTTTTTCGCCCTGGGAATGGCCCAGCAATTAAAGAAACCCGTTGCTTTAGTCTGTACTTCAGGTTCTGCCTTATTGAACTATTACCCGGCTATTGCTGAGGCTTTCTACAGTGATATTCCATTGGTGGTTATTTCGGCAGACAGGCCCATAGAACGTATAGATATTGGAGATGGACAGACCATCAGGCAGAAGAATGTCTTTGAGAATCATATTTTATATTCGGCGAACCTGTATTCAGAACTTGTATTAGAGCAGGAAACGAGTGATCCTAAGCTTCAGCAAAAGCAGTTCGAAGCGCAGAAACATAACGAAAGAGAAGTGAACCTGGCACTTAATAAAGCTATTGAAGAGAAGGGGCCAGTGCACATAAACGTACCTTTTTATGAGCCTTTATATGATACTATCGCAGACATAGATGTTAAACCCCTTCAAATTCTACCGGAGATAAGGGAAAGACATTATTCGGAAAATCAGCTGGCCAACTATGCCAGTGAATGGAACAGGGCAAAACGGAAAATGCTGATCGTTGGAGTTGCTCAACCAAATTTAGTAGAGCAACAATTTTTAGATAAACTGGCCAATGATCCGAGTGTGATTGTTTTAACTGAAACTACTTCGAATTTAGATCAGCCGGAATTTTTTACTAGGATCGATACACTTATCGGGCCCATTGAAAAAGATGAAAAGAAGGAGGATTTATTCAGGCAATTACAGCCGGATATTCTGCTCACCTTTGGAGGGATGATTGTTTCAAAGAAGATAAAAGCTTTTTTAAGAAATTATAATCCTCAGCATCACTGGCATATTGATCCTAAAAAGGCGTACAACACATTCTTCTGTTTGAATAAACATTTTGAAACCAATGTGAATGCATTCTTTTCAGAATTTTTCCCGTTAATAAAAAGTACTGAAAGTGATTATGGAAGCTTCTGGAAAGACATAAGGAATAAAAGACAGGTTAGGCATGAGGAATATATGGCTGAAATACCTTATTCAGATCTTAAGGCTATGCAACAAATTGTACCCGAGGTTCCTGAACACAGCATAGTTCATTTTGGAAATAGCTCCACCATAAGATATGCACAATTATTCCAATGGCACGAAAGCCTAAAAACCTTTTGCAATCGGGGAACCAGCGGGATTGATGGTAGTGTTTCAACTGCTGTGGGAGCTGCTGTGAGCAGTAAGGAACCAGTTCTATTGATCACCGGGGATCTGAGTTTTTTCTATGATAGCAATGCACTCTGGAATAACTATATACCTTCAAATTTCAGGATTATCGTTCTTAATAATAATGGTGGAGGTATTTTCAGAATATTACCCGGAAATAAGAATTCGGAAAATTTTGACCGCTACTTCGAAACGGTTCATGATTTAAAGGCCGAACCCCTCTGTAATTTATACAACTTTGAATATTATGCGGCAGATTCAGAGAATGCAATAAGTGAGAATTTGAATGGCTTCTTTAAAGAATCTGAAAGGCCAAAGCTGCTAGAGATCTTTACTCCTCGAAAATTGAATGATGAAGTACTACTTGAATATTTCAATTTTATGAAATCTTAAGCATAGTCTAACATTTGTTAAGACTCATTATTCTTATATTCCAGATCATTAACCACTAATAAATATAGAATTATGAGTAAACTTGATGAAAAAGTAGGACAGTACATAGATGACTTGAAATCTAAAGTAGGCGAATCTAACCCCGACATTGACCTGGTAAGGAAGATCGCGGAATCTATGGGTCCCAGCATTTATAATGCAGATGCTGAAACTGTGTCTTCTTCCAGTGAATCTGAGGTAGATACCGTAAAAAAGAATTTCGTGATGAAGAAACTTGGGGTAACCGATGAATCTAAAGTAAATGAGGCGGTTAACCAAGTGCTCGAGAAATATGGGAAATCCAACCGTAATAAATACAGAGTTGTAGTTTACTATTTGCTAACCAAGCACTTTGGAAAAGAAAGCCTTTATAAATAAGGACTTCAAAATTCAGAATTTCATCCGTTTTTGGGATATTCCCTTAAACGGATTTTTTTATTTATGATTAAACCTATCTTTGTAGGCTAAAGTTTTACAATATGATCCAGTTAGGAGAGTTTCATAATTTAATTATTATACGGGAATCAGATCACGGTATTTATCTGGAAAATGAAGAAGGTGATGAGGTTTTATTGCCAAACAAATATGTTCCGGAATCATGGATGGTGTACGATAAATTGGATGTTTTTGTTTACCTGGATCATGAGGAAAGACCGGTGGCTACTACTTTAAAACCGAAGATCAAAAGGGATCAGTTTGGAAATCTTACTTGTGTTGAAGTAAATAAATTCGGGGCCTTCCTGGATTGGGGACTTGAAAAGCACCTTTTTGTGCCATTTAAAGAACAGGTAATTCCCATGAAAAAAGGAGAGGAATACCTTGTTTTTTGTTACCTGGATCTGGAAACCGAAAGGCTGGCTGCATCCTCCAAAGTTCATTCTTTTCTTGACAATGAAGAACTCACAGTTAAGCCTTTTGAAGAGGTGGATTTGTTGGTTAGCAACGAAACCGAACTTGGTTTTAATGTAATAATCAACCAATTGCATCTGGGGCTTATCTATCATGATGATGTTTTTAAACCATTGCAAATTGGAGATTCTCTTAAAGGTTTTATTAAAAAGATCAGGGAGGACCATAAAATAGATGTAAGCCTGCAAAGACCTGGCTACAGGAGTATTGAGCCGAACGCGCAGAAGATACTTGATCGACTGAAAATGGCAGGTGGTTTTATGGATATTTCAGACAAGTCTAATCCGGAAGAGATCAAGAACAGACTACAAATGAGTAAGAAAAGCTTTAAGAAAGCGGCTGGAAATCTATATAAACAGAGGCTGATCGATATTAAACCAGACGGGATTCACCTGAAGGATTAATAATTAAATCGGTAAGGAGAATATCTCCTGTAGTTTAATCTACTCTGGTTGTAGGGGCTTGAAAAATAAGGATTCATGAAGTTGTCATTCGGATCCCTGGTTTCAAAATCTCCTGAAATTTCAAATATCTTTTTCTCTTTTTTTCTTTGAGGTAGTGGTGAACCTAGATCAATTTTTCGTTCAATCTTATTACGGTTGGTTTTGTCTATAACAGCGAGCATATCTACCTGATCTTTTTGTATGTCAGGTCTTAAGTGTAAGAAGGAACCATCAGGTAGGTTGAAATTAGATTCGGTTTGCCAACTAAAACCGATCTCTCTCCATGAATTTTCAATACTTCGATTGCTGATTTCAAAATCCTCCTTGTCCCAGTATTCCTGAGCCTGGGTAAAATACCCGCACATTAAGAATATAAGAAGTAACCGAAGTTTCATTTAAGGCTTTTATTATAAGACATCAAAAACAATGCAAACCTAAATATTTTTCCTTTTTAATTTAAGAAATTCTGCAAAAAGAGGTGGTGCCTGGGTTTAATAGATTCAGAAAAAGTCTATTTTAGTGATTAATTATTCAAACCAATCCAACTATCATTATGCAAAAAATCACATTTACCCTCTGTTTATTATTTATCGGTTTAAGTTCTTTTGGGCAGGAAGCTAACAGTATTGAAGCTAAGGCAGTAAAGTTAATTGAATTAACCGCAGGCCAGCAATTTGAAATAATGACCGAACCAATCGTGGAAATGGTTCCTGAAGAGAACAGGGAGGCCTTTAAAAAAGAACTTGCTGAAAGCAGAGGAGGTTTATATAAAAAATTAGCTAGCGTTTACATTGAAAATTTCACTGAACAGGAGTTGGATGAGATCCTTGCATTTTATGCAACACCGATAGGTGAGAAAATGATCAAGGTTACTCCGGAACTTACAAAAAAAGGAATGGAAATTGGTCAGGCCTGGGGAGCAGAACTTCAGCCATTAATGGCAAAATATTTACAATAGTATTCACAACTTAAGCACAAGTCTGTAAGATCTACTTACAGGCTTTTTTTATTCAGCTTTCTGAAATGAACGGAAAGCTCTATTTTTACCTTAAAATTATTATCATGTCTAAAATTGACTGGAAAACAGCAAAGGAATACGAAGATATTACCTATAAAAAGTATAACGGCGTAGCAAGGATCGCCTTTAATCGGCCAGATGTTAGAAATGCCTTCAGGCCAAAAACCACATCCGAATTACTGGATGCATTTCATGATGCACATGAGGATACTTCTATTGGAGCAGTGCTTCTTTCTGCAGAAGGCCCTTCAACTAAAGATGGAAAATGGGCATTTTGCAGTGGGGGAGATCAAAAGGCAAGAGGTCACCAGGGGTATGTAGGAGAAGACGGATACCATAGGTTAAATATCCTGGAGGTCCAAAGGCTTATTAGGTTTATGCCCAAAGCAGTAATTTGTGTAGTTCCTGGTTGGGCAGTTGGTGGCGGACATAGCCTTCATGTAGTATGTGATCTTACCCTGGCCAGTAAAGAACACGCTATTTTTAAACAAACCGACGCTGATGTTACTAGTTTCGATGCAGGTTATGGCTCGGCTTATCTCGCAAAAATGGTAGGGCAGAAGAAAGCGAGGGAGATCTTCTTTTTGGGTAGAAATTATTCAGCCCAGGAAGCTTATGAAATGGGCATGGTAAACGCAGTGATCCCACATGATGAGCTTGAAGATACTGCCTATGAATGGGCACAGGAGATCCTGGCTAAATCTCCAACTTCTATAAAAATGCTGAAATTCGCTATGAACCTTACCGATGACGGAATGGTGGGGCAGCAGGTTTTTGCCGGAGAGGTTACCCGGCTTGCTTATATGACCGATGAAGCTAAAGAAGGCAGGGATGCATTTCTGGAGAAAAGAAAGCCGAATTTTGAAAAAAAATGGATTCCATAAATCGGAATCATCAAAATTTACCTGGAATTATTATTAAACGGTTAAGTGTAAAAAAAATATTGCTTTTTATCAAGATACTTCTATCTTTAACTTTTAAAATTCAGATTCTTACTGGTTTTTATCATTAGAAAAAAGGGAATTCGGTTTAGTTAAACCAGGCCCTGGCCCGTAATGATTCATTCAAATAAATGAACCTGGTATGAAAAAGATCCTGTCTCTTCTATTATTGATCGTATGTATTTCCTGTTCCGATGATTCATCTGAAATCGTTACGGAAGAAAATACAGTTGAAAATTCGGATTTGGTTGAAGATAAAGAAGAAGATGTGGGAGATGAAACTGCCGGGGAGGAGACCGATGAAGAAGATCAGGAAGATGAACAAGAAGCAGAGATCGAGGTAGATCTTCCTCAAAAGTGGAATTTGTTCAAATATATATGTTGTGCGTCTACAGAAACTTCAGGCGACGATCTGAATTACAGGTGGCCTATTCCTTTAATAAGGATAAAAGCTTTGAAAGGGTTTTTATTAATTCTGGTGATACAATTGTTGGAGTAGGAGATTTCAAAGTGGTCGAATCAGATAATGGGGAGCCGGTTTATAAATTACAATTTGATGAATTTGATCATTCCATACATAGCTGTACTTCAAGAACAGAAGAGAGCCTATATATTTCTGAAGAGAATGATGATGTACTGATCAACGATATCAGGGCGTGTGATGGCCCGGCATACTTTTATGAACAATAGTTTTAAACAAGAATGAATAAAAAAAGCCATGATCCAGATCATGGCTTTTTCTTTAAAACACTTTATTTATCTCAATTTTGGATACTTTCCTGGATTAGATTCATGCATAATGGCATAAACCTTTTCATAAATATCTTCGGCCGAGGGTTTTGAAAAATAATCTCCATCTGTACCATAAGCAGGTCTATGTTCCTTAGCGGTTAATGTTTGAGGTTTGCTATCTAGATACCTGTATGCATTTTGTTCGTCAAGGATCTTTTGCAGGATATATGCAGAAGCTCCTCCGGGAACGTCCTCATCGATAACAAGAAGTCTGCTGGTCTTTTCAACACTCTTTACTATATCCTGATTCAGATCGAAAGGTAATAGAGACTGTACATCGATCACTTCAGCGTGTATATCAACTTCCTGAAGTTCCTTAGCTACTTCCTCTACAATTCTTAAGGTAGAGCCGTATGAAACCAGAGTTATATCATCACCTTCCTGAACGGTTTCAGTTACACCTATAGGCGTTTTTAACTCACCCAGGTTATTCGGTAATTTTTCTTTCAATCTATATCCATTCAAACACTCAATTACCAGAGCTGGAGTATCAAGATCTAGTAAGGTATTATAGAATCCTGCAGCCTTGGTCATATTTCTTGGCACAAGAACATACATTCCCCTAAGCAGGTTTAGGAAACCTCCCATTTGAGAACCACTATGCCAGATACCTTCAAGGCGGTGTCCCCTGGTTCTAACTATTAGCGGTGCTTTTTGCTTTCCTTTTGTGCGGTAATGAACTGTAGCAAGATCATCACTTAGCCCCTGAAGGCAATACATCACATAGTCAAGATACTGGATCTCGGCAATAGGTCTTAAACCTCTCATGGCCATACCTATTCCCTGACCTAGGATGGTTGCTTCCCTGATCCCTGCATCTGAAACTCTGAATTGACCATATTTTTTCTGAAGGCCTTCCAGTCCCTGGTTAACATCACCAATTTCACCTGAATCTTCCCCGAAGATCAATGTTTCCGGTCTGCTATTGAAAATATTATCAAAATTGTCCCTAAGAATGATCCGCGCATCTACCTCTTCAGTTTCTTCATCATAGGTAGGTAATACTTCTATCTTAGTGTCTTCCTCTTTATAAAGATATGCAGCGTAGTCTTCGTAAGCCTGTTCTGCAAATTTATCTAGCCATGCTATCAGAGTATTTTTTTCAGAAGTTTCTTCACCTATAAGATGTCTAAGACACTTTCGGGCCGCAGAAACTAAGTCCTTCTTTAAAGGTTCCTTATTTCCACTTATCTCTTTCCTGATAGATTTGATGAAGTTTGAATTAGGGCTAGAGTTTGCAACGTTATCCAGTATCTTTACAAGTTCTTTCTTTTTTTCTAAGGTAGGCTGAAGATAAGCTGTCCAGGCATTGTGTTTTGCTTTTCTAACTTCTTTCTTGATATCTTTTTCAAGATCGTCAAGCTGATCAGCCGAAGCAAAATCGTTTTCTATTATCCATTGCCTGAACTTTAGATTACAATCGTTCTCTTTTTCCCAGGTAAGTCTTTCTTCAGATTTATATCTCTCATGAGAACCTGAAGTTGAATGGCCCTGCGGCTGGGTTAGCTCAATAACATGTATAAGAACGGGGCAATGTTCAGTACGAGCGATGGCCGAGGCTTTTTCATAAGTATCTACAAGCTTAGGATAATCCCATCCCTCTACTATAAGGATCTCATATCCATCATTATCTTCATCTCTTTGAAATCCTTTAAGAATCTCAGAAATATTTTCCTTTGTAGTTTGATGTTTTGCGTGTACAGAAATTCCGTATTCATCATCCCATACATTAATTACCATAGGAACCTGTAATACTCCTGCAGCATTGATGGTTTCCCAGAAATGTCCTTCACTGGTACTTGCATTTCCTATGGTTCCCCAGGCAACTTCATTTCCTTTATCTGAAAACTTTTTTGCCTCGATTCCATCAACATTTCTATATATCTTAGAAGCCTGTGCCAATCCTAATAGTCGGGGCATTTGTCCGGCAGTAGGGGAGATGTCTGAACTGGAGTTCTTCTGCTCCATCAGGTTTTTCCAATCTCCGTTTTCATCAAGACTGTGGGTCATAAAGTGACCGCCCATCTGGCGACCTGCAGACATCGGTTCGTTCTCAATATTTGTATCAGCATAAAGGCCGGCAAAGAATTGCTCAGCTGTAAGTTCATTAATAGCCATCATGAAGGTCTGGTCTCTATAATATCCAGATCTAAAGTCTCCATTTTTAAAGGCTTTTGCCATGGCTAACTGTGGTACTTCCTTTCCGTCTCCAAATATCCCGAACTTCGCTTTCCCGGTAAGTACTTCCCTTCGTCCTAAAAGACTGCATTCCCTGCTGGTGACAGCAGTTCTGTAATCTTCAAGTACTTGAGACTTGAATTCATCAAATGAAATTGAATTTTCAGTTTGTGTTTCGCTTTGCATGAACATGTTTTTGAATGGTAACAAATGTAGCGAAAAGTATCATTAAATACAATTCAAATTTTTAAGCAAAAACTGATAATAATGTAATTTTAACCTTTAATTGTTATTTATTCGAGAATTTAAGTCTGTTGTATTATGAATTTGTTGATAATATCGAAATTGAGGTAAGGATAATTTAAATATCAGTTAATCAGTATTAATACCAACGCCTGGTGAATAATCTTATAAGGGTATTTATATCCAGGGCTACGATAAATCTTATCTTCTGGTCATAATTTGGATCGTCAAGTTCCCATCCCAGGCTGGAATATACCGGGAAGAAAAGTTCAAAATAATCCTGGACTAAACTAACCCTAATCCCTGAATCGAATAAAAGTTTACCGTTATCACCTTCGTTCGTAACTATTCCCACATCTCCATAGGCATGGATCCATTTCCAGATATTAGTACTTGCATTTGCCGAAATAAGCCATTCATTGGCGAATTCTGGCTGCAGTTGAGATTTAAAACCACCTTCAGCCACAATTATCTGCTGGCTGAATAGTCCGCTTCCCTGGCTGCGACCATAATAATTATAATCGAACAGGTAATCTGTAGGTCTGTCCAGGGCAAAGCTGAAATAGTCATTATCCTTGGCATCATTATAAAGGAATATCCCGGAAAAGAACCTCAGGTTGATCTGCCTGTTATTTTTGAAAAGCTTACGATACTCGGCAGTGAAGGAAACCTTGCTGAATTTATCTGATAACTGATAATCGAAAGAAGCGGTTAGATGTTTTAGGAAATTTGGATTGCTGTAGCTGTATTTTACATTGAAGACATTATAGTCGGGTTCCAGTAATGGATCTACCGGATTTTGATCACGTCTTACGTTAACATTACGTATTACCAGCCTCTGGCGTTCATTGCTTCTTAAATATGAGTTTCGGAAGGAAAAGATCAGGAATGGACTGAACTTTTCATAAAAAAGGTCATACCCATAGGAAAATCTTGATCCTCCAATTCCATAAAATATATTGTATAATTCCTTGTTTTCGAATTGATGTGAATTGAAAATAGAGGCAGACCCTACCAGGGTTTTACTGTTAAAGCCATATTTTGGAGAAAGAGCAAAATTAAAGGTTCTGCTAAGAATGGTTTTATTATAAAGTTTTGGACCAATAGAAACTCCATCATACAGGTTATACTCAAATTCAGGCATAAAGAATATCTGGTGATATCTTGGATCTTCCACGTCCTGAAATAGCCGGAATTGAATAGGTTTATCTAATAATTTTGATACTCCTTTATAATTGTTCCGTTGATTGAACTCCGGAATTTCCTGGTTATAATTTAAAGCAAGCCTTTCAAAATCATCGTTTGGAATGGTAACAGTGGCGGTATCCCGTACATTTTCCACCCAGGTCTTGTAAACAACTTCCTTATCCTTTATACCATAAAGACTTACAGGCATTGAGTTATTTCGTAAATTCTGGATTGTAACCTTTAGAGAGTCTTTGCCTTTTTCCAGATCCTTTATTCGGAAATCGATCTTATTGTTGGTGCCTACATAATCCTCAAAGAACCAGCTAATATCCTTGGATGCATTTTTTTGAAGAACCTCTTTAAAATCCTCATCGGTAACTTTTTTAAGATTGTATTTTGAGTAAAATTCTGAAACAGATTCCTGAACTGATTCATCGCCAAGAAAGCTTTCGAGGTATTTTATTCCGGCGCCAGCCTTGTATGCATTGGCGATATTCTTATTAAATTTCACCAAGGAATCCTGACTGGTAGTAAGTGGCTGGTCCAGGTTAAGTCTGGCCATATTCATATAAAGGAACTGGTATTGATCATTAAACTCAAGATCAGCAGCATGGAACCAACGAATTCCTATGATCTTACTCAGATTCCCAAGAAGTTTCATATTAGGATAGTAGGTGTCTACGTAATCCATCATCAAGGACACCATAATGGCATCGGTCACCCATTTTTCCTTTCGGGGATTGATGAAAATGGTATTCTGAAGATAATTGCTGGTGATGGTTTTAAATAATTTAATGTCGTATTGAAAACCATCTGGGAAAGGTCTAATAAAACTTGGAAGCTGGTTGAGACCATAGATCGGGCTTTTCAGGTAATCTTCCTGGGTTACAAAAATGTTCTCGTGCGGGTAAATGCCTAACCTTTCATTCAGGAAGTTTACGCTACGTTCTATAAGGGTGTTTTTAATATCGAAATTGATATCTTCATCTTCAATATTTGTTATAACCTGATTCGAATTTGCGCTTAAAGATTCGAAGATATAAGACCTGGTGAGGTACATTTTACTTTCTACGCGGTGGTTCCCCCTAAAATTAATGGTTTTATACCCCTGTCTGGTTTGAGTTTGCACAAGGTTCAATCCAGATGCTGCATAATAGGCTGTAGGAACATCAATAGATATATCAATTTTGTAAGGCTCTACATATTGCAATCCAAGATCCTTATGGCTATATAGCTTCCAGCCATTGTCAAGCGGGGCTGGAGTCATGTACCAATACCTTAATTTATAATTGCCAAGATCATCTCTTCCAAACCGGGTAAACTTATCATCGGGAATTCTCAGGTCGTATTGAAGATCTAGCGTGATAGAGTCACCCGGTGCCAGCGGTTCTTCCAGGTTAAGTCTCAGGAGGTCCACTACTTCGCCTGGTCGGTCCCAGGCAATCTGGTTGCCATCTTCATTTTTTATCGAATGTATAGTGGTGCGACCTCTTTCTTCATCTTTAGCAAAATGAAAGCGCCTGGCAAAATCTTCAGCAAAACGTTTTGCCAATGCCGAAGATTTAGAGCTGAAAGCATTATTCCAGTCATTAAGATAGATACTTACTAAATCCCTGTTTTCAGTATTTATCAGTTTGATTTTCTGATCGATGGAAATAATGCGTGTGCTGTCGTTAAGACGCGCTTTCACACCGATGACATTCTGAGCAGAAAGACATCCCGAATAAATAAGAAGTATCAGGAAAAACTGAAGGTGTCTCAATTAGTAATAGATTTAGAACCGAATAGCAATTAGGGCTAAATATAGTCAATCTTTGAAACCTTCAACAGGCCTGTTAACTAGAAATTAGGACTAAGATTATATTCACCATAGAATTGATCAAGGATCTCGATAACCTCGTCTTCGGTATCCACTACCTGAACAAGATCAATATCCTCAGCGCTAATATTTTGAAAACTATCCAGTAGCGTACTTTTGATCCAGTCTACCAGGCCACTCCAGAATTCAGTTCCAACAAGAATAATAGGGAATTTATCTATCTTATGTGTTTGAATTAAGGTGATCGCTTCGAATAGTTCATCTAGGGTTCCGAAACCTCCTGGCATTACTACAAATCCCTGAGAATATTTAACGAACATTACCTTTCGAACGAAGAAATAATCGAAATCCAGGCTTTTGTCATTGTCAATATAAGGATTGTCGTGTTGTTCAAAGGGTAATTCAATATTCAATCCTACGGAAGTACCACCAGCCAGGTGAGCACCCTTGTTTCCAGCTTCCATAATTCCGGGACCACCACCGGTTATAACACCATAACCGTGTTCTACGATCTTTTTGGCAACTTTTTCAGCAAGTTTATAGTATTTCATATCCGGCTTTGTCCTCGCGGAACCGAATATAGAGACACATGGGCCAATCTGGCTAAGTTTTTCGTAACCGCTTACGAATTCCCCCATGATCTTGAAGATAGCCCAGGAATCATTGGTTTTAATTTCGTTCCAGGCCTTATTCCTATTATGTGTTTTCATATTTCTTGATTAGTGCAGTTCCTTTTTAAGGAACCTTGCTGTATAACTTTTTTTCTTTTTGATGAGCTCTTCCGGTGTACCGGTTGCTACAACTTTTCCACCACCTTTTCCGCCTTCGTATCCAATATCGATTATATGGTCTGCCATTTTTATGACATCCATATTATGTTCAATTATAAGTACGGTATTACCCTTATTGGTAAGAGTATTTAATACATCCATTAAAACTCTGATATCTTCAAAATGAAGTCCGGTTGTTGGCTCGTCTAATATATAGAAAGTATTTCCGGTATCACGCTTAGAAAGTTCAGTTGCAAGTTTTATTCTTTGCGCCTCACCTCCTGAAAGAGTTGTAGATTGCTGACCGAGACTTATATAGCCTAATCCAACGTCCTGGATTGTTTTTAATTTTCTGTAGATCTTCGGGATATTTTCGAAGAAAGGAGTAGCCTCATCGATGGTCATTTCGAGAATATCTGCAATAGACTTTCCTTTATATCTTATTTCAAGGGTTTCTCTATTGAATCGCTTTCCCTGACAGGTTTCGCATTCTACATAAACATCTGGCAGAAAGTTCATTTCAATAACCCTTAGACCACCACCTTTACAGGTTTCGCATCTTCCACCTTTTACATTGAAACTAAACCTTCCGGGTTTGTAACCTCTAATCAGGGCTTCGGGGGTTTTGGCGAAAAGGCTTCTTATTTCTGAAAAAACCCCGGTATAGGTGGCCGGGTTAGAACGTGGGGTTCTACCTATAGGACTCTGATTAATGTCTATCACTTTATCGATATGGTCCAGACCTTTGATACTTTTATAGGGTTGTGGTTTTTTAACCCCGTTGAAGTAATGAGCATTCATAATAGGGTAAAGGGTTTCATTGATCAGTGTGGATTTTCCACTCCCTGATACTCCTGTTACCGCGATCATCTTACCTAAAGGAATGCTGATATTTACATTTTTAAGGTTATTTCCCGTTGCTCCTTTAAGTTCAATTTTCTTTCCGTTTCCTTTTCTTCTTTCCTTTGGTACGGGAATTTCCTTTTTTCCGCTTAAATAATCTGCCGTAAGGGTTGCGTGTTTCATAAGTTCGTTTGGAGTACCTTCACTAATGATCTCACCTCCATGTTTTCCGGCACGTGGCCCTATATCTATCACATGGTCTGCCCTTTCGATCATATCTTTATCATGCTCAACTACGATCACCGTATTCCCAATATCACGAAGTGATTCCAAAGAATTGATCAGTTTTTCATTGTCTCTTTGGTGCAACCCTATGCTAGGTTCATCCAGGATATAAAGGACACCAACCAGCTGCGACCCAATTTGGGTAGCCAGTCTGATTCTCTGTGCTTCTCCTCCGGAAAGAGACTTGGAACCACGGTTAAGGTTAAGGTATGTTAGTCCAACGTCTAATAGAAACTGAAGCCTGGTCCTTATTTCTTTAACAACTTCCTCGGCGATCTGTAGCTGCTTTTCGCTAAGTTTTTTCTCAATATTTTCGAACCAATTAAAAAGGTCGGTGATGTCCAGATGGGAGAGTTCAGCAATATTCTTATCATGGATCCTAAAATAGAGTGCCTCTTTTTTCAGCCTGGAACCTTCACATTTCGGACATATAACTTTGTCCATATATTCCTTGGACCATCTTCTTAAAGAGGAAGAATCGTTATTTCTATAGGTGGTTTCAATAAAATTGGCAACGCCTTCAAAATCTATTTTATAATCCCTGGTAATTCCAAGAGCCTTAGATTCCCTGGAAAATTTTTCTTTTCCTCCATGAAGGATCATTTCAAGTGCTTCTGCCGGAATTTGTTCTATAGGATCTGTCAGTTTAAAATCAAACCTTTCTGCAATAAGTTCAAGTTGAGAAAAAACCCAGTTCTTCTTTTGCGGTCCGTGAGGTGCAAGCCCTCCATTCTTAATCGATTTTTTCCTGTCTGGGATTATCTTAGACGTATTCACCTGGTAAAGGGTACCTATACCATTACATTTTGGGCATGCGCCTTTAGGAGAATTAAAAGAAAAGCTATTTGGTTCAGGATTTGGATAACTAATACCGGTGGTGGGACACATAAGATTTCTACTGAAATACCTTATAGATCCTGTTTCCTGATCCAGAATCATTAAAGTATCATCTCCATGATACATGGCTGTTTTGATACTTTCTGAAAGTCTTTTGTCTGAATCTGGTTTTTCCTCGATCTTAAGCCGGTCTATAACGATCTCGATATCGTGGGTCTTATATCTATCGAGTTTCATCCCTTTTTCGATATCAACCACTTTTTCATCGGTTCTTACTTTTATAAAACCCTGTTTGGCAATTTGCTCGAACAGTTCCCGGTAATGCCCTTTTCGACTCCTCACTACAGGCGCAAGGATAATCACTTTCCTTCCTTTAAAATTTTCCAGGATCAGTTCTTTAATTTGGGAATCTGTATAGCTAACCATTTTCTCTCCTGTGTTATAACTATAGGCTTCGCCAGCCCTGGCAAAAAGCAAACGTAGAAAATCATAAATTTCGGTAATGGTTCCCACGGTACTTCTGGGATTCTTACTGGTGGTCTTTTGTTCTATAGCAATTACAGGAGATAAACCTTCGATCTTATCTACATCTGGCCTTTCCAGACTTCCTAAAAACTGACGGGCATAGGCTGAAAAGGTTTCAATATATCGCCTTTGTCCCTCCGCATAAATTGTATCGAATGCTAAGGATGATTTTCCCGATCCGGAAAGACCTGTAATTACTACAAGTTTCTCTCTGGGAATATTAACATCTATATTTTTGAGATTATGGACGCGGGCGCCTAAAACTTCAATTCTATCTTCACTTTTTGCCATAGGATTTTTCAAGGGGGCAAAGTTACTTATTCAATTAATATTTAAAAAGTCCATAGCAAGTTACTGATGTTAAGGTTGGTGTAAATTTTTCGTATGATTTCAGCTTTATTTTGGGATGCTGGAAGAAGATCATAATTTTTTCTATCAAATCGAAAGAACTTTAAAGTCTTAAATAGAGCCATTAAACTCTTTTTTAAGAATCTGAATGTCAGGATAATACTACTTGTTTTTTTACCGAAAATAAGTGTAATCACCTATATTTGAAAGTCCGAAAATTTTTTCCCAAATCTCTTCTTACGATTTTTTTACCCTTGGAAAAGTTAAATGTATGCCCCTGCATTTCATTTAAAGTATTTGAAAATTTAACGCAGATTGATAATGGAAAAAAGACAACTATTAATTGTTAGCAGGAACCAGCATTTTATTGACGCTTTGGAGGAAAAGGTAAGTGTCGATTTTGAGGTTAATTCGGAGCAGTCTATTCATGTAGCCTTTAATACAGCTCTTAACTTATTGCCTGATACTATAATATTTGATAAAACTTCCTATACAAAGGTCTCAGATTTCAGAAACCTTAAAAATTTCAAATCTACTCACTTTCTGAATAAGAGTTATCTGGCCGTTTATGGGAATAAAAATGATATATCATTATTAAAGAAGCGGTATAAGACTTTTATAGATGAATACCTTGATGAGAGTACCGATCTTGAAAATATCGCCACCAGGATCTTAAAGGTGAAAAGTAATACCAAATGTAATTACTGGCATGAATGTTTTATGGGGTTATTCAATCTTATGGCCCAGCCAATCGTTCTTCTTCAGCAAAATAATATCATTGAAATGAATGATGCATTTAAGAAGACCTTTCGTATGGATAATACGAACGGAGTAAGACTGACTGATCTAGTAAACATTGATAATAAGGCAAAGGTTAAAACAGCCCTCAGGAATTTTGCCCGGGGAAAACACATGAAAGCAGTTACCACAACAACTTTACTGGTTCATAATGACAAATTGCGAAATGCAAAAATAAGCTTCTCTAAGCTCAGCCGTAGTATTACAGATCAATTCATCATGCTTATTGACTTCTCGGGAGAAGAGTATGCGATTGATGAAAAGGTTGGAACTCATGCAGACCAGGTAGAGAAATGCTTCAAAGAGAACAGTGAGATGGCAGAATTTAGTTTTACAAATCGGGAAAAGGAAATCATTAGTTTGCTATGCAAAGGATATAAGACTAAAGAGATCTCTGATACATTATTCATTTCACCAAAGACCATAGAGAAACATAGATCCAATATTATAAAAAGGACAAACTCTGAAACTATACTGGAAAGTATCATTTATGCCATTAACCATAACCTGGTTGATTTTCCAATGTCCTGAACAAGTTTTAAAAAACTGTTAAACAGTATGTTAATTTAAAAATATAGGGGTTTTCCCCCATAAGCGACACCATAGCTGTTTCATAAATTTACAAGGAAATTAGATTACACGAAGTCGCCCCTGATCTTCGGTTATTACCTACAAGTCACCCCAAATCACCTTATTTATTGAATTGAAAATTATTTCCTGACGGGAATAATCTGTACATATTATTTATTAACCATTCGAAAATATTATTAACCAAAACTATTGAATATGAAAACTTAGCTACTCTCATTAGCTGCATCCATGCAGAAACCCACTTTTAGATTGACACTTTAACTTCATGGAAATTCAATCCATGAACGCACAAATAGTTTATTAACCATTCTAAATTTTTATTAACCAAAACTTTTGTAATTATGAAAGACTTAAAAAAAATTCTGGCTTTTAGCGCCATTTTTGCGCTCATCTTAGTCGGATGTAGTAAGGAAGAATCCGGAGGAGTCGATTCTCCAGGTTCTGATACTGCTATTTTACAATTAGGCCCACTCTTAAATGACGGAGCAACAAGGGCAGCCATTAAACAGGAAGCTCAGGAATTACCTGAATGTTCTGACGAAGAACCTGGATTCGCACAAATTTCTATCGAATATGGACCAGATGATACGGTAAAGGAAGATATTATCGTGCCAATCTTGTCTGATGACCAGGGTTTGTTTACTGCATATTCTGAAGAACTTGAGTTACCTATTCCGGCAGGTGAAACCACTGTTTCTGTAACGGTAACTGAATTTGTTGTCTGGACCAATGATGGAGGTAGCCCCGGTGAAGTGATCTGGGTGGCTCCAATAGAAGGAAGTGATTTTGCTGATTTTGTAGATCAGCCAGTTGGTCCTAACTTCACTTTTGAGCTACGTGCAGGTTCAAAGAATTATGTTAATGTAGATGTTATTTGTTACGACGATCGTGACGTTAATCTATATGGATATCAATTCTTCACTATTACTCCTATACCATTAATTGAATTCTGTATTTTCGGAAACTATTGTACTCCAGAGGGTAGACATTATGTAGCTTCTTATAGCGTTAATGTTTGGGAAAGCGTAGATGGCGAAAAAGGAGATCCTATTTATACTGATCTTCAAAACAACGTTGAAGGTGAAGGAAGCGATGCATATGCAGACCCACTTTGTTTCTTCGTTCCAGATAGACTTGATGTTGACGATAACGAGGAAGAATATTATGTTGAAATAACTTTACTACCAGATACTCCAGGTTATAATGGAGGTGGTGAGTTGATCGCTGAAGGACCGATTACCGTTGCAGAGATCAAGTTCTTCTTCGGTGAGAATGGAACTCTTGACTATTATCATTTCCAATATGGTTGTGATGATGGAGTGCCACCACCATTTGGAAGACCTGAGGCAAAAAGATACAAAGCTTGTCTT
This sequence comes from Christiangramia lutea, assembly GCF_022489035.1. Lineage (GTDB taxonomy): Bacteria > Bacteroidota > Bacteroidia > Flavobacteriales > Flavobacteriaceae > Christiangramia > Christiangramia lutea. The sequence continues at coordinate 435,162 of NZ_JAKVTV010000003.1, forward strand.
AAATATTTAGACAGTGATGATGAGGTAGCTGGTTTCGCATATCTTTCTTTAGATGGAACAACTTTACAGGCTGTTACTTCGGTATTTGGATTAACTCCCGGAGAAATGCATCCTCAACATATTCATGAGAACGCTTCTTGTGGAGATTATGGTGCGGTTGCTCTAGCATTGGATTACAATGAAGGTGGATTCCCTGTATCAGAGATCTTTAATGGGGTACCATTTCTAAATTACGCAGAAACCATTCCTGATGTATTCTTACCGAATCTTGAAGACCGAACTGTTGTGGTTCATGGTAAGATGGTAGATGGGGAATATGTAGCCAGTGAGCCGGTTGCTTGTGGTGAATTCGATGAATATTAAAAGAAAAGTCAATCCCGAATCAAATTCAATTTGGTTCGGGATTTTAAATAAAAATTTTATTAACCAATTCTAAATACCAATAAATATGAAAATGTTTAAATATTATGTGGCATATCTAGCCATATTCCTTTTGGTGTTTTCTTCCTGTTCTAAGGATGAAACAACCCAAGGAGGGACAGATGTTCCAAATAATGTAGCGAGCCTTTATTTAGGGCCGGTTCTGGACGAGTTCAATAACTCGAATAGGCAACAGGAACAGGATGTTCCGGAATGCTCAGACGAGGCACCTGCCTACGCGCAAATTAGACTCGAGTATGGAGATGATAACACTGTAGTAGAAACTATTGTGGGAATATCGTCAGATGACCAAGGGCTTTTCACAGAATATAGTGATGACCTTGAGATTCCTATCCCGTCGGGTGAAACTTCGGTTACAGTTACCTTAACAGATTTTGTTGTCTGGACCGATGATGGAGGAGCTCCTGGTGAAGTGATCTGGGTTGCACCAAAAGAAGGCAGCGAGTATGCGATGTTTGTTGATGATCCACTAGACCAGACATTCGAGTTAAGAGCAGGATCTAAAAATTACGTTAATGTGGACGTGATCTGTTATGACGACCGTGAGGTGAATCTCTACGGATATCTATTCTTTGATATCAACCCGATTCCACTTTCCGAACTGTGCATTTTTGCGAATTACTGTATTTCTGAAGGTGGTCGTGACTACGTTGCGAATTATTCCTTCGACCTATACGAATATTCAGGAGAAACAGAGGAGGATGATCCTATTACCAATTCAGACCTCTATACAGAATTATATGCAGATATGATGCCTATGACCGGTCAGGATGGAGATACTTTCTATGCAGATCCGCTTTGTCTAGCAATTCCAAGAGGAGATGATGATAATGGTGATGTGCCTTATTTATACTGGGAAATTACCCTGGAAGACTGGGATGATTATTATGGAGAAGCACCAAGCTCAACTATATCAGGATATCTTACCTGGAATCAGGTACAGGCTCTGTTAGATCAGGATGGAGATGATTCGACTGTAGACTATATTCATATATTCTTCAATTGCGATCCAGATGGAGGCGATCCACTATGTCAATTAGATACCGATGGAGACGGAGTTTCAGACTGCGACGATATTTGTCCAAATGGAGATGATAATATAGATACCGATGAAGATGGAGTGCCAGATGCGTGTGATATATGCGAAGGAGGAGATGATACAATGGACTCAGATCAGGACGGAATACCAGATTATTGTGACAACTGTCCTCAGGCTGAAAATCCATATCAGGAAGATTCAGATGGAGACGGTGTAGGTGACGCCTGCGACGACTGTATAGACGAATTCGGTAACCCAGATAATTTTGGATGTCCAGATGATCCTTGTGCTGAAGGACCTGACTCTGATGGAGATGGTATCAATGACGTTTGTGATGTTTGTCCTGATGGAGATGACAATGTAGATACAGACGCAGATGGCGTTCCAGATGCGTGTGATAACTGTCCTGAAGATGCTAATCAAGATCAAAATGATTCTGACGGAGATGGTTTTGGAGACGAATGTGATGTGTGTGATGGTTTCGATGATGCTATCGATTCTGATGGTGATGGTATTCCTGATGGATGTGATTCTACCGGAGGAGAATGTGAAACCGCTTTCATGTTCGGTGATATTCAATTCAATCAGTTAAATGATGCTCCAGGAAGATGGGGTTGGGTAGCTGATGAAACCGGAACCTATACCATTTATGCCGCGGCAGGTAATAACTACAAAACAGATATGCCTGTGGGTACCGCAATTGTTTCTACGGTAGACGATGATATTCAGGTAGAAATTACCTGGAATGCAGGATACGAATTTACAGAAGTACATATTGATATATTCTCAAGTGAACCAACTGGAGATGATGTAAAAGCTCCTGGACAGTACACCTATACTTATGAGGAAGGTGAACAGTTAAGCGGAGTGTACACTTTCGATAGTCCGGGTGAACCATTCTGGATAGTTGTGCATGCTGTTTCTTGCGGAATAGATGACTAATTAAAAATAATCCAGCTGGGAATTGTCCCGGCTGGATTTAAACTAAAAACCTTTTAATAAGGAAATATTAACCATTCTAAATTATTAACTAAAAACTTTTATTATGAAAACAATTAAATATTATTTGGCTTTTGTAGCCGTATGCTCTTTACTCCTTACTTCTTGTAGTAAGGATGAAGCAGGATCATCAGATATTTCTGATAATGTTGCCAGTCTTAGTTTAGGACCAATTCTTCAGGATGCTAATTTTACCAGGCAACAGGAAATGATTCCTGAATGTTCTGATGAGGCTCCAGCTTTTGCTCAAATAAGACTTGAGTATGGAGATGATAATACAGTAGTAGAAACTATCGTAGGGATATCTTCAGATGATCAAGGACTATTCACAGAATATAGTGATGACCTTGAAATTCCAATCCCTTCAGGAGAAACTACTGTTTCTGTAACCGTTACAGACTTCGTTGTTTGGAGCGATGATGGTGGAGCACCTGGAGAAGTTATCTGGGTTGCCCCTAAAATGGGAAGCGATTACGCGATGTTCGTAGATAATCCTTTAGAACAAACTTTCGATTTAAGAGCAGGTTCTAAAAATTATGTAGAGATCGAAGTGATCTGTTTTGATGACCGTGATGTTAATCTTTATGGATATCAATTCTTCGATATTACTCCGGTACCACTTTATGAGTTCTGTATTTTCGCGAACTACTGTAGTGATGAAGGAAGACACTATACCGCATATTATACTTTCTCCTTATATGAATATGATGGAAACAGAGAAGATGGTAAAGGTGATATGATCTATGAAGATTTAATGCCTAATACAGGCAATGATGATGGTACTTACTGGGCAGATCCACTTTGTGTTGTTGTTCCAGGTCCTGGAGATCTAGATTCAGATGTTCCTTATCTTATTTTCGAAGCAACTATTCAGGACTGGGATGGATATTATACCGCAGAAGGCGATGAAACTACAATTTCAACTATGCTTTCATGGGATGATATTCAAGCATTACTTGATAGAGATGGTGATGATGAGACTACAAACTACTGGCATATTTTCTTTAATTGTGATGAAGAAGATGGACCTAGTGGAAATGTAGATGCAGTTCCTCTATAAGATAATTCAAAAAAGTTCTAACCCGGTTTGTATACCGGGTTAGGTCTTTTAAACCGGATTATTTTAAACTAACCCCTAAACAAAATAAGATGAAATTTATTATAAAATATTTGGCGCTTTTTGCCGTAATATCTTTGGTCCTGTCATCCTGTACAAAGGATGAAACAGTACAGGGAGCGGGAGATGTGCCTAGCGATGTTGCAAGTTTATATCTGGGGCCAAATCTTGGAGATTATTATAATCAAACCAGGCAACAGGAACAGGATGTACCTGAATGCTCAGATGAAGAACCGGCTTTTGCTCAGATCAGGCTTGAGTATGGAGATGATAATACTGTTGTAGAAACTATAGTGGGAATATCTTCAGATGAACAAGGTCTTTTCACCGAATATAGCGAAGATTTAGAAATTCCTATTCCCTCAGGAGAAACTACAGTATCTGTGACCTTAACAGATTTTGTTGTTTGGAGCGATGATGGTGGTGCACCCGGGGAAGTGATTTGGGTAGCTCCTAAGGAAGGAAGTGAGTTTGCAATGTTCGTGGATGATCCCTTAGAACAAACTTTTGATCTTCGAGCAGGATCAAAAAATTACGTAAACGTAGATGTAATTTGTTTTGATGACCGTGAAGTTAATCTTTATGGATATCAATTCTTTGATATTACACCAGTACCACTTTATGACTTCTGTATTTTTGCTAATTACTGTACAGATTCTGGCAGACACTACACTGCAAATTACTCTTTCTCATTATATGAATATGACGGAAACAGAGAAGATGGTAAAGGTGATTTAATTTATGAGGACCTTAGTCCAAATACAGGGATGACAGAAGATGGTACTTACTGGGCAGATCCACTATGTGTTGTAATTCCTGGTCCTGGTGAAGGAATAGCTTCAGATGCACCATATCTGGTTTTTGAAGCCACTCTTACAGACTGGGAACCTTATTATACAGCGGAAGAAGATGATGAGTCCATGATCTCAATGACTCTATCCTGGGATATGATTCAAATGTTATTTGATGAGGATGGAAATGATGAGACAACCGAATACTATCACATATTCTTCAACTGTGGGGATGAACCTGTGGAATGTGACCTCGATGATCCAGATGCCGATTGTGACGGTGATGGAACTGACAATGGTGATGACCCATGTCCAGACGATGCAACAGATTCATGTGTAGATGAATGTGCAGATGCTGGTGGAGATTCCGATGAAGATGGAATTTGTGATGACGAAGATGAATGTCCAAATGATGCAACCAACACCTGTAATGATGAGTGTGCAGATGCTGGTGGAGATTCCGATGAAGATGGAATTTGCGATGACGAAGATGAATGTCCAAATGATGCAACCAATACCTGTAATGATGAATGTGCAGATGCTGGAGGAGATTCAGATGGTGATGGAATTTGCGACGACGAAGATGAATGTCCAAACGATGCAACAAATACATGTAATGATCCATGCGCCGGTGAAGGAGGAGACTCTGATGGTGATGGTATATGTGATGACAATGATGCATGTCCTAATGAAAATCCAACTGTAGACGAAGATGGTGATGGATGTGAAGATGAAACAGGAACAGAGCCTTGTCTTCCAGATCCAGACTCCACTCTAAATTGTGAAACTGCCTCATTTACTGGGGATATTAGCAACAATTTCCCTGTGGATATTATGCTTGATGGTGACGTAATAGGAAGCCTGACGTTTGATATTGAAGACGGAGATATAATAGTTGGAGTAGCTTTAACAGCCATAGGAGGATATTTAATCGATGATTGTGAGATCTCAATAGGAGATGAGATAGTTTGTTATGATGAGACTAGCTTCCCAGGTGTGGGTAGTTACGAGCTTGATGCGGATACAGACTTTAGTTATCCATTGAATGACATTACAGTAAGATTGAATGTATGTCCTGCTAATGAATAGAAGAAAATTAACCCGTCTCAATTATTTGACCGGGGGGTGACTAATTTAGCGGGTTAATACCCATTCCATTGTGGAATGTGTGGAGCTGTCCGGAATAATCCGGACAGCTTTTTTTTGTTTTAAAATTAGTTCTGAATTTAAATAAAATTATATGTTGCTAACTGAAAGTTTGATTTTTACGGTTAACTGAAGCCTATTTGAAATTGTATTTGGCCAGCAAAATCAATGGGTTTCAAAACTTCCAGAAGGTCTATTTTATTTCTTAAAGTTGAATCGCGAATTAGATCTAGTATTAAAAATATGAGTGATTTGTAAGAATTTGATTGTTAAAATATTAGCCCAATAATTTATTAAAATTTTTGGAATAGACTTTGTAAAACTCAGACCGGAAAACATGAACAGAAAATTTTAAAACGAAAAATTAAAAGACCTATTTATGAAAAAATTGAAATTAATCTTCGTACTACCAGCATTAGCATTTTTAGCTTGTAGCGAAGATCCAGTTTCCGATCAGATTGAAACTGAAAATGAGCCCCAAACTCAAACTAAAAATTTAAATAATGCAAATACGGAGGTAGCCTTTCCGGATGAAGTAGGCGCCAAAACAGAAATTTATTATACAGGATTAAAACTTCCTGTAGAAAGTGTAAACGGTCAGTACGTTTACCAGGGGGATATAATTATCCCAAAGTCGAAAGCTACTAAGAGCCCAGTAAAATTAGTATATGAGAAAGGCGAAACTCCTCAGAATAAAAGTGTAGGACGTACGTCTGCATACTGGAAAGATAATACCGTTTATTATGACATCGACGGAAGTTTACCCAATAAGGATCGTGTTTATGATGCGATAAGTCACTGGGAAGCAAATACAAACCTGGAGTTTGTAAAACGTTCCGGACAGTCTAATTATATATATTTTACTCCTGGATCTGGATGTTCTTCTTATGTAGGAATGATTGGTGGTAAACAAAATATTACTCTTGCTAGTGGTTGTACTACCGGAAGTACCATTCACGAGATAGGTCACGCAGTTGGTCTGTGGCACGAACAGAGTCGAGTAGACAGAGATAATCATATTAAAATACACTGGGATAATATTCAGACCGGTAGGGACTATAATTTTGAAACCTATGCTTCAGCTGGTTATGACGGAGAAGAGTTCACTACAAGCCTGGATTTTAATTCTATCATGATGTATAGCCCGTACTCTTTCTCTAAAAATGGAGAACCAACTATTACCAGAAGAGATGGATCTTTATATAGTGTTCAAAGAAGTGAATTATCTAATGGTGATATTCAGGGTGCTAATGCAATGTATGGCGGTTCTGGAGGAGGAACTTCTCCTAATTATGTAAACGGTGAGGAATACACAATAGCAGGTTTAACTGTTCTTAGGTACAACGATAAATGGTACTACTACACCAGATGGGGATGGAGACAAGTTCTATTGAAGGACGGTACATGGTACTGGGCATAAAATTAATTAAAAACACCTTCGAATTTTTCTAAATCGAAGGTGTTTTTTTTTGTGTAAATAAATTGTTAAAACCACACCCATTGTAGAATAATTACACAGTTAAATTTTTAACAACTAGAAAGCTCTTAAAAATCTTAAATCGATAAAATGCTAATTTAATCGACGAAAAATAATTATGAAAGATAGTGTAAGTAAAGAGCACTTATCAGTCTATATTTTGAAACCTACTTATGAAAAAATTAAATTACCTACTGGTGCTTCCAGCACTTGCGTTATTATCCTGTAATAGCGACAACGTCTCAGATTCTATGACTGGAATAGAGGAAGGTGAATCTTCCCAGGAGGGTGGAAATACTGAAATTGCATTTCCGGAACAAACAGGATCAGTCTCTGATATTTACTTTGCAGGTAAAAGATTGCCGGTGGAAGAGATCAATGGTAAATATGTTTACCAGGGAGATATTTTCCTTCCCGAAGCAAATGTTTCAAAAAATCCTGTGGAATTGGTATATAAGTCAGATGAAGATCTCAACACTATAAAAAGTGTTGGAAGAACAAAGTTCTTCTGGGATGATAATATTGTATATTATGATATTGATCCGGATTTGCCAAATCAACAAAGAGTTTCAGACGCTATTAGCCACTGGGAATCTAATACGGCTGTTAAGTTTGTAAAAAGAACCTCAGAATCTAACTATGTTTATTTCACACCGGGAGCAGGATGTTCTTCATATGTTGGAATGGTTGGAGGAAGACAACCTATTACTCTGGCAGATGCCTGTTCAACTGGAAATACAGTTCACGAGATCGGACATGCTGTTGGGTTATGGCACGAGCAGAGTAGGGCAGATAGGGATGAGACTATTACGGTACATTTTAATAATATTATCTCAGGAAGAGAGCATAATTTCTATACTTATGACGAAGCAGGTTGGGATGGAGCAGATTATACTGCTGGTCTAGACCTTGGTTCAATCATGATGTATAGTCCTTATTCTTTCTCTGCTAACGGACAGCCCACTATTACCAGGAAGGATGGTTCTTTATATTCTGTGCAACGTTCCCAACTTTCAACAGGAGATGTAGAGGGAATCAATGTGATGTATCCAGGATCGGTAACTGAGCCTGAGCCTACAGAACCGGAGCCTACTGAGCCAGAACCAACAGAACCAACAGAGCCGGAGCCAACTAATCCTGAGCCTGAATATATCAATGGAGAATGGTATGTTATTGAAGGAGTTATGGTGTTGAGGAAAGATGACACATGGTGGGTTGAAAAAGGTAAAAACCTGAAGGAAGTAGAGTTGATAAACGGAAGATGGAGATTCGTTAAATGATCAAATAGGTATTTATAAAAAGAAGAGGTCGGTATTTCCGGCCTCTTTTATTTTTCTACGATTTCAATTAATTTCTTTTCTGAAAATTTCCTGACATCCTCAAAAAAGATCTCAAACTCTGATTGGAATTCAGAATAATGTTCGCGCAATTCATTAGTGGCTAAATGCATTCCTGATTTTCCACCGGTCCTTCTATTCATTCCTGATAGAACTTTTTCAATTCCATCGAATTCGGCATAACTCAAAAGCCAGTTATCTTCAACCATATACGGTAAAAAATGCCTGACCTTGGCAGGGAGGATTTGCAGATTCTTTTTAAGTAGTTCGTAAAAGTCTAGGCTATAGCTTTCCAAAGGTGTATTTGAATACTTTCTCCAATTTGCAGCAAGAAAATGGTCGTAATAGATGTCTACTATAATTCCGCTATAGTGACTATATTTTTTAAATAGTCTTTGGGTACTTTCTTTAAAAACAGGGTGAGTATCTGTGTAAAAATCTATGGCGCGGTGTAGAATTATTCCCTTTTGTATATCCTCAGGATATTTTAAATACTTTTTTCCTTTGATAGAATCGGCCATAAAATTTCCAATTCTAATTTGATCATTATCACCCGATAAATAAATATGAGCCAGAAAATTCATTGGGGGAAGATACAAATTAAAGAATACCGGGTTTAATTTTTGTTAAGTTTTGGGTATTGGAGGGGTAGCCATGTATATTTGTGCAATATTGAAATCCCTACGTTTTTACAGTTTAATACAGACAAAATTAATCTAAGAATGACATTAATAAAATCAATTTCCGGAATACGAGGAACCATTGGAGGTAAAACTGGTGATAATCTTACTCCTGTGGATACGGTAAAGTTTGCCGCGGCATATGGCACCTGGCTGAAAAAACAATCTGCAGGTAAAAATTTAAAAGTTATTGTAGGTAGAGATGCCAGGATTTCGGGAAAAATGATTCAGGAATTAACCATGAACACTTTAACGGGATTGGGGATTGATGTGGTAGATCTTGGTCTCTCAACCACTCCAACGGTAGAAGTTGCTGTTCCTCTTGAAAAAGCAGATGGTGGAATCATTTTAACTGCCAGTCATAATCCCAAGCAATGGAATGCTCTAAAACTCCTAAACTCCAAAGGAGAATTTCTTGATGGAGCCGCCGGAGCTGAAATTCTTAAGATCGCAGAGGAAGAAGAGTTTGATTTTGCTGAAGTAGATGATCTTGGTGAAATATCGGTTATTGAAGATTATATTGAAAAGCATATAGATGAGGTTTTGAAACTTAATCTTGTTGATGCAGAAAAAGTTTCGAAAGCAAATCTAAAAGTAGTTGTGGATGCAGTTAATTCTACTGGAGGAATAGCTATTCCTGCTTTGCTAAAACGAATGGGAGTAAAAGTTGTTGAGTTGTATTGTGAACCTAACGGACATTTTCCGCATAATCCGGAACCGTTAAAGGAACATTTGAAAGATATCTGTGAATTGGTGAAAAAAGAAAAGGCCGATTTCGGAATTGTTGTAGATCCAGATGTAGATAGACTAGCCTTTATTGATGAAAATGGTGAAATGTTTGGAGAAGAATATACTCTTGTTGCCTGCGCAGATTATGTACTTTCAAAAACACCGGGGAACACGGTTAGTAATTTATCTTCTTCCAGGGCACTCAGGGATGTCACCCAAAAACATAACGGTAAATATGAAGCTAGTGCCGTTGGAGAAGTAAATGTTGTACACTTGATGAAGGAAAATAATGCCGTAATTGGAGGTGAAGGAAACGGAGGAATCATTTATCCCGAATCTCATTATGGAAGAGATAGTCTCGTTGGCTCTGCTTTATTTCTGACTTTCCTTGCTGAGAATGGAAAAAAAGTGTCTGAATTAAGAAATGAATACCCTTCTTATTTCATGAGCAAAAATAAAATAGAATTAACTCCAGATATAGATGTTGATGAGATTCTGAGATCTGTAAAGGAGAAGCATTCCAAAGAGGAAATTTCTACAGTTGATGGTGTCAAGATCGATTTTCCGGAGAATTGGGTTCATTTACGTAAATCTAACACAGAACCAATTATAAGAATTTATACAGAGGCAAAATCTCAGCAGGAAGCTGATGATCTTGCTCAAAAAATGATAGAGGAAATTAAAAGTATTATTGCTTAATCTATTATTTCTGCATTATCAGGTATGGGCTCGTTGCGATGTTTCCATCGTTTATGAGTCCATAAATAATATTCGGGTTTTTCTTTAATCTGCTTTTCCAGTAATTCTACAAATCTTTTAGTGATCAAATGTTTGGGTTCATTTTTAGGATCTTCAGTAATAGGAATCAGCGTGGCAGAATAATACCCTCTACCGGTTTTTTCAACATGCAGGTAAAGAACATTCATATCTAATCTCTGCGCCAGTCTTTCTGAACCGTCAAATACAGGAACCTTAATTCCCATAAAGTCGATCCAGACCCGTGCCCGGCTAAGTTTTGGGGATTGATCTGCAATCATGGCGTAATTCCCGAGCACACCATTTCTCTGATTAGTAATAAAGATTTCGGTTGCCTTTACGGTAGAGATCAGTGTTCCATCAAACCTTTCCCTGATAGATTTAGCAAGATTATCGAAATATCTGTTTTTAATCTTTTTATATATTCCAAAAGATCGGAATTTCAGATCATAAAGTTGAAGGGCATTTATCCATTCATAACTCGCATAGTGTCCCAGCATTACGATAAGGCTTTTATCCTTTTTCTCTAATTCTCGAAGATAGTCCAGGTTTGTAAACGTGAAACGTCTTTTAATTTCTTTGTTGGAAATGCTGATGCTTTTGATCATCTCCAGAAACATGTCACACATGTGGCTGTAGAACTTTTTCCGGATTCTTTTTATTTCGGCTTCCGACTTTTCAGGAAATACCAATTCAAGGTTTTTTCTAACTGTTTTTCTTCGATATCCTATAATGTGATATACCAGAACGTAGACCATATCTGATACGAAATAAAACACCCTGAAAGGTAAGATGGAAATAAGCCATAGGATAGGGTAGACCAACCAGAAAACTAATCCTTGCATAAAAATTCTTTCCGCAAATATATGGTATATTTGAAATTAAACTTATGCAAATATGGGAGAATTAAGCCTTGCAACGCTCGTTGTAATTGCCGTGAACGTTCTGGTTTCTTTTAAAGGTTTTAGTGATCAATCTTTTTTTAATAAGTATAAATTCAATATTGCCAATATTAAGAGTGGCTCAAAATTTCAAATTTTAACCTCTGGTTTTTTACATGTGGATACGGGACATTTATTTGTGAATATGCTTACCCTGTATTTCTTCGCAAATGTTCTTATTTATAACCTTGGTTCTTTTGCTTTTATAATTATTTACCTGGGAAGTCTACTCTTAGGAAATCTACTCTCTTTTTATTTTCATAAAGACGAATCGAGTTATGCTGCAGTTGGAGCAAGTGGGGCCGTTATGGGAGTATTATATTCAGCTATTTTGCTTCAGCCAGATATGATGCTGGGTTTATTCTTTATTATTCCAATACCGGCCTATGTTTTCGGAATTGGATATCTGCTGTACACAATCTATGGTATGAAACGTAGATCTGATAATATTGGACATGATGCGCATTTTGGAGGAGCCACAGGAGGTTACTTACTAACGATGCTTTTTGCACCCTGGGTTTTTGAAAGCCATCTTTTAATGGTGTTACTCCTGGCAATCCCTATTGTGGTACTTTTTTTTCTCCAAAGAACCGGAAATATATAATTTGGTATCCTTCTTGGTTAAGTCTTTTAAAATTAAAACAAATCTTATGAAAAAGCTACTACTTACAGTACTGCTATGCACAGGTATGGCATCGAATGCACAAAAAGAACTACAGGTTCCGGCAGTTAATGTCACAGGGGAAGGAATCGTTAAAGTTACACCAGATGAGGTACTGATCAAATCCAGGATCGAACATGAAGGATCTTCCGCAGCAGATGTGAAGAAACAGAATGATATGGTAGTGGATAAGGTGATAAAATACCTTCAGGCCAATGGCGTGAAAAACGAAGCAATTAAAACCGAATATCTAAACCTGAATAAGCGCTACGACTATAACGATAAAACCTATAGTTATGTGGCAAACCAGGCCATATCAATTAAGATTGATGATTTAGCCGAATACGAAAAGATAATGAAAGGTCTTTTGGAAAACGGATTGAACAGGATTGATGGTATCCAATTTAAATCTTCTGAGATGGATAAATATGAAGCAGAAGCCAGAAAATTGGCAGTTCTGGATGCTCAGAAAAAAGCAAGGGAACTTTCTGAACCTTTAGGTCAGGAAGTTGGAAAGTCGATATCTATAAGCGAAATGGATTATAACAGTTTTCAGCCGGTTTATAGAATGGATGAAGCCGTAGAAATGAGCGCAGCAAAAGGAGGAAACCAGCAAACTATTGCTCCAGGCGAACTGGAGATCAAGATAAAAGTGAATGTGGGATTTGAATTGAAATAAAAAAAAGCGCCAATCGGCGCTTTTTCTATTTTAAGTGAACATCATGTTAATTAAGTAGTTCTCCAATTTTATCGGCTAATGCATCACCTCTAAGGTTTTTTGCAACGATAACTCCATTCTCATCTAAAATAAATGTAGCAGGAATAGCCTTCACCTGGTATTTCTTAGCAACAGGTTCATTCCAGAATTTAAGATTGGAAACATGGCTCCATTGTTCCAGATTGTCTTCTTCAATGGCTTTTATCCATCTATCCTTTTGTCCTGGTCGGTCTAGAGAAACACTAATGATATTCAATCCCTGATCTTTATACTTATTGTATGTTTTCACCAGATTTGGATTTTCTATTCTGCATGGTTTACACCAGGCAGCCCAAAAATCTACCACGGTAACTTTTCCAAGATTTTCATTCAAAGATAACTGTTCACCATCGGGATTAGGAGCTGTAAACGTTGGTGCTTTACTTCCTACTTCAACTGCAAGATTATTATCCAGGTTCTCCTCAAGGGATTTTGCTAAAGGAGTTTTCTTTAACCTATCTGATAGTTCAGCAAACATATCTTTAACCTCGGGAGCCGAATGACTTTTCATATTCAACATATCTGTAAGCAGCATTACGCCTACATATGAATCGGTATTCCTTTTATAGAGCTCTTCTTTATAATTTTTATCATTATCTATCAGTTCAGCCTTAGCACCTCTAATATTATTCAATTCTTCTGAATTTCTATCAATAGCAGCCTGGCGTATTTTCTGTTGAAGCCCGAGCATTTTCTCATTTAGTTCCTTTAAATGATCAAGATATTCTTTTAAGGCTTCGTTTTCTTTACCACCAGTAATTTTAGCGTTTCGCAAACTATCCTTGTTGATATCGAAATTTATTCTTTCATTTTCAGAGATGAAAACAACGTTACCGTTCACGCCTTCAAATTGCAGAAAACTTAAGCCGGGCAAATCGGTATCCTCCATGTCGATCTTAAATTTACCATTCTCTATGGTGGTAGTGTCAATGGCCTTTAGACTCCTTGTAGTTTCATCTCTTTCTGAGATATAAACCTTTTTACCGTCTTCCATTCCTTCAACTGATCCGCTTAAATAGTATCCCTGATCCTCCTGACATCCCGTTAGGAGCAAGGCAAAACCAAAAAATAATATTCCTAATTTTTTCATGTGTAATATGATTTTTGACAAAAATAAAGAACTCCGTTCTCTTATTTGGGCAATATTTATAAATTATTGTTAATTTCAGTAAGCTTCCTTATGTAGAGGTTGGATAACTTTTAATTTTATGCCAAATTACCCGGTTATTATGCAGCAATTAAAAGACTTTCCTTTCGATATACGTATTAGTTTCCATAAGGTAATTGAAGAGTATGAACAGGAGTTAAAAGAAATTAAGAGTGGCATCTCCAAGGAATATATGGAGAAAATGCTGGAGTATATTTCTGATTTTCCGGAATTAACGGAAGGTTTTGAAAACCCGGAACTTTTAAATAAATATGAGGAACCAATAAAGGTTCTTCTGGATGATCTTTTTCCCAGTATTCTTACCAATAATGAAATAAAGGCAGCAGCGGTACCTTTTCACAATATTTTATTCAATTCCTCTAAGCGTTTAAAACAGATCCTGAATAACGCAGGAGATGATTTTGAAGTATCCTTCCGAAACATTGATGAGGAATTAATGTACATATTTGCCAGTATTCAAATTTTAAGGCAGTATTATAAATATGAAGTGGATATCTCCAGGCCCATGTATTATGATATACCAGATAAACATGGTATAAAGAGACACTACAGGATTGCCATGAATGCTGATTTTGTGGAAATCTTTAAAAAGGATAACGCTCCAGAGGTAACCCAGGAAGATGTTGATATTCTACTACAGAATGTGGAGGATATAGAACTCTGGAAAGAGAAAATCCCTCCAAACAGTTACATCTTTAAAGGATTCACGATTGTAAATCTAACAGACGTTACTATAGATGATGCTATTTCCGAGTTGAAAACTACCTTATTGTTTGAGGAAGTAAATGAAGAGGAAGAGCTGAAGAAATTGCAGGAGATCTTTAGGTCTATTTATAAGATCCCAGATCTAAGAGTAGGATTTACTGTTTTTAATCGTCGCGAGATGGTTTTTGAAAGGATGGAGAGCGAGAAAGCCAAAAGCTTTATCCTGGATAAAAAGCTTGTGAACGATTGTGACACTGGAATTTGTGAACGGGGATTTGAGAAGCTCATTGAAAATAACTCATACTTTACCATCTCGAATGTTGATAATTATGTAGAGAAGAATGACAACCTTTTAGCAAAAAATCTTGTAAAGAATAATGTGAAGAGTTGTTTGCTTGCGCCAATAGCTAAGAATGGTAAGCTTTTAGGGGTTCTGGAACTGGTGTCTGAAAGAAAGAATGAACTTAATAGTATCAATGCTATTAAGCTGGATGATATTCTACCTTACATCGTAACCACGGTTGAAAGAAACCGCAACGATTTTGAGAATCGTGTAAAGGCAGTAATTCAAAGTGAATGTACATCAATTCATCCAAGTGTGCTTTGGGTTTTTGAAGAAGAAGCAAAAAAATTCATTCGCGACCTGGATAAGGATGGACTTGCTTCATTTAAAGATATATCCTTCAAAGATGTGTTTCCCCTTTATGGGCAAATAGACATTGTAGCTTCTTCTGAAGCCAGAAATAATGCCATAAAAGAAGATCTTCTGGATCAATTGGATATCATCCTTAATATCATCAAGAAAGCTTACGACATCGAGGAGTTACCTATTTATGATCAGGTAAAATACAGGATTTCAGATTTCAAGGATGAAATTCAGGATAAACTTAATGCCAGTAGCGAACAGAAAGTTTTTAACCTATTGAAAAAAGAGGTGAATCCCCTTATGAGTCATCTCAAAAAGCAGTCTGAAGAGATTAAGGAATTGGTTAATGAGTATTCAAAAATGCTAAATCCGGAGACCGGTCTGGTTTATAATCACCGTAAGAAATACGATGATACGGTTCAGCAGATAAACCGAACCATGTCCCGATATATAGATAAGAAGCAGATCCAGGCACAGGAAATATACCCCCATTATTTCGAACGTTATAAGACAGATGGGGTAGATCATAATATGTATATAGGAGCCTCTATGGCCAACAAAAGACCATTTAATAAAGTTTATCTTTTCAATCTTAGGTTATGGCAGTTAAGTACTATGTGCGAGATGGAAAATCGTTTCTATAGATTACAGGAGAACACCCCAATTCAGCTTGAAGCGGCCTCGCTCATTTTGGTGTATAACAGTACAATGTCTATCCGCTACCGAATGGACGAGAAAAAGTTTGATGTAGACGGTACTTATAATGCGAGGTATGAGATCATCAAAAAACGTATTGATAAAGCTCATGTTAAAGGTACTGAAGAACGCGTGACCCAGAAGGGTAAGATGACCATAGTTTATAGTCAGCAAAGTGACGAAAGAGAATATCTTCAATATATAAAATACTTGCAGGCCAAGAATTATTTTGGAGATAAAGTAGAGCTGCTGGACCTGGAAGATGTTCAGGGAGTGGTTGGCTTAAAAGCGATTAGGGTGAACATTCTGTATTCTCCAGACAGCGATCACCCTGAAAAAACCATTAATTATGAAGACCTGATGGAAGAATTACATTAGGTAAAAAGAAAGAATGTAGGCCATTACAGAAATCACTATTCCGGTCATAAATACTGTATAAGTAAGCCTCAAAAGAAAGTATTTTCTATGAAGTACCTTGCCAAGAAGGTGAAGGTCCATGGTAAGCATTTCGTAAACATAATCCTTATCCTTAATAAGTTCTCCCATAGCCCATTTAAATTGGTCGAACGGCATTTTATGATAATTGCCGAAGAATAAAAGGTTTACTTCCCTGTTTTTAACCTGCTCCCTGGTAAATTCTCCGCTAGTCACGTTTGGACGAGTGGACATGATAGAGAGTATAATAGATGCCACACTAAAGAGTATTAGAATTAGTGTAGGGATAAGAAGATGTTTATTGGATGCAGCTTCCAGTTTAGGAATCATATCTGCAATTGCAAGGGATATGATAATTGCATTTACCGATAATAATATATTCGCCTTGGTATCTGCAATGTCACTTAATTTTATATGATTTCTAAGGGTAGTTCTGTATAGAGTTTGAATACTTCTTTCAGGATTCTCATTCTTATACTTGGCTTTCATACGAGCCTTATGTTCTTCCTTCTTTAGCTTTTTCTCCTGCTTGTTTTTACTTTCAATTAGCTCGAGAAGGTTTTTCTCCTTTTTAGGTTTCCAGTTTTTTAAAGCATAATCTGTATAATACTGATGCTTTTCTGTGAAAACCAGGATGTTTTCCTCAAGCCATTCAGCATTAGTAAAATTCTTAATGTTATGAAGCTCCAGTTCCTGTCTTAAAAATTCACTGGTTTCTTCAAAATAATCCTTTCCGAAATGTGAAGAATCTGCATCTCTAATGATCTTTTCCCCCAGACAATTCGGAATATTGGAAAAATTAGTAGCAAGGATGTATTGTTTAACCTTTTCAATTAGTTCCTGGGTGGCATTGTTCTCTTTTAAAAAATCCTCGGCAATCTCTGCGCTTTTCTCTTCGTGACCTTTGTATTTATGGATGTAACCAGTGTCGTGTAACCAAGCGGCAAGCATTAACGCCTCTTCCTCTTTAACATTAATTTCGGAATTATCGATTAATTCTTTAGTACTTTTAACCACGCGTTGTGTATGCTGGTAGTTATGATAAATAAAGGTGTTTGGTAGTTTTTCTTTAAATAATTCTTCAACAAATTTATCAGCTTTCTCAATGAGATTATTCATACATGAATTTCTTAATTGCATCGACCAAATTACAAAAAAAAATGCCCATTGTTTTCTATGAAAAAAGTTAAACTTTTAGCCTCACTCTTCACATTATTGCTTGTTTTATCATGTGCCACTGTTGAACCTAAATACCGGGAAGGGGAGGCAAGTTCAAATTTCGATTATCCTACAGGTAAGGAAGTAGAAAAGTCTTTTTATTTACTTGGTGATGGCGGCTATTCGCCTCCCGGTGGTAGCTCTCTTGGTTTACTCGCCTTTAAATCTTATCTGGATTCAGTAAATAAGACTGATAATTATACCATTTTTCTTGGAGATAATATTTATCCAGATGGAATGCCACCAAAGAGTTCTTCTGAACGGGAAGCGGCAGAATACCGCCTGGATGCCCAGCTCGACGCTATTGAAAATTATAAGGGGAAAGTAGTAGTGATCCCAGGAAATCATGACTGGTACAATGAAAAGCTTGAAGGTCTCGAAAGGCAGAAAGATTATCTAAAAGAGAAATTCGAGGATGATCTAATTTGGAGTCCTGAAATTGGTTGCGGCCTTGAATCTATTGAGGTTTCAGACAATATTCAGCTTATCGTGATCGATTCACAGTGGTATCTGGAAGACTGGAATAGAAATCCTAAGATCAATGATAATTGTGAACAGATCAAGACCAGAGAAGCCATGTTTCTCGAGCTTGAGTCTGAGATTAAAAAAAATCAGAATAAAACCATATTATTAGCATTGCATCACCCTGTACGTACCAATGGAGTTCACGGAGGGCAGTATACTTTTGACAGGCACATCTACCCTTCTCAAAAGAAAATTCCTTTACCCGTATTGGGGTCGCTGGCGACTTTGATCAGAACTACCGGGGGGGTCTCTATACAGGATGCTCAGAATAACAGGTACAAATCTCTAGCTAATCGATTATCGGCTATTGCTCATGGAGCCGAAAGATTGATTTTTGCTTCAGGCCATGAACATTCTCTGCAATATATAGAACATGATAGTGTAAAGCAGATCGTTTCAGGCTCAGGTTCAAAGGCCTCTTACGCTACATTAAGTAATGACGGCTATTTCGCTTATCCAGGGCAGGGTTTTGCTGTGCTGGATGTCTTTAAGGATGGATCAGCCTGGGTAAGTTTTTACGCGAACCAGGATAATAAACCGAAATTACTTTTTCAGAAAGAGGTGATCGAAACTCCGGTTCCTTTCGATTTTAAGGAATATCCCGATAGCTTTCCTGAAAAAATGACTGCTTCTATTTATGAAGAATCAGATACTGAAAAAGGACCGGTTCATAACACGGTGTGGGGTGAAAGATATCGTGAGCTATATGGTACCGAGGTTAGTTTAAAAGTAGCAGATCTTGATACCCTATACGGCGGACTGGAAGTTGTTCGCGAAGGAGGTGGGCATCAAACCGTATCTTTGAGAGTGAAAGACAGCCTTGGGCGAGAGTATAATATCAGAAGAGTTAGAAAGGATGCCCTTAGGTTTTTACAGAATGTGGCCTTTAAGAATCAGCCTGTAGAGGATAAAATGGAGAATACGGTTGCTGAAAATCTTATGACAGATTTTTACACCGCCGCCCATCCCTACGGATTTCTTGCTATTCCCGGCTTAAGTAAAGCTGCTGGAGTTTACCATACCAACCCGGAAATATTCTATTTACCGAAACAGGAAGCTTTGGGTAAATATAATTCTGTACATGGAGATGATATTTATATGATCGTGGAAAGACCGGAAGAAGGCTGGACAGGTTATGAATCCTTTGGTAGTCCAGACCATGACATAGTTAGTACCGCTGATATGATCGAAAGGTTAAGAAGGGATGAGAAGTATATCCTTGATGAAACGGCTTATGTTAGGGCACGAATTTTCGACATGTTAATTGGTGACTGGGACAGGCACCAGGATCAATGGCGCTGGGCCGAAATTGAGGATGACCAGGGGAATCATTATTTCAAGCCTATTCCCAGAGACAGAGACCAGGTTTTTTCAAATTTTGACGGTGCTTTTTTTGGAACTTTAAGGGCACTTACAGGTTTTGCCAATCAGTTTGCAGTTTATGATGATGATATAAGCGATGTTGAATGGTTCAATATTGCAGCTTTAGGACTGGACAGGTCTTTACTTCAGAATACCGGTAAGCAGACATGGGTAGAGCAGGCAGAATACATTCAGCAAAACATAACCGACGAAGCTATTCAAAAAGCCTTCTCAAAATTACCAAAAGAGACCAGTGGCGAAACTACCGATGACCTTATAAAAAATCTGAAGGGAAGACGTGATAATATAATTGAAATCGTAGAGAGGTATTATGATCATCTTGCAAATCTGGCCATTGTAACCGGAACCGATAAAGATGATTTTATAGATATTGTTAGACTTGAAGATGGCAATACCCGCGTAACTATAACCAGAAATAAGGATGGGGAGCGCGCTGAAAAATTAAGCGATAAGGTATATAAAAACGAAGAAACTGAAGAGATCTGGGTGTATGGCCTGGACGATGATGATAAAATAAATGTGACTGGAGAAGGACCGGCTAAAATCTTTGTTCGCGTTGTTGGAGGGCAAAACAATGATGTATATACTATCGATTCGGGTAAAAGCCTGAAGGTTTATGATCATAAATCACTTCCTAATACCATCAAAAAAATAGACGGGGCGAAACTTAGGTTGACAGATAACTACGAGATTAATACCTATGATAAGGATAAAAAGACCTTTGCTTCTGGTTCCATACTCCCAGAAATTGGGTATAATCCAGATACAGGATTTTCCTTCGGATTGGAATATGTAAAATCCATAAATAAGTTTAAAAGAAATCCATTTACTTCCCAGCATACCTTTTCCGGGGAAGTCCATTCAGCAACCAATGGTTTTAGATTAGCTTATGAGGCTGAATTTGCTACTATAGTAGGAAAATATAATCTACAGGTAGGAGCAAATTTTGCTAACCCTAATTTTTCTGAAAACTTTTTTGGTTTCGGAAATGAAACTGAAAACTTTGAGGATGAACTTGGTCTAAGTTACAACAGGGTAGGGCTTAGCGAATATGGAGTAAAGGCAGCCCTGGTAAATAAAACTCCGTTCGGAAGCTTTTTTGGGTTTACGGCAACTTTCGAAGGAATTGAAGTTCAAAATAAAGAGGGGAGGTTTATTACAGAAGATTTTATTAGTGAGGATCCAGAGTTTTTCGATAGAAAATATTTTGCTGGGCTTGATGCTATGTACAGGTACGAAAGTTATGATGATCGCCTTAATCCTACTAGGGGTATGCTGTTTGAGCTTAATCTAGGAGGCAAAATAAATATCACTGATCCTGGTAGACAATATGGTTATTTCAAGCCGTATATGGGCTTTTATAATGCGCTTACTAATAATCGGAAACTTGTATTGAAAACAAGAGCTGAGGCTCATTTAAATATTGGTAAGGAATATGAATTCTATCAGGCTGCACAGTTGGGTGCGGAAACAGGATTAAGAGGATACAGACTTGAGCGGTATACTGGGAAAAGTTCTTTTGGAACCGGCGCTGATCTTAGATATTCCTTTAATACTATAAAAACAAGCTTTTTGCCATTTCAACCAGGTGTCTACGCAGGTTATGATTTGGGAAGGGTTTGGACAGATTCTGAAAATAGTGATAAATGGCACGACAGCTATGGTGGAGGTGTCTGGATTAATAGTGCTGAAGCAATCCAGGGGAATTTTAGTGTATTCACTGGTGAAGAAGGCGCTAGATTTCAGTTTGGTTTAGGACTGAAATTTTAAAGACTTTATATCAAAAAAAAAACCGGCTAATTAGCCGGTTTTTTTGATTATGAATATCCCTAATCTCTGGGATTAATTGTGAGGTTGTTTTTACCAAAATCCAGTGTTCTGATAGGGAAAGGAATATTAATATCTTTAGCATCGTAAGCTTTCTTGATCGCTATGATCGCTTCATGCTGAGCTCCTAAGAGATCCCTGTTCTTTGTTGCATCTATCCAGAATCTAACCTCAAAGTTTATAGAACTATCCCCAAATCCATTATAAAGAAATTCAACTTCTTCATTTCCTCTTTGTGGAAATTTATCTTTAATCGTTTCCAGGGTAAGATCCCGCACCATCTCCAAATCTGATTCATATCCCACACCGCAGTCTACGAAAACTCTGGAACGTGGTGTTCGGCTGAAATTTTTGAAAGGTTCTTCAACGATCTTTGAATTAGGAATTACAACATAGTTATTGTCAGATTGCTTAATTACAATATTTCGGAGATTAATTTCCGTAACTGTTCCTGCGTAACCGTTTGTCTCTACCCAATCTCCAATTTGAAGTTCAGGAAGAAAACTCAAAATTAATCCCGAAAAAGTATTATTTAAAGTTCCCTGAAGGGCAAGACCTATGGCAAGACCAACCACACCGGCTCCTGCAAGCACAGAGGTTAGGACTTTGTCAAGGTTTAGTAATCCTAATGCGATAAAGAATCCAATTAAAATAATGATGGCCTTGATAACCTTAACGGTCATAAGCCGAATTGAATCCTGTTTTATATGGGTTCGAGTTATTCTTTCGAAAAGTCTTCCTACATATTTAGCAATAATGATAAATACCACGAAGACGATTACGGCTAAAAGAAAATTAGGCAGATTCAGGATTAAAGAATCCAGCCATCCGCCTAATTTATCCCATATGCCTCTTATTGAATCTTGAATGTTAAAATCCTGCATATTTTATAATTGGTTATTACTTTACTGGTTTAAGTTGATCACTGGTCTTCATTTTCCAGGCATCCAACATCCAACTGGTTTTCTCCAGTTCGCGAATATAGGCCCCAATCAAATCGATGGTTCCTTCATCATTACTCTCATCAGCTACTTCAACTACCTTTCTCATTTGTTTTAAAATGAGCCCATGATCTTTTAGTAGTAATTCTATCATCTTGCTATCAGAAATATCTGAAGGGGATTCATCCAAATTGGAATCTTTTAGATAATCACTCAAATTACTGGTTGGCTGATATCTCAAGGTAAGAATTCTTTCTGCAATTTCGTCCACTTTGAGTTTTGCATCATCATACAATTCCTCGAATTTTTCATGTAAATCGAAGAAATTTTTACCTATCACATTCCAGTGAAAGTTTCTTAGTTTTTGATAATATAAGTGATAATCTGCTAATAGGATGTTGAGTTCTTCAACTGTCTTTTTAGTTTTTTTTGTATCCAAACCTAAATAATTCATAGTTTTTATTTATTGTTTTTTTAATTTCTATTCGAAAATACAATGATTGAGTGGTATGCCCAACAATCATCAAGGTTTTAATAGAAGTTTAACTTTGATTAATCCAATTCTCGATGATCCTTGAGATCAAGTTTCTTCATCATTTTTTTAGATACCTGTCCGCTAGATACTCCATAGCCATCTACAAGAATTCCTTTATGATCATTAGAAGTCGTAATGGCATAAAGTATAGCATTATCATCTGGATTACTCATTCCTTCGAACCTAAGCACCTTGTCTACTTCAAATTCTTCAATTCCGAAGGTTTGATCTTTAGACTTCAATTGTATCTTTTCATCAAGCAGATTAAAATCTTCTGTGTATCCTTCTTCTAGTTTTAATTTATTAATTGCTTGTGATAATGTACCGTAATCTTTCATTTTATTTGAATTTTTAATCCAAATCAAATTACACTGAAAGCCGCATTCTCACAAATACTTTAGGGTGTTTAGGATAAGTTTAACTCGTGTATTAACTAGCCAGGTCTGGAATTTAATTTTTATTTCCGGAGCTGAAAAGTCCAAGGGGAAAAACTAGAAGTAGGAAAAAATACCATCCAGTTACCAGGCCAATAATGGTGATTATGGCAGCGATAATATAGAACCAATATGACTTTGGAATTTTCATATAAGAAGGATAATCAATAAAGCTATTAAACCCAAATATAGGAGCCAGTAAAGTTTGAGATTTAGCGGGTCTTTGCCGAACAAAAGTTTGGTTATCTTGAAATAAAAACCTCTGTTCTTCGCGATATGATTATACAAATGATCGCTTAGATATTGAAAAAACTTGCTGGTTTTATAAAGCTCATGCCAATTTTTGTTACCCGCATGCCATAGGATTCTATATGCAGAATCTGGTCCGCTGTAAATATGGCCGTCCTTTTCAATAAGTCTGCTGGCTTTCTTGAATTCTTTTAAAGGTATGTCCTGGAAACTAGAGGCACAGTCCTGATAGGTTTTAAAAACAAGCTTACCTGATGTTTTATTTTCCCATCTTGTTTTCCAGAATTCGCAAAAGCCACATTGACCATCCCAGACGAAAATATGATCAGCAGGTGGATTTTTGGTGTTAGCAATCTTTTCAAACAATTTTTTATTCTTTTCTTTGTAGAAGACTTAAAATTAGTGGCTTTTCGGTAATCTAAAAAATGTTTCAGGTATTATGGTCAAGCTTCTTATTTTAATTTAACTAATTTCAACCCTATGAAAAGTAAGATCACCCTGAAGGAGTTGGCAAAACTATTAAACGTTAGTGTTTCCACAGTTTCAAAGGCTTTGCATGATAGTTCTGAAATTAGCCCAAAGACTGCTGAACGGGTGAAAGAACTTGCCAAGCTTCATAATTACAGGCCTAATCCGGTAGCAGTTAACCTGAAGAAAAGCAAAACGGGAACCATTGGTGTGGTGATTCCTAATATTTCCAATTCCTTTTTTGCTCGCGTGTTGTCTGGGATGGAGGCTGAAGCACAAAAACACGATCAACAAGTGATCACCTATATTTCAAATGAATCCTTAGACCGTGAAAAGCAAATTTGTGATATGCTCACCTCTGGATTAGTGGATGGTGTTTTGATCGCAGTTTCTGAAGAAACACAGAAAAAGCGGGAATATGATCACTTATTTGCCTTATTAGATTATGATATACCTGTGGTAATTTATGACAGAATCAATATTGGTCTTCCGGCAGATAAAATTGGGGTAGATGATGAAAAAAGCTTTTATGATGCTACTAAGTTTTTCAGAGGAAAAGGTTTGGAAAAAATAGGACTGGCCTCCGCAATTCATCATGTGGGAATTGGCCAGTTAAGGATTAAAGGTTACAAAAAAGCCATGCCAGGTGAGGACGATTTAATGATGGTCACAAGTACAAAATCGGCAGATCTAAAGGAAAAGCTTAGAGATCTCCTTACTAGTAATAAAGTTGAGGCTTTGCTTTGTACAGATTTTGAAAGCTCAATTCTGGCAACCCGGGTTGCTTATGAAGAAAAGATCAAAATACCTAAAGACTTAAAGTTATTAGGATACATCAGCAGAGAAGTAGCGGCATATTTAACTCCTTCAATTAGTTATATCGAACAGCATCCCCAGGAACTCGGTGCGGCTTCGGTAGAAATTTTGAATAACCGACTTGAAGGAAAATTAAAACCCGGTATTTTTGAAGAGAGGATTATCGCCACTACCTTAGTGCATTTAGAGTCGACGGGGTTTGACATATAAAATTTTTTTAACCTACTTTCTATTTGGAATTTACCTTTTTTAAAAGAAATAAAATTCTTGAAATTTCTAATTATAGGAAACTATTAATTTCTATAATTTTCATTTTTTGCACTGGATACTTTTTTTCAAAGATTTTCTTTGGTGTCGATTTTAGTGATAGCTTTTTTCATCTCAATCAGGCTTTGCATTTTTTTGAAGCTGAAAATAGTTACACCTTTTTTCTAAGTTCCTTGATAATAAAAGCCTACTTAGAAATTTTCGGTAAGGGTGTTTTAGGAGTTCGTTTTTTTAACGCCTTATTACTGTTTTCATCTATCTTAATTCCTATCTTCCTAATAAAGGGAAGAAATTTAAAATGGAAATATCTTCTCGCATCGGGCGTCATTCTAATTCTTTACACTCCATTAAATGCAAATATTTTGGGTTATGATACCTTAAGTGTTTTTTTTATAAGTATAGTATTTTTTTTCAGCGCTAAATTTCTTGAGCGGGGAAAAATTGCATACTTAGTAGCTTTATCGGTGATTACCTGCCTTTCTGTTTTTATTAGACTTCCAAATCTTATCCTGATCCCAATTATTTTTGTTTTTCTTATTTCGGGAAATTCTATCAGGAAAAAACAGGTTAGAAATAGTATTATTTTCCTTTTTATAACTACTTCCTTTTTAATTTTAGGTTATCTAATTCTATACTATAATTTTAATTTTTCTGTATTTGCCTCTATCAATAAAATTCACAACCCAAGTTCCCTAATAGCTAATTATACTAAAGCCTTACCAGATTTATTTTTAGCATGTGGATTCATCACTACAATATGGTTTGGACTTCACTATTCCTGGAATTTCCAGAATAGGCTAATGAAATTTAGTTCCATCGTTTTCTTATTAATTTTTTCAGGAATAATTATATCCAAATATTTTCTGCATACCAGGTATAGTTCGGGGTATTCTTATTTTCTATTTGGATTTTCTTTTATCCTAGTTTGGATTTCGCTGAGCCAGAAAAAATTAAAAAAAAATCCAAATCTTTTTAGAATTTTGATGCTAGCTTTTTGCCTCTTATGGGTAATACCATTTGGATCAGGGACTGGGTTTTTGAAAATTTCTTTTCTCATAGTTTTATTACCTTACTTGCTCACCAAGATAAGTTTAATAACCCCTTTGTTCACCTTTTTAATTGTAATTATTCCATTTTCTCTCGTTGAAAATATAGGGAACTTTTATGAGGATGAATCGATCTTTAAATTGGAGAAAACTACAGAGGTAAAAGAATTAGCCCACATCCGAACAAATCCTATACGTGCTAAATTGATAGATCAGGTAATTGATGAAGTTGTAGCGCTCAGGAAGGAAGAGGTTAAGGTCAATTTTTACGGAAATAAAAGCCAATTATTCACCTATCTTTTTCCTGATTCCGCTTTTACTTATAATTTCTTTCAGGAACCAACGGGAATAAAACAGCATATGAACAGGGTAAGTTTAGGAATGCCTAATGCCATATTCTATATTGGAAATTATCCAAGAGACTTTGATTCTTCAAAAAACTTTAAATTAGAACAAATTTTGCTTTCTCATGGTTATGAAAAAGTTGAAAAGGATTCATTTTTCTACTACATGAAATAGTTTAGTTTATATATCGTCAATCGAAAAGATTTTTGACTTTTTTTAAAATTGAGACTGATGTCTTTCTATTTCTAATTTCATTTTCATATTTCTTGGTGGTTCCATATAATGGCCGTTTTCTGGCATCTTCTAAATTCTGATCAAATATCGATCTAAAAAAAACTATCAATCGTTCTTCGCTAAATTCTTCAGGAATCCGATTTTTAATAAAGACAGGCTCAGATAATATTGAATTATAAAGCTCTTCATTCTGATCGATCTCTTTAACTTTTTTCACTACTTCATCAAAATTTTTAAAATTGTGACAGTTGATCATAGCCTTAGGATTAAAGTCCTTTTCAATCAAAGGATTTCCCCAATAAATAGGAATGGTTTTAGAAATAAATGCATGCATTATTTTTTCAGTAGTATAACCATTTGCAGAACTATTTTCGAAAGCAATACTGAATTTACATCTGGACTGAAAATCTAATTTTGAATACATCCAGTCTTTGGAATACCTTCCACCGATATCTATTTTTATATTATTTAAATGTGACCCAGGAGAACTCACCGTTTTATAATCACTAAGCATTTCAAAAAATTGGTCCCTGGCTGGATTGGCCTGTCCATTTGCATAGATGAAATTGCAGAAATATTGTTTGGATTTTACTGACTGAGAAATTATTTTTTTTGAATCTAAAAGCTGGTTAAACTGATCCCGAACCAGAACAAAATTTGGAAATCTTAAGTATCGATCTTCGAAATTTATGTAGTGAAAACCAATGGCATAATCACATAAATTAAAATCTGGAACGAGGTTTTCTCCTGTATAATAGATTCTGATGCAATTAAAGTTAAGGAAATCTCTACCATAGCATGAGTATATTAGAAAATCGGGATCATTTTTTTGGACCTTAACCGTATATATTTCTGAAAGAATATCTAAAAAATAGTTGCTCTTTGGATCGAAACCTTCGTAGAAATCAGTAAACCAAATTTTAATTGTTTTCATTTAGGAATTTCAATTGATAATATGGAAGATATAAATTTTATCGGTTTCCGAACATCATGGATTTATGTTAACGACTTTAAATAAAATCTAAACTTTTTATTCTCGGTATGCTATTACCATAAAACCCAGTTATCATAATCAATACAACTGCAATTTTCCTCACCAATCCTCATACCCATAAACATTCCTGGATTTGAACTATATGTGCCAATAAAATGATTTGATTTCGCACATAGATCTATACTAGCCAAAAGTTTTAAATGTTTCAGGTACTTTTCATGTTTATCATACTTTTTAAAATCTGAATGCCTATAACCTTTTTCAGTAGGGGAGCATAAAGTTCTGAAATTCCAATCAGGATAGTTTTTTTCTAGTTCTTTAATTACTTTATAATCGTCTGTAAGAATAAACGCATTTTTAGAAAAATTTACCAAGGCAGCTTTTTCAATATATTTTTGAAAACTATATGTAGTGCTTTCAATGTTTTTATCGCCAGACCGAATATGAATACTAATGTAATCTCGAGGTAGCTCAACAGAACTTTTATACTTTTTGATTATTTTTTCTGAATTGGGTTTATATCTCCAGATTATGGGAATTATTGTTCTTGTAACTTGTAATAAGGAAGAATCCTTCAAACCAAGATCAGGAAAAGTGAATTTTTTATTTGAAAATTGACTGTTTCTGAAGGAATTCCAGATATCCTGAGTTAGAAACTCATTACCAGTAATCACTTTTAAAAGTTTAGGAGGTAATTTCTTGCTGTTTTTAACCTGGTTAGCCCTTCTGTTATAACGTTGATGTAAATAAAATTCAGTTTGGTCACAAAAGGGGAGAAAGAAATCGTTCCACCCATTATTCAACGAAAAGTTTCCTTTTTTAGAATATAAGGTGAATTTAATCCTATTATCCAGGCAATAAATCATGGCAAGGATCATATTATTAAATTCTGAAAAAAAACCAGCTTCGGCGCCCAAATGGAAAGTTAGCTTTTTATCAAATGAATTATTTAATGATCTATATTTTTTTAGTAAATGAGGTTCCATAAAGGTAATTTGGACAATGAACGGGGAAAATAAGGAAGTTGAATGAATCTATAGCATTATATGTTTTCTTTTGAAAGCATTTATATTTGATACATTAAATCAAAATTCTCTTTTTTTAGGTTTGTTGTTTTTGAATTCAAGATTAATAAAAAGTGATACATTCGTAACACAATTGTCATTTTTAAAGTAACTAAATAAGAAGACTAAATTAATGTCTTTAAGGAGAAAAGCTACTCGTGGGCTCGTCTGGACCTTTACGCAACAATTCGGAAATCAGCTAATAGGATTCCTTGTCTCATTAATTTTGGCAAGAATCTTAATGCCCGAACAATTTGGGCTAATAGGTATGATTTCAGTTGTAATGGCAGTAGCGAACTCACTTCTAGATGGAGGCACTACGAACTCTCTAATTCGTGATCCTGATTGTGAGGAATCAGATTATTCTACCGTATTTTTTTTTCATTTCGGAGTAAGTATTTTAATGTACGGCATGATCTATATTTCATCCCCATTGATTGCCGAATTTTACGAACAGCCAGTACTCGTTAAAATAACAAGAGTATATAGTATTAGCATTATTATCAATGCACTTTCCATAGTTCAATTCGCAAAATTGACTAAAAAAATGGATTTTAAGACTCAAACTATTATTAGTATCCCTTCGGTTATTTTTGGGGGTGTGATAGGTATTTGGATGGCATACTCTGGTTACGGTGTTTGGAGTTTAGTTTTTAGTAATTTAGCCACAGTTAAAGTCAAAACCATTCAAATATGGGGTTATTCAAAATGGATTCCAATATTTGCTTTTGAACGTGATAAATTCTTAAAGCATTTTGATTACGGTTACAAATTGACAATCTCAGATCTACTGAATAGAATTTTTAACAATATATTTTTAATAGCAATAGGAAAGTATTTCTCTGCGGCTCAGGTTGGATTTTATACAAGGGCTGAAACTATGAATCAATTACCTGTGCGAAATATTTCACGTACTCTTGAAAAGGTCACCTTTCCTTTATTCGTTAGTATTCAAAATGATGATAAACGATTAAAACGGGTTTACAAGCAAATCATGCAGATGGTCGTTTACGTTGTGAGTCCTTTTTTAATTTACCTTGCTATACTGGCAGAGCCAGTTTTCAGATTTTTGTTTACAGAAAAATGGTTGCCCGCTGTACCATATTTTCAAATTCTTTGTGTGACCGGATTGATATATCCCTTACATTCCTATAATCTTGATATTTTGAATGTAAAGGGGAGGAGTGATCTTTTCTTAAAGATTGAAATAATGAAAAAGTTATTAATACTCATTAGTTTGGTAATAACTGTTCCAATGGGTATTAAAGAAATCTTGTATGGTCAGGTTATTATTTCAATTATTGCATTTTTTATTAATGCAGGTTATACGGGGAAATTTATAGGCTACAATGCATTTGATCAATTAAAGGACGTTATTCCACTGTATTTGTTTTCATGTGCTATTGGGGTAGCTGTCTTTATACTCGATAATAAAGTTTTATACGATCAATCAGATATAATTCGAATCTTTTCCGGAGGCTTCGTAGGCCTTATTAGTTATTTTGGATTATCTAAAATATTTAAATTGAACATATTTGTTGAATTAAACAAAATGATTGCGAAGAGATGATTCCTGTTACAAAAACATTTTTACCTCCTAAAGAGGAATACCATAAATTTTTAAATGAAATTTGGGAATCAAATCAAATTGCCAATGGCGGGACTTTGCATCAAAAACTTAGGGAAGAATTAAAGTCGTACCTGAAAGTTGAAAATATAATTCTTACAGCCAATGGTACCCTGCCTTTGCAGATAGCCTTAAAATCATTGGCAAAAAATGGTGAAGTAATTACTACTCCTTTTAGTTATGTGGCTTCAACCTCTTCTATAATTTGGGAAAACTGTACTCCAGTTTTTGTAGATATACATCCAGAATATTTAACAATCGATGAAACGAAAATTGAGGCTGCTATTACCGAAAAAACCACAGCTATTTTAGCAACCCATGTTTTCGGGAATCCTTGTAATATTGAGGTGATTGATAAAATCGCTAAAAAGCATAAATTAAAAGTTATTTATGATGCAGCACATTGTTTTGGGGTGAAATATAAGGATACTTCTTTATTTAATTATGGTGATGTAAGTAGCTGTAGTTTTCATGCAACCAAATTATTTCATACCGGCGAAGGTGGAGCAATGTTTTGCAGAGACGAAAAACTCTATAATGAGTTATTTTACAGGCACAATTTTGGACATGACGGTCCGGATAAATTTCAAGGTTTAGGTATAAATGCCAAACTGAGTGAACTCCAGGCTGGGATGGGTTTAGCAGTTTTACCTTATGTTGAAAAAAACATTGCTAATCGAAGAGAGATTTTGAATATCTATGATACAGAATTAGACTTTACAAATATTCGGCGGCTCAAAATCAGAGAGAATACTACGTGGAATTTTGCATATTATCCTATTATATTTCAATCCGAAAAAAATCTTTAAGAAGTTACATGAGAATTTAATAAACAGGAAATATTTCCGATAAGGTATTTTTATCCATCATTAAATAAATTACCTTATTTAGAAACTGATGAGCATTTGAAAATTTCTGAAGAAATTTCTGAAAAAATTTTATGTTTTCCAGTTTATCAAGAGCTTAGCCAATTCAAATTATTTGAAATTGTTTCCATCATTAATCAGTACTAATTGATATAGATAGTTACATAAATTAATATTTTTGGCAATTCTTTAAGATTCAAATTATCTCTTGTTCTATTTGATATTTTATATTTGCCAATTCTTAAAATGTTAAAAAATAAATATCTTGATTACTGAAATTCAGAAAGAAAAAATTTCTAATTCGAGAATATTGGTTACTGGTGGAGCTGGTTTTATAGGTTCTAATCTGTGTGAAAAACTAATTGATCTAGGAGCCAAGGTTACCTGTTTAGATAATTTTGCGACCGGTCATAGAAAAAATCTGGAAGCTTTTGAAAATAATCCCAGGTTCCAATTGATAGAAGGAGATATAAGAGACCTGGAAACCTGTCGGAAAGCAGCTAATGGAATTGATTATATCCTGCATGAAGCAGCCTTAGGATCGGTTCCAAGATCCTTAAAGGATCCAATTACCAGTAATGAGGTAAATGTATCCGGATTTTTAAATATGCTTGTAGCAGCCAAAGAATCGGGAGTGAAACGTTTCGTATATGCAGCGAGTTCATCTACTTACGGGGATTCAGAAAACCTTCCTAAGGTGGAAGATAAGATTGGCAAACCCCTTTCCCCATACGCCATAACTAAATATGTGAATGAATTGTATGCAGATATTTTTAAAGATGCATATAATCTTGATACGATAGGGCTTAGGTATTTTAATGTATTTGGTCGTAAGCAGGATCCTAATGGAGCATACGCAGCAGTTATACCGAAATTCGTAATGCAGTTTATGAAACATGAAAGCCCGGTTATAAATGGTGATGGAACTTACTCCAGAGATTTTACCTATATAGACAATGTGGTTCAAATGAATCTACTGGCCATTTCTTCAGATAATCCAAAGGCTTTAAACGAAGTTTATAATACAGCAGTTGGCGACAGAACTAATTTGCTTGAATTAACTCAGTTGTTAAAAAAACATCTTTCAGAATATGATTCTGAAATATCTAGAGTTGAAATAAAACATGGTCCCAACAGGCCAGGGGATATACCTCATTCTTTAGCTTCGGTTGAAAAGGCAAAAAAATTACTCAATTATAGCCCTACACATAAAATTGAAGCTGGACTTAAAGAGGCAGTTTCCTGGTATTGGAATAATTTAAAATAAGAAATAATTTAATGGCAAATAAAAAAATAGCAGTTATTGGTCTGGGTTACGTTGGCCTTCCGCTTGCCAGGCTTTTTGCAACAAGATATCCTGTGGTTGGATTCGACATAAACCAACATCGCGTTCAGGAATTAATGAACGGAAAAGATTCTACTCTGGAAGTAGAAAATGATTTGTTGCAATCAGTTTTAAAAGATAAAAACTCAGATGAAAATGGTCTTTTTTGCACTGCAGATTTAAATGAGATTAGTGATTGTAATTATTATATCATCACGGTTCCAACACCTGTAGATAAAAATAACAGGCCAGATCTTACTCCGTTATATAAGTCAAGCGAGACAGTTGCGAATGTACTGAAAAAAGGAGATGTGGTTATTTACGAATCAACGGTATATCCTGGAGTTACTGAAGATGAATGTGTGCCAGTTCTAGAAAAGAAGAGTGGTTTAAAATTTAATGAAGACTTTTTTGTAGGCTATTCTCCAGAAAGGATTAATCCAGGGGATAAGGAGCATACGGTAGAAAAAATATTGAAGGTTACAGCTGGTTCCACACCGGAAATTGGAGAAAAAGTAAATGATCTATATGCTGAAGTCATTTCAGCAGGAACTCATTTGGCACCTACAATTAAAGTAGCTGAGGCGGCAAAAGTAATTGAAAACTCTCAAAGAGATATAAATATTGCATTTGTAAACGAGCTTGCGAAAATATTCAACATGATGAATATTGATACCCAGGCGGTTCTAGAAGCTGCAGGGACAAAATGGAATTTTCTGCCATTTAAACCAGGTCTAGTAGGTGGTCATTGTATTGGTGTAGATCCTTATTATCTGGCTCAAAAAGCTCAGGAAATTGGATATCATCCGGAAATTATTCTTGCCGGAAGAAGAATGAATGATTCTATGGGGCAATATGTAGCTAGTGAGGTGGTGAAGCTAATGTTGCAAAATGATATAAAAGTAAAAGGATCCAATATTCTGGTTCTTGGAATAACTTTTAAGGAGAATTGCCCGGATGTTAGAAACACTAAGGTAGTAGACGTTGTAAAGTCCTTAAAAGAGTACGGAGTTAATTTAACGATCTTTGATCCTTTAGCGAATCCAACGGAAGTTGAGCATGAATATGGGCTTCAAACTACATCAAATTTACCTAAGGCTAAGTTCGACGCAGTTGTATTAGCCGTGGCACACAAAGAATTTATGGCCATAGATTTGAATGAGTTAAAATCTGATGGTGCGGTTGTATATGATGTTAAGGGGATTCTTGGAGATAAATGTGATAAGAAATTATAATTAATTAAAGCACTACCAATTTTGAAAATTAAGAATATTTGTTGTATCGGTGCAGGATATGTTGGAGGACCTACTATGGCAGTAATTGCTCAAAAATGTCCTGAAATTAATGTTACCGTTGTTGATATAAATGAAAAAAGAATTGAGGCGTGGAATGATGAGGATGTAGAAAACATACCAATTTACGAACCTGGTTTATCTGATGTAGTATCTGAAGCCAGAGGTCGTAATTTGTTTTTTTCAACAGATGTAGATGCGGCTATAGATCAGGCAGATATGATCTTTATTTCGGTGAATACACCTACCAAAACCTATGGAATTGGGAAGGGTATGGCGGCTGATCTGAAGTATATTGAATTATGTGCAAGACAAATTGCCAGAGTAGCGAAAGACGATAAAATTGTAGTTGAAAAATCTACCTTACCGGTTAGAACCGCCCAGGCTTTAAAGAATATACTTGATAATACAGGAAATGGAGTTAATTATCAAATCCTATCGAATCCGGAATTCCTTGCAGAAGGAACGGCAGTAGATGATCTAATGGATCCAGATCGAGTATTGATTGGTGGAGATATTGATACTGAGGAAGGGAATGAAGCTGTGCAGGCTCTGGTTGATATTTATGCTCACTGGATACCTGAAGATAAAATTTTAACTACGAATGTATGGTCTTCAGAGCTGTCTAAACTTACCGCGAATGCATTTTTAGCTCAGAGAGTTTCAAGTATTAACGCTATGTCTGAGTTGTGCGAGAAAACAGGTGCAGATGTAAGTGAGGTATCAAAAGCAGTTGGAATGGATTCGAGAATCGGATCCAAATTTCTTAAATCTTCAGTTGGCTTTGGAGGTAGTTGTTTTCAAAAGGATATTTTGAACCTGGTCTACATCGCTAAATCTTTTGGATTAAACGAGGTTGCAGACTACTGGCATCAAGTTATTCTTATGAATGATCACCAGAAGAAAAGGTTTGCAGCTAATATTGTTAAAACATTATTTAATACTGTATCTGGAAAGAAAATAGCTTTTCTAGGTTGGGCTTTCAAAAAAGACACTAACGATACCAGGGAGTCTTCTGCCATTTACGTAGCAGATTATCTATTAAATGAGCAGGCCGAAATAGTGGTTTATGATCCCAAGGTTAAAAAAGAACAAATATATGCAGATCTTGATTATTTAAATTCCAGGTCTGAGGAAGAGAATAGACAACGCGTAACCGTGGTTAATCAGCCTTACGAAGCTTGCCAGGATGCTCACGCTGTAGCTGTTTTAACAGAATGGGATGAGTTTGAAGGGTATGACTGGCAAAAAATTTATGATAACATGCTGAAACCGGCGTTCTTATTTGATGGTAGAAAATTATTGGATAGAAAAAAGAAGGAAGAAATCGGTTTCGAGTTTTATGCAATTGGATCGTAATTATGGATAAAAAATTAGATATAGCAATCAGGGCGGCGATTGATGCCGGTAATGTGATTATGGAGGTTTATGATAGTGAGGATTTTCAAATTGAAAATAAAGGTGATCAGTCTCCACTTACAAAAGCTGACCTTAAAGCAAATGCTGTAATTAATTCTTATTTAAAGAATACTGATATTCCTATTATTAGTGAGGAAAATAAGCAATTGGAATATAGTGAGCGTAAAAATTGGACAGATTGCTGGATAGTAGACCCTCTTGATGGTACCAAGGAATTTATAAAGCGAAATGGTGAATTCACGGTAAATATCGCCTATATTAAAGAAAACCTCTCGAAGTTAGGAGTTATTTATGTCCCCGGTAAAAATACAATTTATTATGCTGATGAAGAATCTGCTTGGAAGCAGGAATTAAAAGATTCAGATCCTTTAAGTTTTAAGCATTCGGAATCTTCAAGAATTTCACCTAAAAAGAAAGATGGTCTAATTCGGGTTGTAGGAAGTAGGTCTCATCTAAATGATGATACCAAGGCTTTTATTACTAACTTAAAGGAAAATTCGACAGATAAAGTTGAAGTAGTTTCAAAGGGAAGTTCATTAAAATTCTGTCTGGTGGCAGAAGGCAATGCAGATATATATCCAAGATTTGCACCTACTATGGAGTGGGATACTGCAGCTGGTCAGGCTATCTGTTCAGCAGTAGGTCTTGAAGTAGTTGACAAAGAAACTGGTGTCGAATTGAAATACAACCGGGAAAATCTCCTGAACAATCATTTTTCAGTTTCGGCAATTGGCTAGTACACATAAAAGACATATCGCCAAAGCCGCTACCTGGAGAGTTGTTGGAACGATAGATACCATTGTACTTTCCTGGATCATTACGGGTAATCCCTATACTGGAATGAAAATTGGATTTTCAGAAGTAATTACCAAAATGGTTTTATATTATCTACATGAAAGAATCTGGTTTAATATAAAAGCAGGAGTTACTAAACATGGGGATAGCCGAAAAAGACATATCGCAAAAACCATAACCTGGCGTTGTGTAGGTACTTTGGATACTATGCTTCTTGCCTGGTGGATCTCAGGAAATCCGTTGACTGGCTTGAAAATTGGAGGAATAGAATTGGTTACAAAAATGGTGCTTTATTACTTGCATGAGAGAGCCTGGTATAAATATGATTATGGTCTTCAGCAGCGAAGAAGTAAAGAGTTAGAAAAAGAGAATGAATTAAAGTATACCGATGAATAATATAGTACCACATACGTTTAATGTTGGTCGCAAGGATCGTAATAATCTAAAAAGGCATAAATCCTTCGTCGTCTGGTTCACCGGACTTTCTGGTTCAGGAAAATCTACTCTGGCCAATATGGTTGAGAAGGAACTTTTTGAGAGAGAGATTCACACCTTTTCCCTGGATGGCGATAATATCAGAGGAGGATTGAACAATAATCTTGGTTTTAGTCGAAAGGATCGTGAGGAAAATCTAAGACGTATTGCAGAAGTAGCAAAATTATTTGTGGACTCCGGATCTCTAGTGATTGCCTCTTTTATCTCCCCATTAAATGCTGACCGGGATTTTATAAAGAATATAATCGGGGACGAAGACTTCGTTGAGGTATTCGTTAACACTCCGCTTGAAGTTTGTGAAAATAGAGATGTTAAGGGGCTATACAAGAAGGCCCGTGCTGGTGAAATCAAAAACTTTACTGGAATTGATGCTCCTTACGAGGCACCTGAATTTCCAGATATAGAAGTAAAAACAGATCTTGAGAAGGCTGAAGTTTCCGTATCAAGGATCGTTGAATACGTATTAGAAAAATTAGAAATAAAGAAGTAATGAGTAAATATTATCTGAATTATCTTGATGAATTAGAATCAGAAGCGATCTTCATTTTGCGTGAAGTCTGGGCACAGTTTGAAAATCCGGTAATCTTATTTTCCGGAGGGAAAGACTCTATTTTAGTCACACATCTGGCAAAAAAAGCTTTCTATCCAAGTAAGATTCCATTTGCATTAATGCATGTGGATACTGGGCATAATTTTCCGGAAACGATCAAGTTTCGAGATGATTTGATCGAAAGCCTTGGAGCAAAACTTATTGTTGGATCGGTACAGGAATCTATTGATCAGGGTAGAGTTGCCGAGGAGAAAGGCAAGAATGCCACCAGAAATGCCCTTCAAATTACAACTTTGCTTGATGCTTTGGAAACTAATAAAGTGGACTGCGCTATTGGTGGAGGACGTAGAGATGAGGAAAAAGCAAGAGCAAAAGAACGCTTTTTCTCTCACCGTAACGATTTCGGTGAGTGGGATCCTAAAAATCAGCGTCCGGAACTTTGGAACCTGTTAAATGGAAAACAATTCGAAGGAGAGCATTTTAGAGCTTTCCCAATTAGCAACTGGACCGAAATGGATGTTTGGAATTATATAAAAAGAGAGAATATAAGCATTCCATCCCTATATTTTGCTCATGAAAGGGAAGTGGTCTTTAGAAATAATTCATGGATTCCTGTTTCTGAATATTTAAAGCTAGAAGACGGAGAAAAGATTGAAAAGAAGAAGATAAGATTCAGAACTCTGGGAGATATTACCATCACAGGAGGTATTGAATCTGATGCCGACACCCTTGACAAGATCGCAGATGAAGTTTCTGCAATGAGAAAGACAGAAAGGGGAGATCGTTCTGATGATAAGCGATCTGAAACTGCGATGGAAGACCGTAAGAAACAGGGCTATTTTTAATCAAACCCACTTTACTCTGGACTAGTTTCAGAGTCTTATAAATTATTTTATTAAACGTTTAGCAAAGAATAATGGAAATCAATAATAATCAATTACTAAGATTCACCACCGCTGGAAGTGTAGATGACGGAAAAAGTACGCTTATTGGGCGTCTTCTATATGATTCAAAGTCTATTTTTGAGGATCAATTAGAGTCTGTTACAAATACAAGCGCCAAGAAAGGTCATGACGGAGTTGATCTGGCTCTTTTTACTGATGGCTTGAAAGATGAAAGAGAGCAAGGAATAACCATTGACGTTGCTTACAGGTATTTCACAACCCCAAAAAGAAAATTTATCATTGCCGATACACCTGGGCACATTCAATATACCCGTAATATGGTAACTGGTGCTTCTACGGCAAATGCAGCGCTGATTCTTATCGATGCGCGTCATGGAGTTATTGAACAAACCAAAAGGCATTCTTTCATTGCTTCATTATTGAACATACCTCATTTAATTGTATGTATTAATAAAATGGATCTCGTAGATTTTTCTGAAGAAAGGTATAATGAGATCATAACACAATTTGAAGAGTTTTCATCAAAGCTTCTTGTAAAAGATGTTCGTTTCGTACCAATGAGCGCACTTCTGGGAGATAATGTCGTCAATCGTTCTGAAAATATGGATTGGTATGGTGGCGGAACTTTATTAAGTATATTAGAAACATTACATATTAGTAGTGACATTAATAAAATCGATGCCCGATTCCCCGTCCAAACCGTTCTAAGACCTCAAAGTGATGAACACAGAGATTATAGAGGTTATGCAGGTAGGGTAGCCAGCGGTATTTATCGAACCGGAGATGAAGTGTCAGTTCTGCCTTCAGGATTTACCTCAAAGATCAAATCTATGAATGCCGGTGAAAAAGAAGTGGAGGAAGCTTTTGCTCCAATGTCTATTTCTATGACTCTTGAAGATGATATAGATGTTAGTAGGGGGGATATGATCGTTAAAAAGAATAATCAGCCGGAAGGAGAGCAGGAATTTGATGTAATGCTGTGTTGGTTAAATAATGATGCAGCCAAGCCAAGGGCTAAATATACCGTTATGCATACATCTAACGAGCAAAGAGCAATGATCAAGGATGTGGTGTATAAGATCGATATCAACACATATAATAGAAATACGGAAGATAAGGATCTAGGGATGAATGATATTGCCCGTGTTACTGTAAG
Source organism: Christiangramia lutea (assembly GCF_022489035.1). Classification (GTDB taxonomy): domain Bacteria; phylum Bacteroidota; class Bacteroidia; order Flavobacteriales; family Flavobacteriaceae; genus Christiangramia; species Christiangramia lutea. The sequence goes on from NZ_JAKVTV010000003.1 coordinate 474,458, forward strand.
GACTACACACAGATTAATGTTGGATTCTTATAGAGATAATCGGAATACCGGTAGTATAATCCTGATAGATGAAAATACAAATGAAACCGTTGCTGCGGGGATGATTGTTTAGTGTATGTCTTTAAGAAATAAAAAAATTTTAATTACTGGAGGAGCTGGCTTTATAGGTTCGCATGTAGTACGGTTATTTGTTAGTAAATATCCTGAATACCATGTCTATAACCTAGATGCTTTAACGTACGCTGGAAATCTGGAGAATCTAAAGGATGTTGAAAACTCTGAAAATTATACTTTTTTAAAAGGAGATATAAATGATTCAGAATACATCAATAGATTATTTCATGAGTTGCAGTTTGATGCAGTTATTCATTTAGCCGCTGAATCGCATGTAGACAGGTCAATATCAGATCCATTGGCGTTTGTCCGTACTAATGTTTTTGGCACCATGAACCTTTTAAATGCTGCGATTGAAATATGGAAGGATAATCTCCATGAAAAACTTTTTTATCACATTAGTACAGATGAAGTTTACGGTTCGCTTGGAGAGAAAGGTTTGTTTTCGGAAGAAAGTTCTTATGATCCAAACTCCCCTTACTCGGCATCAAAAGCAAGCAGTGACCATTTCGTTCGGGCGTATGGAGAGACATATGAACTACCATATATTATTTCAAATTGTTCAAATAATTATGGTCCTAATCAATTTCCGGAAAAATTAATACCACTGTTTATCAATAATATAGTTGAGAACAAAGAACTTCCTGTATATGGAGATGGAAAATATACTCGCGACTGGTTGTATGTAATAGACCATGCAAATGCTATAGATCTAATTTTCCACAAGGGTTCAGAGAAAGAAACCTATAACATTGGAGGGTTTAATGAATGGCAAAATATTGATTTGATAAAACTTCTTTGCGACGTAATGGATAGCAAATTAAATAGACCTGCGGGAAGTTGTAGCAAATTAATCAGCTATGTGAAGGATAGGCCAGGTCACGATAAAAGGTATGCTATTGATGCTTCAAAGGTAAATAACGAATTGGGCTGGAAACCTTCAGTAACTTTCGAAGAAGGTTTATCAAAAACCATAGATTGGTATTTGAGTAATAAAGATTGGCTTAATCACGTAGTTTCTGGTGATTATCAAGACTATTATAAAAAACAATACTCAGAATGAAAGGAATAATATTAGCGGGGGGCAGTGGGACAAGATTATATCCAATAACCATATCGGTAAGTAAGCAATTATTACCGGTTTATGATAAACCTATGATCTATTATCCTCTTTCGGTATTAATGCTTGCCGGAATAAATGAAATTCTTTTTATCACAACGCCTCACGATCAAGAATCGTTTAGAAAGCTATTGGGCGATGGGTCTGATTTAGGATGCAAGTTCGAATATGCTGTTCAGAATGAACCTAATGGTTTAGCCGAAGCATTTATAATAGGCGAAGAATTTATTGGTGATGATAAAGTTGCCCTAGCCCTAGGGGATAACATTTTTTACGGAAATGAATTTGGATCATTACTTCGAAGTAAAATTAATGTAGAGGGAGCTTCTATTTTTGCTTATCCAGTTCGTGATCCACAGCGATATGGTGTGGTTGAGTTTGATAAGGATAAAAAAGTTATAAGTATAGAAGAGAAACCCGAAGTTCCAAAATCGAAATATGCTGTCCCGGGTCTTTATTTTTACGATAATAAAGTAGTTGAATATGCGAAAAAGGTAGAGCCATCAGACAGGGGTGAGAAAGAAATTTCTACGATTAATGAAATGTATCTGGAGGCAGGAGAGTTGGAAGTTGGCGTGATGACTAGGGGGATGACCTGGTTTGACACTGGCACAGTTGAGTCACTAGACGATGCCAGTGAATTTATACGTGTGCTTCAGAATAGACAAAGTACTATGATTGGCTGTATCGAGGAGGTAGCCCATCAAAGAGGATTTATCTTCAAATCTGGCTTGCAGAAATCCATAGATCGCTACGGTAAATCAAAATACGGTGCGTACCTGAAAGATATTGTAGCAAACTTATAAATGTCTTTAAGAAAACAAGCAAAATCCGGAGTTGTTTGGACATTTACCCAGCAATTCGGAAATCAATTAATTAGCTTTATTGTCTCCATCTTTCTTGCAAGACTACTCTTGCCTGAAGAATTTGGTCTTATTGGGATGATAGCAGTATTTTACTCTATAGGTCGGGGACTGATGGATTCCGGTTTAACTCAATCTTTAATCCGGAGCAGAGATCTGGATCAGGAAGATTTTTCAACGGTTTTCTTCTTCAATTTAGCTGCCAGTGTTCTAATTTATTTAATAATATTTTTTTGTGCACCGTTGATTGCAGATTTCTATGATCGAGATATTCTGACCTCGATCATTAGGCTTTACTGCATTACGTTCATCATAGATTCATTTTCAAGCGTACAACGTACGAGGTTAACTAAGAAAATGGATTTTAAAACACAGACTTTAATTACAATACCGTCCACTTTACTTGGGGGTATAGCTGGAATTACACTGGCCTATCTTGATTTTGGAGTATGGAGTTTAGTATGGAGTCAAATAGCAACAGCTTTTATTGGAACTGTACAGTTATGGATTTATTCGAAGTGGACTCCAAGTGCTGTCTTTAATGTAAAAAAATTTAAAGAACACTTCCACTTTGGATATAAGATTACATTATCGAGTTTGTTAAATAAGATTTTCAATAATATTTATCTAATTTTAATTGGAAAGTTTTTTCAACCTGCACAGGTTGGGTTTTATACTCGTGCAGAAACGATGAAACAGCTGCCTGTTAATAATATCTCGAATGCTTTGGATAAAGTGACATACCCACTTTTTTCAGGTATTCAAAATGATAATAAAAAATTGAAAGCTATTTACAGGAAAATAATGCAACTGATAGTATATGTTCTTGCTCCTGTATTGATTTTTGCAGCCGTTTTAGGAGAGCCACTATTTCGATTCTTATTTACCGAAAAATGGCTTCCGGCAGTTCCTTATTTTCAGATTTTATGTCTTACTGGGATTTTGTACCCGGTTCAATCATATAATCTAAATATTTTAAAGGTTAAAGGTCGCTCAGATTTAGTTCTTAAACTTCAGGTAATTAAAAAAGCATTAGTTGTAGTGGGGCTGATTATAGGTTTACAGTTTGGGATTTTCGGTATATTATATTCACAGTTAATTCTTTCTGTAATTAATTTTTTCATCAATTCATACTATGCAGATAAGTTTATAAATTATCCTACTCTTCAACAGGTAAAGGATATTTCTGCACCTATACTCTTAGCAGGTTTGTGTGGTGCTGCTGTTTTTTATTTAGATAGTCTAATTAATGGTTTTATGGATATTTTAAGGACAATAATTGGTGCCGGTGCTGGTTTATTAATATATGTAGGATTAAGTTATATATTGAAGCTTAAAAGTTTGAGAGATCTAAAAGATTTAATTGTTAGATGATGAATGTTAGAAAGATAGATTCTGTATTACAGGCATACTTAAATAAAAAAATTTTCTGTATCTCTTTTCAGAAGACCGGAACAACTTCTGTAGGTAAGTTTTTTATGGAACATGATTACAGAGTAGCCACCTATCCTGTTAGTGAGAGAAATGAATGGAGTTTGAAGTGGTTAAAGGGAGACTACGAAAGTATTTTTAATTCATCAGACTTTAAAACCAGACAGGTATTTGAAGACAACCCATGGTGGTATCAGGATTTTTATAAATTTCTATTTCATCGTTTTCCCAAATCACGGTTTATTTTGTTTGAAAGAGATGCTGATAAATGGTTCGATTCGTTAAAAAAACACTCCAGTGGTAGAACTCTTGGTAATACCTATAGACATTCCAAAATCTATAGAAGAGAATGGGATTTTTATCAAAATAGCTCTCAGAAAGACAACTTTTATAGCAGTATAAAAGATGAAAGTCTGACAATCGAAGAAAGACATCGAGAACATTATAAAGCCCTTTATTTACTGCGTATAAGAGAGATTAAGGAGTTTTTCAATGAATTTGATGAAAATCGATTAGATCATTACTTATTAGAAGATCCTGAAAAATGGCAGAAATTAGGTAAATCTTTTAATATCGATGTGGCTAAAGATTATAGTATTCACGCTAATAAAACGACCTCATGATTCCTGTAACTAAAACTTTTTTTCCTCCTTTAGAGGAATATAATACACAACTTGAGCGCATTTGGAAAAATGAATGGCTTACTAATAGAGGTGAACTTGTTAGAGAACTAGAATTACGTATTAAAAAAACTTTGGACGTTCCCAATGTTACCTTAACAACTAACGGGACCTTACCAATACAAATTGCACTGAAAAATTTAGCAAATAATGGGGAAGTTATTACAACTCCCTTTAGTTACGTTGCTACTACCTCTTCAATTGTATGGGAGAATTGTAAGCCGGTTTTTGTAGATATCCATCCAGAGTACCTAACTATAGACGAAAGCAAGATTGAGGAGGCAATCACATCTAAGACTACGGCTATTCTAGCAACTCATGTTTTTGGGAATCCATGCAATGTTCAGGTTATTCAAGAGATAGCAGAAAAAAATAATTTAAAAGTTATTTATGACGCAGCACATTGTTATGGAGTAAAGTATTTGGAAAACTCTATTTTTAATTATGGCGACGTTAGCACCTGTAGTTTTCATGCAACTAAAATTTTTCATACTGGAGAAGGCGGTGCTTTCTTCTGCAATAGTGATAAATTAAATCAAAGATTATTTTTCAGTCATAATTTTGGTCATAATGGTCCGGGAGAATTTGAGGGCGTTGGAATTAATGCTAAAATGAGTGAATTACAAGCAGCTATGGGATTAAGCGTTATTCCTCATATGTCTCAAGTTTTCTCTGATAGAAAAGATATCGTAGAATATTATAATGAAAATTTAGATTTCTCAAATCTTGATAAGCTGCGATTACGAGAGGGCACGGAATGGAATTATAGTTACTATCCTGTAATTTTTAAGAGTGAAGACAATCTTCTTCATTTTCAAAAATTACTAAATGATGAGAATATTGTACCCAGAAGATATTTTTATCCATCTCTTAATACTTTGGGGTATATTGATGCTATTTCCTTGCCTATCTCAGAATCCATTTCATCACGAATTTTATGCCTTCCATTATACAAGGGGTTAGAATTAAAAGATTTAAGGAGGATAGTTGAAATCTTAAACAGTGTAAATGAATAATTTTGAACCTTTATTTGTAATAGGAAATCCTAGGTCTGGTACATCTTTATACAGGCTAATTTTAACAAGTCACAGTGATATATGTGTTCCACCTGAATGTGGTTTTATTCAATGGTGGTATGAAAAGTATAAAACCTGGAATTTATCCAATACTAATAACGATTCTGAGGTTCAACTATTCGTTGAAGACTTAAAGACTTCGAAGAAAATAGAAACCTGGAACTTAAATTATGAAGAGTTAAGGTTTAATATTTCGGGAAATTCAAGAATTGAATCCTACGCTGATCTATGCTTATTTGTAATCGAATCTTATGCCAGGCAGCAGTCTAAAACTCCTGAATTTTTAGGCGATAAAAACAATTATTATGTAAAGCATCTCGATTTATTGTATACAATATATCCAAAGGCCAAGTTTCTTTTTCTAATTAGAGATGGGAGGGATGTGGCTTGTTCATATCTGGCTATTTCCAAAAAAGAAATTAAATCTAAATACAAACCACACTTACCAACCGATATAGAAGAGATTGCAAAAGAATGGTCAGAAAATAATGAGCAAATTTTAAAGTTTTCGAAAAGATTACCTCAGGGTAATTTTCACATTTTAAAATATGAAGACCTTGTAACAGGTTTTGATGAAAGTCTGAAAGATGTTTGTAATCTGCTGGAATTACCTTTTGAACAGTCAATGAGGCAGTTCCATGAATATAACCAAAACAAGCAATTGGAGCCTTCTGAAACTTTAGAATGGAAACAAAAGACAAGAGAGCCTATCGATAAAAAAAATATTGAAAAATATAAAAGTGAGATGAGTGAAGTCCAACAAAAGCTTTTTGAGAAGATCGCGGCTTCAACTCTGGAGAAATTTGATTATAAGCTGGATTATATTAAAGAGGGCACATGAATATTCACTTAGTTGATGATCAGAAATTTATAAATCAGGCTATTGAGAGAACGAGTATTAATTCTCAAAAGCAAAATATCTTTATTTGTAATGTAAAAAAGCAGGATAGCTATTTTGTGGAAAACCGAGATAATGTGTCATTCTTTGAGTTTTCAATTGAATTAGATCAAGTAAAATCCAAAATTCTTGAAACCATTGAAAATACTAATGAGGTTAAGATTTTTGTTCACTACCTGGAATTTTATAAAGCAAAACTGATCAATGAAATCTTCAAAGATCATAAAATCGAAACCTATTGGATTTTCTATGGAAACGATTTATATAAACATTTGTATAGATTAGGCAGATATGATTTATTTGATAAGAAGGATAACGGTTTCATATCTCAAGTTAGAAAGACTTTACGGAAAAATTTCGTAAAAATTTTCAAACAAAAGGAACAGAAGGAAATTAAGCAATTCATATTTAATTTGGATTTCTTTTGCTTCTGGAATATCTATGATTACGAGCTTTTAACCCAGCATTTCAAAACAAAGGCTGAATTCAGGAATTTTCGATATGACTCTGTTAACTATCCTCGAAAATTTTCTCTAAACAAAGACAGTAATAAGTATAATGTCCTAGTAAATCATTCGGCTTCCGCTTCTGGGAATCATCTTTCTATTTTGAATGTTTTGAACAGAAATGAGTATAAAAATGCTATCGATAATTTATATGTACCCCTTAATTATGGTAATAAAGAGAATGCCGATTCTGTAAATACATTTTGTGAACAAAACTTCAGAAAAATTTATTATCCCATCTTAAATTTTTTACCAAAGGCCCAATATTACGAACTATTGGATGGAGTTGATGTTGCATTTTTCGGCCATCGAAGACAGGAGGCTGGTAATAATATAAATTACCTTTTGAATAATGGCGTGAAGGTTTATTTGAGGGAAGATAACAACTTACTCAAATTTTATAAAAATATAGGCGTATATATCTTCAGTTTTGAAAAAGACTTGAAAAAAGGTCAAATATTTTCAACTTTGTCACACGAGAAGCAGCAGCACAATCATGATATAGTCTCATCATATTTTTCTGATGAAGTAATCAATGGTTGGTATAAAGATTTACTAAATTGATTTTTTTACACTCGAAATCCGAACTATTCTAAATTATATGTAAAACCAATACTACTATATGCAAAAAAAACTACTATCGAATAAACCAAAAATATTATTAATGCTTGGTTACCCTAGAAGCGGAAGTACTGTTTTTGGTGAATTAATAAGTCAATCAACACATTTTTTGCATGTAGGAGAAATGGAAAGATTGTGGTATCCAAGAAAGAACAAAGCTTCATTCTATCCTCAGAAAGAATGTTCATGTGGAAGTCAGCTATACGAGTGTGACTTTTGGCTTCCTTATTTTGATAAGGTTGCTGAAAAAATTAAAGAAATAAAATCAAAAAGAGGAGTGGAGCTCAATAGTAAAATTTTGTGCGGCTATAAAGAAGATTTTATTCAGAAAGGAAAAATACATGGTCCCGAGGCTGAAATATATACCGAAGTGATTTCTACTTTATATTCAGAATTGTATAAGGGAGAGGGGCAGATAATAGTTGATGGTTCTAAGGAGCTATGGTACGCGAAGTATCTTGAAAGCACAGGATTATTTGATCTCTCTTATTTACATTTGATAAGAGACGTGAAAGGAATTGTTTATTCGCGTCAAAAAAAATTGAAGAAAAAAGATGAAGAAAGTAATACAGTTACTTTGAACTATAAGTATTTAGTATATGATACATTAAGATGGAATTATATAAATACTAAGACCCGTAAATTTTTGGAAGATAAAAGATCGGTTGAAGTAACATACGAAGATATGGTCAAGAAGCCGAAAGATGTTCTAAAGACAATAGGGGATCTGATGGAAGTTGAAATTGCCTCTAATTCTATTTTAAATTCTCAAAACGCATATTTTATCGAGGATAATCATTTGGTTCATGGTAATAGATTTCGTTTTAAGAGAGGAGAAGTGAAGTTAAAAAAGGATACCAGGTATCTTGAAGAAATGAAAGAATTTGATTTGAATTTAATCGATTTACTTTCATGGTTTAAACTACACAAAAATTAGTATATAAATTGAGTAACAATAAAAATCCATATTTTTCAGTTGTCATCCCTTCCTATAACCGAGAAAAGCTTATTGAGAAAGCTATTCAAAGTGTGGCAAGCCAGACTTATAAAGATTATGAGATAATAATCGCTGATGACTGTTCTACCGATAGAACTAAAGAAGTAGTAGAAGGTCTTTCGATTCCTAATTTAAGCTTTTATCAGAATGAGATAAATAAAGGAAACGCTGGAGCACGAAATTTGGGCGCCAGGAAGGCAAATGGGAGATATGTTTGTTATCTTGATAGCGATGATCAATATCACCCAGACTTTTTGGAGAAGATGTTTTCATTAATCCAGAAATACGATGAGCCAGGTTTTCTTTGGTGTAACGTAAATAGAATAGATGCTCAGGGAAACAAGCTTGACCATTCAGCGCCTGAAAAATGGAAGCCAATGGAAGCAAATGATCCTTATGTTTTTTTTCTGAATGGATTATATTTTGGAACTGATTTTGGTTTTACTGTAAGACGCGATTGTTTTGATAAAACCGGGTATTTTGATGAGAATCTTCGTGCTGCTGTTGATACTGATTTCATGCTACGTATAGTCCAGGATTTTGATTTTGCACATACGCTTGAAGTTCTTGTGGATACTTACGACCACTCAGGGCATCGAGTTAGAAAAGATTCCTCTCAGAAACTTCGCAGCTATAAACTGATGATTCAAAAGCATACTGAAAAAATAAAAGAACATCAACATTTGCAAAGAAGATGGAACTATAAGCTTATGTGGCTTTGTTATCATAATAACCAAAAAAAAGACGCAAGATATTATTTAAAAAGATCTATAGAATGCGGTAATAAAAAAGCATTAGTTGCGGCAGGATTATTTGAAGTTTTTCCGGTTAAAACCGCGATCAAACTTCATAAGAAAATTTCAGAAAAGTTATAGGATGAGATCAATATTATACGATTTACTTAACCTGTTTCCTTTTTCAAATAACTCCAGGTCTTTAAAGGTACTAGCTTATCACACGGTTCCTGATGAAAATGAATTTGAAAAACAGGTGAAATTTCTTAAGGAAAATTATCACCTTATTACAATTTCAGATTTGCGAAAATCTTTGGATAATCAGCTTGAATTACCAGAAAACTCACTTTTAATTACCTTTGATGATGGTGATATAACCGTGTATGAAAATGGTTTTCCTGTTCTTAGAAAATTAAAGGTTCCAGCAGCCATATTTATAATAACCGATTTAATCGATAGCAATAAGACTTTTTGGTGCCGATGGGTGGAAAAAGCGTATGAAAGACAAGGTAAATTATATTCAGAAGCCAGGAAGCAGGTAGATCGGCTAAAAAAGGTTCCGGAAGAAGAGCGAAGAGAGTATTTGAAGTCGCTTCCCCTAATCAATTCTGGGCAATTAACTTCTAAGCAACTCATAGAGCTTAATGATAATGGGATTTTTATTGGTAACCATACCCATACGCATCCAATGATTAATAAATGTAATGAGGCTCAAATCATGGAAGAAATGAATGCTGCTAAATCTAAATTTGAAGATTTAGATCTTAGCGAGAATTTTTCCGTATTTGCTTATCCCAATGGTAATTGGGAGCCAAATTCTGAAAACACATTGATGGAAGAGGGCATTGAAATAGCTTTTTTGTTTGATCATCAGGTAAATAAGGATATAACTAAGATTAATCCCATGCGGATATCCCGTATAAGGGTAAATGCAGATGATGATCTATCTGAATTTAAAGTTAAAGTGTCTGGTCTTCATTCCAGAATTTTAAATCTTCGGCAAAAAATTGGCGTTTAACAAACTTAGATGATTAAATACAAGGGAAAATCGATTCTTCATAGATTAGCTTCAAGAAATAGAACTAATAAATTATTCTATAAAGGGCTTGAGCTTTCCGGTAATACATTAGAAAATAAAAAATGGGTGTTTATACTTGGATGTTATAATTCTGGAACCACCCTTTTAAACCAAATATTAGCAAATCACCCTCAAATTTCCGGATTGCCCGATGAAGGAGTGATGCTAACTTCAGAGTTGTTAAAACCTGAAGATTTTGGGTGGCGAAGAATGTGGTCTGAATGTTATGATCAATTGAAGACTGGTCAAGACACAACACCGAAAACTGCTCAAAAAATTAAAAAGCACTGGTCTCATTTTTATAAATCCAAACCTTACCTTGTTGAAAAATCTATTTCCAATGTTTGTAGAGTATCTTTTTTAAATGAACAATTTCAGCCGGCATACTTTATTCATATCGTGAGAAATGGTTATGCCGTTTCTGAAGGTATTCAACGAAAAGCCAAAATTATTTCCGGTAACGAATATGAGAAGCAAGAGAAATACCCTATAGAAGTTTGTGCCAAACAATGGGTTGACACTTTAGATGTTTTTGAAAAAGAAAAGGAGAACTTAAAAAATGTTTTTGAGATCACATACGAGGAGTTTACCGAAGATCCCGATAGGCTCATGAAAGAAATCACAACTTTTTTAGGTCTCGAGGGATTTAATAATAAATTATCTGAAAGGTCTTTCTCGGTTCATGAGAAAAGTAGCGAGATCAAGAATATGAACTCCAGAAGCCTTTCGAAACTTTCTGAAGTAGATATTGAAAAAATTAATTCTGTTGCATCAGAACATCTTAAAAAGTACAATTACAAGGTTTTATGAAAATTCTATATGTTCAAGATAGTTTAGGTACGGGAGGGGCAGAAAGGTCTAATGCTGATTTATGGTATTACCTCCAGAGCCAGCCTGATGTTCATCTCAAAATTGTTGTTCTAGAACATCGTAAGGTTGGTATTGAACAAGAGATACTTGAAGCTGGTTTTGATGTTACTTTTCTAAAAAACGGTAACTTAATTTCGCAGGCCAGGAACCTGGCCGGAATTATTGAGGAATTTGAACCAGATTTAGTTCAATCAGTATTATTTAGATCGGCTATTCGTGTAAGGCTTGCTAAGCAGTTCATTTCTTTCTTCCATCTTGAATATATCGTTAATTGTAGTTATTCAAAAATTCGCTACAATGATCCTAAGATCAATAATCTTGGGCTTTCTGCATATAAATATCTGAACCGCTATACTCAATCAAAAGGAGTAGATCATTTTATTGCGCTAACAGAGGAAGTTAAAAATCATGCTTCAAATCATCTAAAAATTAAACCTTCAAAGATTACTGTTATCCCAAGAGGGAGGTCTAAGAACCGCTTTCTTGCGGAGAAGGATTTAGTACATAAAGAAATCAGAGAAGAATTGAATATTGATGAAGATGCTATTCTATTTGTTCATGTGGGTAGGCAGGAATATCAAAAAGCTCAAACCGATCTTCTAGAGGCAATTTACTTAATTGATGACGAACTAAAAAAATTAAAATCACATTTCATTTTTTGTGGTAGAAAAGGAAATTTGACTTCAGAAATTAAAGAATACTTGAATAATAATGATATTCAAACTCCCATAGACTGGTTAGGTCATAGAAATGATATTCAGGAGATACTTTTAGCAGCTGATGTTTTCGTTTTTCCTTCTTTATATGAAGGCTTAGGTGGTTCTTTAATAGAAGCACAGGCGGCTGGATTACCCATAATAGCCTCCAATATTAAGGTTTTTGAAGAAGTAGTTAGAGAAGATTTTAACGCAACCCTTTTTGAAACTTCAAACACTAAAGATCTGGCAGCAAAATTAAAGTTTTTTGCCACCTCAAAAGAGTTGCGTGAAAAATACGGTAAGAATAGTTTGGAAAATTATAATGAGAAATTCCAAATTGATGATATTCACAATCGAATTTTTAATTTATATAAAGATTTAATCAATTGAAAATTCTTCAATTAGTAACCAAACGACAATATCGTGGAGCTGAGGTCTTTGCCGCAAATCTCAGTAAAGAACTTATTAATTTTGGTCATTCAATAATTTTTGCCGGTCTCTACAAGAATGATTCGAATATACTGAGAGTAGAAGGCGCACAAAATCTTGATCTTTCTGAAGGAAAAAGCAGCGCGATCTCCATTTCGCTAATCAAAACCATAGTCAAGCTTGTAAAAGATGCAAACCCGGATGTAATACAGTGCAATGGAAGCGATACCTTAAAATATATGGTTCTCGCAAACTTCTACTTAAAAAAAAGGCCTCTGGTATACAGAAATATTAGCACTATAAGTGAATGGCTTGGTTCTGATCTTAAACTTACCCTATATAAGAAGATATTCTCTAGGGTGGATCACGTCACTTCTGTTGGATCTGAATCGATTCAAGATCTAATTGAAACTCTAAATTATCCAAAAGAACAGACCTCGGTAATTCGAAGGGGAATTCCAAACGACAAGCTTAATAACGAAGATTTCGGTTTTGAGTTAAAAAAGGAGCTCGGACTGGAAGGAGATTCGAAAATAGTAATGCACGTAGGGAATTTCAGCCCCGAGAAGAATCATACATTTCTTCTCGAAATCTTTCAGGATTTGAAAAATTCACATCCCGAAATAAAATTAGTCTGCGTAGGAGATGGTGTCACTTATGGAGATATTGATCAAAAGATCAAGAATAACGGACTTAAAGAAACCGTTTTTTTATTAGGATTCAGAAAAAATATCCCGGAATTGCTATCTGCTTCTGATTGTGTGGTATTATCAAGCTTGGTAGAAGGAGTACCAGGGGTTATTTTAGAGGCGGCTGTTCAGGAGAAGCCAACCGTGGCTTCAAATGTAGGTGGTGTAAAAGAAGTTCTCATCGATGAGCAAACAGGCTTTATCATTGATAACTTTGATAAGGACAGATTCAGGAACAAAATTGTTGAAATTTGCGAGAATGAAACCTTAAGAAAAACTTTAGGGACGAATGCCAGAAATTTAGTAGTAGAGCAATTCAATCCAAAGAAGAACGCTCGGAAGTTTGAGGAATTGTATGCTGATCTTGCCGGTATTACGCCCGATCCTCAAGGAAAATTGAAAATTCTGCAGATAATTCAAAAAAAACAATATCGGGGCGCAGAAATATTTTGTGCTCAATTGTCAACAGAGCTGGAAAACAAGGGGCATGAAGTAAAGGTTTACAGTATTTATGACGGTACAGCGAAATTGCCATTTCATAAAGAAATAGAATCTCTCGAAAGAATACAATCCTTTAGATATGCCGATTATTTTGGTTGGAAAACTATTGCGAAGATAATAAAGGACTTTAAGCCTGATGTAGTACAGGCTAATGCTTCAGACACTCTTAAATATACTATACTTTCACGTGAGATCTTCGGCTGGCAAGTACCTATTGTTTTTAGGAATGCAAGCTTGACTAGTTATTACGTAAAGGGTAAACTATCTAGAGAACTGAATAAATTTTTATTTCAAAAAGTAGATCAGGTGGTTTCTGTTTCTCAATCCTCTAAAAGAGACCTCAATGAACTTTACCCTTTTACTACAAACAAAACTAATGTGATTACTACTGGAGTTGACAACATGATTAATATTGATTTTAAAAATCCATACCAAGAAGGTGTCATTAATATTGTCCATGTTGGTTCCCTTACTCCAGAAAAAAATCATCAACACTTACTCGAAATACATAAGGCTTTTCTTGAGTCACATCCTAATTCCATATTGCATATCATTGGGGAAGGACCTCTCAAAGGAGATATTGAAAAAACTATTCTAAAATTTGGTATCTCTGAGAATGTAATATTTCATGGCGAAACTCCAGAACCAAAATCATATATTTATTATGCGAATATGCTCGTTTTACCTAGTCTGGTTGAGGGGCTTCCAGGAGTTATCCTAGAGGCCATGAACTATAATACTATCGTGGTAGCCTACGATGTAGGTGGAATCTCAGAAGTTCTTAATGAGAATACCGGCTTTTTGGTAAAACCAAATAATTTAAAATCTTTCGTACAGTCAATGAGAAATGCTCTCACTGAAGATAAATCATCTAAAACTCTTGAGGCTAAAAAATTGGTTTTAAATAAGTTCAATAATTCAGTTTTAGCAGAAAACTTCTTGCAAGTGTATAGGAATACTATAACAGAGAAGAATTACAAATGAAGAAAATAAAAATCCTACATATAATAAAATCCTTGGGAAGAGGAGGGGCCGAAATGCTTTTGCCTGAAACACTGGCAATACATGATACGGATAAATTTGATTTTCACTTTATCTATTTTCTTCCCTGGAAAGATCAGATGGTTTCAGAAATTGAAATAAAAGGAGGAAATGTTCAATGTTTACAGGCGAAGAATAATTTTCAACTAATCTCGAAATTTCCGCAGATTATAGATTACTGTAGGGAGAAACAGATAGATGTTATTCATTGCCATTTACCCTGGGCTGGATTTGTTGGTAGAATTGTACATAATAGAACCAGAATACCCTTGATCTATACCGAACACAACATGCAGGAGCGCTATCATCCGATCACTAAGATACTTAATAAAAAATCCTTTAATTCTCAAAGTCTGGCCGTTGGAGTTTCACAGGATGTTTCTAATTCGATTATAAAAAATATTAAACCTCAGATTCCTGTAAAGACCATCCTTAACGGTGTAAATACAGATAAATTCATGCGGAACTATGAAGATTCAGATATTAGAAAAAAATACGGAATTCCAGAAGATGCTATAGTAGTGGGACTTGTTTCTGTTTTTAGGTTTCAAAAGCGAATAAAAGAATGGATCCATATATTTAAGAAATTTTCTGACAGCACCTCAAAAAAGGTATATGGTCTAATAGTTGGTGCAGGTCCACTTGAAGACGAAGTCAAACAGGCAGTAACCGATCATAATTTGGTGGATAAGATTATAATGCCAGGACTTCAGGAGCAAACAAAACCTTACTTCAATGCCATGGATATTTTCATGATGAGTTCTTCTTTCGAGGGTTTACCAATAGCTCTTTTGGAGGCTATGAGTATGGAGTGCGCTATAGTGACTACAGATGCCGGTGGAATAAAAGAGGTGATAAATGATGGCGAAGATGGTTTGATGGTTGAAGTAGATCAGTGGAAAGATTTGTCTGAAAAATTGATTTTTTTATCTGAAAATCCAACCGAACTAAAAGATTTACAAAGAGCTGCAAGAAATCGCGCTATTTCAGATTTCAGCTTGAAATCTATGGTAGAAAATTTAGAAAGACAATATTCCGAATTAGCGGTATGAAGATAAGAGAAGCAACAGATAGAGACCTAGATCCCATTGTAAATGTTCTAAAGGCAAGTTTAGGAGAAACTTCCTCCAAAAAAACAAAAGAAGTATGGAAGTATAAACATGTGCATAATCCCTTTGGAAAAAGTTTAGTTTTCGTTGCTGAAGAAGAGGAAGGTATAATTGGTGTTCGTGCATTTATGAGATGGAAATGGCAATACGGTTCCAAAAGCTATAGTGCCTTTAGAGCAGTAGATACAGCAACCCATCCAAAGCATCAAGGAAAAGGTATTTTTAAAAAACTTACTTTTAAGGCACTTGAAGAAGGGAAAATAAATGGAGACCACTTTGTCTTTAATACGCCAAATGCCCAGAGCAAACCAGGTTATTTAAAGATGGGTTGGAAAGAAGTGGGAAAAGTTCGTACGAATATTGTTCCGCAATCACCGTTTCGGTTAATAGGTAAAATAAGTAAGACACCGGTTTATGAATCTACAAAACTTGAGACAAATCTAGAACCTTTATTAGAGCATTATAATGATGGATTGATTCAAACCAAAAAGTTATTTACTCCTAAATCTTCAAAATATCTCCAGTGGAGATATCTGAATAACAAAATCCAGCCTTATTTTGTATATAATGATGAGGATATTTTCATAGCTTCCTATTTGAAAGATCGAGGCCGTTTTTTAGAATTGAGAATTTCAGAATGCATTTATAATTCAGAAAAAGGTAAGAAGTTGGCAAGGAAAGTCATTAAAAAATGGTCTTCTGTGTATAAACCTAACTTTATTTCTTATAGTTTCCGTGATAATTTATTTCGTATACAGGTAAGCGGGAATTTTGGTCCGGTTCTGACTTTCAAGAATATTAATTGTTCTGAAAAAAATCATGATCGATTTTTAGATGAGGAAGAATGGAATTATACTTTGGGTGATCTAGAATTATTTTAAGGGATGTTAGGAGGTATTTTATTAATATTTATCTTGTTTTTAATCAGCCAGATACTTTTTAGTGAGATGGCAAGGAAACATAAATTCTTTGATAAAAGTAAGATGAATTACCTCTTTTTTTATCATTTTTTCTTTGCTGGAGTCTACTATACATATGCCCTCTATAATAACTCTGACTCCAAATTGTATTTCTGGCGGCCACAGTTATCAAACGAGAGCTGGTTTAGCTTTTATGGGACAAGTACCACATTTATAGATTTTTTATCTTATCCATTTATCAATTTTTTTGGTTTTAGTTATGAAATGATGATGGCGATTTATGCTTGGATGGGTTATTTAGGCTTTGTATATGCATATTTATTTTTCAGGAAAAATATTCCAATAAAAATCAAGGTTTTCAAGGGAGTTGATCTGCTAACTTTGATTTTATTTCTTCCTAATATGCATTTTTGGACAGCCTCATTGGGTAAAGGAGCACCAATTTTTATGGGACTTATGATGTTTGCGTATGCTATTGGAGAACCTAAAAAACGTTGGGGTATCCTATTGATAGGCTCTTTAATAACGTACTATATAAGACCTCATGTTTTTCTATTTATTGCAGTAGGTACTGTTTTAGGTTATTTTACAGGAAAGGAAAAAATAGCATTCTGGAAAAAAGCCATGGTTTTTATTGTAATGACAGGGAGTCTAGTTATAATGCAGGATAGCATTCTGGGAATTGCAGGATTACAGGATTCAGAAAATTTGGTTGAAGGTTTTGAGAATTTCTCTGAAGATAGAGCTAATGCTCTTAGTAGCTCCGGTTCTGGAGTCGATATGGTTAATTACCCTTTACCCTTAAAATTATTTACATTTTGGTTTCGACCTTTATTCTTTGATGCCCCTGGATTTTTAGGGTTAATAGTCTCTGTAGAGAATCTCATTTATCTTTTTCTTTTCTTCAAGATTTTGAAAAAAGATTTTATAAAGTTCTTGAAGAAATCGCCTATTAGTGTAAAAATGAGTCTTACAACATTTTTTCTCGCTTCTCTTGCCATGGCTTTTGTAATGTCTAATTTGGGTATTATAATGAGACAAAAATCAATGGTAATGTATTTCCTCTTCTTTGTAATCTACTATTATCTGGCACAAAAGAAATACGTTAGTATGATGATAAGAAAGAGGAAGCTGGAAATGCTGAAAAAGAAAAGGCAAGATGAAATAGCCGTAGCATATAGCATAGAATAGTATTACTTAAAAATGCTTGAGAAAATTATCATATATAAATGACTAAACTGAATAATTCTGGATTCTTAGTGATATCCTTGGATTTCGAACTGCTTTGGGGGATATTCGATAAAGTAGACTGGAGAAATAAAAAAGAATATTTTGAGAATACCAAAGAAGTAATCCCTCAGATACTTCAACTTTTTCAAGAATATGGAATTCATGCTACTTGGGCCACTGTCGGTATGTTATTCAATAGGGGATGGAATCAATGGAAATCGAATTATCCAAAGGTAATTCCATATTATAAAAATGAAAAATTAAATCCATATGAATATGGAACTTCCATAGTTTCTCCTTCAACTGAGGAGTTTTGTTTTGCTCCCGATTTAATAAAACAAATTAATTCTACCCATGGACAGGAATTAGCAACTCACACCTACTCACATTATTATTGCAAAGAAGAAGGACAAAAACTAAAGATGTTCAAATCAGATTTACAAGTTGCCGTAAAGCTTTCAAAAACTTTTGGAATAGAATTAAAATCGCTTGTTTTTCCAAGGAATCAATTCAATGAAGAATATGTAAAAATATGTGAAGAGCTAGGTATTGAAAACATCCGAACCAATCCTTCTAACTGGTATTGGAATAACCCAGAACAGGATACTTTGTCTCAAAAGATTTTTCGTTCTGGAGATGCTTATTTCGGATTCCATGATAAATCATATAATCTGAAAGACCTTAAGGCCAACTCGAATGCGGTGATACATCAAAAAGCTAGTAGAATGCTGAGGCCTTTCTCAAGCAATCGAATGCTAGAATTTTTTAAATTGAGGAGAATTAAAGAAGAAATTTCTCATTCAGCGAAGCATAAAAAGATTTATCATCTATGGTGGCATCCACATAATTTTGGTGAATTTCCTAAAGAGTCTTTAAATCAATTAGAAACTATTTTAAAGCATTACCAATATTGTAATAAAAAATATGATTTTGAAAGTCTAACTATGGCCGAACTAGGGAATAGAGCTAAGTACTTATAGATATTGAAATTAATAAGTTTTATCATACCGACTTATAATAGGGCTGACCGGATTGAAAAAGCGGTAGAAAGTATCATTGAGCAGACCCATTCCTCTTGGGAATTATTAATAATTGACGATGGTTCTACGGATAATACAAGGGAAGTAGTGTCCGATTTCTGTTTTGATGAAAGGATTCAATTTTATTCCAGAAATCATTCTGGAGTTTCTTCCAGTAGAAATTTTGGAGCAAAGATTGCAAAGGGAGATTATTTAGTTTTTCTTGATTCGGATGATTTTCTATATCAAGACCTGGTTAAGGAAATTTTCACAAGCAATATAAATAAGCCATTTTTATGCTGGGAGGTAGTAAAAGTAGTTGGAGAGAAAAGAATATCCTGGAAACCGGAAAATTTAGGGAAAGTATATAACTATATTACTGCGAGCTTTCTCGCCGGAAGTTTTTGTATTTCTAAAGATCTTTTTTTTAAAATCGGTGGGTACGATGAAAACTTAGATTATGGGGAAAATTATGAGTTGGGACTAAGAATAAGTACTTGCATTGATGAATCCCATATTTTTCAAAAACCATTTTTACAAAATAATGTTAGGCCAGAAAGAAATTCTCATAACTCAAGAGAGCGACTTTATGCTTGTCTTTATCAATATAAAAAACATAAATCTCGTATTGTGGAGGACTCTGTTTTTGAGTCTAATTTGAATTATTTAATGGGTTATTTGCTAGAGAGATTAAATAAAAGGTCATTTTCTAAAAAACTTTATAAACGTGCCTGGAAGATCAACCCATTTAACTTCAAAGCATTTTTAAAAAGTTTATATCTTACGCTTAGATAATGAAGGTTTTATATCTTATAGATAGTTTGAAAGCTTATGGAGCTGAAAATAGTTTGGTTCAAACCGCTATTCGTTTTAAAAAAATCACTCCTGTTTTCGTACATCTAAATCCTAATAATGATTTTAAGGATGTTATTATTTCTCATGGAATAAAAGTATATTCTCTGAATGGGAATGTTAATGCTACTAGAAGTTTTTATTTAAACCAGCTCCAGCAAATTTTTGAGAAGGAGAAACCTCAAATAATTCATTCAGTTTTATTTAAAGCAGATTTGATAGCAAGAGAATTCAGAAAGATGCGATCTGATTTTTTACTTGTTGGAAGCTTGGTTAGCAATTCCTACTCAAAAAATAGATATCGGTTATTATCTCCAATTTCCAGGTTTAAGCTATTTATAACCCAGATGAAAGATAAAAGTAGAATAGGATTGGTAGATTATTTTATCAGTAATTCAGAAGCTATTGTTAATCCTAATGTGAAGGCCCTGGGGATTTCTTATCAAAAAATTAAGGTTATACATCGAGGACGTGATTTTAAGAAATTGGAGGAAAATATCCCCGAGGAATTTAGGGAGCGATTTCAAAATAAAACACTTTTCCTAACAGTAGGAAGATTAGTAAGAAGCAAGGGCCAAATTGACCTTATAGAAGCATTTAGTGAGTTGTCTAAAATTAATTCAAACCTTGTTTTGTTAATTGCTGGTGACGGTCCTCAGTATAGTGAATTGGAAAAATTAATTATAGACTTGGGTCTAGAGGGTAAGGCTTTTCTTTTAGGTTTTAGAAATGATATTAGAAGACTTTTAAAGTTTACAGATTATTTTCTCTTTGCATCATATTATGAAGGTCTATCTGGTGCTTTAATTGAAGCAATTCTCATGGGGAAACCCTGCATCGTTTCCGATATTTCCGAAAATAGAGAATGTTTTCCAGAAGGGAATGGTTTATACTTTAAGCCTGGTAATATTTCCGAAATTAAGGCAAAAATAGAAATGGCACTAAAATTAGACTTTAAAAAGCAGATTAAGGAAAATTATGATTTTGCGGTTTCTCATTTTTCAATTGATCAAACGGCCGCGAAATATGAAAAGTTTTACCAATCAATAATTTGAAAGGTTAAATTTCATTTGAGATTCTAGGTTGAATAAGTGAAAATTGATTTAACTAATTGCGAAATATTTAAATTTTTTAAATAAATCCATAAAATTCTCTTTTGAACCTTGGAAGCTTTAAAACTGAAATTGTCACCTAATTCAGGTTTATTTATCCGGTTGTAATATGTAGAAAGTTTCTGATAAGTTATGGCTTTAACTTCTAGGTTTTTGACTCTCAATTTTTTACTCCAAATACCTTTAGAATGTTTTCTATAAAAAGAGGCTTTGATATTTTCCATATATCCAGCTTTCCCCAACTGGCCCAATAAGCTAATTATAAATGCATCAACGTTGACAACTTCTAAAGCCTCCTTTGGTACTTTTTTTAATCTATTTCTGAAACACATGGTGAGAAGCAAAGGATGATGAACCGTATTTGTTAGTTCATAACTTGATATATTTATTTTTGGCTGTTTAAGGCTTTCGATCGAGGATATTACTTGGTTATACTTATTAATGGTTTGATAGCTATGATAGCACAGAGTAAAGGAAAGGTTTTTTTCAAGGAAATCAACCTGCTTTTGAAGCTTTAAGTCATCCGTCCAATAATCATCTCCTTCGCAAAATGCAATATACTTTCCTCTGGCACTAAATAAATTGTAAAAAGCATTAAAATTACCAGTGTTAATACTATTTACCTTAATTTTATTTTCATCATGGTGTAGAAATAGCCGAATTTTCTCTGGATATTGATTTGCATATTTCTTACAAATTTCTCGGGTGTTATCAGAAGAGTTGTCCTCGCCAAGAATGATTTCAAAATTAAAATTAGTTTTTTGAGTTAGAATAGAGTCCAGGCATTGTTGGAGGAATTGCTCATGATTATAAGTTTGGACCAATACAGATATTACTATCTTTTCTGGTGTTGAATTTGGATAATGTTGAACTTCAACCTTTTGATATAATTGTTTGAAATCTTCAAAATTAATCATCCTAAAAAGCGGTTTCCTAGAGACAAGGCATCTATATTACGTTTAACAGTTCCTTTATTTGAATAGACTGAATTTTCTTCCGTGTTTCTTTCTATAGCACAATTCATACCTATAATTGAATTTTTACCGATTTTTATATTTTGTTTGACTGAAGCATTTAAACCGATATATGAATTTTCGCCAATAGTAACATTTCCTCCTGTTTTAGATCCACTCATCAATGAATTCTTTTGTATAATCGTATGATGGCCTAGGTCTGTTGTGAAAAGTATACAGTTATCCTCAATTTTAATGAAAGGCTGAAGTACACAACCCTCATCAATAAAGCAATTTGACCCTACTATAAGATTAGGCCATTTCGAACATTTTGAAGAAACGTAAGTTGCATGTTTATAATTTTCCAATCCCGTTAAATCGAAAATTTTTTTTCTAATTTGATTATTTCCTACAGCAATAAAAAGTTCAAATTGATTTGCTGGAAAACGATTTTTCAATTCATTCAGTTTAATTAGGGGTTTTCCAAAGATTTCATCTTGTTGGTGATAATTTTCTTCTACACAAAAGGCTACTACATCGTAATTAGTATCCTCCTGAAATACATAAGCAACATATTCTGCAAACTTACCTATACCATAAATTATTAGTTTATTATTCATCAAATTGAAGTTTCATATCAAATATATTGTATTCGGCTTGGATTATATTTTATTTTAAAATGTATTTTATCCACTAGATAGGTAAATAATCGGATATAAATTATACTGTAAAAACGTAATATAAAATTGTAATTAATAGAAAAATATGGCTTTTTTAGGTTTTCTGAATATTTTACCAACAAAAAATTTGAGGAAGATATGCTGATCTAAGAATTCACAGGTAAGGTTAATTGGATTTCGTGATTATATGACTTCGATGAATTTAAATTTGAATGAGTATTGAATATTCCTATTCAAAACCTCAAATTTTAGGCAGAATTTGATTAGAAATTTAAAATTAAGTTCTTAATAAATACAGCTACGGTTCCGTTGTTAATATGATTTTGAAATGCTTGGAAGCTTTTTATATAAGCTAGAGATACCTAGAATTCTAATTATTTTTTTAAATTTTGAAAGGTTTGTCAAATAATGTTTGAAAATTCTAAAAAAAGAAACCTGTTAAATTTTTATTCAATCTATTAACACTCTTTTGTATGTTAAGTAATTGAATTCGTGGGTATTGTATTCTAATAAAATTTTCTAAAGAAGAAATGAGGTTATATGTTCAAAATTATTACAAAATAATCATTAAACCCTCCAAAAATATTCTTAAAGTAGGAACCGGTTGATGCTTTAACAGGAAGTTCTTCCAGACATCGAAAATTTTGAAATAGCAGTTTTTAATGGCGTAAATTTAAGTAAACCATTCTAAATATTACTGCTATGCAAACAAGATTACTATTTTCAATTATTGTTATTTTAATTTTCATCGGATGCTCAGTAAAGCCTATTGAAGATGAAATTATTGATGATCAAATAACCCAGGCTTCTTCTCAAACGGATGATGAAGTCGTGGGTTGTGCTGGACCTGATAACTCGATGACATTGACTCTTTCTGAGGCTAGGGCTGTTCCTAGTTGGGATGAGGTTAGAAAGCTTTATCTAAGTCTATTAAGTGAAGGTGTTTCAAGAAACGGAACTTTTGATCCTTCCGTCTGGGATATTATCGATGCCTTTAATGATCCAGATCGTGAATCACAACTAGGTGACTATACAACAACCTATTCAGTTGATTCTGATCTATGTTCAGATTCTGTACAGCTTACTATAAGAGTTGTAGCAGATCAGGAAATCCCTGTTTGCGAGTTATCAGCTGGAGAAGACAGTTCTATGGAGCTTCAATTGGCTGAAGCTTCGGCAATACCAAGTTGGGACGAGGTTCGTAAGCTTTATTTAAGTTTGTTAGACGAGGGAGTACCAAGAAATGGCGAATTTGATCCATCTATCTGGGACTTGATAGATGCTTTTAATGATCCAGATCGAGAATCTCAATTAGGTGATTACACGACGACTTACACTATTACAGATGGAGAGTGTTCCGACTCAGTTGAATTAACTATTACCGTCATACCTGATTTTACTGATCCTGTTCCGTGTGAGTTGGATGCAGGAACCGATAGCTTGAGAGAAATGACTGAAAGTGAAGCGGCTGCTGTTCCTAGTTGGGATGAAGTTCGTAAGCTCTATTTGAGTTTGTTGGATCAAGGTGTTCCTAAAAATGGCGAATTTGATCCTTCAATTTGGGATCTTATAGATGCATTTAATGATCCGGATAAAGAATCTAGACTCGGCGATTACACAACCACTTATACTATTTCTAATGGTGAATGCTCAGATTCAGTAGAGCTAACAATCAGGGTTGTGGCAGATTGATGACAATTCTTAATCAAATGGTGACGAAAGAGAGGCATTGCCTCTCTTTTTTTCTACAGTTTTTTGTGGATGATATACACAATTAATCCTCCAGATAGCCGAGACATTGGCTAGTATCACTACATATTGGTGTTTTTTTTGTTTTGGCAGAACCTTTGTTAAATCTAAGGCGAGCTAAGAATGCAATTATGTATAGTATAGATCCATTCCTGAAAATTATTGAGATAATTCTTTTGATTCCGTTTTTGTATGAACTGAATCAGGTTTTCTTGGATATACTCAAAAGAAAATATGGGCTGATAAATAAATTGAAACTCAATTTGTTATTTTTTTATCATTTAGCCTTTGGGGGGATTTATTACATATACTCTCTTTCGAATCCTTCTGACTCTAAGCGATATTTCAGAGTTCCCTTTAATACAGATAAATCCTGGTTTGAGTTTTTAGGAACTGAAACAACCTTCATAGATTTCATATCATACCCTTTCATAAATTACCTTGGATTCTCATATGAAATGATGATGTTATTATTTACCTGGATTGGATACTGGGGATTTGTATATGGATTTCTTTTTTTCAAGGAAAATATAAGAGAAAAAGTTAAGGTGTTTAGGAGAATTGACTTGCTTACCTTAATCTTATTCTTTCCAAACATGCATTTCTGGTCGGCCTCCCTAGGAAAGGGAGCCTTAATCTTCTTTGGAATAATGCTTTTTGCTTTTTCAATCTCAAAACCTCAGAATAGGAAAACTGGAATATTTCTTTCTTCATTATTGATTTTTGCAGTGAGGCCGCATATGTTTTTACTAATTACCATTGGTTGCTTATACGGTTTATACTTTGGTAAAAATATGATTTCGAAAAAGAAGAAGATTATTGGAGGTATTGCTGCGCTCACCGCCATATTTCTTTTTCAAGAGAAAATTCTTGCTGTTGTAAACCTAAATGGATCTGAAAACCTGGTTCAGGATTTTCTTAGCTTTGCTCAGAACAGATCAGAAAGCCTTTCAACCGCTTCTAGTGGTGTGGCTATGGCTGATTATTCCATAATCGAGAAAATTTTTACTTTTTGGTTCAGACCATTATTTCTGGATGCTCCTGGAATCTTAGGGGTTGTCGTTTCTATAGAAAATTTTATCTACCTTTTACTTTTTGGTAAAATTCTTAAACTGAATTTTTTCAAGTTTTGGAGAAATGCACCATCGCAAGTTAAATCTTGTTTGATGATTTTTATTCTTACATCGGTTGCCATGACATTTATAATGTCAAATCTGGGAATTATGATTAGGCAAAAAACCATGATTATGTATTTCATGTTTTTTGTTATCTATTATTACCTGGCCTATGAAAAATCCTACACGAGCGAAACCAGATTGAAGAATATAAGTCCTGCTTAAGTAATAGGATTAAATTGATTTTTTATTATCACATTTTTTAATAGTTGAAAACCTTAGATTTGTGGCAAAATGGAAAAAAGCTTTAAGTGCAAAAACTAGTAAGGATAACTACCATACCGCTATCATTAGAAAAATTACTTGAAGGGCAACTGACATTTATGAATCGGTATTATAATGTCACTGCTGTTTCTTCGGAAAAGAATAGGTTAGATAAATATGGCAAGGATAATTCGGTAAGTACTTATCACGTTGAAATGACTCGGGCTATTACTCCAGGGAAAGATCTTCGATCACTTATAAGTTTGTATCAATTTCTGAAAAAGGAAAAGCCACTTATAGTTCACACACACACCCCGAAGGCTGGAATAATAGGAATGTTAGCTTCAAAGCTAGCTGGAGTGCCTATCAGATTACATACCGTTGCTGGCTTACCGCTACTTGAAACTTCAGGTGCAAAACGAAAAATACTGGATTTTGTTGAAAAAATGACCTATCGAATGGCCACAAGGGTATATCCCAACTCTTTTGAATTAAAGAATATATGTTTACAACTGGGATATGCCGAAGAAAATAAATTTAAGGTTCTGGGGCAGGGAAGTTCTAATGGGATCGATACAAATTATTTCGATCCTGAAAAATTTACAGATATAGAGAAGACCGAACTTCGTTCGAAATTAAATATACCAGAATCAGATTTTATTTATGTATTTGTAGGGCGACTGGTGAAAGAGAAAGGAATCAATGAATTGGTGAAATCATTTGAAAAGGTCAATTCAGAATTTCCAGAAACTACATTACTTTTAGTTGGCCCCTTTGAACAAGAGCTTGATCCCGTAGATGAAGATGTTTATAAAACAATAAAATCCCATAAAAAAATTATTACTACAGGCTATCAAACAGATGTTCGACCATTCTTTGCAATTTCAGATGTTCTTACCTTTCCAAGTTACAGGGAAGGATTTCCTAATGTTGTAATGCAGGCTAACGCGATGAGCCTACCGGTGATTGTAAGTGATATTAATGGATGTAACGAAATTGTTTCCAATGGAATTAATGGGATAATCGTGCCACCTAAAAAGAAGGATAACCTAAGGGAGGCGATGATCCTATTACTGGAAGACCGTGACTTGAGAATGAAAGTGAAAATCAATTCACGAAAATTGATTCAGGATAAATATGAAAGAAAACAGTTTTGGCAAATTTTGTTAAAAGAATACAAAGAGTTAGAGGCCTTTCATAAACATGATTAAATTCGCGGCCTTTATTGGGCAGTGTAGAAATTGTAGGAAAAATGTATAAAGATATCGTAAAACCATTATTGGATTTTTTCATATCACTTATAGGTTTCATTATCATAAGTCCAGTATTTATTATTGTGCTTATTTTGTTAGCGTTTGCGAACGATGGAAAACCATTCTTTGTTCAAAGAAGGCCAGGAAAATCTGGAAGGATCTTTAAAATCATTAAGTTTCGAACCATGACAGATGGAAGGGATGAAAATGGTCATTTATTGCCAGATGCGCAGAGGTTGACAGTAATTGGTAAATTTGTACGCAAAACATCGTTGGACGAAATTCCGCAACTAATAAATGTAATAAAGGGAGATATGAGTTTTGTAGGCCCAAGACCATTATTGCCGGAATACCTGCCAATTTACTCAGAGGAACAAATGATAAGGCATAATGTTAGACCTGGAATTACCGGTTGGGCGCAGGTTAATGGTAGAAATGCGATCAGCTGGAAAAAGAAGTTTGAATTAGATGTTTGGTATGTAGAAAACATTTCTTTCTGGCTGGACCTGAAAATTTTATTTAAAACAGTTCAAAAAGTATTGGTCTCAGAAGGAATCACTAGTGAAAATATGGCTACTACAGAACCTTTTAACGGAAACAATTAATGATAATATTCGGAGCAAGCGGACATGGAAAAGTAATTATTGATGTTATAGAATCTACCGGAAATTCGGTTGACTTTGTAATTGACGATGATGTTTCCGTAAAAGAACTTCTCGAGTATAAGGTTGATCATTCTTTTAATGCATCAATGAAAAACCAACCAGTAATAATCGCTGTTGGAAAAAATCAAACCAGAAAAAGAATTGCCGAAAGATTAGAAAACTCAATTTCAGAAGCTCTGGTGCACAGATCTGCGATGGTATCTAATTCCAGTTTTATCGATTTTGGGTCTGTAGTTATGGCAAACGCAAGCATAAACTCTAGTGCTACAATAGGAAAACATTGTATTATTAATACAAATAGTGTCGTAGAACATGATTCTATTCTTTCAGATTTTGTGCATATATCTCCAGGTGCGGTGATTACCGGGAACGTAAAAATAGGTGAAGGTTCTCATGTTGGAGCTGGAGCTATTGTAATTCCCGGGATTACAATAGGGAAATGGGTTACTATTGGAGCTGGAGCAGTTATTATTGAGGATATTCCTGATAATGCTGTTGTGGTGGGGAACCCTGGTAGAATTATAAAATTCAATACTGTTGAAAATGAATAATGAGAAAATCTGGTTATCATCCCCGCATATGGGAGGAACCGAGCTTAAATATATTAATAAAGCCTTTGAGGAGAATTGGATTGCACCATTGGGTCCTAATGTGACTGGATTTGAGGAAGATATTAAAAAATATCTGAGTTCTTCAAGCAAGGACTCCTTCCAGGTAGCGGCACTAAGTTCTGGAACAGCAGCCCTTCATTTAGCCCTTATCATCCTGGGTGTTACTAGTGAAGATGAAGTGCTATGTCAAAGTATGACCTTTGCGGCATCGGCTAATCCGATAAAATATCTTGGCGCCACTCCTGTTTTTGTAGATAGTGAGGAGGAGACTTTGAATATTTGTCCTATTCAGCTTGAAAAGGCAATTAAAGATAGGATTTCGAAAGGTAAAAAGCCTAAAGCCATAATAGCAGTTCATTTGTATGGAATGCCTTATAAAGTGGATGAAGTTCATAAGGTTGCTAAACAATACGATATTCCGGTTATTGAGGATAGTGCAGAGGCTTTGGGAAGTACCTTTAAAGGTGAAAAGTGCGGAACATTTGGTGATCTGGCAATTCTTTCTTTTAATGGAAATAAGATAATAACAACCTCAGGAGGTGGAGCATTGATCGCAAGAAATGAGGATGAAAAAAATAAAGCGGTTTTTCTTGCAACTCAGGCCAGGGATGATGCACCTCATTACCAGCATAGTCAAATAGGATACAACTATAGACTGAGTAATATTTCTGCCGGAATAGGACGTGGACAAATGGAGGTTCTGGACAAAAGAGTTCACGCTCGCCGTGAAATGTTCGAATTTTATGTAAATTTATTCCGTTCTGTAGATGGAGTGAGAATTTTTGAAGAACCAAATAGTGATTATTTTAGTAACCACTGGTTAACAGTGATTTCAGTAAATGAAGACGTGGCTGGATTCAGTAGAGAAACCTTAAGGGAATGCCTTTTAGGGTTTAATATTGAAAGCAGACCACTTTGGAAGCCAATGCATATGCAACCAGTTTTTGATGGATGTCCTTTTTATGGCACAGGTGTTTCAGAAAAGATGTTTGAAAATGGTTTATGTTTGCCAAGTGGTTCAAACCTCACAAATGAAGACCGTAATAGAATTAAAGAGGCAATTCAAAATTGTTTGAATAAATAGAAAAAGTAATTATGGGTAGACTAAACAAGGCCCTTAAAAAAATTCTTACAGATCCGGACAGCGCATTAGATATTAGAAATCTAAAATATCTTCCTCGTTGGGCAGTGCTACTTATAGACCTGACTCTCGTGTCTATTTCGGCAGTTTTTACAATTTTTATTCTTCTTGATCTTTCACCAGTTCAGTATGAATTTCTTAATTACTTTGAGAAAGCCATGTTGGTTGTAGGAACCAACTTGCTTTTTTTCTTCGTTTTTAAAACTTATGCCGGAATAATTCGTTATTCGTCAAATATTGATGCTTTAAAGTTGCTTCTGGCTACTTCAGGTACTTTTGTAACCTTAATGGCGATAAATTATATTGTTTATTTTGGTTTTGGGGAAAAGATTTTTCTAACCGGTGGACTTTTAATTAATCTTTGGGTTTCTTTTTCATTACTTTTCTTGTTTAGATTAGGAGTTAAACAGGTATACGAATACTTTAAACTCTTACAAAAGAATCAATCCCTTGTTAATGCCGTTATTCTTGGTGCTGATGAGAATGCTATATCCATAGCAGGAGCTTTAGAACTCGAACATCCGCGGAGGTTTAAAATTGTTGGATTTCTCACGAATAAACCTCAAAGAAGTCTTAGGATTTTAGATAAACCTGTAATAGCTAATAGCAGAAAGCTCTATGAAGGGGTGAAATCTCTTGGAGCTGAAGCTATAATTCTTTCAGAACATTCTTATTCTCCAGAGGAGAAATTTAAGATTGTAGAGAAGTGTCTGGAACATGATATTTTGGTTTATAACGCGCCATTAGTTTCGTCCTGGGAGGATAATCAACCTATAGCTCAGAGTGTAAAATCTTTACAAATCGAAGATCTCCTCGAAAGAGACCCTATTCAATTAGAAGTTCAGAATAAGATAGATCAATTAACAGGAAAAACAATTCTCGTAACCGGTGCTGCAGGGTCTATTGGAAGCGAAATAGTGCGGCAGGTCGCAGAATATAATCCTGAGAGGGTAATCATCTTAGATCAGGCTGAGACCCCATTGCATAATCTGCAATTAGAGGTTGAATCTAAATTTCCTGACCTTAATTTCAAGGTTATAATCTGTGATGTGGGCAATCAGAAAAGACTGGAGGTTTTATTTCAGAATTATAAAATTGATGTGCTTTATCATGCTGCGGCTTATAAGCATGTGCCGTTAATGGAGAGCAATCCCCATGAAGCCGTTTTTGTCAATATTCAGGGTACAAAAAATCTTGCAGATCTTGCTGTTCGATATGGTGTAGGTCACTTTGTGATGGTGTCTACAGATAAAGCAGTTAATCCAAGTAATGTGATGGGAGCCTCTAAGCGGGCTGCAGAAATGTATGTGCAATCACTGTTTCATGAACAGGTTAGACTAGGTGATGTGCAGACAAAATTTATTACTACAAGGTTTGGGAATGTTTTAGGATCTAATGGATCTGTGGTTCCTTTATTCAAAGAGCAAATCGAAAAAGGAGGTCCGGTAACCATCACTCATCCAGATATAATTAGATATTTTATGACGATCCCGGAGGCCTGCCAATTGGTTCTAGAGGCTGGAGCTATGGGAAAAGGAGGTGAGATTTTTGTATTTGATATGGGCGAACCTGTAAAGATCATGGATCTTGCTATTAAAATGATTAAGCTTGCAGGATATCAGCCTAATAAGCATATTAAAGTTAGAATTACGGGATTGCGTCCAGGTGAGAAACTTTATGAAGAGTTATTAAATGATGAATGCAGCACCTTGCCAACTCACCATAAGAAAATCATGATAGGCCAGGATGTTGTTCGTAATTATGCTCTTATAAACGAAAAGATTGAAAAAATTATTAATTCAGCCACCAAGCTAAAGAATGATAAGGTCGTTGCAAAGCTTAAGGAGTTGATCCCCGAATTTAAAAGTAACAATTCATCTTATGAAAGACTTGATGCTGTTACTGAACTTAAAAAAAAATAGATATCATTCTATGAGAAAATTGTTAGGGTTAATTTTACTGCCCTTATTATTGAACGCATGTTCTACTAAAGAGGAAATAGTTTATTTCTACGAAGGAAAAGAAGATTTGGTAGGTCAAAAGAACCTTTTAGAATATGAGCCTCAAATTGAGAAAAATGACGTATTAAGGATTAACGTTTCCTCGTCCTCAATTAATGAAGAGGTTGTAGCTCCTTTCCAAATGAATACGAATTCCCAGCAATCTGGTGGCGGAGGAGGCCAAAATTTATCGCTCACCGGTTATTTAGTAAGTCCGCAGGGTAGTATTAATTTTCCTGTTATTGGTGAGGTTAAAGTAGAAGGTTTAACAAGAACCGAAATTCAAAGAAATCTCGAATCTGAAATAAGAAGATATGTTAAAGATCCTATTGTGGATGTGAGAATTGTTAATTTCACAGTAACTGTTCTAGGTGAGGTTGGCAGTCCTGGCCGTGTAACAGTTACTGACGGTAGGTTGTCCATTCCCGAATTAATTGCTTTATCTGGAGATATTACTTATAACGGAAAAAGGGAAAATATTACGGTAATTCGAGATGATAATGGGGTGAAAAAGATTGGTACAATAGATATGACTGAAACTAATCTTTTTTCTAGTGAATTTTTTTATTTGAAACAAAACGATATTGTATATGTAGAGCCAACCTATAGAGCAGTAAAATCGGCAGGATTTTTTACTAGTTATCAAGGTATAATCAGCCTAGGTACCACAATAATTAGTTTATATCTATTGATAAATAGTTTGTAGAAGATGGAAGATTTACAGGACTTTTCCGAAGAAAATAATGAGTCAAAATTTGATATAAAAGCTGAAGTCTTTAAATATTTAACCTATTGGAGATGGATTGTTTTTGGAGTTATCGTTGGAGTTTTAATAGCATACTTATATAATAGGTATACCATTCCTAAGTATAGAACCTGGGCTACTATGATACTTGTAGATGACCAGGAGAAGAATGCTATGAACGCCTTACCTTCAGGAGGGGGAACATTACTATCGCTCGGTGAAGATGGTCTTCAAAGTGATATTGAAAAATTAAAATCGAAGCAACTAGTTGCAACGGTTATCAATGAATTAGATTTAAACAAATCATATTATATTGAGGGGAATGTAATTAACGTAGAGGCTTATAAATCAAGTCCACTTGTTTTGGAATTCATTTCGCCTGATTCTATCGTAAATGTTACAAATCTAAATTTATTTATTACTCCTAAATCTGATACTGAATTCAATCTTCGTGAAGCCAACTCAGACTTGAGTAAAGATTATAGCATTGGTGAAATAATTAGTCTTAATGGTATAGATTTTACAGTCCTTCCAAAATCAAGAGATACTGAAGGAGCCTTTAAAAGGTCAAATACTGTTAATGTAGTTATTCAACCATTAAAAGAAACTGCAAATAGTTATATCCAAAATCTTTGGATTTCTCCCAAAGGTCAATCAAAGGATATACTTGAACTTTCTATAGTTAATGAGTCAAGCTCGAAGTCAGAGGATTTTCTAAATAAGCTAATGGAAAAATTTAATGAAGAAGGGGTTGAAGATAAACAAGAAGTAGCTGAGAATACAACCACATTTATCCAGGACAGACTCGAAATGATAACCAATGAGTTAGATTCTGTAGAAGTTGGGATTGCAGATTTTAAAAAAGAGAACAGGATAATGAGCGTTGAATCGGGTGCTGCCGAATTTCAATCAAAGTTTTCGGCTGCTGAACAGCAGATATTCGATCTGGAAACACAATTAGAACTTTTACGATCTGTAGAAGCTTTGTTAAAAGAGCAGGAGCGGTATGATTTTTTACCAGAAGTAGGAATCGATGAAGGAGGTATTTCAGGATTGATTAATTCTTATAATGCTTTGGTTATGGAGAGAAAAATGTTTCTAAAAAGCTCTACAGTAAATAATCCAGTAGTTGAAGCCTTGTCAGAGCAATTAGATGGATTGAGATCAAATCTTTACGAAAATATAGAAAGCACAAGACAGTCAATAAATGTAAGGTTAAGTGAATTAAATAATCGGGAGAATACTGCCCAGGGTAGATTTAGTACATTCCCTGGTTTGGAAAAGGGAATGAGGAGTATTGAGAGGCAGCAACAGATCAAGGAGCAATTGTATTTGTTTCTATTGCAGAGAAGGGAAGAAGCAGCAATTTCTTTTGCAGCTACTGCTTCAGTAGCTAGGGTTATTGATAAGGCTTATACGATCAATCAACCGGTGGACCCTGCTCCGTGGCTAATTTTGTTAGGTGGATTTTTTATTGGTTTGATATTACCAATCCTAATAATTTTTATAAAGAACTTTTTAGATACAAAGGTTCATCATAAAGGAGACCTTTCATCACTCTTAAAATCTATTCCTTTTATTGGTGAAGTTCCCAGAATTGGTGCAGATCAAACAGACGTTATACAATTGAATGATAGATCGGCGCTTGCGGAATCTTTTAGGATTTTAAGAACTAACCTTGCATACCTGATTCAAAATAAAAATAAAGAAAAAGGTGAAGTCATTTTCGTAACCTCGACAGTTAAGGGAGAAGGTAAAACTTTTGTGTCTTATAATCTTTCTAGAACTCTCGCTAGTACTGGTAAATCAGTTCTTTTAATTGGTGCAGATATTAGAAATCCTAAGTTACACAGGTATACAGAAAATATTCAGAATGCTAAGGAAAAAGGTTTATCAGATTATTTATATGACTATGAAGTTCATCCTTATAATATAATTACGAAAACTAATGACGATAACATTTCTGTAGATATAGTTTTATCTGGTCCAATACCACCAAATCCAGCGGAATTGTTGATGAATGATAGAATGGAGGAGCTTATAGGAAAAGTCAAATCTGATTATGATTATGTTATTGTGGATACCGCTCCAACAATGATCGTGACAGATACTCTTCTAATAAGCCAACTTGCAGATTATACGCTATATGTAACTAGAGCAGATTTCACTGAAAAGAACCTTTTAGAGTTTCCTAAGGATCTTAAAAAGCAAGGAAAGCTTAAAGGCCTTGCTGTAATATTGAATGATGTAGACTATTCTAAATTCTCATATGGAGCGCAATACGGATATTCCTATGGGTACGGATATGGTTATGGTGTGGAACAGGAAAGTAGATGGAAACGATTAAAAAGACGGTTGTTTAGCTAATTGAAATCAAATAAATAATTGCTTGTTATTTTCTACTGAGGATTCGATTGCCGATTGGAATTTTTCCGGAACTTTGATATTTTTTATTTTATCAATATGATCAATCCTGTGTGCATCGCTGCAAATAAAATCTATAAAATTACCTTCAAGTAATTTAAAAGCAATTTTTTGAATTCCGTTTCCATAATGACCAGAGAGGGATAACATATTTAATTGGAATTGACATCCCCTTCCTTTTAGGTCTTTATACTTCGCTAAATCTTTTGAATGATAAAAGGCATATCTTTCAGGATGCGCCAGGATTGGCGAAAAGGAATGGTTTTGAATTTTAAATAAAATTTCGTTCAAATTTAACGGAGGTTGAAAATAGGACATTTCTACAAGGATCTTTTTATCCCTGATGGTTATCACTTCATCTTTTTCTAAAATTCCCAAAAAATGCTGATCCAACATATATTCTGCAGAATATCCAATTAAAATTTCTGACTCAATTTCAGAAACTAGTAATTTATAAGCTTTAGAAATAGTTTCGGGAGTGTTTGGATAATATTCTCCAATCACATGAGGAGTAGCGATAATATTTTTTACTCCTATTTCCTTGAACCCGTTGATCAAGGAGACAGATTCATCTATATCTTTAGCTCCATCATCAATTCCAGGTAAAACATGATTGTGAAAATCTGTGATTCCATCAATTAGGTCAACTAGGTAAATATTCTTTCTGAATATTGAAAACATTGGCATTTATTTTAGGCTCAAAATTACATAATTTAAATTCTTATTATTAATATTTGCACTGTTCCTAGATCAGATTTATGAGATTAACCTACCTGAGTTTAATTTTACTTTCCATTAGCTTTTATTCTTTTGGCCAGGTTCAATATATTATTCGAACCGAGGGTCAAGGTCAGTTATTTTCGGAGAAAGAATCGCCCTTCTGGATGCATACCAATTACAGAGGAAGATTGGATGAGAAAACTCATTTTTACGGCCTATTGAGTTCTTCAGCTAGTATCGAGTTAGGATCGGAAAGATTTGTGGATTTTGGTTTAGGAGGTTTTTATAAGGATGGCTATGAAGATGGTGTAAAACTTGATGAAGTCTATTTTGCTTATAATTCACCAAAAATAGGTTTCGTTCTTGGTAAAAAGCAAAGAGAAGATCTTTTCCAAGGTTTAAGTGTTTCCAATGAAAATATTTTATGGTCCTTGAATGCGGCTCCATTACCTGGAATCAGATTTTTCACTACAGACCCTATTTTTCTGGTTGAAGACCATGGGCTAGGAGTTAAATTTAGCTGGGAAGAATACTTAATGGATGACGACAGGTTTATTGAAGATACGCGTTTACATCATAAAAGTGTTCACGGCGTCTATAGAAGTAAAGGAAATTTTCAGATTGAAGTCGGTGTCCAGCATTTCGTTCAGTGGGCAGGCTATTCTGAAGAATTTGGTGAGTTACCTCATAGTTTTGAAGATTACATTAAAGTCTTTACGGGTGGAGCTACTGGAGGTGATGTAGCCGACGGGCAGGAGATTAATGCCTTGGGAAATCAAATTGGCAGCTACGAGATTAAGGTTAAAACCAAAATTAGAGATGTAGATTTTCAATTTATTTTCAATCATCTATATGAGGATGCATCTGGGCTTAAGCTAGGTAATTTTCCAGACGGTCGTTACGCCATATATTTCGAGGATAATCGCGATACATTCTGGGGATCCTCTTGGTTGAAAGCCTTTATGTATGAATTCTACTATACCAAAAATCAAAGTAGGGATAGACAGAGTTCTTTGGAAGACGGAGCAGATAACTATTTCAACAATAACTTGTATCGTTCGGGTTGGACATATAATAATCAGGTTTTAGGATTGCCCTTTATTCTCTTAAATGAGAATAGGTTTCGAATAGGTACTAATATTCTTATGGCCCACCATTTTGGATTGAGAGGGAACCTCTTTGAGGATTATCCGTACAGGTTTCTTTTAAGTTATCGCAAAAATTACGGTGTAAAAGATTCATTCTTTCCGGAAAAACGAGAAATTCTATCTTCTTTATTTGAGCTGGAATTAGTCGATAAAGACTATAACCTGAAAGCACAATTAGGAATGGATATTAGTTCATATGAAAAATCCAATTTTGGAATTGGGATACATTTTTCAAAAACTATTTTTTGAATTTTGCTGTATCCAGGGATCGAGGATATTTCCTGAAAATTAGCTTTGAATAATATTCCCAAATTCTATTCGAATAAAGAGATTTTTAAACCTCAATTAAATAACCTATTATCTGGAAAATTATACTCGATCCTTTTCATGAGCGGATTGGCATTCTGGATTTTTTCTTCTGCCCATTCTTCTTCTTCTCTAGCAGGTTTGTCCGTATCCTCATTGATTACCGTAGCTGTTGGCTCGTAATTCAGATTTATATACATAGGGAAATGGTCTGAACCGATACTCTTTTCTCTGGCAATCTCAATAAGCGTGAAATCCTTGGTATGAAATACATGGTCCAATGGCCACCTGAGTAAAAAATAGCCAGCGTGAAATGTATTGAAAAAACCTCTTCCTATTCTGGGGTCCATTAGGCCGCTAAGTTTCTGAAATAATCTCGTGGTTCTGGACCATGCCACGTCATTCAGGTCTCCGATAACAAGAATAGAATCCTTTTCAACATCAATATCTCTTCCTAGCATTAATAGTTCTGCGTCCCTGTTGGTAGAAGTTTCACTTTCTGTTGGGCTAGGTGGCATAGGATGGAGGCAATGTATTTTTATCCTTTTGCCATTTCTTAGAACAACTTTTCCATGGATCGATGGGATATCTTCCTGAACCAGGTTTCTTACCTTTATATCTTCTAGTTCAAGCCTGGAATATAGATGCATGCCATACAAGTTATCTTTTGGGATTTTTACATTGTATTTGTATTCATCCTCAATTTCAGATAGCTCGTTTTCCCAACGTTTATCAGATTCTAAAGTTAGAAGCACATCGGGTTCTCTTTCATTCACCAAAGCGATGAGTTTATCACTTCTTTTATTTGGTGTTAGCACGTTACTTACCAGGATAGATATACTAGCATCTGGATCGGAACCTTTGAACCTTTGAACCTGTTTTGGAGAAATATAAGTATAGGGGTATATCTTAGTGAATTGATAAATAAGACTTAAGAAAAGAGCTCCAATACCAATAAAATGCCAGGGTTCAGAAAAACTAAATACAAAATAGGAAGCTACCATCACACAAATGATCAGGAAGCTTATTTGGATCCTCGGAAAATCAAATCCTCTTATCCACCAAATATCAAATTTAGTTATCGAGGCAATACTGGGAATGCACATTAGAATTGTAAAAAAGAGGACAATACTTTCTCCTATGCTCATATTTTGGTAGGGTTTTAAAAACTATAATTTAAGCCTAATCCTTTAGAATCTATACTGGTTCCCATAATATTTGCTTGCGCAGTAGGGTAAATATCGATCCTGTTATTTCCAATTTTGTGGATCTCAGGAACTAATATACCACACGCCGCTCCAATTCCAAAACCGATCAAATTATCGGTTAAAAAATGTTTTCCGGCCTTGGTTCTTAAATAACCTACATAGGCAGGTACAGCTACCGCACCAGCCCAAACAAATGGAACTGCAGGCGAATCTGGATTAAAATCATGAAATACTTTGGCCGTAAAGAAACTAGCAGCAGCTGTGGCGGCTGTATGACCGGCAAAAAACGATCTTTGAGCATCAGAATCTTTCCTTTCTTCATCTGACAGATTTTCGTTGTAAACTAATGGCCGACTTTTTTGAACGGTTCCGGCAGTTATGGTAAAAAGAGCTCCGGTGGTAGCCATTGTTTCAACGAACATTACCGAAATCTGGCCGAAATTTTGTCTTTCATCTTCCCCGAGTAAGAAAAGGAGAGGTGAAGCAAAAGAAGCATAAAATGGAACATAACTCAGTTCATCCGCACTTACCGAATAATTGCCAACTGCTCCTCGGTTTATTTTCCAAATATCATCACCATTAAGATCTGCTAATTCATTATCGGTTAGATCAGCTTTATTTTGGATAGTAATTACTCCAAGAACGTTTAATGCTGTAGAACCGGCAATCCAGGATCCATCTTTCCAGAAATCAGTTTTGTATGGCGATGAAGTTTCCTGTGCCTGAAGGCCAGAAAATAGTATTAATAGTAGGAGTAGGGGGGCTAATTTTCTCATTGTATGTTTTTTTTCAAATCTCTAATATCCTGCGAAAACTTCGAAGTAATTAAGAAAAGAATAACAATGTGAGGGTTCTGTTGAAACGATTCAATTAACAAAAGTTTAGATAGTGTTGATTGGAGTAGTTTTCATATTCTGTACAAAAAGGTTTAATTTTAGATTTATGAAGAGGAAGGAAGAAAAGGCAATTAGAGGTTTCATTTTCAATAAATATGATGCGCCGGAAGTTTCACCGTTCGATAAATTGTTTGAAATCTTTAAGGAATTGATCACTCATACCTCCGGAGATCTGGAGGAGGCTCTGGACTGGATGAAACAGCTCGATGAGGAGTATAAGCTTACCAACGATGATTATACGTTGGATGATTTCATTGAAGATCTTAAGAAAAAAGGTTATATACGTGAGGAAATAGACCAGGATGGAGGCGGTGGAATGGTGATTACTGCCAAGACAGAAAGAGCTATCAGGCAGCAGGCGCTCGAACAAATATTCGGAAAGCTCAAAAAAGGCTCAGCAGGAAATCACCGCACGAAACAAATTGGTCGTGGTGACGAGCACACTGGAGATTTCAGAGCTTACCAGTTTGGAGATAGTTTGAGCAGAATTTCAGTAACTGAAAGTTTGAAAAATGCCCAGATAAATCACGGAATAGGTGAGTTTTCGATGTCTGAAGCTGATCTTGTGGTAGAGGAGACACACTATAAATCTCAAATGAGTACTGTGCTAATGATCGATATTAGCCATAGTATGATACTTTACGGGGAAGACAGAATCACTCCTGCAAAGAAAGTTGCCATGGCTCTTTCAGAATTGATAACAACGAGATATCCAAAAGACACGCTCGATATTCTAGTTTTCGGAAATGACGCCTGGCCTATTTCAATTTCAGAATTACCTTATTTAAAAGTAGGGCCTTATCATACGAATACTGTAGCCGGTTTGGAACTTGCCATGGATCTTTTGCGCAGAAAAAGAAATACAAATAAACAGATTTTCATGATTACAGATGGGAAACCCAGCTGTGTAAGGGAAAGAGATGGGAGTTACTATAAAAATAGCATGGGACTCGATCCTTATATTGTAGATAAATGTTACAATATGGCCAGGCAGGCCAGAAAACTACGTATCCCAATTACTACCTTCATGATCGCACAGGATCCCTATTTAACGAGGTTTGTACAGGAATTTACGAAGGCAAATCAGGGAAAGGCGTTTTATACAGGTTTAAAAGGACTTGGGGAAATGATCTTTGAAGACTATGAAATAAATCGTAAGAAAAGAATTAGAGGCTAAGAAAAAGAATATGAATAAAGACAACATTAAAACCCTAGGAGAACTTAAAAAAGCAGGTTATCAGTCGAAAGGTATCAAGGATGAACTTCGGGATAACCTGAAGCATAAGATTCGCAATGGGGAAAAGGCTTTTGAAGGAATTCATGGCTATGAATACACCGTAATTCCAGAATTGGAACGAGCAATACTTTCTCGACACAATATTAATTTACTCGGTCTTCGGGGGCAAGCGAAGACCAGGCTTGCCAGGCTTATGGTCAACTTGTTGGATGAATGGATTCCAGCCATTGAAGGTTCAGAAATTAATGATGATCCTTTAAGACCCATAAGCAGGTTCGCTAAAGACCTTATTAATGAAAAGGGTGATGAAACCCCTGTCTCATGGATCCATCGAGACGAGCGTTTTTTTGAAAAGCTAGCTACCCCAGATGTAACCGTAGCCGACCTTATTGGAGATGTAGATCCTATAAAGGCTGCAAACTTACGTTTAAGTTATGCAGATGATCGCGTGATACATTTTGGGATGATCCCTCGTGCAAACAGAAGTATTTTTGTGATCAATGAATTACCAGACCTGCAGGCAAGGATACAGGTAGCACTTTTCAATATTTTACAGGAAGGTGATATTCAAATTAGAGGATTCAAGTTAAGGCTGCCTTTAGATATGCAGTTTGTTTTCACGGCGAATCCTGAAGATTATACAAATCGAGGAAGTATAGTTACTCCATTAAAAGATCGTATCGGTTCACAAATTCTAACCCATTATCCTGAAAACATTGAGGTTGCCAAAATTATAACCTCACAGGAGGCACAGTTAGACCAAAGACAGAAAGAGTTAGTTCATGTTCCAGAGATTGCAAAAGATCTTCTCGAGCAAATTAGTTTTGAGGCAAGAGATAGTGAATTCATAGATCATAAGAGTGGAGTTAGTGCCAGAATGAGCATTACCGCTTTTGAAAACCTGTTGAGTACAGCTGAAAGAAGGGCCATTAAAAATGGAGAAGTGGAGACCTTGCTGAGATTTGGAGATTTTCTAGGGGTGATCCCTTCGATAACCGGAAAGGTAGAACTTGTTTATGAAGGCGAACAGGAAGGAGCAGCCTTTGTTGCCCTTCAGTTGATTGGAAATGCAGTGAAAACACTTTTCCCTAATTATTTTCCGAAAATCGAGAAGTTACAGAAACCAGATGAAAAAACACCATTTGATGATCTGGTAGAGTGGTTTTTTGAAGGCTCCGGATTTGAGCTTCCAGATGATCTTCCTGAAGCCGAATACAAGGATAAACTTGATTCAATAGAACCACTTAATAAATTGATTGAAAAATATCAGCCAGATCTGAAACCAGAAGATCGATATTTTGTTAAGGAATTTTTGCTTTGGGCCTTGGTAGAGCACAAAAAGTTGAGTAAACAGAGATTTTCGAAAGGACTTAGGTTTAAAGACCTTTATGGTAGTTATATAAGCGGTCTATAAATTCTGATTTGTAAATTTTTAATTAAAAGCCTGATTCATTGATGATTCAGGCTTTTTTATTTGATAAAATATTAAAATGATAATTTTTAAAGAGAGAGAGATAAAAAATTTTGCCAGTAAATTAAATTGAATACCTTTAAAAAACTTATCGGAGTAAAATCGTGAAGGAACTTCTACAAAATATTAATATGACAGCTGGGAAAATCTCTTTCCGAATGCTCACTCTTACTATCACGATTACCGGTATTACCCCTTTAGGGGTCCTTGCTATATAATTTCCGTCCGTACCAGTATATCATATTTACTTTTTAATAATTAAATAATTTCAGCTATGTACATCCTGAAATTTGGTGGTTCATCTTTAGCCACTCCTGAACGCGTTAAACTAGTCGCTAAAACTATACAGGAACATTTAAAAAAAGATGCAGTAATTTCTGTTTTTTCGGCCTTTGGCGGTGTAACCAATGATCTTTTACTTATGGCTGAACTCGCTGCAAGAGAGGATCTATCCTACAAAGAAATTCTTGAGAAAAATGAAAAAAGACATCTTGAAGCGGTTCGTGAACTTATACCGGTTACTGCCCAAAGCGGAATTCTAAGTCAGGTTAAAAATCAGTTCAACAGGTTGGAAACTCTTTATGAAGGCGTTTATTTGCTCAATGAGCTTTCAGATAAAACCAGGCATGTTGTCTCCGGCTTTGGTGAGATCTTAAGTTCATTAATTATCGCTGAATACTTTAAGAGCCTGGGACTGGACAGTCTGTTCACCGATACTCGTGAGCTTATAGTCTGCAAAAACAATAATGAAAAGGTATTGGTGAATTATCAAGCGACTAACAGGAATATAACAGAATTTTTTTCTGAAAATAAAGCAGATTTCTATATCGTTCCGGGCTTTGTTGCGAAGAATGATCATGGTGTTCCAAGTACTTTGGGTCGTGGGGGATCAGACTTTACGGCGGCTATTATCGCAGGAGCCCTGGACCTGGACAAGGTTCTTATTTATACCGATGTAAATGGTATGTTCACGGCCAATCCTAACCTGGTACCTCAAGCTTACTCCTTGAAAAATATTTCATACGAAGAGGCCATGGAACTTTCACATTTTGGAGCAAAGGTCCTTTATCCGCCAACATTGCAACCTCTCCTGGATAAAAATATCGAGATCCATATTAGAAATACCTTTGAACCTGATCATCCGGGAACGGTGATATCAAAGTCGAGTAAGAAGAATTTCCGATGGGTTACCGGAATTACTCATATAGATGCGATAAAACTGCTCAATATCGAGGGGAGTGGCATGGTTGGAATTCCTGGTTTCTCTAAACGATTTTTCGAGATCCTTTTTCAGGAACATATAAATGTGGTCCTTATCACCCAGGCTTCTTCTGAACATAGTATTTGTATTGCGGTGAAGGCAGATGAAGCCGAAAAAGCCAAAGAAGCTCTTGATGAAGCCTTTGAAGCAGAGATCGCATTTAAAAAGATCAAACCTGTAGAGATTGAAGAGAATGTATCGATTGTCGCACTGGTTGGGGATAGAATGAAAAGCCACCATGGTTTAAGTGGAAAAATGTTTAGTGCTCTTGGGAATAATAACATCAATATTAGAGCTATTGCGCAGGGTTCTTCTGAAAGGA
The DNA here is from genome assembly GCF_022489035.1 of Christiangramia lutea. Classification (GTDB taxonomy): domain Bacteria; phylum Bacteroidota; class Bacteroidia; order Flavobacteriales; family Flavobacteriaceae; genus Christiangramia; species Christiangramia lutea. The sequence goes on from NZ_JAKVTV010000003.1 coordinate 517,215, forward strand.
ATATATCTGCAGTTATAGCCAAAAAAGATGTAACAAAAGCTCTTAATACGCTTCACGAGCAATTTTTCGAGGTGCCTTCTAAAGAATTAAATCTTTTTATTACCGGAGTTGGTAATGTTGGAAGCAAATTGCTTGACCAGCTTAAGAAACAGGAAAACTATTTACTTGAAAAATTAAGGCTGAAAGTAAGGGTGCTTGCAGTTTCTAATTCAAGAAAAATGTATTTTGATGAGGATGGAATTGATCTAGAAAACTGGGAGAAAGCACTAATTGAAGGCGAAACAGCAGATAAAAAAGAGTTTTTCAAAAGGGTAAAAGAGTTTAACCTGCGCAACAGTATTTTCGTAGATAATACGGCAAGTTCAGAAATCTCAAACTGGTATAAGGAGTATCTGGCAAATTCGATCTCGGTGGTCACCTGTAACAAGATCGCCTGTGCAGATGCTTATGAAAACTATGCAAATCTTCAGAACCTCGCCCGGGAATACGGAGCGTCATTTTTATATGAAACAAATGTTGGGGCCGGTTTGCCAATAATTGATACACTTCAGAATCTAATTGCATCTGGTGACCAGATAAGGAAGATCCAGGCGGTACTTTCAGGCAGTTTGAATTTTGTATTCAATAATTACGATGCTTCATCACCATTTTATAAAGTGGTGGAAACAGCAATGAAAGAAGGGTATACAGAGCCAGACCCTAAGATTGACTTAAGCGGAGTGGATGTGGCAAGAAAAATTCTTATTCTGGCAAGGGAAAGCGGACTGGAACTTGAGCTGGAGGATATTGAAAGAGATAATTTCCTTTCTGAGGAGAGTTTGAATTCAGAAACCAATGAGAAATTTTTTGAATTGCTGGAAAAAGGTGAATCAGAGTTTAAAAAGATGTATGAAGATGCTGCTTCTAGTGATTCAGAATTGAAATATGTCGCCCAGCTAGAGAACGGAAAGGCTAAAGTTGGGCTGCAAAAAGTAGGTGAGCAGCATCCTTTCGCTAATCTTAGCGGTAGTGACAATATCGTGTTGTTCTTTACAGACCGATATCCGGAACAGCCATTGATCGTAAAAGGAGCCGGGGCTGGTGCCGATGTAACTGCTTCAGGAATATTTGCAGATATCATAAGGATAGGAAAGAAATGAAATTATGGAAGAATTAAAGGTTTTTGCGCCGGCAACCGTAGCCAACTTATCCTGCGGATTTGATGTTCTGGGATGTTGTCTCGATTCTGTGGGCGATGAAATGTTGGTGAGGAGAAACGATCTGGATCAGATTAGGATCACCAGGATTACAGGTCAGGATCTGCCTTTGGAAGCCGATAAGAATGTAGCGGGTGTGGCAGTAAATGCCCTTTTGCAGAAATTGGGTTCAAACCAGGGATTTGATATCGAAATAATCAAAAAAATAAAACCGGGTAGTGGAATAGGAAGCAGCGCGGCCAGTTCTGCAGGTGCTGTATTTGCTGTAAATAAACTGCTGGGCGAGCCTTTTGACAAATTGGACTTAATTTCGTTCGCCATGCAGGGAGAATTGCTGGCCAGTGGAAATGCGCATGCAGATAATGTTGCTCCGGCAATTCTTGGAGGTTTCAGCCTGGTTAGAAGTTACTGTCCGCTTGAAGTTTTGAGTTTACCGGTACCTTCAGAATTAAGGATGGTAGTATTACATCCGCTAATTGAAATTAAAACCAAAGATTCAAGGTCTATTATCAGGCAAAATGTAAGTCTGCAGAAAGCTATCAGCCAGTGGGGAAATCTTGGTGCCTTAGTGAGTGCCTTATACACTGAGGATTATGGACTATTGGGCCGAAGTCTGAAGGATGAGATAGTAGAGCCAGTAAGGTCAATTTTAATTCCCTATTTCCAGGAACTTAGAGAACTTGTTTCTGAGAAAGGAGCATTAGGTTTTGGCATTTCTGGATCGGGACCTTCGGTTTATGCTTTATGCAAAGGCGATGCGAATGCTGAACTTGTAAAAGAAGAGATACAAAGGTTTTATTCTGATAAGAATATTGCTTTTGAATTACATCTATCATCTATAAATGAAAAAGGAGTTAAAGTCTTATGAAATATTTCAGCCTGAATAATAAAGAACATCACAGCAATTTTGAAAATGCAGTGATCAGAGGCCTTGCACCCGATAAAGGGCTGTATTTTCCGGAAAGAATTGTAAAACTTCCAGATGGCTTTTTTAAAGAACTCAGTGAGTATGATAAGGTTGAAATCGCTTTTGAAGCCATTAAAGAATTTGTAGGGAAAGAAATCCCTGATGCAGATCTTCTAGATATCATCAAAGAAACACTGGATTTTGATTTTCCAGTAGTACCTGTTAAAGCCAATACAGGTAGCCTCGAACTTTTCCATGGTCCAACACTGGCTTTTAAAGATGTGGGAGCAAGGTTCATGGCCGGAAGTCTGGGCTATTTCATACAAAAAGGTAGCTTAGGGAAGGTCACGGTTTTGGTGGCTACTTCTGGTGATACGGGGGGAGCGGTGGCAAATGGATTCCTGGGCCTAGATGGAATTGATGTAGTAATTCTCTATCCTAAAGGCAAGGTAAGTGAGATCCAGGAAAAACAACTAACTACATTGGGGAAAAACATCACTGCTCTAGAAGTTGATGGTGTTTTCGATGATTGCCAGAGAATGGTAAAACAGGCGTTCCTGGATAGCGATATTACAGAAAAACGAAAACTTACTTCTGCGAATTCAATCAATGTAGCGAGGTGGCTACCTCAAATATTCTATTATTTTCTGGCCTATCGTCAACTGATGGAGAGGGAGATGAAACTAGCCTTTTCTGTTCCCAGCGGTAATTTCGGGAATATATGTGCCGGTCTTCTGGCAAAGGAAATGGGTTTGCCTATAGATCATTTTATAGCAGCCAACAATGCGAATGATACAGTTACCAACTATATCCAAACAGAAAATTATCAACCTAAACCCAGTATAGCCACTATTTCCAATGCTATGGATGTTGGAGACCCAAGTAATTTCGTTAGGATCCTGGAATTGTTTGAAAATGAATATTCATCTGTAAAGAATGTACTTTCCGCATATAGTTTTAATGATGAAATGACCAAAAAGGCTATAAAGGATGTTCATTCTGAAATTGGTTATACAATGGATCCTCACGGCGCAGTTGGCTATTTAGGGCTTCAAAAATTTCTGGAAAAAAATCCGGAATATTATGGAGTATTTCTTGAAACAGCCCACCCGGTAAAATTTCTCGATACAGTGGAAGAAGCAACAGGGGAGAAAGTGCAAATTCCAGTAGTGATAAAAGGCTTAATGGATAAGAAAAAGAAATCCCTCCAGATCAGTAATTATGAAGACCTGAAGGGATTTTTACTGAGCTGATATTTCAATTAATATCTGGCGGCTTCTTCTCCTGGTAAGGTGTTTTCTATAAATTTCCTGAGATCATCATTTGCTTTTTCCAGGTCTTCACTTCTAAGATACATCATATGTCCACTGCGGTATCCTTTAAAGCTCAAACGGTCTTTCATTTTTCCGCTTGGGTCTAGTTGCCACATGGAATATTTAGCATTAAAGTAGGTCGTAGCACCATCAAAATAACCAGACTGAATCAAAACATCCAGATTCTTGTTTTGTGCCATGGCCTGTCTTAAATTCTCACCGGTATTATTCCCGCTTCTATCCCAAGGATGAACCGGGCCGAACATATTGTATTTAAGATCTGTCTTAAAATCGAGTTCTTCCCTGATATAATAGTTTATGGCAGGTGTGAATGAATGTAACCACGAAGTTAGCTCAACATTATAATCTGGATTATCCCCAGCTTCTTTAGCATCGAGGCCACGGTATCTTGAATCCAGTCGGCCAACGGTGAAACCACCTTCATCACGCAATAATTCTTTCCAGAAATATCTGAAAGGTACTTCAAGATTATTCTGAAGTATCACTTTTTTATCAATGCCGGAATAATATGACATTTTCTCGGCTACTTCCTGTTTTCTCGCTTCTTCCATAAAGCCTCCTTTTATCAAGGCAGGTAGAAGCTCATTAATAGCGTATTCTTCCACTTCTGGAAGCAATTCATCCAGATCTTTTTGTTGTAACTCTGAAGGCAATGCATCATGATACCAGGCAGCGGCAGCGAAATACGGAAGTCTGTTTGCAATCTCTACCGGTCCTTCCCTATCCAGCCCAATTTCTGTAGGTGATACCAGAATAACTCCATTAAGATACATCCACTGGCTATTTTGTAATTCTAGGGCAAGACCCGAAACTCGGGTAGTTCCATAGCTTTCTCCTATAAGATATTTCGGAGAGAGCCACCTGTTTTTTCTGGTTACAAAAGTATTGATCCATTCAGCGAGATATTGAATATCGGCCTGAACCCCAAAGAACTTTTCACGATCTACTTTGCCGTCAGCATCTGGAATAGCGCGTGAATAACCTGTGTTCACCGGATTCACAAAAACGATATCGGCCACATCCAGAATTGAGTGAGGATTATCCTTAATTCCGTATGGCTGAACAGGGAAACCTTCATCATCTATCTTCAGAACACGGGGCCCGGTATAGGCAATATGCATCCAGACAGATGCTGAGCCGGGTCCGCCATTAAATGAGATCACCAAAGGGCGGTTCTCTTTATTTTTGATTCCGTCACGAGTATAGTACGTATAGAACAGACTCGCAATTGGTTCGCGATCTTCATTCCATAAAGGCATGGTTCCCGTTTCCGCGGTATAATTAATTGATTTTCCCTTAATATTCACCGAGTGCTGCGTGGTGACCATCGTATCCATTGGAATTTCTACCTTTTGGGCAAATCCTGTTAATAAAGGAATTAATCCGAAAAAAATTAAAAATGAAAACTTCTTCATTCTGATATTGAGTTTCTAAGGTTTAAAGATTAGTCTTTGTTATTTAAGTTTTCGTCTCTGAAAATTATCACGTAGCTCAGTACGATCGCTCCAGCCGCGGCAAGGAGAAAAAATATCATGGCCAGGCCGGGATAGCCGAAAATAGTAAAATCTGATGGTACCTGCATGAGCATGGAGGCACCAACGATCATAGCGGCAATTATAAGTCCCAGGGTAATGCGGTTAGCCACTTTCTGAAACCCATCGGTGACTCGTTTCTCGTCAATCGCATCTATCTTCAGTTTAAATTCGTTGTTAGCCAGGTTTTCTGAAATGCGATTCATTCTTTCCGGCATCTTTTCCAGAAAATGCTTTGATTCAATTAGGGTTCCGAAGAAATTCTCGGGTTTCAGTTCACTAAGCATTTTTTTACGCATTATCTCGTGAACATTCCGTTGAATGGCCGCCCTGAGATCGAATTCGGGATCTAGCATGGCTACGATCTGGTCCAGATTTAAAAGTATCTTTCCAAGAATGTTTATCTCTACAGGTAATTTTATGTTGGTGTTAATGGCCAACCTGTTCAACTGAATAAGAATACGGCCTGTTTGCATATCCCTGGCCAGGCTGTTCTCACTTTCCATGATCACATCGCTTACTGTTTTCGAAAATTCCTTTCGTTGGGAATTCTCATTCAGTTCGCTCATTTTCAAGAGTACATGGGCAGTCTTTTCTCCATTACTACGGCTAATTGCCAGTAATAATTCAATGAGGTTCTCCTGAAGTTGCGGGGTAAACCTGGCAACCATTCCCAAATCAAAAAGCGCAATCTGATTATTTTCGGTAAACTTGATATTCCCCGGGTGAGGGTCGGCATGAGCAAACCCGTCGTTGATAATTTGCTGAAGATAGGCTTCCACAAGCTCTTCCACCAGTTCAGAAAAATCATTTTCAATCTGGCGTAAGGGAGAAAGGGAGGTGATTTTCTTTCCACCAACAAATTCCATGGTGAGTACTTTGGTAGCGCTGTAATCATCTACTGGTGAAGGAATAATTAAATGCTCAAAAAGTTTAAGATTCGTTTTTAGTGTCTTTAGGTTCTGGGCTTCTTTTTTATAATCGAGCTCATTGATTAGAATCCTTCTTAATTCTGCGAAAACCTCGTCTATAGCATACGTTTGGGCAAATTCCAGGTGTTTTACAGCCATGGCCGTTAATTCATCCAGGGTTTCCAGATCGCTCATGAATTTTTTTACGATCCCTGGCCTCTGAACTTTTACCGCGACCGGTTTGCCAGAATGTAATTCTGCCCGGTGAACCTGACCAATAGATGCGCTGGCGAGGGGAGTCTCATCAAAACTTTTAAAAGCCTTTGAAATCCTTATGCCCAGTTGCTCCTCAATTACATCTTTAATTTCTTCAATTGGAACGGGAGAGACATTATCCTGAAGGTTGGATAATGCTTTCAAATATTCATCTGGAAGAAGGTCTGGCCGGGTTGAAAGTAACTGACCTAGTTTTATATAAGTAGGCCCCATAGCCTTCAAATCTTCTACTAGCTCTTCAGGAGTTTGCTGAAACTGGTGCTCATTATCATCCTCATCCAGGGCATCATCCTTTACAGCAGAACTGGTTTTGCGAAACAGATCACTGTTCCAGTATTTCAGCATAAAACGAATGAACTTATAATATCTTTTGATTTTATCTGGCGTAGTGCTCATTAATCACAGAAATGGTTAGGGCTTCCAATTTAAAAAATTATGGGATATTAAAATGAAAGCAGGTTGTTTAAATGGTTTATATTATTGGGATGCCCGAACAGGTACAAAAGATCGCCCTGCTGAATAACCGTATCCGGAGAAATTTCAGTGAGGTATTTACGCTCCCGGTGAATTGCCAGAACGGTTACCCGGTAATTTTTACCTATTCCCGATTCCTGTATGGTCTTACCTACGATCTGGCTGTTATCCCGCTGAACCTTGAGAGTCACGATCTCGCGATTGGGAATGTTCAAATGTTGAAGGGCAGGGGAGTGCGGACTCTTTTTCATAGAAGTTAGCATCTCATAATCTGAGGAACGTATCTGGTTAATGAATTCCTGAATCTCATCAAAAGGAACCAGGTATTTCTTTAAGACCCTGGTAAAGATCTCGATGGAGGTTTCGAATTCTTCCGGAACAACTTCGTCTGCTCCCAGTCTTATCGCATCTTCAATTTCCTTCACATATTTAGTACGAACGATAATGGTTGCTGTTTGGGTAAACTGACGTATACTGGTAAGCATCTTCCGGGTGGCTTCAGCGTCTGAGATCGCGATCACGATCACCCTTGCCTCCTGCACATGGGCATGCTTCAATATAGTACTCTGGGTAGCGTCACCGAAAATCACCGGTTCTTTGTCTCTTTTGGCCTTCTCGAAACTTTCGGGGTTGGTATCAATAATCACATACGGGATTTCAGCTTTTCTGGCAGCTTTGGCTATATTAGAACCATTAACACCATATCCTATAAGTACAAGGTGATCATGTAGATTTTCCTCAGAAAACTCTTCTTCTGCCTGAGAACTTTTCTTAATGTTTTCCAGTCTTTTTCTCACGGCAGTTGGTATTGGTGCCTTGAGCAAGGAATAGGTGATCCTGGGTGCAGAGGAGATTAAAAATGGGGTGATTCCCATGGTAATAATCGAGATTGCGAGGAAATATTGATAAATATTGTCTGGTATTATTCCACTTTCTTTTCCAACCCCTGAGAGTAACAGGGAGAATTCACCAACCTGGAAAAGGCTGAATAAAGCCAGGAAAACTGTTCTTGCGGGAAACCTGAGAATTAAGACTGTTAAGGCAACCACCAACATTTTTAATAATATCACCCCGATAACCAGCAGGAAAATATTAAGAAGATTGGCAAAGAAAAAATCCAGGTTTAAAAGTGTTCCTACAGATATAAAGAAAAAACTGATGAATATTTCCCTGAAGGGAAGAACATTCGCTGTAGCCTGATGACTGTAATCTGATTCGGAAATGATAAGGCCGGCGAAGAATGCCCCTAACGCCAGGGATAGTCCAACAGTTGAGGTTAACCAGGCCACGCCAAAACAAAATACTACAATGGTAAGTATGAATAGTTCCTGGTTTTTTGTTTTCACTACCCATCCAAAGATTTTTGGTGCAACATATCGCGCAAGAATATAAACCAAAACCAGTACCAGTAAAATCTTTATGGCCATTATAGCAATTGTAGAAAGTATATTTGGAGTTTTACCGGCCAGCAAAGGTGTGAATAGCATCATGGGAACAACCACGATATCCTGAAAGATCAGGATCCCGAGCCCAATTTTACCGTGAGGGGTAGAGATCTCTCCTCGTTCCTGCAATAATTTCAATACAATGGCCGTACTACTAAGGCTGAAAAGAAAACCTAAAAATATCGAGGTATTTAAAGGTAAACCAATAAAGTATGAGATTGCCGTGGTAATGAGTATCGTACCTCCAACCTGCAGTCCACCTCCTAAAAATATGATCCTTTTTATAGAAGCCAGCCCTTTCAGGGAAAGTTCAATTCCAATTACAAACAGGAGGAAAATGATCCCAATTTCAGAGAGTAATTCTACTTCATGCTGGGAACTTATCAGGTTAAAAGCATGTGGGCCAGCGATGATTCCGGCGATTAGAAAACCAAGAATTGCCGGTATTTTTAGCCGATTGAATGCCAGGATTATGATTATAGATAATCCAAGAATAATGACTATATCCTGCAGGATAGGAATTTCCATATTTTGGTTGGTTTTTACTGATTTTAAAGATAACAAGTTAAGTGAGCTTATTTATTAAAGAAGACAAAAAAAGCGGCAGGTTTTCCTGCCGCTTTAAAAATTTAATAATCAATTCTTGTTTAGCCCTTTAACCAGGCATTGCGAAGTTCGATCTTATCGCTATCAGCATTTTGCATCTCGGCGTAAGTCGTTTCCATAGCTTTTGGAGTTGTTATCTTACCTTCAAGAGTCAATTCTTCACCATCTCTTGTTACAGTCATAGAAATATCATCACCTTCCTTCCAGTTCTGGCTCGCCATTATAAGATCATAAACATTCTGAATATTATATTCGGTTCCATTAACAGATTTTAGAGTGTCTCCTCCCTTAATGCCGAAATCTTTCAGAAAAGTATTCAGTTCAACATCCGGGCGGAAGATGATCTCCATGGTTTGTTGATTAGCAGTAATATACGGATTTTGACCCTTAATGAAGAATCCAACTTCATTCATAATTTCCTTTTCTTCCAGTCCTACCTTAGCAAAAAATTCATTGTAAGGAATTGGAGTAGGGCCGCTCACATAGGTATCGAAGAATTCCTGTATTTCGGGATACGTTAGATCCACGATAACAGGGATAAGTTCTTCATCATTAAAAGGCTTGTCCTTTCCATACTTATTGTTTAACTTTTTCATTAGGTCAAGAATACCCATTTTTCCACCGCTTAGCTCTCTAAGACGAATATCGAGAGCCATTCCGATTAGAGCGCCTTTCTGATATACATTGTAATAACTGTCTTTGTATTCGTCCTCGAGAATGTTTTTGCTCATTACGGTAAAAGGCACTGTATCATCAAATCTTTTTGAAGTGTTTATCTTTTCAACCATGCGGTTGTAGAATTCCTGGTTGCTAATAAGTCCCTGGTTTACCTGAAAAAGGTTCGCAAAATACTCTGTCACACCTTCATACATCCATAGATGCTGAGACATTTTTGGATCATTATAATCGAAGTAGTGAACTTCATTGGAGTGAATTCCCAGCGGTGTAATAATATGGAAGAATTCGTGAGATACGATATCGGTCATGCTTTTGTCCAGTGCACTGGCTTCCATAGACTCTGGCATTACAACAACAGTAGAAGTGTGGTGTTCAAGCGCGCCAAAATTCCCGGCATTGCCTTCTCCAGGAGAATCTGAAAGGTATACTAGGATCGCATATTTATTCGTACTGTTTATATCTCCCATGAACTTTTTCTGTGCGTTTATCATCTTTTCCATTTCTGGTTTAAGACTGGCGGCAGAATGTTTCTTATTCGGAGAATAAACACTTACCAAAACCTGCATATCCTGAACCATAAAGCTGGTTGTATCTGGAGCAGAATACATGATAGGGTTATCTATAACTTCAAAATACCTTTCCAGGTTATAAATGTCTATTTTAGTATTATCATCTTCACCGGGCATGGTTTTGTCCAGGGTTAGAGAAGTGCCAGCAATTAAATCTGAAGGTCTAAGGATCTCCAGGCGGAAATCTTCTTCCTTCATCTGGTCAAAATATCCCACAAATCCGTGAAGGTTTAGAAGGAAGTTTTCACCCTTTAAAATGTTGGTCCCGGCCATGGAATAAACCCCACCTTCATTTTCCCAATCGAAGGAATCATTTACCTGGTACATTACTTTATCAAGATCTTTAGCTTTGACGATAGAATAACTATTGTCATCGATCTTAGTGAATTCCATTTCATTTCCCTTATAATCCAAGGCTTTAAATCCTTCTGCGAATTTCCCGTAGTTATCTTCAGAATAGGTTCCAGGAACTGTTTTAGGAATATTGAAAGTCGTGGTTTCAGAAGTGAATTTATCCGGATCTACGGTGACCCAAACCTTATCGTTTTCTACATCTATCAGGTTAATTTTCGCCAGGATTGGCTGTTCCGGTTCAGCCTGGGGTACATTTTGAGTTTTACAGGCAAAAAGCATCGCCGATGCCGCAACTCCTAATATTACTTTTTTCATATACGATTCTTTACAGATATTAGACTTCAATAATATGAAAATGTTACAAAAGAAAAGGCGCCCTTAGGCGCCTTTTTTAATTATATAGCTCAAGCCATTACACTCTTACATGGCCTTCACCAAGGACATAATACTTGTTAGTTACAAGTTGTTTCAATCCTAACGGACCTCTGTGGTGTAGCTTATCTGTAGAAATTGCCAGTTCGGCTCCAACTCCCATTTGTCCACCGTCTGTAAACCTGGTAGAAGCATTGTGATACACAGCTGCACTGTCTACCTGCTCCATAAATGTGAGTGCCTCATCTTTATCTTTCGTAATAATTGAGGCAGAGTGTCCACCGGAATACTGGTTAATCTTATCGATTGCTGCATCCAGACCATCAATAGCTCCAATCACGATCTTCATCGCCAGAAACTCTTCATACCAGGTATCTTCATTCGGAACTTTTTCTTCATCTGTCAGAACTTTCGATACTTCTTCGTCTACAAGAATATTTACCTTATTATCTCTGAACAATTCCTGAAGCTCCTTCAATTTAGATTCATAGCCTTCTATATTCTTATCAACAAGAACTTTATCTAGCGCGTTACAACCGGAGATCTTATCGATCTTAGCATTAAGCATCACTTTCTTAGCTACCTCAAAATCGGCATTTTTAGATACATATAGGAAGTTATTTCCTCTACCGCTTACCAGAACTGCTCCGGTAGCGTGTTCTTTTACAAAACCAATCAATCTTTCACCACCACGTGGTACGATAAGATCTAATTGATGAGGAGGATTTTTCAGAAATTCCTGAGTCTCTGTTCTATCCATATGCAATAGTTCGATCCAATCTTTCTCCAATCCGTTTTCCTGAAGAGCTTCATGCCAGCACTCTTCAAGGATCTTATTACTATTTATGGCTTCTTTACCTCCTTTTAAGTAAATCTTGTTGTTAGCCTTGAATGCAAGAACTGCCGCCTCAATAGTAACGTCTGGTCTTGATTCATAAATTATTAGAATATTTCCGAAAGGAGCCGTTTTGTTGGTAATGTCTAATCCAGTATCCAGCTTACGATGTTCGATCACCTGCCCAACTGGATCGTCCTGTTCCATAACCTCTCTTACGGAACGAATCATATCATCAACTTTATTATCATCAACTACCAGCCTGTCATAAAGTGCCTGGTCGTCTCTGGAAAAAGCATCCTGATCCTGTTTGTTAGCTTTAATAATTTCTTTGCGTCTTTTATCCAGGATATTAATCATGGATTTAAGTACGTTATTTTTGGTTTCAGATTTTATCAACTTCATTTTATTCTTTTCTTTAGTTTGTTAATCTAGTTTTTTCTACGAGGTAAACTTAGTACCAACAGGTTTTCCTGCCATAATATCAAGGATCACATCCTCTCGCTTACCGTTTGCGATGTAAGTGGTAATGTTTTTGGATGCAGTACCTTTAGCGATCTTAATTTTAGACTCCATTCCTCCACGGCCTTCACCTTCACCTTTATCTGATGCCTGAACGTATTTTTCAACATTCTCATCTACCTGAACTTTATTCAGTTTTTCTGAATCATCAGCTTCCGGGTGACCGGTATATAATCCGTCGGTATCACTTAGAATGATCAGTTTTTCTGCACCGATCAATTCAGCAACAAGACTGGCTAGCTCATCATTATCAGAGAACATAGACATGGTCACAGAAACCGCATCATCTTCATTCGCAATTGGAATAATTCCTTCGGAAAGTAAAGATTCATAACAATTGATCATATTCTCTCTGTGTATGCCAGGGCTGAAGTCTCGCTTAGTGGCCAGCACCTGGGCACATCTCATTCCGTAATCATGAAAAATACTATAATAATGTCTCATCATTCTTGGTTGTCCTACCGATGAATAAACCTGTCTACGTTTACTATCGTCTTCAATATTAATTTCACCAAGAATTTCTTTTCCTGCGATAGCAGAACCTGAAGAAACAAGAACCACCATAATATCTTCTTCATAAAGATGGTGAATCTGCCTTACCAGGCTTTTTAATACTGGTCCTAAAATTCTATTGTCCTTATTGGTCATCACGTTAGTTCCAACCTTTACAACAATTCTTCTTTTATTATCCATTTTTAGAGGCTTTCGTTATCTGAATTTAGTTATTTTTCTTCTCCAAGTTCTACTGCACGATCGAAGGCGGCATAGGCTGCATCCTTAATTAGATCCTTAACATTATTATCGTCCATAGAATCTAATGCAGCTCTGGTTGTTCCACCTTTGGAAGCTACACGATCCATCCAGGTACCTGGAGAAAGGTCATTTCGATTAAATAGTTCTACCGCGCCCTCAAAGGTCTGACTTACCAATACCTTGGAATCGTTCTTTGAGAAGCCCATTTTCCTGGCAGCTTCCAGCATAGAGTTCATAAAGTAGAATACATATGCAGGACCACTACCTGAGATTCCGGTGGAAGCGTCGATATAATTCTCATTTTCTACATGTATGGATTCACCGGTAGTGTCTAATAGATTACGTACCATTAGTAATTCTACTCGAGAAACTTCTTTTGATTCCGTATAGGAAGTTACACCTTTTCCAACCTGCGCGGGAAGGTTAGGCATTGCTCTCACAACTTTTTTCACATTAAGACCATCCTGAATTTTACCGATTGTTACACCGGCCATAAGGGATACAAATATTTGCTCCTTATTCACCATTGGTTTCATTTCTTCAAAAAGATCTTCACAGTGGTAGGGTTTTACCGCAACAAATACCATATCTGCCTGGGGCAGGCAATCTTCAAGAGATTCATATACGTCGAAATGGTCAAGATCTCTTAACCTGGCAATCACATCTGCCGACTTATCGAAAACCATAAGGTTTCTTCTGTTTAGCATTGCAGATTGCGCCATTCCTTCGGCGTAAGTTAATCCCATATTTCCTGCTCCAATAACTAATGTCTTCATTTTTGTTTTTTTGGTTCAAATTGTATTGGCCCTCTGCCAAAATATTGCATCCAATATTGGACAAATACCATGCGACAATGCCAATACTATTGTTTAGCATTCATTTTGAGCCAATAATTTACTTTGAATTTGCGGAAGCTTGCATTAATAAAACCATAAAATCCTCTAAAATATCTTAAACTGTTGCCTATTATTTTGGTGATATGTTCAAGAGAGGAGATTAAAATTTAAAAGTATCTTTGTTAATTTGAGGTAATTATGAAGATATGATATTTGCCAAAATTTGGTAATTATTGCTGAATTAATTACTTTCTTAAAATAATGTTATTTGTATTTAAGAATTCTTAATAATTCGGAATATTTGCAGAAATGGCAATTTTCTGTAATTATGTCAGGTTTTAAAAAAAGTTGCTTTTAAAACTCGTGGCAAATGAATCAGACTAAAAATGAATTCGAGGTGATTAACCTAGGAATACTGTTATTTACCGCAATAATTGTTTGAATAATAGTATTTTTTCTTCATTGAAAATGGTATTATTACGGGTTCTAGAATTTCTGTTTTATTACAGAGTAAAAACCTACTACTCAGATTGATGAAAAGTACCAAAGAGAGCCCTGCAGCTGAGTCTGTAAAAGAAAATAAAATTAACCAATCCAGGATTATTGCTGTTGGAGCGAGCGCCGGGGGATTAGAGGCCTTGAAATCCTTTTTTAAAAATATTCCTGCGAGCGACATAAATTCCTATGTGGTAATTCAACACCTGTCTCCCGATTACAAAAGTATGATGGGAGATCTTTTGAAAAAGCATACAAATTTACCCATTGTCCAGATCACCGATGAAATGGAGGTCAAGCCTGGGCATGTCTATTTAATTCCGCCAGCCAATAATCTGGTGCTGGACGGAGATTCTTTGCACCTTACTAAAAAGCCGAACAATCAAACTCTCAATCTTCCTATAGATATGTTCTTTGAGTCGATGGCCAAACAACGAAAGGAGAGAAGCATTGGTGTGATTCTTAGTGGTACAGGAAGTGATGGAACCAGGGGAGTTAGGGCGATCAAGGAAAATGATGGGATGGTGATGGTGCAAGAACCTTCAGAAGCCAAATTTGATGGAATGCCAAAGAGTGCCATCAATACGGGTCTGGTAGATTATATTCTTCCCGTGGACGAAATGGGACCGGAGCTAATTGAATTCATCTCTGCGCCACCAATATTTCATTTCAAGGATGGAGATGTTCAATATGACGAGAAGGAACTAAATAAGATCCTTAATTATATAGATCAAAAGGCAGGTCTTGATTTCAGGGAGTACAAATATGCGACTCTAGCCCGTAGAGTAGCGCGTCGTGTGAATATTTGTAAGTGTAAAGACCTAAGCGAATATTATGAATTTCTGAAATCTGATGATGAGGAGGTAGAGATTCTATACAGGGAATTCCTTATTGGTGTAACGAAATTTTTCCGTGATGATAAGGTGTGGGAAGTCTTAAGAGAAGAGGTTTTTCCAAAGCTTATCGAAGAAAAAGAAGATGGTGAAGTACTAAAGGTATGGGATGTGGCATGTAGTACAGGTGAAGAAGCTTATTCTTTCGCGATGTGTCTGCATGAAGAAATGGAGAAGCAGGGTAAGAATATCGAACTTAAGATCTTCGCTACAGATATCTCACAGCCTCATTTGGATATAGGAAGTAAAGGTATCTATCCTGAAAGTATTGTAGCCGATGTATCCAAGGATCTTTTACTTAAATATTTCCTGAGCAAATCTAATGGATACCAGGTCTCAGAGAAGATAAGGAGAACGGTAATCTTTTCCAAGCATAATATCATCAAGAATCCGCCATTCAGTAATATGGATATGGTGGTATGCAGAAATCTACTTATTTATTTTCAGAACAGCATTCAGAAAAAGGCGATGAATATGCTTCACTATGGCCTTAAAAAGGATGGAATACTTGTTTTGGGAACCAGCGAAAGCGTACAAAGTCACCGGGAAAATTTTTCTGAAATTAACAGAAGGTGGAAGATTTATAAGAACGTTAAACCAAGTACGAGGATAAAGAATGGTATTAGCCATGCATCCAGTAATGGCGAATTGAATGCCAGCTTACTTGAAAATAGATCTGATAAGGAAAGGAAAAAATTCCGGGGGTCTGGTACAAATCCAATTAAACAAAAGCTACAAACCGAGCTTAATGAGACTATTCTGGAACAATTTGGAGGTGCTTCAGTTTTTGTAGATTCAAATTATAATATTCTTCAGGCAGTAGGAGAATTCAGGAAATATGCTAACTTACCTTTAAGTGGTTTTTCCATAAACCTGTTGGATATGCTGGACAGGGACCTGAAATATATTGTCCAGTCTACCTTCAACAAAGCGTTCAAAAAACAGGAAAGGGTTGTTTATCGCGACGTGGTAGTTAAGAAGGATGATAAAAAAATAGGTGCCGATATTGTAATTAAACCTTTCAAAGATCACAGTCTGGAAGGAGAAACGAATTATGTGATCACCTTCATTGAAAAGGAGCTTAACTTTGATGAGGTTGAGGAGGTGGCTAAAATAAGTCCGTCCAACCAAACGAAAGAATATGTTGCTAACCTTGAAAATGAATTAAAAAGTACTAAAGAGGATCTTCAAACCTCATTAGAGGAAATTGAAACCAGTAATGAAGAATTACAGGCGGCCAATGAAGAACTTTTGGCCTCGAATGAAGAACTACAAAGCACCAACGAAGAATTACAGAGTGTAAACGAAGAGATCAATACTGTAAATGCCGAGAATATCCAAAAGATGGATGATCTTGCGGCCTTGAATGCAGATATGAATAACCTTCTTAAAAGTACAGATATTGGGGTTATATTCCTTGATTCAGATTTTAAGATCAGGAAGTTTACCCCGGCTATCAAAAAGCATTTTAGTCTTATTAATGGCGATATTGGAAGACCAATTGATAATTTTATTAATAGCTTCGGATTAACCAGGAAGCAAAGTTTTATAGACAGGTGTAAGAAGGTTCTGAATAATGGAAAGATCCTGGAAAAGCATATTGTTTCCAGGGAAGGAAAAAATTACCTTCAGAGAATAAGTCCTTACATGGATTCTAATAATGAGGTTGATGGTGTGGTAATCTCCTTTATCGATATCGAGACCATTCAGAAATCCAAGGAAAAGCTAATGGCGAGTGAACAGAGGTTTAAATCATTCTATGAGGATGACCCTGTTTTACATGTCAGTGTAGATCCAAAAACTTCGAAAATAGTTCAGTGTAATAAAAAGGCTGTACAGAAGCTGGGATATGAAGGCAAGGAAGACCTTATTGGAAAACCAATTCATGAGCTGTTTGTTAAAGGTTCACAGGTTACGGCTCTGAAATTGAAGAGTAGTATCAAAAAATCCGGTGAGCTTATCAACCTTGAGCAAAAAATGCGTACCAGTAAGGGCAGGATCCTCCCTGTTATTCTGAATGCGACCGCAGAAAAGGATGAGAATAACAACCTAGTTACTATAAGGTATACCTGCGTGGATATTTCAGCACTAAAGAAAGCTCAGGAACAATTAAAGGAACAGAAGAACGATCTTGAAAGAGCGAATAGAGACCTCGAGCAGTTCGTATCCATTTGTTCTCATGACCTTCAGGAACCTTTAGCTACTATTAAATTTGGTAGTGATGTCCTTGGAAAAATGTATGCGAGTCAGCTTGATGAAAAAGGTGAGAATTACATTAAGTATATCAAAAATGCCTCAGACAGACTTTCTGCTCAAATCAGGGCACTTCTCGAACATTCCAGAATTGGTAAGAATGGGGAAAAAACCATGATAGACACCAAAGAGATTGTGGAAGTGGTGAAATATGACCTGGGTAAAAGTATCAAGGACTCCAATGCAAAAGTACATACAGGGGCGCTGCCAAAACTTATGGGGTACGAAGTGGAGCTTAGGCTACTTTTTCAGAACCTAATAAGCAATGCCATAAAGTATGTTCCTAAAGATAGAGATCCTGAGATTAGGATTTCAGCATATAGAGAAAATGACTTCTGGGTATTTTCCATTATGGATAACGGTGTAGGTATTTCGAAAGAAGATCAGAAGAATATATTTACAATCTTCAATCGCGTGCCAGGAAATGAGGATAGGGAAGGAACAGGTGTAGGTCTGGCTCACGTAGAAAAGATTGTTCTGTTACATGAAGGAAGTATCTGGGTAGATTCCCAGGAAGGAGTGGGCAGTACCTTCTATTTTAAATTAAAAGCGGAATAGCAAGATGCCCCAGCAAAGTTACCCGGAAAAGGTAGACATCTCCAATTGTGAGAAAGAACCCATACATATTATAGGAAAATCTCAGGCACATGGTGTGATTGTAGCCTGTAACAAGGAAAATCTGCAGATAACTCAAATTGGGAGAAACACCGATGAGTTCTTTGGAATTCCTTATAATGATCTTCTTTCTAAAAACCTTAGTGCTCTTATTGGCGAGAAAGCAGCCAATGAACTGGGAAAAGAGATCAGGTCTGGCAAACAACTCGAAGCAAGAGAATTTAAGATCAACGAGGTGGAGTTTATTGCAATTCCTCATATTTCAGGCGAAAGCCTGATCGTTGACTTCGAGCCTGCAATGAGTGACCTTAATCCTTTCAAATATCAACGAGAACTATCCAACATACTAAATACCCTGGGAGCTTCAGAGTCTCCAGAAGAATTATGCTTTGATGTGGCAAGGATCACCCGAAATATCTTTGGATATGACCGGGTTATGGTTTATAAGTTCGATGAGGAATGGAATGGAGAGGTAATCGCAGAGGAAAAAACCGATCAGCTTGAGAGCTGGCTGGGTCTGCATTATCCAGCGAGCGATATTCCAAGGCAATCACGTGAATTGTTCATGAAGCACAGAGTACGAATCATTGGCGACGTAAATTATTCACCAGTACCCTTAGAACCTGAATTATCTCCAATAAATAACGATCCTCTGGATCTTTCAAGATCTGAGCTTAGAGGTGTATCTCCAATACATATTGAATACCTTCAAAATATGAAGGTGGGTGCCTCTTTAACTGCGGCATTAATAAGCAATGGAAAATTATGGGGTCTACTGGCCTGTCATCACTATTCCAGTAAGATCATTGATTATTACCACCGGCAAACCTGTGAATTTCTCACCCAGATTTTCTCAAACGAGCTAACCTTAAAAGAGACCAATCTCTATATAAAGAAATTAGAAGAATGGGGAAAGATAAGGGATGAGCTAGTTACGCAAATTGAATCTGAAAGCAAGATAAAGAAAGGTCTAACCGATAAGAAAGTGATCTTTACAGATCTTATGGACTGTGAAGGAGGTGCACTAATGCTCAATAATAAATTACGCCTGGTTGGTGAAACTCCTAATAAAGAGCAGGTAAAGGCCCTCATCAGGAATTATTTGTCTGGTAAGAGCGAGGCGGTTTATTTCACGAAAAATCTTTCAAAGTTTTATTCACCGGCAGAGGAATTCACCGATACAGCTTCAGGAATTTTAAGTATTAAATTAGGAAGAAGCAATAACGATTTTCTTATATGGTTCCGGCCTGAGGCGATACAGAAGGTGAATTGGGGCGGAAATCCTGAAAATAAAGCGGGTTATGACGAGGAAAAACAACGGATAACTCCGCGGAAGTCATTTAAAAAATGGACACAGAATTTAACGGGGGTATCTGATGCTTGGCTGGATTACCAGATAAGTGCAGCAGGTGCAATTAGGGAAAGCCTTGGTAGTATTATCCTGGAGAAGCAGAAACTCAAGATAGATAATCTTAATAAGCAGCTAATGAGAGCCCATGAAGAGCTGGAACTATTCAGTCAGGGACTTTCACATGACCTTAAAGCGCCTTTAAGAGGAATAGATGGTTATGCACATATTCTTAAAGAGGATCATTATAATGAACTTGAGAAATCCGGGAAGAAGGCTGTAGATACTATTTTAAGTTCTACCAAGGAAATGGGGGAGCTTATTGATAATATTTTATCCTTCGCAGGGGTTTCCGGCCAAAGTCTTGATAAGCAAATATTCTCGGTAAATCATTTATTAGAGGACATCATGGAGACTTTTAATATTAGGGTAAATTATTCTGGTACCACTGTCAAGGTAGAAAGTGAACTGCCAAGGATGATGGGAGATAAGCGAATGATTGCCCAGGTATGGTCTAATCTTATCGTGAATGCCCTTAAATATACTGAACGCGAGGATGAACCGAAGGTTGAAATAGGCTGCATGGCTAAAGACAATAAATCTGTATATTTTGTTAAAGACAATGGAATAGGTTTTGACCCAAAATTCAAAGAAGAAATATTCGATCTTTTCTCGAGGTTTTCCGGCAGTAATTTTAAGGGAACCGGTATAGGCCTCGCCATCGTGAAAAAGATCATTGAAAAACATAATGGTAGGATATGGGCTGAAAGTGAGCCAGGAAAAGGGTCTACTTTCTATTTTTATGTTTAACAATTCAAAATTGCCAGTTATACGACTTTGTGATAATTTCGTATACTTTATAATAATTAAAAATAAATGATCAATACTTCTCTCCGAATATTATTGGTGGAAGACCAGGAGACCGATGCGGAATTGATAAAGAGACAGATCAATAAAATTGTAAAGCACCCTGAGATAGAGTTGACAGATGATATCGAAGGATGTAAAGAACAATTATTGAACTTTGCACCAGATGTAGTGCTTTCCGATTATAATCTGCCAACCTGTACAGGTCTTGATATTATGGAAACGGTTAAGGAATATGACGAAGATATAGCCTTTATTTTCATAACCGGAACCATAAATGATGAAGAACTAGCCGCGAATACCATTTTAAATGGAGCTTCAGGATATATCTTGAAGAAACATATGAATAATCTTGGAGAAAAACTTGAACCACTTTTGAAAAAAGTAGTGTTTAATATGGTAGCCAGGGATGATCTTAGAGAAAAGATAAGAAATAATAAGATTACCGTAAATCAGATCTATGATTATCTCGATAAGATAAATGAAGATAATGCCGAACACAGGCAGAATGTAGAAAAGATTAAACAGGCCATAAATCAATTTAGATTAGATGATGAAGATGCTGGATAGACTGCGAGAAGAGACTTTAGAACTGCATAAGGAACTGGAGAAAGATAATCTCGCCAATAAGATCATGGATAACTCTATAGGAATGGATGATTATACCAATCTTCTTTTTCAGAATTATGTAGCTTATAAAAGCGCCGAGTCTGAAATTGCCAGATTCCTTCTTGATTATAGCAGTGATAAAACGAATCGCTTGAAGCAGGACCTATCTGGATTAGGAATGTATGATCTTGAATTTGACCTTGAATTCGAATGTCATAATGAAGCTGAAGCTCTTGGTGCCTCCTATGTTATTGAAGGATCAGCGATGGGAGGGATGCTCATAGGAAAGCAGCTCAAAAATTGTAAAAATCTTAATGGAATAGGTCAACAACAATTTTTCTCTGGCGACCGGAGCAGTATGAAAGGCTGGAATAAATTCCTAAAATATCTTCGCACCAGGGAATTTACAGAAGGCGAAGTGAATTCAGCGGCGACCAAAGCAAAAGATACCTTCTTATTGTTTCAAAAAGCTTTTGCCCTGGTTCCCGATAATTGCTAATTCCAGTATTGGCTTTTTAGAAAAATATTAGCTAGGTTTATTTACACAAATCTCCAAGGAATGAACCAGATCATTAAACTTAGCTTTTCCTTCTTATTTTTAATAATATCAAATCTCCCTGTTTTTGCACAAGGAGGAAGAATTCCTGTTTCTGCAGAAAACGGGATGGTGGTTAGCAGCCATCATCTGGCCTCAGACGTTGGTAAAGATATTTTGAAAAAAGGTGGTTCGGCTGTGGATGCCTCGGTGGCAACAGCTTTTGCACTGGCAGTGACCCTTCCTTCTGCTGGAAATATTGGAGGAGGAGGCTTTCTGGTATATTACGGAAAAGACGGTGAAAATACTACCTTCAATTTCAGAGAAAAGGCTCCACTAGCAGCTACCAAAAGGATGTATTTGGGAGAGGATGGGAAGGTGCGAGAAAACTCCAACCATGACGGGATATTATCGGTTGGTGTGCCGGGAACGGTCGCCGGTTTGTTTACAGCCCATAAAAAATATGGCAAGCTAGACTGGAAGGAGTTGGTTCAGCCGGCTATAGATCTTGCTGACAATGGATTTGAGGTAAGCGAACCGTTGGCTGGATTTTCGCAGTGGTTGGATAGGAACAAGTCAGAATTTCCTTCTACTGCGAAGGTTTTTTTAAAACCCGATGGTACTCCATATGAACCGGGCGATTTGCTAATCCAAAAAGACCTGGCTGAAACTCTGAAAAGAATACGGGATAAAGGTGTAGCTGGTTTTTACCAGGGAAAAACAGCAGATCTAATAGCCAGTTTTATGAAAAAGGAAAATGGCCTAATTACTAAAAAGGATCTGAAAAAATATAAAGCCCAGGAGTTACCGCCGGTAAAAGGGAATTATCGCGGTTATGATATTTATGGAATGGCACCTCCAAGCTCGGGAGGTGTGGCTCTTATAGAAATGTTGAATATCCTGGAAGGATTCGATCTCAGATCTACAGGTCATAATTCAGCAAGAAGTTTACATTATTTAACCGAGGCAATGCGCCGGGCATATTCCGATAGGGCTCAGTTCCTGGGAGATCCCGATTTCAACCCAAAAATGCCGTTAGAGCAATTGCTTTCAAAATCGCATGCAGAGCAACTAAGAAAAACTATAGAGCATAACAGAGCATCTGTTAGTGATTCAGCAAATTTCAACCAGGCACATATGGCGTATGAAAGTACAGAAACCACCCATCTTTCTGTTATTGATAATGATGGAAATGCCGTTTCTCTTACCTATACCCTGGAACAGTCCTATGGATCAAAGATCGTGGTAGATGGAGCAGGTTTTCTGTTGAATAATGAGATGGGCGACTTCAACGCGATTCCCGGTTGTACCAATTCCAAAGGTCGTATAGGTACAAAGCCTAACCAAATTGCGCCAGAGAAAAGGATGTTATCAAGTATGAGCCCAACAATCGTTACCAGGGATGGTGAACCTTATATTATTATTGGAACTCCAGGAGGCCGAACCATTATAAATACAGTGTTGCAGGTGATCGTAAATATGATAGATTTTGGATTGAACATTGCTGAGGCCATTGAATCTCCACGTATGCATCACCAATGGCTGCCAGATACATCATATATGGAATCCTGGGGTTTTTCTCCAGATACAAGGGAAATTTTGGAGGAAATGGGTCATGAAATTAGAACCAGGAGAAGCCAGGGTAGGGCAATGGGTATATTTATAGATCCAGCGAATGGGAGAATCTATGGGGCAGCAGACTCCAGGAGTTTTGATGGGAAAGCCTCAGGATACTAAAGCTTTACATTTTGCAATTCCTGAACTTCGCCAGTTTTCATTGAGCCCAGGTATTCATTCGCTATTCTTACTCTCACTAACCTTAGTGTGGGGAAGCCAATAGCTGCAGTCATCTTTTTTACCTGACGAAATTTGCCTTCGGTAAGGGTAATGCTTATCCAACTAGTTGGGCCATGGCGTTCATCCCTTATAGCTTTTGCTCGTTCTGGAAATTCCGGCCTTTTATTTAATATTCTTGCATCGCAATTAAGGGTTTGGTAGGATTTTCCATTTATGCTTATATCTACTCCCTTTTTAAGCTTATCAATTGCATGCTCCGTGATTTTTCCATCTACCTGAACATAATACTCCTTCTCACTGTTGCCTGCCGTGATCTTGGTGCTAAGTTTTCCATTAGTGGTCAATATTAGCAATCCTTCTGAGTCTTTATCCAGTCTTCCCACTGCCATCGTTCCTTTAGGAAAATCGAATAACTCTCCCAACAGTTTATGTTTACCTGCCTTCTTCTGGTTTGTAATGAACTGACTTAGGTAACCATAAGGTTTATAGATCTTAAAATGTCTGTGCATAGTTTCAAAATAAAAAATGCCCTGAAAATTCAGGGCATTCTCAATATTTTAATTTGATTTACTGATCCTGGTTTTCAGGAACCGGGAAACCTCGGTCGCGCATTAAAGCGTCGATTTTGGCATCTCTACCACGGAATTTTTTATAGGCTTCAGCAGGATCCATCGCATTTCTAGGAGCAAACAAGTACTTCACCAGTTTCTCTGCTATCTCTTTATCATAAAAACCTCCTGGTGCTTCAGCAAAAGCTTCGGCAGCATCAGATGTTAGAACATCAGCCCAAAGATAACCGTAGTAACCAGCGGCATAACCTTCACCTGAGAAAACATGCCCGAAATGAGGAGTCCTGTGACGCATCACGATCTCGTCAGGCATATTAAGTTCTTTTAGAGTTTCTCGTTCAAAAGTATCAGGATCTATTTTTTCCGGATCTGTGGTGTGGTATTTCATGTCCATGATCGCAGAAGCAAGGAACTCTGTTGTAGCGAATCCCTGGTTGAAAGTAGAAGCTTTCTTTATCTTCTTCACCAGATCTGCCGGAATCACTTCATTGGTTTCATGGTGTCTAAGGAATTGATTGATCACTTTATCTGTAGATAACCATCTTTCCAGCAATTGAGATTGAAATTCAGTATAATCACGCACTCCGCTATTCAAAGTAGGATACTCGATATCTGCGGCCAGAAAATGTAAAGCATGTCCGAATTCATGGAAAAAAGTTTCGGCATCATCCCAGGATACCAGAACCGGCTCACCTGGAGCTGGTTCTATAAAATTTGAATTGTTTGATGCAAGTACGGGTTTTGCGCCCGTAAGATCATTGTAGCTTCGGTAAGTAGTTGCCCAGGCTCCAGATCTCTTTCCCTGTCTTGCAAATGGATCCAGATACCACAGACCAACGATCTCCCCGGTGTTTTTATCACTAACCTCCCAAACCTTTACATCTTCATGAAATACCGGAACGCTTCCTTCCTCTACCGGAGAAAATTTAAAATTGAATAATTCTCCGGCTGTAAAAAATAACGCCTCGGTAAGATTACCTAACTCCAGGTACTGTTTCACTTCTTCGCTGTCCAGGTCATACTTTTCTTTTCTAACCTTTTCAGCATAATAGCGATAATCCCAGGGCTTTATTTTGAATTCGGCACCTTCGGCATCGGCAACCTTCTGCATGTCTTCTACTTCTTCTTCAACACGGGCCAAAGCAGCCGGCCAAACCTTCATCATAAGATCCATGGCGTTTTCCGGGTTTTTGGCCATTCTATTCTGAAGTCTCCATTTAGCATAATTCTCATAACCCAGAAGTTCAACTCTTTCATCTCGTAACTTCAAAATCTTTTTTACGATCTCATTATTATCATAATCGTCACCGTTATCTCCGCGGGAATAATAGTTGTTCCATACCTTTTCACGTAATTCTCTTTCTGTAGAGTAGGTGAGAAACGGATCCATGGAAGAGCGAGTGTTCGTCACCGCATATTTTCCCTCTTCGCCCCGATCTTCAGCAGCCTGGGCCGCCGATTTTACGTAAGAATCTGGCAAACCACCTAGTTGATCTTCGTTCAGGTAGATCACATAATTCTCTTCATCGGCAAGAACATTAGTTGAGAATTTGGTATAAAGTCCAGATAATTCTTTATTGATCGCAGCGTAGCGTTCCTTATCCTCTTTATCCAATTCGGCACCCTGCATGGCGAAATCTTCATAGATAAGGTCGATCACCCTTTGTTTAGCCGGATCAAGTGGATTTTTTTTAGATTTTTCATAAACACTTTTTATACGTTCGAATAACTCTTCATTCTGATTTATCTTCGAAGTAAACTCAGATATCTCTGGAGCCAGTTCTTTCTGAACCTCTCTGAATTCAGGACTGGAAATATTACTGCTGAAAATTCCATAATAAGTAAAAGCACGATCCAGTTCTTCTCCGGCTTTTTCGTAAGGAATAATAGTATTATCAAAAGTAGGTTCCGCAGGATTTTCAGTGATTTTGTCTATATCGTTAAGATGCATTTCCATGCCTTTTCGAATCGACGGCTTTACAAGTTCAACTTTCATTTCATCGAATGCAGGCACACCTTGATAAGGGCCTGTCCATTCAGATAATAACGGATTCTTCATAGATTCTTTTTCATTTTCCTGGCCATTACAATAGCCAATTATGGAGACCAAAGCAAAAACACTCAAGCCTTTTTTTATTTGTAATCTCATTTCTTCTTGATTTGAAAATTCGCCTGAATATACAAACTTAAAAGAAATAGGATCGGTCATTTTTTATGTTATTAAGAATCGGAATTTATAGCCCGAAAGAATCATAATATTTCAACGTAAAGAAGACGATTTGGAATGTGCTTAGATTTCCGCTAACAAAACTTTAGAAATTTCTTAGCTAATGTTCGCTTCTAAACTCGTTATCTTAGGAAAAACAAGATGTTATGAGCAAAAAATTAAATTTGGCTATTATTTATTATAGCGCCACAGGAACCAATCATCAAATGGCAGAATGGGCAAGGGAAGCCGCACAAAATGAAGATGTTGATATTCGATTCAAAAGAATTGAAGAAACTGCTCCGAAGGAAGCCATTGAACAGAATGAGAACTGGAAAAAACATTTGGAATCGACCAAAAGCATTGCTTTGGCTGAACAGGATGATCTGGATTGGGCAGATGCAATTATTTTTAGTAGCCCTACCAGGTATGGAAATTTAAGTTCCCAATTTAAAAGTTTTATAGATGCTACGGGGCCATTATGGAGCAAAGGGAAATTGGTGAATAAAGTGGTAAGTGCCATGACCAGCGCCCAAAATCCTCATGGAGGACAGGAGTCTACTTTATTATCTCTATATAAATCTATGTTTCATTGGGGAGCGATTGTCGCTGCTCCTGGCTATACAGATGAGGTCATGTTTGCTGCTGGTGGTAATCCATATGGAATTAGCGTAAGCGCCGGTGGAGATGAATTAAATGATACAACTAAAAAAGCCATAGCACACCAGGTAAAACGTACTATTGAAATTGCCCAGAAGATAAAAGCTTAAATTAGTTGTTAAAAAAAAAGGGGGAAGAAGCTTCTAATTATCAATCTTGTTCTCCCTTACTTTTTGAGCGATAGGTTTTCTGGAGAGAACTTTTCTGGGTGATATACCATATTTTTCCTTAAATATCTTTGAAAAATAACTTCGGCTGGAAAGTCCAAGCTCATAAACCACTTCACTAACATTTTTATTCCCTGTTGAAAGCACATTCAGTGCTTTGGTTAGCCTGATATCTCTGATATATTCATTTACCGTCTTACCAAAAATCACCTGGAAACCTTCCTGCAATTTATTAGTATTCACACCAACAAGTTTTGATAGATCATTTACAGTACCGGTATTGGCTATATTGGCATCGATATGTTCTACGGCTTTCTCAATAGCCTTCATATCTTTCTCTTTCAGCTTTTTGTTTTGAGCATTCTGATCATCCTTTTTAAACCTGGAAAGCATGTAGCTAAGGATTTCCAAAGCCTTAGCCCCAATAAAGTTTACCCTGGGAAAGCCAGTAATCTCGGTATTCCTTATATCTTTAATTGACTCGGCAGTTTTTAAACTGAAACTGGATTTTTCGGATATTCTGGTTGTGGCTTTTTCATCACTAAATAATTCGTAAAATATGGGTTCCAATTCATCCAGATTAAAGGAGAAATATTTCTGAAATTTCGATCGATCAATTTCAAGATAACAAAGCATCACTTTTTCATTACCTGGTATAATTAAATTATGGGTTTCCATTTCTTTTGGGGCAGCAATCAAATATTCGTGTTCTTCTACGGAATCTCTTTCTTCATTATTGCCAAAACTACTTCCTAGATTACCTTCTATACAGTAAATAAATCTAATGGGTTTTACCTGCAGGTGAGATAATCTTAACTGAGTGTCATTTTTAAAACTGACATGATAGGTATGAAGACCAATTCCGTTAGGAAAATTTATCACTTTTATTTCTCCTTCACCTATAGTTTCTGGAAGGTTCAGGGTGAATTCTCCAAGGTTTTCAGTATATATAGTTCCAAAATGATTAGCTAGTTCAGGAATGATATCATCTACTTCATTTAATTCTAAATGATATGTATTCATTTTGTTCAATTTAATTAGTGATCTTAAAAACCTGATTAAAATTACTGTCTAGGCTATTAAATCCAGAGATTTCACAGTTAAACTTATCTTAATGATTGTAAATCTGCTGGCCTTTAGGTGCAATGGCCAAAGTAAGATCGAAAAATACCTTTTTCCTTTTAAGTGAAATCTTTAACTCAGCTCTTTTCTTAACACAACCAGTGGCGGACTTTTGATAACACCCATACTATTTCCTAAACCTATACTCATAACCAATAATATGATTCCGGGGAGCAGGACTAGGAAAGGGATCCAGGAAGGAACGAAGGTAGTTTCAAAAACAAAATACCCCAGTAATAGACTGCTTAGCAAGGATAGCAGGATTCCCGAAAGAGCCCCTAAAAAACCTAGATAAAAGTACTCCAGGGCTAAAATTTTCAGGATCTGATCGCTTTTTGCTCCAAGGGTGCGCAGTAAAACACTTTCCTTTATACGCTGATATTTACTGGTCCTAACCGCACCAATTAGGACTATTATCCCCGTAAGAATACTAAAGAATGCCATAAAATTGATAAGCCATGAAATCTTATTCAGGATCTTTTCAATTAGGCTAAGAACCTGCCTGAGATCTATTATCGTGAGGTTTGGAAATTTCTCTACAAGATTTTGCTGTAATTCGGCCGAGGTATTTTCATTGGGAACTTTCGTGGTTAACACACGGAATTGTGGTGCATCCTCTAAAACCCCTTTTGGAAAGACAATCGAGAAGTTAAGTTGCATTCGGCTCCAATCTACCGTTCTTATACTTCCAACTACCGTTTTCAATAATACTCCCTGTACATTAAATGTAATTTCATCACCAACCCCAACAAGAGCATCTTTGGCGAAATTATCGCTTACAGAAATAGGGATGATTTCATTTTCCGGTTTGTTACCCGTCCATTCTCCCCGTTCAAGAATTTCTGAAGAAATCAGGCTGTCCCTGTAGGTAGTTCTGAATTCATGATGCAGTATCCAGCCATTAACCCTGGAGGTAGTATCTTCTCTGATCTCATTTACCGGAATTCCTTTTAAACTTTCAACCCGCATTGTAACAATTGGAATGTTCTCCAGGACAGTAAGTCCCTGTGCATTAATGGTTCCGGCGACCTTCTCCTGCTGTTCAGATTGAACATCGAGCATAATCATATTCGGACTTTCAGCCTGTTCGTCTATAGAAGCCTGGGCCAGTAAAAGGTCTTTGGTAAAGTACAACGTACTTATAAGGAAAGTTCCAATACCTATTGCCAGTACAAGGATGAGAGTCTGGTTTTGTGGTCGAAATAAGTTCAGAAGGCTCTGTCTCGGAATGAATCCCCAGGTACCTGGAAAATTTTTTCTAATACTTTTCATGAAAAGATTCGCGACCCCGGCTAAAAGAGAGAAGGTAATGATGATTCCAATTACGAAAAAAACAGAATATTTCCAGTCCTCAAGAAGCCAGAAGGCGAATAGAAAAATAAATATAAAGATGCCTGCTAAAACCAGTATTCCTGCTTTTTTTGATTTCAATTTTTCTGAACCCTGAGCTCTTAATGTCTCCAAGGGAGATACATATAGTGTAGATATAAGAGGGTATAATGCAAATAACACAGACATTAAGATTCCTAAAAGAATACCCATAAAGATCACCCTGGGTGCTAAATTGATTTCAACATTCACTGGTAGAATATCCTCCAGGATCAAAGGGAATAATTGCTGCAAGAAAAGGCCAAGAGTGGTACCCAGAACCCCACCAATAAATCCGATGATCGCTATCTGGATAAGAAAAATATAAAAGCTCTGTCTTTTGCTGGCTCCAAGGCATTTTAAGACTGCGATAGAGCGTAATTTTTCTTTTATATAAATATGAATCGCACTGGCAATCCCGACACAACCAAGCAGCAGTGCAATAAAAGCAACTAGGTTCAGGAACTTTCCGAAATTCTCGTATCTGCGCCCAAGTCTCTCACTGGTTGAAGTGTGTGTATCAAGATCGGCATCGTTCGCATCAAGGATAGGGTCTATTTTTTTATCAAATTTTTCCAGATCCAATTTTGGATCTGTAACGAAGTAGTAGTTATAGTCAATTCTGCTTCCTACCTGGACCAGCCCGGTTTCTTCAATGAATCTATGCGGAATTATCACGGGAGGAGCTATAGAGCTAAATATTTCCGAACTACCCGGAACAGATTTTAATGCGCCTCCAACGGGTAATTCAATATTCCCGATTTTGATCTTATCTCCCTTTTCTATTCCTAACTGAAGCATAACCGTAGCATCCAGTAGGGCTGAACCATTTCCCTGGTATTCATTGGCAGCTTCTTTCGGAACTGTTTCCAGATCTCCATAGAATGGAAAGCCGCCCTTAATTCCTCGAACCCGAACCAATTTGGTTCCTTCTTTACCCGGGAAAGCAGCCATCGACGCAAAACTTATTTCCTTAGCATCTGGGCCACCCAGGGAATCTAAAATGAAAGAAACTCTTTCATTCGGCAGATTATCACTGTCTATGATATAATCGGCACCCATTAGGGATTTAGATTGCAATGCGATATTATCTTTCAGGTTACTGCTAAAAGATTGGATGGAAACCACCGCCGCTATACCAAGAACTATGGACGCCATGAATAAGGTCAGTTTTCTACTGCTGGCTTTTCCGTCCCGGAGAGCCATTTTTAAAAGCCAGTTAAAACCTGCCTTTTTGGGTGTGTTCAATTTAGGGTCTAACATATTCAAACCTTTAAGGTTTCCAGGATCCTTCCACCTTTAAGCCTAAGGATCTTCTGGGTTTTTCTGGCCAGTTCCAAATCGTGGGTTACGATCACAAGTGTAGTGCCTGCGTCCTGGTTCAATTCCATAAGAAGGTCTATAACCTTCTGCCCGGTTTCCTCATCCAGGTTACCGGTAGGCTCATCGGCAAAAAGTATTGCCGGCCTGTTGCTAAAGGCCCTGGCAACTGCCACTCTTTGTTGTTCACCACCTGAAAGTTGTGTAGGGTAATGATCAAATCGATCTCCCAGACCAACCTTAGTCAATAATTCCATTCCAATTTTAGTTGCATTTTTATCTCCACGGAGTTCAAGGGGGACTGCTACATTTTCAAGAGCTGTAAGGGTTGGTATTAATTGGAAGTCCTGAAACACGAAACCTACGTTCTGATTCCTTAATAAAGCTCTTTCATCTTCGTTTAGATCGTTAATAAAAGTGCCGCAAAGTTCAATGCTTCCTGAATCTGGTTGATCAAGACCTGCACAAAGACCTAGCAAGGTAGTTTTACCACTTCCGGAAGGACCTATGATGGCAAAGGTCTCTTTTTCTTCAATTTCAAAACTGATATCCTCAAGCACCGTGAGATCTTTCGATCCACTTTTGTAACTTTTCTTCAGGTTTTGAATACTTAAAATTTTTGCCATCTTCTTACTTTTAGGTTTCTTTATCGATCTGAACAAAATAAAGAAATGATTTCAATAATATCTATATAACTATGAGAAGCTTCACATTGTTTTTAACATTGTTCATGATGATCCTTATTTCCGGATGTGGTGACAATAAAAAAAAGGAAGCCAGTGAATCTGAAGAATCTGTTCAACAGGAATCTGCCCAGGCTCAGGAAGATAAAGTGATACTGATGTTTGGCGATAGTCTTACGGCCGGTTACGGATTGGAAGAGCAGGAGGCATTTCCGGCAATTCTGCAAAGGAAGATCGATTCACTTGGATTAGCATATAAAGTCGTGAATGCAGGATTAAGTGGTGAAACGACTTCGGGAGGTAGAAACAGGATAGACTGGGTGCTTAAACAAAACGTGGATGTATTTGTTCTGGAATTGGGAGCAAATGATGGATTACGCGGTATTCCACTTTCCGAGACCCGTAAAAACCTTCAGGAGATCATCGATTTTGTTCGAGCAGAAAACCCTGACGTGGAGATAGTTCTTGCCGGGATGCAAATACCGCCCAATATGGGACAGAATTATACCTCGGAATTCAAAAATATCTTTCCTGAACTTGCTGAAAAAAATAAGGTTCATCTAATCCCATTTTTACTTGAAGATGTTGCTGGAAATCCCGATTTGAATCAACAGGATGGTATACATCCAACGGCTGAAGGGCATAGGATCCTTGCCGAAAATGTTTGGGAAGTTCTTAAACCAATTGTACAGGAATAAAAAAAGCACCCCATTTGGTGCTTTTTCCAGAGAAGAATGGTTAATTCGAAGAAGTGAAAATCTTATTGATAAATTGGCACTTTTAAACCTACATAAAGATCTGCCGTTTTACTGGAATCTGATAAAAGGCTGGTAATTAAAGATGCTGAACCTATCGTAAGTGGTCCTAATCTTAAACCTGCTCCTGCAGCGAATCCGTCATATTGCCTTATGCTGACTGGCAGATAAAAACTGAAAATCCTTGTTTCGAATCTTGGAGTGGCAGTCACCGTGTTTATTATTCTGTTGGCCTGTTCCTTGTTGTTGGAAACAAGAGAAAAAGATCCATTCAAACTAACGTAGAGTCTTTTGGTAAAATTATAGTCGGCTATGAAATGCAGGGCAGTGGGCAAACTTATCTTACTGTTTAGAAATCTCTGATTACCCTCGTAGTTATCGTCCAGAAATTCTTCCAGGGTTTTATTTTCAAGTTCGCTTGTAGAAGCTGTATTATTGAGGTTGTAAGCAGTGAAATCGGTATCATCATATGAAACCTTTCCAATATCGGTTAAGGAAAGCCCTAATTTGAATTTATACTTATTGTCTTTTTTAGTTAGAGAGTCAAGGTCCGGAGTATTTCTGAATTCATATATGAAACCAATATCTCCACCAAATCCAGATCCCGTGGCTTCAAATTCAAAATCTTCGCCGTTAAAATCTGTTGAAAAACCATAATTGAGAGTTCCTGAAGTGGTAAGTATTTCATTCATCGCATCATATTGTCCTTCCAGAGCCGGTGATCCTGCGAACGCGGTACCACCACCCTGTAAATATTTCAAGGTGATTCCTCCTTTTAGAAAATGGGATTGCTGGTCTAATAATATCCGGCCGTAGGTAATGCCAATTTCACCCCAGACATGGGTAGTCCCGGTGAAATCATTCATTTCAAAATTAAAATTTTCAGCGGTATCAAAATCTTTGGACAGGCTTTCATATAGTTCACCGTTTATGTTATTCAGGTTGAGAAAAGCCCTTAGCCTGGAAGTAAATCCCAGACTATGTTTAGGAGACAGGTTAAACATGAATGAAGGCCCTAAAACATCAAAATTCAGGAAGAATTGATTGTTATTCATTGGATTTTGATCTACATCATCTTCAAAATCGAAACCGTCCTCATTATTGAGGTCGCTGAATTCAATCGAAAAATAGTCACTACCGGCGAATGTCGAAACAGAAAAAAGGTTGACATCAGTTCTCATTCTGGAATCTGTAACCGCTGAAGGGTTAGTAATTATACCATGAATTCCGCTGTAATTATCCAGAGTGTGGCCAATATAGGATTGGGAATGTAGCGGAAGGTTGTAAAAGCAGATGACTAAAATGATATAGGTGAATCTTTTCATTATCCTGAGAATTAGTTCAAGCTTTAATTTAAAGCATTTAACTTCCTCATGGAATACCCTCACCTGGGTATATTCTGATTTTGCAACCGGATGGTTTTCTGACTATTTTGATATCTGGCTAATGGAGTATGAGGCAATTAATGAAATGGCGGCAGTGGTACCCAGGCTTCCGCCATAACCTTCAAAAAAGGATCCTGTTAGCAGGTAAATTATCGAAAATGTGAGTCCGGATAGGCCTATGATCCAGACCTCTTTAATTACTCTGGAAGTAGCCATTCCAATAAATGAAGTACCCATAACGACCAGGGGAATATGAGTAGTAAGGTTTTCATTCAAAAGGTCAGGAATGAAAAAGAAAAAACCTCCTGCAAATACTGAAACTCCTGCTGAAGCCATCACACCTCCCAGCTGGAATTTGTTGTTCAGTAAAAAAGTGAGCAAGGCGCCGGCAATACCAGATATTAAAATGATCGCTATATCCATATTAGAAAATCAGGTAAAGGATAAGTGAAACCAGGGCTACACCACCAAAAGCAATGGTTCCAAGTTTCCCTCCAAATCCCTGAAGGGTTGTTTTAGTAAATATTAAAAGGATTCCGCTAAATAAACCTGCTGCCAGAATAAAAGCGTACCCGTTTGCAATCAAAGGAGAGGTCATCCCGGCGAAGGCTCCGCAATACATAGCAACAGGGAGCTCTCTTAAAATTTCAGATCTTCTGTTGAGATAGGGGAGAAGGGAACTGGCTAAACCTGTAATCCCGGCGGAAAGAACTACTCCAAGCCCTGCTTCAATATTAAAGGCATAAGTAACCACAGCGCCTAAACCAGTAAAAAGGATCAGTATTACATCTAATTTTCTGTAAACAGAATTCCGAAAACTGAATTTTTTGATGTAGAAGAAAGCAAGTAATGCGATTATCCCTGAAAATATAGCGATAAGATAGGGGTTAGGACATTTGTCATAAATGGCGGTCAGGATAAATACGAAGTGCAGGGCGATGATGAAAAGGCCAGATAACCTAGTTAAGAATCGATACAATTTTTGAAAATAATTTGATTTCAAATCTTTTGCAAAAATGGGAAAAATTCAAGGTTCTGTAGGGTGAAAATATGGATTTATTCACTGGAAGTTTTATTATTCATTTTCAATTTCCATGGTTAATTCTTTTTTAAATGTTTAATAAAAACATTAAAAAGTTAAACAAAATGTTTATATTTAAAATAAAAATGGAAAATACAGGAAAGAAAATACGGGAAAATTTTGTGCTGGCAGACATGCACTGCAACGGAGTGTATTTTGATAAGAAAATACTAGGGGCTTATAAAATGAAAAGTGCTGAGGTCATTTCAGGAAAAAAAGAAAATAACCAGGCTTAGTCGCCGATCAAAACTTAAATCATTTTTAATTATAATTAGTTTATAAACTTTAGCCAAAAGAACGGCTGCCTGAAATGGCAGCCGTTTATGTTTTATTTTACAATCCCAGAACCTCTATAAATCTTATGGCTTTTCAATCTTGAATTGATCGCTGAAACCGAATGGTTCAAATTCCCAAATTAATGGTAGCATAAAATAAACCATTAACGTTAAGAAAAGTATGGAGATCAGGTTCATCCAGATTCCCGTTCTAACCATGTCTGGAATTCTTAGATAACCTGAACCAAATACTACGGCATTGGGCGGTGTAGCTACGGGAAGCATAAATGCACAGGAAGCAGCTACTGTAGTCGCTACAAGGAGCATATATGGATTAAGATCCAACTTTAGGGCTATAGGTGCAAGGATAGGTAACAACATTGCGGTAGTAGCCAGGTTTGATGTTAGTTCAGTAATAAAATTAACACTGAATATAACAACCAAAACAAGCAATAATAAAGGAAAAGCCTGAAGCAATGTCATTTGCATACCTATCCATTTTGCAAGTCCGGTAACTTCAAATCCAGATGCAAGGGCCATACCTCCACCAAATAATAAAATTATTCCCCATGGAATATTCAAGGCATCTTTCCACTGGATAATCCTGTTGCCTTTCTGGCTCGTACCAATGGTGAAAAGGCATATTGCTGCTATCATGGCAATAATTGTGTCATCTATGCCAGGAAAAAATTTTTCCAGGATAAAAGATCTAGAGATCCAAGCAATAGCGGTAATTAGAAAAACTAAAAGAACTACTTTTTCTTCTCTTTTCATTGGGCCTAACTCTGTTATCAAGCGTTGAATTTCCTCTTTTCCTCTTGAGAATTTCTTCTCCTGAAATTTAAAGGCAACGTGAGTAATATAAAACCAGGAACCTATTAATAAGATAATTGAAATTGGCAACCCAAATTTTAACCATTGGAAAAAACTAATGTCTATGGCATAAACCTCTTGAATATAACCTGCAAAGACCAAGTTGGGTGGTGTTCCAATTAGAGTAGCGATTCCTCCAATAGAGGCACTGTAAGCGATACTAAGCATTAATGCTTTACCAAAAACATCATTTTCATCCTGGCTGGTTCTTTTATCATCTTTTAATTGTGACACAATAGACATCCCTATTGGTAGCATCATAACCGATGTGGCTGTATTAGAGATCCACATTGATAAAAAGGCAGTGGCAACCATAAACCCGAGAATGATCTTTCTAATGTTCGTACCGATCAATTTTATAATATGTAAGGCTATTCTTTTGTGTAAATTCCACTTTTCAATAGCTATAGCTAGAATGAAGCCTCCCATGTACAGGAAAATATATTTATGACCATAGGAAGCCGTGGTTGTTGAAAGATCCAGGGCACCGGTTAAGGGAAATAAAACAATGGGTAAAAGAGCGGTAACGGCAATTGGAACCGCTTCAGTGACCCACCAAAGGGCTATCCAGAAGGTAGCGCTAAGAATATCCCAGGCTGGTTCTGGCATTCCCTCTGGAGATTGAATATTTTGCAAAATCAGGAAAACGAGTGGCCCGAGAATCAGGAATACGTTTTTGTTTAATTTCATATTTCCTGTAATTGGTTTTTTTTCATAAAAAACATTTTATTGATCAGCTTTTACCATAAATTGAAAATCAACATTCAATTAGAATCTAAAAATCAAACCTTTGTGGTCCGCCACGTCTTATATCCTCATTGGCATATGACTCAAACTTTTCGAAGTTCTTTCTAAAAGAATTCGACAGTTTAAATGCCATGGTGTAATAAGCCTTATCATCATTCCAGGTTGCCCTTGGACTAAGAACCTTATCTGGAACTCCGGGGCAGGTCCTTGGCTGGGCAACTCCAAAAACCGAATGGATATGATATTTTTCATAGGTATATCTGGAGGGAAGTTTGCCTTCCAGGATGGCATTAACCATAGCCCGCGTATATTTTAATTTAATTCTGGAACCTACGCCATATGGACCGCCGGTCCAGCCAGTATTTATAAGCCAGACGTTAGCACCGCTTTTATCTATCTTTTCACTGAGCATTTCAGCATATTCTGTTGGGTTTAGTGGCATAAAAGGTGCACCAAAACAGGCAGAAAAAGAAGGCAGCGGATCTACGATACCAGCCTCGGTACCGGCAATTTTCGAAGTATAGCCTGAAATAAAATGATAGGCTGCCTGGCTCGAAGTCAATTTAGAAACCGGAGGCAGTACTCCAAAAGCATCGGCGGTGAGGAAGAAAATATTCTTAGGATTCTTTCCTACTGATGGTTTTTGAATGTTCTTTATAAAATGTATAGGATAACTTACCCTTGTGTTCTGCGTGATAGAAGTGTCTGAATAGTCCACCTTTCCATCTTTAATAATTACATTTTCTAGCAGTGATCCTTTTTTAATAGCATTGTAAATATCCGGCTCAGACTCTGCGCTAAGGTTGATCACTTTAGCATAACAACCACCTTCAAAATTGAAGATGCGGTCATCTGGAGTCCAGCCATGCTCATCATCTCCAATCAGCTTTCGCGAGGGATCTGCGGAAAGGGTAGTTTTACCAGTTCCAGAAAGACCAAAAAAGATCGCGGTATCACCTTTTTCTCCAACATTGGCAGAGCAATGCATGGGAAGCACATGGTGTTCTACCGGAAGGATAAAATTTAGAGCCGAAAATATCCCTTTTTTAATCTCACCGGTATAGCCGGTTCCTCCAATCAAAACCGTCTTATCTGTAAAACTTAATATTGCGAAATTTTCTTGTCGTGTTCCATGTTTTTCAGGATCTGCCAGAAAACCCGGTGCATCTATAACCGTCCATTCTTTATCGAAATTTTCTAAATCTGCCTCTGCAGGCCGAATGAACATGTTATATGCGAATAGATTAGACCAGGAATATTCGGTGATCACTTCAAGGTTTAAACGATACTCTTCCAGAGCGCCGGCATAGGCAAACCTTTTGAATACATTTTTATCTTCCAGATATTCTAAAACCTCATTTTTGAGCTGTTCATAATTTTCTGTACTAAATGGCTGGTTAATATCTCCCCAGGATACTTTATTTTCAGTTAGATCATCTTTAACGATGAACCGATCTTTGGGAGATCTACCAGTAAATTTACCGGTGTTGATTGCGAGGCTTCCGGTATCGGTTAGCTTGCCTTCATTGTTTTTAAGGGTGATATCTATAAGTTCATCTGGCTCCAGCTGGAAAAAGACATTCGGTTTTTCGGCATTCATAATCATTGTTTTTTAATTATAATCACTTGGCAATATGTGTAAATTATTACGAAAACCTTATAGTTTAAAGTTTTTTATTGATTTTTATCAAAATTTAAGAACCTGTAATAGAGCGTTGTAAATCGGAATATTCAAAAAAGCCCTTTTATTATGCGCAATTTCGGTTGTTTTCGCCTGAAATTGTTTTTTCAGAACTATTTTTGGGTTTCTGTAATTAACCAAAATAAAAAACATGTCTAAAACAAAACTAACGGTTCTAAGTAATGGTTCACTTAAAGTCCAGGGCGATTTTGAGATCGTAGATAAGGATGGAAACGTGTATGATCTCGGCGGAAGAGATCTGGTCTCTCTTTGTAGGTGTGGACTTTCTAAAAACAAACCTTTTTGTGATGGCTCACATCGGAATTATTTTGAACATCAGGCAGAAGCTTTTGATCTTCCGCCAAAGAAATAAATTAAAAAAGCACTATAATTCATAGTGCTTTTTTTGATCATTATAGTCACAGAATTTATCACTTTCTTTGAAAACGCATTATGGCTATGTCACCCATAATGAGGTTAAGCGTGTTTCCACGGTTTGAAACTGAATAGGCATCTGCTTTTTCCAGATTTTTCAGGAACGTATCTTCCCCCGTCATGTCCGGGCACATTTTACGGGTAAGAGCAAGGTTTTCTGCTATCTTGAATTGTTTGCCATCAATAGTTAACCCTCCGCTGAAATTATTGCAACCGGTCATCCCGGAGATCTGAGATTTCTCAGAATTAATGGTTAATGAAGGCTTGGATTCTGGATAGAGCGAATCCAGGGATTTTTCCTGAGGAATCATATAGTCCATTTCCCATTTTCCATCTATCAGATTCGCTTTTTGTTCTTTTTTTGTCACTTCACTGTTTTCTTCTGAAGTTTTTTTCTGATCATTACATGCAACATTTATAATTGCTATTATGACCAGAGCGATCATGAATATTCTTCTTTTCATATTTTATTGGTTTTTTTGAATGTAGCAATAATTAGGCTATTCGTCTTTGTCCTTTTTACCCCAAATTTCAACCTTGGCACGCTTGTTCAGGGCGATTGAGCCTTTCGAGTCATATTTTAATTCTACTCGTTTTACTTTATCATCCTTATCTGGAACAGCATAACCCATGGAAGACATTCCTTTGGTCATTACTCCAATCCCCTTTGCGTCGTATTTCTTTTCCTTTCCATTTTCCATTATGATGGTGAGTTCCTTTAGCTGAACAGTTCCCTGAACACATTTAATTTTGATCTTATCTACATTGCGTTCATTCCCCACTAGGTTTACGTTATCGGTTTCACTTTTAAAGGCAACACTTTTTTCAGCCAGTTTTTTCCAGTCATCACCTTGAGCATAACCTGTAAACATCATAAGGATGATTATGAATTTCAAACACTTCATGATATTCATTTTAAAATTTGATTAATGTAACTGTTTCAAATTTAGTGATTTAAAATTTACGATGCTTTGTTTTTAGTCGATTAGATGATATAGGGTTTAAGATATTTTCTGATTTTGC
Organism: Christiangramia lutea; assembly: GCF_022489035.1. Taxonomy (GTDB): domain Bacteria; phylum Bacteroidota; class Bacteroidia; order Flavobacteriales; family Flavobacteriaceae; genus Christiangramia; species Christiangramia lutea. The sequence continues at coordinate 556,577 of NZ_JAKVTV010000003.1, forward strand.
ATTCGAATTTTAATTGTGAATATCTATTACAGATTTTATTATTCTAGTGTTTGCTGGAAATCTATATTTGCGCTCCCTAAAATTAAGATAATGAGCGTAACCTGGTATGAATGTAAAGTAAAATATAGAAAAACTCTTGAAAGCGGAGAACAAAAGCAGGTGACTGAGACCTATTTGCTGGACGCGGTTTCTTATACCGAAGCTGAGGCCAGAATAAGTGAGGAAATGACTGCGTATACGAGTGAGGAATTTATGATCACCAATATTAAAGTGGCTAATCTTTCTGAAATCCATCCATTTGAGAATTCAGATCGCTGGTTCAAGGTGAAAGTATCCTTAATAGCCTATGACGACAAGAGCGGAAAGGAGAAAAAATCGAATATCTATTTGCTGATTCAGGCGAACGATGTAAAGGAAGCTTTTGAGAACACAAATCAGGCCATGCAGAATACGATGGGAGAATATACTATTCCTGCCATTTCTGAATCGAATATCCTGGATGTATTTCCATATTTCAGCGGAGATGAAGAACCTGAAGGATCTTCGATGAATGAAAACAGCGAGGAGGAAGTAGATATTGAAGAACTAGTAGAGGAAGATGAGGTAGTTTAAAATATCCTTTAAAATACTGATAATTAAAAAGGTAGCATCCCTTATTTACGGGATGCTTTTTTTAGGTCAAAAAATGGAACAGAATTTAGGAATTCCTTCAGTACACCTGTCGTGAAAAGAATTCATCTCAATGAGATTTAGTTCATGTTCTGGGTATAATGTTTATAAAACTGGGTAATTAAAAAATTAATTGGGGTAATAATCCGCAAAGCTTCTTGATTTTTAGCGTTGAATGGCCCCGGATTCCGGAGATTTTCGAATTGGCACGTGAATTGAAAGATCCCTCGGTGTCGCGGATTAAATGCGATAAATAGATCAACTAATTTTAAAATTGAAATGAGAATTAATAATAAAAAATCAGAACATAATTCGCAAGGTTTCGTTCAGCCTAAAGGTAAAGATGGGCAGTCTAAACCTGTGTTTTCGCAGAATGATATTATGCCGGGAAAGGTAAGAAGCCGTACTGGGGTTCTGGTAAGGGCAGCCAGTTTTATGTTACTTCTGGGATCGGCCTATCTGGTGTATATTCTTCAGAGTGATTTCACAGAATATAACCTGGGAAGAATGGATTCCACCTGGGGTTTTACATTTTTTGTAATCGCAACCGCGTTGTTCCTTTTTAAAGCTTGCTTTTTTATATATAACCTCATTCTTTATCTTAAATATAAGCCTGTTGAAGGAGTAAAAGATGAAGAGTTGCCTACCTGTACGGTTATAGTACCGGCCTATAATGAAGGAAAACAGGTTTGGGCAACATTGATGAGCCTTTCTGAAGGAGATTACCCAAAAGAAAAATTACAGTTACTGGCTATTGACGATGGTAGTAAGGATGACACCTGGTATTGGATGAAAGAGGCCAAAAAAGTACTTGGAGACAAACTTTCAATCTATCAGCAACCTGAAAATAAAGGAAAACGACATGCTTTATACCGTGGATTCCAATTAGGTAAAGGTGAAATTTTCGTAACGGTTGACAGTGATTCAATAGTGGCGAAAGATACCCTAAGGAATTTGGTAAGTCCTTTTGTGGTGAACGAAAAATGTGGAGCTGTAGCCGGGAATATTCGTGTTCTTAATAATGAAAAGAAGGCGTTATTACCAAAAATGCTTGACGTGAGTTTTGTGCTTAGCTTTGAGTTTGTTCGTTCTGCAGAAAGTAGCCTGGAATCGGTACTTTGTACTCCTGGAGCTCTTGCTGCTTATCGCAGTGAAGCGGTATTCAAGGTACTTCCGGAGTGGATCAACCAGACTTTCATGGGGCAGCCTTCTGATATTGGCGAAGACAGAGCCATGACCAATATGATCCTTAAGCAAGGGTATCATGTTCTTTTCCAAAGAAATGCTTACGCTTATACCAATGTACCTGAAAAATATAAAGGCCTGTATAAGATGTTCATTAGATGGGGTAGAAGTAATGTGCGTGAAAACCTGGCCATGTCTACTTATGTATTTGGGAATTTCAGGGAAGGATCAAAAACTGGAACCAGAATACTTTTCTTCAATCAGGTATTGAAACTGATCATGAGTTATCCGTTTGTTTTACTGATGTTATTTTTTGTGATAACCAATCCGGTATTGTTCATTAGCTCTACTTTATTAAGTATTCTTATCTGGTCTAGTTTCCCGGTATTGTTCTATGCCAAGAGGTATAAACTTTCTGAATCTTTATGGGCTTATTCGTATAGTATTCTATATACTTTCGGATTGTTCTGGATCACACCTTACGCTATTGCTACGGCGAGTAGAAGAGGATGGTTAACCAGGGAGTTAGTTGATAAGAAATAAAACTCATATGAATTGAAATCGAAAAGGGAATTGTATTGTACAATTCCCTTTTTTATTGTTTGAAAAACAAGTTCTATTAAATCTGGATTGGAATATTTTATCAACTCTTCGGAATGAAATCTGCCCCTATTTGTGCATGCAGATCTGTGGTAGATACTAAAGGCAAATCAAAATTTGTATTTTCAAACAGGATAGGCAATTCATTACAGCCTAAAATGATTCCATTTGCGCCCCGCTTTTTGAGCAGGTGCATTTGGTTTAAAAAGAGTTACCTGGCTTTTTCAGAAAAAATACCCTGGGTAAGTTCTTTCGATACAAAACATGAGCCTGGCTAAGACAATGCTCTTCAGGAATGATTGTTTCAATACCGTATTTCTCTCTTAATATCTTAGGAATAAAGTTCTTGGTCACTGTAGGTTTGCTCCCAAGGAGACCGAGCGTTTTTAAACCTTGTTTTTTCGCTTCTTTTCCAATGGCATCGGCTATACGGATAATGGAAATATCGATCCTGGGCTGCGCAAATTCGAAGACTATATGAGGAGTGATGGCACATATCACGATTGCTCTCGCTACTTTGTCTTATAACATTCTTGAGTTATTCAGGTAGCTTTCATTGATCTTTTTCACATTCTGTTCACGCCTTAGATCTATATTCTCACTATAGAGGAGAATTGGAGGATTGGCCTGGGATTCTATTTTTTCCTGAACCAGTTCCTTTATTTATGGATAGCTAGTAATTGTGGAATGGTAGAAGGAGTCATCAATGAGATCAATTGATTCCATGAAATTAGAATGTATAGTTGATATAGGCTCCTTCGAGATCAAAGATCTTTTCAAAACCCATTTTCTTCATAATACGGGCTGCTTTACTACTTCTTCCGCCTACTTTGCAATAAACATATACAGGCTTATTCTTATCTAGTTTTTCAAGGCCGGCTAAAAAAGTTTTCTGATCGAAGAAATCAAGGTTCTGAGCATCTTCTATGGCCCCCTGATTGAATTCTCCCGGTGTTCTTACGTCTATTAATTGAACTTCATCACCACAGATAGCAGATTCAAATTCGGTAGCGTTTAATACCTTAATATTTTCATCTTGCTGTGCTTTTCCTAAAAGGCTTGCAAATAGAGACATTATTAGCATAAATTTTTTCCCATTGTAAAGTTATGTAGGAGAATGGTTTAAATAAGTAACCTTGGTTACATAGATTGATGAATAATTAATGGATCCCCACAAGTAAAAAGGCGGCACTTTTGCCGCCTTTTGTAATATCAAATTCTTCTATTTATTTTAAGGTAGATGGACATACATAGTCTGTTGTCTCGATCCCTGCTTCTTTAATAGCCTTGAATCCTCCCTGGACATCCACAAGATTATGAATACCACGGCTTTTTAGGATAGATGCTGCGATCATGCTTCGGTAACCTCCGGCACAGTGAACGTAAAAAGTCTCATTTTCTGGATATTCTGCCAAATGCTCATTGATCTCAGATAGGGAAGTATGCCTGGCATTTGCTACATGTTCTGCCTGAAATTCTCCTGGTTTTCTAACGTCGAAAACAGGAACGTTCTTAGCTACTTCTTTAAATTCAGTCGCCGGCACAGTTTTTACAGAATCGGTTTCTTTACCGGTTTTTTTCCATGATTCAAAACCACCTTCCAGATATCCCAGGGTATTATCGAATCCAACTCTGGAAAGTCTTGTGATAGCTTCTTCAATTCGGTCTTCATCGCCTATTAAAAGTATTGGCTGCTGAACGTCTTTGATTAGGTCTCCTACCCAGGGAGCAAAACCTCCGTCAAGCCCAATAAATATAGATCCTGGAATATGAGCTTCAGCGAATTCGCTCTGATGGCGAATATCCAGCATTACAGCTCCGGTTTCATTAGCTGCGGCTTCAAAAGCTTCAGGAGATAAAGCACTTTTCCCTTTTGCCATTATTTCCTCAATATTTTTGTAACCTTCCTTGTTCATTTTTACATTCATTGGGAAATACGCAGGCGGAGGAAGAAGACCATCGGTCACTTCCTCAATAAATTCATCCCTGGTCATATCTGCTCTAAGGGCGTAATTCATTTTTTTCTGGTTACCAAGTGTATCCACTGTTTCCTTCATCATATTTTTTCCACAGGCAGAACCTGCACCGTGCGCCGGGTAAACGATGATATCATCTGCAAGAGGCATGATCTTGTTGCGTAAACTATCGAAAAGAGTTCCGGCAAGTTCTTCCTGGGTCATGTTGGCAGCTTTCTGGGCAAGATCTGGACGACCCACATCACCAAGGAATAATGTGTCTCCTGTAAAAAGAGCATGATCTTTACCATTTTTATCTTTTAGCAGATAAGTAGTGCTTTCCATAGTATGACCTGGTGTATGCAGCACAACAATAGTTAATTCTCCAAGTTTAAACTCCTGGCCGTCTTCCGCAATGATTGCCTCAAAATTTGGATTGGCATTCGGCCCGTAAATAATGGGTGCTCCGGTTTTTTCAGAAAGGGTAATATGCCCCGAAACAAAATCTGCATGGAAGTGAGTTTCAAAAATATATTTGATTTTACCTCCTGATTCCGAAGTTTTATTAATGTAAGGCTGAACTTCCCGAAGTGGGTCTATGATTGCGACTTCTCCTTTACTTTCAATATAATAGGCACCCTGTGCAAGGCAACCCGTATAAATTTGTTCTATTTTCATGATCTTTAATTTTCCTGATCCTATAATTAATATAAGTCAGATTCTATGGATACAAAAGTAAGGCAAGCTAAGAATCTGTTCGGTAACATTCATTACAAAGCTGCTAATGTTCCAAAAATATTGATAAAATATAATTGCGAATACAAGTAATAACTTTTTTGGAAAAAGCTATTCTTTAAAGAAGGGTAATGTGGCTTCAAAATTTAGGCTGCCTGAATAGCTGTTTTCCTTCTTTTATAGTTTCCATCACCTGAATTTCCTTGATTTTATCTGGTGTCACCTTTAAAGGGTTTTTATCCAGAATTACAAGGTCTGCTAGCTTACCTTTCTCCAGCGTTCCTTTAGTCTTTTCTTCAAAATGCTGATAAGCGCTCCAGCAAGTAATTGCTTTTAGTGCTTCAAATGCGCTAAGCCTTTCATAAGGCCCAATGATCTCTCCCGACCTGGATTTTCGTTCTACTGCGGTCCATACAACGCGCATTAAATTAGGTAACGCTACCGGAGCATCGGTATGTATAGTGACTTTTAATCCTTTATCTAATGCGGAACGGGTAGGGCTTATATAGTTGCCTAGAGAGTCGCCAATGATCTGCTTATGCCAGTCTCCCCAATAAAATGTATGCAATGGAAATAGTGATGCAATAATTTTCATTTCACTAAATTCATCTAGCTGATCTTCCCTGACATATTGCCCATGAATTAAAACCAGCCTTCTGTCTTCATTGCCATATTCTTTTAATAAAGGTTTCAGAGTTCTTATCATTTGATCCATAGCCGCATCACCATTGGCATGGGTCATTGTTTGCCAGTTGTTTTCCAGGGCCTTTCTATAATATGCTATAACATCCTCATCATTCGGGATAGCCGGATAACCTTTATAATCCTTAGAGGTTCCATCGGGAGGGATAAGATATGGCTGGGTTCTCCACGCCGTTCTTCCCTGAGGAGATCCATCAAGGGTTATTTTCATACCTCCAAATCGAAAATGATTGTTATAACTCCATTTTTTGTTATTTTTTGATAGATATTTTCCAGCCATTGTATAATCCACATAACTTATAACATCTATCTTTAAGTTGCCATCTTTTGCCATTTTCAGCATAAAATCGTTATCCATGGTTCGGCCGTCCTGGGCGGTGGTATAGCCATAAGATAAAGCCAATTCCTGGCCAGCATCAAAAAATTTAACCTGAGCTTCCGGAGTTTTTGGCACAAGTGCGTTGAACATAAATGGAATTGCCGCAAGTTCCTCCAGAACACCATTAGGTTCACTAGACCCAGGTTCTCTTCGTATTATTCCGCCCTCAGGATTTTCCGTTTGAGATGAGATTCCCAGAACCTCCAGACCCTTTGAATTTACTACGGCAAAATGTCCGGATATATGTGTGATCATGATGGGGTGCTCGGTCGAAACCTGGTCCAGGTCATGTTTTGTGGGGAAACTTTTCTCTTCGAGTACGGAATCATCGAATCCGGTACCAAAAATCCATCCGGTTAATTCCCTGTTTTCAGGAGTGTTCCATTCTTTCAAAATCTTGATGAGTTGAGGAATATTATCTGCTGTTCCATCTGGAGATGGCAAAAGTTGAGCCCCAATGGCCTGGGTAGAAAAATTGCTGAAATGGGCATGCCCGTCTATAAACCCCGGAATAAGAGTTTGACCTTCAAGCGAATAATCTATGTGATTATCACCGGCAATTTTCTTCGCTTCTTCCAGGTTACCAACATAAATTATTTTTCCATCAGATTCCACCAAGGCTTCAGCATATTCGGGACTTTCACCCGCCATGGTTAGTATATCACCATTGTAATAAAGTTTGTTGGTTTTAACGGTTTCCTGGCCTAACAAGGTTGAAGTTGTAAAAATTGTCGATAGAATAAGGAATGAAATTGTTAAGCTTTTTGAAAAATTCATGAGACAGGAATTAGATATGTAAGTATTTGATTAACAGCCTTATAAATTTAAATATTTTATAAGAAATAAGGTGTCATCTCATGACCAAATTAAAAGCCTTAATTGTTATGTTTCAGTTGTTTACCTAGGCCTAATCATCTCTTATGAATGAAATTCAATTATTATTCAGATGGTTTTTCAGCAACGAAATGACAATCAATTGAATTCCCATCCAATTCCTGTTTGTACTACATAGTCAAGGTCTGCCGCACCCTCAACTGCCTGATTATCGTAATTTACCGTTAGGCCTGCTTTGATATAAAAATCGAGGGGCAGGTCATATTTTGTATCCAGGACATAGTCTGCTCTCCATCTCCCACTTTCAGTTAAACTGGGATAAATTATCAAACGAGTTAATAAACTCCAGTCGCCCACATCATAAAGATCCAGCTCACTTCCCAGATATGCCTCGAGCGAGTTTTGATTTTCCATCTGGCTTTCAAAATTTTCATTAACCCCGGAAACACCTCCTTCTACGGCCAGGTAAGAAACATTCGTATGGATTATGAATTTTCCCATCCCTGCCTTTAAGTTTGTTCTTAAATTCAGTAATTGTTCTGTATTTGAAAGAAAGGAGATCATGGTTTGAAAATACCAGTCTTTTTTAAGGAAAGCCCGGTAAGATATACTTCCATCCTGTCTTTTTACAGGCTCTACATCATCTTGATTAGATCTTAATAAACTATAGCTAGCCTTCAACCACCATTTTGGAGCGGTGTAGCCAATATTTGCTCTTCCGCCAATCTGGTTAAAATTATTGGCTTTTGTAAAACTGTAATCTGCATCAATAGAGGCGGTAACCCTGCTCCAAAAATCTTGTTCATAGGATTTAAAATACACGATCTCATCTCGCCTTACTTTTACAGTATCTCCAGCTATCCTGTAGATCTCCCAGTCTGGTACAGCAACAGATTTGATGGTTCCGTTCAATCTTCGTCCGTCGGTAAGGTTGATAAGATAGGTGCTTTCAGAAAATAGTTCCTTTACTTTATCCCATTCTATTTTGAAATCACTATCGCTGTAGTCTGTTTCAATTGTAATAACTCCTTTGTCCAGAGACTTAACTTCTCCAACCATGATGTTATTATTGGTAAAAACCAGGGAATCCTTTTGGGCGTGCGAGGTTAAATTGATCAGGAAGAGTAAGGTTAACAATAAAAATCTTTTCATATGGATGTTTATTTTGGAAATAATAATACAAACTGAGCTCGGAACCCCCATTCTCCGGTATTAGCTCCTCCATACGGAATTCTGGGGCCAACGGCTACCTGTGCCAATTGAGAACCAAGGCTAATTACTTTTGAACCAATTATATGCAAAAATCCTGAGGTCGCGTTGTAATCCCAGGATTGGGTTAATTCTGTATTCAGAGTGATGGCGTAACCTCCGGGAAAATTCTTTGCTATAAAGGGTTGAAGGAAAGAGGTGTTTACATCGGGGCTGTCATCATCCCCGGCCACAGACCAGATATGATTCACTAATACCCCGGCAGTGACATCTCCAAACTGTTTTAAAGCCACACCTGTGGGGCCAATCCCGAATTTATCTGTCCCAAGATTATCTGTAGCGGTTGGAACTAAAAATACAGGACCTACTCCCCAGATAAGTCCTCCCGAGGTGGGCTCTTTAGGTGAAAAGAAGGCACTCACTACAGCATCTCCAAGGCCAGTTTGTCTGCCACTATTGCCGAAAACATCATTCTGACTAATAACCGGAAGTATCACTCTTCCTATCAAATTCCAGTCTTCGCTAATACTTAATGGAATAACCGGTTGAAAATTCATGGTAAACCTGCTTCCATCTTCAGGACCTATGCCGAAATCGAAATTTCCCTGGAATGGAACACTGATAAGGCTGGCTACAGGGTTTTGTAATTTCTTTGCCAGTTCGTCGGCCCTCGAGGTCGACTCTTCCTCCTGGGCAAAGCTCAATGGGCCTACCAGGAGAAACAGGCTGAAAATTAAAATTTTTAGCGAAATGTCTGAAATTGAATTTTTCATCGGTCTTAGTTTTTTAGTTAGTTGCCTTTTGATATTCTGAAAAGCTTGATTCACTATTCATATTAAGTAGCCGTACTAATTTAACGTTAATTATCTAAAAATTAGAAAAATAGATCGTCTGAAGGAAATCGCCTTTAAATTTTAACTATTTTAAATTGAGTTGTTTCGGTATTATGTAGAGTATAGTATCTACTTATAGTCAAAACCAGAATTCTTGGAATGAGCAAGCTTTAATAATTTCTATTTCAGGATGAAAATAATCTTAATGGAGCCAATGACTTCTAGAATCACCTTCTCAGCTTTTGTTTTTGATTCAACCGTTAATTTTATAATCGGTTCGGGCTATGCGAACCGAAATCATAATTACCAGAGATAGTTTTAAGGGAATTGTTAGCCTTACCAATAATTATATTTCGTGGTCGCCCGCATTTTCCCTTAGCGAACCGTCTATCCCATTAGACCTATATTAAATCGATGAAGTTTCAGTATTGAGCCAGATAGGAGATTTTCACAGGAAAGAATACCATTTCTTCAATTTCGGGCTGTGCCAATAAGCTATTCAAAGCGAGAAATTTTCCTCTAGGGGGGTGTGCATCCGGCTTATAATTTTGCAATCGAATATGTGATTGATAATAGAGAGGAAAAAGAATTTATTGAAGCATCCAGATTACTAGCCGGAGAATTTGCTCCAACCTATAAATTAACTAGGAACGTAGATTTAGGTCTTTAATACCTTTATGGCCGTGGTTTGAACAATACAGCCACACATAAATATTTCATGGTTTTAAATACTTTTTTTAATGATATAGACCTGTTTAATAACATATATCTTAATTTCTCTCCACAGCTGTATCATTTAATCCAGGATGATCTCAATGGGATCTATTCTGTTTCATTCATTGTTCTTGGAAAAAGAGATTTTCCATTTTCACTTACTTCTATTTTGAACGAGGCTATTAAAACTGAAATTCTGCCTGAAGATGATTTCGTTTGAAATATTTCCCTGGTCTATAGATTTTAAAAAAGTTCAATTATAAAATTGAGATGGTTAAAAAAGCCATGATGACCAATCCCAGAATTACCAGTAATGGCCAGACAAATTTCAAAAATCGGTTATAACCGATCTTTGCTACTCCCAGGAAGGCAAGGATGAGCCCAGTTGGGTTGATTAGGTTAAATAGTCCGTGTCCAAACTGAAAGGCGTTTACAATTACCTCCCGTCCTATATTCACAGTATCTGCCAGTGGGGCGAGTATTGGAACAGTAAGCACGGCGGTACCGGAAGTAGAGGAGACGAAAAATGAGATGATGTTGTAAACCACAAAGAGTGCATTTATAAAAACACCTTTTTCCATTCCTTCGGTAAAACTGCCAGCTGTAAAAAGAATAGTATCGCTAATTAAACCATCGCTCATAAGTATAGAGATACCTCTGGCGAGCCCGATAATAAATGCCACTCCCAGCAGATCTCCAGCTCCTTTCATAAATGCATTTATAAAGGTGTCTTCTTTCATTCTGGCCAGGAAACCTATAATTATCGCTCCGAAAAAGAAGACTGTAGTCATTTCTACAAACCACCAGTCACGCGCAACTACGCCCCAGACCATCAATACAAAACAAATAATAAAGACCAGTAAAATCAATTTAAGCCTGGAAGTAAGTTTATGCTTCGTAAGATCTGAGTTTACTGCAAAATGCTTTTCAAGTTCTTGCTTTTGATCGAAAATTACAGAATTGGCGGGATCTGCTTTTACTTTTGCTGCATATCGAAGAATAAAGCCAATGGTTATACCTACGCAAATAACAAGCATGGCAATTCTGCCATAGAGTCCTGTTGTCCACACAATTCCTGCAGCATCTGAAGCAATGATAGTTGAAAACGGATTGGTGGTGGAAGCCATCACACCTATCTGTGACCCCAGAAAAATACAGGCAACAGCTACCATGGCGTCATATTTTGCAGCCAGGAATACCGGGACCAGGATGGGCAAAAAAGCAATGGTCTCTTCTCCAAAACCAAAAGTTGAACCTCCCAATGCAATAAGGCTGGTAGTACTTATAATCAGAATATATTCTCTTCCTTTTAAGAATTCTGAGAGCCATTGAATACCGGCATTAAAAGCCCGGGATCTTTCAACTACTCCTACGGTTCCGCCAATGATGAGAACCAGGAATATTATATCTGCAGTTTCAATGATACCTTTCACCGGAGCCTGCAGAAATTTGAATAATCCCTGCGGCCTGGCTTCAACGTTCTTATAGGTTCCAGGAATACTTATAGGTTTATAGATCGCTCCCGAGGTGAAATTCTTGAGAGGAATTTTTACGTTTAATGTTTCAAGGGATTCTGCCGTAGCCGGCAGTTTTTCTACCTTGTCATCATTGGTTACCACAAGCACATCTTCTGAACTGTTATAAGTTAGAGTTGCATATTGTCCGGCTGGTACCACCCAGGTTAAAATGGCAACTATTGCGGCAATAATCAATAAAATTGCCTGGGCTGAAGGGAATGATATATTTTTCATTTTAATTTCAGATATGGTCTTGAATGAACTTGCAAAAATAGAATTCTATCTTTGAATTCTAAATATAGGTTATTAATTGCTGGCTATATTCCATATAGTTTCGATGAAAACTTATTCCCAGCTTTAAGAATCTCTCTATCTTTATTTTTCCAAAAAACTGAAAGTCTCAAGTCTATGCGCATTATTAATGCTCACCAGAATAATCTTAAGAATATTGATCTAAAGATTCCTGAAAATAAGCTTATCGTGGTGACCGGGCTGTCGGGTTCGGGAAAGTCTTCCCTGGCCATGGACGTGATCGCCAACGAAGGATATCGCTATTTCCTTGAGAGTCTTTCAGCTTACAACCAGCAGAATGCGCAATCTATTCCTACTGCTGAGGTTGATGATATTGAAGGTTTGCCTCCGGTGGTGAGGGTGGAGCAATCGAAACGTTTTCAGTCCATCAATGCCACTTTTGGAACCCTTTCGGAACTAACCGCTATTTTCAGGATCCTTTTTGCTCGTTGCAGTGCTAATGAGAACATGAGTAAATCGCTATTCTCCTTTAATCACCCTAAAGGAGCTTGTGAATTTTGTAACGGTATAGGTGAGGCAGAATATATCGACCTCGAAAAGCTTGTTGGTGATGAAAATAAGACTTTGCGTGAAGGAGCAATTGTCACCACCCTGCCCAATGGTTATATTGTCTATTCCCAGGTGACGGTGGAAGAACTCAATAAGGTTTGCAATGCTCATGGCTTTAACGTGGATGTGCCCTGGAAAGATCTTACTAAAGAGCAAAAGAATGTTGTCTTGAACGGAAGCGACAGGATCAAGGTTTATTATGGAAAACATAGTATTGAGTCACGTTTGCGCTGGGAAGGACTGAAAGCGAAACCACGAGAAGAGGGTTATTACAAAGGAATTTTGCCAATTATGAGCGATATCCTGAGAAGGGACCGGAATAAGAACATTCTGAAATTTGTAAGCTCAAGGGTTTGTCCGAATTGTGATGGTGCCCGTATCAAGGCAGGACACCTTAAATTCAGATGGAAAGGTCTAAACTTTCAGGAATGGATGGAACTTTCTCTAACTAGTTTATATGACCGGTTGAAAGGGGAAGAATTGAATTCAGGAGAACAGGTTCTCGTAGATAAAATGCTTATCCAATTATTCGATCTTATAAGGCTGGGGATGGAGGATTATCAATTGAGTACGCTGAGTACCGAGATTACTTCCGGCGATGCCCAGCGCATCAAATTGATCAAGCAGGTGAATTCCAGCCTGCAGGGGATTTTATATGTTTTTGATGAACCTTCCATAGGCTTGTCTCAAAATTACCAGGATTATTTACGCCATATTTTAGACAGGTTGATTAGTCGAGGGAATACGGTAATGGTTGTGGAGCACGACCTTGATTTTATCAGGAATGCAGACTGGATCGTGGAACTGGGTCCGGAAGCTGGAATAAACGGGGGAGAAGTCATTTTTAATGGATCTGTAAAAGATTTTCTGAAAAATAAAGAGCTAAATAGTCCAACCCTGAAAGAATTACAAAAAGACGATCCCGGGGAAGATAAAATTGGAACTAATTCAATTTCAAAGTCATTCAATCCCGAACCCGGTGATCTCACTGTAATTAGTAGGAAAACTTCTGAAATTCTGAAAAGTATTTCTTCCTTTTCAGAAAAGGAAAAACTAAAACTCATTGCGGTATCAGATCAGCCGATAGGAAAAACACCAAGGAGCAACCCGGCTACTTATACAGGTCTTGCCAATAAGATCAGGGACCTGCTGGCAAAATCTGCAAAAGCAAAATCTCTGGAACTTACTAAAGGTGCCTTCTCTTTTAATAATAAAAGTGGAAGATGTGAAACTTGCGAAGGTGCCGGTGTGATCACACTTGCGATGAATGTACTGGGAACGATTAACCAGGTTTGTCCAAGTTGTAATGGAAAACGTTTTAAGCCAGAGGTCCTTCAGGTGGACTGGAATTCCAGAAATATAGCGGAGATCTATGACCTGAGCATTGAAGAGGCCTATGAATTCTTTGCTGAAGAAAGTAAAATTACCGGCATTCTTTCCCTGATGCTGCAGTTGGGGCTGGGATATGTCAAGCTCGGGCAGCCTTCCAATACTTTATCTGGTGGAGAGGCCCAACGGATCAAGCTCACCAAACATTTCGCAAAACAATTTAAGAAAACCATCCTGATCCTGGAAGAACCAAGTACTGGTTTACATCAGAGAAATGTAAGGCAGCTAATTTCTGCTTTACATCAACTTAAAAAACAAACCGCCGGGATCGTATGTTTCGAGAATAATAAGCTTTTCAAGATCGGTTGTGATAACCTAATTGAAAATTCATTAGATGCGGAAAATATTGCTTTTCAGAAACCAGTAGACCAGAGAAGAGATAGAATCTCCCTGAAAGGAGCCCGGACTCATCATCTTAAAGATCTTGATCTGGAACTTCCCAAAAATAAACTATCGGTGATTACGGGAATTTCAGGATCGGGTAAGTCATCACTTGTGATCGATACTTTACACGGTTTTGGCTTACAGGAAATGACCAAGCAATTCTCCTCTTACCAGCGCTCCAGGGTAGGAGTGAACTTTCAGTTGGAGATAGATCATATTGAAGGCCTTACCCCTACGATATGCGTGACCCGAAAGGAAAAAAGTTTTACTGAACGCTCTGATATTGCCAAACAAACCGGGATAGACAAGACCCTTCGTTTTGCTTTTTCCAGAAAAGCTCAGTATCAAGGTGAGCAACTATCTGCAAGCCATTTCTTTAATAATCATGAACTCGGTAAATGTGCTATCTGCGATGGTCTGGGTGAGGAATTACTACCAGACCTGGAAAAGATCGTTGTAGATAAGAAAAAAAGTATCGCTGATGGTCTCTTTAAACATAATAAGGCCCTGGCATATTACGGACAGCCCGATAGCCAGTATATGGCGATTGTTGAGGAGATAGGAAGAGCATATGGATTTGGCCTGGAGACTCCATTCCATCAACTTTCAGAAGAACAAAAAGGAATTATTTTTAAAGGAACTGGTGAGAAGGAATGGAAAACCAACTGGAAATTCAAGACCAAAACCAGGGAAGGAGTTCAGGAGCTTAAAATGCAATGGAAGGGGCTTTTTCATTATTTGACCGATGAATATTTTAAAACCCGGAAGAACAAGAATATCGAAAATCTAAAAGCACTTTTTTCTCCTACAGCTTGCAGCTCCTGCGAGGGTAGTGGGCTGAAGCCTGAAAGATTAAAAATTCAAATTGGCAGTAAGGCCATACATGAGATCAAAGGCATGGATTTTAATTTCCTGGAAGAATGGCTTTCTGCAGAAAAATTCACGGAGAAAATAGATATAGAGCTGATTTCCAAAATTCGCCCACATTTGGTAAACACTATTGAACGGGCGAAACAATTGCATATAGATCATCTTCAGCTTAACCGTAAATCTTCAACACTTTCGGGAGGAGAAAACCAGAGAGTTGCACTTATTAAGCAGTTGAACTCTCCCTTGACGGGCATTACCTATTTACTGGATGAACCTACCGCAGGATTATCTAATGCAAACATCCCAGACCTTATTCATATTCTGAAAGACCTTATCGATAAGGGGAATACGGTTGTGGCGATCGAGCATAATAAGGAGGTGATTCTCGCTGCCGACGAATTAATTGAGATGGGACCGCAGGCAGGAAAAATGGGAGGACAGATAATTTACCAGGGGACTCCTTCAGAATTTCTTAAGAAGCCTGAATGTCATCCATTTCTAAAAATGCCATCTGAGGCCCTGGAATTAAAAAACGGGAAAGAAGCTATTAGACTTCGTAAGCTTTCTAAACATTCTTTGGTAAAAGATACCTTGAATGTACCAGTAGGAGGGATTACGGCCATTAGTGGTAAGTCGGGTATTGGAAAAACAACCCTGGTCAAAGAGATCCTGATCCCAAGCATTCAATCAGGAAGACCAGTAAATTGTAGAAATATAGACCTGCCAAAGGAATTTTCTGGAGCGTATTATTTTGAATCCAAAAAGTTACGTACGCATTCAGATACATTGCTGGCCTCTTATTTAAATTTGCTTAAAGAAATAAGTAAGGTTTTCGCTAAGGAGACCGGTAAAAAACCTGGTGAATTTTCCTATAAAATGAAATCAGGTCAGTGCCCGAATTGCAAAGGCAAGGGCTATACGGAGACGAGCCTTGATGTGGTAGCGAATTCAGTAGAAAAATGTGAATTTTGTAACGGCAAAAGGTATAAACCGGAGATCCTGGAATCCAGAGTAGGATCTAAAAATATAGCTGAGGTTTTAGCATTGAATATTTCAGAATTTGAAGCGTGGTATGAAAAAAACGATGGTTCCGGGAAAGTATCAGATCTACTTAAAGATTGTAATGAGATAGGATTGTCACATTTAAACCTTGAACAATCGGTACAATCTTTATCTTCTGGAGAAAAGCAGCGATTATTGTTATTAAACTGGCTTCAGGAGCAAAAAACTAATGCCCTTTATATTTTAGATGAACCCAGTACTGGGCTTCATTTTGCCGATATTGATTTACTGTTTAATATTCTTCAGAAATTAAGCAAAGCCAATGATATTCTAATTATAGATCATAACCCATATCTGCTGCAAAAAATAGGAGTGGGGCTGGTATTAAACTAAATATAATACTGTATGAATCAGGTAGATCTTAATATCCCTGGGCGATCTTAACCTCAGGTTTGTTATCTATGAATTGCTTATAGTGCTCGTATCTCAGGAAAATATCCCTTACATAATTGTAGGGTTCAGATCCTCGAACATAACCATGCCTCACCACATTATCCAGGTAATATTTTTTCTCTGATAATTTCAGGATATAATCTTCTACATTATCGTCCCAGATCTTAGGATTCTTTCCATTCTTTTCTGCCAGCCGCATGGCATCAAAAACATGGCCTGGTCCGCAGTTAAAAGCAGCAAGGGTGAATTTAACCCTCTGAATTGAATCTTCGACGGATTCAAAATTATCTCTTATTCGATCGAGATATTTTACTCCTCCTTTTAAATTTTGTTCCGGGCTAAAGGTATTGGTCACCCCAACTTCTTCCGCCGTATCTGACATTAACTGGATAAGGCCGCTGGCACCTGCCCACGACTCAGACTTTGGGTCAAACCTCGATTCCTGGTAAACCTGGGAGCAAAGAAATCGCCAGTCCCAACCAATTTTCAATGCATTCTCTTTGATAATAGCATCGAACTGGCTTATCCTGTTACTATTCTTACTATAGAAATCACTCTTTATTCTTCCTCTATATGATTTCTTATTTTTGAAATACTTATTATAGATCACATAATAATCATCTCTTTTTTTCTCTTTTTGAATCCACTTATTTATTGCAGTAAGCAACTTCGGGGAATTCTTTCTAACAGCCCAGGCTATACGCTGGGAAAAGGAAATTCGGGTATCTATATCGAGAATAGGGTAAAAAGTTTTATTTACGGCAGCGATATTATAATCGGCAACGGTTCTTTCAATTTCACCATCTACAACCATTTTGATGATCTCATCGGTAGTCTTATTTCCGTTTATATGTTTTATCGGTATTTCTGCCCCTATCTCATGCTGAAGGTTTCGCAACCTTTCGGCATAAGAGGAGTTTTGTCTCACCCAAACAGTATCATTTATTAATTCAAGGGTGTTTGAAATCAACTCTTTATCGATCTTGTAGCCGGGAAGCGATCGCCAGTTTTTTGGCATACGCTGAACTAAGGCCTGGTGGGTTACGTAATGATTACTGGTAAAACTTACCAGTTGCTTACGCGGCTCGGTAATGGTAAGTCCGTAAGCGATAAGATCACCTTCTCCATTATTAAGCATATCAAAGAGTTCGTCAATATCATCGGCAACAGTTATTTTCAGTTCCAGGTCGAGATCCTCGGCTAAGCGCGATAATAGTTCGTATTCAAATCCCATTGGCATTCCTTTATACAAAAAGTAACTGGTGGAATTGTAAATAGTTATAGCGTGAAGTACGCCATCTTTCCTGATTTCTTCAAGATCCTTATGGGTTTTATAAGGGGCTTCTCTCTTATTGGAACCAAAAAGATTATCATTAGTACCAGAATCTTTCCTATTCTTTGAACAGGATGAAAGGATGATTAAAATTGCGATAAAAATGGAGCATATTTTTATATACATGTGGGATAAAATACAAATAATTAGGTGTTTTTCATAAATAATTGTTAAGTACCAATCAAAGCGAGGCGTGAAATTGATTTGAATCTTGGGTTTTCGTAACTATTTATCTTTTATATATTTAGGTCTATAGTTGAAGGATTTGCTTTAAATACTAACTATAAATTTTATTCATATGAATTCAGGAGAGCTATCAGAAAAAAAGGTGCTGGTGACAGGTGCTACTGGCTTTATAGGTTACAGGCTGGCAGAAACACTGGCCAAAGATGAAAATGCAATGGTCACAGGTGCAGGCAGGAAACTGGAAAAGGCTTCAAAGTTAAAAGATCATGGAATAGATCTGGTGGCTCTTGATTTAACAGATCAAATTGAGCTTGATAAAGCTCTTTCGAATATAGATTATGTGTTTCATTGCGCGGGAGCAATTGGAGGAGATGATAAAACAGCTGAGCTTATCAATGAGACCGCTACGAGAAAGCTTGTTGAGGCTGCCGGTAGGACTGGTGTACAGCGTATAGTTCATGTTAGTACCGTTGGCGTATATGATATGAGCGGAACAGATATAATTGAGGAAAACACACCACTGGCTTTGGATCATTCTTCAAACTATCCAAGAACTAAAGCAAAAGGTGAGAAGCTGGCTTTTGAAGCAGGCAAAAAGAATAACATCGAAGTGGTTGCCATTCGGCCTTCCATGGTCTACGGGCCTGGCAACGGCGTCTGGACCCGCATGATGTATAAGAATGTTTGCGAAGGAAAACCAGTATTTTTGGGCGATGGAAGCTACAATTTCAATCCTGTTTATCTAGATGATGTGGTAGATGCAATGATAAAAGCCGCTATAAGTACAGGGGTAGATGGGGAAGCTTTTAATATTTCTTCAGAAGTTACCACCTGGAAAAAATTCATGAATTACTACGGGGAAGCCTGCGGAAAAAAACCTAAAGGAATACCATTGTTCGTGGCTAAGCTAATGTCAGCAGCCAATAATTTACCAGGAGTCAAAACACCTATCGATAAGGGTTTTATTGAAATGGCAACTTCAAATAAATTCTTTCCTATTGAAAAAGCCAACAAAATGCTGAAATGGAAGCCTACCGTTGGACTTGAAGAAGGTATGGAAAGAACCATAAGCTGGTTGAAGCAATCATAACAATTTGTGTAAAACTCTTGAAGTTAAGCTAAAACTGGCAAATGGCGATAAAAAGGTCATTTTAATGTTAGATGAAAAAGGAAATCTTCTTTAATAAAACACAACTAAAATTATTTATAGAATTTCGAAAATCAGAGATTTAATTCTAATTAATTCTCAAGGTTTATATTAAAGCTAACCACTTTGCTTCGGAGAAAAAAATTCAAAGGCCGGCTTTAGGAGCCTTTCTGTTTGTACCTTGATGTTTTCGTGGATGAATTTATTCGATCAAGCAGCTTTTCATAAACAAATTACGGTGGTTGAAACTCAAGTCTTTTAGGTTCTACTAACTTAGTTTAAATTGATTTCTTTATTTACGTTAATTAATGTCTTTTGTGTTGTAGATCGTTATGAAAATTTTATTTTTTTAGAGTTTATGAATGATAAACATTATCAATCCTTTAATACTTTAACCATTAACGTTTTAGTAATTTTGATTAAAAGCAAAAACAAAATGAAAAGACTAATCAACCTTTTTGCATTACTAATCTTAATTGCAGGATGCGAAAACAGTAACAACAAAAAATTATCAGAACAATTTGATAAATTGAACCGTCAGCACGATAGTATTACCAAGGTACATTCAGAATTTAAAGCTACTCACGACGAGATGTCAAAAAAGTTTCAGGATTTTAATCAGAAACTTGAATCAGTAGAGATCCAAGATTCCACGATATTTGATGATGTTGCAAAACACAGCACCATACTGGAACAACATGATGCAATCATTAAAAGCCATGATGAAATAATTGAAGCACATCAGGAAATGAAAGCGAACTTCGATGGAAAATCTGAAGCAGAGAAAAAAGAACAGATCGAACAAATGGTCGAGAATCATAAAAAGTTAATGGATGAACATAGCAGTATGGAAGAAGACCACGAAATGATGGAAAAAGATCATGAAGCTATCATGGAAAAAATAGATAGCACAAATACTTCCGAGTGATCTCTAAGATTTAAAAAAATAAAAAGCCGCTGGTAATTGAACAGCGGCTTTTTTTATTATCAATATCATTAATAGATGCAAACTTTTAAATTTCCTTAGGTCTATCAACTTTGTTTCATGGCCTTATTTTAGAAAATTACCTTTTGTTATAGATTTGTAGTATGTATATTTGCCCATAATGCAAAAAGCAACCGGACATATTTCCTTATTCACTGCGCTACTTATTCTATTTGCGCTGGTGTACCCATATGTTCACGTCTTTGAGCATAACTTATCTCAAAATTTAAATCTTGGAGATCACTCGCACCTTGTGAAGACAGACAAGAATCTTGTGACTTCTACGATGGATTGTGAAATTTGTGATTTTCAATTCTCAGGATTTGATAATACGGAGTTTCTTTCTTTTGATCCATTTGTTCCTTTGAAGGAAACCGTTTATTCACTTTCACTTACCGAAACAGACTGGAAATCTCCAGATCCCTATTTTTCATTAAGGGCACCACCCTTTTTCCGTGTATAATTAGTGTTTATTAATTCCCTGAAGAATTTCTACTTCAGGCTTTTGTTACAATTTTTATTTACGGTTTAACTATATGAAACTCTTTTGGATAGGCTTGATCTTATCCCTGTTTTCTTACAATACTTACTCCCAGAATACCAATGCTCACAGGTTATCTGGTTCAGTTAAAAGTCAAACAGGAGATGCTTTGGAAGGTGCTTACGTTAAAATCAACGGCAAGTACTTCTGGACCTCTACGGATGGAAATTACAAAGCAGATTTGAATTCCGGAACTTATGAACTTCATGTTTCCATGATTGGATTCAAGGATGTTGATACCATAATCCAACTCAACCAGGATCTAAGGTTGGACTTCACCCTGTCCACATCTGTAACTGGTCTTGAGGAAGTATTGTTGCAGGGACATCAGCATAGAAAGACGAGTCAGCAGGTTTTATATGTTGAAAATGAATACCTGGAGAAACAGTTCAGCGGTTCTTTAGCTACTACACTCGAAAGAATGCCTGGTTTTAACGCCATGCAAATAGGTTCAGGTGCTTCTAAACCTATTATACGCGGGCTTGGATTAAACCGGGTTGCCGTTACTGAAAATGGCATTAAACAGGAAGGCCAGCAATGGGGCGCCGATCACGGCCTGGAGATCGACGCGCTGAACGTGGAAAACCTGGAGATCGTGAAAGGGGTAGGCTCTATCGCTTACGGGAGTGATGCTATTGGCGGAGTAGTAAGAATCAAGAATAATACGCTCCCAGTGGAAGGATTCACTGGGAGCGTTTACAGCTTTGCTCAAAGTGTGAATAACAGCCTGGGAATTTCAGTAAAATTGGCCTATACCGAAAATGACTGGTTCTTTAAAGGTAAATTTACGGGTATAAGTTTTGGTGATTATAGCTTACCTGCAGAACAGATTTCATATCTCAATTTCAACATTCCCATTTTTGACGAGCAACTGAAAAATACCGCCGGAAAAGAACTTGACTGGTATACCCAGGTTGGTGTTGTAAAAGATAATTTCTCTACCAGGCTTAGCGTTAGCAACGTTTATCAAAAATCTGGTTTTTTCCCCGGTTCTCATGGTATTCCAGATATAAGCCGCGTACAGCCAGATGGTGATTCCAGAAATATCGAAGAGCCTTTCCAGAGGGTAAATCACTTCAAGGTGATTAGCAATACGAGTTTTATCTATGACAATGGGGAACTGGAACTGGATTTTGCTTACCAGAAGAATCACCGCCAGGAATGGAGCCTGTTTCATACACATTATGGCAATCAGGAGCCACCGGAGGTAAACCCGAACCTGGAACTGGATTTCGATCTGCATACTTATTCCACCAGAGCCATTTATCATCATACTATTAATAGCGAAAACGAAACACAGGTAGGTGCCGATCTTCAGTGGAAAAATAATGATATAGGCGGCTTTAATTTTTTACTTCCAGAGTACCAGGCTGGCAATTATGGTCTTTTTGCAATTCACGAATATGAACCCTCGGCAAACAACCTCTGGACGCTGGGCCTTAGAATTGATTACGGAACAATCGAAATGGAAGGTTTTTACGACCCAACATTATATGATTTTTTAATAAGAAATAATCAAACTGAAGAAGTTGCCAGTGCCTATGCTCAAAGAAGTGAGGAAATAGATCGCAATTTTACCAGTTTTAACGCCCGCTTAGGCTGGGATCATGACTTTAATGAAACCTGGAGCTCTAAGGTGAATGTAGGTACGGCTTTCCGATTGCCAACAGCCATTGAACTTGGAGCAAATGGGATACATCACGGCTCTTTCAGGCACGAGCAGGGAGATCCAAATCTTGAACCGGAGCAGGGCTTTATGTTTGATCTAAACCTGGCTTATTCCAGAAATTCCTGGAATATAAGCCTGAGCCCATACGCTTACTTCTTTAGTAATTATATTTTCCTGAAGCCAAGTGGAATTTTCTCATTATTACCGCATTCCGGGCAGTTGTATCAATACACCGAATCTGAAGCAATACTCTCGGGCATTGAACTTGCCGTGGATAAGGAAATAGGTCGCTGGCATTTTAGCCTTGCCGGTGAATATTTATATAACAAGCAGTTAACTTCAGATAAGTCCAGGAATTTTCCGTTGCCATTTACTCCTGCAAATAATCTTTTCACTGAAGTGGGTTACCAGTTTTTTCAGGATTCCGGAATCTTCAATAATTCAGAATTGAGCATCAACAATAGGCTGGTAATGGAACAGGATCGTATCGCCCAGGGAGAGGAAATCACTCCGGGTTACGCCCTATGGGGATTAAGCTGGCAAAATGAACTAAAGATCAACAACCTTAAGGCAAATATCAATATAAGGGTAGACAACCTCTTAAACGAACGTTATTTCAATCATACCAGTTTTTACAGGAGGTTGCAGATCCCCGAGATGGGAAGAAATATACAGCTCAATATTAAAATTCCATTTGGCAGCTAATGAATACTTTGATCACACATACAAGCCGACTTTTATTGCTTCTGCTCACAGCAGGACCAATGCTGCGTACGGCTCATTTTGTGCTGGACGATCACGCCAATATTTACGAATTAAGTGAGTTGAAATTTGGCAAAAAGAGCCTGCCTCACTGGGATGATCATTTTATTCATGCCGAATACAAAGGCTTAGTACCCGGGTTCGATAGTAATAATCTGTTTAGAAATATACCGGAAAGGAAGAAGAAAAATTTCGATGTTAGAATTAGCCAGGTAACATCACCAAACCTAATTTTTTACGTAAGAGGTCCACCTCGTAGGCCTTTTCAGTCTGAAATATAAATGAACTTAAAACCGAATTAATTTAAAAATTATAAAAATGAAAGATTATTTAAAAATTTTATTAGTACTGCTAACAGTAACTGTTTTTACTGCCTGTAGTGATGATGATGACGCTTTGGATAGCGAAAAGCCAACGATCATGATGAGCGAGCCAGAAGATGGCGAGGAATTTGAAATAGGCGGTGAGCTACATTTTGACATAGACCTTACGGACAATCAGGGGCTTGCCTCTTATAAAGTGGATATCCATAATAACTTTGATGGACACACCCACTCGGTTGCGAAGCAGCAAGAAGAAGAGCTATGGTCTTACCAGGAAACTTTTCAGATAGCAGGAAATCCTACAAGTTTTGAAGCTCATGAACATATTGATATTCCTGAAGGTATCGCCGAAGGTGAATACCATCTTGGAGTTGTCGTTGTTGATGCTGCCGGAAACCAGGAGGAAGCCTTTGTTGAAATCATGATAGGACATCATGATGGTGACCATGATGATCACGACGATCATGACCATGGTATAGTAGTGGAATAATTAATTTTATTCATATAGTAATTAAGTAAGTTTGGAAGAGGTGGCATGATTTGGCACCTCTTTTTTTTATAAACTGTAATTTAACTGAAAACCTATCCTGTGACTGGCCTCAATAGCTCCTTTATTTAGGTTTTGGGTGATGGGAAGCATTAGATTCGCACCTACTGAAAGTTTGCCGTAACCGGCTTCAAATCCCAGCTTTCCGAAGAGAATATCCCCGGCTGTTTCCTGTACAGGCTGTCCAAAATTCCTATTTTCGGCATAGATTTCCCCGGCAATTCCTCCAAAAGGAAGAATGCTTACCGGCACTACCTTTTCCATTGCCACCCAGGAAAAATTCCGGTAAAAAAGGAGTCCGTAATTGGTTTGATCTCCAAATTCGTATTGCTGGTCATTCTCGGTTTTCCAGGTATAATTCGCATTCAAATTAGCACCCCAGGAATTATAGCTCATCGTATAACTTGCCGCGGCTATAAGGTCCCAGCTCCCGGTTCCAGCCTGGAACCCGGGATTTACACTCCCTGCGTTATTTTCCCTTTTGTAATTCCCTGTGGGCATTTTTACGCCAAGGCCGGCATCCAGACTGTGTTTTAAAGCCTTTTGCTGCTCGGGCAGAAAACCATCCACATACGGAGCGATAAGATTATAAAATGCAATGACACTGATGTCTCCCAGGCCTGAAATCTCCTGGGCGCTTCCATCAGGGAAGTCACGATTATGAAAATGAAAAGGCAGAATGGCGCTGACCTTGATCTTTTCGGAAATTGGGATATTCCCCCAGAGTTGAAGCGTATTAAAATGTTCATCGATCCAGGGGGAATCATTAAAAATCCCACTCCGCGAGCGATATTGCTGGTAAATATATCTGGTTCCGAAAAAGTTCTGGTCGCCAACCGTACTAAATCCCATACTGCCGCCACTACTGGCACAGCCACATGCATCACAAAAATATGCTTCGTAATTATGTAAAGATTCAGGAGAGGTAGGTATGGAATCTTTTAAGTCTTCAGCCGCTAAAAACTGAAAGCTGAAAAAGATAAGTACTAAAATTCCCATATTTTTAATATTCTGCAAAACGTTCATCATTTAGGTAATTTTCATCGGTCAGGGTTTTCAGAAAGGCGATTAAAGCCGCTTTTTCGTTTTCATTGAGATCAATTCCCAACCGGTCATTCTGTTTTAAGATCGGGTCCAGGCTTTCAGAATCCTGTACACCATTTTGGTAGAAATTCAGCACCGATTCCAGGCTTCCGAAGCGGCCGTCATGCATATAAGGCGCGGTCACTTCCACATTTCTAAGGCTCGGCACCTTGAATTTGTATTTATCGGCTGCCTTTCCGCTCACCTCGTAGCGCCCAAGGTCGTTGATATTTGGGTTTACCGGCAGACCATTATTTCTGAAAGAATTATCCGTAAAAAGGTCGGTTTTATGGCAGGAAGCACATTTATTCTGAAAAACCCGCATTCCGTAGTTTTCCTTTTCAGAAAAGCTTACATTCTCTTCTGCCCGAACATATTTGTCATATTTCGATTCTGCCGAGATCATCATCACCATAAACTGGGACATGGCTTTCAGCATATTTTCAGCATTCACTTCTCCTTTATCAAAGGCTTCGGAAAACAGTTGCTGATATTCAGCATCGGCCTTCAGCTTTTCGATCACATTGGAAACGCTTTCACCCATTTCCACCTCGTTGGTGATGGGAATGATGGGAAAAAGATCCAGATGCGAAGTGGCCCCGTCCCAGGAAAATTCATTCTGAAAAGCCATATTCTGGATGGCCGGGGTGTTCCTGATGCCTTCCAGGTCATCGATCCCATGACTAAACTGATGCCCGTGATGGGTAAAGGCAAATTTTTGTTCATGGCAAAAACCGCAGGAAATAAAGCCATTGGCCGAAAGCTTCCCGTCATAAAATAGTTTTTTACCAAGCTCAAAACCCTTCTCGGTTGGCGGGTTCGCAGAGAGATCGTATTCCATTTCCGGGAAATTCGGCGGAATTACAACTTCCAGCGTTTTATTCTCGGGAATGGGAATATATTCAGGTTCGTCTTTCGAGCAGCTAAGTAAAAAACCGCTTAGGACGAAAAAGATCAGCATTCTTTTCATTTTGATATGAATTGAGAGCAATTTTATAAAAAGAAACTGTCTGGAAACATGAAAACGTCATCCTGAACTTGTTTCAGGATCTCAAGAATTTTTCCAATAAAATTAGAAGCTGAAACGAGTTCGGCTTGACGAAAATTTCAATTTCCAGACAGTCTAAATTTTTAGTGTCCTGAAGCGTCGCCGTTATGTACGTGGTCTACCAAGAACATTCCGGTAAGATTCTCGGCTACCTGCGGACTTTTCACCTCGTCTACCATTACCACCGCTTTTTCAGAAAGTTTGATCTTGTGCTGGCCGTCCAGTACCTTGTTCGCGTCTACCATTAAATGCACGATCGGGCTAAGTTCTGAACTAACAAGCGCCTGGGTATTAAGATCCAGGTTTACCTCTTTGTAGTTATCCAGGCTGCTGCCGTGGCTTCCCATATGAACCTTAAAATTCGTAGCTTCAGTAACCGAAGCAGAAGTGAACTGGCCCTCGAAATTCAGGAATTTATAACCTGCCTGCCACGACCACATCATGTTGTGGGCTTCAGCGATGCTTAAAAAGTCACCCTGACCTTCGGCTCCCTGCTGGTATTTTTTCTGGTCTACCCCAATGCCGAATTTTATCGCAGTGTATTTCCTGGCAGGAATGTCTTTGAGGATCACTTCGGTTTCTCCAGCTTCTTCGCTAATCACGAAATAACTTTCATTTTTCGGGTAAACGTATTCATTACCTTCCGCATCGATAAGCACAAAATTGCTCACGACATAATTAAACCTGTCGATCTTCAGGCTTTCCCCATTAGAATTGATGTAGGATGATGCCCCTAGAATAAGATCGTCTCCATTCACTCCATTATCGAATTCGATAACTAGGTCATTGGTTCCTGTTAGCTCATTGTTCATTTCATCGTCGTTTGAACAGGAGGCTAGAATAGTGATCATCGCAATCAGTGCTAATTTGAAAATATTGGTCTTCATTTTTTTAAAATTTGAATAAGGCTGTTGGGATACAGCATAAATTAAGGCGGTTAAGCCAAATTATTTTTTAAGTTTTGTTTGAAAATTGGCATCGTTTCACAACCAGACTTTTTCCGGATATGCATAGCATTCTTCTTCCCGCTTTGTAGAAAGCAGGTTTAAATCGCTATGTAAATAGAAATTATTGCTGTGTAACTGCCCGGGCGTTTTCCAGGCTGGAATTGATGGCTTCTTTCATCGCTTCCACGTCTTCGCGCTCTTCCTCGAGGGCTTCGATCTGCTCCTGCAGCTGTTGATTGTTCATCTTCTTCAGCGCCGATTTATTCTTGACGAATTCATCGCTAAAACTGCGCATCCAGGTCATCATCAGGCTGTCGGCTTCCTTAAGATGTGCCCGGGCATCCAGGTAAGGCTCGGGAGTCTCGCTGGTATCGGCCATTTTAGAAAGTTGTTGAGAAAGCGAGGAGATTTCTCCCATTTTCGGCATCACCTCATCGTGTACTTCCAGCACCTCATTGAAAAGCTGGTCATATTCCGCCCTTTTTTCTGAAGTATCCTCTGCGCAGGACACCATAGTTAAAGCTGTTAAAAGGAAAAAAGCTTTGAATTTATTAAAAAACATAAAAATTTATTTGCAGTTATTATTTGGTTTCACGGAAGGAAACTAACTGCAGGGTGGGTGAAAAAATTCCGCTATCAGTATGTTGGAATACTGGTTTTTGTAGTGATCTGTGATCTGAAATTCTAACTCTTCAGGGGAAAATTCGGTTTCTGCCTCTTTCTGCTCAAAGAATAAAAGTGGTACTTCGGCTTTTTTGGAATTCTGCTCCTTATTTTGCTGAGATTCTTCACTGGCAGCCTCGGCCAGGGACTTCATCAGGTAACACTTCCCGTTACATTCCAGCTCTACCAGCTCTTTGTTCTCACAAAGCTCGGTCGCGATATAATCGTAATTCAGCACATATTCCACTACCGGAAAGGCAGGCCGTAAAACGATTAAAAAAGCGAATATGGGAAACAGGAATTTCACGGGTGCAAATATACGGACAGCCATTTAATTCCCACTCAAAAAAAATGTGATTTTAAGATCTTGCCTGAAACTATCACGGGTTATATTGGGTGTATTTAAAGTTGGTCTTCTTAAATGTTTATTAAGGTTTAAGTGGCCCTGGCTTTCTTCAAAAGTGTTTTATTATTTTCCCGGAAAACCGATCAATAATATTCGATGGCAGAAGATAAGTTAAAAAGGACCTTAGGTTTCTGGGACATTCTTATGTTTGGAGTAGGAGGAATTGTTGGAGCCGGCATTTATGCGATAATAGGCCAGGCAGCAGGACTAAGTGGCAATATGTTATGGTTAAGCTTTGCAATAGCGGCTATAGTTGCTTTACTCACCGGACTTTCCTATGCAGAATTTGTAAGCAGGTTTCCAGATGCAGGTGGTAGTTTTGAATATATTAAACAGGGTATAGGAGAAAAAACCGCCTTGTTTCTATCCATTTTTATGACTTTTACAGGGATAGTTGCTCCCGCCGCCATTGCGATTAGTTTTGCTGAATATTTGAGCAGGTTAATTGAAGTGCCTAACTGGATAGCGATTATAGGAATTGTTATTCTGATGGCACTTTTTAATATTGTAGGATCAAAATATAGTTCTTATTACAATACCGTGGCGACCATTATTACCCTCGCGGGGCTTGGGATAGTGATAGGATTCTGTGTTCCGGACTGGGGAAGCGTTGCTTTTTTCGAAATGGGCGAGCAGGGAATGACAGGTATACTGGCCGGATCTGCATTGATCTTTTTCAGCTATGTCGGTTTCGAAGATCTGGTTAAAGTAGCAGAAGAAACTAAAGATCCTAAAAAAGTACTGCCCAAAGGCGTTTTAATTAGTGGAGTTATCGTGCTTATACTCTATGTTTTGATTGCCATAAGTGCAGTGAGTACTTTTGAAGCCGGTGAACTGGCTCAGAAAGAAGGTCCGCTTGCGGCAGTAATAAAATCTCAATGGGGAGCGATTGGTGGAACCATCCTGGTAATCGTTGCACTTTTTGCTACCAGTAAAACAATCTTAAGCAATATACTGGGTACCTCGAGACTTCTTTATGATGTGTCCCGGGACAGCGAAATACCCTGGCTGAAGAAATTTACGACCCTCAAAGGAATTGGTGAAAACACACCAAATTATGCAATTATCGCGATAGCCATAGTGACCATAGGCTTCGGACTGATAGGCAATTTAAAAGTTGTAGCATCTATCAGTAATATTTTTGTTTTTACAGTCTTCGGAGTGGTGAATGTTGCTTTACTGCGCTACCGAATGAGGAACAGGGAGGAAAACGATAAAAAGGTTTTCAGAATTCCCATGAATGTCAATAATATCCCCATACCTACTGTTTTGGCCCTTTTAACAATAGTCTTACTTTTTGGATTTAATATTTATAATCTGGTTGAAGGCAATGCTTAGTTTAGCATATTTTGCAATGGGATTCGAATTGATCAATTCAATTTTCATAATTGAAGTTTTTATTCTTTGCTACCGAATTTTTCAGACCCCGAAAATACTGGGCTTAGCGAAAAATGAAGTGTAATCCAGATACATGGTCACTTTAGCATATTGAAAATAAGTTATAAAATATTATCAAATATTAATCTTTAGTGAATTCACCGGTTATTTCTCCAGTGCATAAAATCATATAGGATAGGTGATATTTCGCTTTATCAATAGCCTTGGATGGTTCTTTTTCGACCAGTAACCGTTAGGAGGAATGGATATTTAATTTCGATCACATATTCCTTTAAACTGTTTTAAAAAACCATTTATTTTTGAGCAAAATAGGTAAGGGGATGGTCCCAAACCAGCGAATATAGCGTCTCTTTGATAAAATTATTTTTTGATGTATAGTTGATGAATTAAAAATGAAAATTTACTACTTTCATCACCTTCAAATCTAATTTCAATGAAATTTAACTTAAGGAGACTTTCCGTTATCTTTTTATCCTGTTTTACTTTATTTTCCTGCTCCACCAATTCTGATCCAACCCCCGAGAAAGAGGATTCAGGAGAAACTATTGTCCAGGATAACTACCAGTATGTAGCCCTTAGAAATGACGGTAGATTGTTTACTATAGGTGATCAAACTGGAGTTGTAGAGGACGCCGGAAGGATTTCAGGTCTGGAGTTCAATACAATATTCAATACTGTTACATCCTCTTCAGAAAATACTTATATCTATGAAGCCTGGTTTGATCCACCACAGCCAAGATTATTTATTCGTAATCGTACCAGCGGTAATAGCCAGATGGTTGAATTAGAATTTCCTGATGAGTTTGGGAATGTTCCTGGTTTTATGTCATTAGACTGGGATCCAAGTCAGGGAAATCTGCTAGGTATAATTAGAGAGGAATTTGATATTCCATCACTGGATAAACCAGTTAAGATTGCCAGAATACATCCTGATACTTATGAAATACAGGTTTTGGAAAATCTGGATTTAAATAGCCTGGGCTATAGAAATGTATTCTCTTCTCAACTGATAGGTCAAAAACTCTATGTAAGTGCTTCAAAGAATTCTGAATTGATCGATGCTGACCTATTGGAAATAGATCTTGCAGTAAAAACCTTAAAGGTATTATCACAAGAGAGTATAAACACCGGATTATTAAACCTGGGAAGAATTCCTGAAACTAATTCCTTATTGGGTTTTGCTCCTCAGTTGAACACGGGTTACTCCGGTGCGGTTAAGCCATACATTTATGATATCGAAAATGAGCAATTAGATCTATTGGAAGCTGTTCCCCGTATTTCAGGAATACATTTTGCCCATAAAACCTTTGTCAATCTGCACTCAGGCGAAATGGTTGCTCTAATAGGGAAGGAGGGATATAATCTATTCAAGTATGATCATAGTATCAATGATTTTGAAATTACTCCAATACCTAATCCAGATGATCTTTCTACTATGATCGTTATTATTGACGTAATTAAACTATAGAATATTACATAGAGCTAAAAAGGTCAAATTCTCCTGGGTAGATAGCTAATTGAAAGTTAAATTCAAATTTCCAAATATCCGATAATAGAAGGGATCTAATCATTCAGCTTTAAATAATCTGAGAATTAATTTTTTTTGGTGCTGAAAATTCAATAATTAAATGACTGTTAATCATTTTAATATATAATTCCTTAATTGTTCTGAAGCAATAGATACAATATTTTGTATTTAATTTTTCAAAATAGACAGAACAATAAATTCTTACTGAAAAAAGGTTTTAAATTTCTAGATTTAGAAACTAAATAAATGCCTTTCAGCTTAAATCTTTGATTTATCAGTATTTTACTTCTTTATCTTCAATTATGTATCAAATTAGTTTAGCCAATTTTTTGGAATCACATCTGAATATAGATAAAGAAGTTATTAAAACACTTGTAAATAGTTGTACCGTTAAGGAGTATCAAAAAGGGGAAGTTCTACTTCAACAAAATGACTTTTGTGAACACACATTTTTTGTTGAAAAAGGACTTTTAAGGCAATATTACCTAAACGAAGAAGGAAAAGAGCATACGATACTTTTTGCTTCGGAAAGCTGGTATCTTTCAGACCGGGAAAGCCTTTATTTCAATAGGCCCGCTAGATATATTATAGAAGCAATGGAAAATACAAGGGTGATGATGTTGGGTGAAGCATTTCTTCAAAAACTATCTGAGAACATTCCTGATTTCACCGATTTTAATAATAGACTATTGCATAATCATATAAGACATTTACAGAGGAGAATCGAACTTTTACTCAGCGCAGATGCAGAAAAGCGATATATTGAATTTATCAATACCTATCCCAAAATGCTTCCCAGGATACCTCAGGCGGTTTTAGCTTCTTATTTGGGTATAACTCCTGAGAGTTTAAGCCGTATAAGAAGTAAAATAGCTTCAAAATAAAGTAAGTCTGATTTCTTATCATAGATCAATTATCATTTATGCTTATCGTCATAATTTTACTGTAAATATAAAAGATAAACATATGGACAGATCAGTTGAGTTAGTAGCATCGCCCAGAGCACCACATTTCGTTGGCGATGGCTTTAGAGTGCATAATTTTATTCCTAGTGGATTCAGGTTGGATATGCAAAGAATGGATCCATTCATATTAATGGATTATAATTCCAAATATTATTTCGAACCATCAGATAAACCCAGAGGAGTTGGTGTTCATCCCCATAGAGGATTTGAGACAGTAACTATTGCCTATAAGGGAAGAGTGGCTCATCATGATAGTAGTGGAGGGGGAGGTATCATTGGTGAAGGTGATGTGCAATGGATGACCGCTGCCAGTGGAGTTTTGCATAAGGAATACCACGAAGAGGAATGGAGTAAAGCAGGTGGTGAATTTCAAATGGTACAGCTTTGGGTAAACTTACCAAAGAAGTATAAGATGAGTGCTCCAAAATATCAGGCAATAAAATACGAGAATATTCGAAGAGTAAGTCTACCTGACAACGGAGGACAAATCGAGGTGATTGCTGGAGAATATCAAAATGGTAAAGGGGTAGCATCTACGTTTTCGCCAATTCATATGTATAATGCCAGACTTAAGAAAGGAGGGAAAGCTAAATTTAATTTTCCTTCAAATTATAATACCGTTTTATTGGTTTTAGAAGGCAGCATCTCTATTAATGAAACAGAAAAAGTTGCTACTGACCATTTAGCTTTGATGACAAATGATGGAGAATCCTTTGAAGTTAGGGCGGAAGAAAATGCTTTAGTTTTAGTTCTTAGCGGTGAGCCTTTGAATGAGCCTATAGTGGCGCAAGGTCCTTTTGTAATGAATACAAAGCAAGAGCTTCTACAGGCATTTAATGACTTTAAAGAAGGTAAATTTGGAAGTTTGGTCTAATTTATTCATAAGTAAATTTTCATCGATTTTAACCACCAGGTTGTTTGACACAAAATACCGGTTAGATTTAAATAGTAATCTTCCGGTAGTTTAGGTTAATGCAAGACCTTTAATTTTTCAAATAGAGAGCATTATTGATAAACTTTTCAACCTTTATAATTAAAAACTAATCCTTAGTTAAAATCAAACGCTTCTTTTCTTTAAATAAATGTAACGATCTGTTTAACAAACGTTTATAATTACAATAACAGGAAATTAATTATCTTAAATATTCCCGAGCTCAACGGCTCTGTAAAGTTACAATTTATAATAAACCTCCCGAAAGAGAATCTCAATTAGACTATATATCACATGGCAAAGTGGATTGGGAATTGAAATTTAGTAATTAAAGAAAACACTAATTATGTATGCAAATAAATTGATTTACTCGGTTTGTGCAATTTTAATTCTTAGTTCTAGCTTACATGCCCAAAAAGTCAAAGACCCCATTGGTGGTCAATCTAACAGGCCTCTTAGTAAAGAAGATTTAGATTATCAATTAAAGTATCAAAGAGCTTTTGAAACTTCACTTTGGGCAATGCCGGCTGTAGCCATTTATAAATTAAGAACGGCCGCATTTACTCCTGAAATTGGATTGGATAATAATATTATAGCTGCAAGTCTTTCCTTGGCAGGGCCAAGTAAAGAGTTATTAACAGCCAATAGCTCCACCTCTTATATCACTGCCTTCACCGATTTAAGTAAGGGGCCGGTGGTTTTAAGTATCCCTTCTTCAAATGAGGAAGGAAAATTATATGGCCAGGTGGTAGATCATTGGCAAAGAACAATAGCAGATGTTGGGCCATCCGGCCTAGACCAGGGAAAGGGTGGAAACTATATTTTCACACCTCCAGGCTATGAAAAGGATGTTCCTGAAGAATATCTGCATGTATCTTCACCAAGCTATCGAATAGCATTTGTATTTCGTTCTATACGTCTAAAGGATAAAACAGAAGAAGATGCCTATAATTATGCAAAAAAATTAAAAATGTATTATCTCAAGGATGGTGCACCCAACCAACAGCAGTTTGAAGATGCTGAAGATAATCGGTATTCTACTTTGCCTGTTTACGATTACACTTATTTCAGGGATGTTCACGAAATATTTTCTTTGGAAAATGTAGAGGAAGGTGATAAGCATATGACGGGAATGTTGGAATACCTGGGAATTAAAAAAGGGAAGCCTTTCAATCCCGATACAAAAACTATAGAAGCAATGAACAATGCCATGGGAGATTTATATATCCATATCCAGGAACAATGGTAAAAGGAAGCTTTTGAAGCTAGGCTTTGGAAAGACCGATATTACACTTCCCTTATGTTGGCAGATGACAACAGGACATTTTCTTTTGATTATGGAAGCTATATTGATATAGATGCCCGAGGCGCACTTTGGGCATCAGCCACCTTACTTCCAAGTGTTGTGTCCAATCGTCCAGCAACAGAGTATTTGGCTTCTATAGCAGATGAGAATGGAAATCCTTTGTTACCAGGTAAAGATTATAAAGTGACGGTTCCACCTAACATGCCAATTCAACAATTTTGGGCACTTACTGTTTATGATAGGGCAACATTTGCTTTAATTTACAACGAATTAAATCGTACCACTTTATCTTCTTACGATTTGAATAAAATGAAAAAGAATAATGATGGTAGTGTAACAATATACGTTGGATCAAAGGCACCTAAAGGCCTAGAAACCAACTGGATTCCTACGGAGGGTAAAAAGCCTTTACCTACATTCCGTTTTTATGGCCCGACAGAAAGTTTATACGATGGTAGTTTCAAAATGCCCGATTTTAAAATGGTTAAGTAAATGATAAAAATCAAATAGGAGACTAATATATTTTCTGAAAAGAGTGAACATAAAGTATGATAGGAAGTAGGTTTTAACTGTATTTAAGATAGTACTATTAAAGTTTACCAGTTATATATTCCCTTCTTCCGAAAATGGAGATAATTTGAAAATTTATCTTGAAGTCAACATAGATAAAATAGAAATCTATGGGCGTTTTGTAAAATTCTGTTTAATAATTGTTTATGTGCTTTATAGGAAGAATTTAGTTATCTTAATCATTGCCTTATATCTACGTGAATTTGCTTTTAAAAATTAATTTAAAATTCCCGTTATGAAAAAATGCAAATTCATTTTCACAAGTTTGTGGATTATAGTATTTCGTCTGGCTGGTTTTTCTCAAGATACTCCCGCTCCAAATACTAAGAATATTCAATATTCGCCATATCCAGCAGAAGATTTTCCGAATCAGGTTTTTTATGGAGACACACATCTTCATACAAGTTACTCTACAGATGCCGGAATGATTGGTGCTGTTTTAACACCTGAAGATGCTTACAATTTTGCCTTAGGAAAAGAAGTAAAAACCAATACCGGTCTAAAAGCTCGTTTAAGTCGTCCTCTTGATTTTCTGGTGGTTGCAGACCATGCTGAGAATTTGGGACTGGCACCTGCAATAGCGGCTTCTGATCCAATTCTTCTTTCTAATGATTGGGGAAAGAAAGTTCACGACCTGGTGAAATCAGGACTTGATGGAGCGGCAGAAGCCTACGATAATTGGCTTGTAAAATTAGGTGAAAGGGATGATCCTCTTGAGGATAAGCCTGAATTCATGGAGACCTATTGGAAAAAGGTAATTGAGGCTGCTGAAAAATATAACCAGCCGGGAACCTTTACCGCATTCATTGGATATGAGTGGACGTCAAGTCCAGAAGGAAATAATCTGCATAGGAATATCATATTTCGAGACGGAGGTGATAAAGCAATTCAGGTATTACCATTTTCACAATATGATAGCTTTAATCCAGAAGATCTTTGGGATTGGATGCGTAGTTATGAGCAAAAGACAGGAGGAAAGCTATTAGCTATTCCACATAATGGGAATCTTTCAAATGGATTGATGTTTGACGATAAAACATTTACCGGAGAACCGATTACAAAGGAATATGCAGAGCGCCGTATGAAAAGAGAACCTGTCTACGAGGTCACGCAGATGAAAGGGGATGGGGAGGCACACCCGGCATTATCGCCTAATGATGAATTTGCTGATTATGAAACATGGGACAACGGAAGTTTTGGACCAAATCCTAAAACAGAGGACATGCTTCCTCGTGAATATGCACGTGAGGCCTGGAAGAGAGGTTTAGCTTACGAAGAGGAAATTGAGATCAATCCTTTTAAGTTCGGTATTATTGGTTCTACAGATGCACATACTGGACTTGCTTCCACTGAGGAAGACAATTATTTTGGAAAAGTTGCTAGCCTGGAACCCTCCTCAGACCCAATTCGTTTTGAAGAAGTGATTGCTGGGAGGTTTTCACCAAAGGGTTCTCAAACTTATGCTCGCCAGATAGCTTCAGCAGGGCTAGCTGGAGTCTGGGCTCGGGAAAATACACGGGAATCTCTCTTTGACGCATTTGCAAGGAAAGAGGTGTTTGCCACTACCGGGACACGAATTCGTGTGCGAGTATTTGGCAGTTTTGACTTTAAAGAAGATGATCTCAATCGTTCAGATTTTGCTAAATATGCATATCAAATCGGAGTTCCCATGGGCGGAGATCTAAAAAAAACGGGTTCAGGTAAGTCTCCATCGTTTTTAATAAAAGCACTCAGGGATCCAATCGGTGCAAATCTTGACAGAATCCAGATCGTCAAGGGCTGGTTGGATAATTCTGGAAAAACCCGGGAAAAGGTCTATGACGTGGTGGTTTCCGGAAATCGGGTAATTGGCGGTGATGGAATTGCCAGGGAAAAGGTAGGTAATACTGTAAACATAGAACATGCAACCTATGACAACTCAATTGGTGCTCCCCTACTGGAAGGTTATTGGGTGGATCCTGATTTTGATTCAAACCTAAGGGCTTTTTATTATGTGAGAGTATTAGAAATTCCAACTCCTAGATGGACAACCATAGACGCGAAGATATTTGGTGTAGAAAGACCGAAGGATGTTCCAGTTAGCATTCAAGAGAGAGCTTATACCAGTCCTATTTGGTATAATCCCGAGTAATAAATTAAAATGTGAAATCTTTTTACAATAAAAACTCAAAAAATAAGATTACGTTTTAAAACCTAAATATAATTGCGATTTAGTTGATTTGCTTTTTGTTGGTCTATTTCCCAATACAGAAATTAGCAAAAATATTCCCCAGCAGGTCGTCATTTGTGATCTCCCCGGTGATCTCTCCAAAATGATGTAGCGCCTGGCGGATATCGATCGCTAGCAGGTCTCCTGATAGATCAGCATTCAAACCGTCTTCTACCTTGTTGATCTCTTCCAGTGCTTTTAAAAGCGCTGCATAGTGTCTTGAATTAGTAACGATGGTGTCGCTATTTCTCAAAGCACCGGTATTTACGAATTCCAGTAGCCTATCTTTTAATTCTTCAACTCCAAGATTGGTCTTAGCAGATAATAGTAAAAATTCTGCTCTTTCAGCGTGACTGGAAATATCTTGTAGTTTCTCCTTTAAATTTTCAACTTCCTCTTCAGCGAGTCGGTCTGTCTTGTTTGCGATTATCAACAAAGGTTTTTGCGGAAACTTGTTTTTGATCTTTTCAATTTCAACCCTAACTTCCTGAAGTCTTTCCCGGTTTACCGCGATCTGGGAACTATCAACCAGGTAAACTACCACTTGCGCCTGACTGATCTTCTCAAAGGTCTTTTTAATACCTATACTTTCCACCACATCTTTGGTTTCACGGATCCCGGCTGTATCTATAAACCTAAATCCAACTCCGCCAATACTCATCTCATCTTCGATGGTATCTCGGGTGGTTCCGGCGATATCGGAAACAATGGCTCTTTCTTCATTCAGAAGAGCATTCAGTAGGGTAGATTTTCCTACATTAGGTTCGCCGACAATAGCAACGGGAATTCCGTTTTTCAAAACATTTCCGGTAGCAAAAGAATCGATCAGTCTTTTTAGTACGGTTTGGATTCTTGAAACCAGATCTCTGAATTGATCTCTATTCGCGAACTCCACATCTTCTTCGGCAAAATCCAATTCCAGCTCAATAAGCGAAGCGAAATTCAAAAGTTCTTCTCTCAGTTTTGCAATTTCATTTGAAAAACCTCCACGCATTTGCTGCATAGCCATCTGGTGAGATGCCGCATTTTCAGAATTGATGAGATCGGCTACGGCCTCTGCCTGGCTAAGATCCATCTTTGCGTTCAAAAACGCACGAAGTGTAAACTCTCCGGCTTCCGCGGAACGGCAACCTTTGCGAATTAATAACTGAATGATTTCCTGTTGAATATACGGACTGCCGTGACAGGATAATTCTACCGTTTCCTCACCGGTGTATGATTTAGGAGCGCGGAATACAGAAGCAAGTACTTCATCGATAGTCCTTTCTCCATCCATCACATTTCCAAGATGAATCGTATGTGTAGGCTGATCTTCCAAAGGCTTATTGCTTTTGGCTTTGAAAAGAGGAGCTACAATATTTAATGCATCAGGTCCTGAAACCCTTATCACGGCAATTGCTCCCGCACCCGAAGGGGTAGCAAGGGCAACAATAGTATCATTCAATTTCATGTGGCAAATTTATGAAAGAAATTATTGCTATTCCTATTTCCGTAACAAACCATAAGATTGCTCGTCTTTTATATAGAGACCATCAATAACCATCAAATCTTAAAAAATGAGAGAAGACAATCAAATGTTAGTCATGACACACCTTAGCCAGTTATTAGACCTGGTTACCGGAGTAGGTGGATTTATCGTTCCGCTTATTTTATGGCTCACTCAAAAAGATAAAGTAGCAGGGATGGATATGCACGGTAAAATGATCCTGAACTTTCAGATAAGTCTGTTTATTTATTCTATTATCTGCATTCCGCTTATCCTTTTATTCGGATTGGGAATTCTGGGATTGATCATTATTGGTTTGATCGCCCTTATCCTGCCAATTATGAATGCCTTAAAGGTGAGTAATGGAGAGATGCCATATTATCCTTTGACTATAGAATTTCTGAAATAATAAAATGAAACAAGGTCATCCTGAATAGTCATCTTGAGTTAAGACGAAAGATTAGGATCTCATCTAAGAAAGTCTTAGAAAGAGAAGCTGAAACAAGTTCAGCTTGACACAATAAAAGCTGTAGTTGGTTTTTTTTAGTTAGAATGAAAAAGCCCCGCTGATCTGGCGGGGCTTTTTCTATTTTGAACGATTGGTTCTTCTAGTTATTCAGCATAACTGGCATTACGAGCATCGTGATCTTTTCTCCTGGATCAAGACCATCAACGGGAGTTAGAATTCCCGCTCTGTTTGGTAGGCTCATTTCCAGCATTACGTCATCTGCTGTTAGATTTCCTAGCATCTCGATCAGGAATCTAGAGTTGAAACCAATTTGCATGTCATCTCCCTGGTAAGAACAGGTTAAACGCTCTTCAGCCTTATTGCTGTAATCTACATCTTCTGCAGAAATATTAAGCTCGGCTCCGGCGATCTTCAATCTTACTTGGTGGGTCGTTTTATTTGAGAATATGGAAACCCTTCTTACAGAACTTAAGAACTGATTTCTCTCAATACTTAATTTATTTGGGTTCTCCTTAGGAATTACCGCTTCGTAATTTGGATATTTCCCGTCGATAAGCCTACAGATCAACTGAGTGTCGTCGAAAGTAAATTTCGCATTCGATTCGTTGTATTCAATAAGAACTTCAGATTCGCTTCCTGCAAGAATTCCCTTAAGAAGGTTCAATGGTTTCTTTGGCATGATAAATTCAGCAGCCTGGTTTGCTTTGATGTCCTCTCTGGAATATTTTACAAGTTTATGTGCATCGGTTGCCACGAAAGTAAGTCCGTCTTCCTTAAATTGAAAGAAAACCCCGCTCATTACCGGTCTAAGATCATCGTTACCTGAAGCGAAAATGGTCTTGGAAATAGCAGAAGCAAGAATATCGGCCTCTACAACCGTGCTGCTTGGATCTTCAAGCTCTACCGGGTTAGGGAATTCTTCACCATCGGCATATGCCAGCGCATATTTACCATGGTTAGAACTTAATTCTATAGTATTGTTATCTTCAACTACAAAGGTTAGTGGTTGCTCAGGAAAAGTCTTGAGCGTGTCTAAAAGTAATTTCGCAGGAACCGCAATTTTACCTTCAGAATCTGATTCAACCTTCAGTTTGGCAGACATGGTAGTCTCAAGGTCTGAAGCAGAAACGGTTAATTCATCATTATTAAGATCGAAAAGGAAATTGTCTAATATTGGTAATGTGTTACTATTGTTGATTACCCCTCCAAGTATTTGTAGCTGTTTCAGCAGGTAATTGCTGGATACAATAAATTTCATCGGCTTTTATTGATTTGTTTTAATCATTTACAAATATATTTTAATAAGTCAAAAATAAAGGCTTCTGCACTTAGTTTTTATTAACAGACTTGAAGGCTGAAAATGATATAAGTGTCAGTAAAACAATAGGTTGTGAAATTAATGGCTCTGGAAATTGTTAATATGTGCCTCATGGGCTTTCTGAAGATTTCTATAGAAGCTTTAGTTTAAGTATTTCCATTTTCTGTAAAACCGGAAAGCGATTCCGAAGATGAGCAAAATAACCAAGGGTCCTGCCAGATTAATGAGTTGCCACTGCTGCCTTTGTGCTGCAGCTTTCTCTTTATCCAGGAAAGCAAGTTTGATCTCTTTTGAGCGAATGTCGATTAGTCCGTTGTCATCCAGAAGATAATTCACCGCATTCAACAAGAACTCCTTGTTACCATAAGTATTGCCGGTATAACGTTGAAAACCAAGTTCCATAGGTTTGCCACCCTGGATGTCATTTTTAATCACGTCTCCGTCTGAAATGACCAGCATTTTAGAATCTACACTCTTATTCTTATGATTTGTAATTTCAAAAGGTTTGACCCTGTTCTTATAAACCGATTTAAATTCTCCTTCCAGCAAAACGGCCAGGGCTTGTTCACCGGAATTGTATGAATTGATATCCGGTTTTTCACCAACCAGATCCAAATTTATTTGTACGGGAACACCCTCCAGTTTTGTTTTTGGAGAGCTGCTTAAAAGAATGGTTTTTTCAATATCGTTCGCAAGAGTATCTATAGGATTTGCATACTCGAATTTTACCGCTTCGATATTATTAATAATGGGGTGCTCATTGGGAGAACTCGTTAACGGGCTATAGAACCAGGGATACGGATTGAACCTGGTATTGTTCCCACTACCGCTTGCCAGGATGATTGGGGCAGAGTAGAGGTCGTTCACCAGTTTGGGATTAATTCGTACGCCGTAGGAAAAGAAATAATCCCCCAGGTTCAGATTCCTTGGAAGGGCGATGGCAGAGCCACGCTCGTTAAAAAGACTGTCAGTTTCCATATTGGTAGCCTCGGCCAGCCAAAGCATTTTCCCACCATTCATTAGATACTGATCCAGCACATATTTTTCATTCTCAGTATATGGTTGAGTGGGTTTCGGTTCAAGGATTAGGTCGTAATCTTTAAGATCTTCCAGGGTTTTCTGTGGATTTACCGTTGCGGAATCCAGGGTAAAAGGAGCCATAAAGTAATATTCCTGGATGGTCTTAATAAAATCGGCAATTTCGGCATCGGGAAGTTCGCCATTTCCACGCATCACCGCGATTTTCTTTTCGCGGGGATAGATGAGTTTACTCAATCCATCTGCCAGTGAATATTCCAGTTGTTGCACCGATGCGTTTACACGTTCTTCGTCGGTAGCTCCAATCTGGTTTTTTAGTAATGGAATTTTAACGGTTTTATCGCCATAATTGGCAATAGCCCATGGAAAAATAATGCTCTCGCTATTCTTTCCGTTCTCTTTAACATTAAGCCTAGCCGGGGTCATTCCCATCCTGTAAAACTCTTCTGCGATGGTGTTAGCGTCTCCACCTTCTTCCAGCGGATCTACGAAATTGAATTTAATATTTCTATTATATGCTGAAAATTCTTCCAGCATTTGTCTTGTTTCATTCTGTAATCTCCTGAATTCTGAAGGAAAACTACCTTCAAGAAAAACATCAAATGTTATCGGTTGTTCAACCTCGGCTACTATTTCTTTAGCGGCGGGGGACAAGCTGTATCTCTGGTCGTGGGTGAGGTCAAACCGCAGGTAAAATTCTGAAGCTAGGAAATTTGCGGCTATCAGGATAACCAGCAAAATCAATAAGGACCTTATTTTACTCGCTCCTCTCATTAACGTCGGTTCTCTGTTTTTGAAAGGTTGATCTCGGTGAGTTGCAGGAAGAGAAAAATCACACTTAAAAAATATACAATGTCCCTGGTATCCACTACACCGCGACTTATGCTTTTATAATGAAAACTGATCCCAAAAGATTCTAGAATATAGCTGGAAGTGCCAAAAATGTTGGTCTGTCCTAATCCTTCAAATGCATAATAACAAATGAAGCAAAGAAAAACTCCAAGTAAAAATGATACAATCTGGTTGGAGGAAAGGCTCGATGCGAAAATTCCTATTGCGGAATAACAACCTCCCAGAAAAATCAATCCCATATAAGAACCTATGGTGCCACCTACATCAAAATTTCCAATCGGTCGACCTAACTGACTTATGGTTAGAACATATAAAAAAGTGGGGATTATAGCCAGAATTACTAAAGTTAAAACTCCTAAATATTTTCCTGCGATAAGTTTCCAGAATCCGATTGGTTTAGTTAACAATATCTCCATAGTACCCATGCGTTTTTCATCTGCAAAACTTTTCATGGCAATTGCCGGGATAAGGAAGAGAAAGATCCAGGGCGCCAGGTTGAAAAATGGTTTCAGATCGGCGAAACCACTATCCAGAATATTATATCCTCCTGAAAATACGAATAGAAAAAATCCGCATGCAATAAGGAATAGTCCTATCACGAGGTAACCCGTTAAGGAAGAGAAAAAAGATTGTATTTCTTTATTCAGTATCGCCAGCATACTTTTCAGTTATCAGTTATCAGTTATCAGTTATCAGTTATCTGTTTTCGGTTGTCTGTTGTCGGCTTTTCGGTTTTTTGTAAATAGGTCATTTCGAATGCAGTGAGAAATATAAATTCTAACATCTCAAATCTCAATACTCAATTCTCCTTACTCCAAACTAACTACTTTATCCACGCTCCAGGCTTCAGGCTTTTCATTAAACAGTATTTTGGTACTGGCCCAGACATTTTTA
This sequence comes from Christiangramia lutea, assembly GCF_022489035.1. Taxonomy (GTDB): domain Bacteria; phylum Bacteroidota; class Bacteroidia; order Flavobacteriales; family Flavobacteriaceae; genus Christiangramia; species Christiangramia lutea. The sequence goes on from NZ_JAKVTV010000003.1 coordinate 599,472, forward strand.
AAAAGTTCAGAATTCCTGTAATTCTCTAAAGATTCTTCATCCTTCCAGTAACTATACGTGAAAAACTGGTTTGTATTGTCCTTTCCTCGATAGAGTTCTAAAAATTCACAACCTTCAAATCCCCTGATCTTAGCCTTATTTTCTTCGAAATTCCAAAGGAATTCATCGATCTTATCTGGTTGAAAACCCATTTTTACTATTCTTACAAACATCTATTCAAAATTTACAGTTATGGTGTCCAGGTATTCCAGCCCAAATAAACTCGCGGCGCTTCCAACGGTGCTTGGATTACTTTTATACATGGCCAATTCAATATAACCGGCCGAATTAAAAACCGCCAGTTTTTTACCATCCTCTTCCTTGCGTTTCTCCTTCTCTACATTAAAATTGATAGCGTGACTATAGGTTTCATAGATAGTATTGAAATTAACCGTTCTGGCACTAATTTTAAAAGCTCTTCCTTTACCCACATTTTCAAATAACTTGCGAGTGATATTGGTGATCACATTTCCATAGTTATCAACATAGATCACATGGCCAAGTATTTGATTTTTATCTGAATTTATCAGAGGCTCGAATTGCTTCAAATGTTTAATTTTGCTAACGCTCTTACCTATAACTTCCAGGGTTCCACCCCTTGAGATATGACAGGCTACCTTTACGAAAACATCAAGAACCGGAAAATTTGTCTGTATCTTATCGTGGATATTGATTTCCACGATTTTTTCAGGCCTTATTTCTGAAGCTAGCAAGGAAAGTATCCCATTATTGGCGCAAATAAAATAATGCTCATCCAGCTTAACCGCTAAATGCTTGTTTTCCGGGGTTAATTCAGAATCTATCCCAATAATATGAATAGTGCCTTTTGGAAAGCTCTTATAGGCGTTTTTAATAATGTAGGCTGCCTCGCTAATATGAAATGGAGAAACAGAATGAGAAATATCAACAATTCTAACATCACTAAGCTCGCTGTAAATAGCTCCTTTAACCGCACCAGCAAAATAATCTTTCTCTCCGAAGTCGGTCGTTAACGTAATGATTGCCATAGGCGATTGTTAATATTTTTTTAATCTGAGACTGGTAATTTTCCTTAAGTTTGTATAGAAGGCGAATATAATTTTATTTTTAACGATTCGCTTCGGCTATAAGGTAAAAAATACCATAAATTCGGTTTCAAAATTAGGATATTGGAATGCGAAGGGCAAATAAAAATAACCTGAAAATCTACAATGCTTCATCTTAAAACTAATAGCTTTTGAACGAACTTCTTATTGAACTCTCAGAAATAAGCCCTAGAGAATTTTTCGGGCAGCAAAATGAACACATTGAACTTTTAAAAAAGTACTTTCCAAAATTAAAGATCGTTGCCAGGGGTAGCAAAATTCGCGTCTTTGGAGATGAGGAAATGCTGGAGGAATTCGATAAGAGATTCTCTATGCTTATGGATCATTTCGGGAAGTATAATAAACTCGATGAAAATACCATCGAAAGAGTTCTAACAAGTGAGAGCGAAGAAGATTATAGTACTTCCAAAGAAAGCGGGGAGCCTATTGTTCATGGTATAAGCGGTAAGGTTATTAAAGCCCAGACCGCAAACCAGAGGAAAATGGTAGAGCTTTCTAAAAAGAATGACCTTGTTTTCGCAATTGGTCCAGCCGGAACCGGGAAAACCTATACCGGGGTTGCTTTAGCGGTTAAAGCCCTGAAGGAGAAACAGGTAAAAAGAATCATTCTTACCAGGCCTGCAGTAGAAGCAGGGGAGAATCTTGGATTTCTTCCCGGGGATTTAAAGGAAAAACTTGATCCTTACATGCAGCCATTATACGATGCGTTAAGAGATATGATACCTCATGAAAAGCTGGAGATCTTTATAGAAAAAGGAGTTATACAAATTGCTCCTCTTGCTTTTATGCGTGGTAGGACCCTGGATAATGCCTTTGTGATACTCGATGAGGCGCAAAATACTACCCACGCCCAAATGAAAATGTTTCTTACCAGGATGGGTAAAAACGCAAAATTCATTATAACCGGTGACCCGGGGCAGATCGACCTTCCAAGAAGAGTGATTTCAGGATTAAAAGAGGCACTCCTTATTCTGAAAGATGTAAAAGGTGTGGGAATGGTTTATCTCGATGATAAGGATGTGATTCGTCACCGATTGGTGAAAAAGATCATTGCAGCATATAAAGAAATAGAACACAACGATTAATATTTAAAGTTTAGCTCTCAATGAGTAATACTATAACTGAAACAAATTTCAATTTTCCCGGCCAGGAGTCGGTTTATAAAGGTAAGGTGAGGGATGTCTACTCACTGGAGGATGATCGCCTGGTGATGATAGCTTCAGACAGGCTTTCAGCTTTTGATGTGGTGATGCCAAAAGGTATTCCCTATAAAGGACAGATCCTGAACCAGATTGCTACTAAAATGATGGAAAAGACCAGTGATATTGTTCCAAACTGGCTCGAGGCGACTCCAGATCCAAATGTGGCGGTAGGCAAAAAATGTGAACCATTCAAAGTAGAAATGGTGATTCGCGGCTATATGTCTGGTCATGCAGCCAGGGAATATAAAGCTGGAAAAAGGGAATTATGTGGCGTTGCCATGCCTGAAGGATTAAAGGAGAATGATAAGTTTCCTGAGCCTATTATCACTCCTGCTACTAAGGCCGAACATGGTGATCATGACGAAGATATTTCCAGAGAGAATATCATTAAAAGAGGAATAGTTTCCGAAGAAGATTATTTGAAACTGGAAGATTATACCCGAAAACTTTTTCAACGCGGAACCGAGATCGCGGCAAAACAAGATCTTATCCTAGTGGACACAAAATATGAATTTGGAAAAACTGCAGATGGAGAGATCGTTTTAATCGATGAGATCCATACTCCAGATTCTTCAAGATACTTTTATAAGAAAGGCTATAACGACAGGCAGGAAAAAGGCGAGGCACAGAAACAACTTTCAAAGGAATTTGTTCGTCAATGGCTTATTTCTAATGGTTTCCAGGGATTGGAAGGTCAGAGCGTTCCTGAAATGAGCGATGATTATATTGAATCTGTTTCTGAAAGATATATTGAATTATATGAGAATATCACCGGTGAAAAATTTGAAAAAGCCGATGTTTCAGATATCGACAACCGGATCAGGAAAAACGTAGAATCCTATTTAAAAGCTTAATAAAGTAGAAGCTTCTCAAAAAAGTATGATTTATTCTATTATTTATGGAATATTATCTTGCTTTTATTACTAGAACGTTTTTTTATTCCTCCCGATTTAATAATTTTAAAGGCAAAACCGGTTTATCCGGTTTTGCCTTTTTTAATTAAACCAACCTATATTATGAGCAATTATCACATAAAAAATCTAGAGGAATATTTTCAGGTATATAGAAAGTCTGTTAGAGAACCGGAAAAATTCTGGCAGGAGGTAGCCGAAGAACATTTTGTGTGGAGAAAAAAATGGGATAATGTGCTTAGTTGGGATTTCTCAAAACCTGAAGTAAAATGGTTTGAAAATGCCAAATTAAATATTACTGAAAATTGTATAGACAGGCATCTGCTTGCCCAGGGTGATAAAACTGCGATCATTTGGGAGCCTAACGATCCAAAGGAAGATACCTTGCATCTTAGTTTTAATGAGTTGCATAAAAAGGTGAATCAGTTCGCCAATGTTTTAAAGGAAAACGGAATACAGAAAGGCGACCGGGTTTGTATCTATTTACCTATGATCCCCGAATTGGCCTATGCCGTACTCGCGTGTGCCAGAATTGGTGCAATTCACTCGGTGGTTTTCGCAGGATTTTCAGCTTCAGCTTTGACTACTAGGACGCTTGATGCCGATTGTAAAATGATGATCACATCAGACGGGTCTTATCGCGGAGATAAAACCATAGACCTTAAAGGAATAGTTGACAAGGCGCTGGAAGATTGCCCGGATGTTGAGACAGTTTTAGTTGCAAAACGAATTGGGGCAGAGGTGAACATGAAGGAAGGGCGGGATAAATGGCTGGAACCTTTAATGGAAAAAGCTTCTGATCTTTGCAAGCCCGAAATTATGGATGCTGAAGACCCCTTATTCATTTTGTATACCTCCGGGTCTACAGGGAAACCTAAAGGAATGTTGCATACTACCGCCGGGTATATGGTTTATTCAGCGTATACTTTTAAGAATATTTTCAATTATCAAGATGATGATGTTTACTGGTGTACCGCTGATATTGGCTGGATCACCGGGCACTCCTATATAGTTTACGGTCCTTTATTGAATGGTGCCACTACAGTAATGTTCGAAGGAGTTCCTTCTTATCCCGATTTTGGCAGGTTCTGGGAGATCGTTGAAAAACATAAGGTAAATCAATTTTATACTGCACCAACCGCGATAAGAGCCCTGGCTAAAAAGAACCTTGATTTTGTAGATAAATATGACCTTTCCTCTCTAAAAGTCCTTGGAACGGTTGGCGAGCCTATAAATGAGGAGGCATGGCACTGGTATGACAATAATATTGGTAAAAATAAAAGTCCGATTGTAGATACCTGGTGGCAAACAGAGACTGGTGGAATTATGATCTCACCAATTCCATTTGCAACACCTACCAAACCAACCTTTGCTACCTTACCATTTCCGGGGATTCAACCCGTTCTGATGGATGAAGAAGGTAAGGAGATACAGGGAAACCAGGTTGAAGGAAGACTTTGTATTAAATATCCCTGGCCTTCTATGGCACGAAGCATCTGGGGTAATCACGAAAGATATAAAGATACCTATTTCTCAGCCTATGAAAATAAATATTTTACCGGTGATGGTGCCTTAAGAGATGAAACCGGATATTACAGGATCACGGGTAGAGTGGATGATGTAATTATTGTTTCCGGACATAATCTGGGTACGGCTCCAATTGAAGATGCCATCAATGAGCATCCGGCTGTTGCAGAATCGGCGGTTGTTGGATTCCCACACGAAGTAAAAGGAAATGCTCTTTATGGATTTGTTATTCTGAAAGAAACCGGGGAATCACGTAATCAGGATAACCTGAGAAAGGAGATCAATCAGCAAATTGCAGATAAGATCGGTCCTATAGCCAAACCTGATAAGATCCAATTCGTGGAAGGACTTCCAAAAACCAGAAGTGGAAAGATCATGAGAAGGATTTTAAGGAAAATTGCCTCGAAAGACACTTCAGATCTTGGAGATACATCCACACTTTTAAACCCGGAAGTAGTAGAAGGAATTATTGAAAAAGCATTATAAGTTCTGGCATATTATTTGATTATAACGGTTACAACTAAAAAATTTCATTTATGAAGAATTTTACTTTGCCGGCAATTTTGCTATTTTCAGGATTTCTTAATGCACAATCTGGTACCAATGGGGCGCCACCACCTCCACCAACAAATAATCCCAGTGAGATAACTCAAGTCACGCTGGATTTTTTGAATGAAATGGATAATTTATCCAGGCATCCAAACATGTCAAAAGAAAAATTTTCCGGAAGCCCGTTTTTAGACGATGAATTCAGAATGGGAAAAATACTGTCCCGTGGAAAAGAGATGCCAGTTCTTTTAAGGTATAATGTTCTGTCGAATCAAATAGAGATCAAGGTAGATGAGAATGATGAAGTGATTACTCTTCCCAGGGATCAATCTACCAGGTATATGCTTGAAGGGTATGAATATGTCTGGATGAACCTGCTTACGGAAGAAGGTTGGAAAAAAGGGTATTACGTAAAGTATTTTGAAGGAGATAAGGTTAAGTTCATGGGGCTGCCCAGTATTTCTGTAAGAAAAGCCGAAAAGCAATCCTCAGGCTACAGTAAGGCTAAGACAGCTCATTACAAAGTAGATATGAATTATTACCTGGCCAAGGGAGATTCCAGGCTGGAATCTGTAAAAATTAAAAACAGGGATTTTGAAAAATATCTTAACCTTGATGACAGGGGCGAGGATTTTCTTGATGAGAATAAAATAAAGGAAGTAGCAGATGCCATAGATTTCCTGGAATATTATGAAACCTATTAATTTTTGATCTTATAAAGATCTTTCATGCCCAATTTATTTTTTTTGTTGATCCTACCCAGTAGTTTCATAAAAATTATTGCGGTGATATATGCGTCGCCCGAGGCGGTGTGCCGGTCTGTAAGTTCTATATTATAAGCTTCAGCGATCTCGTCCAGGGAGTATATCTTATCCCTGTTAATAAGATTTGTAGCAATACGGGTGCTTTTATAAAGAACCGCAGTATCCAGAACTTTGTTTTTTAATTTGGGAAGACCGTGTCTGTTAAGGGCACGGTTTATCATTTTAAAGTCAAATCCGGCGTGGTGGGCCACCAGAACAGAATTTTGAACGTAGTTTAGAAAATTCTTCAGGCCTTCTAGTTCGGGTACTTTTTCAAACTTTTCATTCTGAATAATGCCATGGATCTTTACGGTTTCGGGATTAAATCTTGATTGCTCCAGGAAAACCTCAAAATTGTCACCTATCTCGATACTATTATTTTCTATTCTAACTGCACCTATACTTAAGATCCTGTCCTCATCAAAATCAAATCCCGTAGTTTCAGTATCAAAAACAACGAACCTGATTTTCGAGATATCCTCAGGGAGTTTCTCTTCAAAACTTCTGGCATAATTCTGCCAGAACTCCGGAAGGTTCTCATCTATAGGTTTTTTATTGAATATGTTCCAGATCATAAGTAATAAGTCGTTTGAAAACGAACTTTAATCAACTCCTGTATCTCTTTAATAGTCTTAAAGCAGCGTTTAAGTTTTATCTTATCTTCCTTGCTTAAGTCCTCGAGGTTGATGAATCTACCATTATCTTTATTTTTCAAGCCCTGTTTTGTTCTGAATTTTATCATTACTCTGGATGAATAAGCACATGCCTTGTAGATCTCTTTATTGTTTGGTTCCAGTTGAGCTAGTTTTTCAAATCTTTCTGAAGTGTTGCTGATATTTTTTACCCGGTGTTCGAGAATAAGCAATCTGGCAGCATCGGTAAGAGGCATGATTCCACGTTTTTTGATATCGAACAGGTCTTTTTTCTCTCCATCCTGTTCAACTAAAAACTGTCTGAAAAAGCCTAACGGAGAAGGATTTCTCAGGGCTTGTGCCGCCAATCTGTTCAGGAAATTACTATTGCCTTTCAAGATCTCAAATATATGGTCTGAAACGGAATTGGTGAGTTTTACTTCACCATAGGAAATATCAAAATCGAAAAAGATCTGGCAAAGCAGGATCTCATCATTTCCTGAGGTTGTCACCCATTCAGAGAATTGCTCTTTCCATTCGCTAAGTGAGAGGCAATATTTCGGATTTCTGGCCATCATCTCTGCCGGGCAGAATTCGTAGCCTATAATATTCAGTCTTTTGGTGACCTTGGTGGCTAGCTTAAGAAAATAAGCTCTCGTTTCAGCAAGTTTTTCTTCAGGAACATCCTCAAATACCAATGCATTATCCTGGTCTGTATGAAGTAATTGTTCCTTTCTTCCCTGGCTACCTAGCGACATCCAGGCAAATTTCGCCGGTGGAGGTGAATCCATTTTATCAATACACCTTTTAATAGTACGCTTAATGGTGGCGTCATTCAGCTCGAAAATAATATTGGAAACATGTGAAAGTGGAATGTTGCTTTTTAAATAGCCATTAAGCAAGATCATGATCTTATTCCTGATCCTTTTTAGTTTTTTGGTACTGCTAGCACGATTAATAGCTTTCATCAATACGGCAGGATTATTACCCTGGGAAACTATAATATCATGTTCAGAAACTATACCTTTAACTTTTGTGTTTGGAGTCCCATCTTTAGTGATGCATAAATGATTGATGTTATGCTTCATCATGGTTAATTGGGCCTGGGAGATCGTTAAATTTTTGGAATAACAAATTACCGGAGAATTCATTATTTCAGCAATGGAATCCTGGATAGTAAACCTTCCGGTTGCAACCAGTTCTCTAAAATCAACATCCGTAACTATACCTACCGGTTTTTTATCTTCAACTACAATTACAGAACCAACCTTTCTTTTGCTAATCAGTGTAGCTGCCTTTTGAATACTTGTTTCAGGAGAAACAGTGACCATTTTCTTTACGATTGGGATTGGTTGTAATTCAAAATGAGCTTCCTTCTTAAGGCTAATATCGTCCTCGTCTGCGATTAATTTTCCACGATGTTCATTGGAATATGGATTTCTCGTATTAGAGGCGAAACTCTCGATCAGAAAATTACCAACCTGAGAATTGCTAATGGTATAAGGTTTAAAGACATTCAGGGGTATGGCATAGATCACGCTTTCTTCATCGGTGATCGCGTTTATCTGGTAATTTTCCTTGGCAAAAAGCGGTCTTAAGCCAAATACATCGCCTTCATCGCATTTGTCAATCGTCTCAGGTTCCTGTCCGTTATCTGCCTTTTGAAGATCTACTGCACCTTTCTGAACTATGTAGAAATACTCATGAACCTTTTCATTTTTTGAAAAAATAGTTTGTCCCTGTTCAAAATACATCACCTTTATTTCCGAAGCAATCTTGTCAAGTTCGGCCCGATGAAGAAGGGAAAAAGGGGGGAAGTCGGCTAAAAAGTCGGCAATCCTTATGGCAATAGAATTCGTCATAGACCAAATTTATCTGAAAAATGACAAAAATGGAATATTATTAATCCTCAATTTCAATTTTATAATCGCTTATCAGTTTATAGATGGCCTTTTCAGTTTCTGAAAGTTGCACATATTCCGGTTCAATATCCCTGTTCACTTTCTTGAAATAAGGTTTGATCTCTCCAGTTTCATAAGTTTCAATAACCTTTGGGTGTACATAATAGCTTCTACAAACAGACCTGGTATTTCCAAGTCCTTCAGCAGCAGCATCAAATCCTATCAAGATATTCTTTTTGTTTTGCTTTTCATCCTCGGTATATCCTATTTCATGTAAGGTTTCGAAAAAGATCTTAGTGGCAGACCAGGTCCTGAAGTCCTTAGCCGAAAACATATCGCCACTAATTTCATGGATATATTCATTAATCATCCCACTATCTATACTTTGCTTTTCTCCATTTTCATTATAGAATTTGAAGAGTTCCCAGCCAGGGATCTCTTCACATTGATTGATCAATTCTACCAGCCTTTGATCTTCAACTGTTATCGAATGCTCTTTACCTTTTTTGCCAATAAATTCAAACTTCAATCCGTCTTTAAAGGTTTTTACGTGCCTGGTTCTAAAGGTGGAAAGACCGTAGGTTTTATTATTCTTTGCATAGTAATGATTTCCTACCCTAATATGAGTTTCTTCCATAAGTCGGATTACCAATGCAAGAACTTTTCTTTTTGGCATCCCTTCAAGATTAAGATCTTTATCAACCTGTTTTCTAATCTTCGGCAGCATTTTTCCGAAGGAAGTCATTTTAAAAAACTTGGTTTGATTCCTGATCTTTGACCAGGTAGGATGATACATATACTGTTTGCGCTCCTTTTCGTCTCTACCCACTACTTGAAGATGCCCATTGGGAAGATGAGTGATTCTTACATTTTTCCATGCCGGTGGAATCACCAGGCCTTTTATCCGGTCTATGGTTTTGGAGTCTGAAATTTTCTCCTCCTTTTTGTAATAAGCGAAACCACGCCCCACTTTTTTTCTAATTATTGAGAGGTGGCTTTCGGAAACATATCTGAGATTGGCCAATTTCACCGCTTCATGCGGATCGTTCATTACCGTTTCTACATCATCAGGCGACAGCGTCATAGATTTTTTATTTAAATATAAGCGGAATAACTATGGGGTACATTTAAAGATTTGTGAAACTTCAGCCAATGAAAATAAAAAACTCCCTGATTTCAGGGAGTTTATGAATTTATTAGGAATCGTATAGCCTATTCGAAATAGCTAAAGCTGTCACCTGATTTAATTTTTAAAAGTGATTCGTAGATAAGGTTGATCACATTTTCTACGTCATCCTTATGCACCATTTCCACCGTAGTATGCATATACCTTAATGGTAAAGATATTAAGGCAGAAGGTACCCCTCCGTTACTATAGGCAAAGGCATCGGTATCTGTCCCGGTAAATCTCGAAGAAGCATGACGCTGGAATGGTATATTCTTTTCCTCGGCAGTGTCGATGATTAATTCCCTCAATTTATTCTGAACCGCTGGAGCATAAGAAATAACCGGTCCGTCACCAATCTTATTCAGTCCGTTGGTCTTTTTCTCGATCATTGGAGTAGTGGTGTCATGAGTTACATCTGTCACTATTGCAACATTCGGCTGAATTCTATGGGTGATCATTTCAGCGCCTCTTAAACCTATTTCTTCCTGAACCGAATTTGTAATGTATAATCCGAAAGGCAATTTTTCACCATTTTCCTTTAATAGCTTAGCAACCTGAGCGATCATGAATCCGCCGATTCGGTTATCAAGTGCACGGCAAACAAATTTATCTTCGTTCAGTACAAAAAATTCATCCGGGTAAGTGATCACACAACCAACGTGTACTCCTAGCTTTTCAACTTCTTCTTTATTAGAGCAACCAACATCTATACAGATATTATCCATTTTAGGAGACTGTTCTTTTTCTTTATCGCGGGTATGAATAGCAGGCCATCCAAAAACACCTTTTACAATTCCTTTTTTGGTGTGGATATTCACTCTTTTGGAAGCAGCGATTTGATGGTCGCTACCACCGTTGCGAACTACATATATAAGACCTTCGTCTGAAATGTAATTGACATACCAGGAGATCTCATCGGCGTGTCCTTCTATTACAACCTTATATTCAGCTTCAGGATTAATCACTCCAACGGCAGTTCCATAGGTGTCGGTAATGAATTCATCCACGTAAGGTTTCAGGTATTCCATCCATAATTTCTGACCTTTGGCTTCATATCCGGTTGGTGCTGCATTATTAAGGTAGTTCTCCAGGAACTCCATCGATTTTTTGTCTAGTATCTTGCTTTTCTTCATTATTCAGAATTATTTTCACGAATTTAAAAAGTTTTAGATTGGTGACAACTTGCGAATGATTAATTTTGGAATGATTTTGGTTTAAATCAATGAACAAACGATTGAATTAAATTATAGTGATTAGGTATATATACATATTAATGGTATTGGTAAGTTTCAATGCAATTGGGCAGAAATCAACAAAGATTTTCCCTAAGGATAGCGTTGAGACCGATTCTATTGAGAAACAATACATGATCATTGCCGGTGATTCTATACCCAGGGAAATGATAGACCTGGAGGAAGTTGTCTTGTTACGTAAGCTGAAATTCAACAGTATGAAGGATAGAAAGCGTTATTTGATCCTTCGTAGAAAAACCCGTAAAGTTTATCCTTATGCTAAACTGGCTTCAGAAAGACTAGTAGACCTCAATTCGCGTTTAGATCAGATCAAATCGAAAAGAGACAGGAAGAAATACACCAAGATTGTCCAGGATTATATCGAGAAAGAATTTTCTGCTGAATTAAAGAAACTCACCAGGACAGAAGGACAAATCCTGGTTAAGTTAATCCACAGGCAAACCGGCATTACAACCTTTGACCTGGTAAAGGATCTTAAAAGTGGGTGGAGAGCATTCTGGTATAATACTACAGCAAGCATGTTCGATATATCCTTAAAGGAGGAATATCATCCGGAAACCAATCAGGAAGATTTCCTAATTGAAGATATATTGCAACGATCTTTCCGTGATAATATATTGGAAAGGCAGGAAAGTGCCCTGGATTTTGAGTACCTTGATTTGAGTGATAAGTGGAATAATAGTGTGACTTCCAAAAAAAGCAGTTAACTTCTCCAGTCTTTTTCACTGTCTTCCAGTGCAATAACTAAAAACCTTAAATTTTTCCAAAAAAACCAAAGATTTTGTTTGGCTGAAAGAAAGAAGTTGACGTATATTTGCAGCCGCTTTGAGAGCAAGGCGATGTTCACTGACACGAGAGATGGTAAGGGTTGCGAGGCGATAAAGGGTCTTAAGGATTAAATAAAATTTTTTTCAAATTTTATTTGGTTGGAGAGCAAAAGTCGTTGTATGTTTGCAGCCGCTTTCGAGAGGAGGTGGGAAGTTCACTGAAAGTACTGGGAATGGGGTATAGCGAGTTATTAGCTATCAAAAATTAAATAAATTTTTTTCTGAATTTATTTGGTTTGCGAAGAAAAGTCGTTTTATATTTGCACCCGCTTTGGAG
>NZ_JAKVTV010000030.1 GCF_022489035.1 Christiangramia lutea
CCGAGACCGTTGTAAACAATTTTATAAAAGAAAAATTTTACTTAATTCTGAATTAACTTTAGAACAAAAAAATTTTGAAAAAATAAATAATTATTAAACCTAATCAGTATGAAGTCAACTTACAAATTATTAATTCTGGCAATCACTTTTATTTCATGTTCAACCTCGGATGATAATAATAAAATCGACACAGAGGAATCTCTAATTGGAACATGGTCTACGATCCAGAGTAAATTAAATGGGAATACAGTAACTTCACAAGAGAAAGTGAAATTCACGTCAAATCGTGCAACTTTTTACTATTCAGATAACATTACTGAGGAAGGGGATTATACAAAATCAGGAAATACAATTACCATTACATGGGACGACTCAGACCCTGGATTGGAAAATTACACCCTTAAAATAAATGAGTTAACTGCAACGGAACTAAAATGGGAAACCGTAATAAGCGGAGAAGGTACTTTAGAAGAAAGTTTAGAAAAATAAAACTGTTTACAACAACGGTTCATCGCCAATAGGCGGCACCGTTAGTAAGAAATTAACTAGACCAACAAACCAATACTAAGCCGACAAATCCGCGTCCCCTACTCCGCCAACTGGCGATAACCGAGACCGTTG
>NZ_JAKVTV010000031.1 GCF_022489035.1 Christiangramia lutea
ATTGTGTTGGGAATAACAATTCAGAGTGAATATGAAAAGAAGTAAAAAATTTAAAATTTTCATCAATTTGAATTTGTCAGCAGCTTGCAGGTAACGGTCTCGGTTATCGCCAGTTGGCGGAGTAGGGACGCGGATTTGTCGGCTTAGTATTTTGTTGTTGGTCAAGTTAATTATTTTCTTTTAAATGTAACCGCTTATTGGCGATGAACCGTTGTTACCTGCTGTGGCGACAGAGTTGAGTGAGATCTATGACTAAAACATCGCTGCGAAAGGGCACCTCTAAATTTCTTTTTACCGGAATTAAAAAAAATTATGTTCTTAAAAATCCAATTTTCAATAGGAGGGAATTTAAACAGTTTCAATTATGTTTTGGACTTTTTCAATCAGCACTTGAATTTTAAATTTGGCGGAGCCATTGCAGGTAACGGTCTCGGTTATCGCCAGTTGGCGGAGTAGGGGACGCGGATTTGTCGGCTTAGTATTGGTTTATTGGTCAAGTTAATTATTTTCTTACTAACGGTACCGCTTATTGGCGATGAACC
>NZ_JAKVTV010000004.1 GCF_022489035.1 Christiangramia lutea
AGCAACGGGGCTCACCTCTTCCCATCCCGAACAGAGTAGTTAAGCCCGTTAGCGCAGATGGTACTGCTATCATTGTGGGAGAGTATGTCGCCGCCTTCTTCTTGAAAACCCTTTATCCAAAAGATAAGGGGTTTTTTTATGCCCAAAAATCATCCAAATACTCCAAATGCAACTCAATAATAAAGCAGCCCCAAAGGCTGCTTTATTTGTTTAATATGAGTGATTAATCTACGGAGTGGGTAGATCACCCTCGCCTTTAATAGGCAATTTAGATTTACCTATTAGAAATTTATCTACATGATGCGCCGCCTCACGGCCTTCAGAAATGGCCCAGACGATCAAAGACTGACCTCTTCTCATATCTCCGGCTACAAAAATATTCTTCACATTCGTGCTATAATCTTTTTTGCCTTTTATGTTAGTCCTTTCGTCTATTTCCAAGCCTAGCTGTTCACCTAGGCTTTTTTCGGGACCGGTAAAACCCAGGGAAAGCAGGGCTAGGTCGCAGGGCCATTCCTTTTCAGTATTTGGAATTTCCTTTAACTCCGGTTTTTGACCAGGTTTTTTAATCCATTCTACTTGCACTGTTTTTAGAGCTTTTAAATTCCCAGAATTGTCCTTAATAAATTCCTTAGTTTGTATGCTCCAGTTTCTTTCCACACCCTCTTCGTGAGAAGAACTTGTCTTCAAAGTAAACGGCCAATAAGGCCATGGATTTTCATTTGATCTTTGTTCAGGAGGTAATGGCAGGATCTCAAAATTGGTCGCAGATTTTGCTCCATGTCTATTTGAAGTACCTACACAGTCTGATCCTGTATCGCCACCGCCAATTACAATTACATCTTTTCCCTTTGCATTAAGCCTGTCTTCAACATCATGCAATCCGTCAACTGCCTCGTTATTATGCTTCAGGAATTCCATCGCCTGTACCACTCCTTCAGCGTCAGAACCCGGAATTGGCAATTTTCGCCTTTCCGTGGCACCGCCACAAAGAACTACCGCATCAAAACTCTTTAATTCTTCTATTGAGTAATTTTTACCAACTTCAGTGTTCGGTTTAAATTCGATACCTTCAGCTTTCATCTGATCTAAACGACGATCTATCACCTGCTTCTCCATCTTAAAATCTGGAATACCATATCTAAGTAATCCTCCAATTTTTGCATCACGCTCAAAAACCGTCACATTGTGACCCGCGCGGTTCAACTGCTGGGCGGCGGCGAGTCCGGCAGGCCCTGAACCTACAACCGCAATTTTCTTATCGGTACGATGAGCCGGCGGTTCAGGCTTGATCCAGCCTTCTTTAAAACCTCGCTCTACAATATACTTCTCGATCATTTCAATGGCCACAGGAGGCTCTATAATGCCTAATACGCATGCCGATTCACATGGTGCCGGACACAACCTCCCGGTGAATTCCGGAAAATTGTTGGTCGCATGCAATATTTTTAAAGCTTTTTGCCATTCGTTACGATAAACGGCATCGTTGAAATCGGGGATCAAATTTCCCAACGGGCAACCGCTATGACAAAACGGAATACCGCAATCCATACATCTTCCACCTTGTTTTTTTAATTCTTCGGTAGGAAGCTCTTTATGAAATTCCTTATAATTTCTTACCCTTTCTTCGGGTTTTATATCTTCTTCCTCTTTGCGTTCGTATTCTAAAAATCCTCTTAATTCACCCATTCTTATGCAGTTTTAAGATCTACCTCTTCTTCTTTTTTCTTTTTCTCTTCCAATTGCTGAAGTGCCTTTTTATATTCTGTAGGCATCACTTTTATGAAATTCCCGGCATGTTCTTCCCAGTTATTCAGAATTTCTTTGGCAATGTCACTTTCGGTATATTGATAATGATTCACGATAAGTTCCTGAAGTTCCTGAAGATTTTCTTCGGAAGCTTCCTCGAACTCGATCATTTCCATATTAAAGTTGTTTCGGTCAATTTCATTACCTGGATCAAAAATGTAGGCTGTTCCGCCACTCATTCCGGCGGCAAAATTCCTTCCTATTTTTCCCAAAATCACCGCGACACCACCAGTCATATATTCGCAACCATGATCGCCAATGCCTTCGATTACGGCTTTTGCTCCTGAATTTCGTACACAAAAGCGTTCGCCTCCAATTCCGTTAATATAGGCTTCCCCAGAAATAGCTCCATAAAGAGCCACATTCCCAATGATGATATTTTCATTGGATTTGAAGGTCGCCTCTTTTGGTTTTCTAACCGAAAGTATTGCCCCAGAAAGTCCTTTTCCGAAATAATCATTAGAGTTTCCTTCGATATTCAAGTTGAGACCTTTGGCGGCAAATGCTCCAAAACTTTGCCCTGCTGAACCATTAAAGTTCAATGTTAAGGTGTTTTTAGGCAAACCTATGGCACCGTGGATCTTGGAAATCTCGTTGCTGATGATCGCTCCCGTGGTACGATTGGTATTGCTAATTGGGAAACTGAGCGTTACCGGCTCTTTTCGATAAATTGCCGGATGCGCCTGTTTTAAAATTTCAAAATCCAGCACACCATCTAGATTATGCAACTGCTTTTCGGTATTTGAAAGCGGCACGCCTTCCTTGAAATTCGGTTTATGCAGAATATTGGAAAGATCAATTCCTTGGGCTTTGTAATGTTTAATGGCTCGATTCATATCCAGTTTCTGGCATTGTCCCACCATTTCGTTCATATTTCTGAAGCCTAACTGGGCCATGATCTCCCGAAGTTCCTGGGCAATGAAATACATGAAATTGATCACATTTTCAGGAGTTCCTTTAAAGTTCTTCCGCAGTTCTTGATCCTGGGTAGCAATTCCTACCGGGCAGGTATTCAAATGGCAGGCGCGCATCATAATGCAACCGGTGGCCACCAGCGGAGCCGTAGAAAATCCAAATTCCTCTGCACCTAAAAGGCAGGCTATGGCAACATCCCTACCGGTTTTGAGTTGGCCGTCACATTCCACCACGATCCTGCTTCTAAGATTATTCAGCAATAAGGTTTGCTGGGCTTCGGCGATCCCCAATTCCCATGGCAAACCGGCATGTCGCAAGGAAGTGAGGGGAGAAGCCCCCGTTCCTCCATCGTAACCTGAAATTAAGACTACGTCAGCTTTTGCTTTCGCTACACCGGCGGCGATCGTACCCACACCAACTTTGGAAACCAGTTTTACGTTGATCCGCGCTTCACGATTGGCATTTTTCAAGTCAAAGATGAGCTGGGCTAAATCTTCAATAGAATAAATATCATGGTGCGGTGGTGGAGATATCAATCCAACATAAGGAGTAGAATTCCTGGTCTTTGCGATATCAGGATTTACCTTTGGTCCGGGCAACTGTCCGCCTTCACCAGGCTTAGCTCCCTGAGCCATTTTTATCTGAATCTCTTTAGCGTTGGTAAGATAATCGATGCTTACACCAAACCTTCCGGAAGCGACCTGCTTAATTGCCGAATTTCGCCAGTTCCCATTGATGTCTTTTTGAAAACGATCGGCATCCTCACCTCCTTCACCGGAATTGCTTTTTCCCTTGATGCGATTCATCGCAATGGCCAGATTTTCGTGCGCTTCCTTGCTGATGGAACCAAATGACATGGCACCAGTCTTGAATCGCTTTACGATTTCGGTCCATGGCTCAACTTCTTCAAGAGGAATTGGATTTAGCTCCTTAAATTTGAACATTCCGCGTAAGGTCATGAGCTTTTCGTTCTGCTCATTGATTATTCTGGAATATTCAGTATAGGTTTCATAACTGTTCTGCTTTACCGCCTGCTGAAGCTTGGCCACACTGGCCGGATTGAAAACATGGCGTTCCCCATTTCGTCTCCAGCGATAATCTCCACCCATTTCCAAATCGAGATCGGTTTCGGTTTCTGGGGGAAAGAAAGCATGCTGATAACGTTTCTGAACTTCTTTCTCTACTTCATATAGTCCGATACCTTCAATTCTGGTTGGAGTATTCGTGAAATATTTATTGACGAATTTCTTATTTAAACCTAAGATCTCGAAAATCTGGGATCCGCGGTAGGAGAGGAGTGTAGAAATACCAATTTTGTTCATGATCTTCACGATCCCTTTTCCGATGGCGACATTGAAATTTTCCACGGCCACTTCGGGATCCTGAACATCGATCTCTTTTCTATCAACAAGATCATAGATCACTTCGTTAACCATATATGGATTGATCGCACTTGCACCATATCCGAATAAAGCAGCGAAATGATGCGGCTCCCTTGGTTCAGCAGATTCTATCACGATACCGAAAGAAGATCTTCGGTTATGATCTTTGGCGCGATGGTGAACAAAGGAGCAGGCTAGAAGGGAAGGAATTGGAGCCAGTTTTGGACTCACATTCCTGTCTGAAAGAATGATGATATTACAGCCATCATCTACCGCAGCATTAATTTCGAGTATCATTTCTTCGAGCCTGTCCTCCAGCCCATTCATTCCTTTTTCAGCTTCGTAAAGCATGGAAATAGATTTGGCCTTAAAGCCGGGATAGTCAATATATTTAATTTTATCCAGGTCTTCATTGGAAATAACCGGATTCTGGATCTTCAGTTTTTTACATTGTTCGGGGATGATCTCGAACAAATTGATGTCTTCGCCTATGGAAAGGCTAATGTCGGTAACGATTTCCTCGCGGATTCCATCTAACGGCGGATTGGTTACCTGGGCGAACAATTGTTTGAAATAATTGAATAAAAGTTGAGGCTTATCTGAAAGTACCGCCAGCGGAATATCGATTCCCATAGAGCCGATGGCTTCTTTGGCTTTGGAAGCCATGGGAGAGATGATGGTAGATATGTCTTCGTAAGTATAGCCGAATAGTTTTAGTCGGGTGATATAGGGAATTTCCTCAACGGGAGTTTTATTACCCGTGTAGGGAACATTAGCCAGAGGAAGAAGGTTGTCTTTCAGCCAATCTTCGTAAGGCCTTTCAGAAACGATCTTTTTCTTTACTTCCTCATCTTCCACGATTCGGCCCTCTATCATATCTACCAGGAACATTCTTCCGGGTTCTAATCTACCATGCCGCAGCACATTTTCGGGTTTGATATCCAGGACTCCGGTTTCAGAAGACATGACCACATAACCGTCTTTGGTAACAGTGTAGCGGGAAGGCCTTAATCCATTTCGGTCTAAAAGTGCTCCGATATAATTTCCGTCTGTAAAAGGAATGGAGGCGGGCCCATCCCATGGTTCCATGATACAGGCATTATATTCATAAAAAGCTTTTTTCTGGTGGTTCATGGAAGGGTTCTTTTCCCAGGCTTCAGGAACCATCATCATTATGGCCTCGGGCAGGGATCTTCCGGTTTGCAAAAGAAGTTCCAGAGCCATATCCATAGAAGCTGAATCTGATTTTCCTTCCATGGTTACCGGCAGGATCTTTTTAATATCGTTTCCGAAGAGATCACTTTCCAGAAGCTCCTCCCGGGCTCTCATTCGGCTTAAATTCCCTCTCAATGTGTTGATCTCACCATTGTGGCACATATAGCGGAATGGCTGTGCCAGGTCCCAGGTAGGAAAGGTATTGGTAGAAAACCGCTGGTGTACCAGGGCAAGCTTGGTAATTAGATCAGGGTCGTTAAGGTCTTTATAATAATCATTGATGTCCTGAGGCATCAACAGTCCTTTATATATTAAGGTATTGGTGGAAAGACTTGAAAAATAGAAATAATCACTTTGAGAAAGTCCGGAGTTTTCAATGCTGTGCTCGGCGATCTTACGCGCTGTATAAAGTTTGGCATTGAAGCTATGCTTTTCCATATTTTCAGGAAGGGCTATAAAAACCTGTTCGATGGCAGGCTCTACCCGGCTGGCCATTTTTCCAAGGCAAGTACGATTTACCGGTACTTTTCGCCAGCCCAGGATCTCCAGCCCCTGATTTTGGATCTCTTTTTCAAAAGTAGATTTACAAAGATCTGCCTGATTGCCTACTTTGGGTAGAAAGACCATTCCTACGGCATATTCCCGAAAATTGGGTAATTCAAAATCGCACACTTTTTTAAAGAAGTCGTGAGGAACTTCGATGAGGATACCAGCCCCATCTCCCGTTTTGCCATCGGCGCTAACTGCACCTCGATGTTCCAGGCGTACCAGGATGTCTATGGCGTTATGTATAATTCTATTGCTGCGTTCGCCCTTTAAATTGCAAATAAATCCTGCACCGCAATTATCCCGTTCATTTAAAGGGGAGTAGAGTCCCTGTTCTTTCATTCTCATACGTGTTCAATCTAAATTATTCTTTTAAAGTTAAAGAAAAGCGAAAGAATTTTTAAGGGATCAACAGGCTTTAATTCAATATTTTAGGATTTCATATTTCAATAAATTTTTATTGAGAATTTAAAAATTAACCGGGCTTATTTTTATGAAAAGAGTAATGAATAAAGCTGAAAATTATAGCAGGTAGGGAAATCCCTGTTTTTTCGTATTCTTTAGTTTATCTACACCTATTGATTGAATTTTTTGTTAAATTTAACTGTCTGAAAATAAGATTGTTGGATAGTGAAATTTGTTTCTTGGAACTTGTTAAATTAGAATTAGCCTTCTTTTTTACGGCATGAACGAGTAAGCTTGATAATTTTATTTTTAATTACCCCTCATTTTGCAATAGCTTAACTTCATAAGCTTTTAGATTTTTTTTGAATTTCATGTTTATAAGGTGAATCAATTCACCTGGATTTTAGATTCTTCCCCCCGATTGATTCTGTATACAGGATATAAAAAAACCAGATTCTGAATATCTGGTTTGTTCTCTACTCGATTAATTAAGAATAGACATTTTTCCCCCAATTCTTACCTGGGCTAATTGAGTCCCTACATGCTACTGGCCTAACCTTAAATACTAATGATTATGAAAGAAGTTACTTTATTCAGGAAAATTTTCCTGAATTCACCTAAACAACGAACCCGAGGTGCCCTTAGAGTTTCTTTGTTTACTCTAATCGCCATTTTTTCATTCTCTAATATTCTTGGGCAGGGTACTCCGCCACTACCACCACCTGGAGATTGTGTCTCTCAGGATTTGCTGGTTGTTGAGGCCAGATTAGATGCACCTCAATGTGTAGAATGTGAAGAAGGTGATGAACAAAGTTTCCCTTTAATTTTATCAATAAACAATAAAACAGGTTCATTTAGACCGACATTTGCTTTTTTTGGGACACTCGAGGTGAGGGATGCAGAGGGTAATCTAATATCTTCTGAAACTATTTCCGGATGTAATGATACAGATGGTTTACTTCCAAATACCATTACAGAACTGCCTTATCCTCCTATTGAATACACCTGTGGGACTAGTTTAAAAATTACTAACCTATACCTGGCCTGGACCGATGCGTCTAAGGTTGATGATGATAGTAGTAAAAATAGTTGTGCGAATTTAACAACAAATACCACCTCTCAAGGATTTTTAGATATATCTCCTAAATGTGGAACCTTGGGTGAAATTAATGTTGATACTCCACTTTCTGGAGGAGTGAGTTCCACAGATTCAAGTTGTTTCCAGTTTGATGATGGAGAGCTGGAGGCATTACCAATTGGGGGGTTGGCTCCTTATACATATTTATGGAGCAATGGAGAAACTACAAAAACTATCACGGGCTTGTCGCCTGGTACTTATTTTGTTACCATTACAGATTCAAACGATTGTACCTATGATACTCAAGGTACTGTTGGCGAACCCACCGAATTGATTTCTACTGTTGAATCTGTTTCTCATGTAAGTTGTAATGGCTTCTCTGATGGTGCTATTGATATTAGTGTGACCGGCGGAACTCCGGAATATACTTATCTGTGGAATACAGGCGCGACTACCCAGGATTTGTCGGGAATCGCTGCAGGCACCTATTCTGTAACTGTTACCGATACCAATGGCTGTACTGACACCATAGAAGGTATTGAAGTAGGAGAGCCAGATGAGTTGGTGGCTAGTGTTGAAGCTATTTCTGATGTAAGTTGTAAAGGCTTCTCCGATGGTGCTATTGATATTAGTGTAACCGGTGGAACTCCGGAATATACTTATCTCTGGAATACAGGTGCGACTACCCAGGATTTGTCAGGAATCGCGGCAGGCACCTATTCTGTTACTGTTACTGATGCCAATGGCTGTACTGACACCATAGACGGAATCGAGGTAGGAGAACCAGATGAGTTGGTGGCCAGTGTTGAAACTATTTCTGATGTAAGCTGTAATGGCTTCTCTGATGGAGCTATTGATATTAGTGTAAGCGGCGGAACTCCGGAATATACTTATCTGTGGAATATAGGCGCGACTACTCAGGATTTATCGGGAATCGAGGCAGGTACTTATTCGGTACTTATAACCGATGCGAACGGGTGTATTTTTAACCTAAATGACATCGAGATAGGAGAACCAGATGAGTTGGTGGCTAGTGTAGAATCTGTTTCTGATGCCAGTTGTAATGGCTTCTCCGATGGTGCTATTGATATTAGTGTGACCGGTGGAACTCCGGAATATACTTATCTCTGGAATACAGGTGCGACTACCCAGGATTTGTCAGGAATCGCGGCAGGCACCTATTCTGTTACTGTTACTGATGCCAATGGCTGTACTGACACCATAGAAGGTATTGAAGTAGGAGAACCAGATGAGTTGGTGGCTAGTGTTGAAACTATTTCTGATGTAAGCTGTAATGGCTTCTCCGATGGTGCTATTGATATTAGTGTAACCGGCGGAACTCCGGAATATACCTATTTGTGGAATACAGGCGCGACTATCCAGGAATTATCGGGAATCGCGGCAGGTACCTATTCTGTTACTGTTACTGATGCCAATGGCTGTACTGACACCATAGAAGGTATTGAAGTAGGAGAGCCAGATGAGTTGGTGGCTAGTGTTGAATCTGTGACCAATGCGACCTGTAATGGTGAATTGGATGGCGCGATCGATATAAGTGTCACTGGCGGAACTCCGGAATATACTTACCTATGGAGTAATGGTGTAACTACCCAGGATCTTAGTGGTGTAGCCGCAGGACTTTATTCTGTAACTGTTACCGACGCCAATGGCTGTACAGATACGATCGAAAACATAGAAATTGAAGATCCTTCCACCCTTGAAGCAGAAGTGGTTTCGACTTCTGATGTAAGTTGTAATGGCTTCTCTGATGGAGCTATTGATATAAGTGTCACTGGCGGAACTCCGGAATATACCTATCTGTGGAATACAGGTGCGACTACCCAGGATTTGTCAGGAATCGAAGCAGGTACTTATTCGGTACTTATAACCGATGCGAACGGGTGTATTTTTAACCTGAATGACATCGAGGTAGGAGAACCAGATGAGTTGGTGGCTAGTGTAGAATCTGTTTCTGATGCCAGTTGTAATGGCTTCTCTGATGGAGCTATTGATATTAGTGTGACCGGCGGAACTCCGGAATATACTTATCTGTGGAATACAGGCGCGACTACCCAGGATTTATCGGGAATCGCGGCAGGCACTTATTCTGTTACTGTAACCGATGCTAACGGCTGTACTGACACCATAGAAGGTATTGAAGTAGGAGAACCAGATGAGTTGGTGGCTAGTGTAGAAACTATTTCTGATGCCAGCTGTAATGGCTTCTCCGATGGTGCTATTGATATTAGTGTAACCGGCGGAACTCCGGAATATACTTATCTGTGGAATACAGGCGCGACTACCCAGGATTTGTCGGGAATCGCTGCAGGCACCTATTCTGTAACTGTTACCGATACCAATGGCTGTACTGACACCATAGAAGGTATTGAAGTAGGAGAGCCAGATGAGTTGGTGGCTAGTGTTGAATCTGTGACCAATGCGACCTGTAATGGTGAATTGGATGGCGCGATCGATATAAGTGTCACTGGCGGAACTCCGGAATATACTTACCTATGGAGTAATGGTGTAACTACCCAGGATCTTATTGGTGTAGCCGCAGGACTTTATTCTGTAACTGTTACCGACGCCAATGGCTGTACAGATACGATCGAAAACATAGAAATTGAAGATCCTTCCACCCTTGAAGCAGAAGTGGTTTCGACTTCTGATGTAAGTTGTAATGGCTTCTCTGATGGAGCTATTGATATTAGTGTAAGCGGCGGAACTCCGGAATATACTTATCTGTGGAATACAGGTGCGACTACCCAGGATTTGTCGGGAATCGAGGCAGGTACTTATTCGGTACTTATAACCGATGCGAACGGATGTATTTTTAACCTAAATGACATCGAGGTAGGAGAACCAGATGAGTTGGTGGCTAGTGTAGAATCTGTTTCTGATGCCAGTTGTAATGGCTTCTCCGATGGTGCTATTGATATTAGTGTGACCGGCGGAACTCCGGAATATACTTATCTGTGGAATACAGGCGCGACTACCCAGGATTTATCGGGAATCGCGGCAGGCACTTATTCTGTTACTGTAACCGATACCAATGGCTGTACTGACACCATAGACGGAATCGAGGTAGGAGAACCAGATGAGTTGGTGGCTAGTGTAGAAACTATTTCTGATGCCAGCTGTAATGGCTTCTCCGATGGTGCTATTGATATTAGTGTAACCGGCGGAACTCCGGAATATACCTATTTGTGGAATACAGGCGCGACTACCCAGGATTTATCGGGAATCGCGGCAGGTACCTATTCTGTTACTGTTACTGATGCCAATGGCTGTACTGACACCATAGAAGGTATTGAAGTAGGAGAGCCAGATGAGTTGGTGGCTAGTGTTGAATCTGTGACCAATGCGACCTGTAATGGTGAATTGGATGGCGCGATCGGTATAAGTGTCACTGGCGGAACTCCAGAATATACTTACCTATGGAGTAATGGTGTAACTACCCAGGATCTTAGTGGTGTAGCCGCAGGACTTTATTCTGTAACTGTTACCGACGCCAATGGCTGTACCGATACGATCGAAAACATAGAAATTGAAGATCCTTCCACCCTTGAAGCAGAAGTGGTTTCGACTTCTGATGTAAGTTGTAATGGCTTCTCTGATGGAGCTATTGATATTAGTGTAAGCGGCGGAACTCCGGAATATACCTATCTGTGGAATACAGGTGCGACTATTCAGGATTTATCGGGAATCGAAGCAGGTACTTATTCGGTACTTATAACCGATGCGAACGGGTGTATTTTTAACCTGAATGACATCGAGATAGGAGAACCAGAATTTCTGGAAGTAGATGTTCAGGTACAGGATATTAGCTGTCCAGGATTTTCAGATGGAAAAATCACCTTTACAGCTAGTGGAGGAACGGCTCCTTATAGTTCAGATTTAGGTGATTTTAATGTAGATGGAATTTTAGTTCTTGAAAACCTGGGACCTGGGACTTATGGAAATCTTATTTCAGATGCCAATGGCTGTACAATCGCAGTTGATGACATAATCTTATCTGATCCAGATGAAATTGAGATTCCAGAAATTCAAACCACACAGGCTACCTGTATTGCAGATTCTCAAGGTTCTGTAGCGCTAAGTTATAATCCTGTAAGAGAATTCTATTATAGTTATAAGGCAAGTGGAGAGGAGATCTTCTCAGATTATTTCCTTTACGAGGGGCCAATCCCATTAAGTCCAGGGGCTTATGATTTCAAGGTAAAATATAGTTTAGAAGGATGTGAATCAGAAGAATTTGAAGTTATTATTTTAATTCCTCCTGCGACTGTCTTTACATTAACACCTGAAATTGTCCAGCCAGACTGTGATACCGGTTTTGGAAGCATAGCCATTAGGATTGGAGAAGCAACAGAATTGGATACAGAATTTTTCAACTATACTGTTAGCAGTGGAGGTGTCGATTATTATGATGGGGTAAAACAACCTATTGGAGGTTTTACCAACCTTCCTCCTGGGGACTACGTGATATTTGGATTGAGTGACAATGAATGCGATTCAGGTAGAATTGAAGTAACCTTAGAAGAGCCAATTTGTGAAAACTTTGAAGGTTGTACTTTAGGTTATTGGAAAAATCATACAGATAGATGGGAATGTTATTCAACCTGTACGTTGTACTCCGATGTATTCGGTGATTCTACACCATCACAACTTCAGGATAAAACCTTACTTGAAGTGCTCAACCAGGGTGGTGGAGGCATCTACAACCTCGGAAGACAGTCGGTGGCTGCTTTGTTGAATATCTGTAACGGAGACGTGAACTATGAAATTGGTTCGGAAGCTGACTTGATTGCTTATGTTCAAGAGAACTTTAGTAATCCTGGGCCTGCTGGAAGTTACCTTGACGAATTGAACAACGCTGGTTGTACGCTTGGCGGCTCAAGGGCAACTTCAGAACCATCTGAAGGTTGTGAGTCTACTGAAGATAGTAAACCAGGTAAAGGAAACGGAAGAAATAAAAAATCTGTAGCCGGAAACTTCAAGGCTTCTCCTGTACCATTTAATCAAAAATTAACTCTTCAGTATGATTTCGATTATACTTCGAAAAATGTGGAGATCCAGGTGTTTGATCTGAATGGTAGACTACTTAGAACTTATAGAGATAAGAAGGTGTCTAAGGGAGATACTAAAGTGTTGGATATTGATTTTGCTCTAAAAACAAATCAGGTCTATATTATTAGAATGCAGACAGATCGTGAGGTAATTACTAAAAACGTGGTCTCTTCTAAGCGTAAATAAAATGTATACTTTAATAATAAAAAGAGCAGCCAACGGCTGCTCTTTTGCTATATATAAAAAGAAAATCTTAATCTTTTAAGATACTTCTGGAAATTACGATCTTCTGGATCTCAGAAGTTCCTTCGTAGATTTGAGTTATTTTTGCATCTCTCATCAATCTTTCTACGTGGTATTCTTTTACATAACCATTTCCTCCATGTACCTGAACGGCTTCCACGGTCACATCCATGGCGGTTTGCGATGCATGTAGCTTAGCCATAGCTCCGGAAAGATCATAATTATTACCCTGATCTTTATCCCATGCTGCTCTCATTACCATATGACGGGCAGCCTCAATTTGAGTATGCATGTCGGCTAATTTGAACGCGATCGCCTGGTGGTTACAAATCTCGGTTCCAAATGCCTTTCTTTGTTTTGAATAATCTTTAGCCAGCTCGTATGCACCGGAGGCAATTCCTAAAGCCTGGGCTGCTATTCCAATTCTTCCTCCGGAAAGTGTTTTCATCGCGAATTTGAATCCGAAGCCGTCCTCTCCAATTCTATTTTCTTTAGGAACTTTTACATCATTAAAGTTTAAAGAATGAGTATCACTACCTCTAATTCCTAGTTTTTGTTCTTTTGGACCAATTTCAAAACCTTCCCAGCCTTTTTCAACAATAAAGGCATTAATTCCTTTATGTTTTTTCTCCTTATCGGTTTGCGCGATCACAAGAAAGTAATCGGCAGAGCTACCGTTGGTGATCCAGTTCTTGGTACCGTTAAGTACATAATGGTCACCTTTATCTATAGCGGTGGTTTTTTGAGAAGTAGCATCACTTCCTGCTTCTGGTTCAGATAAACAAAAAGCACCAAGTTTTTCTCCGGTAGTAAGTTTAGAAAGGTATTTTTTCTTTTGCTCCTCGTTTCCGAAAGTATCAAGCCCCCAGCAAACTAAGGAATTATTTACAGAGACCATAACTGAAGCCGATGCATCGATCTTCGATAGCTCCTCCATGGCCAGGATGTAGGAAATGGTATCCATTCCGCCACCGCCATATTCCGGTGAGGCCATCATTCCTAAAAATCCAAGGTCACCCATTTTTTTAACAAGTTCCTTTGGAAATTCCTGCTTTTCGTCTCTTTCGATCACCCCCGGCAATAATTCCGTTTTAGCGAAATCACGGGCGGCATCACGAATCATTATATGTTCTTCTGTAAGTTTAAAATCCATTTGAAAAGAAATTTATAAAAAACTAATTTTTGGACGGCAAAGATAGCTTTTTGATACCTATTTTTCAATTGATATTAAGTATTTTTACGAATATGGAAAAAACTGAATACAGAGTTGTAGGAGTCATGTCTGGAACATCCCTGGATGGTATAGACCTTGTATTTGTTGAACTTGATTTTGAAAAAGATGTAGAATTTTCCATCATTGCTTCAGAAACTTATCCTTATTCTTCTGATTGGCGTACATCATTGAACGATGCAATTAACCTGGAAGCAATAGAGCTTAATAAACTGGATAATGATTATACAGATTATCTGTCTGAAGTGATCCTTGATTTTATTCAAAAGAATGATATAGATCTTTTAGATGCAGTATGTAGTCATGGCCACACTATAAAACATAGACCAGAAAAAGGTATCACTTTGCAAATAGGAAATCTTCCTAAACTGGCGAAAACCTTAAATATACCCGTGGTTTGCGATTTCAGGGTACAGGATGTTGAACTGGGTGGACAGGGAGCTCCTTTAGTTCCTATTGGTGACAGACTTCTTTTTGGAGACTATAAATATTGCATCAACCTGGGAGGATTTGCCAATGTTTCCATGGAATCCGGTTCCGGAAGAGTCGCTTTTGATATTTCCCCGGTGAATACTGTTTTTAATCATTATATGCGGAAACTTGGGAAAGAATATGATAAGGATGGTAAGCTCGCCAGGTCTGGTGAAGTCAATGTAGAAATGTTACAGGAACTTAACTCATTGAAATTCTATAAAAAGGAACCTCCAAGGTCATTAGGCATTGAATGGGTGAATTCCCTAATACTTCCGCTTATTGATAGCTGTGAACTTGAAATAAAAGATATTCTTCGAACTTTCGTTGAACATGTTGCTATCCAGATCGCATCATGCCTCGATAATGAATCTTCCTCAGGGGTTTTGGTTACCGGAGGTGGGGCATTTAATGGTTTTCTAATTGAACGCATTAAAGCGCATTCGGCCTGTGATTTCATTATTCCGGAGAAAAAGCTGATCGATTTCAAAGAGGCACTAATATTTGCCTTACTTGGAGTCCTTAAATTAAGAGACGAGGTCAATGTGCTTAGTTCTGTTACGGGTGCAAAAATTGACCATTCTTCAGGCAGGATTTATGAACCCTGAAAATTTTGCCAAATTCCAAATCTAGGCTGCTTAGTTTTTTATATTTGCTGCAAAATATTCCAAAAATGAAAGAATTACTCAAAGTATACGAGAATAAAGAACCCGAAATTGTATTTAACTGGAAAGATTCTGAAACTGAGGCTGAAGGCTGGACAGTAATTAACTCTCTTAGAGGTGGGGCTGCCGGTGGAGGGACCAGGATGAGAGTAGGATTAGATCAGAATGAAGTGCTTTCCCTGGCCAAAACCATGGAGGTGAAATTTACAGTTTCTGGACCCCCAATTGGTGGAGCAAAATCTGGAATAAATTTCGATCCGGCAGATCCTCGCAAAAAGGGAGTTCTGGAACGTTGGTATAAAGCAGTTTCTCCACTTCTGAAAAGTTACTACGGAACTGGAGGCGACCTAAATGTTGATGAAATTAATGAAGTGATCCCTATTACTGAAGATTGTGGTGTTTGGCATCCGCAGGAAGGAGTATTTAATGGTCATTTTCAACCAACCGAAGCAGATAAGATCAATAGAATTGGGCAGCTGAGACAGGGTGTGATCAAAGTACTTGAAAATACTCATTTTTCACCGGATGTAAGCCGCAAGTATACCGTGGCAGATATGATCACTGGTTACGGGGTAGCTGAAGCGGTACACCATTATTATGAAATTTATGGTGGCGATATTAAAGGAAAAAAGGCGATCGTTCAGGGATTTGGTAATGTAGGTTCTGCAGCTGCTTACTATCTTGCTCAAATGGGAGCGAAGATCGTTGGGATCATTGACCGTGCTGGGGGATTGATCAACGAGGAAGGATTCAGTTTTGAGGAAATAAAAGAAATGTTCCTGAATAAAGATGGAAATTCTTTAAGACATGACGATGTAATTCCTTTTGAAGAAGTAAATGAAAAGGTTTGGAAACTGGATGCTGAAATTTTTGCTCCCTGTGCAGCTTCAAGACTGATTTCAAAGGAACAGATCACCAATCTTATCGATCGAAAACTTGAGGTAATTTCATGTGGTGCAAATGTTCCTTTCGCCGATAAAGAAATTTTCTTCGGCCCTATCATGGAATATACCGATGATCGAGTTAGCCTGATCCCAGATTTTATTTCCAACTGCGGGATGGCCAGGGTTTTTGCCTACTTTATGGAAAGAAGGGTTCAGATGACCGATGAAGCGATCTTCAACGACACCTCCATGACCATAAAGAATGCTATTCAGAATACTTTCGATAACAACAGCAGTAAGACCAATATTAGTAAAACAGCTTTCGAAGTTGCTCTAAAACAGCTTGTTTAAAAGTTTGTGTAAACATTTTATGAAGGCAGGTAAAACAAGACTACCTATTAATTAAATTTGGTTTACAATTAAAATCGCGAAAGCACGTTACATTAAAAAACCCATTTATACCTATGCTTAACTTTTTACAGGAGGACGAGGTGGTAGATGCTGCTCAGGCAGCAGAGCCGGTCGTAGAAGAAAAGACATTATCCCTTTTCGATCTTATGTTTAGTGGTGGTCTTGGCGGCCAGATCATCATCATTATTCTTTTCATTCTATTGTTTGCTGCGGTCTATATTTATTTTGAAAGACTTTTTGCGATAAAAGCAGCTAGTAAAGTCGATAAAAACTTTATGCTGCAAATTAAGGACAGCGTTCTTAATGGGAATATTGAATCTGCAAAGATGCGATGCGCTCAGAGTGATTCCCCGGTGGCAAGACTTACTGAAAAAGGTATTTCAAGGATTGGTAGTCCACTGGAAGATATCAATACCGCTATTGAAAATGCTGGTCGTCTTGAGGTATATAAACTGGAGAAGAATGTGAGTATTCTGGCTACAGTGGCTGGTGCCGCACCTATGATCGGGTTCCTAGGAACTGTGATTGGTATGGTGCTTGCTTTCCATGAACTGGCTACAAGTAGTGGTCAGGCTCAAATGGGTGCTCTTGCAGAAGGTATTTATACAGCCATGACAACTACGGTTGCAGGTTTGATAGTGGGTATTATCGCTTATATAGGTTATAATCACCTGGTTGTAAAAACCGATAAGGTGGTTCATCAA
The DNA here is from genome assembly GCF_022489035.1 of Christiangramia lutea. GTDB lineage: Bacteria > Bacteroidota > Bacteroidia > Flavobacteriales > Flavobacteriaceae > Christiangramia > Christiangramia lutea. Next base: position 17,030 of record NZ_JAKVTV010000004.1, read on the forward strand.
ATGGAAGCTACCGCAGTAGATTTCCTTGACCTTTTAAACGAACCTGCTTAATATGAATTTAAGAGGAAGAAATAAAATAAGCCCTGAGTTTAGCATGAGCTCGATGACAGATGTGGTTTTCCTGCTGCTCATCTTTTTCATGCTAACCTCTCCGGTGATCACTCCTGAAGCTTTGGATCTTATCCTGCCGAAGGCGAAAGGTAAGACTACCAGTAAGCAAACACTTTCGGTAAGTATTACCAAGGATCTACAGGTGTACATAAACAGCGAAAGAATTAGTAATAGCGCTTTGGAATCTACTTTGAAAAGCCGACTTGCTGGAGAAGAGAATCCTACTATTATACTACGAGCTGAAGAAGGAGTACCGATTGAAAAAGCGGTAAATGTAATGGACATCGCCAACAGGAACAGTTATAAGATCGTTCTGGCGGTAAAACCTGAATAATATGTCTTTGCTGGAAACTAAACATGAGAAGAAGTCCTTTACGATCACGGTAGTATTACATGTGATCCTTATTCTTCTTTTGATCTTTTTCGGCCTTACCTATTTAGATCCACCGCCTGAAAGTGGTATTGCCATAAATTTTGGAACTTCTGAAGTTGGATCGGGAAATGAACAGCCTAAAGAGCCTGTAAAATCGGCGCCAAAAAAAGTTGCTGCACAACCTGTGAAATCTGAACCTGTGATCGAAAAAGAGGTGGTTACCCAGGATATCGAGGAAGCACCGGTTATCGAAAAAAAGAAAAAGGAGCCTACGCCGGTAGAAACTAAGCAACCTGAACCTAAACCAGATCCTAAACCCGTTAAAAAGCCCGATCCGAAACCTGACAAATCTACCAATGATGCCTTAAGTAGTATTCTTAATGGTCCAGAAAAATCTGGAACAGCTACTGGCGGAGAAGGCAATGATAATCAGGCCGGGGATATAGGAAGTCCGGACGGTGACCCTAATGCCAGTTCATACTATGGTCAGGGTGCTGGATTGGATGGAGATGGAAATTACAGGCTGGGAGGAAGAAAAGCCTTGAATAAGGAGAAATTTGTTCAGGATTGTAATGAATCGGGGATCGTTGTTGTGAAGATCGTGGTAGACCAGTCGGGAAGAGTAATAAGCGCACAACCGGGAATGAAAGGAACTACCAATAGCGCTGCGTGTCTTACCGGTCCTGCAAAAAGAGCTGCTTTGGCTACCAGATTCAATAGTGACTCCAATGCGCCTTCAAAACAGGTAGGAACAATTATCTACGACTTTAAACTTACCGAATAGGTGAAAACTTACCAAGATACTGTTGAATGGATGTTTCAGCAGTTACCCATGTATCAGAGAATAGGAAAGCAGGCCTTTAAAAAGGATCTTTCCAATACTTTAAGCCTTGCAGAACATTTAGATCATCCTGAAAAGGCCTTTAAGAGTATACACGTTGCGGGAACCAATGGGAAAGGATCAGTTAGTCATATGTTGGCGTCGATATTTCAATCTGCTGGTTATAAAACAGGTTTATATACTTCTCCGCATTTAAAGGATTTTAGGGAACGTATAAGGATCAATGGGCTTGAGATCCCACAGGAGGATGTTATTTCTTTCATTGATGAAAACCAGATATTTTTAGGTCAGCATAAACTTAGCTTTTTTGAGATGACCGTGGGTATGGCGTTTAATTATTTCGCTAAAGAGAAGGTAGATATCGCTATTATTGAAACCGGAATGGGAGGAAGGCTGGATTCCACCAATATCATTACTCCACAGCTATCCGTGATCACGAATATTGGAATGGATCATACCGCATACCTGGGAAATAACCTTGCAGAGATCGCAGGTGAAAAAGCTGGTATCATAAAGAAAAAGGTTCCAGTTGTTATTGGTGAGAGGCATGAAGAAACAGCTTCGGTATTTCAAGCAAAAGCTAAAGATTTGGAATCTGAAATTTACTTCGCTGAAGATTTTGAGTTTTCTGAATATCATACAGACTTAAAAGGAGAATATCAGAAAAAGAATCTGAAAACGGTTCTTGCATCCATTAAAGTCCTCAAAGGAGATGGATGGAAGATCACTGAAGAAGCTGTGATAAATGGCTTGAATAACGTAAAATTACATACAGGTCTACAGGGTAGATGGGAAGTCATCAGGGAAAAGCCTAAAGTGATCTGTGATACCGCTCATAATACTGAAGGCTTAAAGCTTGTAATTGAGCAATTAAAAAAAGAAAAATTTCAACATCTGCATATTGTACTGGGTGTGGTAAGTGATAAGGATCTTAACGCGGTACTCCCATTATTCCCGAAAGAAGCCAGGTATTACTTTGCCAAGCCAGATGTACCCAGGGGACTTTTAGCGACTATTCTGAAAAAAGAAGGGTTAAAATATGCTCTTGAGGGTGAGGTGTATGAATCAGTTTATGAAGCATTTCAGGCTGCAGAAGAAGAGTCCCTGGATGAAGATCTTATATTTATTGGTGGAAGTAATTTCACCGTTGCTGAAGTATTGTAACTGCAAATATTAGATGTGTTTAAAATTTAACTTATCTATTTAATGCTCTGTTAATCATTTTTTCAAGTTTCCTCAGTTATTATTCAATTTGCTTTTGATAAAACCCATCCCTACTGGTTTATTTGACTTTTTAGCTACGATTTTTTTAATTAAAAAATCAACTAAAAATGAAAGCAATTACAAATTTATTAATCATGGTATTCATGCTATCCTTTTATGGAGTAGCTATGAGCCATGAGGAAACCAAACTGTCACAGGAAGAGGGCAGCAGTCCTGAGTACATTTCCATGACTAAAACGCACTGGAACGATGATCCTGAAACAGATTTTTCTGATTGGCTAGAAACCGAAAGGAAATATTTTGAAAAGTTACCATGAAGAATGATCTTATTTTTGGATTTTGGTGTTTATACGCATTTTTTTCCGGAGATAATTCTGAAATAGTTTTGGTTAATGTTTACCGTACCTGGGAAGATATTGGAAAAACAAATGAAGTGAATTAAAAATTAATTGAAGAGGCTTGGCCAGATGAAGATGGGAGGGATGCTTTTATGGCAGATATGAATAAGCATTTTACAGGTAAACATTCAGATTATATTTATCGAACAGTGCTGGAATTAATTAAAAGTTCTCCATAAAATATTGGTCCTGAGCTTAGTGGCTTTGGAATCTATTTTTTTAATACCTCGATCAAATGGAATCAGGAAAATAATTTAATTTTTCGATGAAATTGTTTTGTGTAATTGAAAATCTGGTCTATATTTGCATCCGCAATCACGCAAGGGCGCGTAGCTCAGTTGGTTCAGAGCACTTGGTTTACACCCAAGGGGTCAGGGGTTCGAATCCCTTCGCGCCCACAGAATCGAAAAAGGCTTCCAGTTTTGGAAGTCTTTTTTTATGAGGTGAAAATAAAATTAAAATCCTTTAAATTTTGTGTTTTTGATTGGCGATTTTTGATATATTTGCACCCGCAATCTTGCAGGGCGCGTAGCTCAGTTGGTTCAGAGCACTTGGTTTACACCCAAGGGGTCAGGGGTTCGAATCCCTTCGCGCCCACAGAAAATAAAAAGGCTTCCGGTTTTGGAGGTCTTTTTTTATTTTAGAAGGAATTGATGATTATTAGATGTATGATAATTCCTTTTTAATATCTTGCTATTAATTGGAGTGTTAGCTCAGTTGGTTCAGAGCACTACCTTGACAGGGTAGGGGTCACTGGTTCGAATCCAGTACACTTCACTATTTTCATCCTTGTAAATCAAGTAGCCTGGAATTTAACTTATAACCGATCATCATGAAAAAATTACTTTTCTTAAGTTTCCTTTTCCTTACTTGTCATATTCAGGCGCAGAGCTCTGATGAGCAGCAATTGAAAGCTTTGATTCAGAATTCCTTTGACGATATTTTTTCCGATGCTATGCTGGAAAATCTGGATAAATATTATACAGAAGATTTTTTACTACTTGAAGTTGGAGAAGTCTGGGGTATGGATCGGATAAAAAAAGAGCTTTCTTCTTATGATTTAAGAGGCGCTGAGCGAATTAATGAATTTGAATTTATTGAAGTAAAGATTAAAGGTGAGTCGGCATGGATCGCCTACCATAATAACGCTATTTTTAAGAAGGATGGAAAACTTGTTGGCGAGCGAAATTGGCTAGAAAGTGCAACAGCTATTAAGACTGAAAATGGCTGGAAATTGGATATGTTACATTCTACCTTGAAAACTGAGGAGATGGACTAAGATTCCTTTTGGATGGCTTTTAGTGCTCTTTCCATGGTCATTCCTCGTGATCCTTTTATAAGAAAATAGCTATTTTCAAATTTGCTATCCTCCAGGTGTTCCAACAAGTGATTTGTGTCTCTGAATTTGAATATCTGGTGGCTTTTAATTTCTGTATTCATAAAATTTCTACCTACGAGGTAGGTCTCTGAAAAAGCACTATTGTTCGTGTAATTCGCAATGACCTGGTGTTCTACTGGGGAGGATTTTCCTAATTCGAACATGTCTCCCAGGATAGCTATTTTTTGTTTGGAAGTTTTAATGTTTTTGAAATTCTCCAGGGCGGCGTGCATGCTTGTAGGATTGGCATTGTAGGCATCCATTATTATGGTATTGGATCCATCCTGTATTATCTGTGAACGATTATTTTGAGGGACATAATTCTCAATCGCCTCTTTTATTGTGTTGAATTCAACCTTAAAATATAGGCCTATACATAATGCAGCGGCCATATTTGTGGCATTATAACTTCCGGTAAGCTGACTTTTGAATTCGGTGTTGTTATAGTTGAGTTCCGCTAAAGCGCTGTTCTTAGTGTATTCTAATTTAACTTCTGAACGGGCATTTTCACCAAAGCTAAACGTATGATTATAGTTTGCTTGTTTTTTCTGAATTTCATCATCAAGATTCAGGAATATTAACTTCTGGTTTTCCTGAAGATGTTTGTAAAGTTCGGTTTTTCCTTTAATAACGCCCTCAACCCCTCCAAAACCTTCAAGGTGGGCTTTACCGAAATTCGTTATATATCCATAATCCGGATTTGCTATAGTGCATAAGAATTCGATCTCCATGAGATGGTTTGCGCCCATTTCTACGATCCCAAATTCAGTTTGATCATCCATGGAAAGAAGAGTGAGCGGTACGCCAATATGGTTGTTGAGATTTCCTTTTGTAGCAATGGTTTTGAATTTTCTTGAGAGCACAGAATTAATTAGTTCCTTGGTGGTTGTTTTTCCATTGCTTCCGGTAATTGCTAGAATGGGAAGGCCCAGGTAATTTCTATGGAAAAGTGCAAGCTTTTGTAATGTCTCAAGGGAGTTTTTTACAACAATATAGTCTTCTTTGTTCCTGGCGAATTTCTTGTCATCTATAACAGCATACCGAGCTCCATTCTTTAAAGCTTCATCTGCAAATTCATTTCCATTGAAATTTTCTCCTTTAAGAGCAAAAAACATACTGTCCTTCTTTATGTTCCTGGTATCGGTATCTGCGCCGGAACAAAGAAGGAAGCGCTGGTGGATTCTGGCTGTGTTCATAAAATAAATCTATAAAAAAAGCCCTAAACTAGTTAGGGCTTTAAGTATAATTTAGGTAACAAATCTTAATTGCTCCTTGCTGTTTTATTCTTGTCTAGTGATTTTGAACCTACTCTGGACATAGCATTTCTAAATCCTATATAATCTGTTGCCATATCCTGAGGGAAATAACGGCGTTGAGCAGGATCCAGCCAATAGGCACGGTCTCTCCAGCTACCTCCCTTGTAAACTCGAACTTCGTCGCTTACAAGAGTTGTTCTTTTTTCCTTATCGTATCCTCTTTCCGTTATACCTTCTGAAGTACTATCAGAGTAAGAGAAGTTATCATAAGTTGGTGAGTTGTACATTCTTTTAGAAGCTTCACCGTCTGTATCCTGGAAAGGCTGATAATATCTGCTTGAACTTTTATCTCCATCACGGAAATCTCTCTGGTCGCTTTCTGTAAAGTTCGTTCTCATGTAAGTATCTTCATCGGTAACCGGTACCTGAGCGATCTCACCTGGAAGATTTCTTGCAACTAATTTACCGTTGCTTAAGGTATCGTATACGATATCATCTGTTCCTACAACTTTAACGGTGCCATCTTCATTGATAGCATGTTTGGTATATACGTTACCACGGTAGTAGTTGAAATCATTAAATTCGTCATCTACAATAGGACGATAAACATCAGCAACCCATTCAGAAACGTTTCCAGCCATATCATAAAGGCCGAAATCGTTTGGCTCGTAACTTTTTACTTCGGCGGTAATATCTGCACCATCATCACTCCATCCGGCGATCCCGCCATAATCACCATCTCCCTGCTTGAAGTTGGCAAGCTGATCCCCCATTTTCTTTACGTCTCCATTTCTGGTATACTGGCCATCCCATGGATATTTTTTTCTACCTCTGTAGGTATTGTAATTTCGAATTCCTACCAAACCTAAAGCTGCATATTCCCACTCTGCTTCCGTTGGTAGTCTGTATTCAGGGTAGATAAGTCCGCTTTCGCGTCCAGGATATACCTTTTTCACCGGGTTACCAGCTTCATTCGTTTCGCTAAGTCTATCCTGGGATTCATCACCACCCTGGCTTATTTCTGTATTTCCTCCATAAGCCTTGCTCGGAGTATGAATATAAGTTTCAGTGTTGAATGTTGAAGAGGCTTCTACATCAGATAAATGAGCTCCTTCCTTTATAAATCCTTCGTCCTGTAAACGATGTTCGTTCACACGATCTGTTCTCCATTTACTAAATTCAACTGCCTGGATCCAACTAACTCCTACTACAGGATATTCAGCATAGGCCGGGTGACGCAAATAATTTGTCACCATAGTTTCGTTATATCCTAAGCGGTTTCTCCATACCAGGGTGTCTGGAAGAGCTCCGTCATATATATTCTTATAGTTTTGCTCGCTAGGAGGGAATACTCTTCTTAGCCAGTCTAGGTATTCCAAATACATTTTATTGGTAACCTCTGTCTCATCCATATAAAAGGACTGAACATGTTGCTGTGTTGGAGTATTATTCCAGTCATGCATAGGATCATCCTGTACACGTCCCATAGTGTAAGTTCCTCCTTCAACAAATACTAATCCCGGGGCAGCTTCCTGCTCCTTATAATCTGTGTTGTACTGGAATCCACCTTCGTCAGAATTTATATCCCAGCCGGTTGCTCTGGAGGTATTTTTGTAATTGTTGGATTTGTTACAGCTAAGTAAGCTAAGGCCGCAAACTACAGCAATAACGCCTTTTAAAGCTACATTCAATTTCATATGATTTCCTTCTTTATGATAGAAATTTAGGCTCTGCAATATACTAATTAACGATAAATGTACAAGATTATTTTATTATTTCTGAAACTCTCAAAAACCCTATAACTCTCTGATATGCTATAACCTATCTATGATTTATATTTGGTTTATTTTTAGTGATTTAGACCTAGAAAATACTAGTATATTTTAACGTAACTTTTCTTTGAATATTGCGGTTTCGATTGAAAGTTATCGAATTTTCATTCCTCTTGTCCATCTATTGCAATAAATTCAAATTATTTGAGTTATATTCAATAGCCTCAAATTTTTATATGTCCATAAATTTTGAGGTTTCTTTGAATACGAAAGCTTTTTCGGGCGTAGGTTCTTTCTTAACAGGAATATTACTATATATTTGTTTATCATTAACGACTATAATGAAAAAAATTACATTCTTATTGGTAACGGTGATTTTATTTGCCGATTTTTCAGCATTTGCTCAGGATGAAAGGGATAGGGTTATAACCACGGCCGTACCATTTCTATTAGTTGCTGCAGATGCACGAGGTGCGGGAATGGGTGATCAGGGAGTTGCGACTTCTCCTGATGTTTTCTCGCAACAATGGAATCCTGCGAAATATGCTTTTGCTACACGTGAAAACGGAATTGCAGTTTCTTACACCCCATATTTGAGTGAGATTGTAAATGATATATTCCTGGGAAGTCTTAATTATTACCATAAACTGGATGATAGAAGTGCTCTTGCTGCGAGCTTGAGATATTTTAGCTTAGGATCTATTGAAACCAGGGGGAGTTTTGAAGAAAGCCCTATCCTGGTAAATCCAAACGAACTTACTTTCGATCTTTCCTATTCACTCAAATTAAGCGAGAATTTCTCTATGGCTGTGGCCGGGAGATATTTAAGGTCTGATCTTGGTCTTCAGGATAATGAAGATCTTGGTGCGGCTTCAACTTTTGGAGTTGATGTAGCTGCATTTTATGAAGGAGATCAGATAACCTTTAATTCTTTCGATGCAAGGTGGAGATTAGGTGCAAATATTTCCAATATCGGTCCCAAAATGAAATATGACGATGCCGGACAGGAAAATTTCATTCCTACAAATCTTAAGTTAGGAGCAGGATTCGATTTTATTTTTGATGCAGATAACCGCCTTGGAACTTATGTGGAATTCAATAAACTTCTAGTTCCAACTCCTCAGGATTTTGATGGAGATGGTGATATAGACGGAGAGGATGATGAAGAATATAATGAAATTGGAGCTATCGAGGGAATATTTAAATCTTTCGGAGATGCTCCAGATGGATTTTCAGAAGAACTGAAGGAAATTACTTTGGCCCTTGGAGCTGAATACTGGTACAGAGATAAATTTGCGCTTCGAGCTGGTTATTTCAATGAAAGTGAAGAAAAAGGTTTTAGAAGATTCTTTTCTTTAGGTGCCGGGTTTGCATATGAATCTGTAGTGATAGATGCTTCCTATCTATTTTCCACATCTTCAGTGCCCAGTCCTTTAGAAGGCACCCTTAGATTTGGCCTTAGCTTCCATTTTGGAGATAACTATAATAATTAGGAGGGTTACAAATCTTAAATCTATCTTATAGAGACCCAATTCCATAATGGTTTCTTTTATATTGTCTTCCCAATATTTAAATATGAAAGTACTTACCATTACTTCCAAGTTGGAGGTTTATGATGATATACAGGAGGTTTCGAAAGATATCCAGGATTTAATGAAAATTGCTATCGAGACCAGGGATAAGGCTTATGCCCCTTATTCTAACTTTAAGGTTGGTGCCGCGCTACTACTGGAAAACGGGGAGATAGTTGAAGGAAGTAATCAGGAGAATGCCTCATATCCTTCCGGATTATGTGCTGAAAGAACTGCTGTGTATTTCGCCGGTGCTAAATATCCAAAAACCAGAATTCTTAAGATGGTTATTTCTGCCAAATCGATGAAGCATAAAACCGAAGCACCAGTACCTCCTTGCGGTGCATGCAGGCAGGCTTTGGTGGAGTACGAGGTGAAGCAGGAAAACCCAATAGAAATGTACTTTATGGGTGGAACCGGGAAGGTAATGAAAGCTAATTCTGTGAAAGATCTGCTGCCTTTAGTTTTTGACAGCAACTGTCTATAAGGTTTTCGTGATTTTTTGCATTAAAACTGTTTTCGTTTCTTAACGAAAATAGTATTTTTGTTATCCGCTTGGCAAAACCAATCTGTCTGGCCTTTTAAATATAAATTTTAGATGAAGAAAATTACAAAAGCCACATACTTAAAGTGGTACGAGGATATGTTGTTTTGGCGCAAATTCGAAGATAAGCTTGCGCAGGTTTATATTCAACAGAAAGTTAGAGGGTTTTTACATTTATATAATGGGCAGGAAGCCATTTTGGCCGGAGCACTTCATGCGATGGATCTTGAAAAAGACCGTATGATCACCGCTTACCGAAATCACGTTCAGCCAATCGGGATGGGAGTAGATCCTAAAAAAGTGATGGCCGAGCTTTATGGAAAGAAGACTGGTACCTCAATGGGTCTAGGTGGATCTATGCATATTTTTGCAAAAGAACAGAGGTTTTATGGTGGTCATGGAATTGTAGGAGGACAAATTCCTCTTGGAGCTGGTCTTGCCTTTGCAGATAAATATCACAAGAGAGATAACGTTACCCTTACTTTCATGGGAGATGGAGCGGTGAGACAGGGTTCTCTTCATGAAACTCTTAACATGGCCGTAAACTGGAATCTTCCAGTAGTTTTCTGTGTAGAGAATAACGGTTATGCCATGGGTACTTCAGTGGCACGTACTTCCAAGGATACTGAGATCTGGAAGCTTGGAAATGGTTATGAAATGCCATGCGGTCCTGTAGATGCTATGGATCCTGTAAAAGTTGCTGAAGCATTTGATGAGGCCATTACCAGAGCAAGAAAAGGTGATGGTCCAACTTTCCTTGAATTAAAAACCTATAGATATAGAGGTCATTCAATGAGTGATGCTCAGAAGTATAGAACCAAGGATGAAGTAGCTGAATACCAGAAACTGGATCCTATTACAAAGGTTCGTGAAGTTATCAAAGAGAAAAAATACGCTTCAGAAAAAGAAATAAAAGAGATCGATAAACGCGTTAAGGAAAGAGTTTCAGAATGTGAGAAATTCGCAGATGAATCTGATTTTCCAGATACTAACATAATGTATGACGTTGTTTACGAACAGGAGGATTATCCTTTTCTAGCACATAAATTAGACTAAACTATGGCAGAAGTGATCAAAATGCCACGTTTGAGCGATACCATGGAAGAAGGTACCGTAGCAAAGTGGCTGAAACAAAAAGGAGATAAAGTAGAAGAAGGTGATATTCTTGCCGAGATCGAAACCGATAAGGCAACAATGGAATTCGAATCATTCTATGATGGGACCTTGCTTCATATTGGAATTGATGAAGGTGATTCTGCTCCTGTAGATTCTTTACTTGCCATTATTGGTGAAGAAGGAGAAGATATTTCAGGTTTGCTTGAAGGAGGTGATGATGATTCTTCAAGTGATGATTCTTCAGATGATGATAAAAAGGAAGACAGGAAAGAAGATAAAGATTCTGAAGAATCAAAAGAGGAGGAAAGTTCTGAGGATAGCGATGATGAAGGTGATGATGGAGAAATCCCAGAAGGGGTTGAAATCATTAAAATGCCACGTCTTAGTGACACTATGGAAGAAGGAACTGTGGCTGCCTGGCTAAAGCAGGAAGGCGACAAGGTTGAGGAAGGAGATATTCTGGCTGAGATCGAAACTGATAAGGCAACCATGGAATTCGAGTCCTTTTACGAAGGAACGCTTCTGAAAATCGGTATTCAGGAAGGCGAGTCTGCCAAAGTAGATAGTCTTCTTGCAATTATTGGTCCTGAGGGAACCGATGTCTCCAAGATCGATACTTCTGGTGGAGGTAAGAAAAAGGTAAAGAAATCTTCCGATTCAGATAAAGAAAAAGAGACCGATTCTTCGAAGGAATCTGATAAGCAGGATTCCGAAGAGAAGAAGTCATCTAGCCAGACCAAAGATGGAGGAAGGATTTTTGCTTCACCTCTGGCTAAAAAAATGGCGGAAGATAAGGGAATAGACCTGGCTGATGTTTCTGGTTCAGGAGAGAACGGAAGGATCGTTAAAAAGGATATTGAAAACTTCAAAGGAGCTGATAAGCCAGCTGAAGCCAAGAAAGAAAAAGCAGAAGAAACTTCAGCAGCACCACAGTCTTATGTGCCTGCAGGGGAAGAGAGTTTTGAGGAGAGGAAAAATTCGCAAATGCGTAAGACCATTGCGAAACGTCTAGGTGAATCTAAATTTACCGCTCCACATTATTATCTTACCATCGAAGTTGATATGGCTAATGCAATGGCATCGAGAAAGCAAATCAATGAGATGCCAGATGTAAAGGTATCTTTCAATGATATGGTGATCAAAGCTTCGGCAATGGCTCTTAGGAAGCATCCGCAGGTGAACAGTCAGTGGACCGGTGATACCATGAAGATCGCAAAGCATATTCATATGGGAGTTGCGGTAGCGGTTGAGGAAGGACTTGTAGTTCCTGTACTTAAATTTGCAGATCAAATGTCATTAACTCAAATTGGGGGAAATGTGAAGGATCTTGCAGGTAAGGCCAGAAATAAGAAGATCCAGCCTTCAGATATGGAAGGAAGTACCTTTACGGTTTCTAACCTTGGAATGTTCGGTATTGTTGAGTTCACAAGTATTATCAATCAGCCAAATTCAGCCATCCTTTCAGTAGGAACTATTGTTGAGAAACCAGTGGTTAAAAATGGTGAGATCGTGGTAGGAAATACTATGAAGTTAACCCTGGCTTGTGACCATAGAACCGTAGATGGTGCAACTGGAGCAGCATTTTTACAAACTTTAAAAACTTATCTTGAGAATCCAGTTACTATGCTGGCTTAAGATTGTAAATATCAAACTAACTCAAATCCCGCTTAATCGCGGGATTTTTTTATCTTTAGCAGTATGAGAAAATACAAATGTTTCCCCCGATTTTTTGCAACATTTCTATTGCTGATTCTGTTTCAAATCAATTTTGCCCAGGCTCCTAAGAATAACTCTATCGAGGTTTCCGTATCCGAAATCAAGGAGGACCTGGATTTTCTTTCTTCAGATAAGCTGGCAGGAAGAGAAACTGGTTCAGAGGGAATAGAAAAAGCCGCGGAGTATATTGAAGCACATTTTAAGGAAATAGGAGTAACTCCATATTTTGAAAATTACCGGGATAATTTCAAGATTGAAGATAAGGATGCTTTTAACGTAGTTGGTTGGCTGGAAGGAAAAGATGAAGAGCTCAAAAATGAATTTATCATCATTGGTGCCCATTATGATCATATTGGTCATGGAAAACCTGTAGATGGAGATGAGATTGCTAACGGTGCCAACGATAACGCAGCAGGTACTATAGGAGTGATGCATATTGCTGAGCAACTTTCAAAAATAAATGACAATAAGAGGAGTGTTATTTTCGCCCTTTTCTCTGGAGAGGAAATGGGATTGAAAGGTTCAAAGCATCTCGCTGAAAAACTGAAAAAGGAAGATTTGGCACTTTATACGATGATCAATCTTGAGATGATAGGGGTTCCAATGAAAGCCAAGGATTATATGGCTTATATTACAGGTTTCGAAAAGTCTAACCTTGCGACCAAATTCAATGAATATTCTGAAAAAGAAGTTTTAGGATTTTTACCGCAGGCAGAGCAAATGAACCTTTTTAAAAGAAGTGATAATTATCCATTTTATGAACAATTTGGAATTCCGGCACAAACCATATGTACCTTTGATTTCTCCAATTACCCATATTATCATCATGTAGATGATGAAGCTGAGTTTCTGGATACTGAACATATGGCAGATCTAATAGAGAATCTGATGCCTGCGTTACATCAGATGGCAAACACCGCTGATAAGGAGATAAAAATGACTGAATGAAAAAGAATATTGTAATTACTGGTACTAGCAGAGGAATAGGCTTTGAGCTTGTTTCAATATTTGCGGGAATGGGCCACAATGTGCTCGCACTTTCCCGTAACGAGAAGCCGATTAAGGATAAGAACCTTGAAAATGTAAAGGCCTTTTCTTTTGATATCATCAGTGAGGATAGTCACCTTAAGGCTGAAAACTATATTACCCATCATTGGGACTCTAAAGTGGATATTCTAATCAATAATGCCGGAGCGCTTCTTAATAAACCATTTTCTGAAAGCAGGTGGGAAGACTTTAAACGAATCTACGAGGTAAATGTTTTTGGTGTTGCCGAGGTAACCAGAAAATTAATTCCTTACATGCATAGTAACTCACATGTGCTAACTGTTAGCAGTATGGGCGGGATTCAGGGGAGTATGAAATTTCCTGGTTTGGCGGCTTATAGTAGTAGCAAAGGCGCGGTGCTCACACTTACTGAATTATTAGCAGAAGAATATAAGGAGGGCGGACCTTCATTCAATGCCCTTGCCCTGGGTGCGGTCCAAACCGAGATGCTTGATGAAGCCTTTCCTGGATATACGGCACCTGTTTCAGCAGCAGATATGGCTGCCTATATTGCCGATTTTAGCTTAACTGGGCATAATTTCTATAATGGCAAGATCATGCAGGTATCCAACAGCACCCCTTAAGGAATGAAAGAGATCCTGGAAAGATATTTACCGTCCAATGCTGTGGAACCCGTTTCAGAACTTATTAAGCTGAATGGAGTTCATCTCAAGATCGTGAATGAGCGGGTTACTCGTCACGGTGATTATCGCAGGATGCCAGATGGAACCCAGCAGATTACTATTAATGCCAATTTGAATAAATACAGGTTTCTAATAACCAGTATACATGAGATTGCTCATTTAGTGGCTTTTGAAAAATATGGCAGAGCGATCAAACCACATGGTGAAGAATGGAAACATTGTTTTAGAAGTCTAATGCTGCCTTTTATCAGGCCAGAGATCTTTCCTAATTCTTTACTTCCGGTAATTGCCAGGCATTTTAAGAACCCAAAAGCAAGCAGTGATACCGATGCAAATTTATCTATAGCCCTAAAAAGTTTTGATCCGGAGAATGGTAAAAGTTACGTTTTTGAAATCCCACCTGGTAGCTTGTTTAAAATTTATAATGGCAAAATCTTTAAAAAAGGTGCCAGAAAAGTGAAAAGATATGAATGTCTAGAGGTAGAAACTGGAAGAATTTATCTTTTTCAGCCAAATGCTGAAGTACATTTATTAAAAGTTTGAAGTTATGACAGGAAGTAAAAAGGATAATTATTACGCGATTTTAATGGCCGGAGGAGTAGGATCTAGATTCTGGCCTTCCAGCAAATCTTCCAATCCTAAACAATTTATAGATGTTCTTGGTTTTGGAGAAAGCCTTTTTCAAACCACCTATAACCGTCTTTTAAAGCTAATTCCGGCAGAGAATATTTACGTCCTTACGAATGAAAAGTATGTAGAAATGATAAGGGAGCAGGTTCCTCAGATTAAATATGAGCAAATCGTTCCAGAGCCGGAGATGCGCAATACTGCGCCAAGTATTTTATTAGGTGCTTTAAAGATCTATAAAGCCAATCCAAAGGCTCTTACCATAGTCGCGCCTAGCGACCACTGGTTAAAAGATGAAGACGCTTTTATAGATTCTATTCAACTGGCTTTTGATAGCGCCGAAAAGAAAGATCGCCTCATCACTCTTGGAATAGAACCCACCAATCCAAATACTGGTTACGGTTATATAAAATACGATCCCGAAGAAAAAGGTAAGGTTAAAAAAGTTGAAAAATTTACGGAAAAACCAAACGAGAAAAAGGCTCAGGAATTTCTAGACGCTGGTAATTACGCTTGGAATGCAGGAATATTCATTTGGAGTGCAAAATTTATAATTGAGAATTTCAAGAAATACCTTCCTGAGATGTATAGTATTTTTGAAAAAGGAGAGGAGATCTGGAACACCAGTGAGGAAAAAGAATTCCTGAACGAAAATTATGCAAATGCTGCAAATTTATCCATAGACTACGGAATTATGGAGAAGTCAGACTCGGTTTATGTTATTCCCGTGAAATATCACTGGAGCGACCTTGGTACCTGGTCTTCTGTACAAACTGAATTACCATCAGATGAAGAAGATAATACAGCTGTGAATTGCAGGCTGCTGGCATATGATTCAGAGAATAATATTGTTTCAACGAAAGAAAAAAAGATTGTAGTTTTAGACGAACTCTCAGGATACATAGTAGTAGAAGATAAAGATGTACTTATGATAGTTCCAAAATCAAAGGAGCAGGAGATCAAGGAAATCAGGGAACGTGTTATGAAAGATTTTGGCGAAGACCTAGGTTAACAAATATGGTAAATAAAGAAAAAAAGGAAAAGGACCAGAAGGATGCTGGTCGGGAAAATCTGCGGGAAGATGCCAAGGATCTTCATATAAAAACAAAGAATTTTATTGGTCGGCTTCTGGATATCAGGGAGGATACCGATAGAGAGTCAACTGTCGCTGCGGTTCAAAAAGATATTTCCTTCAAGGGACACAATGCATGGATTCTCATATTTTCAATTTTTGTCGCTTCCATTGGATTAAACGTAAGCAGTACCGCAGTAGTTATTGGTGCCATGCTTATATCTCCTCTTATGGGACCTATAGTAGGTGTTGGGATGGCCGTAGCGATCAACGATGTGGATACCCTAAGACGTTCCCTATCGAACCTGGGTATTATGGTTAGTTTAAGTGTTTTAACAGCGACCGTTTATTTCTTTATTTCACCAGTTAAACATGAAACTCCGGAGATTATTGCCAGAACCTATCCAACGATTCTGGATGTGCTTGTGGCAATCTTTGGTGGGCTTGCCCTTATCGTGGCGAAAACCAAAAAAGGAACTATCGCAAGTGTGATCCTGGGTGTTGCAATAGCAACGGCCCTTATGCCACCATTATGTACGGTGGGGTATGGTCTGGCGAATGCGAAATGGGATTTCGCTTTGGGGGCGCTTTATCTATTTTCGATTAATGCAGTATTTATCGCACTCTCGACCTTCGTGGTATCCAAGCTTCTTGGTTTCCCGCTCGTGAAATATGCCAATAGTAAAAGGAGAAAGCGAACTGCGCAAATAGCCTCTACCATTGCTATAATTGTTATGATACCTAGTATTATATTATTTGTAAAACTGTTAAGGCAACAGGTTTTTCAAAGTAAAGCCAATGAATTTGTAGAAGCTTCAATAAGGTACAATGGAGCTGAGATTTTAAAGTCTACCAACGATTTCAAGGAAAATACGATTGATGTTTATATGATAGGGGAGCTTATCCCCCAGGGGACTATCGCGACCTGGCAAGAGGAACTTAATGAGATTGAAGTATTAAAAAAAGTTGAGCTTATAGTGCACCAGGGGAGCGAACAAAACCAGGACATAAATGAATTGTCTTCTCAGGTGAAAAGTGGTATTCTGGAGGATCTTTATGTGAAGAATCAGGAAGCTATGGAAAATAAAGATAAGCGGATTCAACTGCTGGAATCTGAACTTTCTAAATATCGAGGGGACGCCTTTTCATTTGAAGAACTTAGTAAGGAAGCCAAGATAAATTATGAAAATATAGAAGAGATAGGTTATTCCAATTTAATCACTACTAATTTCCAGAAAACAGATACGATTCCAACCTTTACAGTTAACTGGAATGATGCAGTAAAGAAAAGTGATCTGGCATTGCAGCAGGAAAAATTCGCCAGCTGGATGAGGTTAAGGTTAAAACTGGATACGCTTGCAATAAAAAATGTAAGGTAGGTAATTACAGGCCTTTAAGCTGAGCCTTTCTAACTTTCTGAAAAAGGTTGGAAGAGTAAACAAAATCGGTAACGCTTGCGTCATCTGTTTTAAAGATCTCCTCTTTGGTTCCTTTCCAGGCAAGTAATCCATCCTTTAAAAATGCGATCCTTTCTCCTATTTCAAGAACCGAGTTCATATCGTGAGTAATCAGCACCGTAGTGATATCATTTTCCACTGTAAGCTCCTGGATCAGATTATCGATCACCGTGGCAGTTTGAGGATCTAGGCCTGAATTGGGTTCGTCACAGAATAGATATTTGGGCTTATTTACGATAGCCCTGGCAATGGCAACCCTTTTCTGCATCCCACCACTTATCTCTGACGGCATTTTATTTCCGTTCCCTTCAAGATTAACCCTTTCTAGTACTTCGTTGACCCGGGCAAGCATTTCAGACTTTTTCTGTTTGGTGAACATCCTTAGCGGAAACATTACATTTTCTTCCACGGTCATAGAATCAAAAAGAGCTCCTCCCTGGAATAGCATTCCCATTTCGGTTCTGAGTTCTCTTTGTTCCTCGTCTGAAAATGTAGAATATGGTTTCCCGTCGTATTCAATGGTTCCTTTGTCAGCTTTAAAAAGCCCGAGCATACATTTTAAAAATACACTTTTACCCGACCCAGACTGACCAATGATAAGGTTGGTTTTTCCTCTTTCGAAGGTATAATTGATGCCTTTCAGAATTTCCTGACCGTTAAAACCTTTATGTAAATTCTTTACCTGTATCATTTGTTAACTTAATAAGAGTTGCGTAACAGCATAGTTAGTAATAATTAAAACCACACTGGTCCAAACAAAAGAAGTAGTTGAAGCTTCACCAACTTCCAGCGCCCCACCTTTCATATAGTATCCATGATAGGCAGGAACTGTAGCCAGGATAAAAGCAAAAAGGAAGGTTTTTATAAAGGCATAGGTTAGGTGAAACGGAATGAATTCATCCTGAAGCCCGGATATAAATTGATCTGAGTTTACAAAACCTCCAAGAACTGCCGCAGAATATGCCCCGGCTATTCCAAGAAACATCGAGATCGCGATCACGAAAGGATAAGTTAGCATCGCAATGATCTTAGGAAAAATAAGGTAGTTCTTCGAGTTTATTCCCATTACCTCTAAGGCATCGATCTGTTCGGTTACCCTCATCGAACCTATACTTGAAGTGATAAAAGATCCCACTTTACCTGCCATAATGATGGAGATAAAGGTTGGAGCGAATTCAAGTATAACAGATTGTCTTGCAGCGTAGGCAACAAGGGATTTCGGTATCAATGGGTTATTGAGGTTGAGTGCGGTTTGAATAGCTACTACCGCTCCAATGAAGAAGGAAAGGAAAGCTACAATTCCTAATGACCCCATTATTAAATCATCTATTTCTTTTAGGATAAGATTTTTGAGAACCGAACCTTTGGTCATTCGGCCAAAAACTCCTTTAAGCATTAAAAAATATTCCCCAATGGAGTGCAGGTAGGTCATTAATTGAATTTTGAAAAGCTAAAATACTAAAATTTCATTCTAAAGTATTTAAGGCTTAATTAAACTTTAGCGTTTGAAGTTTAGTATTTTTGAGCTATATCTAAAAATTGAAATGAATGAAACGATATTTTTCAGCCTTACTGATGCTAATTTGCTTTTTTCCTTTGAGAGCTCAAATTATTGAGGAGAAGCCAAAATTAGTTGTCGGGATAGTGGTAGACCAGATGAGATATGATTACCTGACCCGGTTCTGGGATCGGTTCGGGGAAGACGGTTTTAAAAGATTGGTGAATAATGGATTTAATTTTAAAAACAATCACTTTAATTATGTGCCTACTTATACGGGACCAGGTCATGCTTCAATTTTTACGGGTACCACCCCAGCCAGTCATGGTATTATAAGTAATAGCTGGTATAACAAGTTCGAAAATCAATTTGTTTACTGTGCCGGTGATGATTCAGTAAAATCTTTGGGAACCGAAACAAGGGCCGGAGAAATGTCGCCTTCAAGAATGCTTTCCACAACTTTCGGGGATGAAAACAGGCTGCACACCCAAATGAAGGGTAAAACCATAGGTGTTGCCATTAAAGACCGTGGAGCGATATTGCCGGCAGGTCATTCGGCCAATGCTGCTTACTGGTTTGTTGGTGGTACCGAGGCAAACTGGATCACAAGCACCTATTATATGGAAGAACTTCCTGGCTGGGTAAAAGATTTCAATAAATCTAAGAAGGCTGAGTCCTATCTGAAAACCTGGGAGCCTTTGGAGGATATTAAAAGTTATTCTGAAAGTGGTAGCGATATTAATAATTTTGAAGGAGGCTTCAACGGAATGGAGAATGCTTCTTTTCCTTATGACCTGGAAAAGATCGCTCCTGAAAATGGGAATTATGAGCTTATAAAAGCTTCACCATTCGGAAATGATCTTACCGCTGAATTTGCTAAAGCAGCGATAAAGGGAGAATCTCTTGGGCAGGATAATATTACCGATGTGCTTACAGTGAGCTTTTCAAGTACAGATTATGTTGGGCATAATTTCGGTGTAAACTCTAAAGAGGTTCAGGATACCTATATGCGACTGGATCTGGCTATTGGAGACTTGCTTAAATACCTCGACCAGGTAGTAGGTCAGGGAGAATACACCGTTTTCCTTACTTCAGATCACGGTGCTGTTGATGTTCCTGGATACCTGAGTTCAAAAAAAATACCCTCAGGCAATTTTCAGGATTCAGATCTAATTCAAAAGACCAATGATTTTGTTGCTAACGAATTCAAATCAGATTTGCTTATCGAGAATATTTCCAATGGGCAGGTTTTCTTTAATTACGATGAATTGAATAAAAAGAAGATCAATGCTTCAGAATTACAGAATAAGGTCGCTCACTTTTTACTTCAACAGGAAAATATTGCCAGAACTTTTACCAGAAATCAATTACAAGCTGGTTCCTTCGGTAAAGGAATTGGAAGTCTTATAGAAAACGGATTCAACCAAAAAAGAAGTGGAGATGTGGTTTATGTTATGGATCCTGGATATATTGTTTTTCCGGAAACAGGAACTACACATGGTAGCGGATTTTCATATGACACCCATGTTCCGCTGATATTTTTTGGTAAGGGTATAAAGAAGGGGAGTACTTTTGAATATTCTACCATTCCAGATATTGCACCTACAATTTCTGCAATGTTAGGAATTTCTTTCCCGAATGCAGCGACGGGTAAACCGCTAAAAGCTGTACTGGAAAAATAAAAATCAGGCAATTTTCTTGCGAATATTCGCCCAGCGTAATTTTCTTATAAAACGGCCTTCTTCTTCGGAAACGAGAAAAGGTCGTTTTTTTCGTTTTGCCTGAAAATATCCTGAAGTGTAATGAAGAAAAGCAAAAGGATTCATTTTCATGGCAGCAAGTTTGGCAGAAGCGATCAAGCTAAGAAGAGTGCCATATCTAAGCCTGTAAAAAGCCTCACCCTGTTTGCGTCCTGAATGTTCGAAATAATTCATTCCAGTTGGTCTTAGGTGTTTTACCAGCAGAGATTCATCAGTTATCACTTTCCATCCATGGAAACGCGCTAAAAGTTCATCTGCAGTATCCCAGCCCATCGCGGGCTTAAGTTCACCAATTTGGATAAAACAGTGCTTTCGATAAGCTTTTAAGGCTCCTCGTATATGGTCTTTCCCGGTAAGATTTTCAGGAACCCATTTGTTCTTTCTTTTAACGCTACAAAAACCACCTACCATGCCGGCTTGAAAATCTTTCTCAAAATGCTCTGCGATGGTTTCCAGATAGTTTTTGGGGAAAATAAGGTCTGCATCAAATTTACAAATGACATCAAAGTCGTTTTGTAACTTATAATAGCCTTTATAAAATGCGTTAATAACTTTACTCCCCGGAGCGTGCTCGGTGGAAGAATTATTTTTTACCAGTTCCACAAAAGAATAATCCTTTGTGAATCTTTCTACAACCTCAGAAGTATTGTCTGTTGAGCTATCATCAACTACCACGATCTTATTTGGAGTAAGGCTTTGGTCGATAAGAGACTGAAGGCTTTCACCTATAAAATTCGCTTCATTATGGGCAGGTATTACAATATCTATTTTCAAGCGAGATCACTTTTTCTATCTAATGCTAATATAGAATTATAGTTGAGGATGCTAGTTTCTTTTAGCGTAAACTGCGTAATAACGCGGAGTAATCTTTCTAAGTAACGGGCGTACTCCAATTTTATTTACAGGATTTGTCCATTTCATTGTTTTTTTGATCTGCCAGCCACTTTTCTCAAATAACCAGTCGAACTGCCAGTCTTCAAATTCGTGATAATGACGATCCCACATATCGGTTTTACTACGGTAGGCAGGGGAGAACCATAATTTAAGAGGAACGCTGGCTATGATCTTCTCTGCTTCAATTTCCTTCAGAATATTATACGGGGCAAGCAGATGTTCAAAAATTTCAAAAGCTGTTACCAGATCGTAGTTCTCATTTTTTACAGCGGAAAAATTATCGTCAAGATCTTCACCTGCAGTATTTGTTACATCATAACCATTTTTGATCATGATCTCAGAAAATGGATTTTTCACCCCGAGGTCAAGAACCTTGGCAGGTGGAGGTACGTGCTCCATCAAAAAATCGAGGGTTTTTTTATAACGCTTTTCAGGAAATGTATTCTCGTACATCCTAGACCTGATAAGTGATCGCGTTAATGTTCATTCCTGCGCCCACACTGGCAAACATAACAACATCACCTTTTTTAAGCTCCTGATTCTCTATTTCACCCCTCTGAACCAGGTCGAAAAGAGTAGGGACTGTCGCAACGCTGCTATTTCCAAGTTCATGGATGGTCATGGGCATTACATCTGCAGGAGGAGTCATTCCATGAAGTTTGTAAAACCGGTGAATAATAGCATGGTCCATTTTTTCATTTGCCTGGTGGATAAAGATCTTCTTAAGATCCTTAATAGACTTTCCACTATTCTCAAGGCATTCCTTCATCGCTTTAGGAACATTTACCAGGGCAAATTCATAGATCTTCCTTCCATGCATTTTTATGTACTTAACTTCTTCCGGAGCGGTGGAATGATTTGATTTTCCGAAATAGATATAATCAGATTCCTGGAAGGAGAACGTTGCCGATTCATGAGATAGAATTCCAGGTTCCTTATCTGAAGCTTCAAGAATTGCCGCACCTGCGCCATCTGAAAAAATCATGGAATCACGATCATGCTTATCTACAACTCGGGATAATGCTTCAGCTCCAATAACCAGGCATCTTTTTGCCAGGCCTGCCTTTATAAAAGCCTTAGCCTGGATCATGCCTTCAATCCATCCCGGACAACCAAATAATAGGTCATATCCCACACATTTTGGATTCTTTATTCTTAAATGTGCCTTTACTCGCGTTGCAAGACTAGGGACCGTATCACTTTGTATGGAATTAGATTTCACATCCCCGTAATTATGCGCAACGATAATATAATCCAGTGTTTCCGGGTCTATTCCGGCACTTTCAATAGCTTTCTGGCTCGCGATTACGGCAAGATCTGAAGTGTTAAGGTTTTCGTCAAGATAACGTCTTTCCTCGATTCCAGTAATAGCTTTAAATTTCCTTATGGTAGTTTTATTGTCATGAGGGAAAGTAGAACCATCAAGGTTATAGAATTCGTGTTGGTCGAAGTCAGCATTCTTAGTTACCACATTTGGTATATAGCTTCCCGTTCCGGTGATTTTGCAGTTCATCTGACTTTCTTAATGTTAATTTTACAATTTAAATAATTAGTAATAATAGCCACTTAAATTAGCTAAATTTTTTGGTCGAAAAAAAACCTGCCATCTGACAGGTTTTTCTATTTCTTAATATTTGATCGTTAAGCTTCAATATATTCCTCGGTAGGAGGGCAGGTACACATTAAATTCCTGTCTCCAAAAGCCTCGTCTACTCTTCTAACACTTGGCCAGAACTTATTATCATGTAAATGGCTCAAAGGATATGCAGCTTTTTCTCTTGAATATGGAAGTTCCCATTCGTCTGAAGTAAGCATATGAATGGTATGAGGTGCATTCTTCAGAACGTTATTTGGTTCATCTGCTGAAACTTCCTCGATTTCCTGTCTTATGGAAATAAGGGCATCACAGAAACGATCTAATTCCGCCTTGCTTTCACTTTCAGTAGGCTCGATCATCATGGTTCCAGATACAGGGAATGACACGGTTGGTGCATGGAAGCCATAATCGATTAGTCGTTTTGCGATATCCACCACCTCGATTCCTTTGTCTTTGAAAGGACGGCAATCAATGATCATCTCGTGAGCTGCACGCCCTCTTTCTCCAGAATAAAGGGTTTTGTAATGATCTTTAAGTCTTTCTTTAATATAATTTGCATTCAAAATAGCATATTCTGTAGCTTTTTGAAGGCCTCCCGTTCCAAGCATCTTTATGTAGCCATAGGAGATAAGGCAAACTAAAGATGATCCCCATGGTGCTGAAGAAATAGCTCCAATAGCCTGTTCTCCTCCTGTTTTGATTATAGGATTACCAGGAAGGAATGGTTTTAATTGCTCGGCAACACAAATTGGTCCAACTCCCGGTCCACCACCTCCATGAGGAATGGCAAAGGTCTTGTGAAGATTCAGGTGACAAACGTCAGCTCCAATTCTTCCCGGATTTGTTAGTCCCACCTGGGCATTCATATTGGCGCCATCCATATAAACCTGTCCGCCGTTTTCATGAATGATATTGGTGATCTCGCGAATTGCAGATTCAAATACTCCGTGTGTAGATGGATAAGTAACCATCAAAGCGGCCAAATTATCTTTATGCTTTAGAGCCTTTTCTCTAAGGTCATCAACATCTATATTTCCATTTTCAGAAGCTTTGGTTACAACTACTTTCATTCCGGCCATTACTGCGGAAGCAGGATTGGTTCCATGGGCGGAAGACGGAATAAGGCATACATTTCTATGTCCTTCGCCATTTGCCTCGTGGTAAGCCCTAATAACCATTAAACCGGCATACTCCCCTTGTGCACCCGAGTTTGGCTGCAGAGAAGTAGCTGAAAAACCGGTAATCTCAGTAAGCTGATGTTCAAGTTCCTTGAGAACGGTTTGGTATCCTTCTGCCTGTTCTACCGGTACAAATGGGTGAAGATTCCCCCATTGCGGGTTACTTAACGGAAGCATCTCTGAGGCTGCATTAAGCTTCATGGTACAGGAACCTAGCGAAATCATGGAATGATTCAAAGAAAGATCCTTACGTTCAAGCTTCTTGATATAACGCATCAATTCAGTTTCTGAATGATACAGATTGAAAACCTCATGAGTAAGGAATTCAGTTTTTCTTTCTAGGTTTTGCGGAATTGCAGATCTTTCTGAAAGTTCAGTGATCTCAGAATTTTGTTTTTCTGCCAGTTCAGCAAATACCGCAACGATTGCGTTAAGGTCGTCTGTAGTGGTAGTTTCGTTAATAGAAATACAAACACTTTCAGCATCTGGATAATAGAAATTGATCTCATTCTTTTCAGCAATTTCCTTAAGTTTTTCAGCTTCTGCCTTAACATGGATAGTATCGAAATAAGCTGAATTCAACTGCTCAAAACCAAGAGATTTAAGTTTGTCTTCTAATGATACAGTAGATGCGTGAACAATATTAGCGATATATTCCAAACCTTTTGGCCCATGATAAACGGCGTACATACCGGCCATTACTGCCAGTAAAACCTGAGCAGTACAGATATTCGAAGTTGCTTTGTCTCTTTTTATATGTTGCTCCCTGGTTTGAAGAGCCATTCTTAAAGCATTGTTTCCGTCAAGATCTTTGGTTAATCCAATGATCCTTCCAGGTAGGTTACGCTTATATTCTTCTCTCGTAGCGAAATAAGCCGCGTGTGGGCCGCCATAACCTAGTGGAATTCCAAATCTCTGAGTAGTACCTACTACCACGTCTACGCCAAGTTCACCTGGGGCCTGAAGTTTTACCAGACTAAGAATATCTGCCGCTACCGCAGTTTTAATATTGGCATTTTTACAGTTCTCAACAAATTCAGCATAATCGAAAACCTGCCCGAACTTTCCTGGATACTGAACAAGTGCACCAAAATATTCTTCGGAGAAATCGAATTCTTCATGATCTCCCACTACCATTTCAATTCCAAGGAAATTAGCCCTGGTTTCCATTAAAGAAATAGTTTGTGGCAAGGTTTGCTGAGAAACAAAGAACTTATTTACATTATTCTTTTTCTGCTTTCTATCGCGAACAGCATGCAATAAAGCCATTGCTTCAGCAGCAGCTGTAGATTCGTCAAGTAATGAGGCATTGGCGATTTCCATTCCGGTAAGATCGCTTACCATAGTCTGGAAATTTAGAAGAGCTTCTAAACGTCCCTGGGCAATTTCAGCCTGGTATGGGGTGTAGGCGGTATACCATCCCGGGTTCTCCAAAATATTACGCTGAATTACAGCAGGAAGAATTGCCTGGTGGTATCCTAACCCAATATACGTTTTAAAAACCCTGTTCTTCTCAGAAAGCTTTTTGATATGCTCTGCATACTGGTATTCACTCATCGCCTTTGGAAGGTCTAAAGGGCTGTGTAGACGAATATCATCCGGAAGAGTTTCATAGATTAGTTGCTCTATAGACTCAACCCCGATAGTGTCCAGCATTTCTTGTAGATTTTCAGCTTTAGGACCAATATGACGTAATGCGAAAGAATCTGTTCTCATTAAAATAAAATAGTTGTGTTTTCGTGGCGCGAAAATACATAATTTCATGCTAATTTTTTAAAGTTTAGGCGTATACAGTTGTTAAGATTTTTACTCTGAAATATTTAGTATGATTTTATATGTAATTTCGTAGCATGAAGTATTTAAAAAATGCTTTTGAATTATATATCAATAGCAGCATTCATGTTTCTCTGGCCATTGTTTCGTTTACCATCATTACTATACTGGAACATGATCTATTGATTGATGAAAACCTTTTCTACTTTATATTTTTTGCCTCCATAACCGGTTACAATTTTGTGAAATATGCCGGGATCGCAAAACTTCATCATTTAAGTCTGGCTAAAAATTTACGGTTCATTCAGCTGTTTTCTTTATTGTGTTTTGTAACCCTGGTTTATTTCAGCTTTAAGCAATCAACCGAAGTTTTAATTTCAGCAGGAATTATGGGTTTCCTTACCTTATTTTATGCAGTGCCTTTTTTAGGCTTTGAAAAGAATTTGCGTAGCCTACCAGGTTTAAAAATCTTTATAATCGCGTTGGTTTGGGCCGGTACAACTGTAATATTGCCAATATTGAATGCCGGGAAACTTCTGGATCAAAACATTATTATTGATTTTCTTCAGCGCTTGATTCTTGTAATTGTTCTCACACTTCCATTTGAAATAAGGGACCTGGATTATGATAATGAGAATCTGGGAACCATACCTCAAAAACTTGGAGTTCATAAAACCAAAGTATTTGGAAGCATTCTAATTTTTTTGATCTTTTCTGTAGAATTATTTCAAAGCAATTTCAGCTCCAATGAATTCTTAGCTTTAACGGGACTTTTGATTTTAACAAGTATTTGTCTGTGGTTCTCGAAGAGGGAGCAGGCTAAGTATTTTGCCTCTTTTTGGGTAGAGGGCCTTCCGCTTATATATCTTGGATTTTACCTTATCTTGAGGTTCGTTCTTCCGCGTATTCTTTCTTAATTTCCTCCCGCCACTGTTTCTTCTTTTCTTCCGGACAGGTTTCAAGTCTGGCCTCTTTCATTAGGTGAGTGAGTCTGGAATTCCGGTCAGAAAATTTTTTGCATGTTTTGCAGAAAGCCAGGTGAAGCATCAGCTTTGCCTTTTCCAGAAAATTTGCTTCGTCATATTGAGATTTGTCACAACACTCAGCTGCTTCTGAACAATCAATAAAAAAAAGCTTTCGATTTTTACTCATAATTAAAACCAGTTTTTCTCTAAACAAGCAGCCAGTGCGGTTCTGGCCCTATGTATAATAACCCAGAGGTTAGACGGGGTGATATTGAATTCATTACAGATAGCTTCGGTATCTGCACCATCAATTGTTTTTCTTTTAAAGATCTCGGCATGTTTTTCATTGATAGAGTCAAGACAGTCCAGGATGGCAAGACCTAGTTCATTATTTTCCATTTCATCTTCTGCCGTCCGGTCAAACTGATCTGCTACCTGTTCTTCCAGCCATTCACCTTCATTATAATCATCAGAATAATTTATTTTGACCTCTGCCTGACCTTTTCTGGAATTGATCTTTCGATAGTAATCTATGATTTTTCTCTTTAAAATCGAAATTAACCAGGTTCTTTCACTTGCTTCTCCTTTAAAATTCTTTGCAGATTTAAGGGCTGCCAGAAAAGTTTCTGAGATAAGATCATTGGCTATCTCCCGGTTGTTCACACGAACAATCGTATAATTGAATAGATAATCTGAGTATTTATCTACCCATTTGTTTGGGTCGAGAGTGTTAGCGGGCATGATCTAGAAAAATCGGTTCTACTCAAAATTAGCAAAAGAAAGTCTATCAATAGTTATAGAAAAGATAAGATTTCTAGATAGGCCAACTGTTTACAGCTATTTCGAGATCAAACCTGCTCTTCTTAAAAGCGCGTCTGGCTTAGGTTCCTTGCCCCTAAAACGTTTATAAAGCTCCATTGGATGCTCGGTGCCGCCCTTAGAAAGTATATTTTCTCTGAATTTATCGGCAATATCCTTACTGAAAATTCCATTTTCGGCAAAGTACTCAAAGGTATCTGCATCCAGGACTTCTGCCCATTTATAAGAATAGTAACCTGCAGAATATCCTCCCTGGAAAATATGAGAGAAGGCTGTGCTCATACAATTGGACGGTACATCCGGATAAAGCCTGGTAGGCTTGAAAGCTTCTACCTCAAGCTTCTTTACGTCGGTAATATTTGAAGGATCTTTTGCATGCCAGCTAAGATCTAACATTCCGAAGCTTAACTGCCTTAATGTGGCCATCCCTTCAAGAAAATTAGATGATTCTTTTATCTTTTCAATAAAATTTTCAGGGATAGGCTCTGCTGTTTGGTAATGTTTTGCAAAAAGCTGTAATGACTCTTTTTCATAGCACCAATTTTCCAGTACCTGGCTTGGCAGCTCAACAAAATCCCAGTATACATTAGGACCTGAAAGGCTAGGGTAAGTAGTATCAGCTAACATTCCATGAAGAGCGTGACCAAATTCGTGAAAAAGGGTGGTTACCTCATTAAAGGTTAGTAAAGAAGGTTCCTTTTCTGTAGGTTTGGTGAAGTTGCAAACTATAGAAATATGAGGCCTCTCATTTTTGCCATTTTGGACATATTGATTTTTATAAATGGTCATCCAGGCCCCATCTCTTTTTCCTGGTCTGGGATGGAAATCGGCGTAAAAAAGGGCAATATCTTCTCCTAACTCGTTGGTTACTTCGAATGTTTTAACATCTTTGTGGTATTTATCGATATTGTGGACTTCTTTAAAATTGAGGCCGTAAAGCTTTTGAGCAACGATGAAGACCCCCTCAATAACATTTTCAAGTTTAAAATAGGGCTTCAGCTTTTCATCATCCAGGTCGAAACGCTTTTGTTTTAATTTCTCACCGTAATAGGCTGCATCCCATTTCTGTAACTTATCTATTTTATCGAGTTCTCTGGCGAATTCTTCAAGTTCTTTAAATTCCTTTTCTGCAGCGGGTTTTGCTTTTTCCAGCATTTCATCAAGAAAAGAATCAACTTTTTCAGGTGTCTCTGCCATCCTTTCTTCCAGCACGAATTGTGCATGAGAGTCAAAACCGAGAAGTTTTGCTCTTTTATATCTTAGTTTGGCGATTTGCAATACATTTTCCTGGTTGTCCAGGTCATCATTATGAAAACCTCTGGATCCGAAAGCAAGGGATAACTCTTTACGAAGTTCCCGGTCTTTTGCATATTTCATGAAGGGGATATAGCTAGGATATTCCAGAGTGAAGATCCATCCATCCTTTTTCTTAGCCTTAGCTACCAATTTTGCTTCATTTTTAAAACTTTCGGGTAGTCCATTAAGTCTTGATTCATCGGTAACCTGGAGTTCATATTTATTAGTCTCGGCAAGAACATTTTCGCCAAATTTCAACTTCAGTTTCGCTAATTCTTTGTCTATTTCCCTCAGGTCTTTCTGTTTTTCATCCGGGAGATTCGCCCCGTTTCTTGTAAAAGCCTTGTATTTTTTTTCGAGAAGGGTAGTCTGTTCTGCGTTAAGATCTAAAGATTCTTTCTTCTGAAAAACCTGCTTCACTTTTTTGAACAGTTCTTTGTTTAGAATTACATCATTCTTGAATTCTGATAACACAGGTGAAACTTCCTGGGCGATCCTTTGGATTTCTTCATTGGTCTCAGCAGAATTTATATTGAAAAAGATGCTGGAAACCCTATCCAGTTTTTTACCTGAAAATTCCAGGGCTTCAATGGTGTTTTCAAAAGTTGGGTTTTCATCAGAATTCGTAATACTTTCTATATCCTGCTTCGCTAGCTCCACCGCCTGCAAAATGGCGGGTTTGTAGTCTTCCGTTCTTATTTTGGAAAAGGGAGCGTATTCAAATTCTTTAAGTAATATATTCTGAGAACTCATTGCTTGAAATATTTTATTAACGTTAATGGTACATTTAATTAACGTAAATGATGATTTTTAAGAAAATTTTGATAAATTAGGCGCTCTATTAAGAGTTGAAAAAATATAGAAAAAGTAGTTTACAAAGTTCTGGTTAAATATTTAGAATGGTTAATAAATAATTTTACAGATTAAATAGTTTACTACTCGAAGGGCCGCAATTGCGGCCTTTCTTATTTTTTCACAGATTTTGCTCCGTCTATCACCTTTTGTTTTAGGCCTTCCTTATAGACCAAAATCTTATCCAGTACACATTTATCTGAGGCACCAATGATTTGCGCTGCAAGTATTCCTGCATTTTTAGCTCCGTCTAAAGCAACAGTCGCTACCGGAACACCACCGGGCATTTGAAGAATAGATAGTACAGAATCCCAGCCGTCGATAGAATTCCTGGATTTTACCGGAACACCTATTACCGGAAGGGGAGACATTGAAGCAACCATGCCTGGTAAGTGAGCAGCACCTCCGGCACCAGCTATGATCACCTGGATTCCTTTTTCGTGGGCGGTTTTACTGAAGTCGAAAAGTTTTTCGGGTGTTCTATGGGCTGAGACTATGTCTACTTCTACCTCAATATCGAATCCTTCTAAAATATCTATGGCATCCTGCATTACAGGTAGATCACTTGTGCTGCCCATTACTACTGCTACTTTTCCCATTCTAAATTTATTTTTTGCTAATAACTTTTATACTGTTTTTTACTTTCTCGGCTATTTTTCTTGCCCTGGCTATATCCTTATCTACAATGGTCACATGTCCCATTTTTCTGAAGGGTCTTGTGATCTTTTTTCCGTAAATATGTGGGGTCACCCCATTCATCTCCATGATCTTTTCAATATTCTCATAAACAACCTCACCCTCATGATCTGGGTCTCCTACCAAATTTACCATTATTCCGCCTACCTTACTATCGGTATTTCCTAATGGAAGGTCAAGAATAGCTCGAATATGCTGTTCGAACTGATTGGTGTAGGAAGCTTCAATGGAATAATGACCACTATTGTGTGGTCTTGGAGCAACTTCATTTACCAGAATATCATCCTCTTCAGTCTGGAACATTTCAACTGCCAGTAAACCTACGTGCTCAAATGCTTCAGAAACCTGTTTTGCAATAGCGCGGGCTTTTTCAGCTACTTTTTCTTCAATCCTTGCCGGGCAGATCACATATTCCACCTGGTTTGCGGTAGGATGAAATTCCATTTCCACAACCGGGTAAGTTCTTACTTCGCCAGATGGAGTTCTAGCAACGATTACTGCCAGTTCATTCTTGAAAGGAACCAGTCGTTCTGCGATGCATTCACCCTCTGAAAGTTCTTTGAGGTCCTCTGCTTTTTTAATTACTGAAACTCCTTTTCCGTCATAACCGCCCGTAGCGCTTTTCCAGACAAAGGGAATTTCAACTTCTTTTTTCTGAACGGCATTCTGAAGAGCAGACAGATCACTGAAAACCTTAAAATCTGCAGTTGGAATTTTTTTCTCTTTATAGAATTTCTTCTGTACTGCTTTATTCTGGATCTTTTCCAGAGTCGCGGCAGAAGGAAAGGTTTTTTTTCCTTCAGACTCCAATTGTTTTAAGGCTTCCACATTCACGCCCTCAATTTCAAAAGTGACTACATCTGCCTTTCGACCAAAATTGAGTACTGTTTCATAATCCATAAGGTCGCCCTGTTCAAAATAATTGCTGGAGATCCTGCATGGAGCCTCTGAACTTGGATCCAGTACTAGGGTCTCGATGTCATATTTTCGGGTTTCATATAACATCATTTTTCCTAATTGTCCTCCACCAAGAATGGCGAGTTTAAAGTCTGAAGAGAAATAATTTACCATAAATTAAAATGCCTTTTGGCAAAAATAATCTATTCGAATTTCCTGCCATACATAATCGGGAAGAAATCGGGAGGTTGGGCTTATTCAGATTGCTTATCTTTGCCACTTAAAATTTTACCGTTTTGATAAAACTACATGATCTTGAATTCGAGCCCTATATATCTGAAGAGGAGATCACGCAGGCGATAGAGCAAATTTCAGAAAAACTGAATAAGAAATATGATGGCCAAAACCCGGTTTTTATAGGAGTTTTGAATGGTTCTTTTATGGTTGCTTCAGAAATAATCAAAAGATTTAATGGAGATTGTGAAGTTAGTTTTGTGAAAATGGGGTCCTATGAAGGAACTAAGACTACCGGAAAAGTAAAAACTCTGGTTGGATTAAACCAGGAACTTAAGGGCAGAAAGGTGATATTGCTGGAAGATATAGTTGATACCGGGAATACCCTTGTAGAGCTTGATAAGATTCTCAAGAATGCAGGAGTAGAGAGTTATGAAGTTGCTACTTTATTCTTTAAGCCCAAAGCTTATAAGAAAAATGTACCGGTACAGATTATTGGAATTGAAATACCTAATAAATTTATTGTTGGTTTTGGCCTGGATTATGACGGTTTAGGACGAAACTTAACGCAAGTATATAAACGCAAAGATAATAAGATGACAAACTTAGTATTGTTTGGCCCTCCGGGTGCTGGCAAAGGAACTCAGGCTACAATTTTAAAAGATAAATATGAGCTTATTCACATTTCCACCGGTGATGTATTTCGCTATAATATCAAGAATAAAACAGAGCTGGGGCTTAGTGCCAAATCTTTTATTGATAAGGGACAGTTAGTTCCAGATGAGGTGACCATCAATATGCTAAATGCTGAGGTTGAAAAAAACGAAGGTGCAAACGGTTTTATTTTTGACGGATTTCCACGGACGGAAGCCCAGGCTGAAGCTTTGAGTACTTATCTCGAATCTAAAGGAACTGAAGTTCATGCAATGATCGCATTGGAGGTTGATGATGAAATTCTTGTAGAACGTTTACTGGAAAGAGGAAAAACCTCTGGAAGAGCCGATGATGCTGATGAAGCCGTGATTAGGAACAGGATCAAGGTTTATTATGATGAAACTGCAATCCTCAAGAATTATTACCAGGCTCAGGATAAATATTATGGAGTTGATGGCGTTGGAAGTATTGATGAGATCACAAATAGGCTTAGCGAGGTGATCGACGAATTAATGAAATAGAATATAATGACTGAAGGGAATTTTGTTGACTATGTAAAGATTCATGTTTTTTCCGGAAAAGGAGGGAAGGGCTCAGCTCATCTCCACCGGGAGAAATATATTGCAAAAGGTGGACCAGATGGAGGTGACGGAGGTCGAGGTGGTCACGTGATCGTAAAGGGAAACAAAAATCTCTGGACTTTATTCCATTTGAAGTTCAAGCGACACGTAAAAGCGGAGCACGGTGAAAATGGAGGGAAGCAAAGAAGTTCTGGTGCTCAAGGATCAGATGAATACATAGAAGTGCCATTAGGAACCGTAATACGGGACACCGAAACCAATGAGATCATTAAAGAGATCACCGAGGATGGCCAGGAATATATTGTGGCTGAAGGAGGAATGGGAGGTAGAGGAAACTGGCACTTTAAAAGTTCAACGAATCAGACGCCAAGATATGCCCAACCGGGAATAGATGGTCAGCAGGTTGATATTACTCTGGAGCTAAAGGTGCTTGCAGACGTGGGACTGGTTGGATTTCCTAATGCAGGAAAATCTACTTTGCTATCAGTAATCACCGCGGCAAAGCCTAAAATTGCCAATTATGAGTTTACCACTCTGAAACCGAATCTTGGAATCGTAAAATATCGGGATTTTAAAACTTTTGTGGTTGCAGATATTCCCGGTATCATCGAAGGTGCTGCCGAAGGAAAGGGTCTTGGACATCGCTTCCTTAGACATATTGAGCGTAATTCAACATTATTGTTCCTTATCCCGGCCGATGCCAGGGATATCAAAAAGCAATATGATATTCTTTTGGATGAGTTAAAGCGCTATAATCCTGAATTATTAGATAAAGACCGGTTGGTCGCCATATCAAAAAGTGATCTTCTGGATGAAGAGTTAAAAGCTGAAATGGCTTCTGAACTGGATAAAGAACTTAAGCTTCCTTATATCTTTATTTCTTCAGTAGCTCAGATGGGATTAACCGAATTAAAGGATAAATTGTGGCAGATGCTTAATAAACAGCCTGTTTAAATCCTGTTAAAGCACTGACTTTCCGAACTGATTTTGCTTATTTTTAGTAAAAATCAGTTTATGAAAATTTTCAAATTCTCCATTTTAATACTATTCATAGCTGCCTGTAACGCACCTCAGGCAGTATATGATTATGATCAGGAAGTTAATTTCGATCAATATTCTACCTACCAATTATTTCCAGATTTCAGGACAGGATTAAGTCAGCTGGACGAATCCAGACTTACGGAAAGTCTGGTTTCGGCATTGCCGCAGAAAGGTTTCTCTAAAGGGGACGCAGACCCGGATATTTATGTTAATGTTTATACTGAACAATACCAACAAGATAATCGTAGTAGGGTAGGTGTCGGTTTTGGCGGTGGTGGCGGAAATGTTGGAGTAGGAGTATCAGGTGGGATTCCCGTAGGTCAAATGGATACCTATTTAAGGCTTACTTTCGATTTTATTGATGTAGAAAAAGATATTCTTGTCTGGCAGGCGGTGGTTGAAAGTCCATTTAAATTCGATGCTGATCCAAAATCAAAACAGGAACAGTTTAATAAAATAGTTGCTGAAGCTATGGAAGGTTACCCTCCTAAAAAATAAGCTTTATAATTATGTAAATAGAAAGCCCCATGCATTTGCATGGGGCTTTTCATTTCTGATTGGTTAGTCAGTATATTTCGAAGAATTATTCTTCTTCGTTTTCTTCCACTTCAGTTTCTTCGTTCATCGAACCATCACGGTTTGATACTACGAATACACTTCTACGGTTTTTAGCATATTGCTCTTCAGTACATCCGGTTGGCTCAGTACAGTCATTAACTGGTCTGCTTTCACCGTATCCTTCAGAGATAAGTCTTCCTTTGTCGATTCCGTTTTCTACCAGGTAGTCAACAGTTGAAGCAGCTCTTCTCTTAGAAAGATCAAGGTTGTACTTGTCAGAACCTCTCGCATCGGCATGAGACTCAACCTTAACTTTAATGTTAGGATAGTCGTTCATGTAAGTCACAACTGAATCAAGAACTGGCTTAGACTCTGGCTTGATTGTAGCCTTGTCGAAGTCGAAGTAGATCTTGCTTCCATCGATAGGAATGATATCCTGACCGCTAGTCTCATCAGTTACAGTTGGAGCTTCTATGATCTCATTTTCTTCACGGGTAAACTGGTAAAGGTTATCGGTTCCTCTTCTGTTTGAAGCGAAATATCCCATCTCCTCGTTTTCCTTGATCACGAAAGCAAAATCATCACTTCCACTGTTAATAGATGCTCCAAGGTTTTCTACTTCAGAAAAATCTCCTTCAGTTCTGAAAATATCAAGATTTCCGAATCCCTGGTGGCCGTCTGAAGTAAAGTAAAGAATTCCTTCATCACTAATGAATGGGAATTGCTCTCTGTGAGCCGTGTTCACTGAACTTCCAAGGTTTTGCGGAGTTCCGAAAGTACCGTCTTCGTTCACATCTACAACGTAGATATCGAAAGAACCGCTACCGCCAGGCATATCACTAGAGAAGAATAGTTTAGTCCCATCAGCACTTAAGCTTGGGTGTTCAACAGAATACTCTTCACTGCTGAAAGGTAGTTTCTCAACATTTGTCCATTCACCGTCTACATTTTCTGCACGGTAAAGGCTAATGTGAGATACACGAACATCGTCCTCGTTCTTCACTCTGTCTTCGTTCGTTCTGTCAAAATACATGTACTTTCCATCTTTGCTAAAAGTAGCAGAGCTCTCGTGCTCGTCGGTATTAATGGCATCAGAGAAAAGAATAATATCGGTCATTTCACCTTCATCATTCATTTCAGCACTGTAAAGATCAAGAGTTGGAAGTTTGTTCCATGGATAAACCGGACGCTCCTGGTTTCTTGTAGAAGCAAAAGCAACACGGTCTCCGTAGAATCCGATTCCAAAATCTGAAGAAGACTGGTTGTTCATTACCTGGTCATAGTTGAATTTATGAGGAACCATAGTATCCAGTTCACTTGCAAATTCTTCATGATCCCAGTTTTCACCAGTTAGTTCATTCATAAGTTCATCAGCCTTTACGTAGTTGCCGGCAGCCATCAAAGCGTGGGCATATCTAAACTGATACTCAGGTTCAACGGCTCCTTCATTTCTAAGGAATAACAACTCATATACTTCCACAGCATTTTGCATCTGGTTAGTATAGAAATATGAGTCTCCTAAGTTCTGAAGAACTTCCTGAGATTTATTATTTACGTTTTCATATGCATCGGCAGCGTCTATGTAGGCTGCCTGAGCAAAGAATTTGTTCCCATCCCTGATATCAGATTTCTGTCCGAAGGCAGTGATGCTCACAAAAATTATTAAAAGTGTACTATATATATTTTTCATGTTAGTCTGGTTTTAGAAGAATCTAGGTGATTTGTCATAGCCTTTGTTAAGTCCGAATAGATCGAAATCAAATAAAAGCATGATCTCATGTGATCCATCGTTACTTAGGTCGTAGGTTGGATAGTCATAAGCATATCCAATTCTAAGTCCCTGGGTAATTCTAAAGTTTACCAAACCTGTAATGCTTTCGTCGAACCTGTAGCCTAAACCTGCTTCAAGTTTATCATACAATAGAACGTTAGCATTTACATCAACAGAAAGCGGAGCTCCTTTTACACCTCTTACCATAGTAGAAGGCTTTAATTTGAAGTTTT
Source organism: Christiangramia lutea (assembly GCF_022489035.1). Lineage (GTDB taxonomy): Bacteria > Bacteroidota > Bacteroidia > Flavobacteriales > Flavobacteriaceae > Christiangramia > Christiangramia lutea. Next base: position 53,474 of record NZ_JAKVTV010000004.1, read on the forward strand.
CGCTAATGTTGAAAACGTAACCTCCAGTAAGGTAGTAGTGAATTTCTTCAGTACCACGATCTCTTAGCAGCTGACTGTTGTCAAGGTGTTCAGATGTTAACAGGTTAGGAGCAGAAACACCTAAATAGTGATTGTCTCCAAACCAGAATGCTCCAACTCCAAAAACAGGAAATATCTCATTGATGTTTTCGAATGCAGGGTCATTAGGATCATTTAAATCCAATCCTGCGAGGTTAGCATCGAAAGTGGTTAAACCAGCTTTAGCACCGAAGGAAAGGTCTGTGTTCTCACCTGTAGGTATAACATATGCGAAATCTGCGGTGATATTATTCTGTTTTTCAATATCTCCAATTTCGTCATGAACTACTGTAATACCAAGTTCAACTCTTTCACTTATTGGTGTGTGGGCAAAGAAGTTGAGGGTGCGAGGTGCACCATCAACGTCTGTCCATTGCATTCTATAAATTGCTCCAAGATCTAACATTCCTGGATCGTCTGTTGCATACGCAGGATTCACTACACTCATGTTGTACATGTACTGAGTGAAAAGTGGATCTTGCTGGGCCATACCTTTAATAGAAAAAAGGATAATGCCTGCGAATAGTAAATATTTTGTTATTATTTTTTTCATTTCTTTCTCTTGTTTATCCTGATTATCTACTTAAGTATACTTTTCCTCTCCTTGGCTCGGTGCTTCCATCGTTAAAGTCCAGGTAATAGAAGTATACCCCTGCAGGTAATACATTGTCTCCTAAAGAACTTTCACTGCTAAAGCCATCCCAGTCTGGAGTGTTGGCGTTTCCTTTGTATACTGAATCTCCCCATCTGTTGTAGATTTCAATAGTATAATTAGGATATTCATCTTCAATATTCTCTATGTCGAAGGTGTCATTAATTCCATCACCATTTGGTGAGAAACCTTCAGGGAACAGAAGTGGGCAATCTGTTATGTTTACAGTTACTGCAAGTCTAACCGAACTTTCACAACCTGTTTCAACATTGAAAAGAGTAGCGTAATACGTTACACCATTCTGTAGTGGAGTACCTCCATTTAAAGCGTTGTCTCCATCAGCTGAATCATACCAGGTGATGTTATCAGTTTCGTTAACTGCGTCTGTAAGATTTGCTACAGTAGCATCATCATATTCACAGAACTCCTGTGTTGAATTAGCTATTGTAGGTGTATCTGCATCATTGATAGTAACGGTAATTTCTGCAGCGGCAGATTCACAAGAACCATCATCATTTCTTTGAGTAACGTAGTAAGATCCTGTTTCTAAAGCGTCTTCGGCAGCAACCATCATGGTCAAATCTGCATCCGAATAAAAAGTCAGGTTAGTGCCTGTCGCAGAAAGGTCGGCTACGGTAGCAGCGTCTGTCGCACAGAATGTAAATGGATTCCCATCTACAGTTGGTGCTCCAGGAGCATCTTCAACAGTAATATTGAATGTTGCAGTATCTGCACCACAATCATTGATTTCTGGCACTGTGTAAATAACTTCATAATCTCCAGCTGCAAAATCAGCAGGATCCATCATTCCGTCTGAGATTACATTACCATCTAGAGTAAACTCTCCATTCGTATCAGCATCTTCAGATAAGAATCCAAATAAATCCTGAACTCCTGCATCCATACATACATTTAGATCCATGTCCATGCCTGCAAAAGCAGACTCGATAACAGTTACTGTAAATGTAGCAGAGGCTTCTCCTTCAGTACATGGAGAATCATCTGTTAAAGTGTAAGTGATCTCGAAAGAACCTTCACCTTCCATAGTCGGGCTGAAGATTCCATCTTCATATCCTTCGAAAGTACCGTTAGGATTTGCATCTGCAGGTAAGAAAGAGTAGAGGTCTACATCCTCAGCATTTCTACAAATTGGATCTGGATCTGTGATGTCTCCAATTTCAGCTGGAATTGAATCATAAATGTTGATTGTTAGTTCAACGCTGTCTGAACAACCACCATTGGAAATAGTATATGTAGTTGTGAATGCTTCCTGATCTGGATTCGTATTATAAGCATCTATCACATCTTGGATAGTAGGGTTGAATACACCATCTTCTGATACACCATCACTTAAAAGGCTTAAATAATACCTTCTTACAGAGGAATTATTTGGGAAAAGGTCGCTAACATTCTCTCTACAAACATCACCACTATTATCCTCGCCTGCATCAACTGTATCATCCACAAAAATTGTAAATGTTTCAGAGTCCGTAGTTCCTGGTGTAACACAATCGGCCGAGTCATCAACGTTGTAAGTTACAGTATAGCCGTCATCATTAGAACCTACACTAGTATCGAACATACCATCAGTAACATTATCTCCGCTGAATGTACCTCCAGTCATGGAGTCAGCTCCTAAGAACATAGTTAGGTCAATCATTCCGTCAGAAACACAAACATTCTGATCATCTATAGTTCCTGCTTCAGCATCCTGAAGGTCGTTTATAGTAATAGCAATATTTATGATCCCATCATCACAAGAAGAAGATGTTGATTCATCTAAATAGCTAAAGTTGAAAGTCTCAGAGTCTGAATCGGGGTCATCTACAAAATCAAGTAATCTCATTCCTTCAGCCAGGTCATCTGCATCGAAACCTGCTGGGTCTACTGTATCAACTCCAGCATCGGTAAGGAGGTCATTAAGGAATATTTGTAGAGCGATTTCATCAGTTAGCAATGTTTCAGCTTCTGTGATACACAGAATTCTTTCTATGTTAGTTGTTACTGGCGCATCATCAACTGTAATTGTAAAAGTAGTTGAATCTTCTCCAATAACACAAGGTGTGGAATCATCTACGCTATAAGTTATAGTATATGTGCCTTCACCGATAGATGGATCAAACATATTATCGGTAACTCCTTCTCCTGAAAAAGTACCTCCCATTGAAAAATCTGGATCATTGTTTGGAAGATCTGAAAGGTCGATCATATCTTCGTCTGAACATACATCAGCTATATCATCAAAACTTCCTGCATTGGCAGGAGCCTCCTCAACAACTCTAACAGTTAAATCAACTGAATCTTGACAATCAACGGTTCCGATGGTGTAGGTAATAGTGAAATCACCCAGGCCATCTTCGTCATCTTGATAAATATCCACTATATCATCAATAGAAGGGCTAAATGTTCCATTTGTTGCAACACCATCATCTAATAAATTCAAAAAGTATTTTCTTGTTTCATCTATACTAGGGAAAGTTGCTGGTACATCTGCTAGGCAAACAATTCCTACATTATCTGATCCTGCATCAGGAGGAGTTGCACATTCATTAACGATTACCGTTACAGTTGCGGAGTCTGTTCCGCATGCATTATCTACGCTGTAAGTGAAATCACCAGGTGTATCAGTTGTTGGGTCAAAAGTGCCATCTCCTGGAGACCATGTGCCTCCCATGTCTGGAGTTCCATTCAAGAAATCAAAAAGATTAATTGGATCATCACTAGGGCTTAATGTTACCGTACTGTCGTCTCCGGCATCACCATTCCTTACCGAAACTATAAATTCAGTAGAATCATTGCCAATAGTACAAGGTGCTGAGGTTTCGTCAACCATATAGGTGATAGTATAATCCCCGGCACCAGTGGATGGGTCAAATTCGTTATCTGTTACTCCTGTACCCGTGAAGGTTCCTCCTGCAGTTGCATCAGAATCATTATTTATAAGGGTGGCTAAATCGATAACCGCATCTCCCGTACAAATATCAGTTAGATCGTCAAAATCTCCAGCATTGGCAGGAGTTTCTTCTATTACGCTAATTGTTAAATCTACAGAATCCTGACATGCACCAGAACCAATAGTATAAGTAGTTGTGAAATCTCCCAGTCCATCATCATCAGACCCGTAGATATTCACTAATTGAGAAATACTCGGGCTGAATGTACCGCTTCTGGAGACACCAGGTTCAAGTAAGTTTAATAGGTAATTTCTAATAGCATCTTCGCTTGGGAAAGTTGTACCAACATCTGGAAAGCAAACGACTCCGGTGTTGTCTTCTCCTGCGTCTGGAGGTCCAACTAAAGTTACTGTAACAGCAGTTCTATCCTGGCTTTCGCAAGGAGGTAACGATGAATTAGTTCTGTTTACAATCCTAGATGCATAATAGGTCTGGCCATCAACAAGAGGTGTTGAAGGGTCTAGAGCTGGATTAGATGTTTCAGTACTATACCATCTGTTTATTCCTTCTGCTTCAAGATCTGAAATAGTAGAATCTTCGCAAAGTGTTTGATTTGCAGAGGCAGATGGAGCAGTAGCTAAAATTGGATCATATTTTATAGCCAGTCTCGATGAATATTCACAAGATGTAGATGTATCATCCTGACCAACAAAATAACTACGACCTTCTACAAGAACGTCTGTGTCATCTAATTCTACAGTTCCGAATTCCTGGGATTGATCATATACATTTAGATCATCTGCAGATCCAGTTGTGCTGATTAGAGCTTTTAATTCTGCTACTGTTGTAACATCATCAGAGCTATATTCGCAAGGCTCGTAAAAGTTTCCAAAGGATGATACTGGTGGTCCAAGATCATCAACGGTTACAACTACTTCCTCTCTAGATGCACAATCACCAGAATTATTTCCAGCGAAATAAGAGCCATCCTGAAGGATTTCCTCACTTGGAATAGGAGTTGTAGATGTGGCAGTTCTGTACCAGCTTAATCCATCTCCGTTGGGATTGGCTTGTAGGTCTGAAACTCTGGATAAATAGCAGAAATTCTGCGTGTCATCACCAGGGTCTAGTGTGGGGCAATTCTGGGCGTAAGATGCCGACAAATTGCCAACAAATAAAATGAAGGCGAAAAGGAACCAGTTAAGTCCTTTCCTCCCAAAAGTAAAATTTTGCATAGGCTAGGTGTTAAATTCAAAATTAGTAATCGGTTATAACTCATTAAAAAGTTGCACAAATATTAAAATAATTTTTAATATGCGGAGTTAAATTAAGAAACATCTTAACATTATGCCGCTGGACACCTTAAGTTTTCTGACTTACAACAGTTTGGGTCGGTTAAATCTAAGAAAAAAATAATTATGTTAATAAAATTAAAGGTCTTATTCGTTTGTTTTTGTCTTTTGGCAGGCAATTCAGTTGCTCAAGAACCCCTTGAGAATGGTGAAATTCTACTCAATAATGGGGAAATTGAGGATGCAAAAAAATTTTTTTTGAAGCTTGAAAATAATGACCAGGCAATTCATTATTTAGGTGATATTGCAAGTTTTGAAAAGAACTGGGATGAAGCTATATCCTACTATGAAAATTTACTAGAAAAAGATCCAAATAATGCTATGTATAATTTTAAATTGGGAGGTGCACTGGGTATGAAAGCCTATTACGGTTCCAAATTTCAGGCGGCCATCCTAATTGGAGATGTCAAGAAATATTTAAAAAGAGCTGCAGAACTGGATACATCGCATAAAGAAGCTCGGCGTGCCCTTGTAGAGTTATACATGCAAATACCAAGTTTTATTGGAGGTAGTAAAACCATTGCAGAGAGCTATGCCTCAGACCTGGATAGATTGAATGAAGTAGATGCACTTCTTGCAGATGCATACATTTATAAAATTCAGGAATATAGAGATCTTGCAAAAGCCAAATATGAAGAGGCTATTCGGCTGGCGGAAAAAAAACCAGAATTGATCAGTCGAAATTATTTAAATTACGAATTGGGAGAAGCTGCCGCTATTTATGAAGTTCAGTTGAAGGCAGGAGAAAGCTTTCTTAAGAACTATATTGAAAATTACGGCTACAAAGACTTGAAGTCGCCTGCTTGGGCTTATTTGAGACTTGCTCAGATAGAAAGAAGTAAAAAGAACCAGTCTGAGGCTCTGGCTTTAATTGAAAAGTCCCTGGCTATAGATCCAGATTTTGATAAAGCACTTATTGAAAAACAAAAAATTCAAAGGTTGTAATCCTGCAATTGCTTCGAGCAACTATTATATTTGCACAAAATTTACATATGAGAATTCATTTTATTGCTATTGGAGGAAGTGCCATGCATAGTCTTGCTATAGCTTTGTCTCAGAAGGGGTATGAAATTACTGGGAGTGATGATGCAATTTTTGAGCCTTCAAAATCTAAATTAAGCGATCATGGAATTCTACCAAAAAGGCTAGGCTGGAATGAGGAAAATATCAATTCTTCAATTGATGCCGTGATCCTGGGGATGCATGCTAGGCAAGACAACCCTGAACTTTTGAAAGCCCAAGAAATCGGATTGAAAATATACTCTTATCCCGAATTTCTTTTCGAGCAATCAAAAAATAAAACTAGGGTTGTAATAGGAGGGTCTCATGGAAAAACCAGTATTACATCTATGATTCTTCATGTTATGAATTACCATGATAGGGAAATAGATTATATGGTTGGCGCTGCTCTGGAAGGAATTCCGAATCCTGTTCATTTGACCGAGGATAATGATTTTATAGTAATTGAAGGAGACGAATATTTATCTTCACCAATAGATCGAAGGCCTAAATTTCATCTTTACCAACCAAATATTGCCCTTTTAAGCGGTATTGCCTGGGATCATATCAACGTTTTTCCGACTTATGAGAATTACGTTGAGCAATTCAGGATTTTTATAGATACAATAGTAAATGGCGGGATACTGGTATATAATGAGGAAGATGCGGAGGTGAAAAGACTTGCTGAAGAAACAGAAAATCCAATTAGAAAACATCCTTATCATACACCGGAATACCACACTGAAGGAGAGGAAACTATTCTTGAAGTTCCTGAGGGAGAGATGCCATTAGAAATTTTTGGAAGACATAATTTGAATAATCTTGCCGGTGCAAAGTGGATCTGTCAGCATATGGGGGTAGATGAAGATGATTTCTATGAAGCTATTGCAACTTTTAAAGGTGCCTCTAAAAGGCTGGAAAAGATCGCGGAAAATAATTCAACCATAATTTTTAAAGATTTTGCCCATAGTCCATCAAAGGTTAAGGCGACTACGGCCGCGGTTAAAGAACAGTATGAAAATAAAAAGTTAATTGCGTGCCTGGAGCTTCATACTTACAGCAGTTTAAATGCAGAATTCTTAAATGAATACAGAGGTAGTCTAGAGAAGGCAGACGAGGCGCTTGTTTTTTATTCACCGGAAGCTGTGGCAACCAAAAAATTAGAAAGAGTAACTGCCGAACAGATTAAAGAAGCTTTTCAGGAAAAGGACCTGAAAGTTTTTGTTGAGCCTGAAAGTTTCAAAAGTGAATTGAAGGATCTTGACCTGGCGAACTCCGTTTTACTTATGATGAGTAGCGGAAATTATGGAGGTCTTCAAGTAGACGAAATAAAGAGGTTGATATAGTTCGCTGATATTTAATCAATTATTCAGATATTTCAATTCATTGTTTATCTTTAGAGAAGGATGAATAATGAGAATAATAGTCTAAGTATAAAAAAGTGGGCAGAGGATGATAGGCCCCGGGAAAAATTATTTCAGAAAGGTAGGGTTAGTTTAAGTGATTCAGAATTACTGGCAATATTGCTTGGTTCAGGGAGCAAGAACGAGAGTGCAGTAGAACTTGCTAAAAAAATACTTTCCTCAACTGGAAATAATCTGAATGAATTAGGTAAACTGTCTATAGCTCAGTTATGTAAATTCAGAGGTATTGGCCCGGCGAAAGCGGTGACGGTAATAGCTGCTTTGGAGTTAGGGCGCAGGAGGCGCTATGAAGAGGCTCAGGAAGAGAAAAAGATCACTTCCAGTCTTTCGGTATTTGAGATCATGCAACCTCTAATTGGCGAGCTGGGACATGAGGAATTCTGGATACTTTATCTAAATAACAGTAATAAAGTGATAGAACGCTACCAGATAAGTAAGGGCGGAATTACGGGAACCTTGGTGGATGTTCGTATAGTTTTGAGAAAAGCCCTGGAGGTTGGAGCCGTTTCTCTTATTCTTGTACATAATCATCCTTCTGGTAATCTGAAAGCCAGTGAAGCAGATAAGCAACTTACCCAAAAATTGAAGACAGCTGCCGAAAGTCTCGATATCAAAGTACTTGACCATATTATTGTTACTGAAAAATCATACCTTAGCTTTGCCGATGAGGCTATGCTTTAAGACAGTCTTTTAATGTTATTGATATACACCCAAAAAGTCACCCCAAGGATTATTTATATATTCAAGCATATTTGTACTCATATCCTGGGTATTCCTATCAAGTTCACCTCTAAAATTGAAGAATTTATAGCTCACGATGGAGCAAAACTTTCCTATGGTAAACAGGCTTTGGGAAATGAATTTTTTATTCAAAAGGTTGAGTTGCTAATGGAGCAGGGGTTTTCAGAATTGGAAATTAAAGTACAGCCATGGGATGATACCATTTGTTTTTTTCCTTTGCCAGATGCCAGCGATCTTCCTTTTGATATCTTTGCAGCCTCTTTTTACCTTCTAAGCCGTTACGAAGAATATTTGCCACATGTAAAAGATGAAGACGGCAGGTTTCCTGCTTCAGAAAGTCTTGCTCATCAGGAAAGTTTTTTGCATAAACCTGTAGTGGATATCTGGGCAATAAAGTTCAGGGATATTCTTTTGCAGCGTTTTCCCGATCTCGAATTTGTCAATAGAAAATTCAGGGTTGGAACAATCGTGGCTTCTGAACATACTTTTATTTTTAAAAATAAAGGCTTCCTGCGTAGTTTCATAGGTTTGTGGGCCGATCTTTTCCAGTTCAATCTCACTAAAGTTATAGATAGGTTGCAGGTATGGATAAGGATTAAGGACGATCCCCATGATATTTTTGAGGACCTAATTCAAATGATCAAAAAACATAAACTTTATATGGTTTTTATGTTTCAGTTGAGTGATTTCTCTATTCACGATCGTAATATAAGCCATAATAGAATTCCACATAGGGCCGTTATTAAGTCGGTGGCAGATTATGCCAAGGTTGGACTTTTAATGGGTTATTATGCGATGGATAATATAAAGGTGCTGCGGAAGGAAAAATTAAGGATGGAAGAGATTGTGCACAGTCCTGTTGAGGATGTAATGAACTCCAGGTTTAATCTTCGGTTACCAGATCAATATAATAATTTGACAGAGCTGGAGATTAATAATGATCATTCCATGGGGTATCCAGATGCACCAGGTTTCAGGGCAGGAACCTGTTCGCCTTACCTTTTTTATGATATCAATATGGAAGTAACCACCCCGCTAAAAGTCCACCCTTACGCTTTTAATTCAGATATGGTTGGGACTGTATCGAAAACAAAGATTAAGGAAGACTTAGCACGACTATTGCAGGAGGTTAAAGAGGTTAAAGGGATATTTCGGGGAGTTTTCAGCAATGGTGATTTCTCCAGATATGCCGATCAGGATTTTTATTACTCACTTTTAAAGCAAATTCATGAAGTTGAATAATATAGAACATGTTTTCTTCGATTTAGATCATACTCTTTGGGATTTCGAGAAGAATTCTGAACTGGCTTTTAAAGAGATTTTCGAGAAGCAGAAAATTGCCATTGAGATCGACGAATTCCTGAAGGTTTATTCTCCTATTAATTTTCGTTACTGGGAGTTGTATCGCAATAATTCGGTTTCTAAAGAGGCTTTGCGCTACGGCAGGTTGAAGGAAAGTTTTGATTCTCTGAAATTTGAAACTGAAGATGCTACCATCAACGAAATTGCACATGAATATATCGAATACCTGCCTAAAAACAATCATTTATTAGAGGGGAGTCTTGAATTGCTGGAGTTATTTAAAAATAAATACAGGCTTCATATTATTACAAATGGTTTTGAGGAAGTTCAACATAAAAAGATGAAGAGCTCGGGAATTCATCAATATTTTGAAACTATTACTACTTCTGAAGAAGCAGGTGTAAAAAAACCACATCCCGGAATTTTTCAGACGGCCATGGATAAAAGCGGGGCAAATATAGACCGGTCTGTAATGATAGGAGATAATCTTGAAGCAGATATCATAGGAGCCCATAAATTCGGTTTACAGGTTATTTATCTGAATTCGGAAAATAATGGTGAGCAGAGGCAATTTCCTCAGGTTCAAAAGTTAAAAGAACTTTTAGATTATTTATAAATATAAAGAATAGGTAATTTCGCGCGCAACGAAAGTAAACTGGTGAAGAGATTGGATTCCCTTAAAATACCAATATTAGTCCTTTTTGTAGGTCTTCTTTTTTCGTCCTGTTTTAAGGATGTAGATTTTGGGCAGGCAGAAGATATCACTCTCGAACCCGATCTTGAGGTGGACCTGTTATACTATACTTTAACCGAAACAGATTTTTTAGATTCTGAATCTGGAAATTTTACTCCGGTAATAAGGGATACAGTAAGGCTTGAATTCCTCGATGATGATTATATACAGGAAAACCTGATGTATGCCGCCCTGCGTTTTAAGCATGAGAATGACTTTCCTTATGACATAAAAAGTAATATTAGATTCCTTGGGGAGAACGGAAGGAACCAGTTTAACGTTGCTTATACCATACCTTCTGCTGAAGATGGAAATACTTCAATAGTAGATACAGTAAGAGTTTTGGAGGGCAATGAAATTGTAAGATTAAGGAGATCCATTCAAATAGTGTTACAGCTAGAGGTTGTAGGCGCAGATAAGGACCTGCAGGGAGAATTAGATTTTTTATCGAAAGGACTTTTCAGGTTTGAATTTTAATATGTGGAAAAAAGCCCTGATCTTATTTGTTTTTTCTACTTTCCTGGCTAACGCCCAAAATCGTCCCCTGCTTTATAATGTAGATGATTTGCCTCAGTCTTTGCTTCAAAACCCTGGTGCAAGAATAGATTTTACCAAGCATATAGGAATGCCATTTCTATCTCAAATTCATTTGTCTGCCGGATCTACCGGGGTGACCGCTTACGATATTTTTTCTGATGAGAATAATAACGTGAATCAGAGGGTTCGGGATGTGATGAATTCCATAACCAACAGAGACTACTTTTCAGTTAATCAGCAAATTGAGGTGCTTTCCCTGGGCTGGAAAGTTGGAAACAAAGGATATTTTTCTACCGGAATTTATCAGGAATTAGATGTATTCGCTTATTTTCCGAAAGATCCTGCTATCCTTGCTTTTGAAGGTAATGCAGATTATATTGGGAGGGATTTTAAGTTTTCTGATGCCAGTTTTACAGGCGAGATCCTCACCGTTTATCATGCCGGTTTAAACTATAAGGTGGATGCTAAGCTGACGGTAGGAGGAAGGTTTAAGCTTTATTCCGGGATTTTTAATGTAGAAAGCACCGGAAATGAAGGTATTTTCAGAACTATAGAAACTCCGGGAGGTCCCAATTTTTATCGTCATGAGGTTAGCGAGTTGAATGTTAGGATAAATACCTCAGGCTATGCCTCTCTCAAGGATGAAGAAGGTATGACGGTAGACCAGGCGGTTTCAGAATTACTCAGTAGATCATTCTTTGGTCAAAATGTTGGGCTGGGCTTAGATCTTGGGTTTAATTACCGGGTGACCGATCAGTTTTCAGTAAATGGCTCTATTCAAGATCTAGGTTTGATGTTCCATCAAAAAGATGTGGAGAACTATAATTATTACGGATCTTTTCAAACCAGCGGACTGGAACCTTTATTTCCGGAATTGGATGATAACGAACAGGCTATACCATACTGGGAGATTTTTGAAGAACGTCTAGATAGGAGTTTACAAGATGAGACTACCGAAAACGCCTATACCACCTGGCGACCTTTAAAGTATAATGCTTCCTTTCAATTTGGTACAGGAAAATCGATTCTGCCTTGTGATTACCTTCTAAGTAAAAAGCCCAGGTTCATGAATTTATTCGGGATGATCATTTCCGGTGCTAACAGGCCAAAAGGTCCTACCTACGGGGTAACCGCCTACTGGGATAGAAAAGTGACCGATAATCTTAGATTCCGCCTGGCCTACGCAGTAGATGAATATACCCTTACGAAATTAGGATTCATGGTATCTTCAAGATTTAAAAATTTTAATATTTATCTTGCAGCTAACGATATTATTGGATATACTAATTTAGCGAATGCCAACAGTGCGTCTCTTCAACTGGGGATGCAATTTATATTTAAAGACCTATGAAAAATTTAATTGCCGCAATTTTTCTTTTTGGAGGAGTGTTTTTTTCTTCAGCGCAGAATATTGATGATTACAAATATATACTTATACCTGAATCCTATGAGTTTTTAGGGGAGGTGAATCAATATCAACTAAATGCCCTGACTAAATTCTTATTTGAAAGAGAAGGTTTCAATACTTTAATGTCTACGGGCGAAAAACCACAGGATCTAAGCAGGAACGGTTGTCTTGGGTTGAGTGCGAATGTCTTGAATAACTCCGGGATTTTTGTAACTAAACTTCAGATAGAACTGAAAGATTGTAACGGTAAGGTCATTTTTAAATCGGAAGAGGGTAGAAGCCGGGAGAAGGAGTTTAAGGTGGCTTATAATGAAGCGCTTCGTGATGCTTTCAAATCTGTAGAAAAACTGAATTACAAATATGATCCTACTTCGGAAAAAAGTTCAGAAGAGAGTGTTGAAACCGTTGCAGTGAAATTTGCTGTAGATACAACTTCAAGCTCAGAAATTACCAATGAAAGCTCTTCTCAACCAGAAATTATTGAAAAGGAAGCTAAATCTGAACCTTCTGAAGATAAACCGAAATATGTACATAAGAATAAAAGTTACCTGCTGAATAAAAATTCTCAGGGATTGGCATTATTTCAGGAAGGTTCTACCGAGCCTATCGCCATGCTTATAGAAACTGACGGAGGAAAAAGTTATATCTATAATTCCTTAACCAGGCAGGGAATTGCCTATTTCGATGCAAACGAAAACCTGGTTGTGGAATATTTCGATCAGCAACAGAATAAAAAGGTGATTCTTAAATACGAGTTATCATCTCAATAGCCGTATTTCTTTTTCCAGCGCTTTTTTAAAAATTCCCTCTGCGCATTTTCCCTTTGGTTATTTCCAGGATTATATAAAGTTGTATTCTTTATTTCTTCTGGCATAAACTCGGCAGCCACAAAATTGCCCTGATGATTATGGGCATATTGGTAATCTTTCCCGTAACCTATGTCTTTCATCAATTTGGTAGGAGCGTTCCTGATAGATAGTGGGACTGAAAGATTCCCTGTTTTCTTGACCAACCGCTGAGCTTCATTAATTGCCATGTAAGACGCATTGCTTTTTGGAGAGGTGGCAAGGTAAGTCACACACTGACTCAGGATAATTCTTGCCTCTGGATATCCAATGGTATTCACCGCCTGGAAAGAATTATTTGCGATCACAAGCGCTGTAGGATTAGCGTTACCTATGTCCTCACTTGCCAGGATTAGTAATCTTCTTGCAATGAATTTTACGTCTTCTCCGCCCTCGATCATCCGTGCCAGCCAGTAAACAGCAGCATTCGGGTCGCTTCCCCGAATAGATTTAATAAAAGCCGAAATGATATCGTAATGTTGTTCGCCGGTCTTGTCATAGAGAACCGTATTTTGCTGAACCTTGGCAAGAACCAGGTCGTTAGTGATCACAACATCCTTTTCTGAAGATGTTACCAGCAGCTCGAAAATATTTAATAATTTCCTGGCATCACCTCCGCTTAGCCTAAGTAGGGCTTCAGTCTCCTTTAATTTAACATTTTTTGAAGCGATGATCTTATCCTTTTGGATAGCACGCTCAAGTAGTGCTACCAGGTCATCTTTAGAAAAAGGTTTTAAAATATAGACCTGACATCTGGATAGCAGGGCAGAAATAACCTCAAAACTCGGGTTTTCTGTAGTTGCACCAATTAGAGTTACCCAGCCTTTTTCCACTGCACCTAATAGAGAATCCTGTTGAGATTTGCTAAATCTATGTATTTCATCTATGAATAAAATTGGACTCCTGGTAGTGAAAAGGCCATCACTTTTTTTAGCTTTTTCAATAACCTCCCTTACATCTTTTACTCCACTGCTAATTGCGCTAAGAGTAAAAAATGGGCGATCAGATTCAGCAGCAATGATATTTGCCAGGGTGGTCTTTCCAACTCCCGGTGGTCCCCAAAAGATCATGGAAGGAATGATTCCCTGCATAATTTGCTGTTTCAGAGCTCCGTTTTCTCCAATTAAATGCGACTGACTAAGATAGTCTTCAAGAGATTTGGGCCGGAGTCTCTCAGCAAGAGGTTGATTCATAGCGATAAGTTATATGACAGATTTACATCTGTAATAGTTTGGATGCTTTTTTGTAATATTAATTAAAATTGAAGAAAATTTGAAAGCATCTAACCCTTTTGTTTTTACCAGCGGAACTATAGGATATCCCATTTTATTCGTCCTTTTGATCTGGATCGTATTCTGGGTTGAGGTGCGGTTTGGAGTCAGTTTTAATAGTTTCGGGGTAAGGCCTGGTGAAATTGTAGGTTTGCGAGGTATATTGTTTTCTCCGTTTATACATTCAGATATTGAGCATTTATTCAATAATACCATTCCACTTTTCATATTGTCCCTTGCACTTTTTTACTTTTACCGGCCTATCAGCTGGAAAGTACTTCTTATTGGCCTGGTCGCTTCAGGCTTGCTCACATGGCTAATTGGCAGGCCTTCGAATCATATAGGGGCCAGTGGGATCATTTACCTTTTAGCTTCATTTTTGTTTTTTAAAGGAATCTTTTCAAAATATTATAGATTAGTCGCCCTCTCGCTTATCGTGGTTTTTATTTATGGCAGTTTGGTGTGGTACGTTATGCCTATAGATCCCACCATTTCCTGGGAAGGTCATCTTGCAGGTATGATCAGCGGTTTTTCCCTGTCTTTAATTTTCAGAAATAATATTGCTGAAGCTCCCAAATATCAATGGCAACAACCAGATTATTCCGAAGAAAATGATCCTTTTATGAAGCATTTCGATGAAAACGGAAATTTTATCGAACACTTACCTGAAGAGGAAAATGAGGTAGATCACAAAGAAACGGAATACAGATACATTTACAAGGAAGATCCAGAAAAGGGGAAGTAAGCCTTCAAATAATCTATTTAAATAAAAAAACCACCCGAAGGTGGTTTTTTATTGATTGGCTAATTCTAATTATTTGGGAAAGCCCAAATATCGTCATCTAATAAATGTCCACCTTGCGCCTGGATCGCTGCATTATAGTTTTCCAGATTGGCTTGACGTTCAGAAATTGGATATAAAAATCTTCTTGGTATAATTCCAGATGGATTCACATTAGGTACAGCATCAGGATTTGGCATCAAATCTGGATAACCTGTTCTCCTGTAATCTACCCAAGATTCTATAGGAGCATTGCCATAAAGTGCAACCCATTTTTCATTGATAATTGTTTCGATCTTTTCACTTTCTGAGCCAGATAAGCTTAATCCATTTACATAAGCATTGGCATCGCCAGAGTCAACTCCAATGTAAAGCATATTTGCAGTTACCGCCTCCTTTAAGGCATCAAGGGCATCAGCATCTGAGCCTCCTGTTCTAACTATAGCTTCAGCCTCGATGAATTTAACTTCCCAGTAGGAGATAAGAGGAGTTGGAGAGTCTGCCTGCCCCCAGAATAATCCTTCAATTCCGGCAAAGCTTTCGCCATCTGTACTATACAAAGGTAGTCTAGGATCGTTATTACTCTCTAATTCATTATAAAGGACTTCAGATATACCCAAAGTGCTAGGTCGGTCATTATCAAATAAAAACCATGGGTTTGCATTTTGAGCTGGAGTACTGTAAATAAAATCTGGCTGCTGAGCTGTACTCGTAAAGGCCTGTTGAATCTCTGCAAGAGCATTTTGTGCAGCAGTAGTTCCATTGACCGACGTTAAATGGAGGTAATACCTGGCCTTTAAAGCATGGGCTACTCCTTCCCAATCAACGTTGTCTGCACTTCCGGCACCGCCGAAAGCTCCAATTCCAGAGGCTACACCTTCATCTATAGATTGGGTTAGCAATGACTGAATTTCCATATAAATTGACTCCTGAGTATCGTAAGTTGGATTCAGGTTACCCTGGTCGCCTACAAAGGCATCAGAATAAGGAATGTCACCCCAGGAGCTTGTGGCTACACCAAGGTTCGCTGCCATATATAATTTAGCCAGAGCGCTAATTTCACCTTCATTGTTCTGTATAATCACGAAGGCATCTTTCATTGAGCCTGCTCCGTACAATCCAAAATCCCAAAGGTCATCAACATCACTCTCTCCTATGTTATATTGGTCATAAGCAATTTGCTGCGCATCAAGGCCATCAAAGTGCTGTACCAGGATACCTGCGATTCTTCCTCCGAGCGCTACTGAATTTCTATGGGTTTGGGCGATCATACCAGGATAAATAGCTCCGGCATTTACTAAATCTGCTGATGGATTGTCTGGATCTATATTCGCGTCTGTAATTTCACAAGAAACAGAAACGCTGATTAAAGCTATCCAGATTAATATTTTTAAAGTTTTCATGTTTTTCTAAAAATTTAATTGAACGTTTAAACCGTAACTTTTGGTATTGGGCTGGTTAAAATAATCCAGTCCCATACCGTTACTATCTCCTGTAAGGTTTGTTTCGGGGTCGACGCCGGGATAATCTGTTTCTAACCAGAGGTTTCTTCCGAAAGCTGAGAAAGATATTCCTTCAAAGAATGAATTGTCAAAGAATTTATCAGGAAGGGAGTATGATAAGGTTACTTCTCTAAGACGTATCCAGGAACCGTCATAAACATTACCCTCATCTACATCTCCAAAACCATATCTTCTCCAGTAGTTGTTATTCTCACTAATTGTTGGATCTGAATAAGGTACTTCCTGCGCATTAGGTTGCCCGGTAGACTGAACTATTCCTTCAAAAACAGTAGTTTGATCTCTTAATAATGTCTCTTCAGACATTCCGAAATAATCCAGGATACCGCAGGTTCCACACCAGATATCACCTCCCTGGCGAATATCGATCAGGAATGATAATCCAATATTTTTATACTGGAACTGGTTGCTAATACCTGCCAGCCAATCTGGAATAGGATCTCCTATAACTCCATCTGTATCGGCCAATAGTGGGTAGCCATCATCATCAATCAGGATGTCTCCAGCATCATTTCTGGCATATCTGCCGCCAAATATGGCTCCATAAGATTCACCAACAACGGCACGAGAACTAGTACCAGAGAATCCGTTAAGGGTAACCGATTCTACTCCCTCTACCAGTTCTTCAACCACGTTTTCGTATGTAGTCCAGTTCGCACTAATATTCCATTCAAAATTTTCAGATCTAATTGGAGTACCTCCAAGGCTCACCTCATAACCCGAGTTGGTAACCAAACCAACATTGGCATATCGGTCTACAAATCCTGAAGAAGGCGCGGCATCTACAAAGATGATCTGGTCTTCGGTTTCTTTGTCGTAATAGGCAAAATCGAATTTTAACCTGCTGTCTAGCATGGATAATTCGATACCAACCTCAAATTCTGTTGTGGTTTCCGGGGTTAGGTCAGGATTACCTGCCCGAGAAGATCTTTCAAAGGAGGTTGCATCATAAGCCGGGAAAGTTACACTCTGTATAAATCCATCCCCGCTTACTGAAGTTCCGCCAAAATTCGTGATCGTTGCAAATACAGGTGCATCATTACCTGCAGAACCCCATGCACCTCGAATTTTTCCGTAATTCAAAAAGTTGCTGTCAAGAAGTTCAGAGAACACAAAACTACCACCTATAGAGTAGGACTGGAAAGTATTGTCACCTACCGGAAGAGTAGAAGACCAGTCATTTCTGAATGATGGTGTTAAGAATAACATATTATTGAAACTTAAAGTGGCAGTCGCAAATACACCAATAAGTTCCCTTCTGGTTGAAACTTCCTGAGCCTGTGTGGTACTAACATTCGACAAATTGAAGAATCCTGGAATAGTCATACCATCACCAAGTACCGTTTGTCGGTTTGTTTTGTTATAGTAGCCGTCATAACCTATGTTGGCATCTATACCAAAGGTATCGCTGAAGTCATAAACCGCGTTAAAGATTCCATTCCAGTTCACATCCTGATTTGATATTACATCATTGATAACACGACCGTTTCCGAACGAAGCGTCCAGAATGTCGAAACCTATCTTTCTGGTGTCGGTATATCTATCAATAGAACCGGAAGTTTTGAAGCTTAACCAGTCGGTGATATTATAGGTTAATCCCATTTTACCAATAAACCTATTAACATCATCCAAGTTCATATTCCTTGCTACAGCAAAATATGGGCTATTATATATACCATCCCTGTAGCTTCTATGGCCTGGAAGCTCAGATCCAGGAATGTCATAAAAGTAGCTGTCTGGATCATCTGCTGCCGCCTGGCCCGATTTTCCGTTACCCATGTCGAAAGTTGGGGTATTCCTTAGAAGTCCAAGCATTACTCCAGAGATATTAGATCCTCTCTGTACACGATTACCTCCTGAATTTGTGTATTGTCCCGAAGCATCCAGAATTAAATCATCTGTTAGGTTTGCTCTAAGATCCAATCTAAAAGTTTTTCTTTCGAATATCTCATTAGGAGAGATCCCTTGCTGATTTAGTTTTCCTATGGAAGCTCTATAGTTTATTTTTTCAGAGCCTCCACTCATGCCAACGCTTAAGTCGGAAGTGATACCTGTTCTAAAAAAATCATAATTATCATAAGCTCGTGCCGGCATTCCGTTACCAGTACCTTCTGGTACCAATCGGCCATTTCTGTCGAATGGATAATCTGTGGCACCATCAAATTCCAGGTCTGAGATAAGTGGTCCCCAAGAATCTCCTTCAAAGGTTTCAGGTCCGCGGTATTGAAGTGCACCTTCAAAATGTCTACCCTGAGCATATTCTCTTTGCAGATCTGGTACTTTGTTATATTCTGCAAATGAAACAGTTGAATTTACAGTAAATCTAGTTTTTCCAGCCTTACCTTTCTTAGTTGTGATAAGTACTACACCATTTGCAGCCCGCAATCCATAGAGAGTCTGGGCGGCAATACCTTTTAAAATCGAAATAGAGGCAATATCATTAGAGTTTATATCAATTGCCCGGTTAGAGAAGTCACTACCCCCTAAACTTGAGTTGTTGTTTGTTTGGGTTGGATCTTCTGAAAAGGATGAGTTATCTATCGGTACTCCATCTACTACAAATAGCGGGGAGTTAGATCTCGTAATGGAGGTGTTACCTCTAACTCGAATATTAGCTGATGCTCCAACAGAGCCTGAAGAAGAGGTTACTTGTACACCCGAAGCTTTGGAACTTAAAGCTGAAACCAGGTTAGTTTCCCTTGATTTCTCTACATCGTCTGCGTCGACCGATTCCAAAGCGTAACTCAGTGATCTCGGTTTTGCCCGAATACCCTGGGCAGTTACAACTACTTCTTCCAACTCAGATTCATCTGCAGCTAAAACTACGTCGATCTGGTTCTCAGCTCCAACCTCAACCTCCTGAGTTTCCTTTCCTACGAAGGAGAAAACCAGAATATCCCCGGGACCTGCGTTGATGGAGTAAAGACCATCAAAATCTGTTTGAGTACCAGATGTAGAATTTTTGATGAAAACATTTACACCTGGAAGAGGCAATCCAGCATCGTCAGTAACGGTACCTGTAATTGTTTGTGTCTGGCTGAATGATAAATGCCCAATTAACACGAACAATAATGCTAAAATGCGTGGTAATTTTTTTTCCATTTTTTATTGACTTTATGATTACGGCATAAAATTGTCAAAAAAACGTTAATAAAAATCAGTAAAAATGTTAAAAAAACAAAAAAAAGATGTATAAAGGTTTAAAAACATGGCGAATAGCCAATATTTGCGGGTGAGTAGCTAGAAAATGATAAAAATCAAATTCAGGTGTATAAACCTCTGTAAAACAAATATTTGTAGGAAATGACTTATTTTTGTTTAAAAAATAAGCTCGAAAAAATTAAAAATGATAAACAAATGTTAAGTTGTTTTTCCAGTGATGGTTAGAAATGGAGCGTTAAAGTCTCTGTCTTACAACTTCATATAAAAATGCTCCGCAGGCAACAGAGACATTAAGAGAGGCGATGTTGCCAAGCATGGGTAGTTTTGCTTTAAAATCTGCCGCTTTTAAAATAGAATTTGAAACTCCTTTCTCCTCATTTCCCATAATAATTCCGAGAGGCTGGTTTAACTCCAGGTCAAAAAGGATATCATTGGTCTTTTCGGTAGCGGCAACCATTTTAATTCCATAGGTCTGTAGATGAAAAACAGCATCTTTTATATGGTTCACCTTACAAATAGGAATCTTGAAAACTGCTCCTGCAGATGTTTTCACTGTATCAGCATTGATTGGAGCCGATCCTTTTTCCGGGATAATAATTCCGGTAACACCACAACATTCTGCGGTTCTTATAATAGCTCCAAAATTACGAACATCTGTTAAGCCGTCTAGTAAAAGAAAGAGAGGAGTAGTGGTTGAATTTTGTGAATTTTCGACCAATTCCTCTAATTGTATGAAAGATATAGGTGAGATGTTTGCGACCACTCCCTGGTGATTTCCCTTGCTAAGTTTGTTCAGTTTTTCAACAGGGACGTAAGAGACACTAATATTTTCCTTTTTCAAAAGTCTGTTTAGCTCTTGAAATAACGGGCCGGATATCCCTTTTTGAACAAAGATCTTTTCAATGGATTTTCCACTTTCAATAGCTTCAATTACTGTTCTTATTCCGAAAATGCGGCTGGTCTCTTTCATTTGGCAAATTTAGTATTATTTGTGAGCATGCTTCATATTAAGACATAAAAAAACCACCCGGTTAAGGGTGGTTTTAGAAATATAAGAAATAAATTCTTACTCTACGTCATCTAGACAACCAACGTAAGTTGACTGGTCTGGAGTTGTTGTATCCCAGAATACGGTAGTTTCAGTAGTATTACCTCCAATCGCAGTTGAAGCTGCAATGAAATTTTCTTCGTTAAGGTTCTGCTCATCTACAGGATAAGTATATCTGTAAGGAACATTATTACAATATTCCTGTGGGATCTTAAGGTCTGGATAATCATACTTTCTCCAAACAGACCATCCCTGGAATGGGTTGTCGAACATAGCGATCCAGTACTGTAAACCAAATTGCTCATCAGATCCGTCATAGGCAACTTCAGACTGTGCAAGATAATCTGCAGCATCAGCTTCAGATCCACCCCAGTATGTTATAGAGGCAGTAATTGCATCATTGTAATAGTCTTCAGCAGAGCCTCCAACTGAATATCCTAATTCAGCTGCTCTAGACAGGTTGAAAGAAACTTCAGTGTAATCTAATAAAATTCCTTCTCTAGTTGGATCTAAAAATGCAGTTCCAATATGAGTGTAAGACAGGTAGTTATTACTAGCTCCGTAGATACCACCTTCGTATCCATCACCAAGGTTATCATCGAAATAAGCCATTCTACGTGGGTCTTCCAAATCGTTCATATATTCACTGATTGTATTCGAAATCAAGAAATCTGAACGACCACTCTGTACTAGGTCTTCCCAAAGTGGGTTAGTGTTAGGATCTGCTCCCTGATATGCGATATTTGCGCTTTCAGAGTTAGACATAAAAACACCACCATTATATGCTGCTTCCACAGCTGTTTGAGAAAGCCCTGGATTAGCATCAGAAATTCTCATACCAAGTCTCAATAAAAGAGAATTGTTGAATCTCATCCAGCTATCCATATCTCCGTTAAAGATAACGTCTGCAGTAGAGTATCCATCACCGGCAGATAGCATTGCCATATTCGCTTGAAGACGGCTAATTAAGTCTTCATAAATGGCTGCATCATCATCATATTCAGGATTTGGAAATTCTTCCGCCTGAAGAGCTTGATTATAAGGGATGTCTCCGAAAGAATCTGCTAGAACACTCCATGCGTAAACTTCAATTACCTCAAGCTGTCCTAATCTTGCATCGATCTCTGATTGCTCAAGTTCAGCGTTTCCCTGAACAATTGATTTAGCATCCTGAAGATCTAATAATACATCTCTGTATAATTCAGACCATACCTGATCTGGATTCTGACGTGCAGTAAAATCATAGTTTGGTTCATCCAAATATGTTGTTGCAGTCAAATATTGACCTAAGAATCTAAAAAGTGTGTTGTTAACGTTTGGGCTAGCCATCTCGTCACCTAAAGCCACGGTTGCAGAAGTAAATAAGAAATCTGAAGCAACCTGTGTTGGGTTTTTAGGGTCTCTATTGTATCTCTCGTACTTCTCGTCGGTCATACATGACCATAACGTTACGAGGGCTGTAATAGCTACTATATACTTTTTCATGATTGTTTTTTATTAAAAGTTTAATTTAAGACTTCCACCAATTTCACGTACTGCTGGATATGCTCCAGATTGGTATCCCTGGATGTTACCAGCACTTAAACCTGCTTCTGGATCAGAGTAAGGAATGTTCTTGTGGATGATCCAAAGGTTACGACCAATTACAGAGAAAGATGCTCTGGTAAATGGAATCGCGTCCAGGATCTTGTCTCCAAAGTTCCAGGTAATGTTAGCTTCTCTAAGTTTTACGAAAGAAGCGTCATAAATGTGACCTGCGTTAGCATTTCTGGCATATCCAAAAGGGTTACCAAAATAGTCAGCTCTACCTCTCACAGTATTTTCACTTGTGTTAGTTACGTCATAAGTACCATCGTCGTTGAAAGTAACATCTGCTTGTACACCATCAAGAAGTACTCCTCCACTGGCTGGATCATATGTTCCATCTTCATTTTGAATGATTGGGTCTCTTCGTGGGTTACCAAGGTCATTTGGACCAACACTTTGATCATAAACACCAGTTGCGTAACCATACCAGGTATCAAGAGAGAAGATGTCTCCTCCTTTTTGAACATCGATAAGGAATCCTAAAGATAGATTTTTGTATCTGAAAGTGTTCTGAACACCACCGGTCCAGTCTGGCTGGTAATTACCAATTACGTTGTTGGCAGTTGGAGTTCTTAGGTAGTAACCACCAGAGTTAATAACCTTGTTTCCTTGGTCATCATATACATAATCTGTACCTCTAATAGTACCATAAGGCTCACCTGGAGTAGCGTTAATTGATACACCACCCTGTAGGCTTGCAAGCTGAAGGTTGTCTATACCATCAGTAAGTTCAAGAACTTCACTTCGGTTTCTTGCGAAGTTCACGTTCATAGACCAGTCAAAGTTTTCAGTTCTAATTGGGTTTAATCTAAGAGAAGCTTCAATACCCTTATTCTCTACTGTACCTGCATTAAGCAGTTTAGATACGAAACCTGTTGAAGTAGATACCGGTACTGGAGTAATCTGGTCGTAAGTTCTGGAGTTATAGTAAGTTACGTCAAACCCAACTCTGCTGTCGAAGAAATTAGCTTCTAAACCAACTTCCCAAGACTCAGTGCTCTCTGGTTTTAAGTTAGGGTTATTAAGGCTGTTATTGTTGCTAGCTACACCTGCACTTCCAAAAGGAGCTACAATACCATAGGTATTAAAAACTCTGTAAGGATCTGTATCGTTACCTACTTCAGCGAAGTTAGCTCTAAGTTTTGCAAAACCTAACCAGTCTGCATCGATCCAGTTAGAAACGATCACGTTACCAGAAATAGAAGGATACCAGAAAGTGTTGTTATCTACCGGAAGAGTAGAAGAACGGTCTCTTCTTATTGTTCCTTCAAGGTAATAAGTATCTAAGTATCCAAGGCTGGCACGAGCATAGATACCATCTACCATTCTCACCGCTTCATACTCGAGTGGAGGATTTAACGGGCTGGTACTGTTACTTAATGCATAAAACCCAGGTGCATTAAGTCCACCGTTAGTGCTTGCTCTAATAGAAGAATTTTCATTTCTACGAATATTGAAACCTACGTTACCATCAAGGTTAAGGTCTTCCGTAAGATCTTTGTTGAAGTTAAGAATAAGATCCCAGTTATATTCAGCAACACGGTTGTTAAATCTTGAGTAGGAAGATACTCCTACAGAACCTACGTTTCTTCTTTCTTCCTGTAATTCATCGTATGTATCGAAAGAGAATCTACCAAGAACGGTAAATACATCACTCAATTCATAGTTAAGGTTTACGTTACCAAAATATCTGTTTCTGGTATCGGTCTGGTAGTTCTCATAGAATGTCCAGTAAGGGTTGTCCGTATATATAGGAGTAAGATCTTCTGGTCCGTTAGGGTTCCAGGTGATGTTTTCTCCAGTTTCGAAATACGCAGTTCTCTGGTCTCTGAAATCTACGTTAGCCTGGTTCCACTGTCTGAAAGACTGCATAACGTTAAGTGCACTATATCCTGTACCGTAACGTCCTTTACCATCTGTTTTAGTGTAGGTAATGTTGGCCTCAGCAGAAAGCTTGTCTGTAAATTCGTGAGTTCCGCTGAATTTAAGAGAGTTCCTCTTTATCTTACTGTTTGGAAGGTTACCAGTCTGGTTGAAGGTAGTTCCACTAAGCCTGAAAGAGCTAGTTTCGTTACCGCCATCTAAGGCAACAGAGTTAATTGAAGTGTAACCAGTTCCCCAAACATAGTTAGGGTCGTTTTCTGCAGCAACCCAAGGAGTTGCCTGCTGATAAAAATCAAGAGCCGTTCCTTCTAATGATGGATAAATAGAATTCCACTGGTAGATCATTCTGTTTGGATCGAATGCTGCTCCGAAGGAAGCATCCTCTGTAAATGGAGTAACCTCGTCTAGATTTCCGTCTCCATCAACATCATAAAGGTTGAAATAACCATCTTCAGACTGGTAATAAGCACCATAACCAGCACCATACTGCTTCTGGTATGTTGGTAATGTTTCAGAATGAACATTGCTCACCATAAGGGTGGAGTTAACAGAAACACCAATTCCTTTTCCTTTAGAACCTTTTTTAGTTTCGATAATTACCGCACCGTTAGCTGCACGAGCACCATATAAAGCGGTTGCTGCTGCACCTTTTAATACGTTGATAGAGGCAATGTCATTTGGATTAATATCCGACACCGCGTTACCGTAGTCATAACCTCCTCGACCGGTATTCTGGTTTCTTGTGTTTGGAGTTTCGTTGCTCACAGGGGTACCATCAATAACGAATAAAGCCTGGTTGTTTCCGGTAATAGATGCGTTACCACGAATAACGATGTTAGATGAACCACCAAGAGTTCCGGTGTTTCTAACATTTAAACCAGCAACTTTACCAGATAATGCATTAGTGAAGTTTTGGGTAGGCACAGTATTTACTTCTGCTCCGTCAACTTCCTGAGTTGCATAACCAAGAGATTTCTTCTCCCTTTTAATACCTAATGCTGTTACAACTACTTCCTCTAATTGTGCAGAGTCAGCTTCCATAACCACATCAATGGTATCATTGTCTCCTACTGTGTACTCTGCAGTTTTAAGTCCAACAAAGGTGTAAACTAACACGTCTCCCTGAGTAGCAGAGATCGAGTAATTTCCATCAAAATCGGTTTGTACACCAGTAGATGTACCTTTTACAACGATGTTTACACCGGGTAGCGGCAGACCATCTTCGTCTGTCACCGTACCGGTAATCGTTTGTTCTTGTGCAAAGGTTATTTGCACTACAAACGCCAGTAATAGCGTTAAAATACTACTAAATTTTGCTTTCATTTTTAAATTTGTTTGAATTAGCCAGCGCCAAATGTGCTAATAAAACGTCGATAAAACAAGTATTTAATTTTAAAATCTGGGATATAACCGAATTTTTATTGAAAGTCTTGTTTTCATCGAACCAATAGTGAGAATATTCACATTATGTAGGTTTTTTCTCATCAATTATGCTTTTTTGAAAATTTCTAAAGTGTAAAATTTTGACACTCACTAACTTTATTTGGAAATAAATAAGGTAAAGTTTGAATAATATGTTTTTATTTTTACCTTTGCAGACCCTAAAAAACAGGGGAGTAAATTTTATTAATAATTAGTGTATAGGAAATTATGCCAACAATTTCACAATTAGTACGAAAAGGAAGAGCCAAAATAACCAAGAAGAGTAAATCGGCTGCTTTGGATTCGTGCCCTCAAAGGAGAGGTGTTTGTACACGTGTGTACACAACAACTCCTAAGAAACCAAACTCGGCTATGAGAAAAGTAGCAAGGGTGAGGTTGACAAACGGAAAAGAGGTGAATGCCTACATTCCGGGAGAAGGACACAATCTGCAAGAACACTCGATAGTATTGGTTAGAGGTGGAAGGGTAAAAGATTTGCCTGGTGTTAGATACCACATTGTTCGTGGTGCGCTAGATACTGCCGGTGTTGAAGGTAGAACTCAGCGTAGATCTAAGTATGGTGCAAAACGCCCTAAGAAGTAATTAAAAACTTTTAATGTAAAGAAATGAGAAAAAGACAGGCGAAAAAACGACCTCTTTTACCGGATCCAAAATTTAATGATCAGCTTGTTACACGTTTTGTGAACATGATGATGTGGGATGGTAAAAAATCGGTTGCCTTTAAAATTTTCTATGATGCTATCGCGATCGTAGAGGAAAAGAAACAAGACGAAGAGAAATCTGGATTAGAGATCTGGAAAGACGCTCTTTCTAACGTAATGCCTCACGTAGAAGTGAGAAGTAGACGTGTTGGGGGTGCAACTTTTCAAATTCCAATGCAGATAAGACCAGACCGTAAGGTGTCTACTGCTATGAAGTGGCTTATTAGTTTCTCTAGAAAGAGAAATGAGAAGTCTATGGCGGCTAAATTAGCTGCTGAAGTTCTTGCTGCTGCCAAAGAAGAAGGTGCTGCAGTTAAGAAACGTGTAGATACTCATAAAATGGCTGAAGCTAACAAAGCATTCTCTCACTTTAGATTCTAAAACAACATGGCACAAAGAGATTTAAAATTTACTAGAAATATCGGAATTGCAGCTCACATTGATGCGGGTAAAACCACAACAACTGAGCGTATCCTATATTATACAGGTATCAGTCACAAGATTGGTGAAGTTCATGACGGTGCTGCTACTATGGACTGGATGGAGCAGGAGCAGGAGCGTGGTATTACCATTACCTCTGCGGCTACTCATTGTACCTGGCCTTATAGAGATCAGGAATATATTGTAAATATTATTGATACACCTGGTCACGTTGACTTTACTGTAGAGGTAGAGCGTTCATTGCGTGTACTAGATGGTGTGGTTGCATTGTTCTCTGCGGTAGACGGGGTTGAGCCTCAGTCTGAAACTGTTTGGAGACAGGCAGATAAATATAGAGTTCCACGTCTAGGGTTCGTTAACAAAATGGACCGTCAGGGAGCAGATTTCTTCAACGTATGTCGTCAGGTAAAAGAAATGCTTGGTGGTAACCCGGTACCTCTTCAGGTTCCAATCGGTGATGAAATCGACTTTAAAGGTGTGGTTGATCTAATTTCTAAGAAAGCGATTATCTGGAATGATGAGGATCATGGGATGACTTATGAGACTATCGATATTCCTGCTGAATTAGAAGCAGATGTAAATAAATACCGTGCAGAATTAGTAGAAGCGGTTGCAGAATATGATGAAGCTTTGATGGAGAAATTCTTCGAAGATGAGTCTTCAATTACTGAAGATGAGATCATCGCTGCGTTGAGAGCGGCTACTATAGATATGAGCATCATCCCGATGATGTGTGGTTCTGCATTTAAAAATAAAGGTGTTCAGGCGATGCTAGACGCAGTAATGCGTTACCTTCCATCTCCAGTAGATGTAGATGCGATTGAAGGTACCAACCCTGAGACCGGTGAGGAAGAAAAACGTAAGCCAAATGTGGATTCTCCATTCTCTGCGCTTGCCTTTAAAATTGCTACCGATCCTTTCGTTGGACGTTTAGCATTCTTCCGTTCATACTCAGGTACTCTTGAGGCTGGATCTTACGTGTTGAATGTTCGTTCCGGTAAGAAAGAACGTATATCTAGAATTTACCAAATGCACTCTAATAAACAAGAGCCAATCGATAAGATCGAGGCTGGAGATATTGGAGCAGCTGTTGGTTTCAAGGATATTAAAACAGGTGATACTCTTACAGATCTTAAACACCCAATTATTCTTGAATCAATGACCTTCCCGGCACCGGTAATCGGTATTGCTGTTGAGCCTAAAACAAAGGCTGATGTTGAGAAAATGGGAATGGCGCTTGGTAAGTTAGCTGAAGAGGATCCAACATTTACTGTTAAGACTGACGAGAATTCAGGACAGACAATTATCTCTGGTATGGGTGAGCTTCACCTTGAGATCATTATCGACCGTATGAAGCGTGAGTTCAAGGTAGAAGTTAACGTTGGTGAGCCTCAGGTTGAGTACAAAGAAGCAGTAAGAAGAAACGCAGATCACAGAGAAGTTTATAAGAAACAGTCTGGTGGTCGTGGTAAGTTTGCTGATATCGTATTTGAAATGGGACCTGTAGACGAAGATTTCGAAGGTACAGGACTTCAGTTCGTAGACGAAATTAAAGGTGGACGTATTCCTAAAGAATTTGTTCCTTCAGTACAGAAAGGATTTGAAGAGGCTATGAAGAATGGTCCTCTGGCGGGATTTACAATGGATAGCCTGAAGGTTACCCTTAAGGATGGATCTTTCCACCCTGTGGATTCTGATCAACTTTCTTTCGAATTGGCTGCTAAAATGGGTTATAAAGCTGCTGCTAAATCAGCTGGAGCTGTGATCCTTGAGCCAATCATGAAGGTGGAAGTTGTAACTCCGGAAGAAAACATGGGTGATATTGTTGGTGACCTTAACAGAAGAAGAGGTCAGGTGAACAACATGTCAGACAGATCTGGAGCGAAGGTAATCAAAGCTGAAGTGCCACTTTCTGAAATGTTCGGTTATGTAACTACATTAAGAACACTTTCATCTGGTAGAGCAACTTCAACTATGGAATTCTCTCACTATGCTGAAACTCCTTCTAATATTTCTGAAGAAGTGATCAAAGCAGCTAAAGGAGCAGCAAACGAATAATCTTAAGGAAATGAGTCAAAAAATCAGAATAAAACTAAAATCTTACGATCATAACCTGGTAGACAAGTCTGCTGAGAAAATCGTAAAAACCGTAAAGACTACGGGAGCTGTTGTTACCGGACCAATTCCGTTACCAACAAATAAAAAAATCTTTACTGTTCTTCGTTCACCTCACGTGAATAAGAAATCCAGAGAGCAGTTCGAGTTAAGCTCTTACAAGAGATTGCTTGATATCTATAGCTCTTCTTCAAAGACGATTGATGCGTTGATGAAGCTTGAATTGCCAAGTGGAGTAGAGGTAGAGATCAAGGTGTGATAAAACAGTTCCGCGCACTTCGGTGCGCGGTTAACATGTCCGGAGCGTTTCGCGAAGGAAAAACGGTGAAAAATACAATTCAGGGCTGAAGTGTGTTTTTCAGCCCTAAGTTTTTTAAATAAGTAAACAATTAATAATTAATAAATATGTCTGGGTTAATAGGAAAAAAGATCGGCATGACCAGCATTTTCGACGAGAATGGGAAGAATATCCCTTGTACCGTGATCGAAGCTGGACCATGCGTGGTTACCCAAGTCAGAACCAAAGAGGTTGACGGGTATGAAGCACTTCAACTTGGTTTCGATGACAAAAAGACTGTAAATAAAGCTGCTGAAGGGCACGCTAAAAAAGCAGGTACCGTTGCAAAACGTAAAGTCGTTGAATTCCAGGGTTATAATGAAGATTACAAATTAGGTGACTCTGTTACCGTGGAGCATTTCAGCGAAGGTGAATTTGTGGATATCGCAGGTACTTCTAAAGGTAAAGGTTTCCAGGGTGTTGTTAAGAGACACGGATTTGGAGGAGTTGGGCAGGCCACTCACGGTCAGCACAACAGATTAAGAGCTCCCGGTTCTATTGGTGCAGCTTCTTATCCTGCGAGAGTATTCAAAGGAATGAAGATGGCCGGAAGAATGGGCGGTGAGAGAGTAAAAGTTGAAAACCTTAAAGTTTTGAAGGTTGTGGCAGATAAAAACCTTTTAGTGGTAAAAGGATGTGTGCCAGGACACAAAAACTCATACGTAATCATTAGTAAGTAATGGAAGTAGCAGTTTTAGATATAAAAGGAAAAGAAACAGGCAGAAAAGCAAAGCTTTCTGATTCTGTTTTCGCTATAGAGCCTAATGAGCACGCTGTTTATCTTGATGTTAAGCAATATCTTGCTAACCAACGTCAGGGTACGCATAAAGCAAAAGAAAGAGCAGAGATCGCGGGTTCTACTCGTAAGATCAAGAAGCAAAAAGGTACTGGTACTGCGAGAGCAGGTAGTATTAAGTCTCCTATTTTTAAAGGAGGTGGACGTGTTTTTGGACCAAGACCAAGAAACTACGGTTTCAAATTGAACAAAAACCTTAAGCGTCTTGCTAGAAAATCTGCGCTTTCTATGAAGGCAAATGATAAAGCAATTATGGTAGTTGAAGATTTTTCTTTCGATACTCCAAAGACCAAGAATTTCATCGAAGTTCTTAAGGCTCTGGGGATTGAAACGAAAAAATCTCTAATAGTATTGGGTGACTCAAATAAAAACGTATATTTGTCGTCGCGCAATTTGAAGGCCTCTGAAGTTATAAGTAGCTCAGAATTAAGTACTTACAAAATTCTGAATGCAAAAAATATTGTCTTTTTAGAAGGTTCTTTAGAAGGAATTGAGTCGAAATTAAGTTAATAAACCGTTATGAGCATCTTGATAAAACCTGTTATTACAGAAAAAGCTACTGCAGATAGTGAGATGAACAACCGTTTCACATTTGTAGTGAGTAACAAGGCAAATAAGATTCAGATCAAAGACGCGATCGAATCTGCTTATGGCGTGTCTGTTACTAAAGTTCGAACTATTAATGTCCGTCCAGATCGTAAAACCAGATATACAAAATCTGGAATGATCACTGGTAAAACTAATGCTTACAAAAAAGCAGTAGTACAGGTGGCGGAAGGTGAAACAATTGATTTATACAGTAATCTTTAAGATTAAACAATGTCAGTTAGAAAATTAAAACCAATTACACCTGGTCAGCGTTTTAGAGTAGTTAATGGGTATGACGCCATTACTACTGATAAGCCGGAGAAAAGCCTATTGGCGCCGATAAAAAAATCAGGTGGTAGAAACAGTCAGGGTAAGATGACCATGCGCTACAAAGGTGGTGGTCACAAGAAACGTTACCGAATTATCGATTTTAAACGTGACAAGCAGGGTATTCCTGCAACAGTTGCGTCTATAGAATACGATCCAAACAGAACGGCCTTTATCGCATTATTGAACTATCAAGACGGTGAGAAAAGGTATATTATTGCTCAGAACGGGCTTCAGGTAGGTCAGAACATCGTGTCAAGCAATGAAGCTGCAACTCCTGAAATAGGGAATGCTATGCCATTGGCAAACATTCCTCTTGGTACTGTGATCTCTTGTATCGAGTTAAGACCGGGACAAGGTGCTGTTATGGCGCGTAGTGCTGGTGCTTTTGCTCAATTATTGGCAAGAGAAGGAAAGTATGCTACTATTAAATTGCCTTCTGGTGAGATTCGTAGAGTTCTTGCTTTATGTATGGCAACGATAGGAGCTGTTTCTAACAGTGATCATCAGTTAATGATCGGTGGTAAAGCCGGTAGAAGCAGATGGTTGGGTATCCGTCCAAGAACAAGACCAGTAGCGATGAACCCTATCGATCACCCAATGGGTGGTGGTGAAGGTAGAGCTTCAGGTGGTCACCCACGTTCTAGAAAAGGTCTTCCTGCAAAAGGATTTAAGACCCGTTCAAGAACGAAAGCGAGTAATAAATATATTGTAGAACGTAGAAAGACTAGAAAGAAAAAATAAGATATGGCACGTTCATTAAAAAAAGGACCTTTCGTTCATTACAAACTGGAACAAAAAGTGGCTCAGAATGTTGAGTCAGGAAAGAAAGCCGTGATCAAAACCTGGTCTAGAGCTTCTATGATTACTCCAGATTTCGTAGGACAAACTATCGCAGTTCATAACGGGAAGCAATTTGTTCCTGTTTATGTAACAGAAAACATGGTAGGTCATAAACTAGGAGAATTTTCACCAACACGTTCTTTCAGAGGACACGCTGGTGCAAAAAATAAAGGTAGAAAATAATTGAAGCTATGGGAGTTCGTAAAAGAGAAAGAGCAGAGCAAATAAAAGAAGCCAAGAAACAGGTAGCTTTTGCAAAGTTAAATAACTGCCCTACTTCACCTAGAAAGATGCGCCTTATGGCAGATCTTGTAAGAGGTGAGAAAGTAGAAAAAGCGCTTCATATTCTTAAATTCAGCAAGAAGGAATCTTCTAACCGTCTGGAGAAGTTGTTGCTTTCAGCAATCGCTAACTGGCAGGCTAAGAACGAAGATGCAAGTATCGAAGATGCTGAATTATTTGTGAAAGAGATTCGTGTAGACGGAGGAAGTATGTTGAAAAGACTTCGTCCTGCTCCACAGGGTCGTGCACACCGAATTAGAAAGAGATCCAACCACGTTACATTAGTGCTTGGAGCAAACAATAATACACAAAGCTAAGAGATAGTATGGGACAAAAAACAAATCCAATCGGAAATCGCCTTGGTATCATTAGAGGTTGGGAATCCAACTGGTACGGAGGTAATGACTACGGCGATAAATTAGCCGAAGACGATAAGATTAGAAAGTATATCCATGCTCGTCTTTCTAAAGCGAGTGTATCGCGTGTAATCATCGAGCGCACGCTTAAGCTTGTAACCGTTACTATCACCACTGCAAGACCTGGTATCATTATCGGGAAAGGCGGTCAGGAGGTAGACAAGCTTAAGGAAGAGCTTAAAAAGATTACCGACAAGGAAGTTCAAATAAACATCTTTGAGATTAAGAGGCCAGAACTTGACGCACATTTAGTTGCTGCAAGTGTTGCCAGGCAAATTGAGAATCGTATCTCTTACCGTCGTGCAATTAAGATGGCTATCGCGGCTGCTATGAGAATGAACGCTGAAGGGATCAAAATTGAGATCTCTGGTCGTCTAAACGGTGCTGAAATGGCACGTTCAGAATCATACAAAGATGGTAGAATTCCATTGTCAACTTTTAGGGCTGATATTGATTATGCTTTAGTTGAAGCTCATACTACCTATGGTAGATTGGGGATTAAAGTATGGATCATGAAAGGTGAGGTATACGGAAAAAGAGAGCTTTCGCCTCTAGTTGGCCTTGCGAAAAACCAAGGTAAGAAATCCGGTGCCGGACGAGGTGGAAACAAATCACGTCGTAGAAAGTAATTTTTTAAAGGAAAGAAAAAATGTTACAACCTAAAAGAACAAAATACCGTAAGCAACAAAAAGGCCGTATGAAAGGTATGTCTCAAAGAGGACACAGGCTTTCTAACGGTACCTTTGGGATCAAATCTATGGATTCCAGTTTTGTTACTGCACGTCAAATAGAAGCAGCGCGTATCGCCGCTACCCGTTATATGAAAAGAGAAGGATCTATCTGGATCAAGATTTTCCCAGACAAGCCTATCACTAAGAAACCTCTTGAAGTACGTATGGGTAAAGGTAAAGGTGCCGTTGAATATTGGGCAGCTGTAGTGAAGCCAGGAAGAATCATGTTTGAAATTGGTGGTGTACCAATGGATGTAGCTAAAGAGGCATTACGTCTTGCGGCTCAGAAACTTCCTGTGAGAACTAAATTTGTTGTAGCTAGAGATTATCAAGAATAATATTGGAATTATGAAACAATCAGAAGTAAAAGAATTGTCTGTTGCAGAATTGCAAGAAGAGCTTGGTAAGTCTAGAAAAGCTTATTCAGATTTAAAAATGGCTCACGCTATTTCGCCTTTGGAAAATCCGATACAGTTAAGAACTGTAAGAAGAGACGTGGCGAGATTGGCTACAGAGTTAACTAAAAGAGAACAACAATAATTGTTATTCTGCTGAAAGATGGAAAAAAGAAATTTAAGAAAAGAGCGTGTAGGAGTTGTTACAAGTAACAAAATGCAGAAATCTATCGTGGTTTCTGAAGTGAAAAAAGTAAAACATCCTATGTATGGTAAATTCGTTTTAAAGACGAAAAAATACGTAGCACACGACGAAAATAACGACTGCAAGGAAGGAGATACTGTAAAGATCATGGAAACAAGACCTTTAAGTAAATCCAAGACTTGGAGACTAGTAGAAATAATTGAAAGAGCTAAATAATCATGGTACAACAAGAGTCCAGACTAAAAGTAGCAGACAATACAGGAGCTAAGGAAGTTTTAGCTATTCGTGTATTGGGAGGTACAAAGAAAAGATACGCATCTGTTGGAGACAAAATAGTTGTCAGTGTAAAAGAAGCTACACCTAACGGAAATATCAAGAAGGGTGCAGTTTCAACAGCAGTTGTTGTTCGTACCAGGAAAGAAGTTCGTAGACCAGATGGATCTTATATCCGTTTCGATGATAATGCATGTGTATTATTAGGTCCACAAGGAGAAATGCGCGGAACCCGTGTATTTGGTCCTGTAGCACGTGAACTTCGTGATAAGCAATTCATGAAAATTGTATCATTGGCACCAGAAGTGCTTTAATACATTAAGAAAATGACAAAGCTTAAGATAAAATCAGGAGATACTGTTCGTGTAATTGCCGGAGACCACAAAGGTCAGGAAGGTAAAGTGCAGAAAGTACTTCGTGAAAAGAATAAAGCCATCGTGGAAGGGATCAATATGATCTCTAAGCATGAGAAGCCTAGTGCTTCTAACCCACAAGGTGGAATTAAAGAGAAGGAAGCTCCTATCCATGTTTCTAACCTGGCGCTTATCGACAAGAACGGTAACACTACCAGAGTTGGATACAAAGAAGAGGATGGGAAGAAAGTAAGATTTTCTAAAAAATCTAATGAAGTAATTTAGTTATGGCATACGTACCAAGACTTAGACAGGAATATAACGAGAGAGTGAAAAATGCTCTTAAGGAAGAATTCAGCTACTCCAATGTAATGGAGGTGCCAAAACTTACGAAAATAGTAATTAGCCGTGGAGTTGGTGGAGCAGTAGCCGATAAGAAACTTATCGATCATGCTGTAGACGAGCTTTCAGCTATTAGTGGTCAGAAGGCCGTTGCTACTATTTCGAAGAAGGATGTCGCATCGTTTAAGCTGCGTAAAGGAATGCCAATTGGTGCTAAAGTTACTTTACGTGGATATAGAATGTATGAATTCTTAGATAGACTTATTACTACCGCTTTACCGCGTGTACGTGATTTTAACGGTATCAAATCTAACGGATTTGATGGTAGAGGTAATTATAACCTAGGGGTAACTGAGCAAATAATTTTCCCAGAGATCGATATCGACGCAGTGAATAGAATTGCTGGTATGGATATCACATTCGTTACTACTGCTGAAACCGATAAGGAAGCAAAAGCATTGTTAACCGAACTAGGATTACCTTTTAAAAAGAACTAATTATGGCTAAAGAATCAATGAAAGCCCGTGAGGTTAAAAGACAGAAATTGGTAAAGAAGTATGCTGAGAAAAGAGCCGCGCTTAAAGAAGCTGGTGATTACGAAGCACTACAGAAATTACCAAAGAACTCTTCTCCGGTTCGTTTACATAACAGATGTAAATTAACTGGTAGACCTAAAGGGTATATGAGACAGTTTGGTCTTTCTCGTGTAATGTTCAGAGAAATGGCTAACCAAGGTCTTATCCCAGGTGTTAAGAAAGCAAGCTGGTAAAATTATAAATTGGATGAAGGTTCAAACATTGAAAACCACATCCGCAAATAAAGATAAATGAATACAGATCCTATTGCAGATTACTTAACAAGAATCAGGAATGCAAATGCTGCAAACCACAGAGTAGTGGAAATTCCTGCTTCCAATGTTAAAAAAGAGATCACTAAGATATTATTCGATCAAGGATATATTCTTAGTTACAAGTTCGAAGATAATACCGCTCAGGGAACTATCAAGATCGCTCTGAAGTATGATAAACTTACTAAAGAGCCAGTAATTAAGAAAATTCAAAGAATAAGTAAACCTGGTTTACGTAAATACGCCGGATCAACTGAGATCCCAAGAATCCTTAATGGTCTTGGAATTGCTATTGTTTCTACTTCTCACGGAGTAATGACAGGAAAGCAAGCGAAAGCTGATAAAGTTGGTGGTGAAGTATTGTGCTACGTTTACTAATACTTAAAAGACTAAAGAAATGTCAAGAATAGGTAAAAGCCCAATTACGATTCCAGAAGGTGTGACAGTAGATCACAAAGACGGTCTTGTAACGGTAAAAGGAAAATTAGGAGAGCTTACACAAAAGGTTGATGACATCGATGTGAAAATCGAAGATAATGTTATTACTTTTGAGCGTTCTTCAGAAAAAAGTGATCAGAAAGCAAAACACGGTCTTTACCGTGCTTTGATAAACAATATGATTGAAGGTGTAACTAAAGGTTTCACAAAAGAACTTGAACTTGTAGGGGTTGGTTACAGAGCTAGCAACCAGGGAAACAAGCTTGATCTTGCCGTTGGTTATTCTCATAATATTGTACTAGATTTGGCTCCCGAAGTAAAAGTGGAGACTGTCTCAGAAAAAGGTAAGAATCCTATCGTGAAGCTTACTTCTCATGACAAGCAGCTTGTAGGACAGGTTGCTGCTAAGATCCGTTCATTCAGGAAACCTGAACCTTACAAAGGGAAAGGTATTAAGTTTGTAGGCGAGCAATTGAGAAGAAAAGCAGGTAAATCAGCTTAATAAAGTTTAGTTATGGCAGTGTCAAAACAAGATAGAAGAAATAAAATCAGAAAACGTATCCGTAAGGATATCGTTGGAACTGAAAGCCGTCCAAGATTATCTGTTTTTAGAAGCAATAGAGAAATTTATGCTCAGATCATCGACGACGTAGAAGGTAAGACCTTAGCATCAGCTTCTTCAAGAGATAAGGAAATCGCTTCTGCTTCTGCAGATAGAAAAGAGCAGGCTGTGATGGTTGGAAAAGCCATTGCGGAAAAGGCGAAGAAAGCCGGGATAGATACGATTTCTTTCGATAGAGGTGGATATTTATACCACGGTAGAGTTAAATCATTAGCAGAAGGTGCTCGCGAAGGAGGACTAAAATTCTAGAAAATATGTATCAAGATTATAAAAACGTAGAACATGTAAAACCAGGTGGTCTTGAATTGAAAGATCGTTTGGTTGGAGTACAACGTGTTACTAAGGTTACAAAAGGTGGTAGAGCTTTTGGATTCTCTGCTATTGTAGTAGTAGGAGATGAAAATGGTGTTGTTGGGCAAGGACTTGGAAAATCTAAGGAAGTTGCAGACGCTATCTCTAAAGCGGTAGAAGACGCTAAGAAAAATCTGGTACGCATTCCTTTACATAAAGGAACTTTACCTCACGAACAAAAAGGTAAGTATGGTGGAGCAAGAGTAATGTTGCTTCCAGCTGCTGCCGGTACCGGTATTATTGCTGGTGGTGCGATTCGTGCGGTATTGGAATCTGTAGGAGTACATGATGTACTTTCTAAGAACCAGGGATCTTCAAACCCTCATAACGTTGTAAAAGCTACTTTTGATGCCTTACTTCAATTAAGAAGTGCTGAAACTGTTGCAAAACAGAGAGGTGTTTCATTGGAAAAGGTTTTTAAAGGATAAATCAAGGAATAAGATGGGAAAGATAAAAGTCACAAAAACAAAAAGTGCTATCAACCGCACTAAGAATCAAAAGCTTGTTCTTGAGTCTTTAGGACTTAAAAGAATTGGGCAGACGGTTGAGCATGACGATACGCCAAACATCCTTGGTATGGTAAATAAAGTTAAACACTTAGTTTCTGTAGAAGAAACAAAATAATAATCTCTCATGGATTTAAGTAACTTAAAACCTGCAGAAGGTTCAGTTAGAAAAAATAGCAAGCGTATTGGGCGTGGTGAAGGATCTGGTAAAGGTGGAACCGCTACCAGAGGTCACAAAGGTGCCAAGTCACGTTCTGGTTATTCTAAAAAGATAGGTTTTGAAGGTGGGCAGATGCCACTTCAAAGACGTGTTCCAAAATTTGGATTCACTAACAGAAATCGTAAGGTATACCAGGGTATCAACCTTGATACTCTTCAGACTCTTGTAGATGAAGGGAAAATCAAAGATACAGTGGATATGGACGTGTTAGTTGAAAACGGTCTAGCTGGAAGAAACGAGCTTGTTAAGATATTAGGTAGAGGTGAATTAAAGGCAAAGTTGAAAATATCTGTTCATAAATTTACGGCCTCAGCGAAAGAAGCTATCGAAGCTGCCGGAGGTGAAGTTGTTACTTTATAATAGATAATCAAATGAAATTCATCAATACGATCAAGAATATTTGGAAAATCGAGGAGCTAAAAAATAGAATTTTAGTTACCCTCGGTTTGCTTTTGGTATATCGTTTCGGGGCGCAAGTTGTGCTTCCCGGAATCGATGCCGCTCAACTCTCTAACCTGGCTAGCCAGACTGATAGTGGATTACTAGGGCTTCTTAATGCCTTTACAGGTGGTGCGTTTTCTAACGCTTCTGTATTTGCATTAGGTATTATGCCTTATATCTCTGCTTCAATCGTGGTTCAGTTGATGGGGATCGCGATTCCTTATCTGCAAAAGCTGCAGAAAGAAGGTGAGAGTGGGCGTAAGAAGATTAATCAGATCACGCGTTGGCTTACCATCGCGATTACTCTTGTACAGGGGCCAGGTTATATCTATAACCTGTTCGCAACGTTACCGGGAGAGGCATTTATGCTTGGAGACAACATTACATTTGTTGTTTCATCGGTAATCATCCTTACTACAGGAACTATTTTCGCAATGTGGCTGGGTGAGAAGATCACAGATAAAGGTATTGGTAACGGTATTTCATTATTGATTATGGTCGGTATTATTGCCACCCTACCGCAAGCCTTTATTCAGGAATTCGCTTCAAGAGTATTTGAATCGAATGGTGGTCTGGTAATGATACTGATAGAATTAGTTATCTGGTTTGCCATTATCATGGCTTCAGTTATGCTGGTTATGGCTGTTCGTCAGATCCCGGTGCAATATGCCAGAAGATCTGCCTCTGGTGGATATGAAAAGAATGTTTTCGGATCAAGACAATATATTCCGCTTAAGCTGAATGCATCAGGAGTAATGCCAATCATCTTTGCTCAGGCAATTATGTTTATTCCTGTAGCGGTTGCGGGTCTTTCAGACTCAGATACTGCACAGGGTGTTACTGCAGCATTTCAGAATATATTCGGATTTTGGTATAATCTGGTGTTCGCTATATTGATTATAATATTTACTTATTTCTATACAGCGATCACTGTTCCAACAAATAAAATGGCTGATGATCTTAAAAGAAGTGGTGGATTTATTCCTGGGATTCGTCCTGGAACTGAAACCGCAGAATACCTAGATCGTATTATGTCTCAGATAACCCTTCCAGGATCTATATTCCTGGCGCTAATTGCAGTGTTCCCTGCAATAGTATTCTCTTTGCTGGGTGTACAGCAGAGCTGGGCGTTATTCTTCGGAGGTACCTCGCTTTTAATTATGGTTGGAGTTGCAATAGATACTATGCAGCAGGTTAATTCTTACTTGTTGAATAGACACTATGACGGATTAATGAAAACAGGTAAAAACAGAAAAGCAGTAGCTTAATTATGGCAAAACAACCACCAATTGAACAAGACGGAACTATCATTGAAGCATTGTCAAATGCGATGTTTCGTGTAGAATTGGAGAATGGTCACGTCGTGACTGCCCATATCTCCGGGAAGATGCGTATGCATTATATAAAATTGCTTCCCGGTGATAAGGTAAAACTGGAAATGAGTCCTTACGATTTAACTAAGGCTCGAATAACTTACAGATACTAAAAAGTAATTTTCAGCCTTTTATAAATTTTTTATACTTTTGCACTCTGAAAAATTTATGAAGGCTAAAATTTCATCGAATGGGGTAAGGCTCTGCCGGTGAATCAAAAAGAGATAAAGATGAAAGTTAGAGCATCAATAAAAAAGAGAAGTGCCGACTGCAAGATAGTACGCAGAAAAGGGCGCCTTTACGTGATTAACAAAAAGAATCCTAGATTTAAACAAAGACAAGGCTAATTATGGCAAGAATTGCAGGGGTAGATATACCTAAACAAAAGCGAGGAGTTATAGCATTGACCTATATCTTCGGAATTGGCAAAAGCAGGGCTCAGGAGATACTTGCACAGGCTAAAGTTGACGAAAGTAAGAAAGTTTCAGATTGGGACGATGACGAGATCGGTAAGATCCGTGAGGCTGTTGGTCAATTTACAATCGAAGGAGAATTACGTACTGAGGTTCAAATGAGTATTAAGCGTCTTATGGATATTGGATGCTATAGAGGAATTCGCCACAGAGCGGGACTTCCTTTAAGAGGCCAAAGAACTAAGAACAACTCCAGAACCAGAAAAGGAAGAAGAAAAACAGTTGCTAACAAGAAAAAGGCAACTAAATAGTAAGTAGTATGGCAAAGAAAGCGAATCCAAAAGCTAAAACTCAGAAGAAACGTAAAGTAATCGTTGAGTCAAACGGTGAAGCACACGTAACTGCTTCTTTCAACAACATCATTATTTCCCTTACTAATAAAAAGGGAGATGTTGTAGCATGGTCATCTGCAGGAAAGATGGGCTTTAGAGGATCTAAGAAGAATACTCCTTACGCTGCACAGCTTGCTGCTGAAGATGCATCTAAAGTAGCTCACGAAGCTGGACTGCGTAAAGTAAAAGTATACGTTAAAGGTCCTGGAAACGGTAGAGAATCTGCGATCAGATCTATTCATAATAATGGAATAGAGGTGACTGAGATTATCGATGTAACACCGCTTCCGCACAACGGTTGTCGTCCACCAAAGAGACGTAGAGTTTAATAAAATTTAATAATAGGAAAGGATTTAGATTATCGAAGGACTTATGCCTTAATTCATAATCCCTTTCTAAAACAACAATAGTAATGGCAAGATATACTGGTCCAAAAACTAAAATAGCCCGTAAATTCGGTGAAGCTATTTTTGGAGACGACAAATCTTTCGAAAAAAGAAACTATCCTCCAGGACAACACGGGAATAACCGTCGTCGTGGAAAAAAATCTGAATATGCTATCCAGTTAATGGAAAAGCAAAAAGCTAAGTATACTTATGGTATTCTTGAGCGTCAGTTCCGCAACATGTTCGAAAAAGCAACCCGCGCGCAGGGAATTACAGGTGAGGTGCTTCTTCAACTTTGCGAATCTCGTTTAGATAATGTGGTGTACCGTATGGGTATTGCTCCATCAAGAAGAGCTGCCCGTCAGTTAGTTGGTCACCGTCACATCACTGTAAACGGAGAACTAGTAAATATACCTTCTTACCACCTGAAAGCTGGAGATGTAGTTGGGGTAAGAGAAAAATCTAAATCACTTGCTGTGATCCAGGAATCACTATCAAATAACAGCAGTGTTTACGAATGGCTTTCATGGAATTCAGAGAAGAAAGAAGGAACTTTCGTATCTGTACCAGGAAGAGTTCAGATTCCTGAAAACATTAACGAGCAATTTATAGTCGAATTATATTCGAAATAATAATTCACACAGAAGTCTAAATATGGCAATATTAAATTTTCAGAAGCCCGATAAAGTTATAATGATTGATTCAACAGATTTCGAAGGGAAATTTGAATTTCGCCCTTTGGAACCTGGATATGGATTAACCGTTGGTAACGCTTTAAGACGAGTGCTTTTATCTTCTTTGGAAGGTTTCGCGATCACTTCAGTTAGAATTGAAGGCGTAGATCACGAATTCTCTACCATCGCAGGAGTAGTGGAAGACGTAACCGAGATAATCCTTAACCTGAAACAGATCAGATTTAAAAGGCAGATCGATGAGATCGATAACGAATCGGTTACCATTTCAGTTTCCGGAGAAGATCAATTAACTGCCGGTCACTTCCAGAAATTCATCTCAGGATTTCAAATTCTTAATCCAGACCAGGTAATCTGTCATATGGATAAGAAAGTAAGCCTGAACATGGAAGTAACTATCGAAAAAGGTAGAGGTTACGTTCCGGCCGAAGAAAACAAAAAAGCCAATGCTCCTCTTGGTACGATCTTCACAGATTCTATTTACACTCCTATTAAGAATGTAAAGTATAGTATCGAGAACTACCGTGTTGAGCAGAAGACTGACTACGAAAAACTTGTATTTGAAATTATAAGTGACGGTTCTATTCATCCAAAGGATGCTTTAACCGAAGCTGCTAAGACTCTTATTCACCACTTTATGTTATTCTCTGATGAGAGAATTACTCTTGAGGCTGATGAGATTGCTCAAACTGAGACTTATGATGAAGAATCTCTTCACATGAGACAATTACTTAAGACTAAACTGGTAGACCTCGATCTTTCGGTTAGAGCTCTTAACTGTTTGAAAGCAGCTGAAGTTGATACCTTAGGAGACCTTGTTTCTTACAACAAGAATGATCTTATGAAATTCAGAAACTTCGGTAAAAAATCACTTACTGAGTTGGAAGAACTTGTAAGCAACAAAGGTTTGAACTTTGGAATGGACCTTTCAAAATATAAATTAGATAAAGACTAGAAGAACCGGGAATTTCATTCCCGGCTTTTAGTTAAGTAATATAAATCCCATCATATTTTGCTCCTCAAAATGGGTCGCAGCAAGATGATGAAATAAAAAATGTCATGAGACACGGAAAAAAAGGAAACCATTTAGGTAGAAAAACAGCACATCGTAAGGCAATGCTTGCGAATATGGCTTGTTCCCTAATTGAGCACAAAAGAATCAACACTACAGTTGCAAAAGCTAAAGCTCTTAAAGTATTTGTAGAGCCTCTAGTAACTAAGTCTAAAGAAGATACTACCCATAACAGACGTGTAGTTTTCAGTAAACTTAGAAGCAAAGAAGCTGTTAGTGAGCTTTTCAGAGATGTAGCTCCTAAGGTAGGAGATCGTCCGGGAGGTTATACCAGAGTTATTAAACTAGGTAGCCGTCTTGGAGATGCTGCTGAAATGGCAATGATCGAGCTTGTAGACTACAACGAAACTTATGGTGTAGATAAGCCTAAGAAGAAAAAGTCTACTCGTCGTGCTGGTAAGAAGAAGTCTGATGATTCAGCTTCTACAGCTCAGCCGAAAGAAGCTGCTGCTAAAGAAACTAAAAAAGAAGAGCCAAAAGCTGAAGAGCCAAAGGCTGAAAAAAAGGACGATAAAAAAGAAGAATAGAAATGATTCTCTTTGCAATCTAAATTTTAAAAGGATAAGCTTTAATAGTTTATCCTTTTTTTATACCCTATTGATAATTAATTTTACAGCCACAGTAACACAACAACACAAGTATGAAATATCAGGCGAAAAGAAAAGCGATCATTTTACTGGAAGACGGTACTATCTTTTATGGGAAGGCCGTTGGAAACAAGGAAGGAAATGCAGTAGGAGAAGTTTGTTTTAATACCGGGATGACCGGGTACCAGGAGATCTTTACAGATCCTTCCTATTACGGGCAGCTCATGGTGACCACCAATGCGCATATTGGAAATTATGGTACTAATGAAGAAGAGAATGAATCTGATAGTGCCAAAATTGCCGGGCTAATTTGTAAGAACTTTAGTTATACTCCCTCCAGGCCGGCTTCAGACAAATCTCTTGAGGATTTTTTAACTGAAAACAACATTTTTGCAATTTCAGATGTAGATACAAGAGCCCTGGTTACCTACATTAGAGAAAATGGTGCCATGAATGCTATTATTTCGACTGATGTTGAAGATATT
Organism: Christiangramia lutea; assembly: GCF_022489035.1. Lineage (GTDB taxonomy): Bacteria > Bacteroidota > Bacteroidia > Flavobacteriales > Flavobacteriaceae > Christiangramia > Christiangramia lutea. The sequence goes on from NZ_JAKVTV010000004.1 coordinate 97,105, forward strand.
GAAAAGCTTCAGGAAAAATTGAAAACCGTTCCCGATATGAACGGACTTGAACTTGCATCTAAAGTGTCTACTAAAGAGCCTTATTTCTTTGGTAACGAAAATGCGAGTTTAAAGATCGCTGCTTTAGATGTTGGGATCAAAACCAATATTCTTAGAAATCTTGCTCAAAGGGATGCTTACATTAAAGTGTTTCCATATGATGCCAGCTATGAAGAGATGAAGGAGTGGAATCCGGATGGATATTTCCTATCTAACGGCCCTGGAGATCCACAACCTTTGGATAATGCCATTAAGGTAACAAAAACCATAATAGAAAATGATCATCCACTATTTGGTATTTGCCTTGGTCACCAGATCATCGCTATCGCCAATGGTATTAAAACTTACAAGATGCATCACGGGCATAGGGGAATTAATCATCCGGTTAAGAATTTGATCACTGGTAAAGGTGAAATAACTTCACAAAACCACGGTTTCTCTGTAGATAAAGAGCAAACAGAAAATCATCCAGATGTAGAGATAACTCATATATGTTTAAACGACGGAACTGTAGGTGGCCTGGCCATGAAGAGTAAAAATACATTCTCTGTGCAGTATCACCCTGAAGCAAGTCCGGGTCCACATGACGCCAGCTATCTTTTTGATGAATTCATAGAAAGGATCAAAAAAGTGAAAGCATAACTGTCAGCACAATTTACATATTATAAAGACCGGATTGATTTCCGGTCTTTTTAGTTTTAACGTTTGGCTATAAAATAAATTTGTTGGAGAACGTGTAATTAGGTAGTTTCGGGAATTATTAAATTGAACCCAAACCTAACATGAAGAAAATTCTACTTGCCGTATTCCTGTTTACTGGAATATTTACCAATGCTCAATCTACCCAAAATCAATTTTCACTAAACTTTTTAATACCATCTGCTGAGTATGAACTCGCGGTTTCAGATAATACATCTGTCGATCTGATGCTGGGACTTGGCTTTGGCTACCATGATGCCGATTACCTTGAAGAAGCGGAGTTTGGTATTTTTCCTCAATTTGGAGCACAGTACAGATATTATTACAATTTTAAAAAAAGAGCTGAAAAAGGGAAGAAGGTTTCAGAAAATAGTGCCAATTATATAGCTCTCGCTGGTTTACTTGGGAGTGGAGACGCCATTATTGGTGATATGGAGATTGATCTTACCGGTTTCATAGGACCAACCTGGGGTCTTCAAAGAATTTACAATAGTAATTTTAAATTAAATCTGAACCTTGGTGCTGGTTTAGGTTTCAACGACCTGGGAGACACCTATTTTTCTCCCCTTATCGATATTCAACTAGGTTTCAAATTAGGAAAGGAGTAGATTGATACGTTTTCTATTTTTCCTGTGGTTGATTGCATGCTCATTCCAGGGACAGGCACAATTTGAACCTAAGATCTATACTGGGGCAAAACCGGTTTATGATAAAGGTTTTGAATCTAACCTTTATGGTGGCTTTGAAGTGGGAATTGAAGTTTTTCGCTTTAAATTCATAGCTCCCGAGGTAGGAATTAATTACTATTCTGGCCAGCCCAATGAATTCGAACGACTAAATTTTGAAAGTTCACCTCCCCTGGCTACAGCCAGGTACGATGGGAGGTTTAATTCCTTGAATTTTTCGGTAGCACCAAAGTTTATATTCGGCAATGAAGAGGCTGCCTTAGTATTGCTCCCGGAATATAACCTGGGAAGTATAAAAGCCTCTGAAAGATTTTTTCGCAGGAATGCTAACCAGTATGATCTTACTGAAGAAGTAAGTGAAAGAACTAGTCATAGTTTCTGGACATTTTCTGCAGGTGTGGAAGGTGACTTTTTTGGATTGGACAGAATAAAATTCAGCTTTCTGATAACCTATTCAACCCTAGATACTAAAAAGGCCTTTGAGGATCTTCAATTTTCAGAAACTAAATATAATTACAAGGAGGGTAGTGCCGACGGACTAGGACTTACATTTCGCGCATATTTCGATATTTTCAAAAATTAGGGTTTTCTCTTATTTCATTTTTCCGAAAACGTTTGAGTTTCATTTTAAGTTATAAATGCCTTAAAACTGGGGTGTTCACTCGCTTTTTAATAGCTGTATTTGTATCTTGCAGCTGTTCAATTAACTAATTAAAATGATATTATGAGTGCTATTTTAGATATTCATGCCAGGCAGATTTTTGATTCCAGAGGAAATCCAACGGTAGAAGTAGATGTTTATACCGAAAATGGAATTATGGGACGTGCTGCGGTACCTTCTGGAGCTTCTACTGGAGAACATGAGGCCGTAGAGCTTCGTGATGGAGGAGACGACTTCATGGGAAAAGGAGTTAAAAAAGCTGTGGACAATGTTAACGGAGAGATCGCCGATAAATTAATGGGCTACTCTGTTTTTGAACAGAACCTGATAGATCAAACTATGAGAGATCTTGATGGAACTCCGAATAAATCTAAATTAGGAGCCAATGCTATTTTAGGAGTTTCTCTTGCTGTTGCCAAGGCAGCTGCCAATGAATTGAATATGCCTCTTTATAGATATGTTGGTGGTGTTAGCGCAAATACACTTCCGGTACCAATGATGAATATCATCAATGGTGGTTCTCACAGTGATGCGCCTATTGCCTTTCAGGAGTTTATGATCATGCCGGTAATGGCAGAAAGTTTTTCTCATGCCCTTAAAATGGGTACAGAGATCTTCCATAATCTTAAGAAAGTTCTTCACGACCGTGGTCTGAGTACTGCTGTAGGTGATGAAGGTGGTTTTGCGCCAACACTGGAAGGAACTGAAGATGCTTTGGACACAATATTGAAAGCTATTGAAAAGGCAGGTTACAAGCCAGGCAAAGATGTGATGATCGCACTAGACTGCGCTGCTGCTGAATTCTTTGTGGATGGGAAATATGATTATACTAAGTTTGAAGGAGATAAAGGTAAGGTAAGAACCAGTGAAGAGCAGGCCGAATATCTTGCAGAACTTGCTTCGAAATATCCAATTATTTCTATCGAGGATGGAATGGACGAGAATGACTGGAAAGGCTGGAAAGCCGTAACCGATAAGATCGGGGATAATGTTCAGTTAGTAGGAGATGACCTTTTCGTAACCAACGTAGAACGTCTTGGAAGAGGGATCAAAGAAAATATCGCTAATTCGATTTTGATCAAGGTAAACCAGATAGGTACTTTAACTGAAACGATCGCAGCGGTGAATATGGCTCACAATGCCGGATATACTTCTGTAATGTCTCACCGTTCCGGAGAAACTGAAGACAATACCATTGCGGATCTAGCTGTAGCCTTGAATACGGGTCAGATCAAAACAGGTTCTGCTTCACGTAGTGACCGTATGGCGAAATACAATCAGTTGATAAGAATAGAGGAAGAATTAGGTCATATGGCTTATTATCCTCAGGATAATGCGTTCAAGATTAAGTAAAAATCTATCGCTAAGATTTAAAGCCTCTTCGTAAGAAGGGGCTTTTTTTGTTTACTTCTAATTATTTTATATGTTATATTAACAATCATTTAAATAATAATAATGTGAGAGCTGTTCTTTAATTGCTAATTTCAGCTAAATAACCAACCAACCTCTTGAATACAAATTTTTTATTCGTAGCTGCCGAGAACGATGGTATCTCCCGATGCAAGGCAGGAGGAATGGGAGACGTTGTTCGTGACGTTCCCCGGGAAATTTCTAATAGGGGAGACCAGGTTAATATTATTACTCCTTCCTATTCCAGGCTTCATCTTTCTGAAGCAACGAAGATCACAGATATTCATTTTGTATTTCGAGGTGTTCCTCATAATGGCGAGATTTATGAAATAGCAGGGAAAAAGCAAATTAATGGCATAAAGCATTTTGTGCTTCACCACGAGGATATAAAGGCTGGCGATATTGCACACATCTATTTTAATGATCCCGATCAACCATTTTATACAGATGCGAATGTATTTTCTTTATTCTGTACCGCGGTCGCCGCGGCCATCAGGGAAGAAGTCTTCGGAAAAATTGATATTATTCATCTTCATGATTGGCATACCAGCATGTTACTTTTCCTTCGAGAGTATAATCCCAGGTTTGAAATATTGAAAGATATAAGAATAGTTTATACGATTCATAACCTGGCAATCCAGGGGATAAGGCCGTTCGACAATAATTATTCTTCTGTCCAGGCATTTTTTCCGGATATAGAATTTGACCGTGAACAGTTGTACGACCATCGATATACAGATTGTATCAACCTAATGGCGGTAGGTATAAGACTTTCTGATGCAGTGCATACAGTTTCACCTTCCTATATGGAAGATATTCAGAAGTCAAGTGATCCTCCACATTTTATAGGTGGGGAAGGACTTGAAGATGACTTGAGAATTGCCAAAAAGGAAGGAAGATTATTCGGAATCCTGAATGGTGCATCTTACGAAGGTTTTATTCAGGTAGAAAAAGGAATCCTACTTAGGCAATGTGTAAGAAGACTCTTCCGATGGTTACAGGAAGAAAAAAAGGATTATAAGGCACATTACCTGGCGCATACAGGCGAGAAGATAACCCGTTGGCAAGAACATAAACCAGACTTTATTTGTACCAGTGTAGCCCGGCTTACCGAACAGAAGTTTTTCTTTTTTCGGGAAGATCCCGAATTGCTTCCAGCACTTATGAATAAGCTGAAAGAAGTGAATGGCATTTATATCTTACTTGGGACCGGCGCTCCCGAATATGAATCGATATTCAGAGAGGCTAGTTATCATCATAAGAATTTCATTTTTATCAATGCGCAGTCAGAGAGTATCATTGATATGTTATACCAGGAATCGAACCTGTACTTAATGCCAAGCCAGTTTGAACCATGTGGAATAAGTCAGATGCTGGCAATGAGAAATGGTCAGCCGTGTCTTGTTCATAGTTCGGGAGGCCTTAAGGATACAGTAAAACACAATATAACAGGATTCAGTTTCGATGGAAAAACAACTGACGAAAAAATTCAGAATTTCATCAAGGTTTTTTCTGATGCTGTAGATCTTTATTTTCAAGACCGAGCAAAATGGAATAAGATATCATCTAATGCAAAGGAGCAAAGATTTACCTGGAAGAAATCTGTTGAAAAATATTATCAATATCTATACTTGGTAAAATAATTTGTTTCCAATTACAAATCTCTTGATGCTACCTATTCCTGTATAGATAACATATATAAGGCTCAAGATTTTTTCCATATTTCAGCCTATCTTATTAAAACAAGCCTAACTTTTTGGTATAATAAAGTTAAAATTCACGAAAACTGAACAAAATCGGGCTATTTCTGATATTTCGTTACTAAGCTTAAAATTATTTTAACACTAAATTTCGTATTTTAGCAATCCTTAAAAATTAATCTAAAAGAACTATATATAATATGTCTAAAACAGCGACACTCGAATTTGACGGAAAGAAATATGAGTTTCCCATTACCGTAGGAACAGAAGATGAAATAGGGATTGATATTAAAAAACTTCGCGGAGAAGCAGGTCTTATTACTTTGGATCCTGGATTTAAGAATACAGGAAGTTGTGAGAGTGCCATCACATTTTTGGACGGTGAGAAAGGTATTTTGAGATATCGGGGATATGCTATTGAAGATCTGGCAGAAAAAGCAGATTTCCTTGAAGTAGTATATCTTCTGATCTTTGGAGAATTACCGAACAAGGAGCAGTTAGAGAAGTTCACAAATGATATCAAGGAGCAGTCCCATGTAGATGAGGAAATGAAAAAGATCCTTGACGGATTTCCTAAATCTGCCCATCCAATGGGGGTTCTTTCATCGCTTACAAGTGCCCTGATTGCTTTTAATCCATCTTCTGTTGATGTGTCTTCAGAAGAAGACATGTATAAAGCGATCGTTAAGATATTAGGTAAATTTCCGGTACTTGCAGCCTGGACCCTTAGAAAGAAAAATAGCCTTCCGTTGAATTATGGAGATGAAGATCTTGGTTATGTAGAGAACCTCCATAAAATGATGTTCGAAAAGCCAAATAAGACCTATAGTGTGGATAAAGCAGTGATTAATGCTTTGGATAAGCTTTTAATACTGCATGCAGATCATGAGCAGAACTGTTCTACTTCTACAGTAAGAATGGTAGGTTCATCTCATGCTGGTCTTTTTGCCTCTCTTTCAGCAGGTATTTCTGCGCTTTGGGGACCACTTCATGGTGGAGCTAACCAGGCGGTGATTGAAATGCTTGAAAATATTAAGGAAGACGGTGGGGATACCAAGAAATTTATGGAAAAGGCTAAGGATAAAGAAGATCCTTTCCGTTTAATGGGCTTTGGACACCGTGTTTACAAGAATTTCGATCCGCGTGCTAAGATTATTAAGAAATCTGCTGACGAAGTTCTTGGTCAGCTTGGAATAGAGGATCCTGTTCTTGATATAGCTAAAGGGTTGGAAAAGCAAGCCCTTGAAGATGACTATTTCGTGAAGAGAAAATTATATCCAAACGTAGATTTCTATTCTGGAATCATTTACCGTGCATTAGGGATCCCGGTTGATATGTTTACCGTAATGTTCGCACTTGGTAGACTTCCAGGGTGGATTGCTCAATGGAGAGAAATGAGATTAAAAAAGGAACCAATTGGTAGGCCAAGGCAAATTTATACCGGTGAAAATCATAGAGAGTTTAAGCCGCTAGGTAATAGATAATTTTCAATCTATTTAATAAAAAAAAGCCTCTTCATCAGAAGCGGCTTTTTTTATTCATCATCATCAACTTCTTTCGTTTTAAGTGGAATATTCAAAGAGATTAGTTTTCTTAAAACATATTCTTCAGCAGGGGAGGTTACAGTAAGTAGCAACCTGTAATTTTCGTAATCCTGAGGCACGTTTAATGTTATCTTTGGACCGTTACCTAGTTTTTTCAAAGCTAGGGGGTTGGAGAATGTGTCAGTTTTTATTAAGGTCCATTCATAGCGAAGGTCTTTATCAAGATTGTTTTCATGATGCCAGCTATTATTAAAATATAACACTGCGTGATAGGTGGCTTTTTCATTCCCGATTGCCAGGAGTGGTACCGCAGGTTTTAGAATACCTAGTTTTAATTCAGATTCTGTGAGGTTATTTTTACCCCAATTTTCACTTATAGTACGAAGATTGCTCTTTTTTCTGCCTTCAAAATCTAGCATACCATCATAACTCAACTTATTGGTGAATCTTTCATCCTGCCAGTTTTCTAGTATCGCGGTAGACTGGTTTATGTTAATTTGATCCAGAAATTCAGGCGAAATCGAGGTTATTAGAAGTGGTATTTTTTCCTTAGTAGCCAAATCTATGGTTTTATCAAGATATGCAGTATCCCTAACTACCAAACCAAAATAATCTGCCGGTACGTATTTGTTCAATTCACTAAGTATATATCTGGTTTCAGAATTTAATTCAATATTTAACACTACCGGTGTAGAAGGCGAGTAAAGTTTTATTTTAGGGAATAATTGCGTGTACCAGTCGACCATCGCCTGTTGCTGTTCAAATAGTAATGGTTTATTATAATAGTCTTCCAGCCGAAGATTAAATGAGTATCCGGTTATATTTTCATGATTGTTTAAGTTTTTTACTTTTTCAAGTATTTCTTCTTCCATTTCCGTTACTACTGCTTCATTATTGATGAAATCAACAGGCTCAAAGGTCTGAAAGTCATACATGATATTTATATTGTTTCTCTGAGAGTATTTCAGGGTATTATGATCGTATACGTTCCCACCAGGATAGAGAATGGTGTTTATTCCAACCTTTTTCATCAGCCTGAAATCCTTGAGCAAAGTTTTCCTACTAAGAACATAATAATTATCCTTCCAGTTCAAGCCTTTTTTATATCGAACTCCTCTGGGATATTTTTTAAATTTTAAACGATTATTCGTGCTAATTCGATTCCTAGTATCGGGCTTCCTATAAGATATACTACCTTGGTATTCTGAAAACAGACCTATAGAATCTGTAGTCCAATCGATATATTCTTCCAGGTAAACCTTCCCCTCCGGTATATTATTATCATAAGCACTGTTGAACATCACTACAGCCTTAACTTCCTCAAATTCATTGCGTAATATTTCTGAAGAATTTCTTAGCCAATTAGATTGTTCATTCGAATTTGAAGATTTAACAGAGCCAAACTCTGCCAGCATCACTGGTTTTCTGGTGAACCAGTATAATTTATCATGAAATTCCTTGTAAAGCTTTTCGAAGGCAACAGTTTTGCCTCTCTTATTTAACTTAGCGTAATTCAAAAGAGTGAACCCTACCCAGTCAACATATTCATCACCAGGATAAAATTTATTCATATTCTCAAATTTCCATGGATTCCATACCATCATTATTTTGTATGCTCCCTGAGATTTCAGGAGATTATATACATGTTTCCAGGCCAATTTAAATTCCTCTTCAAGATTTCCTTTTGTCTTGCTCCAGGGGTATTGAGGGTTGTCGAATTCGTGAGCAAATCGAAGGTATACCGGTTCATCGAATTCAGCCAACTGCTTTCCGAAGGTATTGATATAAGAGTCATATTCTCCATTAGCAATGCGTTTAAGAATACTTTCCTGCCCCTTTCTAGAATTCTCAGTATTTTTTTCTTTAAGCCAGGGCTCCCAGGTTATCATTGGGATAGCGTTTTCGGCCTTAATAGATTTTAATAACTTCTCGGGAAAGTTATTTTTGGCATTCTTGTCCCATGAGAGGTAGAAGGAAATTATATTAAAATCAAGTTGCTGCTCTTTCTCGATCTTCTTTATTTCAGATAGATTCACTACTCCGGTGTCTCGGTCTGGATGATATATTCCCAGATAAGAGCCAGATTCAGGTTGATAATACTGTGCGGATATGTCATCCCATCTTTTACCATCCTTTTGTTGTTTCAGCCAAACGGAGGTTATCAGGACAATAAGCAATATTGGTAATGCTGTAAATCTGGTAACCGTAAAAAGAGAATTTCCAGCTTTAAGAGTTTTAATTCTTAATGAATTAAGTTTAGCAACAAGGTCTTTCCTTAAATTGTTTCGGAGTATATTATTTTCATTCGTGGTTTTAATTGTTAGATAAATGCCTAATAGCATTATAATCGCATTGAATATAGCGAAGCCAGACATTACCATGGTGAAAGGGGTGTAGTCATTGGAAAGACCAATGAAAACAGCAATTACGGAAATAAGAGCAACAATTGAGTTTGGAATAATAATCCTGTAGTTCGTCGCAAATTCATTTTCCTTTGGCGTGGGGAGGTAAGGTATATTCTTGTTCAGTATCGTATAGAAGAATCCTAATAAATAGATCCACCAGGTGTTAATTTCCAGCAAGCCGCCAATAAGATGAAAGCCTCTTTCTTTTCTCTGTATAACCCATTTTTGAATATACGTTCTAATTAATATGGAACTTCCAACCATTGGGAGTAAAGCCAGACCGAAATCGATAACGTTTCCTTTCCAGGGTGTAATGGAAAATAACAGAGAAATGATTGGAATTATAAAATTCAATAAGGTGATCAGGCCGCTCAGGTAATGAAGGGGAAGAATGCCAAAATGAATTTTTTGGCGTAAAGAAAATTTGTTAAAAAGTTTAGGGTAAACCTTAAATAATAGATCGAAAGTTCCTCTGGCCCATTTCAGCTGTTGCTTAAAATAACTGGTAAGGTTAGAAGGAGCTAATCCCTGGGCTAAAATCTTTGGGAGGTATACTGCCTTCCAATTCCTGGAATACAGCTTCATAGCTGTATGCATGTCCTCGCAAAGACCAGGTGCGTGTCCTCCAATACTATCCAAGGCGGATCTTCTAAAAACACAATTTGCTCCTATTGCATTTACGCTTCCATAGGAATTAAGTGTCATCATCATGGGACCGTAGAACTGGAAAGTTTGTTCAGCCGCTCCTCTGGCAACCAGGGTCTCTTTAATATTATAATATCCCTGGACTGTTTGTACAAATCCTATTTCCGGGTCTGAGAAATAGGGAATTACCTGATCAAGAAAATCTGGATCAGGTATATGATCTGGGTCCAGAATAACGGTGATATCTCCTTTAGCAACTTTTCTTAGGGCATTATTGATATTCCCTGCTTTCGCGTCTACGCGGTTATTTCTGGTTACATGGTGGATTCCATGGCTTTTGCAAAAATCTTTTAAGTAAGGATCATTTGCTTCATCACATAAAAAAGTTTCGTGGGGGTATTTAATTTTAATAATAGCCTCCAGGGTTGTGATTATCATTTGATAAGGTTCCCCTGGAAAATAAGTCGTAAGAACATCTACCGTGAAGTCCTGTTTTTTATCCGGTTTTTTGGGAATTGAAATGTTGGAATAATTGTACCACAGGTAAATTTTTTTAAGGATCCCATAAAAAAGACTAATGGAAAGTAGAATGAATAAGAATGTATTACCCCAGGATTCCCGATCCAGGAAAAAATATAGAAAATTCAGGATACTAACGATACCGAGTAAAATTAAAAACTTGATTACCCTATTCTCATTAGTAGTAGGGGCTTTAATATTATTCCTCATCACTCGGATTTAGAACATAAAACGGAATATTTGCAGTGGCAAAATATTCGGTTTCATTGGTCAGATAAACAAATAGGCGATAGGGACCTTCCTTTTTCGGAACATTAAATTTTACAATATTTTCATCCTTCTTAAAATCTATTTCTGTTAAGACTTTACTTTCATGGGATTTATACCAGGATTCGGGTCTTAACTCCCATTGATATTGAAGTTGTTGATCAAAGTTACCTGGTAGAAAGACTTCAGCTCTAACTTCTTCATCTGGAGATAAGGTTATACTTTTATTTGCTCCAAGTTCATTTAGCAATATATAATCCAAACGGGGACCTTTATAAATTCTGTTTGTTTCTTTCCAGATATTTTCAAGCTCAAATACCGCCTCTGTTTTAAGTTTGTTTTCTTTAAAAAGGCTATACCAGGTTGGAGTAGATTCAATTTTATGTGCGAAATAAAAAACGAAATTTCCTAACGAACCGTTCTTCTTAATAGGTTCCAGGTAATTATTATATCGTTCTTTTATTAGTTGAGCTTTTTTGGTGCTGGTTTCTTCTATAGGTGCCTTCCAGGAAGTGAAATTTGATTCCCAGGGACCATTTACTCCCCATTCCGTGATCACATGTGGTCCATCCCATATCGGTGAAATTGGACTTAATAAATCTGAAAAACGACTTAAATTTCCAAAGGCATTAAAAGAGATAAAATCTAATTGCGGACTTTTGGTTATAATGGTTAGTACTCTGTATTTATTGGCTCCAATAGTACTGGTGCTAACAGGATGATTAGGATCTATTTCATGTATTAGATCAATTAACTCATTATAGTTAGAGAAGAAGTTGGTAGATTTATAAATATAGGGATAGTATATTTCGTTGCCCAGATTCCAATAGAGCAAAGCCGGATGATCGTAATATTTTTCTACTAAATTTTTAACCTTTTCCTTTACTAAAAGGAAGTATTCCCTTTCTTCATAATATTTAAGATTATTATAATATTTTGGAATAGGAATGTCCACAACAACCATTAGGCCTAATGAATGCGCCTTATCAAGAGTTCTCTGTAAATAAAGGGTGTCATAGATTCGGGCGGTGTTCGCGCCGGCAGCCTTTAATTCTTCCAGGTATTCGGCATTAGTTGCACCTCCTTTAATATAAAACTTTTCTCCATTTCGGATAAGGCTATAACCTTCCTCAGTTTTTTCAATATGCACGGTGGCAGAATGATTTTCGCATTTATCATCTGTACATGAAAGCACCACAACCAGAAGTGACGCTAATAAAAGTTTTAAACCAAGTTCTTTCAGAAAATAGATTTTACCCCAAAATGTAGATTAGACGGGCCTAAGATATTAAAGTATACTTAAATATACAGAGTGAGCTCACTCAAACTTCAGTTGGAAAGGAATATTTAAAGGAGAACTTTTCTTCAGTATATTCTCACGCTTGGGTAAAGCCTTTTATTATCTTTGCCAAAATTTATTGCATGAATTTACATATAACCAATGAAACTTCAAGGCTCAAGGCTGTTGTGTTAGGTACAGCTGAGAGTATTGGTCCTATTCCAACTCTGGAAGAGGCATATGACCCAAAGTCAAAAGAGCATATCAAGGCTGGAACATATCCTAAGGAAGAAGATATGGTTAAGGAGATGGAGGCCGTCGCAGAAGTTCTTAAGAAGTATAAAGTTGAGGTCTTCCGTCCTAAATTAATAAAAGACTATAACCAGATTTTTACCAGGGATATTGCATTTGTGATCGATGATAAATTCATTAAATCCAATATCCTCCCAGACAGAGATCAGGAGATTGAAGCCATAGATCATGTTCTTAATAAAATTGACCCTGAAAAGATCATTACTTTACCTGAGGCAGCACATATAGAAGGCGGTGATGTTATGCCCTTGGGTGATTATATTTTCGTAGGTACATATAAAGGGAAGGATTATAAAGATTTTATTACAGCCAGAACAAACCGGCAGGCTGTAGAAGCTTTAGAGAAAATTTTTCCTGAGAAAAAGGTGGTTTCATTCAGCTTAAAAAAGTCTAATGAAATTGCAAAAGATAATGCCCTTCATCTGGATTGTTGTTTTCAGCCTGTTGGAAAAGACAAAGCCATTATCTATAAGGGAGGTTTTCTTATTGAAGAGGAATATGAGTGGCTGGTAAATTTCTTCGGAAAGGAGAATGTTTATGAGATCACAAGAGATGAGATGTATAATATGAATTCAAATATTTTCTCTATTTCCGAGGATGTAGTGATTTCAGAAAAAGGCTTTACCAGACTAAATACGTGGCTGAGAGCACAAGGAATAACTGTTGAAGAAGTACCATATGCTGAAATAGCTAAACAGGAAGGTCTTTTAAGATGTTCAACTTTACCCCTAATTAGAGAATAAAAATTTTAGATGATGAGGCAGATTACAGATACTATTTTAATGGTGAGACCGGTTGGATTCAGAATGAATGAACAAACCGCAGTGAACAATTATTTTCAAACTAAATTAGAAGGCGATGATATTAATGAGATCGCTACTCAGGAATTTGACCTGTTTGTTGATAAATTAAGGTCTGTAGGCGTAAACGTGGTTGTCGTGGACGATGTGCCTGAAGATGACACTCCAGATTCTATATTTCCGAATAACTGGGTTTCATTTCATGAAGATGGCCAGGTTGCCTTATATCCAATGTTTGCTGAAAACAGAAGGAAGGAACGCCGACTGGAATATTTTGCAAAACTGGAAGAGGCCGGATTTAAGATCTCAGACATTGTAGATTATACAATCGCCGAAGAAGATGATGTTTTTTTGGAGGGAACAGGAAGCCTAATTCTGGATAGGGTAAATCAAAAAGCGTATTGCGCCATTTCTCCAAGAGCAGATGAAGATCTTTTAATTGAATTCTGCGAAGATTTCGAGTTTACCCCGGTAATCTTTAACGCTTACCAGACAGTAGACGATAAACGACTTCCTATTTATCATACCAATGTGATGATGTGTGTTGCTGATGAATTTACGGTGATCTGTCTGGATACTATTGATGATAAGAAGGAGCGGAAAAATGTTGTAAAGCATCTGAAAATGGATGAGAAGGAGATCATCTCCATTTCAGAAGAACAGATGCATGAATTTGCTGGTAATATGCTCCAGGTTCAGGGCGGTGAAGGCAAAAAGTATCTGGTAATGAGCGCCAGGGCACACAGAAGTCTTACAGAAGACCAGATCTCCAGGATCGAGAAGCATTGCCAGATCCTGAGTTCAGAAATTAAAACTATTGAAACCTGCGGTGGAGGTAGTGCCAGATGTATGATGGCCGAAGTATTTCTTCCGAAAGCTTAAATTTCCAGAATTATAATTAAAAAAAGGTGATCATTAAAAATCACCTTTTTTTATATCCTATTTTAAAGCAACTTCACTTGATTTAATTGTAGTGTCTGCCTGATGGGCACCAATATCGTCTGAAGAGCCCGAAATTATGTTTCCAAAATAATCCCTGCTACCAGAATCGCTTATTTCTATACCTGCATTTTTAGCAGGTGATGCAGACTGTAATAAGTATGCATTCAGGTTGGAAATATTATTTCCATAACCTATGGTTTCACCGTTTCCTGGATTATTTAGGAGAGGGTCACCCTCAAAACCTGAATCTGTTCCATTATGCAACTCATTACCTGTACTTCTAAAATCTTCCAGGGAAGTATAGGTTAAGCCTTTATATTTAATACTGAAATCTGAAGAAGAATAGTAAAGGTTCCCGGCGAAATAACCGTCATAGCCTTCTGGAATGTTGATAAGATCAGCTCCATTGGAAGCAAATAAAATGTTGTTGTAGAAATTCATATTATTTTTCAAAGCCTTCCAGGGTGTGTACTTGATGTTCGCAGAACCTTGATTTGAGCTTTTTTCACTTAGATAAAGGGTATTGTTATAAACATAAATATCGCTCATAGTTCCATTGTTACCATTGAACAGGTAAACACTTCCTCCATTCGTAGCCGCGTCATTCTCACTGATGTTGTATCGAATGATAATGTTCTTCATAGGTCGTGACCCTGTAAACTGACCAGCCATAAAACCAGCTCCATCATTATCGTGGGAATAATTGTATTGCATCACCCCGTTAGTAACTCCTCCGTCCAGGTCAAATCCGCCGCCATCACATCCAGAACCGGAACTCATGTTGTACACTTCTGAATATTGAATTGTAACCTGATCTGCATCCCAGTACCAAATTCCAACCGGTCCACCGCAACTTGTATTTCCGCTACCTGAATTGTATACTGTACAGTGTTCAATTACCGAATTCTGAACATCGGATAAAAGGATCCCGTTTCCAGAATGTTTTCCTTTGCTGTAGCCTTCAATATTATAAACCTCACAGTTTCTAACCGTTATGTTGGAATGGGCATAACCGGTTTTTGAGGATGAGAATTCTCCATATGATGAAATTCCCACATCAAGACAATCATGAACTTTATTGTTTTCGATCAAAACATTGGTGTAACCGGAATTCCCATTATAGGCTCCAATTACGATTCCGAATTCTTTAAAACCATAAACTTCAGAATTAGTGATCTCAACATAATCCAGTTTCACATCACCAGAAAGATCATTGTAGAATGAGATTCCTGAACTGTTGTTTGTATGCATCCCGCTTCCTTCAATAATTAGATTGTCTATTTTAATACCAGATGTATTATAGGCATAGATCCCAGTGTCATTTCCAGCTTTGATTTTAGCTCTTCCCTCTCCGTAAGAAGAAATTAAAACCGGGTTGGCGCTGTTGTTTGCATCTTCTGAATCTAAATTTAAATTCCCGCTGAATTCTTCGCCTCCTTTAAAGAGAATTTGATCTCCAGGTTGAAATTGAATTTCATTTAGCTTCTCTATGCTTTTCCAGGCATCGTCTGGAGATAGACCTGTGTTACTATCGACACCGGTACTACTAATAAAATAGGTTTTGTTAGGGCAGGAGCTGTCACTTTTAAATTCTCCTTCTATACTCCCAAAGTTCTCATATTGTAAAGCAAAATTCCCTGCAAGCGTCGCGCAACTGCTTCCATTGGCACCTGTTGAGGTGTAGCGATGAACTCCAGACCAAACAAGGTTATCATTGGTTCCATTAATTCCACTACCATAAGAACAAAAGGTATAATCTGAATTTGTAGTACATTTTTGCTGGGAGATAACTTCAGTTTCCTGAAGCGACACAACCAAAGCCTGGATATCGATACTGGTAGTACCATCAGCGGTTGTAAGTAGCATATTAAAGGTTCTTTCTTGGTTGTTAAGAATGATACCATTTAAGGGAGAATCCTGGTCCTGGCAATTGGTACATTTATAGGTGCCTGTCACTGGTGTAACCGTATTAGAATTTGTTTCCTCAGATGCTACGATCGAGCCATCCTGGTTTTTGAAAACTACATCAGAAATAACTGGTTGGTTATTTTCATCTACAGTAAAATTGAAACTAAAGTCTTCTGAATCGAACTGAACCAGGACATCTGAATTTTTAGTGATGCCTTCACTTTGTTTGATTTGTGATACTTCAGCATCAAAATTTTCACCGGTGGAAAGCGTTAGAGTACCAATAGCTTCGGGGTCGCCGGCGAATATATCTTCAATGTTTTTAGGAACTTCGAGAAAAAATGTTCCCCTGTACTTGGTGTTATTAGTTGCGAATATACCCTTGAATTTCGATAATTTTCGATCTTCTTTCTGGGCAAGGTTGTTTTCGTTAATTACCTCTTCTTCAGTAATTTCCAGGTCATCTGTGTCTCCTGAACAGGCTGAAAAAAGAGCCATAAACATCAAAAAACATACATACTTCAATATAGTGCCGGTACCAAAAGATACCGAAGAGTAGGTAGCAGGGTTCATATAGATTTTTTCGGGGTGCAAGGATAAATCGTTTCGGGGCTGATTTATTCTTACTGTTTCAATTTCAGTGCAATTAAACAATATGAACGATTAAATACAAATAAAATCGATGAAATACATCTTTCTGATAAAAGATTTAAGAATATACACGTTCGTGTTAGTAAGATGCAGGAAATCAGGAATCTGTCATTTGTTCTAATTATTGAAATTTTAGAAATCATTAGGAAAAGTTATTCTTGGGATATAAGCGCTCTTAATCGATAAAAAAAAGGCTATGTTTCGACAATTATTCCTGTAGAAATGAATTTTATTTATTTTTCTTTCATGATGAATTGATTACTGTAACAGATTGAAAATCTGATAGTCATTAATTGTACATCAATTAAAAAATCAATCATCATGGTCAGTTTTCGAAATTTATCCCTGGGGATACTTTTTATTTCCTTTTTTCATTCTCTCTATTCCCAACAACATGACAATTATCTTTTAACCTATAGCCCAATTGAAAAAGGTGTTATTGCTGTTACGGCTAATCTTACGCTTGAAGATTCAGTTTTATATATGAGTCAGAATAGCTCGAAATGGCGAAATTTTCCAGACTATGTTAAGGAGCTTAGGGTAACTGACAATAGTGAGCAGTTAGTGAATACTCAGTTTCAGGATTCTGCAAAATGGGTCCTGAGGAATGTCCGGGCTGGAGATCGTGTTAAAGTAAAATATGAGCTGCATGTAGACCATGAAGAAAGGGAATGGCCCGGTGGAATAGATGGCGTTGCCTATAAAAGGGATTATGGTATTATGACCTCCGGAAGGGCTCTTTTTGTGATGAACGGTAGGAACAAGAAAAAAATAAAGGTTGGTGTTGAACTTCCTGAAGGCTCCAAAATCAGTACTCCCTGGCGAGAAAAGGACGGTGAAGAAAATTATTTTGAAATTACTAACCTGGAAGATCTGCAGGAATCTTTTCTTTTCGCGGGAACTCATGATGAAATATTAATGAATAGGGAATCCTTTACCTTGAAATTTGTTCTTGGGGGAAAAACTCTTAGCCAGCAAAAACAAAAACTTGTAAACACTGCCAATCAGCTTCTGGATTATTATATAAAGCTCATGGGTGGAATTCCAGAGCCTGCCTCGGGAACTAGCTTAGATCAATGCCTGGTGATCATCACCGAAAACGATAAGACCGATGGCGAGGTAATTGGAAATCATATTAGCATGTTCATGGATGCAGATGGAGAGCCTCAAGCCCAAATGATTGGCTGGTTTATCTTTGCTCATGAATTCTTTCATTTTTGGAATGGTAAGAGTCTTCGGTTTGAAGGGACCAGATCTGATTGGTTTAAAGAGGGTGTTTCCAATTATTATACTCTAAAAGGACTTAACCAGGTTGGTTTTATTGATGAAGCCGGGTATAAAACAATGCTTAATAACCTGTTCTTTCAGCGTTACATTAACGACCCGGGGCTAGGTGAGAAAAGCCCGGTATTTTCAGCAGATGGTTTTTCAAAAGATAATCATTGGGGGTTGATCTATGGCGGCGGACTTTTTGCCGGAATTGCTTCAGATATGATGATAAGACATAATTCTTCAAACGAAAAAAGCCTTGACGACCTGATGAGGTATTTGTTTAAGGAATATGCTGGTACCGATCAATTAATTGATAACTCCACTCTAAAGAAGCATATCATGGACCTTGGCTTTAAAGAATTCGATGATTTTTTTGACACTTATTTATCCGGAACTAAAACCATTCATCTCGATCCATATTTGAAATATGCTGGAGCAGAAGTAATTCAAGAAGGAGAAAATCTAAGCATCAATGTGCGTGAGGAAAGGTCTGAATTACAGGCTGAAATATGGGAGGGATTTTTGGGTAGCCTTGAATGATTATCCAAAAACGCAATCTCAATTTCAGAATTAGTTTTCAGATTTCTTTCCAGGTCTGGATAAGACTTGTGCCAGGAAAAGAAATATAATTAATACCGTAAAAAAAGCAAATGGGAGCGAGGTGATAATAAGAAGTTTTTGCATGGCGGTTAGAACATCAGAGTTTGGTTTCACCTGCCCAAGCACAATTATTGCTTCGCAAAAGATAAGTATCAAAATAGCCCATGCCAGGCGGTACTTCTTTTCAGGTTCCTGTTTTCCGTGATCTGTGAACATGCTCAGAACAAAAATCGCTGAATCTGCAGAGGTTACCAGAAAACTGATTAGTAAAAGTATAATAATTATGCTAGTCACTATTGGTAGGGGGTAAGCTTCGAAGAAAACAAAAAGCGAGGTAAATACATTATCGAATTCGTTTTGGTAAGATGGCCATTCACTTATCATTTCGAATGCTGAGGTTCCGAATACGCTGAACCAGAAAAAACTACCCAAAGACGGGATCAATAAAACGCCAAATATCATCTCTCTTATTGTTCTTCCTTTTGAAATTCTGGCAATAAAGATTCCCGTGAATGGCGCCCACGCCAGCCAGAAAGCCCAGTAATAATAGGTCCAGTTGGTTAGAAATTTAACTCCCGGGTTAAAATCTCCCTGGGCCAGGCTTAGGGGGATAAAATCGATGATATACCTGTAAAGTGAATTAAAGAAATTAAGGAAGATATTCTGGATGTTTCCCGAAAGCAAAACAAACAGCATCAGGGTTATGGCGGCATAAATATTCCAGTTCGAAATCCTTCTGATGCCCTTGTTAACACCTGCCCAGGCCGAGATAAATGCCAGGGAACAGATAAGGAGAACCAGACCCATATTCAGTAATAAATTGCCCGGTTCCCAGGATTTAATGTGACTAATTCCACCTTCGATTTGGGTAGTTCCCAGCCCGATCGCCGCAACCAGGCCTATTACGGTTGTAAGAATGGTAAGTATATCTATAGATAAAGGTAGATAGCTTATTTTTCTAAAAAATCTGGATCCTGAGCTTAACCTAACATCAGCCTTTTCAACAAAAATGGAATAGCCTATAACGAGCGCAAATAATCCGTAGAAGGCCCAGGCAGTGAATCCCCATTGATAGAATGTGTATTCCAGAGAAATGATTTCGGCCTCAGAGCCTGTTTCTATGGGAGGGTTCAAAAACATAAAGACAGGCTCCTGGACAGCTCTCAACAGTATGCCTGCTCCCATCCCTGCTGAATATAGCATGGCTATCCAGGAAAGTCTGTCGAATTCAGGTGGAGAGTTACCCAATCGAATTCTTCCGATTTTCGAAAATGCGAGTATAAAAAGGAAGAGTACACAAATTAAACCTAACCAGAGGTAAAAACTGCCGAAATACTCTCTTATCCAAAGCGAAACCCTTTCGATACTATTATAAAACTCGTCTGTAAATATGAAAATGAGAACAGAACTAAATATAAGCACGATCGCGGAGATCGAGAATACGGAATTATTTATAAAACGATCAAATTCGTGCTTCAAGACTTTTGATTCTTACTTTATAAATCTAAGTCTTTTTAATTCCCTTGGCAATTCTATTGATCATCCCTTCAAATATGAAATAGTGAAATGGATACATCGCGTACCAGTAAGCCCTGCCTAATAAGCCTTTTGGTCTAAAAGTCGCATTTTGGTGGAGCACGTTTTTGTCATCGATCTTAAACTCAAGCCAGGCCTCTCCGGGTACTTTCATTTCAGCGAAAAGAAGTAAGCGTCTTTCTTCCTTATCGGCTAATAGAACTCTCCAGAAGTCCAGGGAATCTCCGGCGTTTATTTTGTTAGGATGAGTTCTTCCACGTCTTAGCCCAACACCGCCAAAAAGTTTGTCTATATATCCCCTAACCTTCCAAAGCCAGTTGCCGTAATACCAACCGGTAAGACCACCAATGGCCCAGACTCTTTCTAATGCTTCTTCAGGATCTTCAACTTTAATCGATTTTTTATCCTGGAGACAACCATATTTGGGAATCTGTACATATTTATTCAATTCCTTTCTAAACCTCCCGCTGCTTAATGAGTCCTTCCAACTGGAAAGCACTTCATTTTGTTCGATCTTATAGAAGGCTAGTCGGATGGCTTCTTTATAAGGGATTAATTCAATGTCCAGAATTTCCTTTAATCGGGTATCCCTGGTGATCACTTCAACTGACATGCTGTCTACCAGGTTTTGAGCCAGTCTGTAGGATGTTGAGGTTACGAAGTAGAGCCAGTAGGAACTTAATTTAGGAGACATGAAAGGAACGCCTATGATCCAGATCTTTAATCTGCGCACTTCGGCATATTGTTCCATCATTTCCTGGTAGGTGAGAATATCTGGCCCTCCAACATCAAAAGATTCATTATAGCATTTTTGATTTCCTATAACCCCGGTAAGGTACTGGATAATATTCCTGATTGCGATAGGCTGAGATCTGGTCTTCACCCATTTTGGTGTGATCATAACCGGTAATTTTTCACATAGATCCCTTATGATCTCAAAAGAAGAACTACCGGAACCCACTATAATTGCTGCTCTTAATACAGTTACATTGAAGTCGCCTTTATAGAGAATTTCTTCAACTGCTTTTCTGGATTTCAGGTGTTTTGAAAGTTTCTCTTCATTAATGATTCCACTGAGATAGATGACCTGGTTAACTGAAGTTTCAGCCATCATCCGGTTGAAATTCTTTGCAGCTTCGGCCTCTTTTTTATCAAAATCTTTGGTAGAGGCAGTCATAGAGTGAATTAGATAATAGGCTACATCTATATCCTTGATCTTATCTGGTGCCGAAGTGTCTTTTAGGAAATCAAGCTCAACGATCTCCACCTTACGCTTAAGTTCATCCATCGAGGTGAACCTGTTCCTGTTTCTAACCGCGCAAACAACTTCATGCCCCTGTTCCAGTAATTGGGGTAAAAGCCTCATTCCTATATAGCCGTTGGCACCGGTAAGTAATATGCGCATTTAAAAGGTTTGAATATCAAATTAGAAATTTAATTCTTACTTTCACCACCGATTAATAAAACTTTATTAAATGAATAACGTGCTGAAAATTGTCCTTTTGATCATTGGTGTGGGACTTATAGGGTATGGTCTATATAACCTGATAACACCTGAATTTTCTATAGACGCTGGTCCCTTACAGGTCGAGGCACATGGAGACAATACGCAATCTTACGCGATGATAGCCTTCGGATTACTTTCT
This sequence comes from Christiangramia lutea, assembly GCF_022489035.1. Taxonomy (GTDB): domain Bacteria; phylum Bacteroidota; class Bacteroidia; order Flavobacteriales; family Flavobacteriaceae; genus Christiangramia; species Christiangramia lutea. The sequence goes on from NZ_JAKVTV010000004.1 coordinate 118,626, forward strand.
CTTGTTGGAGGCCTGGCTTTTGGAAAGCGCTAATTAGTTAAACAGGCTGTTTAAAATATTCATTACTGAAGAGCTTATATATTCTACCCCAATTGCAATTACTATAAAGCCGATAATTCTTGAAATAGCATTGATTCCAGAAGCCCCAAGCATGCTTACAATGTAGGGAGAACATCTTAAGACTAGAAGTGTAGCAAGGCATACGCAAAAAATGGCGGCAACCGCAATTAATTTATCGTTCCAGGCCTCATACTCCTGATAAAGACCTATTAAAAATGAAATAGACCCGGGCCCGGCAAGCATGGGAATTGCAAGAGGCGTAAGGGAAACTCCATCTCTTTGAAAAGCATCTTCCTTTACTTTCGGTTTATCCATCCCTTTATGTTTGGAAAAAGAGCCGGTAAGCAAAGCAAATCCGGAAGTGGTAATAATGAGTCCGCCAGCAATTCGCAGGGAGTCAAGACTTATTCCAAAGAAATTTAAGATATATCTACCTGTGAAAAAGCTTATAAGCAGGATCACAAAAATGTTTATCGCTGTTAAGATCGAGGTTTTAGACCTTTCGGCTTTAGAATCATCTTTAGTGAGACCAACGAAGATAGGAACTGTGCCCAGCGGATTGATTACCGAGAAAAGGGCTGCAAATACATAGATGAATAATTCCATTATTTTTTTTCGCAAAATTGCTTCAGGAATTGCTTTTGTGAATTAAAAGCAGGTCAATTTTGCGTTAAAGAATCGTATGAAATTTCAACAATTGTAAATAGAAGATTAAAGGTCTTCGATCTGGGTGGGAGCGTTATCGTTTTTATAATCTATTATCTTTTGAAAGAACTTGTGTATCCCAGGTTTATCTGCCTTCACTTTTATAAAATGCTGGTCTTTATAAATACTGTATTCTTCGGCTTTTCCTTTATATATTTTAAGTTTATAATATGGAATCACCAGGGCGAAAGTCTCTAATATCGACCTGAACATAACGATGATTCCATTACTCCGCATTTCCACATTGCAAACATTGGCATTATTGTCTAAAACAAGAAGATTGTGAATGTCAATACTCGTGTTCGTGATAAGTAGTTTCGGGGAACCTGTGCCTTTTAGTTTTACTCTTTCGAATAGCGTAAAAGGTTTGCCGACTTCATGATTGATCTTTTCGGAAATCGCCGGCCGATTATATGAAATATTAACTAGCATAGCTTTTTTCTTAAATATAAGCAATTGAGGGCAAAGCCTGCCTCCTGAAACTTCAATTCTTTTTATCTTTGCGCACTTTATTAAACGAAATACGCTAAAAGCATAGGAAGATGAATATTGAACAAATTCTGGCGACAAAAGTTAAAGAAGCCGTCCACAAGCATTACGAGGTAGAACCTGAAAATATCGAATTTCAACCTACCCGTAAGGATTTTGAAGGCGATATTACTTTGGTGGTTTTTCCTATGTTGAAGCAGATCAGGACCAATCCGGCTCAACTGGCTGAAAATATTGGGAAATATCTTGAAGAAGAAGTTGAAGAAGTTGCCGCTTATAACGTTATTCAGGGATTTTTGAATATTGTTATAAGTGACCATTATTATATCAATTTCTTTAACAAGGTTAAGGATAGAGAGGATTTTGGAATTTTACTACCGCAGTCTGATGTCAGCGGGATCATGGTAGAATATTCTTCACCTAACACCAACAAGCCTCTTCACCTTGGGCATATTAGAAATAACCTTTTAGGATATTCTGTTTCGGAAATCCTGAAAGCTGCCGGGAATGAGGTTTATAAAGTTCAGGTGATCAACGACCGTGGAATACATATTTGTAAGTCTATGGTAGCCTGGGAAAAATTTGGGAACGGTGAAACTCCAGAGTCTACAGGTTTAAAAGGCGATAAGCTGGTTGGGAATTACTATGTAATGTTTGACCAGGAATACAAGAAAGAGATCGCCCAGCTTAAAGAGGAAGGAAAGAGCGAAGATGAAGCTAAAGCTCAGGCTCCAATTTTTATGGAAGCCCAGGAGATGCTTAGAAAATGGGAAGCCAACGATCCAGAAGTGGTTAAACTTTGGTCTACCATGAATCAGTGGGTGTATGACGGTTTTGATAAAACCTATGATGCACTTGGCGTTGATTTCGATAAGAACTATTACGAAAGTGAAACTTATCTTCTAGGAAAGGATAATGTGCAGAAAGGACTTGAAGATGGTGTTTTCTTCAAGAAAGAGGATGGAAGTGTATGGATAGACCTAAGTGATGAAGGTCTTGATGAAAAGATCGTCCTAAGAAGCGACGGTACGGCCGTTTATATGACGCAGGATATTGGAACAGCAATTCAGAGATTCGCCGATTTCGATATCAATCAGATGGTTTACACGGTTGGGAATGAGCAGGAGTATCACTTTAAGGTTCTATTCCTGATTCTGAAAAAGCTTGGATATGATTGGGCAGATGCTTTATACCATCTTAGCTACGGAATGGTGGATCTTCCATCGGGGAAAATGAAATCTCGAGAGGGAACAGTGGTAGATGCCGATGATCTTATCAAAGAAATGGCTCAAACTGCTAAAAGTATTTCTGAGGAATTAGGAAAACTAGACGGTTACACCGATGCTGAAAAAGAGGAGCTTTACAGGATCATAGGTCTTGGTGCTTTGAAATACTATATTCTGAAAGTTGACCCAAGAAAAAGAATTCTTTTCGATCCGAAAGAATCGGTAGATTTCCAGGGAAATACCGGGCCTTTCATCCAGTATACATATGCAAGGATTCAATCGATCCTAAGAAAAGCCGATTTTGATATCTCTGCAGAGCTTTCTAAAGATTTCAGTTTCCATGAAAAGGAAAAAGAACTGATCAAGCAGGTACAACTATTCCCGGAAACTGTAGCGCTGGCAGCTGAAAATCATTCACCTGCATTGATCGCTAATTACACTTATGAGTTGGTAAAATCATTCAATTCTTTTTATCAGAATGTTCAGATCTTAGGAATTGAAGATGAAGCTGAAAAAGTTTTAAGAGTACAGCTTTCTAACCTTGTGGCTAACGTGATCAAGTCGGCATTTAAATTACTTGGGATCGAGGTTCCGGAGAGAATGTAACAGGAAGTTAGATATAAAAGTGCAAAATTTGATATTTCATCAAGCTGAACTTGTTTCAGCATCTCAACCGAAATGGAATTTTAATTTTTGAACTTTCTCTTTCAGCTTCAAATCATTAAATTTGCAATTCGCTGCTTTGCAGCTATAGAATAAAATCACAGGAAAAATTATGTTTGATAATTTAAGCGATAAGTTAGATAGTGCCTTTCACGTTTTAAAAGGACACGGCCAGATTACAGAGATTAATGTTGCGGAAAGTCTTAAAGAAGTAAGGCGTGCTTTGGTAGATGCCGATGTGAACTACAAGATTGCCAAGGAATTCACCAATACGGTTAAGGAAAAAGCTCTTGGGCAAAATGTATTAAATACATTGAAACCAGGACAGTTAATGGTGAAGCTTGTAAAAGATGAGCTTACCGAATTAATGGGTGGTGAAGCTGAAGGCATTAATCTTTCCGGAAATCCTTCTGTGATTTTAATGTCTGGTTTGCAGGGTAGTGGTAAAACCACGTTCTCTGGTAAGCTGGCGAATTTCCTTAAAAATAAAAAGACTAAGAAACCTCTTTTGGTAGCTTGTGACGTGTACCGTCCGGCGGCGATCAACCAGCTCCACGTTGTTGGAGAGCAGGTTGGTGTTGAGGTGTATTCAGACGAAGGAAATCAAGATCCGGTTGCGATCTCTAGAGATGCTATCGCTTATGCTAAAGATAATGGACATAATGTAGTGATTATCGATACCGCAGGGCGTCTTGCGGTAGATGAAGCGATGATGACCGAGATATCGAATATTCACCAGGCTATCGAACCGCACGAAACTTTATTCGTAGTGGATTCTATGACTGGTCAGGATGCGGTAAATACGGCTAAAACCTTCAACGAAAGGCTGAATTTTGACGGGGTTATCCTTACAAAATTAGATGGTGATACCCGTGGTGGTGCCGCAATCTCTATTAAATCGGTCGTAAATAAGCCTATCAAGTTCATCGGTACCGGTGAAAAAATGGATGCAATCGATATTTTCTATCCTTCTCGTATGGCCGACAGGATCCTCGGGATGGGGGATGTTGTATCTCTTGTGGAAAGAGCTCAGGAGCAGTATGATGAAGAAGAAGCTAGAAAGCTTCAGAAGAAAATCGCTAAGAATGCCTTCGGATTTGATGATTTCCTGAATCAACTTCAGCAGATCAAGAAAATGGGATCTATGAAAGATCTTATGGGAATGATCCCGGGAGCAGGTAAAATGCTTAAGGATGTCGATATTGATGATGATGCTTTTAAAGGAATTGAAGCGATCATTCATTCAATGACTCCTGGGGAAAGAAGTGAGCCAAAGATCATCAACGCCAGCAGAAAGAAAAGAATCGCTAAGGGGTCGGGGACTTCTGCGCAGGAAGTGAATCAGCTATTGAAGCAATTCAACCAGATGGGTAAAATGATGAAGATGATGCAAGGTGGCGGTGGTCGAAAAATGATGCAAATGATGAAGGGAATGCAATAATTTTCTCTCTCTATATACACAACAACTAACACACAACATTTAATGACAATTCTCGACGGTAAGAAGATCAGTAACGATATCAAGGACGAGATCGCAGCTGAGGTTACCAAAATCAAAAAGCGTGGGGAGAAGGTGCCTCACCTAGCCGCTATTATAGTTGGTAAGGATGGTGCAAGCATGACTTACGTGAATTCTAAGGTAAAGGCCTGCGAAAGGGTAGGTTTCGAATCTTCGCTGTACAGACTTCCGAATACTATTAGCGAACTTGAGTTGCTGGATAAAATTGAAGAGCTAAATAAGAATGATGATATCGATGGTTTTATAGTACAGTTGCCGCTACCTCCTCAGATCGATACCCAGAAAGTTCTGAATGCGGTAGATCCAGATAAAGATGTAGATGGTTTTCATCCTACCAACTTCGGAAAGATGGCGTTGGATATGACAACATTTATCCCTGCAACTCCGTTTGGGATTCTGGAACTTTTAGAGCGTTATGATATTCCTACCAAAGGAAAGCATACCGTTGTAATTGGGAGAAGTTATATTGTAGGTAGACCTATGAGTATTTTAATGGGAAGAAGTGGATTCCCAGGGAATTCAACGGTAACTTTAACTCATGAATTTACAAAGAATATTACCCAGGTAACTTCCCAGGCAGATATAATAATCATAGCAGTTGGTATCCCAGATTTTCTTAAAGGGGAAATGATCAAGGATGATGCAGTAATCATCGATGTAGGAATTACACGGGTTCCGGATGATAATGCGGAAAGAGGCTATGTAATAAAGGGAGATGTTGATTTTGATAACGTAAGTAAGCGATGTTCATATATCACTCCGGTGCCGGGTGGAGTAGGACCCATGACGGTTTCCATGCTACTTAAGAACACTTTGCTAGCGAGAGAAAGACATAAAAAAAGAGCCATGGAGGCAAAATAATATTGAAAAAGGGAAGTTTTAAACTTCCCTTTTTTTATGCTTCCTGTTGCTCGAGTTTCCAGTCTAAATAGTTGTGCAGATCAGATTCTATGAACCTCAATCCAAAAGTTAAGATCGCCAGGTCATCGATGTATCCTATCCCCGGAATAAAATCTGGAACGATGTCCAACGGATTAAGGATATATAAAAAGGCGAAGGCGATGGTGGCAATAGTAAACCAGGGGACTTTGGAATAAACACCTTTCCGGTAGTCTTTTAACATCCCGAACATTACTTTTCCCAGTTCGCTATACTTTTGCAATAGTCCGGAATTATTGATCTTTTTGTCAATTTCTTCCTGGCTGTCCATAGCAATGGTGACATCATCATCATCGATCTTTGTAACTTCAGTTTTTACAAAGTCTTCATCTACTATTTCATTCTTCTTTTTTCCAAACATATAAGTTGATTTAAGTGGCTATAAATTGTGATGTGCATTCCCATATTCCTTTTTATAAATTTTCAGAATAAGAAGAAAAAGGGATATTAACAGAGGGCCAAAAATTAGCCCGATAAAACCGAAAAGAGGAACGCCAACGATAACACCAATGAGAGTTATCAATGGATGTACACTGGCTAACCTTTCCAGGACATATAATCTTATGATATTATCTGTGGAACCAACAATCACGAAGCCATAGATTAGAATAGCAACGCCCTCCCAGTTACTTCCCTGGGAAAATAATAAAATTGCAGCCGGGATAATCCCGATCGCGGTTCCGATAAAGGGGATCATTGAGCCAATCGCGGTGATCACGAACCAGAAGAACGGATCTGGCACCCCGAAAATAAGAAAACCGATCAAGGCAATAATTCCCTGTACAAAAGCTACAAGCGGAATACCAAGGGCATTCGATTTTACAAGTTGACTGCTTTCATCACCAATGATGCGTAGGTTTTCCTGGCCTAATGGGATATAGGTGATCATGGACTCCCTGAATGATAACTTGTTCGTTAACATGTAGTATAAAATGAAATACATGATGCCTATTGCGATGAATGCGTTGAAGGTGCCGCCGGCAAGATTTTGGAGGTTCGACGAGACCCAGTTGGTCACAGAACTGGTATCCATGCCAGAACTAAGGCTATAGCCAATCTTATCCTCAATATTATTCATCTGCAGTTTAATGGCACTAATAACCCTTTCAGAGTTTGCAACCGCTTTCCCTATTTTTGAAGTGAGCATCACAGCAATAAGGGAGACCGGGATAAGTATTCCAATGAAAGATGCAGCCATTAGAACGGTCGCGGCCAGGGGAGGCCTCCATCCTCTGTCCAGTAGTTTCTTCATCCAGCCTTTAAGAATAACATATAAAGTCACCGCTCCCAGAATCCCGGAGAGATATGGTATAATTTCGGTAACTATTAATACCGTAAGAAACATAATTAGTAGCAGAACAAATAACTGGCGTACTAATGAAGGTTTTAGTCTATCCATGAATGGTTGGTTGGACTTTTTAATTTAGCAATTAAGTTGCAAAAAGCTGATCCATATTTTTGAAAGCCTTGAATTCAAGTGCATTTCCGCATGGATCCTTGAAGAACATGGTTGCCTGTTCTCCAGGTTTGCCTTGAAATCTAATATATGGCTCTATTTCAAATTGGATATTCTTGCTTTTTAGTAAGCTGGCGAATTCATGAAAAACATCCCACTGCAGCACCACTCCAAAATGTGGAACTGGTACTTGTTTTCCGTCTACAGGGTTCGAGGTAGATGCCTTGGTTTCCTGCGGATCCTGATAATGGATAACCAGCTGATGTCCAAAGAAATTAAAGTCTACCCAATGATCGCTGCTTCTTCCTTCTCCGCAACCTAGAGTTTCTTTATAAAATTTACGGCATTTTTCAAGATCTGATACCGGGATGGCTAGGTGAAATGGTTGTACTTTCATGTTAGTTTTAATTCTTAGATTATTAAAGATAGAATAATTGCCTTAATAGAAGCGAATTAAAATTAACAAGAACCAATAATAAACCGATAATTGCTTGCGCTAATTAACTGTTAAGATTTAGGCTTTCTAGGGCGTTTTCCTCTTCTTGGGTTTGTTTTTACCGAAGTGTTGAGGACTGAGCCTTCTTCGGTCTTGGTAGAATCTCCAAGTAAGCTGTTGATTGTCTCTAATTCTTTTTCAGTAAGATCACGCCATTGGCCTACCGGGATATCCAGGGAAACATTCATAATCCTTACCCTTTTTAAGGAGGTAACATCATAGCCTAAAAATTCGCACATTCTTCGAATTTGCCTGTTCAGTCCCTGGGTTAGAATGATCCTGAAGGTATGCTTGCTTAATTTTTCTACCTCACATTCACGGGTCACCGTATCCAGAATTGGTACTCCGGAAGACATCTTTTTTATGAAATCGGATGTGATGGGTTTATTTACAGAAACCACATATTCCTTCTCGTGATTATTTCTGGCTCTTAATATTTTATTTACAATATCGCCGTCATTAGTAAGAAATATTAAGCCTTCACTGGGTTTATCCAGTCGACCGATAGGAAATATCCTTTTAGGGTAGTTGATGTAATCTATGATATTGTCTTTTTCAACCCTGGTATCTGTAGTGCAAACAATACCAACGGGTTTATTGAAGGCAATGTATACGTTGGGTTCTTTTAATTCTTCTTTAGAAACAGGTTCGCCGTCAACTTTTACAATATCGCCAGGGGTAACTTTAGTTCCCATTTCTGGAACTTTATTATTTATGGTAATTCTCCCCTGGTCTATGAGTTTATCAGCTTCCCTTCTTGAGCAATATCCTAACTGACTTAAATACTTGTTTATTCGTACTTCCTGTGACATAAAATCTATTCTGACGCAAAGATACGAGATAAGATTTTGAGTGACGAAATTGAAAAAAATGAAAAAATTAAAAACCTCAGGCAACCTTTCGTAACTTTCAGTCGTCTATATAAATAGAAGGCCTTTTGAAAATGGTGAAAGTAATACAGCTTTTTAAAAATGAATCCTCTTTAATAAAAAGAGCTGCATCGGGAAACCGTTCTGCTCAGCAGAGGATCTATGAGTTGCATTCACCTAAAATGCTGAGCGTTTGCAGGCAGTATATTAAAGATATACATCATGCGGAAGAAGTATTACTAAACGGCTTTTTTAAGGTTTTCAAATATTTAAAAGATTTTAAGGAGGAAGGAAGTTTCGAAGGTTGGATTAGGAAGATTATGGTCAGAGAGGCTATTTCTTTTTTAAGACAACATAAAAAACTGAATTTTCAGGAAGATCTGGGTTACGTAACCAATGAAGTTTTCAATAATATAAATTCTGAAATGGAGGTAGCCGAAATACAAAGCCTCATAGACAGCCTACCGGAAGGTTATAAAATGGTGTTTGTCATGTATGCAGTGGAAGGTTACAGACATTCAGAAATAGCAAAAATGCTTGAGATAAGTGAAGGGACTTCCAAATCCCAGTTATTTAAAGCGAGAAAGATGCTACAGGAAAAAATAAAAACAATTAATTCATCAGCTTATGGCACCAATGAAATTTGAAGAGCATGTTAAGGAGAAGCTGGATGGGAGAGAGATCAAACCGTCGGCCGGGAGTTGGGATAAATTGAATTCCAGGCTAAACAAAGCTGAAAAAAAATCGGATAGAAAATGGTGGTTTTCAGCGGCAGCTGCTGTGTTAGCGATTTTGGTTTCCAGCCTGTTATTTGTAAACCAGCAAAGTGATATTTCAGCTCCTATAGCTGATAATCCAGCCGATATTGAGGTTCAGAAAAAACCGCAATCGAACGAGGTGACAAAACCAGTTCAGGTAGCTTCCGAAGAGAATATGGAAAAAAAGAGTTCAGCGTCAGATCCATCTAAAATCATCAAATCTAAAAGGAATAACTCTGAAAGTGCAATTGCAGAGAGCAATAGATTTGAAAATAACCAGAGGTCACAATCAGTTCAGTCTGATCCTGTCAAAAAAAGGGAAATTTTAGAGCCTGTAGTTTTTGAGCCAATCCCGTTGGCAGAAAGTGAAAATGACCGGTTTGTTAATAAAGTTCAGGAAGTTCTTGACATTATGGCTAAAGGAGAGAAAATTGCTGAAGATTATACCGAAGCTGAAGTAGATGCTCTGCTTGCACAGGCTGCTAGTGAATTAAGCAAGGAAAGGATTCTTGACCATGAAGGAGTTGTAAGCGCAGATGCTTTGCTGGCCGATGTAGAATTCGAGGTAGATCAATCTTTTAGACAGGAAGTGTTTGATTTTCTGAAAGAGGAATTTCTAAAAGCTAAAACCGCGGTCGCAACAAGAAACGATTAAATAAAATCAATTTAAATATTAATTATCCCGAAAGGGTCATTCATCAATCAATTTCTGATGAGGAAGATTTTTGTCTAAATCTGAAGGAAACTTAAAACAATCAATTCTATGAAAACCATTATCATTTACATCACCCTGGCCCTGTTCACTTTTTCAAGTAACTATGCGTTTTGCCAGGAAGGAAATGTTCAAACAAAAGAGGAGATCCTTGAATTAAAAAAGGAGGAGATCATCAAAGAGGAAAAGGAAAAATTAAAAATAAAGGTAGAAACTATAAATGAAAGGCTGGAGGATGAGGAGATCACTCCAGAGGAAGCTGAAGTGCTTAAAAAGGAAGCGGCAGAATTTCATGCTAAAAACATAGAAAATCGCATTACAATTATGGAGAATAAATTAGAGCTGGAAGAGCGCAATGCAGATTCTAATGATTATCGCGGTTATATTGAAATAGGGGAAGAGGGAAAGATTATCAGCGTTAAACTGGACGGTACAGAACGCGAAAGAAAATATGATAAGCGCACAACCAGCGACCTGGTGATTGCAGCTGGATTCAATAATGCATTGCAGGACGGACAATCCATAAATGATTCAGATTTTAAGATTGCAGGTAGTAGATTCTTTGAAATTGGTTGGGCATGGAAAACCCGTGTTTTCGATAACTCTAACTGGCTAAGACTGAAATACGGATTCTCATTCATGTTTGACGGTTTGAAAGCTACAGACAACCGCTATTATGTACAGGAGGGAGATGAAACATTCTTCCAGGAATTTGAATATGATCTTGATAAGTCTAAATTTAGAATGGACAAGTTGGTGGCTCCAGTGCATTTTGAATTTGGCCCTTCTTCAAAACAAGAAAGTAAGAATTATGTTAGGTATTCTACAAATGGAAAATTTAAAATAGGCCTGGGGGGATATGCTGGGGTAATGATAGGAGAACGCCAAAAACTGAAATATAAGATCGATGGCGATAAGCAGAAAGATAAACTTAAAGGAGGTTACAATACCAACGATTTTGTATACGGACTTAGTGGCTATTTAGGTTGGGGCTGGGCTACTTTATATGCCAAATATGATCTAAATCCCATCTTTCAGGATCCGAATCCAGAGCTACATAATTTTTCCGTAGGACTTCGTTTTGATGTAGATTAATTAGCCAACATAAATTTGTAATTTTGCGGGGCTTTAGAAATATGAAATTCATATTTTTAAAGCCTCATCATTTTCGTTAATTTCAGAAAACTAATAGAAAACCAAATCAATTGATCTCAAAATCTACTATAGACAGTGTATTTGAAGTTTCCCGTGTAGAGGAGGTTATAGGGGATTTTGTTCAGCTTAAAAGATCGGGAAGTAATATGAAGGGGCTAAGCCCTTTTACTGAAGAACGTACTCCCAGTTTTATGGTTTCTCCCGTAAAACAGATATGGAAAGATTTTAGTAGTGGGAAAGGTGGTAATGTGGTTGCTTTTTTAATGGAGCATGAACATTTTACCTATCCTGAAGCCATTAAATACCTGGCTAAAAAATACGGGATCGAAATCGAGGAGACTCAGCAAAGCGATGAACAGAAAGAACAGGCTAATGAGAGGGAGAGCATGTTCCTTGTCTCTGAATACGCCAATGAGTTCTTTCAGAAAAGAATGCACAAGACCGATGAAGGTCAGGCTATTGGTTTAAGTTATTTTAAAGAAAGAGGTTTTACTCCCGAAACCATTAAGAAGTTCGACCTTGGATATTCCCCTGATGATTGGGAGGTTTTTACCAGGACAGCGTTGGATGACGGATATAAATTAGAATTTCTTGAAAAGACGGGTCTAACCATAGTAAAAGAGAATAAAAAATTCGACCGTTTCAAGGGTAGGGTAATGTTCCCTATACATTCCATGTCTGGTCGGGTATTAGGTTTTGGCGGAAGGATCCTTTCCACCACCAAAAGGGCGGCTAAATATCTTAACTCTCCTGAAAGTGATATTTATCATAAAAGCAAGGTTCTTTATGGGATCTATTACGCGAAACAGGCTATTGCCAAAGAAGACAATTGTTATCTGGTAGAAGGATATACAGATGTGATCCAGTTTCATCAAAGCGGAATTGAAAACACGGTTTCTTCTTCAGGAACGGCCTTAACTCCTGAACAGATTAGGCTGATAAACCGCCTAACGAAAAATATCACCGTTCTTTTTGACGGTGATGCTGCTGGTACCAGGGCCTCACTAAGAGGTATTGACCTTATTCTTGAGCAGGGGATGAATGTGAAGGTATGTTCCTTTCCTGAGGGTGAAGATCCAGATAGCTTCGCACGTTCCAATTCTGAAGATGAATTAAAGGAATTCCTGGAAGAGAATTCTCATGATTTCATCACCTATAAGGCTTCATTGCTGATGGATGAAGCCAAAAATGATCCTGTAAAAAAGGCAGGACTAATCAGGGATATGGTGGTGAGTATTTCCAAAATCCCAGATAATATTCAGCGTGAAGTTTACCTCCAGGAGTGTTCGCGTATTATGGATATTAATGAAGATGTACTATATGCTACCCTGGCGCAGCTTGAAAATAAAAATACCCAACCCTCCGGAAAGCCGAAAAAGCAAAAAATGGAGGTTGTCAAAGAAGAGCCTTCCAGTAGAACTAAGGTAGATCATCTTTATATCCTGGAGAGAAATATCATCAAGATCTTATTGATGTATGGGAACCGGGAGGAAGATTTCGAGGATCTACTACTTAAGCAACACGAAGAGACCGGGGAGCTAATTCTTGAGCCCGAGGTTCAAAATTCAAAAGTATTCGAGAAGATTTACCTGGATTTGCAGGAAGATGAGATCGCTTTTTCAAATGAAGCATTCAGAAACCTATACGGGATCCTGATCAATAAATTGAACAGCGAGGCAGAATTTGGTGTTGAAACCATTATTAATGAACTCGAGGAGGAACAGGCGAAAGAGATTACAGATATTCTGATGCATGAAGAGCAATATGAACTGCATAGCTGGGATCGTCACGATATTCCTGTAAAGGAAAAGGAGAGTACCGTAGATCAATTCGTAAGTCAGACGATCTTAAACTTACGTAGACATCTAATTGACCTTAAACTAAAGGATCTCCTGGAAAATATTAGAGTGGCTGAAACCGAAGATGAGCGGACAGATATCAAAAATGAAGTTATGGGCTTCAATAAACTACGAACCCTATTGTCTGAAAGACTGGGAAGAGTTATGTAGTATTTAGCTGAAGTAATCTTGACTGCGTAATTAGGTCGGCTACATTATCTACTTTTAGCTTTTTTAGCAATCTGGTTTTATAGGTACTAACCGTTTTCTCGTTAATGTCAAGAGCCTCTGCTATATCCTTATTTCTTTTTCCTGAAGAAAGTAAATTAAGGACTTCAGTTTCCCTTGTAGAGAGTTTTTTAAACTTTGTAATTAAACTCTTACCTCTTGAGATGCCGGAATTCAATTTTTCGGTGATCTTGCGGTTCAGGTAAATTCCGCCACGTGCAACCTGATAAATAGCCTTCTCAAGGGTTTCAGTGTCTGAATGTTTCGAAATATATCCTGCAGCCCCGGCCTTTATAGCACTTAAAGCATACATTTCTTCAGGATGTGAGCTGAAAATAAGAGTTTTTACTTCAGCATATTCCTGTTTTATACGCCTAATAGCGTTGATCCCATTGATTTGGGGAAGATCTAGTTCTAAAATCAAAACATCTGGTGCCTCTTTCTCCAGCTGGTTGAATAGCTGAGTCCCGCTGCCTACACGTCCTGTAACCTGAAGGGCCGGATTGTTTTGAAGTACACATTTTACACCTTCCAGAATAATTGGATGGTGGTCGGCAATTAATACTCGATACATGATTCTTAATTAAAACAAGTCCGGGGGTAACTCGTTGAGTTTGGTTTGCTTTACCTAAAATAAGGCTTTGACTTTTTAAAATGTGAATCTGTAAGATAAATTCGATAAAAGGATTAATTCTTTAGATGAACGGGAATCTCACAAACCGGTATAGGATTCATTTTGTGTTGGTTAGCGGTATTTAGCCTGGTGTAGATTTCAAAAACCGTACGTTGTCTTCCTTCAAAATCTGTCGCAGATTTTCCTGCTTCAGAATGCCTCATGGCCCATTCCAATTCGTCATAAGAAGCGCCTAATTGATCTTCATCACTCCGGCTATCTCCAAATAGTCCATCGGTGGGTGCTGCGGTCATTATTTCGTCAATAATATTAAGGTATGAGCCTAATTCATAGACTTCGCTTTTCATAAGGTCTGCAATAGGACCTAAGTCTACACCGCCATCTCCGTATTTGGTATAAAAGCCTACTCCAAAATCTTCCACTTTATTACCCGTTCCAGCCACGAGATATTTATGCAGTCCGGCGAAGTAATAAAGAGTGGTCATTCTTAGGCGTGCTCTTGAATTCGCCAGGGCAAGGTCCAAGGATGAGGTTTCCCGGTGTTGCGGCATTCCATTTTTGAATTGATCAAAAACCGGGGTTAGGTTGACTTCCAGACCACTAACATTTGCGAAATTATGCTTTAGTTCATCGATATGCTTTCTGGCTCGGCTTATTTGTTTCTTATCCTGATGGATAGGCATCTCCAGGCATAAAGTAGGCATTCCTGTTTTTGCACAAAGAGTAGAGGTAACTGCCGAATCGATCCCACCGCTTACACCAACTACAAATCCATTCATATTTGCTTTAGTGGCATAGTCTTTTAGCCAGTTTATAATGTGGTCTGCCACTTTTTCGATCTGCATAATATTGGGTGATTTAGTTTGTAAGTAATACCTTTGCCCCACAAATCTAATACTTAAAGCCAATTTTTAAAAGGGACCGGCGTTAAAGCCTTCACAATAGAGAATTATGCTGAAGAATCTTTGGTTTTTAATACTGCTTTTAAGTCTTTTTTCCTGTGATAAACAATCTGAAACTGAAGCTAAGATCGAACAGATCGATGTTGAATTTGATGTGATTAGATTCGACAGGAAATTTGCTGATGCAACAGTAGAAAACTTACCCGATTTAAAATCTGATTTTCCATTCCTGTTTCCTGAACATTATCCAGATAGTGTTTGGGTACAGAAGTTGAATGATAGTATACAACAGGAAATCGAAACTGAGGTTTTAAAAGAGTTTCCCGAATTCTCAGAGCAGACGGACGAGTTGCATAGTTTATTTCAACACATAAAATATTATTTTCCAGATTTTCGGGTGCCAGATGTAATCACGATCACTTCAGAAGTAGATTACAAGAATAAAAGTCTTTATACCGGGGATTACCTCTTTGTAGCTCTTGATACCTACCTGGGAGAGGAACATAAGTTTTATGTGGGGATTCAGGAGTTTTTGAAAAAGAATTTCAGAAAGGAGCAAATATCGGTAGATGCCGCAGATGAAATTGCCATGAAATATGTTCCTAAAGCCGAGTCCAGAACTTTCTTGTCTCATATGCTTTATTACGGTAAGCTGCTGTATCTAAAAGATAAATTCATTCCATTTAAAAGTGATGCGGAAAAGATTGGTTATTCTGAAGAAGAACTGGAATGGGCAAAAGCAAATGAAGACCAGATCTGGAGATATTTCATTGAAAACGAATTGATCTTTGATACAGATTCTCAGTTATATGAAAGATTCCTGTATCCGGCACCCTTCTCTAAGTTCTATTTGCAGCTCGATGCCGAATCACCATCAAGACTTGGTCAGTATATCGGTTGGAACATCATTAGATCCTATATGGATAAGAATGATGTGTCCATCAAAAAAATGCTCAATACTTCAGCTGAAGAAATATTTAATAAATCGAACTATAAACCTAAGAAATAATGTCTCAATACAAGAAGTCTGAAATCAATATAGAGGTAGTCACAGATGAAAATCACGTGCCGGAGAATATCACCTGGAGCGCCCAGGATGGGAATGTTTATAAGGAAGATGCCAAAGCGTTAATGCTTTCAGTTTGGGATAGTAAGGACCAGGAGACACTACGAATCGACCTTTGGACCAAGGAAATGCCGGTGGATGAAATGAAGAAGTTCTTTCACCAGACGCTGGTTTCTATGAGCGATACGTATTTTAGAGCTACTCAGGATGATAAGATGCGTGATACCATGAAGGATTTCTGTGATTATTTTGCTGAAAAAACCGAGATCAAAAAAGGATAATTGGAAAAGCTCATTTTTATATATAATGCCGATTCAGGTAAGTTGAACGCTTTGATGGATTCGCTGCATAAAGCGGTGAATCCATCTTCATATTCGTGCAAATTATGTGAGCTAACCTATGGCGCTTTAGACGAAAAAAAAGCCTGGAAAGATTTCCGAAAAGACCTGGAGGTGGAAACTAGTTTTCTGCACAAAGATGAATTCTTAAAAGCCTACGCTTCGAAATTTGGTCACAAATTTGAATTCCCGGTAATTCTGGCGCAGACTAATAAAGGTCTGGAAGTTTTTGTGTCTAAAACCGAATTTGAAGAGATCAACAATCTTAATGTGTTGATAGACAAAATTAAAAACAGGCTGAAGCTTTATCAGGAGGCGTGAAGCTGATCATTGATCCCGTCTATATAGTCTAAAACTTCATCCTTGCCAAGTCCGGCTGATGCTGAAGTAATAAAATATTCTGGCATTTCTTCCCAGATTTCGAGCATTTCAGCTTTGTAATTTTCAATGTTCTTATGTAGAGCTTTCTCCTTTAGCTTATCTGCTTTGGTAAAAATTATGCAGAATGGGATTCCGTTTTCGCCCATCCATTCCATGAATTCCATGTCTATGGGCTGAGGTTTATGGCGTGAATCTATCAAAACAAACGCACAAACCATCTGTTTTCTATTCTCGAAATATGCCGTAATGAATTTCTGAAAGACTTTCTTGGTAGATTTTGAAACCTGAGCATATCCGTAACCTGGTAAATCTACAAGGTGCCAGTTCTTATTGATCAGAAAATGATTTATGAGCTGTGTTTTTCCTGGTTTTGCTGAAGTTTTCGCCAGGGATTTTCTGCCGGTTAGCATATTGATAAGAGAAGATTTTCCCACATTACTTCTCCCAATAAAGGCATATTCAGGCAAGGTGCTGTTAGGGCACTGATCAACCTTGGAGTTGCTTACCACAAATTCAGCGGTCTTGATTTTCATTGAAGCAGGTTTTTAGATATCTCTTCCTTTCAACCAGTCATGTAAAATCTGGTTGAATTCTTCGGGATGTTCCATCATAGCAGCATGGCCGCATTTGTCTATCCAGTAAAGATCTGCGTCTGGTAACAGTCTTTGGAAATCTTCTGCCACCTCTGGTGGTGTAACAGAATCGTTCTTTCCCCAGATCACACAGGTAGGGGTTTGCATCTTCGGAAGATCCTTAGCCATGTTATGCCTGATGGCACTTTTGGCAATCGCTAAGGTTTTTACAAGTTTGTTTCTATCGCTCACCGTTTCATATACTTCATCTACGATCTCTTTTGTAGCAACCTTTGGATCATAGAATACGGCTTCTGCTTTTTTCTTTATGAATTCATAATCACCGCGGCGAGGGTAGCTTTCTCCCATAGCATTTTCATATAATCCGGAACTACCTGTTATTACTAGAGCTTCTACAGTTTCTGGGAACATTTTTGTTGCCAGGAGGGCAATATGACCACCTAGAGAATTACCAAGCAAGATCACTTTTTCATATCCTTTAAAATCTATGAACTCCTTCAGGTATTTGGCAAATGTACCTACACTGGTTTTTAATAGTGACATGGAATACAGCGGAAGTTCCGGAATAAGAACTTTATAACCATTTTCCGGAAAATAACTGGTTACGCCATCGAAATTACTGAGGCCTCCCATAAGTCCGTGAAGAATAACAATCGGCGTTCCTTCCCCCTTTTCAAGATATGTGAATTTGCCTTCTTGCCTTAAGTGATCTTTCATTGATAGCCTTTGCGGTTAGCAATCGCAAATATAGCGATTTCGTTACAAGTATAATCATTTTTGAGTAACTGCAAAGGCTTTTCTGGCAAGTGGGAAATTTATGAACAGGCTTATTTTTTCAATCCATTATCCACATTTACCCACCATTTTTCAATTTCCTGAATCCTAAGCCAGTAGCGCTATTTCGTAGGTTTTCAAATACATACAGTGGTAAAACTTATCAACATTGTGGTAAAAAGTGGTAAATTGTGGTAATATTTTCAATATATTTGGCTCTATATAGCTTGACTGTGATAAATCTAATCGGGACATACGAATGTAAGGTAGATGCTAAAGGCCGATTGTTAGTGCCTTCAGCGTTGAAGAAGCAGTTGGCTCCCATGATGCAGAACGGTTTTGTGATAAAGCGGGCGGTTTTTCAGAATTGCCTGGAGCTTTACCCGATGGAGGAGTGGGATGTTCTAATGGCCAGGATGAACAGATTGAACAGGTTCAAGAAAAAGAATGTTGATTTTATTAGAAAATTCACTGCCGGTGTAAAGACTGTTGAGGTTGATACGAATGGCAGGTTGCTTATTCCTAAGGATCTTATTGGTTTTGCTGGAATTGGGAAAGAGATCGTTCTTTCTTCAGCAATTAATATCGTTGAGATTTGGGATAAAGAGAAATATGAACAAGCCCTCGATGATTCTTCAGATGGTTTTGCAGACCTGGCAGAAGAGGTGATGGGAAACGATGAGTTTGATGGAATATCATAATCCTGTTCTTCTAAAGGAATCTGTTGATGGTCTTGATGTAAAACCTGATGGAGTCTACGTGGATGTAACTTTTGGGGGAGGGGGGCATTCCAGGGAAATTTTAAAAAGGCTTGGTTCTGAAGGGAAACTGTTTGCTTTTGATCAGGATAAAGATGCTTTTAAAAATAAAATTGAAGATGAACGCTTTACGCTGATCAATGAAAATTTCAGGTTTATTAAACGTTTCCTGAGGTTTTACGGTGTAAAACAGGTGGATGGTATTCTTGGTGATTTTGGAGTTTCCTCGCATCAGTTCAACGAAGCTGAAAGAGGTTTTTCAACCCGGTTCGATGCGAAGCTGGATATGAGAATGAACCAGGGAGATAAACTTAGCGCATATGAAGTGATCAATGAGTATGATGAAGAGCAATTAAAAAAGCTTTTTTATGCTTATGCAGATCTTAAGAATGCGCCCAAACTGGCCAGGACAATTGTTTCTGAAAGAAAGAACAAGCCTATAGAGACCAGTGAGCAGTTAAATGAAATATTAAAGCCTCTTTTATTTAAGGGTAAAGAAAATAAAATACTGGCTCAGATCTATCAGGCGATTAGGATAGAAGTGAATCAGGAGATCGAGGTTCTTAAAGAGTTTTTGTTGCAAACGGAGGAGCTTTTGAAACCCGACGGAAGGTTGAGTCTTATCTCCTATCACTCTTTAGAAGATAGATTGGTGAAGAGGTATATAAGGAGTGGTCTTTTTGAAGGTGAACCTGAAAAGGACATGTTTGGAAATATAGATGTGCCATTTAAAAAAGTGAATGGCCTTATTGTTCCTTCAAAGGATGAAATTCAGCAGAATAACAGGGCTCGAAGTGCAAAACTTAGAGTAGCGAGAAAGTTATAATTGGTTATGAAAGGTGGATTTTACAATATTCTGAAGGCTAATTTTCTTATCAGTGAAGACGCGGTAAAGAACTGGAGATTTATAGTTTTCTGTACTGTTCTGGCAATAATTATGATCGCAAGTTCGCATAATGCCGAGAAAAAAGTACATCAGATCGCAAAGTTAAATAAAGAAGTTCTTGAATTGAGGAGTGAGTTTCTGGAAAGGCGATCTAATTTAATGAGAGTAAAAATGGAATCTACCATAACTGAGAAAATGGTAGAAAAGGGAATAGGGCCTTCAGAGACCCCACCCAATAAGATAAGAGTGAAAATAAAAGACTAACCTTAAATGGCTACAACCGAAAAAAGCATCCTGAATCGAATGTATTTCGTGGCTGGCTGTCTCTTCCTTTTTGCGATAGCGGTAGGGGTCAAGTTGCTCAATATCCAGTTTGTGCACGGAGAGCACTATAAGGAACTGGCTGAGGAGCGCACTCTTAAAAACTTCAAAATTCCGGCCAACCGTGGCAATCTTTATGATGTAAATGGAAATCTTCTGGCAACCTCAGTTCCTAAATATGATGTAAGGTTCGATGCGGTAACAGTATCAGATAAAAACTTCGAGGAAAATATTGGATCTCTGTCAGAAAGTCTTTCTAAAATGCTTGGGAAACCTGCTTCATACTATTCTCAAAAATTAAGAGCAGCAAGAGCGAATAGACAACGCTACGTGTTAATTGCCAGAAACCTGGGGTATTCAGATTATATGAAAATGCGAGAGTTCCCTATGTTCAACCTTGGAGCTTATAAAGGCGGGATGATCACCGAACAAAGTACAGTTCGTGAACATCCGCTGGGGAAAATGGGAGAGCGAACTGTTGGTTATGAAAGAAGGGATGAAAACGGATATTTCACCAGGGTAGGTCTGGAAGGAGCTTTTAGTAATTACCTCAGAGGAACCGACGGAAGAAGACTAAAACAGAAGATTGCCAAGGGGCAATGGAAACCTATAAGTGATAATAATGAATTAGAGCCTAAAGATGGTTATGATGTGGTGTCTACGATAGATGTGAACATTCAGGATATAGCACATCATTCCCTTTTAAGGCAATTGGAATATTTTGAAGCCGATCATGGTACTGTAGTCGTAATGGAAACAGCTACCGGTGAGATAAAGGCAATGTCTAATCTGGGCAGAACTAAAGAGGGTACATACTTTGAGAAAAGAAACTATGCGGTCTATGAAGCTCATGAACCAGGTTCTACTTTCAAATTGATGGCTATTGTTGCGGCTCTGGAAGACGGAGTGATAGATACAAGCAAAGTATTAGATACTGAAAATGGCGTAGTGCGATTTTATGGTCGTCCCGTAAGAGATTCCCGCCATGGTGGATATGGTGAAATTTCGGCGGCGAAGGCATTTGAAGTTTCTTCCAATACTGCTTTTACAAAAATGATCACCGAAGGGTATAAGAACAATCCTTCAAAATTTGTTGATCGACTATATTCAATGGGACTTAACCAGAAGATTGGTCTTGAAATTAAAGGTGAGGGATCCCCCCGAATCCCTCATCCTCAAGACAAGGGCTGGAATGGTCTTAGCCTTCCGTGGATGGCTTTCGGTTACGGAGTAGCGATCACACCATTGCAAACCCTAACTTTTTATAATGCCATTGCCAATGATGGTGAGATGATCAAGCCAAGGTTCATAAAAGAAGTAAAGGATAGGGATAAACCAATTATTACCATGAACAAGCAGGTGATGAATCCTGCAATCTGTTCCGTGGAGACCGCGAAGAAAGTTAGGGAGATGATGAAGAAAACCGTAGAACGTGGGACAGCGGCTAATATTTATACTGAAAACTTTTCCATGGCCGGAAAGACTGGAACCTGCCAGACAGAATACTGGATTGAGCCGGGAAGATATATCGCATCTTTTGCGGGTTATTTCCCAGCTGAAAATCCGAAATATTCCTGTATAGTGGTAATTCACAAGCCTAACAGAAGAAAGGGGTACTATGGAAATATCGTAGCTGCTCCCGTATTTAAGGATATCGCGAGAAAGATCTATACAGATACTCCTGTAATGGATGAAATGGAATCACTGGAGGTGAATGATGAAGAAGTTCAGATAAATTTCGAAGAATATTACGCCAAGATCCAGGATGAAAAATTATTGATGCCAGATGTGACGGGGATGCCGGCGATGGATGCACTTTCAATTCTTGAAAACCTTGGGTTGGAAGTTAGATTATATGGTAAGGGAGTGGTGAAAAGGCAATCTGTTTCAGCAGGTCAGAAACTGAAGAATAAGCAAACAGTAAAACTGGAATTGAGTTAATGAGTGTTTTAAAGGATATATTGTATAAAGTGAATATGAAGGCGGTGACCGGGGATACCGGTGTTACCATCAATGATATCCATTTTGATTCCCGGAAGGTAAAACTTAATGATGTTTTTGTTGCGATAAGAGGAGCCATCTCAGATGGACATGATTTTATAAGGAATGCTGAAAATCAAGGTGCTTTAGCAATTGTGTGCGAGGAGATTCCAAAAGATAAAATCAATGGGGTAACCTATATAGAGGTTGAAGATACCAAAAAAGCTCTCGCCTATATTTCTGCCAATTATTACAAAAATCCTTCAGAAAAGCTAAAACTAATTGGTGTTACTGGAACAAACGGGAAAACCACCATTGCGACATTATTATATGATCTCTTTACAAAGGCGGGATTTAAGTGCGGTTTGCTTTCTACGGTGAAAGTGATGGTGGGAAATGAAGAGTATAGTGCTATAAGAACCACTCCAGATTCGATCACCATTAATTCTTATCTGAAGGATATGAATGATGCCGGGGTGGAGTTCTGTTTTATGGAGGTAAGCTCACACGGGATAGACCAGCACAGGACCACGGCATTAAAGTTTGAAGCAGGGATATTTACCAATCTTTCTCATGATCACCTCGACTATCACAAGGATTTTGCTGAATACCGCGATGTAAAAAAACGCTTTTTTGATGAGCTGCCTTCCTCGGCATTTGCACTTACTAATGCCGATGATAAGAACGGGCTAGTAATGCTTCAGAATACCAAGGCTAAAAAATATACTTACGCATTAAAAACCTATGCCGATTACAGGGCCCAGATCCTTGAAAATAATTTTACTGGTCTTCTTTTAAAAATTGACGATCAGGAATTATGGACCAGGCTAATCGGGAATTTTAATGCTTATAATGTCCTTGCAATCTATGCTGCAGCAGATCTTCTAGGTTTGAATACCATGGAAATTCTTCGCATTATCAGTGAACTTAATTCAGTTAATGGAAGGTTTCAATATGTGATCTCTGAAAAGGAAAAGGTAACGGCTATTGTGGATTACGCTCATACGCCAGATGCCCTGAAAAATGTACTTGAAACTATCAACAGTATTCGAACTAAAAATGAAGAAGTGATCACGGTAGTTGGTTGCGGAGGAGATCGGGACGCCACTAAAAGGCCAAAAATGGGTCATATAGCTTCTTCGCTAAGTACGAAGGTGATCTTTACAAGCGATAATCCTCGTACCGAGGATCCTGATAAGATCATTGAGGATGTGGAGGCAGGTGTTGAGCCTCAGAATTTCAAAAAGACGACAAGTGTAACCAATAGAAAGCAGGCCATAAAAACAGCCTGCCAGATGGCGGGACCAAATGATATCATTCTCATCGCCGGGAAGGGGCATGAGACCTATCAGGAAGTGAATGGAAAAAGAACCGATTTTGATGATCTCAAAATCGTGAATGAATTTTTAAAACAACTGGATAAATAATGCTGTATTACCTGTTTAAATTTCTCGAAGAGCAGTATCAGTTGCCAGGAGCGCAGTTGTTTGAATTCCTGTCGTTCAGGTCGGCCATGGCGATCATCCTGTCGCTGGGTATATCTACGATCTACGGAAAAAGGATTATCAATTATCTAAGAGCTAAACAAATTGGTGAAAGCGTTAGGGATCTTGGCCTTCAGGGGCAAACCGAAAAAGCCGGAACTCCAACCATGGGAGGTGTTATCATTATTATCGCTACGCTTATCCCAGTTTTGCTTTTTGCTAAACTCGAAAATATCTATGTGATCCTTTTGATAGTAACCACTTTATGGATGGGGGCGATCGGATTTCTGGATGATTATATAAAGACTTTCAAAAAAGATAAAGAAGGCCTTAAAGGTATTTTTAAGGTTATTGGCCAGATAGGCCTGGGATTGATTGTTGGAGGAACCATGTATTTTCATCCCCAGATCACTACCAAGGAGGTGGTTACTGAAACCAATCCCACTGAAAATGTGATCGCCCGTGCCGAGGTAATCGATATGGGACCTGAGGTGAAAGATACCAGTACTACTATCCCTTTCGTGAAGAATAATGAATTTGAGTATTCAAAACTTATAAGCTGGATCAATCCTGAGTTGGTTAACTATGCGTGGATCATTTTTATCCCAATAGTGATCTTTATCGTAACTGCTGTTTCTAACGGTGCAAACCTTACAGATGGGATCGATGGACTCGCTGCCGGATCTTCAGCAATAATTGTATTAACCCTGGGGATTTTTGCCTGGGTATCTGGTAACATAATTTTTTCAGATTATCTGAATATCATGTATATCCCTCGTTCTGGAGAGATGACAATTTTCATAACTGCTTTTGCAGGTTCGCTAGTTGGTTTTCTATGGTACAATACCTTTCCGGCCCAGGTTTTTATGGGGGATACCGGAAGTTTAACCATTGGAGGGATCATTGCAGTTCTGGCGATAGCAACAAGAAAAGAATTATTGATCCCGCTTTTATGCGGAATCTTTTTAATAGAAAACCTTTCAGTGGTAATGCAGGTGGGATGGTTCAAATTCACCAAGAAGAAATATGGTGAAGGACGAAGGATTTTCCTGATGTCTCCATTGCATCATCACTACCAGAAGAAAGGACGACATGAGAGCAAGATCGTTGTTCGGTTTTGGATCGTTGGGATTTTCCTGGCTATCCTAACTATTGTGACGCTTAAGGTTCGATAGAAAATTAAAATGAGTAGGAAAATAGCCATACTTGGAGGAGGCGAAAGCGGAATTGGAACTGCGATTCTAGCCAAGAAAAACGGGTATGAAGTATTTCTTTCAGATAAAGGTAAGATCAGGGAGAAGTACAGAGATGTTCTTGAACATATTGAGATCGATTGGGAAGATGAAAAGCATACCGAATCAAAGATTTTTGATGCCGATGTAGTGATGAAAAGCCCGGGAATTCCAGATACCGCTCCTTTGGTAAAAAAGTTAAGAGAGAAGGGTGTTCCGGTAATTTCTGAGATCGAATTTGCATCATGGTTTTCTGAAACACCAGTAATTGGAATTACAGGTAGTAATGGGAAAACCACCGTGACCAGTCTTATTCAGCATTCTTTGAAAGAAGGCGGAATAGATTCCGGGATGGGAGGTAATATTGGGAACTCCTATGCAAAACTGGTCGCAGAGGAGGACCATGACTGGCACGTGCTGGAGATAAGTAGTTTTCAGCTCGACGGAATTGTAGATTTCAGGCCGAAAATTGCCATTCTTACGAATATCACTCCAGATCATCTGGACAGATATGATTATAAACTGGAGAATTATATAGCTTCAAAATTCAGAATTGTCGAAAACCAGACCAGGGAAGATTTTTTCATTTATGATGCTGATGATGAGAATATTTCAGAATGGTTGAAGAAGAATCCCGTAAGATCTCAAAAACTGCCTTTTTCATTAGAAAAGAAAATTGAAAATGGCGCCTATATGGAAAATGAAAATATTGTTGTAAACATTAATAACACCAAATTTACTATGCCAACATCAGAACTTGCCCTTCAAGGCAAACATAATGCTAAGAATGCCATGGCTGCGGCCACGGTGTCGCAATTGCTCAGAATAAGAAAGCAAACGATAAGAGAGAGCATGTCTAACTTCCAGGGAGTGGAACACCGCCTTGAAAAAGTCCTGAAGATCAATAATGTACTTTATATCAACGATTCTAAAGCAACCAACGTGAACGCGACGTTCTATGCGCTTGAGAGCATGGAATCTGAAACTGTCTGGATCATTGGAGGTGTGGACAAAGGAAATGTTTACGATGACCTTTTGCCTTTAGTGAACGAAAAAGTGAAAGCGATTATCTGCCTGGGAGTAGATAACAAGAAAATAAAGGCTTCGTTCGGAAATATTGTGGAAGCAATAGTTGAAACAACCTCAATGAAAGAAGCGGTTCAAATGGCCTACAGGCTTGCAGAAAAAGGTGATAATGTATTATTATCTCCGGCATGCGCAAGTTTCGACCTTTTCGAGAATTACGAAGATAGAGGAAGACAATTTAAAGAAGCAGTAAGGAATTTATAAAATTTAGACCTCACAGGTTTCAAAAACCTGTGAGGTCTGGAATTAACGAATAATGAGCAACGTTTTTGCAAATCTTAAGGGAGACAAGGTGATCTGGGCAGTAGCCGGTTTGTTGGCAATATTTTCTTTTTTGCCGGTATACAGTGCCAGTAGTAACCTTGCTTATCTTCACGGAGATGGAAGTACTTCCGGTTACCTGGTGGTGCATTTTTTCCATCTGCTCCTGGGATTCTGCGTATTGTTTGCTGTTCATAAAATACCATATCACTACTTCCGGGGAATCTCCATTCTTTTATTGCCCGTGGTGATATTATTACTTTTAATTACTATTGCGCAGGGAACTACCATAGAAGGTGCTTATGCCAGTAGATGGATACAGATCCCGGTGCTGAATGTGTCTTTTCAATCATCTACCTTAGCAGCGGTAGTTTTGATGGTTTATGTCGCTAGGTATCTCTCCAAAATAACTGAAAAGACAGTCACTTTCAAAGAGACAATTCTTCCGCTGTGGCTGCCTGTTTTTGCCGTATTAGTGTTAATTTTGCCCGCCAATTTCTCCACTACTGCGATCATATTTTGTATGACCCTGGTGTTGATGTTCTTAGGTGGTTATCCAATAAAATATCTTGCAGCTATTGTAGGGGTAGGGATCGTGATGCTGAGCATTTTCGTCCTTACCGCCAAGGCTTTTCCTGGTCTTTTGCCGAACAGGGTAGATACCTGGACCAGTAGAATTGAAACCTTTTTTGATGATGAGGAGGGTACAGAGCAATACCAGGTTGAAAAAGCCAAAATTGCGATCGCCCAAGGAGGCATCACCGGAACCGGAATTGGTAAAAGCGTTCAGCGAAATTTTTTACCCCAGTCTTCTTCAGATTTTATCTACGCGATAATTGTGGAGGAAATGGGACTTATTGGAGCATTCGGTGTTATGCTAGCGTACTTGTTGTTACTATTCAGGATCGTAATTGTAGCCACCAAAGCCAATACGGTCTTCGGAAAACTCGTTGTAATGGGTGTAGGTCTCCCGGTAGTTTTCCAGGCGCTGATAAATATGGGAGTAGCAGTTGAATTATTTCCAGTAACGGGACAAACTCTGCCGCTAGTGAGTAGTGGAGGTACCTCGATCTGGATGACCTGTATAGCGCTGGGAATCATTTTGAGCGTAAGCGCAAAAAGAGAAGAAATTAAGGAATCTGAAAATAGAGAGATCGAAGGTGAAGAGGAAAATCCTCTTGACATTTTAAGCGAAGCGATATGAAAACCCATATGGGGTATTAAAGAAAATTGGTCATAGTTAGTTGATGAATTTACTCGACTCGAGAGTGGCCAATTAAAAATATAGAAATGAAGAAAGGTTTACGCGTCATATTATCTGGTGGAGGAACAGGAGGACATATCTATCCTGCGATCGCCATTGCTGATGAGATAAAGAGAAGGTATCCAGATGCTGAGTTCCTTTTTGTTGGCGCGAAAGACAGGATGGAGATGGAGAAAGTTCCTCAGGCCGGTTATGAGATAGAAGGCCTTTGGATTAGCGGAGTGGACAGATCTTTTAGTTTGAAAAATTTCATATTTCCGTTTAAACTGATGAGTAGTCTTTCTAAATCCAGAAAGATCATCAAAAAGTTTAAACCAGATGTGGTTATTGGAACCGGTGGTTTTGCCAGCGGACCTTTATTGAGGGTGGCTATTTCCAAGGGAATTCCTACCCTTATCCAGGAACAGAATTCGTTACCGGGAATTACCAACAGGATCCTGGCGAAATATGCCGATAAGATTTGTGCGGCCTACGAGAAAGTAAAGAATGTTTTTCCTTCTGAAAGAACCATTATTACCGGTAATCCGGTGAGGCAGGATCTACTAAAGGTTGATGAATTAAGGGATGAGGGAATCAAACATTTTAATCTTTCAAGAGAAAAAAAGACTGTTCTGGTACTTGGTGGAAGTCTTGGTGCTAGAAGGTTAAATAAGCTAATTGAAACTTACCTGAAAAAATTCAAGGAGGAGGATATTCAGCTTATCTGGCAAATAGGCAAACTGTATTACGCAGATTATAAAAAATATGAATCTGAGCAGATAAGGGCAAAAGAATTCATTAACCGAATGGACCTTGCTTATGCTGCGGCAGATGTGATCATTTCAAGGGCCGGGGCAGGCAGTGTTTCAGAATTATGCATTGTTGGGAAGCCGGTATTATTCATTCCATCCCCGAATGTTGCTGAAAATCACCAGGCGAAAAATGCCATGGCGGTCACCGAACATGACGCGGCTTTAATGATCACAGAAGATGAGTTAACTGAAAGATTTGAACCATGTTTCTTTAGTCTCCTGACAGATGAAAAAAGGCTGGCTCGATTTTCAGCAAATATTAAGAAACTGGCTCTGCCAAATGCGACTTCAGATATAGTTGATGAAGTGGAAAAGCTAATAGAAAAGAATAAAAAGTAAGTGAAGGATCTTAACCACATAAAGCATTTTTATTTCATCGGAATAGGTGGGATCGGGATGAGTGCCCTGGCCAGATATTTTAAGGCCAAAGGGAAGTTTGTGGCTGGTTATGATCGCACAGAAACCGAATTAACCGATACTCTTGAAAGTGAAAGTATCGAGGTGAATTATTCGGAAGAGATTGAAAATATTCCTGAGCAAATATGCCAGGATCCAGAAAATACGCTGGTAGTATTCACCCCGGCCGTTCCTAAAGATTTTAAGCAGTTCGAATACCTGAAACAAAAGAATTTCAGTATTGTAAAAAGAGCTGAATTACTGGGAATGGTAACAGACCAAAAATACTGTCTTGCCGTAGCCGGTACCCACGGTAAAACGACTACCACCTCGATCCTCGGTCACTTGCTAAAGGAAACCGGGGCGAAAGTAACTGCATTCCTTGGTGGGATTAGTGAAGATATACAATCAAACCTCATTATGCAGGGAGACGATGTAGTTGTGGTTGAAGCAGATGAGTTCGATAGATCCTTCCTTCAACTGTCGCCAAACCTTGCGGCGATCACTTCTATGGATGCAGACCATTTGGATATTTATGGAGATAAGAGCGAACTGGAAAAATCGTTCAGGGAATTTGTTTCAAGAATAGACAAAAACGGAAAACTATTCATAAAAAATGGATTATCTCTCGATGGTGTCACAATTGGCATAAATGATGAGAGTGATTATTCAGCACAAAATATCAAAGTTGGAGAAGGTCATTATGTTTTTGATCTAAAAACACCTTCTTCGACCTTAGAAAATTTAAAATTTAATCTACCCGGCAAACACAATTTGCTGAATGCTATAACAGCCCTGGCAATGGCCATTGAATACGGTTCCCCAACCGACGGTCTGGCCAGGGCTTTATATTCGTTCAAAGGTGTTAAGCGTAGATTCAGCTATAAAATCAAAACGGATAACCTGGTCCTGATCGATGACTATGCGCATCACCCTACAGAGATCTCTGCGGTTCACCAGGCGGTTCGTGAAATGTATCCCAACAAAAAAGTTTTAGCGGTTTTTCAGCCCCACCTGTTTAGCCGTACCCGCGACTTCGCTGAAGAGTTTGCCACAAGCCTTTCAAAGTTTGATAAGGTGTTCCTGCTGGATATTTATCCGGCCAGGGAACTCCCCATAGATGGTATTTCTTCAGCCTGGTTGCTGGATAAAATTTCTAATTCGGAAAAAGCGCTGGTAAAAAAATCAGAATTACAGCAAAAGATAAAGGCAGAAAATCCTGAAATCGTTGTAATGCTTGGTGCCGGAGACATAGGGGCCGAAGTTGAAAAAGTAAAAAAAACATTGTTACATGAAGCGTAGTTTAGGTTACATAAAGGCTTTCGTTTTGGTAGCACTCGTGGGTGTTTTGTACGGTTTTGCTGAAAAACGTCATAAATCACGGGCAATCAACGATATAGGTGTAAAATTCACAGACACTGAAAATCTCTATGTGACTGAGGAAGTGGTTAATAAATTGTTGATACAAAATAATTCAGCTGTCTCGAGTATAGATAAAGAAACTTTAGATTTGAATAGGGTTGAATCCCTTTTGAATGAACACGAAATGATTGAAAATGCGGAAGTTTACCTCACGCTTGATGGTAAATTGAATGCAGAAGTAAGTCAGAGAAAGCCAATTGGAAGAGTGATTGGAAATTCATCATTCTATCTCGACAGGAATGCTGAATTAATGCCATTAAGTGAATTTTATACAGCGAGGGTTCCGCTGATGTTTGGTTTTGATGGGTCTAATGTTGCGAAGGCTTATCCCATAGTGAACTTTATTAAGAACGATGAGTTTTTGACCAGACATATTACCGGGATCAGCCGGCTTGAAGGAGATAAATATACGCTTGAACTTAGGGAACTTGATTTTGAACTTTACTTCGGAGATTCAAGCAATGTGGCTTTAAAATTCAACAATTTTAAGGCATTTTATAAGAAAGCACAGAAAGAAAAAAAATTAGATACCTACAAAAAAGTGAACTTACAATTTGGAGACCAGGTTGTGTGCACGAAAAAATAGTTTATGGAACAAAACGATATTGCAGTAGGATTAGATATTGGAACAACAAAGATTGTGGCTATGATAGGTCGCAAAAATGAGTACGGCAAGGTTGAGATCATTGGAATTGGAAAATCAAAATCTCTAGGTGTACACAGGGGCGTAGTAAATAATATTACGCAAACCATCCAGTCTATCCAGCAGGCAATACAGGAAGCGGAAGCCGATAGCGGTTTAAAGATTAGTGAAGTAGTAGTTGGAATTGCCGGGCAGCATATTAGAAGCCTTCAGCATAGCGATTATATAACCCGTCAGAATCCTGATGAGGTTATTGATGCAGATGATATTCATACGCTTTGCAACCAGGTTCACAAGTTAGTAATGCTTCCGGGAGAGGAAATCATACACGTACTTCCTCAGGAATTTAAAGTGGACGGTCAGGCTGAAATCAAAGAGCCTATCGGAATGTACGGAGGAAGACTGGAAGCCAATTTCCATGTAGTAGTTGGCCAGGTTTCTTCTATTAGAAATATTGGAAGATGTGTTAAGAGCGCTGGATTGGAACTTTCAGCAGTGACCCTGGAACCATTGGCATCTGCTAATGCAGTTTTAAGCCAGGAAGAGAAAGAAGCCGGAGTTGCACTTATCGATATAGGTGGTGGTACTACCGATCTTGCAATTTTCAAAGACGGGATTATTCGTCATACGGCCGTGATCCCTTTCGGTGGTAATGTGATCACCGAAGATATCAAAGAAGGTTGCTCAATCATTGAAAAGCAGGCTGAATTGCTGAAGATAAAATTTGGTTCAGCATGGCCGGGAGAAAATAAGGATAACGAGATCGTTTCTATTCCTGGATTAAGAGGAAGAGAGCCGAAGGAAATTACCCTTAAGAACTTATCCAAGATCATTCATGCACGTGTAGTTGAGATCATCGAGCAGGTTTACCTGGAGATCAAAAACTATGGTCATGATGAGCAGAAGAAGAAGCTTATCGCCGGTTTAGTGCTTACCGGTGGTGGAGCACAATTAAAGCACATAAAGCAACTGGCTGAATATATCACCGGAATGGATACCAGGATTGGTTATCCAAACGAGCATTTAGCCGGGACAACAGATTCGGAAACTACCAGCCCTGTTTATGCTACCGCGGTAGGTTTGGTTATGAACAGCCTGGAGAAGGATAGTGCAAGATTTCAGGAAGAAGCTGTGCTGTCTGATTCCAGTCCGGTAGACGATTCCGAAGAAAGTGAAGAAGGAGATCAGGTGATGGAGAATCACGATCTGGAGGAAGAGACCTCGAAAAAAGTGGCCCGCAAAAGCATTTTTGACAAGTGGGCAGAGAAATTTAAAGATTTTTTAGATAACGCAGAGTAATTAAGATACAATACAACCAGTAAAACAGAGTTTATGAGCAGTAAAGAATTTGGAGACATCTCATTCGATTTACCGAAGAATCAATCGAACGTCATCAAAGTGATAGGAGTAGGCGGTGGAGGAAGCAATGCCATCAACCACATGTTCCAGTTGGGAATTAAAGGGGTTGATTTCGTTGTTTGTAATACCGATTCCCAGGCACTTGAAAACAGTTCGGTTCCCAACAAGATTCAGTTAGGTGTGACCCTTACCGAAGGACTAGGAGCAGGAGCAAATCCTGAAATTGGAGAAAAGGCAGCAGTAGAAAGTTTTGAGGAGATCAAGCAAATGCTGGATACCAATACCAAAATGGTGTTTATTACTGCCGGAATGGGTGGTGGTACCGGTACTGGTGCTGCGCCTATTATCGCGAAACAGGCAAAGGAACTGGATATACTTACGGTTGGGATCGTAACCATTCCTTTTCAGTTTGAAGGAAGGAACAGGAACGAACAGGCACAATTAGGAGTTGAAAGGTTAAGAAGCCACGTAGATTCTCTTATTGTGATCAACAATAATAAACTTCGTGAAGTTTATGGAAATCTAGGTTTTAAAGCCGGATTCTCAAAAGCTGATGAAGTACTTGCTACAGCCTCAAGAGGTATTGCTGAAGTAATTACGCATCATTATACACAAAACATTGACTTGCGTGATGCGAAAACCGTATTGAGCAATTCTGGAACTGCTATCATGGGGTCCGCTCAGGCTTCAGGAGCAAGCAGAGCTACAGATGCTATTATGAAAGCTCTGGACTCTCCATTACTAAACGATAATAAGATCACCGGTGCCAAAAATGTTTTACTGCTAATTGTATCTGGTAACGAGGAGATCACTATCGACGAAATTGGTGAAATCAATGATCATATTCAGGCGGAGGCCGGGCATAGCGCTAACATCATCATGGGTGTTGGTGAAGATGAAGCTCTGGAGGATGCTATTGCTGTAACTATTATCGCTACTGGTTTCGATGTAGAGCAGCAAAACGAGATCACAAATACTGAAACTAAAAAGATCATTCATACACTTGAGGATGAACAAAAGGCAGAACAGGAATTAACTACGAAGAAGTCTGCTCCTATCTCCCAGGTAACGAATGCTCCAGTGAATAGAAACCCAGAAAATGAGTTGCAATTCGAGGAGCCAGCAAAAGAAGAAAAAATTGTTCATACACTCGACGAAAATGAAGAAGAGGTAGATGAAGTGGGGAACATTCAAAAAAAGGTAGATGATGTTTTCAAAACACCTGATTTCGCACGTAAACTGGATGTGATCTATGAAGAGATCGATCCTGAGGAATTCATCATCAATGATACAAGCGAAGAGGTGAAAGCAATGGAGGTAAACGAACCCGAAGAGGTGAAACCGGAAGAAAGCAAAGATCAGTTCATGTTTACTTTCGATATGCCAATGAAGGAAGAGAAGAAACCTCAGACCAGCTCTAGAAATGAGGAGGTTAAAAGGCATAGCCTTGAAGATGAGGATGAGACCAGGAATATCAAGGTAAATGAACCCGTTGAAATAATTCCGGTTACTGAAAATTCAGCTCAGGGAGTTAAAAGATATAGTCTTGATGATTATATGGAGATGGAGGAGAAATTAGAGGAATCCAAGGCTCCTAAGAAAGAAGAGGAGACCGATGATACCATCGCCTTCGAAAAGAAAACAGTAGCTCCTGCGCCGGAGAAGGACAATTCGGGAGATAATCATGATCCTTTTGATAACCCAATCTCTTCTGAAGTTGTAAGACAAAGAACGGCGGAAAGGAAAGCTAAAATGAAGGAGTTTAATTATAAATTCAGAACAGGTGGTTCTGCCCAAATCGATGAGATCGAGAAGCAACCGGCTTATAAAAGAGCGGGTATAGAACTTGATAATTCCAAGCCTGGAGAAGGGAAGTTGTCTCGTACCAGTATAGATCAGGACGAAAACAACGATCTTCACTTCAGGAAGAACAATTCTTTTCTACATGATAATGTAGATTAATTTTCAACCTAGCCACGAAAAAGGGACGCAATTTGCGTCCCTTTTTTATTTTTTGAAATTTAGATGAAACTAGTTCTGGGTTTTTGCCTGTACTTCATCTGTATCTCTTCTGTACTTTAACATTGAGATTCCGGCTATGAAAAATATGAAGCCTAAAATAGTGAGTGCCCAAGGGCTTAGCATTAAAGCTACACTACCAAAGATTCCTAATACTCCCATTACAAGCGCGATCGCACCTCCTATGGTCATAATCATTGCTAAGACTTTAATCATAATTTTTGTTATTGGTTATGGTTTAAAAATAGTTAAACCAGTTATATATTGATAGATATTAACAGATTTTACCAATTTTTAAAGCCGTCTTAACTAAGTTCACACCTAGTTCCAGTAGATCATAAAGTATTTGATCTTAGCAGTATCCGGGATCTGAGACGCCATGATCTTACTGTCTGTATCATATCTCAGGCTAGTTGGAAGCTGATTTTTGTCTATGGTGATATAGGCATTGATTTCATCTATGAATATCACGGCCGAATTAATGGTGTTTTCTATCCTTGAAATATTATAGTTTTCAACAATATCCTTGAAGGTGCTCTCGGTGGTTAGGCCATTCTTGGTTTCATACCTGGGATCAAGTATCCTTATATAACCAATAGTGCTTGTGGAGTCAAATTCCTGTAAGGGTTCGAGGCTTAGTAAAGCTTTTCCATCCTTACTGAAAATCTTTATTTCATCTGTAGATCTAAATTCCTGAGGCCCGCTGGTTTGGCGAACAATACTATCGTTTTGGAAAATAGAATCCAGCTGGTTTATTTTAATTTCCTTTTTAAGCGCTCCTACCTGTTTGGAGGTAATTAAATAGGGGTTTTCCTCATCGCTGGTGCAGGAAGTAATACTAGCGCATAAACCAAGAATTAATAAAGCTTTTTTGTACATATTAGATTAGGTAGTTTTTATTTTAAAAATTTATTCAGGATTCCCATTACGCCTCTAATGAAAGTTGCGCTGGTCAAAACTTTTATAATTGCGCCTTCGGTACTATCTGTTCGTCGGCGCGAGGTTGATTCTGTTACTTCTTTTCTTTCTTTTTTTGCCTTTTCCTGAGCTTCAGTTCTTTCGGCAATCTCTATTTTTTGGTTTAGGATCTCGTAGGCACTTTTCCTGTCAATTTCTTCATTGTATTTAGAGGTTAACTGTGAGCCTGAGATCAGGTTTTTCAACTCGACTTCCGTAAGAATATCCATCCTGCTCATTGGAGCTCTAAGCATGGTTGCGACAAGGGGTGCAGGCCTACCTTTTTCATTTAAAGCTGAAACCATCGCTTCGCCTATACCTAACGATGTAAGCATATTTTTGGTATCATAAAATTCTGAAATCGGATAATTTTCTGCAGCGAGCTTTATCGCTTTTCTGTCTTTAGCTGTAAACGCCCTTAATGCATGCTGAATTTTCAATCCCAACTGCCCAAGAACTTCTTCCGGAACATCTGCAGGGTTCTGGGTTACAAAATAGATTCCGACTCCTTTAGAACGTATCAATTTTACAATACTTTCTATCTGGTCTAATAATGCATCTGAAGCTTCCTCAAAAATAAGATGAGCCTCATCTATAAACATCACTAGTTCCGGTTTGTCCATATCTCCTCTTTCAGGAAATGTGGAGTAGATTTCAGCTAAAAGGCTAAGCATAAATGTGGAAAACAATTTTGGCCTATCCTGAATATCGGTAAGTCTCAAAATGTTCACATAAGCCTTGCCTTCGTTTGTTTTCCGAAGCAAATCTGTTACCTCGAAAGATCTTTCACCAAAGAAAAGGTCGGCTCCCTGTTGTTCAAGGGCCACGATCTTTCGAAGAATTGCTCCGGTAGAGGCTGTAGAGATCCTTCCATATTCTTCTTCGATCTCATCTTTTCCCTCTTCCGTTGAATACTGTATGATCTTCTTCAAATCCTTAAGGTCCAGCAGTGGTAACCTATGATCATCACAATATTTAAAAAGGATGGCCATTATTCCCGTTT
This sequence comes from Christiangramia lutea, assembly GCF_022489035.1. GTDB lineage: Bacteria > Bacteroidota > Bacteroidia > Flavobacteriales > Flavobacteriaceae > Christiangramia > Christiangramia lutea. Next base: position 154,289 of record NZ_JAKVTV010000004.1, read on the forward strand.
GAGTAGATGTAAGATCCAGAATTCTCGAAAGCAGAACCGGGCCAAATTCACTCACTGTAGCTCTTAACCTAACCCCATCCTGTTCTGAAAGGCTTAGTATCTCAGTAGGAGAATTTCCAGGAGTGAAGGGAAAATTAAGTTTCTGATGTCTTTCTGCAATAAAATCAGCACCCTCAGCTGCTTTTGCAATTCCGCTAAGGTCTCCTTTTACATCCATTAGCAGAACAGGAACTCCTTTTTGAGATAGGTTTTCTGCAAGGATCTGTAGAGTTTTAGACTTTCCGGTTCCAGTAGCTCCTGCGATAAGGCCATGCCTGTTCATTGTCTTTAGAGGAATTTTTACAGCAGCTTCAGCATGAACATCACCATTTAGCATTCCGGCACCCAGGTATAGGTAATCACCTTTGGTAGTATATCCTTTCTTAATTTCTTCAATAAATTGAGTGGTTCTGTCCATTATCGCTAAGTTATTATAAAATTGATAATTCAAAAGAAGAAAACCTTCAGCATCTTTAAAATCATAAAAATTGTTTAAAATTGAAGATAAGATTACTTTTATAAAAATACTACTTGGCTAATTCAATCAAATTATGATAAAATATCTTTTTAATTTAACATTGATTATTTCCTTGTCCGGCTTCGCCCAGCAAAAGGGTGCATTATCGGAAATTATACAATCTGAAGACCCAAAACTTTCCAGGGTGATCCAAAATGTTGAAGACCATGAATTACAAATAATCTATTCAAAAGTTATCAGGAATAACGGAAAGGTTTCTTTTGATGATTTTCAATATGGTGTAGATGCAAAGGATTATTTCTATCCCGCCAGCACGGTGAAATTACCAATTGCTGTGCTTAGTCTTGAGAAGATAAATGAGTTGAATGAGAAAGGTTTTAAAATAGATAGAAATACCAGTTACCGACTGGAAAATGATTCGCTGGATCACACTATTGCCGGAGATATTAATGCGATTTTTGCGGTAAGTGATAATGATGCATATAACCGTTTATTTGAATTTCTTGGACAGGATTATATCAATTCAAAATTGAGATCTAAAGGCTTGAAGCCAGTAAGAATTTCTCATAGGTTTTCTGGAGAAGGTTCGGGAGATACCTTAACCAGGCAGATGGTTTTTAAACTTCAACAAGGAGATTTCAAATTGCCGGTTACCAATAATGCGAAGGCAGATTCACTTGAATTATCAAAGGTGATTAAGGGAGTGGGATATATTAAAAATGGTGAACAGGTAGACGAACCTTTCAGTTTTGCTTTTAAAAACTATTTTCCATTAGAAACTCAGCATAACCTGATGAAGAGATTGTATTTTCCTCAACTTTACCCGGAAAATGAGGTCTTTCAGTTAACTAAAGAAGATTTGAATTTTCTAAAGGCTGCCATGTCCAGGCTGCCAAGAGAGATGGATTATGACGAATCTGAATATTATGATAGCTATGGAAAGTTCTTTCTATACGGGGACTCCAAAGACCGCATGCCTTCTCATGTGAAGATCTATAATAAAGTAGGGTATGCCTATGGCACTCTTACTGAAACTGCGTATATACAGGATGAAAAAAATGATGTCGACTTCCTGTTATCCGCAAGTCTATTGGTCAATGAAAATGGTATTTTCAATGACGGGGTTTATGAATACGAGGATTTAGGTATACCATTTCTGGCTGAACTTGGCAGACAGATCTATCAAATGGAACTACAACGTAAAAATTAAATCACCGGCTATTTTACCGCCGGTGATAAAAGTTTTAAGGTGCCATTGGTTGCATTTAATTCAGCTTGAATTCCATTTGGAATGGTAGCATTATCGTCTATATGGCCAATCATGGCGCCGGAATAAGCCGGAATATTGAGTGGTTTAATATAATGATCTATCACTTCTTCCATAGTAAGGGAGCCATATCCACTTCCCCCGGGGTCACAATCTGTACATTTCCCGAAAACAAAACCGCTGATCTGGTCAAATACACCTGCCAGGTATAATTGGGTCATCATTCGATCCATGGCATAAATCTTTTCACCCACATCCTCAAGGTATAGAATCTTTCCGTTCCAGTCATCCGGGAAATAATCAGATCCCATGATACCGGTAAGTACCGAAAGGTTTCCACCCAGGAGTTCACCTTTTACGGTGCCTTCCTTAATCACCCTGATCCTGTTTTTTGTCTGCACCAGTTCATCCCCTTTCTTTTCAGGATTTGAATAGGTAATGGCTTCTTTCTGAAAAAGCAATCGTTTTAAATAACCACTGCTAAAGGAATTCCAGGTGGAAACCGCAACCGGGCCGTGAAAAGTAGTAAGCCCAGTTTTTTCATAGATCGCCAGGTGCAAAGCAGTGATATCGCTGTATCCGATAAATATCTTCGGGTTTTTCTTAATTGCCTCATAATTCAGTTTATCCAGAATTCTAGCTGCACCAGAACCACCGCGAAGAGCTATGATCGCCTTAATGGATTCGTCTCGAAACATTTCGTTTAGTTCTTCTGCACGCTCTTCATCGGTGCCTGCAAGGTGGCCATACCGGTTTTTAGTGTTTTTTCCGAATTTTACTTTAAGGCCCATGGCTTCAAAAGATTCTTTCGCGATATGGTAAGGTTCCGTCTCAAAAATAGCGCTAGCCGGGCTTACAATTCCAATCGTATCGCCTTCTTCCAGGGCTTTTGGGATAATGGCATCTTTTAAATGATTGTTTACTGGTTCCTGGTTATATGAGATTGGATTCAGGGGGATCAATAGCCCGCCCATACCCATATTCTGTATAAACTTTCTTCTTTGCATGAGGTTGGGAATATATTTTAGTAATTATCTCTTACCTTTTCTAAAATCCTGGTCATACCTTCCTTAAGTTCAGAGGTAGGTACGGTATAATTACTATTCATGAAGCTAAAAATTAGGGTTCTGCCACTTTTGGTAACAAGGAAACCACTAAGACTATGATTGTTTTTTAAGGTTCCTGTTTTGGCATAAATATAAGGAGTTTCAGCTTTGTAATAATTTTTGAGGGTACCAGATTCACCTCCTGCGGCTAAAATTTTGAAAAGCTCTTCCTTCGGCATCTCCATTTCAATCTTTTCAATGAGTTTTGCCATGGTTCTTGGGGTGAAAAGATTATACCTGGAAAGTCCCGATCCGTCATACCATTGCGGTTCATCGGGAAGATCATTGAGGTGTTCCTTTTTCATATAGTCTATGGCGATGTCGGTTTTTAGGGTATCAGAGATTTTATCGGCAGCCATTAGAAGGATCTGTTCCGCGATAAAATTGTCGCTTACCTGCATCATTCTTTTATAAATACTGTCGCTTGAAATGCTAAAAATCGTTTTGTCAAAAACAAGTTTTTCCGGATTTCCATGGTAGACTGAAATCTCGCGATTCAAAGTGTCTGAAAGTAAACCTGCGATTAATTCTTCCGAGAATTTAAAAGGAACATATTGCATGAAATCATTATCCCTGTTAAAGTTTTGATACTCCATTCTGTTCGAAGAAAAATCTCTTTGAGCATATTTGTTTTTTTTGCCCATAATCTCTACTGGAAATATGGAGTCCTGCATTCTTTTCGGTGTTACCGTAGGGGCCGCAGTACCGGCTTTAAATTCCACCTTGAGGAGATTTCCATAAACGGGAAGGTCGATCCTTTCGGCAGAATAATAGGAATCATAATCTCCCCAGGCCCAACCAGGTCCCAGGGCTTTTTCTTTATAAATAGGAGGAACATAAATTAAAGAGGACTCCTGAGCATTTAAAAATTCAAGAATTTCAGATTCAGGAAGATCTGGATTCATCAAAGTGGGGTCTCCGGTTCCTTTGAAAAAAAGACTGTCTCTTTTCACGGTATACCTCAAAGCCGGAACTGAATCACCCAGGACCTTCAGGCCAGTGTAAAGCGTAAATAATTTAGTATTTGAAGCAGGGGTGAAATACTTTTCTTCATTATGAGCATACAACATCTTCTGAGAAACTGGATCGTAAATAACAAATCCAGCAAATCCCTGGCTGAATTCTTTAGCCTCAATAAATTCTTTCTCGATTTCTTTATTAGTCTTCTTTATAGCAGAGCAGGAGGTAAGAATTAATGAGATTAGTAATGGAATTGCCGATGAATAAGAATGTTTTTTGAGTAGATGAAAATTTAGTAAAAAAATATTATTCATGTTAAAATGATATGATTTAGAGGTAGTTGTTAAAATAATGTTGAAAAGTGTTTAAACTTTTACCAAAAATAATAATAAATAAACCAATGGTTCTAGTATATTTATTTTTCATTCACAATTAATTAACAATATAAGGTATGAAATTAAAAAGTATGATAATGGTCTTTTTGACCATTTTTCAATTTGCATCCTTGGTAGCACAGGAAGATTCTGTGAGCGGTCTGGTAACCAGCTCTGCAGACGGTGAGCCTGTTTTTGGCGTCAATGTGCTGGTTAAAGGTACTAATCGGGGTACAACAACCGATTTTGAAGGAAATTATCAGATCGATGTAAATCAGGGGGAGATCCTGATTTTCTCTTCGATAGGTTTTGAAACCCAGGAAATCACCTATTCAGGACAATCTACCTTAAATGTTACTCTGGTGGAAGACCTGGAAAGCCTGGATGAGGTGGTAGTTACTTCATTCGGTATTGAGCAGGAAAAGAAATCACTGGGTTACGCGGTTCAGGAGATTGGTTCCGAAGAGATCACCAAAACGAAACAGCAAAATCTTGTAAGTGCTTTGCAAGGGCAGGCTGCTGGTGTGCAGGTTACCAATTCTGGAGGTGCGCCAGGTATGAGTGCAAGAATCATTATCAGGGGGGTTAATTCCCTGGATCCTGGCGCCGATAATCAGCCTCTGTTTGTTATTGATGGGGTGCCTATCGATAACTCTACTATTGAATCTAATGGTACGCCACGTGGATTATCTAACCGTGCCGCTGACATCAATCCTAACGATATCGAGTCTTTGAACATACTAAAAGGTGCTGCTGCAACCGCACTTTATGGGGTTAGAGCATCGAACGGAGCAGTAATTATCACCACTAAAAAAGGTAAAGCAGGAAAAGTGAGGATCAATTTCAATACTTCTTTAGGTTTTGATGAGATCAATCAGTTTCCAGATTTCCAGGAAACTTATGGGCAAGGGTTCTCTGGAGAATATAACCCAGATTCGTTTTGGCCAAACTGGGGACCTTCCATGGAGGAGATCAACCAGATAGATCCAGACGTAAGGTTTTATGATATCTGGGATGATGCTATGAGAACAGGTGTGCAGATAGATAATAATATAAGTATTTCTGGTGGTAACGAGAAAGCTACATTCTATGGTTCTCTGGGTAGACTCGATCAGGAAGGGATCATTCCATTTAGTGATTGGGGAAGAACTTCAGCAAAATTAAGTGGAGAAGTTGTTTTTAGTGAAAAGTTCAGGTTTTCGGGAAATGTAAATTATACTGTAACCGGAGGTAATCGTGTTCCTCATGACAGGTTTATGGAGCGTCTTGTTTACTGGTCTCCAAATCATGATGTAGAAGACTATATTAATGAAGATGGTACCATGAGAACCTACGGAAATACCAACCCGATCTATGATGCCAGATTTAGTACTTTTGAAGATGAGGTAAACCGAACTGTTGGTAACCTTCGTTTTACCTACAGTCCTTTTGAATGGCTTGATCTAACATATTTAGTAGGAACAGATTATTACAGTGATAAAAGAACCGAGATCACACCTGGGCCATTAGGAATCGACGGTGAGAATCCTTTGAGTAGCACTGGTTTTATTACTGAAACCAGGATTAACAGTCGGGATATTAACTCGAACTTCTTCATTACTCTTAAAAACGACTGGACAGAAAAACTGAATACCACTTTGCGTCTTGGTAATGATGTTTTTGAAAGGGATTATGAAAGGGTAGATGCAACTGGAGTTGAATTCGTGATCCCGGAGTTCTATGATCTAAGTTATGCGTCTCAGATTTCCAATTCTCAGGATAAAAGGAAAAGAAGGCTTGTTGGGTTGTATGGTGATCTTATGGTGAATTACGATGAGACCTTATTTCTTAATGTTACAGCCAGAAATGACTGGACTTCTACACTTCCAATCGGGAATAATTCCTTCTTCTATCCTTCGGTTAACCTAGGTTACGTGTTTACTGAAAGTTTTGAACAACCAGACTGGTTTACCTTTGGTAAAATTAGAGGTTCCTGGGCCGAAGTAGGTAAGGATACCGATCCCTATTTAATTGGACAAACTTATGCTTCTCCTAGTGTATATCCATTGGGCGGTGAGGTAGGATTTACAAGATTTAGCCAGTTCGGTGATCTTGAATTAAGGCCTGAAAAAACCACTGCCATCGAATTTGGTACAGACCTGAGATTTTTCGAAAACAGGTTAGGACTGGATGTGACCTGGTATAAGTCCAATAGTAAAGACCAGATTATTCCGGTTCCAGTAAGTGAAACAGCTGGTTTTTCTACCTTTGTTACCAATGCGGGGGAGATCGAAAACCAGGGATGGGAATTCATCATAAGTGGTACTCCTGTTAGATCTGAAAATTTCAGATGGGATGTTTCTCTTAACGCGGCCTATAATCAGAATGAGGTTAAAAGCATTCGAGAAGGGATTGAAGAGATCGTGGTTGGAACCCAGTTTGGTTACGGCGGATCATCAGTTACCATTAAATTACTGGAGGGAGAGCCTTACGGTAATATTTTCGGAACCAGTTATGCAAGACAGGGAGCAGACCCAAACAGTATCTATCTTAATGAAAGCTTACCTATTATTATAAGAGAAGATGGTTTTCCAGATAGAAATGGAAGCCAGTTAGTTCTGGGGAATACAACTCCTAAATGGATAGGTGGTTTGAAGAACGATTTCAGTTTCAAAGGTTTTGATCTTTCATTCCTGATCGATTTTAGATCTGGAGTAGAGCAGTACAATCAGTATGATAACTTCTTTTCAGCTTTCGGTATTGCAGAATATACTCTTAACCGGAATGAAACTATTGTTTTTGATGGCTTTCTTGAAGATGGCTCTCCAAATACCCAGCCGGTTTGGCTAGGCCAGGGAGAAGGGCCTGACGGAAGAAATTATGGTGCTGGTTTCTATAGGAATATCTACCGTACTGTAAGTGAGAACTTCGTTCAGGACGCTTCCTTTATAAAGCTTAGAAATATTACTTTAGGATATAACTTTCAGGGTAATATTCTGGATGTTCTACCATTCGAATCGGCAAGAATGTCGGTTGCTGCGAATAATATTATCCTTTATACGCCCTGGGATGGATTTGATCCTGAGTCATTCAGCTCGGGTGCAGGAGGGAATGCGACAGGTTTAACAGGACTGGGTTATCCAGGTGTTAGAAGCTTTTTCTTTACACTAAACCTTGGACTTTAAAAATTAAAAAATTAGGATATGAAATTTAGAATAAAAAAATACAAATACGTAATCCTCGCCTGTGCCTTTGCGTTTACATCATGCGATGATTACCTGGACATAAATGATAATCCAAATAACCCAACAGAAGCACCTCTGGCCGGGTTAATGGTGAATTCTACCTATGAAACTTCCCAGAACACCTTTAGGATGGGGGATATAACAACTAATTATGTGCAATATTTAGCTTCGCCCAATGAGGCCAGTGCTTCTGATGTTATGGAGCCTGTGAGTTATAGTGGTACCTGGGGTTCTTTATATAATGTAATGACCGATATTAATGACCTTATTCTGAAAGCTCAGGATGAGGAGGCCAATCATTATGAAGGAATCGGGCAGATCCTTATGGCTTATAATCTGGCGTTAACAGTAGATGCCTGGGGAGATGTTCCTTATACCGAAGGCTTTAATTTTGTTACGGTAACTCCATCTTATGATGATGACTCGCAGTTATATAGTGAGATTATTTCCCTTCTAGATAGTGGTATGGCTAATCTTTCTATGGAAACCAGTGCTTCTGTTGGTGGTGATGACTTTATCTATAATGGAGATGCTGATAAATGGATGAAATTTGCCTATATGTTAAAGGCAAGATATCTGAATCATTACAGTGAGACGGGAAATTACGATCCTAACGCAGTTCTGTCGGCACTTGAAAATGGTTTCGATGGCAATGAGGATGATGCTCAAATGGAGTATTTTGTTGAATCTATCAATCCATGGGCAGATGTAGCAATAGATAATGCCAATCTTTTCCTTGGTGGCTGGATCTCTGAGCAATTTATTGAGTCTTTAGACGGAACCCTTTACGGAGTTGAAGATCCCAGATTGCCTTTGATGGTTGGAGCAACAGATGATGGAGAGTATATAGGTACGGTAAACGGAGCTGGAAGGGGTGATGCGCCAGAGCAAGGTGCAAGATCTGTTCTGGAGGAAGGAGATTTTTATACTACCAGGCAGGGCCCTGTTTTGATCGCTACTTATGCTGAACAAAAGTTCATTGAAGCTGAGGCTGCCTTCGGAATCGATAAAGCTCGTTCTTATCAGGCTTACCTGGATGGGATAAGAGCTCATATGACCAAGGTAGGAGTTGAATCTACCGAAATTGATGCTTATATCAGCAATCCTGAAGTAAGTATGGGGGTGGATAGCTTTACCATTGATGATATTTTCAAGGAAAAATGGGTGGCTCTGTTCCTTAATCCCGAAGCCTGGGTAGATGCCCGCCGTTACGATTATGGCTATGAGGATTTTGATCTTCCTGAGAATCTGAATCCAGACCTGGGAGGAATGTTCATTAGAAGGCTGGCTTACCCAGATTCTGAAGTAAGCAGAAATGGAAATAATGTTCCTGATGTTACTTTGTTGGATCCTGTTTTCTGGGATGAATAAGAATTAAAAAATTTTAAAGGCCCTGTTTAAAGCACAGGGCTTTTTTTGTTTAAAGAAGTTTTATGAAAATAATTAGATCAATATTTATAGTTTTTTGCCTGGGGCTCATTTCCTGTAAATCATCCAGGATAGTAGATAAACCAATAGAGTTTGAGCGAGATCGTATCGATCTTTCATTGGCCTATATGCAGGATCGCTATGGGCTTAAAAAAGCTGCACCTAAGATCGATCCAAAGATGATTGTATTGCATTGGACAGCAATTCCAACTCTTGAAGGTTCTTTTAATGCATTTAAGAACTCTACGCTGCCACAATCGCGGGAAGCTATTTCCGGAGCTAGTCAGCTTAATGTTTCTTCTCATTTCCTGGTAGACAGGGACGGCACTATTTATAGGTTAATGCCTGAAACTTTAATGGCTCGTCATGTAATTGGTTTGAATCATACCGCCATTGGAGTTGAAAATGTTGGAGGTACAGAAGAAACTCCTCTGACCGAAGCTCAGCTTCAAGCGAACATCTGGTTAGTGAAATACCTTAAGAAAAAATATGATATTGAATATCTTTTAGGTCATTATGAATATATCAATTTTGAAGATCATGAACTTTGGTTGGAAGTTGATGATGCTTATAGAACAAAAAAAACAGATCCAGGAAAACAATTCATGCAAGATGTTCGTAAAGCTGTGAAAAATCTTAATTTTAAACCGGTTCCAGAAAAATAGAGATATGAAAAAGAATATTTTAAGCCAGCTTTTGCTCTTGGTATTTGTTCTTGCAGGTGTAAAGACTGAAGCGCAGAATGTTCAATTTGCTCAAGATCTTGAAGCTGAATATGAGCAATTCAGGGAAGAGAATATAAACTCAAGAAGATTTAAACACGATGATATTCTTCCTCTTATCGAGAATTATAATGGACAGCAAGGTTTTCAAGTTCAGGAGGTGGGAGAATCTATAGAAGGCAGAAGTCTTCACCTGGTAAGTTTAGGTAAAGGTGAAACCGATGTTTTTCTCTGGTCGCAGATGCATGGAGATGAATCCACCGCTACCATGGCAATTTTCGATATTCTGAACTTTTTTGAATCTGGTGAATTCGAAGAGGAAAAAGCAGAGACGCTCTTAAATTTAAAAATTCACTTTCTGCCAATGTTAAACCCAGACGGTGCCGAAAAATTCACTAGACGTAACGCCCTGGGAATCGATATTAACAGGGATGCTTTAAGACTCCAGTCTCCAGAAGCAAAAACTTTAAAAAGAATTAGGGATAGTCTTGATGCAGATTTTGGTTTTAATCTGCATGATCAAAGCAAATATTACAACGCGGAAAGAACTGAAAAGCCTGCAACAATTTCCTTTCTGGCTCCGGCCTACAATTATGAAAAGGATATCAATGAGGTTCGTGGAAATGCCATGAAAGTAATTGTTCAAATGAATAGAGTTCTTCAGAAGTTCGCGCCGGGTCAGATAGGTAGGTATAATGACGATTTTGAGCCAAGAGCTTTTGGTGATAATATTCAGAAATGGGGAACCAGTACTATTCTTATAGAATCCGGAGGTTATCCTGATGATCCCGAAAAGCAGGAAATTCGAAAACTGAACTTTGTGAGTATACTTTCTGCCTTATATGCTATTGCAACCGAAGATTATAAATCTGCTGAAATTTCAGATTATGAGAATATTCCGAATAACGACAGGATGTTATTTGACCTAAAGGTAACCGCAATTAATTATAAGTTGAATGGAGAGTCTTATATTCTTGACCTGGGAATAAACAGGTTTGAAAATGATTTGAGTGGTAATTCTGAATTCTATTATTCAGGAAGAGTGGTGGATCAGGGGGATCTTTCCACGAGCTACGGTTATGAAAAGATTGACGCATCTAGTATGGAGTTTAAATTCGGTAAAGTTTATCCTGATAAAGTAACTTCGGAAGAAGAGCTGTCTAAACTTGATCCGAAGGAACTTTTAAAAAAGGGATATGCCTATATTACTGTAGATTCCACGCTATTGGATAATAGTCATTCAGATTATCCTCTTAACCTGGTTTCTGAAGGGTTTGCTCCGAAAAATGAAATTCTTAAACCAGGAATAGCCGCAAACTTTTTCCTCTACAAAGATGGGAAGGTAGAGTATGCTGTTATCAATGGTTTTATTTCAGACCTGGAAGATCCCGTGAAGCAAATTAAGAACAGCCTTATTCTTAAATAGGTATGAAATTTTTATTCGGTCTGGGTTCTTTATTTTAGAAGTACAAGTTTGCTTATCTTTGCAGGCTATGATTTCAGAAGAGACAAAAGAGCTGGTAGATAGAGGTATAATGCTTCCGTTGATGGAAGAATTCTATACTATTCAGGGGGAAGGATATCACAAAGGAACTGCGGCCTATTTTATAAGGATTGGTGGTTGTGATGTAGGTTGCCACTGGTGTGATGTGAAGGAAAGCTGGGATGCTGAGGTTCATCCGCCAACGCATATTGGTCAGATCGTTGAAAATGCAACCAGATATAGTAAAACCATTGTTATTACCGGTGGAGAGCCTTTAACCTGGGATATGACTGAGTTGACCGGAAATCTAAAAAAGCAGGGTTGTGATATTCATATTGAAACTTCCGGTGCGTATGACCTTACCGGAACCTGGGACTGGATTTGTCTTTCGCCAAAAAAAATCAAACTTCCTAAACCTGAAATTTATTCAAAAGCCCATGAGCTTAAAGTGATTGTTTTCAATAAACATGACTTTAAATTTGCCGAAGAGCAAGCAGCCAAGGTAAGTGAAGATTGTATTCTTTATTTACAGCCTGAATGGAGTAACCGGGAAAAAATGATTCCGATGATCGTTGATTATGTCATGCAAAATCCTAAATGGAAAGTCTCGTTACAAACACATAAATATCTTAATATCCCATAAAAAAAACGCCCTCTAGGGGCGTTTTCAATTTAAATCTCTTTACTCTTCTAATTAGCGTTTTTAAACGGAACTTTTACATAGCTTTCGTCCCATCCAATTAAAAGATCTGCTCCATCACCAGATTCCTGAAATGCCATAGATAGCGATTCGATTGTATTAGGCGCCTGTCTTACAGGAACCGTAATTCTTACCTTGTCTTCTTTTTCAGAATATTCGTAGGCTCCCCAGGTATTGGTCTTGCTGTTAAGAATTACCGTCCATTCTGTTTCACCAGGTATGGTATAGAGGGTATAGGTGCCTGCATCTATAACTTCATCTGCAACTTTCATCTTTTTATAAAGAGTAAGTTCAGTAGCTTCGTTAGCTCCGGTTCTCCAGACTTCACCATATGGAATAAGTTTTCCGAAGATCTCACGATTTCTTTTTTGAGGACGGCTATAAATAACTCTGGCTACTGCCGCATCGTCCTGATCTTTGTACATTGCTAGATCCATTGGGCTGGCATCCATTTTTGAAAATTTCAATTCCTCTTTAGAGAAATTTACTTTATCATCCTCCTGTGCATTTGTAGGGTTAGATATAAATAAACAAATAGCGCTTAAACTTCCTATAATAAGCCTTTTCATAAGTTTTGTATTGATTTATAATTTTTAATAAAGATAAATGAAGCATCCTGTAGGCCTTGTTAAAAAAGAATAAAGGTGCTGTTAAAGTTTACTTTTTTACGAATGAAAGAATTCTAGCTATATTTTAAATTTATACTTATAAATTATATCTAAATAACACATATTGGTATAATATAAATACTTATTAGTGGTTTATTGTTTTATGTAGATAAGTATAACTACATATTTGTATTATAATTATAAATAATATAAGTCATGTGTGGAATTTTAGCAGTTATCGGAAAAGACATTGAAGCAAGCAAAATAAGTGCTCTTTCTAAGAGAATGTCTCACAGAGGACCCGATGAAAGCGGATTAAAAATTACAGAGAAAGGTTATGTTCTGTCTCACGAACGTCTTTCAATTGTAGATCTAACAACAGGAATTCAGCCTATTAAGGGAACCAATTCAGCATGGATGGTTCACAATGGTGAGATCTATAACCACATGGCGCTTAGAAATAATGAACTGAAAGATCATAGCTTTAGGACTACCGGGGATTCCGAGGTGATCGTTCATATGTATGAAAAATTCGGTTATGATTTTGTGGATAAACTTGATGGGGTATTCTCTTTCGTAGTGGTAGATGGAGATGATTTCATTGCGGGGAGGGATCCAATTGGGGTGAAGCCGCTATATTATGGTACAGATGAGTCTGGAGCAATGTGGTTTGCTAGCGAGATGAAAGCACTTGCTGAAAGTTGTGTTGAATTCTCAACTTTTCCTCCAGGTCATTATTACACTCCTTCAACTGGTTTTGTAAGATATTATACCCCGGAATGGTTTGATTCAGAAAGAGCTGTTCAGCCAGGCGATCTTACGAAATTAAGAGAAAGTTTAATTGAGGCGACCAGGAAAAGATTGATGGCAGATGTGCCTTTAGGTGTACTTCTTAGTGGAGGTTTGGATTCATCTTTAACCTCTTCAATCGCAGCTCGTTTAATGCAAGGTTCAGGTCAAAAATTACATTCCTTTTCTATAGGATTGGATTCTGAAGCTCCAGATCTTGTTGCGGCAAGGAAAGTAGCAGAATTCCTGGGAACAGAGCATCATGAAATCCATTTTACGGTTGAAGAAGGAATCGAAATATTAAGCAAATTGGTATGGCATTTAGAAACTTATGATGTTACTTCTATCAGGGCTAGTACTCCTATGTATTTTCTATCTAAAGCGATCGCAGATAAAGGGATCAAAGTTGTGCTTTCGGGAGAAGGTTCAGATGAAATTTTTGGAGGATACCTATATTTCAAAAATGCGCCTTCCGCAGAAGAATTTCAAAAAGAGACTATAAGAAGGGTGCAAAGGTTGGCGACCGCTGATTGTTTAAGAGCCGATAAATCTACGATGGCTCATGGTCTCGAGGCAAGGGTTCCGTTTTTGGATAAAGCCTTTTTAAAGACGGCTATGGAGATGGTTCCAGAGGAAAAAATGCCAAAAACCTATGACGGTGTTGAAAAGTATATACTCAGAAAGGCATTCGATACGCCTGAAAAACCATTTTTACCCGATGAAGTGCTGTGGAGGCAAAAAGAACAGTTTAGTGACGGAGTTGGATATAGCTGGATAGATCAGCTTATAGAATACGCCTCTGCGCAGATAAGCGATGTGCAAATGGAAACAGCTGCCTTGAAATACCCGGTAAACACTCCTATGACTAAGGAGGCTTATTTCTATCGTGAATTGTTCCATAAACATTTCCCTCAGGATTCAGCGGCCAAAACGGTAAAAAGATGGATCCCGAAATGGCAAAAAGACCTTGATCCTAGTGGAAGGGCTAACGAAACTCATGTAGCTCCTGGAATGAAAAAAGAGATGCAAAAAGTTTAATTTGACCGACCCTACAACTCTGAAACCCGGAACCGGAATTAATACTTCTGGCTTTCGGGTTTTTCCACATAATTTGTTGATAACTTAAGGTGTTATAAGGTTGCTTCAACCTGTTAAAAATATGCGAATTGTTATATTTGTTCGTTATCCAAAATAGACGAAATTAATTAGCATATATATGAGCGAAGAAGCTAAGAAACATAATTATTCCGCCGACAGTATTCAGGCACTGGAGGGCATGGAGCATGTTCGTATGCGGCCTTCAATGTATATTGGGGATACAGGCGTTAGAGGTCTGCATCATTTGGTATATGAAGTTGTTGATAACTCGATAGATGAGGCCCTTGCTGGACACTGTGATAATATAAAAGTTACCATCAATGAGGATAATTCCATAACCGTAGAAGATAACGGTAGGGGAATTCCTATTGATATGCATAAAAAAGAAGGAGTTTCCGCACTTCAGGTTGTAATGACCAAAATTGGTGCCGGGGGTAAATTTGATAAAGATTCTTATAAGGTTTCCGGTGGTCTTCACGGGGTTGGTGTAAGTTGTGTGAACGCACTTTCTACCCACCTTAAGGCGACCGTTTATAGAGATAATAAGATTTGGGAGCAGGAATACGAGATCGGAAAGCCAATGTATCCTGTGAAACCTGTTGGTGACACTGAGCTTAGTGGTACTTTAGTAACCTTTAAGCCAGATCCATCTATTTTTACTCAGACTCTTGAGTATAATTATGATACGCTTGCCAGCCGTATGCGTGAGCTTGCATTCCTTAATAAAGGGATTAGGATCAGTTTGACGGATAAAAGAAATAAGGAGGAAAATGGAGAATTTGTTCATGATGACTTCCATTCAGAAGAAGGTCTGAAAGAATTTATAAAGTTTCTTGATGGGAATCGTGAGCCGATCATTGGAGAAGTGATCTCTATGGAAGGCGAAAAGAATGAGATTCCGGTCGAAGTCGCCATGATATATAATACTTCATTTAATGAGAATCTTCACTCATATGTGAATAATATTAATACTCACGAGGGAGGAACGCATCTGTCAGGATTTAGAAGAGGGTTAACTACCACTCTAAAAAAATATGCCGATGCATCCGGATTGCTGGATAAAGTGAAGTTTGAAATTACAGGGGATGATTTCCGTGAAGGACTTACGGCGATTATATCTGTAAAAGTAGCTGAGCCACAATTTGAGGGTCAGACTAAAACGAAGCTGGGTAACCGTGAGGTGACTTCAGCTGTGTCTCAGGCGGTTTCAGAAATGCTTGAGAATTATTTAGAAGAAAATCCGAATGATGCTAAAACCATTGTTCAAAAAGTAATACTTGCTGCGCAGGCTAGAAATGCCGCGAAAAAAGCCCGTGAAATGGTTCAGCGTAAGACTGCCATGAGTGTTGGTGGCTTGCCTGGGAAATTATCAGACTGCTCAGAGCAGGATCCGGAACAATGCGAGGTTTTCCTTGTTGAGGGAGACTCGGCAGGGGGGACGGCCAAGCAGGGCAGGGATCGTAAGTTTCAGGCAATTCTTCCGCTTAGAGGTAAGATCTTAAACGTGGAAAAAGCCATGTCTCACCGGGTTTTTGATAACGAGGAGATCAAAAATATCTACACTGCTTTAGGTGTGACTATAGGTACCGAAGAGGATAGCAAGGCGCTAAACCTTTCGAAACTTAGATATCATAAGATCGTGATCATGTGTGATGCCGACGTGGATGGTAGCCACATTGAAACCTTGATTCTAACTTTCTTCTTTAGATATATGAAAGAGTTGATAGAGAATGGACACATCTATATCGCAACTCCGCCGCTTTACCTTGTGAAAAAAGGTCAGAAAAAAAGGTATGCGTGGAATGAAAAGGAACGTGATGAGATCGCTGCCGAATATAGCGGAGGAGTCCAGATCCAGAGATATAAGGGTCTTGGGGAAATGAATGCGGAGCAACTTTGGGATACTACCATGGATCCAAACTTCAGGAAACTAAGGCAGGTGAACATCGATAATGGAGGAGAGGCAGATAGAATCTTCTCTATGCTGATGGGGGATGAAGTGCCTCCTAGACGAGAGTTTATTGAAAAAAATGCTAAGTATGCTAATATTGATGCATAATTGCAACTGAAATTTTTATAGAAGACCCACACCTAAAATACTAAGTGTGGGTTTTTTTTATCCGAATAAAATCTGAGAATTATATTTTATTATTTTTACCAATACTAAACCCAATTTATCGTGAAAAATCTTACCTCTATATTCCTTCTTGGGATTCTTTTGTGTACGAACTCATTGATGGCTCAGGATGAACCATCAGATCTGGATCTATTTGTAAATGATATGCTTTTTCTAGCCGATGGTTTTGCTTCACCGGCATCAGAAAGTGCAGCTTATCAGGCAACAGCTGGATGGTTTACTTCTGCGAGAGCGCTGGAAAAATGGAAAGTAGATGTTTCATTACATGGCAATGCTATTTTTGTTCCGTCGAGTAAAAAAGAATTCACTTTAAATAATAACGATTTTCGTATTCTGCAAATTGTAGGTGATGACAGAGCATTAGTACCGACAGCATTTGGAGCCTCAACCGATATACAGTTTGAAGGACAGCGAAATATTGTGATTGAGGAACAGGATGATTTACCATTAGTGCCGCCGGGAACTGAAATACCTATTTCTTCATTTGATGCAATTGATGGAATTGATAAAGGGGCATTAGTATATCCATTTGCTCAGGTATCAGTTGGGTTGCCTTATGGTACAGAGATTGGGGTTAGAGCTTTACCGTCCATGGAAATAGATGGATCGGAGTTTAGTACATATGGTGTTGGGATTAAGCATAATTTTAATCAATACTTTAGGTTTGATGATGAAGAAAACC
Source organism: Christiangramia lutea (assembly GCF_022489035.1). Classification (GTDB taxonomy): domain Bacteria; phylum Bacteroidota; class Bacteroidia; order Flavobacteriales; family Flavobacteriaceae; genus Christiangramia; species Christiangramia lutea. The sequence goes on from NZ_JAKVTV010000004.1 coordinate 171,384, forward strand.
TTCAGGTGGCAGCGATATTATCTTATAATATTTTTGATGTTAAGTATGAGTTTGATCCAATCTCGATTGAGCAGGTGGTTCAGTTAGACCTAATAGATGTTTCAGCGAATGTTTGGATGGCAGAAATTCTTGCTTCTAAAAAGTACGAAAATTTTGAAATATTTGGTGCTCTGGGGGTGGCTCAGTCTGATTTCGCATATGAGTTTGGTGGTAGTGGTATAGCACTTTCTCGATTAAATACTGAGATGACCAGGTTGAATGATAAAGAAGCTCAATTTAAAGGAGATATTGGTTTCAATCTTTATTTTAATCGATTTAAAGTTTCTACCATGGCTACTGCAGGGAAATTCGTAAATGTAAATTTAGGTCTACACTTTATACTGTAACAGACTGATTTAACCATTCCTTATTATTATTACTGCCTCATTATTCGTAATTTCGCAGTCAATATTAATAGAAATCAAATAATATTTTAACATGAAAGTTACCATAGTAGGAGCAGGTGCCGTAGGTGCCAGCTGTGCCGAATATGTTGCCATCAAAAATTTTGCTTCAGAAGTTGTTCTGCTTGATATAAAAGAAGGTTATGCCGAAGGTAAGGCAATGGACCTTATGCAAACTGCAACTCTTAATGGCTTCGATACAAAAATAAGCGGAAGTACAAACGATTATTCTAAAACCGCAAATTCTGATATCGCTGTAATTACCAGCGGAATTCCAAGAAAGCCAGGGATGACTCGTGAAGAATTAATCGGGATCAATGCAGGTATCGTTAAAGAGGTTTCTTCAAATCTTATCAAGCATTCACCAAATGTTACCTTAATCGTTGTAAGTAACCCTATGGATACAATGACGTATTTGGTACATAAAACTACCGGTCTTCCAAAAAATAAGATCATTGGTATGGGTGGAGCTTTAGATAGTGCTCGCTTTAAGTACAGGTTGAGCGAGGCTCTTGAATGTCCTCCTTCAGATGTTGACGGAATGGTAATAGGTGGGCACAGTGATACAGGAATGGTTCCTCTTACAAGATTGGCTACCAGAAATTCTGTGCCGGTGAAAGCTTTTCTCTCTGAGGAAAGACTAAATCAGGTAGCAGAGGATACCAAAGTTGGTGGAGCAACTCTTACCAAGCTTTTAGGTACCAGTGCATGGTATGCTCCAGGAGCGGCTGTGTCTGGATTGGTTCAGGCAATCGCATGTGACCAGAAAAAAATGTTCCCATGTTCTGCTCTATTGGATGGTGAGTACGGATTAAATGATCTTTGTATAGGTGTGCCGGCAATTCTTGGTAAGGACGGATTGGAGAAGATTGTGGAGCTGCAATTAGATGATGCCGAGAAAAATAAGATGAAAGAAAGCGCAGAAGGAGTTAAAAAAACCAACGGATTACTAGACGTGTAATTTTTTTAGCAAATTCTTTTAAAAATACCCTGAAAAGCCACAGTTTTTGTGGCTTTTTTGTTGGCTTTAAAAGTTAAAATTATCCAAAAAAAAATATTGGGATTTGATAATTGAAGTCCTATATTTGTCCGTTTTTAAAATAGACCTAATAATCAATAATTTGAGGAATAATGCAGAATAAAGGACTGATTAAAGTTTTTGCAATTTTGTTTGGGCTGGTATGTCTTTATCAGCTGTCTTTTACGTTTATAACAAATAATGTTGAGACTGATGCAGAGGAATTTGCCGTGAACCAATTTGGCGAAGATGTAGAGAACTACTCTGAACTTCGTGACCAGGCCGAGGCCAGGTATTTAGATTCTATCGGTAATGATGAAGTTATTGCGGGGATTACCTACAATGATGCGAAGGACAAGGAGCTTAATAAAGGGCTTGACTTAAAAGGAGGAATCAACGTGATCCTTCAAATTTCGGTTAGAGACATTTTAAGCGGACTTGCGAACGATTCAAAAGATCCTGCTTTTAGAAAAGCGATCGCTGAAGCAGACGAAGCACAGACCGATAGCCAGGAAAACTATGTAGATCTTTTCTTTGAGGCTTTCAACAACATCCCGAATGCAGAACTTGCATCTCCGGATATTTTTGCAAATAAGACTTTAAGTGATGAGATCAACTTTAATATGTCTAATGAAGAAGTTGAACCAATCATCCGTAGAAAAATTGATGAGTCTATTACTTCGGCTTTCGAAGTTTTAAGAAAGCGTATCGATAAATTTGGAGTTACTCAACCAAACATCCAGCGTCTTGGAAACTCAGGAAGAATTCTTGTTGAATTACCAGGTGCAAAGGATATAAGCAGGGTAAAAAATCTTTTACAGAGTACTGCGCAGTTAGAATTCTGGCACGTATATAAGAGTAATGAACTAGGAAATTTCCTTGTTCAGGCGAATAACAGACTTGCAGAGATGAAGCGTTCTGAGGATGTTTCTTCTGAAGAAGCTGTAGATTCTACAGATACCAGTGGTGACGAAGAGATCGATGAGCTTTTAGCTGAATCAGAAGATAGTACTGAAGTAGAAACTGGAAACAATCCACTTTTCGACCTTATTGTTTCTCCTGGTTATCAAGGAGGTCCGGTACTTGCAACTTTTAAGGTTCAGGATACTGCGCAGGTTATGGATTACCTTCAAAATCCTCAGATTCGTTCATTGCTACCTTCAGAATTAAGATATGCTAAATTCGTTTGGGGAGTGGCAGACGAGGAAACTCAAACCACGGGACTCTATGCATTGCGAGGAAACCGTAATATGGAGCCACCATTAAGTGGTAGCGTGATCACCGATGCCCAGCAGACATATGATCAGCTTGGAAGAATTGCAGTTAGTATGCAGATGGATGGTACAGGAGCGAAGATCTGGGAAGATATGACCGGACGAGCTTCTAATGAGCAAAGCCAGATCGCCATTGTTCTTGATAATATTGTTTATTCTGCCCCTGGTGTTTCTACTGGACCTATTTCTGGTGGTAGAAGTGAAATTTCCGGAGATTTTTCAATTACAGAAGGTCAGGATTTAGCGAATGTTCTACGTGCGGGTAAACTTCCTGCTTCCGCAGATATCATTCAAAGTGAAGTTGTAGGGCCATCTCTTGGTCAGGAAGCTATAGACAGCGGTATTAACTCTTTTGGAATTGCTTTGATCCTGGTTCTTATCTGGATGATTCTTTATTATGGTAAAGCTGGACTTTTCGCAGATGTTGCCCTTGTAGTAAATATTCTTTTCATTTTTGGAGTACTTGCAGGACTTGGAGCTGTATTAACACTTCCAGGTATCGCCGGTATTGTTCTAACAATTGGTATGTCGGTTGATGCGAACGTACTTATCTTCGAAAGGATCAAGGAAGAACTTGCTAAAGGAAAGGCTCAGCGAGATGCCATTAAAGATGGTTTCAATAATGCCTTGTCATCTATTCTTGATGCGAATATCACCACAGGTTTAACTGGTTTAATATTATTCCTACTTGGAACAGGTCCTATTAAAGGTTTTGCCACTACCTTATTAATCGGTATTGCAACATCCTTATTTACGGCAATTTTTGTAACCAGGTTATTTATTGATGGGTATGGTAAGAATGGTAAATCACTTGATTTTACTACTTCAATAACCAAGAACCTGTTTACAAATATGAATATCGATTTCCTTAAGAAAAGGAAAGTCGCTTATATCGTTTCAGGATTATTTATCGTGATTAGTATCGGGTCTCTGTTTACTCAAGGTCTAAACGAAGGTGTGGATTTTGTTGGAGGTAGAACTTATACTGTAAGATTTGCAGATGATGTAAATCCAACTGAAGTTCAGAGTGATCTTGTTGCTACTTTTGGAAGTGCCGAGGCCAAGACTTTTGGTCCTGATAATCAGTTGAAGATTACTACAAAATATAAAGTTGATCAAGAAGGTGCTGAAGTAGATGAAGAAATCCAGAGATCTCTTTATGAGTCTCTTGGTTCTTACTTACCTGCAGGCCTAACTTACGATGAATTCGTAGATGGCGATGATAATAAACAGGTAGGGGTGATGAAATCTATGAAAGTAGGTGCTACCATTGCTGATGATATTAAAAATGCTTCTTTCTGGGCTGTATTAGGATCACTAATTGTTGTATTCCTTTATATTCTATTGCGTTTCCGTAAATGGCAATTTAGTTTAGGAGCGGTTGCTGCAGTATTCCATGATGTTCTTGTGGTGCTGGGTATCTTCTCTTTACTATATAAAGTAATGCCTTTCAATATGGAGATAGATCAGGCGTTTATCGCAGCCATATTAACCGTAATAGGTTACTCACTGAATGATACCGTGGTTGTTTTTGACAGGATTAGAGAGTACGTTAATGAACATACAAGCTGGCCTCTAGGTAAAACAGTGAATTCAGCTATTAACAGTACCGTTAGCAGAACTTTGAATACCTCGCTTACTACCTTGGTAGTATTACTTGCGATCTTCATCTTCGGAGGTGAAAGCATCAGAGGGTTTATGTTCGCGCTTATTGTTGGTGTGATCGTAGGTACTTATTCTTCGATCTTCATCGCAACCCCGGTAATGTTCGATAGCGTGAAGAAGAAGTCTTCAATTCAGAAGAAAGAAAAACCTAAGACTGAAGAAGCAGCTACTGCTTAAAAGGTTATAGTTTGTTAGAATATAAAAAAGGCTTTCCAATCGGAAAGCCTTTTTTAGTATTTATAGTTTTTAAATTATGGTAGAGTAAATACCTTAATTTTAGAAATTTTTAATTCGTTTTATTGAAGCTTGCTAAAATCTATTCGATCACCATCTTCAATTCCCCACTCATCTGAAAGCCCACCATTAATCTCCAGGACAAATTTAGTTGGCCCGTCTGATGGTAAAGAAGTTTCATCTCTTGGAGTAGCATTCTTTTGAATACTTACCAGGGTACTATCTGCATCGTAATAAATAATATCAAGTGGAATGTAAGTGTTCTTCATGTAGAAGCTTCTAACTCTTTCCGTATCGTAAATGAATAACATTCCCTGGTCATCTTCCATGCTTTCTCGGTACATCAAACCAGTTTGATGTTCGTATGGAGTTTCAGCAAGTTCGATATCCAGCTTCCTTAGAGTATCACCAGAGGCTTTTATAAGATATAATTCACCTTCTTTGGTAAAGGTGATAGGATCGGTTTCAATAGAATCTTCCTTGTTATCTTCCTCGCATGAGGTTAGAGAGAAACTTAAGAATAGAGCCAGGCTTGCCAGGTTTAAAAATCTTCTTTTCATACTATTTTTTGTTTTGTAGGTCGGTACATGAAATAAAGCCCCGCGATCACAAAAGGAATACTAAGCCACTGACCGGTATTGAGTAGCCAGTTGGCACGTTCACCTACTTGTGGTTCTTTAATGAACTCTATAAAGAACCTAACGGTCCATAAAAGCACAAGAAACAGACCAAATATATATCCTTGTTTAAAACGTTTTTCAGTTTTCCAGTAAATGAACCATAAAATTAAGAATATGGCCAGGTAGCAGGCAGACTCATATAGCTGGGCTGGATGCCTTGGAAAATCTTCCCCTAATTTTTCAAATATCACCCCATAATCTGAATTTGTTGGTTTGCCGATTATTTCAGAATTAATAAAATTCCCAATTCTTACGAAGATTGCTCCGCTGGCAACAGGTATTACAATCCTGTCCAGGATCCAAAGAACTGGTTTCTGAATGATCCTTTTTGCATAAAGATACATGGCGACAATGATACCTATGGCAGCACCATGACTGGCTAATCCTCTGAATCCGGTAAATTCAAATTCTGGTTCGAATCTAACCGGTAGAAAGATTTCTAAAAGGTGATTTTGAAAATATTCCCAGTCGTAGAAAATTACATGTCCCAGCCTGGCACCTATAAGAGTGGCTAGAACGGTATATATAAATAGAGAATCTAGTTTTTCTATTGCTACGCCTTCCCTTGTATAAATACTTTTCATAATATACCATCCAAGGGTAAAAGCAATTATGAACATTACGCTATAATAGTGAATAGTGAAAAATCCTAGATCCAGTCCCTCTGAAGGATTCCAGTGAATGGCATTAAGCAGCATAGTTGATTTTTTGATTAGGCGTAAATATACATATTTGCCTTTTCTTTAACCCTTTTTGCTGTCTGATTTTCCTGGTACGGGGTCGTAACCGGAACCGCCCCAGGGGTGGCAGCTGGCAATTCGTTTAAGCCCGATCCAGAATCCTTTGATGGCTCCGTGAACTTTTATGGCTTCCAGCATGTATGTGGAACATGTGGGATGATATCTGCACGAAGCTGGAGTTAAAGGTGATATGAACTTCTTGTAGAACTGAACTAATGCGGTCAATATTTTACTCAACCATCGGTTCAGCATAATAAAAGATTATTTTACAGAAAAAGTAGTTCCTTCTTTTCCATCTTTTAATTGAATACCCATCTCCTGTAACTGATCTCTTATCTGGTCGCTTAAAGCGAAATTCTTATTATTTCTGGCTTCCGCCCTTAATTTGATAAGTAGTTCAATTGTTCCGGCGAGCTTTTCTTCACCATTACTATTTTCTGAAACCGAATCCTTTAGGCCAAGAATGTCGAACATAAATGCATTCATTGTTTGCTTTAGATGTTCCTTGTCTTCTTCGGTGATAACAATTTTACCTTCTTTAATTCCATTAATGGTTTTAACAGCATCAAATAATTTTGCAATTAAAATAGGGCTGTTAAAATCATCGTTCATGGCATCATAGCAGGATTGTTTCCATGCCGCCAGATCGAAATTCGTCTTATCAGATAATGGCAAGTCATCTATAGCATGATAAGCGTCCATTAATCGGTTGAAACCTTTCTCACTTCCAAGTAAAGCTTCACTTGAAAAATCAAGAATGCTTCTGTAATGCGCCTGAAGTACAAAAAATCTCACCACATTTGGTGAAAATGCTTTGGTTAGGACATCATTATTTCCGCTGAAAATCTGTTCCGGTAAAATGAAGTTACCGGTACTTTTAGCCATTTTTTTACCATTCAGGGTAAGCATATTCGCGTGCAGCCAATAATTTACCGGTGACTTTCCAGACGCGGCTTCTCCCTGCGCGATTTCACATTCGTGATGTGGGAATTTCAGATCCATTCCGCCGCCATGAATATCAAATTCTTCACCAAGGTACTTGGTGCTCATTACGGTACATTCCAGGTGCCAGCCTGGAAAACCATCACTCCATGGAGATGGCCACCTCATGATATGCTGTGGCTCAGCTTTTTTCCATAAAGCGAAATCCTGCGGGTTTCTCTTGTCGCTTTGTGCGGTAAGTTCCCTTGTGTTGGCGATCATATCCTCAATGGCTCTACCACTCAGTTTTCCATAAGAATGATCATTATTGAATTTTAAAACATCAAAATAAACAGATCCGTTGGCTTCATAGGCATAGCCGTTTTCAAGTATGGTCTTGATGATCTCTATTTGCTCTACGATGTGCCCTGTTGCAGTTGGTTCTATGCTTGGAGGTAGATTGTTGAATTTCTGAAGAATATTATGGAAATCTACCGTGTACTTTTGAACTACTTCCATTGGCTCGATCTGTTCCAGTCTGGCCTTTTTAGCAATTCTGTCTTCACCGCTATCAGCATCATTTTCGAGATGACCGGCATCGGTAATATTCCTTACATAGCGTACTTTATATCCAAGATGTTTCAGGTATCTGAAAACCAGGTCGAATGAAATAAATGTACGGCAGTTACCAAGGTGTACATTACTGTAAACAGTAGGTCCACACACATACATTCCCACATTTCCTTCATTAATAGGGGTGAAAACTTCCTTTTCACCGCTCATGGAATTATAAAGTTTCAGGCTTTGTTCCTGGTATAGCGCCATGTAATAAGAGTTTTTGATTTATTAGAACGATGTGTCTAATTTAATATAATCCAGAAATTCTCGTCTAATTTCTTTTTGTTTGAAGGCTCCTCCAAATTCACTGGTAACTGTGCTGCTTTCAATATCACGAATTCCCCTGCTATTTACGCATAAATGCTTTGCGTCTACTACGCAGGCAACATCTGGGGTTCCAAGTACGTTTTGTAGTTCATGAACTATTTGCATGGTCATTCTTTCCTGCACCTGCGGCCTTTTTGCGAAATAGTCTACAATACGATTCATTTTAGAAAGACCTACAACCGTACCATTTGAGATATAAGCTACGTGAGCCTTTCCTACTATTGGTAAAAGGTGATGCTCACAGGTAGAATAAACAGTTATGTTCTTTTCCACAAGCATCTCACCATATTTATATTTATTCTCAAAAGTGGATGCTTTAGGCTTTCTCTTGGGATGAAGACCAGAAAAAATTTCATTTACAAACATTTTCGCGACTCTCTGCGGAGTTCCCTTAAGACTATCATCTTCAAGGTCTAGACCCAAAGTGTCCAGAATATTCTTTACATCCTTTTTAATAAGGGCAATCTTCTCTTCATCACTTAAGTTGAATGCATCTTCTCTAAGGGGAGTGTTCGCGCTACTACCAGCATGGGCATCGCCCATCTCTTCAATTTCGTTCAATATTTTGTCTATTTTCATGCTTTTTTGCAATAATAGTCGGTTAAAACCGTATTGGCTTGCAAAGATACATATTTATAAGGTTTTGGCAGTATTCAAAATTCAATAAGCCTGAAGGCCTCTTCTGCTTTATATTTTATATTTTGCACTGGTTAAGGTGATAACTGGAATGAGGGAGCATTTGAAAACAATTCTATTTCTCTTAAGTGGGTTCTTATCCAGTAATTTTGGATTCGCCCAGGGAGCGCTATGTTCAGATATTGAACCTTTTTGCGCAGGAGAGGAGCGTCTTACTTTCCCTAATTCTAATTTTACCAATAGTAATCAGCTTAATGGTGAACTGGGGCCAGATTATGGATGTCTTGACGAACAGCCGTATCCAGCATGGTTCTTTCTTCAGATTGAAGAAGCTGGGGATCTAACATTCAGGATTTCTCAATATGAAAATCCTAATGGTACCGGTGCTCCCCTTGATGTAGACTTTGTTGTTTGGGGGCCTTTTGAAAGGGGAGATGAATACTGCAATAGCAATGCCTTAAGTGCAGATAAGATCATAGACTGCAGTTACCTTCCAGACGCTGTGGAAACCATGAGAATTCCAGATGCCGAGGCAAATAGTATTTACGTGGTGGTGATCACTAATTTTGAACAGGTGCCTGGTTTTATAAGCCTTGAGCAGACAAATACCGGGCAGGGGGGGTCTACAGATTGTTCCATTCTTCAGCTCGATCTTGGGGATAGTATTTCAGTCTGCGATGAGTCGGAATATGTTTTGGATGGAACTACAGATGAGGCAAGTTCTTATGAATGGTTCATTTTTAATGAAAATTCGCAGGAATACGAAGCAATACCCGGAGAGAATGGTCCAACCTTGACGGTTACCGAGTCTGCAAATTATAAATTGATTGTGACAGACGATATCGAAGATAAATCTGAAGAAGATGATGTAACTGTTACCTTTTATAATAGCCCCAGTATTGGCGAGGTTTCCAGTTTGGCTGTGTGTGATCTTGAGTCTGATACTATAGACCTCACGGAAAATTTTAATGATCTAATTCAGCCTAATGAGGGAGATGATTACGAAGTTCTTTACTACGAAAGTTCTGCTGATGTAACCGACGGGAATTTTATCAGTCAACCTGAGATCTATCCTTTCGAGGAAGGAAAAATCATTTACGCCGAAATTATTGATATGGAAAGTGGATGTACTTCTCCAGTAGAAGATTTTGAACTGAAAATTTTTGATTTTCCTGATCTTGGTCTTGACGAAACCACTATTTTTTGCGTAACTAGAAATCAAGTTTTACTGGAGCCGGTGGAGGTAGGGGATGATCTTGGAGAAGATTATTCTTATGAGTGGTATATTGATGAGACGTTAATTAGTTCAGATCCTGTAGTTGATTTTCAGGATTTGCCATCTGGAACATCTCTTAGGGCGGAAGTTACACACGCCGAATCTGGGTGCCAGGTGTCTTTCAATACTCTAATTGCTCCTGTTTCAGCTCCTGAAAACGTTCTTATTGACATTTCAGGTTCAGATTTTGGTGATGGTTATACCGTAACGGCCGAGCCTGAAAATTTTATAGGGGGTGAATTTGCCGAATTCGAATTCAGATTAGATAATGGCACCTGGCAGGATAGCAATGTTTTTAATCAGGTTAAACCTGGAAACCATACGGTTACAGCCCGGGAGATCAACGGGTGTGGGGCTACTACCAGTGAAAACTTCTTTCTTGTTGGTTACCCTAGGTTTTTTACGCCAAATTCAGATGGGTATAACGATAACTGGAATTTAATTACAGACAGTAATATCAGTATTAAAACACTGTATGTTTTTGACCGCTATGGGAAATTAATTACTCGCGTAGATCCTGATAATAAAGGTTGGGATGGAACCTATAACGGGCAAGACCTTCCCGCCGACGACTACTGGTTTCGTGTGGAATTCATCGATGAGAAAACAGGTAGGCATCAGGAGTATATATCTAACTTTACCTTGATGCGCAGCAGGTAAATTTCTTTAATAAATTCATTTTCATTTTTACAGGCCGAAGGTCAGCGAAACTACAAAATTTGATAAGTCACGGTCTATATAGGTTGGATTGATGGTTCCTGTGGTGCCATCGCTATAATTGGCGTAACTATATGCAAGATCTACATTGAAATTTCCGAAACTGTAACCCAAGCCTCCGGTATATCCTGTAAGGTCTCCCGCATTATTTTTATCCTCAAACGGACTTTCTTCAAACCTATAGCCTGCCCTCATGCTAAAGTTCGCAATGCGATATTCACCTCCAACTCTAAATGTTGAAACGGATTTCATTTCGTTTGAAATAACGTCATTAAGATCCCCGAATTCAATATCATAATTAGACCTGAATTTAATATTTGAGAAATCCTGCCAGCTGTAATCAAAACTTATAAGTCCTTTTTTACCAAATAAATAGGCGAAACTTCCATTGAGTTTAGATGGAGTTCTGAACTGGTATTCAGGATAAACATTAATAATCTGCGGAGCTACCCTTACAAACTCGTCTAAGGAGCTATTGGTTTCAAGATACTGCGTACTCTCTTCTCTTACGGTATACCAGGTAGGAGAATCATAAGTGAAGCCAACACGTATATTTTCTGTAGCTTTGGCAATACCACCTAATTGAAAAGAAAATCCGTCACCGTTGGTATAAAGATCATTGCCGAAATATACTTCGGTGGTTTCACTACCTTCGTTACTATTCGTTTCTCCAAATTCTGTAGAATTCTCATAATTGATAAAATGGGAATTCAAGTTTAGTCCCAGGTATAGAAAGTCTTTATATTGTGTACCGAAATTAAAAGTGAGTTTTCCCTTCATTCCGTAGGCTGCATATCTATATCGCTGATCAAAACTTCCAGGACTGATCAGGGAGAAATATTCGGTATTTTCAGGATTTTCAGATTCCGGTTCAATTATGTAACCCTGATATCCCAGGAAAGCTTGTTGTGCAGCATAGCCTTCATTTTCGCCTAAAAAAGAATATAGGTCTGATATTGTTTCATTATCTCTTAACTGCAAAAGATCTAATGGTACTCCATTGGCATAATTCAGAAAATACTGATCTATAGAATTATTTGAGGAACCTTGAACGAAATAATTCTCCTCATAATCTAATTCTGTGTTATAATTGACACCGATCGAAAATTTTCGCCAGTCATTGTTTTCGTTTCCGGTAAATACAAAAACACCACCTACGTTATTAAGATCGAAATTGCTTTCTCCTCTACTTCCAAATCCATCATTAAATCTAATGTCATTTTCGAGATCTCGGTAGTTCAAACTAACGGTTGCACTGCTAGATAGAAAAACTGCCGATGATGCCGGATTAAGAGCCATGGCAGATATGTCTCCACCCAGAGCGCCAAAAGCACCACTCATTGCCATAAACCTGGCGGTTCCTGTAAGTTCATTGTCTGAATATCTATAGGCGTCCCGAAGGTCTTGGGCGTTGATAGCAGGAGTAATGGATATTAGGAACAGGAGTAATATTCTTTTCATCTTCAGAAATCTTTTATTTATAAAAAAACCTTACAGGAAAGCACCTATAAGGTTTTGTTCATTTTAATGATTATTATCGGTTTCCACCACGACCACCACCTCTTGATGATCTACCCCCACCTGAACTTCGGCTAGCTCCTGAACTTCTTGAGCTGGATGATCTTGTAGCTGAACTACTACTCCTGCTACGAGAAGATGAAGATTGATAAGATCTGCCACTGCTGCTCCTGCTTTGAGTAGAGCGTTGATAAACAGGGGAACTACTTCTGCTCCTGCTATAGGAGTTATAAGATCTTCCAGAGTCAGTTCTGCTGGTAGATCTGGTATAAACTCTTGAATTATCTCCAACACTTCTACTGGTTCTTGAAGCGCGATCTGCGGAAACCCTAGGGTTTCTTATATCTCTAATACTTCTTGAGTAAGAACTTCTTTGGTTCTGATTACCTCTATAAGTGGTAGCATTTGAGCTTCGTCTTCCTCTATTGTATGAATAGCGGTCGTTATGATGATAATTGTACTGGTAATTATTATAGTAAGGGTAATAATATCCCGGATAGCCCCAGCCCCAGCCTATACCGAAGCCCCAGCCGCCGTAACCCCAGCCACCGCCGTAGGCCCATCCAGCTCCCCAACCTGGACCCCAAGGTCCCCAGTTAGGAAAGAACGGATCCCAGAATGGATCATACCATCCGCCGCCATACCAGCCGCCCCAGCCCCAGCGAGGACCTAATCCCCAAGGTGAATAGAACCCGCCAAAACCATTATTTATTACGGTAATCGAGTAAGTATCTGGATCTTCACCCCAAGGTGCGTTTCCGCCAACGTATGCAACGTCCCCGCCAACTTCTGAATAATCTTCATATCCATCATTGGAGCTATAACTGTCTACGTCTGTAAAAACTTCATTTTCCAGAACTTCACCAACCATTTCAGATTGCTGTGCAAACAGGTTTTTATAATAATTGGAATTGTTATTTGGTCTTACCTCGTTATTCTGTGTTTGTTCCTGCTCCCAGATCCCGGGTCTTGATTCTCCGTAAATTCCATCTGCTTCATAACCGGAGTACTGATACGAACCACACGATACCAGGGTGAAAAACACCACGGGAATCATTAGTAGATTCATTGTATTTCGAAAGAGGTAGTAAAAATCCATTGGTAATTCTTTTTATTGTTGGGCATTCTAAAAATAGTTAGTTTTGCCCGAACGGTTAGTATACACTACTGTTAGAAGTTACAAGTTTTATGCCAAATAACAAGATATGGGTAAGAATTTAACGAAGCGAAGCGAGGACTATTCAAAGTGGTATAACGAATTGGTTGTAAGAGCCGATCTGGCTGAAAATTCGGCCGTTCGGGGATGCATGGTGATAAAGCCTTATGGTTTTGCCATATGGGAAAAAATGCAGGCCGAACTTGATAGGATGTTCAAAGAAACCGGTCATCAAAATGCCTATTTCCCGCTATTCGTTCCTAAGAGTCTTTTTGAAGCTGAAGAGAAAAATGCTGAAGGATTTGCCAAGGAATGTGCGGTAGTAACCCATTATCGTTTGAAGAATGATCCGGATAAAGAGGGGAAACTAATGGTAGATCCGGAAGCCAAACTAGAGGAGGAGCTGGTAGTAAGGCCAACTTCCGAGGCTATTATTTGGAATACCTATAAGAACTGGATACAATCCTATCGAGATCTACCGATCAAAATTAACCAATGGGCCAATGTGGTGCGTTGGGAAATGAGAACCAGGTTATTTCTTAGAACTGCGGAATTTCTCTGGCAGGAGGGTCATACGGCACATTCTACCAAACAGGAAGCACTGGAGGAGACAGAACTAATGAATAATATCTATGCTGAATTCGCCGAAAATTTTATGGCAATCCCAGTGGTTAAAGGTGCAAAAACCGAAAATGAACGTTTTGCCGGGGCTTTGGAAACTTACTGTATCGAGGCTCTAATGCAGGATGGTAAGGCTTTGCAGGCTGGAACTTCGCATTTCCTGGGACAGAATTTTGCAAAAGCTTTCGATGTGAAATTTGCAACCAAGGAAGGCGGACTCGAAAATGTCTGGGCTACTTCCTGGGGAGTATCAACCAGACTTATGGGGGCTCTTATTATGACCCATAGTGATGACAATGGTTTGGTGTTACCTCCAAATTTGGCGCCAATACAGGTTGTGATAGTGCCTATATACAGAAATGAAGAGCAATTAAGCCAGATCTCAGAGGTGGCTAATCAGTTAGTAAAAGACCTTAGAGCCGTTGGGGTTACGGTTAAGTTTGACGATAACGATAATCAGAAGCCAGGCTGGAAATTTGCTCAATATGAATTACAGGGTGTACCGGTTAGGTTGGCGCTTGGACCCAAAGACCTGGAAAAGGGAACGGTTGAGCTTGCCAGAAGAGACACGCTTACCAAAGAATTCGTTAATCGGGATGAGGTTGTTGAAAAAGTGAAGAACTTAATGACCGAAATTCAGGATAGCTTATTTGAGAAGGCAAGAGAATATAGAGATGAACATATTACCGAAGTAAATACTTTTGAAGAATTTAAAAAGGTGCTGAAAGAGAAAGGCGGGTTTATATCTGCGCATTGGGATGGCACTTCGGAGACAGAAAACAAGATCAAAGACCTTACAAAGGCTACTATTAGATGTATTCCGTTCGAAAGAAAAGATGAAGCCGGAGAGTGCGTTTTAACTGGAAAACCATCTGAAGGAAGAGTGCTTTTTGCAAAGGCCTATTAATTTTTTTAATTTTTTTTGCCGAACATTTGCGGCATTATAAAAAAGTTGTATTTTTGCATCCGCATTTGAAACAAAACGGTCCGTTCGTCTAGGGGTTAGGACGCCAGGTTTTCATCCTGGTAACAGGGGTTCGATTCCCCTACGGACTACGAAATAAAACACTGCGAAAGTGTTTAGTTAAAAGCAACAATTTTAAGTTGCAAATTGAAATAAATAATGGTCCGTTCGTCTAGGGGTTAGGACGCCAGGTTTTCATCCTGGTAACAGGGGTTCGATTCCCCTACGGACTACTTTTAAAAAACATTTAAATAGTAATTGAAATGGCAAATCACAAGTCAGCGTTGAAGAGGATTCGTAGCAATGAGACTAAGCGTCTAAGAAACCGCTACCAGCATAAAACTACAAGAAACGCGATCAAAAAATTGCGTGACGCCGATAAGAAAGAGGCTGAGGCTATGTTGCCTTCTGTAATTTCTATGATCGACAAATTGGCTAAGAATAATATTATTCACGATAATAAAGCTGCTAACCTAAAGTCAAACTTGACTAAGCACGTCGCAGCACTTTAATTTTAGCAGTGTTCAATTTATTAAAGAATGCTTTTCGGTTTCCGGAAGGCATTCTTTTGTTGCTACAATTTAAAATACCGAAACCCCTGTTAAGGTTGTAAACCTTTCCAATGCTTTCATGCCTAACTCAGAATTTCCTTTTTCATTCAGAATCGGGCTCCATACAGCTACTGAATAATTTTTTGGGTGAATAGCTACGATTCCACCTCCTACACCACTTTTACCGGGCAAGCCTACCTGAAAACTGAATTCTCCAGCCTCATCATAGAACCCACAGGTTTGCATTAGCGCATTTATTCTTTTTACTGTTTTAGGCTTTAGAATCTTTTCATCTGTATCCAGAAGCCTTCCCCGATTGGCGAATATCATAAATGCTTTAGAAAGATCTTCACAAGACATGGCCAGCGAACATTGATGAAAATAGAAGTCTACAATAGGCTCTACATCACACTTGATGTTTCCAAGGGCCTTGATATAATTTACAAGAGCGATATTTCTATAACCAGTAGCTTTTTCAGAAGCAGCTACGGTTTTGTCATAATCTATATCTGGGTCACCTGTAATATGCCTTACGAATTCCAAAAGCTCTTTTTTAGGGTCATCCAGTTGGTCTACCAGGATATCTGAAATTACCAAAGCTCCTGCATTAATAAATGGATTTCTGGGAATTCCGCTTTCATATTCTAGCTGGGTAAGACTATTAAAAGGATCACCAGAGGGTTCAACATCCACACGGTCCCAAAGATCTTCTCCCATTAACCTCATAGCCATGGCCAGCGTGAATACTTTAGAAATACTCTGAATAGAAAAATTCTCCTTACTATCTCCAAAGCAAAAGTGTTGTTTGTCCCCACAATAAACATGCATACCGAATTTTTTTCGGTCTATTTTGGCAAGTTCCGGAATGTAGGAAGCTACTTTTCCTTTTACATCCCGGTAGCTCATTTCATCATGAATGGTATCTAGGATTTGCTGGTAATCCATATTAATTTAAATCGGTTAAATCTGTTCCTGTCTCTATTTCGAAAGGTACTTTATCCTTTTTGAAAACTCTTGCGTTCAGGTCCCCTTTTAACGTAACTTTATTATCCTTCAGTTCAAGCCAACTTCCCTCTCTTAGTCCAATAACAGGCTGAGAGTTTAACCCATGAAATTCTTTAATTCTCGTTTCTCTGGTTTCACCTTTATGCTCTGAATTTGGGTCTGGATCTAGATAATGCGGATTGATGTTAAATGGAACTAATGCAAGAGTTTGAAAAGAAGGAGGATAAACTATGGGCATATCATTAGTAGTCTGCATGCTTAATCCTCCTATGTTAGTTCCCGCACTAGTACCCAAATAAGGTGTTCCGTTTTTAACAGCTTCCCTTAGTGCGTTCATGACCTTGTTCCTGTATAATTCCGAAACCAGTAAAAAAGTGTTTCCGCCACCTGTAAATATTCCTTTGGCCTTCTTGATAGCTTTAGCCGGGTTTTCAAATTCATTGATTCCCTTTACCTTAATTCCAGCCTTCAAAAATGCTTCAGCTGCTTTTGAGGTATATTCCTCGTGCGAGATGCCGCCGGGCCTGGCGTAAGGAATAAAAAGAATTTCATCTATATTTTTATAGAGTTCTGAAAGCTGAGGAATTAAATATTCCAGGTATTCCTGGTTATGTAAGGTTGAAGTACTTGCAAGTATGGCTTTGGTCATTGTTTTTATGGTAAAATTAGGTAAACAGATGTATTAACAAAAGTTTACATTCTATTATAAGCGAAATGGAAATATCTGTCGTTATAAATTACCGAATACTAACCGATTCACCTTGATTTTTAAAAATACTTTAAGGCTTTTAACCTTAATTTTTATGCTTCTCCTGTTCGAGACAAATGTGTTTTCGCAGGAGACGAAATTATTACTGGGGCAAATTCTTACCGATAGTGTCCCGGCAGAAAATGTTCATGTGGTGAATTTAAATCTCATGAAGGGAACAACCAGTAATCAATCTGGTGCTTTTACGATCGAGGTTAAAATGGCAGATACACTATTTTTTTCCTCTGTACAATTTGAAAATAAAGAAGTGGTTGTTGACGAGCTGAACTTTCAATCTGGAAATATTATAGTAAAACTATCAGCAGCCAGGAATGAATTACCCGAAATCAGTCTTTCAGATCTCAGGCTTAGTGGGCACCTTGATACAGATCTGCCTAGGATCAATTACTTTAAGAGGGAGAAATTTGGAATACCATATCCAGAAAAAAGACTTAGTCAAACCGAAAGGAGGTTGTATACGGCGAATGCCAATATAACAAGTAGATGGCAATATATTGGGGTTTTACTTGGCGGGGTTCCTATAGATGTGATAATGAATGACATTAATGGCAGAACAAAATATTTAAAAAACCTGGCAAAAAGGGAGAAATTACAAGTAGATGTGCAGCGGGGGATAGACCTGCTCGGGAAAAGCTTTTTCATTACGACCCTTAATCTACCAGAATCGGAAATCGAAAATTTCGTTTTTTACTGCACGATGTATCCTGAATTTTTTGAATATATAGAATCATCAAAAATCCTTGAACTTATTGAATTTTACGAGTCTAAAACCGAAGGATTCATTAATCTAAGACAAATTAATGACCCTAAAACAGACTAGCCTAAAATCTTTTTTTTTGATTGTAGTTCTCTTTACCTGCTTTCAGTTCTATGAAAGCCGGGCGCAGGAGAGGAAACTCCTTGATGGAGTAGTTTTAATTGATAGTACGGGTGTTGCCGGAGGAATTCATGTAGTGAATCTCAGCGCTGAAACGGGAGCCTCTACAGATGCAAACGGAAATTTCAGAATAATGGCTAAAACCGGGGATACACTGTTTTTTTCTTCAATACAATTCCAGCATAAAAGAATTATAATAGAGCAATCTTCTTTTAATAGTGTTCTGAAAGTTAAACTTGTAGAAAAGTTCAATGAGCTTGATGAAGTTCAGCTTGATGACATAAGATTGTCTGGATTTTTATCTGAAGATCTGGATAAAGTACCAAAATCGATCTACGAAAAATTGGGGATGCCTTTTCCGAAACCAAGAAGGAGCAGCCTGGAACTAGCGGCTCATTCTGCAAGGAACGGTGGAAGTATAAGTACGATTATTAATGCTTTAAACGGGAAGCTAAAGCAAATAAAAAAAGCTGAAGAAAATCATAAACGAACTGTCCTGGTGGAAGAAGGCCTATCTCTTGTAGGAAAATCTTTATTTAAATACCGGTTTGGGTTACCTGAAGAAGAGATCATCAACTTTCTGTACTTCTGCACTGAAGATAACGAATATTCTACTTTAGTGGCCTCAGAAAGTATAATGGAACTACTTGAGTTTTTTGAATCTAAGATAGATTCTTTCAAAGCATTACGTGAACTGCATTAAATTTCTTTTGTTTGTAAAATCATGAAAATCATCAATAAAACATATTTTAATTTGAGCATTAATTTTTTCAAAAACTGGTTTAGCCTTTTACTTTTTATCTGCATTTTTTCTTTTTCTGCGCAGGCGCAGGAGCCTGTATTAGTTTCCGGAAAGGTAAGTTCTAATAATCCCGATCTTGATAGGATTCATATAATAAACCTCAATTTAGAAAAAGGAGTGGTAACTAATGCGAAAGGAGAGTTTCAGATCCCAGTTAGGGAGAATGATAGTTTATATATCTCATCGGTTCAATATGAGAATAGGACTATAATAATAACTTCAAAAAATATCAACGACCGCAGAGTAGTTATCGAACTTCAGGACGCCGTAAACGAATTGGCAGAGGTAGTGATAGACGATATAAATCTCTCAGGATATCTGGTAAATGACATTAATAAGATTTCTATCGCAGATGTGGAGAGAAAGAATCTGCTACAGGATAACCTGAACACCTTTATTGAAAAGGACAGAAAACTGAATCCGTACGAGAAACCCAGTCCGGTGGGGAGTATTCCCGTAGGTAAGATAGCAGGTATGGTGATAGATAAACTTTCTAAGAATAAAGACAGGTCGGTTAATTATACACCTAAAGAACTTGCCAATAGAAGTATAGCGATAGTTGGCAGGGAATTTTTTAGGGAAGATCTTGAATTAAAAGAAAACGAGATCTGTAATTTCCTTTATTACTGTACAGAGGACATTAGCTTTAAACATCTGGTTATTAATAATAATAATGCTTTTGTGCTTATAGAATATTTCGAAACCCGGATCGATGATTTTAGGAATCTGCGTGGATCGATGTTAAACGAATCTCAGGAAATTCCCGGTTAATTTATTTCTTAATTAAACCTTCTCTTTTTTTAAAGGTCAAATAACTGCAAAACAGAATTTTCTGAATTTTGGTTTAATATTTGCGACATTATTACAAAAAACTATGAAAAGGATTTTTTTTCTTTTAGCTGTCCTGGTAACGCTATGCTCTTTTACGATGAAAGCTCACGAAACTTACCTAAGCGTGACAGAGATAGAGTATAAGCAAGATCAAAAAAGTCTTCAAATTATATCCAGGGTGTTCATCGATGACCTGGAGAATGTCCTTTCTAAGAGGTACCAGAAAAATGTAAGTCTTTCCTATAAAGAGGATCTGGAACAGAACAAAGACCTCATTGAAAAATATGTAAATAAAAAATTAGGTATCTCTATTAATGGACAGAGACAGGAACTGAAATTGCTAGGATGCAAATTTGATGCAGGTCAAATTGTAATGTTCATCGAAGGCGTGGATATCGAAAATTTTAATGATATCACGGTAGAAAACCTTATCCTCACAGATCTTTTCGATTCTCAGAAAAATATCGTTCATGTAAAAAAGGGTGAGGAGATAGAAAGTATGTTGCTAGTAAAAGGCAATGGAATAAAAACTGTAAAATTTTAAAAAGTTCTCGGGAAGGGAATTTTAAATATATATTTTTGGCAATCTTAAAATTAAAACTAAGTAAATGAAGAAATTAAACATGCTATGCTCCGTGTTTTTGATGTTCGTTTTCGCAGGGGTATCTGCTCAGGAAACAGAACAGAAGGAAACGCGGCAGGAAGGTCACACAAACCAGAACAAATTCAGGCAAATGTATCAGGAGCTTGCCACTCCCAACCAGTATAGAACCGCTTCGGGTGCCCCTGGGCCGGCCTACTATCAGAACGAAGCTGATTATAAAATGGATATAGTTCTGGACGACGAGAATTCAGTTCTTACCGGTGAAGAAACCATCACCTATCATAATAATTCTCCACAGGATCTAGAATATCTGTGGGTTCAGTTAGACCAGAATATCAGAAAAAAAGATGCACCTCAAAAAGATGGTGACGGAATGAGTCCGGTAGTTACTCCAGGAAGATTTGCAAATAGTTATATGCAGGAACCTTTTGACGGTGGATTCAATATTAAAGAAGTTTCTACCAGTGGATCTCCTTTAAAATATACCATACACCAGACCATGATGCGTATAGATCTTCCAAAGCCTTTAAAGGCTGGAGAGAGTTATACTTTCGATATCAATTGGTCTTATAATGTGAATAATCACGTGACCAATCGAGCGCGTTCTGGATACGAGTTTTTCCCTGAAGACGGAAACAAGGCATATGTTATCGCACAGTTCTTTCCAAGAATGGCAGTTTACAATGATGTTGAAGGATGGCAGAATTACCAGTTCTGGGGGAATGGAGAATTCGCTCTTCCGTTTGGAGATTATGAAGTAAACATTACTGTTCCTTCAGATCACGTGATGGAAGCGACCGGAGAACTTCAGAATAGAAAAGAAGTTTACTCTAAAGATATGATGAAACGTTACGAGCAGGCTAAAAAGTCTTATGACAAGCCGGTGATGATCGTAACGCAGGAAGAGGCTGTAGAAGCTGAAAAAGGTTTTTCTAACAAGACTAAAACCTGGACTTACAAAGCAGATATGGTTCGTGACTTTGCTTTCTCTACATCTAGAAAGTTCATACTGGATATGATGGCGGTAGATGTTATGGGGAAAGACGTTATGGCTGTTTCTCTTTATCCTAAAGAAGGTAATCCACTATGGGAAGACTGGTCTACTAAGGTTGTTGCCAGTACTTTAAAGAGTTATTCAGAGCATACTTTCCAGTATCCTTATCATAAAGCTGTTTCGGTACACGCTAAGAACCAGGGGATGGAATATCCAATGATCTGCTGGAACTATGGCCGTCCTGATGAAAATGGTAATTTCAGTGACCGTACAAAATTCGGAATGATGAGTGTGATCATTCACGAGGTAGGGCACAACTTCTTCCCAATGATCGTGAACTCAGATGAGCGTCAGTGGGGATGGATGGATGAAGGTATCAATACTTTCGTTCAGTATGTGGCTGAGCAGGAATTTGCCAAAGAATATCCTGAAGCGATCGCACCTTTGGATAAATATCCATCAAGACGTGGGGAGCCTAGTAAAATAGTGCCTTATATGAAGGGGAATCAGGATTATATCTCTCCTATCATGTCTAACCCAGAGCAGGTGTACCAGTTGGGGAACAATGCCTACGGAAAGCCAGCGACAGCATTGAACATTCTTCGTGAGACCATTATGGGACGTGAATTGTTCGATCATGCTTTTGAAACTTACTCAAAAAGATGGATGTTCAAACACCCAACTCCAGAAGATTTTTTCAGAACGATGGAAGATGCTTCTTCTATAGATCTTGACTGGTTCTGGAGAGGTTGGTTCTATACTACAGATAACGTAGATATCGGAATAAAGGAAGTGAACAAATATTATGTGACGGATAAGCCTACTGAAAAAGGTAGAGAAATGCTTGAGCGTTATGGAACCACTCCAGAAGAGACAGAAGCCTTATATGTGGTAACTGAAGATGATGCAGAGTTTGAAGAATCTATGAAGGAAAAGTCACTTCTGGAAAGCTCAGAAACACTTCAGGCCTACGTGATGGACAATTTCAGCGAAGAAGAAAGAAAGAATCTTAAAGCTCCTAAGTATTTCTATCAGGTGGTTTTTGAAAAACCAGGTGGATTGGTAATGCCAATTATCGTAGAATTAACTTATGCTGATGGTACTTCAGAAAAACAAACCTATCCTGTGCAGATCTGGAGAAAGAACGACAAGACAGTTAGCAAAGTGATCCCGACAAATAAAGAGATCACCAAAATAACACTTGATCCAGACCTTGAAACTGCAGATGTAGATGTGAACAACAATAGTTGGCCTAAGAAAGAGGCGAACAACGAATTTGAAGAATTTAAAGAGTCCTCTCAGGAATAAGGATTTAGATCAAGAATATTTAAGCCGACTTTAACGAGTCGGCTTTTTTTATGCTTAGCTTTGTATTTATATTTGTCCCGTTATGCATACGATACCTTTATTTATTAGTGGAGCTGAAATAGCTTTTATCATGTTCATTCTTGTGATGGTGTTTGGAGCTGATAAAATTCCTGATATCGCCCGTGGATTGGGAAAAGGCATGAAGGCCATTAGGAATGCTTCAAATGATATAAAAAGTGAAATTCAGAAAAGTGCCGAAAAACAGGGCATTGATACAGATTTCACAAAGGATGTTCGCGGGGAGATAGATAAGGTAAAGGAGGATATAGATGAAATTACCGGTTCTGTAAGAAGGAAACCCTAATTGGACTTAGTGCATGTGGGAGAAAATTCAGCAGTGGGACAGGGAATTGTTCGTTTATCTCAATAACCTGGGTATTGAAAAATATGATGCTTTCTGGATCTTCGTAACGAACCCACGGCACTGGATACCACTATATTTACTTTTCTTCCTATTTTTCTTTCTGGCCTTTCACTGGCGAAAAGCAGCATTTACTTCACTTTTTTTACTGGCTACGGTTTTTACTACCTGGGGACTTACCAACCTTGTAAAGGGCATTGCCCTTAGATTAAGACCAAACAACACACCAGAACTTACAGAGCTTATAAGGATCTTGCAGGAACCAACTAACTACAGTTTCTTTTCAGGGCATTCATCAACTTCTTTCGCTGCAACTACATTTATTGTCCTAATTTTATCTCAAAAGACAAGATGGATCTATCTTGCTTACCTCTGGCCAATCATCTTTGTAATGAGTAGGATTTATGTAGGTGTGCATTATCCAGGTGATATACTCGTAGGAATGATCGTGGGAATAATTATGGCAATCATATTCTACAAACTCTATGATAAATCTGGAAGAAGACTGATATTTTAAAGAACCCTGGTAAGGGTAAGGCCATCCCTTATTGGCAGAATAACCGTTTCAACTCTTGGATCTTCGTTCAATAGTTTATTATACTCTAAAAGTGCCTGGGTAGATTCGTCATCCTTTTTGATTTTTTCGATCACTTTTCCAGACCACAGGACATTATCAGATAAGATGATTCCTCCAGAATTCATTTTCTCTATAATAAGTTCAAAATATTTCGGATAATTCGGTTTATCGGCATCAATAAAAACAAGGTCGAAATTTGAATCTATCTCCGGAATTATTTCCGTGGCATCTCCTAAATATTGCTCTATCTGGGAACTGTAATCAGACAGATCAAAATACTTCTTTTGAAAGTCAAATAATTCCTCGTTCACATCTATAGTATGCAATTTGCCATTTTTGGTAAGGCCTTCTGCCAGGCACAAGGCAGAATATCCTGTGTAAGTACCAATCTCAAGTATGGTTTCAGGAGATTTAAGCTTGGAAAGCATGCTCAAAACTCTTCCCTGGTAATGTCCGCTAAGCATTCTTGGCTGCATCACCTTCTGATTAGTTTCCCGGTTAAGTTTTGAAAGTAATTCTGGCTCCTTTTGTGAGTGAGCCACTATATAATCGTCTATATCTTCAGGTAAAAAATGCATTTTCGAGATCTTTTTGACAAAATTAAAGATTTTAGGTGGTGTTTCTGGCCTGTCTCATTTAAAACGAAATTGTATTTTTACCGAAAATTGAAAATATGCAGTTCGAGAATACCAGGGAATTTGCCAGGCAACTAGATAAAGAAGATAAACTTTCCAGATATAGGCATGAATTTATTTTTCCGAAGGTAAATGGTAAAGAGGTTATTTATTTTGTTGGAAATTCTCTAGGTCTTCAACCCAGGTCAGCTAAAAAATATGTTGATGAGATTATGAAAGACTGGGCTGAACTTGCTGTTGAAGGACATTTTTATGCCGATAAACCCTGGTGGGATTATCACGAGCGCTTTTCTGAAAAACTAGCCAAAGTAGTTGGTGCCAATCCCTCTGAAGTTACCGTAATGAATACCTTGACGGTTAACCTTCATCTATTGATGGTTTCTTTCTATAGGCCATCAGGAAAAAGATATAAGATTATATGCGAGGAAAAAGCATTTCCAAGCGACCAGTATATGATCAATAGCCAGGTGCGATTTCATGGTTATGATCCTGAAGATGCGATCGTCGAAATAAAAAGACGTGAGGGAGAAAATAATTTCAGAACAGAGGATATACTTCAGAAAATTCAGGAGGTAGGAGAGGAGTGCGCTCTGTTACTTATTGGGGGAGTAAATTATTATACCGGCCAAGTTTTCGATATGGAGACTATTACCAAAGCCGGGCATGATGTTGGAGCTTTCGTTGGATGGGATCTGGCCCATGCCGCTGGAAACATAGAGTTGAAATTAAGCGAATGGAACGTGGATTTTGCTGCCTGGTGTAGTTACAAATATATGAATTCAGGACCTGGAAATGCTTCCGGGTGTTTTATAAATAAGAAGTATCATAACAAAAAAGATATTCCGAGATTTGAAGGCTGGTGGGGTCATAATAAAGAAAGAAGGTTTTTGATGGAGCCGGAATTTCATCCAGAACCAACAGCAGATGCCTGGCAGATAAGTAACGCACCTATCCTTGCACTTGCTCCATATTTGGCCTCTTTGGAAATGTTCGATGAGGTAGGAATGCCTGCATTAATCCAAAAAAGAAATAAGATCGTGGCCTATCTTGAATATGTATTGCAAGAAATAGATAAAGATGTAGAAAGTACCTTCGAGATCATTACTCCGGCTGAACAGGAGGATAGAGGAACTCAGTTATCTGTATTCCTCCACGGTGAAGGTAGGGAATTATTCAATTATCTCATGGAGCAGGGGGTGATCACCGATTGGCGGGAACCTAATGTGATCAGGCTAGCGCCCGCACCATTCTATTGCTCTTTTGAAGACATGTATGAATTTGGGCAAATCCTGAAAAAGGGAATTCTTAGCAAACAAAAAGTTTAATTAAAAAAGGAGGCGTTCGCCTCCTTTTTTAATTTTATAAAATTTTCAAGAATTATTCTTCTACTGAAATGTCGCTAAAGAATAATTCGAAAGAGCCATCCTTGGATTTATGCATTTTGGAGATCATTACTCCATTGAAGTCTTCATAATCTTCCCAGGTAGTGGCCATTTCTCTTCCGCCACCTGAAGCCTTATAAACCCATTCCTGAATCATGTAATCCTCATCAAAATATATATCATAGCTATCACCAGGAGTGTAACCTCCTTCTGATGGATAGCTTACGGTAAGCATTTGCATTTCGTCTCCACTAATTGGTGCTTTGGATTTCTTTGTTTCGCTTATTTCAGCATCAGACCACTTTAACTGGTAAGGGAAAAGTAGCCAGTAAGAATCATTTACAAATCGTTGGTCTATATATTCCTTATCCTCTTCCAGGCTATCTTTTTTAGTATAGCTCATGGTAGAATCCTTTTCCGTAAGACTTATTTTGTCGCTTTTTACATTCCAAACCCATCTTCTTTCAGAACGCAATGTGTCATTTACCTTAACATTGAAAGTGAATTTTATCTGGCTGATACTATCAAATTCTTTGAATCCGTTCGCCATGGCTATTTTCTCATGAACTTCAAGATTCGGATTTTCGGTCACTACTTCCTTTTCTTTTTTCCTGTTATTACAGGAGATAAGAAAACATCCAATAATACTTAATATTATAAGTTTTTTCATGTCGTTGGTTTTGTTAAAGGTAATAAATATACTGCTTAAAGTGCATTAACACTCATTCCTCCATCTGCCACGATGTTCTGTCCAGTAATAAAAGATGAATTGTCCATGGCTAAGAATGAAATTATCGAAGACATTTCCTCTGCTTCCGCAACCCGGTTTAGGGGTGTTCGGTTTAAAATCGCCTGCATTTTTTCTTCATTATGAAGATATCCTTCGGTAAGTGGCGTTTTGGTGAACCAGGGTGATACGGCGTTTACCCTGATACTGTCCTGTGCCCATTCTACTGCAAGGCTTCTCGTTTGTTGCAATAAACCTGATTTAGACATGGAATAAGGCGTTCCGGTTCCCACATCCTGCAGCGCTGCTGAGGAAGCTACATTTATGATAGACGCGTTTCCAGACTTTTTAAGAAGAGGAAATAATTTCCGGCTAATTTCGAAGGGAGCAACCAGGTTGACCTCAAGTACTTTCCTAAATTCTTCTTCTGAATAATCATTGGTCTTTTTCCTGATATTGATCCCGGCATTATTCACCAGGATGTCCAGCTTTTTCCAGTTTTTATTTATCCATTTCTTAATTTTATCAATATCCTTCGAGTCAGATGAGTCTGCTACAATTCCGGTAGCTTTTAGTCCTTCATTTTTTAGTTTAGATTCAAAAGAATTAATTTCTTTTTCATTTCTCGCCGTAAAAAGCACCTCTGCTCCAAGGTCCAGAAACATCTTAACTGATGCTCGGCCAATTCCCTTGGTTCCGCCAGTGATGAGCGCTTTTTTGTTTTTTAGGTTCCACATATTGTAGATCTTCAGAAAAGTATTTTATAAAAAAACCCTTTGATCGCTCAAAGGGTCGTGTTCAAATTTTAGTCGTCTATAATCTTCTACCGGTTAGTAGTTTGTAAAGAATTAGGATAACGGCTAATACTATTAAGATATGGATAATGCTTCCTAGGTCTGGAAAAGCAAAATATCCAACAAGCCATCCAATTACCAGTAGAACGATAATAAGCCAAATTAAATCTCTCATGTCAGGTTGATTTTTAGGCAGGCCTTAAGGCTTGCCGTTGGTTAAAATAAAATATTAGTTAGTCGGTTTTTTGTTAATTTCAATACTAATTTAGAGAATAGACTCACCCAGTAGTTTTGATTTAACCTTGATTTAACTATACTTCCTAAAAGTCCTCAGGCTTATTAATGATCTCTTTAGCCCTCGTTCTTATTTCTTCTAATTCTTTCGAATCCTTCTTTTCCAGTAGGCTCATCATCATGTTCATTCGTTGATTATCCTTGAATTTTTCGCGATTATCATCCAGAAAATTCCAGTATAGACTGTTAAAAGGACAGGCTTTTTCCCCGGTTTTTTTATTTACACTATAATGGCAATCTTTACAATAATTACTCATTTTATTGATGTAATTGCCGCTGGAAACGTAGGGTTTGGTTGCAACAATCCCTCCATCTGCGAACTGACTCATCCCACGTGTATTGGTGATCTCTACCCATTCTATCGCATCTATATAAATTCCCAGATACCATTTATCCACTTCATCGGGATGTGTTTGACTCAATAGTGCATAATTCCCGGTGATCATTAATCGTTGGATATGATGAGCGTAGGCATTTTCCAGACTATTTTTTATGGAAAGATGGAGGCAATTCATCTTTGTGTCAGCGTTCCAGTAGAAGGAAGGAAGATCATTCTGGTTTCTCAGTTTATTTGATCTTTTATATCCGGGCATTTCCTTCCAGTAAATACCCCTCATGTATTCTCTCCAGCCTAATATTTGCCGAACGAAGCCCTCTACCTGAGAGATATCTATATCATCTTTATGGTCGTAGTAATAGTCTATTACAGAATCTATCACTTCCTTTGGACTAAGCATTTTAGTGTTCAGGCTGAAAGATAAGCGTGAGTGGAACAAATAAGCCTCGTCTGAATGCAAGGCATCCTGGTAATCTCCAAAATGTACCAAAAGGTTTTTGCAGAAATAATTCAGAACCGAAAGTGAATCTTCCCTTGAAGTGGGCCAGTTAAAATTTTTCTCGCTTACAGAGCCCATGGTTTTTACACCAGACTTTTCCAACTCTTTCAGAATGCTAGAAACATCTTTTCTAAAGCCTCTTTCGTGTGGTATATCCGGATCGCCATTCCATTTTTTTCGATTGGATTTATCAAAATTCCATTTTCCGCCTTCAGGATCAGAGTCTGTAGCCATAAGAATGCCATACTTCTTCCTCATATGGCGATAAAAGTATTCCATGGTGAGCTGCTTCTTACCCTTGTAGAATTTTTCCAGTTCTTTTCTTTCTGATAAAAAATGTTCTGAGTCGAAAGCCTCAGTTTCTATGTCCAGCTCTTTACAAATTTCCTTCAACTGTTCATCTAACCTGTATTCATCTGGAAGCTGATATTCGAACTTTTTAAATCCTTCTTTAGAAATCAGATTTTTTATATTCTCATCTAGTTTTTGCCGGTTGTTTTTGTCATTGATCTTGAAATAAATCACCTTATGATCCCTATCTTTTAGATAATTGGCGAAATTTCGCATGGCGCTGAAGAATCCCAATATCTTCTGAATGTGATGCACCACATAATCGGTTTCCTGTCTTATTTCCATGAAAACATAAGTGATATCTTCATAATCATCTTTAAACCAGCTGTGTTGATGGTTTAACTGGTCACCCAGGATAAGACGTAAGGTTTTTAATCTTTCAGCCATAAGTTCTGATATTCATTATCCGGATCATAGCGATCTGCCTGACTTTTAATATTGAATTTCCGGTCTCTGGGATCGTTTCCAACTCCACTATTATACATCCAGTTACCCCAATTGCTATGCACATCATAATCTATAAGCATACTTTCAAAATACGAGGCCCCAATTCGCCAGTCCTGTTTTAGTTCTTTCGCCCAGAAACTATTTACATTCTGCCTGCCACGATTGCTCATAAAACCGGTTTTGGCGATCTCCTTCATATTGGCATTCACAAAATCATATTTAGTTTCTCCAGATATCCATTGCTCCAATTCTTGTCTATTTTTATTCCAGTCGAGTTCCTTATCCAGGATTCCACCAATCTGGAATATTTTACTTCCATGTTTTAGAGAAACATATTTAAAAAAATCACGCCAGATAAGTTCAAATATCAGCCAGTAGGTGCTTTGGTTGCTATTTATCTCCTTTTCATACTTTTTCACCTCGTGGTAGATCTGTTTTGGAGAGATACTTCCATTAGCTAACCACGCAGATAATTTTGAACTGTAGTCGGGTCCTATCAGGCCATTCCTGGTTTCCTTATATTCTGATAATTTCTTGGTTTTCCAGAAATATTCATCCATGCGTTTTCGTGCCTGGTCTTCACCACCCTTAAATGGAAATGCCGACCTTTCATCTATTTCAAAATTTTCCAGCCCAAGGTCTTCCAGGGAAGGAATGGAATTGTTGTTGGAAGAGGTGGCTTTCTTTAGAGGTTCCGGAGTTTCTATAAGCTCACGGATTTCCGTTTTGTTTTCACAAGATTTCCTGAAATGAGTATATACTTTGGGAATTTCTTCAAAGCTTTGAAAAGGGATATCCTCTGGATGATATAAGAATTGCTGGTAATAGGAATTAAAATTTATCTTTCCGGAATTGTCCTTTACAGCATTTTCTACTTCTCTTTCATCCCTCGTCCATTCTTTTTGATAATAAATGGAATCTATCCAATACTCGCTTATAAGGTCTGGAATTACCTTTTCCGGTTTTTCCTGGAAGATGAATAATGGAATATTAAGAGAATCCAGATTACTTTGCAGTTCAGAAATCGTTTCAATCAAAAAATTTGCTCTGAATTTCCCTGTTTTTACAAAACCAAATGTACTCTTCGAATAATGCCTGGGATCAAAACAGTAAAGAGCAATTACTTTATCGTGATTTTCACAAGCTTTTTTTAAAGCTTCATGATCTGAAATCCTTAAATCGTTTCTATACCAAACAAGGCCTGTACTCATTCTTTATTTTTTCGGCATTTTTCACTACAATATTTTACGTTTTCCCAGTCCTTTTTCCATTTTTTTCTCCACTTGAAAGGGCGTTGGCATACCGGACAGATTTTTTCCGGCAAATGTTCTTTTTTCATGAATTCACTTTCTTGCTAAAAAAGGATTTCACCTCCTGGTTAGGTCTGGCGTAGTGAAACCTGTCCAGTAAGGTAGGGAGGGAATATCCATCCAGACCATTTATCGCAACCGTACCGGCATCATCAAGACGAAGCCAGCCGTCTGGCATTTGTATTCCATCATCAAAATATATATGTTCGATGGAAGCTACTACAAGCAGAGTATCGTTTTCTTTGATCTCGTATTCGTTGAGGTATTTACAACCCATTTTTATTTCAGACTGTTGCACATAAGGAGCATGGAAATCATCAAGGTATTCTTCAGTAAGCCCGGTTTTATGAAATTCTGATATTTCTTCATCATATTTCGCGGCTGTATGATGTGCCTGCTCTATCATTTTTTCGTGAATATGATTCACCGTGAAATATGAAGTTTCCTTGATATTGTTATAGGTATTTCTGGAAACACTCAGTGGCCTTGTAACAAACCCTAGCATAGCAGGATTGCTACCCATATGGGTCACCGAACTGAAAACCGCAACATTTGGATTGCCGCTTTCAGATTTTGTTGCGATAAGATTAGCAGATTTATAGCCTGTGGAGCTGTTTATCAAATTTAAACGGAAGATCTTTTCCATTTTTTCGATATCCTTGGAGCTGATATGTTTCATAAAAAAAGGCCAGTTTATTTGACTGACCTCAATTTATTGATTGCTCGTTTAAAAGCCTGTTAATGTACTTTTAAATTATTACTGATTCTCCATTTTGTTAATGGCCATTTCATATTCTTCCATAGCTTCCCTTACCTGGTCTATATTATCTGAAGCTTTTTGATGGGCGTCTTCCATCACTTTTTCCAGATTTTTGTCTGGATGCTGGAATAAGTCGGTGATCACATGGTTAATTTTATCAATTAAACTGCTTTGGGTATTCTTGATATCCTCCAGTTTGTTTAACGTAGACCTCATGTGGTCAAGTTTCTCCTGATCCATAATTTTAAGTTTTTAGTTACTCTAATTTACCTTAACATTTACCAGGTCCAAAAGGTCTTAACAGGTTTTAAAATAGCTTTATAAAAATATTATGATACTTTTTCTTCTTCATAAGCCGGATAATCTATGTATCCATCTGTTCCAGGGGTATAAAAAGTGTCTTCATCATAAGAAGCCAGAGGCCAGTTATTCTGAAAACGTTCAGGAAGATCGGGATTTGAAATGAATAATTTCCCAAATGCCACCAGGTCTGCATTGCCATTCTCTATTACTTTGTTTCCAGACTTTTTATCAAAGCCATTATTGATCATCAAGGTACCTTTATAGATCTTTCGGTATCTCTTGGCGATCTCAGTTTCCAGGAATGAAACATCGCTAACATCGGTGAATGGTTCCGATAAATGTACATAAGCCAGGTCATACGCATTCAGCTTTTCGATGATATAATCGAAGGTAGCTATACTATCTTCTGTAGCTTCTATTCCGAATGATTTGTGTAGAGAAGGATTGAATCTGCAACCTATCCTGTTCTCTGGCCATATTTCTGCAATTGCCTCTAGTACTTCGAAAAAGAAGCGAGCCCTGTTTGGGATATTTCCTCCGTATTCGTCCTCCCTCTGGTTGGCATTTTTATTAAAGAACTGGTGAAATAAATATCCGTTGGAAGAGTGAATTTCAATTCCATCGAATCCAGCAACTTTGGCTAATTTTGCCGCATTCTTGAATTCCTGAACGGTTTCTTGGATTTCCTGAACGCTCATTTCCTTTGGTTCTGTGGTTTGCTCAAAACCCTCAGGAGTATATACCTTGGCATTAGGGTTCACCGCACTGGGTGCAAGGGGTTTATCTCCATTATGGAATTTTGGATGGGAAATTCTTCCTACATGCCATAACTGTATAAAGATCTTTCCATCCTTTTCATGGACAGCCTCGGTAACTTTTTTCCATCCTTCCACCTGTTCGGTAGTATGAATTCCAGGCGTGTTAACATACCCAACTGCTCGTGTGGAGACCTGGGAGCCTTCGGTAATAATTAAGCCTGCCCCAGCTCTTTGGGTATAATACTTAACATGAATATCTGTTGGGGCATTTTCAGAGTTATCGGCCCGGCTCCGCGTCATAGGTGCCATAACTACCCGGTTTTTAAGAGTTATATCTCCAAGTTTAAAACTTTGTAAAAGTGCTTGTGTTTGTTTGCTCATAGCGATTTTTCTTTAAAATTACCGGTTATGTTCGTGCTGTGCTGTTAATGAATTGATAAATGAGGTTTATTAGATTCCTGAATTGAAAATCTGGTGCATAAAGTCTGTTTCATAATAATTGAGTAATTTCGTAATCAGAATAACTACAATATTTCGGCGCTAACGTACCTCTGCCGGGATTAAACTTTTCAAATCAATACATGCAAGAACAAAAAGATGTAGCAATAGTAGGATCGGGACTTGTAGGATCATTACTAGCTATTTTCCTAAGAAAGCAAGGCCATAAAGTCACAGTGTTCGATAGACGGCCAGATGTGCGTAAAGTGCAGTTCTCTGGGAGATCGATAAATCTGGCCATGTCGAACAGGGGATGGAAAGCTCTTCGTGAAGCAGGTATTGAGGATGAAATCAGGAAACTGGCCCTTCCACTGGATAAACGAGCTATGCATGTAGAAGGGAAGCCGGTATATTTTCAGAATTATGGAGAAGATGGGGAGGCTATTTATTCTATTTCCAGGGGTGTGCTAAATCGAAAAATGATCGATCTTGCAGAATCTGCCGGAGCTAAATTCCGCTTTGAGGAAAAGATCTGGGATGTAGATATGAAAGAAGCCAGGCTTTATACCGGCGATTCTGAGAAAAGTCCATGGAAAGAATATAAGTTCGATCTAATCTTTGGGGCTGACGGTGCTTTTTCAAGAGTTCGTCATAAAATGCAGAGGCAAAGCAGGTTCAATTATTCCCAGCACTTCATTGATGTAGGTTACAAGGAGCTAACAATTCTGGCAAATGAAGATGGTTCTCACAAGCTTGATAATTCGTCATTCCATATCTGGCCCCGGGGTAATTTTATGCTCATTGCCATGCCTAATCTTGATGGAACCTTTACTTGTACGCTTTTTATGCCTTTTGAAGGTGAAACTTCTTTCGAAACCATAAATACAGTGAAGGAAGCCGATACTTTTTTTGAGAATTATTTTCCAGATATCAAGGATGAGATCTCAAATTTAAAGAAGGATTTCTTCAGAAATCCAACCAGCGCCATGGTGACCATTAAATGTTTTCCTTGGTCTTATTATGATAAAATAACTCTCGTAGGTGATTCAGCGCATGCCATTGTTCCATTCTACGGTCAGGGGATGAATGCTGGTTTTGAAGATATTTCTGTATTAAATGAAAAGATGAATAAATATGGGAATGACTGGGAACAGATATTTGAAGAATATCAAACCGAGCGAAAACCAAATGCAGATGCTATTGCTGAATTGAGTTATAGGAATTTCATCGAAATGAGCAGTAAGACGGCAGATCCTATGTTCTTACTCAGGAAAAAGATCGAAAAGAAATTTACCCAGGATCATCCAGACCTTTGGGTACCTTTATACTCACGAGTAACTTTTTCAGACAAGGCGTATGCTGAAGCTCTGAAAATTGGAGATTACCAAAGGGGAATAATGGATGAGGTAATGAATACACCGGAAATTGAGGAGAAGTGGGATAGTAAAGAAATTGAAAATAAGATCATTGATCTTATCAGAAAATGAAATAAAAAAAGCTGCTAGATGGCAGCTTTTTTGTTTTAATGTTTGTCCTCTTTTAGAATATCAGGAAACTTGGATTTAAACCTGTTCAATCTTGGTATAGAAACATTCCTGATATAAGGATTATTCGGATTGTTCTTTTCGTAATCCTGGTGATAATCTTCAGCTTTCCAGAATTTTTGAAAAGGCATAACTTCAGCGGCAATCGGTTCTTTATAGTCTTTAGCTACTTCAGCTTTTACTTTTTCAATAATTTGCTTTTGCTGAACATTTTGATAGAAAATTATGGATCTATATTGAGAGCCTTTGTCTGGTCCCTGACCATTTACCTGGGTAGGATCCTGCGAACCAAAATAAACCTGAACGAGAGTTTCAAAACTAACTGTCTCCGGATCATAGATCACTTCCACCGCTTCGGCATGACCGGTTCTTCCGGTATTACTTGACTCATAAGTAGGGTTTTTAGTATGACCACCGGAATAGCCAGAAATGGCTTCTTCAACGCCTTCAACGCTCTCATAGATTGCTTCGACACACCAGAAACACCCGCTGGCAAAATATGCTCTTTCCATTCCTTCCTGGGAAGAGACTTCCACCGGTTCTGCATTTGCGATTTTGTCATTTACAGCCTGCTTATCTTCTGTTTGATTTCCACATGCTAGAAGTATTAGACTAATAAAATTTATCAATAATAATTTCATTGTTATTTCTTTTTATAAGTTCCTTCAAGGGTTTTTTTACCTAATAATGCATAATCCACGGCGATCTTTCCATCTTCAGAAAAGCCTTTCCAGTCTAATTTCAGGCGGTTATTGCCTTCATGGCTTAAAACTGCAATAGGTGTACCAGTTTCAAAATTATCCCATGGAATTTCCTCATTAGAAGAGGAGGAGGCCAGATTCACAAAGTATACATTTACATTATTGCCATTTTCTTCAAAACGGGCGTTGATATATAATTCATCTTTTTTCAGACATAATTCAGAAGTGCTGGAAAAATTGATGTCCACACAATTACAATTGCAGGGAAGGTCCTGTTGCTCACCACTGTTTAAGTATAATCCTGGTGTAATTCTGGAAGTTTCAGAAGTTACATTTTCTGATGGACCAGTGTCATTTTTAGTTTGATCTTCAATATAGTCTGATTTTTTTATATCATCATCTGAAGAAGGTGAGTTGTCTTTTGAATCCTGTACAACTTCCTGATAATTTTCCTGATCGGGGTCGCCATCATTTTTATTTTCCTTGCAGGAATAAAAACAAAGAATTAACAGCAGGAGGAAGGTAGTAACTCGCATATCATGTGATTTAAGGTGGGTTAAAGTTAGTTTTAAATCATTCAGTATATGTGAAATACTTGTTAATCTAGGTAAGTGTATGAATCTTTAAATTTTGAGCATAAAAAAACTGCCTGAAAAACTTTTGCTTCAGATCTTAAGATCTTACTGTTATTTTCCAGGCAGTCTATATTAAAAATTCAAGAAGTTTAGAACTTCTTAAACATGCTCTCCATTTTTTCCTGCTCTTCTTTCGCAAGTTCTTCATCAACAAGAATTCGTCCACTGTGCTCATCGGTAATGATCTTTTTACGACCAGCGATCTCCATGATTACCTGTGGAGGAATAGTAAAGAAAGAACCTCCAGAAGCACCACGTTCTACAGGAACTACCGCGAGACCATTCTTTACATTGCTTCTAATTCTTTTATAAGCGCTAACAAGTCTGTCTTCGATATTTTTCTCGTACTCTTTAGACTTCTCAATAAGTGCCTTCTCTTCCTTTTCGGTTTCTTTCAGTATCTCATCCAGCTCACCTTTTTTGTGCTTAAGGTGTTCTTCGCGCTCAGAAAGTTTCTCTTTAGTTTGAGTAATTACTTCTTTCTTCTGCTCGATCTTTGCTTTGTATTCTTTGATGTGCTTTTCAGCAAGTTCGATCTCCAGTTCCTGGAATTCAACTTCTTTGCTTAATGCGTTAAATTCTCTATTGTTACGAACGTTTTTCTGCTGTTCAGAATATTTTTTGATCGTAGATTTAGACTCCTCAATCTGGTTCTTCTTGTTCTTGATGTCATTATCAATGACTTCTATATCTGCATCCAGTTTTTCCAGGCGTCTGTTTAAACCTGCTACTTCGTCTTCCAGATCTTCAACTTCCAGAGGTAATTCACCACGTACGTTTCTAATTTCATCAATTCGCGAATCCACCAACTGAAGATCGTACAGTGATCTTAACTTCTCTTCTACAGTAACATCGTTTTTTTTCGCCATATTATAAATAATGTATTGGATTGGTATTTGTATCTGCTAAAATAAGTGCAAAACTACTAATTTTTTTGCTAAGAAAAGAATATAGTAAATTTTTTGTAAACTGTTCACTTTCATAGTGTCCAATATCTGCTAGTACCAGCTTTTCCTCGGCTTTATAGAAGTCGTGGTATTTGAAATCTGCTGAGACAAAGATATCGGCTCCGGCTGATTTGGCATTATTGATGGCAAATGCCCCACTTCCACCTAAAACAGCTACTTTTTTAATGGGTTTGTCCAGAAGTTTGGAATGTCTAACACATCCTGTATTAAATGTGCTTTTCAACTGTTCTAAAAAAGATTTTTCGTCAACTACTTTTTCCAGTTCACCTATCATTCCCATCCCTAAATGCTGGTTCTTGTTTTCCAGGCTATGTATTTCATAGGCAACCTCTTCATAAGGATGAGCTTTAAAAAGCATTTTCAGGATTGGGCTTTCTAAATGTGCCGGGTAAGTGATCCCGATTTGGGTTTCCTCCTCATAATGAACCTTTCCCTTTTCGCCAACAACAGGATTTGAATCTTCATTACCCATAAAACTACCCTTTCCAGTGATGTTGAAGCTGCAGTTGTCATAATTCCCTATGCTTCCAGCTCCGGCAGAAAACAACGCCTCGCGGACTTTTTCAGCTTCTTCGGTTGGAATAAAAGTGGTTAGTTTTTTAATTGAATCTTTCCTAGGAATAAGTATTTGTCTGTTTTTAAGGCCAATTTTTTCACAGATCATATCATTTACGCCTTTGTGCTGGTTGTCTAAAGCGGTGTGAATAGCATAAATAGCAATATCATTTTTGATTGCCTTTAAAACAGTTCGTTCTACATAATCCCTTCCCGTTAATTTCTTAAGACCGGAAAAAATTATGGGATGAAAGCTAATGATTAAATTACAGTTTTTGTCGATGGCTTCATCTACGGTGGCCTCTAATGTGTCAAGTGTGATCAACGCCCCTGAGACTTTAGTAGAATTGTCACCAACCAGCAAACCCACATTATCGAATCCTTCAGCATAATTTAAAGGAGCAAATTCTTCAATTAGGTCTATTACTTCCTGAATGATCATATTTTAATATTTTAGCCCTTAGATTTGAAACTATGGGATCACGGTTTGTAGATTCAGTGTTGAAATTCCTCAACAGCTTTTCAAATATAAATATTATACCAAGCCTTTCATGTCGAATCTAAGAAAATTACTTTTTCCCTTTTCATTAATATATCACGGTATTACCGAGGTTCGTAACAGGTTTTATGATCTGGATATTCTTAGGTCTAAGTCATTTGAAGTACCAGTGATCGCTGTGGGAAACCTTAACATGGGCGGGACAGGAAAATCTCCCATGATCGAATATCTTATTGGTGAGTTGTCTAAAAAATATAAGGTGGCAACGCTAAGCCGTGGTTACAGGCGAGATAGTAAAGGTTTTCAGCTTGTAGAAGAAACCGATCCGGTAGAGAGATCGGGAGATGAGCCGCTGCAGTTCAAGAGTAAATTTACTGATACTATAGTGGCTGTTGATGTTAACAGGAAGGAAGGAATTGCAAAATTAATGAAGTTCTCACCTGATGTTATTTTACTGGATGATGCATTCCAGCATCGTAAAGTTAAGGCAGGATTTTACATACTTCTAACAGCATATAATGACCTCTATGTTGATGATCTAATTCTGCCAGCAGGGAATCTTAGAGAATCTCATACAGGAGCAAGTAGAGCCAAACTAATTGTGGTTACGAAATGTCCTCAAGATCTTAGTAAAGAGGAAATGAGGATAATTCGAAAGAAACTTCAACCGGAAGTTCATCAGGAAGTGTTCTTTACTTTTATAAAATATTCTGAAAAAATCATTTCTGAAAATGAGGAAATAAAGGTGGAGAGAATAACTTCAGATTTCGTTCTGGTCACGGGTATCGCAAATCCAGATCCATTAATCGGTTTTCTGAATTCCCATGATATCAGATTAAAGCATTTTAAATTTTCAGACCATCATAAATTCTCAGAAAAGGAGATCGAAGAGTTAAGTAAGGAAAACCGAATTCTTACCACAGAAAAAGACTATATGCGCTTAAGAAACAGAATATCTTCCGAAAAACTCTATTACCTGCCTATTGAAGTTGGATTTTTAAATAATAAAAGCAGGGAATTTGATAAAAAGATCCTTGATTATATAAACAAAAATGAGGTGTAAAAACACCTCATTTTTTCTTTTGGCTAATTCAAATTATATGAAAGTCTTTTCTATATAATTCAATCTGCCTGTATTTTACAAAGCCTGTGCCAAAAAGGTCATACAGTAGTTTCTTTTGCCGCAAGATATTTATTGATCTTATGGAAAAATTCTTCCGTTTTATAAGGTTTTGGAATGATATCGTTAAATCCGTTTAGATAAAATTCATCCAGGTTATCATCCAAAGTTACCGCAGTAAGTGCTATGATCGGTATGGAATCATCAAACTTCCTGATCTCGATTGTTGCTTCTATACCGCTAATTCCCGGCATGTGAATATCCATTAGGATCAAGTCAAATTCGTTATTCTTTACTTTTTCTATGGCAATGGTTCCATCATCTGCAACATCACAAAGTACCTTATTCTTTTCAAGGATCTTACGGGTAATCATCTGGTTGATCTTATTATCCTCTACTACTAGAATACGCTTATCCTCCATGATCTCGTTGGAGAGTTTGGTCTCATCAACTGGAGTAGTGGCCACCGCTTTTCTTATTTCAGATTCCGGAGTTTCAAAATCCAGTTCAAAGGTGAATTTCGAACCTTTACCTAATTCGCTTTCCAAGTTAATCTCACTTCCTAGAAGGCTAAGCAGGTTCTTAACGATGGAAAGTCCTAGACCTGTTCCACCAAACTTACGGTTGATTTGAGTAGATCCCTGGGTGAAATTATCGAAAATAGCTTTCTGTTTTTCTTTCCCAATTCCTTCGCCATTATCCTTAATTTCAAATAGTAAGGTAATGTCTTTTTCTAGTTGTTTGGTCTTCTTTACAGAGATCCAGATATCACCGTCTTCAGTAAATTTTATGGAATTTCCTATAAGGTTAATTAAGATCTGGGAGATTTTCAAAGGATCTCCGTTCAATCTACCTGGTATTTCATCGTCGAAATCGAAATGCAGCTTGGTATTTCTTTCGTTAGCCGAATTTTTCAAAGCAATAAGTACGTCTGAGATCCTCTTTTTCAAGTCGAAATCAGATTTTACTATTTCTACCTTGTTCGCCTCGAGTTTATTGAGATCCAGGATGTTGTTTATAAGTGACAATAAATACTCTCCCGAAAATTTAAGCGAATTAAGATGTTCTCTCTGGCTTTCCGTAGGGCTTTCTTCCAGTAGGAGGTGGGTAAGGCCGGTAACTGCATAGAGCGGAGTTCTTAATTCGTGGGTAATCGTTGTTAAAAATTGTGCTTTGGCCAGGGATGCTTTTTCAGCATTTTCCTTTGCGAGGATCAATTCTGAGTTTTTCTTTTGAAGAAGTTCGTTGGCTCTGGCTCTAAGATTGTTGTTCTTATATAGAGAAAGGGTTAAAAGTGAAAGTATGGTGATTAGAGCAACACTAAGAATAGTGGTGAGTTTATTAACTTTTAAAGTCTTTTCCTGTTCGGCATTCTGAAGAGTCAACTCATCCAGAGTGGTTTTCAGGGCATCAACCCCCGCACGTTCGTTCAATTCCTTGGCAAGGGCTTCCTTATTGGCATCAAATACCGCATCCCTTACCTCATTTCTTTGCTTGAGATATGCCAGTGCACCAGCAGAATTATTTCTTATTTCCTCAATTTCACTCAGGATTCCATAGGTGTACATGGTCATACCTGTAAAATTTCCATCTTTAGCGATGGATAGGGACTTCTTTGCAGCTTCTTCGGCCATTTTGAAATTGCCTTCAATTAGATGGCCTCGAGCCAGAAAATAATGTAACCTGGTAAGTTCATAGCCATTAGTGCTATCCTCAAGATACGTCTCAGCTGTCTTGAGTTCAGTCATGGCTTTTTTCACCTGACTTTTATCATTCAGGTGAAAAATAGCCTTATTAAGTGCTATAATACCTAATTGTTCCAGGTTGCCTTCTTCTTTATAATATCCTTCAGCCAGATCCAGATATTTAAAAGCTCTGTTTACTTCTTTTTTTGAATTTAGAATTTTTCCATACATGATATAGGAATAGTGTAAACCAGCCTGATCATCTATTTTTCTTTGTATGGAAATTGCTCGATCTAGCTGGGTGATACCTTTGTCATACTCATGACGAACATGGTACATTCTGGCAAGAATACTGCTGGAAAGCGCTATATATCTCTCATGATTTATTCTTTTGGCTAATTCCAGGGATTTGTTCAATTGACTTTGAGCTTTATCGAATAACATCATGTCAACAGAATTCTCTGCCTGGGATAGAAGTTGTTTTATCTGTTCAGGTTTCGGCTCTGTCTCACTGATCGGTGATTTCTGGAAACTTAAAATGACAAAGCTACAGGTTAGTAATAGGAAAAGCTTTAAGTTCTTCATTCGGGAAAATAGCTAGAAGCTGTTAATATTGTTAAATATAGCTATTTATCGTTAATGAGTAAAATTAAATCGACAAGACGACTGGAGTAGCCAATTTCATTATCATACCAACCAATTAATTTAACCAGTTTTCCTCCAATTACCGAAGTCATTTGAGCATCAAAAATACAGCTGTATTTGCTATCAAGAATATCTACTGAAACTATGGGGTCTTCAGTATACTGCAGGATATCCTTGAGCTCATTTTCAGAGGCTTTATGGAAAAGAGCATTTACCTCCTCGATGCTGGTCTCTTTTTTCACATTCAGCGTCATATCGGTTAGAGAGCCATTAGGAACAGGAACTCTAATACCACAACCACCAATAACTTCACTAAGGTCTGGGAAAATACTTGTTAAAGCTTTTGCAGCTCCGGTTGTTGTTGGAATAATAGACTGTGCAGCAGCCCTGCTTCTCCTTAGGTCCTTATGTGGCTTGTCATGTAAACTCTGGTCTGAAGTGTAGGAGTGTACAGTGGTTATATATGCCTGAGTGACTTCCAATTGGTCATGAATCACCTTCAGCATTGGAGCAGCGTTGTTGGTGGTGCAGGAAGCATTTGAGATTATTCTCTCAGAGCCGTCCAGGATTTCTTCATTAACGCCTAGAACTACCATTTTGATGTTTTCATCTTGGGGTGGAACAGATAGAATAACCTTTTTCACACCTTCTTTCAGGTGGCCGTTCAGAACTTCTTCTGTTTTGAATTTTCCTGAGGATTCTACTACATAATCCACTTGATAATCATTCCACGGAATATCACGCGGTTCATTGAAATTTAATAGGGGGATCTTTTTGCCATCTACGATAATTTCAGAATCTGAAGAACTTACCTCGGTCTTCAAAGTTCTGTGAATACTATCATATTTTAAAAGATGAGCTAGGCTTCTAGCATCATGAATATCATTAATGGCAACAACATTAATGTCTGGATTCCCAAGGAGTACTCTAAAAAGATTCCTGCCTATTCTGCCAAAACCATTAATGGCAATATTAATTGTTTCAGCCATTCAAAGACTAGTTAATATGTTTCTGTGCTTTGTATGAAGATCTTACCAAGGCACTACTTTCAACGTGTCTGAATCCAAGCTCCAGGCCAACTTCTTCGTATTTCTTGAACTGGTCTGGTGTAATGAATTGTTTTACAGGAAGGTGTTTTTTACTCGGCTGAAGATATTGCCCAATAGTAACTACATCTACCCCGGCTTCTCTTAGATCCTTTAAAGTCTGGATAACCTCTCCTTCCTGTTCTCCAAGACCAAGCATAATACCAGACTTGGTTCTACGAACTCCATTGTCTTTTAAATATTTTAAAACAGCAAGGCTTCGATCATATTTAGCCTGAATTCTTACTTCACGAGTAAGCCTTTTTACAGTTTCCATGTTGTGAGATACAACTTCAGGCATTACCTCAATGATACGATCAATATTTCGTTCGTTACCCTGGAAGTCTGGAATAAGCGTTTCCAGTGTAGTTTCAGGATTCATTCGACGAATAGCTTTTACAGTTTCAGCCCAAATGATAGAACCCATATCCTTAAGATCATCACGGTCTACACTAGTCACCACCGCATGTTTAATCTTCATAATTTTAATAGATCTGGCTACTTTTTCTGGTTCGTCCCAATCTACAGTTTCAGGCCTTCCGGTTTTTACTCCGCAAAATCCGCAGGATCTGGTGCAAATATTACCAAGAATCATAAATGTAGCGGTACCTTCACTCCAGCATTCCCCCATATTAGGGCAACTTCCTGAAGTACAAATAGTATGAAGGTCGTATCTGTCTACAAGGCTCCTTAATTCGGTGTATTTTTTACCGGTAGGAAGTTTAACTCGAAGCCATTTTGGTTTTGGCTTTCTTTCTGTTTTGGATTTTATTGGCGCAACGTCTGTATTCATAGCAAAAATCTGAGGATTCAAAGATACAATAATAAGCTGAACTGCATAAAATAGACTCCCCAGGATTTAATTCCTTACTTAACTGTTACGGGTTTCTATAATTTCAGCTAGTAATTTCTTTGCCCTAAGTAATTTAACCTTAATATTATTCATGGGTTCGTCTAATTCCCCGGCAATTTCTTTGTATGATTTTTCCTGGAAAAATCTGAGATTGATTACCTGCTGATAATGCGGTTTTAACTGTTTGATGTCGGCTAGTAATTGTTCGAGATTTTGCTCTTTAATCAGTTTATCTTCAACTCCAGGTGTTTCGTCTGCAATTTCGTAAACCCTTTCTTCATCCTGCATGGAGGTACGCGATCTAATCGAAGCTTTTTTCTTACGTATCTGGTCTATGTGAATGTTTTTCGAAATAGCGATCAACCAGGTAGTAAAAGAATGTTTTTCGTTGAAAGTATCTAATTTGTTAAAGGCCTTGGAGAAAGTTTGAATGGTGATGTCTTCAGACTCATATTCATTTCGAGTCTTTTTCAGCTGAAATCCATAAACGTCATTCCAGTACCTGTCCAGAAGATAATTGAAAGCCGACTGACTGCCATTTTTTGCCTCCCTGATCTTTTCAAGAAGATGCTCTGGATTTATTTCCAATGCTTAGGTTTTGAGATGAGGTTAGAGATAAAGATAGCTAATTGCATTAATATTAAAAAAATATCGAAAAAAGGAAATAGCCATACAACATCTGTCTCTTGTAACTTTTTACCGGCCTTTATATAGACAATTGCCTCAATGATCAGCTTTAAAAATAATATTCCTAGGACGATCTTTGGAAAAACCTGCAGGCTAAGTAAGCCGGCAAAAAAGAGCCAGAAAAGTACTCTGAAAATGAAAAAAGTTCCCAGAAGTAATTTGTGTTTTGATTTATAATGGTTCGCTACAGATACATGTCTTCTTTTTTGATGGAACCAGTCTGAAAAGCTTGTCTTGGGAACACTTCTGGTGATCGCATCGGGGTGAAAACAAATAGAGGTATTTTCAGGAGTAGAAGCTTCGTTCACGAAAAGATCGTCATCTCCAGACCTTAAATGAAGGTGGCTGGCAAATCCTTTCATTTCATAAAATTTTGTGGAGGTGTAAGCCAGATTTCGCCCAACGCCCATATAAGGAGATCCTAATTTTGCATAGGAAAAATACTGAATGGCCGTTAGCAGGGTTTCAAACCGAATCAGTTTATTCAAAATGGATTTTGAATTCGGGAAGTATCCGCCATATCCCAATACGATGGAGTTCCCAGGCTGGAAATTTCGAGACATTTCCTGGATCCATTTTTTAGATTGCGGAGCACAATCTGCATCTGTAAATAACAAATGGTCATTTTTGGCCTTCTTTATACCCAGAGTAAGAGCATATTTTTTATTGGCCCAGAATGCCTCGTTGTTCTGGACGTTTACAATTTTGATTCGTGGATCTGTCTTCTGAAATTCCTCAATTACTTCGAGGGTGCTATCTGAAGAAGCATCGTTGATAACGATCACCTCATAATCTGGGTATTCCTGGTCAAGAATAGCAGGGAGAAAATTGCGAAGATTTTCCTCCTCATTTTTTGCACAAATAATTACAGAAACTGGAACTTCCGGGTGAATTTTGTTTTTTATTCCAGATGTGGCGAAAGAGAAAAATGAGAAAAAATAAAGGAGATTAACCAGGCTAACAAGGATAAAAAGA
Organism: Christiangramia lutea; assembly: GCF_022489035.1. GTDB lineage: Bacteria > Bacteroidota > Bacteroidia > Flavobacteriales > Flavobacteriaceae > Christiangramia > Christiangramia lutea. The sequence continues at coordinate 215,918 of NZ_JAKVTV010000004.1, forward strand.
ACCAGTAAAATTGTTTCCATTCAGCCTAGGTAGTCTTAGGTGAATCTGAACAATTTTCAATTTCGTCTGGTAATTTTCCGCAAAAACTACATGGTTCTCCAGACTTATTCAGATAAGGATTCTGGCTGGCGCAGGTTCCGGCGAATTTACCGTCCTTTTTTCCCCAGATCTTGATTGCTATTCCGGCAAAAGCCAGTCCTAGTAAAATGATGCTAATAATTAATAATTTCATGCTTCAATTCTTCTGATGCAAAAATAATAATAAAATACTCAACTGAAAACAGCCAGTTTGATTAATAAAGTCTTTACACTATTTAACTAAACTTTAATCGATTATTCAGTGTTAACTGTCTTTTGCACAATATCTTGTGCTATTAATCACGAAAAAAAACTACAATTATGAAATTTAAAATGTTATTTATGCTACTTGCTCTTTCAGGGGTAATGCTCACATCATGTGAGGATGCCAAGAAAAAGGAGCAAGAAAAGGCTGAGAAAGAAAGAATGGAACAAATGGAAGCAGAAAAGCAGGCTGAAATGGAAGCCGAAAAGAAAAAGAAGGAAATGGAATCCAATAGTATTGCTGCAAAGGCTATGGAGACCGATACTTTAAGTACTTTAGTAAGTGCCTTGAAATCTGCAGAGCTTGCGGGAATGTTTAAAACTGAAGAAGGGCCATTTACTGTTTTTGCTCCACATAACGGCGCTTTTAGTAATGTAGACAAGGCTACACTTGAATCTTTAATGAAGGAAGAAAATAAAGATCAACTGGCTGATGTTCTTAAATATCACGTGGTGGCCGATGAGGTTACTTCTTCTGAACTGGTTCAGGCGATAAATGACAATGATGGTAAATATGAGATCAATACTGTTGGTGGTGGAACTATCGTAGCTTCTCTGAATGGAGATAGCGTAATTCTTACCGATGAAAACGGGAACAAGGCTAAAGTTGTTATGGCCGATGTGGATGCTTCAAACGGAGTAGTTCACGTTATAGATGCTGTAGTAATGAAGAAGGCCTAAATTTTTTTTGAAGAATAAAATTGAAAAGGGAAATGATTTATCATTTCCCTTTTTTTATTTAGATGATGTTGACTTCTGCCTCGAGCTCGATATTGAACTGTGATTTTATCTTTTCCTGGATCATTCTGGCAAGTGAAAGTATTTCACTTCCTGTGGCTTCACCATAATTAACAAGAACCAGAGCCTGATTTTTATGTACCCCGGCATCACCATTTCTGAATCCTTTCAATCCGGCTTTATCAATCAACCACCCTGCAGGTACTTTTATCTCGTTTTCAGAAACCGTATATGAAGGGATTTCTGGAAATTTCTCTTCTAATTTATGAAAATGATTTTTGGAAATTATGGGGTTTTTAAAAAAACTTCCGCTGTTACCAATCTCCTTAGGGTCTGGCAATTTTGAATTCCTTATTTTGATTACTGCATTGGAGATATCCTGTATCGAAGGTTCTTTAATTCCCTCATTTTCAAGTTCAGACTTAATCGATCCATAATCCATATGGATTTTATGGCCTTTTTTAGTCAATTTGAATCTTACTGAAGTGATGATAAATTGACCTTTTAATCTATGTTTAAAAACTGAATTTCGATATTCGAATTCGCAGTCTTGAAGGTTAAAAGTTTCTTCCTCCAGGGTTTGAATATTCATTGCCCTGCAGCTTACAAAATTATCTTTGAGCTCAACCCCGTAGGCACCTATATTTTGAATGGGTGCTGTACCTACATTACCCGGAATGAGGGATAGATTCTCTAGTCCACCAAAATTTTGTTTCAGGGTCCAGAGAACGAACTGATGCCAGTTTTCTCCTGCAGCTACTTCAATGATAACTTCAGAATCGGTTTCAGAAATGATCTTTTTTCCTTTTAGAGCTATGTGTAAAACCGTTTTACTTAGATCCCCGGTGAGAAGCATATTGCTGCCACCCCCAAGTATGAAAAGTTCTGAAGCATAACTTTTTCTAAGAATATTCCGCAGATCATCCAGATCCTGAATAGATACGAATTTTCCTGCCTTAACGTCAATGCCAAAGCTGTTATAGTTCTTTAAAGAAAAATTCTGCAGTAGCTGCATTAATTTTGCTGCTTATATTGCTTAAGTGCTTTGTCTAAAATTTTGATCGCTCTCTCCAGGTTTTCTTTCTTTAATACATAAGCAATCCTCACCTGGTTTTTACCTGTATTTGGTGTAGAGTAGAATCCTGCTGCGGGAGCCACCATGATAGTTTCGTTATTGTCTTCAAAACTTTCCAGAAGCCAGCGTGCGAAATCATCGGCATCTTCAACCGGAAGTTCTGCGATACAATAAAAAGCTCCCTTAGGCTTGGCAACCTTAACACCTTCAATTTTTTCCAGTCCGTCAACAAGCAAGTCCCTGCGGTAAGTGTATTGCTCAATAACTTCGTCGAAATATTCCTGCGGAGTTTCCAAAGCAGCTTCACTAGCGATTTGGGCAAAGGTTGGAGGACTTAACCTTGCCTGCGCAAATTTCATTGCCGTGGCCATCACCTCTTTATTCTTGGAAACAAGGCATCCTACACGAGCACCACACATGCTGTAACGTTTGGATACAGAATCTACCATAATCGCATTTTCAGCAAGCTCAGGAATGCTCATTATAGAATGATGTTTTACCCCATCATATGCAAACTCTCTATAAACTTCATCTGAAACTATGAAAAGATCATGCTTCAAGGCAAGATCGGCCAATTGCTGAACTTCCTCTTTGGTATACAGGTAACCTGTTGGGTTTCCTGGGTTGCAAATAAGAATTGCTTTCGTTTTTTCTGTGATCAGTTTTTCGAATTCTGCGATAGGAGGCAGCGCAAAACCATCATCAATACTAGCCTGAATTGGTTTAATAGAAACTCCGGAAGCTGTAGCGAAACCATTGTAGTTTGCATAAAATGGCTCCGGAATAATTACCTCGTCACCAGGATCGGTAATGCTACCCATTGTAAATAACAATGCTTCTGAACCACCTGTAGTAATTATTATATCTTCCTTGTTTACCGGTAATGATGATTTCTGGTAATATCCGGCTAGTTTCTCTCGATAGCTTTCAAATCCGGCAGAATGACTGTAAGATAAAACCTCGATATCATGATTCTTTACGGCATCTAATGCACCCTGAGGAGTTTTAATATCGGGTTGACCAATGTTGAGTTGATATATTTTACGACCTTTCCTTGTTGCTTCTTCAGCGAAAGGCACCAATTTTCTGATAGGGGATTCAGGCATTTCAAGCCCTTTATTTGAAATTTTAGGCATAGCTGTTTATTTGTGGTGCAAAATTGCAAAATTAAACTATGAATCTATAATTTGGATGTTAATAATAAGGAACTTTTTTCTGTTGAGAGTATGGAGGTTTTAATATAGGTTCATAAAAAAGCCTTCCATTTAGGAAGGCTTTCAATATTTAAAATTGTTCAGAGTTTAACTATCGTCTTCAGCACTGTTACTGTCAATCACCGTCCCTTTAATTTTAAGGGCTTTAATCGATTGCTCAGCATTGGAATAAACCGTAACCGTTTTTCTGATAGGTCCAACTCTTTTGGTATCGTACTTTACTTCGATCTGCCCTGTTTTACCAGGTAGAATTGGTTCTTCAGGTTTTTTAGGGACGGTACATCCACAACTGGATTTCACGTCTTCAATTACCAATGGAGCATCGCCAGTATTTGTGAATTCAAATACACGAACTCCATCACTACCTTTTTTTATTTCGCCATAGTCTATGGTTTCAGACTTGAATTCCATTTTAGCGGTCTTCTGTGCCTGGGCTGCAGTAACTCCTGCAACAAGAAATATAGCGATTGCAATTAGTTTTTTCATCATTTTTTAAATTTAGCGGAATTATAAAGATAAGTTGAAATATTTCAATTCTCAAAATTTATATCATTTCAGCAGCTTTCATAATCCTCTATTAATAATTACTTTTGCCATTATTTCAAAAACTAGACCAAGAAATGGCAATTGCTTCACAATATAATGCGAAAAAAGTAGAGGAAAAGTGGTATGACTACTGGATGAAAAACAACTATTTTCATTCTGAAGTAGATGAAAGGGAGCCATATACCATCGTAATTCCGCCACCTAACGTGACCGGTGTTTTACACATGGGGCATATGTTGAATAATACCATTCAGGATGTTTTGGTTAGACGTGCCCGTCTTAAAGGTTATAACGCCTGCTGGGTTCCTGGTACAGACCATGCCTCTATAGCAACCGAAGCAAAAGTAGTGGCAAAGCTGAAAGCAGAAGGTATTGATAAAAACAAAATTGGGCGTGAGGAATTTCTACAACATGCCTGGGACTGGACTCATAAACATGGTGGTATAATCCTTCAGCAATTAAAGAATCTGGGAGCCTCCTGCGATTGGGAAAGGACAAAATTCACCATGGATGACGATATGTCTGAATCTGTGATAAAAGTTTTTGTGGATCTATATAATAAAGGGCTTGTGTATCGAGGTTACCGTATGGTAAATTGGGATCCCCAGGCGAAGACAACCTTATCTGATGAGGAGGTAAATTATGAGGAAAGAAACGGAAAGCTGTTCTATTTAAATTATAAGATAGATGGTAGTGACGAAGTACTCACTATTGCTACCACAAGGCCTGAAACCATACTGGGAGATACGGCCATATGTATTAATCCTAATGATGAACGGTTTGAACACCTAAAAGGGAAGAAGGCCATTGTCCCAATTTGTAACAGAACCATCCCTATTATCGAAGATGAATATGTAGATATGGAATTTGGAACGGGTTGTCTTAAGGTTACACCTGCCCATGATGAAAATGATAAAAATCTTGGTGATAAGCACAAGCTGGATGTGATCGATATTTTTAATGATGATGCAACTTTAAATCAATATGGATTGCATTATGAAGGGAAGGATCGATTTGTAGTTAGGGCCGAAATAGTTGAGGAACTGGAATTAAAAGGATTCCTTTCCAAAGTTGAAGATTACGTTAATAAGGTTGGAACCAGTGAGCGTACAGGAGCGGTAATTGAACCTAAGTTAAGTGACCAGTGGTTCCTGAAAATGAAAGAAATGGCCGAGCCTGCTCTCAAAGCGGTTATTGGAGATGATATAAACCTGGTGCCAGAAAAATTTCTGAATACCTACCGTCACTGGATGGAAAACGTGAGAGATTGGAATATTTCTCGTCAGCTTTGGTGGGGGCATCAGATTCCGGCTTTTTTTTATGGTAACGGTAAGAGCGATTTTGTAGTTGCAGAGTCTGTAGATGAAGCTCTGGAGAAAGCTCGAGAAGCTTCCGGAAATGCAGAGCTGGAAATAAAAGATCTAGTTCAGGATAAGGATGTTCTGGATACCTGGTTCTCTTCCTGGTTATGGCCAATGAGCGTTTTCAACGGTATTCTTGAGCCTGAAAATGAAGAAATAAAATATTACTATCCTACGAATGACCTCGTAACTGCACCGGAAATCCTATTCTTCTGGGTAGCCAGGATGATCATGGCTGGATATGAATATAGAGGTGAAAGGCCTTTCAAAAATGTTTATTTAACCGGGATCGTTCGGGATAAGCAAAGACGAAAAATGTCTAAATCCCTAGGAAACTCACCAGATCCGCTTGAACTTATTGGGCAATATGGTGCAGATGGAGTTAGGGTTGGAATGTTGTTAAGTTCACCCGCTGGTAACGACCTGATGTTCGATGAAGATCTTTGTAAGCAGGGTAGCGCCTTCACTAATAAGATATGGAATGCTTTTAGGCTTGTGAAAGGTTGGGAAGTTTCTGAAGATATCGAACAGCCAGAAACTGCCAGAATGGCTATAGACTGGTATAAGTCGAAGTTCCAGAAGACTCTAAAAGAAATAGAGGACCATTATTCAAAATACAGGATAAGTGATGCTTTAATGGCAACTTATAAACTGGTTTGGGACGATTACTGTAGCTGGTTCCTGGAAATGGTAAAACCGGCGTATGGAGAGCCGATGGATAGTAAAACTTACAGTGAAGTAATTTCTATTCTGGAATATAATCTTAAAATTCTCCATCCGTTCATGCCTTTTGTAACAGAGGAGATCTGGCAGGAAATTACCACTCGTACATCAGAAGAAGCCCTGATTATAGCAAAATGGCCGGAACAAACTGATTTTGACCAGAAAATTATAAAGGAATTTTCCCATGCTGCAGAGGTTATTGCAGGGGTTAGAAAAATTAGAAAGGAAAAGAATATTTCCTTTAAAAATGAAATAGATCTTAGCATTCTAAATAACGAGGATACTTCCAAGACCTTTGATTCTGTGATTGCGAAAATGGGGAATATTGGTAAAATGGAATATGTGAATGGTTCTGTTGATGGAGCTCTTTCATTTAGGGTAAGGTCTAATGAATATTTTATCCCAATTGTTGGAGCTATTGATGTTGAGGCCGAAAAGAAAAAAATTCAGGAGGAGCTGGATTATACTGAAGGTTTTTTAAAATCTGTAGATAAAAAGCTTTCAAACGAAAGATTCGTGAACAATGCGCCCGAAAAGGTAGTAGCGATTGAAAAGACTAAAAAAGCTGATGCCGAAGCAAAAATTGAAGCGCTTAAGGCCAGTCTAAAGAGTTTAGGTTAAAAAATTATAAGCTTTATAAATAAAAAAGAGGACTTTTCGAGTCCTCTTTTTTATTTTTTTAGGTAGAATCACTCAGGTATTTTGCCAATATGCTCTTCAACCATTTCAATATATCTTTTCTTAGCTTCGTCCTTGCTTAGGCTTTTCACCTGTACAAGGGCGTTTATCTTAAAAGCACTCCTAAGGTCTCCTTTATTGGTAGGGGGGATGTAGAAACCATTTTGCTCTGTAGCCCGCTTATAGAGGGCATAGAAATGTAAAAGCACGTCTGGCGGAAATTGCTGCGTAGTGCTACTCGCCATGTCATATGCCTTTAGAAATTTTGAATTTTCAGGTGCCATCATAACTTTAAGAAGTTACATCAGCGATAACACTAACGCCTCCTTTTACTTTTTGATTAATTTCCACATTCACTTTTGTTCCAATTGGAACAAACACATCCACACGACTACCAAATTTAATAAAACCGCTGTCACTTCCCTGAACTACTTCAGAGCCTTCTTCAGCATAATTTACGATTCTTTTTGCAAGAGCACCAGCAATTTGGCGATACAAAATCTCACCTGCAACTTCATTTTTTACCACCACAGTTGTTCTTTCGTTCTCTTCACTTGACTTTGGGTGCCATGCAACAAGAAACTTTCCTGGGTGATATTTGCTGTAAGTTACTTTTCCGCCTACAGGATGTCTGGTGACATGCACGTTTATTGGTGACATGAAAATAGAGATCTGTAGTCTTTTATCTTTAAAATATTCTTTTTCCTCAACTTCTTCAATCGCCACTACTTTTCCATCTACAGGAGCGATAATATGCTCATTATTATGATTTGTAGTTCTCGTCGGATTTCTGAAAAATTGAATTATCAGAAGAAAGAATAATATAGATACTACCAGAATGGCAAATTTTATCCAGTATGTATCAATAAAACTGTATGAAATGATATTTATTGCGATCAGTATGATCGCAGTGAGGGTCATTATTTTGTATCCTTCCTTATGAAACATAGTTTAAAATATATAAATAGGCATAGATAAAAGGGCTTGCAAAGATAATACTATCAAGTCTGTCAAACAATCCACCGTGTCCCGGCATCAATTTACCACTGTCCTTTACTCCAGCCTGTCTTTTGAATTTTGATTGAATTAGATCTCCCAGGGTTCCAAATATGCTTAGAATTATAGCCATTCCAAGCCAGGTCCACATTGTAAGGAAATCTGTGTAATACCAAATGGCGTAGCTCATTAAAACGCTAAAGATCAGTCCGCCAAGAAATCCTTCAATCGTTTTATTTGGGGAGATCTTTTCATAAAGTTTACGTTTTCCAAAATTCTTCCCTATAAGATAGGCAAATGTATCGTTAGTCCAAATAAGGAAGAATATTCCTATTACCAGCTTCGGAATAAAAACCCCTTCTATTGTTGGGATAAGGGTGAGAAATATAGTTGAGGAAATAAGATAAAAGATGATGATTATATACTTCTTCTTCTCAAATACAGGTATTTTCTTGATCACTATCAGATCCTTTACCAGGAAAAGATTAACGAAGATCGTTATGAGTAATAGTAGGATAGTGGCGTCCTGGTTGAATTTTAAAAAACTGAATAAATAAAAAAGTACTGCTTGCAGAATATAGAGCGCATAGCTTTTTAAGCGAAGCAACTTCTGCATCTCAATTAAACAAACCAGACTTAACAGATAAAAGAGTATTATGAATATAACCTCGGATGATAGAATTGATGCAACCAAAATGGATATATACAGCAATCCTGAAACAGCACGAATTATGGTTTCCTTCATATATTAAAGATCTTCCAGAAGCAGCAAATATAGGTTTTTTGTACTACTTCCGTAGCTCATAAAATCACCTTCTTTTTGCGTTTCAAAATTCTTAATGGTTGTAATATTAGAAGGGATTTGCTGTTTGTTTTTGAATTTTATTCCTCTCAATCCTTCGCCAATGGTGTCTATAAGCTGACTTGTAGAGGAAATTATTATAAAATTTGCAGGAAGATCATGCAGTTTTCTTTCCTTGATCTGGTTAGATGAGATTAATATTGAGCCGTCATTGGCAACCAGGAATTCACACGTGGATAAAAAGAATTCGGCATTAGCTGATTTATTGAAATCCAGGTTAAAACCTTGAAATTTGCTCTTTAGATTTTCGTCGAAGCAGCAGCATTGCCTTTCATACCAGTCATTCTCCATCAGAATATTGTCGAATGCTTCCTGGATTTCTGAATCATCAACACAATATAAGAACTTGCCGCCGTTGTTTTTGAAATTGAGCATAAAACGCTCATCGGTAGGTAATTTCACCTCCGGCATATACTTCCCTCTGTCAGCATTCTCAGGGATATCCTGATCCTGGTCTGATTTCGACTTGGGATTAAGAAACCTTTTGAATAGATTCATAGAGTTTTGGGTATGATTCCTACAGTCATTTTATCAAAGTTAAAAAATCTGAAAATAACTATTGTTGAATTTCAGATTTTTTACTTTAACTTCTACACTACTTATTAACCGAATCGTTTTCGGTTAATTCTCCTTCTTCATCTGTATCTTTCCCTTCTGAAGCCTCTGATTTAGGGCTTTTAGAAGTATCCTCAGGGAGAGTGTTCTTTTCAGAAAGTGGTTTGCCTTCTTCTTTCTCTTTATCGAAAGGCCGTTTCCCAAAGATCTTTTCTAGGTCATCTTTAAAGATTACCTCCTTATCTAAAAGTATCTCTGCCAACTGGGTAAGTTTATCCTTATTATGTTCTAAAAGGTCTACCGCTCGCTGGTATTGAGCCTCGATTAGATTAGAAATTTCTTTGTCTATAAGTTCGGAAGTTTTCTCACTGTAAGGCTTTGTGAAATTATATTCGCTCTGGCCTGAAGAATCGTAATAGGTAAGGTTTCCAACAGCTTCGTTAAGTCCATAGATAGTTACCATGGCTCTTGCCTGTTTAGTGACTTTTTCAAGGTCGCTTAAGGCGCCTGTGGAAATCTTATTGAATATCACTTTTTCAGCAGCACGGCCACCTAAGGCGGCGCACATCTCGTCAAGCATTTGTTCTGGTCTAACAATCAATCTCTCTTCTGGGAGATACCAGGCAGCACCTAATGATTGTCCCCTTGGAACAATGGTCACCTTAACTAGTGGAGCAGCGTGTTCTAGCATCCAACTAGTAGTAGCATGCCCTGCTTCGTGAAAAGCGATCGCCTTTTTCTCTTCCGGAGTAATGATTTTATTTTTCTTCTCAAGACCTCCTACGATTCTATCAACTGCATCAAGGAAGTCCTGTTTACCAACGGCTTTATTGCCTTTTCTGGCAGCGATAAGCGCAGCTTCATTACAAACGTTGGCGATATCTGCACCAGAGAATCCAGGCGTTTGCTTGGCAAGGAATTCGATATCCAGTTCGTCAGAGATCTTCTTCAACGGTTTCAGATGTACCTCAAAGATTTCTCTTCTTTCTCTTAGGTCTGGAAGGTCTACATAGATCTGCCTGTCAAATCGACCGGCACGCATTAATGCTTTATCCAGAACATCAGCTCTGTTGGTGGCAGCAATAACAATTACATTGGTATTGGTTCCAAAACCGTCCATTTCAGTTAGAAGCTGGTTCAGCGTATTCTCCCGCTCATCGTTGGAACCAGAGAAATTACTTTTTCCTCTTGCTCTACCAATGGCATCGATCTCATCAATAAAAATGATCGAAGGAGATTTTTCTTTAGCCTGTTTGAATAGGTCACGAACCCGGGAAGCTCCAACCCCAACAAACATCTCTACGAAATCTGAACCAGATAAAGAGAAGAATGGTACTTTGGCTTCACCTGCGACGGCTTTTGCTAATAAAGTTTTCCCAGTTCCCGGAGGTCCTACAAGTAATGCTCCTTTCGGGATTTTACCACCAAGAGCGGTATATTTTTCAGGTTGTTTAAGGAAATCAACGATCTCCTGAACTTCCTCTTTCGCACCTTCGAGGCCAGCAACATCTTTAAAAGATGTTTTTACATCAGTATTCTGATCAAAAAGTTTTGCCTTGGATTTACCAATATTGAAGATCTGGCCTCCTGCGCCACCACCGGCTCCGGAACTCATTTTTCTCATAATAAAGATCCATACACCAATAATTAGGATAAATGGAAGTAAAGCCCAGAATAACTCTCCAAGGACATCGCTGGAGGTGTCAAAGGTGACAACTGTATTCAGGTTGTTCTCCTTTTTGATCTCGTTTATATCGTTCTCAAAATTCTGAAGGTCCCCGAATTGGAATGTATAAGTTGGTGACTCACCAGTAGGGAAGAAATCAGGATCAATATTTTTTTTGTGGATCTCTTTTTCCTTAGCCTCTTTGGTAAGATAAACCCTTGCCTGGTTACGGTTAATGATCTCTACCTTTTCTATATCACCATTTCTAAGGTAATCCTTGAATTCAGCCGGATTTGTTTTTGCAGGTTCAGAGAATCCCCCGTCACCAAACAAATTCAGGCCTAAAAATATGATAATGATCGCCGCATAAATCCAGTAAGCACTAAATTTAGGTTTTTTGGGATCTAATTTTTTCTTCGGTTTTTGATTCGCCATTATGTCGTTCTAAATGATTTGGATTTAATAACTTGTTTCTATGGATGTGATCTTAGCATCTCCCCATAGGCTTTCAATATCGTAAAATTCCCTAATATGCTTCTGAAATACGTGAACAACTACATTTACGTAATCCATAAGCACCCACTCGGCATTCTCGCTTCCTTCAATATGCCAGGGTTTGTCTTTCAGGTTTTTACTAACTGTTTTTTGTATGGAATTGACTATGGCGTTAACCTGTGTGTTGGAAGTACCGTTACAAATAATGAAATAATCACAAACGGTGTTTTCGATCTCTCTTAAGTCCAGGATATCAATATCATTACCCTTAACTTCCTCTATCCCTTTTATAATATGTGCAATAAGTTGATCGCTGTTTTTTTCCTTTTCTGACATTAAATTAATTTATTTACGCAAATTTATCATTTTTTGCTCTTTTAAAGAGATTGTTTGCAGAAGATTTAACGCCTTATCTCTTATACTTTTATATGCGTATAATCAAAGTTGATGCCATTGATTCCACTAATACCTTTGTTCGTAAATTTTACGAGGGTAATAAGGGTTTTGAACCTGTTTGTGTAAGAGCCATTACTCAAACTGCCGGGAGGGGGCAAAGAGGGGCGAATTGGTTTTCAAAAGCAGGGAAGAACCTTACATTCAGTATTCTCTATCCTCAGCAAAAACTTAATATTTCAAAACATTTCCTGCTAAGTGCCTCGGTTTCTTTAGCGGTTTTGGAGGCATTAGAAGGATTGAATATTCCAGATCTTAAAGTGAAATGGCCTAACGACATTCTGTCAGCAAAACTAAAGTTAGGCGGTATTTTAATTGAAAACATTGTGAAAACCGAAGGGATTGTGGCGAGTGTGATTGGAATTGGACTGAATATAAATCAGGTTGATTTCAAAGATTTGCCTCAGGCCTCATCGCTAAAAAATATCACTGGAAAAAATTATGATCTTGATGAGATACTTTATAAAGTGGCATTGGCAGTAGAAGAAAAACTGAAGGAGTTGCCATTTTTAAAAAATAATTCCGTTCTGGAGGAATATGTTAGCAGGATGTTCCGGCTAAACCAGGTTTCGTCATTTTCCACTCCAGATGATGAGAAATTCAATGGAATTATACGTGGAGTCACTACCGAAGGAAAACTGAACCTTGAAATAGAAGATGGGGTTTTTAAAACCTATGACCTTAAAGAGATCAGGTTGTTGTATTAAATAAAAAAAGCCGGAAAATTCCGGCCTCTAGTACAAATTGAAAATTTTTTACAGCTTCCCGATATTCTCGGTTAGAGCGGTGATGAATTTCTTTAAAGGGCCTTTGATCATCATGCTCATCATAGGATTGAAATTTCCTTCAAAATCCATGTTCACTTCACTCTGTTCAGCTCCGGCAGGGGCAATGTGAGTTCTTAGTTGAAAGGGGAATTTATCTGAAGTAGATCCGAGAACCACCAATTCAGGTTCTAAGGTTTCTACTATTTTTAATTTTATTTCCGGCATGCCTTTCAATTGGAAAAGGAAAGTGTCATCTGCGGTTACTTCAAACTTTTCCTTACTTTCTGGCATGATCTGTTCGTAATTCTCAACGTCGGTCAAAAAGTTGAACATATCCTGCTGGCTTTTGCCGGCAGTTACTTTTGGGCTTTCTAATTTCATTTTATGATTTCCAGTTGGCAGGGTCTTCTCTCCATTTACGGAGTACTCCTGCTTCTTTAATGTTAATATAATTAGTCTTTTGAGCGGTTTCGATGAGATTTTCGTAATCGCTTAGCGTATGAAGCTCTATTTCCTGATTTTTAAAGTTCTCTACAGCTGTATCGAATCCATAAGTGAAGATGGCAAACATGCCTTTTACATTTGCACCTGCCTCTTTTAAAGCCTTAACAGCATTCAAACTACTGTTGCCTGTACTTATAAGATCTTCAATCACCACAACGGTCTGGCCTTCTTCAAGATTACCTTCTATCTGGTTCTGCCTTCCGTGTCCTTTTGGTTCAGGCCTAACATAGGCAAATGGCAGACTTAGATATTCTGCTACCAGCATACCAATTCCAATTGCTCCAGTGGCTACTGCTGCAATCACGTCGGGTTTTCCATACTTTTCTTCGATCTGTTTGGCAAAGTTCTCCCGAACATAGTTTCTAATCACCGGATAGGAAAGGATAATCCTGTTATCACAGTATATTGGAGACTTCCATCCGCTTGCCCAGGTAAAGGGTTGTTGCGGTTCTAATTTTATTGCCTTAATTTGCAACAAAAGCTCAGCAGTCTTTTTTGCTGTTTCTTTATTCAAAATCATAGCTGCAAATGTATAAAGTTTTTGTGAATGATATTCCCATAATCGTTTCAACACAGAAAGAAATTGGGGAAAAATATACATCTTTCCCTTTAAAGACTGTTCGTCTAAAAAAAGTTGTTAGAAAAATCATGAAGGGGAAGTTATTATACGTGAACCTTTATCACCCGGATGAAACCAAGCTTTTAAAACTTCTTTTGAAAAAAATGAAGGTTGTTAAGGCAGCAGGTGGAATGGTGGTTAATCAGAAAAAAGAAATTCTTTTTATTTACAGGAACCGTCGTTGGGATCTACCTAAGGGTAAGACTGAGAAAAAGGAAAGTATTCAGGATGCAGCGATAAGAGAGGTAGAAGAGGAAACGGGAGTAGAAGGCTTACAAATCACTAAATTCATTACCCGAACTTATCATGTTTTTAAGCGAAAAGGTAAACTTAGGTTGAAAGAGACCCACTGGTTCGAAATGTATACCGAATATGATGGCGAACTTATCCCAGAGCTGAGCGAAGGGATCAAAAAGGCTAAATGGAAGGATTTTGAAAAAAGCCGTAAAGCCCTTCAAAAATCCTACGCCAATATAAAAATGTTGTTTCCGGAGAAATATTTAGCGAGGAAGTCTGAAGATAGGGTAGCGTAAGTGCGCCTCTTCATAATTCTCAGATCTTTTTTGTAGCCAGTCCAACTGTGCATACCAGTTATTTCTGAATTCAGAATCATTTCTCTTTTTCTTTTCAAACTCATTGCGAAGAGCTTCATTGCTATCCAGCATGTCTTTGGCGATATCCTCGAAAACATAAGGTGAAAAGCCTTCTTTTTGTTGTAACACTGTATCGAAGAAATTCCAGTTGAAGAAAGAATCTGTCGCCTCTGGTTCTAAAGTTTCAATCAAATACCTTGCTCCATCCTGGAAAGTAGTGATTAGATAATCTCCTTTTCTGAATCTCACTTCCTCAGACGTTTTAGTAACAGTTGTTTCCTTATGCAGGTAATGACCTTCGAAGGCAGTTTCTGAAGTTTCAAAATCATCTATTTTATAAACTTCTACGTTTATGATCGTGTCCCGTTCTAAAGCCTCCATTTTTATGTTGTTCATCTTCAGGCGATCAATAACCTGCCACCATCCTTGAGGAACTATATAAGCTCTTGGAATATCAATTTCCTTGGTAACTGCAAAATTGTCATAATAATCTATTTCCTTAGTGAAGGTTTTCTCGCGGTCGTATTTCAATCTCTTCTGTCCCGTTACCTCGCTGTTCGTATTCGCTGCCTCGAATCCTTTAAAGTTTCGTTTCGACGGATTTTCCTTATCTACCTCGAATTTCAAATTGTAGCTACGATCTGTTAGATATTTGCGGCGTGCCTGATTTCTGAGATCTTTGATAACAGTGCTTTCGGCATCGGTTATCTTGATCATAGATCTCATCAACTCGTAGGTTCCGCGCACTCTTTTATCGTATGGTTTCAGCATATGGGTTTCAACCATCATACCCAGGGTATTCCAAAGAGTGGTGTATCCCGTTGAGTATCTGGGTGAATCCATGAATTGAGTAAATCCTTTCTCAGGAACTTCATTAAATACATTTACATATGGAGTGATGTCCCAATCTTTTGCTTTTAAAGAGTCTTCCAGGGCTGGCATCATTTTCTTGTTCAGGTAACTTCCAAGATTGCCGCCCAATTTATCATGCTGAGTAAATAAGTGGGTTAGGGTATATTGATAATCTGCACCATTGCTTACGTGATTATCTATGAATACGTCTGGATTCAAGTAATGGAATATTTCGTAAAAAGTCTGGGCATTCTTTGTATCTGCCTTGATAAAATCTCTATTCAGGTCATAATTTCTAGCGTTTCCACGAAAACCGTATTCTTTGGGTCCATTTTGATTGGTTCTGCTGGTCGAATTCCTGTTTAATGCTCCACCAACATTATAAATCGGAATCGTGGCGATAATTGTATTTTTGGGAGAACTTATGGAATCTCCCGCCATGTCCCTGAAAAGCATCATCGTCGCGTCTATCCCATCACTTTCTCCGGGATGTATACCGTTGTTGATGAGCATGAAACTATGAGATTTTCGTAATTTTTCCAGGTCCTGTTCTCCAGAACTATTGTAAATAGCCAGATGTAGAGGTAGACCGCTGTCTGTTTCTCCAAATTCCTGAAGAGTTATACTTGGATAGGCATCAGCAAGATTTTCATAGAATTTTATGACCTCTGCGTAAGTGCTAGTTTCGGTACCTCCAGATTTTTCGAATCTAGTTTCGAAATCATAATCTTTAATAAGTCTGTATTTTGAGAAATCACAGGATGTAAGGCTGATCATTATCCCCAATACCAACCATAATTTTTTCATCTGGTTCTGTTTATTATGTTTTTTGTCAGATGCAATTCGCCAATTTAAACGAAAGGCTCATTTCATAATTTTTCCTAAAAAATATAGCGGTAAACTTAATTAAAAACTCAGAGAGTAGCTAAAAAACCGGCTGTTTCTGTGCAATGAACCTTTCTGTTAAAGTATATCTAATCTTATTTATATCTTTTTTCTTATCCCTTTTTACCGCTATTTTTATAAAAAATGCCAAATGAAAAGGACTATAGCGATGCTTCTGTTTTCTGGGATTGTCTACGGGCAGGCCAATGAAAACTTGAGTGAAGAAAAGAAAAATGAACTTGCACAAGGAGGACCAGATTATGCCGAAACAGCATTAGGGAAAATTGAACTACCCGCCCCATTTGCTTCAGAATCTGTTAGAAAAGAAAGTAAGATTGTGGCCTGGCTAGAGGGTGAAATGCCCAAAGCACCTGCTGGATTTAAAGTATCTGTATTTGCAGATGGACTTGATCATCCACGGTGGACCTATGTGGCCCCTAATAATGATATTTTCGTGGTAGAATCTGATGACGCTAAAAAAAGCGCCAATAAGATAACCATGTTTAGAGATAAAGATCAGGATGGAGTACCAGACGAAAAGTTTTCTTTTCTGAAAAATCTTAATCAGCCATTTGGTATGCTTATACTAGGTGATTATTTCTATGTTGCTAATGTGGATGCCTTAATAAGATTTCCATATAAAGAAGGTCAAAATACAATTGAAGGAAAACCTGAAAAAGTTATAGACTTACCTGCTGGTGGATACAATCATCACTGGACCAGGAATATTTTAGCTGGGCCAAATGAAGAGAAAATCTATATTACAGTAGGAAGTTCAAGCAATGTTGGAGAACATGGAATGGAAAAAGAAGAAAGAAGAGCCAATATTATTGAAATAAATCCTGACGGAACCGGGGAAAAGATCTATGCCGCAGGGCTTAGAAATCCTGTAGGAATAGACTGGAATCCAGTTACTGGCGAATTATGGACCGCCGTGAATGAACGCGATAAGATTGGAAACAACCTTGTACCAGATTATGTAACCAGTGTAAAAGAAGGCGGATGGTATGGGTGGCCTTATTCTTATTTTGGGGATATCAAAGATCCAAGATGGGCTTCAGACCCACACAACGAAATGGCTGAAAAGGCAATAGTTCCGGATGTTGCAGTTGGTGCTCATACAGCTTCCTTAGGATTAAAGTTTTATACGCATAAATCTTTCCCGGAAAAATATCATAACGGCGCTTTTGTAGGTCAGCATGGCTCGTGGAACCGGGCTGAATTTGCAGGCTATAAAGTATTATTTATACCTTTCGATGAAAATGGTGATCCGCAGGAACCTGAAGATTTCCTTACTGGATTTATTGCCGATGATGACGCCAGTCAGGTTTATGGTAGGCCGGTAGGAGTGACCACCCTTTCTGACGGTTCCCTGCTAGTAAATGATGATGATGGTAATGTCATCTGGAGAATCTCTGCTGAATAAGATCAATTTGAAGATAAAAATTTGCTTACTTCTGCTTTTAACTTTTAATGGGATTGCTAAATCTCAGGTTATTAGCGGAAGTGTTACCGATATAGATTCTGGTAATTCCCTGGAAAATGTAACCGTTCGTAATATAAAATCAGGAGAAACTCAGATCACTAATGAATTGGGGACTTTTAAATTTGAAAAGGTTGATTTCCCGGCTAAATTTCAATTCTCTCTTCGGGGTTATTCAGATTCAATAATTGAATTTAATAGTGAGCAGGACTCGGTAAAAGTTTTTCTGAAAAAGGAAATTGATCAACTTTCAGAGGTTTTGTTACGCAGTTCAAATATTCCGAATGAGCTGAGAAAAACACCTGCCTCGGTAAGCTTAATTTCCGAAAATGATCTTAAACGCACAGATAATTTTAATCTTGTTCAGAATTTCAATTATGTGCCTGGAGTTTTTGTGAGTCAGGGCGCTTTGAATACTAATAAGATCAATATTCGTGGAATTGGGGCCAGGTCACAATATTCCACTAACCGAATAAAAGCTTATATAAATGGTATCCCTTTAACCACTGCTGAGGGCGAATTGACTTTAGATGATTTTGATTCAGATTACCTGGATAGGGTCGAAATTTTTAAAGGACCGGTTTCTTCCAGTTTTGGTGCCGGCCTGGGTGGAGCTATTAATTTCTACACAAAACAAAATCGATCAGATCAAAGATCGGTAAATGCTGAATTTTCTTACGGAAGTTTTAATACTCGTAAGACCATGGCAAATATTACTTATTCAAAAGACAGTTTAGATATTTCCCTTAACTATAATCAGTTGCATAGCGACGGATTCAGACAGAATGGAGAGTATGATCGTATTTCATTTCTGGGTTCTGGAAGTCTCATTAATAATTCTGGAAACCGATGGAATTTCTTTTATAACTATACCAATCTCAAAGCCTATATTCCAAGTTCATTAAATGAAGAAGATTTTAGGAATGATCCTGAAAAAGCGGCATTTACCTGGTACGAGGCCGCCGGATATGAGTCTTACGATAAAAACATAATAGGTGTTTCATACGAGCATAATTTTTCCAGAAAATTTATAAATCAAACCTCGGTTTTTTACAACTCGAGGGATGGTTACGAGCCGAGACCTTTTAATATCCTGGATGAAGAAAGCAATTCAGTTGGTATTCGCACTAAATTCAATTATCAGTCTACTGTTTTTAGTAGAGTTTCGGAATTTAGCATTGGAGCGGAAACTATGTATGAATTTTATGAAACCGGAACTTTCGAAAATCTCTATGAAAATGCTTTAGAAAGGCAGAGTGTTCAGGGTGGTCGATTAAGCTTAAATGAGCAAAAACGAAAATACATTAACTTATTTGCTCAAATGAATATGGAGCTTAGCTCTAAGTTATCATTCGAAGCCGGGCTTAACTTTAATTCTACAGCTTACGATTTGGAAGATAAATTTAACGAGGAAGAATTGAATCAGTCTGGAGAATACAGCTTCGATCCTATATTTTCACCCAGGATTGGTTTAAGTTACGAGGCATTTGAAGACAAGAACTTTTATGTTTCGGCTAGCCACGGTTTTTCCACACCTACCGTAGCTGAAACTTTAACCCCGGAAGGTTTAATTAATACCGATCTTAAAACTGAAACCGGTTGGAATTATGAAATTGGTTTTAAAGGGAACTGGTTGAATAACCGGCTGTATACCGAGCTAAATCTGTATTCCATCCAGATAAGGAATTTACTTGTAGCCAGAAGGATAGGACAAGATCAATACGTAGGGGTGAATGCGGGAAAAGCAGATCACAACGGGATCGAATTTACTTCAACTTTCCAGGCAAAATTAAATTCTGATGTCAACCTCAAATTCTTTCTGAATTCTAATTTCAACTTTTTTACATTTGATCGTTTTGTTGATCTCGGAGAGAATTATTCAGGAAATACCATTCCCGGAGTGCCCGAATATATGGTTTCACCGGGAACAGAACTTTCTGTGAATGATTTTTCAGCTAATCTTAATTTCCAGGCCTTTGGAAGAATGGCACTGAATGATGGGAATTCTGGATATACAGATCCTTATCAATTATTGAATCTAAAATTGAATTATGATTGGGAGCTTGGTAGGAGAATAGGGGTTAGGTTCAATTTCGGGATCAATAATATTTTTGATGAAGCCTATGCTGCAAGTATTGTAACTAACGCAGTAGGTTTTGGAGGTTCAGCTCCACGTTATTATTATCCGGGAAATCCAAGAAATTTCTTCGGTGGAATATCTTTTGATCTCAATTTATAGTTCATTCCCATTGAAATGCAAAATCTTGAGAGATGCTGAATCAAGTTCAGCATGACTACGACAATATCGTTACCCTGAATTTATTTAACTTCGTTGAATCTTCGATTTCAGGGTCTATTTCTGTAAACAAAATGTCAATTATAAATTAATGAAAATTAAAAATTTAGGGCAAAGCAATTTTTTAAATTCATTGCAGAATGAGATTGAAAGCCTACTTTTTCCTGACAACATCTGGAACCATAAATTCATAATCTCCTCCGTGACGCATCACATCTCGAACAACGGTTGAAGAAATATGGGATTTTCCGGAACTTGAGAGGAGGAAGATACTTTCAATACCAGACATCTTATAATTGGTCTGTCCAATGGCCTTTTCAAACTCAAGATCCTGCCCGTTTCTTAATCCGCGAAGAATAAAACCTGCATCTTTAGATTTGCAATAATCTACCGTAAGTCCTTTGTAGGTTTCAACAGTTATTTTTGGTTCATTTTTGTAAGTTTCTTTGAGAAAATGTACCCGCTCCTCCAGGCTGAACATATATTTTTTACTGGAATTGGTGCCAATGGCGAGGATGATCTCGTCAAATAATGGCAAAGCCCGGTCAATAATATCGGTATGTCCTAAAGTAAGCGGATCGAATGATCCGGGAAAAACTGCTTTTTTCATCAGGCGGTTTTTGGTCGTTTATGAATGTAAAAGATACTTAGAAATTATTACTTCTGGTGAAGGGCAGCTTCAATAGCACTTCCGAATAGATCTTTTAAGCTGATTCCGGCTTTTTCCGCCTGTTGAGGTAAAATACTGGCCTGACTAATTCCCGGGGTTGTGTTCATCTCGATAAAATGCGGCTCCCCATCGTGAAAGATGAATTCAGATCGCGTAAAACCTTTCATCTTTAATTTTTTATAGATCATTATCGCGATATCCTGAACTGTTTTAGTGTCTTCTTCAGAAATTCTTGCCGGAGTGATCTCCTGTGATTTCCCGAGATATTTGGCTTCATAATCGAAGAATTCTCCATCAGGAATAATTTCAGTAACCGGCAATGCCATCACTTCTCCTTTATAGGTGATCACACCCACTGAAACTTCAGTTCCATCAAGGAAAGATTCAATAATGGCCTCGTTATCTTCTGTAAAGGCTGTCTTCACGGCATCGATAATTTCATCTTCAGTCTTCACTTTGGTTACTCCAAAACTGCTTCCTGCCCGGTTTGCTTTTACAAAGCAAGGCAATCCCACTTTATTCACAATTTCAGTGGTATCAATTTCATCTTCTTTATTCAGGAAATAATTTGTTGCAGCTTTCACGCCATAAGGCTGTAAAACACTAATTAGGTCTCGCTTATTAAAGGTTAAGGCAGATTGATAATAATCGCAGCTGGTCTGCGGAATACCAATTAATTCCAGGTAAGCCTGCAAAAGTCCATTTTCGCCGGGAGTACCGTGAATAGTATTGAAAACACAATCGAATTTAATTACTTTATCATTGAATTTGACTGTAAAATTGCTCTTGTTAATAGGGTAGGGAGTATCATCTTCTGCCACTACAAACCATTCACCTTTTAAAATATGAACACGGTATGGTTCATAGCGATCACGGTCAAGGTGTTTATATACGATATTTCCGCTGTTAATGGAAATGCGGTATTCGCTGGAATACCCGCCCATGGCAATGGCAATTTTTTTCTTCATATTCAATATATCCGGTTAGATGTCGTTAAACAAAAATATCACTTAAAAGGGCAGTCACCAAAACCAATGGGTTTTATATCTTTGCCCATTATTTATAAACTATGGGATTATTTCGATTTATATTCAGCAAGACCTTTTTAATTCAACTGGTGCTGGCAGGTATTGTATTGGTTATCATATCATTTTTAACGATGCAATGGCTTGATTATTCTACCAACCAGGATCAGAGGATCGAGGTTCCAGATTTGGCAAAAATGAATCTGGATAATGTTGAAGGCAGATTGGAAGAGTTGAATCTTGATTATGAAATCTTGGATTCTGCTAATTTTAATCCTGATTTTCCAAGGTATTCGGTGATAGACCAGGTTCCTGCTCCCGGAAAACTGGTTAAGGAAGACCGAAAAATTTATTTGACGCTGAATCCTTCAGGATACAGAAAGATACAGGTTCCGAATAATCTTATTCGAAAGACGAGAAGACAGGTGGAGCCAACCTTAAGATCTTTAGGATTTGAAATTGGAGAGGTGTCTTATAAGCCAGACATTGCTGAAGATGCTGTTCTTGAGCTTAGACATAAAGGCAAACTTGTAGAGCCCGGAGATGAGCTTATGAAAACTTCAGTTATAGATCTTGTGCTGGGGGATGGAAGTGGAAGATATCGAGGAAATGATTTGGATACTCTAGATACAGAACCCGAAACAGAAGAAAGCGAAATAGATGAATTCTAATAAAGACCTGAGAGAGGAAATTGAAGATGAAGAAGAGGACGAAAGTCTTTATGAACATCATAAATTCATCGCTGAGGTTGGCCAGAAACCACTTCGAGTTGATAAATATTTGATGAATTTTATAGAGAATGCTACTCGAAATAAAATTCAGAAGGCTGCCAAAAGCGGAAATATTTACGTTAATGGAGAAACCGTAAAGCAGAATTACAAAGTAAAGGGTGGTGATACCGTGCAGGTGATGTTTGAGCATCCTCCATATGAATATTTGCTGGTTCCCGAAGATATTCCATTGGATATAGTTTTTGAAGACGACACACTGCTGGTAGTAAACAAACCTGCCGGAATGGTAGTGCATCCTGGCCACGGAAACTACAGTGGAACTCTTATCAATGCCTTAGTTCATCATTTCGACAATCTACCAAACAATAGCAGCGATCGTCCTGGCCTAGTACACAGGATAGATAAAGATACCAGCGGACTTCTTGTTATTGCCAAGACCGAAGAGGCTATGGCGCATCTGTCCAAACAGTTTTTCGATAAAACCAGCGAGCGAGAATATGTTGCGATCGTTTGGGGAAATATGGAGGAAGATGAAGGCACTATTGAAGGGAATATTGGTCGAAACCCTAAAAACCGACTTCAGAATATAGTTTACATAGGCGATGATGCCGATAATGGTAAACCTGCGGTTACGCACTTCAAAGTTATAGAACGTCTCGGTTACGTGACATTGGTCTCCTGTAAACTGGAAACCGGAAGAACACACCAGATACGTGTGCATATGAAACATATTGGCCACACTCTTTTTAACGATGAGCGTTATGGTGGTGACAGGATACTCAAGGGCACAACATTTACTAAGTATAAGCAGTTTGTGGATAATTGCTTTAAGATACTTCCCAGACAGGCACTTCATGCCAAAACTTTAGGTTTTGAACACCCGGTGAGTGGCGAATGGATGAGCTTTAATTCTGATATCCCGGAAGACATGGTGAACTGCATTGAGAAGTGGCGCGGATACGCTAAAAATCAGTTGGAAGAGCTTTAGGATAAAAGGCATCTATAGATTCATAAGAAACTAATTTCAGGGATTTTTCGGTTTTTGAGATGATAACTTATCTTTGGTAGAAAATTAACCGAAAAAGAAATGAAAATTGTTGTTTCGCCGGCGAAAACGCTGGATTATGAATCAAAATTACCAACTTTAAGAGGGACTCAACCCGAATTTCTGGAAACAGCTACCAAGCTGAACCGAAAACTTTCCAGGCAAAGCAAAAAGAAGATCTCAGAATTGATGAGCATCAGCGATAAGCTGGCCGATCTCAATTATACTCGCTACCAGGAATTCGAGGAAGATCATGATAAGAAGAATTCCAGACCTGCGATGTATGCTTTCAATGGGGATGTTTATACCGGGCTTGACGCCTATTCTATTCCTACTGATAAATTGGATAAGATCCAGGATACTTTGAGGATACTTTCCGGGATGTACGGGATACTTCGTCCCTTAGATCTTATTCAACCCTACCGACTTGAAATGGGTACTTCCATTGGCATCGAGAGAAAAAATAACCTTTATGAGGTATGGCAGAAGAAAGTGACAGATTACCTGAATAATGAACTTCAAGAAGGTGAGCTCTTCGTAAATCTTGCAAGTAACGAATATTTCAAGGCTGTAAATACAAAAAAATTGAAGGCTGAGGTCATTTCTCCTGTTTTTAAGGATTTCAAAAACGGGAAGTTGAAGATCATCAGCTTCTTCGCTAAAAAAGCGCGTGGTTCCATGGCGCGGTATATTATCGATAACGATTGCCAGACCCTTGATGATTTAAAAGGCTTCGATTATGATGATTATCGTTATAGTGAGGAGCATACGGAGAATGAGAACGAACCCACGTTTATAAGATAAAAATTATCGTCATATTGAGTTATTACCTCGAGCGGAGTCGAGAGGTCAGCTTCTCAGAGATCCTGAAACTAGTTCAGGATGACATTAATTAAATCAAAATTAGATTTATTTGAAACTCTTTCACCATAAACATCCCTATCCACCATTCATCCCTGAAACAGCCACGAAGTTAATTGTGGGCACATTGCCGCCACCGCGGTTCACACAGGGAAAATTTAAGGATGATGATGTGGACTTTTGTTATGGAAGTCGGGATGGGCAATTATGGATTATTTTGAATAGAATTTTTGACCTTGATTTAAAATTTGAGAATACCCAGGAAGCTATTCAGCAACGGAAGGAATTTTTGGTAGAAAGAGGAATTGGAATTTGTGACGTTGTTGAAAGTAGCAGGAGAGAAAAGATCGATGCTTCAGATCTGGGAATGCAGAAAGTAGAATTACGCGATATGGTTGCTATTCTTCGTAAAAATTCTAAGATTAAGACTTTGTTATTTACAGGTGGAAATTCTAAAAATGGACCCGAATTTTTCTTTAGGCGATATTTAAAAGAGAATCATCCGGATATCAAAATGAAGATTATTTCAAATAAATCGCCAAAGATTCATCAATTTGTACTGGATGGCAGACTGATCAACACGGTTTCTTTAATAGCTCCGTCAGGTGCGGCGAATATTGCAGTGGGTAGCAATCCTTTTTATAAAGAACTAAAAAAGAAAAACCCTGAATTCAATACTCTTGATTTCAGGGTTCTTCAATATCGGGAATTCTTCTAGTTTATTGCAATTCTTTTTTATCCTGATCGGCTAAAGTGGTTGGCTTAATCTTGAATTTTTTCCTTTTCGGCCTCAATTTTCCACTAGTGCCAATGGCAATTTTTCCTCTTTTAGTCTTTTTATCGCCTTTTCCCATTAATTATTTTTTGTTTTGCTGATCCTTGATAGTTTTTTCATCGATATCAACCTTGTTCGTTTGTTTCTTGCGATCTCCCAATCCGCCAGTTAGCGGATCGTCTTCACTTTTTCTACGATCTTTTTTTCCTTTGTGCTTATCTTCAATTGGTCCTCCCATAACTTTAAATTTTATGATTTATTCTAAGATAGGCAGAAGAAGGATGAAAAGCTGCTAAAAGCCTGTTACAATTAGGTTAAAGCTTTAACATTTTCAACAAAAGAAGCGATTTTTGAGCTTCCATGCTCATTCAGATGTTTAATAAAAGCACTTCCTATGATGGCTCCCTTGGCATATTGCGTAGCCTGGTTAAAAGTTTCTTTATCTTTTATTCCAAAACCTACGATCTGAGGATTTTTAAGCTGAAGATCACTGATCCTTTTAAAATAAGACTTTGTCTCCTCACCAAAACCACTGGTAGAGCCGGTAACACTCGCGCTACTTACCATATAAATAAATCCGTCTGAAACTGAATCGATATATTTTATCCTTTCTTCTGAAGTTTGCGGAGTGATAAGAAATATATTTCTCAATCCATATTTCTCAAACAGTTCTTTATATTCTTCATGATAAACATCAACCGGAAGATCTGGGATTATAAGTCCGTCAATCCCAATTTCCTGGCATTCCTGGCAGAATTTCTCGACACCGTATTGCAGCATCGGGTTAAAATAACCCATAATGATCAAAGGTATTTCCACTTTATCTCTGATACCTTTTAATTGCTGGAACAACTTTGATGTGGTCATCCCATTCTTTAAGGCCTTGGTAGAACTTTCCTGGATGGTTGGACCGTCAGCTAAAGGATCACTAAAAGGAAGCCCGATTTCAATAAAATCGACTCCACTTTTTTCCAGGTCTACGATAATCTTTACAGTATCCTCAAAATCCGGGTAACCGGCAGTGAAATATATGGAAAGCAGTTTATGGTCTTCCTGCAGTTTTTTATTAATTCTGTTCATATTTTCTTTTTTCAGTCATTGCGAGGGCGAAGCCCGAAGCAATCTTTTTATATAAACTTGAGATTGCTTCGCTATTTCATAGCTCGCAATGACTGTAAATTATAAATTAAAATATTCGATATACGTATTCAGGTCTTTATCCCCGCGTCCAGAAAGGTTTACCACTACAATATCATCTTCCTTGAATTTCCTCGTTTCGAAAATTGCCAGGGCATGTGAGGTTTCAATTGCTGGAATAATTCCTTCCAGTTTTGCCAATTCCAGACCAGCTTTCATGGCATCTTCATCGGTAACACTAATGAATTCTCCTCTACCGCTGGTAAAAAGATTTGCATGCATCGGGCCAACTCCGGGATAATCGAGCCCGGCGGAAATAGAATAGGGCTCTGTTATTTGTCCGTCGCCGGTTTGCATCAGCAAAGTTTTACTTCCATGAATAATTCCTGCTTTTCCAAGTGCTGAAGTGGCAGCACTTTCTCCAGAATCAATTCCTTTTCCGGCAGCTTCCACGGCGATAATTCCAACTTCCGGATTGTCCAGGTAATGATAATAAGCCCCGGCAGCATTGCTTCCGCCGCCAACACAGGCCACTATAAAATCTGGGTCTTCTTTTCCTTCTTTTTCGGTTAACTGGTTTTTGATCTCTTCAGAGATCACCGCCTGAAATCTCGCCACCATATCTGGGTAAGGATGAGGTCCCACCACAGAACCAATGATATAATGCGTATCCACCGGATTATTGATCCAGTCACGAATGGCTTCGTTGGTTGCATCTTTTAGTGTCTTACTTCCAGATTTTGCAGGAACTACTCTCGCTCCAAGCATTTTCATACGGGCAACATTAGGCGCCTGTCGTTCAATATCGATCTCTCCCATATAAACGATGCATTCCATGCCCATCAATGCACAAACAGTTGCCGTAGCAACTCCATGCTGGCCCGCACCGGTTTCGGCGATGATCCGTTTTTTACCAAGCTTCTGAGCCATAAGGATCTGCCCGATGGTATTATTCACCTTGTGTGCACCGGTATGACAAAGATCCTCCCTTTTCAGGTAAACCTTCGTTCTGTATTTCTCGCTAAAGCGTTTTGCATAATAGAGTGGAGTAGGGCGTCCTACATATTCTTTAAGAAGTTCCTTGAATTCCTTCTGAAAGGACTCTTCTTTCATGATGTCTAAATAGCGAGAACGCAATTCTTCTACATTTGGGTAGAGCATTTCGGGAATGTAAGCCCCACCGAACTCTCCATAATATCCTTTTTCGTTAACCTGATAGCTCATTCTATGAATTTATCTGAGTTTTGAAATCTTTCAATTCCTTTAATTTTTTTAATCCTGGTTTCAATTCGAACTTACTATTCACATCTACAGCATAAAGAAGATCTGGTTTTCCTTTTCTGTAAAAATGACTTTTTAATTCAGCAATTGCCTTCCCATGTTCCGGCCCTATACCACCGCTTAAGAAAAATGGGGTATTCGAAGGATAATTTTTCAGGATCTTCCAGTCGAATTCAGTTCCGTTTCCGCCACGATGTTTACCTTTTGTATCAAACAGAAAATAATCTACGATTCCTTCAAATGGTTTAATTTCCTGAAAATCGAAATCATCACCCACAGAAAATACTTTTATAATTTCTGGGGTGTTTCCCAGTTTCTGAAGTTTCTTTTTCAGATCAATGGCAAATCCTCCAGATTCATCTCCGTGTAGCTGGACGGCATTCAACCTGTAATTTATAACCTTCTCCTTAATTTCTTCAATTTCGGAATTTACAAAAACACCTGCTTTTTTGATTTCCGGAGAAATCTCAGGGAGTTCCCCCTCAAAATATCTCGGTGATTTGCTATAGAAAATAAAGCCTAAATAATCCGGCTGCAATTCGGCAATCTGAATAATATTTCCGGTTTGTTTCATTCCACAAATTTTAAGACTCAATCCTGAACTTTGTCCCGATGCCGGAGTAATCAGGGATTTTTCTTTCATGTTCTTTTGATCCATCATTTACGCAATAGATTTTAGTTCTTTAATAAATTCTTTTGCTGCAGCTCCCGGATCATCGGTTTTCATGAAATTTTCACCAATGAGAAAACCCTGGTAGCCGTAATTTTTAAGATCTGCAATGGCTTGTGTATTGCTGATTCCACTTTCGGAAACTTTCACAATTTCATTTGGAATCAATTCTGCCAGTTCTTTTGAATTCTCGATACTAACCTCGAAAGTCTTCAGGTTTCTGTTATTAACGCCGATCATATCTGCATTCACCTTCAATGATTTCTGTAGTTCTTCTTTATTATGGATTTCGAGAAGGACATCCATTCCCAGATCTTTTGCGGAATCTGCAAGGTGTATCAACTGCTTTTCGGAAAGAACCGCGGCAATCAAAAGGATCGCATCGGCACCGTAGGCTTTTGCTTCCTTGACCTGGTAATCATCGATCATAAATTCCTTCCTCAAGATAGGGATATTAACTGAAGCTCTGGCATAAAGCAAGTCTTCCAGGGAACCTCCAAAATACTTTCCGTCAGTTAAAACTGAAATCCCCGAAGCATCTGCCGATTCATATCCTGTTACAACATCCTGAACATTCAGGCTTTGGTTGATCACAGATTTTGAAGGGGACCTTCGTTTATGCTCAGCGATAATTCCTGATCCGGATTTTAAATTTTCGGCTAGAGAAAAGCATTTTCTGTCGAATAGAACGGAATTCTCCAGTTGAGAAACCGGGATTAGAGATTTCTTTAGTTCAACCTCTTTAAATTTATCTGCTATGATCTTATCAAGGATATTCATTTATATCTGACTTAATTCCTGTAATTTTTTAAAACTTTCAAATGCTTTGCCAGATTCAAGAGATTCTCTGGCAGCAGCAAAACCGTCCTGTGGACTCAGGCTTCT
The DNA here is from genome assembly GCF_022489035.1 of Christiangramia lutea. Lineage (GTDB taxonomy): Bacteria > Bacteroidota > Bacteroidia > Flavobacteriales > Flavobacteriaceae > Christiangramia > Christiangramia lutea. Next base: position 244,701 of record NZ_JAKVTV010000004.1, read on the forward strand.
TGAAGTTGCAATAGCCATACCAGCATTGGCACAAACTACATTGTTTTGAGCTTGTGTTCCCTTGCCTTTTAAAATATTGGTAAGGATTTCTGCGGAACTTTCGATGGAACCACCACCGGCAATTTCAGCCTGTTTTAACTCTGAAACTCCAAAATCAGTCGCTTTTAATACTCTTTCAGAATTATTACTGATGCTTTTAGTTTCTCCAGTAAGGGAAATTTCATCATAACCATCAAGGGCATGCAGGATGGTATAATTTTTATTAGTATTCTGATATAAATAGGCGTACATACGTGCCAGTTCAAGACTGAAAACACCTACCAGTTGGTTCTTCGGAAACGCCGGATTCACCATTGGTCCAAGCATATTGAAAAAAGTTTTAACCGCAAGACTCTTTCTAACGGGAGCAACATTTTTCATAGCTGGGTGAAATAAGGGAGCATGCAGAATGCAAATATTAGCCTCATCAATACATTTTTCAAGAAAACCTGCATCATTGCTGAATTTGATTCCAAGATATTCCATCACGTTCGAGCTTCCGCTAACCGATGACACACCGTAATTCCCATGCTTGGCCACTTTTACTCCGGCTCCAGCAGTTACAAAAGATGAGGTTGTTGAAATATTAAAAGTATCTTTTCCATCACCACCTGAACCGCAAAGATCTACAGCTTCATATCCTGAAAGATCAACCTTTATGCATAATTCGAGTAAAGCATCCCGAAAACCTTCCAGCTCTTCGATGGTGATACTTCTCATCATATAAACGGTTAGAAAAGCAGCGATCTGGGTTTCGTTATATTTTCCTTCAGAAATATTGAAAATAACCTGTTTAGCCTCTTCTGTGCTGATGGTTTCGTGGCTAATTAGCCTGTTTAAAAGTTCTTTCATTATTTATAATTTCTTCTGATCTGTCATCCTGAACTTGTTTCAGGGCTTTTGAGAAGCTGAAACAAGTTCAGCTTGACGCTGTGTTGAACTAATGTGATGGTTTCTCAGATTTTGATACTTCTACTTTTTGCCTATTATCTAAATCTGGCCCGTGCGCCCAGTTTTTGATCATTTTCTTTCCTTCAGGAGTTAGTACAGATTCAGGATGAAACTGGACTCCGCGTACATCAAATTCTGTGTGTCTTAGGGACATTATCTCTCCCTTTTCATCATAGCTGGTTGCCTGTAGCATTGGAGGAAGGTCTTTTTTTACTACCCAGGAGTGATATCTGCCCACCTGTAATTCCTTTTCCAGACCGTTAAAGATATATTCATCATCAACAAAAAGTTCAATTTTAGTGGCAACGCCGTGATATACCTCATCGAGGTTAAGTAATTTTCCGCCAAAAACTTCCCCTATTGCCTGCATTCCCAGGCAAACTCCCAGGATGCTTTTAGTAGCGGCATATTTTTTAATAATGGGTTTTAAGAGGCCGGCTTCATCTGGAATTCCGGGACCTGGGGAAAGTAAAATTTTATCATACTCTTCAACATCGTCAATGTGTAGTTGATCATTACGCCTTACTACCACTTCGCAATCCAGTTCTTCCAGGTAATGCACCAGATTATACACGAAAGAATCGTAATTGTCTATTACCAGTATTTTCTTCATCTTTTTCATTCTAAATTTCTTCAGCAATTTCAAGGGCTTTGGTTAAAGCTCCCAGTTTATTATAAACTTCCTGTAATTCATTTTCAGGTTTTGATTCTGAAACTATACCTGCTCCAGCCTGGTAGTGTAATTCATGATTCTTGCTTACAAATGACCTAATGATGATCGCATGGTTAAAATTTCCCTCAAAATCCATAAATCCAATTGCTCCACCGTAGGCACTCCTATTCACGTTTTCGAACTTTTCGATCAGTTTTAAAGCCATTGGTTTTGGCGCCCCGCTTAGGGTTCCTGCCGGAAAAGTGTCGGCCACGATCTGAGGTGTCGCTACATCACTGGAAATCTTACCGGTAACCTTGCTTACCAGGTGGATCACATGAGAGAAAAACTGAATTTCGCGGTAAGTTTCTACCTTTACCTCGCTCCCGTTACGGCTAAGATCATTCCGGGCAAGATCTACCAACATTACATGTTCAGAATTCTCTTTTTCATCTGCGGCAAGTTTCTTCGCGATCTCAGCATCTTCTTGATCATTTCCGGTCCTTTTAAATGTACCGGCAATGGGATGAATTTCTGCCCTTCCTTTATTAACTACCAATTGCGCTTCAGGGGAACTACCAAAAATTTTAAAATTCCCATAATCGAAATAGAACAGGTAAGGGGAGGGGTTCACATTTCGAAGTGCACGATAAACATTAAATTCATCACCCTTGAATTTTTGCGAGAACCTTCTAGAGAGGACTAGCTGAAATACATCACCTCTGTGGCAATGGTCTTTAGCTGATTTTACCATGGATTTGTACTCCTCATCGCTTAAATTAGAAACCGGATCTTCACTTCTGCTGAAATTGTAAGAGGCAAAATTCTTTACTCTTAATAATTGCTCAATTTCATCCAGATTATCCTCAGAATTGTAGGAGTGATCAAAAATATATGCCTCATTTTTGAAGTGATTAATGGCAATGATATTTTGATAAACTGCGTAATATATATCAGGGATCTGTAAATCCTCTTGTTTTCTTTTAATTTCAACATTTTCAAAGTATCGTACCGAGTCGTAGGCGATATAACCAAAAAGTCCATTATTAATGAACTTGAATTCGGAAGAATCTGCTTTAAAAGCTTTGGAAAACGTCTGAATTTGCTCTGGTACAGAAACAAACTCATCAATATTCAAAGTTTTGGAACTACCGTTAGGGAATGTGGTAGTGATCACTTCATTTTCCAGTTTGAAACTGGCAATAGGATTACAGCAGATATATGAAAAACTATTATCACTAGCATGATAATCGCTACTTTCCAAAAGTAAACTATTGGGATATCTATCTCTTAATTTAAGGTAGATACTCACCGGAGTTATAGTATCGGCAAGGATCTTCTTGTATTTTGTATTTAATTCAAACATGAAATGTTGATTTTAAGCAATAAAAAAAGGCCTGTCGTGAGACAAGCCTTGGTAATTTCTATATTGGAAATAGCAGTTTAGCTCACGAATTTTGACGTAAGTAATTCCACCACCAGTTATTTCTTTTCATTAAAAACATGACTTCAAATATAAAGATGAAATTTTTCTAAACAAATATTTTTCCAAAAATAAATCCCGGAATTAATTATCCGGGATCTAACATGCTAGAATTTGAGGTTTACTGCAAGTTCAAAGTTGTCATAAATGGTCTTGTCTCCTAGATTGTCAAAGAAACTTCCTGAACCATATCTCACGTTATATTTTGAACGGTCTATTGTTAGTTCTGTAGATGCAGAATTACCATTCATTTCCAGGTCGAAGGTAATTGGATGAGTTTCATTTTTGATGGTAAGGTCTCCAACGATACCATATTTACCGTTTCCTTTTTCAGCTGCACTGGTAATTACCAGTTTAGCGGTTGGGTGCTTTTCAACTCCGAAGAAATCTTCCGATTTTAGGTGTCCCTCCAGCTTTCCTTTGTTTTCGCCGGTAAGGTCTGTAACTGCAATTGTACTCATGTCCATTACGAATTCCCCGCCAACAATCTTATCATCTTCCATCATGAAGTATCCGCTCTCCAGATCTATAGTACCATTATGTGATCCGGTTACTTTTTCACCAGTCCATTTTACAGTACTGGCTTCAACGTCCACCTCTTTTTTTGTATTGGTGAATGCAAGAGTAGTCAATACTATTACTGCGGCAATTCCGCCTTTTAAAATTCCAGTTTTCATAATTATTGATTTTTGTTTGTTAAATTATTTCTATTAATTCCGATTTTGATTTTCTTACTTTGGTTAAGTGCTGATAATGATCCTCTTCACTTCTATATCCTACTGGTGCTATAACTGCAGTAGTAAGATTTTTCTCTTCAAGTCCAAGGATTTCATCGAATTTTTGCGCATCAAAACCTTCCATAGGACAAGTGTCGATCTTTATACTAGCCGCTGCAGATAATAAATTACCCAAAGCAATATAAGCCTGTTTAGCAGCCCAGATTTCTTGTTGTTCGGGAGAAAGTTGAAGCGTAGTATTCGTAATCATATCTTCCATTCCCTTTAAATTTTCCCTGGACAAATCTCTTGTATCTGCAATGTTATCCAGGTAGGAATCTAAATAGGCCTTATTTACCGATTTCAAATTAGCAAATACCAATAAATAAGAAGCATCTGTGATTTGCGTCTGATTCCAGGCAGCTGCTTTCAATTTTTCTCTTGTTTCCTGGTCTTTCACTACGATTACCTGGTAGGGCTGAAGGCCATAAGAAGAAGCAGATAACTGAATACTTTCAAGTAAAGAGTTTAGATCTTCCTGGCTAATTTCCCTTTCTGAATCGAATTTTTTAGTAGCGTAACGCCAGTTCAAATCTTCGATATAGGTGTTTTTTTCTTTAATTTCTAAGTTCATTTAATTGAGTGTTTAGGAGTAATATTTCTTTTTCATTTATTTTACTGGCTATACCTTGCTCGTGATCTTCCACCAGCGGATCCAACTTTCTTAAAAGTTCAAGTCCTTTGAAAGTTATTCTTATCTCAACCTTTCTTCGGTTGGATGGACAAACAATTCTTTCGCAAAGGTTCTTTTCCACTAATTTATCTACGAGTCTTGTGGTATTGCTCATTTTCGTAACCATTCTTTCCTGAATTGTGGAAAGATTTGCAGGTTTTCCTTTCTGACCACGAAGAATTCTTAAAACATTGAATTGCTGACTACTTATTTCGAAAGGTTTGAGTATTTCAGCCAGCTTCTCACTGAGGTAATTCGCAGTAACAATGATGTTCAATACCAGCTTCTTGGCTTCCGGCATTTCTTTAGTTTTAAGTAATTCTTCTATTTTCATTTGTATCTACAACAATTGTATGTACAAATATAAAGCAAGTTGAGGTTGATAAAATTAATTTTCTGTTAAAATTAGTACTCATTCTTTGATGGATGCTTCAAAAAAAAAAATGGACTTATATTTACCATACCAATAAATTTAATGTTACCAATATGAAAGAATTAAATCAGGAAGAATGGCAGGATAAGCTTAAAAATGATAAAGATGCAGTAATTCTGGATGTCCGTACAGAAGAAGAAGTAGACGAAGGATATATTCCAAACTCAAAGAATATAGACATCTATAAAGGGCAGGGTTTTATCAATGAGGTAGAGAAACTCGACAAGTCAAAACACTATTATATATATTGCAGATCTGGTAAAAGAAGTTCTCAGGCCTGTACTTTACTTGATCAAATGGGATTCAGTGAAACTTATAATCTTTTAGGAGGATTTTCTGAGTGGGAAGGTGAGAAGAAGACCGACTAATTAATAATTTTACCCGAAATAAAAGCACCAAATATTGGTGCTTTTTTATTGTGCCTATACTCAAGATGATTTTTTTACGTTAAAAAACATAGTCTGAACTATTTGATTAGTCTATTAAATTGATATATTTAACCCCGATTGTCCGCGAATTATACTATGATTATGAATAAAGCTTTTTATTTATTACTTATTGGCTTATTGTGCTTTTCCGTGTCTAATGCTCAGGAATTTAGCTTTGGAATAAAAGGTGGTCCCAGTTATGTAATGGGTGGCCAGATCACGGGAAGAGTAGGTGGAGGTACCGATTTTGGAGGTACCGTAGAGGCTGATTCTAAGTTTAAATATCATGGAGGAGGTTTTTTTGAAGTAAGATTCAATAAATTCCTTATTCGGCCGGAAGTTATATACAGTGCTATGGAAACTGAATTTGCTTTCCCAACCAGACCTTCAATTTATGCTGTAGAGAAAGTTAGCGTGCCATTGCTATTTGGATATAATGTTTGGGGGCCTCTGGACATTTATGCAGGACCTGCATATCAAAAAATTCTGGATGCCACCTTAGAAGGTAATGAACCAGATCAACCAGTTATTGTGCAGAATACTCCACTCGCAGCTCAAGCAGGAATTAAGGCTAGTTTTGGACGATTCGAGCTGGATCTTAGGTATGATCGTACACTTGCTTCCAAAGAACCATATATTATTAACATTGTAAATGGAGGAAGTGACGGATATGGAATAAATACAGCAGATTTTGATGACTCCAGATTAAACCAGATCTTATTAAGTATAAGCTTCAAGATATTCGATAGTGCCGCGAATCCTGGAAGGCGAAAGGGAGGATGTTACTTCTAGCACTATCAAATTTCAAGTAAAATAGTATTGCGACTCCCATTGAGGAGTCGTTTTTTTTACCTCATAATTCCCGCCAAATTATAATATGAGCCTAATATTCATAAGAGTTATGTGGCATGTGGCGATAACCTAGAACAATTATAAATTTCGAAAATTAAGACTATATAACCTGAAAAATAGAAAAGGGATAACACTGGTTATCCCTTTTCCTGGTTGGTTAGTTAAAGAATAAGGTAAAATTTTCACCTATGCTATACTTACTCAATAACCAAAACTTTGAATTTTAAAGCTATAGCAATTTTTTTTAATTTCCTATTATCTTTTTAGTGTTTCGCCGAAAGATTGCTGAATTACCTAATATTTATTTCAGAATTGGAATCATTCTTTAAGCAGATGGATTGAATTTAAAATAAGATTTTAAATGTTTTTTTCTTCCTGGGCCAGAATTAGTTTCTTTTTATTCTTTTGCTTAACCGGTTCTAAAACTTTCATTCCAAAAGGGGTTTGAAACTTATGAGTGTTCAAAAAGTCGAGCTGGATATCGAACCATCTCTTTTGATCAATCGAAGGATTTGAATAAAGTAATTCCCGATAAAGAAGATTGGAATAATGATCATAATCTTCTGTACCCAGATAAAAGAGATCTGCGTCAGCGACAATTTTATCATACTTATTGAAGGTTTTCTGAGGAATTCTGGTAGCGTTTATCATTCCGCAGATCTTGGAAATTTCTTCTTCAGAGTAACCAAATTCAGGTAATTCTTTTGACGCTAGCTTACAACTTTTAGTTTCGTGATCTTCCCGACCTATTAAAAATCCAGCATCGTGGTAAAGGGCCGCGACCTTGATCAGGTTGATCTCATATTCAGAAAGGTTCTGGTCTTTAGCAAGGAAGATTGCACGATCTATTACAGACCTTGTATGGCTCGCGCTGTGATAATATAAATAATAAGGTAATTCCTTTTCCAGGCGCGAATAAAGACTATCAAAAATCTGATTAAATTCCATTTTCAGGTCAATTCGTCAATTTTACTTCCTTCTTAACTATTACTATTTACGAAATTTAACGCAATTATGTCTAATTTTTAATAATCAACTTTAATTGGCTGATTTATGAAAAAAGTATTTTGACATTAGCGAAGAGTTATTTTTCTTTCTAAAAATCCTTCTAAACACTACGTTTAGCTGTAAAATTAACCGTTGATTTTATCAATTAGAGCTTTTAAAATTTCCAGGCGATAATTCTGGATTTTTTGTTTCCCTGATGCATTTCTATTGTTTTGTACTCTGCTTTTAACTTTATTAGTTGTTTAAAAATTTTTTCCAAATTTTCCTTCCTCGAAACTAAACTGGTGAACCAGCCAACCTGTTCTTTAAAAAGAACACTTTCTTTTATCATTCTTTTTATAAATAATGCTTCACCTCCATTGCACCATAATTCATTGGCCTGTCCGCCAAAATTTAATTTGTTTCCCTCTTTTACTCCAAGATTTCTTATCTTCTTTTCTGCCGCTTTTTTTGCCTCCTTTTCTGAAGAATGAAAAGGTGGATTACACATACTGAAATTAAAATATTCCTCTTTGCCTATAATCCCCTTGAATATACTTCCGCGATCTTCCTGAAATCGAATGTTGATTTTATCGATCAAATTTTGGTTAGCAACAACATTTTTTCGAGCGGCGATAACCGAGGTTTCTTCAATATCTGTTCCGGTCATTTTCCAGCCATAAATTCGATTGGCAAGAATTGGGTATATGCAATTAGCCCCTGTACCAATATCAAGCCCGGATATATCACCCTTTTCATTTTCATGAGATATGAGGTCTGCAATATGGTGTATATAATCTGCTCTTCCAGGGATTGGAGGACAAAGATAGTTTTCAGGAATATCCCAGTTTTCAACCTGATAGTGAAGCTTTAATAAAGCCCGATTCAATTGAAGTATCGCTCCTGGATTGGCAAAATCTATGGTTTTCTCTCCATTTTTTCTTTGAATAATGAATGGAACCAGTTCCGGATTAACTTCTGTTAATGATTTAAAATTGTAAGCTTTTCTATGAATATTTTGAGAATGCATTCATGTGAATTTTCTTTTTCAAAGATATAGCCTTTAAAGCAATCCTAATCATTCAAAAAAGATGCTTTAATGTGATAATTGTTACTTCTGGAAAGCCATGCTTTGGATAAATTTATAGTATAAAATTAAGAGTCATGAAAACCGTGGTAATTGGAGGTAATTTTGCGGGAATGACCGCAGCCTTAGAGTTAAAAAGAAAAGCTGGAAAAGATCATCAGGTAGTGATGGTAGACAAATCACCCTTATTTTTATTTATTCCCTCATTGATTTGGGTACCCTTCGGAAGACGTGAAATAAAGGATATCTCTTTTAAGAAAGATGCCATTCTCAATAAAAAAGGTGTTGATTTTATGCAGGCCGAAGCGCTTAAGGTTGATACAAAAGCTCAGGTAGTAAAAACTAATAAAGGTGAAGTTTCCTATGATCACCTGGTAATAGCCACCGGCCCCAAAGTGGCATATGATGTGGCGCCGGGTGTTAAGGAGTTTGCTCATTATATAGGTACACCTAATGGAGCAATGAAAACAAGAAAAGCCCTGGAGGAATTTAAAAAGGATCCTGGCCCTATTGTGATTGGCGCAACCCAGAATGCAGGTTGTATGGGTGCTGCATATGAATTCCTGTTCAATATCGAAAAATGGTTAAGAGAGCAAAAGATCAGAAAGAAAGTAGATCTTTATTGGATCACTCCGGAAACCTTTCTCGGACATTTCGGAATTGATGGCATAGCCGGAGGAGAAACTATGCTAAAATCCTTTATGAAAATGTTCAATATACATTATCGAACTGAAGTTGGAGTAGAAGAAGTATTAGAGGATAAGGTTATACTTAGCAGCGGTGAAGAACTTCCAAGTAAATTCACCATGCTTATGCCACCTTTCGTTGGTGTTGATTTTGTTAAGAATTCTCCTGAACTCCAGGCAACTCAGGCGGGCTATATTCCGGTAACCGATGATTATAGACATGTTAGTATTCCAAATATTCGGGCAGCAGGGATTGCCGTAGATGTGAAGTTAACATTTAAACCGGGGAAAGTTCCATTTTCAGGGCCTAAGACAGGTTATCCTTCAGATGAGACTGGAAAGATTGTTGCTGAAAACATTTCAAGAATTATTAAAGGTGAGACTGAACTTAAGAAAAAAGCCTGGGGTAAAATTCCTGGAATTTGTGTTATGGATGCAGGTAAAAAAGAAGTGATCATTCTCTCGAATACATTATTCAAACCAAGGAAATTTGCGGTCATGATACCTAATGTGATCTTTGACTTCTCCAAGGTTCTCTTCGAAAAGTATTTCCTTTGGAAAACCAGACACGGATTATCACAATTACCATGATAATATGTTTTTAATCATGTAAAAGGCCATCAATTTCTGGTGGTCTTTTTTTATTAGTTGAATCCGGCTAGAAGATCTTCAGGCTCGTAATATTCGGTTTCCTCTGAAATTTCATTTAATTCAATCCTTTTGATATTCTTTTTCGTGCTTAAATATCTGCTTACAATTCTATCGGTATAGGCAGAGTTGTTTTGAGGAATTAGATAGTTTCTGAAATCTTCAGGATGAGAGAGGTCTTCAGATTCTCCAATAAAACCGTATCCTGCATACCTGCCTTTACTCAGATAAATAAATGCTTTTTCACCCTTCTTTCGTCCCTTTTCAATCAATAAACATGAGCTTTCATATTCCTGAGTATGTTCCACTGCCTTAGCTACCCTTTGATTATATTCTTCTATCGATATTTCATCTTTACACATTCCACTACACTCTTGGATCTTGTAGTGAGCACATTCTTTCAGGTCTCTTTGTAATCCACAATATTTTGGGCAAAGATTAAATTTTAAACATAGTTCTTCCAGGAATTTCACGGCTTCTTCCCTGGTGTAAAACTTCATCCAGCTAATGGGCGATTTTTTATTCTTGTGAAGGGCAAAAACCTCAATTCCCTTCTGGTTATGGTATGAAGTGAGTGTATATGGTTTTGTGTACTGTTTCTGTGCTTTGTTGTATTTCGGATAATATTTCAGGATCTGTTCTGCTTCCCGAAGTAAGGCCAGCAATTCATTTCCGGTAAGTTCATAATCGATACTATGTGTAGCCTGCATTAATTTATACTTTCGGTTGGATCTTTCCTGAAAATGTGATTTTATGCGGGTCTTAATATTTTTTGCTTTTCCAATATATAAAGGAATTCCGTCCTTATCCTTGAAAAAATATATACCTGTAGTTCTCGGCATTTTTTCAAAATCTGAATTTCTGAAGTGGGGAGGTAGATAGGAAGCCCCGGTTTTCCGGTTAAGGAATTCGGTGATCACTTCATATTCTGGGTCCAGAGAAACACACCTTTGAAAAAGTGTTACTGTTGCTTCGCAATCACCACCTGCACGGTGCCGGTCGAAATGAGGAATATTTATACTGGTACAAATATTTCCAAGGCTATAGGAAAATAACCCTGGAATTAGTTTTTTGGTAAGGCGAACGGTACAAATTCTTTTTCTTTTGAAATCTCTGCCAATATCGGAAAATTCTGATTTTAAGATGTTGTAATCAAAATTCACATTATGAGCTACAAAAATACAATCCTGGGTAATTTTTTCGATCTCGTCGGCAACTTCTGAAAATTGAGGAGCATTACAAACCATTTCATCATTGATGCCTGTAAGGCTTTCAATATAAAGCGGAACAGTTTGCTCTGGATTAATGAGCGTAGTATACTCATCTACCACTGATCCATTCTGTACTACCATAACACATATTTCAGTGATCCGGTTACCCTTTATACCACTACCGGTAGTTTCAATATCAGTAATCGCGAATTTGGCATCTTTCATGCCCGAAAATTACGGCTAAAATGGAAAATATCCAAAGTGTAGGAAAAAATCCAATGTAAGGTATTCTACTTTAATTGATCACAAGAATTAATTATTCTAAAGAAGTCCTTAATTTCTGAATTTCTTTCTCCAGAAAGAAAAGTTTTTTATCTATTTCAGAGCTTTTATTTTTCGGCAGCCGATGATAGAAAACATATTTCACTTCCCACATTTCTTTGATTTCAGAAATATCAATTTCTATGTCCTGCACCCCTTCACGATCTGCTTTTAAAATAAGACTTTCGCCCTTAGGAAATAATCTTCTTACCAGGATATTTTCATTTGTAACAGTTAGATAGAGAATAGAACTCTTAATGTTCGAGAAACCATCATTCAAAACCTTTTCTGCAATTACCACATCTTCTGGATAAAGGCCATCACTATTTTTACTCATTTCCAGGTCATTTATTATGAAAGCTCTTAAATCTTTTTCATTATTTACCGGTATCTGTATAGACGGAAGATCTTGTATATAATTTTGTTTGTCGCAATATTGAATATAATCCTCATAATTTTCGGGATCTATACAGGGTATTTTTGAAAAAGTATCCTCTTTCCCTGTAAGATTTGTGGTATCTGGATCTCCTTTAAAGCTTGTTAATTGGTTCACCGTTAACTCCTTAGTAAGAATATCTCCAATAGGGATACTAAAATAATTAGAAATCCTGATGATAGTATCAATTTTAGGTTCGCTACGACCTTCTTCATAGGCGCCAAGAGTCCCGCGTTTCAAATCAAATATTTCAGCGAAAGATTGCTGACTTAGTGATTTTACGCTACGTATTTTTCTAATATTATTTCCGAATAAAGACATGAAGTGTCAAATATGATGTTCATATATTTCTATTAGTGTAAAATTAAACACGATAATGATTTTTTATTAAAATTCTAAGGTTATATATTTTTATGGTCAAACAATAGTTAAATTTTAAGCTTTTATTCCTTTTTTATACTATTGATAATCAAATTATTGTAATATTTAGTAGTAAAATTTCTACATTAGAAAAGTATAGACAAACTATACTCTATTATTAACCATTAATTCTTATAATATGAAATACTTATTTCCTTTAAACGGAATTAGAATGCCTTTTAGAAAAGGCTCTCAATTTACAATGCTTTCCTTGGCATTATTTTCACTTATTTTTTTCTCATGTTCCGAAGACCAGGTGCAACCTGTTTCTGACCAGGTAGAAAATTCCCAGGTAAAAGACTTTACTTTAATTGAACCTACCAAGGATCTTATTCAGTTAGAAGCAAAATCTGGAGATGATCTGTCGAAGCGTGCAACCCAGGCTGCAGGTCCAGATCGTGGAAGGTTTAATATCACCTTAAGATATTTAGTTCCACCAACAGATAGGCAAAGAGAGGTTTTTGATGCAGCTGCTGCCAGGTGGGAACGCAGTATAATTAAAGATTTGCCATCGGTTTCTGGAGAGGTAATTCCATCAGCATTTGGTGGTGTTCCACCTATTATAACCGCAGAAGAGGGTATAATTGATGACCTAATCATAGAAGTTGTCCTGATTCCGATAGATGGTCCGGGTAATATTCTTGGTTCTGCTGGTCCCAGATTTGTGAGAATCCCAGAGCTTACCACTATCAGCGGAGTTATGCAATTTGATGTTGCAGACCTGGCAACTTTAGAGGAGTTCGATCTTTTCGAAGAAGTAATTGTACACGAAATGGGACATGTTTTAGGAATAGGTACTTTATGGAATCTTAATATTCCACCATTAGGAATAGACAGGCAATTAAGGTTTGGACCCGAAAGCGATCCTTATTATGGCGGAAAACAGGCTAATGTCTTCTGGAATGCCGAAGGAGGTGAATTTGAATTACCAATTGAAAACATGGGTGGTCCGGGAACAAGACTAAGCCACTGGCGTGAATCTGCTCTAAATAATGAGTTAATGACAGGTTTTCTAAATCTTGGCTATAATCCGCTTAGTAGGATAACTGCAGGGTCTCTAGAAGATCTTGGTTATGGAACAGCCAATGTTGGTGAGCAATATGATCTACCACGTGGAACCGAAGGTGTTGATCCAGATAACCTTTCAGAACCAACCGAAGGTCTGAATATTGCAGCAATGGAAGAACTACTTGAACCTATTGGTGTAGTGAAAATTAAATAAACCAATGGTTTAGTACCATCCTGTTTTCAGTAAAAACAGGTTTAGAAAATTAAAAGAGTTTGGTCTCAACGTAATGAATAGACCAGACTCTTTTTTATTTTAGATAAATTATCAGCGACGAAAATGTTGTTCAACAAGTTTGACAGCGGCAAATAAATTTCTCAAAGCATGGAATTAAACAGGAAAGATTATTTTTTCGTGGGTGTACAATTTTTGCTTTTCCTGATTTATTTTCTGGATGTCGAGATCATAGATTTTAATATTCCTTCATGGCTTGAGGTCTTGGCGCTAATTATTATTGTTTTTGGGGTCATTATTTTTTTGGTAGCTCTGCTTCAACTTAACCGAAACTTGTCGCCGTTTCCAACTCCAAAATCAGACTCCCGTTTGGTGAAAACAGGAATTTATAAATACATAAGGCATCCAATTTATTCCGGGATTCTTATAACTTTTCTGGCTTACGGAATTTTCACAACTTCCTTGTTCAGAATTTTGATCACATTCATTTTATACGCCTTATTTAATTTGAAATCGAAATATGAGGAAAAGCAATTAAGAGGTCGTTTTCCTGAATATGCCAGTTATCAAAAGAAAACCGGGAGGTTTTTCCCGGTCTTTTTTCGAAAGAAATAAGGTCATTGAGGTTAAATAATCTTATTGTCTATTAGAACCTGGAACGAGTCTTCCATGGTTTCCTGTATTGGACGGAATTCAATATTCAGATCATTTTTTATTTTGGAATTATCGGCCTTCCATTCCACATTAACATTATTCCTGATAAATTTCCGGGATAGATTCTTATTCACATACGGCCCTATGAGCAATAATATCCATTTTGGAAGTGCCTTTGTGGGGACCGGGTAAGAATCTCCATATTTAGGCTCCAGGGCTTCTCCAAGTTCGACAAAATTGGTATTGTGCCCTGAAGTGATATACCTGCCTTTAGCCGAAGATGTAAACCCGGCTTGGAAATGAGCTTCTGCCACATCACGAACATCAACCAGTCCAATTCCTAGTTTTGGAGCACCCATTTTGAAAGTACCATCGCCGAGCTGCTTTAATAAGCTGAAACTTTCTGAGGTGGTTGCGTTGGGGTTCAATGGTGGGCCCATGACCAATGATGGATTTATAGTCACCAGATCCCATTGATCCTGATCCTTCTGAATCTCCCAGGCTTTTTTCTCTGCCAGTGTTTTTGAATAAGAGTATGGCTGGTAGTCTAGAGAAGCGGTAGTATTCCAGATATCTTCTGTCAGTTTTCCTTCCGGAGTCTCTTTCACTTCTATGGCATCGGTATAGATCGCAGCACAGCTACTTGTTAAAACCACTCTTTTAACGCTGGGAGTTTTATTCGCCTGTTCCAGGACATTTGCTGTACCTTTAACTGCTGGTTCGATGAGGTCCTTTTGAGGATCTTCGTATTCTGAAGTAAACGGCGATGCCGTATGAAATACAAGTTCACAGCCACGCATAGCGTCAGCATAGGAACCTTCATCCAATAAATCTGATTTGAAATATTTGATCTTTCCGGTAGAATTACTGGCAATACCATTAAGGTGGTGAACTTTATGTTCTTTTTCTGGATCTCTGATCGCTGCATGCACAGTTATACCATCTTCAAGTAATCTCTTTACCAGCCAACCTGCGACATATCCTGTTGCCCCGGTTACCAGAACAGGTTTGCTCTTATCTATTTTTTTCATATCTATAGAATTTCGTATTTCAATAATGTACTCCTTTTTTATCTCTTTTAAAATTTTCCAATTTATTTTGCAGCTAGTGTAGGATTTAATACGCTAATTGTTTCAAAATAGTTGAAAAAGATGGAAATTACCCTGCTCTAAAACTAACCGAAAAAATATGGCATCAGGAATATTTGCTCTTTTGGATGATATCGCTGCATTGATGGACGATGTAGCAACAATGGGAAAAGTAGCCGGGAAAAAAACTGCCGGACTTTTAGGAGATGACCTGGCGGTAAATGCTGAGAAAGCTTCTGGGTTTATGTCTTCAAGAGAAATTCCCGTTCTGTGGGCAATAACCAAGGGATCCTTCTTGAATAAAGTAATAATTCTTCCCATTGCCTTCCTTTTAAGTGCTTTTGTACCAACAGCTATTAAGGTCATTTTGATTATTGGAGGTTTGTATCTGGCCTATGAAGGCGCAGAGAAGATCTACGAGTACTTTTTCCCTCATGCAAATCCTCATGAAAAACCTAAATTGGAGAAACTTACTAAAGAGGAAGCGCTGGCGAGGGAGAAGGAAAAGATTAAATCGGCGATTATTACCGATTTTATTCTTTCTGTAGAGATCATCATCATTGCCCTGGGTGCTGTAAGCGATGAATCGCTAAATATACAGATTCCTGTAGTCACTCTAATTGCTGTGGTCGCAACCGTAGGTGTTTATGGGGTTGTAGCATTGATCGTTAGAATGGACGAATTCGGGGCAAGACTCATAGATCTTAATGAGAGAGATGATAGCTTTTCAGACAAGGTTGGCAGATTTTTAATAAATGCATTACCCAAGGTGATCAAAGGTCTATCAATTATTGGGACTATTGCCCTGATGTTGGTTTCAGGAGGAATATTTGTACATAATATTCATTTTATTCATGAATTGGTACACAGCATACCTTCGATTCTGGGAGAATTTCTGGTAGGCTTGATCGTAGGAGCACTTACTCTTCCCATAGTAAACCTTTTAAAAAAGCTTTGGAAATCTATTTTTAAGAAATCCTAAATGTTATAATTCAGCACAATATTCAGCTGGAACACATCTACCTTGTTGAAATTGAAATTATGATTATCTGAAACTCCTTCGCTATATTCCCTTTTTCTGAATTGAGGAATTCTAACTGCTATACTTTCCTGTGACTTTGCATTTGTCTGCATACCGGAATTGAGCTTACAACTGAGGCAGGACAGATTATTGATCGCATTTTGTATGCTTTTCCTTTCCTTCATGGGGCCTATGTGTCTGGAATTTCAGAGCTTAATATTAAGCCAAATCTCACTTCGTGGTCCATTAATCCTACTGCATAAATTGAATCGAGATTTCTAACCTGCCAATCTTCAGTGGACACCCCTGCTGTTGAGAAAACTGAAGGGAAAAGACATATACCAATATTCCGAAAGAGAGCATTAATAGTACTCCAAAAACCAAAGAAAAATTCTCTTAAGAGTGATCTAATGAATGAGCGAAATAATCCTTTCATAGATATTAACCGGCAAATTATCAATTACCGGGCTCAAAATTTAGTATAAGCCATTATTAATCTCAGTAACCATTTTTCCGGTAATTACAAGGATTATATTTAAATGGATCACAATAAATTTCTCAAATTCAACTTAAAAAGATAATTAATTATCTTTCCATATCGCGAATTTCAGTTCGCTAAGGTTTAAAGGAGTTTTTAACTAGATCAATTTATGTTTATGCGTAACAGGCTTTCACTCTCGTTTTTATTGATAACAATTTTAATGCTTACAATTGAAGAGGCTTATAGTTTTCAGAATTCAACACACCAGTTGAATATTGTTCCTAAACCTTCAAAAGTTAAAAAAGGCGAGGGAGGTTTCGTAATTGATCCTGAAGTGAAAATTCAAGCCGGAAAGAATTTAGAGAATGAAAGGAACTTTTTAAAAGAAATTCTTACAAGGTCAATAGACCTGGATTTCAGTAAAGGGAATAGATTGATCCAGTTAAAAATATCAGACCGGTTTGATAATGATGAAGCTTATCATCTCCAGGTATCCAAAGATCACATAGATATTGAAGCATCTACAAATGCAGGTATATTTTACGGTATTCAAACATTAAGGCAATTACTCATACAGAACAATAAGGAGTTCAGTTTTCCAGTGGTTGAAATTGAAGATTCTCCAGCTTTAGGTTATAGGGGAATGCACCTTGATGTTGCAAGGCACTTTTTTGATGTAAATGAAGTGAAGGAATACCTGGATATGCTGGCCCTGCATAAGATAAATACTTTTCACTGGCATCTCACCGAGGACCAGGGATGGCGTATTGAGATTAAGAAATACCCAAAGCTCACTGAAATTGGAGGTTTCAGAAATGGAACTATTGTGGGAAGATTTCCAGGATCTGAAAATGATAATGAAAAATACGGAGGATTCTACACTCAGGAAGAGATCAGGGAAGTGATAAAATATGCTGAAAAAAGACATATTACAATTATTCCCGAGATCGAAATGCCTGGGCATAGTAGTGCAGCAATAGCGGCTTATCCTTATCTGAGCTGCTTTCCTGAAGAGAATACGATTGTGCCTGAGGGAAGGATTTCAGAATCTGGGAAGCATTTGCAGGAATCTGGAAATCCAAAGATCGTTCAGGAATCATGGGGAGTTTTTGATGATGTATTCTGCGCCGGAAAAGAATCCACTTTTACTTTTCTCGAAAACGTGCTGGATGAGGTCGTAACTCTTTTTCCTTCAGAATATATTCATATTGGTGGGGATGAATGCCCGAAGGCAAACTGGGAACGTTGTCCAGATTGCCAAAAAAGGATAACTGACCTCGGACTGGAGGATGAGCATGAGCTGCAAAGTTATTTTATTCAGCGTATGGAGAAATACCTGAATGCAAAAGGAAAAAAGATCATTGGCTGGGATGAGATCCTTGAGGGCGGACTCGCACCTAATGCCACTGTAATGTCCTGGAGGGGAGAAGAAGGAGGTATCGAAGCGGCAAAGCAGAAGCATGATGTGATTATGACTCCAACCGGATATTTCTATTTAGACTATTATCAGGAAATAGGACTGGAGGGCGATCCTATGGCAATTGGTGCATATCTGCCATTAAGTAAGGTCTATTCATACAATCCTAAACCGGAAGAATTATCTAGTGAGGAAGCCGAATATATTTTAGGTGTACAGGCTAATGTATGGACCGAGTATATGCAGAATTTCGATAAGGTCCAGTATATGACCTTACCTAGATTGGCTGCATTGGCTGAGGTAGGATGGACCCGTAAAAAAGATCGAAACTGGTTGGATTTTGTGAAGCGAGTGCAGGGATTAAAATATATTTATGAAGCTCAGGATTATAATTATGCAGGTAGAAAAAATTCTGAAATCCTGATAGAATAGATGATTTCAAGAACTTCAGGTTCTTTTTACATTTTTCTTCAAATGATTCTGATCAGATTTCCTGATTTTAGATTTCCTGGTAGGGTTGTTCTATATTGGTCTTATCCTCGTAATTCTCCTTTTTCAAAATTTTAAAACTGTTCTTTTTGCTTGATTTTGTTAAATTTAGGGGTATAAAACTATATTTTGAAAAGAACAGATCAATCAAACTTCCTTAGTTTATTCTTTCTGCTTGTATTTCTGTTTGGTTTTTCAGTTTACTCTCAGCCCACTGAAAAAGCAACCTACGATCTTGTGATTCTTGGAGGAACTCCTGGTGGAATAATGGCGGCCATAGCGGCCAACCGGGATGGGTTTAAAAGCCTTATCATTGAACGTAATGGACATATTGGCGGTCTTCCGGCAAATGGCCTTGGAGCTACAGATATAAAAACCGAGGCTGCCGTTGGTGGACTCTTTAAGGAATTTATTGGCCGGGTAGAAGGACATTATATTTCAAAGTATGGCAAGAACTCTTCCCAGCATAAAATTTCAAAAGGTGGATACAGGTTTGAACCTTCCGTAGCCGAAAGTGTTTTAACTGAAATGCTGAAGGAACATGAGCTTATAGATGTATGGAAAAACTATCAGTTCGATGTTAATACGAACAATATTTCAATAGAAAATAGAAAGATACAATCCATAATAGTTTTTAATAGGATAACGGGTGAAAGCAAAGAAGTCTCAGGAAAGATTTTCATAGATGCTACTTATGAAGGAGACCTTATCGCAGCAGCCGGGGTTGAGTATGTTCTAGGAAGGGAATCCAGGAATAAGTATAATGAACGATATGCCGGAAAAATATATAAATATTGGGGAGGACCGGTAGGTAAGGGATCTACCTTTGAAGCTGATGATGCCATACAGGCCTATAATTACAGGTTGTGCCTTACAAAAGATCCAGAGAACAGAATTGAAATAGAGAAGCCTGAGGAATACAATCGAGAGGACTATGTAAGTTTGATTGATGATGTGCTTACGGGAAGGAACACGAGCAAGTTATTTCAAAATTATAAAAAGAAGAATCCAGATTATTCCAATAAAACAACAGCTTCTGTGGTTGCCGACAAACCAAAAATTCCAGGTAATCCTGATGGTATTCAAAAGGTTGTGAACCTGGTAGATCTTCCCAATTCAAAGACTGATGCCAATAATCAGCATTTGGCCTTTATCTCGACAGATTTGCCCGAGGAGAATTGGCCCTGGCCAGAGGCTGACTGGGAATGGAGGGATAATTTTGCCAAGCGGCTTAAGAATTACACCC
The DNA here is from genome assembly GCF_022489035.1 of Christiangramia lutea. GTDB lineage: Bacteria > Bacteroidota > Bacteroidia > Flavobacteriales > Flavobacteriaceae > Christiangramia > Christiangramia lutea. The sequence goes on from NZ_JAKVTV010000004.1 coordinate 264,420, forward strand.
TTGGTTTATTATGGTTTGCCCAGAATGATGAAGAACTGCCAGAATGGTTCAGGCAGGAATGTATAGGGTGGGGACTGGCAGCTGATGAATATGTAGATAATGAAAACTTTCCCCGGCAGGTATATGTTCGTGAAGGCCGCAGGATGAAAGGGCAATATTTTTATACCGGAAAAGATGTAAAACCAACAGGAAAGAATAGGCGACCTCCGGTGCATGAGGAGAGTATCTCCGCGGGGCACTACAGTATCGATTCACACGGTGTAAGAAAAAGAGAACCTAACAGGGTTCATCTGGACGGGTTTTTAAGTGATCATACAGAACCTTTTACCATACCTTATGGAGTCATGGTTCCAAAGGAGGTAGATAATCTTCTGGCCCCGGTTCCCGTATCTGGCAGTCACCTGGGCTTTTCCACTCTTCGGATGGAACCTACATGGATGGCTTTAGGTCATGCGGCGGGAATCGCGGCTGCTACGGCTATAGAGACATCAGAAAACGTTAGCGATATTAATATTGAACGCCTTCAGCTGAAACTTTTACGGCAAGGTGCCGTACTTATGTATTTTGAAGATATCGATAGAGAACACCCGGCATTTTTCGGATTTCAACTTTTAGGATTAAAGGGTATTTATGACGGCTGGTATGCAAAACCCGATAAAAAAGTTTCCCGCCACAAACTTCGGGAAGCTATAGATAAATTGGGATTAAAAATTGAAAATTTTAAGAAAAATGACTTATCCCGAAGTGAATTTGCACAGATCGTTTTTAACGAATATTTCAGTAAACAATTAGAAAAATATCAATTAGGAACAGATTAATTTAAACGGTCCTTATGTAATGAAATATTGAAATTGCTTAAAGTTACAACTACATAATCTGGCTTTTTCACGCTATTTAAATTCACCATTTATCAAAAGCTGCTTTATCAGTATTATTTACTCGGCTATAGGTGCCACGAATCATGCGAATCTGGTATAAATGACCAAAAAAATGAGTGCAGCGAATGGCCATTATAGTTCTTAAATCTACATCTGCTCTCTTTTTATCATTTTCGTTATAAAGGTATTTTGAAGGTCGTCTGATTTGTTCGGGATTCAGGTTTTGTACAAGCCTATCATATTTTTCGTGTGCTTTGGTTAAGCGGTCTTTCATTTGATCAAAACTATCAGATTGAAAGGAAGTGGAAGGTTGCTTATCTATAAGATACAATCCTTTTTCTTCTATAGCATCGCTAGCCCATTCCTCGAACCAGGTAAGATGCCCTACAATCCACCGGATCGAATTTGCTTCGTCATTGATCTTCCAGTCCAATTCTTCCTCGGTGATCCCATTAAGTATTCCCCAGATCCATGCAAGTGAATCGTTATCCATTTCTCGTAATAGACTAACCTGAGCTAACAAATCTTCTTTTTCCTTTGGGATGGCCCAGGATAACAGTGGAAGAGAACAAAAAGCGGCCGAGGCCGGTAGACTTTGCAAAAGCAATTCTCGTCGTTTCATAATTATTGTTTTTAGATCAGCATATAAAAGATAATTAAAATATACCAAACCTCTGTAAATCAGTGTTTGTCTAGAGTATTTTGAATGAATTGTAGGATGCATGTAGACATTTAATAGATAAAATGCATTACTTTAAAACGGAGGATATTTTTTAGAAATACTAAATTTATAAAGTTTCTCTATCAATTAAATAAGCGGTTAAATGCCAAGGATTCCTTAAATGGACTGTTATATTTAAGGATATTCTTTAAGTTGCCAATATTGAAAATATCCGTAAAAGGGAATAGATCCTATGAAGCAAAAGGTACATCTTACCAGATTGAATCAGAACAAAGAGATCATCGAAGAGATTGAGGAAGAATTCCAGATCCTTGGGGAGGAAACTTATAAACATCCGAAGAATAAAAAAGGAATGATCCCAATGCGGACTTCCCTTGGTAAATATGTGCATATTGGTACCAGGGAGGGGGATTACCGCAGGTGGTATATCACCGAAAGCCTGAATGAAGAATTGCTTAATTTGAAGGAAGAAGATCAGGGTTAAATACATGTAAGTTTTAATGATTACCAGGTTAAATATTATCATTACTTCCACCGGCTCCACATCCTTCAGAATAAAGGTTGAATTTCTAAAGAATACAGGAAAAGGATCACATAAATTACCCATCTCTTTTCCATACCGAAAGCTGTTTCATATCTAATTTGTATTTTACAGGAAATCAAAATTTAAATGGATAAAGACTTCTGGCTGGAACTTAAAGAACAACTTCTTGTTTTTCTAATCGAAATTGGTCCTGAACTTATTTATGCCTTAGTCACTCTGATCGTTGGTATTTTCGCAATTAGGATTATTATGAACATCCTTAAAGGAGCTTTGCGAAGATCGAAAGTAGAGCTATCCTTAAAGACCTTCGTAGAAAGTTTAAGCATATTTCTTTTATATGGATTCCTGTTCTTTATTATTGGTTCAATATTGGGAATTAAAACCACCTCGTTTATTGCTGTTTTTGGAGCAGCAGGAATCGCAGTTGGTCTTGCTCTACAGGGAAGTTTGTCCAATTTTGCAGGGGGTGTACTAATCCTGGTATTCAAACCCTTTAAGGTGGGTGATCTAATCTACGTAAACGAAAAACTAGGATTTGTAGAGAAGATCGATATCCTGTATACCCGTATAAAGACCTTTGACGGAAGGATCATAACTATGCCTAACGGAAACGTTTCCAATAGTGATGTAGATAACCGAACCATGGAAAGATATCGTAGGATAGATCTAGATCTGAAATTTTCCTTCGATGAAGATCTGGATCATATACGGCCCATAATTATTGCCGGGATGGAAAAGCATCCTAAACTCGCTACACATCTGCCCGTGGATGTATGGCTGAATGAAATTGGGGAATACCAGATGAAAATTAAAGCCAGATGCTGGGTGGAATCTGTCGAATACTGGCCTGCATACTGGGAACAATTGGAAGCCGTCAAGAAAGAACTGGATAAGCAAGGGGTTAAGATGCCAATTCCGAAACATGAAATATATAAAGAAGGTATGGCTCAAATTTCATCTTAAAATGTTGGATGTCATCATTTAAACCCTCGAGGAATAATCTTACAAAATGGCTGAACATTTAAGCTATTGTTAACTATCAATCTTCATAGCATTTTAAATTAGATATTTGCCAGAAATAATACATTCTGTAGTTTTTTAATTTTATTTATGCACAAGAAAGTGATAGCCATTGTTGGTTGTGGTCCCCGGGGCCTCGCTGCATTAGAGGAATTATTCAAAGAAATATCCAATTTTAAAACCAGTATTGATTTCGAGGTGATCTTATTTGAAACTTCGAAGAATCTGGGTACCGGAAAAGCATGGGATCTTGATCAGCCGAATTCTAACTGGATAAATATTTCAGATTTTGCGCTTCAGGAACTCGAGGGCCGGGTAAAGATCTCATTTGATTCTTTTAGTGTACCTTCTTTTCCTTCTTACCGGGATTGGTGTCTTGCCAATGGTTTTCAAAAGGCTTCAGAAAAAGATAAGGATGTTTACCCGCCTCGAAGTGTTATGGGAACCTATCTGAATGAGCGTTTCAATAGTATTTTTGATATTTTGAAGGAGAATAACCTTGTCAGTCATTATTCAGAAGAAATTGTAGACCTTCAAAAGAGCGATAATAAAATAAAGCTAATTTCTACGGAAAGTAGTTATGATGTAGATGAATGCCTTCTAACCATCGGGCATCAACCAACAGAACTTTCCGAAGAATCCCAAACCTGGAAAAATCATGCTGAAAGAAGGAAATGTGTTTATATTCATGATCCATACGAATCTGAAATTGCAGATAATAACTGGGATCATAAGGAAATAGCGATCAAAGGCTTTGGACTCTCCATGATCGATATTTGCAGGATGCTGACTACCTGCCGCGGAGGCGGCTTCAGAGAAAAACCTGATTCGAAATTCCTGAAATATCTCAAAACTGGTGATGAGGTTAAGATCTATCCATTTAGTCTGGATGGTCTGCCGGTTGTTCCTAAACCCTATGGCAGGAAAGTAGACTCCTATTTTCAGCCTTCGAAAAGACAGGTGAAACATTTTGAATTGAAAATTGAAAATCACCTGGTAGAACCCGAAAAGATCGAAAATATTGATTTTTTAGTTTCAGCCTTTGCCAGCATATCTGCTGAAATATATTCGGAAATGGAAACTCCCTATACAAAGGGAAACTATGAAAATGAAGAGATAGAAAAGTTGATCAAGGATTGGCTGAATGATATGGATACTAAACATGCTTTGATACTGGATACCAGTATGCCGACAAGGGATTATATGGAAAAAACGGTGTCTATGGCTAATGGAGAATCTGCTTTTAGTCTCGACTATACTGTAGGTCAAATCTGGAGGCAGCTTCAACCAACCATGTATCGATTGTTTGCTCATTCCGGGCTAAAGGGTGAGGTTATGAAAGAGATCGTAGACCTGGATGAGAGTACTAAACGCTATTCCTATGGTCCTCCGGTTGAAAGTATCCTGCAATTGCTCGCCTTAATGGATGCCGATGTTCTGGACCTGCGATTTATTAAGGATCCGGAAACCGACCTGCATGAAAAGGGATGGAAACTAAGAAGAGAAAATGAGTCTGTAGTGGCCAATGTGATGATCAATTCAATTCTGGCAGGACCAGATATTGAAAAAATGGATAGTACGATCATTAAAAAACTTAAAAAAAATCTTCAAATTGAACAGGTTGAAAGCGGCCTGGGAATAGCTACCGAGTCAAGTGGACTAATTCTGGTTGAAAATTATAATTCGCAAATTCCTGTCGCCGTGCTGGGACGAAATTCGAAGGGCAGTATCCTGGGAACAGATGCGATCCTGGAATGTTTCAGTCCGGAGATCGAACTCTGGGCACAGGGAGTAGTAGAAAGGATTAGCTAATATTACCTTTAAATGGAATAATTATTAGTCCTGGAATGGCCTAAACAAAAACCGGCATTTATTATAATTTTGAAAGGCTTCTAAGTCATCGCCTGCTTCTATTGGACATCTTGATTCCATCAGAGAACTTTCCAACGCTGGTTGGAAGCCATTTTTAAATCTTTTTGTAAACTACAACACCAATAAATATTAATACCAGTAAAATTGAGATCAAAACAATAGTTCTCCAAAAGAGTTTATCTATGATTTCCTCTGTTCTGTTAAATGTTGTATCAATACTTTGATTGGTCAGGGCTGTCAAATCCTTAAAAGTAGCTTCTCTTTGCAAGTTTATTTGTTCAGATAGTTCTGCCAGAACGATCTCTCTTTCTTTTTTGATCTCCTCAAAAATAATTTCCCGCTCCTGTTGCAATGCATTTATTACTGCTATGCGTTCATTTCTTATGTCCTCAAAAGCAGTTTCGCGTTGGGTGTCGATTAAACTTGGAGTAGATTCCAGTAATACTACAGATCGTTCCAATAAGTTCGTTAAGGAATCGAAGCGACTGGTTAGAACAGGATTAGTCATAGTATTATTGATTAAATATTCTGATTCCCAGCGTACCTGTTTCGGAAGAACCTCCATATAAGAACCTAGTTGAGAACGCATCTGATCCAGATTTTGAGACATATCTTCAGCCAGTCCTTTGAAAGTAACTTTCTCAGCAGTTTGAATCTTCGTCATGAGCGGAATGGTGGATTGCCTTACAAAATAAGAGCTGTGGAGGGGATGTTCTTCAGCAAAATCTGTAACTAGTTTGGTACCTTCGGAAATATCATTATCGGGAACCAAGTTCCTGCCGATATCCAGTAAATCCTTCCACAGAGAGTCCATAGTTTGTATGGCAATATCCTGATGGCTTCCAAATAGATTTTTACCTGCCCCATTTTCAAAATACAATTTCAATTGGTAAGTAAACACGGCCATATCTATATATCCAAGAAAGGGATCGCTGTTGTAAATGGCTGTATTAGCAATAGGAATGGAGTTCAATTTCCAAATTAGAGCTTCCCTGTCTATAACTGGGTCTGAAGATAATTGCATGATACTATCTGCAGATTCAGTTATGCTTCGCTCGAACCTGTAAAAGAAATCGTTCATGGTAGTTCTCAATTCTTGCTGAGATATTTCAACAATCCCCCCACCTGGGCCTACCGACTTTTTCTTCCTTTGAGCACATGATAACTGGCTGATAAAAACAAGGCTTATAAAAATTCCATAGATCAAAGATTTACGACGGAAGAAAATAGAATTGATAGTTGAACGAAGAGATATCATACGCTGCCATTTTTATATTAATATCTTAAGTAGAGCTTTTACCTCAGTGAAAAGCAGAAATTGCCAGGGTTAAACTGTACCTCAATTCAAATTTTTTTCAATAGCTTATAGGTGATTGGAGTTGTTTAATTTTCCATATTTCATACTGTCATCTACCTTTTATCTCTTTATTTCGATTATTTTTTCAAAAAATCACCTTAAGTTTTAAATGAAAATCATGTAATTCAAAAAGTTTTGGATATAAAAGATATGACATAATTGAGAATTTAGAAAAAATAAAAAGCTCTGAGTATCTTCTCTTTAGACTGATTTTTAATGAAAATAAGTTTGCCCTGTACCCCGGAAGGATCTTCTGATCTAATAGGCAAATTGAAGTCATTTAATTTCAATAATCAAACTGTGAATTTTTTAAAGAATCTCCAGAATTAGGAATATTTTTTCAGGACTTTCTCCGGTTGTACCATGCCCAGTATCTTTAAAATTTACAAAAAATTCTTGGCGCTGATTTTTTGTTTTCGATGTATCTATCTTTTTTCCAGTCTAAACCAACAGAATGATCGTTGTTTCCTTGTATGACCAATACAGGAATTTGAATACTTGCTAATTGTCTTAATATGTTCAAATTGTTATATAGTGTATCATTTTGAAACTCCCTATTCACAAAATCAGCTTTTTAAAAGAAACTCATTAAAGTATCCATAGCAAAATATACATATTTTAATACCTTCTGGAAGGCAGGGCCATTTTGGGTTTATCTCTGTACGAATTGAAATTGAGCTGCCTTTAAAATTTATTTTTTTTCAAACCCATATCTTAAAGAAATTATCAATTCGGTTTTTATTTTTTCCAGTTGAACTCATTCGTTGTGGTGCTTTTCAACTTTCATTTGAATATTAGAGTTTTCTATAAGTTCGTAAGCTTATTCTATTTTAATTAGGTTATGACAGAAATACGTAGCATTCGCCACACCACCATCACTAATCTTTGAATTGACCTTAGATTGATCATTTATGAGATATAGGAAACTATAGGGTGCTCCTCAAAAATCTCTCATTGTATTTAATTTTCTTTTATCATATTTCTGAACTAGGTGATCAATTACAATCCCAGGTCTTCTGAATACTGTTTCATATTGATTAAATCTAAATTTTGAATTTCTTGAGCTATCTGCTCCTTCTCTGGTTCGTGCATGAAATTGAATAATTCTGTTCTAAAGAATTTTTATATAGATCATATTCTAACGTGGAGAACTTCCCTTGACCACCATGAAAATGAAGAATTACGGGGTCATGAGAGTTTGCTTCAACTCATACAAAAAATTAAGATTTTTCCACAGTAATTATAAATGATTCAAATAGAGTTTCCACTATGGTATTGCTGAAAAGTAAAAGAATTGTAGGAGTAACAAATGGGTAAGTTTTTAATTCATTTGATGTCTTTATAGGTTGACTTTCCTAAGACATATCAGAATTTTCGATGTTGCAAATAGAATTTGAAGGAAATAATTATATAAAATCAATGAATAATCTCTAAAAAAAAGGAGTAGGAAAGATTCTTATAATCAGTTTATCATGCTGTTATACTTTTAATCACCTCTTTTGGAACCACATAATTTAAATAATAATTCTTAGCTCCAGTTTCTAGTTTTTTACGATAAGAAGGATTGGAAAGTAACATAGAAATATCCTCCTGCAGGTTATTCAGGTTCGACACAAAATGAATATTTTCTCCATGTGTCAAAGCCCCTGGTAAATTATTTGAAAGTGGTGTTGAAATAATAGCTTTACCCATGGCAAGATATTCTCCTAATTTCCATCCATGACAATCGTGAACTGCCGGTGTATTAAAAACAAATAAGGATTCTTTAGTTTTTTCAATGTAAGATTTTACCGAGTATCGCTCACTAAAAATCAAGTCTTTAAAAAGCTTATATTGAGGGTGGTCCTGGTTTGAAAAAAAGCCACCTTCAAAATCTATATTCATAGATTCACAAGTCTCAACGAATGTTTTTCTGTATAGATTAGTTCCCTCAATACAATTTTCATGAGGCCACAATGTACCTATCAAAAAAACGTAAGGCTTATTTCGTTCATGTATTACTTCAGAATGATATTCCTCTAGTTTAGGTCTTTTAAATTGTAAGTAGTAGTCTAAAATATGGGCCTTCAGTGAAACTAATGGTCTAAATTTACATTTTATAAAATTTAAAAGACAGTTATAAACCAATTCAAACCCTTCCCACAGATTAATTCCAAAACCAGGTGGTATAGAAATTATTTTCTCATGAAAAGAATTGTCAGATAAGTAAGTTGAAAAATTTATTTTAGCATACCTATCGCACCAAATATATGCTCTTTCCTTAATGGTTCTTCTATCTGCAAAATCAATGACGTATTTCTTAAGGCTTTTATTATTGATTACCACAAAAGCCATATAATGATCATAAGAGTAGGGATCTGAAGCTCGTTTTAAGGAATCGAAATATTTTCCAGAAAATTTCACATTCTCCTTGCCAAAAACATCATATAAGCCTCTTATATAAAAAGAAGAGTATTTTATTCTAATAGTAGGGTCAATGTATACTTTTGTCTTATTCACTAATTTTCTAATTAATTGGCTTATCAACGGTCTCCTTTAAATTTGTTTATTAAGATTAGGAACGCGGATTTGTCGGCTTAGTATTGGTTTGTTGGTCAAGTTAATTATTTTCTTTCTAACGGTGCCGCTTATTGGCGATGAACCGTCTTAAGTTTAATTTCTCTAAATTTTGAATGTATAACCAGAAAGAACAAAAGAGAGGAATAAGGTTACATGAACCGTGGGAACTTGAGATTCCGTCAACAATGATAATCCCCTCTCTTTTCTACTTTAATTTCGTTTAGTTCTGTGAGACCTGGATCT
>NZ_JAKVTV010000005.1 GCF_022489035.1 Christiangramia lutea
ATAACTTACCTTTTAAGGTGGCTATAGCAACGGGGCTCACCTCTTCCCATCCCGAACAGAGTAGTTAAGCCCGTTAGCGCAGATGGTACTGCTATCATTGTGGGAGAGTATGTCGCCGCCTTCTTCTCGAAAACCCTTTATCCAAAAGATAAAGGGTTTTTTTATGTGTAATTCGAAATAATTACGCAACCTTTCTCATTATTTTTCATCTGATAGATAACTAACCTAATTATTTGTCTTATGAAATTAAAATTTCTCTTCCTACTTAGCTTTGTCATTTTATCCTGCTCAAAAAAATCTAATGAATTGGAGGCACAAGATCTTTCAGTTAATACATTTCCCCAAAAATGGAGTTTGTATAAAATGACCGGTAGTATACAGTATTCTGAACGTACTGGAGATGATTTACCTTACCAGGAATACTATATTTTTTACAGGGATAAATCTTTTACTAAAATCAGGATATCAGACTCAAATGAAAGGTCTGCTGTAGGTTTCTTTGAAATTCAATCTAATGCTGATGGTGTTGCTTATCTTCTGAACTATTCTGAAGAGAGTGATCTTGTAGATAATTGTAGTAATGATAAAAAAGAATATTTATATCTGGATGATCAGGCTATAACATTAATAAGTAGCTGGCAGGCATGCGATGGGCCGGGCCTTTTTTATGAACAGATTTCAATTAAGTAATCTAGGTCTCATTATAGATCTTATTTATCGAAAACAGCTTGCATTATCGTCATGATTCCTTTAAACATGAGAAATATAGAGCCTATCGTTGCTAGAATACCTATGATTAAAACAGGAATATACCACGGGTGTCCCTGGTTATTAAAAGCATTATAAAGTATAGATGGACCTATCAAAGCTAATGGTAAAGCACCTGCCAGAAATTTTAAGCCTTTAAATAGAACTTCTTTATTGGTATGTTTCATTTATTCAACTGTATAAGTGGTAGCATCTGCTTCTGATAATCTAAAATATCCGAAAGGATAATTTTCAGGATTCGATTCATTGATAATATTCCCTTTAACTGTTGCAGGCATTGTTTCAAAAGGTCCTCCTTCATTAGATCCTACCTGTGACCTCAAAATAAACAGATATTCATAATACTCCTTAGAAATACCCTGCATTTCGATCTCAATTATATCATTCACTTCAATGTCCTCGTCAGAATAATAACCGAAAATCTGGTTACCATTGGTGAATTCATCTTCATAAAATTCGAGACTGGTATCCTCGTTAAAAAATTTGAATAAATAATAATTTTCTTCATCAACAGGATCTGTATAATAAGCTTTAATTTCAATGTCTTCACCGCTGAAACCGCCGGATTCACTTTGTTCAACAAAATCTATGGAAGTAACAGGGACCATAGTTTCCATTGCGGTGTAAATCTCTTCTTCGTGGTTAACCTCTAATTCATACTCCAGTCCAATATCCGGATTAAAATCTGAGTTACGGTATTCGCCATTTCTATTATATGCAAACTCAAATATTTCTCCATCTTCAGAAAATACTTTTACAGTGGCATTTTCCACGAATGCTGGATCTTCCTGGTAGAACGGTGTTGTTTCGGTTATTTTAATTACCTGTTCTGTTCCATTGGTATCCTTATACCAGATTATTGAGGCTTCGATTACCAATCTGGGTTCACTTTCTTCGAGATCTACCTGGATAACCTCTTCGCAGGATATGAAAACAAATACAAGAATAATTGATATGTATGGAAAGACTTTTTTCATTTAAAACTTGAAATTATAAGTAACTGAAGGAATTATACCAAATAAAGATAATCTAACCGCTTCATTCATTCCAGTGTCAGCATTTTCCCTAAAACTAATGGAATAAGCGTTTTGCCGGTTATATAAATTATAGATGCCGAAATTCCAGGAAGATTCAAATTTTTTATTTTTTCCGGCTCCGGGATTTAGAGTCGCAGAAATATCCAGTCGGTGATAGGAAGGCAACCTATCTCCATTTCTTTCTCCGTAAACTGGTATAGTTATACCTTCATATTCATATTGGGCGTTAGGAAATGTAGTAGCTAATCCAGTTTGAAAAATGAAATTCGCATTGAGCTGCCATTTAGTATTTATTTCATAACTCCCAGTAATGCTCAGGTCATGAGTTTTATCATAATTGGTTCTATACCAGTTGCCATTATTTATTCCGGGTTCCAGTTCGGTTCGTCCTGGGGTGCGTTGCTCTGACCTTGAAAGCGTATATCCCATCCAACCAGTGAGCTTACCCTTATTTTTCCTTAGAAGTAATTCCAGGCCGTATGCGCGAGCTTCTCCGCTTAAAACCACTCTTTCAATGGCATTATTTGCAATTAGGTTGGCCCCATCTATATAATCCAACCTATTGTCGATCTGCTTAAAAAAACCTTCAATTTCCAGTGAATAATCATTCTCATTAAAATTTCTGAAATAACCAAGGGCATATTGATCCAGGATTTGAGGTTTTATATAAGATCCACTTGGAGCCCAAACATCCAGGGGGGTAGGGGAGCTGGTATTCGAAATTAAATGAAGGTACTGCGCCATCCTATTATAACTGGCCTTAATAGATTGTTTTTCATTTAACGTATAGGCAAGTGCCAGTCGTGGTTCAAAATTATTATATGATTTCATGATCTCTCCTCTGGAAACCTCTTCAGTATCCAGAATTTCGGCTTCCCGGTAGATATCTCTTTCTGCGTCATATTCTACAGGATTGTTGTTCTCATAGATATTCACTTCATCCTGCCCTAATCTGAAGAAATTGCTTAAACGAACACCGTATTCAGCCGAAAATTTATCACTGAATTTATGTTCTGCAGAAATATAAAAAGCATTTTCAAAGGCATATTTATCTATTAACTTGAAATAATTAATTCCAGACTCGTCATCAATAGGTTCGATCTCTCCAGGATTGAATTTATAATAGGTGTTCTGGACCCCATATTTTAACTGAAGGTCGTCATTGATATAATGGTTGAAGTCATATTTCACATTCAGGTTGCTAATTCCACTATCCCAGTTAAAGCCAACAAAATTCAGATTTAAACCGTAATAATAATCACTGTATATTACTGATAGGTTGGTGAAGATATTATCAGAGAAAATATGGTTCCATCGAAGATTGACTACCGCATTACCATAAGTGTTCTCAAAATTCTGACTAATATTAAAAACATCTCTTCCGAAATAACCTGATACCAATAGTTTGTTTCGCTGATCAATGTTATAGGTGAGTTTTGTATTCAGATCATAGAAGTAGGCGGAATTTTCATTATCGGTTAATTTCAGAAACAAGTGAGCATAGGAACTTCTTCCTGCTACCAGGAAGGAGCCCTTATCTTTTACAATTGGGCCTTCAGCCAGTAACCGGCTTGAAATAGCACCAATCCCTCCCTGCATTTTAAATTCCTTGCTGTTGCCATCTCTTTGGTAAATATCCAGAACCGACGATACTCTACCACCATATTTGGAAGGTATACCCCCTTTATACAATTTTAGGTCTTTGATCGCATCTGGATTAAAAACTGAGAAAAAACCGAATAAATGCGAAGAATTATAAATGGTAGCTTCATCCAAAAGGATCAGGTTCTGGTCTACCGCCCCACCACGTACATTGAAACCGGAAGAGCCTTCTCCAGCATTTGAAACACCAGGAAGTAGCAATAAAGATTTTACCACATCTACTTCACCAAATACCACGGGTAGTTTTTGAATGGTATTAATAGATAATTTATTTACGCTCATTTCAGGTTTTCTGATGTTCAAACCTTCAACGTCGCTTGTAATTAAAATTTCATCAAGACTTTCAGAAGATTCCTGGAGCTGAAAATCCAATTGTTTATCTGAGTTGAGCACGATGGTTTGCCTTACACTCTTGTAGCCCAGGTATGAAATTTCAATTTCGTATTCTCCCTGAGGCAATTTAATGGAATAGTATCCGTAATCGTTCGTTACTACCCCGGTGCTGGCCGAAGGAACTATGAGGTTAACCCCAATTAGCGTTTCATTACTGGAGACATCGGTGACCACACCGTTCAAAGTGAATGTTTCCTGGCTGAAGATCTGACTACTTGTTAAAAAAAGTATCAGGGAAACTAAGTATCGCAAATTCAAGTTTTAACCAAAAATATCATTTCCGGGGATAATAAAAAAGTTTAAGTCTAACCTAACCTTATATTAACTTTTGTTTTATGGTTAAACCTGTACAGAAGAATAAAACTAACTAAAAGACAGCTGAATAGTATAATTGCCAGTGGAACAGAACTTGAAATATGGAAAAGGCTAATAAGGAAAGAAGTGAAGGCTCCAAGGATCATTTTTAAACTTCCTATAAGAGCTGAAGCTCGTCCGGCCTTTTTTTCAAATGGCTCCAGCGAAAGAGCTGTCGTATTGGGGTTTTGAAAGCCTAAAAGAAACAGTACAAAGAATAAGGTGACTACTGTAGGTAAAAAACCAAGGTCCATAATGGCAATTATCAAGAATATGCCAGAAAGTATCACTAAAACCACACTGTTGAAAAGGGTGATCTGGAGGGTACTGAATTTTCGAAGGAATAAACGGTTTATCTGGCTTCCCAGGATTAGCCCCCCGGCATTAAGGCCAAAAAGCAAACCGAATTCCTTCTGAGAAAGTTCAAAATTACCCATGAATAATTTTGGAGCATCTGAAATATAAGCGAACATCGCTCCAATGGTGAAACTTCCAGCAAAAGCAAAGCTCCAGAACTTAGGATGAGTTAGAATTCCGTAATATTTTATGGCTACCTGTTTAGGTTTTAATTCCACCAGATTATCGGGTACAATGCTTTCCGGGAGAAATTTATAAACACTGAAAATCATAATTGAACAGAAAATTGCCAGAAAAAGGAAAATGACTTCCCATCCAAAGGAGTCTATTATAAAGCTTCCCACTGTAGGAGCAATAATAGGAGCTCCTCCCATGATCAGCATTAAAACGGATATTGCTCCGGCAACTTCATGAACTGGGAATATATCTCTTACAATAGCTTTTGCTGCTACCATACCTCCGGCAGCCCCAAGTGCTAAAAAGAAACGGGATACGATAAGCCATTCCAGGTTAGGAGAGATCATACAACTGATAGCTGAAATAAGATAAATGACCAGGCCTATAAGTAAAGGTTTTTTCCTTCCGAATTTATCCATGATAGGACCATAAGCAAGCTGTCCTAGCGAAATACCAATAAAATAACTGGTAAGGGTTAAACCTATCTGACTGATGGAGGTGTCAAAATCATTAGCTATGCTTTCAAAACCAGGGAGATAAGCGTCTATAGAAAAAGGCCCCAGGGCAATAAGGGTTCCTAAAACAAGTAAAATGATATTTTCCTGTTTCTTATTTCTTTTTCCCGAAATCTGATGCATTTTGCAAATTTCTGCAAACCCTCAAATATCTTCTAATTTATAAGCCTGTTTAACGAAAGATTAAACTATTTCGATTTAGTTAATTCCGGCACACCTCACTAGATAATAAAGTACGACCTTTGTAACTGTCTAATTGGTCGATCTTGGAATGAGATGGATGTAATGGCTTAACGCTTATATTATTCAATATGTCTTTTAAAAAATTAAATCCGCTGCTAAAAGAAGCTTTGGCTGACCTGGATCTTGAGAATTCAAATTCGTTTCAGAAGAAGGCTTTGCCAAGAATTAAAAGCGGAAAAGACCTTTATTTAATTGCGCCCGGGGATAGTGGTAAAACTACAGCGATGATCATTTCGGTGATCCAAAAATTAAACGCTCAGGCTTTTGAGGACTCTCCCAGGGCCTTGATTTATGTAAAGGATAAAGAAGCTGCACTTGAATTAGAGCAAAAGTTTAAGACATTCACTGAAGAAATGGATCTAAGGATTTATTGCGCTTATGAGGAGCAAAACATCGAAGATCAAAAATATGAGATCTACTATGGAATGGATATAGTGATCGCGACTCCAAGAAGATTAGGTAAATTATTTTCGATGACCGGGATACACCTCGGGCAGTTACAGCTATTTATTATTGAAGATGCAGATTTTATAAACCGGGGTAATCACTTTAATGAGATTATCAGAATTCCGCTAAGTATAAAAAAATGTCAGTATCTGGTGTTCGCTGAAGAAATGTCTCCAAAATTAGAGAAGCTACAGGAATCTTTTATGGAGCGAGCACAAATAATTAATTTCAAAAAATAAAAAAGCCCCGTTTTGACGAGGCTTTTTTTCTAAGTTATAAATCTTAATTAGCGTCCGTAGCTAAGATCTCATTCAAATTCTCACTTGGACGCATTGCTTTTTTCGTTAGCTCTTCATCTGGCTCGTAATAACCACCAATATCTACAGGAGATCCCTGAGCATCCAGAAGATCCTGAAGTATTTTTTCCTGATTATCTTCCATCATTTTCGCAACTTTTCCGAAATAAATATTCAGGTCTGTATTGCTCTTTTGCTTCGCAAGAGCTTCAGCCCAGTATAAAGCAAGGTAAAAATGACTTCCTCGGTTATCCAGTTCATTAACTTTTCTCGACGGAGATCTACCTTCGTTAAGGAATCTTTCGGTAGCTTCATCTAAAGCTTCAGAAAGGGTTAGGGCCTTGGAATTGTTGTATTTATTTCCTAGATGTTCCAGAGAAACTGCAAGTGCAAGGAATTCTCCAAGTGAATCCCATCTTAGGTGTCCTTCCTTAAGAAACTGCTGAACGTGCTTAGGAGCAGATCCACCGGCACCAGTTTCAAATAATCCTCCACCGTTCATTAAAGGAACAATAGAGAGCATTTTTGCACTGGTTCCTAATTCCAGGATCGGAAAAAGGTCAGTAAGGTAATCTCTGAGTACATTTCCAGTTACAGAGATGGTGTCTTTACCGGCTTTTACTCTTTCAAGAGTGAATTTTGTAGCCTCAGTAGGCGCCATGATCTTGATCTCTAATCCATCAGTATCGTAATCTGGTAGATATTTATTCACCTTTTTAATTAATTCTGCATCATGAGCTCTGGTTTCATCCAGCCAGAATACTGCCGGCATCCCTGTAGCTTTGGCCCTTGTGATCGCAAGTTTGATCCAGTCTTGAATTGGAGCATCTTTTACCTGGCACATTCTCCAGATATCTCCTTTTTCAACCTTATGCTCCAGAAGTGTATCCCCATCAGAGTTGATCACTTTTACAGTTCCGTTTCCAGAAATTTCGAAAGTTTTATCATGAGACCCATATTCTTCAGCCTTTTGTGCCATAAGTCCTACGTTAGGAACAGTTCCCATAGTAGTAGGATCAAAAGCACCGTGCTTTTTGCAAAAATCTATAGTTGCCTGGTAAAGTCCGGCATAACTACTGTCTGGGATTACGGCTTTAGTATCCTGGGTTTTGTCATTTTTATTCCACATTTGCCCTGAGGTTCTTATCATAGCTGGCATGGAAGCATCAATAATAATATCACTAGGAACATGCAAATTGGTAATTCCTTCATGAGAATTAACCATGGCGATATCCGGGCCTTCTTCAAGATCTTTTTCTATCGCAGCTTTTATTTCGTTTTTCTTCTCTTCAGGAAGGTTTTCTATCGCTTTTAGAACATCCCCAAGTCCACTGTTAGGATCTGCGCCAGCTTCCTCAAGTTCCTTTCCGTATTTTTCAAAAACATCTTCAAAGAAAACCTCTACAGCATGACCAAAGATGATAGGATCTGAAACCTTCATCATCGTTGCTTTCATATGTAAAGAGAAAAGTACATTCTTTTCCTTTGCATCTTTCACTTCCTTACGAAGAAATTCCAGAAGCGCTTTTTTGCTCATCACAGAAGCATCTATCACCTCTCCCTTAAGAACTTTAAGGCTGTCCTTTAGAGTTTTCTTATCTCCGGAATCTAAAGTGAATTCAATTTTCAATGTGTCTTCCTTATCAAGAGTGGTGGATTTCTCATTAGACCTAAAATCTCCTTCTCCCATTGTAGCCACGTGAGTTTTAGAGTCTGAGCTCCATTCTCCCATAGTGTGAGGATTCTTTTTTGCGAAATTCTTAACCGCTTTTGGTGCACGTCTATCTGAGTTTCCTTCCCTTAAAACAGGATTTACGGCACTTCCTTTTACCTTGTCATAACGAGCTTTGATTTCTTTCTCTTTATCGTTGGAAGGTTCATCTGGATAATCTGGAATTGCAAACCCTTTTTGCTGAAGTTCGGCGATCGCATTCTTCAACTGGGGGATTGAAGCACTAATATTCGGTAATTTGATGATATTAGCTTCTGGTTTTTTTGCCAGTTCACCAAGTTCTGCAAGGTCATCAGATACTTTCTGATCTTCAGATAGAAAATCAGGGAATTGAGATAAGATTCTACCGGCTAAAGAAATATCACGGGTTTCTAGACTTACGCCTGCAGCTTTGGTAAAAGCTTCGATTATGGGCAGGAACGAATAAGTGGCCAGCATAGGAGCCTCATCTGTTTTGGTATAGATAATTTTTTCTTTCTGTGACATTTTTTATGTTTTTGGTTGCAATATATTCAAAGAAAACCCCGGAATATACCAGGGTGTAATCTACGCGCAATATACAGTATTTAGGCCTTTTTTCCTAGATTTAAAGAGGAGTTGACCTGTTAAGAAATCATAAATAATGCAATAAAAAAGCCATTTCATCTTAAATGATAAAATGAAATGGCTTCATTTGAAACAGCAACTTATCACTCTGATGATATCAAGCTATTTTAGCTTTATGGTTAATACTGTTTCAAAATTGATTCAATTTTAAAGGAAGTAAAACTGAATCAATTGATATTTTACCTTTCAAACTAATTTTGACGATACAAAATGTATAAATGTTATATAGAAGGTAAAACAATCGTAAAGACCTTGCTTTACGGGAAAATCGCCTTAGTTAAAAATTCTTTTGTCATTTTAAAAGCCGATAATTTCATAATTAAAGATAAGAATAATCCAGTTTTAAGAGAAGTGATTTAACATTTTAAAATGCTCAATTTGAGGTGTTTTAATGATCAAAAAAAGCCCCCGAATTTCGAGGGCTTCCTTTATAAAAAATTTTTAAACTAGTTATTCTGTAACTGCGCGTAAAGCGTTAACACGTCCCTGTCCCAGGTAAAGGCTTTTACCCATACCGTCAACCTTATCGGAAGTGTTTTCAATTTGACGCTGTACATCCTTAGGGTTCATTTCACCATTTTTAGCAATGATAAGAGCAGCAACTCCTGCTACATGAGGAGCAGCCATGCTAGTACCAGAACTCCAGTAAAATGAATTGTTATTTCCGGCGCTAAGAATTCCATCTGCTCCGTAAGTAGGACCGTCGAAATCTCCCCCTGGAGCTGCAACATCTATTAATGATCTACCATAATTGGTGTAGCTTGAAGGAATATCAAAAGAACCATCATAATCTCCTGGGAAATAGGCCTGAGGTGCAGTAGCTGAAACTGTGATCACATTATTCAGGCTGCCTGGTAACTTTATATAAGATTCAAATCCGTCGAAATTATAATAATCGTTACCGGCCGAAGCAATTACTGTTGTTCCCATGCTCACCGCATAATCTACAGCTCTTTGTTGCGCTTTAATTATCTCTTGAACAAATTTAGCAGGAATTTTGTACTCATTTCCATCGGCATCGGTAAGCTTACCGTTTTTCTGAAAGGTCGCACCTAAACTCATATTCACAACATCTGCTCCGTTTGAACCGGCATAATAAAGTCCACTGTTAATAGCGCTAAAAGGACCGCTACCAGATACTTCGCTTAATACTTTTACAGCTACAAGCTCAGCTTCTGGAGCCACACCAATTAAACCGTAATTAGTATCGGCTGCCGCAATGGTTCCTGCAACGTGAGTACCATGGTTAAATCCAACTTCAGGTCCCACAATCCAACTTTCTCCTTCGATAAAAGAAACAGATAATTCAGTATTTACGTTAGGAGCAAGGTCAAAATGATCTGGATCTATACCTGAGTCAAGAACATACACGCTCGCCCCTTTTCCAGTGTATCCCATTTCCCATGCTTCCGGAGCATTTACAGCATCTATTCCCCATAAATATCCAACCTCATAAAAATATTCTCCTGCTCCCAAGTTTTGTTCTGTTGCTTCCGCCGTAGGAATCCATTTTATTTCATAATCTGGAACAATGGTTAGGTTTTTATCCTGAGCTTTATTAAGTAAGCTTAGGTCTTCCGTATTTATAACGGTTAAACCTAATTCAGGAATGCTATTGATAATTTTTACTCCTTTTACACTTTTTAGATAATTTTCAGCAGCTTTGGTTGAGCCTGAGTTTTGGTCGCTGATCACCAGGTAGTTCTTAAAAGAAGGTTCTTTTAAATCGGCAGATGCCTGTTCATTGTTTTGTACAGGATTTTCATCTTTTTCGCAGGAGGTTAAAAATACTCCCAATATGAAAACTGCTGCCCACAGCTTCCATACACTTGTAATTGTTTTTTTCATAAATGTTTGTTGTTTTTAAGGAGGGTGAAAATAGACCTATTTATAGAAGTTAACAATACGTTAAATGTTAAAATATTGAATTTATAGCATCTGTGCCATAATTCCTTAGGATAGAGTTAAAACAATTGTTAAAAGGAGGAGTAAAAAATTTGAGGATTTAATTTATGTTAAAAATGAGCCATAAAAAAAGCCCCGATATTTCGGGGCTTTTAAATAGATTCTAAATAAAGAATTATTATTTTCTAATCGCTTCTTTAATACGAGCTTTCTTACCGGTAAGACCTCTAAAGTAAAAGATTCTAGCTCTCCTCACGCTACCTTTCTTATTGATTTCGATCTTCTGGATAGCAGGAAGGTTGATTGGGAAAATTCTTTCCACACCAACAGTACCACTCATTTTTCTAATAGTGAAGGTTTGAGATGAACCTGTTCCTCTTTTCTGGATCACAACACCTCTAAAGAACTGGGTTCTGGTCTTCTGTCCCTCTTTTATTTCGTAATAAACAGTGATAGTGTCACCTGCTGAAAATTCTGGCAGGTCTTTTTTAGTTACGAATTCGTCCTGAACGTATTTTACTAACGATTCCATTTTTTCTTAGTTTAAAGTAAAATCCAAAACAACATTCACGGTTATCGCCAGAGGTTATTTTAGAATGAGTGCAAAATTAATCAATTTATATTATTGTACAAGCCTGTTCCTGAAAAAATTACTCTTCTTCCAGCAGATCTGGTCTTAATCTTTTGGTTCTTTCGTAAGCTTCATTTTCTCTCCAGGCTTCGATCTTCGGGAAATTTCCTGAAGTCAACACAGCAGGTACTTCCCATCCCTTATATTCTGCTGGCCTGGTGTAAACAGGTGGAGCTAGTAAATTATCCTGAAAAGAATCGGTTAGGGCAGAGGTTTCATTACCTAGTACTCCCGGAATTAGTCTTATGATTGAATCGCAAAGGACTGCAGCTCCCAGTTCTCCACCGGAAAGTACATAATCTCCAATAGAGATCTCTTTAGTTATGAATTGATCTCTTACTCTTTGATCTACACCTTTATAATGACCACATAGAATGATAATATTCTCAAATAAAGACAGGCGGTTTGCCATTTTTTGCTGAAGCCTCTCTCCATCAGGGGTCATATAGATAACTTCCTGGTATTCCCTCTCAGATTTTAATTTGGAAATGCACTTGTCTATAGGTTCAATCATCATAACCATTCCTGCACCACCTCCAAACTGGTAGTCATCTACCGTTTTATAATTATCTGTGGTATAATCTCTCAGATTGTGTAAATGAATTTCAACCAGTCCCTTCTTAATAGCTCGTTGAAGAATGGAAGCTTCAAAAGGGCTTTTCAGAATATCTGGCACTACGGTGATTATATCAATACGCATTCGTAAAAGTTGAGAATTTAGGCTAGAGAAAATCAATGATTTCTACAGGTTCCCGCTAGCCTTGTTTTTTTCATCCTGTAACATTCTTCCTAAGCGCTGTTCCTTTTCAAGTGCTTTAGTGCGGTAAGCATCAAATTCTTTTTCGGTTTCGCTTAACTTTTGCTGAGCATCTTTGGTGGCGGCGTTAGAGCTTTTGAATCTAAAAAACAAAATAAGTAGAATCACGATAAGTGCGCCAACGATTCCCCACATCATTCCCTTGTAACCACCTTTGCTGAAAGGCATTCCAAGGAACATTAGCGCATCTTTTTCTTCAGAAACTCTCTTCAGATCATCCTGGGTAGTTTTTAAATCACTTTTCAGTTTTTCTATCTCATCATTTTGCTGATCGAGGGTATTCTTATGCTGAATGATCTCCTCCTTAAGATCTGAAATATAATTCCTGGTACTATTCCTCAATTCTATTAGCTTATCATAATCTACAACCTTATAACCCTGGTAGTTATTAGACTCCTGAATTAATGCTGAAAACTCATCTTGGATAGGCGTGGTTGATGCAATACTGTCATTTTGGGCATTCATCTGAAATACACTAGCCATAACAAAAGCTGCTACGATGTAAAATTTGTTACTCATTTTTGGGGATTAATTTTTTTGGTTCATAAAAACAAATAGCGAAGGCTTGGGTTAGTATATTTCAGGTTTTCGGGATGAATTCGCTAATTGCAGATTTTACTCAGTTTCGAATCAGGTTTTTTTAATGTTTTAAAGTGCTGCAAAAATAAAAAAACCCCGCAAAAGGCGGGGTCATTTTTTATTATTTTCTCCTAATTATCTAGTAATAAGTATATCGTCTTACCTTGGCGATATATTTAGCCAGCCTTATTACCTGATGGCTGTATCCATATTCATTATCATACCATATATATAGTATCAAATTTTTCCCGTCGGCAGATACGATCGTGGCATTGCTGTCATAGATCGCAGGTGCAGAAGAACCAATAATATCTGAAGAAACCAGTTCATTGTCTACAGAATACTGTATCTGTTCAACAAGTTCACCCTCCAATGCATATTTTTTCAAAATTGAGTTTACACCTTCAACGCTGGTGTCTTTTTCAATTTCCAGGTTCAAAATTGCAAGTGAACCGTTTGGAACAGGAACCCTAATGGCGTTGGAAGTAAGTTTGCCTTCAAAAACAGGTAAAGCCTTTGAAACTGCTTTTCCTGCTCCGGTTTCAGTAATTACCATATTCAACCCTGCGGCGCGTCCTCTACGATATTTGTTATGCATATTGTCTACCAGGTTCTGGTCGTTGGTGTATGCATGTATAGTTTCAAGATGCCCGTGAACAACACCTAATGAGTCTTGTATTGCTTTAAGAACTGGAGTGATTGCATTGGTGGTGCAAGATGCAGCTGAAAAAATATCGATCTCGTCTGGATTATATTCCTTTTGGTTTACGCCATGAACTATGTTAGGAACGCCCTTTCCTGGTGCGGTGAGTAAGACTTTGGCCGCGCCTTTTGAAGCGAGATGTCTGCTTAATGCATCTTTATCTCTGAAAGCACCTGTGTTATCGATCACTAAGGCATTATTGATTCCATAATTGGTGTAGTCGATATCCTCAGGCTGATTTGCGGAGATCATATGAACGGTAGTACCGTTTATGATCAAAGTGGAATTTTCCTCATCTATATTTACCGTTCCACTAAATGGTCCATGAACGGAGTCACTTTTTAAAAGAGAAGCTCTTTTTTCCAGAACACTTTTATCTACTTTTCCTCTGGTTACAATGGCTCTTAGTCTAAGCTGGTTCCCTTTGCCGGTTCTGGTCATAAGTTCACGAGCAACTAGCCTTCCAATTCTGCCAAAACCATAGAGTACAACATCCTTTGGAGTGACCGTTTCAGTTTCCTTTGCATCTTTTAGTTTGCTGGAAACAAAAGCCAGAGCGTTGCTGTGCGGCTGTCCGTCTAAATGATATTCATAAGTTAGCTTTCCAATATCAAGTTTCGCCGGAGGCAAATTCAGATCTTGAATGGCTTTGGCGATCTCAGCCGAATCGAAAATAGAAATTGGTTTCCCTACAAATTCACCGGCGTATTCATGAAGGTCCAGAATGTCACTAACATTTCTGTTGATTAACTGATTTCTGAATAGTACAAGCTCGATAGATTTTTCATACCAAAGGTCACTTACAATGTTTATGAATTCTACGGTAGCCTTACGTCGGTCTGCCTGGAAAGAAAGTTCTTTTTCGTAAACTTTATTAAAGTCCATGTTAAGTTGTCTTGTTATAAATTTTCGCCAAAAGTATATATTTCAAACGTTTTCGTAAAACCTTTTTTGCAATAAAAAACCCTTCCGTTGTGGAAGGGTTCTGTTTTCCCTGCTTTTTCTATTTTATTTCCAGATCATACGTTGTTTTTCACCATCACGGGTGTAAAATACTATAACGATTGGGTTAGATCTCGTCCTGCTTTGCATGATCTCTTCAACATCTCTAACAGATGTCACTTCCTCACCATTTATCTCTGAAATAATCCCGCCAACCAGATCGGCAGAAGGCAGATTATCAACCAGCATTCTACTGATTTTTACACCATATGGAGCATTATAGGCCTCTAGTTCTTCCGGAGTGGCATTGGCAACTTCAAGACCCAGTGCTGCTACCTGATAGGTATCTAATTTGGAGAGTTTTACATTTACTTCTCTTTCCCGGCCATCTCGCATTAATTTTACAAGGACTTCATCTCCGGGTCTTTTTGAATTAATATACCCGGTAAGGTCTGAGAATTTATTGATATCGATATCATCGATCTTTTTGATGATATCCATCTGCTGAATTCCTGATTTTGCGGCACCGCTTCCGGGAGTTACATCAGCAACCATTACTCCTTGTGATGTACTTAGGTCAAATTCTCTGATTACTTCATCATTTATACTTCTCCCTCTTATGCCTAGAATTCCTTGCTGTACATCTCCAAATTCCATAATATCCTCCACGATCTTCCGGGCATTGTTTGAAGGAACAGCAAAAGCATATCCTATATAACTTCCGCTAGGTGAGCTGATAGCGGTATTAATTCCAATTAATTCACCATTAATATTTACAAGAGCACCTCCGCTGTTTCCTGGATTTATGGCAGCATCGGTTTGAATGAAAGATTGTGGAGAATTGTCTCTCATGTTTAGATCCCTTGCCTTGGCACTTATAATTCCCGCCGTAACGGTAGATTTCAAATTGAACGGATTTCCGACAGCAAGTACCCATTCTCCCAACTGAGTATTATCTGAATCTCCAAACGGAATATATTGAAGGTTCTCATCCGGGTCTACTTTAATTAGTGCGATGTCAGATATCGGGTCGCTTCCAATTACTTCTGCCTTATAGGTTTTGTTATTATTAAGGGTAACTTCAATTTCACTAGCCCCATCTATAACATGGTTGTTAGTGACAATATAACCATCTGGGGTAATGATCACCCCAGAACCTGCGCCCTGCAAGGCACGGCCGCCCTCATTATTATAGGGGTAGTATTCCCATATACTTCTTGGCCCTCTTTTGAATACTGCCACATTTTTTACGTGGACTACAGCATGAACTGTTTTCTCCGCCGCTTCCGTAAAATCGGCATTGGTACCATATGCTCGTGTGGAATTGGTAGTAGGAATGAAGGAACTGGACGATGAATTTTCCTGTGGCAGAAAATGCTGGGTTCCTTGATCGAAAAATAGTTTGTAACTCCCTAGAGTAATAACGCCCCCTAAGAAAGAAACAAATAGTAAAGTTGCTATTTTTTTCATTTTCGGATGTTTTAATTAATTAAACCTTTTCGGCGTACTGATTATTATGCAAAAATTCTAATTTTAACGACCATTTAACAATCCCGATTTCCTGATCAAAATTGTATATTTGTGCCACTTTCAAAAAGATTTATGAAGCTGACATTCTATAAATATCAAGGCACGGGTAATGATTTTGTGATGGTCGATAACCGTGACCTAGAAATATCCAAAAATGATACCAAATTGATCAATCGTCTTTGTGATCGAAAATTTGGCATAGGTGCTGACGGACTTATTCTTCTGGAAAATTCAGAAGATCCAGAAGACGATTTTAAAATGGTTTATTTTAATGCCGACGGAAAGGAAAGTAGTATGTGCGGTAATGGCGGCAGATGTTTGGTTGCATTTGCCAAATTTTTAGGGATCATTAAATCGACCGCCAGGTTTACTGCGGTAGATGGAGTTCATGACGCAACTATTCAAGAAGGTCTGGTTAGTCTGAAGATGCAGGATGTAAAGAATGTTTTTCAAAATGAAGAATTTCTTTTTCTGGATACAGGTTCTCCGCATCATGTAATTTTTTCTGAAGGCCTGGGAAACAAAAATGTAAAGAAAGAGGGGTCAGAAATTAGATACTCCAGTAGGTATGGAAAAGCAGGAACTAATGTAAATTTTGTTGAAAAGACTTCCTCAGGTTCCTTTTCAGTAAGAACTTATGAAAGGGGAGTGGAAGATGAGACTCTTTCCTGTGGGACGGGAGTTACTGCGGTAGCGATCGCGTCTTACGAATCTGGAAAGACTACTTCCGAAAATGTTAAATTACTTACTCCGGGAGGAGAACTTTCTGTAACTTTCAAAAAGACGGCAGACGGCTATTCTGATATTTGGTTATCAGGCCCGGCAATGCTGGTCTTTAAAGGTGAAATTCAATGTTAACATTACAGGGGCAGAAGGTATATTTACGAGCTCTCGAGCCAGAAGATCTTGATTTTGTTCATAAGATCGAAAATGATGAGGATTTCTGGGAAATTAGTTCGACGCAATCTCCTTATTCCAAATTTCTTATCAGGCAATATATAGAGAATGCTCACCGTGATATTTACGATATTAAACAATTAAGACTGGTGATCTGCACAAAACGCGGCCGACCGGTTGGTTTGATAGATGTTTATGATCTTGAACCAAAGGATAAAAGAGCAGCTATTGGTATTCTAATAGCGAACAAAAAAGACAGGAAAAAGGGTTTTGGTGCTGAGAGTCTTTCCTTGCTATGTAATTACTGTTTTACCCACCTTGGTTTGCATCAGGTATATGCAAATGTCACCGAGGGTAACCAGGAAAGTATGAAGGTTTTTGAAAATAATGGTTTTAGAAAAATAGGTCTGAAAAAAGACTGGACGCTGTTCAACGGTAAATATAAGGATGAATGGCTATATCAATTAATTAACAATGTACATTAGAAAAATAATTATAGCTGTAGCTATCCTGGGAGTGATAGCATTCGGGATTTTTGGTTACTATATTTATAACAGCGTTTTCTCATCCAATACGAATTTCGATTCCGGTCAGGAAGTGGTCTATATTCCAAGTGATGCTAATTTCCAGACCGTGATAGATACCCTTAGGCCTTTATTAAAAGATCCGGAAGCCTTTCAGTTGGTGGCGCAAAAGAAAGGTTATGACAGTAATGTGAGACCTGGAAAGTATTTCCTGGAAAAAGGAATGACCAATAATGAGCTGGTAAACAGGCTTAGAAGTGGTAATCAACCGGTGAAGGTGATATTCAACAATCAGGAGAGGCTGGAAGATCTTGCGGGAAGGATTTCAGAGCAGATCGAGGCAGATAGTGCTTCATTAATTCAAACTTTCAAGGATCCTGAATATCTTGCTAAAAGTGATTTTAATGATAGAACGGCTTTGGGAATGTATATTCCAAATCAATATGAGTTCTACTGGAATACTTCTGCGGAAGAGTTTCGAGCAAGAATGGAAAAGGAATACAGCCGTTTCTGGAACGAAGAAAGGCTTTCAAAGGCAAAGGAAATAGGTCTAAGTCCGAAGCAGGTAATTACCATGGCTTCAATTGTTCAGAAGGAAACAGCAAAGGTTGATGAGCGTCCTAAAGTGGCCGGAGTATACATGAATAGGTATAAAAATGGCTGGAAGCTCGATGCCGATCCAACAGTTATTTATGCTATTAAAGAAAAGACCGGGAATTTTGATACTATCATAAAAAGGGTTCTCTATAAAGATCTTGAACTGGATTCTCCTTACAATACTTATAAATACAGGCAAATTCCACCCGGACCCATCTGGATGCCAGATATTTCTTCTATCGATGCTGTGCTAAATTATGAGGATCACGATTTCTACTATTTTGTAGCAGATGTGGAAAATTTCGGCTACCATAAATTCGCAAAAAATCTTGCTCAGCATAACCGTAATAAGCAGGAATATATTCGTTGGATCAATAAACAAGGAATAAAAAGATAGGCTAGTCTTTTATCGTGTTTTATTAACCTTTTGACCCTCAGTAAGTTATAATTTAGTTAAATGAAATATAACTTTAAAAAACCTTTAACAGCCTGTTATTCAAATTATTGATTTTTGTTATACATTTGCCCGGCGAATATGAAAGGGGCACGACTTATGTTATAGGTGTGCCGGTAACCTTTCAAAAACCAAAATGATGAGAAAGAAAATTGCAAAATTTTCAATCTTGCCCCTGGCAGCGGGCTTTGTTTTTTTTAGTTTTTCAACTAAAGATGCTGCAAAACTAGATCTGGAGAATTATTCCACTTATGATCTGGAATTAGATTATACAGTTCCAGACCTCAGAGATGAAATAATTCCAGAATTTAAAGTAGATCAAACTTCACCTATCCTTGGGAAGTCCTATGTTGGTTTTAAGGAAGCTCTTGCTTTTAAAGAATCAGGAGGTGATTACAAAACTATTAACGAATACGGGTATCTTGGTAAATACCAATTCGGGGAAGGTACTTTAAAGCTGGTTGGTGTTTACGACACGATTAGTTTTCTTAATTCCCCCGCCTTACAGGAAGCTGCTTTTTATGCCAATGCATCCAGGAATAAGTGGATATTGCAAAGGGATATCAAACGTTTTGTGGGTAAAACCATCAATGGAGTAGAGATAACTGAATCTGGGATACTAGCCGCGGCTCATCTCGCCGGTCCTGGAAGTGTTAAGAAATACCTTCGCAGCTGGGGAGCTCAGGCATTTAGCGATGCCTTTGGAACCACTATCAAAACTTACATGAAGCGTTTTGGAGGTTATGATGTTTCTTTTGTAAAAACAGAAAAGAATTCCAGGGTAGACTTCGATAAATTATCGGTCTAAATATCCTTCTGAATGATAAAAATTGCTGGTCTTTTATGAAGATCGGCTTTTATTTTTTTCCATTCCGATGCTGTTGCTGTTTTTATGAACTCGCTTTTTAAGGTAAGGTCGCAGGCTACACATATACGTGTCGCCGGATGAAGATTTTGAATTAGATCTTCCAGGAATTTCATGTTCCTATAAGGCGTTTCAATAAAAATTTGAGCCTGATTTTTTTCTGAAGAGATGCGTTCTAATTGTTTGATCTCATGTTTTCTTTCTTTCTTATCAATTGAAAGATAGCCGTGAAAAGTAAAGCTTTGCCCGTTCATTCCACTGGCCATCATGGCAAGTAAAATAGAGGAGGGACCTACAAGTGGAATTACCTGAATGTTGAAACGGTGAGCCAATTTTACGATTTCGGCACCGGGATCGGCTACTCCGGGACAGCCGGCTTCACTCAATAATCCCATATTTTTACCTTCTTTGGCCGCATTTAGAAATTCGGGGATTTCCGAAGCTTCGGTAAATTTGTTGAGACCGTGTAATTTTAAGGTTTGCTGGGATTTTTCCGGAAGTATCTGTTTGATGAACCTTCGAGCAGATTTTTCATTTTCTACTATAAAATCGTCAATACCGTCGATTATAGTTTTATTGAAAGACGGAAATACCTGGTTTTCATTAGATTCTCCCAGGTGTACCGGGATAAGATATAGTTTTCCTGTTTCCCGATTTGAATTCATAGGGTCCCGTTATTCAGCTTTTGGGCAATTTGCTCGCAGGCTTCATTCAGCATATGATAAACATTTTCGAAACCTTGTTCACCACCATGATATGGATCTGGCACATCAACATTTTCTGAAGGGAAGATCTCATTCAGGATCAAATGTACTTTTTGGCGATCCTCATCGGTTTCCGCCATAGACATTACATCCCTAAAATTTGAGTTATCCATCACGAAAATATGATCGAAATCTTTAAAATCGTCCTCTGAAAATTGCCTTCCCCGCTGGTTGGTAATATCTAAATTATTTTTCCTGGCAATGGCGATGGAGCGACCGTCTGGTTCAGAACCAATGTGCCAGCTACCAGTACCCGCAGAATCTACGAATACTTTAGTTTGATCTACTTTAGATTTTAGAATACCTTCGGCCAGGGGTGATCTGCAAATATTGCCGAGGCACACCATTAATACCCTGGTTTTCATAAAATGTTAATTATAAGGTGAGTTTTTTATTGAGGTCTTCAACGAATTTTTTGAACTGCTTATCTGTAGCTGCCAGGTTATCTACAGTTTTACAGGCATGCAAAACAGTAGCATGGTCGCGACTTCCAATTTGAGATCCTATGCTTGCCAGGGATGCCTTGGTGAACTTTTTAGCAAAGAACATCGCTATTTGCCTGGCCTGTACAATGTGTCTCTTCCTGGTCTTAGACTGCAGAGTGTCTACATCCATCTGGAAATATTCGCTT
The DNA here is from genome assembly GCF_022489035.1 of Christiangramia lutea. Taxonomy (GTDB): domain Bacteria; phylum Bacteroidota; class Bacteroidia; order Flavobacteriales; family Flavobacteriaceae; genus Christiangramia; species Christiangramia lutea. Next base: position 20,427 of record NZ_JAKVTV010000005.1, read on the forward strand.
ACCACTTTCTGGATATAATCTATTGAAACTTCTCGTTTTGTATTCTTAACGTAGTTATCAACAATCTTCTTTGCCAGTTCCAGGGTGATATCTTTCTTATTGAAAGATGAATGGGCGATCAAGGAAATAATAGCCCCTTCAAGTTCCCTGATGTTCGTCTTGATATTATTTGCAAGGAATTCCACAATATCCTCTGGCATTTCAACGCCGTCGCGGTAAAGTTTGTTCTTGATGATTGAAACACGGGTTTCAAAGTCAGGATGCTGAAGTTCAGCTGAAAGTCCCCATTTGAATCGGGATAGTAAACGCTGTTCTATATCCTGCATATCTACAGGAGCCTTGTCACTGGTAAGGATTACCTGTTTTCCATTCTGATGCAGGTGGTTAAAGATGTGGAAAAATACATCTTGTGTTCCCGCCTTTCCTGAAAGTAACTGGATATCATCTACTACAAGAACATCGATGATCTGGTAAAAGTGGATGAAATCATTTCGGTTATTTTTCTTTACAGATTCTATATACTGCTGGGTAAACTTTTCAGCGGAGATATAAAGCACTGTTTTTTCTGGATATTTATCTTTTATTTCAACCCCTATCGCATGAGCAAGGTGTGTTTTTCCTAATCCTACGCCTCCGAATATTAAAAGAGGGTTAAAAGAGGTTCCTCCGGGCTTGTTCGCTACAGCCAGCCCTGCCGATCTTGCGAGTCGGTTAGATTCCCCTTCCAGGAAATTTTCAAAATTATAGTTAGGATTTAGCTGAGACTCGATCTTTACATTCCTTATTCCTGGAATTATAAACGGATTCTTAAGTTCCGGACTTTTATTCTTAATAGGAACATCTACTTCCTGAGAAGCCATCTGTGACCTTTGTGTACTTGGAATTTTCTCGGTAAACGGTAATTTATTACCATAAGTATTCTCCATTTTGATCACATAAACCAGTTTGGCATTTTCACCTAATTCACGCGTAAGTGAGACTTTTAGAAGCTTAACATAATGTTCTTCCAGCCACTCGTAGAAAAACTTAGATGGCACCTGTATGCTTAGGGCACAATCTGTTAGTTTCACTGCTTGGATAGGTTCAAACCATGTTTTGTATGCTTGAGGTGTAATGTTATCCTGAATAAATGACAGACAGTTATTCCAAACCGATTGCGCAGTTTTTGACATTCTTTGTTAGACGTTAATTTAGGTTAGTAGTAAGTTATTTGTCAGAGACTGAATCAACTAATTTCTCCAACTCGAGCGGAACAAATATGTGAACAAAAAATGTAAAAAAAAACCATTTTAGGGTTGAATTTTAAGAAAATTTTATGCATACTTACTTCCGAGCCTGAATATAAAAAACCTTTCTCAGAAAGGCTATTTTTTTTACATGAAATCACACGAAACTTTTGTTAAAGTCCGATATGCTGAAACCGACCAGATGGGCGTGGTGCATCACGGAAATTATCCGCAATACCTTGAAATTGCCCGTATTAACTGGTTGGACTCCTTAGGGATCTCTTACAAAAGTATGGAAGAGGAAGGGATAATGTTGCCAGTATTCGAATTAAATTTAAAGTATCACAAACCAATCACTTTCGATGAGAATTTGAAGATTGTAACGCGATTGCGGGAAACCCCAAATGTTAAAATTATCTTTGACTATCTGATCTTCAATGAGAGCGGTGAAAAGGTGACTTCGGCTACTTCAATTTTAGTTTTTATGGATGCAAAATCTCGTAAACCTATTAGGTGTCCTCAGTATATTTTTGATAAGCTTGAAGATTAATCTTCGAGTTTGGAAATTTCTACTTTATAGGTATTGTCGAATTTAGAAAATATGCTTTCGGCTTCTTTTTTTCTTACCGCAATATATATTCTGCAGTCTATCTCAAGCTTTTGATCTATCACATTTAAATTGTTTTGTTTAATCACCTGCATGACCTTGTTCATCTCGGGGTAATCGAACTTTACAATAAAAACTTCGTCAATGGTTCTCTTTATAATGTCTGAAGCTTCAAGAGCCATTTGTGCAGCCGTTTTGTAAGCATTAATTAGCCCGCCAACCCCAAGTTTTACTCCTCCGAAATAGCGAACCACTACAATAAGTATATTGGTTACATCAAAAGATTGTATTTGCCCGTAAATTGGCATTCCGGCCGAGTTTGAAGGTTCTCCGTCATCATTAGCCCGGTATTGATGATCTTCCTTACCAATTTGCCAGGCATAGCACCAGTGCCTTGCTTTATGGTGTTTGGCTTTAAGATCTTCCAGGTGCTTATTTGCTTCAGCCTCAGATTTTATGGGAAAGGCATAACCAAAGAACTTTGAATTCCTGTCTTTAAAAAGGACCTCTGGAGATTCTTTGGTAATGCTTTGATAAGTATCTTTCATATCGCGCTATTTGCTACAAGAATTATACTAAGAATCGCCAGCCCTAGTCCTATCCAGTTTTTCCTGATAAGTTTTTCCCGGAATAATACGATCCCAACTAAGGTTGAAATGGTAACTATGGCCACATGATTCATGGTGAATATGGTTGAGCTGTCAAAACCTTCGCTTCGAAGCGCCATTACCAGGAAATATATTGAATAATAATTGGGAATGCCCAGGGCTATTCCACCGAGTATATTTCTAAAAGTGATCTTCAGTTTTCCCATTATGCCTTGAACTATTAAGATGATAACTCCAATGGTTCCTGCGGTGGCGAAAATCGTTGAAGAAAAAAGTCCTACATCGGTCTCTGAAACATAAGTTGTTTCCAGGTATTTCAAACTGGTGTCTATAATTCCACTTCCCAGGAATACCAGAAGAGGGAAAACCAGGTTTTTGCTTTTAATACTAATGCCTTCCTTGCTTTTTATAGAAGTTAGGTAGACCGCAGCCAGGGCAAGGATGATCCCTATGATCTTTAGCAGCCCGGTGCTTTCATTATAAAGAAAGATTCCGCATAATACGGGAATAGCTACCGACATCTTTGTGGCTACTGCAACTACAGATAAACCGCTTTTCTGGGTAGTGATCGCCGCGAGGTTAAAAACTGTAATAAAAAGCACTCCTAGCATCAAGGCTCCAGGGAACCAGTTTTCACCTGGTACGTGGCTAAAATCAGATCCTTCTATATATCCGAAAAACCCCACGGTGCAGGCTACAAAATAATTTACAATGATGGCCTGTAGGGTGTTAACCCCAAATATTTTGTACAATCTGAAAACCACAAAAATTATGGTCGAGGATAGAACGCTTAATAGCAGGTAGATCAAAATAGCTCTTTTTTGGTAGTGAACAGATCGATTACATCTTCGCGAGTTGGTTCTATATTCCAGGTGTGGAATCCCAGGCGTGAAGCTGTTTCTGTATTTTCGAAGGTGTCGTCTATAAAAAGACTGTCTTTGGCTTCAATATTCTGTTGTTCCAGGACATATTCGAAAATATCTGTATTTGGCTTCCGCATCCCGATTTCGTGGGAAAGGTAAAAGGCGTCAAAGCATTTTTTGAATTCATCATAAAATGGAACATTTCTCTTTATATGTTCAATATGATTCTCATTCGTATTACTTAAAAGAATGAGTTTGTACTCCTTCTCTTCCGATAACTTTTGAAGGAATCTGAATCTATATTCCGGAAAATCGAGAAGCATGGAATTCCATGATTTTAGAAAATCACCTCTCTGTAGCTGTGGGAATTGAGTCCTGTAAAGATCTGAGATTTCATCTGAAGTTACGAAACCCTGTTCATATTCTCTATTTTTCGCCGAAATAGACTCCGGAAGGTCTTCTATATTCATTTCTCTCAACTTTCGGAGTGTGCCTTCCTTATCTAAATTGATAAAAACATCACCAAAGTCAAATATTATGGTCTTGATCATTCTTGTAAATTTTTAAACTGTCCCCGGAAATTTTTGTTTCGGAAAATAATTTTCCACTGATATCAGGGACTTTTACGCCAGATTTAAATTCAGATTTTCCTGTAAAAACCCGCGCCTCATCCCATACACCAGAGTCAATGAACTGCTGCAAGGTCATTCTGCCGCCTTCGATGATCACAGATTGTAGTTCATGTTTATAAAGTATCCTGCATATCTGTTCCGAGATATTATTGGAAAATTCTATGCTTTCGTAGATTAGGTTGTTTTCTCCTGGTCTTTCTGGTATTTTTTCACAGAGGACTATTGTTTTTTGTTCTCCTCTCAAAATGGAGAAATCACCAGGTGTTTTTAGGTCCTTGTCAATTAGAATCCTAACCGGATCATTTCCCGTCCATTTTCTAACATTTAAAGAAGGATTATCTTTTAATGCTGTATTTGTTCCAACCAGGATAGAAGATTCTTCACTTCTCCATTTATGTACCAGCTGGCCGGAGTATTTATTGGTGATCCAAACCGGTCGGTTGTCATCTTTAGATTCGGGTGCAATAAAACCGTCTTCAGTTTGTGCCCATTTCAGGATGATATAAGGTCTTTTCTTTTTATGGAAAGTAAAGAACCTTTTATTTAGTTCCAGGCATTCATTTTCCAAAACCCCAACATTTACCTGGCATCCGGCATCCATCAGTTTTTTGATTCCCCTTCCTGCAACTTTCGCGAAAGGATCCATAGTGCCAATCACAACCTTTTTAATTCCTTTTTCTATAATTAGATTACTACATGGAGGGGTTTTACCAAAATGGCTGCAAGGTTCCAGGCTTACATAAATGGTTGCGTTTTTAAGCAACTCTTTATCCTTTACAGAATTAATAGCGTTTACTTCGGCATGAGCGTCACCTGCTTTCCTGTGCCAGCCCTCACCAATAATAAGGTCGTTATGAACAATAACACTTCCAACCATAGGGTTGGGATAAGTATTTCCAAGGCCGTTTTGAGCCAGTTCGATACAGCGTTTTATGTATTTTTCCTGTATATTCACGTCACAAAAATAGAATTAATTAAGAAGAATGAGTACCTGGACAATACGTGAAATTGAATCTAAAGACAATCAGGAGGTTAAAAAATTAATACAGGATGTACTTGTCGAAATGGATGCGCCAAAAGAAGGGACGGCATATGAAGATAAGTCATTGGATGATATGACGGAGACTTATAGTGAGAGAGGGAATGTATATTTTGTTGTTGAAGAAAACGATAAGATCATTGGGGGTGCCGGGATTGCTCCTTTGGTCGGGATGGAACTGGAAGTTTGTGAGTTACAAAAAATGTATTTTCTTCCTGAGGCCCGTGGTCGTGGAATAGGGATGGAAATGATCAATCAATGTCTCGAATTCGCGCGCAAGAACGGTTTTGAAAAATGTTATATAGAAACGCTTCCCTCGATGGAAAATGCTCGCAGACTTTATGAAAAAAGTGGTTTTATCATCCTGCCTGGTCCCATGGGAAATACGGGTCATTATAACTGCAGCGTTTTCTTACTTAAAGATATTTAAGACAAATTGCTTATTTCACAATTAAAAATCCAGTTTCTGGAAGACTTAGAAGATGAATTTCCGGTTACTGAAATCGAATCTTTTTTTTATATCTTAACGGAAGAATACTTAGGATTGCGAAGAATAGATGTAGCGATGAATCCTGAAATTGAAATTTCTGAATCTCAATTAGCCAGATTTCAAAAAGCAATACTTCGGCTAAAAGATCATGAGCCGGTGCAATATATTACCGGGAAATCTGAATTCTACGGAAGGGAATTCCTAGTAAATAAAAATGTGCTTATCCCCAGGCCCGAAACTGAAGAACTCGTGGATTGGATTATCTCCGACCATAAAAAGGCAAATCATAAATTGCGGATATTGGATATTGGAACCGGCAGTGGTTGTATTCCTGTAACGCTTGCCCTTGAATTATCAGGATCGAAGGTAACATCAATAGATATATCAGACGAAGCGATAATCCAGGCCTCTAGAAACGCTGAATTGAATAACTCCAAAGTCAATTTTCTGAAAAAGGATATTCTCGCTGAAAATTCTTTAGATAGTGAATTCGATATTATTGTTTCCAATCCCCCTTATGTAAGAGACCTGGAGAAAAAGGAAATGCAAAGGAATGTACTGGATTTTGAACCGGAAGCGGCACTGTATGTTCGTGATGAAAACGCACTTATCTTTTACGAAAAGATCTCAAGCCTTGCCGGAACTGCACTTAAAGATAAGGGAGTTCTTTATTTTGAGATCAATCAATTTCTTGCTGAGGAGACCAAAAATCTGGTTGAAAACTTCGGTTTTGAAGCTGAACTGAAAAAGGATATTTTTGGGAATTACCGTATGTTGAAGGCGGTTAAGATTTAAGTATGAGTGAAAATTTAAATGAGATACATAACCTGGCAGTTTTTTGTGCTAGTAGTTCGGGAAACGATAGTCAGATATTTAAGACCGCTTATGAAGTGGGGAAGTTGATGGCAGAGCAGGATATAAGGCTGGTCTATGGAGGTAGTAAACTGGGTTTAATGGGCCAGGTTGCTCAAGGAATAATGGACCATCAAGGAAAAGTGACCGGTGTAATCCCAGATTTTCTGAAGACCAAGGAAGTGGTGCATGACAGTCTTGATAGGCTTATCACCACACAGGATATGCATGAACGAAAATTGACCATGAATGAGCTAAGTGATGCCTTTATCGCTCTTCCCGGAGGTTTTGGAACATTTGAGGAATTATTCGAGATCATTACCTGGGCGCAGCTAGGACTGCATCGTAAACCTATCGGACTTTTAAACATTGGTGGTTTCTATAATGATCTAATTAATATGCTTGAGAAAATGTGTGTAAAAGGACTTTTGAAAAAGGAAAACCTTGATATATTGCTGGTTTCAGATAATTTTGAAGATCTTTTAGGGAAAATGAGGAAATTTGAGCCGAAACCGGTTCCAAAGTGGATGAACAAAAATCAAGCCTGATCATGAGAATTACCAGATTAACCATTTTTTCTTCAAATATTAAAGATCAGCTTGAATTCTATAGAGATGAGCTGGGTTTTGAAATTTTGAACTATTCTGAAAATAGTTTTGAACTAAAGGCAGGATATTCTGTTCTAAGATTTGAACATAAAGAAGAAGCGACACCTTATCATATAGCTTTTCACATACCAGACAGGCAGGAAAATGAAGCTTTAGAATGGCTGGAGCGCATAGTTCCAATACTTAAATTTAATGAGGATAAGATCATAGATTTCCCGAACTGGCAGGCAAAATCGGTGTATTTTTATGACCATGATAAAAATATCATGGAATTGATATCCAGGAGGGAATTCAGCAAACCAGATTCTGCCATTTTCAACTCGTCCAATATAGTTGGACTTGCTGAAATTGGTTTGGTGACTAAGGATATAAAAGAAAAGTTTGAAAAATTAAAACTTGAAAGTGAGCTGTCCAGATTCGATGGTGATTTCGACAGGTTCTGTGCTATAGGCGAGGATTCAGGGTTAATTATTACTATAGAAAATTCAAAAAAGAACTGGTTTCCTACCAACGACAAAGCTTTTAGCTCAGATTTTCAACTGGAGTTTGAACATAACTCGAAAAAATATCAACTGGAATTCAGCGAAGATAAGCTCAAAATTTCGGAAATCTAATACCATAATTTTACATGAACATAGAGAAGAAAGTTCAGGATCTACGTGAGGAACTTCAGCAGCATAACTATAATTATTACGTGCTGGATAATCCTCAGATCAGTGATTATGAATTTGACATGAAGTTGAAAGAACTTCAGGAGCTGGAAGAAAAACATCCTGAATTTGATGATCCAAATTCTCCAACCAGGAGAGTGGGCGGTGCTGTCACCAAAAATTTCGAGACGGTTGTTCATGATCACAGGATGTATTCTCTTTCTAATTCCTATTCCAAGGAAGAACTGGAGGAATGGGAAACCAGATTGAGAAAAGTGGTGGAAGGAAAACTTGAATATGTTTGTGAGTTGAAATATGACGGTGCTTCCATTAGTCTTACGTATAAAGATGGAATCCTGGAAAGAGCAGTGACTCGTGGAGATGGATTTCAGGGAGACGATGTGACCAATAATGTGAGAACTATACGATCTGTGCCATTAAAACTGAAAGGAGAGTATCCTGAGAAATTTGATATTCGTGGGGAGATTGTTCTACCATACGAGGGTTTTGCCAAAATGAATGCAGAGAGGGTGGATATTGGAGAGGAACCATATGCGAACCCCAGGAATACTGCGTCCGGAAGTTTAAAGCTTCAGGACAGTGCTGAGGTGGCGAGAAGACCATTGGAGTGTTTGCTTTATAGTATTGTTGGAGAAAATACTGGAATTAAATCTCAATTTGAAAGCTTGGAAAAAGCCCGTGAGTGGGGATTCAAGGTTCCGCAGGAATCTGAGTTGAAAAATTCCATAGAAGAGGTGTTGGATTATATCAATTATTGGGATCAGCACAGGCATGACCTGCCCTACGAAACAGATGGTGTCGTGGTAAAAGTGAATAACTTCTATCAGCAGGAAGAATTGGGGCATACAGCTAAGTCTCCTAGATGGGCCATGGCCTATAAGTTCAAGGCAGAACAGGAAAGCACAAAGCTAAAGAAGATCACCTATCAGGTTGGAAGAACCGGGGCGATTACCCCGGTGGCAAATCTTGAGCCGGTTCAACTTGCAGGAACCATTGTGAAGAGAGCTTCTTTACATAATGCCGACCAGATCGAAAAACTTGATGTTCGGGAGGGAGATACTGTTTTCGTGGAAAAGGGAGGAGAGATCATTCCGAAGATCGTAGGAGTCGATTTCACCAAGCGTGATCCAGAAAGTGAACCGACCAAATATGCGAGTATTTGTCCTGAATGTGATTCGGAGCTCGTTCGAAATGAAGGTGAAGCTCAGCATTACTGCCCGAATACCAATGGGTGTCCGCCTCAGATCATAGGTAGGATTCAGCATTATATTTCCAGGAAGGCCATGGATATAGAAGGTCTCGGTGGGGAAACTGTTGCCTTACTGGTGAATGCGGGGCTTATCGAGAATTACGCTGATTTATATACACTCAAAAAGGAAGATATTCTGCCATTAGAACGAATGGCGGAAAAATCTGCAGACAACCTGATCTCCGGAATCCAGAAATCAAAAGAGATCCCATTTGAGAGAGTATTATTTGCTTTGGGGATTAGGTATGTAGGGGAGACCGTGGCCAAGAAACTGGCGAAGCATTTTAAGAATATTGATGCATTGGCGGCAGCTTCTGAAGACGAATTAGTAAATGTTGATGAAATAGGAGGAAGGATCGCCTGGAGCGTAGTAGATTACTTTGAGGCTGAATCTAACCGGGAGATTGTAGAAAGATTAAAGAATTACGGGGTTCAACTGGAAATTTCTGCAGAAAAACTTGCTAATCAAACCGATATTTTAAGTGGGAATAGTTTCGTGATCTCGGGTGTTTTTGAAAAAGTTTCCAGGAATGAACTTAAAAAGATGATCGAAGATAACGGTGGGAAGGTTTCCAGTTCGATCTCCTCGAAAACGAATTACCTCGTTGCCGGTGCTAATATGGGACCAAGTAAACTGGCGAAAGCAGAGAAATTGGAAACCAATATTATAAGTGAGGACGATTTTTTGAAAATGCTGGAGTAGAACATGATTAAGACCTTTTTCGTTACCTCAGTTTGTTTAGTTTTAATGAATATTCTATCTCTAAACGCACAGGAAATTCCTGATGGCTTTGTGCATATAGACGAGGTGATCCCGGATATTGTCGATGATATCCGTTATGCCGGTGATCATAATTTCATTGGTAAACCCATAGCTGGATATAAAAGTGAACAAGCCATATTAAGCAAACCTGCCGCCGAGGCTCTTGCCAAAGTTCAAAAAGAGCTTATCCAAAAGGATTATATGCTGAAGGTTTTTGATGCCTACCGGCCTCAACGGGCAGTAGATGAGTTTGTGGAATGGGCGAAAGAACCTTCTGATACCCTTATGAAACAGAAGTTTTATCCGGATGTAGCGAAGAGAAACTTATTTGAATTAGGATATATTGCCAGTAAATCTGGTCATTCCCGGGGAAGCACGGTAGATCTTACCATGATCCACGTTGATAATTGTGAAAATGTGGATATGGGCGGTACCTATGATTTTTTCGGAGAGATATCCCATCATTCTGCTAAGGTTACTCCTGAGCAAAAACGAAATCGTGAGCTTCTCAGGTTGACGATGAGAAAATACGGTTTCAGGTCATATTCTGAAGAATGGTGGCATTATACCTATGATGCCGAGCCGTATCCAGATACATATTTCGATTTTCCGGTGCAGTAATTTAATCAATAGCGATTTTCACACCGTCAGCTTCAATGTTTTTATTCTCATCTAGAAAGAAATCCACTCTACCTAAATAAAGCCCGTAGCAACCTACCTGGTTTACCAGTACCTTATTGCCTTTTTTGTTCGTTTCCACAGTTGGTCTTTCCAGAAAGGTGTGAGTGTGACCTCCAATAATAAGGTCGATGTTACTGGTGGCTCTCGCTAATTTGATATCAGATATCTTATCGCCTTTATATTGATAACCCAAATGTGAGAGACAGATCACCAGGTCGCAATTTTCTTCATTTTTAAGTTTAGCGCCTATTTCTGTAGCCATTTCAACCGGATCCAGATATTTGGTTTCTTTGTATAGCTTGTCGTTCACTAAACCTTGCAACTCGATTCCCAGGCCAAAAACCCCGATTTTTATACCATCTTTATGGAAAACCCTGTAATCTTTTGTCTGCCCATCCATGATCGTGTTTTTAAAATCGTAGTTGGAGATGATGAAATCAAAATCGGCGTGAGGTAATTGAGCGTATAGTCCGTCTATCCCGTTATCAAAATCATGGTTTCCAATGGTAGCAGCGTCATATTTCAACTTGCTCATTAACTTGAATTCAAGTTCACCTCCGTAAAAATTGAAATAGGGGGTTCCCTGAAAAATATCACCGGCATCCAGTAAGAGCGTATTTGGATTTTCCTGCCTTATCTTTTCAATTAAGGTTGCTCTTCGGGCAACACCTCCCAGGCCTGCATTTCTGCCTTCTTCAGGGCCAAAGGGTTCTATATGGCTGTGAACATCGTTGGTATGAAGAATAGTGATATGTCTCCTGGTTTCCGGCTTAAAAGAAAGAGTAGATAGTCCGCCTAAACCTAGAAAAGCCGTTGCTACCGCTGTATTTTGTATAAAATCTTTTCTTTTCATCTCTTCTATTCTCTAATGTAACGATCGTCAATTTTAGCCCGAATAGTATCAGTTTTGGTGAAATGATCTATAAGCGCATTTCTTATTTTGTAATCGGCAGCATAAACATTTACAGGATCTCTGAAAAAATTCATGTTGTCTCCACCATTAAAAAGATAATCTGAGGTAGCAACGAAGTAGGTTTCGTTTTTATCAATTTTCTCTCCTTTAATGGTAGCTTCCCTTATCTTATAATCCCTATTAGCTTTAATCTTTATCCCACTAATCGGATGAGCGGTTTTAGCTTTTTCCAGGTATTTCAGCATTTCTTTAAGTTGTGCTCCGGTGAGTTCTGCAACAACAATCTCATTTTCAAATGGCATCAGGTTATAGGCAGATCGAGTAGTAATGTCACCGGAAGGAAGCTCAGACCTTATTCCGCCATGATTTAGAAGTACAATATCAATTTTTCTCCCGGATCTTTTTTCAATTACCGGACTTGCCTGTTGCATCACAACATCTGCCATTAAATTGCCTATTGCAGTGTTCAGGTCTCCGTCATTTTTTGAAAGCAAAGTAGGGTTGTAGGCTAGAACCGAATCCAAGGTCGCATTGAGATGTTTTTGGTATGGCTTGATAAATTCATCAATTTCCTGATCGGCAATTATTTCTGAATTTATACTTATCCTTTCCGAAGAAATTTCCGCAACATTTCTGGAGTTTTTCTCGGTTCCTTTACAACAAATTAATAAAGGGGAAAGGAGAGTTATTAAAAATTTAAATTTCATTTTGCTTTAAATATTTTGCAAATATAAAAAACTCAGAAGCTACTTAGGTTTTCTGAAAAATAGATGGTATTTCAGGCTTTATTGAAAAACCTTTGAAAGGTTTATATTTCTGATAAAAGTTCAAAAAAACAATTAAAAAACAGTCTTATAGCATGTAAAAGAACTCTCTGATTATATAATCATCAGAAATAAATAATATTTCTATATTTACCCACCCATTTCTATTTACATGAAACATAGCCGATTATTTATTTTGGCGAGCATTCCCCTGCTCATTTTAATTCTGCTCGGTGTACTATACAATCTTCAATGGTTGTCTACTGCCGCTGAATTTCTTATCTATCCTTTGCTATTTGCGGGATTTTATAAAAGACTCGATTTTAAGAATCTCAATCTTTCGGTATTCCTGTTATTGAGTTTAGCCACCATAGGAATGAGCTTTATAAAGGAATTTAGCCCGGTATATTTCTTTATGCTTATATTACAGATGTTTGCTTATATGTTCCTCATAAGGGAAGCCTTGATGCATACCCAAAGGGAAACGGGAAATAGGTACATCCTGCTTTTTTTCTTTGTTATGATAGGTGCAAACGCTTACTTTGTTTCAGATCACTTCCTTGAACTAGGCAATCAGATTGGAGATCTGTTCGATTTCGGCCTTTATTCCATGTATTACTTAGTGCTATTAGCTTTATCTGTAGTTGGTTTCATTTACTACTTAAATTCATATTCGCGAAAATCTGTATTTTTCATTACCCTGGTCATGACGATTATTGTTTCAGATATTTTAAGGGATATGGCCGTTTATTATCTGCCAGATACCAGCGTTTTACTTCTAATGAGTTTTCTGGATTTTGTAGGTGTTATCCTTGCATTTCAATTTTTTGCTACTACTGAAAAGAAACTCAAACTGATTAACCTAGTGTAGTTTAGCCGAATTTAACAAATTATATAAACCAGTTAAATTCCTATAATTACAAGGGCTGCTAGGCGATTATCCACTTTTTTGTTGGTATAAATTATTTACATTTGCTTCACCAAATTTAAATGATGGTCTCCTCTAAATTGAAAAATGTATTTCATTCCAAGAAGATCAGGAAAACCCTGAAAAAAAGGGAATTTCCGTCAGAAAGAAATTCTGGAAGAATAGGTTTGATCATCGATTCAGGGGATCTGGATTCGGCTAATTTCATTTTTGAGATATACAAAGATCTTGAAATCGAAAAAGGAGATTTCAGGATTGTGATCTGTGGGGAGGTAAATCCTGAAATTGGAGAAATTGATGCAGATGTTTTGAGACCCGATGGGATAAGTATTTCAGGTAATTTTAAATCTGAAAGGATCCGTGATTTTGCCGGTACTCATTTCGATCTACTTATTTGCTTTTTCGGTAAAAAAAACCTGGCCGGGATCCTGTTAGCCGCAGAAACTATGGCCACTAAAAAGTTTGGAAACAAACCGGATGAATTTGGTGTTTTTGATGTTGAAATATCTGCAATAAATATTGCAGAATTTCAGCAGGAAGTAATAAAATATTTTAGAATTTTTAAAAGATAAGAATTAATGGAAGCCTTTGTAGGAACAGGAGTAGCTTTAATAACGCCCTTTAAGAAAGATTTGACCGTAGATACCGATGCTCTCGGGAATCTGGTTAAGAATCAGATAGAAAATGGGATTGAATACCTTGTAGTATTAGGAACCACTGCAGAAAGTGCCACACTTACTTCGGAAGAAAAGGAATTGGTGAAAAATACCGTAAAAGATGCCAATGCAGGTAAACTACCTTTGGTTCTTGGCGTTGGTGGAAATAGTACCTCAGCGGTCACCGAAGAATTAAGAACGGCAGATCTTGAAGGTTTTGATGCTATACTTTCAGTTTCTCCTTTTTATAATAAACCAACCCAGGAAGGAATATTTCGTCATTTCAAGGAAGTATCAATAGCTTCGCCATTGCCGGTGATCCTTTATAATGTACCGGGTAGAACTGCAAGCAATATTCTTCCGGAAACAGTGAATCGAATTGCCAGGGAATGCAAAAATGTGATAGGTGTTAAAGAAGCTGCCGGGGATATGGTGCAGGCCATGAAACTAATTAGCTTAGTACCAAAAGATTTTAAAGTAATTTCGGGTGACGATATGATCACCTTGCCAATGATCCTTGCCGGGGGGAAAGGTGTAATTTCTGTAATAGGACAGGGATTGCCCAAGGAGTTTTTTAATATGGTTAGAGCCGGTCTTGAGGGTAAAGTGACCGATGCTTACGAGCTGCACTACAAGATCGCACCTTCAATTGAACTTATCTTTGCTGAAGGAAATCCAGCCGGGATCAAAACCTTGCTTGCAAAAAAAGGAATGATTTCGAATTATCTTCGTCTTCCGTTGGTAGAAGCTTCAGAAAGCCTGACTAGCCGGATTAACAGTTTTATAGATAACTTTTAATTCCATAAAATTCTTTTCATTTTTATCAAAAAGAAGGATGCTTCTGCAATAAACCCTTGAAAACATGGTTATTTGAGTACTTGAGGAAAGTTTTTTTTATAGTAACAAAAAATGTATTTTTGCCAGATGTTTTTACGTATCATGAAAAAAGGAATTCTAGTTTTAGGTTTGCTATTGATAACCGTCTCTTGTAGTGAGTATCAGCAGTTACTTAAAAGCACGGAAACTGCTCCAAAATATGCCGCGGCAGAAGAATTATATAACGAAGGTGTTGCAGAGGATAACAACAATAAGCTGAAAAAAGCTTTGAGGTTGTTCGAGGATATCGAGCCTGAGTTGCGTGGAAAACCTCAAGGAGAGAGACTTGTTTTCCTGGTCGCTGACACGTACTACCAGCTTGAAGATTATTATAATGCTCCTTTCCAGTTTGAAAGATTCCTTCAGCTTTACCCGAACAGTCAGAAAGCTGAAGAAGCTGCATACAAATCAGCAGCTAGTTATTTTTACAGGTCTCCTAGATATGATCTGGATCAAACCGATACAAATAAGGCAGTAGAGGAGTTGCAGGTTTATCTGAACAATTACCCTGATGGTGAGTTTGTAGAGTCGGCCAATGAGAAGGCTACCGAGCTAAGGATCAAACTGGAGAAAAAAGCTTATGAGATCGCCAAGCAATATCATCATACAGAATATTACAAAGCGGCCATCGCTTCCTTCAATAACTTTATATCAGACTATCCAGGATCACCATTCAGGGAAGCCGCATACTTTTACCGATTTGATTCGGCATACCGGCTGGCCATCAATAGTTTCCAGGTTTTAATGGAAGATCGTTTAGAGGAAGCAAAGGAGTTTTCAGCAGCATATAAAAAATATTATCCTGAAGGGGAGTATACTTCGCAACTGGAGGATGCCCTTCTGGAAATTGACAAAAGGTTACAGAATTTTTAATAAAAGGAATGATGGATTTTAAGAAAATTGATGCACCCGTAAACACTACTACTATAGACAGGAATAAAGTAGATGAGCCAACCGGGAATATTTACGAAGCTATTTCTATAGTTGCTAAAAGAGCCGGGCAAATCAACGGTGAGATCAAAAAGGAACTACTTGAGAAACTAGACGAATTTGCTACTTACAACGATTCTCTTGATGAGATCTTTGAAAACAAAGAGCAAATTGAAGTTTCTAAGTTCTACGAAAGACTACCTAAGCCTCAGTCTTTAGCTATCCAGGAATGGTTGGAAGATAAGATCTACTACCGTAACACTAAGGATATAGAAGAATAGAATCTGGACTCAAATATGTCTGTACTTAAGGGTAAAAAAGTTTTATTGGGGGTTACCGGAGGTATCGCCGCTTTTAAAACAGCCTCGCTAGTACGTTTATTTGTGAAGGCCGGTGCAGATGTAAAAGTCGTGATGACGCCTGCCGCTAAAGAATTTATCACTCCGCTAACGCTTTCCACACTTTCTAAAAACGAAGTGTATTCCTCATTTACAGACGAGGAAGATGAAAATGCGCAATGGAACAATCATGTTGAACTCGGCCTTTGGGCCGATTTCATGCTTATAGCCCCTGCTACTGCGAGTACCCTTTCAAAGATGGCCTCGGGCAATAGCGATAATTTTTTGCTGGCTACCTACCTTTCTGCCAAATGTCCTGTGTTTTTCGCCCCGGCGATGGACCTGGATATGTATAAGCACCCGTCCACGAAAAACAGTTTAAAGGTACTTCAGGATTACGGGAATGTCATGATCCCTGCTGCTGAAGGGGAACTTGCCAGTGGTTTGCACGGTGAGGGAAGAATGGCCGAACCTGAAGATATCGTGCATTTTATTGGAAACCATTACTCTGAAGACCTGCCGCTAAAAGGAAAAAAGATCCTGATAACCGCAGGACCAACATACGAAGCTATAGATCCGGTTCGTTTTATAGGAAATCATTCTAGCGGAAAAATGGGATTTGAAATAGCTGAAAAATCAAGTGAACTTGGTGCTGAGGTAACCTTGATCGCAGGCCCTACCCATTTGCAGGTTGATGAAAAGAAGATAGAACTTATAAGGGTGACCAGTACGAGGGATATGTATGAAGCAGCCCATTCAAATTTTGAAGATACAGACGTTTTTATTTCTGCCGCTGCAGTAGCCGATTACAGGCCGAAAACTGTAGCCGAACAGAAAATAAAAAAGAACGATCCATCATTAACCTTGGAGCTTACCAAAACTGAAGATATATTGGCCAGCCTGGGAGAAAAAAAATCACATCAGAAACTTATCGGATTTGCTCTTGAGACCGCCAATGAAGAAGAGAACGCTAGAAAAAAGCTCAAAAAGAAGAATCTTGATTTTATTGTATTAAATTCACTTAACGATAAAGGCGCCGGATTTAAGAGTGACACCAATAAAATAAGTATTATTTATCCTGATAAAAAGAAAGATTTCGATCTTAAATCCAAGAAAGACGTCGCCGCTGATATTTTAAATGAAATCATAGAGTTACTCAATGCGTAAGGTTTTTAGTTTCATAATTTTTTTTCTCGGGCTTCAAATTAGTTCCGCACAACAATTGAATTGTGAAGTAATTGTAAATGCCGAACAAACCGGCCAGAATAATCTTTCGGTATTCAGAACTTTGCAGAGGGCGTTAAATGAGTTTGTAAATCAGACTACCTGGACCGATAAGGATTTTCAACCCCATGAGCGTATTAATTGTAGTATGTTCATCACGATCACCAATTTTGAGGGAGAGAGTTTTAACGGCACTATTCAGGTACAGTCTTCCAGGCCGGTTTATGGTTCTTCCATGATCACTCCGGTTTTCAATTTTAACGATGAACAATTTTCCTTTAATTACAGGGAATATCAGCCTTTGGAATACAGTCAGAATACTTACACCTCTAATTTAGTATCGGTAATCTCGTTTTATGTTTATACCATACTTGGTATGGACGCAGACACTTTCGCTGCGAATTCAGGCACCACCTATTATGAAGAAGCAAACAGAATAGTGACGAATGCCCAGCAGGGGAATTCCCAGGGTTGGAAGGGTTCAGATGGGCAACGTTCAAGGTTCAGGCTAAATACAGATATACTTGCTAATACCTATGCTGAATACAGAACTGCGTTATATGAATATCATCGTTTAGGACTGGATGTCATGCATGAAGACGTTCTTGCAGGGAAAAGTATGATCGCTGAATCTCTTGAAAAGCTTGAGGTTATGAATAACCGGCGAAATAATTCTCTATTGCTTCGTGTATTCTTTGATTCGAAAGCAGATGAGATATCATCAGTATACTCCGGTGGGCCTAATTACCAAGATAGTGCCGAGCTCATCGAAACACTTAATAATATTGCTCCAAGATACGCGAGGAACTGGAGAAATATTCGATAGTGTTTTAGGTTGATTTCAATTTATTTCTCCCGTATATTTAGCGCAAATTTTAACCGATTTGCTTACATCCTTATCCATCAAAAATTACGCGTTAATTGAAGATATCAATATTCGTCTTCAACCTGGTTTTACCATAATTACGGGAGAGACCGGTGCTGGTAAATCTATTATGTTAGGTGCTCTTGGCCTTCTTCTGGGTGACAGGGCCGATTTTAGTTCCATAAGGGATTCCGATAAAAAATGCGTGATCGAAGGGACTTTTAGTATTTCCAGTTTTAAGCTGGAGAATTTTTTCAAAAAAGAAGACCTGGATTATGAACAGCAAAGCATTATTAGGAGGGAAATCCTGCCGTCCGGAAAGTCTAGAGCTTTTATAAATGATACCCCGGTTAAGATAACCGCCTTGCAAAAACTGGGAGGCTATCTTATCGATATTCATAGTCAGCATGAAACCTTAAGCCTGGGAAATGCTGAATACCAGTTCAACGTCATAGATACCATCGCTAAAAATGAGGCTGAAATTCTGCAGTATAAAAACGAATTAAAGGAATATAAACTTCTTTTAAATCGATATGAGAACCTAAAGGAGGATCAGTCACAGGCTGCGAAGGAATATGATTATAATATATTTCTTTTGAACGAACTCGAGGAGGCAAACCTAAAAGATGGAATGCTGGAGGAACTTGAGGTGCGTTACGAGGAGCTGAACAATGTAGAGGAACTCACTGAAAACCTTAATTCAGCCGTGAATCTTCTTCAGCAGGAGGAAATTGGAAGTCTGGAGAGTTTGAAATCTGTTAGATCTAACCTTTCAAGGATTTCCAAGTTTTCGGCAAATTATGAGAATTTCCATGAAAGGATTCAGAGTGTTATCATTGAACTTGACGATCTTGAAGCTGAAATGACTGATGCCCTGGATAGAATTGAGGCAAACCCGGAGGAGCTCGAAATTGTGAATCAGAAATTGCAAGTTATATATAACCTTCAGAAAAAGCATAATGCAGAGAATGTCGCGGAGTTGCTATCCATAATTGAAGAATTACGAGCTAAGGTCTCGGTTACAGAAAATGCCGAAGCTGCCTTGAATGAGGTACAGGAAGCCATTAGAGAAAAAGAAGCAAAGCTTAACAAAATTGCAGATAAGCTTCATAAGAACCGAGAAAAAATAATTCCTGCTTTTATTGAGCAAACCGAGCAGATCCTGAAAGACCTTGGAATGCCCAATGCTCGGCTCAATATTGAAATTGAAGTAGTTAAAGATTTTCTTTCCAATGGTCATGACAAACTTGAATGGTACCTGGCTGCGAACAAGGGAGGAAACTTTAAAGAGATAAAGAAGGCTGCCTCTGGCGGAGAACTGTCCAGGATCATGCTGGCAGTTAAAAGTATACTTGCAGCCCAGAGCAACCTACCTACGATTATTTTTGATGAGATCGATACAGGGGTATCTGGAGAGATTGCCAAGAAAATGGGAGAGATCCTTCAGAGTATGGGGCAGAATATGCAGGTAATTGCGATCACCCATTTACCTCAAATTGCGGGAAAGGGAGCTACTCATTTTAAGATATTTAAAGAGGATAACGAGACTGCAACCCAAACCAAGATCGTTCAGCTCGAAGAAAATGATCGCATAGAAGAACTTGCCCTAATGTTAGGTGGGAATACCAAGAGCGATTCAGCACGAGCACATGCCAAGGCGTTGTTGGATTAAAATTTGAACGTGACGTTCGGGTAAACCGGATTTCAATATTCTACAATTTAATAGACCAATGAAGTGATTGAAAAATTATTTAAAGTTTAAATCCTGTAAGATAAAGAACCGGCGAAAAATCTGAATTTTTATTCTCTTCTCCTTTTATCTTCAGGTTTAGTTCCTCCGGAACCACATTGAATAATTGTTCTAACAGGGCTATTCTTAGTTAAATTATCCTGATAATAAACTATCGCCCGTAATTGAGGTTTTTTTTCTCCACTTTTACCCAATCTACCTTCTACGTTACAATTATTATCACACCATAATTTAAAGGTATGCGTCTTTTCAAATTCATGGTGAGCCTCAACGGCAACATCCAGTTTCTCATCCAGTAAAGTTTTATTAGGTGTTTTGTCTAGGTCATATAGTTTAACATCGTAGGCTCCAGGTAATTGTCCCCCCTGGCCTTTAACAGTTACACTTACAGTAAATTTAGTATTGGGATTGCTCGGTGGACAAGGTATTGTAGCGGGTGAAGCGGTAAAGTCTACCTTCGTAATTGTTATTCCAGCCATAACCTATTGATTTAAATAAAAAATAAAAGAATTCAACTATTAAATTTACCTAAAAATCTGCAGATTTTCAAAATACTGAAATACAATGTTTTAGGTCGTTTTTTGAGCCTGAAGGGATAAATATTTTATCTGCCATTAGAAAAATTAGCTAACTATTAATTCAGAAAGTCAATTCAAACAACTTTGCTATATTTACAGGCTTAACAACCACAAAATATAAATCACATGTCATATAACCTCCTAAAAGGAAAAAGAGGAATAATTTTCGGAGCATTGGACGAGAATTCCATTGCCTGGAAAACAGCTGAAAAAGTTCATGAAGAGGGCGGTACTTTTGTTCTAACTAATGCTCCTATCGCAATGAGAATGGGAAGTATCAAGAATCTAGCTGAAAAAACCGGGTCTGAGATCATTCCTGCAGATGCAACCAAAGTAGAAGATCTTGAAAACCTTGTGGAAAAGGCAGTAGAGATTCTTGGAGGGAAGATCGATTTCGTACTTCACTCCATTGGAATGTCGGTGAACGTAAGAAAAGGAAATCATTATACAGATATGAATTACGATTACACCACCAAAGGCTGGGATGTTTCTGCCGTTTCTTTCCATAAGACCATGCAGGTTCTTTACAAGAAAGATGCGATGAACGAATGGGGTAGTATCGTAGCTTTAAGTTATATGGCTGCTCAAAGAGTTTTTCCAGATTATAACGACATGGCCGACAATAAGGCATATTTAGAGTCTATCGCCCGTAGTTTCGGATATTTCTTTGGAAAAGACAAAAAAGTAAGAGTGAACACCATTTCCCAATCACCAACACCAACCACGGCAGGACAGGGAGTGAAAGGATTTGACGGATTCATAGCCTTTGCTGAAAAAATGTCTCCGCTAGGAAACGCTACTGCTGAAGAATGTGCGAATTATACCCTCACCATGTTCTCTGATCTAACAAGGAAAGTAACGCTTCAGAATTTATTCCACGATGGAGGATTCTCTAATACGGGAGTGAGCCAGGAAGTCATGGAAGCATTTACAAAGGACGAAGAGTAATAAAATAAATCATATTTTACTGCCGAAAAACTGTATCTTAATTGATCAGATTTCGGCAGTTTCTTTTTATAAACATTTTTCATGCAACCACAGTATTCTTTCATAATTCCGGTTTATAACCGCCCAGATGAGATCCGGGAGTTACTGGAAAGCATGAGAAAGTTGATTTCTAAAGTGTCTTTTGAAGTGGTGATCGTGGAAGACGGTTCCAGTATAAGATCTGATGAGGTGGTAAGAAAATTTTCCGAAGACCTTAATATCAGGTATTACTTTAAATCTAATTCTGGTCCCGGAGATTCCCGGAATTTTGGAATGAGAAAGGCCAGGTCCAACTATTTCCTGATCCTTGATTCAGATGTGATCCTTCCCGAATACTATTTAATGGAAGTTCATAAATTTTTAACGAATACTAAATGTGACTGTTTTGGTGGTCCCGACGCTGCGCATCCATCTTTTAGCGATGTACAAAAGGCCATAGATTATACCATGACCTCCTTTTTTACAACCGGTGGAATTAGGGGCAATAAAAATGCGGTGGACGAATTTCAGCCTCGTAGTTTCAACATGGGTATTAGCAGAAAGGCATTCGAAGCCAGTGGAGGGTTTGGCGAAATTCATCCTGGTGAAGATCCAGACCTGAGCTTAAGGCTGAAAAAAGCAGGATTTAGTATATGCCTTATTCCTGAAGCCCAAGTTTTCCATAAACGCAGAATAGATTGGAGTAAATTCTATACGCAAGTGAGAAAATTTGGTTTGGTAAGGCCTATTTTGAACAAGTGGCACCCAGGCTCCGCAAAGATTACCTACTGGTTTCCAACCGTATTCATCATTGGACTGGTTATTTCGGTTTTACTAGCCTTTGCCGGTGAATTCTTCTTTGTTGGTGCTTACCTTATTTATTTCGTAATTATCGCTTTAGATGCTGCAATAAAAAATAAAAGTATTTATATTGGTTTTCTGGCAATAAGAGCTGTAATAGTACAGTTTACTGGTTACGGAATTGGGTTTCTGAACTCAACCTTCAAAACAGCGATTTTAAAAAGACCACCGGAAAAAGAATTTCCACAATTATTTTTTAAACAAGATGGCGCGTAAAAGACCGAGATTTAAAAGATCAAGTATAAAAACCTTCAGTTTTTTCCTGATTTTCTCCGCTATAGTTTGGGTGTTGGTTCAATTTTCCAAAACCTATACTCAGCTTATCGAGATTCCGGTTAATTACACCAATGCTCCTTTAGATAAAAGTATTTCTGAAGACAGGCCAGATCATGTAGATCTACAGCTTCAGGATAATGGATTTAACATCTATTATTATAAAATATTCAATCCGGAACTGAATGTTGACCTTTCCGAGGCCAAAGAGATAGATAACAAACTTGTGTACTCACTTCAGAACCATCTTTCAGAAATAGAGCAACAAATAAAGGTAGATTTTGAAAAATCTTTGATTGTCCAGGAAGAAATCGTGATCCCTTTTCAGTTCAAAAAAGAAAAGATGCTGAAGATAGAACCTAGAATAAATATTAGTTACGCTGTGGGTTATTCTGCTGAAAATCCAGTAGAGCTTCAGCCAGATTCTGTAAAGGTGAGCGGGCCGGAAGAGGTTATAGACAGCATTAGCACCATATATACCAGGGAGATCAATTTGAATAAGGTTAACGAAGACCTGAACGGAAACGTTAGTATAGACACTTCAGGTTTGGGAGCCCTCAGTTTTTATGAGAATTCGGTTAGATATTACCAGAAGGTAGATAAGTTCACTGAAGGTAGCGCAGAAATTTCTGTTGAAGTAGTAAATGTTCCTGAAGATCTTAACCTTGCTTTTTTTCCAAAATCGGTAATTGTTTATTATCAGGTTAATTTAAAGCAATTCGAAAGTGTAAGCGCAGCAGATTTCAGGATTGTTTGTAATTATAAGGATGTGAAACCCGGGGACGACTACATGATAGCCCAGATCGTGGAGAAACCGGGATTTATCAATAATGTTAGGCTTAATGAACGTCGCATTCAATTTGTTATAAAAAGATGATGGTGGTTGGGCTCACAGGTGGAATTGGTAGTGGAAAGACCACGGTTGCCGGTTTTTTTAAAGACAAAGGAATTCCTGTTTATATCGCCGATGATGCTGGAAAAAGGTTGATGGGAGATTCTGAAGAGATCAGGGAAAAAGTAATTGATCTCTTTGGGGAATCGGCTTATAATGGCAGTCAACCAGAAAGAAAATATATTGCTTCCAAGGTTTTCAATGATGCCGAGCTGCTTTCAAAATTGAATAAGATCATTCATCCTGCCGTGGAGGATGACTTTCAAAAATGGCTTGGAAAGCAATCTTCAGTATACGTGATCTATGAGGCTGCCATATTATTTGAAACCGGTGGCTATAAAAAATGTGATCTCAGTATACTGGTTACGGCCCCTAAAAATCTACGCATTCAAAGACTTCAGAAGCGGGACGATAGTTCCAGAGATGAAATTCAGCAACGAATGAATAACCAGTGGGATGATGAGAAAAAATCTGAACTGGCGGATTTCATAATATTTAATGACGATCTGGAGCAGACAAAACTACAGGTTAAACATATCCACGACAAAATCTTAAAAGCAGGCAAAAATTCTCAGAAGTTCTGTTAACATTTGGTTAAACACTTTAAGGTCTAAATGTTAAAATATTACTTTTGACCGCATGAATAAGAAGCTTTTCCTACTTCTCGTTGCCCTAATGAGCCTCTCTCTTATCGGTATTATTTTCGTTCAGGGATATTGGATAAAAAGCACCATAGATGATCGTGAAGAACAGTTTTCTTATAACGCTAAACAAGTATTAATTAACGTTTCAGAAGAAATACAGAGCAGGGAATTTGAAAAGTATTATTTTCAGTTTAAGAATCCTGATAGTATAAACAGTAAGCTAAGTGACAGGACCTTAACGGAATATTTTTATACTAACCGGGATGAAAACCGGAATGAGACTTATTATAATTCGGAAACCATTCTGGAAGAAGATTATAAGGTTTCATCGGGCTTTTTACAGTTCGCCCAGGACAGTATACAGTTCACCAAAATGATCAATAAAAGGGTGACCGATATTGTTAGAAATAACCAACTGGATGGTGATGATTTAAGTGCTCGCCAGCGGATAGAACATATTGAAAGAATGTCCAGGATGGAAGAAGTTGAAAAAGACATTCTAAGATCGGCTATTTCTGAACTGGTTGTGAGGCTACCTGTACATAAAAGAGTTTCGGAAGAAACGATCGAAGAACTAATTGAAGAGGAATTACGGGAAAGAGATCTAAAGACGGGGTTTGAATACGGTGTTTTTAATAACTCTATAGAAACGAATCTTCATTCTGATAATTTTAGCCTGGGTCACCCTGCAGCCTATGCCGTGCCGCTATTCACAGATAAGGTTGGAAACAGCGGTTACCAGTTATTGGTTAATTTTACTGATAAGAAAGAAGCGGTTTTATCATCAGTGATCCTGATGGCCTGCCTGTCTATAATATTTACGCTGATCATTGTGATCGCATATTCAAGTGCATTATCGCAGTTGATCAAGCAAAGACAGATATCGCAGATAAAAACCGATTTTATCAATAATATGACCCACGAGTTCAAAACGCCTATTGCAACCATTAACCTGGCGCTGGACGCGATTAAGAATCCGAAGGTCATTGAAGATAGCTCCAAGGTAAGCCGTTACCTTCAAATGATAAGGGACGAAAATAAGAGGATGCACGCCCAGGTGGAAAATGTGCTGCGAATATCAAAATTGGAAAAGAACGAGCTGGACCTTAAAAAGGAAAGGTATCAGCTACATGATATTATTAATGATGCCGTATCTCATGTTGAACTTATTGTGGAAGACAGGGGCGGTTACATACAAACACATTTCGGGGCGCTTAGGTCGTCAATTCTGGCTAACCAGGATCACTTTACCAACGTGATCGTAAATATCCTGGATAATGCTGTTAAATATTCTGAAGATGCTCCGAAGATAGATATCTATACAACTAACGTAAAGAACTATATCTATTGTGAAATTAGAGATCAGGGTGTTGGAATGAACAAACTGGTGCAAAAGAAAATATTTGAAAAGTTTTATCGCGAACATACCGGTGATATTCATAATGTAAAAGGTCACGGATTGGGTCTGGCTTATGCCAGGCAGATCATTGATGACCATCATGGAGAGATCTCGGTTAACAGCGAAAAAGGAAAAGGAAGTACCTTTATAATTAAACTACCACTAATATCTTAATACATGGAAACTGAAAGCAAGAAAATTTTACTAGTAGAGGATGATCCAAATTTTGGAACCGTCCTTAAAGATTATCTCGCAATGAATGATTACGAGGTAACTCACGCGAAAAACGGAATGGAAGGATTCGAAAAGTTTAAAAAAGACGATTTCGATCTTTGTATCCTTGATGTAATGATGCCTTATAAAGACGGATTTACATTAGCAAAAGAGATTCGCGACAAGAATGAAGAAATCCCGATCATTTTCTTAACTGCTAAAGCAATGAAAGAAGATGTATTGAAAGGTTATAAAGTGGGAGCAGATGACTACCTGAACAAACCTTTTGATAGTGAAGTTCTTCTTATGAAAATTAAAGCTATCATGCAGCGTAAAGCTACAGATAGTGTTGCCGATTCAAAACAATTTGAGTTCGAGATTGGTGACTTCCACCTGAATTCAAAACTTAGGTTTTTAACTTTTAGAGATGAAGAGCCACAAAAGCTTTCTCCAAAGGAAAATGAATTATTGAGACTGCTTGCTCTGCATGAGAACGATCTTATGCCTAGAGAGTTAGCTCTTACAAAGATCTGGAGAGATGATAATTACTTCACCTCCAGAAGTATGGATGTATATATTGCCAAGCTTAGAAAATACCTGAAAAAAGACGAAAACGTGGAAATTTTGAATATCCACGGTGAAGGTTTCAGGCTTGTTGTTAAGAATAAGGAAGAGACTGAAGCTTAAAAGGTTTTTTCAGTTTCCGGGATGTACTGCATCATGAATAGGTCATGATGCAGTAACATATCTCGATCCCATTACTTTATTGATCGATCTCCCGGTAATTTCTTTCCAGGTTCCCCGGCGAACCTAATATTGTAATCTTAGCATAAATTTAAGACCGGTTTTCCTACAATACTTATCTTTACAGCGTTCACCAACTACGCTCCAATTTGATAGGTAAACCAGATACATGTTTTTATAACAATACTTCTCTTGTAAAAGTTGGGGCTTTTATCATATTCTTATTTTTTTCTATCGGAAATGTTTTTGGGCAGGATCCCTATGAAATAGATCCTACATTCAATCATTTTGGAGCAGAATTTTTATCCAGAGCAGACACTGAAGATACCTCGGGGATGGTTCTTGCTGTTGATACTGATTCTCAGGGCAATACTTATATTCTGACTTTTGGTAATGGTGTCTATAAATATAATAACGATACAGATACATATATTAATATAATTTCAGATGAGCTGGGTGATCCTGGAAGTTTAAACGCACCATTAGATCTTGCTATTGATAGTAATGATATAATCTATATTGCCGATAGTGGCTCAAAACTGATCAAAAAATTTGATACTTCCGGAAATTCTGAAGGGGTCATTGGAGTAGGAGCAGGGGGCGATGGTAGAAATGAATTCTGGCAGCCAACAGGACTTGAGCTAGACCGAGATGATAACTTATTCATTGTTGATGCCTATAGAGGTGATAATGATGCTGTAACCGAAAGATACTTTTTAAAGATATATTATGCTGATGGCACTTTTCGAAGTTGGCAGGGTACGGATAGTTATCCTTTAAATAATCCATATCGTGTAGCAGCAAATGATGATTTTATATTTATTAGCCATAGTGAGAATAACGGTGAGACCCTCGTATTTAATAAGCAATTAGAATATGTAAAAACTCTAGAAAATATAGGTTCTACTGGTAGTATTTTTATTGATAATTTCAATTATGTTTATGTAATTGATTATGCCGATCGGGTTGAACTTAGTCAGATCTTTGAGCTTATTAGTGGTAACCTTGGATTTTTTCAACTTTTCGCCCTTTATAATGAAATCAATGCAGGAATATCTGATGGGGATTTTAAAATTCAGGTTTATGATCCTGATTTAATAAAGGTTCATACAATTAATGATGCTCCGGTAAATTCTAAACCAGATGATATACAACTTCCAATAGACATTAGTTTAGATGCTTGCGATAAAATGTATTTGATCGATGGTGAATTAGATGGACTTGCTATTGATTTCAATCTTGAGAAATACAATAGAACTCCTAGTAACGATAATATCGCACCAATAGCGAGATGTGTATCAAATTTTGAATTAGCATTAATCGATGGTTCAATTACGATTACCGTTGATGATATAAATGATGGCTCTAGCGATAATTGTGGTATTGATGACTTATCTATTGATCAGAAAACTTTTACCTCTGCTGGTAATTATACCGTAGTATTAAAGGTTACTGATGCAGCAGGAAACGAAGATTATTGTTCGGTACAGATTACTGTGACAGGAGAAGAGGTTTCTAATGAGGCTCCAACAGCGGTTGAAGATTCCTATACGGTTGAAGAGAATCTAACTTTGAATGAGGCTGTTCCAGGAGTTCTTGAAAATGATACCGATCCAGATGACGAAGCTCTATCCGCTGTACTACAAACCGATGTTAGCAATGGAACGCTGAATTTAAATTCAGATGGATCTTTTACTTATACTCCAGATCCAAACTTTACTGGACCTGATTCATTTAGCTATGTTGCTAGTGATGGTGAATTAAATTCAAATGTTGTAACGGTGAGTATTACTGTAACTCCAAAACCAAATGAGACTCCAACAGCAGTTGCCGATTCTTATACCGTTGAAGAGAATCAAACTTTGAATAATGCTGTTCCCGGAGTTCTTGAAAATGATACCGATCCAGATGACGATGCTCTATCCGCTGTACTGCAAACCGATGTTAGCAATGGAACGCTGAATTTAAATTCAGATGGATCTTTTACTTATACTCCAGATCCAAACTATACGGGACCCGATTCTTTTACCTATGTTGCTAGTGATGGCGAATTAAATTCAAATGTTGTAACGGTTAATATTACTGTAATTCTAAAGCCAAATGAGGCTCCAATGGCAGTTGCAGACTCATATTTTACTAATGAAAACCAGACCTTGATTGTGAATCCAGGTGTTTTAAGTAATGATTCAGATCCAGATGGAGATTCTCTCACGGCTGTGCTGATTAATGATGTTTCGAACGGAACCTTAGATCTAAATTCAGATGGCACATTTACCTATATTCCAAATACCGATTTTGTGGGTCAGGATGCCTTTACTTATGTTGCCAATGACGGTGAGAAGAATTCAAATGAAGTAACAGTAAATATTACAGTGCTTCCTGGGCCAAGTTTCGACTGTCCAAATCCAAATGATTTTGAACCTATTCCTCTAAATGATAATTGCGATTATGAGGTTCCAGATTATACCGGCAGTATCCAGAATCCTCAGAATTTTGAAGATTACAGGGTAGAACCTATTTATACCAAGAATGATGATTTTGTAGAAGTAAGCCTAGAAGTTTATGATGGGGATGATTTCGTAGGAAAATGCAATTTCACTGTTCCGGTCGAGGATAATTCCCCCCCGGAAATCTTAAACTGTTCAGAACTTGGCGAAACCGTTACCATAAATGAGGGAGATACCTACCACCTTGCTGATTACCGTGATTTGCTGGAAGTTGATGACTGTAGCGATTACGAGGTCACTCAGGATCCTGAACCTGACTTTTCCATTAGTCAGACTACAGATGTGACCATAACCGTAACCGATGATGCAGGACTAACCGATACCTGTACTTTTACGGTCGAAGTAAATATTGAAAATGAGGATGATCTTAGAATCACCTGCCCGGGTGGTTACGAGGTAGCTGCCGATGAAAACTGTATTTATAGGGTGCCCGATTTTTCTACGATCGTGTCCACCAATATTGAAGGAGCTCAATTAGATCAGGAACTGGCCCCGGGTAGCGTATTTCAGCCAAACACCGACCTTTATGTCACCGTCACCGCAACCTTTGAAGATCAAACGGTTTCCTGCGAAATATATCTTTCACCGATTGATAATGAAGCTCCGGTTGCAAGGTGTATTAATGATATAGAAATTAGGCTGGAAGAAGGAGAAACTATTCAGCTTAGAGCAGAAGATTTCGATGATGGAAGTACAGATAATTGCCAGATAGTTTCTTATAATTTAGATCGCACTTCACTTTCCAGTAGTGATGAAGGCGAAAATTTGATCACTTTTACTGTTAACGATGCCGTTGGAAATTTAGATTTCTGCGAGGTGAATGTAGAAGTTATTTTGGAGGAGCCTGGTGACCTTGAACTTTCCTGCTTAATAGAGGAATATGATCTTTTTCCTAACGAAAATTGTGAATATATTGTACCAGATCTAAGCGATTTCGTGGATTATAGTCCGGCGTCTGCAGATTTTACCCAAACTATTTCCGCCGGAACCGTCCTGCAGCAAGATGCCCAGGTTGGAGTGACCGTGAGTTATGAAGGTGAGACCAGGAGCTGTAATTTATATGTTTCTCTTCAGGAAGATGAACCGCAAGCGATTTGCGTGGAGAATTACCAGATCACTCTTGCTGTTGGGGAGGTATTTAGCCTTGAGCCTGAAGACCTTAACAATGGTTCCTATTCCAATTGTAGTTCTGTAGATCTAAGTATTGATAAAACCGAATTCACTTCAGCAGATGCTGGATTCAATACGGTAACTCTTAGCGTGACCAATGCGTTAGAAAATACTTCTACCTGTGAGACTCAGGTAGAGGTGATCGTTTCAGACGATGGTGTGAATGAACCACCGGTTGCTTTCGATGAGGAATATACCACCGGGATCAATACTACTTTAAATGTTTCGGCTTCTGAAGGAGTTTTGGTAAACGATACCGATCCGGAAAATGATGAATTAACCGCCATATTAGATACCGATGTGGAATTTGGAGATCTGCAGCTTAACCCAGATGGGTCCTTTAGTTATACTCCAGATAATGGATTTACAGGGCAGGATTTTTTCACTTATGTTGCCAATGATGGGGAATTTAACTCGAATGTTATTTTTGTTTCCATAAACGTGGTAGATGATAATGGAGAGGTAGGCTGTAATTCCCGGGTGATTCTGGAACTGGATAATGACGGAGTAGCCTCCCTGAATCTTGATGAGCTCGTTTTTGGAAATACCCAGGGGCTTGAATTAAGCGCAGACAAAGTCAATTTTAGTTGTGATGATATAGGTGAAAATACGGTAACTCTTAGCTATACAGGTTTGGTTAATGGAAGTTGTGAGGTCAATGTCATGGTTTTGGATAATATTCCTCCTACGCTGGATCTGAAAGAGGCTACGATCAATATAAACTCTAATGGCCTGGCTGTTTTAAGTTTTGATGATATCGATAATGGCTCTTTCGATAATTGTGATTCTGAAATACAAATTCAACTGAGTGATTCAAGTTTTACCTGCAAGAACCTGGGGGAGAACCTGGTTGTAGTCACAGCAGAAGATAGTTTCGGAAACAGGGTAACCGCAAATACAACCATTACAGTGCTGGATGAATCCGGATATTGCGACGATCCATCGCTTGGTTCAGAATACATTTTTATCTATCCAAACCCCAATACCGGAAGCTTTAAGATCTCGGCTCCACCAGACGAGATCATCGAGAGAATAGAGGTTTTTGATCACCGGGGAAGATTTATTGAGGCTAGGGATTACGAAATGGAATCTGAATATTCCATGGAGCTTGGACCTTTGCAGGAGGCGGTTTATGTACTAAAGATCATAACTAATGAAAAAACCGTCACCAAAAGAATGATCTTTAAGTATTGATCTTAGACTCTATAAATTCTAAGATCACCTTAGGGTCCTCATCATACTCGAACCATTTTATAGATTCGTCTTTTCTGAACCAGGTTAGCTGTCTTTTAGCAAACCTGCGCGTATTTTTCTTAATTTCTGAAATTGCAGTTTCCAGGTTGATCTCTCCATCAAAATATTGGAATAATTCTTTGTAACCTACCGTATTTAGCGCATTCAAATGTCTATTCGGATAGAGCTCCTTTGCCTCTTCCAAAAGACCGTTTTCTATCATTAAATCTACACGGCGATTTATTCTGTCATAGATAAGTTCGCGATCGGCGGTTAGGCCAATACTAATAGTTTCAAAATTACGTTGGGGTTTTTCCTGGTCAAGAAATGAAGAAAATGGTTTTCCTGTTGAAATGCATATTTCCAGGGCCCTTATAAGTCGGTGAGGGTTTTGTACGTCTGCGGTCTTATAATATTCAGGATCCAGGGCAAAGAGTTTCTGTTGCAACCAGTCAATGCCATCATTTTCGAGATGTTCATTCAGGTTCTTTCTTATCTCCGGATCCACTTTTGGGAAATTATCCAGGCCTTCGGTAACGGCTTTAGTGTAAAGCCCGCTTCCGCCAACCATAACTACTGTATTATGAGAATTATAGAGTTCAGACAGTTTCAGGATAGCATCTCTTTCAAAATCTCCAACTGAATAATTGTCTTTAACTGAAATATGCTGTATAAAATGATGCTTAACAGAAGCCAGCTCTTCTTTTTCGGGTACTGCTGTTCCAATTTTCATTTCTTTGAAAAATTGTCTGGAATCGGCTGAAATGATTTCGGTATTGAAGTGTTGGGCAATCCTGATAGATAATGAGGTTTTTCCAATTGCCGTAGGACCTACGATATTAATAAGGTTATTATTCATTTAATGGATATCCGCATTTATGGCAAAATTGAGCATCATCCTGATGTCTGCCCTCATTGCAGTTAGGACAAACCTGGGTATTGGAGATAGGTTTAGTAGCTTTACTGTATTCAGCACTAACAATTCCGGTAGGAACTGCAATAATACCGTAACCAGTAACCATAATGATAGAGGCGATAAGCCTTCCTAGCGGTGTTACCGGGGCAATATCACCAAAACCAACAGTGGTTAGGGTAACTATACACCAATAAATACTCAAAGGGATATTATCAAATCCGCCCGTAGATCCCTCCACCAAATGCATCAAAGTACCTGCAATTACGCAGATGATAACCACTGCAAAAAGAAAAACCAGGATCTTGGCTTTACTGTTCTTTAAGGCTGAGATCAATTTATGGGATTCGCCAATATATCTGGTAACCTTCAATACTCTGAAAACTCTTAGAAGTCTTAGGGCTCTGATCGCAAATAGCAGGTTAGCACCTCCAAATATGAAACCTATATAACTTGGCAGTGTAGAAAGAAGGTCTACGATGCCGTAAAAGCTAAAGATATATCTCTTTGGTTTATTGATAGCGATGATACGCAGAATATATTCGATGCTGAAAATTGCTGTGATAATCCATTCTGCCACATAAAATTGCCAGGAGTATTTCACCAGCAGGGAAGATACACTTTCCATCATGACCAGAACTACACTGATGAGGATGACAACGAGCAATGCTATATCGAATATCTTTCCCGCAGGAGTATCAGCTTCATAAATCACTTCATGAAGTTTGGTTTTCCAGGGAGGCATGGATTTCTTTTGGTCTCTTCGCACAGTAGGTTAAATGTATAAAAAATTCCTGAAGCTTAATCCTGAACAGATAATTGTACGATCTTGAAATTATGTTTTTTGCGTAAAAAGCTCTGAATGATATGCTCGGCATCCCTGTTATTGTTCATAGGAGTAATTATAGACCGGATAATATCAAGATTATTAATCTGGTGATTTAGGTTAAAATAACCAATACCTTTAAACTCACCATCTTCTATCAAAAGGGCGCTTTTTTCGTCAACTTGTCTACCGCGGCCTATTAGCAACATGTTCTGGTTATCATAAGAATACCTTTCAATCAGTTGTTCAGCTCTCTCATTATACCTTTCCTGATCTTCCTGCTCAAGACAGGCTCCGTGACAACTCTTGATGGTATAGGCAAAACAAT
Source organism: Christiangramia lutea (assembly GCF_022489035.1). Taxonomy (GTDB): domain Bacteria; phylum Bacteroidota; class Bacteroidia; order Flavobacteriales; family Flavobacteriaceae; genus Christiangramia; species Christiangramia lutea. The sequence goes on from NZ_JAKVTV010000005.1 coordinate 53,507, forward strand.
TTCCTGTCCCTCCATGCAGTCCGGCAAGCCTTTCACATAATTCATATTCTCCTACCCATTTGGTAAGAGAATTTTTGGCAGATTTAAGAGAACTAAAAGTAGTAATATTCTTTTTAGCTTTATTCGCTCTTGCAATTTTAAAGTTTGTGTAGCCATTCTCATCCCTGAAATGATAAAGGGCATGACTGAAGATATCTCTTTTAAGAGCACGATTGTACCTTGGTTTGATCTCCTTGATCTCCTGATTTTCTTTTAGAAGAGCGATGAGTTCGTTACCGGTCAATTCAAAAGATACAGAAGCGACTTTACGCTGCATTTCCCTGGACTTTGGATTGTCATTGGTAAAATGCTGATTGACCCTTTTCCGGATGTTCCTGGATTTCCCTACATAGATTATTTCACCATTTTCATTATGGAAGTAATAGACACCAGTCTCTGAAGGCAGTTCCTCAAGAATATAAACCAGTTTAGTATCCATATTCCGTTTTGGCTCTTTACGCACATGCTCTTTCATGATATCTTTTTCAACATCTTTGGCCAAAAGCATTTTGAATAATTTTATCGTGGCCTGAGCATCTCCTGCTGCACGATGCCGGTCACTTAATGGAATTCCAAGTGATCTTACTAATTTTCCGAGACTATAGGAGGGAAGTCCCGGAATCAGTTTCTTAGAGAGTTCAACGGTACATAGGCTTTTTCTCTCGAAATCGAATCCCAGTCTTCTAAATTCTGTTCTAAGAATGCGGTAATCGAATTTGGCATTATGGGCTACAAGAATACAGTCGCTGGTGATCTCTACGATACGCTTTGCTATTTCATAGAATTTAGGCGCATTACGTAGCATATCATTGTTGATGCCGGTAAGATTCACCACAAATGGCTGGATAGGCTGTTCGGGATTTATAAGGCTTATAAACTGGTCGGTTACCTGGTGGCCATCGAATTTATAGATAGCAATTTCAGTAATTCCCTCTTCATTATACTTGCCACCGGTAGTCTCTATGTCTAATATCGCGTACAAATATTCTCTCCTTCTTTAATTATAATTTCTGGCCCCAAATATACTACTTCCAATTCTAACCATGGTGCTCCCACATTCCACAGCAATCTGATAATCACCGCTCATACCCATGGAAAGTTCCTTCAATTCAGGGAAATCTTTCTGGAAATCCTTGAAAGTTTTTTGAAGAAATTGAAATTCAGATTTTACCTGTGCTTCATCATCAGTGAAAGTGGCCATTCCCATTAAACCGATAATCCTAACATTTTCCATTTTCTGATATTCTTCCGATTCCAGAATCATTCGGGCGTTTTTAGCCGTAGTACCATATTTAGAGTCTTCTTCGGCTATTTTGATCTGAAGCAGGCAATCTATAGTTCTTTCATTTTCTTCGGCCCTTTTGTTAATCTCCTTGAGCAGCTTCATTTTATGTACTGCATGAATTAAGGAGACATATGGAGCCATATATTTTACCTTGTTGCTTTGCACGTGACCAACCATATGCCATTCGATATCTTTGGGAAGTTCTTCCCATTTATCGGTCATCTCCTGTATCTTGTTTTCCCCGAAGATTCGTTGCCCGGCTTCATAAGCTTCCATCAGGTCTTCGTTAGGTTTTGTTTTGGAAATGGCTACCAGCTTTACGTTTTCCGGAAGCTCTTCCTTATATTTTTCGATATTTTCAGAAATACTCATCCTTTATTCTCAATTTTTACAATTAAGGATTCAAATTAATGCTGGTCTGGTTAGGTTGGTTTTGCGAAGTTTAGAATTCATAGATCGTAAGACCACTTCGCAATTTAGGCTCAATATAAGTACTTTTTGGCGGCATGGTCAAATTTTCGTCAGCAATTTGCTTTATTTCTTCAATTCCCGCAGGTAACATTCCGAAGCCCACTGCAAATTCACCCTTATCAACCCTGGTCTTTAATTCAATTAGATCATTTCGCCCATGAATATATGCAATACGCTTGTCGTACCTAAGATCATTGATTCCAAGCAATGGTTTTAAGATCTTTTCATAAAGAATATAGGAATCCAGTTCGCTAAGTGAATTCGTGAATTCGTAATTCGTTTTGCGCAGGTAGAGCGAATAGAACTCCCCGTCCAGGTACATATTGAAATGATGTTTTTTGGAAGGTTTGTAGACTTCTAACCCGCGATTCTCTATTCTGAACCACTCATCAAGAAGGATCAGGAATTCTTCCTTGGAGTGACCGTTAAGATCTTTGATCAACCGGCTAAATTCAAATATCCTGAGATTGCTTTCTGAAATAAGGTAGCTCATAAAGAAATTATAGGCTTCCTTACCCGTATGACTGGGATTGTTTTCCCGGCTTTCTTTCGCCAGGAGCCAGGAAGAAGCGCTACGATGGTGCCCGTCAGCTATATACAGCTTTTCCATCTTATCAAACTGATCCTTGATCTTTTTGATATTCTCCGTATCATCGATAAGCCATAATGAATGGATCTCCTTATTGGCTGTGGCGAACCGATATTCCGGCCTGGACTTCATGCGATCCTCCAGTAATTTATTGATCACCGGATCGTCTGGATAGGTGAGTAGTACAGGTTCAGTATTGAACCCAACTACTTTCAGGTATTCTTTGAAAAGTTCTTCACGATGGGCTATGGTGTCTTCATGCCTTCGAATTACATCATTCTCATAGTCTTCAATACTAGCCGCGGCAATGATCCCACAGCATGAAGCTTCACGGGTCTCGATATTGTAAATATAATAGCAGGCCTGGTCATCCTGAATAAATGTATTCTCTTCTTTAAATTCCAGGTATCGATTCTTCACCATTCCGAAGCGTTTTTCACCGCCAATCTCATGCTGAAACTTATAGCCAGGATTGATAATATGAAGGAAAGAATATGGATTGTACTCCAACTGCGCCCTTAATTCCCCTTCACTATAATCTTCATAGGAACGTGAAGCAACCAGGCCCGCATATTCACGGGCCGGTCTTACTGCTTTAAATGGAAGTATTTTGGTCAATTTGTAACTTAATTAAATAGAGATTTCTCCACTCGGACGAAATGACGGGTTAACTGTCATTTCGAAGAAGCAAAGCGACTGAGAAATCCCAAAACTCAATACTAAGTTCTAACTACTAAACTGAGTTGAAACTTTTTCTGCTTTTTTACTTTCTGAATAATCGTAAAATCCTTCCCCAGATTTAACCCCAATCTTTCCGGCTCTCACCATATTGGTTAATAAAGGGCAAGGAGCATATTTCGGGTTTTTGAATCCATCGTACATCACTTCCAGGATGGAGTGGCAAACATCAAGACCAATAAAATCGGCTAATTGAAGTGGTCCCATTGGATGAGCCATCCCCAGTTTCATTACCGTATCAATCTCATAAACTCCGGCCACACCGTTGTAAAGCGTTTCTATAGCCTCATTTATCATAGGCATAAGGATCCTGTTTGCAACAAATCCAGGATAGTCATTAACTTCTACCGGTACTTTATGCAGTTTCTTGGAAAGTTCCATAATGGTTTCAGTCACCGCATCACTGGTATTGTAACCACGAATGATCTCAACCAGTTTCATGATCGGCACTGGATTCATAAAGTGCATCCCAATCACTCTTTCCGGATTAGAAACTGCAGCTGCGATCTGCGTGATCGAGATCGATGAGGTATTTGTCGCCAAAATAGTGTCTTCAGAAGTGTTTTGGTCAAGGTGTCTGAAGATCTTCAGTTTTAATTCTGTATTCTCGGTGGCAGCTTCCACCACAAGGTCTACATCGTTTACCCCTTCTGAAATTTCAGTATGGCTAGAAATATTGTTAAGAGTGTCATTTTTATCTGCTTCACTTATCTTTTCCTTTGCCACCATTCTATCCAGGTTTTTGGAAATGGTCGCTATTCCTTTTTTAAGACTTTCCTCAGAAATGTCGATAAGTTGAACTTTGTATCCGCTTTGAGCAAAGGTGTGGGCAATTCCGTTACCCATGGTTCCGGCTCCTATTACTGCTATGTTTTTCATATTTTTATTTTTAAAGGTCTGAAATTTCGTCAAGCTGAACTCGTTTCAGTTTCTCAAGAAAAGATCCTGAATCAAGTTCAGGATGACGCTGAATTTTCAGAATTGTAATTATTAAACATTAAAATTAGCGATCACCTGGTTGGCAACATGTAGCGCTTTAGCACCCTGTTCCATAGTGACCACAGGTTCTTTGTTATTGTTAATGGCATCGGCAAAACTTTCGAGTTCCTCCAGAATTGCGTTGTTGGGAGAAACGTTTGGATTGTCGAAATAGATCTGTTTTTTTATGCCTTCGGCATTTTGCAGGATCATGGCAAAATCATCGGGATTTTCCGGTGCATCTTTCATCTTTACCACTTCGCATTTTTTCTCAAGGAAATCAACAGAGATATAGGCATCTCGCTGGAAGAACCTCGATTTTCTCATGTTCTTCATAGAGATACGACTGGCAGTTAAGTTGGCCACACAACCATTTTCGAATTCTATCCTCGCATTCGCTATATCCGGAGTGTCACTAATTACCGAAACACCACTGGCATTGATCTTCTTCACCTCAGATTTTACTACGCTAAGCACGGCATCGATATCATGGATCATAAGATCCAAAACTACCGGTACATCTGTACCTCGCGGATTGAATTCTGCCAGCCTGTGAGCTTCGATGAACATTGGATTTTCAATGCGATCTGCCACCGCCTGAAAAGCTGGATTGAATCTTTCTACATGACCAACCTGGCCTTTTACGCTATGCTTTTCAGCCAGCTCGATAAGTTCCTTTGCTTCGGCGTAGGTATTGGTAATGGGTTTTTCAATGAAAAGATGTTTTCCAGCAGTGATCACTTTTTTCGCGACTTCAAAATGAGAAAGGGTAGGAGTTACCACATCGATCATATCTACCTCGGCGATCAATTCATCAAGATTATCGAACATTTTATAACCAAATTCCGAGGCTATCTTTTCGGCATTTTCCTTATTGGCGTCATAGAAACCGATAAGTTCATATTCTTCAGACTGATTTAATAGTTTAAGATGAATTTTTCCGAGGTGACCTGCACCCAGAACTCCTGCTTTCAGCATATTTTTTGCATTTTTCACAAAAATAGCATTTTGATATTAAATACTTTATAAAATTTGGCCAAATCCCTGAGCCTATTTGCTTGGGAAAAATCAGCCTTAATGCCTAATTTTATACCCTGAAAAAAGCATACTAACTTGAAGGATACATACAGACACCAGGGGAAAAGGCAGCAATTGGTGAGAACCGTAAAAAAGAAAGGGATTACCGATGAAAAAGTGCTTGCCGCGATTGGGAAAATTCCCCGTCATTTGTTCATGGATAGTAGCTTTGAAGACCATGCTTACCAGGATAAAGCCTTTCCTATTGCCGCCGACCAGACAATTTCCCAGCCATATACGGTTGCTTTTCAATCTCAGTTACTGGAGATCAAAAAGGGTGATAAGGTGCTTGAAGTGGGGACAGGCAGTGGTTACCAGACCGCGGTTCTCTGTGATTTAGGAGCGAAGGTATACAGTATAGAACGCCAGAGAGAATTATATAAAAAAACAAAAAGCTTTCTATCCAAATTAGGTTACCGGCCTAAATATTTGAGTTTTGGGGATGGATACAAGGGGATACCGGAATATGCTCCATACGATAAGATCATAGTTACTGCCGGGGCTCCTGAAGTACCTAAAGATCTATTAAGTCAATTAAAAGTAGGAGGAAGATTGGTGATACCGGTAGGAGTAGAGGTGCAGACCATGACCTTGTTTGTAAGGAAGTCTGCTAAGGAATTCGATAAAAAGGAATTCGGAGCCTTTAGGTTTGTTCCGTTGCTGGAAGACAAAAACTAATGGAGTATTTAGTAGAGAGATCTGAGAATTGAGATCTAGGTGGTCTTAATTCGGATTAAATACTTCTGCTTTAGTCTAAAATCTCACATCTCAATTCTCTAGATATTACTAAAAAAGAAAGCCCCGTTAAAATAACGAGGCTTTAAATACTTTTTTTCGGTTTAAACTATTTTCCTACTGAGGAAGAGTCATCTGCTTTATCAACTACCAGACGGGCGTCACGGTTAGCGATCTCCCAGGCCGTAAGGAATACCAGTTTAGTTCTTTTGGCTAAAAGGTCATATTCGATCTTTTCGGGTGTATCGGTATGCTTGTGGTAATCTGCATGAGTTCCATTGAAATAGAAAATGATCGGGATATTGTTCTTAGCGAAATTATAGTGATCACTTCTGTAATAGAAACGATTAGGATCGTTCTCATCATTATACTTATAATCCAGATCCAGATTGATGTATTTTGAGTTCACCGATTCGCTGAGGTTATGAAGGTCTGTACTAAGTTTATCACTACCTATAAGGTAAACATAATTTTCGTTACCTTCATGAGCAGGATCAATTCGGCCGATCATGTCGATATTTAGATTGGCTACGGTATTTTCCAAAGGAAAGATAGGCTCATCTGTATAGAATTTAGATCCAACCAGGCCTTTTTCTTCTCCAGTCACATTAAGGAAGAGAATAGATCTTTTTGGTGTATATCCATCTTTTGATGCCTGAACAAATGCTTCAGCAATCTCAAGTATTCCAACTGTTCCAGAACCATCATCGTCTGCACCATTGTAAATTCTTCCCTGGTCATCAATTCCTACATGATCATAATGCGAAGAGATTACTAATATTTCATCAGGTTTTTCAGAGCCTTTTAGAAAAGCGACAACATTCTCTGTAGGCTTCACATTTCCTCTGCTGAAATAGCTGGTAGGAACTTCCTGATAATAATCATCACCTCCAATTGGTGAAGGCAGATTCAAACTTTTATACTCGTTTTTAAGGTATTCCGCAGCCTTTTTCTGTCCGGGTTCGCCGGTTTCACGACCTTCAAATTCATCGCTGGCAAAAGTGTAAAGATGTTCTTTTAATTCATCTGCAGTAATAGTATTTGCGTATTCCATAGCATCGGCGTCTTCAACTTTACCATTTTGGGCACTGCAGGATAGTAGGATGGCCGGGAAGGCCAAAACCAGTATTTTTTTCATGGGATAATTCATTTTTTTAATAATTGCCGCCAAGATAGCGGTTTTGATACAAAATAGTTATAAGGGACTCATAAATATAGACCATGATGATGCGGAAAGGTTTAAAATTGAAGCAAGAGGCTAAGCAATAGAATAATTAGAGGGTATTTTTAGAAAAAAATATAGATGAAAGGATAAATTTTAAGAGTGGTTATATTTTATTTCACAAGCGCTTTTTCTATCGCTTCCTGTACTAAGGTTTCCATTACTGAATATGCTTCAGAATTGGGATGCACTCCATCTTCTGAATATATCCTTTTCATACCTTTTTTATCGTCGCTCATCGAACTGAAATAATCAAGGTAAACGAGTTCATGTTCTTTGGCATAACTCTCCAGCCAAGAGTTGAGTTCCTGAATTTTAGAAACCGGTTCCAGCCCCGGACGCCAGGGATAGTCGAAGACAGGAAGTACTGAACTTAAAATCACGCTGATGTTTCTTTGCTCAGCCAGCATGACCATGGCTTTGATGTTATCACAGATCATTTTCACTGAAGCGTAGCCGGTATTCCCGGCGATATCGTTTGTACCGGCAAGGATCACCACAACTTCAGGATTCAGATCCAGTACATCTGCGGTAAACCGTAAAAGCATTTGCGGACTGGTCTGACCACCGATACCGCGGTTAAGGTATTTATTCTTTATAAAGAATTCAGGGTGGGTATTCATCCAGCCCTCGGTGATGGAATTACCTATAAAAACTACCTTAGGCCAGTTTTTATTTTTTACGATTTCCTGATTTGCTTCGCGATAATACTTCAACTGAGGCCAATCCTGTTCCATAAATTGTTTATATTCTGTATTCTGGGCATTTGAGGTGATAAAAGTAAAAATAAAAACAAGGCTGATGGCAGAGAATTTCATGGATACGGTTTGGAATTCAATTTACAAAAGTAATGACTTAAAATTTTTTCTTTTGAAATTGACTGATAAAGAGGAGGCTGGAGAAAAGCCAAAAAAAGTTTAGGATTTAGTTGTGGATAATTAAAAAAGCGTGTTATATTTGCACCCGCATTCAGCAAATAGCTGATGAGGCACTCAAGGAGAAATGGCAGAGTGGTCGAATGCGGCAGTCTTGAAAACTGTTGAGGGTCACACCTCCGGGGGTTCGAATCCCTCTTTCTCCGCTAGGAATTTATCAAATTCTACTAAAAGCCCGTAAACGTTATGTTTACGGGCTTTTTTGTTTTTAGAAGAATACTATTTATTGAGTATTATTTCCATTTATTGTTAAAACTTATAAATAAAATGGATAAAATCTCAACAAAACAGGCACTTTTAGATTTATTGCATGTAAATGTCCACTTACCTGAAGTAGCAAAGGACTATCCAGAATTTAAACCGAAAATTGATTTTATTTGTGAAGGAAACTTTTAAAATGAGGGTGTTCAAAAAGCTTTAACTGATAGGGTTTTATACTTCAAACAATTTAACTATTACAGGTTTTGCTATTGTGATGAAAAAGATTAGAGTAGCTGCGACCTTGCTTACCCCTTAAAAATATTACAACCCTACTCATAATATTTTACTTGAAAGCAAGTTCAAAACGAACCCAGCCGCCGCTAGCTCTAATTTTTTGTAATTATAAGCGCTAGGTTAAAGAGAAAGGTTTCCATTTAGTAAACGTATGGGAATTCCAATTTATCGTTATACTTCCAGCTTTAAAGTTATTCTGGTACCCTTGTTTTTTGATGAGATAACCTCTATCGTTTCCTCTATCTTATAACCCAACAAGGCTAAGCGTTCTTTTACCAGGCTTACGCCTTTAGACTTGTGCAGAGAATTCGAGGACCCAGGAGTAAAACCTATTCCATTATCTTCGATCTTGCATAGTAGAAAATTTTCGTGCAATAGCTGAAAAGAGATCTTTAAGGTCGGATTCTTTATACTCGAAGGGAAGGCATGAACAAAAACATTCTCTATAAAAGTCTGAAGTAACATAGTAGGAATTTTCAGCTCATATGGATCTATTGCGGGATCGGTTTCTATCATCACTTTTACCGAATTATTTAACCGGGTATTTTCTACCCTTATATAAGATTGTAAATATTCGATCTCCTCCACAAGTAGAATGTCCTGTTTGTTGCAATGATCAAGATTTAGCCTTATCAATTTGGCGAAATCGCCCAGGAAGATCGTAGCATTGTCTATATCGCTGTCCATGATATAATGCTGAATGGAGTTCATGGCATTAAAAATAAAATGCGGATTCATCTGTGCGAGTAAAGCCTCCATTTTGGTTTCTTCAAATCGCTTTTGGATGATGCGTTTTTGCTTTTCAAAATTTCGGTGTTGCTTTATCTGGTGGCGGTAAATTCCGAAAACGATCAATAGTATACTCGAAAAGATAAGCAGGGCAAACCACCAGGTTTTCCAGAAAGGTGGAAGAATAGACATCCTTGTGAGCAACTGGGTGTATTTTAAGCCGGTGCTGGCATCAAGAATCCTAACCGAAACATTGTAACCCTTTGCTGGAAGAAAAGGCAGGAAGATCTCTGGTTTTGACAAAGGGAGACTCCAGTCATCTTTGTCATTTAGGCGATATTGATAACTTAACTTTTCTGGATAGGGATGGGCATTCGTACTGAATTTCAGTAAAACTGTATTTTGATCGTGCTCAAGTTCTATATTCTCTATTCCTTTAAAATCCTTTAACGGATATTCATGGTTATTAACAAAGATCTCCTTAAAATTCAATTCGTGAATTAGTGGTTTTGTTTGGCTAAGCAAATCAAGATCAATTCTGTAAAAACCATTATTGCTTCCAATAGATAGGATATTATCATATACTTTGGCACCCAGAAATGGTTGTTTTAAGCCCTGTTCTTCATTCAGAAAAATAAAACGCCCGTCTTTATATATGGTTAGGCCTTTTTCAGTACCAATTAAAAGGCTTCCCCGATAATTCTCTAAAAAAGAAACTGTATTTCCCTTGATTTGTGCCCTGGGTATCTTTTTCAGAACCTTGAGGGAATCTGTATCACAAATAATATATATATCACCAAATTCACTGGAGACAGCCAATTTATTATCAATTTCGGTAATATGCCTTAACTTGTTTTCTTTCCAGGTACCATCGTGAAGGAAGGACCTGAATGCATCATTTTCCCATTTATAAAGCCCGGAAAAGACAGATAGGAAATAAGTTTTATCATCTTTTCTTAAACTATTTACTACCATAGTTGGCGTTGTGGGATCATCCTTTAAATAGCTCTGGTATTTAAAAGCATCAAGGTTCTCATAAACTCTTACACCACCATAAGGATGAGTTTCGATAAGAGCTCCTTTTTCTGTAAAATTGATCTCTTCGGAATGTAATGGAATATAGCGCTGAAGTTTTCCTGAAGGATGGATAGCGAATATACCAACATTTGTATTTATCCAGAAATTGCCTGCGGAAACTTTTATATCATAGAAGCTGATCTCTTCCGCCGGAGTGGTGTAATCCAGTTCATAGAACGAATCTTCATATTTTGGTAGGGGAGTATCGGTATTCTGAACATAGGTTTCCTGCCAGGTCTTTAATTGGGCTAGGGAAATTACCTCTTCGTTCTCAGAATTTTTTATAAAGATTCCATCATTTAACAATACCGCAGCATTCTCCATGGAAAAACTAAAACCCAAAACGTCTTTATCCTTTATCGCGTGAAACTGCACCTGAGGATCTAATTGCACTTCGAATAAGCCGGCATCTAGGCTTCCTGCGTAGAGTTTATCAAATTTATCATCATAAGCAAGGGAAACGATCTTATTACTGGGAATATTGAAATCAGAAGCTCTGGGAATCATTCCATCTCTGGTCACCTCATAGATTCCGCCATTGGTATCATAGATGCCCCAGGCAGCTGCAAATATTTTATCTTTTTTGGTCTTTACATGATCCCAAACAATAGAAGTCCCGATTTTTTCTGAAGAATTAGGTTCTGCTTTCAGTACATAATCACTAAGCTTGTTTTTTGTAAAAAACCCTTTATTGCTGCTGTATATACTGTCTTGATCAACAAAAACCGAATAGATATACTCATGTTCATTTACCTTAACTAATTCCAGATCTTCTTGATCACCCTTAAGCTTATAAATTCCAGTATTATAAGGGGTAATGTAAACTTCGTCTTTAAATTCAAAAAAGCCCACAACCCTGAACAGGTTATTACCCGAGGGTATTTTCCAGGAATCAACTGTAAAAGTATTGATGTCTACCCTGGATAAACCATCGCTGGTGCCTATGTACATATAATTTTTATGGGAAAATAACCTGACGATCTCGTTATGAACAAGGCCATTTCGTTTTGAAATAACCTTAAATTCTCCATTTTTATAGATACTAACCCCAGCACCATAGCTGCCAAACCAGATATTGTTGTTTTCATCCTCAGCAATGGCCCAGCAACTGTTTAAGGCGAGTCCATCCTCTTCGAAAAAACTTTTGAAGACGTCGTTTTCTTTTTTAACAACTCCATTGTCTGTTCCAATCCAAAGTATATTGTTGCTGTCAACAAGAACAGACCTAACCGTATTGTTGGGTAATTCATTGGCGGCTGTATAGTGCTTCCCTGGAAAATTCTGGGAAACTGCAGAATTCAACCATAATAAAAAGAAGAAAAGAAGTCTAGTGATTCTGTAGAATGACATTTATAAATTCTTCTTCTTTTCTGAAGGAGACAGGGAGCTTCTCTCCATTGGTTAATTCAACTTCTTTGTTGGCTTTATGATATCTCACCACGAAATTCAGATTAATCACATAGCTCTTATGTATTCTTAGAAAAGTGGAAGGCAAGATATCTTCAACATACTTTAAGGTTTTTGTAGCCATCTTGGTGATCCCATCAATCCTTTTCACGCAACAATAATTACTTTCTGCCTTACAATATAGGATCAGGTTGGAATGAATAAGCTCAAAACCTTCCATGGTTGGAAAAGCGATTTTACTTACATTCTGGTCATTTACATTGAGGTTTTCGAGCAAAAGAGAAAGCTTTTTTTGTGCAAAACTTTTTTCATTTTTATTCTCAAACCTTTTGATCGCTTCTGCCGGTTCCAGATGATTTATAGGTTTTAGTAAATAGTCCAGCGTACTTTGCTTAATTGCCTTGATAGCGAACTGATTATAGGCAGTGGTGAAAATGACCTCGAAATTGATTACTTCGAAATATTAAAAAGCTCAAATCCGTTCTTTTCTGGCATCTGGATATCCAGGAAAACAAGATCGGGTTCATAGGTTTTGATGGCCGTTATGCCTGAGTCTACGGAAGGGCATTTTTGAACTATATTGAATCTATTAGGGAAAAATTTTTGCAGGGTCTTTTCTAATAAACTTTGGGCGCTTATCTCATCGTCAATGATGACTACTTTTATCATAAAATAAAACTACAATTTATCAGGTATTTATCACCTTATAATTCGCTAAAGTAATATACTGCAATGAAAAACGAATAGATTTTTTGAGATAGGGATTCACCTGATTCGTATATAATATCTATTATATTCTCAATTTAGAAGCCTTGAATTTTACATAGATACCTGTAAGTCAGGTTTCTTTATTTTATCAATGGCAAAACTTTAATTTTCAGAATTGAAGAGAAAATTGTTTCCTTTAGCGAAATCTTAAATAGATGAACCTAATTTTTTATGATTGGGGGAGTAGCTAATTCATATGGTATAGCATCAAAACTATTCACTATAATTCTATGCCTTTTCAAGTTTATGAATTGAATAATAATCACCAGGATAAAGGGTATGATGGCGATAGTTAAAAAAACGGTTTCCCAATTAAAATTTGTTTTTAAAAGACCCAGAAGGCTGGCTCCGGTGGCTCGGCCCATATTAGATAATGCCATATATAATGTAAACTGGGTTGCGGCAACGGTCTTCCAGCATAAGTGCATGGCAGAGGCAAATACGGCGATACATAAAAATGTGTACAAAGTGGTATAGGATAAGATGAATGCTATGGTAACAAAGATGCTACTCCATAAATTAGTCATAAAGGCAAAGAGCGCAATTAGACTGGTTACCAGGACCAGGTATAGAGTTAACATTCTTATTTTACCAAAATAATCTACCAGGTACCCTCCTACGAACATTCCTGAAAACCCTCCAATCACAGAGGATACAGAGAGTATATTCGAAAAGTTTGAATTTGTCCACCCTAATTCCTGTATACTGAAAATAGGTAAGAGCGTATCTACCAGACCGAACATTATTCCCAAAAGGAAAATCCCAATGCATAACAGCAGACTTGATTTTAATATTATTACTTTATAAAGGCTTTTGAAAATATGTTTCCAGCTTTTTAATTGAATCCTTTTGGCGCCAAATGAAGCCTTTCCAGGGGTCCAGGGCAGAGTTTTTTCACCTGGACGTTCCTTAAAATAAATGGGAAATATCATGATAATTACTACTGCTGTTGCCAGGGAAAATACGGCAAAAGTAAAACCAAAATTATTGATAAGCCAGGTACCTGTAATAAGGGATAATGAAAGGCCTATGGTCTTAGATCCCCACATTAATCCGTTGGCTCGTGCCTGTTCTTTTCCGGGGATAACTTCTACTGCCATTCCATCTGTAGCTACATCCTGAAATGCTCCGAAAAAATTAACCAGGAAGCCTGCAATCATTAATCCGCTGATGTTATTCAAAGGGTCTGGCACCAGACCCAGATTTAAAAAGCTGATTATTAAACCTAGCTGACCAAAGATCACCCATGGCCGTTTTCTGCCCATGGATAGTAGGGTAAATCGATCCATAAGGGGAGCAATTAAAATTTTAAAGCTCCACGGGATGAGCATCACGCTAACCAGAGAAGCGATTTCCATGGCTGATTTTCCGTTCATAGCTAACCAGGCGGGAAGTGCAAAATAAGTGACACCCTCTGGAATTCCCTGTGCGGTATAAAGTGCTGAAAATGTGATATATCTGGAGATGACATTCTCAGATAAATTCTTACCTAATCTATTTTTTACCTTCACGATTTTCTCTTTCATCTTTTTAGATTTTAAAGATTGTAAACAGATGTCTGAATTTTTTCTAATTGGAGTATTCAGGCTTTTTTCTACCATGATGTTAAGATTGATGTAGAATGACCCCCGGAAAAAGCCTGAATATTACCAACCGGCTAATAGTGATTGGTTAGTCAGTTGTGAGCCTATAGTTGATGAAATTAAAGGCTCTAAAGACTGGTTAATTTATCCAAGCCTGCTATCACAGCAACCTTGTTTGAATGGTTAATTACTCATTTCTGTTTTTAATTTAAAAATGGGAGACCAAATGTGATCTATAATGTCCTACCATATTTTACCAAATACAACAGCTCTCTTTTTTCCTGGCAAATCTGTCTGGTTCTGTGCCGCGCTATCTTATACACGATCCAAATCTGCATATTATTTTTTGGGTATATTGATTATACAATCGGGAATTCCTGAAACTCAAATTCGATGTTGTATCACAAATAATCGATTACAATCTTCTTTTAGTCTAATAGCGCCAATCACTGTACAAACAGTATTTTTGAAAGTTTACGATTTATTCCCTCTAAATAACTGATAATAAAATTTTAAAAGAAGTGATGTAGGACGAAAGCACGCTAATACTGTCCCAGTGAATGGATTTACTGAACAAATAAGTTAAATAGTTTGTAAACGCCTCAGCAATACTTTTTTTAAAGACTTATTGATTGGAATTGCCTTTCTACCAATCACAATATGGGTAGTGGCTATTTCTTTGATCTGAGAAATGTTTATTATGTAAGATCTGTGGATCCTAAAAAAATGTCTGGAAGGTAGTTTTTTATCCATTTCTTTCAGGGTAATAACCAGTAAATATTCCTGGTTACTGGAGAAGATGCGACAGTAGTTCCGTTCAGCTTCGATGTAAAGTATGTCTTTAATTGGTACCTTAACCATTGAATTTAGATGCCTTACAAAGATACAATCACTAAGAACGTAGGTTTTGGCATTTTGAGGAGCACTCCCATTATTGCTTTCATCCTTAGCGCTGGTTTGAGAAATGGTTAATTCAATGGCGCGTTGCAGGTCTAATTTTTTAAAAGGTTTAGCGATAAAACCGTGAGGATGAGTTTCCTTTGCACGATTGAAGTGAGCATCATCTGAGTTGGCAGTTAAATAGATTACGGGTATATCGTGTGTTTTTTGCATTGCCAGAGCTGTTTCAATACCATCTAAAGTGCCTTTAAGATTGATATCCAGCAATAATATATCTGGAGTTTCAGATTTAATATGCAACAAAGCTTCTTCACCTCTTGGAACTATACCGGTAACTTCATATCCCAATTCATTAAGTTGTAATGAGATATTTGCAGCGATGACCATTTCATCTTCTACAATGAGTATTTTTGTTTTTTTACCCATCAGGCACTTTTTTGTATAAGAAAGTCAAATTCTATATGGGTGCCTTCATCATTGCGTTCTATCATCTTTCCATTTAGTTGCCTGGTTAGTAATTGCACTAATTGCGTGCCGAATCCCGTACCTCTAGGTACCAGCCCGGCTGTTTTTCCAACTCCGTTATCGCTTACCTGCAATTTTAGATTATGCTCAGTATCTTTTTCCAATCTAATGTTGATGATACCTTGCTGGCCTTTGGGGAAGGCATATTTAAGAGCATTGGTAAGCAACTCATTAACAATAAGTCCTATAGGAACAGCGGTATCTACATCCAGATCCAGGTTATCCATGGCACATTCTATTTTCACTCGTTCTTCGGCATTGAAGGTGTCAAGGATGCCTTCGCTGAGATTGATAAAATAATCCTTCATTTCGATACTTCCCAGGTTAGTACCCTGATATAACTTCTGGTGAATAATCCCCATAGACTGTACTCTGTTCTGACTGGCAATCATAGCATCCTTGGTGGCAGGATCTTCGATTTGAGCAGATTGTAAACCGATAAGACTCTTCACCATTTCCAGGTTGTTTTTTACCCGGTGGTGTATTTCTTTCAGCAATAATTCATTTTCAGAGTTTTTGGCTCTGATGATCCTGGTAGTTTTTTTGCTTTTCTGTAAGAAATATAATAAGCTTAGTAAAAACAGGAATAACAATGAGGCTATTAAAATGATGAGGTTCTGGGTTTTATTTTTTTGATCCAGCAAGGCAGCCTGAGACGCTAGGGTTTCGTTCATTTTCTCTGTCTCGTATTTGATGGCCATTTCAGATTCTATGTTTTCGATCTTACCTTCCAGCATCATTTTAGAATTGGCGTAGGCTTTATCTTTAAAGACCATAGCATTCTCGAAATCATTTAAATGAATATAAGTTTCGGCCAGATCTAAATAGGGCTGGATTAGACCAACCTGGCCTTTTTCATCATGAGCATTAACACCCGCCAAAAGATGATCTAAGGCCTGCTCATATTCTTCCTGCAATAAATAAATATGTCCAATTTCTGTACGGTAGGTGGCACAACGCTCCTCTGAAATATGAGTTTTGCACATTTCCCATGCGGTCACATAATCTTTCAATGCATTGTCATAATCTTTGGCTTTAGTATAAACTTCGCCTCGGTATGAATAGGCTCTTATCGGGATAAAAATTTCCTCGGGTGCTTTTGTTCTAACAATCTCCAGGCAATCTTCTGTAGCTTCATAGGCTTTTTCAAATTCCCCGAGTTTACCATAGCTGATTATTAAATTGAATTGAGCGATAGCTAATTCACTGTAATTATCAGACTTTGCTAATAAAGGCAACGCCTGTTTGGTGTAGGCTATAGATTTTTCAAAATCTTCCATTACCCGGAATTTGACCCCTAAAGTACGGTAAGCACTTCCCAGGCCCGCATCGTCATTTAAATCTTCATAAAGCGCAATGGATTTAAATAAAACTTCCTGAGCTTTATCAAATTGCCCGGTATTCAAATAATCTATAGAAAGAGACCTGTACGTATCAGCAATTTTCTTTTTGTCATTTCCCTTCAAATGATAATCAAGTGCTTTCTCTGCATGATACACTACCGAGTCTGAGGAAAACAAACCATTGTAAGCATGCCAGCTCGCCAGGGATTCGTGGATTTGGGCAATTAATGTATCATCTTCTTGTTTTATACTCTGTTCCAAAGTATGCAGCCCCACTTCAAGAAATTTTTCTAAATTCTCTTCGGATGTAATATTGGCGCGCATCCATGCCAGGCTTGAGTCTATATTTTGGTTAATTAGACCTTTCTCGCTTAAAGTTCCAGACTGTGAAAAACTGAATTCTGAAAAAAAACAAACCAGTAAAATTGTGAAAATTATATTTGACATACTTCTTGAAGGACTGGTTGAAAGGAAATTTTATTACACTTTTAAATATAATGAATTTCCATATAAAATCACTTGGGTGTAGGTTGTAAGTGACTGAAAAACAAATTATTTGGGTAATGAAAGATAGCTTCTGAACTTTTTATTTTCCGGTTGTAAAAAACCTGTACAGACTTAATTATTGAAAACCTTAAATTAATTTCCTTATTTGTTCTTAGTTACCTGTTCCATGTCTTTATCGTTATTCTAATGATCTAAATATAGATTTTGAGACCAACCAAATCAATTATATTATTGCTTAACAAATACCAAACAATGCTGCCAGGGTAGGTTGCTGATATTTTCTTCCAGTTTAAAACCGTTGGCCTTAAACTCCCTGATCGCCTGTTCTTCGGTCATTTTATGCAGTTTCTTAATAGGTATGGAATTATCTTCACCACGATATTCGATGAGATAAATCTTGCCATTTTCGCGCAAGGCCAGGTGCATGGATTCTAACATCTCCACCGGGAAACTGAATTCGTGGTAAACATCTACCATCAGAATTTTGTTGACAGAATTCTCCGGTAGGTTCACGCTTTTTTCCGTTCCTTTGATTAATTCGATATTTTTTATTCCGGCATCCTTTTTTCGTTCACGAATAGCCTGCAACATATCCTCCTGTATATCCACTGCGTAAATAAGGCCTGTTTTCGCCAGAGGTGCCATTTTGAACACATGGTAACCTGATCCTGCACCAATATCGGCAATGGTGTCATCTGGCTGTATTTCCAGATTTTCAATGAGTCTGCTTGTATTTTCCTCTTTTTCGCGTTCAGGGCGTTCCAGCCAGCTTATTCCACGGTAGCCCATTACATGAGCTATCTCACGGCCCTTATACCATTTTCCAATACCATCCAGGCTTCCAGGTTTGAAACTGTAATTCTCATTTGAAGTTTCCGTTTGTCCTTTACACTGAAAAAAGTTTAATGCGAGAATTGTTATAATAAGGTACTTGAGAATTTTCATGATGCCTGTTTGATTTTCTTTAATTTAAGTAAAGTAGGCGACAATTCAATTTAAGGTTTAAGCGATTATTGGAAAGATCAGTTTTCATTACTCTTTCTAAGTTTCTTGTTTCCAAGTCTGAATTTGGTTCGTAATTTTCGATTTTTCTCCTTTTCGCTTTCTTTATCCTGAACTATCTGAATATAAAATTTAGCGCCAGATTCATCAAATGAAAGTTTTTCAGGAAGTTGAGTGCCATCCCTCTTTTTAAGAATATTGTTCCAAGGCAGAGAGATCCATAGGTTGTGATATTCTCCAATTTTTGATTCTCCTTCAACGAAGAGATGCAGAGCGGTAGATTGAATCTCTGTTCGCGGAATTTTGATCATTCCATTCGTTACTTCAATGGTTTGTCTTATGGGCCTGAATTGTAATTTTTCAAACCTTTCTTCCTTTAAAAGTACCACGCTTTCAGTAATAGGGTCAAATTCGTAAATGGCAAGGTTGCGAAGATCCATTTTTATGAATCCGTTTAATGAATTAATGTCCACCGAGCCATCATCATTCATGATACCGGTGAGATCTATCTCCAGGTCGAGGTCACCATCTATCCTTTTCGTATTTCGAAGGTCTTCATTATTCAGGTATTCCAGATCTTCAACTAGTTTTTCCAGTTCTATATCTGCAATATTCATACTTATCTTTACAGGCAATCCTTCCGGGTTTTCCACTCCGCCTTCCAGCATAAGGTCTATTTTCCCTTGTATATATTTAAGATTTGTCTCTTCTATCCTGATAGCACCTAGAGTATTAAAGTCTATTTGTGATTCGAAATCTGATACTTCGATATTGTTATAGATTAGAGAGTCTATATGTATCTCTGCAGAAGGACGGTAAGACTGGTTGATATTACTAAGTATCTGCTTTAGATTTTTTATCTGAAATTCTTGTTGCTTTGAAGTGTCTTTTTTCTTTCTGGTAGTGCCAATCAATTCTCTTAGGTCATGGCTGCTTAGATATGGAGACTGAATTTTGAATGATGAGGTGTGGGTGTTATCAGACATCTCAGTATTGATAAAGCTAGAGAAATTATCAATCTTTCCGGTTATCCCAAGAGAGCTTTTGCCCGGTAGGTCAATATCCAGGTTTTCAAGATAAGCCAGGTCATTCTCTATAATTAAATGCAGGCTGTCAACCGGGAATTGAATTTCTGTACCTTCTATGTCAACGCTCGTATGCACTAATTTTAATTCTCCCTTTGCATTGGTATTAAGTATTTTAAGGTCCCGTGCCTGACCAGTATAACTCATGTTGAATTTAAAATCACCCGATCTTAGCACGAAGTTTACAGTTTGTAAAAGTTCATTCAGGTCTTTCGATTTTCCCTGGGCGGCTATGGAAAAATCAAAATTAAATGGGTTTTGATCCAAAGTAGAATCCTGAATGTTTCTGGCCTGTAATTGGCCATTTATCAAAGCTTCGGAATCTTCATAATTAATCCTAAGATTGTCTAGCTTCAAAATAGAATCATTTTCAAAATAAACCCTGGTAGCCAGGTCGTAAGATACCAGGTCGGCATATTTTAAAGAATCCACTATTAAATCAAATTCCGGATCGAATTTGTAAATATCAGAGAATACAGCATGTAGATCTGGCTTCTCTTTAGGAATTCTAGTGGTATCGGGCTCCATGGAACTTATCGTTTCCATCCATTTATCGATATCTACATAAGGTGCTTTCAACTGCATCAATATCCTGCCCTTACTTTCCAGGCTATCTACGAGAAAACCCGGGAATTGTTCCACCCTTGCCTGCATGCTAAAGGGATGGTGATCTTCAACCTCAACGGTGAAAGGCTTTACCTCGATATTTGAATTATGAACCCCAATTTGCAGAGAATCCAGTTCAAGATCGATGGCCGCTTTTGGGTAATAAAACCTGGTGTTTCTCAATTGTAGATCTCCATCAGCATTACTAAGTAATTCATCAAATTTTTTGATATTCCCGGTTACCTTTCCAGTAAATTCGTATTCACCGGCGTTTATGTCAAGTAATCTAATTTTGAAAAGTTCCTGAAAAACACTAATTGGTCCGGAAGAATTAGCCGCTACATTAATAAAAACCGGTTCCAGTTTTGCCTTGCCGGGGTCTGGAATTCTTAAAGTTCCCTTTAGACTGGTTGCAGCATTCTTATAATTAAATTCCAGTTTTTTTAATTCTATAGTTTCAGGGTTTAGAAAACGAAGATCTGCTTCCAGGTCCTGAAATCGATTTCCGTTATAAACCACTGTATTTAAATCCAGCCTGAAACGCGGCTGAAACTTCCAGTAGATCGCCTCAAAGGCCTCATGCAGGGTATTATATTTATTAGTCTTTTTTTCTGAAGCAGGAATTAGTTCCATGGCCGTTGTAAGCAGGTCATTGATGTTCAGTTCATCTGAATCAAGGGTAACATCGGTAGAGGCAGGCATTTCTGGATTGCTTACCAGAATGGAAGAGAAGTTCTGCACCGTACCCTGGAATAAAAGGTGTTCGCCATTGGGTAGATTTATCTTGAGTTTTTCGAGAACTGAAGTTTTGTCTCCCAAACTTACCTGCAAAACTTCCACAGGTAGCTGAAGGTTATTTTTTCTTAAAACCACCTGGGTATTGTAAAGACTGAAATGACCTTCAGAATTGTCTAATATTTCAAATGGAGTTGGAATGTCTCCGTTTATCTGAGTTTCCAGGTTGAAATTACCGCCAATGAAATTGAAATTGTCTGTTCTCAACGCTTTTGCTAATGTTTCATTAGATCCAGACATCTTCAGTTGGGCATTCACAAAATTCATTGCCTCATCTGAAGACTGGAAATAAGAATCCTTTACTTCAATTTTTATATCATCGAGGTTTGCCGCGAATTGTTCAAAAAAGATCCTGATGTCTTTTTTACCAGGTACCGGGCTATCACTTTTGTCCCAGTTATTCGTAAGATATCCACTGAGGTTCACATTACCCAAAGTATTGTTTTCAGCAAGAAATATCTGGTTTTCTGAAGTTGAGAATTCTGCGTCTATTAAAGGAACATCACCATATTGAAATTCACCTTTTAAATTAAGCCTTGTTCGAAGAGGTTTTGAGAACTCGTAAGCCGAAAGTTTGGCCGCAAGGCTATCTGGAAGAAGGTCCCTGGTATGCTGGAAATTTGTTTCCGTATTTTCAAATGAAAAATCGTAGGAATTTACTCCATCAAAATCGAAGCTGGCTCTGGTTTTAAAACTCTGTTCTCCAATTTGCAGGAGGAACTCAGGAATTTTCAGAAGATCCCGGTCTTCATTCAATGTGAATTCTGGATTTCCTGTTATAGCTTCTCCATTGATATAACTTCCTTTTTTAGTATTGAATCCCAGGTCGTTTACCATCACCTTAAATTCCAGGTTGCCGCTAATGCTCTCACCATCCTCTCTGATCTTACCCTTTGCTTCCAGAACTTCCAGATCGAAAAATTTATTCAGCATTGAATCCTTGGAAACAAAAGTGATCTCTTGTATACTAAAATTCGTTCTTTTGGTATCGAGCCAGCGCGGGAAATATAGGCCAGAACTGGGATCGTCCTGTTTTTGTATTTTTTGCCTTATGTATTCTTCTAAAGATTTGTCAGATACCACTTCAGAATAAATTTCGGCCTTATCTATTTCAATATTTTTGAACTGAATTTCACCTATAAGAAGATCACGGGCTCCAATACTTACTCGGGCTTCTTTGATAGACAGGGAAGACTTTTTATCAAGAATGGTATCGAAACTGGTCTGGTAGATATCCCTTATGGTAAAACCAACATTTGGAAAGCCTTCCAGAAAGGTTGCATCAACATCTCCTATTTCCAGGCTTCCGTTGCTATTATTACTGTACCATTGCTGTAATTCTTCAATAAGAAAACCACGATTAAACCATCCTACGGTAAATAAAAAGCTGGGAACCAGCAGCAGCACTGCCAGAATTATACCTGCTTTTTTTAGCCATTTTTGGTATTTATTCTTGTCGGGGGTCTTGGATTTCACTTTCAGTTATTGGACTCTCCAGATTTAAATTCTATTTCCAGGATTCGAGGAGTCTGCTATTATTTATATGAATATAGGTAATCGTTTTATTACAAAACAGTGAATTGTTCCAATAATTTAGGAACACCGGTTAATTAATGATTTTCAATTAATTTATCTATAATAATGTCAAGCTCTTCTTTATGCTCAGCTACTGCAAGTAAACCATCTTCATAAAGAGCTTTAAGATTTTCAGGTTTTCCATTATCCATGGCGCTATCGGCATGTATCAGTTTTGGCTGAATTCGATAGTAATCCTCGCAATTTTTCCTGGAAAGCGTTTCATATATCTTTTTCAATTGATAATCTACGGTTTCAGAATTTCCACTCATCATGATATCGATAAGAGGCTTGATCCATTTTAATACCCCAGCATCCTTAAAATCCTCGTAGTGATAGGGTTGTTTTACAGAACCAGTTCCAATAGAGATTAAAAGCATTTCTTTTGCGCTCGGTGTATCTGGCTTTTCTTTATTTTTAAATACTTCTGAAAATTTAATGGTTCTGGCCTCGGCATAGGCGCAAAGAGAAGGATTATTGGCAAAAACCCCACCATCTATTAAAAAATGGGGAGTTCCGTAGATAGATTTAATGCGGGAAGCTTCAAAATAAGTAGGTGCGGCAGATGTAGCCCTGGCTACATCTTTCATGTAAAAGTCTCTAATCTCGCTTTTTGCTTCAAGACTGGTAAAAAAGAAAGCCTTCCGGTTACGGATATCATAACTTGTGATAAGGCACGGTTTTAAAGCCTCGCTGAGCCTGGTTTCCTGGAAATAAACCTGTAAGCTTTCCTCCAGTTCTTTTTCAGAATATTTTTCGTCAAAGATGCCATTAAAACTTCCGATCTTTTGACCAAGGGAAACTTCAAAGATATCACTACCCTGGTCGAGATATATACTGAGTGCTTCTCTAGCCCTGAATTTGTTTTCTCCTTCCTCATTGGGACATAAATAGATCATAGAGAGAATTCCGCCTGTACTGGTACCGGCGATGAAATCGAAATACTGGCCTATTGATGCATTTGGGTTATTGGTCTTTTTCTGAAGTTGCTCTTCAATATAGGTAAGAATGGTTCCAGAGAGAATTCCGCGAATACCACCTCCGTCTAATGAAAGAATGCGAATTTTTTTCATAGGTTTTCAGGTTTGAAAATTTTGGGATTTTATAAATCTACGAAAAAGAGAAGTTCTCAAGATTTTAGTAATCAAATAATTACATGAGGTTTTTGTGATCTGATATAAAAACTGCATCCCGAAGAATATCGGGATGCAATTAAGAAGTAAATTTCAAATGATTAATACATAGGGCTTATAGTCACCTTTATCACTTCTTCAATTTCGGGATAGGTATAGCCGTCGTCTACCAATCTCACCACTCCGTTTTCAACGATACCTGTATCTGGTCCAGATTGTCTTGGGGCCTGGTTTGGACCCACTCCGGGTTCTTCATTCACTTCTGTTCCTGCATCCCATAAAGATAAATACATGGTAATATCCCCTGATTTTGGTTCCTTACCATCAAATAATGGAACTCCCTGAGCATCTGGTGCAATAAAAAGATCGTTAGACTGGATGAACATAGTTGCAAAATTCAGGTAGTCATTAGGTTTAGCTTCAATGTAGAATTCATAGGCATCACCTGGAAAGATTGGTGCACCGCCACTGGCACCTACAGGGGTCATAAATACACCGTGGGAACGCACCTTTGGATTATTCATGAGGCTCTCATTTAAATCATTGGCACTACCATCTTCGGCGATAGCCTCAAGTCCTTCGCCATAATCTGCCTCCCATGGAGAGAAAAGTGGCTCACTATTTTTCTTTTGAACCAGGTAGACTCCCGGAGAGAATGGAGTAGTAAAAGTACCTTCTTCAGTTACGTTTTCAATAGTTACTTTGAACTTTGTAAACGCGTCATTCTCTTTTCCGGTTTGAGATTTCAGCTCTGCGGTGGTTAGTTCTTCATTTAATTCAGCATTGTCTGTGGTACAACTTAAAAGGACAGCTGCCAGGGTAAACGTAAATAAAAATACTCGTCTCATAATTTTTGCTTTTAATGGTTAAACAACTGATTACAAACCTAATATCGAGTTATCACAATTCTGTAACAGGAAAATATTCTTTGTGTAACATTTTGATAATGAGAGAGTAATTGAACTGAGAACCCTGGATCCTGAACTTCCATTCAAGAGTGATGAAATTGTCATCGTGATAATTTCGTGATGCTTATTTAGATCACTTTCTGTAATTTGGTAGAAATTTAGATATCTGATGATCAATATCTTAGTTATAGAAGACGACAGGAATATTGCCGAATTGATAGCGGTAAACCTAAAGGATGATATTACCTCGGTTCATTGTTCCTATAATGGGAATGATGGTTTTCTTGAGGCCACCAATCCCGATTACGATCTAATTATCCTGGATCTAATGCTCCCGGGAAAAAAAGGTATGGATATTTGCCGGGATCTCAGGTCGGCTAATATCAATACACCTGTCCTGATGCTCACCAGTAAAAGTGATGAGATTGATAAGGTGCTCGGGCTTGAATCTGGAGCAGATGATTATATCACCAAACCTTTCAGTGTACGTGAATTCCAGGCCAGGGTGAAGGCGATTCTGAGAAGACAAAAGCTGGATGCCGTAGAAGAAACTTCTGACGAGCTCCCGGAAATGTATATTAAAGATCTTTATATACACCAGGAAATGCGTAAGGTTGAAATTAATGGTGATCGAATAAACCTTACTCCTAAGGAATTTGAATTGCTGTGCCTAATGGCGAATAACCCAGGGAAGACCTACAGCAGGGCGGAATTGTTGCATTCTATTTGGGGTTATGAATTTGAAGGCTATGAACATACCGTGAACTCTCATATTAATAGGTTGAGGACAAAACTTGAGAAAGATGGCGGCAATCCGGAATATATTTTAACAACCTGGGGAGTAGGCTATAGATTTACTGAAGACTGAAAGTATGAAAACCAAGAACACATTATTTTACCAGATCGCCGGGATCCTGTTATTAGTATTCCTTTTACTGGCATTTTTGATCACCCGGTCTTCGGTTAGATTTTCTGAAGACTATCATAATGAGATCACCCAGGGATTAAATAAGAATGTTGCCAAATACATCGTGGAAGAGGTGAAGGGTCTATATGACGGTGATTCCGTTGCTGCTTCAAAAATGGGAGACTTAATGCATCATGTGATGGCTACCAACCCGGCTACCGAGGTATATCTTTTAGACCTGGATGGCAATATTCTGAAGCATGTGGCAATGGATAAAGAGGTAAAAGCAAATAAAATTGATCTGGAACCAATTCATAAGTTTATTGCTGCCGATGGTGAAGATTATATTAAAGGGGATGATCCAAAACTACCTGGTGAAAAGAAAATTTTTTCTGCGGCACCCTATATACATGAAGGTGAAAAGGTAGGTTATATCTATACAATTGTGGGGGGCAATGATTATGACAGTTTGTTGAGCAAGCATGAGGGGAGTTATATCCGGAGGTTGAGCGTTCAGAATATATTGTATGCTTTGTTTACAGCATTGGTGATCTCTTTACTGGCTATATATTTTCTCACCCGGAATTTCAATAAAATTACTTCGGCCTTCAAGTCTTTTCAAAATGGAAATCATGATGCCAGGATAAATGGAGTAAATAATGGAGAAATGGGGTTACTGGCAACTACCTATAATGAAATGGCCGATACCATTCAGGGAAATTTTAAGAAACTAAAAAGTGTTGACCACTTACGTAAGGAATTGATGGCGAATATCTCTCATGACCTTCGAACCCCAATAGCATCTATTCGTGGATTTATAGAGACTTTAATGATAAAAAAGGACGAATTAAGTGAGACTGATAAGGAACGCTATATGCAAATCGTCCTTAAAAATTCAGACCGCCTGAAAAAATTGGTAGATGATCTTTTTGAATTGAGCAAGCTCGAGGCGAAACAACGTGAACTTCAGCCAGAACCTATACAAATGGCAGAGATCATACAGGATACAGCCGATAAATATCGATTTCTTGCCCGCGAAAAAGGAATAAGTATCAATACTATTTATTCCAAAGATCTTCCCTTGGTATATGGCGATATTGCACTTATTGACCGCGTACTTCAGAATATTATTGATAACGCCATTACCCATTGCGAAAAAGGAGATATTGTTACCCTGGATCTTAGCAGGGAGGCGGATGAGATCAAAGTTAGTATTGCCGATACCGGTTCTGGTATTGCTCCCCAGGAATTACCTCATATTTTTGAAAGATATCGTAAGGGAAAATTACTCACTGATTCTGAAAAAGGGAGCGGTCTGGGTCTGGCTATTGTAAAAAAGATCATGGATCTGCACAAGGTGAATATCTATGTAAATAGCGTTCTGGATAAAGGAACTGAATTCTATTTCAGCCTTCCTATTCATAATAAATATAGCAATGCCCAGGGGCATTGTAGCGATAAATAAAATTTTCCGAGGTAAACAAAATGATTTGAACAGTAAATTTAATTCTCAATCATAAATTCACTGTTCTTATCATTCTAAAATTTTAAATTCGCTCACTTCAAAAGTAATTGTAGAGGTTTAAGATACTCTAACCACACGATTTTTTTATCTGTCCGGAGTCATATTCGGTATCAATTAATAGTACTTTCAACATCTTCTTACAGGATTTTTCTGGTTCTCTAATCCTAATGGGTTTCTTTTTCATTGAGCATCGATAGATCCTGTAGATACTATATAAACTGAGTTCTGCTCCCAAGGCGTTAATGAATTCGTTGTGTATAATTACATCTGTCTTTAAAGACATGCAATGTTTCTTTTCTTCCTTTGATGGTAGGTTCTTACAAAATGGGTAGGCGGGTACCTCTGTAATTAATCCGAATGTGCCTTTTTCTACTTTTTCCACGAACTTTTTTTCAACGATCTTTGAAACCTTGATCAACTCTATTTCATCCTTAAGACTGGTTTAGGTAGCTTGTATTTCAGTTTCCTAAATTTCGGAATTGTCTGCTACAACTTCTATGATCTCTGGAACTGGAGGAAGAAGATCTTTGAGTTCTGTAATGGGAATATCTTAAACTTCCATATTTGAAACTACGAATTCGCAAGTCTATCTGGAAAAATATAACTGTATTGACATAAGTCTGCTATTGGTTTTTTCTTGACTTGAATGGGGTTTGTGTTATTGGTTTATCACCGGCAATAGTTTTTATTTTTATTCCACTATGCTTAAGGTTAGATGCATAGCTTTCCAGGGAGTACGACATATATTATCAGAACCGGCAATTTGAGAGGGAAAAGAGGATCTTAAAGGTAAGTTGAACAGCTCATTGTAATAAAGAGAATATGACCACGGTCATATTTTTAAATCATGGAATTGTGTACATTTTTCACTTAAAATTCCAGTCATGAAAAATATTCTTCTTCCTACAGATTTTTCCGAGAATTCAGTGAATGCCATCAAATATGGTCTCCGGCTGCTTCAAAATACTTCCTGTACATTTTTTCTATTACATACTTTTACCCCGGCGGCATACCATTCAGGGAAGGCCTTTAAGAACTTTACTTCAATGGAACTGGTTCACGCAACAAGGGAAG
Organism: Christiangramia lutea; assembly: GCF_022489035.1. GTDB lineage: Bacteria > Bacteroidota > Bacteroidia > Flavobacteriales > Flavobacteriaceae > Christiangramia > Christiangramia lutea. Next base: position 81,520 of record NZ_JAKVTV010000005.1, read on the forward strand.
CGGCTTCAGAAGAAATTAGGTCTATCCTGGATAGTTTAAAATCGGAGTTTGATAACCCCCGGCATAAGTTTGAATGGATAGTGGATTTTAATCTTTTAATAAGCAAGATAAAAAGCCTGATCAAAGAAAAGAAAATCGATTACATTTTTATGGGAACTCAGGGTGCAACAGGTGCGAGGGAGATTTTTATGGGAACACATACCATGTATACCATTAAAAAAGTGAACTGTCCCGTACTTGCTATTCCATCTGGGACTCATGACGAGAATCTAAAAGAAGTCCTTTTCGCTACAGATTATAAAGTGGTAAGAAAGACTGACCTGGAGACCATTAATTTTTTTACTGATCTTCATAAAGCCAGGCTGCATGTTCTAAATGTCAATTCTGATGGTTCGCTGGATAGTAAACAGCTGGAAAACCGAAGTATGATCTCTCACTTTTTTGAAGAAGATAAACCTATATTCCATATTACCGAAGGAGATGATATTCCAGAAGCGGTGAAAAAATTTCAAAGACAGAATCATATCGACCTGGTAATAATGCTACATAAAAAGCATACTTTTTTTGAAAATATCCTATTTAAACCTGTGATTAACCAGTTGGTGTATCACACCAATATTCCCTTTATGGTTATTCCTTACCGGGAATAGTTAATTCTATAGAAGTTTTGGAAGTTTATGATTGTTAAAAAGTTGTATATCAATATTCTACAGTGTTTTCTGTAGGTTGCTGTCATTAGTTTTCCAAAAATAATATTCGTAATTTTAAGATTAGAATTCGCTACTTGAATTCTGACTTAAACCCTGCATCTGCCTGCTTATAATCCTATAATAAGCGGGATTATGAAGTTCAAGTCTCCAAAACCAAGAAAATCTGGAAAGCAGCTCCTCGTTGTTTTCTCATTCATTATTGTCCTGATTTTCATTTTTTTCTTCCTCTTTCAATACGAATTTTTCGAAACGGAATACACCGAGATATCCGAAGAAAAGACAGATCCACTAACCGCCGATTATGACACCTATTTCCTGGACGATACCCGGGAGAATAAAAAGATCAAATATGGATATGAACTTTTCGTTAATACCGCCCAATACCTGGGGCCGCAAAATGGAAAACGGGAAAAAGCCTATTCCGGAAACAATTTAAGTTGTAATAATTGCCATTTAAAAGCAGGCACCAAACCATACTCTGGGATGTTAATTGGAGTGATCAACCGTTTTCCTCAATATAGGGGCAGAGAGAATAAAATAGGAACTATAGAGGAGCGTATCAACGGTTGTATGGAGCGTAGCATGAATGGGAATCCTCTTCCCCCGAATGGAGATGAAATGAGTGCTTTTGTAGCGTATATGAAGTGGCTTAGCCGCTTTTCTCCTGAAAATGGAAAAGTAAAAGGTGCTGGCTATGCCAGGATAAAGATCCCGGAGAGAGAGGTAGATCTTGAAAAAGGCGAAATGCTATTCATTAAAAAATGTGCGGCCTGTCATGGCGAAAACGGACAGGGAATACCTCTTAGGGATTATGCGGGATATCTTTATCCGCCGCTTTGGGGTGATGATTCCTATAATATTGGCGCAGGAATGGCCAGGGTGATCACCGCTGCTGAATTTCTAAAAACCAATATGCCCTATGGGGTAAGTTACGATAAGCCCGAACTTACCGATGATGAGGCCTATGACATTGCGGGTTATATTAATCAGAAGGACAGACCGGATAAAGCGAACCGTGAACTTGATTTTCCCGATCTTAAAAAGAAACCTGTATCTGCACCTTATCCTCCCTACGCAGATAGTTTTCCCGTTTCCCAACATCAACTGGGGCCCTTTCAGCCTATTATGGAGTTCTATAAAAATGAATACGGAATTATAAAAACTAAGTGATATAGGACGATATCAAATCAATTAGATAAGAATTGATAAACAAGTAACAACTTTAATGTTTTAAATATGAAACCGAAACAATTAAATTCAACAAGAAGAGACTTCCTGGGTGCCATGGTTCTTGGTGCTGCAGCTAGTGGAATTTCAGCTTTTGCAAATCCACTGGAAAAAACAATTCCAAAGGTAGATGCAAAGAAAATTAGCGAATCAGATAAATGGTTCGATAGAATCAAGGGATCTCACCGGGTTGTGTTTGATGGCTCAACACCACATCATAGTTTTCCGGTGATATGGAACTGGGCCTGGTATTATACCAACAATGGATCTGGTTCTCCTGATGATGACTTAACAGGCATGACGGTTCTTAGGCATGATGCGATCCCGTTTGCTTTAAAAGATGAGGCCTGGAAAAAATACAAGTTAGGCGAGATGTTCGATATCCCTGATAATAATACCAAAGCTTCAGCGGTAAGAAATGTAGTCTATGAACCACAGGAAAAGGATATGCCCATGCCGGTTATAGAAGGGATAAAAAAACTTCAGAGTAGAGGAGCCATGTTTTGTGTTTGTGACCTGGCATTGAATGTATACAGCGGTATGGCTGCTCAGAAATTGGATATGGATGCCACCGAAGTTTACGAAGAATGGAAATCTGCCGTATTACCAGATATTCATATTGTGCCTTCGGGAGTATGGGCATTAACAAGAGCACAGGAGCATGGATGCTCTTATATTTTTGCAGGATAAAACTTAAAATTAAAGATCATGAAACATTATGTAATATTTTTTTTCACCTGCCTGTTGTCTTTAAATTTACTGGCCCAGGATAAACCCGTTCAAATCGTTTTTGATGTGACCAGTGATGATGTGAAAGTACATCAAAAAGCAGTTAGACATGTAAAAATGATGTCTGAAGCCTACCCAGATTCAGATTTTGAAATCGTGGTTTACAGTGGTGCACTGGACATGGTTTTAAATGAAAAATCTTCTGTGGCCTATGACCTTAAAAAGCTTGCCGAAAATGAACACGTGACAGTGGCAGTTTGTGCCGGAACTATGGCTAGGGAAAAGGCTGAAAAAACAGATCTATTACCTGGTGTAAAAGTTGTCCCAGATGGAATTCTGGAAATAGCTCATAAGCAAGGGCAGGGTTGGAGCTATATTAAGGAGCAGTAGTATCTGAAACTGAAATCAGCTTTAAAATTTTTAGTGAACAAATTAAATTTTTTAATTTGTTCACTATATTTCCTATTGTACTTCCTTAAGTACTAGCACCGGAAGTTTAGGATCGAAATTTATCTCGTTAGATCTATTCGACCTGAATAATTTCGAAAAAAAGCCCTGTTTTCGCTGGTAGAGAGCCAGAAGATCAGATTCTCGACTTTCAATAAAAAGATGAACTCCGGTGGAAGGTGAGGTCTGGGTGAGCGTATGAAAACTAAAATCTATTTCCTCCAGGTGTCCTGAAAGTTCAGCTTTAATTTTTTCCTGCTCTTCGGTAAGCTTTTTACCCTCACTGTTAATATAAAGAACCCTGATAGATGCACCTAATTGAAGCGACAACTCAATAAGGGGGGTAAGCTCCTTCTTTTTAAATGGTATCCTGAAATTCGAAGGAAAAACCAATTCCAGTAATTTATTGGTTTTCAGTTCATACTTTTCCGGTACCACCATAATAGGACATTCTTCAATTTCCTCGCTTATTTTCGAAATACTGCTATCGTTTATAGAATTGATGCCTGCAATCTCTCCCGCCGCACCAAGAACAATAAGTTCTACGCCATATTTTTCAACAGTTTCCTGGATCCCGTCTTTCAAACCACCTTTATATGAAATGGTTTTGAATTGATGTTTCTGGTTTTCCTTTCTGAAATCAAGGCCTTTCATCATTCTTTCCAAACCCTTTTTAGAAACCTGCTCTTCATTTTCTTTCTGCTCTTTTTCCTTGCCAAGAGCAATCGCATCGCTTAGAAAATTTTGTGAATGATAAACATTTATGAGATAAAATGTGCAGGCATGCTTTTTATATAGGTTCATTGCGAAAATTAAAGCATTCCAGGAATGTTTAGAAAAGTTAGTGGGAACAAGGATCTTTTTTTCCATACAGAAGTATTGAGCAGTAAATATAATCAGCAATTCACTAAAATAACAAGTTTATTGCCAGATCCTTCAGGACGATAATTATCTTAATCCCGGAGTGATTTAAATGAATGATTTTTAATAAAAAGCTAAAAATAGTTATTTTAAATTAAGTTTTTAACTAAAAAAACCTATTAAAATCAAACCATTCAATGCTTTTTACCGTAAATATGGTAAATAAAAGAAGGAGGTAGGTATGAAGAAATAAATAACAGATTACAATTATGTTCAATTAATTTTTTAATTACGAGAATTAGCCTAACACCAAAGCCCTGTTTAATTACAGGGCTTTTTGTATTTCAACATCTAAAATGGGACATGAAAATTCTCTGATGAATTAATTCATTTCAGCAACCTGTTAACCTTAGATTCAGAATTATTACTTCTCTTTCTTATGAGTCCTAATCAATGCTTTCAAACTTTCCAGGTAATCCCTTAATACCTTATTGCTGATATCGGGATGTTCAAAACTTGGTATTGTTATAGGCTCTTCATCAATGAAGGAGTATAATTCTGGGTATTCTGTTTCCAGTTTAAGCGTGAGCTTATTGATCTGCTCCAGTATTTTAACTGAAAGAGTCATGATTTCTTTTTTAATGGAATCTTACATTAAGTTACGGTTTATCAGTTTGGAATCCTAATTTCCAATAAATTATGGTCAGCTAAAGTTAGGCTCTTGATTCAGAAATTAATTCCAGGATAGTAATTCCAAAAAAGAAATTTATTGAGAAATTATAATTCTTAGGTTAACTAAAAACTTTAGCTTATTTGATACTTAGGCTACTATATCCCTGCCCGTTCCGGCTTAATTGAATTTGTGTAGAGATCCTTTCTTTTAAAGAATCCACATGACTTATAATTCCAATGGTCTTGGAACTTTCTGCCTGTAGTTTTTCAAGGGTATCCAGGGTCTGGTCCAGGGTTTCGGGGTCAAGTGTTCCAAAACCTTCATCTATGAAAAGACTGTTTATTTCAACATTTTTCGAGGCCAGGTCAGAAAGTGCCAAGGCCATCGATAAACTTAAAATAAAGGTTTCACCTCCAGATAAGGTTTTTACCGACCGGCGCTGTCCTCCCATATGTTCGTCTATGGCGACAAGACCATCATCCTCTTCTAGATCTGGTTTGTCTATGAGGTAGCGATCACTGAGTTCCTGTAACCTGACATTTGCTAATTTTAGCAACTGGCTCAGGGTAAGGTCCTGGGCAAAATCATTGAACTGTTTCCCTTTCGAATCTCCAATAAGTTCACTTAAAAGTCGCCATCTTTTGGTTTGCTTCTCCTTTTCTTCGATCTGAAGTTTAAGTACCTCCATGCGTTTTAAACGGTCTTCCTGGTTTTTCAAGATGCGTTCTAATTCCTTGGAGGAATTTGAAAGACTGTTTAATTGCAGATTTCTTTCTGCCAGTTGTTCCTGAAGTTTAATCTTTTCCGTTTCAGTATCCAGGCTTTTTAATTTTAGAAGTTGGTCGTTCAATAGTTTTATCGAAGCTTTGCTGTCATCTATCTGTTTTACGATAACCTGTCTTTCATTCCGAAGTTTGGTAGCTTCGGTTTCCGGGATCAGGGCTTGCCAGGCCTCGCTAATTTGATTAAAATCGCTTTCGGCGATAAAACCTTTTAAGTGGTTTTCAATTTGAACCAGCTCCTTTGAAGATTCATCAATTCGCTTCCTGTTTTCTAATAACCTTTCATTCAGGTTTAACTTTTCCTGCTGGATTCGGCTCCATTTATTTGCGATCTCCTGCACCTCATTCTGAATATTTTTTCCAGTATAAAGTAAATCCAGTTCCTTTTTTAGTGATTTACCTTGGTTAAGGATGTTTTTTAATTCACCGGCAAGAGGCAAGGCATTACTAAATGCTTTTTCGTTAAGCTTTAGTTTTTCCAGTCCAGCCAGGATTTCAAGGTTTGCCTCCAGTTTTTCGGCGGTTTTTTCGATCTCTTCTAGATCATTAAATTTACTGAATTCACTATATTTTTCAGCAAATTCATTTCGTTTCTCATCAAATTTTAGCTGGTACTGCGACAACTGATCTTGCAATTCTTTCTGCTTCTTTTCAAGACTGGAAAATTCGGCTTCCAACTGATGAAGTAAACGGTTTGAATTCTGGAACTGCTTTTCGAGATCAGTGATCTTCTTTTCTAATTCATTATCTCCTGGCGTAAGTTCGTGAGCGTATGGATGATGTTCAGAACCACAAAGTGGACAGGGCTCACCGTCATTTAATTTTTTCCGGTGCTCCTCCAGGCTGGCTTTCAGTAATAAATTCTCCTTTTTTAGTTGTGCATTTTCCAGGTGCTGTTTAGCAGATTTAGTTTCAGTATTTCTCTCTTTAATCTTACCCGGTAAATCCTTTATTCGAGATTCTTCCTTCTGAATTTCTTTCTTTATCCTTTCGATCTCATTCTTCTGATTTAGGATTCCGGTAAAAATCTTTGAGGCTTTCCTGGCTTTCTTTATCTGTGATCTTAACTGATCCTGTTTTAATTGAAGATCTGTCTCTGCATTTATTCCCAATCTATTGCAGAGGTTTTCAATTTTATCGGTAGTATTTTTTAATTCTGATTCTAAGTTTGAGACAGAATTCCCAAGCTCCTGCTCATCGAAATGGAATCCCGTATTTCTAAGTTCAACTTGAAGTTGATCTCTCTTTGCGGAATAGGAATTTAGTTTGTTTTTCTTGGTTTCCTGCAATTCCAGAACTGTATCCCTGAATGTATACAGTTGCTCTTCAATATTGCTTGCTGTGACTTCCTTTCTGGTGATTTTTAAAGTTCTACCTAGTAGTTCCTGTTGCTGTTTATGGTTGGTTTCTAAGGAATTTGCAATATTTTTTTTCTGGGTATCTAGTTCAGAAAAATGCTTTTTTAGCTGTTTCCACTCTCTAAGATTATCGGCCTCCTCCTGTACTTTTTCGTGCTGTTTTAAGGGCAATCCATGTTCCGCTTCAAATTTCTCCAGATCTAAATTAGCCTTACTTTGAGCATTTTTCTGTTTTTCAATTTCCTGAGATTGGGAGTTGATCTCCTGTTTAAGCTGAATCGCTTTATTAATATTTTCAACCTCCTGCTGGTAAGTCTGAGCAAGCCTGGTTTTTTCTTTTAGATCAAATCTGTATTTGTTAATGATCTCTTCCTCCAGCAGATCCCTCTGTATGATCTGAATTTCATTTTGCTGTTGCTGTATATCCCGGTTGGCTTCCCGGTTCTTTTCAAAGGCCTTTATTCCTAACCTTCGATAAATGCCTGTTCCGGTGATCTTTTCAAGTAATTCTCCCCGTTCCTCTTTTTTAGCCTTCAGGAATTGCGCAAATTCACCCTGTGCCAGTAGCACAGCCTTAATGAATTGATCGTAATTTAGCCCGATAAGCTCCTCATTTTTATTCGGAACCATGGATTTTTTCAGATCAAGCAGCTTTCCAGAATGATGGTCATGGATCTCCATCTCGTAATCATTGAGGTTACCATTCCGGTTAACTTCAATGCTCCACTGGGAACTAAAAACTCCATTATTAGATTCGTAAGTTACCCGAGCCATGGAATTCTTCTGGTTTCGGGTAAGAATGGCACCTTTACTTTGAATTTCATTCCGGGTTATCTTGCCTAAGCGGGGGACATGATTGAAAAGTGCCAGCGAGATCACATCCAGGATGCTACTTTTTCCGCTTCCTGTAGGCCCGGTAATGGCGAATAAGGAATTAGTTAAAAATGGTTCTTCACTGAAATCGATTTCATGGAATCCTTTCAGGGAATTTATATTTTCGAACTCTACTTTCAGGATCTTCATTATTCCGAAATATTTTCAGATTGTACTTCTTCCAGGATCTCGTCGAAAGCTGAAAGGATTTCATTTTTCGCTTCCTCGCCATATTCATGCTTTGAGATCAACTCCTTAAAAACATCTTTCGGTTTCAGATCTTCCAGCTTCTGTTCCTTTTCATAAAGTTCAGCTGCACCATGTACCCGATTTTTGAATTGTACCCGTTGCTTAACAATTTCAAAACCCTCACGGTTAAAATCGTTTACCAGGCTATCCAGGGCATAGATCTTCTGGGCGTCGTATTGTTCCTCTACCAGGTCAACTTCTATAAGAGAGGTTAGTTCAGACCTGTTTTCAAGACCATTAAGTTTCATTTGAAGTTCCTCCAGGTTACCGCTAAGCCTGATTAACTTTCTGAAATTTGGCAATCCTATACTTTCGGGTTGGAAACCTTTATCCGTATCTATGATCAACACACTTTTTTCATCTTTTCGTTCACTAAATGATAATGGAATAGGAGAGCCACTATAGAAAACCGGAATTTCGGCGTTTACTTTTTGTGGTTTATGAATATGCCCTAATGCGACATAACTGAAGTAAGCGCCAAACTGTGAGGCCTGGAAAGCAGCAAGATTTCCAATTTGGATATCCCTTTCACTTTCTGAAGTTTGGATCCCCGCAGTATATAAATGCCCCATGGCGATCACGGGAATTCCGGCATATTTTTCCTGACAAATTTCAGCTGCTGAACGGAAGATATTTTTAATTCCTTCTCTTATTGCTTCAAGCCTGTCTTCATAATTGCTAGCACCGGCTCCAGATCTTAAGTCGGAATCTCGCAGGTAAGGAATGGCTGCAACCACCAGTTCTATCTCATTCTGCCGATTATATACTGGAATAATAGTGTCTTCAAGTTTTTCGGGTAAACCTCCAATGATTTCCATATCCAGGGCTCGTAAAAGGTCGCCAGGTGCATTCAGCATTGCCGGGGAATCATGATTCCCACCTGTAGCAATTATTTTACAGTCCAGTTGCTGGAGTTTTACCAAGGCCTGGTAATATTGTTTTCTTGCATCAGAAGAAGGATTGGCAAGATCAAAAATATCGCCTGAGATCAGCAGGACATTAATGTTTTCTCGCCTGATATATTCAATAAGCCAATGGATGAAAAAATCAAAATCTTCACTTAACTCATGCTTATGCAGTTTTTTACCAATATGCCAGTCGGCAGTGTGGAGTATTTTCATGGTTCTGGAACTTACCTCGCAAAATAATTAAGTTTTAACGCCAATTCAAGTCTTCATGGAATTTTTATCGACAAACTCTGGGGGTGAATTTTTCGGTATATCTTTATTTTAATAGCCGGATCAGTTTTGGGTGACTGGTTCTTTTTCTACAGTTTTTCCTTTTTGAAAATAAAGCCTGATATCTTCTGAAACCAGGTATAAACAAGGTACGATCACCAGAATAATGGAAGTCGCAAACACGATCCCGAATCCCAGGGAAATAGCCATAGGAATTAAGTAGTAAGCCTGGCTGGAGGTTTCAAGGATGATAGGAGTCAATCCGCCAAACGTTGTAAGCGTAGTCAACATGATAGGACGGAAACGTCTTATCCCGGCTTCATGAATTGCTTCGTAAATAGAATGAGTTTCTCTTTTTTTATTGGCATAATCTATCATGATCAAAGAATCGTTCACTACCACACCAGAAAGAGCGATCACCCCCATCAAACTAACCAGAGACAGATCGTATCCCAGTAAAATATGACCTATAACGGCTCCAACGATGCCAAACGGAATTGCCGTGAGCACAATTAAAGGCTGTGTATAGTTATTAAAAGCAATAGCCAGTAAAGCATAAATAAGGAGCATTGCTATACTGAATCCACTCCAGAGAGTTGCTGTAGATTCCCGCATATCTGCCTGTGAACCTTCAAAACTCCAGGTTAGCCCGGGAAAATCTGCTCTTAGTTGGGGCAGAACTTCCTCTTCTATAGATGCCAGAACCTGGGAAACGGTATTTGCCGGTTCCACATCCATTCCCACATTAACCACCCGGCTTCCATCCCGGCGATTAATACTTGTAAAGGCTTCGCGTTGCTCCAGGTCTACTACATCCATTAGGGGAACTTCTACACCGTTTTGAGTACGCACCAGAAAATTCTCCAAATTCTGAATATCCCTGCGTTCTTCCAACGGAAGCTTCACACGAACCTCGATCTCATTGGTCCCTCTTAGTTGACGCATAGCCAGGGCTCCAAAAAAAGCGTCTCGAACCTGCTGACCAACTTCGGAAGAAGTTAACCCGAGATTTCTTCCTTCGGGTTTCAGCTTAAAGTCATATTGAATTTTTCCTTTATTATAATTGTCATTTACATCCCGTGTGTTATCATAAGCTTCCATTCTGTCCAGGAAAGCCATGCTGGCTCGTTCCAGGACATTGATATCCGGGTGGCTTAGGTCTACACTAATGGCTTGCTGATATCCTCCCGGGCCACGCTCGGCCTCAAAAGTGATCTGGTCTACTCCTTCAATATCCCCAATATTATCCCTCCACAGAGTAATGACTTCTCGCGCAGTCATATCCCTTTCATCTGGCGGCCGCATTACGATCTCTACATCTATGAAATTCTGCCCGCGAACGTTCGTTTTTACTCCTTCAGCTACTTCATACAAATTATGTTCATCGAACATTTTTCGTGTGGAAGCGGTGATCTCCTCGGCAACTTTTGCCGCCTGAAGTGGAGTAGTGCCAACGGGAAGTGAAACCCCGGCCTCGATCTCGTCTGCCGCCACTTCCGGCATCATGATCATTCCCATATGATCGCTATACCCATAGGCTCCAACCATTAATAGCAGGGCCACTGCAGCACTCAGCGTGATGTAGCGATACTCCAGGCACTTGTCCAGTACAGGTCGGTAATACTTATCTACAAGTCGGTTAAATCCCTGTGCAAATCTTTCCTGCCAGTCTTCAAATTTTCTAATAAACCCCTTTTTCTTTTTAATGGATAAATGAGCCAGGTGGGAGGGAAGTATGAATAATGCTTCCAGTAAAGAGATCGCCAGAATTACTATTACAACTACCGGAAGTGGCCACCAGAATTTCCCGGTCTCCCCGGGCATGAATAGCAATGGTACAAAGGCCAGGATGGTAGTGATGATACTGAAAATAACGGGTCTTGAAACATCCTTTGTTCCTTTTATTGCCGCTTCAATAGGGCTGTTACCTTGCTGCCTGTATTCATAAATATTCTCACCAACCACAATGGCATCATCCACAACTATTCCCAGAACGATCAGGAATCCGAACATAGAGATCATATTAATGCTAACCCCGATCATTGGTAAAAAAATGATACCACCAATAAAAGAGATGGCCATTCCCATCATTACCCAAAAGGCAAGGCGGTATTCCAGGAATAGGGTGAGTATCACCATAACGATAATAATGGCTAGGATCCCATTTTCGGTAAGCAGGGATAGTCTCTCCCGGTAATCTTCAGCACGGTTACTATCTATCCTGTATTGAATTCCAGGTGGAAGCTGAAAATCGTCCAGAATATCGTTGGTGATTTCTGAGATTTCGAGTGGAGACTGATCACCGACCCTGTAAATACTTAAATCTACTGAAGGTTGCTGGTTGAACTGCCCGTGAAATCCAGTTTCCTCGAAACCATCTGTAATTTTTGCAATATCGGCCAAGGTTACTTTCGCCCCGGAAGGAGAGGATACAATTGTGATGCTTCCAAATTCCTCTGCCCATTGTTTGCGTTCCTTCATACGCAGCAGGATCTCACCAGATTCGGTTTCTACCGCTCCGGCAGGCACATCCCTGCTGGAACGTTCAATGATCTGAGCAACCTGACCAAGGGTAAGGTTATAGGCTCGAAGCTGATTTCTCGGGATCTCTACATGGGTGACATAATCAGGAACATTTCCCAATTCCACCTGGGTGATATTTGGGTTACTAAGGAGCCGGTTTCTTAATCTTTCTGCCAACTGGCGTAAGGTCCAGATATCGGCGTTGCCATAAAGACTGATTTCCAGCACATCTCTCTGGCGGTCCTGGAGACTTACCTGTGGTTCTTCGATATCGTCTGGAAAGGTCCTAATCCGGCTTACGGCCTGGTCTATTTCCTGGAAACTTTTCATGCGGTCTGTCCCCGCAATGAGTTCTATACTTACATTTCCCGATCCTTCGTTGGCTGTAGAAACGATCTCTTTGATACCCTGTATTCCGCGAACAGCTTCTTCCACCGGAAGCAAAATACCCTGTTCAACCTCGGCAGGGGCAGCACCCGGGTAGGTGACATTTACCTGCACATAATCCAGCTGGAATTGTGGAAAAACCTCTTTTTGGATATTGAACATGGTCCAGATCCCTCCAGCCAGCAAAACGATCATTAATAAATTTGCGGCAACAGAATTCCTGGCCATATATCCAATGGCACCTTCTTTACGTGTTTTTTTCTTACTTCCCTCGCTCATTTATTCTTCGGCATTTGGAATTGAGGTGCTGTCTTTCGATGTTCTTAGCTTGATCCCGTTAGAAACCGTACTTAAGTTGGTGACTACTATTTTATCGCCGTCTTCCAAACCTTCGCTTATATAGGCATATTCAGAATCTGAAAGCAGGATCTCCACTTCCCTGATCTGTAATTCACCTTCCTGCATTACCCAAACCGTATTATTGCTTCTTATGAGATCCCGGTTAAGTCTTATTACATCCTGTATTTCCTCAGCTTGCATATGTGCTTCCACGAAGGACCCGATCATAAGTTCAGGTTTATCTTTATCAGTACTACGGGCTAATGGATCTGAAACCCATACCAGTATCCTTGCAAGCCTTGTTTGATCATCTAAAGCACCAACTTGCTTATACAGGTAGCCTTCACGAAAATCTTCTTTGCTCCATGCTGAAGAATTCATGATCTTAACCGGTGAACCTTTTTGAGATTCTGATCCTGGAAATTTTAACCACCTTATCTTGTTTACTGGAACTGTAAGGTTTACCCAGTAATGATCTATACCCACAAGTCTTCCCAGGTTATCACCCGGACTTACTTGGGAGCCTACAGTCACATTCTGACTAAGAATATGAGCATCGAAAGGAGCTTTGATAGTTGTTCTAGAAAGATTCAATTGTGCCTGCTCTACAGAGGCTTTCGCGGAATTTAAGCTAGCTTCAACAGAGTTCAGCTGAGGTTTTCTTAAAACCAATGATCGCTGTTCAGCCGAAAGAGAATCAATTCCTAACAATTCCAGATCCTGTTCTGCTACTTCCTGTCTTCCCATTTCTACAGACATATCGGTCTCAGCCTGCTGAAGTTCGCTTTTCCTTAATTCCAGCGTATTCCTATAATCTGAAGGGTCTATTTGCATTAGAACTTCACCTTTTTTTACAAAACCTCCGGGAATAAAAGATGGATCACGTCTAATTACCTGTCCCGCAACTAAAGGGCTTAGGGTGATATCTTCTACTGGCTGAACAGTTCCGGTGGCGACAATTACCGGCCTGAAATTGCCTTTTTCTGCTGGTTCAACCTTTACCAACATAGCCATTTGTTTTGTGGCTCCTTCGCTGCTGGCCGTTGGTTCAGTTAGAAAAATTAAAGAGGTGATCACCGCTGCGATCAACAGGATTATACCACAAATGATAAGAATCTTTTTTTTACTCATGTTATTCCTCTAAATATTCAATGTCTTCAATTTGGGTTTCCCTTTCGGTATCGAAACTGCCGGCCAGAGCACGATAAAGAGATATTCTGAATTCGATAAGTTCCTGCCTGGCATTTATAAGATCCCTTTGCAACTGTTGTTCCTGCCCAAGGGCGATAAGAACGTCAAGGTAATCTGTGAGTCCGTTAAGGAAAGAAAGTTTCAACTGTTTATTGGTCTTAACCGCAAGGTCCAGTTGCTTTTCAAGGGTTGAGATCCTTTCCTTTTGTTTTAATTCCCTAACCAGGGCATCTTCAACCTCCCGGAAAGCAACTAAAACGGTCTGGCCGTATTCATAAAGACGTTGATTTTTAATGGCTTCAGTCCTGCCTACATCTGCATTCAATCTTCCTCCATAAATTATAGGTCCAACAATATTTCCCGCCAGGGTATATGCCCAGTCCTGAAAAAGAGAGTTAAAATCGTTCGAACGCGCCTGGGCACTCAGGTTAAGCGAGATACTTGGATACTTACTTCTAATAGCTACAGCCATATCTCTGTCTGCGGCTAATACCAGGCTGTAGGCTCTTTTAAGGTCTGGCCGTCTTCGGGCAAGTTCCAGGGGTAAGCCGGTCTGAGGTAAGGCTGGTAATTCCGGAAAATTTGCCTCAGGAATTTTAGTAAAATTCTGTGGTGGTGTACCCAACAATACCGCCAGTTGGTTTTCTATAAGGGTCACATTGGTTTCAAAAAAGATCTTTTGATTTCTGGTAGATTCTAGCAGTTGTTCCTGTCTTAAAATATCTACCGCCCTTATTTGCCCACTGGTATATCTTGCTCTTAAAAGTTTAAGGATATTTTGATTTGTTTCTATTTGTTCCTCGATGAGCTCGAGTTCTTTCCTTGCAGCAACCAATCTATACCAGTTCAAAGCTGTTTCAGCAGAAACGGTCATGGCAGCCGCCTGATAATCGTAAAAACTGGCCTGTGCTCTAAATTCTTCTGCTTCTACTCCAGAACGTATTCTACCCCAAAGATCTACTTCATAAGCAGCCGAAAGACCTACCTGCGAATTCTCACCACCGGCAAAATCAGGTTCAGGACGGCTAATTCCTGTTCGAGCTTCAGCCTGAATATCAGGGAACAGAAAGGACCGTTGAACCTTTACGCTCGCTATAGATGCCTGGAATTGCTCCCAGGAACCTGCCAGTTCGAAATTTTTCACAAGGGCAGTATCTATTAATTGGTTTAGTGTAGGATCATTTAAAGAAGTCCACCATTCTTCCTGAATTTCTGAAGCTCCCGAACTGGAAAAGTTTTCAGGTTGTTCTATAGGAGCTTCAACTTCCTGCATTTTTGGGGCACAGGCGGATAATAGCAAGAAAGCCCATAGAAAACAGGCAATTCTTTTCAATCTATTTGTATGTTCTTTGGTTATATATATACTTTTTGAATTTAGGTTAAAAAGGCAGATGCAGAGATGAACTTCCTGTTTTTAGTTTCTTTTTAAGATTGAAGCTCTGATTTACAGGTGAATCCTAAAGTTACAGAAATTTTCTGAAGGCCTGGCGCTGAAAATATTTCGGTAGAAAGATTTATTATATTATTAACAAGGGTTTAATTTCTATATCACGGGGAAAGAATGGTAGGAAAAGTTGTAAGAAAAAAATAGGAGGTAGGCTTTGAACAATTAAGGCAATAGATCTTCTTCGTAAATTTCAGTTTTCCTGTGGATATTATAAAATCCGAAGACCTATCGTTTGGGCTTACTAATTTCATTTTCAGAACAAATAAGATCTATTTTAGAAATTCACCTGCAATTTACTAATAAGGGATATGACCAAGAATAATGACAGATAGTGTTAGGTTACTAATTAGAAAAAGTTGGAAGGAAAAACACCGGACCAAAGTAAACAAACCGACCCTACTCAATCTGCTGTACTATTAACTGGTCCGGATTTAAAATGGGATTTAAAAAAATTGAAACATACCCATTAACGAGTGTACTTTTCGCTGTATTCGTTACACTCTATTCTTTGCAATTCTAAACTTTTTTTTCGCAAATTAAAAACAGCCTTGGGAACGAGTGTTTTACCCGGTTTAAATGAAAAAATATTATTCAATACTTTTACTCGGGATATAAATTTCAAGATGTCAATTCCAATTCCAGGGTACGAATTCCATCCCTTTTTCTTTTAAAAAATGTATTGAATGAATTTAAAAGTAATTCTGAGTTTTTCTTAAAAGTTCTTCATAATCATTCAGGAAATTTCCAATTTTAAAATAATTTCAGGAATTATTGCGGAAACCGTAATTCGTCACTCGAGCTCGAAAAAATCTGTTTCTTTATGAGGTAAAAAAACTTAGCTTTAGCCTTTCATAAAAACATTATGATTCGTCAATATGGATGATAAAAGGCATTTCGTAATAGATTTCGACAGCACCTTCACCCAGGTAGAGGCTTTGGATGTACTTGGTGAGATCACTCTGGAAAATAATCCGAACAAGGAAGAGAAACTACAGGACCTAAAGGAGCTAACCGATCTTGCCATGGGAGGAAAGTTGGCATTCAGAGAATCTTTGGAAAGAAGGCTTGAGATTCTTGACGCACATAAAAATTCTATTCCCGAGCTTATTGAAAGGCTTAAAACAAAAGTTTCAGTTTCTTTTGTGAGAAACGAAGCTTTTTTTTCAGAATACCAGGACCGTATATATATTATTTCCAATGGATTCAGGGAATTCATTGTGCCTATCGTGAAAGAATACGGAGTGAAGGAAGAAAACGTGTATGCCAATAGTTTCCAGTTTGATGAGGAAGGGAATATTAGAGGTTTTGATAAGGAAAATGTACTCTCTTCAAGTAATGGAAAAGTTGAGTTATTAAAGAAACTGGATTTGAAGGGAGATGTCTATGTAATTGGCGATGGTTATAATGACTATGAAATTAAAGCCGCTGGCTTAGCAAATAAATTCTATGCTTTTACTGAAAATATCGAGCGTGGAAATATCCTTGATAAAGCAGATCATATCACTCCAAGTCTTGATGAATTCCTATATCTTCATAAAATGAACAAAGCAATATCTTACCCTAAGAACAGAATCAAGGTTCTTTTACTCGAAAACGTACATGCAGATGCTGTAGCCATCATGAAAAATGAGGGATATAATGTTTCAACGATCTCGGGAGCCCTGGATGAAGAAGAATTATCCGAAAAGATAAAAGATGTTTCCGTCCTTGGAATTAGATCTAAAACGCAATTAACGGCTAAAGTGCTTAAGAATGCCAATAGACTTATTGCTGTGGGAGCCTTTTGTATAGGCACGAACCAGATAGATCTTGAAGAATGCCTAAAAAAGGGTGTAGCTGTTTTTAACGCCCCATATAGTAATACCAGGTCTGTGGTAGAGCTAGCTATTGGAGAGATCATATTATTAATGCGTAACCTCCCAGATAGGATCGCTGAGATGCATAATGGGCAGTGGAATAAGTCGGCGACGGGAAGCTTCGAGGTAAGAGGCAAGAAATTAGGAATTGTAGGTTATGGAAATATTGGAGCACAGCTATCAGTAGTAGCAGAGGCAATAGGGTTTGATGTATACTATTACGACCTGGTAGAAAAACTTGCTCTTGGCAATGCTACAAAATGTAACAGCCTTAAGGAACTTTTCGAAAAGGTAGACATAGTTACCTTACATGTAGATGGCCGTAAGGAGAATAAGAATATGATAGGTGACAAACAATTCAAATGGCTTAAGGAAGGTTCTATTTTCCTGAATCTGGCCCGGGGGCAGGTAGTAGATGTAGAGGCTTTGAAGAAACATTTGGAATCTGGAAGAATAAGAGGAGCCGGAATAGATGTTTTTCCGAAGGAACCTAAAACTAACCAGGAAGAATTTGAATCACCCCTAAGAGGACTGCCAAACCTCATTTTAACCCCGCATATAGGAGGAAGTACGCAGGAGGCGCAGGAAAATATTGGAAACTTTGTTCCTGGAAAGATCATCAATTATATAAATACAGGAAGTACAACTAATTCTGTAAACTTCCCTAATCTACAATTACCCATACTGGAAAACGCCCATAGGCTGATACATATACATCATAATAAACCAGGTATTATAGCACATATTAACAGGATACTTGCAGCTCACGATATCAATATAGTGGGGCAATATTTAAAGACCAATGAGACAATTGGTTATGTGATCACAGATATAAATAAGGAGTATGATAATGAGGTGATAAAGGAATTGAAGGGTATTGAAGGTACGATCAGGTTCCGCGTTTTATATTAATTGAATTATTTTATTAGGTTAGAAGGTATTTCGGCAAAATTCAATTTGTCAGGGTGAATTACTTCAATAATTTTGCAGGTTGAATATGCTTATTTTCATATTGCCCTATATTTAAATCATCTACGAAATTAGAATTTCTTGTCCTCGCAGAAATTTCCTACACTTCATTTCTACCGAAATAGGATGTTTACTGTTAAAAAAGTATTAATTAACTGTCGTTCAGTATCATAAGGTTTTTTGAGGTCTATATTTATTGGCCCTACTTACCTTTTTACTATGTTTTAAAACTGATTTATGATGGATGAAGTACTTTTCTATTTTGTTGTGGGAGCCTCTATAATAATTGTATCGGCTATTTGGATAAAATTAAGGCTGGACAATACCAAGCAGGAGAAACTTATAAAAAAATATCTTTCTGATCTTTCAATCCTGAAAAAAAAGAATCATAGTTTAAGACATTTAAAGAAGGAGTTGAATCAGTAGATAAAAACGTTAAGAAAGCTTAAGTTTTTTTAAATTTAGCTTTCTGTTAACTGTTGAATATTAATATATAAGCTATATTTATAATTGTAATTATCAGTGAAATGATAGTTGCGAAGGGTAACTGAAAAATGGTTTAAATATTTTGGTTACCCTTTTTTTATGTTTTTTTTCTTCACCTCGATTCGATCAGATCAGTAGTAAAGTACAAATGTATACAACCGCTCCTCCGAGCATAAGAATAAAAGTATAAGGGAGAATGTCCTTAGCATTTAATTTTGTTATCGCAAGTAAGGGTAATGCCCAGAAGGGTTGAAGCATATTAGTAAGTTGATCTCCATACGCAAAAGCCATTACTGCTTTATTCAAAGGGATTCCAAGATTTGCAGCGCTTTCTAGAACAATTGGGCCCTGTATTGCCCATTGACCACCGCCGCTGGGTACAAAAATGTTTACCAGGCCTGCGCTTAGGAATGTAAACAAAGGTAAGGTGGTTTCAGTAGCGATACTGGAAAAGAACGCCGCGATATCCCCAACCATTCCAGTTTCTTTCATAATGCCCATAATTCCAAAGTAAAGCGGAAATTGGATAAGAATCCCAGCTGCTCCGCTTATTGCTTCATCTAATGCCTTCAAAAATGAATGAAAAGACCTGTGAAGGAGTATACAACCCGATAGCATAAAGAAATTAAGCATATTGGGGGTTAGTTTACCATTAAAAAGGTCAGAAGAATAACTAACGAAAAATGCCGTAAACAGTAATAATCCAAAGATTAATTTTAACCACCTGGACCGGTCCAGTTTTTCAGCCCCTTCAATTTTTAAAGACTTTTTACTTTCCTTGACCTTCTCTGGTAGATCAACGGTGTTGAAACCGGTATTTTTACTTAAAAGCCATAAAAGTCCCGGAACTATTATTAGGACGATTGAGAATGCAATAAGGTTCCAATCAGCAAAAATGGTAGTATCTGTTGATATGGCGTCAGGAAGACTCGATACAAGGCTTTCGTTTTTGTAACCAGTAAAAAGGCCGCTTACATGTCCGGGTTCTGCCACTTTCAGTGGGGCACTTCCACTAATGCCTCCGTGCCAGATCATTAATCCTGAATATCCGGCGGCCCCAATTAATGGATAATTGATCTTGAATCCCCTTTCCTTTGCCGCCTCCCCAATTTTTCTAACCATGATGGCACCAAAAATGAGACCCAGCCCCCAATTGAAAAATGCCACGAGCATGGTAGATACCGAAACCATGATAATTGCGCTGGTATTTCCGTTAATCAAACTTATAAGTCTTTCAGTAAGCCAGGCCATAGGTCTGCTTAGAACGAGTACATGGCCAAGAACAAGAATAAGCATCATTTGTACGGCAAAAACGAGTAGGGCAGGATCCCACATACCTTCTTGCCAGAATTTTAGAATATTTATCATTGATGAAGTACTTCCGTCACCGGTATATAAAAAAGCCATACTCATTGTTAGAAAACTAAGCAAGACAGCCAGAGTAAAAGGAGCAGGGATAATTTTCCTAAATCCAAATTCAATAAAGCGGGTGATTTTCATATGAAGTAAATTTCCAGGAACGCTTTAAAATTCTATAATTCTACTGGAATTAAAAAACAGAATATGTAATTGATTGAATATCAAAGAATAGGGTTTTTTGATGTGAACCGCTTCTCTAAAGCGGCCAAATTATATACAGGAGTGGCGAATAACCAGATATTGCTTTAATACCGGTAAGAGAAGGCCTTTCAGAATTTAATTCTTTTTAAGGGTGATTGGTTACTATTCTTCAGTTAACCGAATCATTCTCCCTGAAGTAAGGGGTAATATGGTGTAGTTTAGCAGTGTTGTTATTTCATTAATCAATTTAATGACAGTTAAAAAAAATCATTATTCATTAAAAAAACATTCATCATGAGAACTTTAATTTTTTCTTTATTGCTAATCGCTGTGACTACATTCAGTCAAGCTCAGGAAATTACCCAACTGGAAGAGGCAAAAGTAGGTTTTGCACCATTCGATACTAAGGTTACCCGAAGTGGAGATTCTTTCATCTATACTGTAAATGAATCTTATGCAGGGGAATTTACGAAGGATGCCATCGGATTCATGAAAGCACATTTTGACATCGATAATTTTATCGCAGAATTTGAGGGTGAGTATGATAATTACCTGGTGAGTTTAAGAAGTTCTAAAGGTTTTTTGAATGCTGATTTTGACAAAGATGGAAACCTGGTTAAAACTTACCAGAAATTTAAAGACATCGTTTTACCACTTGATGTGAGAAGAGAAGTTTATATGGCCAATAAAGGCTGGACAATGACTCAGAACAAATACATCGCTTCTGGTAGAGGTGAACTTATAGAAAAGGAAGTTTACAAAATCAAACTTGAAAATGGAAGCAGTAAAAAATCTGTGAAAATAGATCCAAGAGCATCAGGAACTTCAGTAGCTAGTAATGAATAGGCCAGTTAATTTGAATTAGTTGTTAATAAAGGCTGTCAGAATTTAATTTTGACGGCCTTTCATTGGATAAATAAAAATCAAAAAACATATATATGATAAAAATTTACTACACATTTAATAACGAAATTGCGAATTTTATGAAAATAATTTTGAAATAGTTTTAAATTGAAGCAGTCTAATTTATTTAAAACTATGAATGCACTTGTAATTGATGACGAAGAATTAGCCAGAAAAAGGGTTTTGAACCTTCTGGAAGACGTAGAAGAAATTGAAGTTATCGGTGAGTGTTCGAATGGGCGTACTGCAATTGAAATGATCAATTCTGAAAAACCAGACCTGGTATTCCTGGATATTAATATGAAGGACATGAATGGTTTTGAAGTCCTAAAAAAGGTTGAGATCTCGCCCAAACCAGTAGTTATATTCGTTACCGCATATGATAATTACGCCCTGAAAGCCTTTGATGTTGAAGCTTTTGATTTTCTGCTTAAACCGTTTAAGGATGAAAGGTTCTACAAGACTATCAAAAAAGTGCTCCATACTACCAAGACCGAAGCCAATGATAATTTTGAAAAACGAATGGTAGAATTCTTTCACGAATATTCAAAGGGAGGAATACAGCTTAATTCGGTTTCAAAAATACCAATCAAGCAAGGAAATAAAACAGCCCTGGTAGACCCGAACGATATTTTATATATACAGGCATCAGGTTATTACGCTGAAATTTACGCCGGTTCAAAAAAATATGTCTTGCGGGAATCCCTGAATAACCTTGAAGAGATCCTGGATAGCAACACCTTTGTTAGGATACACAGGTCTACCATTGCCAACCTAAATTTTGTAGATGAGATCATACATTCAGATTATTCTGAAATAGATGCAAAAATGACTGATGGGAAATTGCTTCATATTAGTAAGTCCCATAAAAAAGAGTTTCTTGAAAAAATAGGAATATAAATGAGTTTTTCGACCCTAAAACAAAAGTATATAGATTTTAAGCTGGTGCTACTACTGGCCGGATTCTATTTATTATTCGATATAGTCTTACTGGTGAAGGTGAGTTATATGCAGGCTTATATGCCCAGAGAATACGGGCATTTCAACTGGCCAGATTTTCTAATTAATAATGTGCTTTTCGACTATATCATTGTTGTGAGTTATATGACCTTAATTGCGATTAGTACTAAGCGATTTCTAAACAAGAATTATTCCTGGGTTAAAATCATTTCCATACATACCGTTTTTTCTATTTTGATAGGATTGATAATTCGATTGATTTTTGACTTTTACTCCATCCTGGTGGGCAAGATAGACTTGGCCAATTTTGATCTTCGTAGAAGTATAAATGCTTTTGTGTTCGTGATGGATCTGAATTTCCTGATCTATTTCGCTATGGTTTTCATAATTTATACCTACTATTATCTGAAACAGGTCAAGGAGGCAGAGAAACGTCATTCCAAACTTGAATCACAATTGGTGAATACCCGAATGAAAATGCTGTCTTCTCAATTGCAGCCGCATTTCCTTTTCAACACCCTGAATTCCATTGCTGTGCTTACCGATATGGACACGAATAAAGCGAAAGATACCATTGCCGATTTAAGTGACTTTTTACGCGAGATCCTCTATAATAGTGACCGGAACCGGATAAGCCTGGACGAGGAATTGAGAATTCTGGAATATTACCTGAATATTGTTAATGTGAGATTTTCAGATCATTTGCATATTAAAAAGGAGATAGATGATTCACTTCTACTAAAAAGAGTACCCGCCATGCTGCTTCAGCCTGTTATTGAAAACTCGATAAAGCATGGATATTCTTACGATCATACCGATCTCAATATTCTTGTTTCGATTTATGAAGAAGGCAAAATGCTGGTAATAAAAGTCGAAAATGACGGTGAGCCTGTTTCTGAAACCCATGCCGAACTTATGAAAAAAGGTGTAGGTCTAAAGAATATCGATGACAGGTTACGAAATTTATATAAAGAAGATTATTTCTTCGAGATTCGTAATAAAGAAGATAACTCAGGAGTAGAAACCATCATAAAAGTTCCGGAATAATTGAAATTTTCAATTCGTATTTTTCTATTTCAGGGAAACTGACTAGTCTCATATTTTCCAAAATATAGGGTTTAGCCTCTTGCAATTTCACCGATTTTCAGTTAAATTAATAGGACTATTACTACTGAAAAATGGGTCGCATTAAAAAACCAAAATATTATCCTCCCGAAGAAGAAAAATGGAATATTCTTTCGCATGGAGTAGGCCTGGGATTAAGTGTGCTCGCCCTCATTTTACTTATAGTTAAGGCCCAGCGTCTGGGAGACAAGGAACATTTGGTGAGTTTTAGCATTTTCGGGGCAAGTATGGTTTTGGTTTATGCAGCATCTACATTTTACCATAGCGCGAAAGCGAGCAGACTAAGAATTAAACTTAATATTCTGGACCATGCTGCTATATACATCCTTATTGCGGGTACTTATACTCCATATGCACTAGTAACACTTGATGGCAGCGGAGGTTTCACTATTCTCTGGATCGTTTGGAGTCTGGCCTTAGCTGGTGTGATTCTGAAACTATTCTATGCTGGTAGCTATCAGCTTCTTTCCACGATCATGTATGTGGCGATGGGCTGGCTAATTATTTTTGCTATTAAACCACTAATTAGTAACCTATCTACCGGTGGTCTCTGGTGGCTTTTTGGAGGAGGAATTTTTTATACTATAGGAGCCATACTTTTTATGCAGAATAAGCTACCGTTTAATCACGCGATCTTCCATATTTTTGTTTTGCTGGGAACTTTCGCCCATTTTGTGAGCATATATTTTTATATTTTTCCATCCTGAGAGCCTGATGGTTTTTTACAGAATTTGATTTTTCAGGCTGCACAATTTTCAATCGAATAACAACTCTACTGAATGGAATATTTTCTTAATACTACCGTTCTGGTGTGTTTAGCGGCAATTTTTGGCTTTATCAACGTAAAATTCTTAAAACTTCCCAATAGTATCGGACTGATACTTATCACTATTGTTTTTAGTTTAGGGGAACTTGCGATAAGCAGTTTCGACGATACCTTGCTTAATGCCGAAAAGTAGATCATAACAAGTATAGGTTTTCAAACGGTCTTGCTTGAAATCATGTTAAGTTTTCTGTTTTTTGCAGGTGCTTTACATACTAACTTCGTGCAATTAAGAGTTCAACGCTGGCCCCTTCTAGTATTTTTAACTATTGGAGTGCTGGTTTCGACTTTATTGGTTGGAACCGTTACCTATTTCGTTTTGCAACTAATTTCCCTTGAGGTCAGTTATATTTATTGCCTCCTTTTTGGTGCCCTAATATTACCAATGGACACTATTGCGGTGCTTGGGATCCTTAAAAAAGCAGGAGCTCCAAAAAAACTAGAAGGGAAAATTGCAGGTGAATCCCTATTCAATGATTGAGTAGGAGTGGTAGTATTTCTAACCCTTTTTAAAATAGCTTCTTCTACAGCCACAGATATTGGAATGGGTCAGATACTGGAGTTTTTTGGAATGGAAGTGATTGGGGGCGTTGTTTTTGGATTAGTCCTGAGTTGGATCACTTACAGGTTTATGAAATCAATTGATGATTGCGACATAAAAGTTATCATAACCCTGGCCGCTGTAATGAGTGTTAAATGAATAGCGCACCACTTTCATTTTTAGGCACCACTGGCCGTGGTAACTGCAGGATTAATCGTAGGGAACGATACAGTGAGATCTACTACCATGTCTGAAATTACTGAAACATACCTAGCTAAATTCCGGGAGTTAATAGATATTTTTCTGAATACTATACTATTTGTTCAAATAGGTATGGAAATGTTGGGTTTAACCTATGAAGGAGATTATATGATCGCCGGCATACTGACGATTCCAATAGTTTTACTTTGCAGATATGCATCGCTGTTAATACCTATTCGATTTTTTCAGAGAAAGTTGGAATTTGTACCGAATAACAACCTAATTATGACCTGTGGTGGGTTGACAGGAGGAATATCTAATGCTCTGCCTTTAAGTCTCACCTCCGAAATGCACCGGGAACTTTTCCTTGTGATCATTTACATAATCGTTGTTTTTATTATACTGGTGCAAGGACTTACGGTTGGGAAAGTAGTTGAAAAGCTAGCTATCAGAAAAGATTGAAAATCTGAATTTAAACTAAATAGAGAAAAGTTATATCAATTTTTATATGTGGTCGTTAGTTCTACTATTTTAAGTGTTTTAACATCATTTTAAGAGGTAAGTAAAAATCTTGTTTAATGAGTTTTAGCAGTAGCAGGGGTCTTCAGCACTATTGATTTTTTCATTAAGAAAATTTTATATATTAGCCCAATGAAGAAAATTTTACTACTACTGCTAGGTTCCTGCGCTATTCCCCTATACGCTCAGGAGGAGAAATCTTTTCAATTATATGATGAAATATCCGAAGAAGCCGTAGTAGCTTCAGAGGCTGGTGATTTTTCAAAAACTGTCGAAATACTGGATAAGGTGAATAAGAATGATTCCATGCATTTTACTTCACTGGTATCAAAGTCTTATTATTTACTTCAGCTGGAGAGATTTGATGAAGCCATTAAGTTAATTGATGAAGTTTTGGAGTCTAACAAGACACAGAATCTGCATTCCTTTTACACTAATAAGGCTTACGCTTACAACAGGCTAGGGAATTCTGCCAAAGCAATCGAGACTTACAGGCAGGGCTTAGAGGAATATCCTGTTAGCGCTCCGATGCTTGTAAATCTGGCCATAGTGCTAGAGGAATCTGGGAAAATCGAGGAAGCTCTTAAAATTTATAAAAAAGCCATCATCATTAATCCGCTGGAAAAGAAAGCTCATATAAGATTAGGCCAACTAGCCTACGGACAACAAAAAATGGCGCAGGCATTAATGGCTTTTGATATGGCGCTTCTTTTAGATCCAGACGGTGCCAACTCATTTAGCATTCTTAAATCACTAAATGAACTTGTAAGCAAACGAAATGAAAACCAGCCAGATGGAGACATAATAATATCAAAAGATGAAGATTTGTTTCAGGAATTAGATCTGATTCTGAATAATAAGCTCGCTTTAAATGATAATTATAAAGTGGATACAGATATTCCCATTTCTCTTACTAAACAAAACCATTTACTGATTGAACAATTAATGAATATTGATAAAGAAGAAGGTTTTTGGACAGACATATACTTGCCTCTTTACAAATGGATAAAAGAGAGTGATAATTTCGAATTATTCACGCAAACTATTTCCTACTCCATAGAAAATCCTGATTTTAAAAGAGTTGTTAACCGAAATACAGAGGATATTAAGGGGTTTATCGAGGCTTATATGGGCCAATGGATAGAAATTCTTCAGGAAAAGAGCCACTTGTATCTTAATGAAAATGGCGCTTCTGTAGCCTATACTGGTTCAAGACTTGACGGCCTTGGTAAACTTCAAGATGGAGAACCTGTAGGAGAATGGATATATTTTTCAGAGGAAGGAAAACTTGCAGGAAAAGGAAATTATAATGAAAAAGGAGAAAGGGATAAAACCTGGAGCTGGTATCACGACAACGGAAAATTAAAAGAGACCGGAGAATATAATAATGGTGAAGTAAATGGCAAAAACCTTCATTTTTATGACGACGGTAAACGATATATTATTGCGAATTTAGAAAATGATAAGCTGAATGGTGAATACCTTGTTTATAATGAAAATGGAGCCCTGGTTCAGAAGAAAAATTTTAAGGATGGCGAACTTGATGGAAGTCTAACCACTTATTTTAATCTGGGAGAAGAGTATCCTGAGGTAACAGCAAGTTATGTGAAGGGTAAAACTGAGGGAGAGGCACATGAGTATTATGTAGATGAGAGAATCTATACAGAAATGTTCTTTAAGAATGGAGTAAAGGAAGGACTTGAAAAATCCTATTATCATAATGGCAATGTATATTTTGAACTAGGATTTAAAGAAGGCAAAAAGCATGGAAATTATAAAGAATATACGCTGAATGGTGAATTATTCCAGGAAGGATTATTTGAAGAGGGAAAAGAAGAAGGAGAATGGAGAACTTATCATCAGAATGGAAAATTGGCAACCATCGTGAACTATGAGGATGGAGAGGCAGATGGACTATATCAGGAATTCGATACCGATGGGAAGTTGTATTATGAGTATGATTATCGAAAAGGAGAAATAATTGCCTACAGGTTTTTCAGTAAGGATAATGAGCTGGTAAAGGATGAGAGGAAAAAAGGTGGTGAATTTTATTATCGCAGCCTTACTCCTTACGGCGATAAGAATTCTGAGGGGCTATATGATATTTCTGGTGGTAGAAAAGGAGACTGGAAGTTTTATAATGAAAATGGATTTCTTGAAGAAACGGGAAATTATGTAGAGGATCTGGCCCAGGGGAAAATCCTGAATTACTTTATTTCAGGGGAGATAAGCTCTGATATTAATTTTGAGAAAGGTCTGAAAGACGGATACGCAGAGTTTTACTATCCAGATGGCAGCATTCAGTCTCACGGTAAATATAAGGATGATTTGAAGCAAGGTTCCTGGAAGGAATATTATATAAATGGCACGCTAAAATCTGAAAGCTTTTACCATAAGGATAATATCAATGGAGATCAGGTTGTTTATAGCGCTGATGGAAGAATTTACAGAACCCATAATTATGAATTTGGGGAATTAGAATATTCTGTTCACTATGGTCCTACTGGAAAGGCGTTTGATACTATAGATTATCATAATGATAAAGCAGATTATGTATTAAGCGAAGTTTATCCGTTTGGAGAAAAACAGAATTCCATGGAATACCTTTACGGCTTAAAGCATGGTGAATTTAAATCTTTTGATGTCCAGGGAAACCTTAAGATCTCAGGAAATTATTTCAATAATTTATTTAACGGGACCTGGAAGTGGTACGATGATAAAGGAAATATTACTCTTGAAGAGAATTACGTTTATGGTTCCAAACATGGTAAAAGAATTGCTTATTATGAAAATGGGCAAATAGATACTGAATCTAATTTTAACTATGGATTGGAGCAGGGAGTTACTTATTCCTTCCATGAGAATGGAAATGTGGCGGTAGAAACTCCTCATATACTTGATCTGGAGCACGGAGCGAAAAAATTCTATGATAATGAAGGACATCTGCAACAAGTTAGGTATTATAATAACGGTCGTATAATAGGATTTAGTTATCCTGATAATACCGGTGAGGTCAAACCAATGTTACCACTGAATAGTGAATCCGGGGAGTTGATAACTTACTATAAGAATGGACAGATATCAAGGTCTACAGAATTGATAAGTGGAGAATTTCACGGGGATTATAAAACCTATTACTTCAGTGGTTCTTTGATGGAAAACACTCCTTACGAATACGGATTTATAAATGGTTTAAATGTTGAATATTTCGAGAATGGAAATATGGAGACTGAAACAAACTACCTTTACGGAAACCTTCATGGAGCCCGTATAGAGTATTATTCTAATGGGAAAATAAAATCGGAAACAGAATATAAGAATGACTTAGAAATTGGTCCTGCTATTTATTATAACGAGGCTGGTGAAGTTGTTAAAAAGGAGGAATATTTTAATGGTGACCTTATAAAGGTTGAAACTTTTGCCGGATGAAAAATATCAGTTTACTATTAATCCTAATTCTGGGTTGTACCGCGTATTCTCAATATGCTCCGGAATTTGAAGAGTATAAAGCTAAATATGGGGATGCCAACAAGGTTATTATGAATAAAGAGGTTGTCCTGAATCTGGATATAAAGGATAACGACCTGGAGATTACCCAGGAAAATATTGAAGAAAACTTATTTATGACCGATGGTGCTAATATGGCAGCAAGAGAAGATCTGAATTTCTCATACTTTTTTGAGTTGTTAGATATTGAAGCTTATTCTACGGTCTACAACAATGATAAACCAGATGAATTTAAAGTGGATAATTTCGTTGAAAAAGATAACATGGATAATTCCTTCTATGACGATTCAAAATCACTGGTATTTCTTTATCCTAATCTAAAGAAGGGGGCCAAATCTTATATCAAATATTCTGAAAGGATCAAAAACCCCAGGTTTTTAGGAGCATTCTTTTTAGGTGACATTTTTCCCATAGACCATGCAAAATACAGTATAGTTGCAGATAAAGATATAACTTTAAGTTTTAGGGAGTTCAATACGGAAGGTATCGATATACAATACAAAAAAGAGGAAAAATGGGGAAAAGTGATCTATACCTGGGAAGTTAAGAGTGTTGATAAATATAAAATTGAAGATAATGGGCCTGATTTTAGGAGTTTTCTTCCACATATTTTACCGGTAATAACTTCTTATAATTCTGGTGGAGCTCAGGTAAACCTTTCTGGTAGTGTGAATGATCTGTATGATTGGTACTATTCATTGGTTAAGGACATTAATAATCAAGCACCAGACGCAAATCTTGTAAAAGTTGTTGAGGGGTTAACAAAAAATAAAGCTTCAGAAATTGAAAAGGTCAAGGCGATCTATTATTGGACCCAGGATAATATTAAATATATAGCCTATGAATATGCCCTTGGTGGATTTATACCCAGAGAAGCCAACCTGGTTTTTGATAGAAAGTATGGCGATTGCAAGGATAATTCTAGCATCTTAAAAGAAATGCTGGAAATTGCCGGCATAGAAGGAAACCTTACTTGGATTGGTACACGAAGTATTTCATATAAATATGATGAGGTGCCAACTCCATTGGTAGATAACCATATGATCCTGTCTTATCGTGATAATAATGGGGAGGTTTATTTTCTGGATGGAACTGGTAGATATAATCCCTTAGAAATTCCTTCATCCTTTATTCAGGGCAAGGAGGCGTTGATAGAGAATGGAAAGGGTGAATACATTTTGGAAGAAGTTCCTGTAATTCCCGCCAGTAGGAATGTAATTCGAGATACAACGATCCTTAAGATTGAAGGAAGCGAATTAAAAGGAAGTTCACATGCCAGGATTACCGGTTATGGTAAAATAGACTATGCCTTTCATCTCGAAGAAATGGATACGGAATCCAAGATCCAGGAATTTTATAACTACAGGTTTGAAAAAGGCAACAATAAATTTTTAATAGACAGCCTGGAAGAGTTCAACCGAACTGATTATGAAAAGCCCCTGGAGGTTAGGTATACCTTTGGGATTAAGGATTATATCAAAGATTTTGGTGATGAGATCTATTTAAACCTGAATCTAAACAGGGAGGTTACTTCCTTTAAAATAGATAAGCCAAGAAAGACAGCAGTAGAATACGAATTCACAAAAACCTATGACTTTAAGAATACGCTCAAAATTCCTGAGGCTTATGGAATCGAATATCTGCCTGAAAATTTTAAGGTGTCGAATGATTTTTTTTCAGCAGAGATCAATTATTCTCTGCAGGGGAAGAGCTTAATATATGAATTCAAGGCTGTTCTAGACTTCATTATTCTTACTCCAGATCAGCAATCTGAATTTAATAGCCTATTAGAAGATTTAGAAAAAGCTTTTAAAGAGGTCATCATTTTAAAAAAGATCAACAATTAAACCTATGAAACAAATTACATTTTATTTATTCCTGTTTATATCTACCATAACCCTTGGACAGACGGAACCTTTTTACAAAGATTTTGATTGGGAGAAGGATCCTGAATATAAGGTTGATGAAGAGGGTGATAAGAATATTCAAGGCCTAAGACATCAGATAGTAACCGAATTCAGTTTTAATGAAGACAAAAATTTAGTGGAGTATATGCTGGAGCATAATGTTTTATGGCTGAATTCAGACGAAAAAATAGAAAGCTATAATAAGATTTATCTACCACATTCAAGTACTTCGAGATTGCTGGTAACTAAAGCTAGAGTTATTACTCCTTCTGGAAAGATAAGAGAGTTAGATGAGTCTAAAGTCCTTACGGCGAGTGACGATGAAACTGGAAGGCAATATAAATACTATGCATTTGAAGGCGTGGAAAAGGGGAGTATCATAGACTATTATTACGTAGTTCAAAGAAAACCTGATTATAATGGGAACAGACTTAGTTTCCAGGCCTCTTTTGATAAAAAAAATATCGATTTTGATCTTTTTGCTCCTAAAAATCTGGAATTCGAATTCAAATCATTTAATGGTCTACCCGAGGTAAAAAAGGATGAGGAGTCTAGCGATAAACTACACTGGAATATGACTGCCGATAGTCTGGAAGGGCTTGAAGAAGAAGAGCTTTCAGCGTATGAAGCCTCAAAAGCTTTTGTGGTCTATAAACTTGATAGAAATACTACTGCCGGAATTTATGATATTTCGTCTTACAGCAAAGTTGCTCAGAATGTTTATTCATTCTATTACGGGGAGCATTCACGGCGGGTAACTAAAGAACTGGAAAATCTGGCAAAGAAACTTTCCAAGGAAGAAAATCTCAAGGAAAAAATTAGAGCTCTTGAATATCTGATCAAGACCGAATTCTATGTTGCTGAAGCCTCTGGGGAGGAACTTGGTAACCTTGAATCAATACTCGAAAAAAAGGTGGCAAGCGAAACTGGGATTGTAAAATTATATGCGGCAATGTTCAAACAGATGGAAATTGAACATGAACTGGTTTTTACAAGTGACCGTACTGAATTGAAATTCGATAAGGAATTTGAGGCCCAGAACTTCCTTACAGATGTTCTTTTTTATTTCCCGGGGTTAGACCTTTATATGTCTCCAATTGAAATGGGTTCAAGGATTGGATATCCTCCTGCGACCCTTACCGATAATTATGGCTTATTCGTGAAAGAAGTTGTGGTAGGAGACTTTAAAACAGGTTTGGGAGAGATAAAGTATATAGATCCAGTTGAAGCCGATAAAACTGTAGATAAGATGATGCTTAAGGTTGAATTTGACAAAGATGACCTGTCTACCACGAAGATCGATATGGAAAAGAGTATGAGTGGCTATTACGCTATGTATTTCCATCCATTTATGAATATGATAGACCAGGAGAACAGGGATGAACTGGTTGAAAGCTTTGCTAAAAGCATGAATGAGAACATAGATATCAAGAAGAAGGAAATTGTAAATGCTAATCCTGAACTATTTGGAGTTAAACCATTGACTTTTGTTATCGATGTTGAATCTGATGCCTTTATTGAAAAAGCAGGTAACAGGTATCTATTCAATGTTGGAGCTCTAATTGGAAGGCAAATTGAAATGTACCAGGAGAAAAAAAGGATATTACCACTCGAGAATGAATTTACCAGAAGCTATTATAGAACAATAGATATTGAAATTCCTGAAGGTTATGAATTCGCTAACTTGGAAGATATAAATATTGATAATGCCTATTTAGTAGATGATTCTGAGGTCTTCTCGTTTAAATCTGGTTATGAGATCGAGGGAAATGTACTTAAGATTTTTGCAGATGAGCATTATCGTAAAAACATGGTGGATACTGAAAATTTTCAGCAGTATAGAAAGGTGATCAATAGTGCCGCAGATTTCAATAAAATAACACTGGTTATGAAACCGGTAAATTAATCAGTTTTTCTAAAAATATCTAAAGCCTCGATTTGGGGCTTTTTTTATCCGGATAATGTAAAGTTCTGAACTGGGATCCAGACTTTACCATTATGTTTTAATAATCGTATTATTTCGAATTTAACGCTGGTCGAATATTTCTTTTCCTGAATATATTCCCAGATCTCTGGAAAATGGCTTCTTTTAAGATCTCTGGTGGCCAGAGTAATGTGAGGATGGATCTTAGAAGAGATTTCATGACTTTTTAATTCTATAAAATTCAGCATGAATTCCTGAAGTTCTGCGTGTAATTTTATGAATGGATCATGATCGAAAACTTCGATAAAAACTACATTTTTCGCAAATCTACCAAAGCCATCTAACCTGGTATTTATGCTATGATGATTTACGCTGAACTTTTGAATTTTTTTTACCAGGATATTTTCTTTTGATTCCTTCATTCTGAAGGGTATTTGCAGCGTTATATGGGCTTCAAGTTTTAACGCGTGTATTAAACCAAACTTTCTGTTGATTTCCTTTTTAAGATTTTCAACCTCTTTCCTAATGTCAGCTGGCGGAATTAGTGCGATAAAATATAATGGATTTTTGTTCTTATTAGAGCTCAAGGAATATTTTATTAATAGATAGCAATTATTCTTAGGGGAGCGCCACTTCCTCCTTTTATTTTCATTGGTAGTGCTATTACCTGGAAACCTGTGGCCGGCAGTTGTTCAAGGTTTGCTACATTCTCGAAGGCTGGTACATTTTGGGTCATCAATGCTACATGAGTAGCGAAATTTGTTGACTGACCGTAGTCTATACTTGCGGTATCCAGTCCCACGGCTTTAATTTTTCTGTTTTCGATAAGCCAAATAGCCGCTTCAGGGGAAAGGCCTGGAAAATGTAATTCTTTTATAGCCCCAGGTCCGCGATTTTCAGTTCCCAGGTATTTTTTAGCATTGGGATAGAACTTACCAAAACCGGTTTCAAATAAAACAATACTGTTGTTGGGAATAGATCCGTTATTTGTTTCCCAGTTTTTCAGGTCTTCAAGGCTAATAAGATAATCAGGATTTTTTAAAGCCTTCTCTGAAACATCGATTTTCACCCCGATTCCAATTAAATTTTCCAGAGGGATCTGGTCTACGGTATGCTTATTTTCTGCAAAATGGATAGGTGCGTCTATATGGGTGCCGCCATGTTCTGCAGTAGAAAAATTATTGGCAGAATAATAAAAACCCGCATCTGTTTTTCCGTTAGCAACTTCTTCTAACCTGAATTCTTTGGCAGTTACCCAGTAAACACTCTCTTCAGAAAAAGTATGGGTAAGATCTATGATCTCACCTTTTATATCCTGGCCATAGATTAAAGAGCTGATCAGGAGGAAAAAAATGATCTTAAATTTTTTCATGCTGTTAGATTTATCTTCTGAAATTATGAAATCAATTCCAGTTTATCTGGGTATAAGAACCAATTCTTTTCGTGAAATCTTCAGGACTTTCAGCATAAATAAGCTGTCCTTTTGTTTTAGCCTCAGATCTTAGACACTGAGAGTATCTTTCAATAATAGCCTGCATCAGTTCCAGGTGTTGCGGGTCTTTCAGTTTTATATCTTTAGAATTTAATTTTTTTTGTAAAACCATTAAGTCATGGTCATTGCCGAGATAATCGGCCAGAAGATGAATCTCTGCCTCCATGGTCTCAAAGAATTGTGGCCAGGTTTCCTGAAGCAGCAGGGTTTGATACCAAAGATATTTCACCCTTTTTCTCCATTCATGAAAATTTTCCGTTGTAGGATTCTCATAAGAATTATTCAGAGCTTTTTGTCCGCGTTCATAAACCCGCTGAATACTGGGTAGGATCACTTGGATATCATTTGAATTTACCGGCCATTTTATTAAGTCTTCCTGGGCGTGTTTTAATTTTTCCGGAAGGTATTCTGAAAAGAAGTTTTGAGACCTGAATTGATTTTCCATTTTATCCCGTTCTTTTTCTAATTGGGTGATGATAGGATTGAAAAAAATCACATAAAGGTAATTGCCATATCTTTCCTTCAATACATTTAAGGTTTCTATATGCGCGGTAAGATCTCGCAGATCTGAAATTTCACGACCCAGATCACGAAAATAAATATTGATCTCTTCATAGTTTTCTTCTCCCATTTCATCTCTTACCAACCTGGCCAGGGCACGAAGCTTTTTGAATCTTTTCCTGATTTCATGAATAGCTTCATGAATATTTAATGTATCCAGGGAGAAAAAACAACCTTCTATTTCTTCCGCAGCAATTGCGCTTACGTTCTTTTTTAATGGAAGACTTTTATCGAACTGGTAGGTCATTTTCATCTTTTCTATTAAGATACTTAAATGGACTAACAGTGAGGGTTAGAGAATTATTAAAAATTGAATTTTTTACTAAGGTTATGGATTCATACACTTTGAAATTTTATTTATTATATTGGCTTTCCAAATCTTAATCCTGACGAACCTCCCTACAGTTCCTCATTATTTTCAAATAAATGAGAAGATATTTTTTAGTGTGCATCCCTGCAATTTTATTTTCATGTTCAACTGAAGACAAACCTGATCCTTTGCCAAAACCTGCTCAAAACACGATGCAGGGAATTTTTGTGGATTCCCCGGTTAGCGGGTTAAAATATGAAACCGAAACTCATTCTGGTTTTACCGATGAAAATGGGAAATATAATTATGAAGAAGGTGAAACTGTTACTTTCTACATCGGGGATATAAAATTAGGAAGTGCTGAAGCTTCAGAAGAATTAACTCCTATTTCTATTACTTCGACTTCAGATGCGACCTTAGAAACTCTAGAAGTGCAAAATATTGCTGCTTTACTTCAAACTTTGGATCTGGATGGAGACGCTACAAATGGTATAACTATAGATGAGGAAGTAGTTAATGCTTTAAGTATTTCAGAAATAGATTTTTCAAAATCAATCGTTCAGATACTGGGTGAAATAGCTCTTGAAATTTTTCAAAAAACCAATGTGGAACTGAAGGTAGTTTACCCTGAAATTGCAGCTTTACATCTAGCACAAACATTAGGACTGGAATTTGAACCAAAAGCTACTTTTACATTAAATTTTCTACCAACCTTTACAAATTATTACAGTCGGGATAATACGGCTGTAAATTGGGTTCATGAGTTCGATGAGCAAGGGAGGCTTGTAAAATCAAGAAAATATGAAAAATATCCCTCAAGGATTATAGCAGAATATCATTTGTCTGATTACGATGAAGTAAGTAACCTGGCTAGGATAGATATCAATCATTATGATTACTCACGATACCCCTTTGGACATCAGTTTACTTATAAATTAGAAATTGATGATGAATTCTTTTTTAGAGGGACAATAATTGCTCATCAAGATCGCAATTCAGAAAATAGGATTAATTTCATTGATTATACAGAATTAGGTTGGGTTAAGAAAGTTGAAAGTAAATATAATAGGGCTGAAGGTCAAACAAATATTAATATTACTGAATACGATTATACTGAAAAAGGTTTTGTTGTGAAAATGAAAAAATATAATGAAGCTAATGACCTAATTAGTTCATTTCAAAGAACTCAGACAGATTTTGGTGAAATTAAAACAGAGACCAGTGAGATGAGCTATATCGAAAAGTTCTATCGGATAGATAATACTCTTGAAAAAGTTGAGGTTTATAGAGATTTAGGTGATATCAAGTTTGAAACTATATATGAATATGATGATTTAGAGGTTCTTAAGTCTATTATTACTAATATGGACGACGGTGATAAAAGAATTAGTCACTATGAGGAAGGATATTTAGTGTATTCTATAGAGTTCAAGTCAGGTTTAATTGAGCGAAAAATATTTTACTCATTAGGAGAAGAGCATTACATAAAAGTTAAGGAAGAGTACTATGACGATAATGGAGAATTAAAATATACAGTATATTATGATCAGTCTGGAAATGTAACCGACACAATTTATGAATAAAAAAAGCAGCCAACCGGCTGCTTCTATATTTAATCTTTACTTGCTAGTTCTTTCGGAGAAGTTTCAAACTCCATTTCTACCTGGTGCCTGGTAAGGTCTTCGAAAGTTTCACGTTTTCTAATTAAGTGAGCTTTGCCGTTATACCAAAGAACTTCTGGCGGGCGGAATCTCGAATTAAAATTGCTGGCCATAGAGAAACAATAAGCTCCGGCGTTGCTAAAACTTAAGATATCTCCTTCACGAATTTCCGAGATCCTGCGGTTGTTCCCAAAAGTATCGGTCTCGCAAATATATCCTACTACACTATAGAATCTTGGTTTAGCATCTGGATTAGAAATATTGCTGATCTCATGGTGTGAGCCATAGAACATTGGTCTTATTAAATGATTAAACCCGGTATCTATCCCGGCAAATACCGTAGAAGTGGTTTGCTTGATCACATTCACTCTCGCCAGGAATTTCCCCGATTCGCTCACAAGATATTTACCCGGTTCAAAGGCAAGAGTTAATTCTCTACCGTATTCTTTACAGAAATTATTAAATCGTTCAGTTAACTGTTCTCCCAGGTCTTCGATATCGGTTTCTATATCTCCTTCACGATAAGGCACCTTGAAACCACTTCCAAAATCTATGAATTCAAGTTCCTTAAAATGACGGGCAGCTTCAAATAAAATTTCTGAAGCATGCAGGAAAACGCCAATATCAAGAATATCACTACCGGTATGCATATGTATACCGTTAATATGCATTCCTGTATTCTCCACGATCCTTAAAAGGTGTGGCATCTGGTGTATACTGATGCCGAATTTTGAATCTATATGACCAACAGAGATCTTTGAATTCCCACCGGCCATCACGTGGGGATTAATACGGATACATACCGGGATCTCCGGGTGACGGGTTCCAAATTGTTCCAGGATCGAGAGGTTATCGATGTTAATTTGAGCGCCCAGCTCAACCACCTCCTCGATCTCTTCCAGGGAAACTCCATTCGGAGTATAAATAATATTAGCAGGGTCTACACCCGCTTTAATTCCAAGTTCCACTTCCTGAACCGAAACTGTATCCAGTCCGCAGCCTAGAGAATTCAATAATTTAAGGATGGATATATTGGAAAGGGCCTTTACGGCATAGTGAATCCTAAGGTTGTCTACTTTAAATGCGTTGGTAAGCCGTTTATATTGAGATATGATCTTTTCGGCATCATACACATAAACCGGGCTTCCATACTCTTTAGCAACCGATAGTAATTCCTTTTGTGTCATCTTTTAAAAATTTAGGCAAAAATATATTTCCTCAGCTTTCATGAATAAGGCTTATATCAAATATAACCGATTTACACTATTTGTTAATTCTGAAAAATGAAAAAATTAAGAATTGCTCATTTCGAATTGTACAGATCTCTGCTTTCTTATAAGTACCACGCTTATTCCCAAAAGTATACCTATTCCGGCCATAGCTGCACCCACATATTGAGCCGAAACGATTCCGTAACCATAGGCAATGGGTAGGCCGGCAAGGTATGCTCCGCTGGCATTACCCATATTAAATGCACTTTGATTCAATGAGGAGCCAAGCATTTCAGAGCCTTCTGCCGATTTAATAACCGCCATTTGGATTGGAGTAGCTATGCAGAATGCGATCACCGGAATAATAAATGTCATTGTAAGGACGCCAATTTGATTATATGCCAGGAAAGTATTCGAAATTAAGGCCAGAACCATTAAAACGAGGGCGATAATCACTGCATTAATGGGACTGAACCATTCAGCAAGTTTTGCTCCAAGGAAGTTTCCGGCTACCATACCCAGACCTGCAATGATCATTGCATAACTCACAATGCCTTCACTCCAACCGGCAACATCTGTGATTAAAGGCGCTATATAACTATACCAGGCAAAGAAGCCACCAGTGCCAATGGTTGTAAGAAGAATGATAAGCCACAACTCGGTTTTCTTCAGAACCTGAACATCATTTCTGAATCCGTTTGAATTCGATTTAGGTAAATCTGGCATCCAGAATTTAATACTCAGGATGGCGATTATTCCAACGACTCCAACCGCGAGAAACGAAACACCCCAGGTGAAATTTTGGCCTAACCAGGTTCCTAAGGGCACTCCGATTACATTAGCAATGGTTAGGCCTGTGAACATCATCGCTATTGCCTGAGCGTCTTTTCCTGGTTTAGCAAGTTTTCCTGCTACTACAGCGCCTATTCCAAAGAATGCCCCATGAGGTAAACCAGATAAAAATCTGGATATTAAAAGCATGACATAAGAATTTGAAAATGCCGAGAGTGTGTTGAATATGGTGAACCAGACCATTAGAAGAAGGAGCACCTTTTGAGCAGGCCATTTATTTCCAAAAGCTGTTAGCAGGGGAGCTCCAACGACCACTCCCAGGGCATAGGCCGAGATAAAATGCCCTGCTTTCGGAATCGAGATTTGCAGTGCATTAGCTACCTCCGGCAAAATTCCCATGATCACGAATTCTGTCATTCCAATTCCAAATCCTCCTATCGCTAATGCCAACAATGCCTTTTTCATAATTCAGAAATTAAACGCACAATTTACGAGAGACCAATCTATTACTGGGTTATTTAAGATATTTTAACCGATAACCTTTTCGTTAGGAACCGGTAAAACGGAAAGCCTTGAGTATTATTGGAAATACCTGAACTGGTAAGCGTTAAGATGCTCAAAAAAGATTGGTACAATAGTATTGTATTTGTTACTTTTGCCTTCCGTAATTAATACAGAAGAAAAAGCTGATTATGAATATACACGAATATCAAGGAAAAGAGATTTTAAGCAGCTTCGGAGTTCGCATACAGCGCGGAACCGTGGCAAGAAACGCCAAAGAAGCAGTAGATGCTGCCAAGGAACTTACCGAAAAGACTGGAACAGGGTGGCATGTGATCAAAGCACAGGTGCACGCTGGAGGCCGTGGAAAAGGTGGTGGTGTTAAGCTTGCCAAAAACCTTAAAGAAGTTGAAGAGATCGCTGGAGAAATCATTGGAATGAACCTGGTAACTCCGCAAACTTCTGCTGAAGGAAAAAAAGTACATCAGGTACTTGTTGCTGAGGATGTTTACTATCCTGGAGATAGTGAACCTGAAGAATATTATATGTCTGTTCTGCTTAATCGTGCTACCGGGCGTAATATGATCATGTATTCAACCGAAGGTGGAATGGATATCGAAACTGTTGCTGAAGAAACTCCAGATCTTATATTCACAGAAGAAATCGATCCTGCAACCGGACTTCTTGGGTTCCAGGCTCGTAGAATTGCCTTTAATCTTGGGCTTAGCGGAAAGGCATTTAAAGAAATGACCAAATTCGTAATGTCTTTGTATAAGGCTTTCGAAGAATCTGATTCCTCTTTATTCGAGATCAACCCTGTATTGAAAACCAGTGATGATCTTATTATGGCTGTAGATGCTAAGGTTACTTTAGACGATAATGCGTTATACCGTCACAAGGATTATGCTGAAATGAGAGATATTCGTGAAGAGAATCCTACGGAAGTTGAGGCTAGAGAGGTTGGTCTAAACTACGTAGATCTTGATGGTAACGTTGGATGTATGGTTAACGGAGCTGGTCTTGCTATGGCAACCATGGATCTTATTAAACAGGCAGGTGGTGAGCCGGCAAACTTCCTAGATGTGGGAGGTACTGCAGATGCTAAGAGGGTAGAGGAAGCTTTCAGACTTATTTTAAAGGATGATAAAGTAGAAGCTATACTTGTGAATATTTTTGGTGGTATTGTTAGATGTGATCGTGTGGCTCAAGGGATTGTAGATGCATCCAAAAATATGGGAGATGCCATGAATGTGCCAATTATTGTTCGTTTACAGGGAACAAATGCAGATATAGCTAAGGAGCTTATTGATAATAGCGGCTTGAAAGTATATAGCGCT
Source organism: Christiangramia lutea (assembly GCF_022489035.1). Lineage (GTDB taxonomy): Bacteria > Bacteroidota > Bacteroidia > Flavobacteriales > Flavobacteriaceae > Christiangramia > Christiangramia lutea. The sequence goes on from NZ_JAKVTV010000005.1 coordinate 121,640, forward strand.
ATTCAGTTTCAGGAAGCTGCAGATAAAGTTCAGGAAGTACTTTCTTAGAGAGAAAAAAGAATTTTATTTATATAAAAACCCACGCCGATGCGTGGGTTTTTTTTATGTTTTGATATTTCGCCCTTCCTGTTGGCAGAACTACAATTCATTTAAAATCAAAATGTTAAAAATTTGAAATTACTGTAACGATTAGTAATTATAGTCGTCTTTTAAATAGAACAACTAAGGAAATATTATGAAAAAGGTCCAGTTTTTTCTTTTGGCATTCATCCTGTTAGCCATAGCAGCAAAAGTTAGTTTTACACCAGTAAAGAGAGTGGATTATGCAGTTCTTTCAACTGAAACCAAACTGGAACATGTGCAGCAGTTCTTTCAATATAAGGTCAATCATATTCAATCTGAAAATCCTTATAAGATCAAAAGTTGTATGATTCAAACTGCCGTTTGTTGCCATTCTTAAACCCGGGGCATTTATCAATCGAAATAAAAAGTATCAAAGTTATAACCTCAAAAACTGTGAAAACATTATTGAATATTCATATTTAATTGGTATTTAATCGATTATAAGCTTTTTATTTTGTTAAATGTAAAATGAATATTTATCTTTAATAAGAATTCTTTGACAAAACAAGGGTCATCTTTCTAATAATAAGCGTGTTGAAATACTGTTAAATTTGAATTAGCCAAAAAAGAATTTTACACAATCAAAAAATCGCTATTTTCAAGGAAGGTGACCTCTTTTATTTTTTTCTTTTTTATTTCGAGGGATACCAATCCATTAGTTCCACCTGAATATTTGTACTGCCTTTATTGACTAATCTTTTGAATTCTTCTACGTCGGAAAAACCATTCTTGCCGCGATAGTGATATGGAATAACTTTTTTGGGCTTAAAGGCAAGTACACCATCGGCAGCCTGCTCTACAGGCATGGTATAAGGCAGATTCATAGAAATTAGGGCAACATCTATTTCTTTTAAATTTCTCATTTCCGGAATATCTTCAGTATCTCCAGAAATATAAAGGCGCTTTCCATTTTTTTCCGCAATATAACCATTTCCACGTCCTTTAACGTGCATTGCATCATTGGATTGAGGCAGATTATACATGGGGACGGCGGTGATTTCAAACTCCTGCAGTTTATGAGATTCTCCGTTTTTCAGAATGATCAAATTGGATTGTAATTCTTCGGGAAGTTCTTTCTGAACAGCTTTTGGAACAATTATTTCGGTCTCCCCTAATTCAAGTGCCAGCAGCGTTTCAGCATTCATATGATCTCCGTGTATATCGGTGATCAATATAAAATCAGGTTTTGGCTTATTTTTAAAAGCCTTTGCTCCACCTACCGGGTCTGTATAAAATATTTTATTATTCCATTTAAAAACCGCGGTGGCATGAGAAATTGGATCTATCTCCAGGTCTGTAATTTCCGTGGTCATTTCAGTCTGAATATTATTCTCGGCTATTTCAGAACTGGTTTTTTCATCTTCATTTTTAGCGTCGTCTTTACATGCTGTGAACATTAAAACTATAGCCAGGAGGCTTGCTAATCGTTTCATAATTTATATTTTATTTAAATTTAAAAAAGCTGTTAGGGAGTAGTAACCTAATTAGTAAAGATTTATGAAAGGTTTAGTTTCATTTTAATATCGCCACGAGAGTAAGGATTGTTTTGTTCAATTGGGATTTCCTCAAAGCCATATTTTCTATAAAGGTGAATTGCATTTTCGAGCTTTCGGTTGGAATAAATAATCAGTTTATCCCAGCCTTTTTTCCTGGCGTGATCAATGGTATGTTGCATTAACTTATGACCTATTTTCTTTCCCCTGTAATTAGTTTTTACGGCCATTTTTGTAAGTTCAAAAACGTTTTCTTCAATTATCATCAAAGCTACACAGCCAATCACTTCTTCATCTATCACGGCAAAGAAAATTTCCCCACCCGGCTCAATGATATATTTTTTAGGATTTCCTAAAACATCTTCATCATGGGGTTCTACCCAAAAGAATTCTTCCAGCCAATGAATATTCATTTTTTTAAATTCCTCTGAATATTCCTGCTTCCAGTTGATAATTCGCATTCATCAAGATTTTAGCTATAAAAATATCAATATTCTATAAAAGACCAGCTTCATTCTATCCTAATTGAAAACCCATATATTAGTAACTCATTTAAACTCTTGAATATGAGAATTGAATTGACCTTTAGGTTAAGCTATTTTTTTATCCTGGTTTTAATCTTCTCCTGCAAAATTGGCCCCGATGCAGATGCTGAAATCGAACAGGTAGTTACTAAGGTTGAAATTCTGCCTCCAGGTGAACTTTACGGAGACCTGTTCTATGATGTACAGAGTAAAAATGTGTTTCCAGATAGTAAAACTTTTGTAGATGCAATTCCCCAATATAATCCAGGTTTGATAAGACAGAGATATGAGATGCTCGCTGACACCACCGCAGAAGGGATTTCAGATTTTGTAGAGCAGCATTTTGAAATTCCTGGGGAGCAAAGCGAATTTGAAGCCGATTCCTCTTCGATCAATTTACATATAACCAGATTATGGGACAAGTTGAAAAGACCGGCAGATGAAGAGGTTTCGGGTACGTTAATTCCTTTACCTAATTCTTACATAGTTCCGGGCGGAAGATTCAGGGAGATCTATTACTGGGACAGCTATTTTACTATGCTTGGACTTCTGGAAGACGGGGAGGTAGAAACAGTAGAAAATATGATAGCTAATTTTGCTTATCTCATCAATGGCTATGGTTTTATACCAAATGGTAACAGGACTTACTACCTGGGCAGATCTCAACCTCCTTTTTTCGGAATGATGGTTAAAACCCTGGCGAATGCTAAAAGTAAAAAGGTGTTGGAGGAATACCTTCCAGAGCTGGAAAAGGAATATAACTTCTGGATGAATGGCGAAAACCGACTTGATGGAGAGAAGACATTCAGAAGAGTTGTGAAAATGAGAGATGGGGAGATACTCAATCGTTACTGGGATGATTACGCAACTCCACGACCGGAAAGTTACCGGGAAGATATTCATACTGCTGAAAAAGCTGTGGCAAATAATCCTGAAATTTCAAAAGAAGAGGTATATAGAAATCTCAGGGCGGGAGCGGAGTCTGGCTGGGATTTTTCCAGTAGGTGGCTAAACCGGGATGAAAATGGAGATTTCAATCTGTCTACCATTCATACGGTAGATATTATTCCGGTAGACCTTAATTCGTTGTTATACGATCTTGAGTTGACGATCTCTGAAGCAGCTGAATTTGCTGGTGAGATTGAAAAATCTGAAGAGTATAAATCAAAGGCAGAGAGACGTAAAGAGGCAATTATAAAATACCTGTGGAGCGAAAGCGAAGAGTTTTTTATGGATTATAATTTCAGAGAATCGAATCCCACCGGTAGATTATCTCTTGCCGGGGTCTATCCCTTGTTTTTTGAAATCGCGAATGAAGATCAGGCCAGCCAAGTCACTGTAAAACTAAAGGAAACATTCCTGAAACCAGGTGGCCTTGTTACCACCCCGTATAATACAGGTGAGCAATGGGATGCTCCAAACGGCTGGGCACCATTGCAATGGATCTGTTTTCAAGGTTTGAAGAATTATGGTGAGGACGATCTTGCTGAAGAGGTAAGCTCCAGATGGCTGGCATTAAACAGGAAAGTCTATGATAAGACTTATAAAATGCTGGAAAAATATAATGTAGAAGATCTAACTAAGGAAAGTGGAGGAGGGGAGTACCCAACCCAGGATGGTTTTGGCTGGACAAATGGGGTTTATCAAAAATTGTCTTCAAAAAAATAGGTTGATTAATAGTAAGGAAATCAATATCTGATAAAGTCTGAAATAAAGTAAGAAAGTGCTTTTCCAACCTGGGAGGCATTATCTTCATCAGGAGCAGCCTCACAAATATGAAAATAACAACAGTTTTCATTCTTAGAAACAAGGTCTATGAAATTCCTTAACTCGTTTATAGAAAAACCCGAAGGAGATTTAGCACTGCTGGGAAAATCGGAGATGGAATCACAATCCAGTTCAAAACCGAATTTAGCATTACCTATTTTATCCAGTTCTTCTCCAAAGCGAACTGCAACTTCGCCAGGTTTTTTGAAAAGATCTTCAGCTACACGAAAATTAAGATTTTCTGAAGCATCCATTTCCTCAAAAATATATTCAGGAGTGTAGTTCTTATGTAATCCAAAGACCGAATATTTTCTCAAATACTGCCCTTCGATAGCATAGCTGAAACCATTGCCACTATGTCTGTGTTCTAATTGTCTCAGGTCTGTGTGCGCGTCGATATTTATAACATTTACAGGCTCTTTTAGAGCTTTTGCAGCACCTTTTATATTTCCATAGGCGTTGTTATGTCCTCCGCCAATGATCACTGGAATTTTACCTTTAGAAATGATTATTTCAACTAGGTTCGCCACCAGGATATCTATTTGCCTAACCAGATCCCCAAGTTTATCCAGGTAATTTGGATCTGACTCATCTATCCATGAGGCTTTTTCCATCAACTCATCACAATCTAATTCTCCCAGAAGAATTATATCCTTAGGATCATTGAACCGGTTTACCTGTATATTTACCAGGGCTTTTATGGCTATACTCCATGCTTGTGAGGTTCCCGGCTTTCCATGATTGGCTCTTACTCCAATATCTTCAGGGATCCCGAATAATACAAATTTGGATGGATGATGATCCAATTCATTTAATGATGAAATGAAATTGAGTTTTTCCCCAAATTTAACTTCTCCTTTTCTCCTGGAAATGTACCTGTCTATATGAGGCCTTTTATAGAGTTTTAATTCTTTCATCCTAGATCACTTTTCCATTGATATAAACCGATTCAATTGAATTAGTTCCAAAAGCGTATGGTAGAAAAGTATACGAAGGGATTTCTTTAGTCACTATAAAATTGGCTTTCTTTCCTTTAGTAATACTTCCGTGAGTGCTGCTTAATTCCATAGCGTAAGCACCATTTAAAGTAGCCGCATTTATAGCTTCTTCAGGAGTCATTTTCATTTTTATACAGGCAAGGGAAACAACCAGATTCATATTTCCGCTTGGAGTACTACCCGGGTTAAAATCTGTGGCCAGAGCAAGTGGGAGCCCTGCATCGAGAATTTCCCTGGCAGGAGTGTATGGAATACTAAGAAACAAAGAGCAGGAGGGAAGTGCTACCGGCATAGTTTCCGTTCCTTTTAAAACCTCAAAATCTTCCCTCTGCATGACCTCCAGGTGATCTACACTAAGTGCCCTATGATCTACTCCGGCCTTTACACCGCCAATAGCATTGAACTGGTTCACGTGTATCTTTGGCTTTAATCCAAATTTCTGTGCCGCGCTCAACAATCTATTGGTCTCCTCAACAGTGAAATAACCTTTTTCACAAAAAATGTCGATATATTCTGCCAGTTTTAGTTCTGCTACTTTCGGAAGAATTTCATCAATCACTAAATCCATATAGCCATCCGGGTCATTCTTATACTCTTTTGGAATGGCATGAGCACCCAGAAAGGTTGATTTTACTGGTAAAGCATAATTTTCATCAAGCTTTTTTATCACCCGAAGCATTTTAAGTTCAGCTTCTTCGGTTAGGCCATAACCAGATTTAATCTCAACTGCTCCCGTACCCAGTTTCATGACTTCTTCCAGGCGTTTTGCTGATTGGTCATAAACTTCTTCTTCAGGTGTTTCCTGAAGGGTTTTAGCACTATTCAAAATTCCACCACCACGATTGGCTATTTCTTCATAGCTTAAACCATTGATACGATCGGCAAATTCCAGTTCACGATTTCCTGCGTAAACAATATGGGTATGAGAATCACACCAGGTAGGCAATACGATCTTCCCGGTGGCATCTGTGATTTTATCTGCATTTAATTCTGGCAGATTATCCATAGTACCAAAATCAGCAATAGTATCGTTTTCAATAAAAAGCCAGGCGTTCTTTAGTGAAGGAAGCTCTTTCATTTCGTCTCCAGATACTTTCAAAACTCCGGGTTCTCTTACCTGAAGTAATTCTTTGATATTGGTGAGTAATAAACTCATATGATTTTTTGGATTGATCGTTCAACAATTGCTAAAAAACAAAGATATAAACTCATCATAGAATAATCAGGATAAGTCTATACCTTTCAAGCAAAAAGCCACCTAAAAAGATGGCTTTGTCAAAATATTTTAGTTATAAGGTAAATTCTGCCAGGAGTTTCTGTACCTGGTAAATATCTACCTTCTTATTAAAACGCTTGGAAATAGAAGGATTCTGTTCCCCTGAAATCCATATCTTCAGTTCAGCATCCAGGTCGAAACTTCCGGCGGTTTCAACACTGAACCTGGTAATGCTTTTGTAGAGCACAGAGTAAGGGGGATAAAACGAATTGTACAGAGTAACTAATTATATTTTGGTCGATTTTTCTTAGTGTTTATGCGCCCTGATAGCAAATATAGGGCGTTTTTTTATTTTTGGACGAATTGTGCATTATTGCTATTTAAGTACCATTTAACTACTATTTGAATAAGGGCGTTTATATCATCGCTTTTCCATTCCTACCATTACTCACTATAGAAACCTATAAAAGTACCATACAGCCGCTAAAATCGGGCGTTGGTGGTATTGTATCTTTTATCCTGGTATATAAAACTACCAGATAGATCACTATTCATTATTTATCTGTATCCGTTAGGTCAAAAAACGGGTATTTTAGCCTTTGGGGTTACAATTGGGGTTACAATTGGGGTTACAAAGTAGGTTAAAAAGTAGGGTTTTTACTTACACTAACTTTCATAAATGATTCATAAATGCCGATAAAAAGCATTTTAAAGGGTAGTTGTTACCACTTTAAAACAAGTTGAAAAAATATAAAGCACTGACTAACAGAAGTTAGAATAAAAAGGGATAATTATACGTGTGGAGGATATTTCTAACGCATCGCGTTTATACGTATGCTTGCCTTTACCAGGGCTAAGGCTCTTACGCGATCTAGTTTCACGTCCTTCGGCTGGTGGTGCTGATTTTGAGAGACTAATCTTATATACTCTGGACCCATATCTGACTTCTGGATATACTTCACGCTTACCCATTCTTCACCGCCGACTTCAATAGACACCAGGTACATCTCACCCCAGAATATGTCATTCTTGAAATCACTGATCTGTTTATAAGCAATGATATCACCGCTTTTTAATAATGGATACATACTGTCACCGGTTACATATAATGCACCGTCTACCTTTGGAAGGTTCGGGATCTTGATGGTGTCTATTACTTCGCTTTCGCCCTGGTTTCTGAATAATTCTACCAGTCCGGCGGAGGCTTCTATATTATAGAGTGGTATTAATTGAGTATCTATATCTGTGTCTGTTCGTAGCTTGTAAACCTTTGTAGGTTCTTTTACCTGCGTCATACTTTTCCTGCATAGTTCTTTGGTTGGATCAAATAGAGAGTTGAGATCAAAATTATTCTGCAATAGAAAACCTATATACTTATTCGGTATAAATTTCTTATTTCCTGCTTCCAGATTGGAAACATCTTTCTGTGAAACGCCCACTTTTTCTGCAAAAGAGGTCTGATTAAGGCCAAGTAATTCGCGGGCTTCCTTGATTTTATCGAATGGGGTCATTTAAATATCCAAAAAAAGTATATTATTATTTGTTTTTTTTATACCAAAACGGTATATATTTGTTCCAACGTTTAGAACAAACTTATACAAAAAAAATGAAAGCCAATTTCAACGACCTCGAAAAAAAGGTTTTAAAAGGTCAAGCTTCAAAACTAGCAGACAAGCATTTATGCAGTCAAAAATACGTGAAGCTGATTATAGATGGCAAAAGAGAAGTGAAATCCAGCTTATCAAAGAACATACTTCATGATCTATTGAAACTCATCGAAGTATTAAGCCCAAAACCTTCCAAAGGTAAAAAGTAGTATGACCGAGTATTATAACAACACTTTATGTATCCAGGCAGGATGGCTAATCGAGGCTGACATAATATCTCAGTCTAATTACAAGCTCCTTTCTTACCGCAACGCTCTAAATATTCTTAGAAGAGGTTGCCGTAATACTCCCGCCCTGGTTGAATATGACAGTATCCCAGATAGATTTAAAAAACAGATCGTAAAGAAAGTTGGTGATCCCTACAAAACCACTAAGCACATTCACTTCAAAGATTACCTTCAGCAGGATCTTGATGCCATAGACTTCTTTCATAAGTACACTATTCCAGATGGGAGCGCTTTACCTGAAGATCGCCAGAAAGAATATGCCGCCAATGCTGCAATTTTTAAGGCTATCGATGAGATCGTAAATAACAAGCTTGCTAAGCGTAAGGCTTTGGGAACTTCGGGTAATAAAGTGTGGAAGAAACTCGCAGAGATCATCCAGGATCTTCCATTGCATGAGTGGCCACATAAGCTGCCTAAAAATGCCAGAAGGCTTAAACAGAAGTTTACCAACTTTAAAACGGAAGGTTACGAAAGCCTGATCCATGCCGGTTTCTGTAATAAGAATTCAGAAAAGATTGGCGATGATGCAAAACAGTGGTTGATCGCGAGGTTTGCAGACCAGGTGAACCGAATTGCCAATATCGAGCAGCTTTGGGTAGAGTATAATGAGAAAGCTCCTTACGAAGGCTGGAAGAAAATCAAGGATGATCGCACGATCTACCTTTTCCTTAACCAGGAAGATATCAAACCGCTGTGGTATGGTTACCGTTATGGCGAATTAAAGGCCAAAGAGAAGTATACCTACTTCCATACTACCAAACTGCCAAGCATGCGCGACAGCTTATGGTATTCAGATGGTACGAAGTTGAACTTCTACTATCTGGACGGCAACGGAAAAATGGCAACCTGCCAGGTATACGAGGTAATGGATGCTTATTCTGAAGTATTCTTAGGATATCACATTAGCAAGACTGAAGATTACGAAGCCCAGTATTACGCTTATAAAATGGCGGCGAAAACTGCCGGTCACCGTCCTTACCAGATCGGCTTTGACGGTCAGGGTGGACATAAGAAACTGAAATCTGGTGAATTCCTTACCAAGCTTTCAAGACTTGCTATCAGGACTCAGCCGTATAACGGTAAATCCAAGACCATAGAGAATGCCTTCGGAAGGTTCCAGGCACAATTCCTAAAACGCCACTGGTTCTTTACCGGGCAGAACATCACCGCCAAGAAAGACGAAAGCAAGGCGAATATGGAGGTTATTCTTGCCAATACCGAAAACCTTCCAACGCTTAAGGAGGTGATCGCGATCTACGAGCAGGAAAGAAAGAACTGGAATCAGGCAATTCACCCTAAAACAGGGAAACCACGTCTTGAAACTTACCTGGAATCTGAAAATCCTGAAACCAAAGAACTGGATGTACTTGATATGATAGATCTATTCTGGATCTTAAGAGATAAGCCGGTAACCTATACGCCTTCAGGTATCAGCTTCAAAGAGAAAAAGGTGCAGTATGACTATGTGGTGTATAACGATGATCGTAGCGTAGATATGAAGTTTCATACAGAGAACATCGATAAGAAATTCTTTATCAAGTTCGATCCAGAAGATATGAGCATGATCTATCTCTACGAAGAAACTCCACTAGGTCTTAGAAGAGTGACCGCAGCCGAAACCAAAGTAGAGGTTTCCAGAGGTCGCCAGGAGATCACCCAATTCGAAGATGAGTTTATCAAGAAAATGCAGGAAGCCAACAAAAAGTCTCGTGTAGATATGCGTGACAATACCGAGAAGATCCTTGAGCAGTTTGGAGCTACTATCGAGCAGCAGGGATTAAACAGACCTGTTATAAAAGGCATCGAGAAAAAGAAGAAAAGGCAGAACATCAAGAAAAAAGTAAAAGAAGTCGAGATCGGAGAATATCAAAAGGAAGTCAGCAATGCTGTCTACGATGAGGAAGAGATCGACATCTATAGTGATATGTAAAAATAACAGCCCCCGGTTTTCCGTGAGAAAGCGAACCGAGGGCCAAACTTCAAAAACCCAAAATTATGACAAACCCGAACAAAGAGCAAATCGTTTTAGAACTGGAACGCTACGTTTCAAGGTACGACTCCCAGAATCAGGCGGCAAAAACCCTGAAAGGAGTTTCCTCTGCCACCGTAAGCCAGATGATCAACCGTAACTGGGATCTTATCAAAGACGAGATGTTTAGAAATGTAGCTTCTCAAATAGGCTACAATCCTAACCGAAAAGAGATCGTAGAGACTCGCGATTACAAAAAAGTGACCAGGTTACTGGCAGATGCGCAAAAGCATCACAATGTATTCGCCATTACCGGTGAAGCAGGAAGCGGGAAAAGCATCGCCTTAAAGTCTTACGCTGCGAATCATAAACGAGCGCACCTTTTACAGTGTAATGAGTACTGGAACCGTAAATACTTCCTTGCAGAGCTTCTTTTAGCGATGGGAAGGGATTATAGCGGGCTTACAGTGGCCGAAATGATGATGGAGGTGGTAAGAGTCCTTAAAAAGCAGGATAATCCCTTAATCATCATGGACGAGGCTGATAAGCTAAGCGACCAGGTACTGTATTTCTTTATTACGATCTACAACCAGTTAGAAGATCACTGCGGGATCGTACTGGTGGCTACAGATCACCTGGATAAGCGAATTAAGAAAGGATTGCGTCTTAACAAGAAAGGATATAAAGAGATCTACAGCCGTATCGGTAGAAAATGTATCGAACTAAATGGCGTAGGCCCTTCAGATATCACTCAGGTATGCGCCGCCAATGGTGTTACAGACCGTAATGATATTAAAGAGATCATTAAGGATAGTGAGAACGACCTGCGTAGGGTAATGCGCAAGATCCACGCCATCAAGAACCGAAAGAAATCTAAATAATAACCCCAAATCCCAATACTTAAATGCCCTTAAAAAGAGCGATCTCAGTAGACGAGATGTATAAAATGAAATTTGAAGAAATGCCGTTTGAAGGCGAATGGTTAGAAAGCTTCGGAAAACCTGAAAGATCTGGAGTATGGATCATCTGGGGACAATCCGGGAACGGTAAAACCGATTTTGCTATCAAAACAGCTAAAAACCTTACCAAATTCGGAAGAGTAGCTTATAACACCCTTGAGGAAGGCGCTCGTAAAAGTTTCCAACTCGCATGCAAGCGTAACCATATGCACCATGTAAAAGGAAAATTCATCATTCTCCAGGAAGGAATAGAAGATCTTGAAAAAAGACTCAATAAGCGAAAAGCACCTAACGTGGTGATCATCGATTCCTTTCAGTATACCGGACTCACCAAAACCGAATACAAGAGACTTAAAGCCAAATATCCTAAAACCCTTTTCATCTTCATTTCCCATGCTGAAGGAAAACAACCTGAAGGCCGTGCGGCAAAGTTTGTACGCTACGATGCCGATGTAAAGATTCGAGTGGAAGGATACAGAGCCTATGTCACGAGTAGATATGGAGGCGGTGAACCCTTTACCATCTGGGCTGAAGGTGCAGCCGAAGCCAGTGCAGACATCAAACCTTAAAAACATGAAAAAGCTAATTCAACTTATGCTGGAAATTTCAGCAGACAACTACGAGAAAATGATCATAAACCACTACCACCAGTGGTGCCTTATGCACAGCCATGAGGAAAACGACTGCCAGAAGCTATTGGCGAATCCGCAGCTGTTCAACTGGTGGCAGACCGAGTACAACCGCTTGCAGCGAAAGTTCATCAAAAGAGCTTACGAATTCCATACAAAGGCAGATAAGCTGGTATTAAGAAAATACCATGCAGAGATCGTGGCCCAGGTAAAGGATTTCTACTGCAAACCGCTTTTAAGCAAAGCCCGAAAACAAGAACCAATAACACCTCAATTCAATTAGTATGAACAAAAACACCCACACCGGACCTATCAGCGATCAAGATAAGATCTACGCTCTAAAACGCAGGATCATCGACCTTAAACTGGTTTTAGGATGGTCTCTGGAAAACGGCGGACTTACCACCGGACAAAGAACCTGCCTGCACCAGGAATGCGCAGGATCTCTTAAACAGATCTCGGCCATAGAAAACGATTCTCCTTACCAGGGCATAGATGGTTATAAGATCGCGCAGGATCTTGAGCAGAAAGTGACTCATATCCTCCGGGTGATCGATAACACGGGGTGGGTGAAACAGGAAGTAAAATATTAACTCAACTATATCTTAATTATGAACACAGTACAACCAAATGTACCGGGAGTAAACGTCCCACAACTACAAACCAGAAGGTTTACAGAAAGTCTTAACGAGATCATCGTGCCTAAGCATGATTCCAAACTCAAATTTGAAAAAGGCATTCTGGTAGCCGCCAAAGCCAATACCAACAGACCGCTTAACTCGGCTACGCTAAACCACCTGATCTATTTCGCTGATAGCTGGAACCAGGAACTTAGCCTTACCAGATCTGGCGAAGGAATACGAATCGAATTTAAAATCAAGAAATAACTATGGAAACCGAAAATCAAGAAACGGAGATATCAGAATTTGAAGGCTATAAAGGATGTGCCTTAGTGATCCTTTCCTTCTTCGTAGGATTATCTCTTCTAATCGCAGCAATAGGATATTTCAGTTAACACTCAAATCATAAAAAATGGAAACACTAGAAAAACAAAAATCAGCCGCTGAGATGAGTTCACAGGAACTTGAACAGCTACTTCAGCAACGCCGGGAAAAAGAGAAGGCCGAGCAGGAAAAGGAAAAAAAGCAGTACGAAAAAGACAAGCAGGATTTTGTACAGCATTCCGGTTCCAAGTTCAAGCAGCTTCACAACGAAATGAAAGAACTGAAGGATTACACCATTGCCGAGGCCAATAAGCTGTATGAGCGCATGTATAAGGTGGAAGGGAAAGAGCCGAAAGAAACCAAGTCTTTCACGCTTAAGAATAACGATGATACGGTAAAGGTTACTGTAGATCGCCAGGAGCGTTTTGAGTTTACCGAGGAAGCTATTGTGCATATAGATTCTATTAAAGAACTGTTCAAAGAGAAATATGCTAATCGCAATAAGAAGTTATACGGTTATCTGGATGAACTTCTTATAAAAGGTAAAACCGGTGAATATGATCCAAAATTGATTGTAAAGATCCGTAGAAAGGCAATTCAATTGGATGATGAAGAAATGCTAGATCTCATTAATAAGCTTTCTGGATGCCAGCGAATGAGAGATACAGCCCTTTACTGTCGATTATATATCCGAAGTGATAAAGGAAAATGGGAAGATGTTTCCCTGCAATTCTCAAGCCTGTAAAATGAATTATCAACAAATGATAGATGGCCATATCGCCAGTATCAAATTTAAAAACTCCCCCGAAAATGAGTGTAGAAATAATACAGGAAACAGACAGAGATCTAAAAGTGAACGGCAAGAAAGTATCCCAGGACATGGACGGCATGTGGAAGGGACTTCAGGAACTCACTGATACCGAAAAAAGGTTTCTGGGCGAATACATTATGTGTATGGAAATTTCCTCGGCCCCACTGAATGCAACCTTTACCGTATAAGCATGGAAGATCCATTCTTTGAGACATAGCCCTGGCAAAAGGAAAAGGCAGAGAAAGCCCTGAAGATCGCCAAAGAGAATGAAGCAAAGAAGATGAAGGAAGGTGCCAAGTACCTCCGGGTTGACAGAAAGACCTGGAAACTGAAAAATTGAAATTAAACCCACGTGGCGGAATTGGTAGACGCTATTAGTAGGCTATCCTTGAGGGTGCGCAGTTAAATAATCCCTCTCGCTGTAAGATAGTGCAGGTTCGAGTCCTGCCGTGGGAACTAAGGATGCTACCCGCATCAATGCGGGTTGGTTCTACAACCTTATAAACACTCAATATAAGCTTACCGACTTATGAAAGCAACGAAAGAACAGAAACAAGCCATTTACCGGCTTTGCGGGTATCAAAAGGATACCAAAGAAGAATATGTGCAATGGGTTACCGGCGATGTAAATAAGACCAGTACCAACGATCTCAGCTTTGAACAGGCGAATAAGATCATTAAGCAAGCCGGTGGTACTCCTTATAAAAATAAGACCGATAACTGGGCCTTTTTTAATAAGGATAACGGAAAACATAAATACATCCTTTCCCTTTGCCGCCAGTTAGACTGGACCACTCCAGATGAACGCTTTGGAAAAGTGGTAGACCTTAACCGACTGAGCGAATGGTTAAAGAGCGATAAATCACCGGTTAAAAAGCCCTTAAAGAAGATGAATGCCAGGGAATGCAGTAAGATCATTACCGCCCTGGAAGGAATGATAGATACAAAATTCAAATAATGAAATGTACCCACCCTAAAGATCCGGTTATAAAAGTGATTGGATCTAACTGCACCTGCGAGGTGACCGTAAAAGCCTGCCCAGATTGCGGAAAACATTTAAGTGAACCTGAAACCGATTGTTAATCATGGAAAGAGAAAAAAGATGCCCCACTTGCAATGGTAAATGGCCTACCTATATGGGCTGTTCCAGAAGTTGGAAAGAGGAGCTTCATTGCTATGGATGTGGAAAGCCTGTTGAAAACTGTAAATGTTCCAGAATATGACTTACGAACAGAAATTAAGAGAAAATAAGCGGCTTTTAGAGAATTACGTGGCTTTTCTAAGTGAATGCACCACCTACGAGGACAGGTTAAAGCTAAGCAGCGAAATAGGCCGCCTGAACGATCAAAACAAGCAAATAGAGAAAATGGAATACCAGTATACCAAAAAGGATATATCTGATACAAAAATCGAGACCAACGCCATTTTTTGGGGAGTAAAAGTTAACCCGGTAGAGCCATTAAACACTTTTAAAAGAAAAAAAGACAAAGTAGCACTATGAAAATAGAATTAAAACTAAGCACCGATACGCTTATGGCGGCTAACAAGATCCTGAAAGAAGTCTATAACCTTCCGGTTTCCTGTGTAAGCCGTGAGAATGTGTATAAGAGTATCGGGATGGATCTGGCAGATAAGTTTGACAGTAAGTGCAAGGCGCAAATTCGCAAAGCCAACCTGTTCGAAAATAAAAAGGTGAAGCTCACTTTAAAATATCATGAAGCCTGGGCACTCGAAGCTCTTATTGCCGACCTCACCGATCAGCTTATTGAAAACAACGAATACCAGCGCAGCCTGTTATTCACCTTAAGAAGTACCATACATCAAAAATTAGCATAATGGACGAACAATTCACAACCTATACCGTTACCGGAAAGAATTCACCTATTGTATGGCAGTTTAAATATCATTTAAACGGTCTTTTAGCCGAGTTTAAACTGCTGGAAGGCGAACTGGACGCCAAGCAGATCAACTGGTTATTTGTAAAGGGAAAATTCCCCTACCGTGAAGACCAGATCAAGCAATGGAATACGATCCCGGAATTCGATATTAAAATAGGAGAGCCAGATCTTAGTTTCGATTCTTTCTGGAATGCCTATGGCAACAAAGTGGGAAAAAAGAAGATGGCAGAGAATACCTGGAAGAAACTATCTAAAGCCGATAAGCTTAAAGCCCTGGAAGCCATCAAGCATTACAATAATTACCTGAGCAGAAAGCACGGCATAGATAAAGCACATCCCACTACCTACCTAAACCAGGAATATTACCATAACGAATGGAAATCTGCAGTATAAAGCATTATTAATTTAACTCAAACTTAAAAAAATGACATTATCATTCTCTCAAAAATGGCCTAAATCATTATCTAAACATATGCCCAGGCCAACTACACTATTTCCTTTTAAGGTTCTTAAATCACTTGAAGAAGAATATCCAGAAGCCATGCATGCTTTTAAAATGCGAACCTTCTTTAGTTATGATCGCTTCGAAGGATTCTACTCAGGTATAATGCAAAGCGTATACCCCAAATTGCATACAATAAGGGAAGACAAAGGCGATAACTGGAAAGCAGGCCGGGATATTCACTTTGTGATCAATAACCGTTCAAAGAACCGCTACCAGTTTGCACCGGTTATCACGGCAGTAAGTATCCAGAAAATTGAGATTAAATACATCCCGCTTTCTAAACCACTGGGCGAAATGAGACCTTTTGTAAAGATCGATGATAAACTCATCTTCGGAATAGATGGTTACGATGACGGCAGAATGACCGAATTGGCAATAAACGATGGCTTCGATTCAAAAGAAGATTTCTTTGCCTGGTTTAATGCTGACTTTATCGGAAAGATCATTCACTGGACTAACCTTAAATACTAATCTAAACCAAAACCCAATGAAATCACTATTACAACCCCTTTTTAAAGCGATCACTTTTTTACTGTTTATCATTATCATTTGCGCCCTTATTGGCTGCGATAAAGACCCGGTACGATGGGACAATCATTATATACATTTCTACCCGGAAAGAATGGACGTGCTGTATGTACGCCACGGAAATACCAAATTCCATAAAGAAGACAATGGCGATAATTACCAGGTAGAATATAGCGAGTTCGAGCAGGACGGGATTAGGATGTTTCGCCTTAGCGTAACCTCTTTTCAACATGATATTCACTATGCCTGGTTCGATGGATTTTATAACCTCGATAAATACGGCGAAAAGGATATGGAAAAAGAGATCGAATGGAAAAAGGAATACCGCAGCTTCTCGGCCACTGGCAGACTCCTTGAAAGCGAATATTACGAGATCAGCCTTACCAGGGATAAATTTGAAAAGCGATAATTATGATAGATAAAGAATATTTAGACAAGTTAAAGGATGAAGATTATATAGCCTGGGACAGTTTAGTAAATGACCCGATGATTGTTGGTAGTGATTCCGGTACAGGTATAATTTTACCTGTAATAGTTATGATCATTTTAATAGGTTTGATTATTGCCGGTTTTATTGGATTATTATAGAGGGGATTCTTCCCCTCTTTTCATTTATTGAAAAAACAGTATCTTAGAACTATGAAAAAATTACTAGTCTTAGCATTTGTCTTATTTAGTTTTCAGGTATTCGCACAGCAAGTCGACGTGCAGGAGCTTATCCAAAGGGCTGAAGTAAAGCTTCAGGAAGATCCGGCCTCTTCAGAAGCCAGGAAGTATTTAAGGATCGCCCTGGAAAGCGAACCAATGCACGAACAGGCCAACTACCTGCTGGCAAAATCACATCTTACCGAAGGGCCTAGCCATTATGTAACCGGGTATATAGATAAAGCGATTGAAGCCGCGCCACAAAACACCGCTTACCGTTGGATAAGGGTTCAGGCGTTAATGGGCCAGATGAATATGTTTTCTGGAGTGCGTACTAAGATGATCGATAAAGCCCAGGCAGATCTTGACTTCCTTGTGGAGAAAAACGACAATAAGGGAAAAGCCTTTTTATTAAAGGGAATCCTGTATAATGAACTGGGTGACGAATGGAAATATAAACTTGCCGATGAGCAGAGCGAGAAAGAGACCAATTACAAAACCGCTAAAGCATATTACCAGAAAGCCCTTGATTATATAGACAAAGCCGTTAGCATCGATAAGAAGTACAGCGCAATGGTAGATACCAGGGCGATAGAGTTCAAGATGAGCCAGCTTAACAACAAAATTGCCCAACTTTAGTTTAACATTTATATAAAATGCTGAAAGCCCCTCCTGTAGGGGCTTTTTTAATTTAGGTTGCGCGGTATTAAGAAAGCTTTTACATTTGTAGTATCTACTACTATGGCAAGAGATCCTAACCTACACGCTCGTCGAAAGAATATGGTTCTTTCGTTTTATAAAAAGCTTGATAGCGTCTATGAGCATGGCGTTAAAAAACACACTACCATCTGGTGCATCCATGAGACCGCCGAAAAGTTCTTTCTGGCTCCTAAAACGGTTGAAGGATATGTGTATGGCGGCTAAACGTCATAAAGATCATTGGCCTTAACCACCGCTGCCGGTTCGGCCTTGTCTACCTGTACTTCCATACTTTCAAATTTCAGTTCATTCTCCAGTACCTGGGCAGAACTATCGCTAACCGTTAGTTCATAACGCTGCACATATAAAAGATTGGCGGTTCCGGTCTCTACGGGATCAAATCCGGTTCTTCTCATTTCGGCAAAGTATTTCCCGTGCGATCCATGAAAGCAGGCATTTATTTTAGTGAGCAGATCCAGAAAGGCCAAAGCCTTTTGCTGTCGCTTGGAACCTCTTTTGGTATCGGCAAAGGTTTCAAAGTACAGATACACCTCGGCCTGTAATCTTAATTGCTGAAGCTTCTTTCCCTGGTCATCGGTATCGATGATCCTGTAACTGAAAAATACCGCCGGAGCTTTAAAGGGATGTTCCTCTTCCATAAATCCCACCTGTTCACTCCACAGGTCTACGTGTTTGATCTCGGGAAGATTGTCGGTGATCCTTTTCTCATGTTCCAGGTATAAGTCCTTTAGATTTTCCATTAGTTCGAATTGTTTTTAAATCGTTCTACGATAGCTTTAAAGAAAAGCCCTTCTATATGTTCATTGAATTGTTTGGATTCTCCCATAAACTGCCTTTTCGGGATCTTCACATTAAAGTGGCTCTTTTTGGTAAGCGCCATGCCTTTCCATTTCGCCTGTTTGGTAGATTTATACATATACCAGAAATACTTGCGCATCTTTTTGGTTACCGGGATATTGATGGTTCCACCTTCATTATGTATTTGCGCATGCTTTGCCGTGGCTGAAAGTTCTACTTTCTCCTGGCTGCTATGCGTTACCTTAACTGAATCCCGTAACCCGCCAGATTTAACCAGGATAGCCCTGCCGGGATCTGCATCGTCTTTCCTTTTCTGCCACGGAGTAAAACCACTATCGGTAAAGCCTTGTTTTTCAAAATTGGAAAGCACGAAATTCAGCATTTCCACCTCGGCGATGGTTTGCGCATCCTTCATTAGCTCCCGGCCTATTTTCTGAAAATCGGGTACCTTGTCCATCCTAATCTTTTAAAAGATTTTCTAATTGCCCGGTCTCTTTCTTCAGGATCTGCTCCCGGGTAAGTTCCAGGGCTTTCTCCTTTCGGGTAAAGAATACACTGCTGATCTTTTTGGCGATGTTCTGCCCAACTTCGGTAACCACTTCCAGAGCTTTCATTTTTGAATTATCCAGGTTGAAAATAGCCGTATCGGTTTTGATGGATTTTAATTCACTCTGGATATCCTTAGCGGTTTTCACCTGCTTTAGGTTCGCTGTTTTCTCGTTAATGCTAAAGGTGGCATTCTTTTCCTTTTTGAGAATAGAAGTATCTACCTGGGGCCTTAGTTGCACTTTTGCCTTCAGGTCTTTTGCCAGGATCTTTCCGGTGGAAATGTGCTGTACGATATTCTTTGGATCTGCCCAGATGGAAGTTTCCAGTTTCGCCTTTCCTTTTTTGTAAACTTGCTCATAGTTAGGTTCGCTTAACTTCAGGCTCTCAAAGCCCTCACGAATCTTTTTCACTTTGTCCGGAGGAAATACAAAATAGGGATGTTCGGTATCGAAAGTCTTTCCTGTTTTACCTACATTATTATTGAAACCCATAGCGGGACTTCCTTTAGGAGTTCCTTTAGTGGCCGGTTTTGTGGTCTGTACTACATAGCATCGACAAGGCCCCCATCCATTTGGCGGATACCATCTATTCCAATAATCGTCATCTACCGGCTTTATAACATCATGTTGGTTCTCATGATCCTCCCGAACCTTTTCGTCCTTAACAGTTTTATACTGCAAATTTGGGTAAAGCTCTTTTTGATCTTCATATTTAGCCCATTTTTCAACCTGCGCAGAGGCTCTTTGTGCCGTTTGAGCTTCTGTCCTTAGATAATTTCGATTGTACTCATCATTCAGCTTTAAAGCTTCTTTTTTGAAGTCTTCAAAAGAACGTGGTTCGCCATCTTCACCCTGCAAAAGGAAATTCAGCTTTGCGGTTTCCTGGTATGTTTTGGCTCCCGAAAACCTATAAAGGTTCTGGCGAAGCTCCAGTTTGCGTTCGGCATTAGAATCATAATTATAATAATCCTTGCCATAACCCTGCCCGGCAGCTTCATTAAGATCCTTATAGATATTCTTTACCAGATCTGTATTAAGATCTTCAGGTTTCATTTTTCCCTGGTGAAGATCTTTAGCGATCTTTTCTATTAACCGGGTATAACTCCCCAGGTCTACCGCTTCGATATTTAAAGAATCGTCTGGCTTTCTTTCCTGGTAATAGGAAATGATCTCGTTAGAGACCATAGCGTTTAAGCTTTGCTTTGAATTCGGCTTTTTTTTTTCGCCCTTTTCATTGGGCGTGGCTTCAGCGATCATCTGGCGAATCCCGGTAACCGGAATTCCCGTTTGCTGGGTGATGTATTCTATATCTACATCGTAACCTGCGCTGGATAGCTTCACTACCGTTTCTACCAGGTCTTCTGGGCTGAGTTCTTTAGACTCATCCCACTCAAAGGAATAATTGGTGATTCCTTTATAAAGCGGGCTGATCATTTCCATGCGCCAAAGCAGCTCGTCATTGATGAGATAGGCAATATCTGTCTTATCTGCATCATGGCGATCATCTGCCACATCCTGCATCACTTTCAGGCTGCCATAAGTGCCAGATTTATCGTTGGAGTTGGTGGTCCCGTCCTGTCCTAAAATGCCTTTAGACATTTCAGAGTTCATTCGTTTGATTAGATCATCAAAGACCGCCTTGGCATTCGCCCCGTTGGTCTGCATTACTTCGATCTTCTCATTACCCTGAAGCACGGCCCAGTGGTTATTCACCATGGAAGCCATCATTTCGGCTAATTCTCTATGCCTGGTATCGCTATAAGAATCTGTAGTAACCCAGCGTGGCGGAATTCCATATTTCTCACAGAATTCTGTCCAGGCAGCTTTGGCGAATTTCTTTGCCAGTGCATCTGGCGCAACGTCTTCCAGAAGGCCCAGGTCATTGTTACTTCCAATCTGTATATAATAAGGTTCGTAAATCCCTTCCTTATATAGATAACCCTGTTCGTCCCCAACTTCCTTCACGATAATACCATCTTCAAAAAGGCAGTTTTCACGTGGGATAAGATTGGTTGCTTTTAAGGCCATAGTCTCGGGATCGAGATCCCAAAGCTCTATCACGGTTGTACCGTGAAACTTCGCCATCATGGCGTGGTAGAGAAAGCGGTTAAACCATTTAGATTTAAACAGCTTCTGGATCTCCGGGTTTTCCTTTCCGGCAGCGTCTACGATCTTGAACTTGGAACCCATGATCTTTAAAACCCTGGTCTGTATATCAGATTTCAGGTGAAGATCCCGCGTTATAGACCTGTACACCTCCATCAAAGGCGCACGGTTGGCATTTTCAGCTAAAGAAGCCAGTTCTACGGCATCTTTCCATGACTTTATAGACTGGACGCTTAAAGACTGCGATTTGGGTAATATGATATTGGAAGGCCGGTTAAGCCTGTTATGTGATTTGCCTATTCTGCTATTTTGTGATCCCATTACAAGTATTGATTTTGATTGGTAGAATTACCCCAAAGCACTCCTTTTTGTTCATCTTCAGGAAGCATAGGAAGTTCCGGGTTTTCGTTGCCGTCTCGTACCGAGTTAAGCCATGCCATGACCTCCTGATATTCGTCTTTAAGATCTGAAGGCATTTTTCGTGCAGCATTTCTCCTGATAAGTCTGTAACTAACAATCCCACTCACCGCCCAGATGATAAGATCCCGTCCTGCGTAATTTGCATTGGTGAAAATAACATCGGTATCATAGCGTTTTCTAAGCTTGCTTTTCACCAGGGAAATAGCCTGCTTTTCTATATTTTGAGTGGCTTCGATATCTTCCTGTTCGCTATCGACCAGGTAATCTTCAAAAACCCTGGTCTCAAGATCTTCAAATGCTAAAAACTGTAATTCCATTAATACAAATGTTTTCGTTCTACTCTACCCGTGGAGATCGCGCCGCCACGTTTGGTATAAATATGTTTGCTCAGGAAACTAATGCACTGCTCATCGGCATCGGGTGCATCATCATGTCCTTTATAATTCGGTTCGATCCCGAAAAGCTGAGACAATCCCACCTGAGTATCTTTGTGAGACTTCATCTTTTCGTTATACCATACACGACCATTCTGGTAATACGGATGCATGGAGATCATACGGTCATACTTCCTTACTCTTGGAGTATCTACGCGTGCCATTCTTAGATCCACGCCGTGCAGCTCTTCCATTTCTGCAATGGTTCGCTGTACCTCGTCATTCCAGAACTGGCTTTCATGCTGCCAGTGAATGAATGCTGAAGGCGGTAATTGCTTCTGGAAGTCACAAATGAATTCCAGGGCAGCCCGCATCTTCGTTTTCTTTACGAATGAAGTGATATAGTAGAACTGCTTGTCTTTAAGTCCCCAGATCCTAACCGCATTATAATCGGCAGTAGAAGTACCTGCATAGGCAACATCCCAGTGTCCCACGATCATTTCAAAGTGATCTATTCGCGGGAGTTTTGCCCATTGTATATGCTCATCTTTAAAGATCTTTCCTTCTACATGCGGTTCTTGGTTATATTCAGCCTGAGCCGCCAGTATCCCGATCTCGTCTTCTACGGTCTTAAAGTAAGTATCGCTGTATTTTTCAGGCCAGCTTGGTTTATAGGTAACCGAGTCGTAAGCCTTGATGTGATGTACGAACCAGTCTGGGTGACGTTCCTGAAGTTTCTTCTGGATCATCACCGGGGCAAAAGCGTTGTTTGCCTGGACAAACCTTCTAATATCACCGTCCATCGTTGGCAAAAGGTGTTTTTCCACCCATTCCACCACCTCGTCCTGCCTGCGTTCGTTTTTAGTGGTCTGGGCAGTTTCGCAGTCGTCCATTACAATGAAGTTAGGACGCAGGTTCTTAACACGAAGTCCACGGCAGCTTTGCCCCATACCAATCGCCTGACCAATAAAACCGGACTGCGTGGTATAGAAACCATCTTCCCAGCTTCCCAGGTTCTTTTGTTCGCCATGATCGGCGATGATCTGCGGATTGTTTTCCCATTCCAGGCGAAGATCTTCCAGTAACTGTTTGGCCTTATCGTAGGAGTTACCCACGATCACCATATACACCTTTTCACCTCTTAGCCATAGCCAGAAAGGAATAAGGATATCGCACACCACCGATTTTGCCAGACCGCGCCCCCATTCGGCAAATGCCTTGGCTGTTAAATGTTTGGAAAGGTATTTAGCCAATTCAATATGGAAAGATGCGGAAGGACTATCGGCATAGTGAGGAAAGTACCGTTCAACGGTCTTTGCAAAATCTTTCTTACAGACTTTAATAGCGGCCTTGCGTTCCTCCTTAGTTTCGTTAGGATTTACCGATTGGGCATTCCTAATAAGGTTGATCTTCTCAAGAATCCGCTTTTGTGCTATTTTATCCTGGTGTTTCATCTACGACCTGAAAAACTTCTCGGTTGCTCTTTCTTCTTTATTCTTAAAACTGAAAAACTTCTTTTTAGCTTCAGAGGTAATTATCCTTTTATCGGCTGTATGGTTGATCTTGTTTTCCCTAAAATCATAGAAGATCCCGGTGATCACTTTAACTCTCCATTTTCCACGTTCCAGTCTTTTCTCCTGGACAATCTGCCCTATCTGGTAACCGCATCCTTTTTTAAGCAGGTATGCGCCTATCTCCATTTGCCATTGTTTTAATGGCGCAAAGCGAAACGTGAGGTTCAATATCTTTTTAAACATAGTTTTATCGGTATTTTAAGGCGATTTGATTGATGTGTTCTTCAAAGAAGTCCAGCACTTCGGTTCGAAGCTTGGGATGCTTCTCCAGCATGGCACTCATGATCTGCTCGGTAACGTTGATATATACGTTATAAGGAATGCGATGTTCTTTCTCGAAGTTTTCTTTGGTCTTGTTAAGCTTGGCAATGGCATCAATTAAACCAACCTTTTCCTTAACCAGGTCTTTCTTTTGATCTGGCTCCAGGTGATCTACATTATCACGCTCTATGGCTATCGCACGTTCGGTATATATATTAATGAGTTCATTAATATTTTCCATTCCAGACTTTAAACTGCTCATGGCAGCCGCCCGCCGTTCTTTCCAGCCGTACTTATCTACCCAGTCGCCCATCGTCTTTTCGGTAACGCCAACCAATTTGGCGCACTCTTTCGCGGTTTTGCGCTGCTTTACATACAATTCCTCGGCTAAACGTCTTTCTTTATCCTTTGCCATTACTATATACTTAACAGGGACAAAGTTGCCATAATCTTACGCCCGGCGGGAATTCCTTTTCCATGATCAGGCTCTGAGTCCTTATGCAGAGGGATTACAGTCCTTATACTGGACATCCAATTTCTTTAAGCCTGCCTTTTGTTCAAAATTTGTCCACCTAAAGCAGTTGTAAAAACCATAGACATTTTGCGAACACGAGAATTAGACAGGATTATAATTACGGCCATTGCCGCACAGGATATAACTATCCTTGCCGAGCAATTCCCTTTTGAGATTTCGGCTGAAGAGAAAAACGATAAAGCTGAGATCGTCATTAAGGGAGCTATCTATGGATGGAATAATTCCGCAGAGTGGTTTCGTAACCAGATCCAGTCTTTCAACGAAAAAGGGATTAAAGAGGTAAGCCTTTCCATTACCACTCCTGGTGGTGATGTTTTCCAGGCGGCAGAGATCCATAACGAGATCAAAGCTTTCGAAGGGAAGATCATCGGCTACGGTGGAGTGATCGTTGCCAGTGCAGGTACTTATATAAGACTTGCTTGTGACGAATTCTATATGGTAGCCAATGGAAAATGGATGTATCACAAACCTAATGGAGTGCTTCGAGGTAATGAAGATCAGGTGGAAAGCCGATTGAAATTACTAAAGGATATCACTTCAGACTATCGTAAAGGTTATGCCGATCTGTTATCTATTTCCGAAAAGCAAATAGAAAAGAACTGGTCTAAAGGCGATGTATGGCTGAATGCCAAAGAAGCCGAAAAAGAAGGCTGGATCACCGGAGTATCGAAATACAACAGCAAAATTACCGAAAAGGAAACCGCCATGTTTACTGCATGCGGAGTTCCTGATCCACCAAAACCCGCAAAAAAGAAAACTAAATCAAATAATGAAATGGATTTAAAAGTGACCGCCCTTCAATTGGGCTTAGATGAAAATGCCACTGAAGCTGAAGTAAAAGCGAAAATGGCAGACCTGAGAGCTAAGGCCGAGAAGGCAGATCAGCTTGAACTGGAAGCGAAGCAAAAAGAGAAAGATGCTCGCCAGAATGAGATCAAGGCAATCCTTGACCAGGCACAAAAAGATAAGAAGATCGATGCTAAGAGCAGAGAAAGTCTTGAGAAATGGGCGAATGCCGATTTAGGAGGTTTTAAAGCTCACATTGAAAATCTACCGGTACCAGGAAAGATCTCTGAGCAGATCTCTGGAAAGTCTGCCGGAAAAGGAGCTGCGACTGCTAAGGATAAGAAGTTCGAAGATATGACCGCTGAAGAGCGCGAAGCTTTAGAGCAGGAAGATCCAGAAGCTTTCCAGGCTAAATACGAGGCATACCTCGAACAATAGAAAAATTATCATCAGAAAAAAGTAAAACTCGTCTGTTTGCTTGACAGACGAGTTTTTGAAAAATCGAAAAGCAATCAAATTACGAACAAAATGAAATCAGCATTTAGAATTTTTCTAGTCTTAGGACTTATCGTGGCAACCGTAGTATCGGGATTCGCCAAAGAGAACCCGGAGGTAGTAACTCTGGCCAGTGGTACTGTAGTAGGCAGCGACCTTAAAAACACATTGAACGAAAAGTTCATCCTTAAGAAATTTCGTCACGTAGGTACCTGGTTAGGTGAAGTGATGAGCAAAGATAACTGGGTTAATAATGATACCATTAAGATCCCAAAGCGTGCAGGCGACAGCGCACCATCTGTCCTTATTAATAATACGGTATACCCAATTGCTACGGCAGGACGTGATGACGAGCATGTAGTGGTTTCCCTTAATAAGTATGATACAGAGAACCGTGAGGTTACAGATGACGAGCTTTACGCTATCGCTTACGATAAAGAAGGCGACGTTAACCTGGAACTTAAAGAGGAACTGGAAGAGAAAACAACAGATCACGCTTTACATTCTATTTCTCCAGTAGGTAACACTGCCGATACTCCGGTATTAGAAACAACCGGTGAAGATGACGGTACTGGAAGATTGAGATTAACACGTAAGGATCTTATTAGCCTTAAAGGTAAACTTGACAAGTTGAAAGTGCCTAAGAAAGGTAGAATCCTGGTATTGAATTCAGATCACGCGAATGACCTGTTACAGGAAGATTCCAGCTTCGAAAAAGGTTATCACAACCGTACAGAAGGAGCGATCTCTATCAATTACTATGGCTTTAAGATCTATGAGGACGTTTATACTCCGGTATATGACGATACCACACTTCAAAAATTAGCATTCGATTCTGTGAATCCAGGAAGGACTTCCAGTATCGTATTTCATAAGAAAACAACTGCGAAAGCAAAAGGTACAGTTACCAGATATGCACGTAGCTCCAAGGAAGATCCAGAAAACAGAAAATCGGTAATGGGATACAGATTGTATTTCGGTTGCTACGCTCTGATGGATCAGGGACAGGCCGCAATTATTGACGGTAAAGCAGCAGTATAGGTAGAGTTGAATTGAGCCAGGCAGGCTCACCTATTGCAGGTAGCCTGCTCCCTTACGGGGGAGCGTCTAAGACGCATTTAAAAAAATCACTATGAAAGTATTAATTGAACGTATTATCGATGATGGAACCCAGACTCTGGGACGTCTTTTTGTCTTGGACAAAAACAATGCGATCAAGTATCAGTGTGATACGCTGGAGCTTTCATGGAAAGAAAATAAAAACAGGATTAGCTGTATTCCTGAAGGTGAGTACACAGTACTTAAAAGGTTCAGCAAAAAGTTCAAAAACCACTTTCATATTACCAAAGTTGAAGGCAGGAGTTACATCCTTATTCATTCAGGTAATTTTTATAGCCAGATCCTCGGTTGTGTATTAGTAGGAAATGATCTTAAGGAGATCAATGGAGATGGAAGACTGGATGTGGTTAATAGCCGCGAAACGCTGGCAGATCTACTTGGCATTTTGCCAGGTGAATTCAAACTAAAAATAGTAAAGGTATAATGAAATACTTTTTCATCTTATTACTGGTAATTTCTCTTTATGGCTGTGGAAGTCAAAGAAGACCTATTACCAATACCGTAAGTACTTTAGATAGTACTTATGTTGATAGCAGAATTCGTCTGCGTGATACGGTGATCAAAGTACCTTTTCAAAAAGTTTCTATTTCGGCAGATCAGCAAGATCTAACCGAGAAGCCGATTACTAAAAGTAACGGTAAAGCGAATGTATCGCTGTTTAAAAAAGACAATGTGATTTATGCGAATGCAGAATGTGATTCACTGGAGCTTCAATTGAAATTGAAAGACAGTATCATATCTACATTTCGCCAGGTGAAAACCGATACCACTATAACATTACCTCCAGAGCGAATTAAATACATTCCCTGGATCGTTAAAATACTTGCCTGGATTGGCGGCCTTAGTTTGTTGTATTTCGGCTGGAAGTTGTTCAGGTTCATTCAATCATTTTCAAATCCAATATCATTTTTAAGATGAAAACCTTAAGCAGAAACGAATTAGTACAAAAGAGTGTTGCCATTTTCAAGGGCAGAACCGAAGCCGTTTTATTCGCTACCAGCGATGGACAGTTCTTCATTTTCAAAGACCGTGCGAACATGCACGCGAAGTCTCAAAAGACTCCGCTTAAAGTATATGAGATCGAGAGATCTGAAGTAGAAGACCAGCTTCCGAAGGAAAAGGAAACCAAAGCTGCTGCTTCTACCAAAAGCAAGCCTAAAACGGTTGAGCAGATCAAGGCTGATGTAGAAGATACTGAAGACCTGGAGAAACTTGCAGCCATGCTAAAAGAAGAGCAGGAAGGAAAGGACAGAACTACGGCTGTAGAAGCTATCCAGAACAGAATTGCTGAATTAGAACCTAAAGAAGACTAACAATGAGTTTTGAAGGAGTAACATTCAATAAAGGTCAGGGCGGGTTAAACCGTGCCAATGCTTCCACCGATGCGGTGATGGCATTGGTGGTTTTCTCACCAGAGGCCGCAAATCCTGAATTTAACAAGGCAATCAAAGCCATACAGGCTTCAGACCTTGACGATGCAGGATTCGATGAGGCATACGATGCGAATAACACCATCCTTTTACGTCATCATGTAGAAGAGTTTTTCGCCTATGCACCTGAAGGGACTTTATATGTGATCCCTACAGATCAGCCTACCGCTGCCGATTTCTTTAGCACCGATGAGGCAAAGAACCTGTTTAGAGATCAGACCGATATTAAAAGAATCGGTTTTGTCTACAATGCCAATGTAGTAGATCTTGACCTTACGGCAGAGATCAACGCTTCACAGGCTTTTGTAGATGCACTTGCCGCAGATCATATTCTGGTAGACGGGATCTACCTGGAGGCGAGAGGGATCAACGCCGCAACTGCCATAGATCTTAGAGCTTTATCGGCTGGACAGGTTTCAGCAGTGATCGCACAGGACCCTGATATCGCTACCATAGATGCCGCTTATGCAAACTATGCCGCCGTTGGTGCAGTGTTGGGTATGCGTGCCATAAGACAGGTAAATGAGAACTTAGGTTCTGTAGATGTGGTTAGAAAGCCATTATCGAGCAGAGGAACCGTGAGTTTCCCACTTACCAGGTATACCGAAGAGCGTTGGTTAAAAGCTGCGCTTAGTGATGGTACCATCATCACCAGTTTAACCTCGGCAGATAAAAAACAGTTAACGGCCTATGGTTATATCTACGCCGGGAACTTTCAGGGATTTGGAGGTTTCTACTTTAATGGAGAGCCTACCTGTATAGAACTGGCATCCGATTACTCTTCAGGAGAAAATAACGGGGTTTGGAATAAAGCCGCCAGGGGAATTAGAACAGCTCTTATCCCTAAAGTAAGAGGCTGGTTTAAAAGGAATGCTGAAACCGGTGCTTTAACAGCAACCGTGATTAAGAACCTTGAAACTCTGGCAGGAAAGCCATTGCAGGATATGATGACCACACAGGAAATAAGCGATTATGAGATCGTGATCCCTAACGGGCAGAACCCGAACGACCAGACACCATTGATCGCGAAAGCATCAGTAACTCTGGGAGCGATCATTCACGAATTTGAAATAGACCTATCACTTAATTAATTATGGCACGAGTAACAAAATTAATCAACGCCTTCGGGAAAATGGCAGGATGGAATTCTGTCACCATGAACCTGTTTGGGCGTGACGTAGAAGGTATCGTAGAACTTAGTTATGACGATACGGTAGAAAAAGAACATATGTACGGTGCCGGAAAGATGCCTATTGGTGTTGGGGAAGGTAACTACGCCGCTAACTGTGGATTGAAACTCTATAAGGAAGAGGTGGTAGCGATCCAGGACAGCATCCGTGGAACCGGGAAACGTCTTCAGGATCTTCCGCCTACAGATATCGTAGTGGTATACGAATATGAAGGCAGACTGGTAACCGATATCATCAGGAACTTCCAGATCGTAAAGATCGGTAAGGGAGTGAAGCAGAATGATAAGACGGTAGACCAGACCGTAGAATGTATTTGTAGTCATATAGACTGGAACGTATAAAAATTGAAAAATGGCTAAAGACGAACTTATAGGATACGCAGATCAGGCTCAGATAGACGAGTGGAAACAGAAGCATAAGTGCAAGTTCATTCACGAGATCACCACCGAAGATGATGAAGGGAATAAGCATGTGACCTATGTTAAGAATCCTTCGCTGGACCTGCTTCAGCTTCTGGCGAGCAAAGCGAAACAAAATCAGGAATTAACCGGTCTTAAACTGGTACTTGAAGGTGTTAGGCTTGGTGGCTCTCAGGAGATTCTGGAAGATGACATGCTGAAACTGTCTGTTATGAAGGCAGTGGGCAGCCTGTTTAAACGCAAGGAGTCTGACGTAAAAAAGCGATAGAGCTTGGGGAGATCTCACTCGATCCAGGCGAAGATTTTTGGGAAAAAGGAAATGCGTTAATCCGGTCTTTATTCAGAACAGATCCCGAAAACTTGCCTGTCGAAAGATGGGCAAAGTTATATAACGAAGCGATCTATTTAAAAAGACTGGAAGCCAAAACACTGGGCGAAGTGATCGCGAGAGTGTTTGGCGGTAAAGAAGAATAACCAAAATGGCAAAACACGAAACCTCGTGGATACTCGAATTAGTTGACAGAATTACTGAACCTCTGCGAGATGCTACCAAAGCAACCGAAGGGGTTCAGGATGCCGTTGACAGTGTTCGCGAGGCGTTAGGCGATATGTCTGACGAGCAGCGTAGCGTTGCCGAACGTTCTTTGAAATCTCATAGTGAGTTATCAAAACTCTATGCAAACGAGCAGGAAGAGATCAAGAAGCTTACCAAGTGGCTTTCAGATCTGGGTGATGAAGTAGATCCGCTGACTAAAAAGCAGATCGATTTTGATATCAAACAGGCCCAGACCAAAGCCCGAAGGTATAAAGAGCAGTTAGTAGAGATCGAGGCCGAACTAAAGGAAATTGAAGACGGTCCAGATCCAGCCAAGTTAGAGGCTAATTGGGGAGCAGCTATCGTAGTTGCAAATCAGGCCGCCGAACTGGTAGACAAAGCCTTGGGAACTTTTGATTTTGCCATAGGCATCGAAGAGACCAGGACAAAGATCGCCAGAATGACTGGTGAATCTGGGGAGCATCTGGACGTGCTTACGGCAAAGGCGCATAGACTTGGGCGGGTTTTTAAGGAAGATCCAAAAGAGATCGCCAAAGCCGCCAATGCCATGACCCAGCAAATAGGAGGTTCATGGGAAGAGAACTTTGCACTTATCGAAGCCGGGTACCAGAAAGGCGCGAATATCAACGGTGATTTTCTGGATCAGTTAAAGGAATATCCAACTTTTATTAAACAGTTGGGAATTACCCAGGCTGAAGCAATTGCCTTAACGGCTCAGGCCGGACAAAAAGGAATCTTTTCAGATAAGGCCATGGATTCTTTAAAAGAGGCAGATCTATCGCTTCGAGAAATGACCCAGACCCAGGTAGATGCATTAAAAGGAATTGGACTGGAAGTGGAAGATCTGGCCGGGAAAACCACCTTTGAAGCGGTGCGGATGATCTCTAAAAATATGGAGGGTGCCAGCACTTCAGCAAAACAACTTGTTTTAGCAGATATTTTTAAAGGTGCCGGTGA
Source organism: Christiangramia lutea (assembly GCF_022489035.1). Taxonomy (GTDB): domain Bacteria; phylum Bacteroidota; class Bacteroidia; order Flavobacteriales; family Flavobacteriaceae; genus Christiangramia; species Christiangramia lutea. Next base: position 152,831 of record NZ_JAKVTV010000005.1, read on the forward strand.
AGATGCCGGTCTTGGATGGATAGAAGGCCTTGCCAGTGTTGATATGGATATCAATAAAGTGAAGAGTGTAAAAGGTGCAGGTGCCAGTCTTAGGGGTTGGCTTGCAGATCTTGAATCTTCATTTTCTGATACTTTCGGTGAGATCATTACCAATGCCAGCGAATTAAGTGGTGTGACTACGTTTATGGCGTCTATGATCCCAATAGTTTCTCAACTTACCAAAGTTACCTGGTTGCAGAATGCAGCTTCAAAAGTTGCCGCCGCCGGACAATGGTTATGGAACGCCGCGCTTACAGCAAATCCTATTGGTTTGGTGGTTGCCGGAGTTGCCGCTTTGGTAGGTGCTATTGTATGGGCATATAATGAATTTGAAGGATTTAGAAAGGTAATTCTTGGTTCCTGGGAAGTCATCAAGCTGTTTGGTGATGTACTTAAAGATTTTGTAATAGATCGAATAAAAAGCCTGCTTTCAGGTATTGCCGGACTTGGTAAAGCTGTAATGCAATTCTTTGATGGAGACTGGAAAGATGCCTGGCAAACCGGTAAGGATGCCGTTGGTGATATGATCGGGATAGAAGCCAGTTCTAAAGCATACGGGAAACTTAAGGATGGGATTGCCGGAGCTTATGAGGAAGGTGCCAGAAAAGGTGCTGAATCTTATGCCGCAGACCAGGAGAAAAAGAAGACCGGGAACGAATACCAGGATTACAACTTTTCACCAACCGGTGAGAATTTTGGAAGACTGGACGGGACCACCTCCATCACCGGAGGCGGAAAAGGAAATTCGGGAAGCTCTCAGGGCAGCGCAAAAGTGCTGAACATGAGCCTGAATGTTACCAATAATTTCAATGTGAAAGACGGTGCCGACTTTATCTCGCGAAAAGACGAGATCCTGGATTATGTACTGGGAAGAATTAACGATGGGCTTAAAGATGCCTTAATCATGCAGGGAACTTAAGATGAACTATACGATACCAAACATATTTCTGGAAGCTTTCGGCTTAAAAGTGGAAAAGATGTACAGCCCTTCGCTGGACTCCAATCTGCCACAGGACCCGAACGGATTGTATCAAGGCATCGAGATCGTGGAAGATCTTCAGGAGGCTACAAAACTTAGCCACCTGGGAACTCCTATCTTATTCCCTATCACATTCCTTTCTGGAACCTATCAGTATTTCGATAGGGAAACAGGCGAGATCTTAAGAAAGCAGATGCCGGAGTTTCAATTGCCTTCTACCTGCGTGGCTTCCTTTAGAAGACCAAAGGTGATCAACAAAACGAGAATGAACGGCGGCTATTCCACGGTAAAGGAAATATTCGGTTTTACCGATTATGAGATCACGATCAATGGTTTCTTTATTCCAGAACCGGGACAGCCGCAGGGATTTGTTTCACCAAAAGCTCAGGAAGACCAGATGGTGAAGTGGGACGATCTGGCAGATGCCGTACAGGTAAGTTCACAGATATTCCTTTCCAGGGAAATACACACGATCCTGATAGAAGATTTTCAGCCGGTGCCACAAAGAGGAAGACCTAACCTGGTACCCTTCACGATAAGAGCAGTAAGTGACGAGATCATTCAAACTAATAATCCTTTGATATGGTCTTAGCGATGAACGCAAAGCTGGTATTCCCGGCCACAGAAACAAGAGGCGAACTCATCATAAGGCGAATCAACGGAGTGACGATTGAATCTTCCTGGGAAACGCTAACCGATACCGCAGTGATCACCATTCCACGGAATATAGAGATCGCAGGCAGGAACTTAAGAACCTCTGCAAGGGATATTTTCAGGAATGGAGATCCGGTGCAGATCTGGTTGGGTTATAACGGTGAACTCATCAATGAATTCAATGGCTATATCACTTCAGTAAGTGCCGATATCCCGATTGAAATTAAGTGCGATGATGCCATGTACCTGCTTAAAAGGCATAATGTAAACGTGGCGATGCGAACCAATAAGGTCGAAGATCTTATAAAACAGATCATCCCGGAAGGCATCCCGACAGATGTGGCAGATATCGAAGTGGGAAAGGAAAGATTTCCGAATACCACCGCCGCAAAGGTGCTGGAATGGTTGCAGGAAGCAAATATCTATTCCTATTTCAAAGGTGATACGCTGGTAGTGGGTAAGATCTACTCAGACGATGACGAGCCGCCGATGAAATTTGATTTTAACCGGAACGTGGTAGACAATAACCTGCAATACCGGTTAAAAGAAGATATCCTTTTAAGGATCATTGCGACCAGTACGCTTCCAAAAGGCAAAAAATTAAAAGTTGAATATGGCGATGAGTTTGGCGTAAGGCGAAACCTGAGCTATTACAATATTGAAGTGGAGGCAGAATTGCTGAAGCTGGCAAAACTCGATTACGATAAAAGTAAGGTAGCCGGTTACGAAGGCGATATCGAAATATTTGGAATTCCAAGTATGCGCCACGGAATGAAGGCAACGATCATTAGCCAGATGTACCCAGACAGGAATGGAACCTACTGGATCAAGTCCATTAAAAAGGAATATTCAGACCAGGCGAAATATCACCAGTTTTTAACACTGGATCAAAAGGTGAGCGATGAGTAAGGATAAGATCATAGAATATAAAAACCTTATTAACCAGAAAATGAAAAGGATGGTTCCTGTCCAGACCGAATGGGTGAAGGTGGAATCTGTAGACTGGGAAGAAAAGACGATGGTGGCCATTGGTGAAGATAATGAACTGCCATATGAAGATATTCTGCTGGGACTCGGTTCAGTCTATAAAAAGCCGAAACCGGGTAGTCTTGCCTTAATTGGATTAGTGGCGAACTCAGCCGGTTGTTATTTGATAGACTGCGAGGCTTACGATGAGATTGAAGTAAATACAAAACTTACCAAAGTACAGGTAAAAGAAAAGGGCGTGAAGCTCACCAGGGGAACTGAAGATTTTCGAGAGATCCTGGAAGACTTTATGACCGAAGTGAATAAGATAAATACCGAGGCACAGGCCATAGCGACCAAAGCCGGTGCGACAGAAAGCGTGCCGAAACTGGTTGCCAGCTTCGCCAAAACCGAATTGATTATACAGCGTTTAAATGCTGTTTTAACGAGTGAATAATGGGCAAAGATATCCTGCTTGATGAAAATAACGATCTGAAGATCACCAGTGGCGATTTTGCCATTGGTGAGAGTGAGATGCAGGAGGTTGAAATGATACTTTCAACCAACCAGGGCGAATGGAAAGAGCATCCGGTAACCGGTGCCAACCTGGTCACCCAGATTAGAACTACGAATAATGATGCCCGACTGGAGCGTATGTTAAGAATACAAATGAAACTGGATGGGAAGGATTATGAGCAAATTAAGAATAAGATAAAGATGAATTTAAATGGCTGAATTTTTACAACAATATCTGGGAATCTTTTTAACAGCCTTAATTACCGGTGGAGTCGGTGGTTTCTTCGGTTGGTTCTATGAGCGAAAGCGTAAAAAGGTAGAGGTTGACAACCTGGAAGCTGAAGGCAGTAAAGCTAAAGCAGATTACAGTAAATCTATTATTGATTTATACCAGGAAGCATTAACAGATCTAAAAAACCAATATGAAGCTCGCTATTTATTCCTGAAGAACGAATACGATCTTAAGTTCGAAAATCAGAACCTGAAGATTGAAAAGTTAACCAAAGACCAGGAAATGTGGAGAAACAAATACACCGCTTTAAAAAAGGAGTTTGACGCTTACAAAAGGAAACATCCATAATGCAAATACAGGCTTTATATAGACAATCGCTATTCGATCTATCTATACAAACGTATGGAAGTGTGGCCTATGTATTCGACCTGGCCCTTGCCAATGGTTTAAGCATAACCTCTGTACTGGAACCTGGACAGCATATCGAAGCACCGGAGATTGAAGTGGAAAGCACCGATATACAGAATTACTACCAGAGCCACGGCATAAAACCCGCTACGGCCATAGAAACTGAATTATTAGAAACCGAAGACGACTGCAATTATTGTAAACTATTTGAATAAAGATGAGTGTACAGGCTAGAGAAATATTAAAAAATTTTATTACCTGTCTCAATGAAGAGACCCGGAATAAATATTATAACCTTTTAGACAGTTTTTGGCATAAAGCTGAAGGTAAAATTATTAAAACTGTCAATAAAGATGAAGATGGAAAGATCACTGGATTAACCGTAGTAGACCTGGATGGGAATACTGAGGTTATGAATTTACCTTCCTATCCAACCAGCCAGCCTATAAGTTTCATTACTGGTTTGCAGACAGAATTGAATAAGTTAGTAGAGAAGATACCAGGAAAAACCCTTACTACCAATGATCTTACAGATGAACTATTGCAAAAGCTGAATGATCTAAATAATTATCAGCATCCGCAATATCATCAAATAAGTGAAATAGAGAATTTGGCCCAGGCTCTAACAGATCTGGAAGTGCCTGAGGGCTTAGGTTATTCTGAAGTTAATTTCACAACTGCTTATGAACAGAAGTTGTTAAGTTACCCTATAAATCATTATGCCGCCCCGGTGGCAGACCTTGCAGCTTTGGCCTTAATACCAGAGCAGGACATTCCAAACTTCCAGAGAAGACCGGTGCAGAGCGAAAAGGTAGATTATTTCTATGACCGTGATGCTGTAGAGGGAGATGTAGCTCCAGATGACCAGACGGAAGGTACTGGTTTTTGGGTAAAAGTTATTGTAGAACAAACCCCACAGCAAATAGTTTCAGCTATAGATTCTTTGATTGGTACAGATTGGAAAACTCAAAGAACGGTTGAGTTTATTCAGGACGTTGTAGGGGCTATGTTCCAGACGGGAAACCATGTTAATATATCTACAAATTATGATGATGTTAATGGTTCGATAGATATAACAGGTTCGAGTGGTGGAACGGGTGGAGGATTCGACCAGGAAGCAGTAGAGGACATTGTAGGGAATCTTATTATACCTGAATTTGGTATTAATGCTGTTTACGATGATGTCAATAATGCAATAAGGCTTTCTATACAAGGAGAGATATTCACCACTTCTTATAAGAATAAAATTGATGCGAATGAAGCAGCTATAACTGCACTTCAAACCGGTAAAGAGAAAAAACGAACCAAAAAAGTAGTTAACAATACTACTCAATATACCGTAATTGCAGCCGATTTCACAGACTTTGAATTGCACTTTACAGGTGATACTTCAGGGGATGAGATTGATGTAATTATCAATACAGGGGTTTGCCCAAATACAGAACCAAGTACAGGACTGCAAATCGTTTCAGAAGCGAACCATGTATTAAACTACACAGGTACAGCTACGTTAACTACACAGGCAGGAGCATTAAAGAAAACTGCTAACGACGGTTCAAGTGTGGCAATCTCAGGGGTAAAACCTTTAAGCGGTGTAAATGATTTAGGACTGTTTGGTAGTTTACAATCTGATGGTTCAGGAGTAGATCCAGGAGGTGAGTTAAACGTGCAAGCTGATTGGGATGAAACAGACGACACTTCTGATGCTTATATAAAAAATAAGCCTACTTCTTTAGGTGAAACTTACGACGTTGTAACCAATACAGAAAACGGATTAATTAAAGCCCCTAACATTACAGTAGGCGCTACGAACTATTCCCCTGTGATAACTTCACCCTCAGAAGGATTTACTTATACACCAGGGGATAGTGGATCTTTAGAAGTCGATTTTGATTTAAACCCAACTACGCAATCTAGTGGTAAATCTGTTTTTAAATATGATAAAGGCACAGATTCTTTTGATTGGGAAGATGAAGTGTCTGCAATTGAAAAATTCGATTCTGGAATTGAGGTTGGAACTGCAAGCCCTGAAATATCATTTATAAAATTAGGTAAGTGGTTGTCATTTGAAAAGGATGGAGCTATAACTTTTAAAATGGGTATGAATACTAACGTTCAAACGTGGTATGGAGGTGTGGAAATCCAAGGAAGTAATATCAATTCTGGAAATCTAACGATTGCAGGTGCAAATCATATTACCATTTTATATCCTTCAACAAAAACTAACGAAATTATCCAAAACGGATATTTTAGAATAAAGTTCATTTCTGACAATGTAGCTTTATTAACAGGAGACTTAGCAAACGTATAATATTATGGCAATAACAAAAACAGAACTCGTAAACGATATAAACGGGGATATTTTAGCTTCAAGAACAAGTGCGCCTTTTAAGCCTATTTCTTGGGATTACAATAGCTATTCCGGTGATGTAGATTTAGTGGTAAAAATATATGAAGATGGACAGCTTGCCGGAACTTCGCCTATAGTGAGTGGAACGGAAGCTGGGGCAGCCTCTATGACATTGGTAGGTGATTATCCTATGAATGAAACGTCAGGCGATATGATTGATGCCGTTAATGCTAATAATGGTGATGTCAAAGGCGGTGTTACCCAAAGTGGTACTGAGTACACCTTTAATGGTGGACAGTACAATGTGATATATATTCCCGACAACGATGAACACTCCTTCGGGGATGGACTAGGAAATGATGTGCCGTTTGAAGTAGAATTTGACGCTGACTTTGACGGAGATGCTAATACTAATCAATACGTTGTTTCAAGAAGAGATGCTAATGGTACAGAATGGCAGGTTCAATTTGACCAAAACAAAATTAATTTAAGGTTATTTGAGAATAACGGCACTGCTAAATCTATGAGTAGGGGTACTGGGGTTGGTACTTTAACTGGGTTTAATCATTATAAAATTATTTATGATGGTAGTAAAACAAGAGCGGGGATTACTATTGAAATAAATGGTACTCCTGCAAGTGGATATACAGATACCTTTGATTCTAGCTATTCAGGTATGGCTAATACAAATGCTCAAACAGTTCTTGGTAGATTTGAAAACTCAGGAAGTCAAGAATTTTTAGGTAGTCTTAAGAACTTAAAAATCAGAAAACAGATATAGGTGAGTAATATTTTTCCAATTTTCATAGCCGCTATAAAGAATATTAAAAAGTATTCAAGTCAAGAGGTGTCTGATGTTGATTTTATTGTAGATGGGGGTACAATGCTACTATCTAAAGAGAATTACGACCCTAATACAGGCGCACCGTCAAATACTTTATATTCTCAGAACGTTATGTATAGGGACGGGCAGACGTATCATGCTTTTCAGAGATTTGATGACGGTAGAATTACCTTTATGAAATTAAGTGAGTACGGTATGAAGCCCCCTCATATTATTAAAGGAAATATTAACTATCATGATAGCCACGACAGACCTGTATTTAGATGGCAGGGGGATAGGCTTCACTTGATCCAAGAAGATGGTCACGATACTTTCAATACCACAATACACAGAGCGGTATCTGACGATGAAGATTTTGCAATAGATAGTAATGTGGCTGTTATACCAACCTACCCAACTACATACCCTAACCATTATAATTTAGACGGTAAACTAGTAATAATTCACCAAAGAGGTAAATGGGCTGCTTATGCTATGAGTAATTCATTAGATATTACTGATGAAACCCAGTGGACAGCAGCAGATGATGAAACAATAGAGTTATTTAATACTATCTATTCTGATGATGAAGATCAAAGGTATCAACCTTCTGTTTATAATAAGGATAGTTCACCCGATTATGGTTATTTTACAAGTTGGGGTAGAAGAAGTACTATATATGAAGAACCAAGATGGCATAGGGGTCAGGTATTTAAAATGAGACCTAATGTACATGGTTTTTTAAGTTTCTATACTGTTGATGGCAGATTGATACATGAATCTACGGGTCCTGGTAATAGAATGGATGAATCACAAGCTGAAATGGCTAAATATTTTGATTGTAATGACGCTAGTAAAACTTGCAGGATTCCTCAAAATACCTTGGATGAAAATGCTAACTTCTATTCCCTACATGAAGATGGTACAGGTTCAGCAGAACCCGATTTAAAAAGTTCAGGTAATTTAGTTCTTAGTTACTGGATGACTAACAGCACAACTCCGGTAAACCAGATATTAACTTTACCAGATAATCCTACTTTAGTAAGTGGTGATAGAAACCAAACAGGTTCAGGGGCAGCTTTATATGTAAGGAATGGGATTGTAAATTTCTTTGCAAAAGTAGATAACGGCACTAGAACTATCATACATCATTATAAAACTTCTGATTTAGGCCAAACGGTAGATTTTGTACAGGAAATAGATTTTGGTTTTGATGTTTCTCTATTTAAACTTCCTGAGAATATAAATCAAATTCCAGATAACCAAAGTTTCTTAGCAGTTGCGGGAGATCCACCAGGAGGTACTTCAGGTCAAGGAGATGGAGGTTCACAAACTGCAAATGCAGTGGCATTAAAAAGAGTAGCTTTTACAGGATTTAGTGCCGAATCAAATATTTATGATAGTCTTTCTCTTATTAATGAAACTGAGTACAATTCTAATGCTCTATTTAGTTATCAGATTGAAAGTGGTAAAATTAATAATACTGGAACTTCATTAACTCAATTATTAGATCAAAGTGCTAATAATAAGGATATTACTGTAAATGGTAATCCTGTATTAGATGACAGCACTACTCCTACTCAGGTTACGTTTGATGGTAATGATGACTATGCTAGTTTAGACCCTGCCTTATTAACTTCTGGTAGAGTATTAATACTTGCAGTAATAGATAGCTTAGGTAATACAGTAGCACCTGTTTCAATAAGTAATAATGCTGCCACAAATGAGTTTATAAACCCCCAATTGAGGGCAGATAATATGAGGGTACTTACTGCTTATGGCTCATCCATATTAGGTAATGTACAAGGTGATGATACTCCTAATAATGGATATAATATTTGTGCATGGTTGCTTCAAGACCAAGGGGGGGATATTCCAATGTGGTTGAATGGCAGAATGCAAATGAGAGTTGTTAATGAAGAACCTGAAAGAAACAGTGAAAGCAGGTATGACCAATTCCCTATCACAAATTTTGAAATAGGAAGGTTAGTCAGAGGAAGTTATAATAATTACAACTTTAAGTTAAAAAGTATATCTGCTCATATTATAACTAGTGAGAAAGAAATATTAGATAGAGTTAAATATTTAGGGGATAAATACAATATTACACTTAACAACGCTTACAGATAATGAAAAAATACAGATTCAACCCCGTAAACGACGGTAAGGATAAAACCAAAGAAGTAAGAAGGTTTATTAACTTGATTCCAAACGGAACTAGGGAGAAACCGGTTGATGTTTATTTCCATCAGGACTTTCCAGTGTTGGTTAACGGAATGGTATGGGAAAAATATAAAAATGTAAAAGTTAAAGTTTCTGAGTTACGTAAAAAAGATGATAGGAATTACTTTTATGATTTTGATTTACCAGAATTAGAAAGGGGTTACAAGTATCAATTTTTATTCTCCGGGGTTAGTAACGGTGGGATTACATTATATGATACCAAATTCAGATACCTTAAAGATCACAATTCGGAGTTTGTAGACGAATTAATTGAGTTTGATATTATTATCTCAGACGATCACGAATATGCTGATATTGGAGAGTATGGAATATTACGGGTTGAAAATAAGAAATTTGTACGTTTTCATTTTAAACCAACGATTCAGTTTTACACCAATGTAGATACAGAATTAAAGGGTTATGCCAAAGACAGAACACACCACGACACCGCAAGACGTAAGTTCTGGTTATTTGTGAATTGTGAGGAAGTAGAAGCGCATTACATTAATGCGGAAATGAACAATAAAAGACCGAATCCAAAAGGCGGCAGAGAAGATTTTCCAATATTCTCAAAATTCAGGGAATTTGAGCATTTTATAGAGTTCGACAACTGTAAAAAAATGTACTTCACTAATATACACGGTAGAGATATTTATGGGGATGGAATATATACTTATGAGGGATGTGAAGATATTACGGTAATTAATGGATTAATTGACAGGAACGGACGGCAAACCTTAGCCCCTTGCGGAGGCAAAAGGTTATGGTTTGAAGGAATTACAGGAACAGCCAGTACAAGAGGATATTGTGATATAGAAATACCTAATACAAGTGCTTTACAAGTAGCAGAGGATATTGTAGTTAAAAAAGGAAAGGGTAAAACCTGGCTTAACGGTTTTCCTATTGGTGGTTCTGGCGATGTGAACAGGGTGTTGTTTGAAGATATTGAATTAGATACGAAAAGCCGTACTTCCTATATGAATGGAGCAGGCAGGAGAAAGCGAGATAACATTACTTTCAGAAGAATTGTAAGAACCAGATCACACGGTTCTGATAAATCTATTAATGCCTGGTACGATGCCCATAATGTTTTTTTAGAAGATTGCGATACGGTGGTTTCAGCAGATAGAAGTCAGCAGGTAGTAGAACTTCATGGAGATTGTAAGAACATTATCATCAAGGGTGATACCGGGGAAAATATCAAGTATTTAGAACTAAACGGTGTAAATCCTAAAGAGGTTCATGTTTACGAGAATCAGAACGAATTAACTGCTATTGATGGAGAAGGAAATGTAATTAAGCTACTAGAGGATAGCAAGCTGGAAGATTTAAAAATGCCGGAAGAACCAAACTTTAAACCTTACATGGGAATTGAAGTTCCAGAAACACCAGATGAAGGAGGATCTGAACAAGTTCCTGGATTTCCCGAAGAGCCACCTAAAGAAGATCAAGAGAAGCAGGAAGAAGTTATTGAGAAACCGAAAGTGGAGAAAGCTTGGTGTAAAAACAAAAACATCTGGATTGTTGGAGGTATTGGATTACTAATATTAATTGGACTTTTAACCTTATTGATATGACACCATATAATTTACAATTAAGTTTTTATTAGTATTCTTTGATAAAATTGAAACCCTAAAAAATGGAACGATGGCCATACCCACTATTGATAATTTAAAACAACAGATCCTTGCCGAAAAGGAGAATCAGGATGCCCTTAGTGGTGTCGTTAGCAGTTCAAAAGTGGCTCTTTATAACCTTTGGGCTTATATCGTGGCTTTTTGTATGTGGTCTGTGTATAGGGCATGGGATATCTTCAAGATAGAAATGGATCAGAAGATCAGGGAGCAGAAACTATATTCTCGGCTTTGGTTCAGGAATATGGCTTTGGAGTATCGCCATGGTCACCCTTTGGATGAAACCACTGGATCTTATGCCGGTGAAGGTTATACCGAAGATGAAATTTTGAATGCTCAGATCGTTGCCAGGGCTTCGGTAAATGAAATAGAGATCAACAAACGAAAGCATTTGTTTATTAAAATGGCTAAGGAAGAAAACGAAAAGCTGGTAAAGCTGAGTGATTCTGAAAAGGCCGGAGTTGAACAATACTTTGCCAGGATTAAACCCGCCGGGACTAAGATCATCACCTTTAGCGATGATCCCGATGAGTTAAAACTGAATATCACCTTCTATTACAATCCGCTTATTCTGGATCAGAACGGTGCCAGAATAGATGGTAGCGATAATAAACCGGTTCAATCGGCGATTAAAGACTATTTAAGCAACCTTAAATTCAACGGTGAGTTTATCCTTTCTGAACTGGTAGATATCCTTCAGAATATAGAAGGCTGTGCAGATAGAGAAGTATATGTAGAATCTGCCGAAGCTAATTACCTGGAGCCTGCCGAATGGAATAAAATAGAAAGCAGTTATATCGCAAATTCAGGTTATATGGAAATCGCTACCCTCCAAGATGTAGATCCAGATACCGGAGATCCTATTGAGGTTTCAGGACTTCAGATTGAATTTAAAGCCAAAACCGTACAGTTATAATGGATTTTTCAAAGGTATACGACATAAAGTTCAATGACCTGGTAATACACTTTTTACCTTTCCCTTTACGGAAAATTAAAATGATCGCCTGGTTAAGATCTTTGGTGAAACCGATTTCAAACCTTCATACTCAGTTCATCAATTACAGAAGGGCTGCGATCTATAAGATTGAACATACGCCCCAGGTATTTAGCCTCGAGATCGTATTGAATGATACCTTTGATATTCAGCAAAGACGAATTTATATCAGTGACGGAGCTTACCGTGATGGTATTTATTTCTATAATCCTGAAGAGCAAAAGCCGGTATACTTCTATGATCCAATAGAAAATGCGCCGGTACACTTCTTTGATGGTGCCGAACTCTTTTCACTGGATACAGATTTTGTGGTGGTAGTACCTTTTGAGCTGAACGACGCCCAGGAAATTAGAATGCGAAGCCTTATCGACTTTTACCGATTACCAGATAAAACCTATAATATTTCAATTGAATAGTTATGAATAAGATACAAGTATTAGGCGGCGGTTTCCCCGGAACTTCAAAGACATGGAGATTTGTTCGCGATATGATCAACGAAGTACACGACCTGGCAACCGCTTTAGGTGGTGAAAACTGCATTGTAAAAGGCTGTGAAGTTTCCAACAATGTAGCCCAGGACGGTATAATTATAATTGCCGGTGAAGCTTTACTACTTCAAGGCGGAGCCGTTAAGGCATATGTTGAGATCGTTGAAAACGTGGAGCAGGTAGAGTATTTTATAGATTCCGAAGGCGACGGTCAGGCCGATATCAATGATGCTTATTTTGATCGTTACGCTCGCTTTGCCGATGCCGGTGAGGTGCAGTGGTCAGATCTTAAGAGAATCAGTTCCCTTTCAGAAATTGCCAAAAGGATGCCGCCTAAAAGATGTGCTTTTCCTTATTGGGGCCCAGAAGATGAAATCCCGGAAGACTACCAACTTTGTGACGGAACAAACGGCCTACCAGATATGAGGGGAATGTTTGTTGTGGGGTTAGATCCAGATGATCCAGATCATGATGAAATTGGTAAAACCGGAGGGGAAAGTAAACATACTTTAACTGAAGCTGAAATGCCAGCGCATAATCATAGCGGGAATACCGGTTATGGAGGTTATCATACACACAATTATTCGAAATCGGTTCCAGGAAGAGGTTACGAGACCAGATCTGATGACAATCCGCATGGATCATACGAAACGGCTCAAACAAGTGGTTCTGGAGGACATACACACTCATTAACTACGAATAACAAGGGAGGCGGCCAACCGCATGAGAATAGACCGAAATTCTATACAATGGCGTGGATTGCATATGTGGGGTAAAATAGTCCCCCGATCTTTATAAAAAAACTCTCACATTCTTTTAAAAGCAAAGCCCAAAGGCATCGGAGGAAGTTTAGTCTTTTCCCTGGCCTTTGGTCTTTTCAATTGTTTAAACAACGATTTTTAGTATTAGCAAGGTAATAGCTCATAATGCCTTAAAGATCTCTTAAAAACGATCTCACGCTGTTTTAAAGCCATTTAAACGATGATTAAAAGTGTGTATTTGTGTAAAATTACTGCACAATTCGTTTTAAAAATTAGTACATTTCGTTTTCTCGATTATAAGAGAAGTATTGAATTTTACTACCGGTTAATCCCTGGACATCTATTAAAATAAGACGCTTATTTGTGAAAATGAAAGTATCCCTGATGATCTTAAATCCGGCTTCGATCTCTTCAGATGGAATTAATAATTTTCCATATTTCTCCTGAAGTTTTTCATTTTCTATTGTTCCGGCGTTTCCTAATAAAGAAGATAATATGCTCATATTAGTTCTTTATAGATTTCATATCTATGACGAACCTATATTTCACGTCAGAATTTACAACCCTGTCAAAAGCCTCATTAATATTCTGAATATCGATCATCTCAATATCTGAAACGATATTATGCTCTCCACAGAAATCCAGCATTTCCTGAGTTTCCTTTATACCGCCTATTAAAGAACCGGCCAGTCTTTTTCTTCCCATTACGAGTCCGCCACCGTGAATATCCACTTCATCTATGGCTCCAACCAGGGTCATGGTTGCATCTCGTTTTAACAGGCCGATATAAGGATTAGTATCATGACCAACAGGAACCGTATTCAGAATAAAATCGAAGGTACCCTGATGTTTTTTCATCTCATCCTGGTTTTTAGAAATAAGCACTGCATCTGCACCAAGTCTTTTAGCATCTTCAGCCTTTTCCGGTGAAGTAGTGATCATTACCACGTGGGCTCCAAGGGCGCTGGCAAATTTTACTCCCATATGGCCAAGACCTCCTAAACCAACGACACCCACTTTATCTCCCTCTTTTACCTTCCATTGTCTAAGTGGAGACCAGGTAGTTATACCCGCGCATAATAGTGGTGCAACAGCTTTTGTGTCAAGATTTTCAGGAACTTTCAGTACAAACTTTTCCCTAACTACTACCATTTCAGAGTATCCCCCAAAGGTGTGACCACCAAGATGTTTATTTTCACCGTTATAGGTTGCCACCATGCCGTTCTCACAATATTGCTCTAGATTATCTTTGCAGGACTGGCATTCCTGGCAGGAATCCACCATACATCCAACTCCTACAAGATCTCCAACCTTGTAATTCTTGACATCCTTACCAACTTCGGTCACCCGGCCTATGATCTCATGCCCAGGAACCACTGGATATTTACTATTTCCCCAGTCATTTCTTACCTGGTGTATATCACTATGGCATACACCACAGTAGTCGATCTCGATTTTTACATCATCTGGTAAAATATCTCTTCTGTTAATGTCCATCGCTTCCAGGTTGGCATCGCTGGCCTGGGCTCCGTATGCATTTACTTTCTTCATCATTTTCGAATTTAGTTTAGTCTTAAAGTTACCGAAATTGCAAACACTCACGAAAATGGGATGGAATGTTTAACTTTAATTAACTTCTGTCTCAAGGCTAATGGCTACAGAACCTTTCACCGGAAGGAGTTTAGAAGAATTCTTAGTACATTAGGGCTCAATTTTTTTAATATCGATTTATGAATAAAGCCAAAGGTATCAACACCATCTGTACCCATGTAGGAGAGTTGGAAGACAAAGAATTCAAAGGAGCTGTTTCACCTTTATATATGGCCACCTCCTATGCATTCGAAGATGTTGAGACTAAAAGATATCCCCGTTATTTTAATACCCCAAACCAGGTTGCACTGGCAAAAAAAATGGCTGCTTTGGAACACGGAGAAGCTTCGCTGATCTTCGGTAGCGGTATGGCCGCGGTAAGTACCTCCCTTATGGCTTTTTTGAAGGCAGGTGATCATGTTGTTTTCCAGGATTCACTTTATGGAGGAACAAGTAATCTGGCCACAGAGGAATTCGACAAATTTGGTATTGAATATTCTTTTGCGAAAGATGCACAGGCTGATTCTTTTAAAGCTGAAATTAAAGATAACACGAAGGTGATCTATATTGAAACTCCTTCAAATCCATTACTGAAAATAACAGACTTAGAGGCAGTTGCTGAAATTTCTAAAAAACATGATCTGGTGAGTATGATCGATAATACATTCGCTTCACCAGTAAATCAGAATCCTATAGATTTTGGAATAGACGTGGTAATACATTCGGCGACCAAATATATGGGAGGTCATAGCGATATCCTGGCCGGAACGGTAATTTCTTCGGAAGAAAAAATTGACCGTATTTTCCAAATGGCTAAGAATTTTGGAGGCAGCCTTAGTGATTATACTGTGTGGCTATTGGAGCGAAGTATCAAAACCATGGGAATTCGGGTGAAAGCCCAGAATGAAAATGCTCAAAAACTGGCAGAATTCTTAAACTCTCATTCAGATGTTTCCAGAGTTTACTACCCAGGTTTGAAGGATCATCCAGATCATGAACTGGCTAAAAAGCAAATGAAAGGCTTTGGAGGTATGCTTTCTTTTGAATTGGATGAAAAGATAAATGCTTCCAGCTTTATGAAGTCTTTAAAATTGATAAAACCGTCGATGAGCTTAGCTGGTGTGGAAAGTACTATTCTGTTACCAACCAAAACCTCTCATGGGCTGTTAAGTGAAAAGGAAAGAGAAAAGCAGGGTATAAAGGACAACCTGTTAAGATTTTCGGTTGGGATCGAAGAAACTGAAGATCTTATAGAAGATTTAGACCAGGCGATAAAGAATTGTAAATAAAATAGAAGTTTTTAAATATGAAATTAGATATACTGGCGGTGGGTTCCCATCCCGATGATGTAGAACTAAGCTGCTCAGGAACTATTGCCAAAGAGGTAGACCGCGGGAAGAAAGTTGGGATACTGGATCTAACCAGAGGGGAACTGGGAACAAGAGGATCGGCAGAAATCAGGGATAAGGAAGCCAAAGCAGCAGCAGATATTTTAGGAGTTAAAATGCGGCATAACCTTGAATTCAGCGATGCTTTTTTTGAGAATAATACTGCGCATCAACTGGAAGTCATAAAAATAATTAGGAAATACAGGCCGGAGATCGTTCTTTGCAATGCGGTTGAAGACCGGCATATAGATCATGCTAAAGGCTCTAAACTGGTTAGCGATGCTTGCTTTTTAAGTGGCTTAAGAAAGATAGAAACCATCCTGGAGGGCAATAAGCAAGCTGCCTGGAGACCAAAACATGTTTATCATTATATCCAGTGGAAAAACCTTAAGCCAGATTTTGTAGTGGACATTTCAGGTTATATGGATAAAAAATTTGAATCTGTTTTAGCCTATAGATCTCAGTTCTTCGATGAGACTAGCGATGAACCAGATACCCCAATTTCTAGCAGTAACTTTCTGGATAGCATCACTTACCGTGCTCAGGACATGGGAAGACTTATCAACACAGAACATGCTGAAGGTTTCACCGTAGAAAGAAATGTAGCGGTAGATTCTGTTTTTGATCTTATATAATTGAATTTTTTTCTTTGCGAAATAGTTGAAATAACTTACATTTGCATCCGCTAATCAAATGGTGGTTGTAGCTCAGCTGGTTAGAGCGCCGGATTGTGGTTCCGGAGGTCGCCGGTTCGAAACCGGTCTTCCACCCTTACAAGAGCCTCTCTTTTTAGAGAGGCTTTTTTTGTGGTTCATTTTTAAGGATATCCACCTTTGAAAACTTATTTTTACCAAAATCTTTTTGCCATGAATTCCAGACAAGACCAGCTTAAAGCATTCGACAGATTATTAACGATCATGGATGAACTCAGGCAGCAATGTCCCTGGGACAGGAAGCAAACCATGGAGTCTTTAAGGCACCTTACTATCGAGGAGACTTATGAACTTGGTGATGCGATCCTGGATAAGGATATGGATGAGATCAAAAAGGAGCTAGGAGATGTACTGTTACACCTGGTTTTTTATTCAAAAATAGGAAGCGAAACTAATGATTTTGATATCGCAGATGTAGCTAACAGTATTTGTGATAAATTAATTGACCGCCATCCTCATATTTATGGTGATGTGAAAGTAGAGAATGAGGAGGATGTAAAGAAAAACTGGGAAAACCTTAAACTTAAGGAAGGTAAAAAAAGTGTTCTGGAAGGTGTGCCCAGATCCTTACCCGCGATGGTAAAGGCAAACCGGATCCAGGATAAGGTAGCCGGGGTAGGTTTCGACTGGGAAGAGCCGCAACAGGTTTTTGAAAAACTGAAAGAAGAGCTGGAGGAATTGCAGCATGAGGTGACCCTGGATAATAAAGATGAAATAGAGGCCGAATTTGGGGACGTTCTCTTTTCTATGGTCAATTATGCCCGGTTTCTTAACATAAACCCTGAGAACGCGCTCGAACGCACAAACAAGAAGTTTATAAAGCGATTCCAATACCTTGAATCTAAAGCGAAGGAAAAAGATAAGGCTTTAAGGGATATGACCCTGAAAGAAATGGATGTATTCTGGAATGAAGCTAAAAAGCAGTGATCAGTTACTAAAAACTATAAAATTCTTATAGATCTTAAGTCCGGAGAAATTAAGGTTTTCCTTTATCCACTGAAGGGTTTCGTTTTTATAGAAAAAAACATGGGTAAGATCGTTCTTGTAATGCCAGTTTTCGAATTCGATACTGGAATTCAAGATCGCCGTCTTACAATATAATTTTCCATGAGGTTTTAAAAGTGACCTTAATAGTTTGAACTCTTTTTTTGGATCCTGAAAGTGTTCCATAACCTCGCAACACACAATAAATTCATATTGGTTTTTGAGTACTTTTTTCTCTGGTTGAAAATAAGGATCATATAGTTCCATCTTAAATCCAGCCTTTTTGAGCTCGGAAGTAATTACTGGCCCCGTTCCGCATCCAAAATCGAGCCCATTTGCCTCGGGTTTGAAATCTAACTTTACCTGGTTAATTATCGGGCTAACGAATGCTTTGTAACCTGGATCGTTAACGTCATTGTTATGCAGGCTATATCTAGACTTCTCTTCCCTGGGACTTAAGTAATACTCTGAAGAAAGTAAAATTGCCTTGCACTCTTCACACTGCAAAAATTCCCGATCATTTATAACTGCAAATTTCCGGGTTCTGCAATTGCATAAACTGCAAGGCATTTTCATATTTTAATAAAGCGACTTGATCTTTCTTAGTTTTTCTTCCCACACTTCAAGATCGGCTTTATGGTTTTCGATATTCTTGTGAACCTCCTGTACGAGTGGGTTATCGTCGTCTACGTTTGAAAAGAACTGAAGGTTGTTTTCCAGCTGTCTAATCTCAGATTTGGTCTCTTCTATCTTTTTGGTAAGGAAATAATGTTCGTTCCTGATTCTTTTTTCATCATCAGCATCATCAAGAGCCTGTACCTTATTCTCATATTTCATCATTTCGGCCTTGGTATGATCAACATCCATTTTTTTGAATAACTGATCTAGAGCTTTGTTGAATTTACCTTCTATGAAACGTTTGTTGTATGGTACTTTTCCTATTTCTTTCCACGCATTTATCTGCTCTTTTATTTTTGGAAGATCTTCCTTCTTGTTTCCTGAAAGCTCGATATCTTTTACCTTGTCCAGAATATCTTTTTTCTTTTCGAAAGCTTCGATCTCCTCTTTATTGTCCTCATTTCTCTGTGCATGCATGCGGTCGAAGTAATGATTACATGCTTTTTTGAACTGTTTCCAAACCTTATCGCTGTCTTTTCTTGGTACATGCCCAATTTTCTTCCAGTCGGCCTGTATCTTCTTCATAAGAGGAGTCACCGTTTTAAAATCTTCACTATCCTTATTATCCTCAGCGATTTGTATCAGTTCCTTTTTCTTTTCAAGGTTCTCATACTGTTGCTTTTTCAGATTTTTATAATAAGCATTCTTTTTACGGTTGAATTTTCTAACGTTTTCCTTAAAGGCATTCCAGGTATCCTGATTTTTGCTTCGTGGAACTTTCCCTGCGTTGAAGAACTCTTCCCTTAAAGCTTCGATCTCCTTTATTTTCTGCTGCCATTTGTTATGACTGTCGAAATCCTCTTCAGCGATCTCCTTTATCTTGTCAATGATAAGCTGTTTGCGTTCCCAGTTCTCTTCATACTGCTCGTCGAGCTTATTGAAATATTCCTGTCTCTTGTCATGAATCTGCTTTGTGGCAGCGCTAAACCTTTCCCAGATATCATCACGATATTCCTTAGCGACCGGGCCAATTTCTTCCTTCCACATCTTGTGCAGCATTTGCAGTTCGCGGAAAGCACGGTTGGTATTATCTTCCTGCACAAGTTCTTCAGCACGGTCTATCACTTTTAATTTCTGTTCAAGATTATGTTTAAAGTCCATATCCCTGAACTCCCTGTTAAGATGAAGGAAATCATAGAAATTTTCCACATGGTGGTGGTAAGTGTTCCAGACATTATTATATCTATCCCGGGGTATAGGTCCGGCCGTACGCCATTTTTCCTGAATTTCTTTGAAATGATTATAAGTGGTATTGATATTTTCTTCTACATCCAGTAAACCTTTTAGTTCCTCGATAAGTTCCAGTCGTTTCTGAAGATTTTCGTTGAGGTCCTTTTTCAGGCGTTTGTAATAATCATTACGCCTTTCTTTATAATCAAAATATAGCGAGCTGAAGCGTTTTTTCAATGGAGTAGAGTAGTGGAAATCTATAATGTTCCCTCCATCGGCAAGAAAATCTTCTTTTTTCTCCTCCATTTCCTCGTCAAACTTCGCATTGAATTCGTAACGTATTTCAGCCACATGCTCTTTGATGGCCTGTACTTTTTCCTTTTTAAGCAGGCTTTCCAGTTCATCAGCCAGGGCCTCCTGACTCATAGAATGGTAATCTTTTTTCTCTATATCATGGCGTTCTCCAGCGCTTTCATCTTCACTGTCTTCAGCAACCGCATCATCCATATCTTCTTGATGATCCTTTCCTGAAGATTTTTTTCGTTCTCCAACCACCGCATCACCAATATCACTTTCCAGATCATCGTCATCATCTTCATCTC
Source organism: Christiangramia lutea (assembly GCF_022489035.1). Taxonomy (GTDB): domain Bacteria; phylum Bacteroidota; class Bacteroidia; order Flavobacteriales; family Flavobacteriaceae; genus Christiangramia; species Christiangramia lutea. The sequence continues at coordinate 173,023 of NZ_JAKVTV010000005.1, forward strand.
TATCGGCAGCTTGTTTCCTGGAAGCAGATTCAGATACTATGGCGTCTTCATGATCTGTAGAGTCTGAAACTTTCTTTTCCTTATTTTCCTTTTCGTTTTCTTCGGAGTCTTTTTTCAAGACTTCAGGTTCTTTAAAAAAGGGGTTTTCTGCTTCTTCTCCTTCAATTTCAGTATAGGGATCTTCGTCTGGATTTTCCTTTTCTCTTTCTTTCTGATCTGAAGTTGCCTTACCTGATGCAGATTCGCTTAGCATGGCATCTTCATGGTCGGTAGAGCCCGAATTCTCACCTTCCATTTTGGTGTTTTCCAATTTATTTGAAGCTTTTTCCGTAGTATCTTTTGATTGGTCACCAACAGATTCCGCCTGCATTTCGTCTTTGCTCTCTTTCAAAGAACTTTCTTCCGTTTTTTTTACCTCTTCAGGCTTCTTTGCTTCTTCGGAAGAATGCTCTTTTTTCTTGTTTTCATTTTCTTGCTGTGACATGTATTTCAATGTTAGGGTTCCTCAAAATCTATTATTTCTGAAAGATAACAACTCCCCTAAAATTGAACAAGAGATTGGTTTTATTTATGTAACTGATATGCGTGAAAAAATAGTCCGAAATCAGGAGTTCCAGATCTCCCATGCCTTGTTTGCCTGGAGCTTGAGCATCTCTAACCCGTTAAGGGTTTGCGATCCCTGTTCGGAACAGAGTTTCTGTAACATAGTTTCTGAAGGATTGTAAATCAGGTCAAATATGAGGTGTTTTTTTGAAATGAATTCCACCGGAATTTCAGGGTAAGCTTCAATATTTGGTGAAGTTCCCAAAGGTGTGCAGTTTATGATAAGAGGATGATCTTCAAGAATCTTCTCATCCAGCTCAGAATAGGTTAAATGACCTTCTATTGATTTTCTTGAAACGAAACTGTATTCAATATTAAGCAATTTGAGGGAATAGGCGATTGCTTTTGAAGCTCCTCCCGTTCCCAGAATAAGAGCTCGGTTATGGTGTTTTTGTAAATAAGGTTTCAGAGAATTGGAAAATCCCCAGTAATCGGTATTGTAACCAGTAAGACTTCCATCATTCTCAAATTTAATGGTATTTACGGCCTGGATTTTTTCAGCGTGGGAATCGAGCCTATCAAGAAATGGAATTATTTTTTCCTTATAAGGAATGGTTACATTCAATCCATTAATTGAATTCTGTCCAATGACCTCTGGAAATTTTTCAATGGTAGGAATATCAAAGTTGAGGTATTGAGCGTCCAGGTTTTCAATGTAGAACTTTTCAGAAAAATACTTCCTTGAAAAAGAGTAGTCGATATTTTTGCCAATTAGTCCGAATGTTTTCATTGCTTAGAATTTCTATTTTCATACCAGGCCAGGCCAAGCACAATGAATATTCCAATTAGGATAAAAAATATGGCCAGCCAGGTTTCGGAAGTACCAATATCAGGCAGGTAACGGTCATAATTATCGATGATCTTGTTGCCCTCCCGGTCTATGAGTGGCTCTCCGGTCTCATTAAGTTTATAAATTTTTTCCTTCCATGGCCATACCACTCCTAAGGAACCGGTAATAAAACCTATAATTACGGCAAAGGTTTCCTTTTTGCTTTTTTTCAGAACATAGCCCAGAAGATGAGATAAGGAAACAAGGCCTGCCAGGGAACCGGCCGCAAACACCACGAGCACCTGTAGCATCCTTAGTCTTTCAGAATTATCGACAAAACTGAAATCCAGCAGGATTACTTCGGCCATCGTATCATACAGCGCATTTACCGAATCTACGAGAAGTAAAACGTAATTGCCGAGAAGGATCAGGATAAAACTCCCAGAAAGTCCAGGGAGGGTCATTCCGGAAACACTTATCATCCCGCAAATAAAAACGAACCATAGATTATCATTTTCCCTGGCAGGTTCCAGAAAACTGATGCCAATTCCGGCAAGGATCCCCAGTGCTGCAAATAAAATCGAATTACGATCCCATTCTCCAAAGTCTTTACTTATATAATAGATAGAACCTATGATCATTCCGAAGAATGCAGACCATACATAAAGTTCGTAATGTACTATCAGGTAATCCAGGATCTTTGAAACACTGAAATAACTTATAAGCATTCCCAGTATCAACAAACCTAAAAATTTACCATTTACATAACGGTAAAGGCTTTTAAATCTGCCAGATATCAAGAGTTTAAAGGCTTTAAGGTTTATCTTTTGAAGGGAATAAATAAATTCTTCATAGAAGCCTGCTACGAACGCTACCACACCACCGGATACACCTGGAACTTTGTTCGCGGCGCCCATGGCAAGACCCTTAAGTACAAGCAGGATCTTATCGGTAAACGTTCTAGTTTGCTGCATCTGGAACTTTTGGGCTTTGGGTTGCTATGTATTCCAGAAATATGATCAGAAAAAAACCTGCCAGCATCAATAAAACGGCCCATAATGTCTGTGGGTCTCCATCGAAGTTCCATGGAAGTACAGAGGCTTCTTTAAGAACAACTTCTTTATCACCATACATCTCGGTTTCCAGTATTTCTTTCCAAGGCCAGATCTTGTTAAGGGAGCCGGCAATAAAACCTGTTAATACGGCTAGTGTAATATTGCTGTAATGTACAAATAGCCATTTTAAGACTTTAGAAAAAGTAAGTAAACCAAATATGGCGCCCAAACCTATAATACCAAGTGTCTTAATATCAAAATCATGAGCAGCTTCGGTAACCGACTTATAGGCTCCAAGCAAAACAAGGATAAAAGCTCCGGAAATTCCAGGCAGGATCATGGCACAAACGGCTATAGCGCCGGCAAAGAATAGGAATAAGCTGCTTGAATTAGGTGAAAGAGGAGGGAGGCTAACTATATAATAGGCAACCCCGGCACCAATTATTAATGCCAGTATGATCTTAAAATTCCATTTAGGAATCTGTTTGGCGACAAACCAAATACTGGCAACCACAAGACCGAAGAAAAAAGCCCATATAAGTACGGGGTGATTCTCAAGAAGGTAATTTGCAAGGCGCATTACGGTGAAGATGCTTATCAGGATCCCGGTGAATAGAGCCACTATAAAATTTCCATTCAGCTCTTTCCACATAGCCGAAAAACCATCATTTTTCCAGGTAGACAGCAGCGATGGATTTACCCCACTAATAGTTGATATTAATTCTTCGTAGATTCCTGAAATAAAGGCTATGGTACCACCTGAAACACCAGGAACAACATCGGCAGCACCCATGGCCATTCCCTTAAAGGTGACTTTAAGGTAATCGGAAAAACTTCGTTGCATCTTCTTTCTTTATGATTTCGCCCAAAGGTAGCAAAATTACTAAGAGAGCTTTACGAAGGAATTTATAATTTGTCTTACGCTTTTTCGGTTAAAAATATCTGGGAATAACTCTTCAATTATAATATAATATTCAGAGTCGATTTTTAGAGCATTATTCAAATGAAAATAACCTTTTTCTCCTTTGTTTGTGCAGAAGAACAAACCGGCAAGGCGGTATTCTATTTCAGCTGTGTTTGGATAAAACTCCAGCGCCTGAAGCATGCTGCTAATTGCAGTTTCATACTCTCCTAAGTTTATCAGAAGGTCACACCTGGTGATCCAGGTCTCAAGCTCGTAATTTCCTAATTCAAGGCTCTTTTTATACCCCTGCTCAGCCTCCTCATAAAAATTTAGACGGTTATTGATCTTGGCATACCTTTTCCAGTAAAGTACATTCTCCTCATCAATATTTATGGCTTTATTAATGTAATAAAGCGCCTTCTGGAAGTTCTGTCTTTTTATGTAAAAATCGGTGATCGCAATCCAGCCTTTATCAAGAAGGGGATCCTCGTGTACCGTTTGTTTATAATTCTTTAATGCCAGATCGTCACATCCAATTTTTTCAAAGCATTTACCAATTCTCAAATAGGCGAACGAAGTAGGGTCTTCCAGCTCCAGGGTGATATTGTAATTCTCGATGGCCTCGTTGTAACGCTTCAGTTTTTCCAGCACTTTACCTTTTTCCAGGTAAGCACCTACGAACCTGTCGTCACTTATAATTGCGAAATCGAATGCAGCAAGAGCCTTTTTGTATTCTTTAAGATCGAAATATTGTTTACCAACCTGATGCCAGGCTACTTCACAATATGGGTTCTTGTTGAGGTACATGTTGAGGTAATCTACTGCCTCTTCTTTTTGCTCAAGAAAATCAAAACAATACATAATATTGTACAGTGCGGAATAATCTTCCTCATCGGCCTCCAGGCACTTCATGAAACTGTATTTCGCATTTTCGAAATCTTCCAGGAAAAGGTATTCCATACCCATTAAAGAAAATATTTCAGCATCCTCTAATGTAATTTCCAGTGCAGACTGCAGCATTTTGATCGCTTCAGTATGCATATCCCTTTTAGAATAGATCTGAGCCTTTTGAATATAGATCTCCTCATTTGAAGTTTCCAGTTCTTTTAGCTCATTTAGAATTCCATCTGCCAGATCGAGTTTGTCTTCAAAAACTAGGATTTCTACCTTGAATAACCTTAAATTCACAGAAGTAGGGTGCTGAGCCAGCCCCATCTTCACGGCCCTTTTGGCAAGCGAGATCTTACCATTTTCAAGATAATGATTGATAATGTTTTCAAACTCATTCGAATCGAAGAACAAAACATCATTAGTTTTAAGCATAGATTCGAATCGGGCAAGTGAGAAATTATCTTCTTCGTTATGGCTTAATTGCATAAGAGAGGGATTAAGGGATTTCTACTGTACTAAAGTTATAAATGATTAAAAGTGATTTGGGAAATACTCTCTATTGTTGTTAACAAATTAATTAACATCCCTGTCATTGTTTTCAATCTCACAGAGTATGTCAACAATAATGCCACAACCTTTCAGGATTTCCTCATTAGAGATGGTTAGTGGCGGAGTAAGCCGCACTGCCCGTTTTTCGAACAATAGCCAGAAGAGAATGAGTTGTTTTTCTTTAGCTCTTAAAACAACCTTATCGGCAATTTCGGCAGATTTTAGAATAAGGGCGAGCATAAGACCTTTTCCTCTAATTTCTTCAATAAGAGGATGCTGTAAGTGTTTTCTGAACAATTTTTCCTTTTCCAGGCCCTGCTGAATAAGGTCGGTATCAGTGATTTCCCTTAGAGTTGCCAAAGCTGCTGATGCAATTAAAGGATTCCCTCCGAAAGTCGTGATATGACCCAGTTTGGGATTATCCATTAACAGGTCCATTAATTCTTCTGATGCTGAAAAAGCACCTATAGGTAAGCCTCCGCCCATTCCTTTACCCAGAGCGACAATATCTGGAACCACTTTGAAGTTTTCGAATCCAAAGAGTTTCCCTGTTCGTCCAAAACCGGGTTGGATCTCATCAAGAATAAGCAAGGCTCCAACTTCCTGACACCTTTCCTTCACTTTCTTCAGATAATCATTCACAGGCATGATAAAACCAGCTCCGCCCTGGATGGTTTCCAGGATTACCCCGGCAGTTTCTGAAGTGATTTTTTGAAGATCTTCTTCTTTATTAAAAGCAATAAAAGAAATATTGCCTATCAATGGTCTGAATGGCTTCACCCGTTCTTCATAGTCCATCAGGCTTAAAGAACCCATAGTATTTCCATGATACGCACTTTTCGCAGCAATAATCTGGCTTCTTCCGGTTGCCCGGCGAGCAAGTTTCATGGCTCCTTCAATCGCCTCTGTCCCTGAGTTCACGAGGTAGGTTTTGTTTAAAGGATCTGGTAAATGCTCTGCAAGAAGCCTGGTTAGTTCTACGGCTGGTTTCTGGGCATATTCGCCATATACCATCACATGAAGATATTTTTCAGCCTGTTTCTTAATGGAATTTACAACCCTTGGGTGGGAATGCCCCAGGCTACAGGCCGATACACCAGCAACAAAATCGAGGTGCTCCTTACCGTCTGTTGTTACGATATAAGATCCTTTAGCATGAGAAACTTCCAATGCGAGTGGATGCGGAGTAGTTTGTGCCTGATATTTTATAAAGTCTTCCTTCAACACTTCATTATTCAATTGACTTTTTCAAGCTGTCATTTTCTTTAAGGCTTTCCTTGATGGTGTTCTGGATCGTGTCAGTTTTAAAATTAAGACTGTCCGCTTTCCTGTTCTGAAGGATCTTAGGATTCAGTCTTGAATTTTCGTTGAGTAACAGGTCGTCCTCCTCCCGTTCTTCAAAAAATTCTTCAGGTTCATCGGGTAAAGCTATACCCTTGATCTTTTTTAGTTCCGGTTCGGGCTGATCCTTAAAAAGGCCTTCCTTGGAAAGTATCTGTTCCTCACCACGCCAGTTGAACCCCTGCAACTGTCGGGCATTTGGCGGAAATTCCTGTTCTGGTGTGAGATTGCCGTCCACACGATTATAATAATAGATGTCCCGTATCTGCTGTTCCTCGAAGAATATCTCTACCGAACTCGCGAGCGTTTTATTGATTCCGATCAAATCGTTATTCTCATTCCGCATGTAATTGAGCGTTTCGGTATTCTTGTCTATTATAACCCGTTCCATCGAATTATCCTTGAAATAACCGGTAAGTTCCTTTCCTTTTAGTTGATTGTAACCTTCAATGGTATCCTTTTGAATAAGAAAAGCATTATCAAAAACCAGTAAAGAATCAAGCTGCTCCGTTTTAGTATTGCTTTGCAGGTGAATACTATCCCCGGTCATTTGATTGTTGCCCGACCAGAGTACCGGTTTGCCATTCCCCATGCTGCTGATATTTATAAGTTTGGTAAGTCCTGTTTCCTGATCTGAATAAATAGAATCGCTTCGACCACTCATAGGATTCTCGCCGGTTTGGTCTTCTTTAAAGATCCTAACATCATAAAAACCTCTAATTATCCTCTTTTCGGGTTTACCAGTGATCATGATAGTATCACTATGAATAAATAGGGTATCTCTTTCCTGTAAACTTGCCGCAACAGCTTTTTTTGTGATAAATACTGAATCTTTATCCCGGAAAACCTCGGCATAATGACCAGTAACCTGGCTGTCATTAATGGTGTCTATTACCCGTATATTATTAGTAGCTGATGCAAAACTATTTTCCCTGTTGAAGTACAGACTGTCTCCTTTTAAGATCCTGTTCTCATAATCTATTCGGGAGTTCTTTACGAAATAGCCATTATCTGCCCTTGTGTCATAAAAACCTCTTTCACAATAAACCGTGCTCGTTTCACTTACAATAGTGGAAGGACCATATAAATAGGCATGTCCCGATTCAGAATAAAAATCCAGCTGCTCAGAGTTAATGGTATATTCTGGATTGGTAACTACAACCTCGTTAATAAAACTGTATTTATCTTCTTCCATATAATAACGCCCTACCGTGCTGGTAAGAACACTAGCGGTATCGGTTACTTTTCCACCACTTCTATAGTAAGCCTGTTGTTTTAATCGGTCAAAGAAAAGACTGTCTGTTTCCAGAGTAGTTTGGGGCCGGGTCATTCTTACATTTCCGCTGGCAAAAGCAAATTCGGTATTACCATTATATTCCGCATAATTACTTGTCATTCTAACACTATCTCCTTGTTGCATTCGAATATTACCGTAGGCCTTGAAGAAATTGGCGTTTTTATAAAAAACGGCATTATCGCACCAAACCTCAATTCCGTCATGATCGAAATAAACCTGGTTGTTGACTTTACTAAGGATTAAAGCGCCTGGATATTTATCTTCATTCTTCAGTGTTCGGTCTGAATCATAATTGATTTCCTGATTCGTCTGAGCCATTAACTGAAAAGAAAAAAGCAAAAGGAATATGGTAAAAAAGTAAGTTTTCAAGAAGCTGAATTTTTTTCAAAAGTAAGAAATTTACGGCTAGCATTTTCTGTGAACATACTAGTAGAAAAAAGCTATGCGCTTTAAAAACTTTCTTAAAGGCAGTATAAAAAAATGTTTAAATTCTTAAACATTCACAAAATAAGATGGCTTTAAGATAAACTTAACTCTTTAAGGCAAACCGATGCTGAATTGTCTCCGTATGTTTCTATGAAACTAAAAATTTAATTATGAAAAAACCCTTAGTAAAGGTGGATGTTGTGGAAGCGTCTTCCAAAAAATCGAAAAATAATTCCCGTAGGAAATTCATTAAAATGAGTGGACTTGGAATTGCAGGAACAAGTTTTCTACTCTACGGATGTAGTGAGGAAGAATTCGATCCAGGAAATCCTCAATCTCCTTCAAATCCAGATCCTATGGAACCAACAGATCCAGGAGATGAAGTATTTGACCTTGGAAGCGGAGATGTTGGTATACTAAATTATGCATATGCCCTGGAACAGCTTGAGGCAGCATTTTATACACAGGTTCGTGCCGGGGGTTATTATGCCGGTGCTCCTCAGGAAGAGAAGGATCTAATGGACGACCTTTACAATCATGAGGTAATTCACAGAGACTTTTTTAAGGCTGCCATCACAGCGGCTGCTGGAGAAGAAAATACATTACCCGATCTTGAATTTGATGTTTCCTCTATAGATTTTGATAGTAGAGACTCTGTTCTAGCAACAGCAATGGCTCTGGAAGATACAGGAGTAGGTGCATATAATGGAGCAGGAGATAGAATTGCGGATGCTACCTATCTCACCCTGGCCGGAAAGATCGTTTCTGTCGAGGCAAGACATGCTTCAGCGATACGTTCCCTGATAAATCCAGATTCCGCAGATTTTGCCGGGGATGATATAGTTAATCCTGAAAATGGACTGGACGTGGCTTATGACCCATCTGAAGTATTTGACATTGCAGGTGGTTTTATTGTCACTGAATTTACAGCAGACAATCTGCCAGAACCAATGACCGGAGCATAATCTACTAACCTTAAAAACAAAATTATGAGTATAATAAAATTATTGGATGAATTTTCATCTGAAAAACTAACAACAAAATCTTCTTCTAGAAGAGAGATGTTCAATACATTGGGATCTTTTGGGAAAAAGGCAGCAGCAGCTGCAGTGCCATTTGGTCTGGCAACTTCCGGAAAAGCAAAAGCGGCTACAGCTGCTTTTTTCCAGGGGAATTCTGCAGTCGATGCTTTACAATTAGCACTTACACTAGAATATCTCGAAGCTGAATTCTATATAAAAGCTTTAGAATCTGGAGTGCTGCCAGCAGGACGTGCAGAAACTGTATATATGCAAATTTCTAAGCACGAATCTGCTCACGTAGATTTTCTGCGTGCAGGACTGGAAGGTGCAGGAGCAACTCCCGTAGAATCTCCAACCTTTGATTTTACTGCCGGGGGAGCTTTTGATCCTTTTAACGATAATGGAATTGGTCAGGAAACAGCTTATGCTCAATTACTAGCATTAGCTCAGGCTTTTGAAGATACTGGAGTGAGAGCTTATAAAGGACAGGCTGGAAATTTAATGGGTACAGCATTTCTGGAACCAGCGCTTCAAATCCATTCGGTAGAGGCAAGACACGCTTCTGAAATTAGAAGAATTAGAGGCCTGGAAGGTTGGATCACCGGAAGTATGAGAGGCGATGGTATGCCAGAAGCAACTCAGGCGGTTTATGATGGAGAAGAGAATGTGATGCAGGGCGGAGTAAACGTAACCGGGCTAAATTTTGCAGACCCTATTGTAGGTGATGTAACCGAAGCGGTTACTCAGGCTTTTGATGAACCAATAACTGCCGAAACCGCAACTGCGATAGCAAGCCTGTTTATCGTTTCCGATTCAGACGGAGATGATTCAGACGGATAGTGAATAAGAAAAATTAATATCCTATAAACGAAAAAGCCCCGCCAGAAGCGGGGCTTTTTCTATTTCAATAGAAAAAAATCTATCTTTTAATTGTTTGTTTTCTATCGGGACCAACAGAAACGATGGTAATAGGTGTTTCCAGTTCCTTTTCCAGGAAGTCTACATAATCATTGAATTCCTTTGGCAGTGAAGAAGAATCGGTCATTTTTGTGAGATCTTCTTTCCATCCTTTTACTTCTGTATAAACAGGTTCAAGATTTTCAGGTTCAATATTATAAGGAAGGTGAGTTATAGTCTCTCCTTTGTATTTATAAGCTGTACATACTTTTAAGGTGTCAAACCCGCTAAGCACATCACCTTTCATCATAATTAGCTGGGTAATACCATTCACCTGAACGGCATACTTCAATGCTACAAGGTCCAGCCATCCACATCTTCTTTTTCTACCGGTGGTGGCTCCAAATTCATTTCCTATGCGTCCCATTTTTTCACCTACTTCATCAAAAAGTTCGGTAGGGAAGGGACCACTACCAACTCTGGTGGTATAAGCTTTAAAAATACCGAATGCTTCGCCTATTTCTCTTGGTGCAACTCCAAGACCTGTACAGGCTCCGGCTGCCGTAGTATTCGAAGAAGTCACAAATGGATAAGTTCCAAAATCTATATCCAGTAAAGAGCCCTGAGCTCCTTCAGCAAGGATACTTTTACCTTCTTTCATCGATCTGTGAAGGTATTCTTCGCTATCTATAAAAGTTAATTCCTTCAGGGTTTCCACGGCATCACAGAATTCTCTTTCCAGTTCTTTCAGGTTATATTGAATATTCACATCGTAGAAAGCGATCATTTTCTCATGCTTATCGGCAAGGGCACGATATCTCTCTTTCCAGTCTTCTAGTTCAAGATCGCCAACACGCAATCCATTTCTTCCAGTCTTGTCCATATAAGTAGGTCCTATTCCTTTGAGAGTAGATCCTATTTTTGCCTTTCCTTTTGAAGCTTCAGAAGCTGCATCCAGAAGTCTGTGCGTTGGAAGGATTAAATGAGCTTTTCTTGAAATAAGTAGCTTAGACTTATAATCGATATTATGTTTTGCCAGGTTATCCAGTTCTCTTTTAAAGATCACCGGGTCTATCACTACACCATTACCTACAAGGTTTATGCTGTCATCGTGGAAAATTCCAGATGGGATAGTGTGTAAAACATGTTTCTGACCGTCAAATTCTAATGTATGACCGGCATTAGGGCCACCCTGAAAACGAGCAATAATATCGTATTTTGAGGTAAGGACGTCAACAATTTTGCCTTTTCCTTCATCACCCCATTGAAGACCTAGTAGTAAATCTACTGCCATGAATTTCTAAACTTAATTGGTTGATTTTTTATTTCCGTAAAAGTAGAGTGAATGTTTCTTGATCTCAATATCAAAAACCTCTTCAATGGTTTGTTTGATACTTTGTATCCTGGGATCGCAAAACTCTATCACTTCTCCGGTATCTGTAAGTATAATATGATCGTGCTGCCTGTCAAAATAAGACTTTTCATATTGTGCCTGATTCTGACCAAACTGATGCTTTCTTACCAAACCACACTCGAGTAATAATTCAATAGTATTATAAAGTGTAGCCCGACTCACTCGATATTTTTTGTTCTTCATTTTAATATAAAGAGACTCAATATCGAAGTGATCATCAGAATTATAGATCTCCTGAAGAATAGCAAAACGCTCCGGAGTTTTCCGGTGTCCTTTTTCTTCAAGATATTTAGTGAAAACGTTCTTAACGACCGCCTGGTCGTTCTTATTTACGACTTTTTTGCTCATAATTTGCTTTGCAAAGGTATAAGTTTATTCACGGCTAACCTTGTCTATCCCGTTAATTTTTTTCAGCCTTTGAATGATGGTATTCAGGATATTATTATTCTTCACAACCAGGGTGATCCGCCCGCTAAAGATCCCGTCTGAACTGTCAAAATTCAGGTTTTTCATGTTCACGTGCATATTGCTGGAGATCTCTTTAGTGATCTCACTAACAAGACCCAGGTTGTCTATTCCCTGCAGCCTGATCACGGCAACAAAGTCCTGTTGAGAACTGTCTATCCATTTTGCCTGGATGATCCTGTAGGCGTAATTGCTTTGTAGCTGAAGAGCATTCGGGCAGTCCTTCTTATGAACTTTTATGCCGTCGTTTACTGAAATAAAACCAAAAACGCTATCCCCTGGAATTGGATTACAACAATTGGATAATTTGTATTCCAGCTTTTCTTCTTCCTTTCCGAAAACCAGCTGGTCATACTTGGCCGTGATCTCTTCTTTGTCAAGATCTGTTGCGACCTGCGACTTTTTGATCTTATTTTTAAAATAACTTACCAGAGCATTGCTTCTGGAATTTGCAAAATCCTTCAGCATTTTATTGTCGATCTTTCCAATTCCAACCCGGTAGAAAAGGTCCAGGCTTGTTTTAAGATTGAAAAAAACTACCAGTTCATTAATAGATTTCTCGTTGAACTGAATTTTCTGGGCCTTTAATTTCCTGGCCAGTATGGCTTTTCCTTCTTCGGCGATTTCTTTTTTCTCTTCCTTCAGAGAAGATTTTATTTTGGCTCGTGCCCTCGCAGTGTTCGCATAATCCAGCCAGTTTATATTTGGTTTGGCGTTATCTGAAGTTATGATCTCTACCTGGTCACCACTTTTAAGTTCATGACTAAGAGGTACAAGTTTATTGTTTACCCGTGCTCCACGCGTATGTATACCAATTTCTGTATGAATACTGAAGGCGAAATCTAATGGCGTAGAACCTTTTGGCAGGGATTTTAGATCTCCTTGCGGAGTAAAAACAAAAATCTCCTTGGAGTAGAGGTTCAGTTTGAATTGCTCTACAAAATCTACGGCATTTACATCCGGACTTTCCAGTGCTTCCTGCAAACGGGTAACCCATTCTTCAAACCCTCTTTCCTCTTTGTTATTTTTACCTTGCTTGTATTTATAGTGAGCGGCATAACCTTTCTCAGCGATCTCGTTCATGCGCTCGCTTCTAATTTGCACCTCCACCCATCTGCCTTTTGGTCCCATTACCGTAATGTGTAGGGCTTCATATCCGGTAGATTTAGGGGAAGAGATCCAGTCTCTTAATCTCGTGGGATTAGGCCTGAAGTGGTCTGTTACGATAGAATATATTTTCCAGGCCAGGAATTTTTCTTGAGAAGGTTCACTATTGTAAATGATCCTGATCGCAAACTTATCGTAGATTTCATCAAAACTTATATCCTGGGCCTTGATCTTTCTGTTAATGGAATAGATCGATTTCGGACGACCTTTAATTTCATAATCAAGATCTTCCTTGTCCAGGCTATCCTGGATAACCTTGCTGAATTCTTTAATATAGGCATCCTGCTCTTCCTTACTTTCCTTGATCTTGGTGAGGATATCCTGGTAAACTTCCGGCTCGGTATATTTCAGTCCCAGGTCTTCCAGTTCGGTTTTAATATTATATAACCCAATTCGGTGGGCCAGGGGAGCGTAAATATAAAGTGTTTCCGAAGCAATTTTCACCTGTTTGTCCGGTCGCATTGCATCCATGGTTTGCATATTATGCAACCTGTCTGCGATCTTAATAATAATTACCCTTACGTCATCATTCAGGGTAAGCAGCATTTTCCTGAAATTCTCTGCCTGCAGGGAAACATCTTTGTCCTTTTTAAGGCTTGATATTTTTGTGAGTCCGTCCACGATCTTTGCCACGGTTTCACCAAACATTTCCCTTAGGTCATCGAGAGTATATTTAGTGTCTTCTACCACATCGTGAAGTAATGCTGCCGCAATGGAGGTGGCATCAAGTCCAATCTCAGATGCTACTATTTTTGCTACGGCAATGGGATGGAAGATATAGGCTTCCCCAGATTTACGGCGCTGGTCTTTGTGCGCATCAACTGCCGTATCAAACGCCTTCCTGATAAGTTTCTTGTCATCTTCAGAAAGTGTTTGATAACTTATACGCAGTAACTCCTTATACTGCCTTGCAATTTGCTTGTTTTCTTTTGCTATTGCTGCCTCTGTCATAGGCTAAAAATACAATTAAGATTATAAGGAAACAACTAAAATTGGGCCTTCAAATTTCGATATCTCTGTAATAGACTCGGGTGAGAATAGTGTACAAAAATATAGGCTTTATGAGGGGTTAAGTTGCTCAGAGTATTCTTGGATAATCTCTTTAAGCTGGAAATTAGTGAATCACCATTATAGGTGTTTCGGGCATAATTGTCTGCCTGGTATTCAAACTTTCTTGAAATATAGTTCATGACGAGTCCGGTAATTTCTGAAATTGGACTGTATAGAATTCCGAAGGCTACTAAACCAATATGAAAACTTGGTGTTGCTACACCCAAAGCTTCAGAAAGTAATGGATTCCCCACAAAAAGCGATAATAACCAGAGCGTAAAACCAGTTGTTAGGACAGATGCAATTAGATTAACGATAATGTGATTTTTTTTATAGTGTCCTACCTCATGAGCGAGAACAGCTACTATTTCTTCCTCTTCAAGATCATTGATAAGTGTATCATACAAGGTAATTCTCTTCTCTCTTCCAAACCCTGAAAAATAGGCATTGGCCTTGGTACTCCTTTTTGAACCGTCTATTACAAAAATGTTATCAAGCTGGAATCCAACACTTTTCGCATATTGTTCAATCTTTGTTCTAAGGGAACCCTCTCTCAGCGGAGTTTGTTTATTGAATAATGGAACTATTAGTTTCGCATAGAACATATTCATGAAAACTGAAAATACGGCAATTAATATCCAGGCATACCACCAGAAATTATCTCCGGCAAACTGGTAGAACCAAACGATAAGGGCTAAGATTCCCCCACCAATTATGGCAGACATCACCAGGCCTTTTACTTTGTCCAAAAAAAAGGTTCTTTTGGTAGTTTTATTGAAACCATATTTTTCTTCTATTACAAATGTGCTATACCATGAAAAAGGGGTCATGAGAATATCACTACCTAACATAATAATCCCAAAAAAGATCAGGGCTACCAAGATATTGCTGTCACTAAAATTTCTCGCCAGCTGGTCTACAAAAGAGAAGCCATCAAAAATTATAAATCCTAAAGTAAGCAGGACAGAAAATGTACTGGAGATCATCCCGAATTTAAAACGTTCTTTCTTATATCTTTGTGATCTCTCATATTCTTCTTTATCGTAAACATCGGTAAGTTCAGGAGGAATAGGATCATTAAAATGTTTCGCGTTCACCGCATCCAGAATTTTATCGATGATAAAATCTATGATAATGATGGCTATAATGATATAAAATAGAGTTTCTGCTGTCAAAATTTCCTGATTTATTTGGGGTGGACGGCTCTCTGCCTTTTTGCTTCAAAAATAAGAATTCCTGCTGCTACAGAAACGTTCATGGAATCTATTTCGCCATGCATGGGAATGATGATATTCTGGGTAGAATTTTCCAACCATTCGTCGCTTAAGCCTGTAGCTTCAGTTCCCATAACAACAGCTGAGCCTTTACTAAAGTCGATTTCGTGGTAAGGCTTCGAGGCTTGTAAAGCTGCAGAATAGATTGGAATATTCTGTCTTTTTAGAAAATCTATAATTTCAGAGGTGTGCCCGGTAGCGATCTTATTAGTAAATATACAGCCTACGCTGCTTCTAATGATATTGGGATTATATAGATCGGTCTTTGGATTGGCAATTATCACAGCATCTACCGCAGCTGCATCTGCCGTTCTTAGAATTGCACCGATATTTCCCGGTTTTTCAGGTGCTTCCGCAACCAGAATGAGCGGATTAGTGTTTGAAAATTCAAGATTTTCCAGTTGATGTTCTTTCGTTCTGAATACAGCGATCAATCCTTCAGTACTTCCCCGATAGGCGATCTTTTCATAGACTTCGTGGCTTATTTCTGTGATCGATGCAGGGTTACTGCTATTAGCCTTGGATATTTCAACCACTTCCGACAGCTCCATGAGCTCGGGAACAAAATAGAGATGAAGAGGGGAGTAGCCACCTTTTACGGCAAGGGAAATTTCCCTTTGTCCTTCGATTACAAAAGAGTTTTCTTTTCTACGATTGCGGGATTTTTCCTGTAATTGTAATAGCCATTTGATCTCTTTGTTCCGCAGGCTTGTGATCTGTTTTAACATAGGCGTAAAAATACATAGATAATAAGCATAAAAAAAGTTGCCTGAAAACCGAATTGACGTCATCCTGAATTTATTTCAAGATCTTTAAAGATTAAATTTATCAACCTATAGAGAAGCTGAAACAAGTTCAGCTTGACGTGTCCAGATTTCAGGCAACCTTAAAATATCAGGAAATACTATTCACTTTCCTGTTCCTTATATTTCCTGGAATATCGCTTCCAAAGCTCTGTTTGATGAGTTTCCAGGCTAATTTTGCGGCCATCGATGAAGGCATGAGTAAGAATATTTCCTCGCATGTCCAGAGCATCTCCTTCAGAAATGAACAAAGTGGCCGACTTACCTTTTTCCAGGCTACCGTAATTATCATCTATACCCAAGATCTTTGCAGTATTAGATGTAATTAATTTCAGGGCATCTTCCTTATCCATTCCGAAGGCAGCGACTGTTCCGGCATAGAAAGGTAAATTTCGCGTATTCATCCTTTCCATTTGTCCGCTGCTTTCAAGGGCTACGAGAACCCCTTTATCCTGGAGTAGTTTTGCTAATTTGTAGGGATAATCATAATCTTCATATGCTTCCTCAGGTATACTGTGAGGCCTGTTCACCAGAACAGGAATGTCATTGTTTTTAAGGTCTTCAGCAACACCAAGAGCATAATAACCTCCTACAATTATCAGGTTTTCGAGTTTATGTTCTTTTTTGAACTGAATAAGGTCCAGGATCTCCTTTTCACCATCAACGTGTACAAACACCTTTTTGTCTCCGTTAAATACCGGCTCCATGGCTAGGAATTGTAGGTTTTTATAATCCCTTTTTCCTTCCAGGTAAGCCCGGGCAGACGAAAAGAAATCTGAAAGTTCCTGAACATCCTCCATATATTCTTTGTTAGGTTTCAGATCTGGGTCTTCGCCTCTCCACCATCTGCCTCTTTTATAATTTTCAGGCCAGTTGATATGTAAACCATCATCTTCTTTTACCACCGCATCTTCCCAGTTCCAGGCATCGAATTGAACGATAGAGGAAGTGCCTGAGATTTTTTCTCCACGAGGAACTATCTGCCCCAGAAGTACTCCGTTAGGCCTCATAGATTCCACGATCTTGCTTTCGGCATTATATGCAATCAAACTTCTAATGTTCGGTAGCATTTCACCTATTTCATCCTGATCTACTGTAGCCTTAACGGCAGAGATCTCTACGAGTCCCAGGGTAGAATTTGGAGCTATAAAACCAGGATAAACATGTTTTCCCTCTGCATTAATGATCTTTCCAGGATATTGCCTTTTAGTGAGATCTTTTGAGGTTACCTCTATGATCTTTCCGTTTTCAATAATTATCAGGCTATTCTCTATAATTTCCCCATTTCCCAGGTGAGCTGTCGCTCCAACAATGGTTATTGCTTCAGTTTGTTTTCCTGCAGGAGTTTGCTGGGCAAAACTTTGTCCTGAGATCATCAGGATCGCGATTAATATATATGTCTTAAGTAATTTCATTTTCCTAAAATTTATTTTACCTCTTCTAGTAGATCACAGTGAACTCTTTGTTTTTCTTCTTTTTTAATTGGCTGGGTTTCTACACCGTTGTTTTTAGCTTTTAACATCATACCAATAAGTTCATTACGCTCTTTCCTGATCTCCTTGCGCATTTCTGAATCGCGCTCTATATCAAAATAGAAAACGCCTTCAACCATGGTTTTCTCTGGTTTTGCGTAGATGGAGAGAGGATGGTCATTCCAGAGAACAAGATCGGCTTGTTTTCCTGTTTTTATACTGCCAACCAGGTTATCTATATGTAACAGCTTTGCCGGATTGATGGTCACCATTTTCCAGGCTTCTTCCTCGCTCATTCCACCATATTTTACACTTTTGGCTGCTTCCTGATTCAACCTTCGGCTCATTTCACCGTCATCACTATTAATTGCAACGGTAAGGCCGGCCTCGGTCATGATCGAAGCATTATAAGGAATGGCATCATTTACCTCATATTTATACGCCCACCAGTCAGAAAAAGTAGAAGCTCCCACGCCGTGTTCCTTCATTTTATCAGCTACTTTATATCCTTCAAGAATATGAGTGAAAGTATTGATATTAAAACCGAAATTTTCAGCAACTTTCATCAGCATGTTAATCTCGCTTTGAATATATGAATGTGAGGAAACAAATCTTTCGCCATTGAGGATTTCCAAAATGGTTTCCATTTCCAGGTCTTTTCTGAAATCTGAATCGTCTCTGCTCGATTCATAAGCTTTCGCCCGGCTAAAATAATCGGTAAAAACCTGTTCTACACCCATACGGGTTTGAGGAAATCTCCCGCCACTCCAGTTGGATTGTTTTACATTTTCACCTAAAGCAAATTTGATGAAAGGAGGAGCCTGTTCAAAGATCATATCTTCAGCGCTTTCTCCCCATTTTAATTTCAGGATTGCCGATTGGCCTCCAATAGGATTTGCTGAACCATGTAAAAGCTGAATGGTTGTAACTCCACCGGCAAGATTGCGGTAAATATCAATATCGGTAGGATCTACAACATCTTCCATTTGTACTTCAGCAGAAGAGTTGTGACCGGCTTCATTAATTGCAGATGCCGCTATGTGTGAGTGTTCGTCTACGATTCCTGCGGTGAGATGTTTCCCCGTCGCATCGATGACTTTTGCTCCACCGGCATTTATTCCAGCTCCAATTTTAACAATTTCACCATTTTTAACCAGTACATCGGTATTTTCTAGAACACCATCTTCTTCACTGGTCCACACCGTAGCGTTTTTGAAAAGTACGTTTTGTTGTTGAGGTTTGCTTGAAAAACCGTAGGCGATATTGGGATAAGTGACCGGTAGCAAATTATGGATTTCCTTATCTTTCTTCATGTCATCCTTCTTTTCAGCTTCTGAAGCCTTTATTACCTGGAACGTAGTTTCATTCCCATTTTGCAGAATAGCTTTCCCCGAGATTTGCTTTGTTTCTGAAGGAACATTAGCAACCAGTCTGATGAAATCTGATTTCGTAGTATCTGGAGAAGAAAGTAGAAGATTCATCCAGTTATTTTCAAAACTGAGCTTTGAACCTATTTTGGAGTTATTGGTCTTTACTTCAGATTTTAATTTAACCGGGTCACCGCTAATTTTAAGTTCATATGTCTTTCCATTTACTTTCAGATTATAATTTCCGGTAATATCGGTTGCATCTATGCTGCTCAGGATCTTTTTCTCTCCCTGTACCCAGTTCTCATAGAGGGTAGTTTCCTTTTCGAAATAATCTCCGGAAGTGATCAGAAAGTTTGCCCAGGCACCCTCTTTTATCACGCCCAGTTTATTTTCCTGATCAATTGTTTTCGCCGGAACTGTAGTTAATGCGGCCAGGGCTTCTGCTTTTGGTAAGCCATATTCTATGGCTTTTAAAAGGTTAGTTTTAAAATCTTTTTCAGCGTCTATTGAATGTGTGGTCAAAGTGAAAGGAACCTCTTTTTCGGAAAGCATTTTCAGGTTCGCCGGAGCCTGGTTCCATTCTCTCATTTCTTCCAGACTTAGTTGGTTAGCAAGATAAGGATCTTCAACATCGAAAGCCTTCGGAAATTTAAGAGGTACGATAAAGGTAGCATTCGAAGCTTTTGCTTTATCGAGCCTTTGATATTCCTTTCCGCTTCCAAGTATCACATACTGAATTCCAAATTCATCGCCTACTTTATCTGCTCTGAATTCGTCAAGTAAATTATCTGTAGCAAATATCTGAACTAGGTTTTTATTTCTGTTCAAAGCTTCAAGAGCAAGATCTTTGTTTTTTGCATGGCCTTCTGCATACCATTTTGCATCCAGATAAGCCTGGCGTATCAAAGCCATGGCTCCCATGGTAGAAGTAGGGTAAGATTGCCTGGATTGTACACTTTTATCCAGGGATAGGTATTGTGACGACCTTCCTTCAAGGATTCGGTCACCTTCAGATACTTCCGGAGTTAAAGCCACCAGCATTCCGGCGCCCCTGATAATACCGTCTGGGACATGAGTGTTTACTACACCAAATCCCGCTTGGTGATATTTTTCAGCTTCTTTAGAATCGAATTTGAAGTGTGAAATAGCTTCGGTATCAGGCCTTATGTGATCGTTCCAGTAAAATCCTTCCCGTGCTGCATCGTATTGAGGAGTATTCCCAGCTTCAGCTTTTTTTGGCTCTGGAATTCCGAAATCGCTGAAAAGATCTATAAAGGATGGATACACTTCTTTCCCTTTAAGATCGATCACGATACTATTTTCAGGAATATCGATGGATTTCCCAACGGCGGTAATCTTTCCTTCTGTTATTGCGAACATCCCATTTTCGATCACATTTTGGGGATCTGTGTGGATACGGGCATTCTTAAAAACGGTGTAATTGGTGTTACGGGTTTTCACACCATCATTCTTGGGGAAGTATTCCTGGGAATGCAATACGCAACTACAAAGGAATACACCTAAGATCAGTAATTTTAGTTTCATAAATGTTTAGTGGATTTAAATAAAAGTATAGGTCTAAAATTTAAGAGCCTTAAAGTAAGAAAATTTCAGCAATCCTATAGTATCTAAAAGGCATTGCGGGTATCGTCAAAATAATTTACGAGAAGGGCAACCACATAACTATAGCTTTTCATCCCATCGGCCTGATTATTCACGATAAGATACCGGTTATAGGTAGCCTTGAAAATGGGTTCAAACGGGTTTTGATGTTTTAGCCAGAACTCATCTACTTCCCGGTAGTTTTTAAGAATTCCAGGGTTCATTCTTTCAATAAGTTCATCGGCTTTTTCTTTATCTCTTCTATAGAGTTCACTAAGGCAATAACTCAATGCGAAAGTATAGCCAGAGTACTGGAAGTGTTTGTTGGGGTGGTTCATGGTTACCAGGCAGGCGATAAAGTTTGCCTCATTCTCCTTGGCAAATCCTAGTTGATGCCCAACCTCATGACTTGCCGTGGTAGGGATTTTATAGGGCAGTATTAAACTATTAACCTGTGCCTCGTTCGTTAGCGGATTCAGGTAACCGTTAAAGCCCATATAGGTAAGGGGAAGACTATAAATAGATCTTTTTAAAGCCTCGCCATTATATGCCAGTTCCGGAAAGTCATTCTCGATATTCTTGTAACCCTGTAACGTAGTCTCGAATAATTCCCTTTTCGAAAAGTCATAATTTACTTTTGTAGAATCGTTCGCTGCAAGTTCAGCATGTAAACCATTAGACCTTTCGATCAATTTTTCAGTGAGCGTAATTAATTTTTCGGTGGTGTATTTATTATCAATCTCCAGGCTTTTGTGGAGAGGTAACCTGTAATAATTAAATCCCCAGAATAGGTGAAAACAGAAATAGATCACAGAGAGGGTAGCCAGCGTATCTGGAATCCAGATCTTCGGATCTTTAAATTTCTGAGAAATTCTTCTTACCAGCCACATGATGGCAAGAATGATCAGAATTCCGTAAAGTATATCACCCATGGAAAAGGGGACGATTCCAAGGCTAAATCTCATAATTCTGGAAATCACTGGATATAATCCATGAGAATAATATTCTTCCACAAACTCTGAATGTCGAGCCAGAAGATTTATCCCGATGATCTGTACCGGTAGAAGTATAGCCAGAACAAGGGTAGACTTTCTTTTCACAAGATAAAAATAGGAATATTCAGGAGGACTCAAATTTTAGAGTTCAGTATTTTCGAATACCTTTGTGAAGATACCAAAATTTAGATCAATGAACGAAGAAATAAGGGCATTGGAACCCAAAGTTTTATGGAACAAATTTGCAGATTTGAATGCAGTTCCCAGACCCTCGAAAAAAGAAGAAAGAGTTATTGAATTCATTAAGAATTTCGGGAATAACCTCAATTTAAAAACTGAAGTGGATAGTGTTGGTAATGTGGTGATCTATAAGCCGGCTACCTCTGGAATGGAGAATCGAAAGAAGATAGTTCTTCAGGCGCATCTTGATATGGTACACCAGAAGAATAATGATACCGATTTCGATTTTGACACTCAGGGAATAGACATGTATGTAGATGGAGACTGGGTAAAGGCGAAAGGGACCACTCTTGGTGCTGATAATGGCCTTGGTGTGGCTACTATGATGGCTGTCCTGGAAAGCGACTCTATTGAGCATCCTGCTATCGAAGCTCTTTTCACTATTGATGAAGAGACGGGGATGACCGGGGCTAAAGGTTTGAGTCCGGAATTACTTGATGGAGAGATCCTTCTAAATCTTGATACTGAAGAAGACGATGAAATAGGAATTGGTTGCGCCGGGGGAGTAGATATAACGGCTACCAAAAAATATGAAGAGGAGAAAATGCCTGATGCTTACCGTTCTTACTCGGTTAAAGTAAAAGGTTTAATGGGTGGTCATTCCGGGATGGATATCATTAAAGGTTTAGGTAATGCCAACAAGATGATGAATCGCCTTTTGCTAAACACTTCTGAAGATCTGAAATTAAGGATTTCAGCCATCAATGGGGGCGGACTTAGAAATGCGATTCCGCGTGAAAGTGAAGCAATAGTCGCCATACCAGATACTGAGGAGGAAAGCTTTAAAAAAGAAATAGAGTCCCGTGCGGCTGATATCAAATCTGAATATACTTCCCTGGAACCAAATCTTACTGTGGAAATTCAGAAGATACCAACAGAGAACTCCATTATGGATCTTAAATCTCAAAAAGAAGTTTTACTTGCTTTGGCAGGGGCACATAATGGTGTTTATAGAATGAGTCCGGAAATTGAAGGACTGGTGGAAACATCTAATAATATCGCCAATGTCACGCTTAAAGATGGTGAGGTTTATATTAAATGTCTTACAAGAAGTTCTGTTGAATCTTCTAAGGATGACCTGGCCAGTTCTCTTAAATCTGTTTTTGAACTTGCTGGTTTTGATGTTGAACTGTCGGGCGAATATCCAGGATGGGCACCAAATAGCGATTCTGCTATTTTGAAAACTCTTGATGAGATCTATCAAAAAATGCATGGTGAAAGAGCTGATATTGCTGCCTGCCATGCCGGATTGGAATGCGGGATCATTGGAAGCCACTATCCTGAAATGGATATGATCTCATTTGGTCCTACCATTAGAGGAGCACATTCTCCAGATGAGAGGGCAAGTATTAAATCTGCCCAGAAATACTGGAAGTTCTTACTGGAAGTTTTAAAGAACATTCCGGAGAATTAAAATCTCGTGAAGATGTAGAAAATAAAAAAGCCCTCAGAAAATTTCTGAGGGCTTTTTTAGCTTTTAAAACTTTGATTATTTTGTTTCGTTGGCCATTTCTACCAGTTCTATCTTAAAGATGAGGTCTGCATTCGGAGGTATTACTCCGCCAGCACCTCTTTCTCCATAACCTAGGTGGCTAGGGATCCAAAGTACAGCTTCATCACCTATACTCATCTGTTGAATTCCTTCTTTAAAACCAGGGATCATTGGAGCATCCGGGCCGTATACCATGGCCATTGGCTGGTATCCTCCGGCAGAATCTCTTCTATGATCATAGATTCCCGTTTCTTTTGCTAACTCCATTCTATTGGTGTCGAAAATAGTACCATCAGCAAAATAACCTGAATAATTTACCATTACTTTCTGGCCATTATTTGGTTTTTCTCCTTCTCCTTTATTTTCAAAGTAGATTTTAAGTCCGCTGTCTAAAGAGTCTGCTTTAGCTTCCAAAGCTTCAAATTCTTCGGCTTTTTCTTCTGCCATTTCCTGCATTTTCTTCGCTTCAGCTTCCTTTTCTGCTTCAATGGCAGCAAGTTCAGATTCAAATACTTTTGGAGCATCGAAGTTCTTAGCAGCACTACCTTTTCTAATGATGTTCACCTCGTTCATCACTACATCCTTCACAGGACGATCACGCTGGGCAGTTTCAGTTTTCCCGATGGAGTCTACCACATCCTGACCTTTTACGATCTTTCCGAATACTGTGTGTTTTCCGTCAAGTTGCTGAACCGGAGCAAGAGTTATGAAAAACTGGCTTCCGTTTGTGCCAGGACCGGCATTAGCCATTGAAAGGACTCCTTTTGAATCATGACTTAAGGAGTCTACAAATTCATCTGGATATTTGTATCCCGGGCCACCACTACCTGTTCCGGTAGGATCTCCACCCTGGATCATAAATCCATCGATAACACGGTGGAAAATCAGACCTTCGTAGTATTTTTTACCTTCGTAGGTACTGTCTACCATTTTACTGGTTCCTTCGGCAAGAGAGACGAAGCTGGCCACGGTCATAGGGGTTTCTTCAAAATAAAGTTCCGCAACGATTGGTCCCATGGAAGTGTTGAATTCGGCATACATTCCGTCCTCAAGCTCCGGATATTCCTCATTACAGGATATCAGTGCAAATGCTAGTGTTAATAGTAAAAAAAAGCTCTTTGTTCTCATCTGTATTTAATTGTTTTTAGGGTCAGATATTAATAGCCAAAGATCATTCCATTGGAAATTGGAAATTCTCCCAGGCTTATTTCATTCTTAATTATTTATTTCCTGATTGGGTTCTTCTTTTATTTCGTGTAGGGTCACCCTCGCGGTGATTGGCGTGTTGCTGCCTATTTTCTCTTTGTCTCCGTAATAACCGAATGCCTTGTGAGAGGGGAAAAGAAAGGTAACCGTTTCACCTTCTTTCATTAGTTTTAAACCTTGCCTTAAACCGGTAAAGAGTTTTTCTTTATCCATGGTGTATTCCTGGGTTGGTTTTTCACCTTTGGCATAAATAGATTTTCCCTCTATGCTTGAAATTGAGTAATCAAAAACCACTACATCGCCAAAATCGGGTGTTCTGGTATTCGTACTGTCGGTCGACTTTTCGTTGTAATAATACCAGAATCCGTCGGCAGAAGATAAATATTCGGTATCTACATTTTCACCCATGACTTTTTTGATATAATCTTCTTCCTGGGCGATCATTTCCTTATTCCTTTCCACAGATTCGTCTATATATGAACCACTGTTCTGGGATACAGGATATCTCGCTTCCGGCGATTTACAGGAAGCTGCAAGGATCAATAAAAATATAACTGCTGTAAATCTCATTTTGAAAGTTCTTCTTTGTATTCTGGTAAGATCTGGTTGAACTTTACAATTGTATCATTCAATGAAAGATCACTTTTTCCACCAGCTGCATTTATATGACCGCCACCTTCAAAATGAGCTCGTGCAAACTTGTTGACGTCGAAGTCTCCTTTAGATCTGAAAGACATTTTGATTATGCTTTCATTGGCTTTTTCGATGAAGATCACTGCAAAAATAATTCCGTCCAGGGATAGCCCGTAATTTACAAAACCTTCGGTATCTCCTTTTTGAAAATTATGCCTGTCCAACTCATCCTGGGAAAGACTTATATAGGCCGTTCTGAGCTCTTTATTCACCTTCAGGTTTTGCAAAGCAGTCCCCAGTAATTGCAATTTATTTTCAGAATTCGTATCGAAAATGTTATTGTGGATCTGGTCGTTTACAGCTCCTTTATCTATAAGATCTGCAAGCACCCTGTGAGTGTCACTTGAAGTAGAGCTGAAGCGGAAAGATCCGGTATCGGTCATGATTCCTGTATATAGGCAGGTCGCGATCTCTGGAGTGATCTTCTTGCTGGCTCTTAGTTTATCGATAAATTTATACACCATTTCACAGGTAGAGCTCATCTTTGAATCACTATAGGTATAATGAGCATAATCTGAAGGTTCCTGGTGATGGTCTATCATAACAAAAACCGCATCTGATGCTACCAGGGAATCCTGCATTCCGCCGCACCTTGAAAGATGATTAAAGTCGAGGGTGAATACGATCTCAGCTTCAGATATAAGTCCGTCTGATCTTTCCTTCTCATTTTCATAGATAATAACCTCCTCGTTACCCGGTAACCATTTTAAAAAATGGGGATAATCGTTTGGAGCAATAACCTTTACATTGTGACCTTTGTCTTTCAGAAAATGCCATAATCCAAGACTGGATCCCATCGCATCCCCATCTGGACCTTTGTGGGGCACTATCACTATATTTTCAGCCTTGGCCAGCTCGGCCGTTATTTCGAGTATTCTGGTATCTATCATATTCGGGGCTAAATATACAATTTAATACTACTTAAGAAATAGTAGGGACTTGAAATTTATATTTCCAGGAAGATTATAAAATGTCATTTTTTCAGATGTAAAATTAACCTTTTAAATGAAGGGTTGCATCTAATGGAAATTCAGTAGTTGAACATAAAAGCTTAAAGGACTTGTATATGGGAAGGAATTATTTATTTTTGCACCAAATTTAAAAACCATACAATGGCAGGAAATAGAACATTCACCATGATTAAGCCAGATGCAGTAGAGAACGGGCATATTGGTGGAATACTAGACCAGATCACAGCTTCAGGATTCAGAATCGTAGCAATGAAGCTTACTCAAATGACTCAGAGAGATGCTGAGACTTTTTATGCGATCCATAAAGAGCGTCCATTTTTCGGAGAATTAGTTGAATTCATGACACGTGGTCCTATCGTTGCAGCAATTCTTGAAAAAGACAATGCTGTAGAAGATTTCAGAACTCTTATTGGAGCTACTAACCCTGAGGAGGCCGCTGAAGGAACTATCAGAAAAAAATACGCGAAGAGCATTGGAGAAAATGCGGTTCACGGTAGTGATAGCGATGAGAACGCACAAATTGAAGGTGCTTTCCATTTTGCAGGAAGAGAGATGTTCTAATAGAACAATTTCAATAAATCAAGAAAACCGGACTTTTTTGAGTCCGGTTTTTTTATGCTTTTTTCCAATATTGTCTAACTGAACGCAGTCGAGGTTGAAAAAATGAGATGCTGAAATAAATTCAGCATGACGAAATTTTGGGGTTATCGTCACCCTGAACTTGGTTCAGGGTCCTTATGAGCTAAGCGACGCAATCTCAAACTTTGAGGTAGTAGTGCAGAGACTGCTTCAGTCGTTATGCTTCTTCACAATGCAATTCTATGCGTCACCCTGAACTTGTTTCAGGGTCTCTAAATTTGAAATAGTTACTTTATAAGCGGTTTCTTACTGAAAATCGATTTTAGAATATAGCGGCCGTTCTGATCTTTGTCCAGTCTGGGCGAAAGAACCACAGTAATAACTGCTGCCGTGATCATTAGATAAAGATGTTCCATTTGAGGGAAAATTAATTCCAGCAAATATCTAAACACTGAAAAGATGATAATAAAGGAAAAGAAATAGATCAGGAATACTTTGACTTTATGACTCATAACTATTGAAATTTGAATTAAAACAGGTCTTATCTCAATACCAGTTTTGAAATGATCTCTTTGCCCATTTCCTCGTTGAGATTTCTAATGATCTTTTCCTTTCCATAACTCAGTTCCTCTCGTAAAACCGAAGAACTCAACTGTACATAAAGCGTATCATTTTTCAACATCAGATTGGTCGTGTATTTTTCTATGGCCGGCCCCATCTGGCTGTTCCAGACATCTCTCACTTTTACCTGGTTCAGCCCTTTTTTATCTAATTTATTTTCATCAACGAAACTCTTGAGCAGGTCGCCCAGTTTCATTTCTTCATTCTTGCGTCTCTTTTTCATCTTGGCTTAGTAAAGGTTTATATCGTTGGTAGTAGTATTTTTTATCATCCCGGTTCAGAATTACCAGTTTTTCAGCATTAGCTTCTACAACTTCCTCTGTCCATTCGTCGAAGGGGGTCTTATAATAAAGAAAAAGGCTGTTGTCTTCAATTCTCGCCGTGACTTTTTCTGAATTATTTGAATTTTCGATAAACCCACCATCGATCTTTGGTTTCAATTTCTTCCTGAAACCTGTTGAATCTGTGATCTCTATATAATCTATCAATTGACTCAAACTATATTCCACGACAGAATCTTTTGCTATTTCAACTTTTTCTATTTGCCAGTAGCCGTTAAGATTTTTTAGCTGTTCCTTGGGATCGTTCTGGGAACAGGAGGTCATGATGATAATGGCAAATATCAGGATTAGTCTTTTCAAAGCTTGAATATTTTATAGGATTGATTGCTGCTTTTAACCACTTTTTCGGTCCTGTCGGCATGTGTGTCACTAAGGAAAATTTGTCCTAATTGATCGGTTGCTACCAGGGAAACGATGTGTGAAACCCTGTGCTCATCCAGTTTATCGAAAATATCATCTAGCAAAAGGATAGGATTTACCTTGCTTATTTTTTTGATGAAATCGAACTGTGCCAGCTTCAGGGCGATCAAAAATGATTTTTGCTGACCCTGTGATCCGAATTTTTTAATGGGATGCCCTTCGATCTCGAAACTTAAATCATCTTTATGGGTTCCCACAGAAGTGTATTGCAAAGCCATGTCTTTCTGAAGGTTCTCTTCCAGTAAATTGGACAAAGACGATCCAAATAGCTGACTTTTATAATTGATGTCAACAACTTCCTTATCGTTAGTAATGTCAGAATATCTTTTGTTGAAAATAGGAATGAAATCCTTCAGGAATTCCTTTCTTTTTTCAAAAAGCTCCTGACCCAGGCTGCTCATTTGCAAATTGTAAACTTCCAGCGTGTCCCTTTCAAATGTGTTATTGGCAGCAAAATATTTTAATAATGAATTCCTTTGTGATACCAGCTTGGTATATTGTAATAGTTTGTTCAGATAAACCGGGTCACTTTGGGAGATCACTCCGTCTATAAATTTTCTCCTGGTTTCCGAACCTTCAATTATCAGGTCTCTATCTGATGGTGAAATGATAACAGTAGGAATAAAGCCTATATGATCGCTAAGCTTTTCATATACCTTGTTATTTCTTTTTATGACTTTCTTCTGACCTTTTTTAGCACTGGAAAGTATTTTTTCAGATTTCCCGTTTTTGATGAATTCGCCTTCAACCACAAAAAAGTCGGAATCGTGGTTTATATTCTGGGATGTTATGGGGTTAAAATAGCTTTTTCCGAAAGACAAATGATAGATGCTGTCCAGCACGTTGGTTTTACCCACACCATTATTTCCAACCAGACAGTTGATCTTTTCGTCGAATTCAAATTCAGCCGACTTTAGATTCTTATAATTAAGCAGGCTAAGATTTTTTAAATGCATAAATCGCTGTATTTCAGCTGGAAAAAGATTAATTGTTGAGAGCTATTTTTCGCTCTCGAAGAAGCTGAAATTATATAAAAAATACAAATAATTTATCTTTTAATTTTCACAAAAAATTCTATTTTTGCCACGCATTAACAAATTTTTATGGCAACGTATAAGAAAAGAGGATACAAGCCTTCCAATAAGGAGGAAAGGGAACAAACAGCAGAACAGGAATCTACAACTGCAGAAGTTTTTAACACTTTAGATGAAGGAGCAAGTAGAACCGAAACATGGGTGGCCGATAATCAAAAATACATCTACATCATCGTAGGTGTGGCTATAGTTGCTGTTTTAGGATATTTAGGGTATAACCGTTTCGTATTAGAGCCAAAGCAAAATGAGGCAGCCAATGAAATGGCCAAAGCTCAGGATTATATGGCATCGGCTTTAAGAGCAAATGGAGCTGAAAGCGATTCCCTATACAATCTTGCGCTGAATGGCGGAGAGGGAAAATATGGTTTCCTTGATATTATTGATAATTATGGCGGAACTGATGCTGCAAATCTTGCACATTATAACGCCGGTTTTGCATATTTGAGAACTGGAAAATACCAGGAGGCTATTGAACAACTAGAAGGTTTTGAAAGTGACGATGAGATCTTTTCAGCTCTTGCTGCAGGTGGTATTGGAGATGCGTTTATGCAATTAGAACAACCAGAGGAAGCATTAGGTTATTATGAAAAGGCTGCTGAAATGAGATCGAACTCGTTCACAACGCCAAGGTTTCTTTTGAAAGCTGCCATCACTTCAATTCAACTTGGTGATGCAGATGCTGCAGAAGGATTTTTACTTCAAATAGAAGATGAATATCCAGATGCTCCTGAAGCAGAAAAAGTGCCTATCTATCTAGGGCAGGCCCGCGCAATGAAAAATTAGAATATGGCTACAGAAGGTAATAACCTTTCAGAGTACGATAAAGATACGATCCCAAACGCGAAAGACTTTCGGTTTGGGATCGTTGTTTCTGAATGGAATGATGAAATAACAGAGGGACTTTTCCAGGGGGCATTCGACGCCTGGATAGAAAATGGAGTTAAGAAGGAGAATATCGTACGCTGGAATGTTCCCGGAAGCTTCGAATTGATCTACGGCTGTAAAAAAATGCAGGAGAGCTTTGAAATGCTTGATGCTGTAGTGGCAGTTGGTAGCGTGATACAGGGAGAAACAAAGCATTTCGATTTTGTTTGCGAAGGTGTGACCCAGGGAATCAAGGATCTTAATATCCAGAATGATATCCCGGTGATCTTTTGCGTATTAACCGATAACAATATAGAGCAATCCCGCGCCAGAAGTGGAGGAGAGCACGGGAACAAAGGAACCGAAGCTGCTATCGCTGCCATTAAAATGGCTCAGCTTAGAAAGGATGCTAAATTCTACAAAGGCTAAAAGCAAGCCGGCAAGGCTTTTCAAAACGGCATTGTTATTGCTCAGTTATTAATACTCTCAGCCTTCGGATTTTTGAAGCATTTTGAGTAAATTTGGATCAGCAAACAGTCTACAGTTTTGAAAATCAATTTTAACAAGATCAGAAAGAATACCCGGTATAACTATACCCCTCGCTATTATAAGGGTAAGGATACGGGTAATATCTATGATTTTGATTCAAAATTCAATAAATATAAAGAAGCTACCAACGCGATAGATTTCGGATCTCATTGGGCTGAAGCACGTAAATCCAGCCGAACCAGAGGAAACCGAAGTATTAATCGCAGGGTAATTTATATCATCATAATTTTACTTTTCATTTGTCTGTGGATATTAGATTTTGATTTGTCCATTTTCTCGAATCCCCGTTAAATGAGTAACGTAATACAATTGTTGCCCGATCATGTTGCCAACCAGATCGCTGCGGGTGAAGTGGTGCAACGTCCGGCCTCGGTAATAAAAGAACTTCTCGAAAATTCAATAGACGCAAAAGCCAGCCGTATCCAGGTTGTGATCAAGGATGCCGGTAAAACCCTTATCCAGGTGATAGATGATGGTGTGGGTATGAATATTACCGATGCCCGAATGAGCTTTGAAAGGCATGCGACCTCAAAAATAAAACTTGCAGACGATCTATTTTCTCTGAAGACGAAAGGGTTTCGCGGTGAAGCTTTGGCTTCTATCGCCGCTATCGCCCATGTAGAGCTTAGAACCAAAACCGAAGAGGATGAGGTTGGAACCTGTATCAAGGTAGAAGGAAGTGAAGTGGTTTCTCAGGATCCCTGCGTGACACCAAAAGGAACCTGCCTGAGTGTAAAAAACCTTTTTTATAATATTCCTGCTCGTCGCAATTTTTTGAAATCAGATAATGTCGAGACCCGGCATATTATCGATGAATTCCAGAGAGTTGCCCTGGCACATCCAGATATCAGTTTTTCACTTACTCATAATGGGAGTGAGCTTTTTCAGCTTCCAGTGACGAATTTTCGCCAGCGTATCACCAATATTTTAGGTGGAAAAACCAATGAAAAACTGGTTCCGGTAGAGGAGGATACCGAGATTGTGAAAATATCAGGCTTCGTTGGAAAACCTGAATTTGCCAAGAAGAGCCGGGGAGAACAGTTCTTCTTTGTAAACAACAGATTCATAAAAAGTCCTTATCTCAACCATGCGGTTGTCGCATCATTTGAAGGTTTGCTGAAGGAAAAGAATTATCCAAGTTATTTTCTTTACCTGGAAGTAGATCCAAAATCGATCGATATAAATATCCATCCTACCAAGACAGAGATCAAATTTGATGACGAGCATGCCTTGTATGCAATTCTGAAAAGTTCTATTAAACATAGTCTTGGGCAGTTCAACGTGGCTCCAATGCTGGATTTTGAAAGAGATTCTGAACTGGACACTCCTTATGAATATAAAAATAAGGAAGCCGATATTCCGCAGGTGGAGGTAGATCGAAACTTTAATCCGTTTCAGCAGGAAAGTGCTCCAAAATCTCCATTTTCCGGAGGTGGTGGAGGATATAAAAGAGATAAACATCCGGAATGGGAAAGTCTTTACTCGGGAATGCAATCTGAAACTGAAACCGAAGTAGATATTCGGCAGATAGAATTTGAAAGTGAAGAAGTCACCGGGAATTTATTCGGAGCAAAAGAAGAGCAAACCGAAAAATCCACATTCCAGGTTCAGAAGAAATATATCGTTTCAACTTTAAAGAGCGGGATCCTGGTTATAGATCAGCACAGGGCTCATACCAGAGTGCTTTATGAAGAGTTGCTGAAGAATATAACAGTTTCATCTGCAGTGAGTCAGCAGCTGTTATTTCCTTTAAGACTTCAGTTCAATCATCACGAGGTGGAGATGCTGAAGGAGATCAAGGAATCCCTTGAACAAACCGGATTCATTTTTTCTGAGATCAAAAAAGATGAGGTTGAGATTACGGGAATTCCAACCCTGATTTCTGAAAGTGAAGTGGAGATCCTGTTAGAAAAGTTACTGGCCGATTTCGAAAAAGATGTGCCCGATAATGGCTTTTCTCAAACCGATCTGCTGGCCAAGTCTTTAGCGAATTCCATGGCGGTAAGGTCTGGAACGCTATTGAATTCAGCAGAACAACAACATATTCTAAATAGACTTTTTGCCTGTAAAGAACCGGCACTGAGTCCTTTTAATAAAACAGTGTTCACTACTTTATCTGTAGATGAACTGGATAAAA
Organism: Christiangramia lutea; assembly: GCF_022489035.1. Taxonomy (GTDB): domain Bacteria; phylum Bacteroidota; class Bacteroidia; order Flavobacteriales; family Flavobacteriaceae; genus Christiangramia; species Christiangramia lutea. The sequence goes on from NZ_JAKVTV010000005.1 coordinate 205,596, forward strand.
AATTTGCCTGATGGGAAGAATGACTGAAACCGTAAAGGTTTTACTTATAATTAATGTAATATTCTTTATTGGAAGCCAGTTAATTGGTGATGTAGCTTATGAGTATTTCGCTTTATGGTTTGTAAAACACACTAATTTCCAGGTATGGCAGATCGTTTCTCATATGTTCATGCATGGAGGTTTTATGCATATACTTTTTAACATGTATGCATTATGGGCATTCGGTAGCCCAATAGAGCAGATGCTGGGCCAGAAACGTTTTTTAATTTTTTATTTTGGAGCCGGAATAGGTGCAGCCTTTCTGCATACGTTGGTGAATTTTTATGCCTATCAGAATGGGGCAAATGAATTCCTGGAAATTGGATATACCCCGGCAGAGGTAGCCGATTTTCTTCAGGAAGCAGCTAGATCTGCCGCGGCAACCGGACAGTATAGTTATCCTTCAGGACTGGATGCAGACGCGGTAGGTTCTATGGTAGAATCTTACGCTACCCCGGCGGTTGGAGCTTCGGGTGCAATATATGGTATACTGGTAGCGTTCGGGATGATGTTTCCAAATGTAGAGTTATTTTTACTGTTTGTACCGGTTCCAATTAAGGCGAAGTATTTTATTCCCGGACTAATTATCTTAGATTTGTTTTCCGGTGTTACTGGATATTCCATCTTTGGAGGATCCATTGCCCACTTTGCCCACGTAGGTGGCGCCTTATTCGGCTTTTTAATGATGTACTACTGGAAAAAGAACCAGTTTAATGATAATCGCTGGTATTGATGAAATCATCAGATAGATTAAGATATAAGATCCAGACCGCTACGGTCACTGAAAAGCTCATTGCGATCAATGTGCTGGTCTTTATATTGTTCTTTTTGTTCAGGACCATAGCCTATCTTTTTCAACTACCTTCAGATTTCCTTATAGAATGGTTCGTTTTTCCAAAGGAGCCAATGGAGTTTTTGTTGAAGCCATGGTCCATAATTACTTATTCCTTCTTGCATAGCGGTATATGGCATATACTTTCTAATATGCTGATACTTTATTTCTCAGGTATTTATTTCCTTAACTATTTCAGCCCAAAAAGACTTTTGAATTATTACTTCCTGGGGGTGATCATAGGTGCGTTGGTCTATATGCTTAGTTATAACCTTTTCCCGGCTTTCCAGGGAACAGGAAAATCTTATTTAATGGGTGCCTCTGCCGGAGTTATGGCAGTGCTTATAGGTATAGCTTCGCATATCCCGAATATGCGGGTTAGGCTGATGTTAATAGGCAGCATCAAGTTCTGGTGGATCGCAGCCTTCCTGGTGGTAATCGATATTATTCAGATTCCTATGGGAAATGCAGGTGGGCATCTGGCGCATTTAGGTGGAGCGGCCTTAGGTTATCTATATACCAATCAGCTAAAAAAAGGGAACGATATTGGGAAATGGTTTGAAAATATTATGGATTACATAGCATCCCTTTTCAAGCCTAGAGAGCGTAAAGCTAAAATGAAGACTGTTCATAGAACCGGTAAAACATCCAGAAGTACAAAAAGCACTTCAGGAAAAAGCAATTTCAATAAAGATGAAAAGCAGAAGAGGGTAGATGCTATACTGGATAAGATCAGTAAAAGTGGATATGAAAGTCTTAGTAAAGCTGAAAAGGACTTTTTATTTCAGGCCGGAAAAGAAGATTAAATGAAGAAACTGAGCCTGTTTGATAAATTTATATTTATCCTGAATTCTCTTGCGGCAACCGCCTTGTTGTTTTCTTATTTATTACCGTTAATTCCTCCAAAATCCTTTCCCTTACTTTCGGTTCTAAGCCTTGGCGTTCCAGTGCTTATTATTCTTAATGTTCTATTCCTGGTGTATTGGGTGTTGAGGTTTAAACGGCAGATGCTTTTATCTCTTTTGATCTTATTGCTGGGGTATAATTATGTACTGGGGTTTGTGAAGGTTTCAGATTCTGAAATCGATGAAAATAACTCAGCCGATCTTTCCCTGATGAGTTATAACGTAAGGATGTTTAATGCCTACGAATGGTCTGATCGAAAAGATATTCCTGAAAAGATCACCGATTTTATAAAAGAAAAGAATCCTGATATACTTTGTGTGCAGGAGCACTACGTTGGTGCTGCCGAGCTGTCCAAGGTATATCCCTATGAGTACGTAAAACTAAAGGGTAAGAATGCCGAATTTGGATCTGCTATTTTCTCTAAGTTTCCAATCGTAAACACGGCCTCTCTTGATTTTCCTCATGACGGCAATAATAATGCTATTTATGCAGATGTGGTTATTGATAAAAAAGATACGGTACGCGTATTTAATGTGCATTTCCAATCCTTAAATATCAAGCCTGGAATTGATGATCTTCAGAAGGAGGATTCGAAAAAGTTACTGGGAAGAATTGGTTATGGCTTCTCTTTGCAACAGGAACAGGCTGAAATGCTGATGGAAGATCTTCAGAAATCACCTTACAAAACCATTATTGCCGGAGATTTCAATAATACCAGTTTTTCGTATATCTATAATTTGATCAAGCAGGACGGCAGATTTAATGACGCCTTCCTGGAAGCGGGTAGCGGTTTTGGAAAAAGCTTTAAGCTGGATTATTTTCCGTTACGTATAGATTTTCTTTTGATTGAAAATGAATTGTCTATTAAGGAGTTTAAGAAATACGAGATCGATTATTCCGATCATTACCCGGTTCTAACCAAGATCGGGCTTTAATTCCTGTGACAGCAGGTAATCTAAGGAAGCATTTCCTTCATTAAAGATCAGGTCCAGAATACATAAATTCGACAAAAAACCTCTTTTTTCTTCAAAAACCTGGGTGTATTTCGAATTCTCAAATCCAAGATCAGATTTGGCATTTATCAATGCCCTGTAATTCATTTTATCTTCAGGATTCAGAATGAATTCATCAGTTTTTTCAAATTTCCAGTCAATCTGAAGGCTTTCTGCCACAAAATCCATGCACCTATAATTGAAGTCCATAAGGAATTTATACTTCTTATGATATAATGGATATAGATCGTCCTCGTAAAATTCAAAGAATGGCGAAGTCTGGTAGGAAGCTTTAAAAGCCCTCCAGTGCTGTAGCTGCCAGTCGAAATCATTTTCTATCTGTACATCCTTATATTTCTGATGACCTTTTGTCTTCAATCCCAGAGCAGAACTATGTTTTATAGGAATGTTCAGGGTAAGCTTTCCATTGGCATCATAGATATACATTCTGTTTCTATAGGTTTGCTTCTGGTAATTATCCTCATTTTCGAAGTAAAGCTGTTCAACTTTTGCAATAGCTGTCCATTGGCTTATTGGCCCAAAATAGGAGGGATGTAATAGCACAGGTTTCATAAACTCTAAGCTTCTTCTCTACGTTTTTTAAAATATCTCCATCCGAAGAAAATTACCAGGATAATAAGGAAATAGGGAAGGAAAGAAGTTGGTTCTCCGTCACCTTTAACGGTAGTGAAAACTCTTTCCCATCTTATCTTATCGAAGCCGCTGGCATTTGAATCCCAGCTAAGCCAGATAAAAACAGGTTTTCCAACTACATGGTTCTCCGGAACATAACCCCAGGTACGGCTGTCTTCAGAATTATTCCGGTTATCACCCATCATCCAGTAGTAGTTCTGTTTAAAGGTGTATTTGTCTATAGGAGAGCCATTCAATAGAACCTGGGTGCCATTGATACTTAGCTTATTGTTCAGGCCAAATTCTTCACCTTCATAAGTCTCAATGATCTCCTTATAAAAGGCCATGGTTTCTGGAGTGATATCTACAGTTACACCTTTTTTAGGAATATAGATGGGTCCGAAATTGTCATTATTCCAGTTCCTTTTTCTATCGTTCGGGAAGAGGCTGGCATTTTTAACCCCTGCGGAATCTACATATCTTCTTATGGAAGCGACGTTAGGATGACTTTTGAAAAGTTCATAATTCTCATCTGAAAGAGACTGAATAAAGAAGCCGTTATTTTCCAGGTAACCAAAACCATCGGTAATATCATAGCGTTTATAAAGTACCTGTGGATTGAATCGCTGCCCTTTGGTTTTTCCTATATAGGAGAATTGTGGCTTAGCACGGTCTGGGAGTTGTAATTGCTCCCCATTTATATGCACGTAACCATCCACAACCGAAAGTGAATCTCCCGGAACACCCACCGCTCTCTTAACGTAATTAGATTTTTTGTCTATAGGTTTTTTAAAATGTTTGCCAGACCTATCATGGAACTTTCGCACCGTATCTACAGGCCAGTTAAAGACCACAATATCGTTTCTTTCAATATTCTCGAATCCAGGGAATCTGAAATAAGGAATTTGAGGTTTATTCAGATAAGATTTGACACCAAGCACTGGAATAGTATCATGTACCATTGGGAAAGCAACGGAAGTTCCCGGTACCCGGGCTCCATAATGAAACTTGCTTACAAATAGGAAATCACCAACCAGCAGGGTCTTCTCAAGAGAGGAGGTGGGAATGGTGAACGGTTGCATGAAATAAGTATGCACGATGGTAGCTGCAATAACTGCGAATAGGATAGAACTTATCCATTCCCCGGCTTCTGTGCGTGGCTTGAGATCCCTGTCTACTATATAGGCATCATTGGTGGCATAGTTTACATAGTAGATGTAAAGGCCCAGAGTTAGAATCACCGCAAAAGTTTCGGCAGTCGAGTTCCGACCAAAACTACGAATGGTTTCTACCCAAATTACTGGTATAATGATGAGGTTTACAATGGGTATGAACATTAATATCACCCACCACCATGGCCTGTTTATGATCTTCATTAATACTAATGCGTTATAAACAGGAATTGCCGCTTCCCAGGCTTTTCTGCCTGCTCTTTGATAAAGTTTCCAGGTTCCCAAAAAATGAACTACCTGTAAAAGCAGGAAGAAAATGAACCATTCGGTAAATGTCATAATTATATATTCTTTAGCGTATTAGGCAGAAAATAGGCCTAAATGTTACATTTTAATTTTTAAAAAGTTCGGAAAGTACATCCTTCATCGTGAAAATTCCCGACTTATCTTTTAAGTATTCAGCAGCAACCACGGCACCCAATGCAAATCCCTTTCTCGACTTTGCTGTATGGGTGATCTCGATCTTGTCGATCTCAGAATCATAAGTTACGGTGTGAGTTCCAGGAACGTTTTCTTCTCTTTTGGCAAAAATCGGAATTTCATCCGCATCGGCATCTTCGAGTTGCCAGCCCTTTAATTTTGAATTTTCCTGAAGTATCTGTTGAGCCAGGGAAATTGCCGTTCCACTGGGAGCATCAAGTTTCTGGGTATGGTGAATTTCCTCGATCTCTACCGAGTAATCTTCCAGACCCTGCATCATTTTTGCCAATTTTTGGTTGAGCTCAAAAAATACATTTACCCCTAAGCTGAAATTTGAAGCGTAGATAAATGCTGAATTTTCTTCATTACAGATCTTTTTAGCTTTTTCGTAATTGTCTAACCAGCCGGTGGTTCCGCTCACTACAGGAATGTTATTTCTAAAACAGGTAGAAATGTTTTTAAAGGCTGCATCGGGAATGCTGAAATCTATAGCAACATCTATTTTAGATCCATCCAGCTCATGATTATCGATGTCGTCACTAACTTTAAGAACAACCTCATGTCCGCGGTCTTCCGCGATCTTTTCTATGGTTTTACCCATTCTTCCATAACCCAAGAGAGCGATATTCATATTAGAATCTGTAATTAAGTGTAAGTCCGTAATTGGTTTTTCCGGTTAAGGCGTCGAAATCAAGACCTGGTTTAACCGAAAGATCTTCATCTACATTAAACTGTCTTAAATGGGCTTCAACGTTGGCATCAATGATATTCAGCACATAGACACCTACAGTTACCAGTATAGAGATCTCTTTATTTTTTTGAAAAAGCTCCTGTGCTCGAATCAAACCTTCGGTGGAAATCCTTCCCTCATACTCATCTGGCCTGCCAGCAAGTCGGTCTTTATAGGCATTACGGTAACTATCATATTCTTTATCATTGTGTAAATAATAGGCAATACCCGTTCCAATTCCGGCATAGGCGATAGGGATCTTCCAGTAACTTCCGTTATAAGCCTGTCCCAGACCTGGTAAAACTGCAGAATAGAAAGCGGCTTTAGCCGGAGCAAGAGCATTGTATGGCTCGTATTCTTTTTCTCGCTGTTCTCTTTTTAATTCCCTTTTTGATTTCTTTTCAGGCGTAACAAGTAAAGAATCTTGTTGTGCTGAAGCAACCGAAAGGAAGAACAGGAAGAAGAATGAAAAGAAGTAAGGTTTAAGCTTCACCCCGGATTAGTTTTTTGATCCTTTCGAAATCTTCTTCGGAAGAAAATGGTATAGTTAGTTTTCCGCTACCTTTTTTGGTAACCTTTACATCTACTTTGGTTCCCAGATATTCATTGAATTCCTTGATCCCCTTTTTATAGGTTTTCGGTACAGAGACTTTTTTCGCAGTTTTTGCAGGCTTACCATCTGAGTTCAATTCACGAACCAAAACCTCAGTTTCACGTACAGATAATGACTTTTCAATAATTTTTTCGTAGATCTCAAGCTGTTTCTGGGTGTCATCGATATTGATAAGAGCCCTGCCATGTCCCATACTTAAAAAACCATCTCTCATTCCTGTTTGAATGATAGGATCGAGTTTTAGGAGTCTCAGATAGTTGGCAATCGTAGACCTGTTTTTCCCAATGCGCTCACTTAACTGTTCCTGAGTAAGCTGAATCTCATCGATCAATCTTTGATAAGAAAGGGATATCTCGATAGGATCAAGATCCTGTCTTTGTATATTTTCAACCAGGGCCATTTCCAGCGATTCTTGGTCATTAGCTATCCTGATATAAGCAGGAACGGTTTTTAATCCAACCAGTTTGGAGGCTCTGAATCTTCTTTCTCCTGAAACAAGCTGGTATTTGTCAAAATCCAGTTTTCTAACCGTGATAGGCTGAATTACTCCTAATTCACGGATAGAGGAAGCAAGTTCCTTCAGTGATTCTTCGTTAAAACTTGTTCTTGGCTGGAATGGATTAACTTCAATGGAAGATAATTCCAGTTCTACAATATGGCCAACCAGTTTGTCGGCATTTTTATCCTCTGCAGATTTTATATCATTATCAGGGTCTTTCAGCAGCGCCGAAAGTCCTCTTCCCAAAGCTTGTTTTCTGGTAGCCTTCGCCATTTGTACTAGTTTTTCTTTATAATTTCATGTGCCAGGCTTAAATAATTGCTGGCTCCTTTGCTGGAAGCATCATAGTTTATAATGCTTTCTCCGTAACTGGGCGCTTCACTTAAACGTACATTTCGCTGAATGATTGTTTCAAACACCATTTCGTCAAAATGTTTTTTTACTTCTTCCACAACCTGGTTAGAAAGTCTCAATCTTGAATCATACATGGTTAATAAAAGACCTTCAATATCCAGTTTATTGTTATGGATCTTCTGTACACTTTTTATCGTATTAAGCAGTTTACCAAGACCTTCCAGGGCAAAATACTCACATTGAATAGGGATGATCACCGAATCTGACGCCGTTAGGGCGTTCAGGGTTAATAATCCCAGGGAAGGTGCACAATCGATAAGTATAAAATCATACAGGTCGCGCAAAGGCTCGATTGCCTTTTTAAGCATGGACTCCCTGTTTTCCTGATCTACAAGTTCAATTTCTATGGCAACCAGGTCTATATGGGCTGGTATAATATCCAGATTTGGAGAGCTGGTCTTTTGAATGGCATCTTCAGCTTTTATGGAGTGTTCCAGTAGCTGATAGGTTCCATTTTCCACCTCTTCAACATCAATTCCAAGGCCTGAAGTAGCATTGGCCTGAGGATCGGCATCAATCAATAATATCTTTTTTTCCAGAACCCCAAGAGAAGCCGCAAGGTTCACAGATGTTGTGGTTTTTCCCACGCCTCCCTTCTGGTTGGCAATAGCAATGATTTTACCCATTAAAAACGTATGATTTTTGAAAGGTAAAAATACAATTTATTATAGGTTTAGAAAATGAAATTGTTAACAGCTTCTAAAGAAAAAACCGGATAAGTTCCTAGTAAATTCGGGACTTTCTCCGGTTTTTAATATTTTCTTCAGATTTTTTGTTGAAAACTGAAAAAATAAGAAGCTCTATTTGCCCTTTTTCGACTTGATCATCTGTTCAAGCATATTCCACATTTCTTCCTGAAATTCTTCAGAAATAGCAATTAATAGAAACTTTAAATTATAGATTCTAGAAAAGACATTGTTCTATTTTTGAATATCAGAAAACCTACAAGTTAAAGTAATATCCTGCCTCACATGTAAACCTATTGAACTGAAATTCTTCCAGGCTTTCATACATGGAGGAGTAATCTAATTTTAAGATGAGGCCTTGGTTTTTGGTTAGTTGGTAATTTATACCCGCCTGATAATGGAATCCCAATCTCATATCATTTGACAGGTTCTTATAAGGATTTCCATAATATAGAGGTTCTGGTGTAGAAGATCCATCAGAACTTGTTTTCAAAATTGAGTTTTCATGATTTAAAATAAAGCTTTTCCCCATGCTAATACCAATGAAAGGATTCACTTTAGAACTATACGGTAATAGATTATATCTAAGGCCGGCATATAGTTCCACCAGCTGAAAGTCCAATTCCAGCTTATCAAATTCTGGTGTAGATAAATAATTAGCCTCACCACCAGTTTTTGTATAATTCAGGCTTAATAAAGGAGTTAATTTTGAGTTGAGAAATGAAGGGATAAGAATTATCTCTGTACCAATAGTGAAATTGGTTTCTCCTTTTCCATTTGAAGCAACTGGAGTATTAGTTTTTAAGGAGTTATAATCTATCCCTCCAAGCAGGCCAACTCTAATTTTGCTTTTTTTGTTAATTTCTGAAGATTTAAAATCTAATTGATCTTTACACTCATTATACGATATGAATGAATTACTTAAACTTTTAAGGGAAAGTTTGATGTTCTCCAGAGAGATATCCTGGCCACAATCACTAAAAATCAAGCTCAGGACACCTAAAAACTCTTTCGTTTCCTTATTAAATTCCTTTCCTTCTTTTTTAATAGATGATTTCCATTTGGCAAGTTCCCTATAGCCAAATTCAGGTGTGTATGCCACATACTTCATCGTATTTGATTTATCAAAGTAGTAGTATAAATCTGCGGCACCGCCGACAACTAGATTCAAAAAGAAGGAATCGTCATTGATTGTGTAAGATTTTAAGAAAAAGGAGTTATCATTTGCAGATATACTTTCAGCTAACTGGGGCGTGACGGGCAGTGAACTTGAATTAGCAGAGGTTTTATAAGAAATAATTTTGGAACTGGCTATCCCGAGCTCAGAGATTAAAACAGATTTTGTTGTTCCGTCTTTAAATTTAATTTTTGAAGGTATTGCCTGGTCCGATTTCTGAGAAAATATGCATAGTGAAATTAAAGTAAATATTGAGGCGCTTATTAGGTTTTTCATTTAGTAAAAAAAATTCAATAGGAAGCACATCCAGATTTAGCCCAAACCTGGTCCTGGATATGCTTGCTATAATAAAGGTCTGGTTAAAGTTTAATGATATCTATGGATATAGATTCTTATTATCAATAGATGTATTTTATTTTTGTTTTTTCGACTTGATCATCTGTTCGAGCATATCCCACATTTCTTCCGGGATTTCTTCCAGTAAATTGAACTGGCCAGCGCCTTTTAGCCACTCACCACCGTCTATGGTGATCACTTCTCCATTTACATAAGCCGAAAAATCTGAAACCAGGTAAGCGGCAAGATTAGCCAGTTCCTGGTGGTCTCCCACACGCTTCAAAGGAACTTTTTTAGCCAGGTCGAATTTCTCTTTAAGGTTTCCCGGTAATAATCGATCCCAAGCACCCTTGGTTGGGAAAGGGCCGGGTGCGATCGCGTTGGAACGGATTCCATATTTCGCCCATTCTACGGCCAGCGACCTGGTCATGGCCAGAACGCCTGCCTTTGCGGTCGCGCTTGGTACCACATAAGCCGAGCCGGTCCAGGCGTAAGTGGTGACGATGTTTAAGATCGTTTTATTCTCCTCTTTTTGATCTATCCAGTGTTTCCCAAGAGCGAGGGTACAATTCTTACTCCCTTTTAAAACGATATCAATGATGGTATCAAAAGCGTTTGCACTTAGACGTTCGGTAGGGGAAATGAAATTTCCAGCGGCGTTGTTCAATAAGATATCTATAGAGCCAAATTCAGTTATCACAGCATCGCGCATGGCTTCTACCTGTTCGTAATGTCTAACGTCACACTGAACTGCGAAACAGGTCCCCCCAGTTTCTTCTTCCAGTTCCTTTGCAGTATTCTGAAGTTTCTCAAGATTTCTGGAAGTGATCGCCACTTTCGCTCCCAGTTCCAGGAAATATTTGGTCATTGATTTTCCTAGTCCGCTACCTCCTCCAGTAACGATGATATTTTTGCCTTCAAGCGCATCGTCTCGAAGCATTTTTTTCTTTAAGTCCATAATTTCAGTATTCAGTATTCAGTTGTCAGTATTCAGTGTTCAGTATTCAGTTTTCAATATTCAGTGTTCAGTATACATTATACGTTATACAATTTACAATCTACATTCATTTGCCCTGCCAACTGCTAACTAGATTATTCGTCTATTAATATTTCCAGAAGCTGGGATGCGGCATCGCTGATCTTGGTCCCAGGACCAAATACTGCTACTGCTCCTGCATCGAAAAGATATTGATAATCCTGAGAAGGGATCACTCCACCAACAATTACCATTATATCTTCCCTGCCTAATTTTTTTAGCTCATCGATCACTTGTGGAACCAGAGTTTTATGCCCGGCGGCAAGTGAAGAAACTCCCAGAATGTGTACGTCGTTTTCAACAGCCTGCTGGGCAGCTTCCGCCGGGGTCTGGAATAGCGGACCTATATCCACATCGAAACCAAGATCGGCGTAGCCTGTCGCTACAACTTTAGCACCACGATCATGACCATCCTGGCCCATTTTAGCGATCATGATTCTTGGTCTCCGGCCTTCCATTTCGGCGAATTTATCGGCCAGTTCCCTGGCTTTATTAAATGAGCTGTTATCTTTCATTTCTTTTGAATATACCCCGCTAAACGATTGAATTTTCGCTTTATATCTGCCATATACGTCTTCCAAAGCATTGCTTATCTCTCCAAGACTAGCTCTTTCTCGGGCTGCTTCTACAGCAAGTGCCAGTAAATTCCCATTTTCTTCCTTAGCAGCCTTTCTCAGGTTTTTAAGAGCAGCCTGAACTTTTTCTTCATTTCTCTCGGCTCTAATCTTTTCGAGTCTTGCAACCTGTTGCTTACGTACTGTCTGGTTATCTACTTCGAGTGTAACCAGCTCTTCCTCTTTATCGAGGCGGTATTTATTTACCCCAACGATCACATCGGTCTCGCTATCTATTCGAGCCTGTTTTTTCGCAGCAGCTTCCTCGATCCTCATTTTTGGGATACCGGCTTCAATAGCTTTGGTCATCCCGCCAAGTTCCTCGACTTCCTCGATGAGTTTCCAGGCTTTATGAGCAATCTCTTCAGTAAGTTTTTCAACATAAAAACTTCCAGCCCACGGATCCACAGTTTTGGTGATATTTGTTTCCTGCTGAAGATACAATTGAGTGTTCCTCGCGATCCTTGCTGAAAAATCGGTTGGCAGGGCAATAGCCTCATCCAGGGCGTTGGTATGTAAACTCTGAGTGCCCCCGAATGCAGCCGCAGCCGCTTCGATACAGGTTCTTGCGACATTGTTGAAAGGGTCCTGTTCAGTTAAACTCCATCCACTGGTCTGTGAATGAGTTCTAAGCGAAAGCGATTTTGGATTTTTAGGATTAAACTGCTTGACCAGTTTTGCCCAAAGCATTCGTCCTGCACGCATCTTGGCGATCTCCATAAAATGGTTCATTCCAATTGCCCAGAAAAAGGATAGTCTTGGCGCGAAACTATCGATATCCATACCTGCATCAAGTCCTTTTCTTATATATTCAAGTCCGTCGGCCAGGGTATAGGCAAGCTCGATATCGCAGGTGGCACCGGCTTCCTGCATATGATAACCCGAAATACTAATACTGTTGAATTTCGGCATATTTTGAGACGTATACTCAAATATGTCTGAAATGATCTTCATCGAAGGAGTAGGAGGGTAGATGTAAGTATTTCTCACCATGAATTCCTTCAAAATATCATTCTGAATGGTTCCCGAAAGCTGTTCCGGCTTTACTCCCTGCTCTTCAGCAGCTACAATATAGAAAGCCATGATGGGCAAGACCGCGCCATTCATGGTCATGGAAACCGACATTTTATCCAACGGGATCTGGTCGAACAATATTTTCATATCCTCAACCGAATCTATAGCCACACCTGCTTTTCCAACATCTCCAACCACACGATCATGATCTGAATCATAGCCACGGTGAGTTGGTAAATCGAAGGCTACAGAGAGTCCTTTCTGACCTGCAGCAAGGTTTCTACGGTAGAAAGCATTACTTTCTTCAGCTGTGGAAAAACCAGCGTATTGACGGATGGTCCATGGACGACTGACATACATCGTACTGTAAGGTCCGCGTAAATAAGGTGGAATTCCAGCAGCGAAATTTAAATGTTCGGCTTCTGAAATATCTTCCCGAGAGTAGGAGGTTTTGATCTCTATTTCTTCAGGAGTCATGAATGTTTCCTTTTCCGATTCAGGAGGTCTGTTAGAAAATTCTTTCTCGGCAAGGTGTATATTCTTAAGATCTTTGCGTTGCATAAATCTTGATTTTATTGGGTTGGCTGGCTTTGTTTTTCTTCTTCTAATCTTTTTTGCTCACTTTCTTCACTAAGCCTTTTTTCTAAAATTGGTTCAAGTAAGGTCTTTCGTGGATTTTTCTTCAAAAAAGGATAAAGTTCAATATCATCCTGCATCCTGTCCTGCGGATTTTCAAACTTATTCGTACCAATTAAAACCAGGTCTCCATTATTGAATTTTTCCTGCTCTTCAGCTGCGCTCTCCTTGATCTTTTTCTGGATAATTCCAGCCTTCAATTCCTTTAAGAAACCACCACCTTTTTCGATATCCTTAAAGATTTCCAGTGCCTTTTCAGCCACTTGTTTTGTGATAGTTTCAATATAATAGGTTCCCTGGGCCACATTCCCTACTTTGTCCAGGTAACTCTCATTTCTCATGATCAATAACTGGTTACGGGCAATACGGTCGCCAAACTCGTTGTCTTTATGATAAATGGCGTCATAAGGCATATTGCAAATCGCATCAGCTCCGCCAAGAATGGCACTCATACTTTCTGTAGTGGTGCGAAGAAGGTTAACGTTGAAATCGTATAGAGTTTTAGTGCGTTTGGTTGGTTCAGCAATGATGTGGCAGGTAGTTTTAAAATCAAATTCCCGGGCCACCGTTGCGAACAGCCATCGTAGCGCCCTGATCTTTGCGATCTCGAAAAAATAATCTGATCCAACTGAAACAACGAACTGAAATTTGAATAATGATCTTTCTTCTTCAGTTAATCCCAGCTGCTCAAAATGATTCAAATATTCCGTAGCCTGCGCGGTGGCATAGGCCAGTTGTTGCGGAATATTTGCCCCGGCATTCTGGTATAGCGAAAGATTAATGCTTGTAACTGAAGCGATATTTCTGGTTTCCTGAACTATTCTGTCAAGTTGTTCGTGATCTGAACTCAGGTTATCGAACCAGTTTCCAGTTCGGGCAAGCTTTCCGATGATATCATTCTGAATGAAAACATTCCAGGATTTCCCTTGTAAGAACTTATCCAGCTTTTGAACAAAATCTGCATCAATAAATTCAGGCTTAAGGAAAATGCTGATGTCTTCAGGCAAATCCTTAAAAAGTTCAACGAAATCGATTTCTTTCTCAGGTAAAATAAACCAGATTGCTTCGGCACCTTTTTGAAGTCTTTCAATTGCCTTTTTATTGGCGTTTTCGGCCGAAATTACGTAGATCTTTTCACAAATGTTCCAATGCGTGGGATTCGAAACCTTTAAGGTGTCAGAAATGTCTTCAGATGAATAAAAAGGTTTGATATCTATCCCATGCAGGGTTTTGGTAACCAGTTTTTCGTTATAATCGGCTCCCTTTAAATCGGCCTGGATCTTTTGTTTCCATTGTTTTGCAGATACTTCTTCAAAGTCCTGAAATAACAAATGTTTCATTATAGTTGGTTTTGGTCGGAAAGTCTTGCGACGAAATTAGTCTATAGTATCATATTCAATAATGTAGATATCTTCATCGGGCCTTTTCATATAATATTTTTGCCTGGCGAACTTTTCTAATTCTACTGAGTCCTGAAGTTTTTCTATGACTGCTTTATCTTTCGCAATTTCCTTTTGATAATAATTTTTATTGTCCTGCAGTTCATTTATTTCCTGATCCAGTTCATGATGAATGAACCACGAATTGGTATCCAGAAAAAACATCCATATCCCGAAAACAAGCATTATCAGCACATATTTATTGCTGATAATCCTGAACCATGGCTTTTTACGCAGGTCTTTAAATTTCATACGCTTTAAAGATACAAAATTAGGTTAAGCGATCTTTGATAATGGTTTGAACGATATCAACAGCCACCGTATTATATCTATTGGTTGGAATAATGATATCGGCAAATTCCTTGGTGGGTTCAATAAATTGCTGATGCATAGGTTTTAAAGTAGTCTGGTACCTCCATAGCACTTCTTCAAGGTCTCTTCCCCGATCTGCGATATCACGTTTTAATCTACGAATCAACCTCTCGTCACTGTCTGCATGAACATAGATCTTGATATCAAAAAGTTCCCGTATCTCCGGATGAGTAAGTATAAGTATCCCTTCTACAATAACCACTTTTCTAGGCTGAATTTCTACAAAATCACCGGTTCGGTTGTGTTCTTTAAAGGAGTATACCGGCTGCTGAATGCTTTTTCCCGACTTTAATTTTTTTAAATGTTCACCTAAAAGGTCGAAATCTATAGACTTAGGATGATCGAAATTGATCTTTTTTCTTTCCTCAAAAGTAAGATGCGTGGTATCCTGATAGTAAGAATCCTGAGATATTACATCTACCTCTTCATGTTTTAACTCATCAATGATCTGATTAACTACCGTGGTCTTTCCACTTCCCGTTCCACCGGCAATTCCAATTATTAGCATGTTCTTGAAATTTTGGCAAAGGTAATATTACTTTTTAAAAAGCTTTTGTCGATTTCATTTGCAATTTACTGTTTGTTGAACTTATTGCTATAAATAAAAAAACCGGACTGTTGACAGTCCGGTTTTTAATAGAATTATAGCAAAGTTTTTCTATTCTTTTTCTTTGATCGCAGCTACCTCTTCCACGGTAACCATATCCTTTATATTATTACTCCAGGAGTTCATCACATAATTCATAGCGTCAGCCACTTCCTGGTCGCTAAGTCCCATTGGTGTCATTACATTATCATATTTTTCACCATTAACCTCTATTGGTCCCTGCATGCCATATTTAACACCTCGGATACTTTCTTCCCTTTTTTCGGTTAACCAATTTGAACCGTCAAGAGGAGGGTAGGTACCGGCAATTCCTTTTCCGGTTGGAAGATGGCAGGTAACACATAATTCACCATAGATCTTTTTCCCTCGTTCGATACTCGCAGTAAGGGGAGTTTTTTCACTTGACTTTTCCGATGAAGGAATAACATAAGATTCTTCTTCAGTATCCTTTTCTTTTTTGTCTGATTTACAGGCGACCATCGCGATCAAGCCGAAAATAAAAAGTAACTTTTTCATTTTTGATTATTGGTTGATAGTTAATTTAGCAATTCCTTCACCTTCAATGGCTACGTAAATGTTTCCGTCGGGTCCCTGTCGCACATCTCTAATTCTTCCGGAATCCTCCAGTAATTTAGTCCTTTTGCTGATCTTTTTTCCTTCTAATTCCAGAAGTTCAAGATATTGAAATTTTAAAGAACCTACGAGTAAATTTCCTTGAAGCTCTGGAAACTTATCTGAAGAAACATAGGCAAATCCGCTGGGAGCTATAGAAGGTAACCAGTAAAAGATGGGATCTTCGAACTCAGGTTTGCTTCTTTCATCTGTTATAGAAGTACCATCGTAATTTTCTCCATAAGTGACTATGGGCCACCCGTAATTTGCGCCTTTCTTAACGACGTTTATTTCATCTCCACCCTTAGGCCCATGTTCATGCACCCAGATCTCCCCGGTTTCAGGGTTCAGGATCATACCTTGCGGATTCCTGTGTCCATAAGAATAGATGGCTTCCACGGCGTCTTCCTCACCAACAAATGGATTATCTGAAGGAACACTACCATCATCATTTAGCCTGTAAACTTTACCATTATCTCTGGTAATGTCTTGAGGATTTACATCTCTGGCTCCGCGTTCTCCGGCACTGAAAAACAAATGTCCGTTTTTATCAAAAGCAATCCTTGATCCAAAATGCTGACCTTTAGTTGTATTAGGCGTAGCTTTATACAGAACTTCCTTGTTTGTTAACCGTTCTCCTTCAAGTTTAGCCCTCATCAAAGCCGTATTTCCACCTTCACCTTCTCCTTCTTTTGAAGAATAGGTTAGGTAGATCCAGCCATTGCTTTGGTAATCTGGATGTAGCACTACATCTAGCAGGCCACCCTGTCCGCGATCATAGACATCTGGGGCTCCCTGTATTTTCGTCTTATTACCATCCTTAAAATGGATGATCTCGCCTTTCTTTTCTGTAATAAGCATGCTTCCATCAGGAAGAAAGGTGAACCCCCATGGAATATCGAGGTCTTCAACCACCATTTCATAGGAGTATTTATCTGAACTTTCGGCTTCTATGGGATCTGGAACTTCAGTTGGTTCCTGTACCTGTTCCTGCGCATTCTCCTGATTTTCATCTGCCTGGGCAGTATCAGTATCTTTTCCATTTTCTCCACAGGCGATCAGGCTTAAAGCAAGTCCGGAGGCCAGTAAATATTTTCTCATAGCATTCGTTTTTATAGGTATAATAAGCATTAAGTAAACTAAGATATAAAAAATTAAAAGTTTTCATTGCGGGAGATTAATAATTCTTATATTTGCCGCCCAATTATGGTTGAAACGCCATTACGGGGTGTAGCGTAGCCCGGTTATCGCGCCTGCTTTGGGAGCAGGAGGCCGCAGGTTCGAATCCTGCCACCCCGACCAAAAAAAAGCCTGTTGATCTTTCAACAGGCTTTTTTGTTTTCTATATTTTCAATTTATTAGGACTTATATTAAGTGCCTTTTCATACAGAAATACATAGATAAAGCCCTAAGATGTATGTTAGGCCATTCCATTTATACTTTCAGCAATAAATAGTTTTAATTCCATTAATGAGCCCTTATTACCTGGGATTAGCTCTACACTTTCATTTTCCAAAAAATCACTTTTGAGATATGATCATTTTAAGCCTTGTCATAGCATTTCCCCAGTTCTTAATATAATTTTCAATATTTTTAATAACGGATAGTAATCCAATTGCAATCCTGAAACCAACCCATGCTCGACCGGATCATAAAATTTAGTATTACCCATAAACTAATAGTCCTTTTATTGACGCTCTTTGTTATTGCTTTTGGTCTTTTCTCTCTTTCCCAGGTTCCTATCGGGGCGGTTCCAGACGTGACCAACAATCAGGTGCAGGTCATTACAACTTCCAAGAACCTTTCTACACAGGATATGGAGCAGTATATCACCTTACCCGTGGAACTGGAAATGACAAACCTACCCGGAGTAAAGGAAATAAGATCGGTTTCTAAATTCGGGATTTCGGTGGTTACCATTGTTTTCGAGGAAGACATGGGAACCTATTTGCCTCGACAACTAATTGCCGAAAAGATAAAATCTGCTTCTGAAAAGATCCCTGGAGGTTTTGGTAAACCTCAAATGGGACCTATAACCACGGGATTGGGCGAGATCTATCAGTATACCCTGGATACCAAACCGGGATTTGAAGATCAATACTCAGCTGAAGAGCTTAGAACCATCCAGGACTGGATCGTAAAGAGGCAACTCTCAGGAATTAAAGGTGTTGTGGAGATCAACGCCTGGGGTGGTTATGTGAAGGAATATGAAATTGCTATTAACACCAGTAAGTTGAACGCCATGGGGATTTCAATTTCTAAAGTTTTTACTGCTCTTCAAAATAATAATAGTATAGCAGGCGGCGGATATATTGAAAAGGTAAATCAGGCATTTTTTATTCGAGGGCAGGGTCGGGTAACTTCTCTTGATGATATTAGGAATATAGTTGTTAAAAACGAAACTGGGGTCCCGGTAAATATTAAAGATATCGCTGAAGTTGGTTTTGGTAGTGCAACCAGGTTTGGTGCTATTACTGCCAACGGTGAGGGTGAAACCGTGCTTGGCCAGGTTATGATGCTGAAAGGAGCCAATTCAGATAAGGTAATTAATGCGGTGAAAAAACGGGTAGATGAAATATCGAATTCTCTACCTGAGGGTATCATTATCAGACCTTTTTTAGACAGGAGCCAGTTAATAGAACGCACCACATTTACCATCGCCGAAAATCTCATCTTCGGTTGTTTGATCGTAGTTTTCGTTGTGGTATTACTGCTGGGAAATTTACGTTCCGGACTTGTGGTGGCATCGGTTATTCCATTATGTTTATTATTCGCCCTTTCCATGATGTATGTTTTTGGAGTGGATGCTAATCTTATGAGTCTGGGAGCGATAGATTTCGGGATCATAATTGATGGCGCGGTGATCATCGTTGAATATACTGCTTTCATGATCACGCGTAAACAGGGTGAGTATACCGGTCTGGAGAAAAATGAACTCAAACAGTTAAAGGACAGGGTAACCTACGAAAGTGCCTCTCATATGATGAATTCGGCCATTTTCGGGCAATTGATCATCCTTATCGTTTTTATCCCCATTTTGTCCCTGAGCGGGGTGGAAGGTAAAATGTTCCGGCCTATGGCGCTTACCTTCAGTTTTGCGCTTATAGGAGCAATAATCTTCTGTCTTACTTATGTGCCTGTAGCCTCGGCTATTTTTCTCAAGGCCAAAAAACCTTCAGAAAAGAACATTTCGGTTAGGCTCATTAATAGTTTGAACAATTTGTATGAGCCAGTTATTCACTGGGCTTTAGGCAAAAAAAAGCTTGTTCTGGGGCTTGCCTTAATAATATTGATTATAACTGGTTTTATTTTCAGCAGGATGGGGGGTGAATTTATTCCCCAGTTAGATGAAGGGGATTTTGTGATCCAGCCTGTGTTAAAAACCGGTACCTCTTTAAGCAGGACTATTGAAACCACGACCAGAATGGAAAAGATCCTGTTAGATAGTTTTCCTGAGGTAGAGCAGGTTGTAAGCCGTATTGGAGCAGCTGAGGTTCCTACAGATCCAATGTCTATGGAAGAAAGCGATGTTATTATTTCCCTAAAACCGAAAGATGAATGGGTGTCAGCCAAAACGAAGGATGAATTGGCCGATAAATTCAAGGAAGCACTTTCAGTTTTTCCTGGGATGGAACTAGAATTTACACAACCTATTGAAATGCGGTTTAATGAGCTTATCACTGGCGTTCGTGCAGATATTGCGATCAAGATATTTGGTGAAAATCTTGAAATTTTGAATTCGAGGGCGCAGCAGATAAAAGGAATGATTCAGGACGTTAAGGGAGCTGCAGATATTACCGTGGAAAAGATCATAGGGCTACCACAAATGAATGTGAAATATGATCGCCAAAAAATAGCCAGATACGGTCTTAATATCGCCGACCTTAACCGAATCATAACCATGGGCTTTGCCGGCGAAACCATGGGAAGCGTTTTTGAAGGAGAGAAACGTTTCGATATGGTGCTAAGGCTGCAGGAAGATAGCAGGAAGGATATTTCAAATTTGAAGAACTTATATGTTGATACACCCTCCGGAGAAAAACTTCCATTAAGTGAACTTGCAAGGATTACTTATCAAAAAGGTGCTGCCAAGATATCCCGTGATAATACGCAGCGTCGAATTGTTGTTGGTGTAAACGTAAGAGACAGCGACCTGCAAACCGTAGTGAACGAGATTCAGGAAATTGTAGATGCTAATATAAGTCTGCCGCCAGGGTACAGGATTACTTATGGCGGACAATTCGAAAATTTACAAAGTGCTACTAAAAGGTTAAAAGTGGCAGTTCCTATTGCTTTAATCCTAATATTGATATTGCTTTATTTCGCTTTTGGAACTTTTAGGGAAGCTATTATGATATTTTCAGGGATCCCTCTGGCCGCTGTAGGTGGAGTACTTTTATTATGGCTTCGAGGCATGCCATTCAGTATTTCAGCTGGTGTGGGATTTATTGCTCTTTTTGGGATAGCAGTACTTAACGGTATTGTGCTAATAGAGCATTTTAAAGCATTAAGGGAAAAAGGAATGAAGAATATAGATAAAGTGGTGGTTAATGGCTCCCAGGACCGTCTTCGAGCCGTACTTTTAACCGCATCTGCTGCAGCCCTGGGATTTTTGCCCATGGCGGTATCCACCGGTGCGGGGGCAGAGGTGCAGCGTCCTTTGGCTACCGTAGTGATTGGAGGTTTAATCACATCTACCTTACTTACACTCGTAGTACTTCCGGTGATCTACTCAAAGTTCAGTAAAGTAAATGTGAAAAAGGAGGCTAGAGCTAATTCCAGGATCAAACCACTATGTATAATCTTGTTTTTATTAAGCGTACCAACTTTTTCCCAGGAAGGAGAAATTACCAGGATTAGAAATTTTGAAGAATTGCAGTTATTAGCTTTGGAAAATAATGTCGGGCTAAAAGCATCTGCCTTAAGATTGGACGAGGCAGATGCCCGTACCGGAAGTGCCTTTACATTTGATAAAACTGAGGCTTACTTCGGAACAGATGAAAGCAACCTCTCGAACAATGAAAGTCTTGATGTTTTCGGGGTAAAGCAAATGTTCAATTTTCCCACTTTATACTTCAGCAGGCAGAAACTTGCCAAAAATAAGTATGAACAGGAGCAGAACATCTTCCGCCTGAAAGAATTGAAACTGAAACAAGAACTGGCAAGTGTCTATTACGAGATTCAGTATGAAAAGGCCAGGATATCTGTTTTGGAGGATCTGGACAGCCTTTACCAGAAGTTCGCTTATGCTGCTAAAAGACGTTTTGAACTGGGAGAAACAAATTACCTTGAAAAAATCACCGCGAAGTCCAAGAATAAACAACTTGAAACAAATCTTAACCAGGCTAGAAACGAACTAAATATTTCCCAGGAAAAGCTCAAAGCCTTACTTAATATTAAATCAGACATTTTCATTGAAAAGATACCTTTTGATAAGTTAAGCATCACCAACCTGGGAATTGAGAAAAATCCTGGGATTGATCTATATGATTCAAGGCACAGGATTTTCGAAGCAGAAGCGAATCTCGAAAAGCAAAATCTACTGCCAGATATTAGTCTTACCTATTTTCAATGGAATAACGATGTCATTCAGGAACCTTTACAAGGTTATCAGGTAGGAATTCATATCCCACTATTATTCTTCGGAAATTCTTCAAAAATCAAGGCGGCGAATATTGCTAAAGAGGCGGCAATGCTGGAAAATTTGGACTATAAGATCCGGCTAGGTTCAGAATATACCCAGTTCTCACAGTTGCTTAGAAAACATGAAGTAGCTCTTTTGTATTATGAAAATGAAGGAAAAGAACTTTCTGAAGAGATCATAAAAACTGCCAATATTAGCTATAAAAATGGAGAGATCGATTTCTTTGAATATATACAGAGCCTTGAAAATTCATTCGAGATCATTCTCTCTTACTATGAAAACCTCAATACGTATAATCAAACCGTAATTCGGCTGAATTATTTAACCCTTTAAAATAATTTCATGAAAATATATATCCTCAATATTTACTTTATTATCTCTGTTGGTTTTATTTTTTTTTCCTGTGGAAATTCAGAAAGGGAAAGCGATGAAAAAGCGAATAATGTTTTAAGAAAAGATGAAGTCATTCAGGTGAGTCTCCAACAGTTTGAAAACAGTGAAATGAAACTGGGGAAAATCCAGGAAAAGGAATTTCCATTAAGTGTTGAGGCCACTGGGATCATCGATGTTCCGCCAGAAAATAAGGCTGTGATCAATTCATATACAAGTGGCTATGTTAAAGAAACTAAGCTTCTTATTGGTGATAAGGTTAAAAAAGGTCAGTTTTTGGTTAGCCTGGAGAACCCAGATTATATTCAGATGCAACAAGACTACCTTGATGCCATGGAACAAATGAAATATTTGAAATCTGAGTATGACAGGCAGGAAAAACTAATGGCTGAAAATATTACCTCTGAAAAGAACTTCCTCAAAGCTGAAAGTGATTATAAACGCAACCGTTCTAGGTACTCGGCATTAAGGAAAAAATTACAAATGCTAAACCTGGATCCGGAAGCTGTGGAAAATGGTGCTATTTCTTCGGTTATACGGATCTATGCGCCTATTTCTGGGAATATCACCGAATTGAACATCAAAAATGGGATGTATGTAACCGCTTCCACTGCACTTATGCAGATCGTAGACCGTGATCATGTTCATATAGAACTTGATGTTTTTGAAAAAGATGTGATGAAAATTAAAAAAGGGCAGGAGATCAGATTTCTTATTCCTGAAGCTCAAAGTGATACCATTAAAGGTATAGTACACCTGGTTGGGAATTCTATTAGTGATCAAAAAAGAACTGTGAAGGTGCATGGACATTTCATGGATAATGAAGACCAGAAAGATCTCGCTACCGGCATGTTTGTTCAGGCATATGTAATAACCAAATCGAAAAAAGAAAAAGCTTTGCCCGAAATTAGTATTGTTTCTTTAGAGGAGGACGATTATGTACTGGTGCTTGAAGGAAAGAACGATTCAGGTTTTTCTTTTAGGCGAGAAAAGGTTACGGTTGGTGATTCCTTTGATGGATTTACCGTTATAAAGAACAGTTCAGATTTCAACGAAAATGATCAATTTTTAACGAAAGGATCTTTTCCTTTGATCACAGAATAATGACATTATAATCAAATTGGAATTAACCACCACTTAATTTTATCCTTATAAATTATATTATGAGATTTTTATTTACAGCTCTGTTATTTACCTGCTTTTCAGTTTTTTGTCAGGACTACCAAAGTTTTAAAGTGAATGATGGGAGTATAGCCTTTAGAACCTATGGAGAAGGTGATCCAATCCTAATTATAAATGGAGGGCCTGGGTTGAACAGTACAGGTTTTTCAGAATTGGCCGAAATACTGTCTGAAAATAATATGACTATTATTTATGATCAACGAGGTACCGGGAATTCTGCCTTAACTGAAAAAAGTTCCTCCAGTTTTACAGTGGATCTCATGGTGGAAGATATTGAGAAACTTAGAAAACACCTGGGGATAGAACAGTGGGTGATCCTGGGGCATTCTTTTGGAGGAATGCTGGCCTATGCTTATGCTGCTGAACATCCAGAAAGGGTGAAGGGAATGATACAATCTCATAGCGGAGGAATGAGTCTTCAAAATACCGGAAGGTTTGATATAAGGAATCAATTAGAACCTGCTGAAAATGATAGTCTGGTTAGGTATATGGCTAAGGCTCAAATAAAACCTGGAAATCTTATAATAGAAAAAAAACGAGCCCTGTATATGGCTAAAGCCTATCTCTACGAGGCTGAACATGAAGCCACGGTAGCAGAAAGGTTACTTCAGGTAGATAGGGAGGTCAATTCTATGGTCTGGTCAAATATGCGTGCCCTCAATTTTGATAAAACTTCCGAAATGAAGGTCTTTACAAATCCGGTTTTAATTTTACACGGACTGCAGGATGTGGTACCGATGGAAATTGCTGAAAAAGCTGATTCCATTTTGCCTAATTCAGAATTGGTGAAGATAGACCGCTGTGGGCATTATGGCTGGCTGGACAGGCCAGAAATTTATCTTAAAGAGATAAAAGCTTTTCTGTCAAATAATTCTTAAATACTCCAGCTTAATTGATTTAGCCTTCTGTTATCATTAAATTCCGGATTTTAAAAACCTATGGATATATCTGATATAAAAGCAACTATTACACTGCATAACGGAGTAAAAATGCCCTACCTGGGCCTTGGGGTCTACAAAGCAGAAGATGGAAAGGAAGTGAAAAACGCGATTCATTATGCGCTGGAGGCAGGTTACCGACTAATAGATACCGCAGCATTTTATGATAATGAGGAAGGAGTAGGTACTGCAATAAGCTCTTCCAATATTCCAAGGGAAGATATCTTTGTAACTTCCAAACTCTGGATAGACGACCAGGGTAAAGAAAATACCAGGAAGGCTTTTGAAAACTCCCTAAAGAAACTTGGTTTCGAATACCTCGATCTCTACTTAATTCACTGGCCTGTCCCAGGAAAATTTCTGGAAAGCTGGAAGGTTCTACAAAAGTTGTATGAAGATGGTAAGGTAAAAGCTATAGGAGTTAGTAATTGTCTTCAGCATCATCTGGAAAGTATCAAGGATTTAGGAGGCATTCAGCCCATGGTGCTTCAGAATGAATTTCATCCAAAATTAATTCAGCAGGAACTAATTGATTATTGTAGAAAGAATGCTATTCAATATCAGGCCTGGTCACCTCTCATGCGGGGAGAGATCCTGGATCATAAAATCCTTAAAGACTTAGCCGAAGAGCATAAAAAAACTATCGCACAGATCGTGCTGAGATGGGATCTTGAAAAAGGTGTGGCTAGTATTCCAAAAAGTGTACATAAAGACAGAATTATTGAGAACGCCAACATTTTTGATTTTGAATTATCTCCAGATGATATTCAAAAAATTGATGCGCTGGAAAACCATACCAGGACAGGTGCTCATCCAGATAAATTCATGGAGTATTTCAGGAAAAAAGGGGTGATCGTTTAATTTTTAATTAAACTTTGATAATTAAAATAAAGCTGTTTTATTTGCAGAATAATCGGGATGTGGCGCAGTCTGGTAGCGTATACGCCTGGGGGGCGTGGGGTCGCAGGTTCAAATCCTGTCATCCCGACAACATAATTCAACCTTCGATAATCAAGCTATCGAAGGTTTTTAATTTTAATTCAGTTTTGATTCAAATAATGAACTTCAGAAAGTTCATTAAGTTTTTGGGCTGCCTGTTCTGCAGTTATATCCCTTTGCGGACCGGCGAACATTTCATAGCCTACCATAAATTTCTTTACCGTAGCCGATCTTAATAATGGAGGATAAAAACTCATATGAAAATGCCATTCTGGATATTCTTTTCCATCTGTGGGGATTTGATGGATTCCTGAAGAATATGGAAAACTTGTCTCAAATAGATTGTCATATTTGATCGTTAGCTTTTTAAGAATTTCTGCAAAAGCCTTCTCCTCCAGCTCATTTAACTTACCAATATGTTGTAGATGCCTTTTTGGAATGATCATCGCTTCAAATGGCCATACCGCCCAAAAAGGGATAAGCGCTGCGAAATGCTCATTTTCTTCCAGAATCCTGTCTCCTGATTTTAATTCCTGAACCAGGTAATCTCCTAAAAGGCTACGTTTATTTTCTTCCCAGTATTCTTTAAATTTTATAGATTTCTTTAAGATTTCTGTAGGCACCGCAGATTGAGACCAGATCTGCCCGTGGGGATGAGGATTGCTGCAACCCATAATAGCTCCTTTATTTTCAAAGATCTGCACATAATTGATGTCCTGTTTACCTCCTAATTCCAAGTATTCTTTCTTCCACATTTGGATAACCTTGGTAATATCCTCTTCCTTCATTAAGGGCAGGGTGAGCGAATGATCTGGAGAAAAACAAACTACCTTACAAATTCCCTTTTCACTTTCAGCATGCAATAGCCCTTTCTTGTAATCGATCCTAGGAGTTTCGGGTAGGAGAGAGGAGAAGTCGTTTACGAAAGTATAAGGTTCTTTGTAATTGGGATTAGTATCCCCACTTGCACGGGTATTTCCGGGGCAGAGATAACAGGATGGATCATATTTTTCCTTTTTTATCTTTCCGCTCTCTTCTGTTTTTCCCTGCCACGGACGTTTGGTGCGATGGGGAGAAACCAATATCCATTCTCCCGTGAGAATATTATATCGTCTATGCGGAATATTATTTATTCTGGTATTCATTACTTCTAGGATCTTTTTTCTATTTGAGTTCCAGAATCTGGAGCAACAATTATGGCATCGAGTTTTATATTGAATTTTTGAAAGTAGGCTTTTGAGATTTCTTCAACATAGGGATCAATTTCGATTTGTTCTATTAAATTCAAAGTACAGCCTCCAAAGCCGCCACCCACCATCCTGGAACCGTAGATAAAATCTTTTTTCCTTGAATAATCCACCAGGAAATCCAGTTCGGGGCAACTCACTTCATAATTATTTTGAAGGCCTTCATGGGAAGCGTACATAAGTTTCCCAAACTCATAAAGATTTCCGTTTTTCAAGCTACTTGTGGCTTTTAAAACCCGTTCATTTTCTTTTAAAACATATACACAGCGGGAATAGATTACAGGATCTAATCGGTCCTGATATTGTTTTAAAAGCTGAAAATCAACATCTCTAAGGGAATATACCTCTGGATTTTCTTTCTGTATAATTTTTACAGCTGTTTCGCATTCCTCCCGGCGGATATTGTATTCACTTTCCGCAAGATTATGAGAGATATTGGTATTAAGTAATAACAATTTATGATCTCTAAAATCTGCAGGTATGTATTCGGCTTCCAAGGTTTTACAGTCAAGTTTGATCAAATGATCTTTTCGGCTCATTACAGAGGCATATTGATCCATGATTCCGCAACTATTTCCAACAAAATCATTTTCTGCTTTTTGAGAAAGTTTTACTATTTCCAGGTCGGTCAGTTCGAGATTAAATAGAACATTCAAACCGCTGGCCACGCCACATTCCAGGGCAGCAGAAGAACTTATTCCCGCTCCTATTGGAAGTCTACTTTCTATTAAACAATCGAAGCCATTCAGTTTTTTTCCTAATTTCTGGATCTGGTCTACTATTCCTAGAATATAATTCTCCCATCCCTCACCTTTCGGAAGATCCTTTTCCAACATGAAATCAAATCCTTTTTTATAGGTTTCGCTATAAATCCTGCAGGTTTTTCCCCGATTTGACTTAAATCTTAGTTGTATCTTTTTATCGATGGCCGTAGGAAGAACAAACCCCTGGTTATAATCTGTATGTTCACCTATCAGGTTTATTCTTCCTGGAGAATAAACTTTAACCGTATAATCCTTCCCAATTAGATTTTCTATTCTTTCCATTGTTTAATTCTAATAAGCAAAGATAATAAATGTATAAAATACATTTAAAGTATATAAGGTTGAAATTTATCCTTTTTCATTTAAAATAAGCTAAATGAAATAATAACACCCTAAACAGCATCTAATCTTAAGCTATTAAAGGACCTTCTTTTGTACGTATCCTGTGGAAAAAAATACCTTACGGAACACGGAGATTGTTTTTCCATTCAATCCCATGATACTTTTGAACAAACAGGTTGGAGGTGATGTTGGTAACGGTAAAACAGTCATTGAAATTTAGAAATGGTTAATGTGGCTGAAAAATTTAAGACCAATAACAGAAATGGTTAGCTTGATTTGCCTTCTTGAAAATATTTTCCTTTATATCAGATTTCAGGATCCCCTCTGAATATTTCAATCAGGTTAAGAATGAGGATACAAAAAACAACCCAGATCAATCCGGCAATAAAACCTCCGGCTATATCGGTTGGAAAATGAACCCCCAGGTATATCCGGCTAATTCCAATACTCAGAATTATAAACGAAAGCAAGACAATTAGGCTTACTTTTAGAATCTTGTTCATTCTGAATTTCGTACATAGATAGATGAGGAAACCGTAAAACGCCATGGCGCTCATGGCATGACCGCTGGGATAACTTAAAGTTTCAACCGACACCATATGTTCGATCCCGGGCCTTGCTCTATCGATAAAGCGTTTAAGCATCATATTAGAGGAAACTGCAAGTATCAAAACCAAGGTGGTTTGTAAAACGAATTTCCATCTTTTAAAGATCAATCTGGAAATTAGAAAATAGATCGAGACCACCACCAGATATCCGTAGAGGTCACCAACTTCAGTCATAAAAATGAAGAATTTAGTGAGGCCTGGATTGCGATATGAAATTATTTCCTTAGTGACGGTTTCATCGAAGTCTGCAATCGCTTCAGTCTTTAAACTATCGGTAAGTTCAATGAATAAATTTATGCTTCCCACCACGACGAACAGGGCGATGATCATAATTATGATATACGGCAGTTTATGGTCGTAATCCTTATAGGTCTGAACAAGTACTTTTTTTATTCTTGAGATAAATTCAATTAAAGTCTTCCTCATAAATTTAAAATTTGAAGGAATAACCTATTAAATAATTACCATCACCACTACTAAAGGTTAGTTGCATATGCTTTTGCTGATATTCCGAAGTAAAGATAAGATTGCTTCCCAAACCAATGGCAGCACCTGCCAGAACATCCAGGATATCATGTTTTTTGGAATCTATTCTGCTGGCAGCTGTAAATCCTGCGAGGACGTATGCGGGAATACTGTAGTTGAAGCCATATCTTTTATGCACATATCCTGCACTATGAAAGACCGTTGAAGTATGGCCTGAAGGGAATGAATTTTCATTACTCTCGTCCGGACGTGGTTTGTTGATCCCTAATTTCAACCCGAAGGTTACGGCTTCGGTTAATAGAAGTCCTTTTGTAAATTGCCATGCGCCCTTATTATCACCAATTATAAAACTTGTACCCAGGGTTGCGGCTGGAAGGGCAATAAGGATCACATCTCCAATCTTTTGAGTGGTTCCAACCTCTGGCTGGGTTTCGCTGGTATCCTGGGCAGCTGCCAACTGGAAGAACAGCAGGCAGAAAACGATAAATAACGGAAGTGTTGAAGATTTATAACTTTTCAATCTGAGGCTGAATTTTAAACGTTTTAAATAGGATTCTTACTTCAAAATTTAATGAAGAACTTTGAGTTACTGGTCTTGTGATGTTTACCTAAACAAATCTAAATATCCTTGCAGCCTTTATTCTTATTATTTTATTAATATTTTTTCAATCATGAGTTCCTTTAAACCATTCTCGATTCTGAAATCAGGTTATAAATTACATTATTCCTAGCAGCTCTGCTTTTTTCTTATCTCATTTCAAAAAAGTAATTACCCTTCATTTTTAAAATTCTGAAGCCATGGAAACAGGACAATTTAATACCTAAAATGCACGATTAACTTCAACAAATCAAGTACATCCGATGGCATCCGGAAATATGGGGTGTAACTTGGCCACCAAAGTTGGCTTTAACAGGGACGCTAATAGGGTCATTTAAAAAGTTTATCCTTCAGGAAAAGATCATCATGGATACGGCTCAGAAGGTATTTTCAGAAAGAAATGATACTGTAGATCTTTTTGTTTGGTACGATGATCGAGATTTCCCCCTGCGGTTGAAGAGACAGATCAAATTGCGCAACATGCTGAATTCTTTTCTTTTGGAACAGATGACTTAACGCAGATGGTATATGGTTTTTCAAGAGATGATGCTAGAAAATTTCTCCCAGTATATTATGAAAAAGGTCTCTTACAGGATGATTTATTCGAAAAATGAGACCACGAAGAGGTTGGGCAAATAGTGAATTCGGGAATTGAAAATGGAAAAAGTATGAATTAGAACATGAAAATCGGGATTTGCGGGGAACATGGTGGTGAAACTTCCTCTATAGGGTTTTGTTACCGTGCCGGAATGAATTACGTAAGTTGTTTACCTTCCTGAGTGCCCTTCGAAAGGTTCGCATCGGCGCAGGCCCCGATTAAGGCAAAAGTTCGAGTATTTTAATCAATAATTGAAAATCAAAACTATAAACCGCAACTGGTAATTTTTCTTCAGTTTTTTAATTAAGGATCGATTGATTAAAAAATATTATAAGAACTAAGACTTTTCGCTTTTTTTTATCTTTCTTTTAATTTAAAATGTTAATTTGTGCTAAATTATTGAGACTTTTGGTAGTTGTGCTAATTGAATTCAGAATTCGAATAAGAGTCTTTATCTCAGAAAAATCGATTTTAAGAAAATATAATTTATGTCCTTTCAAATAATTGAACAACCTACTACCTATGATGTGTGCATTGTAGGTTCAGGAGCAGGCGGGGGAATGGCCGCAAAAATACTTTCAGAAAAAGGTTTTAAGATCGCCTTGCTAGAGGCAGGCCCCGATTTTGATCCAGCAAATTCCGAACAGCGAACGCAATTACGGTGGCCCTACGAGTCCCCAAGAAGAGGTGCCGGTACTCAGCGTGCTTTTGGAGATTTTGATATGGCCTATGGTGGTTGGAATATAGACGGAGAACCCTATACAAAAGAAAGAGGAACTGAATTCGACTGGTTCAGGTCCAGAATGGTAGGTGGAAGAACGAATCACTGGGGAAGAATTTCCCTTAGGTTTGGTCCGCTGGACTTTAAAAGAAAGGATTTCGATGGCAAAGGAGATAACTGGCCTATTGGATATGACGATGTTAAGCCATACTATGATAAAGTTGATAAATTAATTGGAGTTTTTGGAACCAAAGAAAACATGCCAAATGAGCCGGATGGATATTTTTTACCTCCTCCAAAACCCAGGCTACACGAACTTTACTTTAAAAAGGGAGCAGAGAAGGTAGGAGTTCCCATGATTCCTTCAAGGCTATCAATCCTGACAAAACGAGTTAATAAAAAACGTCAGGCCTGCTTTTACTGTAATCAATGTGCCAGGTCGTGTACAGTATATGGAGATTTTTCATCCTCATCGGTTTTGGTAAAGCCAGCACGTGAAACCGGGAACGTAGACATGTTTGTGAATGCCATGGTACGGGAAGTTATCACTGATGGTAACGGTAAGGCTACGGGAGTTCATTACATAGATAAAACAGATTCCAAAGACTATAGGGTAAAGGCAAAAGTGGTCATCCTGGCTGCAAGCGCCTGTAGCTCGGCAAGAATATTATTGAATTCAAAATCCTCCGTACATCCGAACGGACTGGCGAACTCCAGCGAGGTGGTTGGAAAATATCTTCACGATTCTACGGGATCTTCCCGAATGGCTTTCATTCCTTCTCTTATGGATAGAAAGCGGTATAACGAGGACGGAGTAGGAGGAATGCACCTGTATACTCCGTGGTGGTTAAATGACAGAAAAGATTTAGGTTTTACCCGAGGTTATCATATTGAATACTGGGGAGGTATGGGAATGCCTTCATATGGATTCGGCTTCAATATGGAAAGTCTTAACGGAATGGTGCCTGGCCTTAACGGTGAAACCAAAAAAGCAGGTGGTTATGGTGTAGGTCTCATGGAAGATGTGAAGCGGTTCTATGGATCTACCTTAGGATTATCTGGTCGTGGAGAGAGTATCCCGCGTGCTGAAAATCGTTGTGAGATCGATAATAACAAAGTAGATAAATATGGAATACCTGTTTTAAAATTCCATTACAAGTGGAGTGATGAAGAAGTGAAACAGGCAGCGCATATGCAGGATACGTTCGAAGAGATCATTAGTGGTATGGGCGGAATCGCTCTCGGGCAAAAACCTGGTAAAGAATCTAATTACGGACTTGAAAATCCTGGAAGGATTATTCATGAAGTTGGAACTACCAGGATGGGGAGCGACCCTAAAACTTCGGTACTTAATGAATATAATCAGGCGCATGATGTTCCTAACCTATTCGTGATGGACGGGGGAGGATTCGTTTCCCAGGCAGATAAAAACCCTACCTGGACCATCCTGGCCTTGGCCTGGAGAGCTTCAGATTACCTGGCGGAAGAATTAAAGAAAGGTAATGTTTAAAATAAGCAATCATGGATAGAAGAGAATCACTAAAAACGCTATTAATTGGTGGAGCAGGTTCCAGCTTATTGCTGAGTTGCAGACTGGATGATACTACAGATGTAAGCCAGATCACCGATATTAAGGAAAGAGAGTTTGATTATGGAAGGACTCCTGAAGAGGCCGCCCATGATGAAAAACTGATGGATGATAAGTTCTACACCGAAGCTGAGATCGCAACGATTGCTGTTCTTGCCGATATTATTATTCCTGGGGATGGAGAATATCCGCCAGCATCTGAAACCGGAGTCACCGACTTTATTGAATTTATCACTAAAGACATTCCGGAGCATAAAACACCGATGCGAGGAGGTTTAAAATGGCTAAGTCATGAGACCTATAAAAGGTATGAAAAGGAATTTATAGACTGTTCTAAAGAGGAACAAATTGAAATTGTAGAAGACATCGCCTATCCCGAGGAAGTTAAACCCGAATTGTCTCAGGGCGCTAATTTCTTCAGCCGTATAAGGAACCTTGTGACTACCGGCTATTTTACCAGTAAGGAAGGGATCGAATATCTTGGGTATATGGGTAACCGGCCCAACGTATGGGATGGAGTGCCAGAGGATGTACTTAAGAAACACGGGATGGAATATGACGAAAAAACACTGAAAAGGTCTATTAAACCTGAAGAACGAAATGATATCGCAGACTGGTCTAATTATGAGGTTTAATCCTTTAAAATTCAAAATCTTTATTACTATCAGGGCTCAAATAATTGGGTCCTGAGTTTTTTTGTCTAACAGTCCCTGTGGTAATTTTAATAAAATGGGGCTGCTTAACCAAGAAAAAGGTCAGTGCTTTGGCTTCGGTTAAGCTCTAACTTTCTAGCATAAGAACTACGTAGATAAATTAAATATGCACAATCATTAATTTAAAATTACGTGAATTATGAAAGTTGAATATATACTCCGGATTCGTTGTTTATACCGCTTATTACGTCGAAATTAACGACGAGGTAGCAGACTTTGACATACTAAGGGAAGTACAATTGTACGTGGACAGAGCAGTAAAAGATGTTGCAAGGACCAAGTATGTTTTTGAAACACATTTTCATGCCGATTTTGTTAGCGGACACCTGGACCTGAAGAATGAAGCTGGAGCAGAGATCGTTTTTGGACCGTTGGCTAAGCCTATATATGAAGCAACCATGGCACACCATGGAAAAGTACTATTTATCGCCTGATTGAAAAAAATGACAAGGAGTATGGGTTTGTTGCCGTTGACACCCTGTATATGGGGGATGTGGGCAGGCCAGACCTGGCTCAGCAAATAGTAGCCGAACTTACCGGAAGAATACTGGTAAGGCACTTAAAATACTCTCTTTAAAAAAATATCATGCCTTTTTGCGTTCTTTCACATTTCCTAGGAAATGTTGTTCCTGGTTTTAAAGAAATCACCTTCAAAAAGGTCATCCATGTTGAAAGTTTTTGCAAGACCAGAACTCATCCAGGAATCTTTTTTTTGGGAGAATTAACTAGTTAAATGGCTTAAATCTTCTAGAGTTATACTTCAGTTATTTTCAAATTTCCTTTGAGGTTAATCTATGTTAAACCCAAAAAACATGATGAAAAACAGATTTTAAAACATTTAATATCAGTAAATTAAGTTGTTTTTGTAACTGGGGTTGCTTTCCGGGATGGACAGATTGCTTAGCTTAGAAAAAATTAAAATCTATATAATGAAATATTATTTTAACAGAACGATCAAAGGTGATTTTGATAAGATAATGGACAGGGTGAGAAAGGAATTGGAAAAGGAGGGTTTTGGCGTATTAACCGAGATCAACGTAAATGAAACCTTTAAAAAGAAGCTGGATGTGGATTTTAGAAGATATCATATCCTGGGAGCTTGCAATGCACCCTATGCACATAAGGCGATTAGCAATGAAGATAAAATTGGTACAATGCTTCCATGTAACGTAATCCTTCAGCAGAAAGATAATGGTGAAGTTGAAGTTGCCGCAGTTAACCCGGTCGCATCCATGCAGGCAGTAGAGAATAATGAGCTGAATGATGTGGCAATGGAAATAGCCAAAAGACTTCTTAGAGTAGTTGAAAATGTTTAACAAGGATGGCAAAAAATGCCATCCTGTTCATTTTAGTTGGAAACCGGACTTATCATAATATGGGCTCTGTGAGTTCCAGGATCCATTAGCCACGGCATTCCCGGTGCTTCGGGTTTAGCTGGTAAACCTGTAGATTCTGTAGTGGCATAAGGCATATAAACCGCATACCTGAATTTCCCATTTTTAAGCTCACCCGTTTCCTTATTATAATCTTCTTCAGATCCTGAAAGTACATATAAAGTACTGGGGGAATCGGGCATTTTTAATTTGCCAGATTCAACTTCTTTTTTTCTGATCTCCCTTTTTTCTATTTCAGATTTTCCTTCTGCTTTAAGTTCACGCCCCCGGGCCATAAATGGCTCCAGTTTTATTGAATAGCAGGCAACCTGTATGCCATCGAAATTTGGATCATCTGCAATACACACTTTATTATTAGTGCCTTTTCTTAGCAGTACCACCTCGCCTGCATCATTATATCCATATACCATGGCTCCGTCGCGATCTTCAGCAGGAGCAGCCTGAACTGCGGTTTTTATCTGTATCTCTTCAGCAAGCGAATTGGATTGAGCATGGATCGAAAAATTCAGAAGAAAGACGGTCAAAATGATTAAAGTCCTCATATTTAGGTTTGATTTAGTTTTTGAAATTCCTTTAAAAAAGCTTTTAGCTTAAAGATAATTATTTTGAGATTATCAACCATTAAAGGCTGAACTCATCGTTTAGTGCTGGGATACTAACCTTCCAGTTGAATTTGGTTTCGATCTTCACTCTAAGGGCATCAGCGGCATGTTTTTCTCCATGTATTAAAAACACATTTTCAGGGATGTTCTTTATTTCACTGCACCAATCGAGAAGTTCTTTTTGATCTGCATGCGCTGAAAGGCTTTCTAATTTCACAATTTTCGCCTTCACCGGGAAATACCTGCCTTTCATTTTAATTTCATAAGCTCCTTCCTCAAGTTGTCTTCCCCTGGTACCCTCAGCCTGATAGCCTGTAAGTAGTAAATGTGTAGATGGATTTCCTATATAATACTTCAGGTAGGTAAGTATTCTGCCCCCGGTAAGCATTCCGCTTCCGGCGATCACGATTCGGGGTTTGTTCATATCAATGATCTCCCAGGTTCTTTTATAAGATGAAACCAGTTCGAACCTGTTTTTCATAGCTTCAAAATCATGCTGGGGAATTTTATGGAATTCGGGAAATCTACTGAAAACTTCTGTAGCATCAATGCCCATGGGACTATCTATATATACAGGGATTTCCGGAATGCGATTGGACTTGAATAATTTCCAGAGAATATATGCCAATAATTGAAGTCTTTCAACAGCGAAGGAAGCGATAAGTAAAATTCCGTGGGTATTTATAATTTCTAGGATCGATTCTGAAAGTAAGTTATCTACATTTTCCTGAGGATGAAGTCTGTTCCCATAGGTGCTTTCGAGAAATAAATAATCTGCCCAACGTGGTTTTTTAGGAGCTTCCATTAGCAGATCTTCATTCCGGCCCAGGTCTCCCGAAAAAACAAGAGTCTTACCTGAAATATTCAGCTCGATTGAGCATGCACCAAGTATATGTCCAGCCTTGAAATACCTGAATTTTACATCCTGGCCGATCTCGATCCAATCACCCATATGTACCGACTGGAATAACTTTTGGCATTCTTCAACATCTTTTATGGTATACAAGGGTTTTGCCGGGTGATGCTTGCTGTATTCTTCCTTATTCGCCTGTTCAGCATCTTCTTCCTGGATCTTGGCTGTATCGTTTAAAATAATACTGGCAATGGCCAGGCTGGGGGAGGTGCCGTAAATTTTGCCCTTAAAGCCCTGTTGAACCAGTTTTGGCAGATATCCTGTATGATCCAGGTGAGCGTGAGTGATTAATACGAGATCGATTTTCGGAACATCAATATCGAGATCCTGCCAGTTCAGAAGCCTGAGTTCTTTAAGCCCCTGGAACATTCCGCAATCTATCATTAACCTTATTTGTTCATTCTCCAGGTAAAATTTAGAACCCGTTACCGAACCGGCCGCACCTAGAAATTTTATTTTTAAGCCGCTACTCATGCATTTAGTTCTTTATTGCAAAGATTTCTGAATTCTGATATGATTCTTTTCTTACGCTCTTCTGAAATACCGGAATGATCAAGTAAAAAGTCTTTGTTTAATAACTGACTTCCTAAAATAATTCCCCGGTCCAGGAGAAATTGCTTTTCAGATGATGATAGAATTGTAGAGGAAGTAACCGGGTAAATCATAGACTTGTCTATAAGTTCCTTAAGACTACCTTCTTCAGGATAATTCCAGCTTAATAGTTTAAGCCCGGCGCATTTTCCATAGGACAGCGCATCCTGGGTAAATTGAGTATTTGTCACAAGCCAGCCCTTGTCATGTTCATGACTTTTTTCAAAAGCGTATATATCATCAAATCTGGATTTAATATATAAAGGGATCTTTACATCACATTTTCGGCCTTCCTCGCTATGAAATTTGCATTCTATAAGATGTCTTCCAGAATCCCGGGTAGCGATAATATCTATTTCGTGAGTAACACATTTTCCCTGGAGAATAGGGTTTAGAGTAATTTTATAACCATTTATCCTAAGTATTTCAGCTACATATTTTTCAAAAGCAAAACCGGATGGACCTAATTCGTAGATAGCTTTTTTTAAGCTATAACGTGAGGCATAGGCTCCTCTGTAATCCTTTAGCATCGCGTAAGCCCGGTTATATAGCTCCTTGGTTGAGATTCCCTGGTAAAGTTCATCCTTTATTTCATTTATAATTGCAGATACGATCGCATCACTGGCACCACTTTTCTTTAAGGATCGTCTTAATTTGGTGAATGAGAACTTTACCTTTTCTCCTGAAGTTTTTATAATATCAGGCCCTGCATTTGTCATGATACATTAATATTTCAACTCAAACCGGTTTATTGAAAAGCCTTTTAACTTCGGTTTTATTTAATTCAAGAATTGTGAAAATTCCTAGTATGATACCCAGTATCCCGGTGAGACAATTTAAAATGGACATTACAAAAACAAAATCATAGTTTCTTTTTTCGCCTATATATTTCGCAGTGAGCAACGTCAAAATTCCCAATACTAAAAGGAACAGGAATATCATACTTCCTGCAAAAATGATTATGGTTCCTCCAACCTGGGCTTCTTCCTGACTTAAATCGTCTTTTTGGAAAATAAAAATTCCTAAAAAAATATAAAGTAGAGGAAGAATGCTAAAAGCAAGGGTAAGAATCCCTTTAATGATATAAAGAATCTTAAAGATCCTTAGGTTATGCTGCTCAGTTTCCATTGTTCTTAAGATTTAATCAATTCTCAGGGTTTTCAGCGAAACTTATCATCCAGTTTATCCCAAACTTAACGGTTAACATCCCAAAATAGGAACCCCAGAAAGTTTTGTCCATAGGCATCATGATGCTACCTTCCTTAGAGAGTTCACGGAAGATCCGGTTCGCTTCATTTTCATTTTCTGTATTTACTGAAATCGAAAAATTATTGCCCTGCTTAAAGCTTTTTGCCCATTCCCCGCTAGTATCGCTACCCATCAAAATTGTCTCCTTACCTATGCGGAGAGATATATGCATGATGAGGTCTTTTTCATCATCTTTTACCGGCGGGATACCTTCCTGATCTGGCATTTCTGCGAAAGTGCTCACCTCTGTAAATTCTTCACCAAAGACATTTTTGTAATATTCAAAAGCCTCCCGGCAATTTCCGTTGAAGATGAGGTAATTATTGATTTTTGCTCCCATTATGAAACTTTTTTTGATAATTAAGCACAGGTAGGAAAATTAAAGGTATCTCAAACCGAATTTTCACAAATTAGACAACTTTTAAGCTCATTAAAATGGAATATGGGAACAATTAAATTTAACCATAAATCTTTAGAAATATTGACAAAAAATCTATTCGTTTTTGAGTTAATAAAGAAAAAACTGGTTCATAAGTAATTAGTATCTAATATTTTAATAACTTTTAAAAACCTGATAATCAAATTTTTGTGGTTATTTAATTATCTTTATAAGGATGTTTAAAAAAAGAATATTATGAGACGTGTACTTTGTTTGATTTTAATGTTAATGCTATCTAGTGTAGGGTTTTCACAAGAAACATATTTAACTTTTGAATTTATGAAGGTTGACAACTCTCAGGAGGCTTTCTATACTGAAACAGAGGATTTTTGGGAGAAGATCCATGAACAGCGTGTAGCCAGCGGCGATATAGTTGGCTGGGATCTCTGGCAGTTGCTTCCCGGTGGGGAGGATCAGGGATATCAGTATCTTACGGTTACCGTTTTCAATGATCCTGTAAAAATGATGAATGCGGGAGTTGGTATCATGGAAAGTGCAAAAATGGCCTATCCAGACCTTAGTGATGAAGAACTTGAAAACAGGGTAAATCTTGCGGGTAGTTCAAGGGACCTTGCTGTTAGGTTATATCTTAGGGTCGTAGACCAGGCTAATGAGAATTATGATATGAAACCCGGAATGATCGCCTCTATAGATCTAATGAAGGCGAAGGAAGGAAGATATGAAGATTATGAGAACGCTGAATCTGATACCTTCAAACCTTATCACCAAAGTATCGTAGAGGCAGGGGAAAAAGGAGACTGGCAGCTTCTAAGAGTTCTCATGCCACAGGGAAGTGAAGTATATGCAACTCATATAACCGTAAATATGTTCGATAGCTGGACTCAATATCTTAATTCCATGGAGTTTGACGGAGGAATGACTCCAGATCTTCAGCAAAAAATGAATGATGGTATAAACACCAGGGATCTAAAATGGATTTATATGGCTACACTATTGAAAGCAGTTCGCTAAAATTAAGCATTTAATAAAATAAGCAGCCTTTGAAATATTTCGAAGGCCGTTATTTTTTTAGAAGATTTCAATATTCTTCAGGCGATCCGTTTTTGTTTTTGATGCTTAATAGCATCCTTAACAAGCCTGAAGATCTCCTTTTTTAAGATTTGAAATTTACTATCGAATTCATGCATCTTTATAAGAAGCTTACGGTGTTCGTGTTTGTAATCCCAATCATTTTCGTAAAGAGGTTGTTTTAGGAACAAGATCTTAACTCCATTTTTGTGCATGGTCACCTTATGAAGTAAACTTGATACTTCTTTTCTTAATTCAGCTAACTCTTCTAAGTAATCTTCAGCTTTATCTGCGAGATGTGATTCAACAATGGGAAAAATGTTGTTGTTAAGAAGGGTTTTTAGAAATTCGAGTTCTTTTAAAATAAAACTGAGTCGGGAATGCCAGATAACCGAGTATTTATGAATGATCTCCGGAGACTCCCATCCATAGGCGTTAGAGCTTTTGGTTTTCATGATGTAAGATTTATGGTTAAGTGAAAAACTATAATAAGGCTAGAGAACCTGGAAATAATCCGGCAAATAGGGTATGCCAGTAAGGGGTGAACTAGAACTTTAAGTTATGAATTTAGATCGGAAAAAATCATGATTAATATCAGTTTAATTCTTAACTAAGTCATTTTTATTAAAAATGAAAGTTCAGGACAATTTCATTAAATATTTGATATTCAGTGTTCTTATTGATGAGGGTTTTAGGCAAATCATTATTCGAATAGAA
This sequence comes from Christiangramia lutea, assembly GCF_022489035.1. Taxonomy (GTDB): domain Bacteria; phylum Bacteroidota; class Bacteroidia; order Flavobacteriales; family Flavobacteriaceae; genus Christiangramia; species Christiangramia lutea. The sequence continues at coordinate 245,126 of NZ_JAKVTV010000005.1, forward strand.
AATTAAAGTTTTAGTCTGAAACCATAGACAGGCAGTTCTTTCTGTATAAAATCAAGATCTTGAGATCTTTTAAAGCCTAACTTTTCATACATGCTCCAGGCGAGCTTCATGAATTCTGTGGAATGTATTATTATTTCATTATTCCCATCCTTTCTTGCCTGCTTGATACAAGCAATAGAAAGACCCTTACCAACCCCGCGTCCTCTAAACTCAGGATCTACCGCCAATAGTCTGAAACCTGAAGCTTTTTTCATGGTAGTTGCAGTTCCACCGGATCCATAGGAACTCATATCGCTAAAATAAACTACCGCTCCCATAACCTCCTCCTTGTCACTTAGCGCCACTAGCAATTGCGTATTCGGTTTATTCGTGATCTCACCAATATTTAACAGCATTTCGTAATAATCTGGTTGTTCATTTTGATTAGGAAAACCTTCGAGGCTGGAATAGACTTCTACAAGTAGTTTTCCAATAGGTTCAAATTCGTTGGGTTGTGCTTTCCTAATTTTCATACCAGTAACTTAATTCAGTTGAATTTTACTCAATAAGGTCTATTACAATAAAGGATTTTCTAAATTGTAGCCGGTATTAAAAGTTTGAATATTTAGAGACAGGATTCCGAAATTTTCCAAATGTCTATTGAATTATCCTTATTAGACAGGATCACTTGCTTCCCATCTTCTGAAAATGTTGCGGCAGTATAGTCTGTAATCCCTTTAGTTCCAAAAGTTTTAATCAAAACTCCGTTTAAACTCCAAAGTTTCGCTAACCCGTTTTCACCTGCACTAAGGATAAATTTCCCATCTTTTGAAAATTCTACCTGATTAATATCTTCTGAATGACCTTCGAAGGCAGTGATCAAATTTGCCTTGAGATCCCAGAGGGCAATGGTTCTATCAAAACTCCCCGTAATTATCTTTTTTCCGTCAGGAGAAAAACTGGCTGCACTTACCCCACTTTTATGATGTTTTTTCTGAAAAATTTTTGTGCCTCCTATTTCCCAAAGGGAAAAGGTGGTGTCGCAGCTAGCCAGGATAATACTGGAATCATCTGGAGAAAAAGAAGCCTGGTAAATCGTACAGGAATGACCAGGAAATTCTCTTACCAGATCTCCTTCTGCTGTCCACAATCTTGCGGTATTATCTCCGCCACCACTTAAAATGTAATTGCCATTATGAGAATATACTACTGTTTTTACGTAAATTTCATCTGCCTTTACTGTTTTAACCAGGGTTCCGTCAAGTTTCCAGATCTTGAAGGTCTGGTCACTTCCAGCCGTTAAAAAATTTTTCCCATCAGGTGAAAAAACCACATCATTCACGCTTCTTTCGTGTGCTACCTTATTAATGATGATTTCATTATTCTTATCACGGAGAATGAAGGCGGAAGCATCATCACCAGATAAAAGATATTTACCATCAGGGGATTCATCTATTCCTAGTATAGTTTCCGAATGTCCTCTAAAGGTTTTTAGAGGTTTTTCTGTTTGAGCTGAAAGGTTTCCCTGGAATAATAGAAGAATTAGGATATATATGGCCTTTTTCATGAATAGAGAAATAAATTAGGTTTAAAGTAAAAAGCCGTTTTGTGCTTCCATTGCAGGAGGAATTTCGTCATCATTAAGCATTTCCCGCAAGTCTATTTCTATACCTCTGGCAATAGAGGTTATGGGTACGTCGTTGTAAGAACCTTCAAAAGGATTTTCTGAATAATCCCCAATTTTTTCCATCAGGAAAAATACCCAGATGATCAATGCTGAAATGATCGGGCAGATCCAGAATCTCCAATCATCTGTATTTCGAAAAATATCCAGTAAGCCGAAAGGTACGAATGCACAAAATACAAAGGTTAGCCATAGGGTAGTGGAAGCATACTGCCTGGGAAAGGGGAAATTCTTGATCCTTTCAGATTTTCCCTGGTCTTCATAAAAACTAACTATAAGTTGATGAAATTCCATATGCCTGAAATCATCAAAATATCCAAGATCCTTTAATTCCTGCAGGCGTATGGCCTGCCTTTTCATAATTTGTGTTGCGGTATTGGATTTACCCTGAACTTCAGCCAGTTCATTTTCAGAAATAAATTTTGAGAGTTCAGAATCGAGCTTTTCGTTATAATCCTCGCATACCTTTGCAGAATATAGTTTTTCAAGCCTCTTATCCAGATGCTCCCAGGGGCGGCTTAACCTTAATTGATGTCTTAGGGCAGTGATCCAGGCGATGTGCCGGTAGATCATTTCCTTTTTAATGCTTTCCTGGTTATCACCCTGAATGAATGAGATACTTGCTGCTGCAAAACTTCTACTGTTATTAACTATACTACCCCAGATCTTCCTGGCTTCCCAGGTTCGATCGTAAGAACTATTATTTTTAAAACCAAGGTAAAAGGCCACCGCAATACCTATAATACTTATTGGCTGCCAGGGAACTAAAATGTATCCATCAATTAAAATATAAATCACACAAATGATCGCGGAATAAAGCAAACCTACTAAGAGTGGCTTTTTAGACCAGTTTAAGGTCATCCAGAAGCCATAATTCCTTTTTACATACATAATTAACAAAAAGACAAAAAATAAAAATAAGGATTTATGTGATTAGAAGACCCGAAATCGTCTAAATACCTTCAAATTATTTAGTGAAATTAGTAATTATAAAAACCTGTAATTCAGTGTTTTGAGTAAAAAGTTGTAAATTTCGGATATATAAAATTCAGTAGATGCCAGCTGTTAGGAATCCCATTATTACCTATTCCGGTATAGGCCAGATGGTCGTTTATGACGACCAGAATTCAACTTTGCTGGATTGTTCTATCAGCAACCAGATACCTCATTTGCATGAATGTGGAGGAAATGGTAGATGCTCAACCTGTAGAATAAGGGTTCTTGAGGGAGCTTCTAATCTTACCCCCAGAACCCTGAAAGAACAACAGATGGCAGAATTCAGAAGATGGGATCCTTCCATCAGGCTGGCCTGCCAATGTTATACCAAGGGAGATGTAGAAATAGAAAGGCTGGTTTGGACAAGTTCAGAGATCAATAAGCTTCAGTTGGAAACTGTACCCGATGGAGTTGCTGAAGAACGTGCTATTGCGATCCTCTTTTGCGATATACGCAACTTTACCAAAATGGCCGTAGAAAATAACACCTTCGATATAGCCCATGTTCTGAACAGGTTTTATACTATTATTGGGGATCCCATATTGCTGAATAATGGAGTGATTTACCAGTATATTGGAGATGAGATCGTAGGATTATTTGGGATTTCAGGAGGAACCCGGGAAAAGAATTGCCGGGACGCGGCGAGAGCTGCCCTGGGAATGTATTACGCCATAGAACAGCTTAATCATATGGAACTTGTAGATTTCGATCTGGAAATAAAAACCGGAATTGGGATCAACTTTGGTCGGGCCTATATTGGACACTTGGGGCATCCGAAACATAAACAACTCGCAGTAGTAGGAGATCCTATAAATACCGCGAGCCGTATTCAGTCGTTCAATAAAGAGGTAGGGTCGAGAATCCTGATCTCCCATGCCGTTTATAAAAGTGTACCTGCAGATACTTTCCATATCACCAATGAATATAAAACCCAGTTCGCAGGGCATGAACATGAAAGCACTTTATATGAATTAAAGGGATTTAAGAAAATGGATATTCAGCTTGAATTACAGCATTCTTTAGACTATATCTTTTCCAACAAAGAACGTTTCGCAGATAAATTTTACAAGAAAGTATTCGAAAAGGCTCCTGAAGCCAGGGCACTTTTCCGGAAGAATATGAAAGATCAGGGGAGGTTATTGACCCATATGCTTGGTGGAATCGTTTATTCCATGAGCCGTCCAGAGCATTTAGAATCTGGACTTGCGTTTCTTGGTAAAAGCCACGCACGTTATGGGGTTACCAAGGATCATTATCCTGTGGTTTTAAGTTCCATGATGGAAACCATCGAAGAGGAATTGGGTGAGCAGAGCAGGCCAGACCTTTTACAAGCCTGGAAACAGGTATTGGTTTATGTGACCGATGAAATGAAAAAGTATACTAAATAAGACAGAATTTAGTCTCCTTTTCCGAATGTGATAATAAAACCTTCCGGGTCTTCAATATCAAAATCTTTCATTTTATAGTCCCTGTCTTCGATATCATTCACAATTTTCACCCCCTCATTTTTGCACTGCTTATAAACATCATCCACGTCCTTCACAAAGATATAAAGGGCCCTGTGATATTTGGAAGGCATAATGGCATCGGCCCGTTTTGTAAGATGTATACCAACACCACCTCTTTTTACTACAGCGTAATATGGAGGTTGGCCCCATTCGAAGGTTTTTTCGAAACCTAATTTTTGAGTGTAGAATTCGATTGATCTTGAAAGGTCACTTACAGGTAATATCGCTGCTGAATGCGAAAAATTATTTGATTCTGCCATAACTAGGTTATTAGGTCCCTGGTTCCCTCCATTAAAAACGAAGGTTTTACAGGGATGGTTAATTGCTTTATAATATCTAAGGGGATCCCAATTTCTCCTATCAACTATTACCTTAGATTAAATACTAGAAGTAAATAAGGTTTAATTGAACAGTAAGTTTAGTTGTTGGAGTAGATATTCGATCAAAAAACAATTTTTATAATGTAAATATATGTAAAAAACTGATAATCAGTAATTAGAGAGTTTGTTCAATTTTAGTTTTATCATGTATCCTTTTTTCTCAACTTTTCTTTTTAAAATATGATTTTCCGGAATTTAAGTTGAAAAAATCCGTATTTTCATAGGGATGAAATATCAGATAAAATATTCAGGTTACATTCTGGCACTTGCAGCTATGTCTTTTATTTTTATTCATGGATGTAAAGAGAAGGGCAGTTCCTCCAAAGACAAAATGATTGTTGAAGCACCAGGAGAGGATAAAAATGGGGCCTGGCCAAAGCCTCAGTCTGCCATGAATGGGATAGATATTTACAAAAATTTTGAAGATATTGAACCTATCTTCAATTTGGAAAACGATACCACCTACATTATCAATTTCTGGGCAACCTGGTGCAAGCCTTGTATAAAAGAGTTGCCCTATTTCAACGAGGTGGATTCTTTATTTAACAACAGGGAGGTAAAAGTTATTCTGGTAAGTCTTGACTTTCCTGATAAGATTGAGAGTCAGTTAATCCCATTTGTAAAGAAAAATCAATTAAGGCCTAAGGTGGTAGTTCTTCTGGATGGAAATTATAATAAATGGATAGATAAAGTTTCCCCAGAGTGGACTGGCGCTATACCGGCGACATATATCTACAATGGAAAACAGAATAGATTAATTGGTTCTTCTTTTGAAAATACCGAAGAAATTATTGCGGTTCTCGAACCGTTCTTATAACTAAAAATTACCTGATCATGAAAAAAATAATATTATTGTCGATGGCATTTATCCTGTTCTCATTTACAGGTAGTCAAAAATTATTTGAGAAAAAGTCTGATTTTAAGGACGGCATTGAAATAGGTGATAAAGCGCCTGAATTCAACCTTAAGAATATTGATGGAAAGAAATATTCTTTTGATAATATCAGGGATGCGAATGGAAATAAACCTAAAGGGTATATTATAGTTTTTACCTGTAATACCTGCCCGTATGCCCAGGCAAATGAGCAACGTTTAATTGAGCTTCATAATACCTATGCTTCGAAGGGATATCCTGTGATTGCTATTCAACCTAATGATCCCGAAGTCAAACCAGGAGACAGCTTTCAAGCCATGAAGAAGAATGCCTCGGAAAAGGGATTTCCTTTCTTATATCTTTTAGATGAAGGTCAGGAGATTTTTCCTAAATACGGAGCTACCAAAACTCCTGAAATTTACCTTCTGGATTCTAATAGAATTCTAAGGTATCATGGTGCGATCGATGACAGTCCGCGTGATGAAAATGGCGTTTCTGAAAAGTTCGTAGAAAAAGCGATCGAGGCCTTGGAAAACGGCAAACAACCTGAAATAAATTCTACTAAAGCTATTGGTTGTAGTATAAAAACCGCTTGATGTCGAGAAATTAAAAAATGTCTATAGATGAAATTCTTTGGGGTATTCTACAGTACCCGAGATTCCTTTTAGTCCGTTATTAATTAATTCGATGCACATGCAGTTTTCTTTAGGAACCTCGAACGGAAAATTGATTCCATATTTTTCCGCCTGCTCATAACCGAATTGTGGATAGTATTTTTCATGGCCCAGAACCAAAACCGAACTAAAACCAATATCCCTTGCCTTTTGGTGGGCATATTCAATTAATTTACTTCCAATTCCTTTTCCCTGAAATTCTGGAAGTACCGAAACCGGGGCAAGAGCCAGGGAATGGAATTCCTGTTCCCGATTTTTTATTTTCACCCTGGTTAACAAAATTTGTCCGACAATTTTGTTCCTTATTTCGGCAACCAGGGAAAGTTCAGGCACAAAGGATGCAGATTTTCTCAACCTTTCTACCAGGTAATGTTCCATATGATCGCTATACTTTTCAGTTTCGAAAGCCTTTTTTATAAGGTCGAACACTTCTTGGTGATCTTTTTGCTGTTCCTTTCTAATTGTAACTTGCATTAATGATCTTAATTTTTAATACTGATAGCCTCGGTTTATAACTGGATGTAAATTTATATAGAAAATTTTCAGTATTTATTGGCATCGTTAATTTCTATCCAATATCCGTCAGGATCCTGAATGAAGGTCTGTCTAACACCATCCGGTCTTTTTTGAACTTTGTATTTGTTATTTCCGCCCAGGCTTGAATAAACGATTCCTTTATCTTTAAGATAATTCAAAAAGCCATCAAGATCCTTGGTAGATAATGCAAAATGATTAAAATTACCAGGGTTTATTTCAACCCCGGGAACTTCACCAACGTGTAGTTCCAGATTATTTCCTAGGGATAAGAACATTTGTTTTTCAGGTAACCAATCTGCATTCAGATCCTTTAATTTTAGGATACCCTTGTAAAACTCTTCGCTTCTGGCAAAGTTGCTTACTACCATCGTAGTATGCTGCAAAGTTAGTGTATGATGGAATTTTCCAGGGTCCTTATCATTCTTATTATCGTCTTCCTGAGCGATCCCACTTGCGGCTAATAACATGAATAAGATGAGTAAAAATTTCTCTTGATTGATCGTGATTTTTAGTAACATATCAAATTGGATTTAAAATTTTCAAGGATAAATAAAAACCGCCCTGATGGGCGGCTTTTTTTAAATCGTCATTTTAACTTTTTATCTATTCATTTGTAATTTAGGATCAATGACAAAGGTTCGTTCAGTTTCACCGTAAATGGTTAAAATCAGGTTGTAAAATTCGAAGCCTTCTACATAATCACTGCGAATATCGCCTATAACAAAGCCTTCCATCTCCGGATCTGTATATGTTCTTACCAGGATGAATTCTCCGCCTTCTTCCTTACGATAGATTTCCACAATCTCTATAATTTCCCCCGTATTTTCAAGCGTTCTTCCACTCCAGAAGATCTTTCTATTTTTATCTACCAGGGCGATGTGATTTTCAGGACTGCTTACGTTGGAGGTTGAATTACTCCTGCTATCAGTAAAGAATACGGTTGTATTTAGATTGTCTTCATTAATATTTTCAGTATCTACCGTAACAACCACATAAGTATCCTCACCTTCCTCTTCATCGTCCTTACCACAATTAATAAATATATGCAGATATTCAGTGGTTGTTCCATCGTCGTTCAGCAATGCTTGAACATCATTCCAACTTAGGGTTCCAGATTCTACATTATCTTCTGCAGAACCATAATTTCCTGGCCAATCGGTTAGAGTTATTTCATAATATAAATATGGTTCATCCATACCGATTCCCTCGGGAGGTGATGGAACCGAAAGACAGACTGGATCTGCATAGTAACTTCCATTATTTGATACTACCGGTGTCTGATCTAAATATAAGGGCTCACCTGCGTCTGAAGTTCCAAGGTACAGGTCCAGACTATAATTGGCTGTATAATGTCTGCCGGAATCTGTGCAATAATTAGCAAAGAAGCATAGTGTTGAAATTTCAGTGGGGAAAATATCGAAAAACTGATATCCATACATATTCACCTGTCTGTCGTCAAAACAAATCACAGGAACTTCAATATAGGTTTTTGATCCCGCTCTTAACTCCCAGGAATTAGGAAGAGGTTCATCTACGAAAATTTCAAATTCGCTTCCCGATTTTGGTGCAACCCAAATCACCTCTCCGGGTGAACCTTCATCGTCGCTGTAAATAAGAAAATCGTTTAAAGTAACCGATACTGTAGTTGAACCAGGTGAAATAGTGATCTCCAGATCTTCATTATAAGCGGTGAAAAGTCCGTTCTCATCACTTAGAATTTCCACTACTACATCTACTGCCGTATTAGCATCGCCATAGATGAGAGAAATCTGGGCATAAGCCGGAGCTTCATCAGAACAATCGGGGATATCATCCAATTGTTGCCTAGTAGAGGAATTGTTAATCATCCCATTCAGGACCGGACCTAAAGATAATTGAGCTACATTTTCAGCAATTTCATTATCACTCAGGTCATTTTCATCTTTATTACAGGAAGAGAAGCTTATTCCAACAACTGCAATAAGAACCAGGTAAAGTTTAACTGTTTTCATAGATTATTTTTTTACACCCATATTAATAATGAACAGAATTTAAACCCGTTATTCCTAATTGTAGAATACAGTTGGGAACCGTTTAATCTTGTTCAATAAAATTTCGGGGGGAAAACAGGGGGGAGCATTAATAAACCGAAGAATTACAGTTAACCTTTAAAATTGAATCTCTCAGATCCTATTTCAAAAATTATATTACAAAGTATTTCCAGGTATTATCAATGATATCAACAATTTAGAAAAGAATAAGTTATCAGGAAAGTTTTTTAGACCAAATCCCTGTTAAATCGCTAAAGCACTGTAGTTTATTGTGTTTTGATTACCCTGCTCCTGCATTCATGGATAATTTCCCTGGATGAATTATGCCAGATCGTAGGTTAAACATCTTAAGAATCTCTCCATTGTATTTTTACCGCTCTAATTTTCTCGGTTTCTAGTTTTATATTTTCCAGGATTTGAAAGCCTATTTTCTGGTAGAAACCAATGGGAGATTTGTAGAATTCCCCATTCGATTTTAAATAATCGTCATTGGGTATGATCCAGCCATTTAGAACGCAGTTAGATTCCATGGCCATTTCTAACATTTTTCTACCAAATTTTCTTCCCTGAAATTTATGATCCAAAATCGCCAGAAACCACCTTTCACCTTCCCGAATAAAATCTGAATACCAGCCTTTAATCTTATCATTCTCATCCAGTAAAAGAAGATGATGCTGATCCTTCAGTTTCTCCAAATAATCCTCAAGTTGGGAAATATCCTGATAGTTCAGATTCAGAGGATATTCATTATTCCATAGATCCAGAATTTCCTTTTTTTGCTCTAGAGATAAAATATTTTCCTGTTGAAATCTCAAATTGATAAATGATTTTAGACTAATTGCAAAGTGATTCGAAGGAGTGATTCTGTTTTCATTTAACCGCCTGAAGATAGATCCAGTAACCATCTTTAAAGGGAAGCTCAATTTTAGTAAACCCGGCATTTTTAAGCCATTTTAACTGAACGGTAAAATCGGTTGGATTATCATAGTTCTTGTAATGCTCCATGACCCAGGCCCATTTTTCTCCATCGGGAAAATTGGAGTTTACAAAATTGCCCCATTCCTGAAGTAACCCAGGATGTTCCGGGTTGTTTTTACTTATCATAAGATCAGAATAAGAGAAGATTCCTCCATCTTTCAAAGAGGAATAAATCTTTTTAAATAGTTCCTGTCTTTCATCGTTATCGCAATGATGTAAACTAAAACCGGCAACTATAAGATCGTAGTGATCTTTCTGAAATTGAAAATCATTAAAATAGGTGTTGGCATATTTTATATCAAAAGCCTGAAACTGTTTCCGGCAAAGATCTATCATGTCTTTTGAAGCATCCAAAAGAGTATATGTAGCTTTAGGGAAACTTAAAACAATCTGGGCAGTAATATTACCGTTTCCACAGCCTAGGTCCAGAATTGAATTCGGCTTAAATTCTTCGGGTAGAAAATTCACAAAACTCTCCACCATTTCCATATAATGAGGTACACAGCGAATCATATCACTAGTGTAGTTTTTAGAGAACTCGTTGAATTCTAAAGCTATGTCCTCTCTATTCTTCATCTGGTTTTTGCTTTGCTGAATTATAAAAATAACACATTAAAATTATAAACCATTGAATTCTAATTAATTGATTTTTTATTCAGAATAGATAAACGCCTGAACATGCTTTGATAATTACAGTATTAAATAAAGTTCTTTTTAGGTCTTGGGTTAAAAGAGGTAAATTCAAATCATATGCTTAAAAGGAATTTTTTTTTGAAGAAGTATTTTAGTTCAAACTAAATCTAGGGTAATAAGACCGGCCCCAGGAATTCAAACCAAAAGATAAAACCTGAGATTCCACCTTTAAGACCACTTAAAATAAAAGGAAACTGTAGTTTGCCAGGCAGGACCTTAAAGATCACTAATAAGCTTATTAGAAGTCCGGTAATCCCTAAAATGATTGGTAATGTTCCTGATCCAAGACCAAAATATTCAGAAATGTACCTTTCATCACCGCCAAAATAATTTTCTTCCTTATAGATTAATTCGAATATTATAGAATGAAATAGGTTAAAAACCTCTCTCAACCAGAAAAGAGATAAAAAAACAGCAAGCCAGTCTGGCAACTTTAATCCTTGTTCCTGGATTTTCTTCCGTCTAACGAATAGGATGATCAAACCAGTTATTCCGGTAAAAATTGTTTGTATGGGACCACCCAAGGTTACCAAGACACCCTCGTTTACTAATTTAGCAAAGGTTTCATCGAATTGCTTTTTCTGTTCGTAGGGCAGATCATTTTCGATCTGATACCGGTTTTTAACGTAAATGGAATCCAGTTTGTCATTCAATGCTGAAGTATCAAAACTCATACTTCCATAATGCAGTTCTGTATCATAGCCCAGACTTTCAGCAACGATAATATGCCCCATTTCATGGCTAATGGTGCCTATGATCGTGAAAATGATAAAGGCTGGAATTAGTAATGAGAGTTTCTTTATTATGGCTTTCTATTTATATCTGGTAAGTGAATATAAGTTGGAACGGTGAGATATAAAAAAAGAAGTCTTTTTTAAACCTTAATTCTGATATCAACTACCAAACATTTGACATGAATTTTTCTGACAGATCAATTCTGGATCATTGCAATACTTCATTTTTCAGGGCTCGGCCTTGCTGAAAATCTTCAATATTATCCAGGGTGGTATTAGTTATTTCCTCCATGGCTTCCTGGGTGAAAAATGCCTGGTGCGAAGTGATCAAAACATTAGGGAAGCTAATAAGTCTCAGAATTAGATCATCCTGAATAATACTTTCGGAAAGGTCCTTAAAAAATAGATTTTCTTCCTGTTCATATACATCTATTCCTAGATATCCAACCTTTTTTTGAGATAGAGCATCGATTATATCGGCTGTGTCTATAAGGGCACCACGACTGGTATTTATGATCATTATCCCATCGCTCATCATTTCCACAGAATCCCGGTTGATCATATGTTTCGTGTCTGGAGTGAGAGGGCAGTGCAGGGAAATAATATCAGATTCTTTAAATACCAAGTCCTGGGATTTATACTCGACCCCAATTTTTTCCATTTCTTCAGATTTATATTCATCATATGCAATGATCTTACATCCAAAGCCTTTCATTATTCTACAAAAAGCTGAGCCTATTTTTCCGGTACCAATTACGCCTACCGTTTTTTTATAAATATTGAACCCTATAAGCTTGTTCAGTGAAAAATTAGCTTCTCTTACTCTATTATATGCTTTATGTGTTTTCCTGTTCAAAGTAAGGATTAAAGCCACAGCATGTTCGGCAACCGCCTCTGGAGAATAGGCAGGAACACGAACCACTTTTAAATCATTTTTTCTGGCAGATTCGAGATCTACATTATTGAAACCGGCACATCTTAAAGCAATAAGTCCAACGCCGATTTTTGAAAGGATCTTTATTGTTTTATCGTCAATATGGTCGTTTACAAATACGCATACCACATTGAATCCATTGGCCAGGTCTGCCGTTACCTGGTTTAAAGAAGTTTCAAAAAAAGTAAATTCAAAATCCTTTTTATCATTGAAATTTTCGAAGTATTCCTGATCGTAAGGCTTTGTGCTAAAAACTGCTATTTTCATACCTGATAATTTTGAGATGATAGAATAGGGCAGAAGACTATAATAAATAAAGTTAGTTAATTCACCTCAAAATTGACAATGTTACAGGTCTTATGATGATAACAACTTTGCATCTTTATAGGTCTTTAACTCCAGCAAGTCATATTGATCACTGATTTTTACCGGATCGGCATCGGGAATTCCTTTTAAATGTTTATTGAAGAAGGAAGTAAGTAGTTTTGAAACAATTTCTATACCCAGTCCAGGGTCGATCTCTCCAGATCCGGAAAGGGATTCGACCGGTATCATAAAAGGTATGTCCATAAAATTCGGATGACCTGAATTCAATAATTTGCTTTCATAGAAATAGTCGGAACTTTTATTGATATAAATATGAGAATTAATATCCTCATGATCTGCCGGCCAGTCTGCTGAAACATATAAATAGGGGATAGGGTATGTGCTATCTATCATTTCGCCCCATTGTATCCCATCCAGGTTCGCGGCAGCTTTTATTCTTTGATCTTTCATGGCTACTTTCCCAGCCGATCCACCGCCCACGGAATGCCCAAAAACTCCTATCCTATCCAAATCAAGTTTATTTTTAAGAAAACCTTCAGCATTCCATTTTTTTAACTGATCCAGGGTATAGATCATATCTTCTGCCCATCTATTCTGAATCTCATCTTCAAAATAGTTTTTTACGGTATTTCGAACGATTACATGTCTTTTTTCAAAATCAAGACCTGTTCTAAAAGCTTCAATAACGGGTTGAACACTGTCCATAGAACCTTCTGAGATCTCATTCTGATATTCATAATTAAAAAATGCCCTTCTGCCATCAGGGAAAGTAACTCCCAGACTTTCGTAAGTATGGTTCATATTGACAATGACATAGCCCTGGCTGGCCAGTTCAGACAGTAAAGCATAATATCCAGTAGCCTTGGAACCGTAACCATGGGAAAAGATAAGAACCGGGAATTTTCCTTTGGCTATCGGGATTTCCGAAAAAGAGTGAGTTTTAACCAGGTCTAGATAGTTAAGAGATGAAGGCGGCAATCCATATTTAGTGGCGAAACCAGCTCGACTTGCGGGATCTATATATTGCTCTGGTTTTAAATTTTCTGTTACTGTTTCACTGGGATACCAGATTTTATACGATAGTTCTCTTGTATCTGACGGATCTTTTGTGATTATTTCATCCTTGCCGGTAGTAATAAAGATCGATTCTGTACCAACTACATAATTTCCTGCAGGTTCCGGAAGAGAAAAAACAGGAAGTACAATAGGAGGTATCCAGGCAATTAGTATAATGATCAACAATGCTGAATATCCCATGATTCTTGGAAAAGAAAAACTTTTAGACCTGGATGGATCTATTACCTTAAATCTCCAGCTTAAAAAGATGAGTAGAAAGTAGGCAGGGAACATTTGCCACCGCCACCCCTCAATTACCAAATGTAAACCTAACAGGATTAGAAAGAAAATATGAATATAAATTGGTTTGATTTGTTTTTTAACCGGTCTCTTGATAAATGGTAAGATGGAAATTGACAAAAGGATGATAATCTCAAAAGTCCTCATATTCATAAAGTTAATTAGATGAATTAATGCTTTCTTACAAAATTAGAAGGGACTTTAAGAGGAAACAAGGTGGAATCCCGGGCTAAAATTGTTATCTGTCGATAATTTCCGGATTTTAGGAATTCTCATGGAATTTCAGGAAGTGGAAATCTTTTAGGAACGGGAATAATGCTATCTTATTCCTTTCTCAGGATCTTCAAAATTCTGTTATATACTATTTCTGAAAGGTTCCAGGTATAACCATCGAAATTGGTAGTATTCACAAACTGTATCACTACCGTATCAATATCTTCATGATATTTTGCGATGCTCTGATAACCCGGGATTAGTCCGGTATGATTAAATTCATAAATTGAGGAATAGATCTCAATTCCGCCTTCATCGAATAAAGATCCATTGTTCAAAGCACGAAGAAAGACACCTACCTCTTTGGCAGTAGCCACCATAGAACCATAATCTGTTGATTTGATGTCCTCTTCTACACCAACATAATAGCCACTCATGAGGTCATCCATATTTATTTCACGGATAGAAAAATAAGTGTTTTTTAGGCCAAGAGGATCAAGGATCGCCTCCCTGATATAGCGTTTTGAATCATAGCCTAGTTCTTTTTCAATGATCTGGGAAAGCAACAGGTAATTTGTGTTTGAGTATTCATATTCTTCACCTGGTTCAAAATTAGCAGGAAGATCCAGAATTCGTTGCAGGGCTTCATCGCTAGAGTTAGGAGGTTTCACCCAAAAGTCTGGCGTATCAGTATAATTAGGGATACCACTACGATGCTGCACCAGCATTCTAAGGCTAATGTCTTCGGAATTTTCAATTCTACCTACCAAATCCGGAAGGTAATCTGCAAGTTTCTTATCCAGAGACAATTGTCCGGTATTTACCAGCTTCGTAATGGCGACAGCGTGATACAGCTTACCAATACTAGCAATCTTGAATAGGGCTTCAGGATTGGCAGGGATTTCATTTTCCCGGTCATGCCAGCCAGCAGAATAGAATTCAGGTGGTTTCCCTGCCTGATCCACATACACGATCATGCCATCAAAACCATGATCAATACCCTCGTCCAGTTGCGCTTGAATCGAATCTGGTAGAGGAAGGATCCATGCCCATACCAATGGCCATGGGACATAGAATAGGGAAGCTAATGTACCTATTGCGAGCAATGCTCTAAGTATGCTTTTTCTTTTTTTAAAATCCATTTATGAAGAAATCCACTTCGACTATATTTATGAAGAATATTATATTTTAAATATCAAGATACTAATCCAACTTTCAGGGTTTGGTTAGTGAATTTATCTATTTTTCTCGAATAAGGAATTTAGTTTTGCGATTCATGAAATTCTGAAATTTGTGTATTCAAATAAGAAAATGAATTCAATCAATCTATACCAGTGCCACTTATAATATTCCTGAGCCTTTCGATTTTCTTTGTGTTTTCATTTAGAGTTCTAATGTCAGAAATGTAGGTTTTTGTAGTGCCAAGTTTTGGAAAGGATAATTTTTTTTCTGCGAATGATTTTGTGACAAAAAGGTTAGGGTAATTCAATACGAGAATGATCTTTTGGATCATATCTGGTCTTTCAACTTTAAACCCAATTTTCTTCGCTGTCCTTTCATTTAAAATATAGGTGGTTCCTTTAATATTTATTCCTGGATTATCCTGGTTAGAATTGATCAATTTGAGAATTCCGCTTAGATATTCAGCCAAAATTAACAGCTTCCTTTCCTTAGGCTTTTGATGAGGGTCTAAACTAAAATAATAATCGAATAAGGTGCCACCGTGGATTATTATCTGATTATTCTTTTCTTTTTCAGCAATTAAAAATAAAGACAGATAGGTTATTTTACCACTTTTGATCATTGAAGGCATATCAAAAAATGGGGCTATAATTGAGAGAAAGGCCCAGAGAAAGATCGGGGCAAAAAAGTAAAGTCCGGAGTGAAATGAAAGGAATATTAAAGGAGTGAGAATAAGTAAAGTAAGTAAGATCAATTTTAATTGAAACTTAGTACGCTCCCCGAATCCTAAAGTGAAAAATCTGTTATGCAATTAAACCGTGAATTTAGTAGCCTATTAATAACAATCCCGATCGCAGAAAGACGACGGTGGTCTGTTTTCCCTGGCGAACTTAATTATTTTTTATTTAAAAAAGCAATCGAATATTTTATACATTCTTTTAAATAGGCTGGGTTTGAAGCTTATTTCTTTCTCGGAGTATAATAAAATAAGCGACAATTAAATTGGGTACCCAACTTAACCAACCAACGATTAGATAAGCCGAAATGAAATCTCCGGTTAAAAAAATAAGAAGTGGTAACCAGATTCTAAGGGTAACCGCTGAAAAGCAAACGGAGTAACTGTAAATCATGAATTCCTTATGGAGCTGGATTTTTCCTGCTCTAATTGCCTTAAAGGCTAAAATACTTGTACTTAACCACACCAGGGCACTTAAAGTAAAACCTATGACATTAGTGATCCCACCAGTCGCATACTGTGCTATATAAATCCCGCATAAACCACTTATTAGTACTGATAATAAATATAACTTACCAATGGTTCTATGCACCTTAATATGCTTTCGTCTTAGCCTTGAACTGAATTGCGTCCAGCCTATAAGCAAGGCAACGCCACCTAAAATAATATGACCATAAAATGCATAATTCCAGGTAACATTATTTAAAATATCCTGGCTTTTTGATGAAAGCAGACCAAAATGCCGGTCTATGATAAAATAGAGTATTGGGTAAAGCCCAATCATAATGCTAAGTGAGCCGAAGAGAAGCCATTTGGAAGTGTTCAGTATCTTATTCAAAATCAGGATTTGCAATATGTTTTTTGGTTAATTCATTTTCCAAGATTGGTAGTAGCCACTTCTCTATGTAACTTCCAAACACCATCTCTGGAGTCTTTTTTGAGAATAGCCAGAAAAGAGGCTTTTATCTCTACCGGTTCACCTTCAGAATTGGTATAATAACTCGAACTGATTCCAAAATCATAGGCAATGCTATCACTTACCACGATGGTCTCTTTAGGTTGCATTTTTATGCTATCGTAACTAAATGATCCAACTGGATTCTCGATCATATTCTTATATTCTTCCCATTCTCCGCATACAGGTGTCAAACTTATTAGATCCTGAGTCGAGTAATTTCCTAGATCGGCATAACGCTTTTCTGCTATTGCTTTTTCGAAGTTGCTCCTGGTTTCCTCAATAGAAGCGAGTTCTTTTTCTAAATCCACAGGATCTTTCTCCTTTACTTCCGTTTTTTCATGTTGTTGATCACATGAAATAAGAAGAGCTAGTAATATTAATGTCACGAAACTTTTCATTTGAAATGGATTTTTATGCCTACAATTTAATGTAAAAAATTGATTACTAGATGTTTTAGTTATTCGCAGCTCTGTTTATTTGAAAAAAATACAGAATTGAAATCAGGCAGGAGGAAAGATGGAAAGGTTCAAATTAAAATATTGTATTATGTTCAGATCTTTCATGAACTCTTCCAAGTCTTCACTAGATTTCATTACCATAATTTAGGTTTGGCGAACCTCTTATACGCATTAGAAGGTTTCCGGCATTTGGGTAGAAACGGTACTGAATTTTAGGTCAGGATTACCGAATCTATTGACCAGCGAGGAATTATCAAGGTTCGATAGAAAAAGGGAGCTCCAACCTTTTTCCGCAAATGCACTGTCCCAACTGCTAGATACTTCACAAAATTCTGATCATTCATATCCTTCCAGAAGTCTTGACATATTAATTGTTTTAAAATAGTAGATCATCTTCAATTTTTTCCGGCTGCATCCACTAGCTTACGGGCATCTCCAAAAGTACTTCCTGCACCTTATGCCACAGCAAATACATCATATTTTTGAATAACTTCACGCTTTTTTCTTTGAAACATTGATGGATATGTGGTCACATACAATAGCACCTGAAAGAATCTTTTTCATGACCCTTAGGAAATTAAGGCCAGGTATTATAAATGCTGGCAAAATGACTACCTTCCATTCTAAAAACATCCATCTTTTTTCGGTCAAGAATTTCAAAATATTGTAGACTTCCTTACGAAATTCATGATTTTCCTGATTCAGGTCTGTTTGTTCTGCATCAAAGGTTATTAAATAGTAGGCCTCTACCGCTTCGACGTAATCTCAACCACCATCAGGATCAAATAAACTGAAATTATAAGCTTGTTCACCCTTTTCAGGAAGCAAACATTGGTAATAGATATGATCTCAATATCCCTGGAACTGCTAGCTTGTCTAGACCATTCGTGGTGATCGCTGCGATGATGAGCAAAGTCATCCAAAAGAATTTGATATCCCTTTCTTGAGAGCTGTAAATCATATTCAGGAAATCCTTCAAATTAACATTGCTGGGATATAGCGTACCGTAAATTGAAAAATCAGAGCTATTATCGAACAAAGGGAATTCAAAAAAGGATTTATACAAACTATCTCTATTCCCTGACTTTCTGTACAATTCAGTTTTTCAATCACAACCTTAAAGTCTTGTAATCCTCAACATCAGGATTTTTAAAACTTTATGGATTTATCTGGTATAGAATGTTTTCCTTCCACCGTGGTTGCCTTTGTTAGGATACCTGAGGCTTTTATTCAGAATTAATTCCTGGATGGCCAAAAACCGTAAAAAGTGCTAAAACTATAAGGACGGTGTTTTCACAATTTGGTAATTATTGAACTTCAATAAGTTGAAAATAAAAGACAATTATAGGGATGAGGCAATGCGAAGTTGTTGGTTTGAACCTGCTTAGTGTTGAGGTTAATTAATTTACATTTAATTTAGAGTGCTATTCCGAAGGGGGATTAAGAGATTGAAATTCTAGGCTCTCATGATTTTTTCCATCTTCCTACCTCTCGCTAATTCATCAATCAGTTTATCCAAATATCTGATCTTTTGAATCAACACATCTTCAATATCTTCCACGCGATAACCACAAATTACCCCGGTGATTTTGGATACATTTGGATTGATCTCCGGAGCTTCCTGGAAAAACGTCTGAAAATCGGTTTTGTTCTCCAGATGCTTTTCAAAAGTATTTCTGTCATATCCCGTAAGCCAGAATATAATAGTATCTACTTCAGCCTTTGTTCTGCCTTTTTTTTCCGCCTTATTCACGTAATGCGGATAAACACTTGCAAAAGGCATTGTATAGATTCTATGATTTTCCATAATTAAGTAAATAACTATGGTTGTAATTTACTCATTTACATTTGAAATTTTATTTGTTGAGGTCTAAAGCTGTTGAAATTGTATTCTTTCAATTGCGATCTCTATATTATGAGATAGAGATTACTCATAAAAATCTCCTTCAAATTTTATCCATGTTTCTTCTTCTAATTTTAGGTCTCCGTTTTCCAGAATCTGGAATACCAGGTCTTCTGAAAATTCGTAAGTTGAAGAAGTGGATTCTACAATAAGATTATTATTTTTAATATAAAAATTGGTTCTATAAAGAATATCTGTAAGATAAATTTCAACTTCAGATTCATTTATTATCTCCATAACCTGAGCACAATTTATAAAATATAACTCCTGGGCTTCTTCACATTCCCTGCGGGTTTCAAATAAAAGGTTCGCATATTTATTCCCTACAAGTATTGTTTCGTTACTGGAATCGTCTTTAGAACATCCTAAGATCGAAATGATTATAAATAACATTAAAATTTTTGGGCTGAGCTTCATGGATAGAAATTTACGAATATTACTTATTAGATGTTTTAAACCGAAAAGGTTGCGCATGAAAATTCGGATAAATTTTTATAATTCCTGGATTTTTAGCAGGATTTCCAATAACCAATGATCTTTTCTAAGTTTCTCCAGGGTTATCTTCCGTCGAATATTCTCACTTTCCGGAACCAATGACCTGGGATAGTATTTTATTGCGAGATCGGAATTACCAATAAACAAATATGCTTTTTCCGAGTTCCCTTCAGATTTCTGAGTTTATGCAATCTGGTGTGGTCTCTGTATACTCTATAATTGAACAGCCACAAGGGCTTATTTCATGGTATACTATTAGTAGAAGTCTATTAATCAGTGTTGGATGTGTTGGCGCCTTCTGAAGTAAGTTATTTGTTTTTGCTAACTCAGAATTTATTCATTCTTTTAATGGTTTTCATCTATCGGTAATGGGTGTAAAAATTTGAAATTAGTCTTTGCTTAATTCAATCAATTTTAAAACAGTTTTCCAATTCCTTGTTGTAGCTCCAACCTTCAGTTTCTTTTCAAAGAAGGTGTTACTTAATTTTGTTTTATGATATTTCCCATCAATAAATAAGAAAACGTTTTGTCCGTCGATTTTGAAATTATCTGGTTCGTAATTAAATGATTGGATCTCGTCTAAATATTCCTTACTTGGTTTTTCTTTTAAAAACGTTAGGTGTAGTTTATTTATATCGGCATTCTTATTATAAAATGGATTGTGAGTAATAGAATTTTGAAGCTCATCTGAATTTCTCACAATTACAGGTACGTTAAACCCAAACCTTTCTCTAATGGAATTTTCTAATATTTTTTCTAACTCGAAATTGTTTGAGTTTGAATTAAAAATGATATTACCACTTTGTATGTAGGTTTTTATATTTTCTAACCCCGTTTTTTCGAATAGGGCTTTTAGATCTGCCATCAGGATTTTTCTTTTCCCACCGACATTTATTCCTCTTAGAATTGCAATTTTTTTCATTTTAAATTCTAATTATCATAATTACTAAACCTTAATTTATGTGGGCCTGGTATTTTAATAATCCAGAATACGGATTTCCTTTTATACCTAGTAATTGGGCGAATGCCGGTTCAGTTTTTAATCCAGTTCTTTTTAATTCTATAATAGTCTTTCTAAACTCAGGACCTTCTTTTTCTAAAATTTCATATTCTTTTATCATATGAAGATATGCATCCTGTTCATGGGTAGGTACGTTTTGTCCGAAGATTTCACAATCGTAATTGTCAAGTCTGAACCGTGCCAAAACGCATTGCCTGCCTTTAATATTTTTTTGGATAACTATAAATTCGTCTTCATTCGAAAATTTATTATTTAAAAATTCCAGAAAACTATTTAAATTTTTTGCAAAACATATAATGTCTAAATCACTATTGTCAATATCAATGTTAATAGGTATTGTCCCTACTAAAATTGGAGAGTATTCTTCAAGTTTTTCCATTATCGAGTGATTCTTAAATATTCCAAATACTTCCTTTTGCCGGGTAGTCCCATGTTTTAAATAATCAATAATTTTAAAGTCTTTACTCATATTTAATTTAAACCTTATTATGAAAATAAATACCTGTCCTTTAACTTCTCAAGAGAATTAGTCCGCCGTGAGGAAATTTTTAAGAAAGATGTTTTTTACTGATGACGGGTTTAAAAAGACAGAATTTTGGTCCATTTAAGAAGGTACATAATTAGAAAGGTTAAACCTGTACTTGAAAAAATGATACCCTGCCACAAATAAAGTTTTGAATTCCATTGTTTGGACATCTTTTTACCAATTTGTTTTTTGTTGTAATTTTTTAAGATGATCCAGGAGAAGATAGTGGTTATTACAAATATTATTAAAGCAATTATGAGGGTAGTCTGTCCCATTAGATTGATTTTTAATTTCGTCTAAATACTAAACGCGGTCTTGATCACTGCTATAAACCTAAATAGAAAATGGCAAAATAATTACGAAAACCTGGCTCAGGTAAAGTTATATATTTTCTTTTTAACGCTGCCACTAATTAAAGATGAACAGTAAGTGAATTTAGCTTTTCTATATTCTATAAAATTTTGCCGAATACCATCTCATTATTATTAAGGCCAAAATCAAAATAGGTATAATCAAAATACTTCCTTCCGGCCCAAATTCTCCACCGGTGAGATAATCTTTACCAGATAAAAAATTGTGATTCAAGAGTGTTTCTTTTTTATGACCGCTAGCTGCGAACCCAAAAACAGGACCTTGAAAAAAATTCCAACCTATATGCATTCCCATTGATAACCATAACATTTTGGTACTCAAATAACCGTAAATTCTTAAAAATCCAAAGGCCACTATTATTAATGATGATAATATTGTTGCATTGGGATTCATAAAATGAATTAAGCCATAGATTATACAGGTTATTACGATGGAAATTCCCAGGCCTATTCCCTCAATCATATTCTGAAATAGGTATCCTCGAAATACCAATTCTTCCCAATATCCTACGAAAATGTGTTCTAGAAGCATTAAGCTTAAAGATCCTATAGTTATCACACTCATAAATTGAATGAAATTGAATGAACTATTAAAGTTGAGTTTCTGGAAACTAACTCCTTCAAATTCTATAAAACCCAAGCCTACTAATAGAGCAAAAAATAATGCCGACATAAAAAAACTCAAAAGAAATCCAAAAAACAGATCCCTTACGGCTTTTTTATTAAGTTTCAATCCTAATGATTTAAAGGTTTTCTTATCTAAAAATTTCCTGCAAAGAAAAGTAGAAATGGTAGCACCAAATGCTAAAATGGCAACAATAAACAAACCGTAATTTTCTAAAAATTCTCTTTTGGTTATATCACCTAAAATTGGTTTCATAAGAAAGATTAGAGAAGAGAAGGAGAGGAAGACTATTAAAAATATCAAAATCCGCCATCCAGTTTTTAGTCTTTTTTCTTTCGAATTTAAAAAGTGATTTTTCATTATTAAAAAAACTTGTTAATCATGAATATGACGAACTATAAAAAAAATGGTTACAAACGTGATTGCCCTTGGTCTTTTTTATAGGCGGTGTACGGAAAAGGGAACACGGAATATTAGGCTTAATACTGTTTTGTTGGTCAGGTTAATTTTATTTATTCTAAGGCTGCCGACTTTTAGCGATGAGACGTTGTTGCACCAGTTCTCACCTTTACTTAATAGGTTTAGGTATAGATTTTAATACGTGTATATATTTGTTTTACAATCTTGTATGTGTTAAAATTGTGTTGTCTGGTAAAATTAATCCTATTTTTAGTATAATTAAGTTTTTAACCTATGAAAAGAAAAATTCTATCAACTTGGTTTTTTTTATTTGTATTGGTAATTTTTTCATGTAGTGAAGATGATGCTAACAGTTTTTTTGATTGTCTAGGAGAATCCAGTGTTACGCATATTCGACATGAACCCAATTCTGAAAATTCTTTAAGAGTTGAATTGGAAATTGAATATAATGGTGAATATAGTGTTTCCAGAGTCAACTGGAAATATGGAGATGGGAATGAGGGAACAGGTTTGACTACGAATCATACTTATTCCTCTCCAGGTACCTACAAAGTCGAGGCAACTGTAGCAATCAACGAAGGTGGCAGTAATTGCTCATTTACAAAAGAAAGATCAATAAGTGTAGAATAAGTATTTGTTTTAAGAGAAATTGAGCAGATGTGGTTATTCAAATTCTCAAACTTTTTGTTCTCTCAAATTATCTCGCACTGAATTGGTTTCCTATTTTTGCAGAATTTTTTTACAAACTAGATATTGTGTGTTCATCTTATAAGTAACAAAGTTGTTAAATTTTTAGTCAATCTATTTCAGGAAATGATATCAAAAAAGCTTGCTTGTAACAGTCTCGACTATCTCCCTTTGGCGGCTTAAGTGACGCGGATTTGCCACTATATTTTTTTGTTTTCTGGCTTCTTAAGTTAAACTTTTTTAACAATACCTGTTATTGGCGATGAACCGTCTTAAGTTTAATTTCTCTAAATTTTGATGGTATAACCAGAAAGAACAAAAGAGAGGAATAAGGTTACATGAACCGTGGGAACTTGAGATTCCGTCAACAATGATAATCCCCTCTCTTTTTCTACTTTAATTTCGTTTAGTTCTGTGAGACCTGGATC
>NZ_JAKVTV010000006.1 GCF_022489035.1 Christiangramia lutea
GATCGGTGGCCCAGGTAGAATTCTTCGAAGGAACAAATTCACTTGGTGTGGATGCTGACGGTAGTGATGGCTGGAGTTTTAATTGGAATGGAGTTTCCACTGGCAATTATGAACTGACTGCAGTTGCTACCGATGATGACCTGGAAACTAACACTTCAGAAATTATCAATATCACGGTTGATGATCCTAACCAGTTACCAACAATAGCGATCACAGCACCTTTGAATAATGAAGTATTTACCGCACCAGCAGATATTGAGATCACCGTGGATGCTTCGGATGCAGATGGATCGGTGACCCAGGTGGAATTTTTTGAAGGGACAAATTCACTTGGTGTAGATGCCGACGGAAGTGATGGCTGGAGTATTAGCTGGAACAGCGTTGCAACCGGGAATTATGAACTGACTGCCGTGGCCACCGATGATGACCTGGAAACTACTACCTCAGAGATCGTTTCAATTACGGTAAACCCATCGGAAAACGTCATTGCTCCATCTGGACTAATCGCTCGTTGGATATCAAATACGGAAGTATATCTTAACTGGAACGATAATTCGCAAAATGAAGATGGATTTATACTCGAAAGATCGACAAAATCAGACTTTTCAAATAGGGTTGTGTCTATTAGTATTCCTGCGAATACCACTACCTATATTGACCGGAACCTGAATAGTAGAAAGAAAGGAGGGAAACTATATTATCGAATCAAAGCAGTGAATGGAAGTATATCATCAGATTATTCCAACACGACTTTAGCAATTTCTCTTTCAGGAGCAAGTATTGCTTCACCTGATTTTTCAAATGAAATATTGAACAAAGAAGAATTGGCTGTTTATCCTAATCCTACAGAAGATGAGACAACCATAAAATTCACACTTAATAAAACAAGGGAATATACTCTTGACTTATATAATTCCATAGGTTCTCATTTAATCAGTATTGGAAAGGGTAAGGCCAGGATTGGTATGGAATATAGTTTTGAAATAGAGGTCGGTTATTTACCGGATGGAATTTATTTTATCATGCTTAAAACAAGAGATTCCAATAAAACTACCAGGCTGATCATTAAGAGGTAGATTTAATGAGATATTTATCCTCAAATCCATTTTTCACTTTATTCATTATTAAAAATTGAATCGCGCAATGCTTACCTGCTTTTCTAAGTAGTATTCCAAATCAAACTACTTAGTTCAAAATACTTCCCTACGAAATCTCTGCATTTAAGATGTTACCTGTATCTCGAAATGCGAGACCATTATAAAATGATATGAAAACCTATTAATCTTAAAATTTTAAAAAGGGAAAAATTATGAAAGTTTCAATTATTACTGTTGTGTATAACAACGCCGATACAATAACCGAATGCATCAGATCTGTTTTTAACCAGACCTATAAGAACATAGAACTAATCGTTATTGATGGTGACAGTACCGATGGGACTCAACTTAAAATTGAAAAGTTCAGGGAGCAACTTGGATATTATATTTCTGAAAAAGATTCCGGGATTTTTGATGCCTATAATAAGGGGATCCGTCAGGCGACAGGAGATATAATCGGGATACTTAATTCTGATGATTTTCTTTATGAACCGAATACAATTTCAAAGATAGTCGAAGCTTTTGAAAGTTCAAAGGCAGATCTGGTCTATGGTCATGGCATGTTTGTAAGTCAGGAAGATACAGATAAGGTGAAGAGGATCTATTCCTCCAGATCATATAGGAAAAATTTTCTGAATTTCGGGTGGATCCCGCTTCATCCAACCATCTATGTAAGAAAAGAGGTTTACCAAAAGCATGGGTTTTACAGTCTGAATTACACTATTGCCAGTGATTATGATATGTCGCTACGCTGGTTCAGAGACCCTAGGCTAAAAAAACATTTTTTAAATGAATGGATCGTAAAAATGAGGTTGGGAGGAAAAAGCACCACCCTACAATTACAGAAGAGAAAATCATCTGAAGATCTCAGGATTATCAAAGACCATCATCTTTACGGGATTTTCACCCTTGTCTTCAAGATTGGCAGGAAAGTTCCTCAATATATCAAACCCCACCTAAGGAGACCTAATCTTCGAGTGGAAGAGAAACTAAAAAGAGCTGAAACTGCTTATTCTTTATGGAATTTCAGCTATTTAAAAAGGTTTTTATGATCAAAATTTTTAAATCTGAAAAGCTAAATCTGATATGTCGATTAACAGGAAAATAAAAGGTGAGGACTTCATTCTTCCGATATCTTTTGTGGTTCATATGTTTATTGTGAACCTAACCTTGTATTTCCTCACACCGGAGACCTATTTAAATCTTTTTGCAATTGTTAGCTATAACAGCTGTTGGCTTATAATTGCTACCATACTTAGTTTTTATTCCTTAGAAAGAAAGGAGAGGTTTATTACTCGTTTTCACAAATTCGTAATGCATTATTTCATTTTTAGCCTGGCCTATTTCGCCATTTTCGCCTTTAGAAAAATAGATTTTGATATTTCACAACAAGTTAAAATTCTTGGACTGATTTTTATCCAGCTTGCAATTTACAGATGGCTATTCTTTAAGGTGCGTAAATGGTACAGGAGAAAGGGAGGGAATTTTGTAAATGTGGTGGTCGTAGGACATGGAATAAATATCAATAAGATAAAAAAGATCTTTAACAGGCCCGATTACGGATACCGCTATCTGGGATATTTCGATCAGAGGAACGAAAATAATCCAGATTATCTTGGCGAAATTGCAAGTTGCTATCAATATTCAGTAGAAAACAGGGTAGATGAGATCTATTGCCTGGTTTCACAATTATCTCAGCAGCAGGTGAAACAATTAATACATTTCGCCGATAATAATTTCAAAAAATTAAAATTAGTTCCAGACAATAAAGGCATTGTCACCAGGGCCATGAATGCCGAGTTATTCGAAACGATTCCAGTGCTTAACCTGAGGAATTCTCCATTGGAGCTCAATTATGCCAGGTGCAGCAAAAGGATATTCGATGTGTTTTTTTCCTTGCTAGTGATCATTTTCATATTGTCCTGGCTAGCTCCTCTGGTATATATTATAATGCAGTTAGAGTCTAAAGGGCCACTTCTTTTTAAACAATTAAGACATGGTTATAACCAGGAGTCGTTCTGGTGTTACAAATTTAGATCTATGAGAATGAATGATGATGCCGATACAAAAATGTGTGAAAAGAATGATTGCAGGGTGACTAAACTTGGAAAATTTTTAAGGCGGACCAGTATAGACGAATTGCCCCAGTTTTTTAATGTACTCAGAGGAGATATGAGCGTTGTTGGTCCACGTCCACATATGCAGGCTCATACAAAAGAATATTCGAAATCAGTAAACAAATACCTGGTGCGGCATTATGCTAAACCGGGAATCACAGGTCTTGCTCAAATTAAAGGATATAGAGGAGAAGTGAAAAAAAAGTCCGATATTATAAACCGTACAAGGCTGGATATCTTCTATTTAGAGAAATGGTGTCCCTTTCTTGACTTCAAAATTATTTATTACACGATTTATAATTTTTTCAAAGGCGAAGAAAAAGCTTTTTGAGGCGAGACTTAATCAAACAAACCAATAAATTATGAAAACCTCCCGATTCCTGAAGTTTGCTTTCGTGGTGACCACGTTCGTTATTTTTTGTAGTTCTTGTGTATCCAGACAGGAGATAGTTTATTTCCAGAATGAACTTTCAAAGGTAAATTACGACCTGGATAAAAATGTAAAGATCAGACCCAATGATCAGCTTACCATTCGGGTTTCCACACCTGAACCCGAAGCCTCCTTGCCATTTAACCTAACCACCTCGGTAGGTGCTGAAGCTGGTACCGGTGGTAATACGGAGTTGGAGACTTATATGGTTTCAGAGAACGGAACCATTGAATTCCCTGTACTGGGAACCATTGAAGTGGAAGGGTTAAATACTTTTGAACTCTCGAAAAAGATCAAGGACGCCATTTCTATCTATGTAAAAGATGCTATCGTAAATGTTAGAGTGTTAAACTTTAAAATTAGTGTCTTAGGTGAGGTAAAGAATCCTGGGACCTTCATTATTCAGGACGACTATATCAGTTTAACTCAGGCCCTGGGTTTAGCTGGTGATCTTACCATTTTCGGGAAACGGGACAATGTTATGGTGATAAGGGAAATTGAAGGAAAAACTACTAAGGTATACCTGGATCTTACAGATTTTGAAACGGTAAGCTCTCCATATTTCAATCTTATCCAAAATGATATTGTATACGTAGAACCCATAGGAACAAAAAGGCAGTCTGCGAGCGTACTTAATAATGCTGGTAGTTATATCGCCATTATGTCTTTTCTAATTTCAACCATATTACTTGTAACGAATTGAGGTGATGAATTCTTCGAATAATAACGCAGGTCCTCAGGGAAGTAAATTCAACCTGAGGAAGGAGCTGGGCAGATACCTGAAATACTGGTATTGGTTCGTGGCGGGTGCTTTTGTGTCTGTTATTGCAGGAATTTTTTATTTGAGATATACCACGCCGGTTTATAGTGCTACCGCAAGTATTATTATTAATCAGGAAACCAGCAATAATAGAGGTTCAGATATGCCAGATCTAGGTTTGGCTTCAGGATTGAAAACAAACAATCTGGATAAGGAGATCGCTATACTGAAATCTAAAAGGTTAATGCATGAAGTAGTGAAATCTCTGGATCTGAACATCACGTTCTTTATAGACGGCCAGGTTAGAGACGTAGAATTGTACAAGAATAATCCGTTTACCTTAAAGATTTTGAAGTTCAATGAGAAAAATGCTTCCGAATTTGGGGGAGAAAGTTATAAAGCCGATTTAAATGAAAGCGGAGAACTAAGCTTAACCAATCTCAGGAATTTTACTAAAATCAATACACAGGCTGGGTCTCCCGTAGATCTGGATTTTGCCACCGTGGTAATCACCCCGAAAGAAGGAATTAGTAGCTTTTCGAATATTACTATTAAATTTTCAAATTTGGAAAGCGTTGCTGCCGCTTATCGAGGCGGTCTTCAGATAATCCAGGAGAAGGAGGGTTCAAATGTGATCAATTTGGTGATGTTGGATCCAGTTGTAGATAAAGCTAGGGACATCATAGACCAGGTGATCTTCGAATTTAACAGGGATGCCATTGATGATAAAAATCTAATTGCCAGTAACACGGCTAATTTTATTAATGAGCGTTTAGATATTATTAATGATGAACTGGAAAATGTGGAGTCCGGAAAAGAAGAGTTCAAGGAAAGCAACCGACTTACAGATATACGAACTGAGTCACAGATGTTCGTCCAGACTGCCAGTGAATATAATGAAAGGCGACAGGAAATAGGCACTCAGATTGAGCTGGTAAATGCCATGCTTGACTATCTTTCTACAAGCTCGAATTCAGAACTTCTGCCAGCCAACCTCGGTATACAGGAGAGTGCAGTAAATCAGTTAATTTCAGAATATAATAATCTTGTGCTTCAGCGTAACAGGATCATGAGAAGCTCCACAGAATTAAACCCGGCCGTGATACGTATCAATAACAATATTGAACAGTTAAAGGGTAATATTCTGCAAAGTCTTCAGAGTTTAAGAAGTACCCTGCGAATCTCTCAAAATGAAGTAAACCGACAGGTACAAAGCGTGGGTTCTAAAATTCTGGCAGTTCCTTCACAAGAGAGGGAATATAGAGGGATCGAAAGACAACAAAGTATCAAAGAAGCCCTGTACCTGTACTTATTACAGAAAAGAGAAGAAAACTCCCTGGCCCTTGCGGTTACGGCGCCTAAAGCAAAGATCGTAGATAGTGCTCATAGCAATGGCCTAATTGTATCTCCAAAAAAGAAAAGTGTGATCCTGGGTTCTCTGGTTCTGGGGTTGTTTTTACCTTTTTCTGTGATCTATATAAGGAACTTGATAGATAATAAGGTTAGAAAACGATCTGACATTGAAGAGTTCACACAGGAAATTGCAATTGTTGGGGAGGTTCCAAAAGTGAAGGAAAAAAGAGAATTGATCATCGATAAGCATGACCGATCTATGCTGGCGGAATCTTTTAGATTTTTAATTACCAACCTTCAATTCGTATTACTGAGAACTGTAAATAATCAAAAGGCCAGGAAAATTTTGGTGACTTCGACTATAAAAGGAGAAGGTAAAACATTCACGGCTATGAATCTGGCATTAACCCTGGCCTTTAATCGGAAGAAAGTTTTGCTTATAGGCGCAGATCTTCGAAATCCAAAACTAGGAAAGTACCAGGAAAACTTTTCGAATTCTCTGGGATTAAGCGATTATCTTGCCAGTAATATTAATTGTATAGAAGAATTTATATCCAACTCTAAACTTAATTCTAATCTCAAAATTTTAGGTTCAGGAAGTATTCCGCCGAATCCATCAGAATTGTTGCGGAGTGAGAAATTAGGAACCATGTTCACAGATCTGGAAAATAATTATGATTATATCATTATCGATTCTGCACCCACAATGTTGGTTACAGATACATTAATCATTAATAAATATGCAGATCTAATTCTTTATATCGTTAAATCCGGGTTCACCGATAAAGACTTGTTGGAATATGTGGTCGCTAATAAAAGGTCTGGCAATATGTCTAATATTAACTTTATCCTGAATAGTGTTCCAAGAACCGAATTGGGGTATGGTAACAAATATGGATACGGCTATGGGGTAAAGAAAAAGACCGAGTTTGAATGGAAGTCATATTTTAACTCAAAGACCGTAAAGAATTAGTAGTTTAAACTGATTTTTCCAACTAATTCATGCTGATCTGAATATTTAGGAATTATAAACCTGGAGCCTGTTCATTAAAACTGAACGGGCTTTTTTTATTTCAATACTGTATTGAATTTAATGTCGTTTAAGAAATCAAAAGCTGCGGTAAAATCCGGGAAGAACTGGTATATAGCAGTCTAGCTGGAATTAGAATTTATTTTGTGTGTATTTTATTGAAATACAGTATTTTAAATTTGTTGCGATAATGGTAAGAAAATAAGCAAATGTTACATTCGTTAAGATACTTAATAGCTAATTTTACCTATTAATAATCATGGATTGCATTTTCATCTGAAACGGTGCCTTTGTCCGTCCTTTAAAGTCAGATACTATGATTAATTTCTTTTTAATTGCATCCACCTGTCTCGCTGTTCCTGGAGTTATAATTTCCTTTTATCTATTAATGACTCATTACAGGAGAAAGTAACTATAATTCTTATAATTTATTTTTAAAATTTCTGTCTTAGATAAGACTGCTGTACTTAGATTATTGCTGTGAATTTCAATAGAATTCCCGATTCTTTTTTCTGGTTACTCTGTGATAATTTATTTCCCTTTAAATTCATTAAATTTGACCCCATTTCAGGATTTAAAATTATCAGGATTTGAAACATACTTCACAACATTTCTTTCAAAAAGCTCTATTATTTTTAGTGCTATTGGCAGGGTTCTTAACCCAGGCACAGATTCATGATCCTGTGCAGTGGGAAACCGATGTTGAAAAAATCTCTGATGATGAATATAAATTGATCTTCAATGCGAGCATTGAGGATAAGTGGCATTTGTATTCCCAGGACCTGCCGGAGGGCGGGGCACTTCCTACCGTTTTTATTTATGAGCAGGCAGGAGAGAAATATGAACTTGTGGGTAAAACCCAGGAAAGCGAATCCATTACAGAATATGATCAGGTTTTTGAAATGGATCTAACATACTTTGCTTATGCTGCTACATTCACGCAACAAGTAAAGGTTACTGATACCAGCCTAGGTTTAATTAATGCTAAAATTGAATATCAGGCCTGTGATGATGAAACCTGCATTTTTGATTCCAGAAATTTAGAGTTCATTATCAACGAGGACATGGTGAGTGGAATTGAAGCTCAAAATGAGCAGGTACTTGCAGAGGAAAAAGAAGAGATAGCCCTGGTAAATCCGGAAGGGAAAAGATCTTTCTGGGGCATTTTTATTGTTGCTTTTCTTTCCGGTTTTGCAGCATTGCTTACTCCTTGCGTTTTTCCAATGATCCCAATGACAGTGAGCTTTTTTACCAAACAAAGTAAGTCAAGGGCAGCAGGTATTCGAAATGCTATTTTTTATGGTATTTCCATTGTAGTGATCTATGTTCTTCTGGGCTCATTGGTGACCCTTATTTTTGGAGCGGACTCTCTGAATGCACTTTCCACGAATGTTTGGTTCAACCTGGCTTTTTTCGTCCTGTTGGTAGTATTTGCGGTTTCTTTTATGGGTGCATTTGAGATTGTTTTGCCTAGTAGTTGGGGAACCAAAATAGATTCCAAAGCAGATAAAGGTGGCCTTATAGGTATCTTTTTTATGGCGTTGGCACTTGCAATCGTTTCTTTTTCCTGTACCGGTCCAATAGTGGGTACATTGCTGGTGGAGGCTGCATCAAAAGGTGGAATAGCCCCCATTGTTGGAATGCTAGGCTTCTCATTAGCCATCGCCCTTCCATTCGGTTTATTTGCAGCCTTCCCTGGTTGGTTAAATACTTTACCGAAATCTGGAGGCTGGTTGAATACTGTAAAGGTAACTTTAGGGTTTTTGGAACTTGCCCTCGCCTTTAAGTTTCTTTCCAATGCCGATCTCGTTCTACAATTGCACTTATTGGAACGGGAAATATTTCTGGCTATCTGGATTGCTATTTTCGGTATGCTGGCGCTTTATTTATTTGGAAAGATTCAATTGCCTCATGATTCTAAGGAAGAACATATTTCAGTGGGCCGATTAATAACAGGTCTTGTGGCGCTTATATTTACTATTTACCTCATTCCTGGTCTTTGGGGAGCTCCTTTGAAACTTATCAGCGGGTTCCCACCTCCTTTACAATACAGCGAATCTCCTGATGGAATTGGTTCTTCAAAATCTGGTATGGCTTTAAATTCTAAAGGCCTTCCTGAAGGCGCTAAATATGGTCCTCACGATATAGTTTCTTTCCATGAATATGAAGCCGGGCTTGCTTATGCCCGCGACAATGATCTTCCGGTTTTGATAGACTTTACGGGGCACGCGTGTGTTAATTGCCGAAAAATGGAGGAAAGAGTTTGGAGCGAACCTCAAATTCTGGAATTATTGAAAAATGAGTTGGTATTGGTTTCATTATATGTAGACGATAAGCGAAAATTGCCGGAATCTGAGCAATATGTTTCTGAAACTACAGGAAAGGAAATTGAAAGTATTGGAAATAAATGGAGCGACTTTCAGATCAGCAGGTATAAGGCTAATGCTCAGCCTTACTATGTACTAATAGATCATGATGAGGAAATTTTGATTTCACCATCTGCCTACCAACCCGATGCAGATGAATATTACAACTGGTTAAAAACAGGGATCGATAATTTCAGGCAGGTTTCAGAATCACCTATCAAAGGGCTAAGTGTCGAATCTGAGAGTGTATTTCAATGATCAGTCGCTGTTTTTCTTTTTGTAGATACCTTCAAATACATTGTTAAGCAGATTTCCTTTCTGGTCGTAGATCTCCCATAACTGGTTTACGCTACCGTCTTTGTTTTCAGTCCAGGTGATCTGGTTATAATATTTACCCTTCGTCCCTTGCGTAATTTCACTTTTCAGGGTCATTTTATTTTCTGAAGCTATGCCTTTTAACTTAAGTATATTACCAGTATTGCTTATCCAGAGCTGGTTCCAGGTTTCAGTAGACGGATCATAATAATTATAACTTTTGCCAGAACCACCATTTTCACTGGTCCAGTTTTCATTGACGATACAATTATCTTCCAGCTTTACGATTAGATTTTCACCAATTTTCTTACCGTCTTTATCAAAAACCTCCCAGTCACCAACCCAAAAATCGAATTGACTATGATCGGGTGTGCAACAGGCACAATCTGAGCTTTGCGAAAAACTTAAAGAAGGAATTATCAGCAAGAAAAAAAGTAATAGTTGTTTCATATCAATTGATTTTCAATATCTAATATACAGATAAAGATTTCGCAATCTTACATTTTGATATGAAAGCAACTATTTACGATTTGGATGCCTCTAAGCTTTTTCCACAGTCTCTCGATCCCATCCCCGGTCTACAGCTAATTGTTTTTGTTCCTGAATACTTTCTTTACGTAGGTTGTATAAGGTATATGCCATGTAACCAGCATAAAAAACTGAGAATATTCCTATACCTACTTTTCCGCCTTTGATAGCCGCCATTTTACCTGTTTTGTATAATACTCCTCTTATTAAAAATTTGCTAGCTAGTTTTAGCATATGTCCTGTTCCCATAATATCTTGATTAAAAATTTTCTGCCATTTCAGGATTTTCCTGTTGGTTTTACTAATAGTTCATTAACGTTTACAGACTCTGGCTGGGAGATCGCATAAAAAACGGCGTCTGCAATATGGCTGGTTTTCAGCTTTGGTTCGTCTCCTCCATAATTCTTGTCGTCGAGTAATTCCTGGTCCGTAATGTCGTTCCTTAGGTCGGTTTCAACGGTGCCAGGTTCTATAGCGGTCACCCTAATATTGAATTCTGGTGAAAGTTCCATCCGCATCGCTTTTGATAATTCAATTACTGCGGCCTTGGAAGCTCCATAAACGGCTCCTCCGGCAAAGATCTCTTTGCCATCTACAGAAGCAATGTTTACGATATGGCCATTCTTTAATTGTTTCATTACAGGCAATACCGAGTATATACAGCGAAGCGTTCCTTTTACATTCACTTCAACCGTATTCAGCCACTCATCAAGATGCCTGTTTTTGAGATAAGTTAAGGGCATGATCCCGGCAGAATTTACAAGTACATCTATTCTTTTATATTTTTCCATTACCTCATTAAAGGCTTTGCTTACGCTTTCTGTACTGCTTACATCCATTTCAACAACCATACTTTCTGATGGAAGTTCTTTTTGGATCTTTTTCATCTTATCCAGGCTTCTGCTGGCCAGAACCACAATATATTTTTCTTCTGAAAGTTTCCTGGCGATGCCTTCTCCAATTCCGCTGCTTCCTCCGGTAATTACTGCAATTTTCATTTCTTCACTCATTCTTTTCAGCTTTTGAGATAATATGAAGAATAGACAGGAGAATCTACGTTAAGATAATTTCAAATAACACATATTTAACGCGTGTAGACCATATTGAAATTTTGTTCGTTATATCTTCGTAAAAAGTTTAAACCTTGAAAAAGACAAATTTCTTACTATCGGCTTTAGGAGTAATTTTTTTGCTGTCCTGCAGCAGTGATGACAATAGTGATACCGGTGTGGTGACTTCCGAAATGGCTTACCTTTTTGCCACTACCCATAATGGTGATGTGAAAAGGTATGATATTAACACGGGGACCATCACTACCTATGCGAATTCATCTTCAGATTCTGAAGGAATTTATTATTCTGACGTTGACGATTCTTTTACCATTGTATCAAGATCCTCCGGGAGACTGGAATCTTATCTCAATATATCTGAACTGGGCAGTGGTGAAACCGTGAATCCTGAAAACTCTATAGTGGGGAGTCCTGATCTTGAGAGTCCGCGAGATCTAACTGTGAATGGAGACTATTATGTGGTTTCAGATAACACAGATCTTGATGGGGACGAAACTACTCCTGAAGGGAGATTGTTCATTTATATAAGGACAGCAACAGGTTTTGTGCTCAGGAATATTGTGCAAACCAAGTTTAAGGTTTGGGGTATCGAGTTTGTTGGAGAAGATCTTTTCGCCGTTGTAGATGAAACAAGCAGACTAGCTGTTTATCGCGATTTTCTCAATTCAAATCGTATCAACCAGGTTGTTACGGCAAATAAGATTATTGCCATTCAGGGAATAGTGCGGGCTCATGGGTTGGATTACGACGGTGGAAATATGATCCTGTCTGATATTGGTGAAGCTGAATCAAGCTCGGATGGGGCTCTTCACGTGATCGAAAATTTTGATCAAAAATTCTCTAACACCGATAATGGTGGATTTATTGGAGCTGAAGATCAGCTTAGAATATCGGGAAATAATACTTTACTGGGTAACCCGGTGAATGTGGTTTATGATTCTGCTTATAACGTCATCTTCGTTGCAGAGGTTTTAAACAATAATGGAAGGATCCTGGCTTTTAATAATGCTACCTCTGTTTCGGGAAATATTTCACCAGACCTCACCTATGCATTGCAAGAGGTTTCTTCTGTTTTTTTTCATACAGAATAGAAGTTTAATTTTTTCGACCATTTTCAGATTTTCGAATTTTTTTAGTTCTCTGAATCGTATCAAATTCAGGGTTTTCAAGGCTTTGTTACCTGGTTTTAATGCAAGTTTAACGAGCGGAAGAAAAATTTGATATACTTTTGCAATTACAAACCGACAGTTTTATGGCTAAGAATTTAGTGATTGTAGAGTCTCCAGCGAAGGCTAAAACCATTGAAAAATTTCTGGGAACCGACTATAAGGTTGCTTCCAGCTTTGGGCATATCGCAGATTTGCCCACCAAGGAAATTGGGGTGGATACCGAGGGAGATTTTACTCCTAAATATATTGTCTCAAAAGATAAAAAGGATGTAGTGCGTAAGCTTAAGGGGCTTGCGAAAAATGCAGAGACAGTATGGCTGGCGAGTGATGAAGACCGCGAGGGGGAAGCTATCGCCTGGCATTTGGCTGAAGAGCTGAAACTTAAGGACGATAAGACCAAGCGAATCGTTTTTCATGAGATCACGAAATCTGCCATTCTAAAGGCAATCGAAAATCCAAGAGGAATAGATTATAACCTTGTAAATGCACAGCAGGCAAGAAGGGTTTTAGACAGGTTGGTAGGATATGAGCTTTCGCCGGTCTTGTGGAGAAAAGTAAAAGGAGGCCTTTCGGCAGGGCGAGTACAATCAGTTGCAGTTAGGCTTATTGTTGAAAGAGAACGCGAAATTCAGGATTTTAAACCTGAAGCTTCCTATAGAATTGATGCCGAATTTTCTACTGAAGAAGGAAAGAGTTTTAAGGCTAAAATTCCTAAGAATTTTGAGACGAAAGAAGAAGCTGAAAAGTTTCTGAAAGAAAATATTGGTGCAAATTTCAAAGTAGCCGATCTTACTACTAAACCGGCAAAAAAGAATCCTGCACCACCATTTACCACTTCCACACTTCAGCAGGAAGCGGCCAGAAAATTATATTTTTCCGTAAGTAAGACTATGACCATGGCGCAACGTCTATACGAAGCTGGTCATATTACTTATATGAGAACCGATAGTGTAAATCTTTCTGAAGACGCCCGCAAAGGAGCTAAGGAAGAGATATTGAAGGCATATGGAGATAAGTATGCAAAAGCCCGTCAGTTCAAAGGGAAATCTAAAGGAGCACAGGAAGCTCACGAAGCGATTCGCCCTACGAATTTTGCTAAGCATTCAATTTCAGGAGATAGAGATCAGCAGCGTTTATATGAATTGATCTGGAAAAGAGCGATCGCCTCTCAAATGAGT
The DNA here is from genome assembly GCF_022489035.1 of Christiangramia lutea. Lineage (GTDB taxonomy): Bacteria > Bacteroidota > Bacteroidia > Flavobacteriales > Flavobacteriaceae > Christiangramia > Christiangramia lutea. The sequence continues at coordinate 13,414 of NZ_JAKVTV010000006.1, forward strand.
GATGCGCTACTAGAAAGGACGAATGTAAAGATCGAAGCAGATAAGCACGATAATCTATTTACGGCGAATGGTGAAGTTTTGAAGTTTGACGGATTCCTGAAGGTATACCTGGAAGGAAGCGATGAGGAAGATGAAGAGCAAAGCGGAATGTTACCTGCACTAAAGGTGAATGATCCGCTAAATAATGAATTCATTACGGCCACAGAAAGATTTACGAGACCTCCATATAGATATACTGAAGCTTCTCTGGTTAAAAAACTGGAAGAACTGGGAATTGGAAGGCCGTCAACTTATGCTCCAACCATCTCTACAATTCAAAGCAGGAATTATATTGAAAAAGGTTCTGTAGATGGGACCGAGAGGAATTATGTACAGTTCGAGCTTAAAAACGACCAGTTAAAGGAGAAAACTTTAACCGAAACCGTTGGGAGCGATAAAGGAAAAATGGTTCCCACAGCAACAGGAATGGTGGTTAATGACTTTCTGGTAAATCATTTTTCCAATATTCTGGATTATAATTTTACCGCCAGAGTAGAGGAAAGTTTCGATAATATCGCAGAAGGGAATAAGGAATGGACGGCGATGATGAAGGAATTCTATAAGGATTTTCATCCACACGTTCAGGATGTGGCTAAAAATGCCGACAGGGAAGTTGGAGAGAGAATTCTGGGTGAAGACCCGGAAACAGGGAAGCCGGTAAGTGTGAGATTAGGGAAATTCGGGCCTATGGTGCAAATTGGTAGCGTGGAAGACGATGAAAAACCTAAATTCGCCAGCTTAAGTCCAGACCAGAATATGGAAACCCTTACTTATGAAGAGGCGATGGATCTTTTCCAGCTTCCGAAGAAACTGGGTGAATATAAGGGTGAGAACGTAGAGGTTAACAATGGCCGATATGGTCCATATGTGCGATTTGGAAAGAAATTCGTATCGCTCGAAAAGGGCGAGGATCCTTTGAATGTTGACTTTGATCGTGCTATGGAGCTTGTCAAGGAAAAGGAAAAAGCAGATGCACCTATTTATGAATATAAAGAATTACCTGTTCAGAAAGGTGTGGGAAGATTTGGTCCATACTTAAAATGGAATAATATGTTCATTAACGTGAACAAAAAATACGATTTCGATAATCTTTCCGGGGATGATATCGAAGAGTTGATCGAGGATAAGCTTAGGAAGGAACGTGAAAAGCTTATCCACCATTGGGAAGAAGAAGGTATTAGAGTAGAGAAAGCCAGGTGGGGAAGATTTAATGTGATAAAAGGCAAAACCAAGGTGGAGCTTCCAAAGACCACAAAAGCTGAAGAGTTGACTCTCGAAGAGGTAAAAGATATTCTTGAGAAGAATACCAAGAAAAAGAAACCTGCGAAAAAGAAGACAACCCGAAAGAAAAGTACCAAAAGCAAAACCACCAAAAAGAAATAAAATATGGAGTTCGATTTTCTTAGTCCGGTAAATGATGATTTGCTGGATGAGATAAAGAGTTTAAATCCTCAATCCATAGGTGCTAATATTCGACTTCATACCAGCAGGTCTGGTTTGCCCGAATTGGAAGGAGTAAACGTGGCTATTTTTGGTGTGTGGGAAAATCGGAGATCTGTCAGGCCATCAGATGCACCAGATTTTAATCATTTAAGAAGCCAGTTCTATTCTTTGTACCCGGGTAACTGGAAAATAAATCTTGCTGATCTAGGAGATATAGAGCCCGGGGCCACGGTGGAAGATTCATATTTCGCAGTCCAGCATCTCGTTGAAAGTCTCGTTAAACAGGATATAATACCTGTTATAATTGGAGGTAGTCAGGATCTAATATATGCTCAATACAGGGCTTATGATAATTTAGATCAAATGGTTAACCTTGTGAATATTGACAGTAGATTTGATTTGGGTGATGCCGAAAAAGCGATTTCAAATCATTCCTATGTAGGAAAAATCGTAGTTGATCAACCTTATAATTTATTTAATTATACCACTGTGGGATATCAAACCTATTTCAATTCACAGGAGGAAATAGAGTTGATGGAAAGGTTGTTCTTCGAAGCATACAGGTTAGGTGAAGTAACTTCAGATATCTCGCTCATGGAGCCAATTTTCAGGAGTGCAAACATCGTAGGGATGGATCTTGGCGCGATAGATTCTTCTGCTATGAATTCAGCATATTTTAATTCTCCTAATGGCTTTAATGGAAGGGAGATATGTGCGCTTTCTAGATATGTCGGTATAAGCGATAAGGTTTCATCATTTGGGATCTATGAATATCAGGAAAAAATGGGCAGTCTGTCTAACATGCTGGTAGCCCAAATTATATGGTATTTCATTGAAGGGGTAAATTATCGAAGTAATGAAAATACTATTTCAGCAAAAAAAGAGTTTATAAAGTATCAGGTGCCAATTGACGATGAGGTGCTAGTATTCTTTAAAAGCCCCTATAGTGGGCGTTGGTGGATAGAAATTCCATTTTCGTCGAATGTGAATACTAAATTAAAACGGCATACGTTATTACCTTGCAGCGAAGAAGATTATCTGGAAGCCTGCAATCAGGTAATACCGGAGCGCTGGTATAAAGCCAAAAGAAAAAACGAAGTCTAAAATTATATTCAGACATTTATTCTGATTTACTGTATTTTTATCTGAAATATTGTTTTTTAAAAAATAATTAGATAGGTTTACTGCCGTAAATCAAAATGTCTTAACCTAAGATAATTATGAAGAAGTATATTTCGCTCATTGCTGTTCTGGCCTTGCTTTCAAGTTGTGGAGGAGGTGATCGTGGACAGCTTGTAGGTGCGGAGGGGAAGAAGTGGAATCCGGAGAAGCCTTATGGTATGACATTGATTCCGGGAGGCGCATTCATTATGGGTAAATCTGATGATGATATTGCCGGGCAGAAGAATGCACCACCAAAAACTGTTACCGTTCGATCTTTCTATATGGACGAAACAGAAATCACAAATGCGGAGTATAGACAATTCGTAGACTACGTCAAAGATTCTGTAGTAAGAGTAGAATTAGCAAAAATGGCTGAATTACAGGGAGCGACTCCTGGTGATGATGCTATTGGAGAATATGCTTTCGCTGATGCCGAGGAGGGTGAGATGACACCTTACGAGGAGTATATGTTAAATACTTACGGTCAGGGAGGTCCAACAGACGATTATGCCAACAGAAGGCTAAACAAGGATATTGATATTATCTGGGATACTCAGGATTATCCTGATGTTTATTATGCTGAGGTAATGGATTCCATGTATATTCCAATGGATGAGGTTTACAATGGCCAACGAACCATAGATGTAAAAAAACTGAAATTCAAGTATTCTTATATGGATATTCAATCTGCAGCCAAGCAGAGCGGAAAGCGTAGTAATTACATCAAGAAGGAAGAAGTTGCTATTTACCCAGATACTACTGTTTGGATCAAAGATTTTAATTATTCATATAATGAGCCTATGCATAATGATTATTTCTGGCATAGCGCTTTCGACGATTACCCTGTTGTAGGTGTTTCCTGGAAACAGGCTAGAGCCTTTACGCAATGGAGAACAAAATATCATAACGACTTCCGTAGAGAAAAAGGTGATGCAAATGTTCCTTCCTACAGGTTGCCAACCGAAGGGGAGTGGGAATATGCTGCCAGAGGTGGTCTGGAAGGAGCTTCATATCCATGGGGTGGTCCTTACACGCTTAATGACCGCGGATGTTTTATGGCTAACTTCAAGCCTTTAAGAGGTGATTACGCAGCCGATCAGGCACTGTATACCGTTGAGGCAAAATCTTACGATCCTAATGATTACGGATTGTACAATATGGCCGGGAATGTGGCTGAGTGGGTTGATTCTTCATACGATCCAGGATCTTATGAGTATATGTCTACGATGAACCCAACGGTAAATAATCCTCAGGATCTTAGAAAAGTAGTTCGAGGTGGATCATGGAAAGATGTGGCTTATTTTCTTCAAGTAAGTTCAAGGGATTATGAATATATGGATTCGGCAAGAAGTTATATTGGGTTTAGAACCGTTCAGGATTACCTGGGTACCGATGTAACGCTTAACCAAAAGAATCCATAATACAAATTGGAACTTAAACCTATCAATAAAACAACTAAGAAATCTAAACATTAGAGTTATGGCAAATTCAAGATCAACAAAAAAAGTGACCAATATGGTGTATGGTCTGGGAGCATCTGTAGTTATACTGGGTGCCCTTTTTAAAATCATGCACTGGCCTGGTGGTAATCCAATGTTAATTTTAGGACTTATCGTAGAGGCCCTGGTATTCGCTTATTCGGCATTTGAGCCGGTAGACGATGACCTGGACTGGTCTTTAGTGTATCCTGAACTGGCTGGAGGAACTGCAAAAAATAGAGGAGCTGTAGTAGTAGAGGAAAAAGAAGCAGAAGGAATGCTTTCTAAAAAACTTGATGCTATGCTTAAAGAGGCAAAACTTGATGCAAATCTTATGGCTTCTTTAGGAGAGAGTATCAAAAATTTTGAAGGAGCAGCTAAAGGGATTGCCCCAACTGTAGATTCAATGGCTTCTCAAAAGAAATATAGTGAAGAGTTAAGCGTTGCCGCGGCACAAATGGAAACTCTAAATAATATTTATAAAGCTCAGGTAGAATCTGCAGCTAAACAGGCTGAAGTTAATCAGGAAGTTGCAGAGAACGCCGGAAAACTTAAGGCCCAAATGGATTCACTTGCAGATAACATGGCATCATTAAATAATGTTTATGGTGGAATGTTAACAGCAATGAACGGAAAAGTTAGAGTCTAATTGATAATTTTTCAATTAAGCTGTTATATTAATTTAAAAACAACTAATTAGACATGGCATCCGGAAAACAATCGCCAAGGCAGAAGATGATTAACCTAATGTACCTGGTTTTCATCGCCATGATGGCACTAAATATGTCCAAAGAGGTTCTCACCGCTTTTGGATTGATGAACGAAAAATTAGACAAAACCGCGGCAAACTATTCTGAAAGGAATACCGCACTTATGGCTGGACTCGCAACGAAGGTTGATGAACAGCCAGCGAAATATACTAGCATTAAAGAGGATGCTGATAGAATTCATGATCTTTCCTCAAACTTTACCCAGTATATCGAAGGGATCAAAGAAGAATTAAAAGCTTCTGTAGACGATCCAAAAGATTATGAAACTATGGATCAATCTACTGTTATGGATGAAATGTTCTTCCAGAGTGGTAGAATTAATCCTAAAGGTGAAGAATTCCTTGCTCAAATAGAGAGTTACAGGAATGGGGTTTCAGAAATTCTTGAGAATGGATATGGAAGTATCGCTCAGAAGGTAAACGTTCAGAAAGAATTTGCAACCGAACCGGTAAATGTGGAAGGTGCAAATGTACCATGGTTGAAATACCGTTTTGAAGGCTTTCCTTTGGTTGCTTCCATTACTCAGCTTACTCAAATGCAGGCTGATGTAAAGAGTACCGAAAGTGAGATCCTTTCTTCTATGCTTTCAGGTCAGCTTCAAAGTGACGTTTCTTTAAAGAACTACGAAGCTATCGTGATTCCTAGTAAACCAGCTTTCTTTAGTGGAGAGAATTTCCAGGGAAAAGTTGTATTAGGACGTTTTGACAACACCCTCCAGTTCGAGAATGTTGTCATTAACGGCAAGGAAGTAGATAATACTGAAGCGGGACAGGTTGTTCTTGATTTTCCTGCAGGAAATGTAGGGGAGCAGCAGATCACTGGTGAGCTTCAATACATGGAAAACGATTCTTTAAAAAGCATCAAGATTTCCGATTCTTATAATGTAATTCCACTTCCAAATTCTGCGGTAATTTCTGCAGACAAGATGAATGTGGTTTACCGTGGGGTTCAAAACCCGATGACCATTTCTATTCCTGGGGTTAGCAATGTTAGCGCTAATGCACCCGGATTGAGAAATGCTGGTGGAACTGGAAAATACCTAATGGATGTAACAACTCTTCAGGCAAGAGAAGTGACTATTAGTGTAAGCGGTGAGCTTCCAGGAGGAAAAACCGTTTCAGATAAAAAGACTTTCAGGGTTAAGGATATTCCAAGACCGGTTGGTACAATACGTGGAGAAGACGGAGCTGTTTCTATGCAAAGAAACAGTCTTGAGATCGCTACGGTTGGTGCTAACCTACCAGACTTCGATTTTGATCTTAATCTGAATGTTACCGGATTTAAATTTAAAGTACCTGGACAGCCAACCATCATCGTAAATGGTAGCAGGTTGGATGATAGAGCTAAAGCGGCATTAAGACGTGCTGGTAGAGGCGAGTCTGTTCAGATCTATGATATTAATGCATCACTGGCAGGAAACTCTGGCTATAAGCTTAAGAAAGTTGCTCCTGTTGTGATAGAGCTTACAAACTAAAATTCATTAAAAATGAGCTTGAAGGAAATTTTTACATATGGTTTTGTGATGATGATGGGTGCCTCTTCTTTTGGCCAGGCTAATATCCTGAATGCTGAAAAACCTGAGGACATCGGGAAGAAATCAGAAGCTCAGGCATTGATCGATGAGGAAGATGAACCATTAGAATATGGTTATGTTGGAGATCGAGATATCCTTTGGTCTAAAGGAACCTGGGAGATTATCGACCTTGACGAAAGAGTGAATTTTCCCCTTTACTATCCTATTGATACCAATAACATTGGGGCTAATAGAAGATCACTTTATGATGTTCTTGTAAGGGCCATTAAACAGGGTAAGATTGAAAACATCTATGCAGATTCTTATTTCACCGAAAAAAGAACTCTGAAAGATATAAAAGCTACTCTTTCGAAAATTGACACTACAGACCTTGGGATCGAGCAATATAACGCTGGTGAACAGGTAGATCCTCAGTTTATAGACCGCCGTGACCTTGGTTCGGCAGATATCGCTGAATATCACATTCGTGGTATCTGGTATTTCGATAAGCGTTTGGCAGAACTAAAATATCGATTATTGGGAATTGCTCCGGTAGCTCCCGATGTTAACTTTATTGATTCCGGGCAAACAGATCTTGTAGAGCTTTTCTGGGTATGGTATCCAGACGCAAGGGAAGTTCTTCATGAGGCTAAAGTCTTTACCGGCAATAACACCTCTCAGGTAGTTTCCTTTGATCACCTCCTTAATTCCAGGAGATTTGACGGAGTCATTTACAAGGAAGATAACGTTCAGGGTGATCGTGAGATCGATGAATATATCGCCGATAATGCCTTTATGCAATTACTCGAATCGCAACGGATAAAGGAACAGATTCGGAACTTCGAACAGGATATGTGGAGTTATTAACTCTTAAATTTATATAAAAAGCGCCCTTTTTGGGCGCTTTTTTATTACCTTAATTCTTTGAAGTTACAAGAAGCCCCTTTTTACCTTTATTAAGCTCATGTTAGATTATATCATTGTTGGTCTTGGTTTGAGTGGTCTGGCAATTTCTGAAGAACTGGATCGCAGAAGCAAGGACTTTGTGGTGTTTGAGGATAATTCTCAAAGCTCTTCCTATGTCGCCGGTGGTATCTTCAATCCGGTTATTTTAAAAAGATTTACGCCTGCCTGGAATGCTGCAGAACAGATGAAAGTTGCAATTCCTTTTTATAAGGCGTTGGAAAAAAAGCTAGGGGTTGAAATTATTTATAATTGGAATATTTACCGGAGGTTTCATTCTTTTGAAGAACAGAACGACTGGTTCATAGCTTCAGATAATCCAAAATTATCTGCTTTTCTGGATCCCGAATTAAAAAAGAATACCAATTCCAATCTTATTGCAGAATACTCCCTGGGAAAAGTTCTTAATACCGGTTATATAGATACTGAAAAATTACTTGATAACTACCGAGGGCATATTGAACAACAAGGAAGGTTGAAATTAGAGAAATTCGAATATGCCGACCTGAAAGTTTATAGCGATCATTTTGAATATAATGGGATTTCCTCCAAAAATATCATTTTTTGTGAAGGCTTTGGTTTAAAGAAAAACCCCTTTTTCAATTATTTACCTCTACGCGGGAATAAAGGAGAATATATAGTGATTCACGCTCCCGATCTAAAACTAGATTTTGCAGTTAAATCATCTGTCTTCCTCATACCACTGGGAAATGATTATTATAAAGCAGGAGCTACTTACGACCATCAGGACAAAACGGCTGAACCTACAGAAAAGGCAAAAAATAAACTTATTTCAGCTTTAAAAGAACTTATTAAATGTGATTTTGAAGTTGTAGACCAGATCGCCGGTATACGCCCAGCCGTTTCAGATAGGAGACCTCTGGTGGGAAGCCACCCTGAATTGGACAATATTTATTGCTGTAATGGTTTTGGCAGCAGGGGTGTGCTAATTTCTCCAAATATCTCGCGCATGCTTATAGGACATATTGAGGATGGAGATGCACTTGATTCGGAAGTCAATCTGGAAAGGTTCACCAAGAAGCACTATAAATTGGTTAATTCTTAGCAGCGTCTGCCTTGTAGCTAAAAAATAAATTGATCCATATATTTCTGGACAATCTCATAATCACCGGCATAAAGACGACTAGTGTTCCAACGATTGCAAAAAAGGAAGTTAGCAGTCCGGCACCAAAGAAAAAATAAGAAATTATAAAAGCTGCTACAGCAAAAGCAATTCCCACGGCATAACTCACATACATGGCTCCATAGAAGAATGATGGTTCTATCTTGTATTTAGTACCACAACTGGAACAACGCTCATGCATTTCGAAAACCGAACCTAGTTTATAAGGGTTATTTTCTTTATACATACTTTCTTCATGGCATACGGGACAGGTGCCGGTAAAGATGCTATATATCTTGGTTCCTTTAAGCATGTTAGGTTTTTTTTACAACTCAAATTTAATCATCTTTGCAGCAATTTTAAAGTCACAATTGTTACATAATGCTTAATATTCATAATCTTTCAGTTTCCTTTCAGGGGGAGTATCTTTTTAAAGAAGTGAGTTTCCGGCTAGGTGCTGGAGATAGGGTTGGTCTTATTGGAAAAAATGGCGCGGGAAAATCTACTTTACTGAAGATAATTTCTGGTGATCAGGAATATGATTCCGGACAGATAGCGAAAGACAAGGAGCTTAGAATTGGATTTTTAAAGCAGGATCTTGATTTTGAGCATGGAAGAACCGTGATAGATGAGGCTCATCAGGCTTTTGAGGAGATCAAAAGGCTAGAGGATAAAATGGAAAAGATCAATGAACAATTGGCTACCCGTACAGATTACGAAAGTGAATCTTATAATCAGTTAATTCAGGATCTTAGTGAGATCACTCATCAGTACGAGATCATTGGAGGTTACAACTACGAAGGTGAAACCGAAAAGGTGCTTCAGGGACTTGGATTTGAAAGAGAGGATTTCGACAGGCTAACGGAAACTTTTTCCGGAGGATGGAGAATGAGAATTGAACTTGCCAAGTTACTTCTTCAGAATAACGATATTTTGTTACTGGATGAGCCTACCAACCACCTGGATATTGAAAGTATAATTTGGCTGGAAAGCTTTCTGAATAATTATGCAGGTTGCGTGATGCTGGTTTCTCACGATAAGATGTTTCTGAATAACGTGACCAACAGGAGTATCGAGATCTCTCTGGGAAGTATTTATGATTATCGAAAGCCTTACTCTGAATTCATTGAATTCCGAAAAGAGCTAAGGGAACAGCAATTGGCTGCGCAGAAGAATCAGCAAAAGGAAATAGAAAATACTGAAAAACTTATTGATAAGTTCAGGGCAAAGGCAAGTAAGGCTTCTATGGCCCAGTCACTTATCAAAAAGCTGGATAAGATAGACCGAATAGAAGTTGATGAAGACGATAATGCAGTGATGTCGGTTAACTTTCCGGTTTCTGTGAATCCAGGAAAGGTGGTTATCGAGGCTGAACATCTTGAAAAATCCTATGGTGATAAAAAGGTTTTAAGAGATGTGAACCTATTGATAGAACGTCAAAGCAAGATTGCCTTTGTTGGTCAGAATGGTCAGGGAAAAACTACTCTTGCTAAGATCATCATAGGTGAAATTGAACATGAAGGTAAACTGAAATTGGGTCATAATGTTCAGATAGGATACTTCGCCCAGAACCAGGCCGAATACCTGGATGGCGAGAAAACCGTGCTACAAACCATGGAAGATGCATCTAACGAAAAGAACCGGACAAAGGTTCGTGATATGCTGGGAGCATTTCTTTTCCGAGGGGATGAAGTAGAAAAGAAAGTAAAGGTGCTATCCGGAGGTGAAAGAAATAGATTGGCGTTGTGTAAAATGCTTCTGGAACCATTCAACGTAATGGTGATGGATGAGCCTACCAACCACCTCGATATTAAGTCAAAGAATGTTCTAAAGGAAGCTCTTAAGAACTTTGAAGGTACCCTGATCATAGTTTCGCACGACAGGGATTTTCTTCAGAATCTAACCAGCAGGGTTTATGAATTCAGAGACCACAAGATTAAAGAGTATTTAGGGGATATCGATTATTACCTGGATCAAAGAAAACTGCTCGATATGAGGGCGGTTGAAAAGAGTGAAAAGGCAAAACCTTCAAAAAAGAAGGAGGAGACCGAGGAGAAAAGGTCTTTTTCAGATCAGAAGGAAATTAAGAGACTTAAAAACCGACTGAGTAAAACGGAGGCCAAGATCACTAAACTCGAAAAAGAGCTAAAAACTAAGGATAAACAGTTGGCTGAAAATTATGAGGAAACGGTGACCAAACCAGATTTTCTCAATAATTATAATGTTTCGAAAAAGAAACTTGAAAAGCTGATGGCAGAATGGGAGGAACTTCAGCTCGACCTGGAACAGATTAGCTGATAAAATTTTTATTTCAATTAAACCAAAGGGACTGATCTTAGTCCTAAGACTGTTATGGATAAACGCAAGATCATTCTTTCGGCATTAGGGATAGTGCTGGTAATTGCTGCTTTTTTTGGTGCGAAATTAATTATAAACAGCAACGTAAAGGAGAAACCTCCTGTAAATAAAACTATTAAAAGTGTTTTTATAGACACTGTAAAAAATACAACCGTTCCTATTGTGGTGCCTGCCAACGGGAATATTACTGCTCTGCATAGGTTGGAACTATTTTCAGAAGTGCAGGGAATCTTCAGGTATAGTAGTAAAGATTTCAGGCCTGGTCAGAAATTTCAAAAAGGACAGGTCTTACTAAGTATAGATTCTGAAGAATATTCTGCTTCAGTTCAATCGGCGAAAAGTGATCTTTATAATAATATTACTTCCATAATGCCAGATTTGCGACTGGATTACCCTGAAGCTTTTAAGAAATGGGATAATTACCTGAAAAGCTTCGATATTACTAAGCCAGTACCTCCTTTACCTGAAACCAAAACTCAGCAGGAACAATATTTTATAACCGGTAGAGGGATCGTTTCAGCCTATTACAATGTGAAGAACCTCGAGGAGCGCCTGGCTAAGTACAGGATCGTAGCTCCATATAACGGAATTCTTACTGAAGCATTGGTGAACAGGGGGACATTAATTAGACCAGGGCAGAAACTGGGAGAATATATAGATCCTAGTGTTTATGAACTTGAAGTTAGTATTGCCAAAAAGTTTAGCGATGTACTTGAGCTGGGAAAATCTGTAAAGCTTCAAAACCTGGAAGGGACTAAAACCTATGAGGGTGTGGTTAGCCGTATTAATGGGAAGGTGAACCAGGAAACTCAAAGTATCAGGGTATTTATCAAAGTTGAAAATTCTGAGCTGAGTGAGGGAATGTACCTGGAAGCCAGGCTTGATGCCAAAGAAGAAGAGAATGCCATTGAAATACCAAGGGAATTACTTGTTGAAAGGTCTAAAGTATTCGTGGTTAGGGATAGCACCCTGAATCTTGTGGATATAAACCCGGTTTATTTTACGAATAATACCGTAGTGATCAAGGGACTTGATAACGGAACAATAATCTTATCGGCCAACGTACCCGGAGCTTATTCTGGCATGCTGGTAAAGATCGAAGGACAAAGAGACCTGCTTAAAAAAGACCAATCTTGAGAAAGCTAATAAATTACTTTATAAAGTTCGGGGTTGCGGTAAATGTCGTGATCATGGCTTTTGTGATCTTTGGGATCATCGGGATAATGAATATGAAATCCTCATTCTTCCCATTGCAGGACTCCAGGATTATTAATATTAGTATTGCTTATCCTGGTTCGGCGCCCGAGGAAATCGAGGAGGGAATCATCCTGAAGATCGAAGATAATTTGAAGGGTCTTGAGGGAATAGATAGGGTGACATCTGTGGCCAGGGAAAGCGGCGGATCTATTACCGTGGAAATTGAACGCGGGGAAAATATAGACGCCATGCTTACCGAGGTAAAAAACGCAGTAGATCGGGTGCCTACTTTTCCTAGTGGTATGGAACCTCTGGTAGTCTCTAAACAGGAATTCATAAGGGAAACTATCAATTTTGCAGTTAGTGGAGATAATGTTCCACTGGCTACCTTAAAACAAATAAGTCAGCAAATTGAAAACGACCTTAGGTTATTAGACGGAGTTTCGCAGATAAGTATTTCCGGGTTTCCTGAGGAAGAAATAGAGATTGCGGTAAGCGAAAATGATCTTCTTGCCTATGATCTAACTTTCGAGCAGGTGGCCCAGGCGGTGCGTAATTCCAATATTCTTTCTACAGGAGGAACAATCAAGACAGATGCCGAGGATTATCTCATTCGTGCAAATAACAGGGCTTATTATGCCGATGCGCTTAATGATATAGTTTTAAAATCGAGTACTACAGGTGAGATCGTTCGTTTGGGAGATATCGCAACAGTACGGGATCAGTTCTCAGAAACTCCGAACGCGCTTTATTTTAATGGAAATGTAGCCGTAAATGTAGGAGTGAGCAACACCAGTAGCGAAGATCTTCTGGCTACTGCTGAAAAGATCAATGAATATGTAGACGAGTTCAACCAGAAGAGCAGCAATGTTCAGTTAAATGTGGTGAACGATCAGTCAATTACCCTTAATCAAAGAACGCAACTGTTAGTTGAGAATGGAATTATGGGAATGTTGCTGGTGCTGTTTTTCCTGTCTCTTTTTCTGAATATCAGGTTGGCATTCTGGGTTGCTTTCGGACTTCCGATCGCATTCCTGGGAATGTTCATTTTTGCAGGATCTCTGGGAGTAACTATTAACGTACTTTCCCTTTTCGGGATGATCATCGTGATTGGGATACTTGTGGACGATGGTATTGTGATCTCAGAAAATATCTATCAGCATTCTGAAATGGGTAAAAGTCCAATCCAGGCAGCGATGGACGGGACCATGGAAGTAGTTCCTCCAATTCTTTCAGCAATTATCACTACGGTTCTGGCATTTTCAACTTTCATATTCCTGGATAGCCGGATAGGGGAGTTCTTTGGAGAAGTTTCTACGGTAGTGATTCTAACCCTGATAATATCGCTGGTTGAGGCTCTGGTTATTCTTCCGGCTCATATTGCACATTCCAAAGCTCTGAAAAGAGATAACTCTAATGGCACGCCTAAGAAGGGCATAGGCAAATTCTTCCAGAAGATGAAGGTGGCAAATAAACTCGGGGACCGCGCGATGTCTTATATGCGTGATAAAATTTATAGCCCGGTATTAAGATTTGTGCTTACCCAGCAGGTTCTTGCCCTGGGAATTCTAATTACAGTCCTTGTTCTTACAATTGGTGCCATAGGAGGAAACTGGATAAGGGTCACCCTTTTCCCCAGTATCGCCAGTGACCGGGTGAGCATAGACCTGTTAATGCCGGAAGGAGTGAATCCTGCTCGTACAGACTCAATTATTTCCATGGTTGAAGCGGCAGCCTGGAAAGTGAATGATGAATACACTGAAAAACAAACGGGCAACAAGCAAGTTGTTGAAAATATTATAAAACGGGTTGGACCCGGTAACAACAAAGCTTCGCTTCAGGTGAATTTGCTTCCTGGTGAAGAGCGGGACTTTAGTTCGCCAGAGATCACCAATGCGATCAGGGACGAAGTAGGCCCTGTTTTCGGGGTTGAGAATCTAACTTTCGGTTCAGGTGGTAACTTCGGAGGATCCCCAGTTTCTGTATCCTTGCTTGGAAATAATCTTGAAGAGCTTGAAGCGGCAAAATCGGCGCTAAAAGAGAACCTGGAAAATAATTCTCTGTTAAAAGATGTTACCGATAATGACCCTAAAGGGATCAAGGAGATCAATGTAAATCTCAAGGATAATGCATACGCTCTGGGGCTGGACCTTGGAGAGGTAATGCGGCAGATTAGAAATGGATTCTTCGGGGCACAGGCTCAGCGTTTTCAAAGAGGACAGGATGAGATAAGGGTCTGGGTGAGGTACGACCTGGAGAACAGGTCTTCTATCAACGATCTTGACGAAATGAGGCTGGTAACACCTTCAGGGGAAAGAGTGCCGTTTGCTGAGATCGCCAGTTATGAGATCGTAAGGGGAACAGAATCTATTAGTCACCTGGACGGGATGAGGGAAATACGAGTTTCTGCAGATATGGAAGATCCTAACGGTAGTTCTACAGAGATCATGGAAGACATAAGATCTAATGTGCTTCCTCCAATCCTGGAAAAATATCCAAGTATCACTGTATCCTATGAAGGTCAGAACCGGGAGGCTTCCAAGCTTTCCAGTTCTGCTGCCGCAGTGATCCCGATCATACTTTTCCTTATTTATGCAACTATCGCCTTTACGTTTAGAAGTTACAGTCAGCCATTCCTATTAATGATCATGATCCCATTCAGCATTATTGGGGTTGCCTGGGGACACTGGCTGCACGGTTTCCCTATAAATGTACTTTCAGCTTTGGGAATTATTGCCCTGGTGGGTATTATGGTAAACGACGGCCTTGTGCTTATTGGAAAATACAACAGTTTCCTGAGGGAAGGAATGGACTTTAAAAAGGCTTTATATGAAGCTGGTAGGTCTAGGTTCAGGGCTATATTTTTAACTTCGCTTACCACCATTGCAGGTTTGGCGCCATTATTACTGGAAAAAAGCAGGCAGGCCCAGTTTTTAAAACCAATGGCCATTTCAATTTCATATGGTATTGCTCTTGCAACTATTCTAACCCTATTACTATTGCCATTATTGATCTCGATAAGCAACAGTATAAAAGTTGGAGGAAAATGGCTTAGAACCGGTGAAAAGCCCTCTAAGGAAGAGATGGAAAGAGCTATTAAAGAGAAAAAAGAAGAAGAAGCACATGAAAGTATTACATAGAACTATCCTTATTCTTAGCGTTTTTTCTTTTTCTTCAATTTGGTCCCAGGAAGAACCAGTTTTGACCAAAGAGGAAGTTATTTCCAGAGCTTTGGTAGAGAATTTCGGCATACAGCTTGCAAATAATGAGGTTGAAATTGCTGAAAACAACCAGAGTATCTTAAACTCGGGATACTTACCAAATGTTACCGGCCTTGCTGGAGCGAATTATGATATTAATGATAGGATTATAATTCCGGAAGAAGGTGAAAGGGTAGACCAAAATAATATTGAAAATAATGCTTATAATGCCTCGATAAATCTGGGTTATACCTTATTCGATGGATTGGGACGCTTTTATAATTATAAAAGCCTTAAAGAGCAGTATGACCTCTCTCAACTTGATGCAAGGGAAACGGTGGAAAACACGATCCTTCAAATTATGAGTGTTTATTATGAGATTGCCAGGCTTACCGAAAATGTTGGTGTTCTGGAAGAAACCCTGGAGATCTCACAGAACAGGGTTACAAGGGCTCAGTATCAATTCGAATACGGGCAGTCTAATAATCTTGTTGTCTTAAATGCCAGGGTAGATGTTAATAATGATAGTATTGCTCTTATAGAAACAGAACAGCAGCTAAGAAATACCAAAAGGGATCTCAATGTGCTTTTAGATCGTGACATCAGCAATAATGAGTTTGCAGTGGATACAACGGTGAACTTTGTATCAGATCTTCAGCTTGAAGGTTTTATTGTTGAAGCTGAAAAAAATAACGTTTCCCTGTTGCAAATTGAACAGAACCTGGAGATTAGTGATTACGATATAAAAGTGAACAAATCTGGATATTTGCCGGTAGTAGACCTAACAGGGTCCTACGGGTGGAATAAGAATAGGAGCGCGGCTACAGCTTTCTTTCCCGGGTCTACAACTACCAGGGATGGATTCTCGGCAGGAGTGAGTCTGCAATGGAATATTTTTGATGGAGGAAGAACCAGCGTTCTGGTCAAGAATTCCAAGATACGTTATCAGAATCAGGAGATACTGAAGGAGCAACTGCAAACCGAGATTCAGAGAGATATCGCGAATGCTTTGGGTAATTACCGCAATAAACTTTATATTTTAGATGTACAGGAAGAGAATGTAAGAACCAATCTGGATAATTTTAATCGTTCAGAGGAACAGTATAAACTTGGACGAATTACTTCTATCGAATTCAGGCAGGCTCAGATAAATCTTCTTGATGCCCGCACCAGTCTCAACCTTGCGAAATATGATGCAAAACTGGCCGAGTTGCAGGTCCTGCAGTTAACCGGGCAGTTATTGAATGTAGAATTGTAATAATGTTCGAACACTTTTTTCAATGTCCGTATTGCTGGGAGGAGATCTCCGTACTTCTGGATCCCTCAGTTACCAGGCAAACCTACATTGAAGATTGTGAGGTTTGCTGCCGGCCTATCGAATTCCAGGTTGCATTTGAAGAGGGGGAGCTGAAGGAGTTTCAGGCTAGCGATATTGATCAATAAAATTTTCCCGGGCAAAAAATTTATTACTTAAATTTACTTATAACCCTATACTCTAGATATGCTAGCTAAATTTGATATTGCCGGTCATGTGATCGGATTAATCATAGACCGGGACCTTACCGACGAGATGGTGGATCGGGTTATACTCGAAATCCAGGAGAAATTAGAAATTTATAAAAGCCTGAATGTTTATGTAGAACTGGAAAAGGACAGGCAAATTACCTTAAAAGCTCTTTTCAAAGGAATAAAATATAAATATTCAAATTCCGATCATTTTGGCAAAATAGCGATCGTTTCAGATAGTAAATGGTTTCAAGGTGCTGTAAATGTGAGTGATATATTGCTGGATGTAGAAGTGCGTACTTTCGATTTAAAAGACCGGCTGGAAGCCATACAGTGGATTTCTATATAATTTTCAAAAAAAGTTTGGTGTAATCCTAAAAATGATATTATATTTGCCGTCCAATATCGCGGGATAGAGCAGTAGGTAGCTCGTCGGGCTCATAACCCGAAGGTCACTGGTTCGAGTCCAGTTCCCGCTACTAAATCCTTGAAACCCTCAGTAAATACTGGGGGTTTCGTCGTTTTAGGAAAAAAAGCGGATCAAATTTGGCTCATCAACAGTTTGTATTTATGGTTTAATACCCTGAATGAAAGTGTCTTATGTTGAATGAGACATCCATGATAAATTGCATTTAGGATTTTAGTTGTATGACGAAGATTTTGTCGGATTTAATTAATCCGTAAGATTACCAAGATTAGATTTGCCTTTTTGAATTTTGCTAAATTCCTTATTGACTGTCTTGTATTTAAAAAATTGTAGTTTTATCTGACCAATTTCTAACCAATAAATATTTGATTTTAAAGAAAATTAAAGATCCGAAATCTAAAGCCTATAAAGAGGTTGTTGATCTCGGAGATAGTAATTCCAGAACACTGGGTTTTTTGCCTGAATCGGCTTTTGCGAAATACGCTTCTGATGGTCAATTAATTGCAGCATATAGTAGAGATTCAAAAGATCTACTCGGTTATATATTATATAGAGTTTCTTATAACAGGGTTACAATCGTTCATTTATGTGTGGCAAAAGAGTCTAGAGGCTCTAAGGTAGCCCTTGCCTTGGTAAATGAGCTAAAAAGTAGTACAACACAATTTGATGGTATAAGATTAAGTTGCAGAAATGATTATGGAATAGATCACGTCTGGGAGAGTTTCAACTTCGTTCCAATGAAAGAGAGGATTGGAAGAAGTAGTAAAAAATTACCCTTAACCGTTTGGTGGTATCCTCACCATCATGAGGATCTGCTTTCGCAAATCTCGGAATACGAATTAAAGAATAAGGTAGTTGCTGTTATTGATATGAATGTATTTCTAGATATAAAAGATGGAAGAGAGGAAGAAAGTTTAGCGCTCAAAAGTGATTGGCTGCTCAGTGAGGCAATTCTTTATTATACCCGTGAAATTCATAATGAAATAAATAGAGGGGCTACAAGTGAAATTAAGAAAAGCAGTAGAAAACTATTAAATTACTTTAGAGTTCTTCCTTTTAAAGCGGAACAGGAGTTTAAAGAAGTTTTAAAAGAGTTGAAGAATCAGTTTCCTGCTAAAAGTAAAAATGATAAATCCGACTTAAGACATTTAGCATATTCAATAATAGGAGGAGCACAATTTTTTATAACTAGAGATGAAGAGCTTTTAGCCAGTAAGGACTACTTTAAAAAGTTCGAGTTACAAATATCTCGTCCTAGTGAATTCATCACTCATTTAGATGAGAATATTCAAGTTTCAAAATATAAACCACAAAGGCTAATTGGGACTAATATAGATTCTAAAAGGGTAAATAGTGAAAACATAGATTTTTTTACCAATAAATTTCTTAAACCCAACGAAAAGAAAAATCAGTTTCAAAAAACTATAAGGAAGGCTCTTTCTTCTCCTAAGCAGTTTGAATTGATTACAATATCAGCTTCTGAAGAGGTATTAGCTTTAATAATTTTTGACCGTAGCGTTGATAAAAAATTATCAATACCGGTTTTTAGATTTTTAAAGAGCAGTTTAAAAATCACTTTATCAAAACATTTACTTTTCAAGGCAATATTAACATCAACGAATGAGTCAAGAACTTTAATTGAAATTTCCGAACCTTTTTTGGAAGAGGAAATATTGAATTCAATTAAAGAGGCTAGGTTTATTAAAGATGGAGATGTGTGGAAAAAATTTAATTATAAAAAAATCGTCGATTTCATCCAAATTGAGTCTTTAATTTCAAAGGAATATATTAAGAAAATTGAGGAGAACATGGAATTGCAGGAAGAAGATGATAACTATGATTTCCTAAAAAGGTATAATCTTGAGAGACATTTATCACCTATTAAAATAAAGGATTTTGATATACCCACATATGTTATACCTATTAAACCTGTTTGGGCTGAACAACTCTTTGATGATCGATCGAACGAGAAATTGCATTTATTTGAAGCGGAAAATGAACTTCTATTGAATAGAGAAAATGTTTACTATAGGTCAGCCTCAAAACGATCTTTAAAAGCTCCAGCTAGAATTTTATGGTATATAAGTGAAAACCCTGTTACTAAGGAGAAGGGACATATAAAAGCAGCATCTTACATCGATGAAATTTTTGTAGATGATGCTAAGAAACTTTTTAGGCAATTTGAGCAATTAGGAATATATAAATGGAGAGATATTTCTAGAACGGCGGATAGTAAAAGTAAAATTATGGCATTTATTTTTTCAGATACTGAATTGTTTAAAAAGCCGGTGGATTTAAAATTTCTTAGAGAATTATTTGAGCTGAAAGAAGATAAAAATTTTATGGTTCTTTCACCAGTGAAAATTAAACCTGAGATGTATCTTGCAATCTATAAACGAGGGATGGAATGAGCTACAATAATATTTCAGCGGAAAAAATATTATTAATTTCTGTAAAACCAGAATTCGCCGAAAAGATAATGAATGGTGAAAAAACCATTGAGTTAAGAAAATCCGCACCTAAGAAAGTTTCTAAAGACAGTTATATCTTAATTTATGTAACCTCTCCCGTAAAGGAGCTTTGGGGTATTTGTAGGATTAATAATATAATAAAAGAGGATCCATTTACCTTTTGGAACAATTACGGAGATAAAACAGGTATAACGGAAACTCAATTCAAGGATTATTATAAAACTAATCAAAATGCTTTCGGTATTGAATTGAAGGATATAAGGAACTTTTCAAAGTATTCAATAGAATTAAAACAATTAAAAAAGGCGTTTCCAAATTTTATGCCTCCTCAGACTTATAGCTACATTAACAGCGATAAGATAAATTTCAGTGTTCTAAAACTGATTCTAAATAAAATAGAAAATAGAGCAAGTATTAGAAGTTGAATTCTCGCAAAGTTCCCGCTACGGATAATTTAATTTTTCCACCATTATAAGATGAAATAATCTGAAATATTTCTAGAAGATGTAACGGAAATTTCTTTTAAGGCTTGAATAATTTCAGGTTTGACGGGATGCGCCGGATCAAATATGGCTCATTTTGGTGCTTTTTTAAAATGTACTAACTTGGTTATTAGATGGATGCAAAATACATTCTGACAATAGAGGTTCCAGTTCCCGCTACTAGCAAAGCCTTACAGAGATGTAAGGCTTTTTTTATTGGGTTTTTCTTTTCTCCTAATAATCATTGCTAAGCGATCTCCATTACATATTTTTTCAGTCAGTTATCGGATTCTCGATTAGAAATGAGAATGAACTTACAATTCATAAATAGCTTATTTCAATTGATCCTTTATTTCCTTTACTTCTATTGTGAAATGGCCTGAAATTCTCTTAAATACCTAATGGTGTACGCCTGTAGACGATTTTAGCAATGGGCTAATCGATTATATTAGTTTTTAAAGAGCAGATTTGAGCAATTTCTATTTTATTCTGCTTTGATTATTTTCTGAAGAACGAGCTAAAAGCCCTCAGCATGAGTTTAAGATTATTACAAATTTTCATGGCCTGCATGCTTTTTCTCGCTTGCGAAGATCAAAAGAACAAGGCTCAAAAAAATCCCGAAATCCGAACGAATGTAAGCCTATTCGACCTGCCCGACAGTTTGTCTGGCAGAAGAATTTCTTTTGTACTGGATCTAAAAAGACAAGTTGCCTAGAAAAGCTGGCCCGAATTTGGAGAAAAAGGACCTGAAGGCACCTTGATCTACTTCCATGAGGACAGATCGGAGGTTTTATTTTCCAGTCCACAAGTAATTAAAAGGCTGGATGACTATGAAAAATTCAGTGATGATAACGGGACTTCTAAAAGAATAGACAGTGTACCATTTCATATGGAAGTGATGATTAGTTTTGACCAGGCAGATTCTTCCAGATTCTATTTCCAGAACCCTCTGGAACAATATTCTTCAGTAGAAGAAGTGGGTATCATGATTCCTTCCGTGGAAAGTACAGAGATGTGGGCTAGCATGGTGGTGCATGAAATGTTTCACCATTTTCAGTATAATAATGAGAACTTCAGAGAGTATGCCAGATCTGAGATCAGTAATTTACCGTTCAATATAAGGGATCTGATTTCCCTGTGCAGGGAAGACCAGGAATTTCTGGCTATGATTCAAAACGAGAACGAATATCTTTTAAAAGACATAGAGGGGATAAAAAAGTGGCTCGGGATTCCCTGATTTCAGAATGTCTAAGTAAGCGTCAGGATCGGATTCAGAAATATAGCATTGAAAATCCTCACCTGGAGCAGGTGGAAAATTATTATGTCATCCAGGAAGGATCGGCCAGGTATATTGAGTATAATAGCATGCAGGTGTTTTCCGGCTATGCCAGCCGCAAGGATCCGCCGGAGGTTTTAAAGGATTCTATGTTTAAATCCTATTCCGAATTTAAGGAAGTAGATCTAAAGGAGCCGGCGTTCGATTACCTTACCTATGCAGCTCCCGTGGACTATCATTATGCGATTGGTTTCAATATTATGCGGCTCTTAGATAGGCTGAAAGTTGAATATAAGGATAGCCTTCTTAACAACCCGGAAAAAGGTCTGTATCAATATCTGCAAGAACATCTAAAAAAATCAACTGACTAGATTTGATCTTGGCTATATGATTCTTTTTACATCCAGGTGTTGATTAGTGATTTAATATATTTAAAAAAGCCACTCAATCGAGTGGCTTTTTTGCGATTCATGTTTGTAGGGCATGCTAATTACTCGGTAGGGACGAGTACAGCATCAATTACATGAATTACTCCGTTGCTGGCGGCAATGTCAAACAATCCAGCTTCAACTAGAATTGAAGCGTTAGCAGCAGTATCTTCATCATTCGTATCTATCTTTCCATCACTGTTTATATAGATATAACCTCCGTTTAAAGTTTCAATTTCTTTGGGTTTCTTTTTTCCCAGTGCACTATTACTGAATCTTTGACAATCAGTAACATGATAGGTTAGCACAGCGGTTAAAAGGGCGTTATCTGTAAGGTCTAGACCCGGGTTTTCTTCAATGAAAGTCGCGAAAGCTGCATCTGTAGGAGCAAATACAGTATATTGATCTGTTCCGGTCTCAAAGATCGGTTTTAAATTGGTTTGCTCCAGCAGGCTTAATAGTACTGTAAACCTCCCGTCGGCTTTAGCGATATCTACAATAGAAAGATCACTTTTTTGCGCAGCAGGAGAAGCTTTAGCATTGGCATCTATTGAGGAAATATCTTCTGAAACCGAATCTTTTTCACAAGAGGCAAAGACTATGGCTATAGCCAGAATTAAAGATTTAAATAATAATTTTTGGGTTGTAATTGAAGTTCTCATAAATATTAAAAGTTGGATTATGAGGTAAATATAGTTATTACTTAAAAAATGTTTAATATAAATAACTAAACATTAAACAAAATAGAAATCTACTTTTCATTTAACACTTCAAAGTGTATAAAATCCTATTTCATAAATTCTTATTGAGAGAAAAAGAGTACAAAATGACTTTGGAAGTTCTATTCGTTGCTAAAATAAATTACCCATGGATGGGTATTTCTTAGCGATTTATATGGAATTATTTTAGATGTCGATAAATTTAACCGGAAAGCTCAATATTTCCCATAATCAGTTCTTATGAAAGATTTTAAATTATTCTACCTATTACTTTTTTGTGTTTTGGCGATTGGTTGTTCTGAAGTTGAAACTATTAATCACAATTCTAATGATCAGCCTAAAACCGGGGTATTTCTTGATAGCGCCGTTGAGGGTTTATATTATGAAACTTCAACACAGAGTGGATTTACCAACAACCTGGGTGAATTTGTATATCAGGAAGGAGAGATTATAACCTTTTTCCTTGGAGATTTTGAGTTGGGTAGGGCCAAAGCCGATCTGGTTCTTTCTCCAATCTCAATTGCCCAGACTCCTAAAGCTAATATTTATACACCTGAAGTGCAATACATGGCTGCGCTGTTGCAGACACTGGACATAGATGGAAATGCCAAAAATGGAATAAAACTCGAACCTCGGGTTCTAGAAGCTTTGGATGAAGACCTTATACGCGGCAGGGAGAATGCCAGGGTTAATATCCTGGAGGTGGTAAAAAGAGTTAGAGAAAAGACTGGAATTGACTTAACCGAAAAATTTCCGGAACAGGCGGCCTCTCATTTAGCAGAAACACTTGGAGAAAATTACCAGCTCTATGCCAGCCTGTTACCCGTTCTTGAAAGTACCGTAAATCCTTTTGAACCTATTTCCAGTGTTAGTTGGGATCATCAGGTAAATGATGAAGGCTTGCTGTTTAATTCTATACGTTATGAAAATAACCCTTATAGAATTTCAGCAGTTTATGATTATACCGAGTATCGTGAAGATGGCTACCCTCTAAAAATGGAGATAACCAAGTATAATTTAGGTGAACCTGCATTCACTATTTCAAAGGAAATCATTTATAATGAAGAAAGACAAGCGATCGGTTTCAAGAATTTCGATGCCAATGGAGCTTTGATTTCAATCAGCACTTTTGAAGCAATCAATACCGATGGATATGTTACCGATATAAAGGTCCAAGATCAACAGGGAGAGTTTCTATACCGTGAAACCTTTGAGAGAAATGAAAATGGAAATGTAAGTATCCATAACAGGTATTCATCGGAAAGTTCTACTGAAATCGATGACCTGGAAATAAGGTATGAGTTTAGCTTTACCGAAAGTGGGGACTTGCTTCAAAGCAAGCAGCTAAGACCCAATTTCAGAAATATAAAGTCTGATTATATCTACAGGGACGATAATACTCTAAAGCAGAAGAATACACTTATTTTATTATTAGACCAGAATAGGATTTCTTCTAGAGAAGATTTCTACGATGAGCAGGAGAAGCTGATTGCTTTTAATATTATCCAGGGAGACTGGCGAAGTGAATACCTGGAACTTTATCCTGATGGTGATCCGAAACTTGTTTATACATATTACCAGGACTGGCTGCAGGAAGTAGCTACTTTTGATGAAGATGGATATGGCGAATTAGTGATCCAGCATTTGGATCGCAGTGGAAGTTACCAGATAGATTTTCGGGATCCTTCTTATAATCTAATAAAGATTGAATATTATGATGATAACGGGAACTATGAAAAAACCGAATATTATGAGAATAATGAACTTGTAAGGACCGAATACGTTTAATTGTTTTCAGTTTGTTTTAGTAAAGCCACTCCATGAGTGGCTTTTTAAATTTTATTTAATTGCTTATTTTGAGCTATAGGAATTAAAATTCATCTCAGGTTTTGTATGCTTTCTCAGGTATTTTAAATAAAAGAAGGTGAAGACGGGAAGGATAAGAATCTCATTGAACAAAAACGGGAAATATAAGTATCCCATCGGCTTACCTCCAGTAACCACCAAAAGCTGTTCACCTAACGGACCTTCAGAAAAGATGCTGATAGTCAAGAGGTTACATCCAAAGTGTAAAGCAATAGGAAGATATATAGACCGAGTTTCGGCGAAGGCATAGGCAAACATTAGTCCGCCTATTCCAGTCACTGTAAAAGTATAGAGCATGGGTACCAGGCTTCCGAAAACATCATAGGAAAACCAATGGTAGATACCGAATATGAATGAAGAAAGTATACAGGCGTTATGTTTTCCGAGGTATTTGATGGCCAGAACAAGTAAGGCACCGCGAAAAAGTAATTCTTCCCAAAGTACCGATCTAAAGATCCACCAGCAACCGTACAGAAAGTCTGGGATAGTGTAATCCTTATTAAGGTTTACCTGATAGTCTCTCAGTTCTATCAGGAGGATATAAGCAACCGCACATATGAGAGCAGATGCAATTAATCCTACCAGAAAATTTTTTAACCTGGAAGTATTCGGTTTAATTCCAAGAACAGAGAAAGGAATTCTAAGAGCTTTGAGAAGTAAAAAGGAAACAGTTAAGATGAATAATAATCCTATCATTTTGAGCACAAATGCGAATAAGCTAAAATTAGAGAATATTCAGCATTTAAATTTTGACATAAACTTACCCTAAAATATTCGGTGAATTCTTTCCAATAGCGCTAATAATTAACCTTATAGAGTTAAGCGAACTTCACTTTACAGAATATATTTGTATTTGAATTTAGTTAAAGAATTAAGGGGTGTGATGTTGTAGGGAATCCACCCCTTTTTCAATTCTACGATTCTTCATTTTGAAATATCTCTTCTATTGGTTTAGCGAATAGTTTGGAAAGCTTAAAGGCCAGTGGTAAACTGGGATCGAATTTTCCTTTTTCAATCGCATTAATGGTTTGCCTGGAAACTTCTAATTTTTGGGCAAGCTGTGCCTGAGTTAATTCATGCTGCGCGCGCAGTACTTTGATCTTATTTTTCATCTGTATCGAAGGCTTCCAATTACACAACCGGCGAAATAGGTAAGTGCGATCAAAATTATTAAATGTGATATTTCTGCGTCGTGTGTAATGATATTGGTAGTATCCAGCATTGAATATCCAATTCCAAACACCACAGCCACCCCTAGGGCCATTCCCATAGCCTCCAGTTGTATCTTACGCTGTAATTCATCAAGACTGTTTACATAATTTTTATTGGCTAATATCATCAATAACCCTATTACAAGATTCAGTATCAAAGCCATTAGCGTTAGAGTTCTATTCTCATTCCAAATGAAATCTGGCCCGAATGCTACCAGGGCAGTGGTAAGAACCCAGGATCCGGTCCAGATGCCAAGTTTTAAAGTGTTTTTTCCGGAACGCGATTTCCAATTTTCTTGTTTTTCTTTCATAATACCCATTATATGTAAAGTTTATTTTACAAACATAGATATTTTTTTTAATAAATGAATGGTTTATTTTACAAAAAGTAAATAAAACTTTACTTATTTAAAATTTTACAGATATTACCGGTTTTTTTTAAATAATTTAAACGGTTGTCAATTAAACAGGATTTCAAACTAAAAAATACCTACAATAGGGTATTTTTTGATATCACTTCTATACTTAAATTAGTGCTGTATTAATTATTGATCGGGATTAGATAAATTATTTCAATGTAGGGTAGGAATAATTTGATCTCAACCTATAATCCTGAGTCTAAATTAATCATACAAAACCTTTCAGGTATCTGAAAGGTTTTTGTTTTTTTATGTTTTGTGAATCAGTAAACTAAACATTTTCTCTTAGGTTTTTAGTAGCTTTAATATACCAAAGCTTCCAGATGGAAATAGATATCACAGAATTCCTCCTTAAAAATGGCGCTGCTGCCCTGGCCGGTTTATTAATGGGTCTGGAAAGGCAATCCAAGGGAAAGCCAGCAGGGCTTAAAACTAATATGCTCGTGGCACTGGGCGCATCTTCATTCATAATTATATCTCTGCTTTTTCGGGATTCCGGAGGTACCGATATGACGAGGATCGTTGGCCAGGTGGTGGTAGGTGTTGGTTTTCTGGGTGCAGGGGTAATTTTACACGGCGAAAAGGGTAAAAAAGTTGAAGGTCTGGCTACCGCTGCAACTATCTGGTGCAGTGCGGCTGCCGGTTGTTTTGCAGGTTTTGCACTTTATCTGCCTTTGTTAATATTTACAATATTTGTGGTAATAATCAATTTAGTGTTTGGATATTTGAATCTGAAGCTGAAAGATCATGCTAAGAATGATTAAAAATTAAAAGAGAGACCTATGTATTTGAAAGATGAATTTAGCGATCAAAATATCAATATTACAGTTCCTGTTATAATTTCATATAATACGCTGGACAAGTACCTGAGGCAGAAATTAATAGGTGAGATCATAAGTAAGGAAAATTCAGAAGGGAAGAAATCTAATTATGCCCAGATCCTTGATGTGTCTATTGAGAAAAGTGACCAAGAGGATTTCGATCTAAAGCTTAATCTTAGCCTGCAAACCCTTACCAGTCTCTTCAAGAATAAACAGGTGAACATTCATTTTCATGCGGCCCTGGAACTGGATCGAGAACTTCAGCATATTTCTTTAAGGGATTTTGAAGTAGATGGAAAGACAAAGAACTGGTTTGCAGATCAGCTACTGGAAACAGTTATGAATAAATGGATGTATGGAAAGCTTAAGCAGAAGATGAATTTCGACCTGTTGCCGCATATCGAAGAAAAGATCAGCGGTTTAAATGATAAGTTAGAAAATAAACTGGAAGCAAAGGATGGAGTGCACCTCATAGGGTCACTAGATAAAATTGAAATTTCTAATTTGAAGGCTGGTGAAAATGAATTGTGGATTTCTGTATCGGTAACTGGTACAGGGCTCGTAGAACTGGAAAAGCTTGAGATGTAATTAAGGTACTTACGTTACTTGTACATGTCGAATGCATTCACATATTTAATGACTTCGGCCAGGGATTTGATCTCCAGTTTACTTTTAATATTCTTCCAGTGAGTTCTTAAAGTGCCTACAGAAATATATAATTTATCTGCTACATCCTGCTGAGGTAATCCCTTTGAGAACTCAATCATTACCTGTTTCTCTCTCTTGGTGAGCCTGGAATATCTTGAAATATTCGATTTAATAAACTTATTTTCTTCCACTACCTTTCCGAAAGACATCAAAGTATTCGTAATATCACTCGCAGAACGTTTGATCTTAATAATGGAATTTCCTTCTTTGTCTACACCTTCAAATAGTACCTTTAGTTTATTATTTCCCTTTGGATGATTTTTTGAGTCATTCAGCCATTGTCTGGCCTCTTTCTCGGTAGCGAAATGCATGGGGTGTATAATAGAATTGGATTCTTCGAAGAAGCTCATAACGCTTAAGTGTACAAGAACGTCCTTTCCCACAACAAACGCTACTTTTTCATTTCCATGTTCAACACATGGAATATTCACGTGTTCTTCAATCCATTCATGCACCTGGTTACTAATGGGTAATTTGAAATTATGTTGAAGCCAAAGAGACTTTGAAGGTCTGTATTCTTTGTAAAGAGAAGCATATTCCAGAAATTCTCGTTTAAGTTCCTCATAACAATCAGGTGAGTGTTTCCAGTATTGTACAAAACAGTCATTTTCCTTCTCAAAGCTACTGCTTAGAAGATCACTTTCATAAATTAACATTATGACTCATTGGTTTTATAGCTGTTGTTCGAAATTATAAAATAAATCTTAAACAGATAGCAAAAAGAACCACTATTCCTTATTAGACCAAATGAATAATATATTCGTCCATTTTCCTGGATTACAAACTAACCTGATAATGGTCATTTTTACTTCACTTTCACCAGTTTATTTTTGGCTTAAAATTTAAAAATATGTTGCCATCTGCATTGATTGAAAAGTATAATATTCCGGGCCCAAGATACACCAGTTATCCCACCGTGCCATATTGGGAAAACAGGACATTCTCGTTGAAAGGCTGGAAAAGTTCACTAAAAAAGAGTTTTCTTGAGAGTAATTCTACGGAAGGAATAAGCCTTTATATTCACCTTCCGTTTTGTGAAAGCATGTGTACTTTTTGTGGTTGTAATAAGAGGATCACCAGAAATCACGGGGTGGAACTTCCATATATTGAATCGGTTTTGAAGGAATGGGATATGTATCGTGAATTATTCGGAGAAACTCCTGTGATTAAAGAGTTGCATCTGGGAGGCGGAACACCTACTTTCTTTTCCTCAGAAAATCTTCGCTTCCTGATCGAAGGTATTTTTAAAACTGCAAATAGATCACCTGAGGTTGAATTGAGTTTTGAAGGACACCCCAATAATACGAGTAATGAACACCTCGAAACCTTATCTGATCTAGGCTTTAAAAGAGTAAGCTACGGAGTTCAGGATTATAATGAAAATGTGCAGAAGGCTATTCATAGAGTTCAACCGTTTGAAAAAGTGAAACTGGCAACAGAAATGGCAAGGTCTGCAGGATTTAAATCTGTGGGGCATGACGTGATCTTCGGTCTGCCATTTCAAACAAAGGAAAATATAGTTTATACCATCAATAAGACCATTGAATTGCGTCCAGACAGGATCGCGTTTTATAGTTATGCCCATGTTCCGTGGATCAAGGGGAATGGTCAGCGCGGATTTAGGGAGGAAGACCTTCCCGGAGCAAAGGAGAAACGCGATCAATATGAAACTGGTAAAAGGATGTTACTAGAGGCCGGATATACAGAAATTGGCATGGATCATTTCGCCCTGAAAACAGATTCTTTGTTCAAGGCGATGGAACAGAACACCTTACACCGAAACTTTATGGGCTATACTTCTTCAAAAACAAAGGCCATGATAGGCTTAGGTGTATCTTCAATTGGAGATAGCTGGTATGGCTTTGCCCAGAATGTAAAGGGTGTGGAAGAGTATCAGGATCTAATTCAAAAGGGAATTTTCCCGGTTTTCAGAGGACATATCTTAACCCAGGAAGACCTGGCGATAAGAAAACATATTTTGAACCTTATGTGTAAATTCAAAACCCAGTGGTTCAGCTTAAACGAGTATTTCGAAGAACTACCCTCTGTATTGCATAAGCTGGAAGAAATGAAGAAAGATAAGCTTGTAGAGCTGGATTCGAATTTTATTAGAATTACAGATAAGGGCCAGTCATTTGTTCGTAATGTTTGTATGGCATTCGACCTTCGTTTGCAGAGAAAAAAACCAGAAACCCAATTGTTCTCCATGACCGTTTAAATTGACCGGAGAAATTGTAAATTGATCTGTTTAAAAATAGATTTATAATGGATTTAAACCAGTATATAGACCACACACTCCTTGCTGCCGGTGCCTCAGCTGCTGAAATAGAAAAACTTTGTCACGAAGCCGTGAAGTATAAATTTTATGCAGTTTGCGTGAATAGCAGTCGGGTGAAATATGCCAAAAAAGTTTTTTCTAATTCTGAAGTCAAACTTGCGGCAACTATTGGTTTTCCCCTGGGAGGCTCTTCTACAGAATCCAAAATAATTGAGGCTGGTACAGCAGTTCGTGATGGTGCAGATGAAATCGATATGGTGATGAATATTGGCCTTTTTAAGGATAAGAATTTTGAAGCTGTTCAGGCAGAGATCGAGGCAATAAAAAAAGAGATTGGTGATAACATATTAAAAGTGATCATAGAAACCTGTTATCTTTCAGATGAGGAAATAGAAATCGCCAGCAGGCTAAGCATGAATGCGGGAGCAGATTTTGTGAAAACCTCTACTGGTTTCGGGAGTCGTGGAGCCAGTCTTAATGACGTCAAGATCATGAAAAAAGTAGTTGGAGATAAGGTTAAGATCAAAGCTTCTGGTGGGATAAGGGATGCTGAGACCGTCAGGAAGTATATTTCTCTAGGAGTTGAGAGAATAGGAACTTCTTCCGGGATAAAGATTATTTCATAAAATTTTGAACAGATGAGCCTACATATAGAAGCCGAAAAAGACCAGATAGCAGAAACCGTTTTATTACCAGGGGATCCTTTACGTGCCAGGTGGATCGCTGAAACTTTTCTTCAGCACCCGGTTTGTTATAATAATATTCGGGGGATGTTGGGTTTTACAGGAAGCTATAAAGGCAGGAAAGTTTCTGTGCAGGGAACGGGAATGGGCGTACCTTCAACCATGATCTATTGCCATGAACTTATCAGCGAATATGGGGTGAAAAACCTAATAAGAGTAGGAAGTGCGGGCGCATTTCAGCCAGATCTAAAATTAATGGACCTGGTTTTTGCCATGTCGGCTTCCACCAATTCAGCGTTGAACAAAGGAGTTTTTGGCGATGCAGATTATGCTCCAACCGCGAATTTTGATCTTTTGATGAGAGCTGTGGATTATGCCCGCGAGAACAGGATCAATTTCAGGGCAGGGAATGTTCTTACATCAGATATTTTTTATGATGACGACCCCGATTATTATAAAAAATGGGCTTCTCACGGAACCCTTTGTGCTGAAATGGAAACAGCCGGGTTATACACCCTGGCCGCTAAAAACGGAGTGAAGGCATTTTCCATTCTAACTATTTCGGATTCACTGGTTAGTGGGGAAGAGATCTCTCCTGAAAAGCGTGAAAAGAAAATGAATGAAATGGTCGAGATCGCTCTTAACTGTTATTGATCTTTCGGTCTATATTGAAATTCACCTCAAGAGCATTAAACTTTCCGTAAACAAAGTCTGCATCAGGATAATGCCAGATAGTTTCTCCGTAGCTGGGTAAATTATATCCGTTAAATGATTTATAGCCTCCAACCGGGGTTGAGAACAGGAACTTTTTCTTTTCACCCAGATCGTACCTGTCGTTAGAAAAGAAATTGATTAGCTGACCTTCTTCCCCAAACTCCATGACCGCTGAAATCGATATTTCGGCGTAGGTATAGGTCACCTTGACCGTATGATTACCCATATTTTCAAAGCTGAATTTATCATTGATTAAGGCTCCGGGAGCAAATATGCAAACATCATTGAGATAGGTAACCATTTCAGATTTCAGTAATTTCCTTGAGCTTATATCTATCACCTTAAAAATTGATAAGGGCTTAATCAACATTCGGGCAGTTTTCCCATCATATTTGTGGTAACCCTGGGTAGAAACACCTTTATAATTTGCCTTCATAAAAAAATACCTGCCCGGAGGATCTATAGTATTTAATTGTTCGGTGGTAAAGCTGAACCAGTTTTTATTTTTTTCACGCATTTGCCCTGAAAAACGTATCTCGAAATTTTCAATTTCCGGTTTATCCAGGAAGCCGGAATACTTTAGATATTTCTTTACCGGAAGGGGAAGCATGGCAATATCTGCTTCAGAAATTATTTTTCCTGAAACCGAATTAGCTATAATGGCATCGATTTTATCTTTTTTGAAGCTCTTCTCAAATTTCCATCCGGCAATAGAAATGATGATGACAAGAAGAATGATAAGATTCAGGATGCTTCCATATTTGGCAGCATCCCAGTTAAGGTAAATGAGTAGCTGTGAAGTGATCAAGGCAGGGATCGCGAGAAGGACCCAGGTTGGTTTTTTTCTTATGAATAGAATTGTTGTAACA
This sequence comes from Christiangramia lutea, assembly GCF_022489035.1. Classification (GTDB taxonomy): domain Bacteria; phylum Bacteroidota; class Bacteroidia; order Flavobacteriales; family Flavobacteriaceae; genus Christiangramia; species Christiangramia lutea. The sequence goes on from NZ_JAKVTV010000006.1 coordinate 45,540, forward strand.
GATATTAATACTGTGGCCAGGAACCATAAAAGACTTTGAGTTGCCGGAACCTGGGCAAATTCAGAAGCATACAAACGGGACCACGCAAATCCTAAAATATGGATCAGCATATGAATAATGAGCAATATTGCGAACAGAACTCTCATAACGGAACCTATTAATGATCCCTTTTAAAAACCTCCCTATTCACGGGGATTTAGGACATTTTAAAAGTGATCACGGGAACATTAGCATGGTTGGCAACGTTTTCACCAATACTGCCAAAGAAGAAATGGCCAAGACCTTTGCGACCATGGGTTGGAATGGCGATAGCATCTATCTGGGCTTCATTACAGAAATTATAGATTCCTCTTTCGGTAGTATAATCATCATAGAAGGTTATTCTATCTTTAAATTCTTTGTTGTCCATTCCTGCGTCGATCAGGAAATTATAGGCTTTTAATTCCATTTCACTGGTGCTCATAAATTTCTCAGGAATATTTATGAATAATATCTGAGGTTCTACATTGAACACCCTGAAGAAATTTCGAGCGCTTATAAAGGATTTCAAGGTTTCAATATTGAAATCGGTTACGAACACTGCCTTATCGATTTTAAAATCTGTAATATGTTCTTTTATTACCAGAACAGGGACGTCTGAAGTTCTAACTACTTTTTCTGTATTAGAACCTACAAAGACTTCCTTCATTCCCGTGGTGCCGTGAGACCCCATAACTATAAGGTCGACTTCATACTCCCTGGCAACTTCGTTGATCTCTGAAAATACTTTATGAGTTTTAACGACTTCGGTCACTTCGATTCCCTTGAGAAAATCCTTATTAAGTAGTTCTTCGAATTTTTGCTTGGCTAACTTCATAAAATATATAGCATTAAAAACCTCCTGTTTTTCATCCTTGGTGAGATAAGAATCGTGCATTCCCATCATATGAAGAACAATGATCTTAGCATTTTGTTTCCTGGCAAGGCTGGCTGCTACTTCAAGGGCATATTCAGAATGACTTGAAAAATCTACGGGTACAAGAATAGTTTTCATGATATTTGTTTTTTAATTTTTAAGCACTTAACAATGCCTTCTTTTTTGCAAGCTGCCTGCTAATTAGTTCAAACGCAAGTTTTGCTGAATTTTCGAAATGCTCCATGGTAGCCTCAGCACGATATTTTCCTCCAGGGACAGAGCATTCTATTTCACAAACTTTACCTTTCTTCGGAGTTGAATTTTCAAGCTTGAAATTCACTCTTATCTTCTGTATCATTTCAAACCTCTTAAGCAATTTATCCAGCTTATTTTTAGTGTAACTATTTAACGTTTCACTTTGAGGGATCTTGATATATTGAATCTGGTTGAACATAACTATTGATATTTGGTTACTGTTCAAAGCTATGATTCAGTGTCCTTAAAAAATATGACCGGAGTCAGCATTCAAAGGATATTTTCCTTCCTTTTTTAGAAAACTTTTATGATTGGTTTGGCCTAATAATCTGTAAATTAGAAAGAAAAGATGAATATTTCAGGACTTACCCTATTAATAATAACAACTTTTATACTTGTGTTGCTTACTATTTTAGCTTCAATGAACTTTTCCTTTGGAATTCTTTTTTATCTAATGTGTTTTGGGCAGATGATGTTAGTCTTTACTGTTTACAAAGTTCTTACCGATAATTATACTACAAATAAGACCTTCAAGGATGGATATGAGGACAGACCTGTAAGGAGAGAAGAGTAATTTTAATGTTTTCAGGTTTTTTATCAAAAACATTTTACCTTTAATGGCGTTAAACAAAATCTAAATTGCAGGAAAACTTTCTAGATAATAAAAACGTCTTCAATTTATTATTTCAAGGTGCATCAGAAGGAATAATAGTAGTGAATTCAGGGCAAATTGTGGTCGCAGCCAATCATGCAGCAGAAGAAATGTTTGGATACGAACATGGGGAACTTCACAATCAGCACCTCGATCTTTTAATACCTAAGAAATACCATCACAAACATCAGCAGCATGTAGATAAGTTCATCGAAGACAGTGAAAAAAGGCAGATGGGGCACGGCAGGGATCTTTACGGACTTAAGAAAGATGGCTCCTTATTTCCAGTTGAAGCCGGGTTAAATCCTTTTGAGGTAAATGGAGAGCGTTTTGTGATGTCTCTCGTGATAGATATTACCGTAAGGAAAGAAAGTCAACGTCAAATTAGAGAGCTAAATACTCAGCTTGAGGAAAAAATTAAGATAAGGACACAGGAACTAAGCGATAGTGTGGAAGACCTTAAAAATTTAAACCTTGACCTGGAGCAGGAGATAAAAAGAAGAGAAAAGGCTGAGAAAAAAATTAAGGATGCCCTCCAGAAGGAAAAAGAGTTGAATGAGCTCAAAACAAAATTCCTTTCACTTGTTTCCCATGAGTTCAAGACTCCGTTAAGTGGCATCCTCACTTCAGCAACCCTGGCGGTGAAATATACCAGGGAAGAGCAACAGGAGAAGCGGGAAAAACATTTGAATACTATAAAGAATAAGGTGCATTACCTTAATAGCATTCTGAACGATTTTCTTTCAATTGAAAGACTGGATAGCGGGAGAGGACAATACAGGTTTTCAAAATTCGGTCTTAAAAGACTTATCAACGAAGTGATCTACAATGCGAATGTCACTTTAAAGGATGGCCAGGAGATTTCATATCCCAGGGAGTTAGAGGATGTAGAGCTTTTTATGGATGAAAAGATTTTGGAGCTTATTCTGTCTAATTTACTTGGTAATGCGATAAAATATTCACCAGAGGATACCTTGATCAAGTTCAAAGTAGATTTTAATGGTGAGTTTATCATATTTGAGATCGAGGATCAGGGTAGGGGAATACCAGAAAAAGATCAGAAGCATATTTTTGAGCGGTATTTCAGGGCAGAAAATGCTTTGCTCGATGAGGGTACAGGAATTGGGCTTAATATCGCCAAAACCCACCTTGAAAATCTGGGTGGAACTATAGAATTTAAAAGTATAGAAAACCGGGGAACCACCTTCAGTGTAAAGGTGCCCATGGATAAATCTTAAAAATCAGAAATAATTTTAAACAGCCATATGAAGAAATTATTGCTAATTGAGGATGATGTAACCGTAAGGGAGAATACCGCTGAACTTCTGGAGCTTTCCAATTATGACGTAGTTACCGCACCAAATGGAAAGAAAGGTATCGAAAAGGCTGAAGAGGAAGTGCCAGATATTATTATTTGTGATATTATGATGCCGGAAGTTGACGGGTATGGAGTTCTGGAAGCCCTGAGTAAAAATCCAAAGACACTGAATATCCCTTTTATATTTCTTTCGGCTAAAACCGAACATAAGGACATAAGAAAAGGAATGGACCTGGGAGCAGATGATTATCTCACCAAACCATTTGAAGAAGATGAATTATTAAGCGCCATTGAAAGCAGGCTGGCAAAAATGGCCATTCTTAATTCTAACAGAAAAGAGGAATTTCCACCTAAGGAAGAACCGTTGAAAGATCTGGATGATCTCAGGGAAATTTTTTCCAGACAGGAGCTTCAATATTTCAAAAAAGGAGAGATTATTTATGAAAAAGATAAGCATGCAAATTACTTTTATCTTGTGAAAAGAGGAGTGGTAAAGGCTCACCGGATGGACAACCAGGGGAAAGAACTTATCACCGAGCTTTATAAAGAGGATGACTTTTTCGGAAATCACGTCAACGACCTGCATTCATCTTACGAAGATTATGCTACGGCCATGGAAGATACCCAATTGTATGCGGTTTCCAGGGAGGAATTTCATAAGATCCTGGAGGGAAATCCGAAGATTACCATGCAATTGGTTGAAGTTCTTAATCATAACCTTTCTGAATTGAAACAACAACTCATGAATATGGCATATGGTTCTGTAAGAAGGAAGACCGCAAATACCATACTGCTTTTTGCTGAAAGAATTGAAAAACATCCCTTAAAAAGCATACGTATATCCAGGGCCGATCTTGCCGGGGTAGCTGGGATGGCGCCAGAGAGTCTCATAAGAACCCTTTCTGAATTCAAAAAAGAAGGACTTATTGAGATCGAAGGCCGTAACATTAAATTAATGGATTCTGAAGCCCTGAAAAACATTAAATAACCTGCTTTCTCGGTTAATTATTAAGAACTGATTTTTATCATTTTTTGCAATGTAGACTTCACCTAATTTCGCTTTATTAAGTGATGATCCATGAACGTCTTAATCCTAACCGATTTCTTAGAAACATCAGATAATGCTGGAAGGTACGCCGTTGATTTTCTTCAGAAAAAACAGGCGAACTTTTTCCTGCTGAATATCCATAATTTCAATTTCAGCAGGTCTGCCGGTGATAAACTTGAGAATGAACTTGTGTCTACCCTGGATGAATTACAGCAGGATACAAAAGAACTTAAAGCGTATACCAGGAATAAACAACATAAATTCAATACGATACTTTCTTCGGAAAGTCTTATTAGTGCTGTTAGAAAAGCCCTGGTAGAAAAGAAGATCGATCTCATCTTTATTGGTGCGGTAAGCCGTGAGAAACATGATCATCCAATTTTAGGAAATCATGCTTATGAGGTGGTTAGGAAGATAAAATGCAATATAATAGCAGTTCCGGCCGGCTGTACCTATAAAGATCCTAAGAAAGCGGTATTTCCGGTAGATCCAGAGATCCTTTCTACAAATGCCCAGAGTGGGATCGCTAATGATCTGCATTACCTAGAACCTCTCGATTTTACTTTCCTGGAAATAAAGGATGGTGATATTGAATATTCTGGTTTATCTCATTCAGATGAACCCATTAAAACCCCGGTACCTTTTACTAAGAAACTTTTCATGGAATTGCAGAAAGAGTTCGATATCATTTTTGTGGCCGGTAAAAATCTTAGTATTTGTGACAGGTTACTGCACACACAATATGGGTTTTCTGTAAAAATGGATATCAATATCCCCATTTTTGTCTATCATGGATAATAGCCAATTTCAAGATTGGATCTAGACCAATAAAAAAAGCCGGGAATCCGGCTGTATCTAATTCAATTTCAACTTTTATATTCAGATTTTCTTCGCCTGGCGGGACTGGTAAATTCTCAGGAAGAGGTGAGTAGACATTTTGCGGGCATTCTGCTTTAGCCTCTCGGCTAATTCTCCTGAATATAGTTCGTCTATGGATTGGAACCAGAGGTTTAGCCAGATTCCGAAGTGATATTCGGAAATACTATTGTCATGGTCACTATCTACTTTAATATGAGCTAGAGCAGGATTTCCTTTAAAACTACCGGTAAAAAACAGGTTACTTTCCCAAAAATCGGTGAGCTTTTCAAAATGTTGCTCCCAGTTCTTAATACTGTTATTGAAAAAGTAACCTATTTCTTTGTCCTTCCGGACTTTAGTATAAAAATTTATTACCAGTCGTTTTAAATCGGCCCTATCCTTAAGATCTTCTTTCATTTAAGAAAGTATATTGATCAGGATAAAAATACTGCTTGCAAGTAAACTGATGATCAAAGAGTTGAATACAAATTTAGATTTTAATTGTGCGAGTACAGAGGCGTTGAACCACATACAAACAACTACAATAAGACCAAGTTGTATCATTTCTGAAAGACCATGACCGTTCATCAATATCAGCATAGCAGCGATTGCACCCATACAGCTGGAAACAAGTATTCCTGTAGAGGCTCCGGCATAATAATCACGTGTAAATTCTGAAAGTTGTTTTTGGTAAATATTCATCGCTTTTTGTTTTATGATTATAGGGTCAAAAATAGACCAGTTATACTTCATTAAATATGATGAATCTCAGCTTTCAGCGAATTCAGAAAAAAATATAATTCTAGGCATTCAAACGTTCAAAAGCCTGCCTGGAAAGTTCTTCCCGGTGATCTGGATGAGCGATAGAAATTAAAGCCTCTGCACGCTGTTTTAAGTTTTTTCCAAATAGGTTTACTACCCCGTATTCTGTTGCGATATAATGAACGTGTGCCCTTGTAGTGGTAACTCCAGCACCTGTTTTCAGGTATGGAACTATCTTGGAAATACCATTTTTGGTGACAGAAGGCATGGCGATGATCGCCTTACCGCCTTCAGAAAGAGTAGCCCCCCTTATAAAATCCATTTGCCCTCCAACCCCTGAATACTGGATCTTACCAATAGTATCTGCACATACCTGGCCGGTGAGATCTATTTCAATTGCAGAATTTATGGCTGTTACCTTAGGGTTTTTCCTGATGATCGCGGTATCATTGGTGTATGCTGCTTCCTTGAAATGAACCAGTGGATTATCGTCTACATAATCGTACAGTTTGGGAGATCCAACGGCAAAACAGGTCACTAGTTTCCCGGTTTTTACCTCTTTTTCTTCTCCTGTGATAATACCTTTTTCAACCAGGGGAAGAATACCATCTGAAAACATTTCTGTATGAATACCCAACCTTTTATGATTCATGAGGTTACTTAGAACAACATTCGGAATTCCCCCAATTCCCATTTGCAGGGTAGCTCCATCTTCCACCAGTTCGGCTACATGCTTTCCAATTCGCTTTTCAATATCGGTGGGTTCACCATGCAGAGTGGAGTGTATAGGCATATCCACTTCTATCGCCGCATCTATATTGCTAATATGGATAACACCATCACCATGCGTTCTGGGAACCTGCGGGTTTACCTGGGCGATCACTTTTTTAGCATTCTGGATCGCGGGAATGGTGATATCTACGGAAACACCCAAAGAACAATATCCGTGCTTGTCTGGAGGAGATACCTGGATAAATGCACAGTCTAGAGGTAAAATATTCCTTCTGAAAAGTAAATGAATATCACTAAGAAATATAGGGATATAAGCTCCATAATCTGAATTTACTGCCCCTCTTACGTTCTTTCCAACAAAACAACTATTTGTTCTGAAGGAATCCTGGTAAGGAGGTTGTGTATAAAGCGCTTTTCCTTCTGTATGGATCTGGATGAACTCTACATTCTTCAGTTCCCTATGTCTTTCACATAAAGCGTCAATAAGGACATTAGGGGTCATGGCTGCTCCCTGGATAAAAACTCTTTGGTTAGACTTTACTATACTTACAGCTTCATGAGCTGAAACAACTTGAAAATTTTTCATAGCATTTAAATTCTTAAATGTTTCCGTTTATAATTTAATGAAAACAAAATATTATTCCAGGGATAATTTTAAATCGAACAGGACTTCAATTTCTTCATCAACTTTAATAAGACCAAGGGCTTTTTTTGGGGGTTCCAAACCAAAATCCCGAATGTTCATGGCAAATTTCCCGCTGAAATATTCCTGGTCTACCTTAACCGGCAGATCATATTTATTAGTTTTTCCGGCCAGTTTAACGGTGATAAATGCCTTGTTATATTCCCCCGGAAATGTTTCTACCCGGTCTATTTGTATCTCTATTACTGGATATATATCACACATTAAAAGATCCTGGAAATCTGAATTCATTCTTTTATGGCCGCAATCGAAACCCGTGGTTTCAAATTGAAGCAACAGGTCCTGAAAGGTGAGATATTTATTTTCCCTGATAAACTTTACCTCACGTGTGTCGCTTATCAGGTTCATATTGAACTTACAATCGAACTTATTCACATTGGTACTTCCGGCAATGATCAGTTCACTTTCAGGAAGTATCTTAATGTCTACTCTTTTAAGGTCTGCCTGGGCGTTTACAATAAATCCCCCTAGAAGTAAACCGATTAAAAATAGCTTTTTCACGATGGTGAATTTTTACGATTACCTTAAAATTATTTCGGGTAGCGAACCTTAAAACTAAATTTAAGAAGGCTACCCGAAATTGCTATTCCAATTTAGAAGCTAATGGCAGCTTCTACCATGAGTCCGTCAAATTTAGCCTCGTGCTGGTAGCTTGTCGGCGGATATCCGTCGTAGTTTTGAGTTACATATTCTAATTTCATCAGGATGTTCTTGGTCATATACCATCCTGCTGCAAGTTGGAATCTATCTACATCGATATCTTCTCCAGACTTAAGTTCTCCACTTACGGTATTATAACGTGCACCTAAATGGAAGTCTTCATATTTTCCAAATCTGTACAGAAGCTCTCCGGAAAACTGGTTATAGGTTCTTGTATCAGATTCACCACTATCCTTTCCAGAAGTAGTTTCAATGATTCCAAAGAACTCCAGGCCGCCAAACTTTACAAATGGGTTGATCATAAAAGAGGTCATTTTATTTCGGAAGTCAGGAACAACCATACCTCCTCTAAATCCGTCTCCACCACCTTCAACATCGCTAATCACTTCGTAATAACGTGATCCAGCACGGTCACCCCTGTAAAGATAAACTCCCCTGGCATCGTTATGAGCACTGTGATACACAGAACCGGTTAAACGGAACCTTGTTTTTTCAGAAAAACTATTGTCATATCCAAACTTGGCAAGGAATGAAGGGCTGGTTTGATCTTTATCTGAAACGTTCTGGTTCAGCTTTCCATTAGTGAAACCTGCCATTGCCAACCAGGGACCACCAAAGTAATACACCTCGGCTCCAACTTCAGTTGTAAAAGCATCCATAACATAGTTACCAACAAATGGGTTGTAAATAGATTGTGCGTTATCGGTTCTCCTAAAGTGCCCGTCACCATAGTTATTTTCCATATGACCAATCTTGATTCTCATATGATCCATAAGACCTTCTGCAAAACCTTCACTAATAAAATCCAGTTTATCTATTTGGATATAACCACCTTTTACATAGGCTTCATTGTGGTGTTGAGAAGAAAGATAGGTTCTAAGGTGCATTCTAACACCATCATAAAGGGCAACGTCAAGGTCAAGGTTTGCTGTTGCCAGGTTGAAGTTTCCACCAAGATCCACAAGTTCTACCGGGCCGTCGTTTTCCTGGCTCAACGACTGGAATTGTATGGTTGAAGCACCTCCAACTCTTACATGAAGTCCGTCGAAAGTAGATACTGTGTCCTTAGGAGCTTCAAACTGGTTAACACCTCTTTGATCACGATATCTGAAGTTGTCAAGATCTCTCTGATTTTGTGCCATCGTTGGGAGGGCCATCAGGATCATTATCGCTATTCCGAAAAATTGAGTTATAGTTTTCATTTTTATTTAGTTTAAGGTTGATTTTATTTTTTAAAATGAGATTCGAATTTGATGACGACGTCTTCACCGGTTTTAATCGTTCCGAACATAGCGGTTGGAGCTTCCACCCCGTAATTTGTCATATTCAGTTTATATTCCCCTGTTAGAACAATCTGGTCTGAACCTGATTTCAAATTGAAATCAAGATTGATGTCCTTTGTTGTTCCAGCAATCTCCAGGCTTCCTGTTGTTTTTACTTTAAATGTACCTGGAGAAACCTTATCGATGCCTTTCACGTCTTTCAGCTTATAGGTGATCTCCTTATGCTTATCTGTGTTCAGGGCTTTATAGGTGTTCTTGTCCATTCCGCTTTTCCCGCTCATCAAACTTTCCGCAACTACTGTAAACTCCAGTTTACTTATGTTCTCTAATTCGCTTGCATTGAAATCCGCAGTAAGATTACCGCCGGTATTTTCTGCTTCAATGGTCCAGTCATGAATATTGGAAGTACCATCTATTAATAAACTGGAAGCTTCATTATTCAGTTTGTAGGATTGTGCATTTACCCCGAAGCTTAAGAGCAAGGCTACTATCAAAATCCTATAATTGCTGTAAGGTTTCATATCGATTGATTTTTAATTTCATTACAAAGTTGCGGTAGGAGTACTTGTTAGATAATGATGAAAATCAGCTTTTGGTAAATTTTGAATCCCGCTTACATGCCGAAAACGTTATAGTTTGGAAAAAATGCAATCCCTGATAAGCGTCATATTTTTACCAATTTCAATTTCACAGCTTTGCTTCTTAATATTTATTCAGGGTTATGGAATCATGCTTTCATTGCGGCGAAGACTGCCAGGAAGAGCTAATAAATTTTGACGAAAAGTCTTTTTGTTGTTCTGGTTGTAAGACTGTTTACGAGATCCTTAATTCCAATGATCTCTCTTATTATTATGACCTGCAAAGCTCTCCCGGAACCTCCCCAAAACTGAGCGAAGGCAAGTTCAGTTACCTGGATAATTCTGAAATTGCAGAGAAACTTCTGGAGTTCGATCATGAAGGAACACAGATAGCCTCCTTCACTATACCTTCCATTCATTGTAGTTCCTGTATCTGGATTCTTGAAAACTTGGGCAGGCTTCATAAAGGGGTAAAAAGTTCACAGGTAGATTTTCCACGGAAAAAGATCAGGATAAGTTTTTCTTCGGAAGAATTAAGCCTTAAGGAGCTGGTAGTAATGCTCGCCAGGATAGGGTATGAACCAAATATCTCCCTGGAAAATTACGAGGAAAAGGAGACTAGTGTAGACCGAAGCCTTATCTATAAACTTGGTGTAGCCGGTTTTGCTTTTGGGAATATCATGTTCCTTTCTTTTCCGGAATATTTTGAGATGAACGAATTCTGGCTGGAAAAGTTCAAGCATTTGTTCCGTTGGCTAATGTTTGCCTTTTCGCTACCGGTAGTTTTTTATTCTGGCAAGGATTATTTCATTTCAGCCTTCAAGGGACTAAGATCTGGATTGCTGAATATTGATGTTCCTATCGCATTAGGAATTACTGTGCTATTTTTAAGAAGTACTGCAGAGATTGTCCTTGATCTGGGGACAGGATTTTTTGATAGCCTTAGCGGCCTCGTATTTTTCCTGTTGCTGGGTAAATTTTTTCAGCAGAAGACTTATTCCTTCCTGTCTTTTGAAAGGGATTATAAATCCTATTTCCCTATAGCTGTAACCCGAATTTCGATGGAAAATGGACAGACAAAAGAGGAACAGGTTCAGGTCTTTAACATAAAAAAAGGAGATCATATCATTATTCGTAATGAAGAATTGATCCCGATGGATGCCATTCTCATTAAGGGAGATGCCAGTATCGATTATAGTTTCGTAACGGGGGAGGCTCAACCGGTTTCAAAAAAAATGGGAGATAAGGTATTTGCCGGTGGCAGGCAACAGGGAGGTATCATCGAACTGGAAGCTTTAAGATCGGTACAGCAAAGTTACCTTACCGAGTTGTGGAGTGATGAGGTCTTTAGCAAGGATAAAAATTCACAATTTCACAACCTTACCAACCAGATAAGCAGGAGATTTACCTATGCGGTTTTAGGTATAGCCATTCTTGCAGCAATTTTCTGGATGTTCTATGATTCATCCAAAGCCTGGAATGTTTTTACAGCGGTGTTGATTATAGCCTGCCCTTGTGCGATCGCTCTGGCAGCACCTTTTACCCTCGGTAATATGCTCAGGATCTTCGGAAGAAACCATTTATACCTGAAAGATGCTAATATCATTGAAAAAATGGCCCAGGTAGATACGGTGGTTTTTGATAAGACCGGCACTATTACTGCAAATGATAATGGCAGTATTGAATATGAGGGCCTTGAACTCACTGAAGATGAAAAGCAATTACTTGGAGGTAGTCTTCGTGCTTCCAACCATCCTTTAAGTAGATCGCTTTATAAAATCCTGGATAGGAATAATATTTCTACTCCGGAAAGTTTTAAGGAGCACACCGGAAAGGGTTTGGAAACTTCATATAAGGAGCTAAACCTAAAGATTGGTTCTCATGCTTTCGTGGCCAATTCTCAAAATACTAATACAGAAGCCCGGGCTCAGGTAAACCCACAGAAAACATCAGTATTTATTAGTTGCAATGACCAGTATAAAGGTTGCTTTAGTTTCCACAATTCTTACCGTGAAGGACTTTCAGACCTGCTAAATGAGCTTTCAGAAAATAAGCAGCTAATTATTTTATCTGGAGATAACGATGGGGAAAAAGATCGTTTAAAGAAGATCCTTCCGAAAGATACCAAAATGTATTTCGATCAGAAACCAGGTAACAAATTGCAATTTATCAAAGATCTCCAGGAAAAGAACCGCAAGGTGATGATGGTAGGGGACGGATTAAATGATGCCGGAGCCCTTGCTCAAAGTGATGTTGGAATAGTGATCTCTGAGGATATCAATGTTTTTTCTCCGGCTTGTGATGGTATTTTGGATGCTCGAAGGTTCAGCGAATTAGGGAAATTTTTTAGGCTTTCAGAAAAATCGATCTCCATCATCAGGATCAGTTTCCTGCTGTCACTTTGCTACAATGTTGTAGGACTCGGATTCGCAGTTTCAGGAAACCTGATGCCGGTGGTGGCTGCTATCCTGATGCCGTTAAGTTCGATTAGCATCGTTGCATTCACTACCCTGGCAACCCAGTTTGTTTCAAAAAAAAGTTCAAAAAATGAAATAAGGTCTTAAAGCTGACAATAGTCATTTTTTAGGCCTGGCTCTCAGAATACTTTTACATCAACATTCAAGAATCATGAGCATTATATATATGTTACTGGCTATTAGTGTGATTGTAGCCATCATCTTCTTTATCGCCTTCGTAGTTTCTGTGAAAAAGGGACAGTATGATGATGTTTATACGCCTTCGGTACGAATGCTTTTCGATGATGAGCTTGTAAAACCTGATGCTAAGGAAAATCAACCTCTCAATAAAGTGAAATCTAATTAATTATGGAAGTACAGCAGTTTTATTACGATAATAAGATCGTAAAGAAATTTATCATCGCCACCATGTTTTGGGGCATTATAGGCATGAGCGTTGGGTTACTGCTCGCCTTTATGTTTATTTTTCCTAATATCACCGATGGTATCTCCTGGTTAAGCTTCGGAAGATTAAGGCCTCTGCATACGAATGCGGTGATCTTTGCATTTGTGGGAAATGCGCTTTACGCCGGGATTTATTATTCCACCCAGCGATTGCTGAAAGCTCGAATGTGGAGCGATGCCCTGAGTAATATTAATTTCTGGGGCTGGCAGCTTATAATCGTTGGCGCAGCGATCACCCTGCCTTTAGGTTATACCTCTTCTAAAGAATACGCTGAACTGGAATGGCCATTTGATATTGCCATCGCTTTAATCTGGGTAGCTTTTGGAGCAAACCTGATCGGAACCATGATTAAGAGACGGCAACGTCATCTCTACGTGGCGATCTGGTTTTACCTGGCTACTTTCGTTACCGTTGCCGTGCTTCATATTTTTAATAATATTGAAATTCCAGTTTCTGCCTTAAAGAGTTATTCATTCTATTCCGGAGTTCAGGATGCGCTTGTTCAGTGGTGGTATGGGCATAATGCGGTGGCTTTCTTCCTTACTACACCCTTTCTTGGACTGATGTATTATTTCGTGCCTAAGGCGGCGAACAGGCCTGTTTATTCTTACCGACTTTCGATCATCCATTTTTGGTCACTAATATTCATTTATATCTGGGCAGGGCCTCACCATTTACTTTACACTGCTTTACCAGACTGGGCCCAGAACCTGGGAGTAGCATTTTCTGTAATGTTATTATTCCCATCCTGGGGAGGGATGATCAACGGATTGTTAACCCTGCGTGGAGCCTGGGATAAGGTTAGAACAGACCCGGTTTTAAAATTTATGGTGGTTGCAATCACCGGTTATGGGATGGCTACTTTTGAAGGCCCGATGTTATCGCTTAAAAATGTGAATGCCATCGCTCACTTTAGTGACTGGATCATTGCCCATGTTCACGTTGGTGCTCTTGCCTGGAATGGTTTCTTAACCTTCGGAATGGTTTACTGGCTAGTACCAAGATTGTTTAAAACCAAATTATGGTCTATTAAATTGGCGAATACCCACTTCTGGATGGGAACCCTAGGAATTATCATCTATGCATTGCCAATGTACGTTGCCGGTTTTGTTCAGGCCTCTATGTGGAAACAATTCAATCCAGACGGAACCCTTACTTACGGGAATTTCCTTGAAACTGTAACCCAGATCATCCCGATGTACTGGATGAGAGCAATAGGAGGAAGTTTGTATATCCTTGGTGCTTTTGTCATGCTTTATAACATCGTAAAAACTGTTAGACAGGGAAGCGCAGTTGAGGATGAACTTGCTGAAGCTGCCGCTTTACAACCTGTAACCAAGAAAAGAACCGCTGGAGAAGCTTACCACAGCTGGTTGGAAAGAAGACCGGTAAAACTTACCATTTTCGCCACTATCGCGATACTTATTGGAGGGATGGTGCAAATCATTCCATCACTGATGGTAGATGAATATGTGCCGGTGATCTCCAGTGTAAAACCATATACACCTTTAGAACTCGAAGGTCGTGATATCTATATTAGAGAAGGTTGTGTATCCTGTCACTCGCAAATGGTGAGACCTTTTCGAAGCGAGGTAGAGCGATATGGTGAATATTCCAAAGCAGGAGAATACAGGTATGACTTCCCGTTCTTATGGGGAAGTAAACGAACCGGGCCGGACTTGCACCGTATAGGTCAGAAATATTCAGATAACTGGCACCTGAACCATATGTACGATCCACAAAGCACCTCTTCAGGTTCTATCATGCCGTCCTATAAATGGCTGGTTCAGGATGAACTCGATAAATCCAAAACCGAAGATAAGATGAGGGCAATGCAAACCCTTGGAGTTCCCTATACCGATGAGGAGATAGAAAGAGCCCAGCAGTGGATGTCTGAGCAAGGTACTCAGATAGAGCAGAACCTTTATTCAGATCCAGATTTCGCAACCAGCTATGAGGCCGATAAAAAGTTTGCCGAGGAGAACGGTGAAGAATTCACGGAAATGAGAGATAGAGAGATCGTGGCGCTTATTGCTTACCTGCAAAGACTGGGTACAGATATCAAGGCCGAAGATTTAAAACAAGTATCAACCAAATAAAAACCTGAGACCATGTTGAAATTCGTAAAAGGTCCCTTGGAAAGTATAGAGGGGGTAGAGATATACCCGATCATCTCCCTGCTTATATTCTTCATTTTTTTCACCGCCCTTTTCTGGTGGGTGTTTACTGCCAAGAAGGATTATATAAAAAAGGTAAGTGATCTTCCCCTGGATATGGAGGACAATAGCATAATTAACCAAAAAGAAAGCAGATCATGAAATGAGCCAGGAAAGGGTTTCAATGTTAATTGAAATTACTATTGGCACATTGCATCTGACCGATTACAAAAAAATATAAACAGATGAAAAGACTATTTTCAGCATTAAGAATATTAGGTCTACTGGTTTTAGCCATTGTTCTGGCCAATTCCATCCTGGAAACCGGTGAGCAATCAATTTTTGAAGCCTATCCTATTATCTGGTTGATCCTTGGGGTGATCCTGCTTATTGGTGTGGCCATTGAAGTTTCGGTAGCTGCATTGGAAAGAACACTTTATTTATCCCTGAAGCCAGATTCCCGGGCTAAATATGAAAACGCCATGGCCGTGAAAAAGCAACAGCGTTTTGCCTGGTTCAGGGAGGCCTATGATAAACTTCTGGACAAAAAACCAATCGAGAAAGAAGAAGAGATCATCCTGGATCACAATTATGATGGGATCAAAGAACTGGATAATAACCTTCCGCCATGGTGGTTGTACGGATTTTATGCTTCCATCATCTTCGCGGGAATCTATCTGGCCAGGTATCACATTTTTGACGGTGCTTCTCAAAAAGAAGAGTACCTGGTAGAAGTTGCTGAAGCCAAAGCAGCTGTGGAAGAGTATAAAAAGAATGCCAAAGGCCTGGTGGATGCGAATACAGTTGAACTTTTAACCGGTGAAAAAGATATTAATGCCGGAAAAGCAATTTTCAGTGGAAACTGCGCTGCCTGTCATAAGATCGATGGAGGTGGGGGAATTGGCCCGAACCTAACCGATTCTTACTGGATCCTGGGAGGAGGTATCAAAAATGTGTTCAATACGATCTCTGAGGGTGGCCGTGCCGGGAAAGGAATGGTTGCCTGGAAAACCGATCTGAAACCTGATGAAATCGCGCAGGTGGCCAGTTATGTATTGAGTTTACATAGCACAACACCTGCAGATCCCAAGGCGCCTGAAGGCGAACTTTGGGTAGACCCCGATGCAAGAGTAGATGAGGTTGAGGTGGAAATGACCGATTCAACTTCAGTAGAGATCAAAATGGATTACGAATAACTAAACGTCATCCTGAATTTATTTCAGGATCCCGGGTCCAAATGATAAAGAAGCTGAAAACAAGTTCAGCTTGACGGGAACACAAATTTTGTTGGGTAACCAAAAATTAAAAAAACAAGCTCAATTTTGGAAAAGCAGGAGCAAGAAAGATTCAGGGATAGTATAGGTACGGTTACTTCCGAAGGGAAACGTTCCTGGGTCTATCCCAAAAAACCTGATGGGATATTATATAAATATCGTAAATGGGTAAGCTACTTCCTGCTTATTTTCCTTTTCGTTTCTCCATTTATAAAACTGAACGGGAACCAGTTTCTAATGTTCAATGTATTGGAGAGAAGATTCAATATTTTCGGGGATATATTCTGGCCACAGGATTTTTACCTGTTCGTTTTAATGATGCTGATAGGAGTGGTCTTCGTGGTTTTATTCACCGTCGCCTTCGGAAGGATCTTTTGTGGATGGATCTGTCCGCAAACGATCTTTATGGAAATGGTTTTCAGAAGAATAGAATACTGGATTGAAGGTGACCGTGGTAAACAAATAAGACTGGATAAGCAGAACTGGAATGCCGAGAAGATCAGGAAAAAAGCGTCAAAATGGTTCATTTTCTTCATCATCTCCTTTTTGATCGCTAATGTTTTTCTTGCTTATCTAATTGGAAGCGACAGGTTGCTTTTATATATCCAGGAAGGTCCCCTTGCTCATATTAGCACCCTTATTTCATTGCTCATCTTTACCGGGGTGTTCTATTTTGTTTTTGCCTGGTTTCGGGAGCAGGTTTGTGTCATCGCCTGTCCCTACGGAAGGTTGCAAGGAGTGCTCCTAGATACGAAATCTATAGTTGTGGCCTATGATCATAAAAGAGGCGAAAAGGAAAAGGGGAGAGCGAAATTCAAAAAGAATGAGGATAGAGAAGCTAGCGGGAAAGGAGATTGTATAGATTGCTTGCAATGTGTGCAGGTTTGTCCAACCGGTATCGATATCAGGAATGGGACACAACTGGAATGTGTGAATTGCACCGCATGTATCGACGCCTGCAATAACATTATGGATGCTGTGGATCTTCCTCGAGGCTTAATTAGATATGCCAGCGAGGAGAATATTGAAAAGAGGAAGAAGTTCAAGTTCACTCCGCGAATCAAGGGTTACGCAGCGGTGTTATTTATCCTGGTTTCGGTTTTAACAGGAATGCTTTTTCTCAGAAGCGATGTGGAAGCAAATATTTTAAGACTTCCCGGGCAACTTTACGAACATAAGGAGAACAATATTATTAGTAATGTTTATACCTATAAGCTGATAAATAAGACTTCGAAGGATTATGAGAATGTTCAGTTTAAACTAATGTCCCATAAGGGGAGCATCAGGACAGTAAAGGGAAGTTCTATTCTCGTTCCCGCGAATGGACTGGCTGAAGGCACGCTTTTTATTGAAATAAACAAAGCCGCTCTGGAAACCGAAAAAGATAAATTGAAGATTGCTGTCTATGACGGTGAGAACCTTATAGAAACCACGGGGACGACTTTCTTAGGTCCGCGGAGTTATAATTAGAAGTGAGATATAAGTATTGAGATCTTAGAAAGGATTGTCAGCCTGAGCGCAATCGAAGGCTGAAAAAAGTGAAAGCCGAAAAAATAGAATTTTAAAAAAAATAAATTATGAAGATCAATTGGGGAACAGGTTTGGTAATTGGGATGGTCGCTTTCATCACCTTCATCATGTATTTTGTAGTGACCATGATGAGCAGTTCAGATTATGATCACGACCTGGTTGTGGAAGATTACTATAAAGAAGAATTGCACTATCAGCAGGACATAGATGCTGAAAAGAATGCTCTGGCCATGGATCAAAAGATTAACCTTAGGAGAGAAGGCTCCAAACTAATTCTTCAATTTCCCGGAGATATGGATCTGACTAAACTTGAAGGTAATGTGAATTTCTACCGGCCTTCAAATAAACTGCTGGATTTCAATATTCCGTTATCAGATATCAAAGGACAGGAACTGGAAGTTCCGGAAGCCACCTTGATACAGGGCAGGTGGAATATAAAAGTGTATTGGCAAAAAGAAGGAAAGGAATTTTTATTCAAGGAAGAAATCGTGTACTAAAATGTTCATATCGGCACTCATATTCGGATTACTTGGAAGCTTTCATTGTATTGGAATGTGCGGCCCCATTGCATTTTTACTACCCCTGGATAGGGAAAATAACCTGAGAAGATTACTTCAGATCTTCCTTTATCATTCCGGCCGGATCTTTTCCTATGCCGTGATCGGTTTAGCCTTCGGTATTGTGGGGAAAGGTTTGTCCTTATTCGGATTACAACAGCAGTTATCAATTATCATGGGAACTATAATGCTGTTACTGGTTCTAATTCCGAAGCGGAAACTGGGGAAATTAAATCCTGAAAATGCGGGTTTTAAATTCGTTTCTAATCTAAAAAATCATCTTGGAAAAGAACTTCAAAAGAAAAAGCCAGATACATTTTTCACAGTAGGCTTTTTAAATGGTTTTCTTCCCTGCGGACTGGTATATATGGCAGTTTTAGGCGCCATTGCCGGCGGGAGTGCTCTGGAAGGTTCTTTATATATGGTTCTTTTTGGTCTTGGAACCATCCCTTTAATGACTAGTGCGATCTGGCTTAGTAACATAATTTCGTTAAAAAGCCGCAAATATATTCGCAGGTTCATCCCGCTTTTTGTGGGTGTAATCGCGATCATGTTTATCCTGCGAGGCTTGGGATTGGGAATTCCCTATGTTTCTCCAAAACAACAAACTGAAAGGGTTTCTTCAGAATTTGAATGTCATCAACCATTACAAATCACAAAATCTTGAATTATGTTAGTATTAATCAACATCCCTTGGGTTAACTGGAGTTTGGGAACGGGTATCATATTGTTTTTCGGGATCGTTTGTTTGGCATTGATCCTTATTGTTAATCATATGATTAAAAACGGAGGAAGAAAGGATAATTAAAGAATACAGAAAATCCTGTATTATTTGTCTTTTATCCGAAGATGATTTGAATTTTAAAAATTACTTCGTAAATTTATTATGTTGTAATTTGGTAAAACGATAACACGAAGGCTAACTGAATATGCGTTTGTATATTGGTTAGCCTTTTTTGTTTTTGAGTTTTTTTTCTATGTATGAAAATTCTTTCCAAATTTTGTTAATATCGTATTGATAATTCAATCCTAAAAATCTATTCTAGAGCAAATTGTAATAACGATAATTCCTAAATTATCATTGTTTTAACAATTTAAAATATAAGATTTGGGGCATTTTAAATTTAAAATTCTGCTTTTCCTGGTGATTCTTTCAGGAAGCAGCAGTAGTTCTTATGGTCAAACCACGGTATCTGCTCAAAAAATACAGGCGATAGATGCCTTTCTCAAAGCTGAAGAGGTTCATATACAAAAAGATCAAGAAGAAAACCTTTGGATCACGACGCCGGTAAAGGTAACGAGGTATAATTCTGTAGAGGTTCAGGATTATAATAAATTCCGCGGCATGCCTACGGAAATAGGGAAAGATTACCAGGGAACCTATTCAGATTCAGAGAATAATATCTGGGTCTATGCTGAAAAGGGTCTCGCTATATTCCAGCCCGGGAAAGACAGTTTTGAATTCGTTAGCGATATCACGGGAAAGATTTATTCCATGCGTGAAGATTCAGGTAATCAACTCTGGATCGCTGCCGAAAACGGAGTTTTTAAACTAAATATAGACTCAGATAAGAAGGATTTTGGTATTTCAAGGTTCCTTTCTGAAAATACTATGGCAGTAGATATTGCCCTTTTCAATGATAAAATAATCTTTGCCGGTCCCAACGGTATTCTTAGTATAGACAGGCGTTCAGGTAAATTTAAGAAGGTAGATATGGGATATTTCCAGGATCTGCCAATTACCACGGTGGAAGCCGTAGGGGGTAACATCCTGGTCGGGACAAATGGTAAAGGTCTTTTCAAAATTGACTCCGACCTTAACAATTTTCAAAAAGTATATACTCTTCCTGCCCAATTCGGGAATAAGAAAATAACCGGGATGGAATTTTTGTATGATGAGGTTTTACTTTCAATAAAAGGTTCAGGAATAGCGAGACTGGATAAGAATCTTGCTTATATCCCTGTAAATAATAAATTCCCGGACGATATCTATAGTATTTATCTTGATGATAGCAATCTGCTGTGGATGGTTGCCAGAGAAGGATTGTTCCTGAGTAATTTTTCAGGATATGCGGTTAAGAAATTACAGAATGATCCTGCAAGATATTCAAGCCTGGCTAATGATTTTGTAACAGCGGTAGAAACGGACTCAAAGGGTTCAGTTTGGTTTGGAACTGCTGATGGGCTTAGCATTTGGGACACCAGGACCGATAGATGGCGACATATAAAAAACCTGAATTTCAAACGAAATTTTGAAGATCCAGATGAGATCACAGATCTGGTAGCCGCTGGTGATCATATGTGGATTGCTACTGCCAATGATGGTGTTTATAAGATCAATATCCATACACTTTTAAGAGCACATTATTCTACAGATGCTTTATATAAAACGAAGATTAAGGCTGCGAATACGGTTTTCACAGATGCTGGGGAAAATGTTTGGATAGGAGGAAACGATGGATTTTTAACCAGGATTTCTCCAAATAACCAGATAAAGAATTATCCCTTGATAGAGGTTCAGGCCATTGGCGAATTAGGTCCGAAAAAGATAATTATCGCGACAAGATCAAGGGTTCATTCGCTTGATCCTTATTCGGGCCGTATTACCGATCTTGAAAAACTCAATGCAAATAGCGAAATGGATTATTATGCCGTTAATGACCTGAAGATTACCCACTCCGGGATCGGCTTATTTGCGACAAAAGGAGCTGGTTTGATCAGCTATAATTTCAAAACAGAAGAAATTACTGTTCTAAATAAACAAAATGCCCTGCCCAGCAATAATATCAATGGGATCGAATTGGATGATAATAGTGGATATTGGCTCACTTCAGATAAAGGCCTTGTTTTTTACAATTCTGAAGATGAAAATGTAAAGCTTTATTCTGAATTACATGGATTGTCTTCAACCGAAATCAATACAGCTTTCGCTAAGCTGGAAAATGGAGCCATGGTTTTTGGAGGTAGTAAAGGGGTCAATATTTTTAAACCTAAAACTATGCTCGCGCAACAGGACTTTAAACCTAGACTTGAGTTGAGGTCCTTTACGGTGCCAAAAGAAAAGAATAATGGAAATGAAAATATTGATCTTGCGGTTAACAGGCAGGTAGAAATCGATGAGAATTCAGGTTTCAGGATAAATTTTGCCGGGATCTCCCATCTGGCTCCTGATTCTATACTGTATTCCTGGAAACTTACTGGTCTGGAAGAGGAATGGAGCAAACCAATACCAGTTAATCATGCAAACTATGCGAATCTGGCTCCTGGAAATTATACTTTTCTTGTGAAAGCAAAACTGGTAGATTCTGGTTGGACCCAGCCGGAATCTATTGATCTAAATGTTGCAGGATTAGGAAGTTCCGTTAGCAGCGTTTATTTGTTTATGGGAATCAGCGTACTGGCCATGGTCGCAATTTTTGTCGTGGTGTTCATAAAAAGATCCCGAAATGCCGATAAGGCAGCTAGAGAAGAGTTGCGCCAGAATCTGCAAAAAGAATTTAAACAACCGGTGGAAAGTGCCGTAAAATCCCTGAATAAGATCTCTGCAGAGGCGCTTAAGGGAGATCCGGAAGATCTTCAACGATACGCCGCGAGATTCGATGATCTATTCAACCAGATACTCAATTTTAATTACCAGGGTTCAGTTTATGAGATCTCAAAGATTAATCTTGAGGTACATATTCCGAAAGTGCTGGATGAGATAAAGCCGGTTTTCAAGAGCAGGGACCTGGAAGTAATCCTTAACAATCAGTGGGGAGGATCTGAATTTTACTATAACCTGGAGTTACTGGATAAGGTCATCTTCAGCATGATCTCAGGTAGTGCGGGCTACACCAATAATAAGGCTAAGATAATTCTTAACCTTATCGAAACCAATATAGGAGATCTTAAAATTCAGGTGACCGATAATGGAAGAGGTATACCCGAAAATGATCTTAAGGTTATTGAAAAGAAAAGATCTATCAATACTACCAAAAGGCTAAGGGATAAAAGTGGTCTTAGATATATTATCAAAGCCAAAGAGCTGATACTCGAGGCAGGTGGAAGCTTTTCTTATGAAACTGAATTAAATGAAGGCTCTACATTTACTGCTGTAGTAAAGAATCGAAAGGGAGATTACAGAAAAGTTCCGGAAAGAGCTGCCTCCATTCTTAAAAAAGAAAGTATTAGGCCAGTTACGGAAACAAAAGTTCTACCCGGTATCAAAAATCTAAGCGAGTGTAAAATCCTTATTATTGAAAATGAATTAGAGAGCAGGGAATTGCTGGTAAATGAAATTGGCAAATATTGTCAGGTATATCAGGCTGTTTCAGCTGAAGAAGGCCTGGATAAAGCAGGAATGATCTTTCCAGATATTATTATTTCAGCTGCAATGTTTCCAGATATGAACGCGGTTCAGCTTTCAAAAATGCTCAAAAGAAATACAGGCTTAAATCATATCAATATTTTTCTCCTTGCAGAACAGAACCAGGCCATTCATGACCTTCAATTAGAGGAGATTTCAATAGTTATAAAAAAACCGATTGATATGAATCTTCTGCTTGGTAAGCTTACCGAAGTATTGAACTGGCAAAAGGATCTGAGAAAAAGTTTCGTTCAATCGTATATAGATCATACCAAACCTGAATTTCGCAGTGAAAGGGATAAGAAGTTCATCCAGGATCTAACTGATAGGACTATTCAGAATATCAAAAATGAAAGTTTTTCTGTTCATGACCTAAGCTCGGCACTTGGAGTTAGCAGTAATACTTTATTCATGAAGCTCAAAAGTCTGGTAGACCTGTCTCCGCAGGATTTTATGGAGTTTACGAGATTGAACTACGCGAGGGATCTAATGGAGCATACAGATATGAATGTGATGGAAATTGCTTATAAATCTGGATTCTCAAGCCCGAGTATCTTTTATGAGTCTTATAAAAAATTTTATGGCTACAGTCTAACTGAAGCAGTAGATAAAGATTCAGAATAATTTTGCCCTAATAAAAATTAGCCTGTCGGGAACTATTCCTGACAGGCTAATTATACTAAGTTATATTTGGTTATCCTACTAAATGCAGCTCACTAAATTCTTTATCAATTATTATCGTATGTTCTTCGGCATTAAATTTAATCTTTTCTAAAGGCACTTCTTCATTCTCAAAGAAAACTCTTTTGATCTTGAAAGGAAGTCCGTGTAATTTCAATTTAAAAGTTGTATAGGTCGCAGAATACCTACCGCTCTTATGCTGCTGAAGAATGATTTCATCTTCCTTCCCGGTTAATTTGAATGTTCGCAAACTGTAGATGTTCTGACGGTATTCGTATCCGTCATGTGCATCTTCATAGAAATCTGAATTTTCTTTTCCCAGTTTATAATAAACATCGAGGTGTAACTGCTCAATCTCTAACTGGTCTACGTATTGTTGAACGGGATATTTTGGAATAACGGCACCTTCTTTAATAAAAATAGGGATAATGTCTAGTGGAGCATCTACCCACATTTCCTTACCGCCCTGTACAGGTTTATCATTCCAGTAGTTATACCATCGTCCGCGAGGAATATACATTCTTCGTCCCTGTACGTTTGGTTCCTGAACCGGGCAGACCAGGATCTTACTTCCAAAAATAAATTCGTCGGACCTGTAATGAGTCTGAACGTCTGCCTGGTCGAAATAAACCAGTGGCTTTAAGATTGGAATACCTTCCTGAACATATTTATAAAAGGTAGTATACAAATAGGGCAGCAACTGATATCTTAACTCTACAAACTTTCGGGAAATATCCAGCACTTCCTCCCCAAAGAACCATGGTTCCTGTTCACCGTGATCTCCGGAAGAATGTACTCTACAGAAAGGATGGAAGATACCAAGTTGAAGCCATCGTGTATAGAGCTCTCCTGAAGGTTGCTCTGCGAAACCACCAATATCAGATCCTGAAAAGCTCATTCCGCTCATGCATAACCTTTGAATCTGTATGTTTGCCAGCCACAAGTGTTCCCAGGTAGCCACATTATCGCCAGTCCAGGTAGAAGTATATCTCTGTCCACCGGAATAATTTGCCCTGGTAATAATGAATGGTCTTTTGGGGAAATTGAACTTCTTAACACCTTCATAGGTAGATCTCGCCATTTGCATTCCGTAAATATTATGAGCTTTACGATGGCTACATCGGTGGCCATCATAATCGTGGCGTACGTCTAATGGGAATGTCTTTCCAGGAACTTCCATCACGGCAGGTTCATTCATATCGTTCCAGATACCCTTCACTCCTATTTCGCCAATTATTTCTCGATAAAGTCCACTCCACCATTCTCTCACTTCGGGGTTGGTAAAATCTGGGAAGTAGCATTCTCCCGGCCAAACTTTTCCTCTCATATAAGGCCCGTCTGCTCTCCGGCAGAAATAATCCTTTTCCAGAGCTTCCTTGAAAATATTATAGCTAAGATCGATCTTGATTCCAGGGTCTATGATCGCTACGGTTTTAAATCCAATTTCCTCAAGTTCAGACACCATTCTTTTAGGATCTGGGAAATATTCTTTATTCCAGGTGAAACATCTAAAACCATCCATATAATCTATGTCCAGGTAGATTGCGTCACAAGGGAAATTCAACTCCCTGAACTTGGAGGTGATCTCTTTAACTTTGCTTTCAGGATAATAACTCCATTTACACTGATGGAAACCTAAAGCCCACATTGGAGGTAACTCTGGTTTTCCAGTAAGATCGGTATAAGTTGTAAGCACGTCACTCATCTCAGGCCCGTAAATGAAATAGTAATTCATTTCACCTCCATCTGCCCAAAAACTTGTCACATTCCTGCGCTCATGGCAAAAGTCAAAATGTGTTTTAAAGGTATTATCAAAAAAGATTCCGTAAGACATACTGCTATGCAAACCCATATAAAACGGAACTGCCTTGTATAGTTCGGCAGTGTCCTTGCCATATGCATACTGATCTGTATTCCAAAGACTGAGTCTTTTACCTTTCAAATTGAAGTTAGTAGGTTTGTCTCCAAGACCAAAGAAGTTTTCCTGATCTCTGGATGATTTACTCATTTTTACGAAGTTTCCTCCAAACTCGAAGCTTTCCTCCCAGTGAAAGCCTAATTCATCTTCCAGAATAGGTTTACCTTCTAAATTGTACATTCCAACACGAATATCATCCCTGGCTACTTTACAAATAATTTTTGCTGTAGTGATTTCAATATGCGTATCGGTTTCATGAATTTCCAGTTGATTGAACCCGTGTGGATGGTTTTCATCCACAGCATAAGAAAAATCATGTTCGAAAATACCTGTTGTTGTATATCGAAGTCTAAGCATATTGTCCCTAAGAACCTGGATTAGTAACCTAACTCCGTTTTTTGTTATAAAACTTATGGTATCCTGATCGTGTTCAAATGATATTAATGCGGTGGGATATAGATTCCCTTTGTGTTCTAGTTCTGTATTGGTAATCATAGCCTTGCAATCTTTTTTGGTAAATACAAAAGAAATCTATTCTTCTTAATTTTTATTTAGTTGTTCATAAAATTTCAAAAACAACTGTTGCCAAAGGTGGAATATTGATTTTTGCTGAATAATCCCTGTCGTGAAAAGAAGTTTCCTCGATTTTTAAAGGTTTGTTTTGTGAACCTGAACCCCAGTATTTCTTGTTGTCTGAATTGAAAACTTCCTTTAGTTTTCCTTTTGATGGCAGCCCTATGCTATAGTCCTTGAGAACCGTAGGCGTAAAATTGCAGACTACAACGAGGCTGTCTTCTGGCTTTTTACCTTTTCTTAAATAGCATAAAACAGAGTTCTGACTATCATCGTAAGAGATCCATTCAAATCCTTCAGCAGAGAATTGTTTTTCGTGTAATGCCGGTCTGGATTTATATAGTTTGTTTAAATCTATCAGAAGCTTTTTGATTCCCTTATGAGGCTCGTATTCCAGTAAATGCCAGTCAAGGCTTGTATTATAATTCCACTCGTCATATTGTCCTATTTCAGCCCCCATGAACAGAAGTTTTGCTCCTGGGTGGGTGAACATATAGGAATATAATAGCCTTAAATTGGCAAATCTCTGCCATTCATCGCCGGGCATTCTTCCCAGCAAAGAATTTTTTCCGTAAACCACCTCATCATGACTCAGGGGAAGTGCAAAATTTTCAGTGAAGGCATAGGTCATGCTAAAGCTGATATCATTATGGTGATATTGCCTGTAAATAGGGTCTTTCTTAAAAAACTCCAGGGTGTCGTGCATCCAGCCCATCATCCATTTCATTCCAAATCCTAGTCCGCCCAGGTCTACCGGTTTGGAAACCATGGGGAAGGAAGTGGATTCCTCGGCGATCGTTTGAACTCCTTCAAAACTCTTATAAACTTCAGTATTAAGGTCCCTTATAAAACTGATGGCATCCAAATTCTCTCTTCCGCCATGTTCATTTGGTTCCCATTCTCCGTCCTCACGTGAATAATCTAAGTAAAGCATTGAAGCAACGGCATCAACCCTAAGGCCGTCTACGTGATATTTATCCAGCCAGAATACTGCATTGCTAATCAAAAAAGAACGCACTTCGTTTCGACCATAATTAAAAATCAGACTTTTCCAATCTGGGTGATAGCCTTTCCTGGGATCGGGATGTTCATATAGATGAGAGCCGTCAAACATACCCAGACCGTGCTTGTCTTCCGGGAAATGTGAAGGAACCCAATCCAGGATGACTCCAATTCCTGCCTTATGAAAAGCATCCATTAATTCCATAAATTCTTGTGGAGTTCCGAATCGGGAGGTAGGGGCAAAGTACCCGGTTAATTGATAACCCCAGGACGGATCGTATGGGTATTCCATAATTGGCATGAACTCTACATGGGTGAATCCCATTTCCTTGACGTATGAAACTAATTCCTTGGCCATTTCGGTATAGGTGAGAGAGCGGTGTTCATCCATATTCTTTCTCCATGATCCCAGGTGCATTTCATAAATTGAATATGGTTTATCTAAAGAATTAATTTCTGTTCTTTTTGAAAGGAATTTTTTGTCTTTCCATTTATAATCCAGATCCCATACAATGGAAGCTGTATTTGGCGGATGTTCACACCTAAGCGCATATGGATCTGCCTTTTCGAGCCTCATATCGTTATTATGGGAGTGGATCTTGTATTTATATTTCGCGCCTTTTTCCACACCGGGAATAAAGCCTTCCCAAATACCACTTTCATCCCAACGAACGTTTAAAGGATGCTCGCCTTCTAACCAGTAATTAAAATCTCCAATTACCGAAACCGATTTGGCTGAAGGTGCCCAAACGGCGAAATAAACCCCTTTTTCTCCATTAACTTCCGTTATGTGAGCGCCGAATTTTTCATAGAGCCGATAGTGTTTTCCGGCTCTGAATAGGGATATATCAAAATCTGAAAATAAAGAGTGTACCTGAACTTCTTTTTTCATAGTTGGTTTTTAGTTTTTCTTATTCTTTAAAATGCTGGCTATTCCTCTTAACGGGATGATGGTCCAGCGAGGCCTTGAATTCAGCTCGTAGCCCAACTCATAAACGGCTTTTTCCAGCAGGCAATAATCCAATAAAAATTCGATTTCCTGTTTATAACCTATGTTGAGATTTTCATTCTGCACTTTATGAACATAGGTTTCCATAAAGACCCCTATCATATATTTATAGAGTACTTCCCCGGCCTTACAAATATCTTCGTGGGAAGTCGTAAAGCTTCCATCATTATTGAAAATAGTGGAATAAATAGCGTAATGAAAAGATCTGAACATGCCCGCAACATCTTTTAATGGAGGTTGTTTCACCTTCCTGTCCTGAATGGTGCTTTCCGGTTCCCCTTCGAAGTCGAGCAGGTAAAAATCATCATGATTTACCAGCACCTGGCCCAGATGATAATCGCCGTGGATCCTAATCCTTTCACTTTTCATTTTGGTCCAGTTGAAATTGAGGAAGTGTTCCCTTATCTCTTTTTTATTATCCAGGAATTCTTTGGCCAGTTTCAGTGCCTCACCTTCCAGTTTATGCATATTGTTTTCGATGGTGTTAAGCCTGTTCTGGAACATATAGATAAGCCTGTTCTTTAACCATACTGCATAATCGCCATTGTATTTTTGAGGAGTGAAAGCCGTATCCTGCATGTCACTACCCAAGGCTATATGCATTTCGGCGGTTCTTAAGGCCAGTTTTGAGGTCTTCAGGAAAATATTTAAACCGGCAAAATCAATGATCTCTGGCGGAATAGTATTAATTGGCTGTCTCTGATACAATGAAATGTCTGGCAGTTTGTTAACATTAATATTCTTTTGATCGAGATTTGAGTAAACCGATTTTAATTCTTTAAGCATATATTTCCAGGCGTCACCTTCATTCTCGAGCAATTCCTGCATGAGGGAAAGGGTGATGGTATCACCGCTGTCAAGCGCCAGGTTGATACTACCCACATAAGCCGGTGTATTTTTAAAATTGCTTTTCTCGCTGAGGAATCTGCTAATCTCATAATCTGGATTTTTACTGGTATAGATCCTCCTGAAGAACTTCATCACGAATTCGTCATTATAAATAATGGACGTGTTGCTCTGTTCACCTCCCATAAATTTAGACGATTTGTATTTTGAAGGTTTAATGGTTTCAGATCGATGAAAAATTACTTTATCGTCTTCCTGGTCTGAAGAATAGGCCATGATCTTATCAAAAACCAGATGGCGAAAATCCTCTATATGAATAGCGTCTATTAAATAACCCTGAACTCCCTGGAAGGTAACGGGCGCGATCACGGTATTTGTTTTAAGTTTTTCCTTCGACTCTGGGATAAAACTCAGCGGAATAAAATAATCCTGGAAAAAAGCCTCGCTAAAATTAATTTCTATTAGTACACCGTAATAGGTGTGTTTTTCTGATTTCAGTTTGCCATGGTCTACTACCTCAATATATTTCAGTGTACTCGATTTTCCCGCGTACCAACGTTTTTTCAGGATATAATCCTCTAGAATTTCAGTGCTGAAAGTCTTTATGAATTCCTGGTCTTCAAATGCCTCTTCCCAGGTACATTTGAATTGAAAATCTGAAGTATTAAAGTCGGGTTCGTCCTTCTTTGACATACTGTTAATTTTTATGGATTCTGAATAAATGAAATGGCATTTCCGGGTGCAGCTCTATAAAGCACCATTCCTGATCCCAGTTATATGAATTACCCGTGATCAGGTCTTCCACGGTTATGGATTGCCCAAAATCAAGTTGCAATTCATGTCTTGGCACTTTTACCGAAGCTTGTTTTGAGTTGTGCGGATCCAGGCTCACCACCATCAGGGTATGGTTCTCCCTGTTCTGGTCGAATTTATAATAAGCCATCATGCCTTCATCATGGATCTCGCAGAACTGTATATTATTGGTTTGCTGAAGCGAAGGATTGGTTTTTCTTGCTTCATTTATCCTGGTGATCACCCGCATTAACTTATTTTCGGCTTTCCAGTCCCAGTGTCTTATCTGGTATTTTTCTGAATCGTGATATTCTTCTTTTCCGGGCACTGCCTCTGAAACCATAAATTCGAATACTGGTCCGTAAATACCTGTATTGGAACTCAAGGTTGCCGCAAGGAAATATCTTATCATGTGCATGGATTCATTAGCTCCTTGTAGGTGAAATGGGTTAATATCTGGTGTATTTGGCCAGAAATTAGGCCTGAAATATTCTTTGCGATCTGTTTTTGTGAGTTCGTTCACATATTCAGTAAGCTCATGTTTATTGGTGCGCCACGTGAAATAAGTATAAGATTGGGTAAAACCTTGTTTTGCGAGCTGCTCCATGATCTTGGGCCTGGTAAAAGCTTCCGAAAGGAAAAGTGTGTCAGGATATTTTTTCTTCACCTCTGCGATCAACCATCCCCAGAAATAAAAAGGCTTGGTATGCGGATTATCTACCCTGAAAATATTAATTCCTGCTTCCTCGATCCAGTAAATTACCAGGTCACGGAACTCGTTCCACATTTTTTTCCATTCTTCAGATTCGAAATAGATAGGCAGAATGTCCTGGTATTTTTTAGGTGGATTTTCAGCATATTGAATACTTCCGTCTGGGCGCCATTTGAACCACTTTGGATGTTCTTTTACATAAGGATGGTCTGGGGCAGCCTGCAAGGCAAAATCCATAGCAACCTCAATTCCCAGGTCATTTGCCTTTCTAACCAATTCTTTAAAATCATCCAAACTCCCCAATTGAGGGTGGATATCCCTGTGCCCTCCTTTTTCCGAACCTATTCCCCAGGGAGAACCTACATCATCTGGAGCAGCATCTGTGGCATTGTTCTTTCCCTTTCTGTTTACTTCTCCTATTGGGTGAACCGGAGGAAAATAAAGTACATCAAAGCCCATTTCAGCAATCCTTGGCAGGATCTGTTCACAAGCTTTAAAGTTTCCGTGCTTATTTTCTTCAGAAGAGGATGATCTTGGAAAGAATTCATACCAGGTACTGAATCTGGCTTTTTTCCGGTCTACGTAAACAGGGATCTTTTGAGATTCAAATGGAACTGCTTTAATTGGGTGATTCAGAAATATGTTTTTCAAATCAGGATCCAGGCAAATATTAACTGCCTCTTCATATTTTTCCTCATCTTTAAAGCTATTAAGAGCTTTTTTTACAATTTCAGCTTCTGTTTTATTGCATTTCTTGAGAATTGGTTTTAGTAATTCGGCTCCCTCCAGCAATTCAGATTTTACATGTTGCCCATCTTCGATCTTTTTTATGATCCCATGATGCCAGTTAAGACCGTGATCTTCCCAGCCTTGCAAATAATATTGGTAGTCACCCTGTTTTTCAACACTGAAAAAACCATTCCAGCTGTCATTCGCTGTTGGGTGCATTCTGGCTTCTTTCCAATTCTTTTCCTTTTTATGTTTATAAAAAACAGAGGCCTGAATTATATCATGGCCATCTCCGAAAATATCTGCATTAACCTCTACGATCTCGTCTACCACTCTTTTTACAGGATAATCTCCGCCGTTAATAACAGGTTTAATATTTTCAATTACAATTCTGCTTTTTTCCTGCATAAGCATTCTATTTTTTTAGGTTCTTGAATTACCAGAATCTTAAATTTAATAAACTGAATTCGAAATTCGATCATATTCATGAACTTGTTTAATTTTTTGACAATTAATTAAGGTTTAGGTGTTTATATGATTAGTATAAGCTGATAAATCTTGGTGTTTTCATTAAAAATTAGGAATTTAGATTAAGCCCTGAGAATTTTTGATTTGAAAACAACCAAAAATCATACATATGAAAATAAGCAAATTAAGTTCGTTATTTCTCCGGGTCTTCCTTTTAAGTTCTGTCTTTTCACTGGCTGTTGCATGTCAGGATAACAAGAAAAAGGACACCGATGAGAAAAGTGAAACTGCAACTGAAGAAAAAAAGGTAAAAGAGGAATCACCTTTAGATTTGGTTACCATAGTTACGAACGCAATGGAATTTAAAACCAAAGAAGATTGGACCTCTGGGTGGAAAACAGTTAGATACAGGAACAACTCTAACGAGACACATTTTATTCTTTTTGATAAATATCCGGAAGGTAAAACCATAGAAGATGCCGAAAAAGAGGTTGGTCCTGCGTTCCAGGAAGGTATGGATTTAATTGCCGCAGGAGAAATGGAAAAGGCAAACGAGGCTTTTGGGAAACTACCGGAATGGTTTCAGCAGGTTGAGTTTACAGGAGGAGTAGGTTTAATCTCTCCCAAAAGCACAGCTCAGTCAACTTTTTATCTTGAACCAGGAACTTACGTGATCGAATGTTATGTGAAAATGGCCAACGGAGTATTTCATAATACCCAAGGCATGGCCATGCAAATTAACGTTTCTGAAGCAGATAGTTCTGCGGTAGATATTCAGGAAGATTATAATATTTCTATATCTGCTAATGAAGGGATTACTTTTAACGAAAGATTCTCGCCAGGAGAAAAGGTCTTTAAAGTGAATTTTGGAGAACAGAAAGTTCATGAAAATTTTGTAATGCACGACGTACACCTTGTTCGTACTGAAGATGGAGCAGATATGTCTAAGCTGAATAGCTGGTTAAACTGGGCAGATCCAAACGGATTTAAGACTCCTGCACCGGAAGGATTTAAATTTCTGGGAGGGATGCAGGAAATGAAAGAGGGCGGAACAGGTTATTTTACAGCTGAGCTAAGACCGGGTAATTATGTGCTGGTTTCAGAAATACCAGATCCTGAAAGTAAAGGTATGCTCAAAACTTTTACCGTAAAATAGATTAAAGATCCCGCCAAATGAGGGAATTTTTTACAGATTAAGGGCAATTTAGCTTGGTCTATTCCGTCAAATCTTAAGATAATTATTAAAACTAAACGAATTATAAAGCTCTGATAATAAATATGATATTGAAATTAAAAATGTAAATTAGAAAAAATGATAATTTAAATTAACTAGTGAAACATTCTGTTTTTTCTCGGAGCCGACTGATCGAAGAAGCTAAAAAGTGTGATAAATGGGATATTATTATTATTGGTGGTGGAGCAACTGGCCTGGGAATTGCCTTAGATGCCGTGACCCGTGGATTTAAAACCTTACTCCTTGAACAGGTAGATTTCGCTAAAGGAACCTCAAGCAGAAGCACAAAGCTTGTACATGGAGGTATACGTTATCTGGCTCAGGGAAATATCGAATTAGTAAGAGAGGCGCTTCATGAAAGAGGATTGCTT
The DNA here is from genome assembly GCF_022489035.1 of Christiangramia lutea. Classification (GTDB taxonomy): domain Bacteria; phylum Bacteroidota; class Bacteroidia; order Flavobacteriales; family Flavobacteriaceae; genus Christiangramia; species Christiangramia lutea. Next base: position 78,403 of record NZ_JAKVTV010000006.1, read on the forward strand.
GCTAAGAACGCTCCTCATTTAGTCAAAAAGCAGAAGTTTGTTATTCCTAATTACCTGTGGTGGGAAGGCCTGTATTATAATTTTGGTTTAAAGACCTATGATTTTCTGGCTGGAAAATTAAGCATGGGGAAATCTGAGAGGATAACTAATTCAGAAGTTATAGATCGCCTTCCATCTTTGGTTCGCGAAGATCTTCGTGGCGGAGTGATCTACCTGGATGGCCAATTTGATGATGCCCGTCTCGCCGTAAATATTGCCCAGACCTGTATTGAAAATGGGGGAGTTGCTCTTAATCATTTTAAAGTGATAGGTATTTCTTCCGAAGAAAATGATACTGTAAATATGGTTAAAGCCAGGGATGCCGAAACTGGCAAATTCTACGAGTTTAGAGGCAAGCTTGTGATAAATGCCACTGGCGTATTTGTAGATTATATTCGAAAAATGGCCAATCCGGAGGCAAAACCACTGATCAGGGCCAGCCAGGGCGTACACCTGGTTTTTGATAAAAAATTTTTCCCTGGAGATGATGCTTTGATGATCCCTAAAACCGATGATGGAAGAGTTTTATTCGCTGTTCCCTGGAATAGAAAGGTGCTGGTGGGTACTACAGACACGCTTCTGGAAAAACCTGAACTGGAGCCTAAAGCCCTCGAACAGGAAATCGATTTCATTATGAATACTTTTAATAGATACATTAAAAAGAAGGTAAATCGATCTGATGTAAAAAGTGTTTTTGCCGGACTCAGACCACTCGCGGCCGGCAATGGCGAGGAAAAAAGTACGAAAGAAATTTCCCGGGGACATAAAATTGAATTTTCGAACCATGGTCTTTTAACCATTACTGGAGGGAAATGGACCACCTACAGGAAAATGGCCGAGGATACACTGGATTATGCTATAGAACGTAACAGGCTTCCCCCACGTAAATGTATCACGGAAAGTTTTTTAATTCACGGTGCTAAAAGTCATAAGAATCACAAAAGCCACCTGCATATTTATGGCAGTGATAAATCCCTGATCAAAAATCTTATCGCAGAAAGACCGGAGCTTGGAAAAAGGATATATGAGGATCTACCTTATCTCAAGGCTGAAGTGGTTTGGGCGGTGAAATTCGAAATGGCCAGAAGTCTTGAAGATGTGTTAGCTCGCCGGGTGAGATTGCTATTCCTCGATGCCAGGGCAGCTTATGAAGTTGCGCCAATGGTCGCAAGGCTTATGGCCGAAGAACTTGAACGCGATGATGATTGGATAGACGAGCAGGTAAAGGATTTTAGAGAACTGGTAAAAAACCATTATCTGATCTCTCCTGAAAAAACATCCATGGAGCAAATAAAAATTCAAAAATAATGGGAAAGTATATCCTTGCCTTAGATCAGGGCACCACTAGTTCCAGGGCAATTTTATTCGATAAAGAAGGAAAAATTGTTTCGAAGGTCCAGAAAGAATTCAGGCAAATATTCCCAAAGCCGGGTTGGGTTGAACACGATCCCATGGAGATATGGTCTTCGCAGGCCGGGGTTGCGGCTGAAGCGGTAACCAAGGAAGGCATTCAAGGAGAAGATGTCGCTGCCATAGGAATCACCAATCAGCGTGAAACCTGTGTGGTCTGGAATAAAAGAACCGGTAAGCCTATTTATAACGCCATTGTTTGGCAGGATAAAAGGACACTTGAATATTGCGAACAACTGAAAAACGACGTAAAAGATAGATTCATAAGGGAAAGAACCGGGCTTATCGTAGATTCTTATTTTTCTGCTACTAAAGTGAAATGGATACTGGACAATGTTGATGGGGCGAGGGAAATGGCCGAATCTGGAGATCTTGCCTTTGGAACCATAGATACCTGGCTGGTATATAATTTCAGTAAGAAACGATTGCATATCACCGATGTCACCAACGCATCAAGAACCATGCTTTATAACATTCACTCATTATCATGGGATAAAGAACTCTTGGAAATTTTTGATATTCCATTCTCGATGTTGCCTGAAGTGCGAGACTCCAGTGAGATCTATGGTCATATAGAATCCAGCCTATTCGCGTCAAGAATACCAATTTCCGGAATTGCCGGAGATCAGATGGCAGCGCTTTTCGGCCAGTTATGTACTAGAAAGGGCATGGTGAAGAATACCTATGGTACTGGCTGTTTTATGCTTATGAACATTGGTGAAAAACCGGTGCTTTCAGGTAATAATCTTCTCACTTCCGTAGCATGGAAAATAGGTGATGAGGTGGCATATGCCTTGGAAGGAAGTATATTTATTGGAGGTGCAGTTGTTCAATGGTTACGTGACGGCCTTGGTATAATTAAAAGATCTGAAGATGTTGAAAAACTCGCTGCCAGCATAGAAAATTCCGGAGGAGTGTATTTTGTTCCTTCTTTTGCCGGGCTCGGGGCACCACACTGGAATCAGAAGGCAAAGGGAACTATTTTAGGATTGACCCGCGGTTCTACCGATGCGCATATTGCCAGGGCTTCCCTGGAAGCGGTAGCATACCAGTCTATGGATATAATGAAAGCCATGGAAGCCGATTCCGGGATTAAAATTGGAGAATTAAGGGTAGATGGAGGTGCAACAGTAAATGACCTTTTAATGCAATTTCAATCTGATGTGCTCAATACGATTACAGTTAGACCAAAAATTACGGAAACCACTGCTCTTGGAGCTGCCTATCTTGCCGGATTGGCTGTCGGTTTCTGGGAAGATATCGAAGCTCTTGAAAAAATTTGGATCGAGGATAAGAAATTTGATCCGGCTACAGAAAGGACGGCAATTGGTGAAGGGATAGAAGGCTGGTATAAGGCTGTGAAAACCGTGGAACACTGGACTGAACTTTAACCTTTTAATATGACACCTTTTATTGCTGAAATTCTAGGTACAGGATTACTTATCCTGTTAGGAGGGGGGAATGTGGCTAATGAAGTCCTGGTAGGGACTAAGGGCTACAAAACCGGATGGATGAGTATAACCACAGCCTGGGGACTTGCCGTATTTGCGGGAGTAGTAGTCGCTGGACCGCATAGTGGGGCTCATTTGAATCCAGCTGTTACAATCGGACTTGCCTTAGGAGGTTTATTTCCATGGGGGGAGGTTCCTGTTTACATCCTTGGTGAATTCGTTGGTGCCATGATAGGTGCAAGCTTGGTCTATTTTATGTATAAAGATCATTTTGACAGAACTAATAATGCTGATCTTAAAAGGGCTGTTTTCTGTACTTCGCCCGCCATTCCGCATACCTGGAGAAATATGTTGAGTGAGATTCTTGGTACTTTTGTTCTACTTATCGCGGTATTTTATTTTACCGAGGCCGAAATAAATGACGGAAGCCAGACCAAAGTTGGGCTTGGTTCTATCGGGGCTCTTCCGGTAGCATTTATAGTTTGGGGAATTGGGTTGAGCCTGGGTGGGACTACAGGTTATGCCATTAATCCGGCCAGGGACCTTGGGCCAAGAATTATTCACGCAATACTTCCAATAAAGAATAAAACTCATAGCGATTGGAGCTACTCATGGATCCCGGTAACTGGCCCCATAATAGGGGCCGGGATAGCTGCATTTTTATTTCTAATTCTTGGTAATTAAATACCTTTTTGATTAGGATGTTTTTAGACTGTCAAGTTTATTCGGTGGTATTGGTGCAGGCACGGCATTTTCTATCGGGTTTGTGCTTTTTAGATATTTGAACATAGACTCAAGGTCTTCATCATTTAATTTGGCAAAATTTTGCCAGGGCATTGGTGGAAGTATCATTCTTCCGCCTTCATCTCCTTTTAGTTTACCTTCTCTCATTGCCTTTTTCCATCTCGCCATTGTCCAGTTTCCAATTCCGGTATCATCAGACGTTAAATTGGCGGCAAATGAAACTCCCCATGGGCCTACTGCAGCCGTGAGGTCTCCACTCATCAACATCCAACCACTTTTAAGAGTTTCAGGGTTTAAAGGAGGCAATGAATCTCCGGCCTGATGACCACTTAATGCAAGTTCAGGTATTTCTTCGGGTCCTCTTTCGGTCATTCGTTTTGGTGAGTGACAATCATGACAGCCAATAGTTTTTACTAGGTATTCTCCACGCTTAATGCTGTCGTTCAAGGTCATTTTCTTTTCTTCTGGTACCTCATTGTACTCCTTGTTATTACATGAAGCCAGAAATAGTATTGCTGTGAAAAGAAATAGATGTATTAGAATACTCCTTGGAATTTTGAAATCTAGACTATATCTATTCATATTTGTTGATTGGTTTGGTTAATATGATATCTAAATTAATATAAAACATTGAAATACAGTTAATTGTGTACCAAATTTTAATTGTAGTGATGAATAATTGAAGCTGTCCGTTTTTGGGTAGAATATCTCAGGAATATTATTTTTGCCAGATGGATACAGATAATTTGAAACAGGGATTTTTTGGGATTGGCATTCAAAACGGTAAAACTCCTGAAAATCTAGGGGTCTTATGGAGGTCGGCTCAAAATATGGGAGCCAGTTTTATTTTTACAATTGGAAATCGCTATTCCAAACAGGCTTGCGATACTCACAAAGCTGTTGGCGCAATGCCCTATATTCATTATGAGACTTTCGAAGATTTTTATGCTCACCTACCCAAGGGAGCTATGCTGGTTGGAGTTGAATTAACCGAAGAAGCGACGCCTCTTGAAGAGTTCAAACATCCTAGAAGATGTGTATATCTTCTTGGTGCCGAAGATCACGGATTGTCAAACGCAGCTATCGAAAAAGCTCATTTCCTAGTGAAATTCAAATCGACGTTAAGCCTGAATGTATCGATTGCAGGAAGTATTGTTATGTATGATCGGGGTTTAAAGACAGAGTTTTCAACCTGATCAATCCTGGCTTTGTGAAGCTTTTTCTTTTCGGAACATATTTTTCTCCTTGATCATTTTTGCGGTGAGACCGGGAACCAAATTTTCCCATTCCTCATCACCTTCAAGAATCATGTTATATACTTTTCTCGGGTGGATATCAAGGTATTCTTCCTTGTAATCTTCAATGTCTATTACCTTGCCATTATCAACAAAAAATTTATAAAGTTCCTTTACCCTGGGATGTACCTTAAGGTTTTTACTGTTGATGATCTCTCCGGTTTCTTCATCTTTGATAGGGTAGAGGTATACTTTTAAACTTTTAAAAAACATTTTTCCGAAGGCTTCAAGAATACCTCCACTAAGGTGGCGGTAATACCTTTCATTGAATATATCCACGAGATTATCTACTCCCATTACTAATCCGAGTTCTTTTTTGGTGTGCATCGCGAAATATTCCACCACCTTATAATATTCCTGAAAATTTGATATCATTACAGTCTGCCCTGAAGCGCAGAGAAGATCTGCCCGGTCAAGAAAATCTTTTTCGTTAATTCCATCTCCATTATCTTCTCCTTCAGATTTTAGGTTATTAAGGGTCATTTCAAAAATGATCACTGTCTTATCTGGATCTACATTTTCCTGCTCCAGGAAAAGTTTTCTGGAATTCATGAACATGTTTAGGTTGAGGTTGGTTACAGGTCTAAAACTTCCTCTCAAGGTAAGTATGTTCTTTTTATAGAGCACATTTGCGGGAAGAATGTTATTCCCTTCAGGAGAAAACATAACGGCTTCGGTAATACCTTCCTTTACGAGTTCCAGGCTCATTAACCTGTTGTCTACATCCTTGAATACCGGACCACGAAAATTAATAGAATCTATTTCGATCTTATCCTTGCTTAAATGATCGTATAATTTTTCAATAAGAACCCTGGGGTCGTCACTTTGATAGAATGCAGCATAAATTAAATTCACCCCCATGATGCCGAGGCTAATTTGCTGCTGCGAAGCATTATTTTCATGAAACTGTACATGCAGGATGATCTCGCTATATTCCTGCTTGGGTTCTCGCTGGAATTTTATTCCAAGCCAACCGTGTCCTTTGTATTTTTTAGCCCAATCTATAGTGGCTACTGTATTGGCGTAACTAAAGAAAAGTTTATCGGGATATTTTTTCCTGGAAAGCCTTTCCTCGATCAACTCAGCCTCATAATCTATCATCTTTTTAAGACGTTCCACTGTCACATAGCGGTTTTGGGGATCCAGGCCATAAATGGCATCACTGAAATCCTTGTCATAGGCACTCAGGGTTTTAGCGATAGTTCCCTTTGGGTTGCCAGCCCTGAAGAAATGCCGAACCGTTTCCTGCCCGGCACCAATTTCGGCGAAGGTTCCGTAGATATTCTCATTCAAATTCAATCTGGTGCATTTGTTCTGAATGGATAGAATATTTTCAAAATGGTCTTCACTAAGGGCGGTCATATGTTTTATAGATTTTTTGGTCTCTGAAAGTTAGGAATATTATGCGTGCTTATAGTCCATTTTAAGTAATGTTTAAAAGAATTTTATCAAGTTTTTCCGGGAATTAACCGATGAAATTAAATTGTTTTTGATCTTTCCTGAATGTGGTTTTAAGTTCACCGAACTCTGAATTTTCATAGTTTAAGATCTGCCATTCCAACATCTTCTTCTTTTATAATTTGACTAATTTCAGTGGTGAATCCTGATGTATTCAATTATCGGGAGAAATCAATTAATTTTAGATGACTTTTAAATTTCATATGAAAACAATTCAATTAACAATAATATTAATCTTAGTTATGGCTGTTTCAAATGCACAATCCAATCCTTACGGATTGAATAAAGATCATGATGCTATCCTGGTACTGGATGTAAATGCTTCCGCAAAATTTTATGGAGAAATACTGGGATTAGAAGAGATTCCGAATGGTGGACTACCAGACCACATTCGCTGGTTCCAGTTGAATGACAAAATACAGATTCACCTAATAGAGAGTGAGGAACTTCCTAAAAAAAATAAAGGTGTTCACATGGCGCTAAATACAAGTAACCTTACAGAACTAATGAAATTCTTGAATTCCAGGAAAATTCATTTTGAAAACTGGTCTGGAGAGGCCGGGAAGACCAATACCCGGCCAGATGGTGTAAAGCAGATCTACTTTCAGGATCCTGATGGATACTGGATCGAAGTTAATGATGGTGAACTTTAAGCCTTATCTGTAGCTACTTTATAGGTTGGATCTTCCAGAATGTTTACTTCTATAAGAGCATCTGCATTCTTTAATAGTCTTCGGCAGTCATTGCTTAAATGCCTTAGATGTACTTTTTTACCAACTTTACTATATCGTTGAGTCACATTATTCAGGGCTTCAATGGCAGACATGTCTGCGACTCGACTATCCTTAAAATCGATTATAATCTCCTCCGGATCGTTTTTTACATCAAATTTTTCAGCAAAATTCGTGGTAGAAGCAAAGAATAGCGGACCATAAATTTCATAGTGCTTAACACCATTTTCATCAATATGTTTTCTCGCTCTAATTCTTTTTGCGCTTTCCCAGGCAAAGAACAGTGCTGAAAGTATCACACCAACCAGAACCGCTAATGCTAAATTGTGCAATAGAACGGTTATTAGAGCTACTATGATCACCAGGAAAATATCCTTTTTAGGTACTTTATTGAAAATCTTCAAACTGGCCCATTCAAAAGTCCCGATTGCCACCATGATCATTACGCCAACAAGGGCAGCCATAGGCACCTGTTCAATTACTGGCGCTCCAAATAACACTATAATAAGAATGGTGAAAGCAGCAACTATTCCTGACAGCCTTGCTCTGGAACCGGCAGATAAGTTTACAAGGGTTTGAGCGATCATAGGGCAACCACCCATTCCGAAGAAGAACCCATTAAGTACGTTAGCACTTCCCTGTGCAACACATTCCCTGTTTCCACTTCCTTTGGTTTGCGTAATTTCATCTACCAGGTTCAATGTGAGTAGACCTTCGGTTAATCCAACTGCAGCCATGATCATAGAATATGGTGCGATAGTTTCTAAAGTTTTCCAGCTTAAATCAATTTCCGGAATATGAAAAGGAGGGAATCCACCGCTTACAGAGGCAATGTCTTCCACCGTTTTTGTGTCTATTCCCAGGAAGTAAACCAATATGAAAACTACAATAATTGCTACTAATGAAGAAGGTACCGCTTTAGTTAATTTGGGTAATAATACCACGATACCAATAGTTAATGCCACCAGTCCTGCCATGATATATAAAGAAGTTCCTGTTAGCCAGACCATTTCACCGTTTACCGCGGTTTTAAACTGATTTAATTGTGACATGAAAATGATGATCGCCAGTCCATTCACAAACCCGAACATTACAGGGTGAGGCACTAATCTTATAAATTTTCCAAGCTTAAAGACCCCAATCACGATCTGAATCACCCCTGCTAAAGCAACAGCAGCTAGAACATAATCTAAGCCATGAGATTTCATCAAGGCGATTAATACAATTACAGTTGCTCCGGCCCCACCCGAGATCATTCCGGGTCTTCCGCCGAAAATTGCCGTGACCAGACCCATTATAAATGAAGCGTATAATCCCATTAGTGGAGGAAATCCGGCAAGAATAGCGAAGGATAATGACTCAGGGATCATCGTCATTGCTACAGTTAAGCCGGCAAGAACTTCTGTTTTATAATTAACCTGTTGCTTAAAGTCGAATAAATTCAAAACTTTTTTCATAATCGGTCTTTTTCAGCTTGATTTTAAGAAGCGGCAAAAATAGTTATTAAAAACAGAAGCACAATTCTATCTCGGCTTAGATTGAAAAATTTATTAAATTATGATTTTCAGCAGTTTATAAATATTGATATGCTAAGGTGCAGCCCAAATATTTGATTTGCGGAAGTGGCTGAAGCTCAATTGTTAGAAAATCAATAAAGATTAGGTGGCAGAAATCAAATGAAATACCTTTGCAAAAAATATAGTTATGGCACATAAGGCCGGATTTGTAAATATTATTGGGAATCCCAATGTGGGAAAATCAACTCTGATGAATGCTTTCGTTGGAGAACGACTTTCAATTATCACCTCTAAAGCGCAAACTACCCGTCATAGGATTTTAGGGATCGTAAATGGTGAGGATTTTCAGGTCATTTTAAGTGATACGCCTGGAATCATCAAGCCGGCATACGAATTGCAGGCGTCAATGATGGATTTTGTGAAATCTGCTTTTGAGGATGCTGATGTGCTTATCTATATTGTTGAAATTGGAGAGAAAGCATTGAAAGATGAGGCATTTTTCAATAAAATCGCGAATTCTGAGGTGCCGGTTCTTCTACTTCTGAATAAGATAGATAGATCTAACCAGGAACAGCTGGAGGAGCAGGTAACTTACTGGACAGAAAAAGTTCCAACTGCAGAAATTCACCCAATTTCTGCTCTGGAAGGATTTAATGTTTCTGAAGTTTTCAACAGGATCATTGAGCTTCTTCCGGAATCACCAGCTTTTTACCCAAAGGATACTCTAACCGATAAGCCTGAAAGGTTCTTCGTGAATGAAATTATTCGTGAAAAGATCCTGATGCATTATAAAAAGGAGATCCCTTATAGTGTCGAGATCGAAACAAGTGAGTTTTTTGAAGAAGAGGAGATCATCAGAATGCGAAGTGTGATTATGGTAGAGAGGGAAACTCAAAAGGGGATCATTATAGGTCATAAAGGTTCAGCTCTGAAACGGGTAGGGGTAGAAGCCAGGAAGGACCTTGAAAAATTCTTCGGAAAACAAGTGCATCTCGAATTATACGTAAAGGTGAATAAAAATTGGAGAAGTGATAGTAAGCAGCTACGCAGATTCGGGTACACAGATAAAAAATAATCTTTTCAGCTTAAAATACGGGAAAGTATAATTAGTTAAAAACCACTAATTTTGCTCCCTGAAATCAATTTATAGTTATGGGCAACATTGTCGCCATTGTGGGTAGGCCTAATGTAGGTAAATCAACTTTTTTTAATCGACTTATTCAGCGTCGAGAGGCTATTATCGACTCTGTGAGTGGGGTAACCCGTGACAGACATTACGGAAAGTCTGACTGGAATGGGAAAAGATTTTCTCTTATCGATACCGGAGGTTACGTAAAAGGGAGTGATGATATTTTTGAAGAGGAGATAGATAAGCAGGTGGAACTTGCTATCGAGGAGGCAGACGCTATAATTTTTATGGTTGATGTTGAGAGTGGAGTGACTTCGATGGATGAAGAAGTTGCCAATCTTTTAAGAAGGGTCAACAAACCGGTTTTACTTGCGGTGAACAAAGTTGATAATAATAAACGACTTGCCAATGCGGTTGAATTTTATTCTCTAGGTCTCGGCGATTATTTCCCAATTGCCAGTACTAATGGTAGTGGAACCGGAGATCTTCTGGATGCTTTAATTGAAGCTCTTCCTGAGGTGGAAGACGATGAGGAATCTGAATTGCCAAGATTTGCCGTTGTTGGAAGGCCAAATGCAGGAAAATCTTCATTCATCAATGCCTTAATTGGTGAAGACAGATATATAGTTACAGATATTGCCGGAACAACCCGTGATTCTATTGATACTAGATACAATAGATTCGGATTTGAATTTAACCTGGTAGATACTGCCGGAATTCGTAGAAAATCCAAGGTTAAAGAAAATCTGGAGTTTTATTCTGTTATGAGATCTGTGAGGGCTATCGAGAATGCAGATGTTTGTTTGCTGGTGCTTGATGCTACTCGTGGTTTTGATGGTCAGGTTCAGAATATTTTCTGGCTGGCTCAGAGAAATAATAAAGGGATCGTGATCCTGGTGAATAAGTGGGACCTGGTTGATAAGGAAACCAATACCATGAAAGAATATGAAGCCGTGATTCGTCGTGAGATTGAACCTTTTACTGATGTACCTATCATATTTATCTCGGTTCTTAATAAACAAAGGGTTTTCAAGGCTATAGAAACTGCGGTGAAGGTTTTTGAGAGTAGAAGTAAAAAGATAAAAACACGTCAGCTAAATGATGTGATGCTTCCAATTATAGAAAAGAACCCGCCTCCTGCTTACAAAGGGAAATTTGTGAAGATCAAATTTTGTATGCAGTTACCAACTCCACATCCGCAATTTGCTTTTTTCTGTAATTTACCACAATATGTGAGAGATCCTTATAAAAGGTTTATTGAGAATAAGCTAAGGCAGGAGTTCGATTTTCAGGGAGTTCCAATTTCTATTTTCTTCAGAAAGAAATAAACTTTTGCTAGTAGCCAAGCTTCAATACTTATTAATTTCTCGTTTCCAGGCATGAGAATGATGGATCCATTAGGCGATAGAATTGAAAATACTCTAATTTAAGCTAGTTCCGGCTGTATTAATTGAAAATAGAAAAATCCGTAATTATTGGAATAGTGGTTTTTTTAGGTTTACAAGCGAAAACTTCTGCTCAATTTTGTGGTATTTTAACAAAAAATTTCTAGGAAAATTCTGGGTAACGTTTCTTATAGCTAGAATATTGTGTGTTCAACGATTATTTTTTGAATTCGTCTTCTAACTCCTTATTTTTAAGGGAGTTGAATATTAACATTTAAAGAGGAAGGCGTATGGAAATTTTTACAGATTTTGTTGATAATTATAACAGATCCCTGCGAGGCCTGAATATTTTTGCTAAAATAGGGGTTACTCTTGCTTTAGCATTAATTCTTCTTGCAGTAATCGGGGCTATTGTGAATGTAATTGTATTCAATGTTTAAAATTGAATTGTAAGCAAAGCCAGTTTAAACGATATTTCCCGGCCTTAGATTAGGCCGATAGGAATTGTTGTTTTATAGAAAGATTAAAAAATTATTATATAAGAAGATCCGGATTATCGTTCGGATTTTTTTTATGGAAGGAAACCAAAAGCTCAGAAAAATATTCGAAAATAAAAAAACCCGCTTCATTGAAGCGGGTTTTTAAAGGTGGTGCCTCCAGGAATCGAACCAGGGACACAAGGATTTTCAGTCCTTTGCTCTACCAACTGAGCTAAGGCACCAGTTGCTTTGTTAAGCGGTGGCAAATATAATTTCATTTTTAGGAACTCACAAAGGAAATTTTAAAAAAATGCTTTTGTATTTTAGCTTTTCTAAGAAAATCTGAATGAATCTAGTCGTCGATGCAGGAAATACCTCTGTAAAGGTCGCTGTTTTTCAAAACAATACGATGGAGCAGCGCTGGGAATTTAAGAGTGAAAAATTTTCAGAAGAATTCGAAAAAATTAAAAATAAATATCCTGAAATAAGGAAATCCATCATCTCAAGCGTCACTCATGGAGAATCCAAGATGTTCTCAGAGGTCAAAAAAGAGCTTCCAGTGCTCGTTTTGGATAATAAAACAAAAGTTCCTTTCAAAAATAATTATGCGAGTCCTGAAACACTGGGAAAGGACCGTATCGCTTTAATAAGTTCTGCAGTGAATTCTTTTCCTGGTAAAAACGTATTGGTGATCGATGCGGGAACCTGTATTACCTATGATTTTAAAACCTCAGAAGAGGTTTATCTGGGAGGGGCGATTTCACCAGGATTAAATATGAGATTTCGAAGTCTACACAAGTTTACCGCAAATTTACCGTTAGTAGAACCGAAGCCGGAAGCCAATCTAATTGGCAATACTACCGAAACCAGTATTTTGTCCGGAATTATTAACGGAATAAAAATGGAATTAAAAGGATGTATAGAATCCTACAGTTCTCAATTCGAAGATTTAACAGTTATTTTTACAGGTGGAGATTCTCAAATTTTGTCTATACCATTAAAAAATAGCATATTTGCCAACTCAAATTTTTTGATAGAAGGACTTAATTTCATTCTAGAATTTAACAAGACTCAATGATAAAACGATTTATAGTAATCGTAGCTTTATTTTCGGGCGTTTTAGCCCAGGCACAGGAAAACGTATCTTCGCCTTATTCATATTACGGCATTGGCTTAACTAACTTTAAGGGGACTGTAGAGAACAGATCTATGGGAGGATTAAGTATCTTTGCAGATAGTATCCATTTAAATATGCAAAATCCTGCAAGTTATGGGGAGTTAAAGCTTACAAACTATTCTATTGGAGCAAGTCACGACCGTATAAAACTTGATAGTGAGACTGCCAGCGATAATTCAAAGATCACTTCTCTGGATTATTTATCTTTAGCCTTTCCTGTTAGTGATAAAGTTGGAATTGGATTAGGGGTTTTACCTTATACTTCGGTTGGTTACCGAATCCTCGATATGGATGAAGGTTCTGCCAGTTTGCTAGATGGTAGGGGCGGAATGAACCGAGTTTTTCTCGCTGCCGGCTGGGCAATAACCGAAGAATTAAGCGTTGGCGTTGATGCTAATTATAATTTTGGTAATTTCCAGAATTCACAAAGTATCAATCGCGAGGAATTGCAATATGGTACAACAGATGTAAATCGTTCTGATATTAAAGGATTTACCTTTAACTTTGGGGTGAACTATCAAAAGGAACTTACTGAAACATTGAAATTGCATGTTTCATCTACCTATGCCCCGGCAATGGATCTTGATTCAGAGAATTCAAGATCTATTTCTACTGTAGATTTTTCCAGTGGAACTGGGCGAATTATCGACTTTAGGGAGTTGGATTTAAGCGATACTCAGTTTGAGTTTCCTTCAAAGCTATCTTTTGGTGCTGGTATTGGAGAGATGAATAAATGGTTTGTAGGAGCTGAGTATGCAAATGTTGGCTCTTCGTCTTATGCGGATAGTTTCAGTTTTAGAGGAGATAATGGTGAATATGAAGATGCTTCTGAATTTTCTTTAGGAGGTTTTTATATTCCTAATTATAATTCGTTCACAAGTTATTTTGAACGAGTTGTTTACAGGGCTGGATTTAGATATGACGAGACCGGTTTAATCGTGAACGACGAATCTATAAATGAGTTTGGCATGTCTTTTGGATTAGGTTTGCCAGTTGGATCAAATTTCTCCAACATTAATCTTGGAATCGAGCTTGGACAGAGAGGTACCATGGACGCCGGATTAATTAGGGAGAACTTTTTAAGACTGTCTATAGGCTTGTCTTTAAATGATAAATGGTTCACGAAGAGAAAATTTAATTAACCACTGCAATAACACATAAGAAGATGAAAAAAAGATTTCTAGCACTATTAACAATTGCCTTGTTAGGTTTAGAGTCTGTAAGTGCACAATCTGGAGATTGTACTACGATGGCTGCATTAGCCTACGATGATGCTAAAGCGAAAAATTATGATGCTGCTTACCCGGCTTTACAGAAAGTAAGGGAAGAGTGTCCAAAATATAGTCTAGCTACTTACCAGTATCTGGAAAGAGCTATCGAGGCTAAGATAGATAAGGCTGAGCAAGGAGATAAAAAGGAATTAGTTGAGGAACTAATTGGAGTTTGGGAGCAAAGACTTGAGCTTTACCCTGAGAAAACTTCAAAAGGTAAGATCTATTCAGACATAGCTTTGCTTAAATTCGATAATAAGATCGGAAGTAAAGAAGACCAATATAATGCTTTTGATAGAGCTTATACCGAAGATAAAGACAACTTTAAAAGTCCAAAAGGTCTTTATGCTTATTTCGACCTGATGGCCGAAATGCAGGATGAAGGGGAGAGAAGTCTTCAAGATGTTTTTGATAACTACGATAGAGTTTTCACCAAGATCGAAGAAGAAGAAAATGAAGCTGCAGAAAACCTTGCTCCACTTTTACAGAAGCAGGAAAATGGAGAAGATCTTACTTCTAAAGAGCAAAAGCAGATCAAGTATGCTGAGATCAACCTTGCTAACTATAGTAAAGTTAAGGAAGCGATAAACGCGAAGCTTGGTGCGAGAGCAGATTGTGATAACCTGATCCCTCTTTACAGCAAAGACTTTGAAGCTAAAAAATCTGATGTGGCATGGTTGAAAAATGCTAACGCAAGACTTTCAGCTAAAGACTGTACAGAAGATCCATTATTTATCCAGGTTTCTGAAGCGCTTCACAAACTAGAGCCTTCTGCAAAATCTGCATATTCTTTAGGTCAGCTTGCTGAATCTGAAGGAAACAGCTCAAAAGCGCTTGAGTACTATAATGAAGCTGCTGAACTTGAAACAAACAAGTCTGATAAAGCGAAGATCTATTATAGAATTGCGAATAACTACAAGGATAAAGGTAGTTATGGGCAGGCAAGAAGCTTTTATAGAAAAGCTCTAAACCAGAAGCCTTCTCTTGGTAGTGCATACCTTCAAATCGCGAGTATGTATGCCCAGAGTGCAAACAACTGTGGTGAGGATGCATTTAGTAAAAGAGCGGTGTACTGGTTAGCTGCCGATTATGCTTCCAGAGCTGCGAGAGTAGATCCATCTATCGCCAGCAACGCAAATCAGGCTGCTGCTGCATATAGAGGTAGAGCTCCACAGAAATCTGATGTATTCCAGTCTAGTAAAAATGCTGGAGACGCGATCTCTATTGGATGCTGGATCGGTGAGACTGTTCGTATCCCGAGCCTATAAATGAAACTCACATATAGCAATATAATTTCAGGCATTGTCACGCTCATAGGCGTGACAATGCTTTTTTCATGCGAAGGTAATTTGCAGGAGGTGAGAGCTTTTAGCTTGGAGGAAGACGCTCCACAGGCAATCGCCGAAGGCATCAATTTAAAATTTACAGATTCCGGCAGGCTGGTGGCGAACCTTAGGAGTCCTAAAATGCTGGATTATACCAATAAGGCTTTCCCGTATCGTGAATTTCCAGATGGAGTTCAGGTAGAGTTCTTTGATGAGCAGAATAAAAAAAATACGGTAGATGCAGATTATGGGATCGTCTATGAACAGACCAACCTGATAGACCTTCAGGGAAATGTAGTTATTCATACTGCAGATAGTACAAAATTAGAAGCCAGTCAGATTTTTTGGGATCAGGAGCGAAACTGGATATTTACAGATAAGCCAAATACTATTAGGTTTCCTGATGGTTCCTTTACCGATGATCTTGGTTTTGATTCTAATCAGGATTTCAGTAATTTTCGTTCAAGAACTAATACAGGTATACAAGTTATAGAAGAAGAAAAGGATGAATAAGTTTTTTAGATATTTTGAGTATGCGTACCTGTTTTTCGCAGCATTCTTCATTTTTGAAGCGATAAGAATATGGAATACTGAAAGGAATAGGGCATATTTATTCCTGTTTTTTGTTTGTATCGCTATTTTTATGTACTTCTTTAAGAGGCGCTTCAGGCGTAAATATGAAGATCGCAATAAATAACCTGAATGGAGGTTGATATAATAATTATAATTTGCTCTCTACTGCTTTCTGCATTTTTCTCAGGGATGGAGATTGCGTACGTGTCTTCAAATAAGATCTTCATTGAGATCGAAAAAAGACAGAATGATTTTCTGGCTAAGGTTCTAAAAAGACTTACTAAAAAACCTTCCAAATTTATAGCAACCATGCTTGTGGGTAATAATATTGCCCTGGTAGTTTATGGTTTTTTTATGGGTGATCTTTTGATGACCTGGTTAAGTGGTATTGAAACCGATAGTGGTTTTGTGAAGTATCTCATATCAGATCTTAGTCTGCTTACCCAAACCGTAATCTCAACCTTGATTATTCTTCTTACAGCTGAATTTCTTCCTAAGGTTTTCTTTCAGATTTACGCAAACAGCATGTTGAAATTCTTTGCTGTACCGGCCTATATCTTTTATATCATTTTCAGCTTTGTTTCATCGTTCGTTATATGGATTTCAGATATTATCCTGAAGCGATTCTTTAAAACTGAAGGAGATGAGGTGCAGTTGGCTTTCAGTAAAGTGGAATTAGGGAATTTCATTAGTGAGCAAATGGAAACGGTAGAGGAGCACGAGGACGTAGATAGTGAGATACAGATCTTTCAGAATGCTCTTTCCTTTTCAGATATTAAAGCCAGGGAAGTAATGATCCCGCGAACAGAGATCATTGCAGTAGATCAAAACCAGGCGCCAAACGACCTTATTGAAACCTTCACCGAAACCGGGCTTTCAAAACTGCTGGTTTATAATGAAACCATAGATGATATTATTGGTTATGTGCATTCCTTTGAACTTTTTAAAAGGCCAAAATCTATAAAATCTATTTTGTTGCCGGTGATCTTTGTTCCGGAAACCATGTGGATCAAAGATGTGCTTAATATTCTAATTAAGAAGCGGAAGAGTATCGCCGTGGTAATTGACGAGTATGGTGGTACCAGTGGTATGATGACCGTAGAGGATATCGTGGAGGAGCTTTTTGGGGAGATCGAAGACGAACATGATTCTGCCGTAATGATCGAAGAGAAGCTTGAAGAGAATCACTATAAGTTTTCGGCAAGGCTGGAAGTAGATTATCTAAATGAGATCTATAAAGTAAATATTCCTGTAGGTGAAAACTACGAGACTTTAAGTGGTTTTATTGTAAACCATACTGAAGAAATTCCGCAACAGGAAGAGGTGATCCAGATCGAAGAATTCGAAATAAAAATTCTTGAAACTTCCAATACCAAAATCGAATTGGTAGAGCTGAAAATCAATCCTGAAGATTAAATTCTGAAAGTTAAGAATTTGCTAATTTTAAATTTTATTATTAGGCTAAAAACCTTATTTTCGCCCCCTATATTTTGACAAATTATACATTCAAATGGCAGTATTAAATAAAATCAGACAAAGGTCTGTTTTCTTGATTATCATTATCGCGTTGGCCCTATTTTCTTTCGTATTGGCCGATGTTATTAGAAACGGAGGGCTTAGCTCGCAGAATTCTCAGAACGTAATTGCTACGGTAAACGGTGAAGAAATTGGAAGAGAAGAATTTGCCCGTGAAGTGGAAGCATTTGAAAGAAATATGGGTAGAAATGTAAGTACTACTCAGGCTGTAAACCGTATCTGGGATCAGAAGTTAAGAGAAGTGATCCTTGAAGAGCAGGTGGAAGATTTAGGAATTAGAGCCGGGGAAGGACAGATCACAAGTCTTGTTCGAAGCCAGATGGCTGGAAATCCTAATTTCACAAATGAAGCTGGAATGTTCGATGAGAACAGACTAAGGGAATATGTTGCTAACCTAAAGGAGACTTCTCCACAGGCTTACGAGCAGTGGCAACAATTTACCTCAAACCTTGCAAAAACTGCCAAGTTGAATACTTACTATAATATGGTGAGTGCAGGTGTTGGGGCTACTCTTCTTGAAGGAGAGCAGGCATACAGACTTCAGAATGACAATATCAACATGAAGTTTGTACAAATCCCTTACTCTTCCATTCCAGATTCTGAAGTTGAAGTAACTAAGTCTGATATTAAATCTTATGTTGAAGATCACAAAGCTCGTTTCGAAACTGATGCTTCAAGAAGTCTTCAATATGTGATCTTTAATGAAAGTGCGTCTTCTGAAGATAAATCTGACGCAAAGGAAGCAATTAGTTCTCTTAGAGGTGAGCGTGTAGAGTACAATGCAGCAATTGGCGCTAATGATACACTTCCAGGATTTGATAATACTGAAGATTATGCTGATTTCATCAGCAATAATTCAGATCTTCCTTTCGAAGACAGGTTTAAATTCAGAAATGATTTCACCGGGAAGAATGCGGAAGCCATCTTCAACCTGAATGAAGGTGAAACTTTTGGGCCTTATGAAGAAAATGGATACTGGAAGTTAAGTAAAGTGGTTGAGACCAAAACTATCCCAGATTCTGTAAAAGCAAGTCATATTCTTATCGCTTATGAAGGAACCCAATTAGGCGCTGGTTCTGGAAGAACTAAAGCTGAAGCTGAGGCGTTAGCAGATAGTCTTGCTGGTGTTGTGAGAAATGATAAAGACAAATTTGCTGAAATCGCTTCAGAATTTTCAGCAGATACTTCAAATAAAGAAGAAGGTGGAGATCTTGGATACTTTACTCCTGGAATGATGATCCCTGCTTTTGAAAACTACGTTTTTGATAATTCAACAGGAGATATAGGGGTTGTGGAAACTCCAATTGGTTACCACGTGATCTCTATAGATGAGCAAACCGATGCTGCCAGAGCGGTGAAGGTTGCGACTATCGCCAGAGAGATTGAAGCTTCAGAAAAGACTATGAACGATCTTTTTAATGAAGTGACCAAATTTGAAATTTCAGCTTCAGAAGGTGATTTTTCAGAAGTTGCCAAAGAAGGAAGCTACGAAGTACTTACTGTGAAAGATATCAAGGCGCTTGAGGAGAATATTCCTGGTGCTGGTGCTCAGAGAAGAGTAGTGCAGTGGGCATTTGGCGATGAAGCTAAAGTTGGTGATGTAAGAAGATTTGATACTAATAATGGTTATATCGTAGCTCAACTAACTTCTAAAAAGGATAAAGGCTTAATGAGTGTAGAGGAGGCTTCTTCTATAGTTACTCCAATTATCAAGAAAGAAAAGAAAGCTGAGATCATTAAGGAAAGACTTAAAGGAAGTACGCTTCAGGAGATCGCAAGTAATCAGGGTGTAAGTGTTCAAACGGCAGATGCGGTTAACCTTAGTAGTCCTACCCTTGCTGGTGCAGGAGAAGAGCCGGAAGTAGTTGGAGCTGTTTTTTCTTTAGAGACAGGAAAAGTTAGTGAGCCAATCGCTGGTGAGAAAGGTGTTTATGTAGCCGAGCTGGTTAGCAAATTTGAAGCTCCAGAGATGGATTCTTATAAGAGTTATGCTCAACAGGAAAGTGCTGCAAGAAGAGTACAGGCTACGTCAAGAGTATTTGAAGCTTTAAAGAATAAAGCTGAAATTGAAGATAACAGATCAAGGTTCTACTAGGAAACAGGACCTATTATAAAACTGAAAACCTCACCAAATGGTGAGGTTTTTTCATTTAATGAGTTCAGAGTAATTAAAGATTGTGTTGTAACCTCTCCGTCTGAAATATTCTTTCTCGTCCTCTCTTCCGGTAGCCATGATGAAATCTCCGCCCCAGCCTCCAAGGCTTTTAATCAGCTTTGGGTAGTCCTGGAAAAGCTGTGTTTTTATTCTCGGGAGATTAATAGCTTTTGAAATCAGGGTTTCATGAGCTTTTAGAAGCATCTCAAATTCCGCGAGATGTTCAGATTTTATGACCTGTTCGGTTATTCCAGAGATCTTTTCCACCAGCTCTTCTCTATTTTTAATCGTCTGTTGTTTGTAATGAGCAATAGCCTCTCGGCTATTTTGTTTTCGATTCAGATAAACGAAGAATAGATCATCTTTAAAAACTGGGTTGAAATCTGCAGTAAAAGAAGAAGGTCCGTTTTTTGTCAATTGAAAACTAACCGGATGCTGACTTCCTGCTACAGCAATATCATAACCGCTTCCGCCGAAACTGCTTTCAAGCAATTTATAAGGATCGATATTAAGCCACTGGGCGAGATTCGAAATAAGAGTAGAGGAGGTTCCGAGGCCCCATTTCCGGTTGAAATCTAAAACCGTTGTGATGTTGTAGCCATTATCTAAAAATGCCTTAGAGTTCAACTGGTAAGCCGAAATAAATATTTGCTGTAGTCTTTTTTCTATTTCAGCAGTTTCTGGCTCATTGTTAGTGGAAATGATGTTGAATTTTCCTTTGTCTATTCTTATTTGAGTCTGAAACCAGGTATCACCTTTTTCATCAATGCCCTTCCAGTCAATTAGGTTTGGTTCACCTTGATCAACTCGCATTTCCTGCCCCTTTGAGGTGGGTACTGCTAAAGATTTTGCGCCGTCAAGAACCGCATATTCTCCTGTGATTAAAAGTTTTCCATTGCTTCTGAATTGTAGCATTAAGATCTTATTTTTTCCAGTTGTTCAATTACACTGCTGTGCGTGATAGTATGATGGGTGAAGAATTCTACCATTTCTTCCTTTTCTTTTTCCGTCGCCTGGTTTTGATTAAGAATGTTCATCAGGTGCATTTTCATGTGTCCCTGCTGAATTCCTGTAGTAATTAGTGATCTTAGTGCGGCGAAATTCTGAGCAAGTCCTGCGACCGCAGTGATCTCCATCAGTTCACTGGCCGAAGGCCTCTGAAGTATATCCAGGGCAAGTTTAACCAGTGGGTGAAGACTTGTGAGTCCGCCAACGGTTCCCAGGGCAAGAGGTATTTCCATCCAAAATGTGAATATTCCGTTTTCGACCTTTGCGTGAGTAAGACTGGAATACCTTCCATTTCTTGAAGCATAAGCGTGAACTCCGGCTTCAACGGCTCTAAAATCATTTCCTGTAGCGAGTACAACGGCATCAATTCCGTTCATTACTCCCTTGTTGTGGGTGACAGCTCTGTAAGGTTCAACCGCGGCAATTTTAACGGCCTGCACAAATTTCCTGGCAAATTCCGCTCCGCTTAGTTCGCTGCCTTCAGATAGATCTTCTACCGGGCAGGACACTTCTGCTCTTACTGTACATTCCGGCACATAATTGGAAAGTATGCTCATGATCACTTCCAGTTCTTTTTCCTTATCGGAAAAATCAGGATTTTTCATGGTTTCATCCTTAAGGACCTCGGCAAATTTTTCAAGACAGGAATTAATGAAATTAGCACCCATGGAATCCCTGGTGTCAAAATGCACAAATAGCTGGTAGTAGTTTTCCAGCTCGTCTGTTTTATCGATAAGATTGATATCAAGTATCCCGCCACCTCTTTTTTCCATGTTTCGGGTGATGGGTTTAACCGCTTCTCTGAGTTTCGGCTCAATATTTGTAACCAATGTGTCGAGCTTGGAGAAATCCCCCTGAAAAAGGAAATGTACCTGGCCGATCTTTTTATTATTGATCACCCTGGCTTTAAAACCTCCTCTTTCGTTCCAGAATTTTGCCGCTTTACTGGCGGCTGCAACAACGGAACTTTCTTCAATCGCCATAGGCAATACGTGGTATTTGCCATTAATCTGGAAATTTGGCGCCAGGCCTAATGGAAGGTAGAAGTTTGAAACGGTGTTTTCAATAAATTCATCGTGAAGTTTCTGTAATTCGTTATCGTCGTTCCAATACTGCTTAAGGACTGAGATGGCTTTTTGATCCTCATGAAGGTAATTTGCAGCCAGCCATTTAATTTTCTCATTCTTACTAAGTTTCGAAAATCCGTTTACGGGCTTTGTCATTTTTTAGGTATTTCAGGTGGTCAAAGATACAAAGCATATTTTTTAGAGACTTATAAAAAGGTCTGGATGAAGTAGGTAAAGTCGAATTTTTCTTAACAGATTGTTAGTATTTAACAAACCGGCATGGTCATTTTTTGGTTAAATTTTAGTAAACTTGGCCTGCATTAAATTTTTTGTAATATTTATGAAATTCCCTAAAATACTTGTTGCTTTTATTCTGGCAACAACTTCCGTGCTTACGGCACAAAAAAAGGAAGTCAGTCTCGAAGAAATATGGAGCGGGACCTTTAGACAAGAAAGACTTCAATCCCTACAATCTTTAAACAATGGCGAGGAATATGTGGTTTTAAACCGCGATCGCGAATCGGGGAACACAACCATAGATGTCTATAGTTATAAAACTGGTAAGAAGACCAGAACTTTGGTGAATAGTGCAGATCTGGAAGGTATCGATTCTTTCCAGGGATTTAAATTTAGTGAAAATGAAGGAAAAGTACTATTATCAACCGAGGTTGAACCTATCTATCGCAGATCTTCAAAAGAGATCTTTTATGTTCACGATCTAAGCTCAAAAAACCTGGTGAAGGTGAGTAAAGATAAGATACAGGAAGCTTCATTTTCTCCAGATGCTTCAAAAGTGGCTTATGTTTTTGAAAACAATATTTATATTCTTGACCTTAAAACTCAGGAAAGAAGCCAAATCACTAATGATGGAGAGATAAATAGTATTATCAACGGTATCACCGACTGGGTTTATGAGGAGGAATTTTCTTTTGTAAAGGCTTTTGAATGGAATCCAACAGGTGAAAAGATCGCTTATTTGAAATTTGACGAATCTGAGGTTCCAGAATTTTCCATGGATATGTTCGGAAAGGACCTTTATCCAAGTCAGCATGTGTTTAAATATCCTAAAGCTGGTGAAGCAAATTCTAAGGTAAGCCTTCATATCTATGATCTAGACAAGGAAACTTCAAGTGAAATCGATCTTGAAGATCAAATAGATGTAGCATCAAAAGATTCGAAGCCGGAGGTTGAATATTCGGATTTTTACATTCCAAGAATTAAATGGTCTGCAGAGCCAATGACCTTGAGTGTTCAGGTTCTGAACAGACATCAAAACGATCTGGATCTACTTTTTTTGAACGCAGAGAATAATCAAACCAGTCTTATCCTAAATGAAACCGATGAGGCTTATGTAGATATTACCGATAATCTTACTTTTCTTGAAGATAACAGCTTTATCTGGACATCTGAAATGGATGGGTACAATCATATTTACCATTATGACGAGGATGGAGAATTGTTAGACCAGGTGACAGAGGGCAACTGGGAAGTGACCAATTATTACGGTTACGATGAGAAATCGAACAGAATATTCTTTCAGAGTACCGAAAACGGTAGTGTAAATCGTGATGTCTACTCGATAAAACCTAACGGTAACAGTAAAAAGAGGCTTACTGAGAAAGACGGAATGAATTCCGCAGATTTCAGTGCAGATTTCACTTATTTCATTAACACTTTTACAAATACCAACACTCCGCCGGTTTACACTTTGCGTAAGGCTAAGGACGGGGAAAAGGTTCGTGAGATCCTGAATAATAATACTCTTTTAGAGAAAAATAAAGCATATGATTTTTCTCCGAAAGAGCTTTCAACCATCAATATCAATGGGAATGATCTAAATATGTGGATGATCAAACCTACAGACTTTGATAAGACTAAAAAGTATCCATTATTGATGTTCCAGTATTCAGGTCCTGGATCACAGTCTGTTTCCAATTCATATTTCAGCACGAACGATTACTGGTATCAGCTTCTTGCAGATAAAGGTTATATCATTGTATGTGTAGATGGTAGGGGAACCGGATTTAAAGGAGCCGATTTCAAAAAAGTGACCTACCAGGAACTAGGAAAATTCGAGGTTGAAGACCAGATCGCAGCAGCTAAAAAATTAGGAGAAAGAAATTATATCGATAAAGAGAGAATTGGAATTTGGGGATGGAGTTACGGAGGTTTCATGTCTTCAAATGCGATCCTGAAAGGAAACGAAACTTTCTCTATGGCCATTGCTGTAGCACCCGTAACAAGCTGGAGATTTTACGATACGGTTTATACTGAAAGGTATATGAGGACTCCACAGGAAAATCCTTCAGGTTACGATGAGAACTCGCCTTTGAACCATGTTGAGAAACTTAAAGGAGATTATTTATTGATTCATGGAGGAGGAGATGACAATGTTCATGTGCAGAATACCATGAGAATGGTAGAAGAGCTTGTTCAGGCGAACAAGCAATTCGAATGGGCGATCTATCCAGACAGGAATCATGGTATCTATGGGGGCAATACAAGATTGCATCTATACAACAAGATGACCGATTTTATACTTGAAAAACTTTAATTAAAACTAGATAAGAAATGGAATTTAGATTCGGAGGTTCTGAATATAATCAAAGGACCGTCTTAGGGCATCCTTCAGGTTTATTTGTACTATTTTTCACCGAGATGTGGGAGCGTTTTTCCTATTACGGAATGCGTGCACTTTTAGTGCTTTTCCTTACTGCTTCTTTAATGGATGAAGGTGGATGGGGCTGGCCCAGGGAAGATGCCTTAGTGCTATACGGTTGGTACACAGGACTGGTTTATATTACTCCAATTTTTGGTGGCCTTATAGCCGATAAAATCATGGGATATAGAAATGCAGTTGTTTGGGGTGCCTTATTGATGACCCTTGGACACGCATCTATGGCCTTGGAAGGTTTTACCAATATTTTCTTTTATCTGGGGCTATTACTTTTAATTCTTGGTAATGGTTTATTCAAGCCGAATATTTCTTCAATTGTAGGACAGTTATATAAAACCAACGGAAAAGAAAAAGATGCTGGTTATACCATTTTCTATATGGGAATTAATGCCGGGGCGTTCCTTGGAATTCTTCTTTGTGGGTACATTGGTGAAAAAGTAGGATGGCATTATGGATTTGGTCTTGCCGGGGTATTCATGTTCCTTGGAATGTTACAATTCTATTTTGGTCAGAAATTATTTGGTGAAATAGGATTGAATCCAAAAGAAGCTGAGGCCTTCAAACACGGTGTCGCTACAGGAGACGAAAAGATCGAAGAAGAGAAGGAAGAGGAAGTTTCAGCATCTGTACAAAGGGATAGACTAATCGTAATTGGATTCTTTGCATTCTTTACCATATTCTTCTGGTGGGCATTTGAGCAGGCTGGTGGTTCTATGACCATCTTTGCTGCAGATTACACAGATAGAGTTCTGGTTGGAAGTGAGGCGATGACATTTAAAATCATAAATGCCGTAATTACAATCGTGCCTATGGTTGTGATCACCTGGGTTCTGGCAATGTTGTTCAAAAACATTTTTAGCGCTTACGCCAAATCGAATATTTTCCTGGGATTGAGTTTTGTTATCATATGGGGAATTGTGATCTGGATGCTTTATAGAGAATTTTTAGCTGATGCTACTGAAGTACCTGCTTCCTGGTTCTCTGTATTGAACTCATTATTTATTATTCTTTTCGCTCCGGTATTCTCTAAGATCTGGCAAAGTAGGTTTAACCCATCGGGCCCTGTAAAATTTGCTATCGGACTTGGATTGCTAGGTATTGGTTTTGGAGCATTGGCATATGGAGCTTATGGAATCCCTCAGGGAGCTCAAACTGCATCTGTAAGTATGATCTGGTTAGTGTTGGCATATTTATTCCATACACTAGGAGAGCTTTGTGTTAGCCCGGTAGGATTATCTTATATCAGTAAGCTTTCACCTGCAAGATTGGTAGGATTAATGTTTGGAGTTTGGTTTATGGCAAACTTCATAGCCAATCTTTTAGCTGGTGTAACCGGAAGTTATATCGATACTATTACTGAGAACTACTCTATGACCACATTCTTCCTGATCTTTACCTTGGTGCCAATAGGTGCTGCTTTGATCATGCTTTTGTTGAGCAGGATGCTTGTGAAAAAGATGCATGGAATATCTTAGAAATATAAATTTTCAACAAAAAAACGTTCCTATAAATTAGGAACGTTTTTTGTTTGACCTGTTTTAGTTAAATTTAGATTATGAAAAAATTACTCTTTTTTGCCGTTTTATTTTTATGTGTTTCAGCTCTGAAGGCTCAGGAAATTCAGTGGATGAGCATGAACGAAGCACTGGCGGCTCAAAAAGAAAAACCAAAGAAAATATTTGTTGATGCTTATACAGATTGGTGCGGACCTTGTAAAATGCTGGATAAAAATACATTTTCCAATAAGCATGTGGCAGCATATATCAATAAGCACTTCTATGCCGTAAAATTCAATGCAGAAGGTGACGAGGTAATCTATTTTAAAGATAAAGTTTTTAAAAATCCAGGTTATGATCCTGAAAAGAAAGGTCGGAACGCTGTACATCAATTCACCCAGGCCATGGGTGTCTCCGCATATCCAACAATGGTATTCTTTGATGAGAACGGTGGATTTCTTTCTCCTGTTAAAGGATATTTAACTCCGGAAAAACTGGAAATTTTTCTCAAGATCTTTGCCACCGATGACTATAAGAATGTAAAGACAGAAGATGAGTGGAAGAAGTACCAGGAAGAATTTGAAGGAACTTTCTCCAGTTAGGCAGATTTAATCTATTTATTTATAAAGTATGATCCCTTTTCACCGGTATAGTGGAAAGGGATTTTTTTGTTTTTAGCTGTAATTCTCCAGCGAGAGATATAGTTTCTATAGTTGCTTCCATCTACCACAAGCTGTTGCGGAGAAAATTTTAATAATAACCGGTCGAGGTTAATTTTTGGTGAATTTCTCAGTATAACTAGGTCTGGCTGGAAATTATTCAGGTCATAATTCATTGCTGAATCCAGAACCAGGATTAATTTATTATCCATTTTCATGATCTTGGGGATCTTTTCAGTTTTTATTTTTTCGATATTCCGTTCCCTGATATAATCTGAAATTAATTTATTTTCGATTTTTTTATCGGCATAAACGATTAAATGCTCTGTTCCCTTTTGGACGATTACGGAGTTTTTTGATGCATGAAAAACCACCGATTCATTTTCGGGAATCGTCCATCTTCCATAAAGGCTTGAAGTCTGAAAAAGGATTACCGCAACCAGGAATTTAACAAGACCCTTGAAATCCGGTTTACGAGATAAAAGTATAAATGTTAGGATTATGAGGTAAAGGGCAAGAGTTTGAAGATGACTCATTTTAATCTCTGTAAAAACCAGTGAATCTATTTGCGCAATCCATTCAATAGAGTAGTTCATGGAATTAAGAAGGAATTCGTAGAGGTGTGCCAGAATAACTGGGAGTAAATTAAAATAGGCAAGAATGATCACAAGAATTCCAGTTGCAAGAACAAGGCCCAGGAATGGAATCAAAATAAGGTTGCTTACCAGGAACATTCCGGGGAATTGATGAAAATAAAAGAGGCTTAACGGGATCACTCCAATTTGTGCAGCCAGGCTCACTGTAGTTAGTTTCCAGAAATAATCAAGGAACCTGGTTTTGGTACTGAACAGGCCATAAATCATGGGTTGAAAAATAACAATGCTAAATACAGCCAGGTAACTTAGCTGAAAACCAACCTGAAAAATATAATAAGGATTGATGAGTAGTAAAAAGAACAGTGATAGGAAAAGGCTGTTAAGACTGCTCGTCTTTCTTTTTAGTTGCAATCCTATGGCCAGAAATGAGAACATACAAACCGCTCTTACCACAGATGAGCTTAAACCTGTGAGAAATGCAAAGCTCCATAACAGCAAGATTATTAAAGCAGGTTTTATAAACCTTGCTATTTTTAATGAATCTAGGGGTTTGAAAAGAAAATTCAGGATCAGCAGTAATATCCCTATATGAAGGCCAGAAATAGCCAGAATATGTATAGCCCCCGCAGCAGCATAATTTTTATAAATTTCATTATTTAAGTCGCGACGCTGACCTAAAATTAGTGCCTGGAAAACTGCCAGTTCATTTTGTTCAAAATCATATCTTTTTAGATTCGAAATTAGTCTTTCTCTGAAACTCCAGGCCTGTTCTTTGATGCTGGTTTCATGGCCAATTAGAAGAACCTGTGCAGAATTCAGATTCATTTGCCTTTCTATCTGCAGGTGTTTTAAATATTCCTTGTAGCTAAATTGGAAAGGATTTAAAGGTGCTTTGATAATTTCAGGAGACCATGGAGCTAAAATCCTTGATCCCGGCTTTAGCGCTGATGCTTTTAGCGAATCGGGCGGTAAGTTTAAAAGTATCTTCCCCTTTATTTTTCTTTTTTGACTTTTTTCGAAAAGGATTTCAGTTTCAAGAATGAATCTTTGCGAATAGGGAGTAGGTTTCAATTCTTCTGTTATAGTTCCACTAACCAGCAAACTATCGGTTGGCTCTAAATTTTGGTTAATATAATGTCCTGACTGATTTTCAGGAATACTGAAATAAGCGCTGCTAAATCCAATATAAAGTACTAGGGAGAAGGTGGCAAAACCAAAGAGGGCGTCTGGGAACAGGCTTCTTCCGGCGCGGTAATACGCAAAAAGAAAAAACAACAAGATTACTACACCAGATGCCAGGATAATTTGCAGGCTTAAATGGATATAGAAAGCCAGAAGTATACCTGCTATCAAATAAACAGATAGGCGTAAAAAAATGAATTGAAAGTTTTTCACCCGGGTGATTTACTTTCAAAAGGTAATTAAAAATCAGATAATCCTTCTGGCCATTACAAAATTATTATACCAGTAAGATTCTGATAGAGAGGAGATAATTACTCCTCTGGAAGTAGAGGAATGTATAAAATAAATACCATCTTCATTGACTTCAACCACGAGCCCGACGTGATTAATGACCTTGCGATTTTTGTTAGTTTCAAAAAATAGTAGATCTCCAACATTCACTTCCTTTAGATATAAACGTTTTCCCTTGAGGGACATATCACGAGAAGTTCTAGGTAAAGAAATACCTTCCTCCTGGAAAGAAACATAGATGAGGCCAGAGCAGTCCATGCCTTTCTTATCTGTACCACCATATTTGTAGCGGGTACCTTCAAATTTTTTAGCCGTTCGAACTACTTTAAGAGCAGTTCTATTTTCTGGTTCAGCTTCGGGATTTCGATCATAATTTGGTACCGCCATTTCGGTTTCTCTATATTCTTCTTTGGTCGTGATAACTCTATTCCTTGAAGACCCGCAGGAAGTTATAAAAACTCCAAGAAGAATATAGATCGATATATTGAGTAATTTTTTCATTTTCATGTTAACCAGAAATTTTGTCGAAAATTAACTCAGCAGTATTCTTACTGGCTCCTTTTCCTCCCAGTTTTTTTTCTAATTCATGATAATCGGAAAAAATCCTTTTACGGTTTTCAGGATCGAGGATCTTTTTTAATTCAGTTTTAAGGTTCGCTGAATTAAAGTCATTCTGGATCAATTCTTTCACTACTTCCCGGTTCATAATGAGGTTTACCAGGGATATATAATCCAGGTTGATAATGCGTTTGGCGATATGATAGGAAATATAGCTGCCCTTATAGCAGACAACTTCAGGTACCTTGAACAAAGCAGTTTCCAGTGTTGCGGTTCCAGAAGTGACCAAAGCGGCATGGGCAATTCCTAAAATATCATAAGTTTTGTTCATGATTAACCTGATGTTGGACTTCTTCATGAATTCCTGGTAAAATTCTTCATCCTGACTTGGAGCTCCGGCAATTACGAACTGGTGTTCTTCAAATTCTGAAGTAATACTAAGCATGACCTTCAGCATTTTTTCGATCTCCTGTTTTCGGCTACCGGGTAACAACGCAATTACCGGGCGCTGATCCAGGCCATGGTTTCTTTTGAACAAGTCTACATCTACAGGAGGTTTATTATCTATAGCATCCAATAGAGGGTGACCTACAAAGTGAACCGGGAAATCGTGTTTTGTAGTGTAGAAATCCTTTTCAAATGGCAGGATGACATACATCTCATCTACATCCCTTTTGATCTTTTTAATCCGGTTTTCCTTCCAGGCCCAGATCTGCGGAGAGATATAATAATGGGTTTTAAAGCCTTCTTTTCTGGCCCATTCTGCAATACGCATATTGAAGCCGGGGTAATCGATGAAAATGATCACATCCGGGTTATATTCCGAAATATCCTGTTTGCAAAAACTGATATTCTTAAAGATGGTTCTTAGGTTCATGATCACCTCAGAAAACCCCATAAAAGCGAGTTCGCGATAATGTTTTACCAGGGTGCCACCTTGCTTTTCCATGAGATCACCACCCCAAAATCGAAATTCAGCATTTTGATCTACCTCTTTCAGGGCCTTCATCAAATTGGAGGCATGGAGATCTCCTGAAGCTTCACCGGCGATGATGTAATATTTCATTCTTTTATTTTTTCGGTTGTTCTATTTCCAAAAACTGAAATAAAAAGGTCCTCCAATTTTAAACGCCTCAAACGGGCTTTCAATTATATGAATTTATAGATCGCAATCGCGACCGCCACGCTAACCGTTGCGAGTAACACTCCGCGAGCATGATAATTTTGTTTTTTCTTCAGAAATACAAAAAATGGAAGAAAATTCAGGACTGCTCCAAGAGCGATGATCTTACCTAAATAATCATTTGCAATGGCATTTTTTAAGGTTGTATCTATATCTGCCTGGGAAAATAAAGTAATATATAGCATTACCCCTGCAATATTAGCCGCAATGCCAGTTAGAAATCCTGTGAGTAAATTCTGTTTAATCATTAAGAGGCCAGCTACTTAAGTCTTTGATGAAATGATGGGCAGTTAGGTCGAACTGTACAGGAACCACAGATACATAACCTTCTTCCAGGGCTCTTTCGTCGGTATCTTCACCTTCATCTTTATTTACGAAAGTACCGGTTAACCAGTAATATTCGCGACCCTGTGGATTGGTTCTTTTATCGAATTCCTCCTCCCAGTGCGCATTTGCCTGCCTGCAAATTTTTATACCTTTGATATCCTTCTCTTTAAGTTTAGGGAAATTCACGTTTAGAACCACACCTTTAGGAAGGCCATTTTTCAGCACATTCCGTGTAATAGCTTTAACGAATTTTCTCGTCGGTTCGAAGTCGGCATTAAGTGAATAATCCAAAAGTGAAAATCCAATGGCAGGAATACCCTCAATACCGGCCTCAACGGCAGCACTCATGGTTCCAGAGTAGATGACGTTAATAGAAGAATTCGAACCATGGTTAATTCCGCTTACACAAAGATCAGGCTTGCGATGCAGGATTTCCTGTGTGGCAATTTTCACACAGTCAGCCGGGGTGCCAGAACAACTATATTCTTTATGCTTATAAGACTCTTTGATGGTAACCTGTTCGCAAAAAAGAGTGTCACTAATAGTGATGGCGTGACCCATTCCGCTTTGGGGACTATCCGGGGCTACAACTATCACGTCTCCCAGTTCTTTCATTACCTCAACGAGGGTTCTAATTCCGGGTGCGGTAATCCCGTCATCGTTGGTCACCAGGATCAATGGTTTTTTCTTATTCATGCATTAGTATTTGGTTTTGCTAAAATAAGAATTTAAATAAGGAAAGCTTATATTAGTGGTGTTACAAATTGATGGCTGTAATTTACCTTATTGGCACAATTTTTACTATAATATTGGTAACCAAACGATGAAGAAAATAAAACGAGTTATGAAAAGGAATATTAAGATCTTAGCAGTAGTTCTCCTAATGGCTGCTGCTTCTTGTAGTTTTACTACCAAAAAATTTGATGACCCCAACAAGGATAAACTACTTATTGACCTTATCACTTATGTCCTGAACCAGGGACATTATGATGCCAAGGATATAAATGACAGTTTTTCAGAGAATGTCTATGAAGGTTACCTGGAAGGCCTGGATCCTTCAAAAAGATTCTTTTACGCAGAAGATATCAAGGAATTCGATGCTTACAAGGATAAGATAGATGATCAGATAAAAGCTAAGAATATTGAAT
The DNA here is from genome assembly GCF_022489035.1 of Christiangramia lutea. GTDB lineage: Bacteria > Bacteroidota > Bacteroidia > Flavobacteriales > Flavobacteriaceae > Christiangramia > Christiangramia lutea. The sequence continues at coordinate 110,270 of NZ_JAKVTV010000006.1, forward strand.
TCTTTAATCTAACCTACGGTCGTTTGGGAAAACGTATGGAAGAAGCCAGATCTCTTTATAAAGAAATCTTGTCGAAGCCATTCGATTTTAATGAAAAGGAGAAAATAAATACAGACTATGACAGCCTTGAATATGTTTCTTCGAAAGAAGAGATGAGAAAAAGGTGGAAAGAGCAGTTGAAGTTCAATGCTTTAATTACGTATTACGATTTAAAGCAGGACGAAAAGAATAAAAAGAAGGACGATGCTTCTTACCAGATGAAATCTGATGCTGAACTTGAAAAAGAGGCTAGAGAAACCACCCTTTCCAACATCGACAGATATTATGATTTTACGGATGATCTTGAAAGGGACGACTATTTTTCAGTTTATATAAATGCTATTGTAGAGGAGTTTGATCCTCACACTTTCTATTTCGCTCCACAGGATAAGGACAGATTCGATATTGCCATGTCTGGAAAACTTGAGGGTATCGGTGCTCGTTTGGTAAAAGATAGCGATAATATAACTATTACCGAAGTGATTTCCGGAGGTCCGGCATGGAGGAGTGACGCGATAGGAGAAGGTGACGTGATTTTGAAAGTTAAGCAGGAAGAAGAAAAAGAAGCTGTAAGTATCGTGGGGATGAGACTAGATGATGCAGTAGATTTGATAAAAGGACCAAAAGATACCAAGGTAACTCTTACCGTTCGTAAAAAAGTAATGGGTAATATCGAGGAAGTAACCCTCACCCGAGATGTCATAGAGATTGAAGAAACCTATGCTAAAACCTCTATGGTTAAAAAGGATGGAAGAAGATATGGTGTTATAAACCTACCAAAGTTCTATTTTGATATGGAAGATTATAACAACCGTAATGCCGCTTCAGATATCAAAGAAGATATCATCAGGTTGAAAAAAGAAGGTATGGAAGGTCTTGTACTGGACCTTAGAAATAATGGGGGTGGATCTTTGAAAACAGTTGTAGATATAGCAGGAATGTTCATCGAGGAAGGTCCAATTGTTCAGGTAAAGTCAAATGGTCAGAGAAAAGAAGTGCTTAAGGATGAAGATCCACAGGTTGTATGGGATGGTCCATTAGTGATCCTTGTTAATGAACTTTCAGCTTCGGCTTCAGAAATTCTTGCAGCAGCTATGCAGGATTATAAGAGAGCGATTATTATAGGTAGTAAACAAACCTATGGTAAAGGAACCGTTCAGAATGTAATTGATCTGAACAGATGGCTCCGAAATAACGATATGGGAGATATGGGAGCTCTGAAAATAACTACCCAAAAATTCTATAGAGTGAATGGTGGTTCTACCCAGCTTGAGGGTGTAAAAAGTGATGTTGTGGTTCCAGACAGGTATAGCTTTGTAGATATAGGTGAAAAAGATCAGGAGAATCCGCTTCCATGGGATAAGATCGATGCAGCGAAATATGATATCTGGAATGGTTATGTGGGATATGATGAAGCGATCGAGGCCAGTAAGGAAAGAATGAGTACTAATGATCAGTTAAGACTAATAGAAGAAAATGCAAAATGGGTGAAAAATCAAAGTGATGATAGTAGCTACCCGTTGAACTATAATGAATATGCTGAACAGGCTGAAAAAGATAAAGAAATGGCCAAACAGTTCGAAGCGATCAAAGAGTATAAGACAGATCTTACCTATACTTCACTTCCTTATGAACAAGATCTTTTTACTACAGATACAATCCTGAAGGAGAAAAGAGAAAGATGGCATGAGAACCTGAGTAAAGATGTTTATATCGAAGAAGCGATTAATGTATTATCAGATATGAAAATGAACAATATCACCAGGAATAAAGTGGCAGATGTTGATGGAAATAAAAAAGTAAAGAATTAACATATTTCAAATAACTAAAACCCGGAATATTTCTTCCGGGTTTTTTTATGCTTTAGATATTATGAAAAGAAAATATACCTACCCGATACTAATTCTTATTGTAGCTACAATTCTTCTTCTTTCTGAAAAGTGTTCTTAAAAAGATAACCTGTCTGAATCCAGCTTAATAAATATAAAGAGCAAAATGGTGAAACCCCATAGACCTGAACCTCCATAACTGAAAAAGGGTAATGGAATACCAACGGTAGGGAAGATGCCTATTACCATTCCTATATTCACCAGAAAGTGTATAAAAAGTATTCCTATTACCGAATAGCCATAAACCCTGTAAAACTGATTACGTTGCCTCTCAGCAAGTCTTATGAGTCTCAATAAAAGCAGGACGAAAAGCAAAATCACTGTAGCGCTTCCAAGAAACCCCCATTCTTCACCAACCGTACTGAAAATATAATCTGTATGCTGTTCTGGTACGAACTGACCTTTGGTTTGTGTGCCCTGGGTCCATCCTTTGCCAAGCCAGCCTCCACTACCTATGGCGATCTCACTTTGATTGGTATTATATCCTATTCCTTTGGAGTCTACCTCCTTGCCAAGAACAATATTGAACCTATCCCGGTGTCTTTGTTCGAAGACATTCTCAAAAATATAGTTCACCGAGAAACTCAATCCTATTGCGATGATTCCAAAAAAGGTAATTAGGATGCGCCCTGGACGTTTTTTTCTTTTTCTGAAGAACAGGAAAAGCCCAACTAAAATAACTCCGGCGCTTACCCAGATAGGGCCTGCTAAGAGCGTTAGAATGAAAACCGCTACACAGGATAATCCTGCAAAAAGGTAAAACCCTGAAAGACCTTCCCGGTATAAAGGAAAAAAGAAAGCTGCATAGACAAGTGCACTTCCAGGATCTGGCTGTGGGATAATTAGTAATGCCGGTAAGGCTATAATAATAAATGCCTTTATCTGGTTGCTTAACTTTTTGATGTTGGTATGTATATCGCTTAAGTATTTAGCGAGAGCCAGTGCCGTGGCAAATTTAGCGAACTCTGAGGGTTGTACTCCAAAACTACCGAAGGAATACCAAGAGGTGGCACCAGATATGGTCTTACCGAATACAAAAAGCCCGGCTAGGGATAATAAGGATAATATATATATCACACTCGAGAACCGCTGGTAGAACTTGGCCTCCAGTGATAATACGATAACGATGAGAAAAATACTTAATCCTATGAATAATGCCTGCTTACCGTAGGGTTGGCTCAAATCGAAAAATGAACCGGCATTGGAACCCAGGGATGCCGAATAAATATTGGCCCATCCAAAGGTAATAAGTGCTAAATAAATAAAGATACTGATCCAGTCAAATCCCGCGCTGTTCTTGGTCATTTACTGATTAATTATGAAAGGTTCTCCGCTTATTGGTTTCGCATATTCTTCTTCAAGGCTGTGACTTAAAATCCAGCTTTCCATATCTGTTCGGGTGATCGTCCCTTTTAAATATTTTTCTATCATTAAACTCGCCATTCTTCCTGCATATCTACTTCCCCAGTAACCATTTTCAACAAAAACAGCAATGGCGATCTTAGGATTATCCACAGGCGCAAAAGCCACAAAAATTGAATGGTCTGTAAGCTGAACTCTTTTTCCATCGATCTTGGCAAAGTTTTCTGCGGTACCGGTTTTTCCAGCTATTTCCACTCCCGGTATCCTTAAAGTAGAGGCTGTACCACTTTTATAAACTTCATGCATTCCCTCAACTACTGGATCGAAATGCCTTGGATCTATAGTAGTGTGATTTTTGGTGGTGTACTTTTCTTCTTTTATTGGTTTGCCATCTATTTCTTTAAGGATGTGAGGTGTGTAATACCAGCCTTTATTTCCAATAGTTGCCGCCATATTTGCCAATTGGATTGGTGTCATTAGAACTTCTCCCTGACCAATAGCGTTGGAAATGGTTGCGGTAGCATACCAGTTATAAGTGGGATAATCGTATATCCTGTTATAATATTCTGAATCTGGGATTTTTCCAGGGCGGCCCGTACTAAGATCAGAGCCCAGGTAATCCCCGAGACCAAAGCTTTTCAGGTGAGAATTCCATACATCCATCCCTTCCTGTGAAGTTGGATATTTTTCGATCACCCTTCTGTAAACATTGGCAAAATAGGCATTACAGGATTGGGCAATTCCCGGGATCATATCTAACGGACTTTTATGTGCATGGCAACCTAGTTTTCTCCCACGGCTACCATAAGCATATCCGTGGTTACAAGAGAATTTATCGTTAGTATCAACTACACCTTCCTGGAGCCCTATAAGTGCATTTAATGTTTTAAAGGGAGATCCAGGTGGATATTCCGCCAGTAAACCCCTATCGTATAGTGGCCTGGCGATGGTGTCGTAGTACAATTCGGTGAAATTCGGGGAACGTTTTCTTCCAACCAGTTTCGCAGGATCGTATGTAGGAGCCGTGATCAAGGTGAGGATTTCCCCGCTTTCCGGCTCTATGGCAACGATTCCGCCCCTTTTGTTTTTCATTAATTTCGTTCCGTAGGCCTGAAGTTCAGCATCTACAGTAAGCGAAATATCCTTCCCTTTTTCAGGAAGAGTATCGTAAATTCCATTTTTATACGGGCCAATATCACGGTTAAAGCGATCCTTCTGTATATGTTTCACGCCTTTAACGCCCCGTAATAATTCCTCGTAATAACTTTCAACCCCGGCGCGACCAATAAGGTCACCAGAGATATAATATGGATTCTCATTTATTATTTTCTGGTTCACTTCAGCGATATATCCAAGAACATTTGCGCTGTGGTCTACCTGGTAATCTCTAAGTGACCTTTTCTGAATGTAGAAACCCTCATATTTCCTCATTTTTTCCTGTAATATTGCATATTCACTTTTGGTGAGCTGTGGTATTACCACTGAGGGTAGCATAGGAGAATAAATCCGAGCTTTATCAAGCTTCTTTTCCAGATCTTCCCTGGAAAGATTTAGAATGCCACAGAATTCGGTAGTATCGAAAGGTTTCAGGTTGCGCGGAATCACCATTACATCATAAGATGGCTGATTCGAAACCATTAATTTACCATCCCTGTCGTAAATGTATCCACGCTGAGGGTAGTCATAAACAACCTTAATAGCATTGTCCTGTGATCTTATAGCCAAAGAAGTGTCTACGATTTGAAGATAGAACAGTCTTCCAATAAAGATGAGCCCGGTAGTTAAAATTGTTATGTATAGTAAAATCTTTCTCATCGATACTTTTTACTAAATAATGTAAGGCTTAGAAGTATTAGGATTGTTGTGAATATAGTGGAAAAAATCGTCTTTTTCAGTACTAGGAGTATATGATTTATGCTGAACATTTCCAAGGAAAATAAAACAAAATGATGTATTAGAACCATTAGGAAAACATAGCTCAATTTAGCTCCGAAGGGTGTTGCTGAAAGACGGATATTTTGGTGGTCATAACTAATTCCGAAGGAAAATCTTAGCAGGTTTGGTCTAACAAAAGCTGCAACAAGGCAGGCAGCTGCGTTAATTCCGCCGCTATCTTCAAAAACATCGATGCTTACTCCTAAGAGGAACGAAATAAAAAGAAATAGGCTCTGATTTCCAGTGAATGGATACAGAAGTAAAAATAGCACATACAGGTAAGGGTTGATATATCCCGCAAAATTGATGTTATTTAGTATTAATACCTGTAAAAATACAAGAATAACGAAGCGGCCGATATTTGAAAAAAGCTTACTGTTCATTCGTTTCCTGTAAATTTTCGATTTCCTCCTTGTTCACGTTTTCGATCACGTATACATAGCCAATATTGGTCATGTCATTGAACAACTTGATATTGATCGTATAGTAACTCTGGGTCTGGTCTAAGGTAAAATCCTGAATGCTTCCTACAGGCAAACCTTTTGGGAAGATTAGTGAACGTCCACCGGTTATGATGGTATCTCCTTTTTGAAGAGGAGCCTGTCTGGGTACATCGATTAGCTGGACTATATTCGGGTCTTTACCGTCCCATACTAAACTTCCAAAATGATTTGTGTTATTAAGCTGTGCATTTATTCTTGACCGGCTATTAAGAATAGAGATCACTCTGGAGTAATTTTCATTAACTCGGTCTACAATTCCCACAATGCCCTGACTGGTGATCACACCGTATTCCTGCTGTATTCCAGATCGCTCTCCACGGTTAAGAGTCAGGTAATTATCCACCTTAGAAAAATTATTGTTTATTACCCTTGCCGTGCGGAAGAGGTAATCTCCTTCAAAAGAGGTGCTGTCCAGTTGTTGGTCTACGGGAAGACTGTCCCGAATGCTTGAAATAATGTTTCTGAGCTGTTTGTTCTCTTCAAGAAGCCTTTCGTTATATTCATCAAGGCTTAAATAAGAATTCACATCGTTGGACCAGGAATATACGCCTCCAGTCACAAAATTTGCTGAACTTAAGAATCTGCTCTTATGAAAAGCGTGGTTTTGAACAGTAAGAAACACAGATACAACGAACAGGATTAAGAATAAAATCGAATTCTTATTCCGTATGAGAAAGTTGAAAATCTGCTGCATAAATTAATCTTCTCCTACTTGATCAAAATCCCTTTATATCTGTTCAGTGTTTTTAAGGTAATTCCTGTTCCTCGAACTACTGCTCTTAACGGGTCTTCAGCTATATAAACCGGGAGATCTGTTTTTTGAGAAAGTCTTTTGTCCAACCCTCTTAGCATAGAACCACCACCTGCTAGATAAATACCGGTATTGTAGATATCTGCTGCTAGTTCTGGAGGAGTTTGAGAAAGCGTTTCCATTACGGCGTCCTCGATCCTTAAAATAGATTTGTCCAGGGCCTTGGCGATCTCACGATAAGAGATATTCACCTGTTTAGGTTTCCCAGTTAAAAGGTCTCTACCCTGAACGCTCATCTCGTCTGGTGGAACTTCAAGATCTTCAGTAGCCGCACCAATCTGGATTTTTATCTTTTCAGCGGTGCGTTCTCCAACATAAAGGTTATGCTGAGTACGCATATAATAAACGATGTCATTGGTAAAGACATCCCCTGCGATCTTCACAGATTTGTCACAAACAATACCACCAAGGGCAATTACTGCGATCTCTGTAGTACCGCCACCTATATCCACGATCATATTTCCTTTCGGCTGCATGATATCAACCCCAATACCAATCGCCGCGGCCATAGGTTCGTGTATAAGGTAAACCTCTTTACCGTTTACTCTTTCCGCACTTTCCTTAACAGCACGCATCTCCACCTCGGTAATACCCGAAGGTATACAAATAACCATTCTCAGCGTTGGGGTGAAAAGTTTCTTCTTTAATGCCGGGATTTCCTTGATGAACATGGTGAGCATCTTCTCACTGGCATCAAAATCTGCAATTACACCATCTTTTAAGGGACGAATGGTTTTGATATTCTCATGAGTCTTACCCTGCATCATCGCAGCTTCCTTACCAACGGCGGTTATTTTACCTGAAGTACGGTCTCGGGCTACTATGGAGGGGCTGTCTACAACAACTTTATCATTATGAATAATAAGGGTATTCGCGGTACCTAAGTCTATTGCAATTTCTTCAATGAGAAAATCAAAAAATCCCATATTGTATTTTTGGTATTGAGGTTCGGGTAAATGTACTAAAATTAATGTTTAAAATGGCGCGTTCCTGTCATCACCATAGCGATATTATTCTCGTTGCAATAATCGATACTCAGCTGGTCTTTAATAGATCCCCCTGGCTGAATTACCGCTTTGATTCCAACATTTCCGGCAATTTCCACACAATCAGGGAAAGGGAAAAAAGCATCGCTTGCCATCACGGCTCCATCAAGGTTAAAATCAAAAGACCTCGCCTTTTCTATACTCTGGGTAAGAGCGTCTACTCGTGAGGTTTGACCTGTCCCGCTGGCACAAAGTTGCTTGTTTTTGGCTAAGACGATAGTATTCGATTTGGTGTGTTTGCAAATCTTCGATGCAAATATCATGTCAGATAACTCCTCATCAGAAGGTTTATTATCTGTAGCTTGTTTTAAATCTTCCAGGCTGTCGGTTTTAAGATCTTTGTCCTGAACCAAAACTCCATTAAGACAGGTTCTTACCTGGGTTTTCGGAAGTTTTACATCTTTAAGAACAAGAATTATTCTGTTCTTTTTGCCTTTTAAGATTTCCAGTGCTTCTTCTGAATATGATGGAGCGATCACCACTTCACAGAAAAGTTTGTGGATTTCTTCAGCAGTTTCGGTATCTATTTCCACATTGCTTATCAAAATTCCTCCGAAAGCTGAAACCGGATCTCCGGCCAGAGCATCTACATATGCCTGATGGATACTGTCTCTCTGGGCAAGTCCGCAAGCATTATTATGTTTTAATATAGCGAAAGTGGGAGCCTCACCTTTAAACTCATTCATCAGGTTCACTGCGGCATCAACATCTAAAAGATTGTTGTAGGATAACTCTTTACCGTGAAGCTTATCGAATAATTCCTCAAATTCTCCGTAAAAGGTTCCTTTCTGATGTGGATTTTCACCATATCTCAATTCTTTTCCTTTTAATTCGCTTTGTTTGAAAGAGCTTACCTCGTTATCCTGATTGAAATAGTTGAAGATAGCCGAGTCGTAGTGCGAAGAAATATTAAATGCTTTGGTTGCGAATCTTTTTCTGTCTGTAATACTGGTTTTACCGTTCTTTTCATTTAAAAGATCGAGGAATTCCTGATAATCGTCTACAGAAGAAACGCAGGTTACATCCTTGAAATTTTTGGCAGCGGCTCTAATCAGGGAAATACCACCTATATCGATCTTTTCAATGATATCCTGTTCAGAAGCACCTGAAGCCACCGTTTTTTCGAACGGGTAAAGATCTACGATCACAATGTCTAATTGAGGAATTTCGTATTGTTCCAGTTCCTTAGCATCACCTTCATTTTCCTGTCGGTTAAGGATACCTCCAAAAACTTTTGGATGAAGGGTCTTTACTCTTCCGCCTAAAATAGAAGGATAAGAAGTAACGTCTTCTACAGGAATAACATTAATACCAAGTTCCTTGATAAATTTCTCGGTACCTCCTGTAGAATAGATGGTTATATCCAATTCGTCAAGTTTCTTTACGATAGGCTCTAATCCATCTTTGCTGAAAACTGAAATTAAAGCAGATTTTGCTTGTTTTAATTCGCTCATTGTGTTGTGTTTGTTAAAGGTGCAAAAGTAACCATTTAAGCTAAAATTCTGAAAGTGCAAAGGCCGAATTATGAATAAATTTTGTAACGAAATTTTATAACTAACGTCCTATCTTTAAATCAACCTAAAACCGCTGATTTTTACCATGCTAATTTATTTACGCGTACTTAAAGAGAGCTTCAATTTTGCGATTAGCGCTCTTAAAAATAACCGGCTACGTACTTTTCTCTCTTTACTGGGCGTAACAATTGGTATATTTTCCATTATTGCGGTTCTTGCTGCGGTAGATTCTCTGAAGAAAGATATTACAGGAAGTTTAAGCGCTCTTGATAACAGTACTGTAATCGTAATGAGGTTTAATTTTGGGCCTTCCGAAATTCCACGATGGAAAAGGGAACAGTTTCCCGATGTCACCTACGAAGAATATCAGTATCTCAAAAAAAGTCTTCCAGACCTTGAGGCAATAAGTTTTGCTCTGGGTGTACCTGGAGGAGCTGCCATAAAATATCAGGATGTAACAAGTGCAGGTGTAGATGTTGGGGCGGTCACACATGAATATTATGATATTGAAGCTTTCGAACTGGAAGAAGGTAGATTTTTTAACGAACCGGAAGCTGTTAGTGGCTCCGGAGTTGTGGTGCTCGGTCATGAAGTAGCTCAAAATCTTTTTGGAAGTGCTAATGGTGTAGGAAAGGAGATCAGGATCTTTGGGCGAAAGGCTACCGTTATAGGTGTACTTAAAAAACAAGGACAGTCACTTTTTACAGGTTCTAGGGATGGACAGGCTTTCGTGCCGGCCAATTTTGCCAGAAGGGTTTACGGAACCACTAAAGGAACCGTTTTCCCACAGATTGTTTTGAAGCCTGTAGATGGTGTAGATAATGATGAATTTGTGGCAATCCTGGAGCAACAGCTCAGAAATATGCGCGGTATCAAACCCGGTGAGATAAATAATTTTTTTGTGAATCAGTTACAGGGATTTGCCGATTTTATAGATAATATTACTGGTCAGCTGAATGTAATCGGGCTTGTAATTAGTGGATTTTCCCTTTTAGTTGGAGGTTTCGGGATCGCCAATATTATGTTTGTTAGTGTAAAGGAGCGAACCAACCTTATTGGGATACAAAAATCCCTGGGGGCTAAGAACAGGTTCATTCTTTCTCAATTTCTCTTTGAAGCTATCATCCTTTCTGTAATTGGAGGTTTGGTTGGATTATTCATTGTCTGGCTGGTTTCCATAGTAGCTTCGCAGTTCACCGGAGATTTTGAATTTGTACTTTCACCATTCAATATGTTAATAGGAACAGCCGTTTCTGCCGTAATTGGATTAATTTCAGGAATTATCCCGGCTATCTCTGCCTCAAAACTGGATCCTGTAGAGGCGATTAGGACCGGTATGTAAATAGATGTTAACTAATTACCAGTTGTTTACCCTTATTTTAGCTTAAATTATTCTAAAAATATTTAAAGTTCGTTAAAGTGTTGAGACACAGCGAAGGGCTTGTGTAGTTTTGATGAAAAGCTATGAAAAATGGGAAATGAAATTGAAAAAAAATATTTGAATTCTATTCTGCAATTGATCGGATTTTTTGTTCTGCTATTTTTTACAATTGTCTTTCAATTTTAGATAGAATTCATATTGAAGAAGAAAAATCACTAAAACTAACTATTACCAAAACGATAAAAGCCTTAGGAATTCCTAAGGCTTTTGTTGTTATTTCATGTATTTATTAGCTCCTATAGTATTTCAGCAACCTTTTCATTCACCCACTCAAGAAATAATTCGTCCTCATGTGAAAATGGATCTTCAGTGTGACTATCTATATCTATCTGACCAATGTTTTCTCCATTTACAAAAAGTGGGATCACTATTTCAGCCTTCACATGAATGCTGCAAGCGATATAGTTATTCTGTGCCTTCACATCTGGAACTACAAAATTCTTATTGGAGACTGCTACCTGTCCGCAAATGCCTCGACCAAATGGAATGATCTCATGATCTGTTGGTTCACCGGCAAAAGCTTTCAACTTAAGTTCTTCCTTGTTTCCATTCTTAAAATAAAAACCTACCCAGTCATAATATGGAATATTTTTTTCAAGTAATTCACATACTTCGGTAAGCCTTTTATCAACGCTTATCTTCTCATTTTGAAGGATCTCTTCTACTTGCGGTTTTAATTTCTGAAATGGCATATTAACAATCTTTGGTGCAAAAGTATTCAATTTCTCATGTAAACGGAGCCTTTCAATTCTATAAATTTGTTAAAAACCCCCAATTGAAATTGATCGACCTGGTTCGTAAATACCGACTTGTCCTTAAATTCATATTTATTTTCCTGGGTAGTTATTTCCTATTCTCAAGCCTCTATAACTGGTTTTTGCTGATCTATGATACCGAGAACCCCATTCCTGATCCCTTAACTCAATTGGTTGCCCGTCAAAGCGGAAGTGTGATGCAGGGAATTGGTTACGAAGATGTGGAAGTAGTAATGCATTACACGGGACTATCTATGAAGCTCATGGTAGACGATTATTTTTTAGCCGGAATCGTGGAAGGTTGTAATTCTGCCAGCATCATCATCCTTTTCGTTTCGTTTATACTCGCATTCTTTGGGAAAACCACATCAACTTTATTTTATGTTTTCGCCGGTTCGGTCATTATTTATGCGATCAACATTCTGCGTATCGTGATCCTGGCGGTAAGTATTTATGAATATCCCCAATATTCCGGTTTTATGCATTCGGTTTTTTTCCCTTTAGCGATCTATGGTACCGTCTTTATTCTCTGGTTAATCTGGGTTAGAATCTATTCGAAATGGAGAAAAAAGTAAAAAGGAGATACCGGGTTTTTGCAATAGGATTACTGGTCCTTATGCTTGCGGCGATAAGGTTTTTTGAGCAGGAAATATTTTATGATCCTCTAATCGTTTTTTTTAAGTCAGATTACCTGCTTGGGATCATTCCACCTATGGATATGGCAAAGCTAATGTTTAATCTTACACTAAGGTTTTCTCTGAACTCCATTATCTCGCTGACTATTATTTATTTAGGTTTCAGGGACCTCAATATCCTGAAGTTTTCAGCGATTCTCTATGTGATTCTGTATGTTCTAACTACTGCGGCATTTATTTTTCTAATACTGAATATAGAGAGAGAGCATTATCTAGCTTTGTTTTATGTGAGACGCTTTCTAATTCATCCTTTATTTCTACTTATTCTGTTGCCTGCATTTTATTATTACCGAATAAGAGAATCAGGTAGATCATAAAACAACTATACTTCCATTTTATCCTTGTTTTGCTTTAACCAGTTTCTGAAGTTTAGCAGTTCCGGATTTAGTTTTCTGCTGGTATTAATGTCTCTAATGGTACAGAAATATTCTTCTTCTTCAGCCTTGAACTGAAACATATTTCCTAAATCATCGGAGCCCTGAAAATCAAAACTTCGGAAAACTTCTGGCGAAACAGCATTATATTTAATATTCCTGCCATAAACTTCAGAAAAGATCTCAGCCATTTCCTTACCGGTGAGATGTTCGCCGGCAATAGCCACAATTTTATTCTTATAAGTGTCTCCGGCTTTAAAGATTCCGTAGGCACATTTTCCGATATCTTCCGCAGCAATACCAGGTAATTGCTTATTGTCCATGGGAAAAGTGATCGCCAGTTCACCATCTTCTCCTTTTTGAGGAGCCATGCCGAAATTGATAAAATTATCCCAGTAAAAGGAAGTGAACAATAAGGTGTAGGGAACACCGCTTTCAGAAAAATATTCATCTGCTTCACCCTTGGCATCGAAATGCGGGACTTTGTATTTTTCCATTAGGGTGGGCATTCGATCGTCGTCGAGCGGAATCCACTTTCTGGTATCTTCAAGGGTAGACCAGATTACATGCTGGAGTCCGGCCTCTTTTCCTGCCTGAGCCATGTTTTTTGCCTGCTGCATTTCCTTTTCCGGGGAGAAATGTTCCCAGAAATTCGTAACACAATATGCGCCATAAGCCCCTTTAAAGGCATTGATGACGCTCTCTTTATCATCTATATCAGCCTGAACTACCTCGGCCCCCATTTCCTTTAATTTTCCAGCTTTATCTGAATCTGGGTTTCTGGTGATAGCTCTGGCTTTGAATTCCCCTTCAGGATCGTTTAATATCGCTCTGGCCAAACCACCACCCTGTGCTCCGGTTGCCCCAACAATGGCAATAACTTTTTTATTTTCCATAATGAAATTTTAAATTATTGATATTCATTTATTTAACCACCTTAAAGTTAAGGGTTTAGGTGTAAAATCTTTTTTGAAATAACTGAAATTTTCAGGCTTGAATTCAAATAAAATTGAAAGCCTATTCCCAAAAACTGAAATCGAATGATTTGATATTAGCCTAATTTTACGATTCTTAAAAAGGGTTCAATTGGCGAAAACCTCCAATATTTAAAAAAAATGTATTTTTGTAGGCAGTGAAAAAAGCCTTTCAACATATAGTTTCTATAAGCATGGCCTTTATGCTAATGTTTTCTACCATGTCTTTCACGGTAGACAAACATTTTTGTGGAGATCATCTTGTAGATAAGGCGGTGTTCTCTAAAGCCAAAACTTGCGGAATGCAAATGACCTCTGGTGAAGAAGATCACTGCTGTACTAACGAAAAGATACAGGTGCAAGGTCAGGATGAATTGAAGATCTCATTTGATTCTATAGATTTTCAAAAACAATTTTTTATCACCACGTTTACTTTCACCTACTTAAACCTTTTCGAAAGTTTACCAAAGCAGATCATTCCTTTTAAGGATTACTCTCCACCCTTACTGGTCACAGATATACATCTGGTAGACCAGGTATTTTTAATCTGATTTTAGAATTAGTTCTCAAACCACTCATTTTCATGTAGTGGCATCCCGTGTTGTGCGCAGGATCTCTAATTCTAAATCATCAGATAATGCTAAACAGAAGCATAAAATATTTAATCGAAAACAAGCTTATCGCGTTTATTCTCCTGGTCATTCTTATTGGCTGGGGAATTATGACGTCTCCATTTAATTGGGATACGGGTTTGTTGCCCAATGATCCCGTAGCCGTTGACGCCATCCCCGATATTGGTGAAAATCAGCAGATCATCTTTACCGAATGGGCCGGGCGTTCACCTCAGGATATCGAGGACCAGATCACCTATCCTTTAACCACCAGTTTACTTGGAATTCCCGGGGTGAAGACCATCAGAAGCTCTTCTATGTTTGGTTTTTCCAGTATCTACCTCATTTTTGAGGAAGATGTTGAGTTTTACTGGAGTCGGAGCAGGATCCTAGAAAAACTGAATTCCTTACCTGAAAACCTTTTACCGGAAGGAGTAAATCCTTCTTTGGGGCCAGATGCCACCGGTTTGGGACAGATCTTCTGGTATACCCTGGAAGGTCGCGATAAGGACGGAAATGTTACCGGTGGCTGGGACCTCCAGGAACTGCGAAGTGTTCAGGATTATTATGTGAAATATGCCCTTTCCGGAGCCGGTGGCGTTTCAGAAGTTGCCAGTATTGGCGGATATGTTCAGGAATACCAGGTTGATGTGAAGCCAGAATTAATGCGTCAGTATGATATTAGCCTGGATCAGGTAGTTATGGCTGTAAAGCAGAGCAATCGTGAGATCGGTGCCCAGACCCTGGAGATTAACCAGGCCGAATACTTGGTGCGCGGCCTGGGTTATGTGAAATCTATTGAAGATATTGAGAATGCTGTAGTTTTTTCAGAAGATTACGCATCTATCAGGATCAAAGATATCGCCAATGTTTCCATGGGTCCTGCTTCCCGCCGTGGAATCCTGGATAAGGAGGGAGCCGAGGTTGTTGGAGGTGTAGTGGTTGCCCGCTACGGTGCCAATCCCATGGAAGTGATCAATAATGTAAAGGCTGAAATTAAAGAAATAAGTTCAGGTCTGCCCGCGAAAACTCTGAAGGATGGGACAGAATCTCAATTAACAATAGTACCTTTTTATGATAGAACCGAACTGATCCAGGAAACTTTGGGAACCTTGAATGAGGCGCTTACCATGGAGATCCTCATCACTATCCTGGTGATCGTCATAATGGTTTTTAATCTTCGCGCCTCCATCCTTATTTCTGGTTTATTACCGGTGGCAGTGTTGATGGTCTTTATAACCATGAAGATCTTTGGAGTGACGGCAAATATCGTTGCATTGTCTGGTATCGCGATTGCCATTGGGACGATGGTGGATATGGGAATCATCCTTTGTGAAAATATCATTCGTCATCTTGATATGAAAGACGACCGACCCGTTAACCAGATCGTTTATGAGGCTACCGCAGAAGTTTCAGGGGCTATCCTAACGGCTGTTCTAACCACCATAATTAGTTTTATTCCTGTATTTACGATGGTGGGAGCTGAAGGTAAATTATTCAGGCCCCTTGCCTTTACTAAAACAATGGCGCTTGCTGCTTCGATCCTGGTGGCTCTATTTCTAATTCCGCCAATTGCAGCTATACTTTTCAAAAAAAGGAATTATAGAAGCAGATTCACATATATTTTTCCGGTTTTTCTGATACTTGGTGGGATCCTGGCAGTCCTTTTCAGCTATTGGATCGGTTTGGCCCTCCTAGGCTTCGGAATTATTAATTTATTGTTGAAACTTGAAAAGATGGATGAAGGCCGGGCAAAATTATTTAAGATCGGGCTAACGGTGATCACCATGATTTTGATGCTTTCGGTATACTGGAGACCATTGGGACTACAGAATAGTGTTCTGCTGAACCTGGTCTTTGTTGCTCTGATCAGCGTCGGTTTATTGTCGGTCTTTTATTTGTTCAAATCTTATTACACTAGAATTTTACAATGGACGCTGGAAAATAAACTGCTGTTTCTTAGCATACCAACCCTAATTATTGTTCTGGGATTCCTTATCATGAAAAATACCGGTAAAGAATTCATGCCCTCGCTGAACGAAGGTTCATTTTTGCTGATGCCAACCTCTATGCCGCATTCCGGAGTGGAAGAAAATAAAAGGGTTTTGCAGCAACTGGATATGGCCGTAGCAAGTCTTCCCGAGGTAGAAACAGTGGTAGGAAAAGCCGGAAGAGCAGAGTCGGCGCTGGATCCCGCACCTTTGTCCATGTACGAGAATATTATTCAGTATAAAACTGAATATATGGAGAATGAAGAGGGAGAAAAGCAACGCTATCGCGTTAATGAAAATGGTTATTTTATACTGAAAAACGGAAAATTAGCGGCTAATCCAAATTTAGAATTTTCAACTGAGTCCTCTTCCCAGATAGAGCCAAAAGCTTCTTTAGTAACAAATCCTCTTAAAGTAACCAGGGATCAGTTAATTCCAGATGCTGATGGAGAATACTTCAGGAACTGGAGGCCGGTAATAAAATCTCCCAATGATATCTGGAATGAGATCGCCAGGGTTACAAAATTACCCGGAGTTACTTCCGCGCCGAAACTTCAGCCCATAGAAACCCGTCTCATCATGTTGCAAACCGGGATGCGTGCTCCTATGGGAATTAAAGTTCAGGGGGCAGATCTGCAACAGATTCAGCAGTTTGGAATGCAACTGGAAGAGATCCTGAAAGAAACCGAGGGTGTTAAAGCTGAAGCAGTTTTCGCCGACCGTATTGTTGGTAAACCATACCTTCTCATCGATATTCAGCGTGAACGGCTGGCCCGGTACGGTATTTCCATTGATGACGTGCAGCAGGTTTTGCAAATCGCTGTTGGTGGAATGCAATTAAGTGAAACGGTGGAAGGAAGGGAGCGCTATGGGATAAGGGTTCGTTATCCTCGCGAATTAAGAGAGAGTCCACAGGAAATTAAGGATATTTATGTACCTGTTGAAGGTGGATCGCCAGTACCTCTGGGAGAACTTGTGGAAATAAGATATGAGCAGGGACCTCAGGTGATTAAAAGTGAAAACACCTTTCTTACCGGTTATGTGCTTTTTGATAAACTTGATGGTTTTGCCGAAGTAGAGGTGGTTGAAAATGCCCGGGATCTTATACAGGAAAAGATAGCATCAGAAGAATTAAAGCTGCCTGCAAATGTGAAATACAGGTTTACCGGAAATTATGAGAACCAGATGAGGGCTGAAAAAACCCTTTCTCTGGTAGTTCCTCTTTCACTATTGATCATTTTTCTGATCCTTTATTTCCAGTTCAAATCTGTCTCTACTTCGTTCATGGTCTTTGCAGGAATCGCGGTAGCCTTTGGAGGTGGTTTTATGTTGATCTGGCTTTACGGACAGGACTGGTTTATGAATTTCAGCCTTTTTGGGGAAAACATCCGGCAGTTATTCCAGATCAAGACCATCAACCTGAGTGTGGCTGTTTGGGTCGGTTTTATTGCCCTTTTTGGGATTGCTACCGACGATGGTGTGGTCATGGCTACATATCTTACTCAGACCTTCGAGACTAATTCACCAGATAATATAAAACAGATCAGGCAATCTGTAATTGAAGCCGGGGAGAAACGTATTCGTCCCTGTTTAATGACAACTGCCACGACCATTCTGGCTTTATTGCCAATCTTAACTTCTACCGGCCGGGGGAGCGATATTATGATCCCTATGGCTATTCCGGCTTTTGGAGGAATGCTTATAGCGTTGATCACCTTGTTCGTAGTTCCCGTACTTTTTTGTTGGAGAAAGGAAAATAGGCTTAAAGTGAATAGAGAAAAACTAAATGTGAGGAACCAATAATATGCAATTATGCCAAAAAGTATTTTAAAAGAAGCAAATGAGACTATTTATTGGTTGGATTTATTGAAAGATTCGGAATATATGGACCTTTCGGTACATAGAAATCTTCTGGGTGCTTGCAAGAAAATTGTTGCCATGTTGGTAAGCTCTATCAAGACGGCCAGGTTTAAAATTTAAAGTTATGAGAATAAGAAGAACATTAAAGATAAGTTCGGTTTGGGGTACGGAGTATACCAGGAAGCTATTTCTAATGATAGCTTTTCACTTTTCATTTTTCACTTTTCATTCCGTGACAGCACAAGAACTGGAAGCTTTTTATAATCAGGCTCTTATCAATAATCCTGAAATTTCCTCCATGCAAGCGAACGTTGAAATTGCGAGGGAAAATATAAACGAAGTCGGGAGTATTCCAGATACGGAATTTGGATTTGGATACTTCGTAAGTGAACCGGAGACCAGGACCGGTGCTCAAAAATTAAGGGTTTCGGTTCGGCAAAACATTCCCTGGTTCGGTACCATTCAATCCAGAAAAGATTATGCTGGAGCATTGGTAAGCCTGGAAGAAGCCGATCTGGAAATAGCAAAGCGAAAACTGAAATTAGAGGTTTCCGAGGTATATTTTGATCTCTATGAAATGAGAGAAAAATTAGAGGTGCTTCAGGAGAATATCGAGCTTCTGGATCTTTATCGCACCATGGCCCTTAATTCTGTTGAGACCGGAAAAGCTTCCGCAGTGGAAGTTTTAAAGCTGAAGATGAGACAGAACGATCTTCTGGAACAAAAGAAAAATCTACAACTACAGATAGAAGCATTGAAGGCACGTTTCAATAATATCCTGAATATTGATGAAATGACTTTGTTGAATTTTGAGGATACGCTAATGATCCCACCGGAAAAGTCTGAAAATTATGACCTCTCTCTGCACCCCGAATTGCTTCGTTTCGAAGACTACGCCGAGAGTATTTTGAAGAATGAAGAAATGAATCAGCAGGAATCTTCTCCAAAATTGGGATTCGGGCTTGATTATATCTCGGTTCAGGAGCGAACCGACATTAATTTTTCAGATAATGGAAAGGATATCGTAATGCCTATGGTTTCTGTACAGGTGCCTATTTTTAATAAAACATACCGTTCAGTCTCCAAACAAAATGAATTAAAGCAGGACCAGATCACCTCAGACAGGGACGCCAAATTGAATGACCTGGAAAACAGGCTTGAAACCGCACTGTATGAACGGAATTCCGCCAGGATTAGATTTAATACCCAGCTCGATAACCTGCAACAGGCAAGCAATGCCGAAGAGCTATTGATCAAACAATATGAGACAGGAACTATAGATTTCGAAGATGTACTTGATATCCAGGAAATACAATTAAAGATACAAATAGATTTAGTGGAAGCGGTAAGTGCCTGGTATCAAAAAGATGCTGTGGTGAATTACCTTACCAATAATACTTTTTAGAGATGAAAAATTTTTTGATATATTTTTTGATACTTATTGCCGGGTTATTATTGGGATATATGATCTTCAGTAATAACGAAGATGAACAAACTCATCAGCATGAGGAGGCAGAAACTTCCAAAATGTGGACCTGTTCCATGCATCCGCAGATCATGCAGACGGAGCCGGGAGATTGTCCTGTTTGTGGGATGGAACTGATTCCTGCAAGTGCAACTTCAGACGGTTTGAGTGCTGAAGAATTTAGTATGACCGAAACCGCCATGAAACTGGCTAATATCCAGACTACAGTCGTTGGTCAGGGTAGCGGCATAGATGCATCGATTACACTTTCTGGAAAGATCGAGGTGAATGAAGACGAGAATGCGGTGATGTCCGCTCATTTTAATGGAAGAGTTGAGAAATTGTTTGCCAATACCGTGGGAGATAGGGTAAGTAGAGGCCAGATCGTCGCTTCGGTATATTCTCCAGAACTGGTAGCTGCTCAGCAGGAATTGATCACAGCGGCAAAACTGAAAGAATCTCAACCTGAATTATATAATGCGGTTAGAAATAAGTTTAAGATCTGGATGATCAAGGATAAGGTTCTGGATAAGGTGGAAAGCACCGGAAATGTACAAACATCATTACCAATTTATTCTCATGTAAACGGTACCGTAACCGAGATCATGGTGGAAGAAGGTAGCCATATTATGGATGGAATGCCTATTTTAAAAGTTGCCAACCTTAATTCTGTTTGGGCGGTTTTTGACGCTTACGAACCCCAGATCTCCAATCTTAAGGAGGGCCAGAATCTTAAAATAAATGTCAATGCCATTCCAGATGAAGATTTTTCAGGAAAGATCTCGTTTATTGATCCCATCCTAAACGATGACTCCAGAACTATTGAAGTAAGAGTGGTATTGAACAATAATGAAAACAGACTCAAGCCGGGAATGTTTGTAGAGGCTAAGGCCGAATCTTCTTTTTCAGATTCTCAAGGTCAAAATCTTGAGATTCCTCGAAGTGCTGTCCTGTGGACGGGTGAAAGGTCTCTGGTCTATGTTAAGACAGGTGGAGACCAGCCCACTTTTGAAATGAGAGAAGTGAAACTTGGTAATTCAACTGGAGAAAACTTCCAGGTTCTTAATGGTCTGGAAGCTGGCGAGGAGATCGTGACTAATGGAACTTTTACTGTTGACGCTGCTGCTCAATTACAGGGGAAAAGGTCAATGATGAATAATGCAAAATCAAAGGAAAATAAAATAGCAGAGGTGAAAATGCACTTTCCAAAGTCATTTCAATTACAATTCGTTAAGACTCTGGAAGATTATTTCAGGCTTAAAGATGCGCTGGTAGACTCTCAACCTGAACAAGCAATAAAGGAAGCAAAGTCATATTTACAGCGACTCCCAGAGAATGACCTTCCTGAAACATCTTCTGGCCACTATAATAAAGTGATAAAAATGCTTGAGGCAATTTCAAAAAATGATGATCTGGAAAATCAAAGGGCTCATTTTGTGAACCTGTCAGAAAACATCATCGTGCTGACGTCCAATATCGACAGTTTGGGAAAGACAGTCTATGTTCAGCACTGTCCTATGGCCAATTCGAATAAAGGTGCCGATTGGTTGAGCCAGTCTTCCGAAATAAGAAATCCATATTACGGTGAAGCAATGCTTACCTGCGGTGAGGTTACCGGAATTCTTGAGTAGATCTGGAATTTAAAAAATTGTAATAATGAGTTTAAAATTCGTCCAATATTAATAGTAAATACATTAAAATGAGAAAGAGTATAAAAAGTCTATTTTCAATTAGCCTGGTTGCAGGAAGTTTATTGGTAACCTCCTGTGGTGATTCAAATAAGAAGGAGGATAATTCTTCAGAAGAAATGCAGGAAATGACCCAGGAGCAGGAAGCTCCTGACGAAGCATCAAAAAAAATGGCTAAAGCAGAATTCAGTAGCGATAATGTAACGCAGGCCTACGAGGAATACCTGGCGGTTAAAGATGCTCTTGTACAAACAGATGCAGAAGCCGCAGCAGAAGCTGCTAAAAATTTGCAAGTAAAGACCGCAGACAGCAACCGTAAGATTGCAGAGATTGCCGGGAAACTTGCTTCAGAAAGTGATGTGAATGTTCAGCGCGAAACTTTTTCTGAACTTACCGCTGCTATGGATCCTGTACTTAAGGAGGCAATTTCTTCAGGAAAGATCTATAAGCAATTCTGCCCGATGGCTTTTGAGGGAAAAGGAGATTATTGGTATGCATCTTCAGAGGAAATTAGAAATCCGTATTTTGGTGATAAGATGCTCAAGTGCGGAAGAGTGGATGAAACCATAGAATAAAAGGATCTGAAGAGTCCCGGTTTCCACGATTCCGGGACTTTTATAATCATTTTTGCCAATTGGAAAAGAACAGAATACAAATAAAGAATGTGGTTTGCCAGCGTTGTATCATGACAGTAAAGGGCATCCTGGATAAGCTGGAAATTCCTTATGTTAAAGTTGATCTAGGTGAAGCTGTTTTAAAAAGAGAGCTTAGCAGGTCTGAGAGAAAAATCCTGGAAGAAGAATTCTCCCAGGTTGGTTTTGAAATCATCCAGGACCGTGAGAAGAGGCTCATCAATATGATTAAATCACTAATTATCGATGAGGTTTATTCTGAAGATAGCTTGAACACTAAACTTTCTACTATTCTAACTGCTAAATTAAACTTTGACTACAGTCATATAACTCATGTTTTTACCGAAAGTGAAGGCCAGAGCATACAGAAGTATTATAATGCCCTGCGCATAGAAAGCGCCAAAGAATTATTAGGTTACGATGAGCTCGGGATTGCTGAAATTGCGGACAGGCTTGGTTATTCCACCCCGGCATACCTTTCTACTTCCTTTAAAAAAGCTACCGGTTACACCCCTTCAGAATACAGGGGTTTAGATCTGCACGATCGAAAAAGCCTGGATTCAGTATAGCTATAGAATAAGACATTCTTAAAAACCTGATTTTAAAGTTAAAAACCTTTAAAACTGAAAGATCTTAGCAAATTTTTAAAAGCGTGAACTATAGTCTCTTCCTAAATTTGGTATAGAACCAATAAAATCAATTAGTTATGAGAAATGAGAAAATGATAAGTGCACTAGGAAATTGCATCAATCACTGTAACTACTGCGCAGATGCCTGCCTCGACGAGGAGAATGTGGAAATGATGAAGGACTGTATAAGAACCGATAGAGTTTGCGCTGAGGTTTGTTCTACATTGAACCAGGTATTGGCAACCGGATATTCAGATACCAAAGACCTCGTAAAATATTGTATCAAAGTTTGTGTAGCCTGTGCTGAAGAATGTGCTAAACATGATCACAAACATTGCCAGGATTGTGCAAAAGCCTGCAGAGAATGTGTTAGTGCCTGCGAAGCATATTTAGCGTAATACCGAAACTAAATGCCTGGAAGAAAACTCTAATTATTCCGGGCATTTTCATTTCTGAAAGTCTTTCCGCAAATTTTGAAAGTCAAATCTTATTTCCTGCCATACTTTAGCTGATTATACCTCTTACAAAAAATCGCTAATTTCACCTTAGAATGAATATGAAACATACATATAAGATTACCGGCATGAGCTGTAATGGTTGCAGGTCTCATGTAGAAAATACCCTGGCTAAAGTAAATGGGGTCAAAAATGTCTCGGTAGATCTAGGTAAGGCAGAGGCGGTGATCGAAATGGAAAAGCATATCGAGGTAGAACATTTTGAAAAAGCGCTTCAGGAGGAAGGCGGGAATTATCATATTCATTTTCCAGATTCTTCAGTTTCCGGGTCTCAAGATTCCATGAAGCATACCTATAAAGTAACCGGAATGACCTGTAATGGATGCCGGTCTCATGTGGAAAAAATGCTGAATGAAGTTGATGGCGTGATTAAAGCTACCGTAGACCTTGAAAAGGAGGAGGCTGAAATCATTATGAAAAAACATATAAAAGTCCAGGCCTTTCAAGATGCTTTGCAAAAGGATGGAGGTAATTATCATATTATGATGCCCGGCGACAAACATGCAAAGCATCAACATTCTGCGAAAGAAAATAAACCCGAAGGACAAGGTACCGGGACCTGGTATTGCCCCATGCATTGCGAAGGGGATAAAACTTACGATAGGCCGGGAGATTGCCCGGTTTGCGGTATGAACCTCGTGGAGGAGGTGAGTGCCGCTCCAAAAGTACAGTTTACCTGCCCTATGCACCCTGAAGTGGTTAAAGACGAACCGGGTGACTGCCCTATTTGCGGAATGGAATTGGTTCCTCTTAAACCAGAAGCATCAACAGAAGAAAAGGGATATAAAAAGTTATTGAAGAAATTCTGGATCTCGGTTGCATTCACACTGCCGATCTTTCTTATTGCCATGTCCGAGATGATCCCTGAAAATCCATTATATGACCTGGCCAATATAAAAGTCTGGAACTGGATTCAATTCGGCCTTTCTCTGCCGGTAGTTTTCTATGCAACCTGGATGTTTTTCGAAAGGGCATGGAAATCGGTGGTGAACTGGAATCTTAATATGTTTACTCTTATAGGAATAGGAGCAGGGGTAGCCTGGCTCTTTAGTTTATTCGGACTTCTCTTTCCTGATTTCTTTCCGGCACAGTTCAAGACAGAAGCTGGCACCGTGCATGTTTATTTTGAAGCGGCCACGGTTATTTTAACGTTGGTTCTCATGGGGCAGGTGCTGGAAGCGCGAGCTCATAGCAGGACAAATTCTGCAATCAAAGAATTATTGAAGCTCGCACCTAATACAGCGGTAAAAGTTGTTGATGGTAAGGAACAGAAAGTTTCGATTGATCGAATTAAAGAAGGAGATGTGCTAAGGGTAAAACCAGGAGAGAAGATTCCCGTAGATGGTAAGATAAAAAAAGGAAGTTCCAGTATCGATGAATCGATGATCACAGGGGAACCTATCCCGGTAGATAAAAGGGAAGGAGATAAGGTAAGTTCGGGAACCATTAACGGAAACCAGAGTTTCACCATGATCGCAGAGAAGGTTGGCGATGAGACCCTACTTTCCCAGATCATAAAAATGGTGAACGAAGCCAGCAGATCTCAGGCTCCTATTCAAAAACTAGCCGACAGGATCTCGGCTTATTTCGTGCCTATCGTGGTGTTGATTTCAGTTCTAACATTCATTGCCTGGGCTGTCTGGGGTCCAGAACCTAGTTATGTTTATGCTCTGGTAAACGCTATTGCCGTGTTGATC
Source organism: Christiangramia lutea (assembly GCF_022489035.1). Taxonomy (GTDB): domain Bacteria; phylum Bacteroidota; class Bacteroidia; order Flavobacteriales; family Flavobacteriaceae; genus Christiangramia; species Christiangramia lutea. The sequence goes on from NZ_JAKVTV010000006.1 coordinate 134,696, forward strand.
ATTGCCTGTCCCTGTGCTTTAGGATTGGCTACCCCAATGTCGGTTATGGTTGGAGTAGGAAAAGGAGCTAAAAATGGAGTTCTTATCAAGAATGCAAGGGCACTGGAGCAAATGAATGAAATAGATACCCTGATCATAGATAAGACAGGAACCATTACAGAAGGAAAACCTTCGGTGGAAAAAGTAATTACGATTTCTTCAGAATATTCCGAAAAAGAAATTTTAAGTTTAGTAGCCTCGGTGAATGCCCAAAGTGAGCATCCGCTGGCTGCAGCTACCATTAAGTATGCAGATGAAAATAATGTAAAATTTGGGGAATCTTCAGGTTTTAATGCCATTACAGGAAAAGGAGTTACGGCAGAATTTGAAGGAAAGCTGCTGGCTCTTGGAAACGATAAACTAATGCAGGCGGAAAATGTGGAAATATCATCTGATATTTCCAAAAAAGTGTCGGTAGAACAGGAAGAAGGAAAGACTGTATCTTACCTGGCTGTAGACGGAAAACCAGTGGGCTATGTAACAATTTCAGATAAGATAAAAAAAACGAGTAAAGCGGCACTTTCAGAACTTCAGGAGGAAGGAGTGAGGGTTATAATGCTTACGGGAGATAATAAAAAGACTGCTGCGGCGGTGGCCAAACAACTTAACCTCGCCGATTTCAAAGCAGAGATGGTTCCACAAGATAAAATGGAAGAGGTTAAAGGTCTACAGGCAGAAGGAAGAAAAGTCGCGATGGCTGGTGATGGGATCAACGATGCGCCGGCTTTAGCTCAGGCTAATATTGGGATTGCCATGGGAACGGGAACCGATGTAGCTATAGAAAGCGCCGAGATCACCCTGGTAAAAGGAGATCTAAAGGGCGTGTTGAGAGCAAGGAAACTAAGTGAGAAGGTGATGATGAACATCAAGCAGAATTTGTTCTTTGCTTTAATTTATAACACGGTGGGAGTGCCAGTGGCAGCCGGGGTTCTTTATCCGGTATTTGGAATTTTACTCTCTCCTATGATCGCTGCTTTGGCCATGAGCTTTAGTTCGGTATCGGTGATAGGAAATGCCTTAAGACTGAAAAATACTAAATTGGATTAACTGAAAATTTATTTTTGCAGTTTTCTTCAAGGAAGACTTTTATACCTGAATTACTTCGTCTGGAATTAAATTTATTTAACTGAGACTGAGAATAAATTCTAGCCAAAAGAAATGAGGCCTTTCTTAGGGCCTCACTCCATATTTAATCCTGGTCTAGTTCTTTCGTTTTTCTTGGTAATGCTTCCTGCCTTTGCGTCTTTTCTCCTGGAGACCTTCCCATTTTGTAAATTGTTCTTCTGTAAGGATCTCGCTCAATTCTTCTTTTTGTTTTTCATTGAACTGTTGTTTTTCTTCCTTCATTTCTCTCCTTTCTTCCCTCATTTTTTCCTGAGCTTCGATCCTCTCAGCAAATAGACCTTTCAATTTCTCCTTTTGGTCTTCATCTAGGTCCAGCTGCATGGCTAATCGGTCTGCTCTAAGCCTAGCCATTTCATCTTTAGTAAGATCACTTTTACGTTCGCTTTTCTGCTGAGAAAACATACTTAAGCTTAAGAGAACAAAAATTACGGTGAGTATTTTTTTCATCTGTTTAGGTTTATAGGTTATAAACATTAGACATTTAATTGAGTAAAAGGTTTAAAATTATGGAAGAATTAGGAAGGTTTTCTGAAGTCTTCATATCAAACTAATTTTGGTCTTCACTTTCGTATGCGTTCTTATAGTGAGTCTTCATTTCCCGGTCATGCATTTCTTCCCATTTTTTATACTGAGACGGGTTTAAAATCTTTTTTATTTCAGCCTTGAAATCCTCCTCGATTTCCATCTCCCGGCTTTCTATATCGCTCTGTCCACTGGTTTCAGCCATCATCTCACTCATCATTTCTTTTTCCTGCAGCAACCTTTGCATTTGGGCTTCCTGAATTTTGTCTTTTTGTTCAAGATTAAGATTAAGCCTTGTGGTGACCTTATCTGCATACATCATGGCATGCGCCTCTGCATCGATATGACTGCTTATGGAATGATCTTCATGATGCTGTCCCTTTTTATCCTGTTTAACCTCCTGCGCAAATGCTCCTATAGTAATAAAAGCAACGAATAATAATACTATACGTTTCATCACTTGTAATTTATTGGTTTATATGTACTTAAAGTTAAATCATGTAGGGCTGAAATTTAAGGTCTTTAACAAAAAAAAGCTATCACCTTTAGAGTGATAGCTTTCTAATATTATAACTTTAAAACGGTTTAATTTACCGGGTTCAGGATAAGATCGATTCTTTTAAGAATGTCCTGTAAGTGATAACGGGTTAGGGTGTCATTTGCACGATAAAGTGAATTTTTAATCTGTCTTTCCAGGGTGTTCAATTCCCCGCGAACAACCGGCCTGATATCACTTTGAGAAACGTTCACCTCACTCTGACTTATCCAGTTTCTCCATCTTTCAGGAACTTCCTCCTGCTCTTCATTCATCAGGAATTCCATTCTTTCGATATAAGCTCTCTGAAGATTTCTTCTGTACCGGTCTGTGCTTTTTCCCGAATAGATCTCGCTCCAGATTCCTTTTCTTAGTTCCGTCATCATATCAAGAAGAGAATAAGCTTCTTTTCCGTTAATCTCTTCATTTTCCATTAGCCTTGCCATTCTTCCGAAATCCAGAAGATTGTTTAGGGTTCTCTGCTGCATATTTCTAATTCGCTCCACATTTCCATCAAATTCGATTTTATTGAAGATCTCCTGGTTGATCATCCATTCCGGAGTTTCGAACAATTGCTTTTGAAGGAAATCCATTGCTCTTTCCTGCTTTTCTTTGTCTACATGAAAGTATACGGCACCTTCCTGGTCGTAAGTTTTGTAATATTCATAAACTCCACCAATGTTAGCCGCCACGTGCCCCATATAGCGATTGTACTGAGCAAGTACCTGTCCGTAAAGATCATCAAGATCTTCATAATCCTTGCCATCTTCGGCGGTCCATTCAATTAATTTCGGAACAATTCTTTTAAGGTTTTTGATCCCATATTCGCTGGCAAGCATAGCATCATCTCCAAGATCTTCGGTTTGAGAACTAGGGTCGATCACATTTCCTTGCTGTCTTCCGAACCTATACATTGGGTCACCCGCATGTTCGAGGATCCATTCATCCAGAATTGGCTTTTTCTCTTTTCCCTCTTTTTCAGGAATAGGGCGGTAACCCCATTCAATGGCATATTTGTCATACGGGCCAATGTTAGGCATAAGAGCCACATCTCCGTCTTCCGGCTGTGCCACATAATTAAATCTTGCATAGTCCATGATTGAAGGTGCAGTACCATATTTCTGGGTAAATTCAGGATCTCTAAGATCTTCTACTGAGTAGGCAACACTACTACCCATATTATGCGGAAGTCCAAGCGTATGCCCTACCTCATGAGAGGAAACAAACCTGATCAATCTTCCCATGACTTCGTCTTTAAAAGCTACGTCCTGCGCCTCTTCGTTGATAGCTGCAGTTTGAACAAAGAACCAGTTTCTAAGCAATGTCATTACATTATGATACCAGTTGATATCAGATTCGAGTATCTCTCCAGATCGCGGGTCGCTTACGTGGGGACCATTTGCATTTGGAATCGGGGAAGCAAGATATCTCACTACAGAGTATCTTACATCTTCAGGGCTCCAGTCTGGATCTTCCTCTACCGTTGGTGCTTCTTTGGCTAAAATGGCATTTTTGAATCCGGCTGCTTCAAAAGCTACCTGCCAGTCTTCGATTCCCTTTTTAATGAACGGAACCCATTTTTCAGGAGTCGCACGATCTATATAATATACGATTGGCTCCTTTGGTTCTACCAGTTCGCTATTTTTGAACTTTTCCATGTCCTCTTCCTTAACTTCCAGTCTCCATCTGTCAAGGAATTCAACGGTCTTGCTTTTCTGAGCTTCCAGCCCGTAATCTGTTTGTTCGGTGGTGAACCAGCCTACACGTTCATCAAAATATCTTCTTTCCATAGGAACCTCCGGCAAAAGGATCATGGAATTGCTGAATTCTAGCGAAATAGACCCCGTACTGGAATTTGAAGGCGGCTCCCCGGCATTATAAGTCTTTACGTGTCTTATTTCAATGTTTTCAGGATAACTTCTAATAGTATCTATATAAGACCTGCTTTCGTCCAGACGGGATACTTTGTACCTTTTTCTAGTTCCATCAGGAAGACCTAGTGCCTGAACATCCTTGGTATAAAGATCAGTTACATCAATTACCGTTGATTTGCTTATAGAATCCTTGCCAACCGTTTTTACATCAAAAGTTTGCAGAATAGGTTCGAAATTGGAATTTCTTACTGCTTCATGAACAGGTAGGGAATCTGCCGCATAAACTTCATAAGACACTACGCGTAGTAAAACCTTATCTCCTTTCTTCTGCCATCTGTGAACCTGGGTATTTTGCTTTCCTCCACCAAAACCAATGCCGTTTGCAGTTTTAGCGATTCGCGTAACGGTAAGCATTTCACGGTTAAATAGACTATCCGGAATTTCGTAGAAATATTTGTTTTCAACTTCATGAACGGTGAATAGTCCCTCGTCGCTTTTAGCGTCTTTAGTGATAACCTTATTGTATGGTTTTAAGCCACCATTTTTTTCGTCTTCCTTGTCGCTATTTCCAGCAACATCCTGTTTTTTACTTTCTGCCTGAAATACGGCACAACTGGAAACAGATAAAGAAAGCGCTACAAGCATTAGCCTGAGGCCTTGTTTTTTGATCATAAATTGTAATTGTTTAATTAATAAGCTTCAATTTTAGGGCTAAAATAAATGAATGAGATGCCCGTTGGCAGTTCTAGGACTAAGCTTATCGAAAATGGTTTAAACTGAAGTTGTTAAATCTGTATTTACAGTAATTTGAGAATTGAAGATCTTCCTGTAATCAAATTTTGAATGATATGGTTTTTCCAGAAAGGTACGGGACCAGAAAGATTTACTAAAAAGGAAAAAGGGATCCTGGATCATAAAATAGGGAATGAAATGATAATGCTTCACTCCGCATTTTCTAAAAAAATTTCTAATTTCCTTTTCCATTCCTAACTCTGAAGCGGCTACGATAGCTGCCATCCGCTGGCATTTCGAGCCTTTGTAATTTCCAGCAAGCCTTACATCGAAACCGTGAATATAAAACTGATCCTTAATCCTTTTGTAATTCTGGTAACGAGACCATCCATCCATAAAAACCAAAAAAATATGAATAAAGGAGAAAAGAAAACAGAGCAACCAGATAATTTGAAATATGAAATCACCCTCGAAAAGGCTTTTTTGAAAAAGTTTCCAGAAAAAAACTGACTCCAGGACAAACAATCCTAAGGAAAGGTAAAGTAGTTTTCCTACCCTTAAATAGGAGATGAACTTAGGAGGTTGTTTAGGAAGTAACGGGCGGCGCATCCTCTAAAATAATAAAAAAAAGTTCTGCCACCCGGACAGAACTTTTTTCTGATTTCAATTCTATTAAAATATCTTACTCTTAGATAGCTTTGATGTTAAGCGTCTCTCCTTCCTTGTAAACATCGATCATTTTATGTTTTCTAAGACTTTTCAGGGCTTTATCCCATTTCTTATTGCTAAGACCAGATTGATCCTTGATGTTGGACAATTCATGGATCTCATCATTTTTCAGCAATTTGAAAACGGCTTTTTCTTCATCGCTAAGATCAACAGCTTTCTTTTCAGGTTTCATTTGAGGGAAGAACAATACTTCCTGTATAGACTGTTTATTGGTAAGGAACATGATCAACCTGTCCATTCCAATTCCAAGTCCGGAGGTAGGTGGCATACCATACTCCAATGATCTTAGGAAATCATTGTCTATGAACATTGCTTCATCATCTCCTTTTTCTGAAAGTTTCAATTGCTCTTCAAAACGCTCGCGCTGGTCTATAGGATCGTTCAACTCTGAATAGGCGTTGGCGATCTCTTTTCCGCATACCATTAACTCAAAACGCTCGGTCAAATCAGGATTGTCACGATGTTCTTTACAAAGCGGACTCATCTCCTTTGGATAATCTGTTATGAAAGTAGGCTGGATAAAGTTGCCTTCACATTTTTCACCAAAGATCTCATCGATAAGTTTTCCTTTACCCATGGTATCATCTACTTCGATGCCCATTCCTTTTGCCGCTTCGAACAATTCTTTTTCAGATTTTCCTGTAATATCGAATCCGGTATACTCCTTAATGGCATCGGTCATGCTTAAACGCTTATATGGCGCTTTAAAGTTGATCTTGTGCTCTCCAAAAGTTGCATCTGTAGTTCCGTTTACGGCGATCGCGCAATGCTCAAGCAATTGTTCGGTGAACTCCATCATCCAGTTGTAGTCCTTGTAGGCTACATAGATTTCCATTGCCGTAAATTCCGGATTATGCGTCCTGTCCATTCCTTCATTTCTAAAGTTTTTCGAGAACTCATATACCCCGTCAAAACCACCAACGATCAATCTTTTTAAATAAAGTTCATTGGCAATTCTAAGATACAGCGGAATATCCAGTGCGTTGTGGTGTGTTACGAAAGGTCTTGCTGCCGCACCCCCGGGAATAGATTGAAGAATTGGAGTTTCCACCTCAAAATATTCTCTTTCATTAAAGAAATTTCGCATTGCGTTGAACAGTTTTGTTCTTTTTACGAAGATCTCTTTTACCTTGGGATTCACCGCAAGGTCTGCATAACGCTGGCGATATCTTTGCTCGGGATCGTTAAAGCCATCATGGGTGTTTCCTTCTTTATCAGTTTTAGGAAGCGGAAGAGGACGAATAGATTTACTCAAAAGATGAAAATCCTTAACCATTACGGTCATTTCTCCAACCTGGGTTTTGAAAAGTTCTCCTTCAATTCCAATAAAATCACCAATGTCCAGAAGCTTTTTATAAACGTCATTGTATTTAGCCTTGTCCTCGCCCGGGCAAATTTCATCCCTGTTAAAATAAACCTGGATTCTGCCTTTTGAATCCTGAAGTTCAGCAAAAGATGCTTTTCCCTGGATCCTTCTGGACATTAATCTTCCTGCGATCACTACTTCTTTTCCTTCTTCAAAATTTTCCTTAATCTCGGAGGTTAAATGATCAACCGGAAAAAGGTCGGCTGGATATGGATTGATACCGGCTTTTCTTATGGCCGTTAGTTTCTCTCTTCTAATTTGTTCCTGTTCTGATAACTGCTGCATATAATTTTTTTTATGCATTCAACAAAAATGCGGATGCAAATATAGTGACTATCAGCCTGCCACACAATGCAATTAAAAGCCGAAATATTAATTCTATCTTTGCATGAAAATTAGCATTAATGAGTATCTGGAGAGTAATTCTTTCTGTATTATTCCCTCCCCTGGCAGTATACGATAAAGGATGTGGTTCTATTTTAATCGTTCTCATCCTTACCCTGTTAGGCTGGGTACCTGGAGTGATCGCCGCGCTTATCATTTTGAATAACCCGAAGTCTTAAAGTATGAACAAGAAAGTTGAAATACAGAACCTGGGAGTGAAAGATTATAAAGAAACCTGGGATTACCAGGAAGAACTTTTTAAAAATACACTGGATCTAAAGATCAGGAATAGAAGAGAGGAGCTGGATGAGCCAACTAAAAATTACCTGCTTTTCGTGGAACATCCTCACGTATATACTTTGGGGAAAAGTGGTGATGCGGAAAACCTGCTAATTTCAGAAGCTGAATTAAAAGCGAAGAATGCTACTTACTACAAGATCAATAGAGGAGGGGATATTACCTACCATGGTCCGGGACAATTGGTGGGCTATCCCATTTTGGATCTTGACAATTTTTTTACTGATATACATAAATATCTCAGGTTACTTGAAGAAACAGTGATCCTAACCCTGGCCGAGTACGGATTGAAAACTGAAAGAAGTCCGGGAGAGACCGGTGTTTGGTTAGATGTTGGAACTCCCTTTGCACGAAAGATCTGCGCCATGGGGGTAAGGGCCAGTAGGTGGGTGACTATGCATGGTTTTGCCCTGAATGTAAATGCCGATCTCGGTTATTTCGACAATATCATTCCCTGCGGAATTAAAGGAAAAGCGGTTACTTCCCTAAATGTTGAATTAGGGCAGAAAGAGGTAGATATGGAAGAAGTTCAGCAAAAAGTGCTGAAGCATTTCGCTGAGCTTTTTGAAGCTGAAATTGCCAATTAGAACTTATACATCAGGATTTCATTTTCTTCACCTTTAACCACAAGCTCCAGCTTAGAATCCAGATCGGCATTGGCGATATCTACCTGCGAGGTTCCATATACCGGGAATCCTTCTAAAAGTTCTGCTTTATCATTAAAAACATAAACCTTTTGGGTTTGAGTATCTGTGATCGCCACCAGAGTTCGGTTGCGAATATTGAATAACTGGGGATCGCTGTAAAGCCCAAAATCTAAATTGACGATCCTGGAATTTATGCTGAGTTCATTTTCATTCAAATAAACAAGGTTGGTTCTGTCAGCCACAATCCTGTTGTTTTCTGCAAGTCCAAGATCTGAAGAAGAAATATTTCCATTTTGGGAGATCTTGATGAGGTCACTTTTCGGTTTTGTCGAAACAAAACTGTTTTGGTAGCCATACCATTCATTTTCCGAGTAATCGATATTGCCCTTAACCGGAACTCTTATATCTCCCTGCCTGCTAAGAATGTTTAACTTTCCTGATTTCTCTGCAACCAGAATATAATCTTTATTACCTAACCTGATGTGTTTAGGAGGTTTTATTACTTCACTCCCGGCACTTTCAAAATCGAAGCCCTTTATTGCTTTTCCGCGAGGGCCTACCATGTAAACTCTTTTGTTCTGAGTAAGTACAAACCTGTAATTTCGGTTATTGTCATAATCGAAAACTGAAAGAGGCTGAGTAAGTGGTGAATTAAACTGGATAGGATAGCCTTTTACTTTATTGCCGTTTCTGTCCAGAACCTCCATATGGTAACCGGTGGAAAATGCCAGTTGCTGATTCCCATTTTTAAAAAGGTCTACCTGGTAGATTGGGCTGGTGATCTGGCTATCCATTTTCTTTTTCCAGAAAACGGTTCCCTTATTTGAAATAAGATAAATATTGTTGTCTTCATCCTGTACCGAAATGTCCATTTGATCTGTCCGGTGATTTTTGAAGAAATACGGCGTGGTACTCACCGGGGCATCGATTTTAAAGGAGGCGACCTGTTCTGGGCCATTGCTCAAAGCAGCTTCTTCAGAATTAGAAATTACTGTATGCAGGTGAGCGAAATCATCTTCAATGATTATCTGTAAAGCGGCCAGGCTATTCTTATTGAATTCAGGCTTATTAGCTTTTGTATAATTAGAGGAATTGATAACAAAAAGCATGGAAGATTCCGAAGAAAGGGTAGACATAAGATTTGTAAAATATGCCTTGTCTTTAAGAGTGTCTGAATTCTGAATGGCGGCAATAATATTTTTCAAAATTTCCAGATCTGTTGAAAATATCACAAAATGATCCTGGAAAGTATAAAATCGCCCATTTTCGACCTCGAGGATTTTAGAAAAGGACTTTTTGAAATCCAGAGGATCATTCAACTCAAAAATTGAGGAACCTCGGAAAGTCTCAATTTCATCACCAAGCCCTGCAAGAGCTTCTTTCGCCAGTTCAATATCTTTGGCATTCAATACGAATGCCTCTCCGCTCTCGAAAGTAATAGCTGTGGCTTCCCTTGTGACGTCAAGTACTTCCGGATATTTAAATGTGGTGCTATCTATGCTTTTTAGAGGACTCTCATATAGGTTCTCAAAATTCTCATAATTCAAAGAAAGAAAACTTATAAAATCCTCAGGGCATACCGCTGATGTTTCAGATTGCTGTGGAGATGTATTTTTAAAGAGATTCAAGGAAGCAGATTCCTGATTGCCCAAGCTTATTCCATTACCCCGAATTTGGTTCTTAGCAAAATCCAGGTCCAGAATACTCCATTCGGCAAAATTAGTAAAGGCTGGAAAATGTAGTTTTTGAAAAAACTCTTTAAAAACGGAACCTAGCCGGTTATGATTATAGAATATGGTAGTCTTTTCTGGACTGGAAGCATGGTAAGCTTTTTGAAAGTTCTGAGATGATAAGGGGTTTTCAATTTTACCGGATTCAATTAGGTTTTCTCTTGAATTGCTGATTATTGAAGTTGTTTCTGCCTCAAACATGAAGAATTCGGTATCTTCAAATTTTATATTTTTAAATTCCAGGTTTTTCTGTTTAAAGGTTTCAACCGATTTATTCTTGATTGAATCAAGGCTTAATAAGCTGGAATCTTTTTTTGTGACAAGAGTAAAGGCGATGTTTTCGGAGCCCAATCCTGAAAAAGCGATGGCGGTCTCATGTTTAAAATTCAATTCTTTAAGACGGCTTAGTTCTTTTGAAAATCTGTCTTTCAATGGAAATCCACTTTTCGTTACCAGGTCGTTATCAGAGAGATTTTTGATGAAATTTCCCATGTCCTGGCTAATAATTACCATCTCAGAATCTTTAGGTAGATACTTATAAACCTTGAATTCTGTCGATTTGTTTTTGGAGCAGGAGTATAAGGAAATTATTAGAAGAACTAATATTAATCTTTTCATGGTTAGGTTTCAGATTTGAGCAAAAATAGAAACTTAGAAATCAATCTTCAATTGTTCCGGAAGTAGTTTAAAGCTTTTCCGGTGATATTTCGTAATACCAAATTTTTCAATTGCATCCCTGTGTTCCTTCGTGGGATAACCTTTATTCTTTTTCCAATTGTACATTGGATACTCTTCATGGATCTTATTCATAAAGGCGTCACGGTAGGTTTTCGCAAGAATGGATGCCGCAGCGATGCTTAAAAATTTCCCGTCTCCCTTTACGATGCATTCATGGTCGATATTTTTAAACGGCTTGAATTTATTACCGTCTACGATAATGAAATCAGGTTCAGTCTTTAAATTTTCAAGAGCGCCATGCATGGCCAGAATTGAAGCATTCAGGATGTTGATTTTGTCAATTTCGTCCATAAAAATATGCTTGATTCCGTAAGAACTGGAATTTAACTCAATATGTGATTGTAATAAATTCCGATTTTTCTCGCTGGTTACTTTTGAATCATTTAACAGTGAATTTTTATAGTCTGGAGGCAGGATCACTGCAGCAGCAGTAACCGGTCCCGCTAAACAACCTCTCCCGGCTTCATCTGTTCCGGCGATGGTTAATTTGGAATTGTAAAAATTAAGCATTCGTAATTTTAATATGATTTTTTTAATAAAACCTCAATAGTCTGGATTTTGCTTCTTAATTCGGCACATTGAAGTGTTAAAGTGCTAATAAGTTAAAATGAAAAATATTTTGGATTATTAAGATTTTATTATGATTTTTGGCGCTGGCTAATTCAAATTTAACAAATAATGAAAAAAAGATTACAAGGATTTCTAACACTTTTACTGGTGTTAGTGGTGCAAATTGGTTTTGCACAAGAGAAGACCGTCACTGGTACGGTTGTAGATGAAGACGGTTTGCCTCTCCCAGGGGTGAATGTCATCGAAAAAGGTACGAGCAATGGGGTTCAGTCCGATTTTGATGGAAATTACAGCATCAGTGTTGAAGAAGGTAAGGTGTTAGTATACAGTTACCTTGGATTCGCAACACAGGAACTTTCCGTTGGTTCTTCTGATGTTATAGATGTGACTATGACTGTAGATGCTGCGGCATTAGACGAAGTTGTGGTTGTAGGTTATGGTACTGCTACCAAGCAGTCCTTTACAGGTTCTGCAACAACTATTGAAGCAGAAAACCTTGATGTGAAGTCAACTTCAAACATCACCCAGGCTCTTGCCGGTGAGGTTGCTGGGGTGAATGTAATTAATACTTCAGGTCAGCCAGGAACAGCTTCTACTATTAGAATTAGAGGTTATGGTTCTGTAAACGGTAACCGTGATCCTCTTTACGTTATTGATGGTGTGCCATTGAATGTTAGTACTGGTGCAGATCCTAACGATCCAGATAATGAGGCTATCAATACTATTAACTCGATCAACCCTGCAGATATTAAGAGTACCACTATTCTTAAAGATGCAACGGCTACAGCGATCTACGGTTCCAGAGGGGCAAATGGTGTTGTATTGATCACAACTAAATCTGGTAGTGCCGGTGAAGATTATATCGAGGTAGATGTTAAGACTGGTGTGAATACTCAAATGATCCCACGTTATGATGTGTTAAGATCTCCTGAAGAGTATATTGGATACGTTTGGGAAGGTATTTACAACAGAGGAGTTATTACAGGTCAGGCAGATCCTGTTGGTTTTGCTAATAGCCAGTTATTTACAGACAACTATATTCCAGCTGGATATAACATGTGGAATGTAGCTGATGGAGGAGAGCTTATCGATCCTGAAACAAGAATGGTTAGAGATGGAGTGACCAGAAGATATACTCCACAGAGATATGAAGATCTTGCTTTCGATTCTTCTATTAGAACTGAAGCTAGTGCAAGATTTGGAGGAGGAAACGAAAAAACAAAATATTTCGCTTCTGTTGGTTACCTTAATGACGATGGGTATGCTATTAGAACTGGGTTTGACAGATATACTTCACGTTTAAATGTTACTTCTCAGGTTAAAGAATGGTTAGAAGTAGGTGTTAACCTTGGTTACACTTATTCTGAAACTATAGCCAATGGTCAGACAGTGGGTTCTGAAAACTTATTTGAATTCGCTGATAAAATGGCTCCAGTTTTCCCTGTTTTCCTAAGGGATGATAATTTTGAATTAGTGCCAGATCCAATTTTTGGAGGTAATCAATATGATTATGGTTCAGATTCAGGTTTCCGTGCGCGTCCTAACGCAAACAACCTGAACCCGATCGCTTCTGCACTTTACGATTTTAACGGTTCTAACAGACACCAGTTAAATGGTAATATGTCTTTGAATATCGATATCACAGATAACCTGAGATTCGAAACTCGTTTTGGAGGTAACTACTTCATGGATAGAGAGAAGCAATTCAGAAACCCATTCTACGGTGGAGGTAGATCTACCGGAGGTGATTTATATACTGAAGATGTAGAGTACTATTCTACTAACTTCCTTCAGTTACTTAGATATACAGATCAGTTTGGTGATCATGGTATTAATGCATTCGTTGCTCACGAGAGTAACAAAATTAACAGATCAGAAACTCAGAACTACAAAGGGCTATCTGTTTCTCCTGATATTTATGAGTTAAACAACTTCGTTGAGAACCTTAGCCCACCTGTAGGTTTTTCTGAAGGTAGATCATTAGAATCTTATTTCGGACAGATAAACTATGATTATGATGATAAATATTATTTCAGTGGTTCTGTTCGTCGTGATGGTTCTTCACGATTCGTGAATGACAAATGGGGGACATTCGGTTCTGCCGGTGTATCCTGGGTGATCTCGAATGAAGGTTTCTTCAATTCAGGATTGGTTAACTTCTTGAAAGTAAAAGCTTCTTACGGTATTACAGGAGATGAAGCTGGTGTTGAATATTATGAAGGATATGATACTTTTAACCTAGGTCTTCTTGCTGGTGGTATTTCTATTTCTCAAAGAGATAATGGTAACCCAGATCTTACCTGGGAAACTTCAAAAATGTTCCAGGTTGGTACTGAATTCAGTCTTGGAAGATTCCTTGATGGTTCTGTAGATTACTATAGAAAAAGAACAGATAACCTTATCTTCGAACGTAGAGTAGGTCCATCTCAAGGTATTGCGATCATTACTGTAAATGATGGAGAGCTATTGAACTCTGCTATTGAATTTAACCTTACAGGTCATATTATCAATACAAGAGATTTCAAACTTGACCTGAATATTAATGGTGAACTTCCACAGAACGAGATCATCACTATGCCATTAGAGCCTTCTACAGGAGAAGAGAGAATTCTAGATAACTCTCCAGGATTCTATGCTTACTCTCAGGGTAGCTCTATCTACGATTTCTATATGAGAGAATATGCCGGTGTAGATCCTGCTAACGGAGCGCCACTTTGGTATCAGTATTACAACGATGTGAACGGAAACGGTATTTTTGACGGAGATGATGAATCCATAGCGTCAATGACTACGTATCTAAATGACAATCCTGATGCTACCGTGGAAAGAAGAGTAACTGATACTTATGCAAGTGCAACAGATAAGTATGTTGGAAAGTCTGGTATTCCAGATGTTCGTGGTGGATTTAGATTAGGTGGTCGTTTCAAAGGATTCAACTTCTCTACTCAGTTCATCTATAGCCTTGGTGGTCATGCTTACGATGCACAGTATGCAGAATTAATGAGTGATAGATTTGGTGCTGCTGGAAACAACTTCCACTCAGACATCGCTGACAGATGGCAAAGACCAGGTGACATCACTGATGTTCCTGCACTTACAGATAACGCTATCGTTAACGGTACTTCCACTTCAACTCGTTTCCTAACAAGTACAGATTATCTTGCTTTAAACAACGCACTGGTAGGCTATACATTTGATAGTGACGTAATTGGGTCGACTGGTTTAGATTTATTGAATATATTTGTATCTGGTGATAATTTATTCGCGAAGACTGCTAGAGAAGGTTTCTTGCCGAACACAAGTCAATCTGGTAACTCTGGACGTAGACTTTACGCACCACTTACAACTGTAACTCTAGGTGTTAGGGTTAAATTCTAAAAAAAAACATTATTATGAAAAGTTTAATTAAAATTTCAATGATTTCAGCCTTACTCTTTGCAGGAGTGGGCTGTAGCGAAGAGTTCTTAGATGAACAGCCAAGCGAATTCCTAACTGCTGAGCAAATTGGAGAAGCTGCTGAAAAGAACCCAGCTGTGGTTAGAGGTACCATGACAGGTATCTATTCATTAACTGTAGAGACCGGTACAGGTGGAACAACTAACCATGATGACTTTGGTCAGAAAGGTTATGATATTTATGGAGACATGCTTTCTGGAGATATGGCTCTTTCTGTAAGTACTTATGGATGGTATAGAGCTGATATTACAGAATTCCAGGCTCCTCAGGATTTTACACGTACCAGAAACTACATGGTTTGGAGATATTACTACCGAATCATTCGTTCTGCGAATACAGTGATCGATGCACTTGGAGGTAACGAGGCTGTGCCTGAACTTGATGAGAATAAGTTCATCATGGGACAAGCTAAAGCGATAAGAGCACATTCTTATTTTTACCTGACTCAGTATTTCGCTAAGAAATACAATCCAACTGCCGAGATCCTTCCTATCTATGATGACCTGCAGGATCAAAACGGACCTAAAGTAGCAATGAGTGAGATCTATGACTTCATGGAAAGAGACCTTACAGATGCTATCTCGTTACTAGATGGTTTCGCAAGAGCTGGAAAGAATGAGATAAATAAATCTGTAGCTCAGGGTATGCTAGCTTATGTTCTTGGATCTAAAGGTGAATGGCAGCAGGTTTATGATCTAACCAATGCTGTTGTGAATAGTGGTGAATTTAGCATCATGAGTTCTGAAGAGGTCCTAGGTGGATTTAACGACCTAAACACTTCAGGATGGATGTGGGGAATTGACCTAACTGCTGATGTTGGACTTGGTCTTGTATCATGGTGGGGTCAGGTAGATAGATTCACTTATAGCTATGCTTGGGCAGGTGATGCCAAAGCAATAGATTCAGATCTTTATGCTGCTATCCCAGATAACGATATCAGAAAACAACAATTCCAAGCTCCAACAGGAGGGTATGCAGACCTAATGCCATTGAACAAGTTCTATGATCCGAATAGAGTGATTGGTGGACAGGCTGTTGTTACTACAGATTACGTATACATGAGAATTGCTGAAATGTACCTTCTAAAAGCAGAAGCTGCTGCAAGATTAGGAATGGATGCTGATGCACAGTCTGCATTGAAAACTGTTCTTGATGAGCGTTTAGATGATGCTTCTTATGTTGATGGACTTTCTGGTGGAGGTCTTCTAGATGAGATTTATCTTCAAACTCGTATCGAGCTTTGGGGTGAAGGAAAGAGTTACCTTGCTATGAAAAGGAATCAGGCAACTGTTACAAGAGGGGATAACCACCTTTCTTTCGTAGGTGTTGGAATTCCTTACGACGATGAAAGACTTACTTTCGAGATCCCAGAATCTGAGATCCAGTTCAACCCTTTCATTACCGATCAGAACGAGTAGCAAGTAATAATTCTAAAAAACTTTATAATGAAAAAAAATATTTATTTTATTCTTTCTTTGGTGATGTTGTCATTCACTGTTGTTTCTTGTGATTTTGATGACGACCTTACCGAGCCAGATTATGTTCGTCTGGAATTTGCTCCTGGGGCTGTTCCTCTTGGGGTAGCAGTAGGCGGTTCAACTTCATATGATGTGAATGTTTACTCTGCTAAGAACATGCAATCAGATCGTACCTACAATATTACTGTAGGTGGATCAATTGCACCTGAGGCATATAATGTGCCTGAAACTGTAACGATTCCTGCAGGATCTAACGAGGCTAGCTTCACTGTAAGTGCTTCAGATATTGGTTTAGGTGTAGCTGGAAAAACTATGGTTTTAAATTTAGAGGAAGAGCCTGAGTTTACAGTAGGTGATCCTCTTAGTTTTTCTGTGGCTAGAGTTTGTCCTGGAGAAGAGTTTTCTCTTGATTTCACTTTAGACGCTTATCCTGGTGAAACTGGATATGAGATTTTGGACTCTGATGGAAACTCTATTGTAAAAGTAGAAGGAAGCCCGGCAGATACATCTCTTTGTCTTGCATCTGGAACATATACTGTGATCCTTACCGATTCTTATGGAGATGGTATTTCAGACGGTGGTGTAACTATTAGTTATGCTGGTACGGTTCTAGCTACTTTAACAGGTGATTTTGAAACTGAAACAAGTGTAGAGGTATCTTTCTAAGATAACCTTCACAAATTATAAGGTGATCTGATTAATTTCAGGTCACCTTTTTTTATTTTTATACATATGAGATTACTATATATATCAATTTTCGCCCTTTTCCTTTTTAGCTGCACTTCAGATAATGAGATAACTGAGGTCGATGAGGAGGAAGTGGTTGAGGAAATAGATAAAGATACCGTGACCCAGGAACCTGTAGATTCATTCGCCGGTGAAATAATTATTCATGACAGTGAAAGAATCCAGGAAGGCCTGGTGCTGGTTAATGATGCATCAGCTAACAGGGTTTATCTCATGGAGAAGGAAGCTTCTAAAATTTTAAAGGAGTGGGAATTGCCATCAGGTATAGGTAACGATGCGGTTTTGTTAGACGATGGAAGTCTTCTCGTGGCGCTTACAGATCCATCACCTTCCTTCCAATTTGGAGGTTTCGGTGGAAGGATCGCGATCATAAGTCCTGAAGGAGAATTGAAATGGGATTATACTTATTCCGATGAAGAGAATCTTTCACATCACGATATCGAAATGCTGCCCAACGGGAACATACTTTTTATAGCCTGGGAGAAAAAATCAGCTGAAGAAATTGCAAAAAAGGGTTATAACGGGGAATACGAAGAGATTTATACTGAAAAGTTGCTTGAGATCGATCCTTCCATGAAGCAGGTAGTCTGGGAATGGCATGCCTGGGATCACTTAATTCAGGATAGCGATCCTGAAGCAGAAGAATATGGTGTTGTAGCTGACAATCCAGGACGCATCAATTTGAATTATGAAGACCCGTTTAAAGATGGGAATTATAACGGTGATATATTTCACGCCAATGCTTTGGATTACGATCCCGAAAAAGATCTTATTTACCTAAGTGTGAATTTTTTCAGCGAAGTCTGGGTAATTGACCATAGTACATCTATGTCTGAAGCCAGGTCTGGTAGTGGAGGCAATTTCGGTAAAGGTGGAGACCTTGTTTACAGGTTTGGTAACCCGGGAGCTTATAATAATTCAAAAGGTGAAAGGATGTTTTACCATAATCATCATCCAAATTTGGTGTTTAACTCAAATACTATTTTGGTCTATTCCAATGGGATTGAGTCGGTAGATCCGCATTCTACAGTCTTTGAATTGGAATTACCTGATACATTCGACCTAAAGGCACGGAGTAATAACGAACTAAACGTGGTATGGGATTTCTCAGATCCAGATCTTTTTGCCGGTAAAGTTTCAGGTGCCCGGAGATTGGATAATGGTAATACGCTTATCACTGAAGGAGATTTTGGTTTTTGGGAAGTTACAGAATCCCGTGAAGTCGTATGGAAATTTGAAGGTGACGGATTTTTCTGGAGAGGCTACCATTATAATGATGATAGCGAAGCTGTATTGAACCTTGAATTATAAAAATTATGATAAATTCAAAGCCACCTCAAAAAGGTGGCTTTTGTTTTAATAAACTTAGGCCTACTATCGTTAATTATTATAATTTTGCTGCTTTAGTATGATTTTATGAAGAAATCCTTTTTAATTTTTTTATTGTTTTTTGCCGTATCCGCATTCGGTCAAACTAGATTAGGACCTAAGGGCGGAGGCGTAGATGGTGACCCGGCAAAAACAGAGAAAGATTCTCTTCCGGCGATAGATCTTTATAAGATTATTTCAGTTAAAAACGATACAACTTTCCTTGATACCACCTTAACCGTATTAAAAGATTATAAGTTCAATTACCTGAGAAAGGATAATTTTGAACTGCTTCCCTTTTCCAATACCGGGCAAACTTACAATAGCCTGAGTCTTCGAAAAGATTATTCGCGTGCTTTTTCTGAATTTGGAGCCCGTGCCAGGCATTTTAATTTCATGGAAGTAGAGGATATAAATTATTATTATGTCCCAACTCCGTGGACACAATTATATTTTAAAACTGTTCCAGAGCAGGGGCAGCAGCTCGATGCTTTTTTTACGGTTAGTACTTCAGAAAATCTGAATATGTTCATTGCTTATAAAGGAACACGTGCATTAGGTAAATATCAGCATATCCTAACGAGTAGCGGAAACCTGAGAATGGGATTCAGTTATAACTCCAAAAATAAGAGGTATCATGCCAAAGGACATTTTGTATCCCAGGATCTTTTGAATGAAGAAAATGGCGGTCTGGATTCTCTGGCTATTGGGCAGTACATTGCAAAGGAACCTGAATTTGAAGACCGATCGGTTCTTTCGGTTAATTTCCAGAACGCTGAAAGTACCTTATATGGAAAGAGGTTTTTTCTGGATCACGAATATGAGATTACCAATATCGCCGATTCTACCAATAAGCTAACTATTGGCCATAAATTCGATTATAGCTATAAAAAATTTGTCTATACTCAGACAACTGCCGAAAATGATATTTTCGGAGAGTCTTTTGTATCTGGTCAGATTAAGGATATAACCCGTCTGGAAACTTTGTTTAATGAAGCTTCGGTGAATTATTCAAATAGTCTTTTAGGTGATCTTTCTTTCAGGGCAGGGCATACAAATTATAATTATGGGTATAATTCGGTTTTTATTAAACCCGGGGACACTATAGGAAATCGGTTAAGTGGAGATCTTTTGCATGTAGGAGCATCCTATAAAAAGCAAATTGGCGGTTTCAGCGTTGAAGGAGATGCGCGGTTGAATTTGGCAGATGACTTTTCAGGTAACTATATTGAAGCTTCCGCTTCTTATGAATTTGATCCGGACAACTCGATCCGTTTTGGAGTGAATCAAAATAGTACTGCACCTAATTTTAATTTCCTTCTTCATCAGAGCAGTTATATCAATTATAACTGGCAGAATGATTTCGATAATGAAGTTGCACAACGAGTCTTTGGTGATTTTAGATCAGAGAAGATCGTAAATTTATATGCCAGTCTTTCCCAAATTGAGAATTACACCTATTTTTCAACAAACGAAGATACACTGGTAAAGCCATTCCAGGCAGGAGACCAGGTTCGCTATCTCAAGCTGAAGGCTGAGAAAGAATTCGATTTTGGTTTATTCGGATCTTATAATACTATAATGTATCAGAATGTTCTGGAGGGCGTTGGGGTTTTAAACCTTCCTGAATTTACCACCAGGAACTCTCTTTATTATAAAGACTACTGGTTTGATGAGGCCTTGTATTTGCAAACAGGTTTTACATTTAAATACTTTACCAAATATCAGATGAATGCCTACGATCCTGTGCTTGCTGAATTCTATGTTCAGAATTCCCAGGAATTAGGAGGTTTTCCCGTGGTAGACTTTTTCTTTAATGCAAAAGTTGATAAGGCTCGAATCTTTTTTAAGCTTGAGCATTTAAATGATCTAATAGATGGGAATAATAATTTTACCGCTCCGGGCTATCCATACACCGATTTTTTAGTCCGTTTTGGGTTAGTTTGGGATCTTTTTCTTTAAAATTCCTATTTCTTTCTTGCTGAATTCTTCTCTGAATTCTCTTTATACTGAAGAATTCTTCTACGCTGTTGTATAAATATTGCTGGATTCTTTTGGTTTTGCAGAAAAATGTGTGATTCAGATAAAAATTGCCAAATTCTCAAAAGACTATTGTGTAATCAAAATTCAGGTGTATATTTGCAGCCGCTTTGAGAGCAAGGCGATGTTCACTGACACGAGAGATGGTAAGGGTTGCGAGGCGATAAAGGGTCTTAAGGATTAAATAAAATTTTTTTCAAATTTTATTTGGTTGGAGAGC
>NZ_JAKVTV010000007.1 GCF_022489035.1 Christiangramia lutea
TTTACAACAACGGTTCATCGCCAATAGGCGGCACCGTTAGTAAGAAATTAACTAGACCAACAAACCAATACTAAGCCGACAAATCCGCGTCCCCTACTCCGCCAACTGGCGATAACCGAGACCGTTGGCACTCATTAAAAGAGAAATACAATTGATAAAAAGTAATAAAATGCAAGCCCTATTCTGGAGATATATAATTCTGACTATCGGAATATTATTACTCTGTTTAAGTATCTTAAAATTTTACAATCCTGACCATATAACTGACTGGAAAAATCTTATAATTTTTAGCGGAGCAGGATTATTGCTAATTGGTTTAAACATATTCCTTTTCGATAGAATAAAAACTGTAAAAGTAAATCACAGCCGAATTATTTATGAAGAAAAAGGAGAACAAAAAGACATAAATTGGAAAGACGTAAATAGAGTTGGTAGAATTTTATTTATCGCTCCACCTCTATATTTTGCTATCATAAATAAAAATTTAATAATCTTCCCTACAGAGAGAAATTTTGGATATTCAAGTTTCGGGTCATCATCAGTTTTTGTTGTAATTGATCATAGTAAAATGGGAGAAATTATAAATAAGGCTAAAGAACAATATTTAATCTAGCATAACGAGTGCCAACAACGGTTCATCGCCAATAAGCGGTAGCATTAAAAAGAAAATAATTAACTTGACCAACAAACCAATACTAAGCCGACAAATCCGCGTCCCTTACTCCGCCAACTGGCGATAACCGAAACCGTTGTGCAAAATGCAAGGAATGATCTAGGTAATTAGAAAATTGACTAATAAGCTTTTAAAAAAGTTTTCAATTAATTGACTAATCTCCTTCGCTTAAGGAAAAACTTCCATCGCCGTTAAATGAAGAAAGAGTAATAGTAACTGACCAAATTCCAGAAGTTCCACTCTCAGTTACACCGGAAAATGAATCAGGTTCTACACCACCTCTTAAAGTTTTATTTAAAACAACATTTCCATCTGCATCCTTAACTTCCATCACAAAAACTCCATTACTAGAAGAAGTAATATCTGCATTATAATCCGCTGTATTCAATGAATTTTGCCATAAAAAAGTTCTTTCACCACTTCCTCCATTACCAGTGAAATCACCATCAACATCACCAAAAAAATCATCTCCATCGTCAAAAAGAACCGTTCCGTTAACAGTTAATTCCACTGCTTGAGTTGAACTATCGTCATCAGAACTACAACCAATATTTATTGCAAGTACAGTTGAAAATAGAATTATAAAAGCTGACTTGGAAATTTTATTTTTAAACATAAGTAGAGATTTAAGGGTTAAGGCTAAAACGTTAATTATAACACAATATTACTATTTTTAATCTAGAATTATTTAAATCTAAACAAATGCACTTTGCACAACAACGGTTCATCGCCAATAGACGGCACCGTTAGAAAGAAAATAATTAACTTGACCAACAAACCAATACTAAGCCGACAAATCCGCGTCCCGCACTCCGCCAACTGGCGATAACCGAGACCGTTGTGCACAATATGGAAACAAAGATTCTGCAATATTCAAAATTTTCCGGATTAATATTTTTCTTAATCTGTAGTTGCATTCAAAATGCTGAACCTGAAACTTTTTTAATACCTAAAGATTTTAGAGGAAGAGCAAATATTATTTATGATCAAAAATGCGGATTAGATGAAGAGTATGAAAATGGCAGAAGGGTTTATAGAATACCCGAGGATGGTGTTCTTTTGACAAAATTTAGTAAACCTTCAGGATTTATTGACCACAAATATTATTTAGTAGATAAGACAGGTAATAGAATTGAATTATCGAAAATGGACGTTAGAGATTATAATGAAGATTATACAATTTCAAAAAATCCAAAAGAACCACCTAGAGATACTTTAGGAGTTTTTAAATGGGGAACTTTAGGAAGTGCCGCACAGATGAGTGATGATGGTTATACTTTTCAAGAATTCTTTGTCAGTGATTACAATAATCTTGGTAAAAATTACACCAAGAAATATTTAAGTTTTACCGATTTAATTAAAGAAAAAAGAAAAAACTGTAATTAATCGACAATTATCACGAAAAGTAAAATAATTCAGGAATGAAAAAATTAATAGCTCTACTTTTAATATCTCTAATTTCGATATGTCATCTGTATTCTCAAAATAAAACTATTGAAGGAAGGGTAATAGATAACAATTTGGAAACTTTACCTGGCGTTCCAATCTTCATTAGTGACACTATTAAAATTGGAGAAACAGATTTAGAAGGTTTCTTTAAAATTGAAATTCCCACTGACAAGCATAAAATTACTTTCAAATATGTTGGGATAGATCCTGCAACTATAGAACTGATTGAACAATGTGAACAAATAGAAGTCATCATGATGTTAACAGGTACACATGATTTTGAAACTTTTAGACGAGCTGAAAGGGAAAGAAAAAAGAAATTTAAATTACTCCCTGAAATTCATAAACGAGCTTATATCAAAGGAATATTTCAATTAGATGAGCCATGCTACAATCGCGAATTTGAGCCCTACTTTCTTGAGAAGGAAATTTAAAAAATATAATTTATAAAATCATAGCCATACTGTGCACAACAACGGTTCATCGCCAATAAGCGGCAGCGTTAGAAAGAAAATAATTAACTTGACCAACAAACCAATACTAAGCCGACAAAACCGCGTCCCGCACTCCGCTAACTGGCGATAACCGAGACCGTTATATTTAATTGCCAGAAAGATCCAGGAAGGTAGAAACGGACTTTACTCAGTTCTATTTAGAAATCAGTTTAAATTGAAAATATTAATTGAAAGATCAAAAAATGAATAAAATAAGAATACTCGGACTTACATTTTTAATCATTGGCGGTTTAGGACTACATTATACAAATGGTTATGGATTTATATTTGGGATTTTAGCTGGTATTGGAATAGTATGGATATTGACTGGAGAGTTTATTTTAATGAGTAAAAATTAAAGTGAATCCTTTAGAAGATAATTTAGAATAAATATCAAAAGGATTCAGGAAAGAAGATATAGACTTGAAAAAGATAATTTAAGTTCAATTAATTTTAATGTAGCTTAGTTATCCAATTTGACTAAAAACTTGCTTAAAAATGACTAAAATAAGAGTTATCGGACTTATTAGTGTAATAATTGGAATATTGGGAATTACATATTTAGATCGATCAGATTTTCAATTCCTCTTTGGAATATTGACTGGAATTGGTATTGGTTGGCTTCTGAGAGGACAGTTTATGGTAATAAGTAAAAAAGAAAAAGAATCCTTAGGTAAATAATTCAAAAAAGTAAAATAAAGATTCTAGTCCGCAACTAAACATAACAACGGTTCATCGCCAATAAGCGGCAGCGTTAGAAAGAAAATAATTAACTTGACCAACAACAAAATACTAAGCCGACAAATCCGCGTCCCTTACTCCGCCAACTGGCGATAACCGAGACCGTTGTACACCATTTTAAAACAAACATTTTGCTCAAAAACTTACTTTCAATTTTCATTCTGATATCACCACTCCTTTTATTTTCTCAGAAAAAAGAAACTATAAACTGGATAACGAATAATTCTATAGAAATTGAAGATGCAAATCCTGATTCTAAACTAAAAATCTTTAAACAAAATACACCCGATAAATTTTCTAACGCCAAGATTTATGGGTTTGGAGAAGCATCCCATAACACAAAAGAGTTTTTTAACCTAAAAGCAAAGTTTTTCAAACATTTGGTAATGACTCAAGGTGTCAAAACGTTTATAATGGAAGAATCTTACCAGGCTGAATCGGGAATAAATGAATGGATAAGCGGAGGTAAAGGTGATATTAAGACTATTGCTGAAAATTTTAATCTTGGATTTTGGCGTACTATGGAAATTGCAAATCTTTTGCAATGGATGAGAGAATATAACAAAGGTAAGCCTCAGGAAGAACAAATTAAGTTTTATGGAATGGATATTCAAAAAGGTGAAAAACTTAATGAAGAGATACGAAGGTTAGTTGCCAGGAATGAGATCTCAGTCGACAAAAAACTTTTAGCAGCTGTTGATAGTTGCGCAAACAAGAAAATAGACTATAGCAAAAAAGAAGCCTGGTGGCAATTTCAACTTCCAAAATTAAATGAACTAAAACACCAAATACTTAATTCCAACCTGAAAAGTAAAGAGTATAAAAATGATCTAAGAAGTTTAGATTATTTAATAAGTTATACTGAATATGCTTCTTTAGTTAAAGAGAAATATCCAACATCTACGGAGTTCAGAGATCTAAAAATGTTCGAAAATGTAAAGTATATTGTAGAAAACCTATCTAAAGAAGAGAAGGTATTTATTTGGGCTCATAACGAACATATTAACAAAAAAGAGATGTACAGCACAGATAGCGGTATCACAGGCCTGGGCCGTAATTTGAAAGATTATTACGGTGATAATTATTACGCGGTAGGCTTCGATTTTGGAATTGGTAAAATTAAAGGATTTGTCACCAGTAAAAATGATGACAATTACTGGAAAACATACGATATAGAAAAACCAATTAAAAGAACTTATGCAAAAACCTTAATGTCTATAGATAAAGACATTTATTTCATTCAGTTCAACAAAGATTTAGAATTTTTCAACGAAGAGTCAAAGCATTTACTAATTGGGGGTGGTGGCTATCAACCAAAACCTTTACATAGAATTTTAATTCCAAAAGTATATGCAGAAACATATGATGCACTAATCTTTGTAAAAAAGATTTCAGTGCCAGATTACAATTTAAATTAAATAATAAAACGGTGTACAACAACGGTTCATCGCCAATAAGCGGCACCGTTAGTAAGAAAATAATTAACTTGACCAACAAACCAATACTAAGCCGACAAATCCGCGTCCCGCACTCCGCCAACTGGCGATAACCGAGACCGTTGGCAGCAATTAAACAAAATGAGAACTAAGGAAATTAAAGATAAAGATTTCGAAAGTATACTTAGAACAGAATTAGAAGGAATAAATGATTTAGAATTAATGATTCTAAAAGGGCATATTCTTATAGAATACTCATTAAATAAATTTATTGATGATATCAATGAAGGAAATCTCGATATTGATAAAACAAACTTTAATTTTTCTAGTAAAATTAGAATTGCAGAGTTTCTAGGTCTTTTTAAAAAGAAAGATCATCTAAAAGAAAGCATTGATGACATTAATAAGCTAAGAAATCAAATTGCACATCAATTGAAATATGATGAAAAATTAATGCAAAAGATTATTGCTCTTTACTTAAAATTAAACATTCCAGGAAGCAGAATTAGTAAAGAAAAAAATGACATAGAAAATTTCTACTTTATTATTATAGTTAATTGTGGGTTAATAATGGGCAAAAAACTAGGTCAACAAAAAATTAAAAATTTTACAACAAATACTTTACAAAACTTAAGGTCACAAAATCCGAAAAAGTTTGATCTAGATTTTAAAAATTTTAATAATCAAAAAACAGAAAATGAATAGAATAAAATTTACAATTGTTGTCTTATTAATAGGTCAGTTTTTCTTTACAAGTTGTGGAGAAAAATCAGACCAATCCGAAAAAACAGTAAACTCCATTGAGAAAAAAACGATCATTTTAGATATTACAAAAATCATAAATAAAACTGAGCAAGAAGTAACAAGTGTATTAGGAAATTCCGAAAAGAATGAAATTATAAAAGGCTATCCTTGTGAAAACGAGAAGTGCAAAAGAGCTTTTTATAAAGATGGAAAAATAGAAATAATCTTCAAGAATGAAAAAGCGAGCAGAATAACAATAAATAATATCTCTGATCTAACCAATAATGATAATGCTTTAGAAAGAATTGGATTAGAAAACAAAAAACCAACATTTAAAAACCCCGAAAATGTGATTCGATGGGAAAATATTAATAATATTTCCGAAATTAGTTTTTTTCCTGATTACATTTTAATCAAAAGCTAATTAGAATATTTATAAATACCCGAGGGATAGTGAAACTTAACTGCTGCCAACATCGGTTCATCGCAAATAACGGGTATTGTAGAAAAAGTGTAATTTTAGAAACCAGGAAAGAAAATGGTTAAGCCGACAAGTCCGCGTCCCTACTCCCGCAACTTGCGATAACCGTAACCGTTGGCATTCATTGCTTGACTTTTTAAAATTTATGATTTGGAAATAAAATACACTAAAAAAAGATTGACAAGTTATTTAGCATTAGGTGTGCTAATGTTCCTAATGGGAATTTTCACAATTTATGAAGATAGCTTCTCCATATATAGTTATTTATGGTTCACATTAGGAGCTTTATACCTTTTAACCACTTACTACGAAAGAAAGAATCAATATATAACTATAGACAATGATAAGCTTATTAAACATTCGATATTCAAAAAGACTATTGATGTAAATGATATTAAAAAGATTAGAAAATATGTAAGTATTTATAAAATTGAAACTTCAGATAAAAACTTAAAAATAAATAAAGATATCATAGAAGCTGAATCCTTATACAAATTGGAGGATTACTTCAAAAAACTAAATATTAAATCCTAAATAATATAACAGAATTTCAAATGTGGTTTTGCTTTATTGTTCGAATGGATGACTTTTAATAAACGATTTAGTTGAAATGAAAATCTTTGTTTATATCATACTAGCTGCAACTATAATCTTACTAATATGGAATTTAACACGGTTAGATTTCCAAGAACCCGAAAAAAAGATATTGGGAAATATTATAGGCAATTTATTGATTATTATCTCCCTAATTTTTTCAATTCGTAATTTCCAGAAAAAAGAAAAATCGAACTAACGCAACGAAAGCCAACAACGGTTCATCGCCAATAAGCGGCAGCGTTAGATAGAAAATAATTAACTTGACCAACAAACCAATACTAAGCCGACAAATCCGCGTCCCACACTCCGCCAACTGGCGATAACCGAGACCGTTGTGTGCAATGTTCACCAAAATTCGAACAAAGAAGAAAAATTGAAAAACAGAAAATCAAATACTTTAAAACCAATCAATAAATCTCTTGATTTCAATTTTTTCTATTTGATTATAGTTATTACAAGTCTATTTTCTTGTACATCTACTCGTCCTGAATTTTTATCAAACTTGACAATAGAAAATAAGAATCAAAATAGATTAATTGAGAATAGAAAACCGGATTATGGAATTGATGGAAAAGATGGATGCGAAGTACTAGGCGAAATTTCGATGAATATAATTGAAATAGAACCAGGCTTTATTAAAGGAAAAATTTTTGATTCAGAAAATAAAGATCCACTGATAAATGCTGACATATATCTGATATTATCAGGAGAAAAAAAGAATGATACTTTAAATATTTACTCCGATCAAGATGGTAATTTTCAGAAAGAATTCGACGGAGTAATCCAAGAAATTGAGGTTAGATATATTGCTTTTAGAAATTTAAACGTAAATATGTAAATTAAACTAAAACACAGCACACAACAACGGTTCATCGCCAATAAGCGGCAGCGTTAGAAAGAAAATAATTAACTTGACCAACGAACCAATACTAAGCCGACAAATCCGCGTCCCTTACTCCGCCAACTGGCGATAACCGAGACCGTTGTAGCCAATTTTTTAAATGAAAAAACTGCTAAAAATTTTATTAGTTTCAGGAATTCTATTCATAATAATAATTGCAATAATGTTCTTTCATGACTTAGGTTCTAATGAAGAAAATTTAGAATTATACAGTCATAATCCTAAAAATTTCAACTTTAAGAAGCCAATAGAATATTTAGATTATCATCAACTAGATTCATTAAAAAGATTAAAAATAGAAACAGCAAAAATAGAAGTTATTGGATCTGGATACTCAGGCTATGATTTTTATATGTGGCATCGGCCGATAGAAAAAGGTGAAATTTATATTAAGGCTTTCGAATTGACAGAAAACTCTCCTATATCACTTGAAAAATTAAGTTCTCGTACAAATAACAAAATTGAAACTACAGGCAAAAATTTTAAACTTTATCACGGTTTCACGGTAATTGATGAAGGAACATTTGAAGAATATTATCCAGTAAGATTTGAACTGTGGTTTAAACAAGATAAAACAAATCAAGAAAAAAAATTGACTGAAAAAAAGTACTTAATAGATGGATGGGATAGATAAAAAACTGGCAACAACAACGGTTCATCGCCAATAAGCGGCAGCGTTAGAAAGAAAACAATTAACTTGACCAACAAACCAATACTAAGCCGACAAATCCGCGTCTCCTACTCCGCCAACTGGCGATAACCGAGACCGTTACCTGCAATGGCTCCGCCAAATTTAAAATTCAAGTGCTGATCAAAAAAGTCCTAAACATAATTGGAACTGTTTAAATTCCCTCATATTGAAAATTGGATTTTTAAGAACATAATTTTTTTAATTCCGATAAGAAGAAATTTAGAGGTGCCCTATCGCAGCGATGGTTTAGTCATTGATCTTACTCAACTCTGTCGCCACAGCAGGTAACAACGGTTCATCGCCAATAAGCGGTAACATTTAAAAGAAAATAATTAACTTGACCAACGAACCAATACTAAGCCGACAAATCCGCGTCCCCTACTCCGCCAACTGGCGATAACCGAGACCGTTCTATGCAATTATAAAATTGATGATTTGAGAAAACTATTTTTAATTCTAATTCTGTTTACTAATACTGTTTTTATCGCACAAAATTCAGTGTCTAAACCTATACTTATAAAAAATATCAATTTAATTGATGGAACTGGAGGCGCAACTCAAGAAAATATATCCATTTTAATAGAAAATGGAATATTTAAGAAAATTGATGCTTACTCCAATTTTCAAAATTTGCAGAATATTCAAATTATTGATGGTAAGGACAAAACTATTATTCCTGGTTTAGTTGGAGTTCACAATCATCTTCATATTCCGGGAATTCCATTTTTAGGTGAAACTGCAACTAAACTATATTTAGCTGCGGGTGTAACTACAATTCAAACTTGCGGAGCAGCTTCTCCTTATAAGGAATTAGCAATTGCTGAAAAAATTGAAACTGGAGAAGCAATTGGTCCTAATATCATTCCTAGTGGACCATATATCACCGGAGAAGGTGGAAATCAAAATATGATTATTCCTAAAAATGAAAATCAGTTACGAGACACTATAAAATTCTGGGCAAAAAAAGGCGTTAAATGGTTTAAAGTTTATAGAAATATTGAGCCTGAATTCTTGGAAATAGTTATCGATGAAGCTCACATCAACAATACTAAAGTTACAGGACATCTTTGCTCTATAACATTCAAAGAAGCCTCAGAAATGGGAATAGATGCAATTGAGCACGGATTAAATAGTGTTTCCGACTTTAGAACAAACAAAAAAGCAGGAGAATGCTCAGGGTCAAGGGAATATATAGATTCTTTAGATTTAGAGTCAATCGAAGTTGATAAGCTTTTGAATAAGTTAATAGAAAATAAAACAGTCTTAACTTCAACACTGAGCATTTATGAAGCCAGTATTCCATCTAGAAGCTTTTTAGATGAAAAGAGTGCTCAAATAATGTCTGAAACATTTCGAGAGAACTTTAAAGATTTAAATACTCCATTAGAAACTAATGAAAATAGCAAAACCAGAGAGAAGCGTTTAAAACGTATAATGGACTTTGAATATAAATTTTTCAAAAAAGGTGGAATACTTTCAGCAGGTGTAGATGCAGGTCGACATATTTTACCAGGGTTTGGAGACCAGAGAAATTTTCTACTTTTAAGAGAAGCTGGATTTACTACTCCTGAAGCAATTAAAATAATGACCAAGAACGGAGCTACTAAATTAGGTAGGACAGATATCGGTACAATAGAAATTGGAAAAAGAGCAGATTTCGTGATTTTAGATGGAGATCTAATTAATGAGAAAAATACAATTACAAAGGTTGAAGCAATTTATAAAAATGGAACTAGCTACAATCCAGAAAAGCTACTGCGAGATTTAAAAGGAAAATTTGGTGATTTATAACTGCATAGAACAACGGTTCATCGCCAATAGCCGGTACCATTAGAAAGAAGATATTTAACTTGATCAACAAACCAATACTAAGCCGACAAATCCGCGTCCCCTACTCCGCCAACTGGCGATAACCGAGACCGTTAGCATTAATTAAATTTTTAGATCAGAACTAAAAAGTTTATAAGGTGTTAATAATTATAACGGTTATCAATAAAAGTTAGCTTGCAATAATTGTAATTTCGGATATCTAACCTAAAACTTTTAAAAATGGATGCTAAAACCATAATAAGTAGATTAAAGAACACTTCATATAAGCATTCCGAGGCCGTAACTATAAAAAAGGAATTAAGACAGTTACCTTCATGGGAGAGAACTAGCGTTCTGAATAAACTTCGAGAAGAAAAAACTAGAAGTGATAACTCAGATGTTATCGATGTAATTAATGATATTATTAACGATTTTAGTCCTGAGAAATAATGGCAGATTTTTATGGTTTTTCCATAATTGATATCATTACAATCTCTATTTCAACTTTAGCAATAATTATTAGTGTTTGGGATAGAATATCTAATAATCTTGCTAACCAAAAATCCGATAAAAAAGCTGAAAAAGCTTTAAAACTTGCCCAAGGTGTTACCGAAATTGAAATTAGAAATTCAATTAGTCAAGCAAGACATCGAGTAGATAGTTTTGCAGTAGAACTCAAAAAATTTAAAATTGATAATCCTACTGCAGATCTCTCTTCACATCAAACATTATTTTACTCCATTTTAGAAGACTTCATTAATCAATACGATCGAGCTTGCATGCTATACCTCGATAATAAAATCGATAAGAAACGTTTCAAAAAAGAGTATAAAAAAGAATTGGTAAACCTTGTTGAAAATGGAAAATATAAGAACAAATATTTTAGTAAAAAAAATCTACGTTTTGAATCAATAATAAGCGTCTATAAAAAATTTAAAAAATGAGCAAAAAGTCTAAAGGTGAGAATGAGGAAAAAAGTGTAAGGTTAAAAGATATGACAGAAAGAAGTCTTAAGAATTTTAATAAGACTGAAGCACAAGGGTGGATTATAAATACAGCAATAAAAATAGAAGAGTTAGTAGATTCAATTTTATTGAGATTTTTTAATCCAGATAACAGACAAATATTCATGGATTATGCATTGAATAGTTCAATAATGCACTATGGAGGAAAAATAAAGATTTTGAAAGCTATTGGAATTGACAATAAAACTTTTTCAAACCTGCAATATATTGGTTCAATACGAAATGCCTTTGCTCACACTAATATTAGTCACAAAATGACAATAAATATTAAAAAACCCGCAAGCGAATCAACAACAAGTGTTTCTGATATAATGAGTGTTATGAATGGACAAGGAATAATAAAATCTAAAGATCCATACGAGTTTTTAAAGGAATTTCTTGCACTATATCAACAAGTTGAACCAGTTCTAAATGAAAAAATTAAAGAGTTAGATAGTAAAAAGTAAGTTAGGAGAATTTAACTAATGCTAACATCGGTTCATCGCAAATAACGGGTATTGCAAAAAAAGTGTAATTTTAGAAACCAGGAAAGAAAATAGTTAAGCCGACAAGTCCGCGTCCCTACTCCCGCAACTTGCGATAACCGTAACCGTTGTGTGCTATTTTAATTGAAATTTGAACTTCATAGAAAACATATCCGACTACCTAAAATTTAAATTTTACTGGAGATTTCCAGATGTTATATTAGCAGCTATAATTTTAGATCAAGAAGAAAATCAAGTTTATGGTAGGGTAAAAAATGGATATGCAATTTTAGAAAGTTTACCATTACCCAAAACAGGTTATCGATATAAAGATATAGTCAAAGTTTCAAAAACTGATAAAGTCCAATTCTATAGAGAGGATAAAATTCAAGAATTTAAAAGTCAAAAGATTTATAGAAAGTCAAATATTCCAACCTTTGTTTTTGGATTGAAATTGTCGGAATATCAAGATTATTTTCAACTACAAGAAAAATTCAGAGAATTTGGACATAAGATTTTGATACCAGATTTTAAAGCGGATAAAATTGGAAAATGGATAACAAGTTATGGCAGCTCTGACAATCTAAAACAAGTAAAAGAAATTTTAAAAAAGTTTACTGATTCTAATAAGAACTGCACAATAACGAATATTGAAAAAGCGTAAAAACAGCACACAACAACGGTTCATCGCCAATAGACGGTAGCGTTAGTAAGAAAATAATTAACTTGACCAACAAACCAATACTAAACCGACAAATCCGCGTCCCTTACTCCGCCAACTGGCGATAACCGAGACCGTTGGCAATAATTTTAACATCAAGAATCTAACTATGAAACAAAAACTACTTCCTTTAATTTTCCTTTTTATTAGTGTATTCTCATTTTCCCAAGAAAATGAATTCTATGAGATGCTTAGATATCCAAAAGTTCTTATAAATGAGGATTTAGTAGCTTATACAGTCCATTTTCAAGAAACTAAAAATGGTGTAGAATTAGAAGAGCAAATGAATGAACCAAGCATAAATCATCCATTTAATATTTCTATTATTTCAAAAGAAAATAATGGGTTAATTCGAGTTGATAATGGAGATTCAAAAGATATTATTATTGATTTCTCATATATCTACAAAGGTCCAGAAGAAGATGGCACAACTATGTATCACTTTAATACAAAGGATGAAATGTACAGCGCTACATATTTCCTAAATAGAGATTTCAATGATTTTCTTACTTTGGAATTCAATCGTGATAAGAATAATAGAATGTCAATAACATATACAATATCAGAATTATAGAGAAATGATAAAAAAAGTTATTTCATTCATATTAGTCCTAACTCCCCTGATTTGTTTTTCACAAGACTTATCTTATAGCGATATAAATTTAGATTCTAAAACATTAATTAGCTATCTCAACATTGATGAAAATTACTTTTCGGGTGGTAGTTCCGATTACCCTTATTTTCAAGGAAAAATTAATAATTCCTATATAAAATTTTACAGGTCTGTATCAACAACCTGCGTAATAGATATTAAATCTGAACAAGATTATATTTCCTTAGTTAGAGAGATCCAAAAAAATGCTGAATTTCGATTCAAATTCTGTACTGATTATCAAGAACCTGTAGTTTATAATTATGTAACCTCTAACGGAAATAAAGTTCGATTCAATTTAAATCAAATGAGAATTTCAGTAGAATATCCATCCTCTGTTAGCTCATTAATGGATAGAAATTTTGGAATTACGCCAGTATTTGTATGCTTAAGCGAAGATGCTTATGCTTTTCATACAAATTTGAGATGTGAAGGACTTGGTAATTGTGAAACAGATATTGCGAAGTCAAATATCCAAGAAGCAAAAAAATATAATCTTAGTTTTTGCGAAATATGTACAAATGATAACTATTAAAACTATTGCCAACAACGGCTCATCGCCAATAACGGGTTTAGTCGAAAAAGTGTAATTTTAGAAACCAGGAGACAAAACAAATAAGCCGACAAATCCGCGTCCCAACTCCCGCAACTGGCGATAGCCGAGACCGTTGTAGCCAATATTTGCTAAGAAATTTACAACTTCAAATATTTTATTAATGAGAATATTCTACTGCTTAATTATAATTTCTCTAATACTGACCAGTTGTGGTAACACGATGGAAAATAAGAAAGTTAAAATTAAGAACTTCGAAGAAAAATTCATTGATAGTTTAGTTCCTAGTGATGATATAAACTATTCAATTTTCTATATTAAAATTGAAGGTTATTCGAATGATACAATTAGAATAACTCCAAGCAAATCTGAAGATCAAGAACATTATTACTATTTAACTGGAGAGATTGAGAAAGAAATCAGACAGGATTATTATGGCGGATATAATACTTATATAACTTTTGATCCATATAAGGCAACAGAAGGAAAGATAAAAATCACATATAGAATTAATTAACAATTGTCAAAATTTAGAAAAAGTACTAATTAAAGGTCAAATGTTTTATTTTTTTTCGAAACTGTTTTCGAAGTCACAAATACTGGCAACAACAACGGTTCATCGCCAATAAGCGGCAGCGTTAGAAAGAAAATAATTAACTTGATCAACAAAACAATAATAAGCCGACAAATCCGCGTCCCTTACTCCGCCAACTGGCGATAACCGAGACCGTTGTGTGTCATTAAATAATTATGAGAATAGTTTCATTTTTTTTACTAGTAGTAATCTTTTTGTCTTGTAACAAAGAAGAAGAAGAAAAAAGAATAAAATATCACGAAATTGAAATTACAGCTTCCTCAATAAACCTTTTAGAAAAAAATATTACTAATAAAGATAATAGAAGCTACGTAAAAGAATTTATTGACTCTATAGGTAGAACAAAAAGACTAGAATTTTATAATTCAAGAGGACAACTTGATTATCCTGGATCAGGATATTATGGTGGACCAATTATAAAATATCATTACGAACCGAATTCAATTACGGAAACAGCTTATACTTCTGACATAGATTTAGCCAATGACTTTCAAACTTCAGAAGTGCCAAATCAGATCATATATTATTTAAATGATAAGAATGAAATTGATAGGACAGTTTTCAGATATAAGATTGAGTTTAATATGGAAAAAGATCAATTAGATGAAATCATAAACAATTTAAAATTGTACAAAGATTTGATTCCTAATAGCGGACTTGAAACTCGTGAAATGGATTCAATATTTGGTTATCAATTTGCAACAGCCAGACTACACGGAATTAATTTTATTAAACCAAAATCGAACTAATTTAACGAACACACAACAACGGTTCATCGCCAATAAGCGGCACCGCTAGATAGAAAATAATTAACTTGACCAACTAATTAATACTAAGCTGACAAATCCGCGTCCCCTACTCCGCCAACTGGCGATAACCGGGACCGTTGCCCACAATTATGAAGAAAATCGATAATAAAGAAATTGTTACTAGTACTGCTAAATCAATATTTGGTGTTATTCCTTTCGGTGGAGCAGCCCTGGATGAATTATTCTTCGAATATAATGGAAGAATAAAACAAAAAAGATTAAACCGATTTGTAGAAATTCTTGCAGACAATTTTACAGCCGAAAAAGATATTAATATCGATAATATTAAAACCGAGGACTTCAATGATTTATTTGAAGCTGTTATAAGAAGAGTTGTACAAACTAAATCAGAATTGAAATTACTTCGCTTTAAAGATATTCTGATTAAAGAATTAAATAATCCAACTCAGGAAACGGAATTAATCGACATATATCTTGATTTAATAAGTTCACTTTCTGAAGAAGAATTAATAATTCTGCTAAGCCATAAAGACTTTGACAAGTCCTATGATGAAGAAAGAAAACAACTAGATAATCTAAATGAAAGATATACTAAGGTTAAAGAAAATCAGCGAAGTGAGTCTATAATAATTGGAAGATCAAAATATCAAGACGAATATGAAACTGTGACTAAACAGATTAATCAGATCAATGAAAAACACAAAAAATTAGAGAAATATAGAAATGCTAATTATTATAATCTAACCGAGCAAAAATTCATTTTTTACAAGCAAAGATTATTTTCAAAAGGTCTCATTCTTGACTGGGGAATTGGTAGAATTGGTGTTGATCCTTTTGAAATGATGAGTATAACTCAATTTGGTGCGGAGTTTATAGATTTCATAAAAAATAGCGACACATAACTGTGGGCAACAACGGTTCATCGCCAATAAGCGGCACCGTTAGTAAGAAAATAATTAACTTGACCAACAAACCAATACTAAGCCGACAAAGCCGCGTCCCCTACTCCGCCAACTGGCGATAACCGAGACCGTTGGCAACAAGCTTGACATAAATTGAATAAAGAAGAATGGCATTTTGGAATAATCTAAATTTTACTTTAAAAAGGAAACCAAAAAATCCGACTGAATTCGTCCAAAGATTTATTCAGGATTGTAAAAAAAGCCGTGTTCAATTAGAAATAATTAGAGAAGACCAAGTCCTAATCCAAGTGGACTCACTCCGATATACACCATCTTGGTTTAAAATTTTCAAAATTGATCCAGAAGAATTTAAAAATGGATATGCAATCTTCTTTATTCTAGATCAGAAAGAATTGGAAAAAAACCAAAAATATATCGAACTAAAAAAATCAGATTTAGAACTCCTGGAACATGATGAAATGCTTGAAAACACTCCAATAAAAACATTTGTGAAATTTATAAAGCAGACAAATGATCCGATTAAACTAGGCTTGGAAATGAAGAATATAATCGATGTTATTTTTAAAACAAATGAAAAAGATCCACAGGCACTTTTTAATTTAAGATATTTAGATGTTCAAGGTTAAACGCCAGTTGCCAACAACGGCTCATCGCCAATAACGGGTTTAGTCGAAAAAGTGCAATTTTAGAAATCAAGAAATAAAACAAATAAGCCGACAACTCCGCATCCCAACTCCCGCAACTGGCGATAGCCGAGACCGTTGGCAGCAATATGTTTGGATATCTGAGTTTTACATAATATTTCAAAGAATAAAAGATCACTTTTATCTAAATTTTTATCTTTTACCGTTATAATTTAATTTTTAGTGATAATTTACTTAAGCACTAATTTTTTAATTATGGTTTTAGTTTTTAGAAGAATTTTAATAATTACAATTTTAGCCCTAACAAACTTTTCCTGCTCCACCGATAATCAAACTGATGATCAAGAGAATTCCTCTGATCAAGAGGATATAATTTTCATACCTGATGAAAATTTTAGAAATACACTATTAAATAAAAATTGTGTTGATACAAATGGAGATTTAGTTCCAGAAAGTAATGTGGATTTGAATAATGATGAAAAAATACAAAGAAGCGAAGCTGAATCAGTGACACATTTAATATTAGATTTTGATTATGGTTCGCCTAAAAAATTTGTGGATTTACAGGGAATAGAAAACTTTATAAATATTCAGAATCTAATAATTTCAGGAAGTGGTGGAAATGCAGATAATTTTGATCAAGTTTTAAATACAGAAAACCTTAGTTATGACCTTAGTAATTTAAAAAAGTTAGAATATCTTTCCATTAAAACTTTGGCTACTGAGCATTTTGATAATTTAAATCTCTCTGGATTAAATAACCTGTTAAAACTAGATTTGTCAGGAAATCGTCCAATTAATTATGGTGGAGATTATGATAATCAATTAATGAACGTTGATTTACAAGGTTCCGAAAATCTAAAAGAATTAAATGCTTCTAATAGTTTTGTCATTTTAGATTTCTGTCAAGTTCCGAATCTAGAAAAACTAAATCTATTTTACATGGAAGGCGCTGAACCAGAAGTATTTGACTTTCATTGTTTAACCAAACTAAAATGGCTCAATATAGGAGAGAATATGATTGAATCATTAATATTGAAGAATTCTTCTGTATTAGATACATTTATAACAGATGGTGTTGGTTCTAGTGGTACAAACCCCATTTATCCTTATCCACAAATTATTTGCATAGATAATATTCAACAAGAAATAGATCAAATCTCCCCAATAGTTGGAGAAAATACAACTGTTACATTTGATTGTTCATTTTAAAATATTCCCATAAACATACAGCTGCCAACAACGGTTAATCGCCAATAGCCGGCAGCTTTAGAAAGAAAATAATTAACTTGACCAACAAACCAATACTAAGCCGACAAATCCGCATCCCTTACTCCGCCAACTGGCGATAACCGAGACCGTTGCAAACAAGAAAAACATTTGTGATTTTCGAAAAAAGAAAAAAAGGACGTGAAAGTTTTTTCTAAAATTGACAAAATAAATTTGCCTCAAATTCAAAGAATACAACAAAGGAATAAATTCTAAACAATGAAAATGTTTAAATCGAAGCTGTTACTACTTACTACATTATTTGTTTCCTCAACATTTTTATCCTGCACGGATGATGAAGAACATATAGTATCACCGCTGGTTGGCGAATACGAATTGATAGAATATAAATCGCAAGCCGAAATTGATTTAAATGGCGATGGGATAAAAGGAAAAGATCTATTATTGGAACTTGAAGAACTATATTTTAATGATAATTACGATAAAAATAATATTCTAGGACACGAATTGAATATTTCAGATTATTATAATATACGCATGTACGCAATGCTACCAGGAATGCAATCACTTGATGACGTACCTTACTCAGGCACCTACGGATCTCGTTGGTTGAGATATGAGCTGAAGATAAACGACGATTTAGTTACAATATCTGACTTTGAACGAATACCAGATGAAATTATATACTATTCTTCTGAACTTGAAAAAATAACCTTAATAGAGCCAAATATTGTTCAATTAGAAGTTTCTCAATCTTTCATTGATTATTCAGACAATGAGAGCAAAAGAATAAAAACAATTGCGACATTTAAAAAGATTCAAATTGACCACTAAATGTCTAAAACGAACTTGCGATAAGAACTTATAAAAAAATTGAGCATTGTTCGATTGCCCAAATTTTAGATTTTCAAAACATAATTTCGTATGTTTTTCCAGTTAGCAACAACGGTTCATCGCCAATAAGCGGCAGCCTTAGAAAGAAAATAATTAACTTGACCAACGAACCAATATTAAGCCGACAAATCCGCGTCCCTTACTCCGCCAACTGGCGATAACCGAGACCGTTGTAAACAATGGCTCCTAAAAAATACAGCTTCAAAAAGTATTAATCTAATCAACCAAGAAATGGATATACAAGAAATAAAAAACTTTCGCAAAAGACATAATCTAACGCAATCAGATTTAGCTGAAATAGTAGGTGTTAAGGTTAGTGCTGTATCGAAATGGGAAATTGGACAAAGAAATATTTCAAATAGTGCTATTAAATTGATTAGAATCTATGATGAAAATAATTTTAGTAATGAAGGTTTGAAAAATGAAAATCAAATTGATTTAAAAGAGTTTAGAAATAAATATAATTTGACTCAAGGAGATTTAGCTAAAATTACTTACTGTAAAATAGGTACTGTTCAAAGTTGGGAGCAAGGAAGAAGGAATATCCCAAAAAATGCCATCAAGCTACTTACCATTTTTGAAAAAAATAAAGTCAATGGTAATGGGGAAAATGAAAGTAATGAATTTTCCAGGGTCGATCTCAAGCTTGATGAAATTTTGAATTATCAAAGATCATTATTGATTGAGATCAAAAACCTAAAATTTCAAATTGATGAATTAAAAAAACATACTAATTTGAGTTAAAATGTCGCCACAGTTTACAACAACGGTTCATCGCCAATAGCCGGCACCGTTACTAAGAAAATAATTAACTTGACCAACAAACCAATACTAAACCGACA
This sequence comes from Christiangramia lutea, assembly GCF_022489035.1. Classification (GTDB taxonomy): domain Bacteria; phylum Bacteroidota; class Bacteroidia; order Flavobacteriales; family Flavobacteriaceae; genus Christiangramia; species Christiangramia lutea. The sequence continues at coordinate 19,330 of NZ_JAKVTV010000007.1, forward strand.
AAGCCGCGTTCCTCACTCCGCCAACTGGCGATAACCGAGACCGTTGCCTACAATAACTCTAAGAAAAAAAGTAAAGAAAGATGAAAACCTTTTATTCCAAAATTCTAATTTTAGTTCTATCATTAATAATTTTTAGTTGTAGTACAAATGATGATGATGGTACTAATTCTGACTTACCAGAAATTACATCTGAAGGAGCTTATACTTTTGGATGTAAAATTAATGGACAAGTATTTCTGCCAAAAAACGATCAAGGATGTTTAAACTGTGGATCTCCTAATCCATTGAGGTTAGGTTATTCTCAAGATAGAGAGAATGATGAATATCATTTAAGTGTTATTGCTAGGAATGATATAAACGGTGATGCCAGCATTAATTTAGACCTTTATCTCGACGAACCATTAGAAGAGCGTGTTTACGATTTATCAGAAAGCTATATTCCTTCCATTGATAGAACATGGCCAAATGCATCAAGTAGCATTTATAGAGAAATAAGTGGTGAAACCATTAATTCTTATTTTAAAACAACCTCAGAAGTAACCGGAACTTTAGAAATTATAGAAATAAATGAAAGTGAAAGATTTATAGCTGGAATTTTTCAATTTCAGGCTATAAATGAAGAAGGAAAAGTTCTGAATTTTACTGATGGTCGTTTCGATATTCGTATTTACTAAAAAATTCTGGAAAGAGTTAAAGTAGGCAACAACGGTTCATCGCCAATAAGCGGCACCGTTAGAAAGAAATAAATTAACTTGACCAACGAACCAATACTAAGCCGACAAATCCGTGTCCCTTACTCCGCCAACTGGCGATAACCGAGACCGTTGTGCGTAATAATTTTTAGAAGATTTTCGACTTGTAAGATTAAAAAATGAAAAAAGCCAATAAAATTATTTTAAACAAAAGAACAAATTGGTTTGTAGCTGTTTTCGGTGTCATTTGGTTATTCTTCGTTTTTACAATGGCAACTATTTTAACTTGGGGAATTATTGATTCAGGTAAAATATATGGTTACGAATTTCTATTATTTTATTTAGGAATATTATTATTTGGATTTTTAGGTTTAAGTCTCGTTTTATGGCATCTAACTGGAAAAGAAGAAATAACTTTTGATCCTGACAAGTTGATAATAAAAAAACGTGGTCTTTTAATACAATTTCCGCTAAAATTAAAATATGAAGATGCCGATTATTTTACGCTAAGTGAGGATAAAACTCCATTTTGGGCGAAATGGTGGGGAATATCTGGAGGTGAAATTTCACTTATTTTTTTAAATCAAAAAATTCAATTCGGACAGGACTTAAAAAAGGAAGAAGCTCTTTTAATAATTGAAAAACTCAACGATAAATTATTTGAGAGAAAAAAATAACTACGCACAACAACGGTTAATCGCCAATATGCGGCAGCGTTAGTAAGAAAATAATTAACTTGACCAACAAACCAATACTAAGCCGACAAATCCGCGTCCCTTACTCCGCCAACTGGCGATAACCGAGACCGTTAGGCACAATTAATTCAAAATCCAACTTTAAATGAAAATAACCAAATTAGTTATACTTTTCAATTTTAAGAAAATTCTAATTGGTTTATTTATTTCATTAATAAGTTACCTTTTCTCCAATTTTATCGATAATGAGATTATTACTAAAGCACTTATAATCTTTAGCGGATTAATTCTCCTAAATATTATTCTTTCAATTCTAGCTTCCTATCTACTGTATGATAAGTCTGATTTATATAAATTAGAAAACTTACCAGATTATTTAAATCTAAACCAAATCAAAAACGGAATTTTTATCCACGCAAGCTTTGATCCAATATCCAGGTATCTTCAAAAGAAATATCCGAAAATGAAATTAGTAGTTTGTGATATTTATGAAAATAGACATTTGGAAGAAAAAATGGTTTCAATTTCGAAAAAGGAATTTCCTCCTAATCCAAGAGAAATAAAGATAGATCCAACGGAATTACCATTCAAGGATAATTCTCAAGAAATCATCTTTGCTGTAACTTCATTACACGAAATATTACAACATAGTAAAAGAGTTGAGTTTTTTAAGGAAGCAAAAAGAGTTTTAAAAACGAATGGAATTATAATTATTTCAGAGCAAATGAGAAATGGAATTAATTTCACGTTTTTTAATATCGGAGCATTCCACTTTCTGACCAAGAAAAAATGGAAAAATGCAATTAAAGAAAGTGGTCTTGAAATTTATCATACAAAGAGAATAAATATGTTTGCGGAAATGATAATTATCAAAACTTAACTGTGCCTAACAACGGTTCATCGCCAATAAGCGGCACCGTTAGAAAGAAAATAATTAACTTGACCAACAAATCAATACTAAGCCGACAAATCCGTGTCCATTACTCCGCCAACTGGCGATAACCGAGACCGTTGCCAGCAATATTCACAGAAATCCAACAAATGAGAAAACTGACTTTAATCCTTCTAATAATATTTTCAATTACTAGTTGCAAAAATGATGATAAACCAACTGTAGATTATAATCAAAAAAAGGATAAAAAAGCAATAGTTAGAGATACTTCAAAAATTGTGATTAACGATTTACCAGTGGAAATTGATAGCACAGAATACGTAATTTATGTAACAGGAGAACCACAAGAAACATATTATGGATCATCGTACAGTGGATTAGGTTCTAGATCAAGTAATTCAAATAGTTTTTCTGTTATCTCATCTTACAATGCAGATATACCCGGTTCAATATTTAATTTAAAGTTTCAAAAACGAGAATCTGATTCAATCACAAGTTTGACTGATCAAATTATATTAATTACTTCAGTGAAATTTTTAAGAGAAATTTTTAACCAAAATAAAAAGCAATATCTGATCTACACTGTTTATGATGATGACACAAATGGAGATCAAAAAATAAATTCCCAGGACTTAAGTACTTTGTATTTAAGTAAAATAAATGGGAAAGCTTTTGAAAAGATTACACCTGAAAATCAAGAAATTATTGATTACAATATTATAAAACTTCAAAATCGTTTATACTTCAGAACAATTGAGGATATAGATAAAGATGGTAAGTTCGACAATGAAGATAAAATACATCATTTCTATATAGATTTCGATAATGAAGAATTAAAGCCTAAAGAATATGATATCAGCTAAAATACTGCAGGCAACAACGGTTCATCGCCAATAAGCGGCACCGTTAGAAAGAAAATAATTAACTTGACCAAGAAACCAATACTAAGCCGACAAATCCGCGTCCCCTACTCCGCCAACTGGCGATAACCGAAACCGTTAGCGGCAATGCTTCAATAAAATTTATGGCAAAAAAGAAAAAAGGACGAATAAGACAAACAAGAACTGAATTTCAAAAAGCATTTGATCCATATCCTGGAATGATTCAACCGTTTTCTTGGAAAGCAAGAGCCCCAGAATTTCTTCATATTTCTATTGCTCTATGTTTCAATAAGTATGAAAAAGTAGAAGAAGATTTTAATAGAATTTCAGATTTTATCAACGATAATTTTGAAATGAAAAGGCCTTTTCATTTTAATTTATCACATACGATTTCAATAATTAAGAAGGACTATGAAATTCTAGATTTAATATTTGACACTTGCTTCAAAAATTCTTTTGAACAGATTCTTCCGTTTTACTCGGAACTTTTAGAAATACCTATCAAATTTAAATTTGAACCAAATATTAAATTATTATTTGCGGGATATAATGGCATTTTAGATGGTCGTTCAGACATTGCAATACTATCTAAATATCTTTCCATAAAGTACACACAAAAAGGCAGTAGAGATCCGTTCGGATTACTTTCATGGGATGACAAGGAAACTATTTTAAGACCTGAAAATATTTCGAGAATAATGGCCATGTTCCCACCATCCATTGGACAATCTGAAAATTTCAATTTAGAATTTTCTGAATCTATATGGCTCTATAATTTTATCAGAGTTCCTCATATAGAATCTCGTGACGATACGGAACTAGAAGAGTCACATTTTAAAGAAATGAAATTAAAAGAATTAAGCGACGAATTGGAAACGCTGTTCATTTCATTTAAAAAATTAAAATTAGTTGGATACTACCACCCAAATGTGGCAGAGGTCAACATGGGATTTGCGGCAAGAATTACTAATCTAACTTTAGATACTGTTGATCTTGTAAAAAACCATAAAGGAGAAATAGCTGAATTGGTATTTAGAACTACGTTAGAAACATTTATTGTTGGAAGTTGGTTACTTAATAGACAAGATCCCGATTTACACTTAAGATTTAGAAATTATTCGGTAGGAAGAAACAAGTTTTTCGGGCAGAAAATCATTGAGTATGCAGATGATGAAGACATGAAAAAAGAAGCCCAAAAAATGATTGATGATGAGATTAAAGAATCTGGAACAAATTCAAATGATGTTGCATCTGAACGTGGCGATATTTTCGATTTAAGGATAGATCAAATGGCAGAAGAAGTCTGGGGCAAGGACAATCATTATTATTTCCTATACAAAAGAAGCTCAGGAGTAATCCATGGTCATTGGAGAGTTATGGCAAAATATCATCTTTCGAAAAGTCATAATCCAATGCATGATGGTTTGTACGGTTATAATCAAAATAAAAATCGTTTTGCAGGATTAATTCCAGCTTTTTGCTGTTTGCCACTTGCAGCAAATTTTTTAATAAGAGTTTTAGATGAATTGGATGAAAATCAAGATATAAATAGTCTTAAAAATGATTTGAAGAAGTTAGAAAGCAAGATTTGGGAAACCTACATGATATATTATAAAAAATACGTCCTAAATAAACATTAAATAACATCAAAACGCACAGCCGCTAACAACGGTTCATCGCCAATAAGCGGTACCGTTAGATAGAAAATAATTAACTTGACCAACAAACCAATACTAAACCGACAATTCCGCGTCCCTTACTCCGCCAACTGGCGATAACCGAGACCGTTACCTGTAATTTATGAGAAAAATTCTGCTCCTTATTCTGACCACTATAACGTTTAGTTGTATTTCAAATGATGAAGAAAAATCAAAAGAGATCAATGTATTATTTGTTGGTAACAGTTTGACATATTATAATGATATGCCTCAAAAACTACAAGAAATGTTAGATGAAACAGATTCTAACATAAAAATTGAGCAAATCACATATCCAGGTTTTTCACTTAGTAGACATTTAGATAATATTATTGTTTCATCCTCTGAAAATGGTGTAAATACAAGATTAAAAAATGATGGAGAAATCACAGAAACAGAGAAAAAGTTAAAAGAAAAAAATTGGGATATAGTTGTGTTACAAACAGGAGGAGTTGCTGTTTTAATACCTGAGTCAGTAAAATATCAAGTAAATCCAGCAATTACAAAAATTAAAAACTTAGTCAATAATCAAGACACTAGATTCATACTATTTAATACCTGGACAACCGATGTAAACTATCCTAAAAAATACTGCTATACAGGTTGGATGTTAAACGAAACTTTAGATTCAGATAAAGATTATTGTTCTAAAGAGATTAAAAATTCAGAACATTATCTCAACCTATTAAATAGTAGTTATAAAAATATCGCAGAAATAAATTCTTTAGAAAGAACGAATCATGGTGAAGTATTTCAAAAAGCTTTTGAGAAATATCCAGAACTAAAAATCCTAGAAGATAATATGCATCCATCTAATAATGGTGCTTTCTTAAGTGCTTGCATATTTTATAATTTAATAAGCGATAAAGATGTTCAAGATTTAGAGTATTCGGCAGATTTAGGTCCTAAAACAGCGGCACTTTTGAAAAAGGCTGCTTCATAAACTACAGGTAACAACGGTTCATCGCCAATAAGCGGCAGCGTTAGTAAGAAAATAATTAACTTGACCAAGAAACCAATACTAAGCCGACAAAACCGTGTCCCTTACTCCGCCAACTGGCGATAACCGAGACCGTTGGCAGTAATTTAATTTTGAAAGATTGAGGAAACCATACTTAATAATATTGATTGTAATTTCATCAATCTTATTCGGATTAATTGTAAATAGGTATTATCATGATCTGAGAGAATGGTGGATAATGAAAGATACTATCATTTGGACAGAAAATACAGAGTTAAAATGGGATGATTTTATTTATAATGAGAATAAAGATCTAACTGATAATATTGATGCACATGTTGGAATTTCTGCACGATATAGATTAACAGATAAGATAATTTATAAAAGTAAGACAGCCTTTGTAGCTTCGAAATCTTATGTGTCTGATACAACGAATAAAATCTCACTCAGAATAGCAAATGCTCGATTTGATTTATGCGAAGTATATCGCAGAAAATTGGAGAAAAAAATTGATAGTCTAAGAGCTGGAAATGTGAATAATATAACATTAGAATATTTGGCTAAACAAGACAGCATATTCTTTGAGAAATTTTCCAATGAATGGACCAGATTCCTGGAGATTCCAAAAACTGAATTGATGACAGAACTTAATAGATTAGAAAATAGAATTTCTCAAGAACTTCAGAAATAAATTAAACTACAGCCAACAACGGCTCATCGCCAATAACGGGTTTAGTCGAAAAAGTGTAATTTTAGAAACCAGGAAACATAACAAATAAGCCGACAACTCCGCGTCCCAACTCCCGCAACTGGCGATAGCCGAGACCGTTGTGCAAAATAATAATGAAAGTTCCTGATTTCAATTAAAGAAAAAATGATTATCGAAATACAAGTCCACTGAAGATTGAACTTAAAAAAATCAAACAAATATCTAATTGCGGTTATGATTTCAAAAGCTTATAATAGCTCAATACTTTATAAAATCATATTACCTGCAATAATTTGTTTTTTGATTAATTATTTAGGAGATGGATATGATAATTTTTTAATAGTAATTATTCCTTTTAGTTTATTAATTATTTTGTGCAGTTATCACAAAATGAAATATAATTTCATAATAACCTTCATTTCCTTAATAATACTTTCTTTTATTAGTCTTTATGGATCAATATTAATTTATCTCGGAGGTAGCCGTATTTTAGAAAATTTAATGAATTTAAAAGAAGGTTTTCCTGAATTAATATACGGCATCGCCTATATATTATCATTTTCTATTTTTCCTCTCATATTAATTTTTTATGTGCAAGAAAAACTATTTAAAATAACTAAATCTAATTTTACAAACTATATAAAAGGTTTGGCTTTTTCATTATTAAGCTTTCTTATGCTAATGGAAATAAATAATGGTAGTTTATTAATAGGAATATGGCAATTCATAACTGTTTTAGGGACACAATCATTTCTATATCAAAAAGAATTAATCTGGCTTTTTAATAAATCAGAAACTATAAGATGATGGAATTACAAATTACTTTGCACAACAACGGTTCATCGCCAATAAGCGGCAGCGTTAGTAAGAAAATAATTAACTTGATCAACAAACCAATACTAAGCCGACAAATCCGCGTCCCTCATTCCGCCAACTGGCGATAACCGAGACCGTTGCCAGCAATTTTAATATGAAAAAAATTAAACATCGTAAGGTTAAACAGATTATCTATAAATGCATTTATTGTGAATTCGAAAGAAAAGTTACAGCTGCTTCATATTTAGCTCATTTGGACATGGAACATCCTGAATTAAGTAATATCGATAAAGATGAATTAATCAGAGATGTGCAAAATAAAATCAGCCGCTGCGACATAGGAGAGAAAAAAAGAATTGAAGAAAAACAAGTAAAAAGATCAAGACGAATTGATTTAAATGAATATAAAGAAAGACTTCTAAACGGTCTAGAAAACGTCTGTTTGAAGGATGCTGATTTAAAAGCAATCGAATCAGCTAAAGATTTGTATGAGTTAAAAGAGTTTATCAATTCAAATTTAAAATCGCAGTATAAAAAGGAATTAGATGAAGCTGGAATCGACTACTATATCAATTTAATAAAGGTAAAAAGCGAATCTAAAACTGAACAAAATAAAAATCTAGAATTTTATGATACTACTACTGCTTCAGTTAAGCCGATTTATACACCAATGGGAAATAAAAAGTAATTCTTGCTCAATCGAAAGTTGGAACAATTAAAACTGCAGGCAACAACGGTTCATCGCCAATAAGCGGCAGCGTTAGAAAGAAAATAATTAACTTGACCAACAAACCAATTCTAAGCCGACAAATCCGCGTCCCTTACTCCGCCAACTGGCGATAACCGAGACCGTTGTAGCAAATTTTATTACTAAGATTTTTACTCCAAAGATTGGTAAAAACTTACTTATTTAAATAAATTGAAAAATAGTTTAATATTTCAATAATAAAATTGCTCCAATACATATAACAATAAAACTTAACCATTTATTTAATTCTAAATCACTTATGAAATTCCTAAAAATTACAGTTCTATTATTATTTATTGTAAACATTGGGTGCGCCCAAGATTCCCAAACAAAGGAAGAATTAGAGAATCAAATTATCGGATCTTGGCATTTAGAAAATAGTCCTGAAGCCATTTGGACTTTTTCTGAAGATGGAACGGTTAAAAGATTTAATGGTGATGAATTAATATCCTCAAGCAAATATGAAATAACTAAAAATTGTGATGGAGAGAATCTTTCTAATAAAAACTTCTTTTTAAGAGAAATGGGCGAAAATGGAAATATATCTTGTGCCTACATTGAAGCAATAAATTATGATAATAACGGATTTTTTTCATTAATGACTTTAAACCAGGGTAAAATTGTAGTTTTCAAAAAAGTCCAAAAAAAATCCATGAAATAAAACTTGCAACAACAACGGTTCATCGCCAATAAGCGGTAGCGTTAGTAAGAAAATAATTAACTTGACCAACGAACCAATACTAAGCCGACAAATCCGCGTCCCCTACTCCGCCAACTGGCGATAACCGAAACCGTTGGCAACAATATGAGAAAAATTGTCTTACATATAATTATTCTTCTGACTTTATTGAGTTGTAACAATTCTAATCCAGAAAAAGTCAGTGAAAAACAAGAATCACTTCAATCAATGAAAATTGATTCAATTTTGAAATATCGTACAGATGGATCAAAAGAATTTCAAGTTCAAACACAAAATGGGTTAAAAACTGGAAATGGATATTTTTTTGACAAAAATGAAAATATCATTGGTTTCAGACATTATGAAAATGATACTTTAAATGGCTATGGATTATATCTTAACGAGAATACATTCAAGCCAAAATATCTAGTTGAAAATAATAAAGGAAAAAGAGACGGTGTAGTAATTCAATTTTATGAAGATGGCGTTATAAAATCATTTAGAAGTTCTGACATTTATAACGATAGCCAAAAAATAGAATTTCATAATAATGGAACTATTAAAAGTATCGGTAAAACAAAAACAGGTGGACAAGCCCAAGGAACTTGGTTATATTTCAATGAAAAAGGTAAACTTGATAAGACGGTTGAATACGAAAATGGAAATGTAAAAAAGTAAACATACTGTTGCCAACAACGGTTAATCGCCAATAGCCGGCACCGTTAGAAAGAAAATTATTAACTTGACCAACAAACCAATACTAAGCCGACAAATCCGCGTTCCCTACTCCGCCAACTGGCGATAACCGTGACCGTTGTGTGCAATGTTCACCAAAATTCGAACAAAGAAGAAAAATTGAAAAACAGAAAATCAAATACTTTAAAACCAATCAATAAATCTCTTGATTTCAATTTTTTCTATTTGATTATAGTTATTACAAGTCTATTTTCTTGTACATCTACTCGTCCTGAATTTTTATCAAACTTGACAATAGAAAATAAGAATCAAAATAGATTAATTGAGAATAGAAAACCGGATTATGGAATTGATGGAAAAGATGGATGCGAAGTACTAGGCGAAATTTCGATGAATATAATTGAAATAGAACCAGGCTTTATTAAAGGAAAAATTTTTGATTCAGAAAATAAAGATCCACTGATAAATGCTGACATATATCTGATATTATCAGGAGAAAAAAAGAATGATACTTTAAATATTTACTCCGATCAAGATGGTAATTTTCAGAAAGAATTCGACGGAGTAATCCAAGAAATTGAGGTTAGATATATTGCTTTTAGAAATTTAAACGTAAATATGTAAATTAAACTAAAACACAGCACACAACAACGGTTCATCGCCAATAAGCGGCAGCGTTAGAAAGAAAATAATTAACTTGACCAACGAACCAATACTAAGCCGACAAATCCGCGTCCCTTACTCCGCCAACTGGCGATAACCGAGACCGTTATATACAATGGCCACAGTGAGCTAAATAAGAAGAAAGCTGACCAAAAAAACTTAATTTGAAAAGAATATTATCTCTCGTAATTTTTCTGACTTTTATAAACTGCACTGATAAAATTGAAACGGTAAGTGGTGAAAGAAATGTATTTATATTGCATTCTGAGAATCCGAAAGAAGAGAAATTTAATTTTAAAATCGATAAAAAGAAAGATTTTTCATCTTATGAATATGTTAGTCAAGATGATACCTCAAAAACTGTCCTTTTAAACTTCAAAAAAGAAAATCAGATTTTCCTGGGAACAGATGAATTCAAAATCTTAGATAAAAAGCCAGTATCGTTTACTGAACTATCGGAGAAAGAATTTCATTTCTATAACTTGAAAGATCCTATGGATGATGGAACGGGTCCATTACTTTTTAATCAAGAATACGGATTATTAGCAATCTATAATGTTTATGGACCAATCATAATATTTCTAGAGGATTCTGACAAAACACTGTACGATCAAGTTTTAAAGGCTTTGCGAGAATAATGATTGAGGTAGGCCACTGTAAATAACAACGGTTCATCGCCAATAAGCGGCACCGTTAGAAAGAAAATAATTAACTTGACCAACAAACCAGTACTAAGCCGACAAATCCGCGTCCCTTACTCCGCCAACTGGCGATAACCGAGACCGTTCTATGCAATTATAAAAATGATGATTTGAGAAAACTATTTTTCATTCTAATTCTGTTTACTAATACTGTGCTTTTCGCACAGAATTCAGGGTCTAAACCTATACTAATAAAAAATATCGATTTAATTGATGGAACTGGAGGTGCAACTCAAGAAAATATATCCATTTTAATAGAAAATGGGATATTTAAGAAAATTGATGCTTACTCCAATTTCCAAAATTTGCAGAATATTCAAATTATTGATGGTACGGACAAAACTATTATTCCTGGTTTAGTTGGAGTTCACAATCATCTTCATATTCCGGGAATTCCATTTTTAGGTGAAACTGCAACTAAATTATATTTAGCTTCGGGTGTAACTACAATTCAAACTTGCGGAGCAGCTTCTCCTTATAAGGAATTAGAACTTGCTGAAAAAATTGAAACTGGAGAAGCAATTGGTCCCACAATCATTCCTAGTGGACCATATATAACCGGAGAAGGTGGAAATCAAAATATGATTATTCCTAAAAATGAAAATCAGTTACGAGATACTATCAAATTCTGGGCAAATAAAGGCGTTAAATGGTTTAAAGTTTATAGGAATATTGAGCCTAAATTCTTGGAAATAGTTATCGATGAAGCTCACATCAACAATACTAAAGTTACAGGACATCTTTGCTCTATAACATTCAAAGAAGCCTCAGAGATGGGAATAGATGCAATTGAGCACGGATTAAATAGTGTTTCCGACTTTAGAATAAACAAAAAAGCAGGGGAATGCTCAGGATCAAGGGAATATATAGATTCTTTAGATTTAGAGTCAATTGAAGTTGATATGCTTATGAATAAGTTAATAGCAAACAAAACAGTCTTAACTTCAACACTAAGTATTTATGAAGCCAGTATTCCATCTAGAAGCTTTTTAGATGAAAAGAGTGCTCAAATAATGTCTAAAACATTTCGGGAAAACTTTAGAGATTTAAATACTCCATTAGAGAATAATGAAAATAGCAAAACAAGAGAGAAGCGTTTAAAACGTATAATGGAATTTGAATATAATTTTTTCAAAAAAGGTGGAATACTTTCAGCAGGTGTAGATGCAGGTCGACATATTTTACCAGGATTTGGAGACCAAAGAAATTTTCTACTTTTAAGGGAAGCTGGATTTACTACGCCTGAAGCAATTAAAATAATGACTAAGAACGGAGCTACTAAATTAGGTAGGACAGATATCGGTACAATAGAAATTGGAAAAAGAGCAGATTTCGTGATCTTAGATGGAGATCTAATTAAAGAGAAAAATACAATTACAAAGGTTGAAGCAATTTATAAAAATGGAACTAGTTACAATCCAGAAAAGCTACTGCGAGATTTAAAAGGAAAATTTGGTGATTTATAACTGCATAGAACAACGGTTCATCGCCAATAGCCGGTACCGCTAGAAAGAAAATAATTAACTTGACCAACAAACCAATACTAAGCCGACAAATACGCGTCCCCTACTCCGCCAACTGGCGATAACCGAGACCGTTATATGCAAGCGTTTTAGAGACAATTTTTATGAAAAAAGATATAATTGACATAAACGAATCTACAATAAAAAGGTTTGTAGAAGCTCTTCGTCCAATTGATGAGGAGGTTAGAAAACAAGTAGATGTTGGATATTCTTTCCATAGCAAAATTAAAATTGTCGAATTATACCAGATAAGACCTAAATGGGATAACCCAAAAGAAATTCAAAAATTGCCATTTGCAAGAATCAAATATTATAAGAATCAAAATTTCTGGAAAATATTCTGGTTCAGAGCAAATGGTAATTGGGATCCTTACGAGCCTAAACCTACTGCAACAAATTTAGAAGAAATATTAGCTACTTTAAAAGAAGATAAACACGGTTGCTTCTTTGGATAATAAAAGTGAAATTGCAATTCATTCAAGAACATAAATTTGAATGATTGTATGAATAAACCTGATCAAAAAATTATAAACGAAATAGCACAAGAACTCGATTGTGGAAATGAGTGCTATTTTAATCAAAAAACTAATGAATTAATTTGTCTTCCTAATGCGGACTTAATGGCGACAGCTGGTGAAGATTATTATAAAGAAATGTTCCAGGATGATTTTAAAAAAATAGAATCACAGAAAAAAGATTTGATAAAATTTGAAGTTTTAGGAAGCTTTGAATCGTTTAAAATAATGGAGGATTTCAAAAATCAGGTCGAGGATGATAAATTTCAACAGAACTTAGATCAAGCTTTGAACAAAAGAAAACCTTTTCAAAATTTCAAGAATTTAATTGACAATTCAGAAAATCGAGAACAATGGTTTAAGTTCAAACACAGAGAAATTGAAAAAATAGTTATAAAAACGATAGAGCGTAAAAACGCCAGCATATAACAACGATTCATCGCAAATAACGGGTATTGCAGAAAAAGTGTAATTTAGAAAACCAATAAAGAAAAACGGTAAGCCGACAAGTCCGCGTCCCTACTCCCGTGACTTGCGATAATCGAGACCGTTGTGTGCAATGTTTACCAAAATTTGAGTAAAGAAGAAAAGTGAAAAACAGAAAATCAAATATTTTAAAACCAATCAATAAATCTGTTGATTTAAAATTTTTCTATTTGATAATAGTTTTCACAAGTCTATTTTCTTGTACATCTACTCGTCCTGAATATTTATCAAACTTGACAATAGAAAATAAGAATCAAAATAGATTAATTGAGAATAGAAAACCAGATTATGGAATTGATGGAGAAGATGGATGTGAAGTACTAGGCGAAATTTCGATGAATATAATTGAAATAGAGCCAGGATTTATTAAAGGAAAAATTTATGATTCAGAAAATAAAGATCCACTGATAAATGCTGACATATATTTGATTTTATCAGGAGAAAAAGAGAATGACACATTAAATATTTACTCCGATCTAGATGGTAATTTTCAAAAAGAATTCGACGGAGTTATCCAAGAAATTGAAGTTAATTATATCGCTTTTAGAAATTTAAAAGTAAATATGTAAATCCAAGTAAAACACAGCACACAACAACGGTTCATCGCCAATAAGCGGCACCGTTAGAAAGAAAATTATTAACTTGACCAACAAACCAATACTAAGCCGACAAATCCGCATCCCCTACTCCGCCAACTGGCGATAACCGTAACCGTTAGCTGCAATATTTTGAGAACGAAAATTCCATATCTATTGATCTTGATTTCAATTTCTACATTGATATCATTTCTATATGTTGTTTCAAATGATGGATTTGGAAAAGGGGATATTCTTCCATTCGCATTTAATACAACAATTTTAGCTGCAATTTCTGTTTTGCTTGTAAACCTCTTCGAAAAGCTTTTTTCTAAAGTAAACCTGATTTTAGGATTGATTTTAAGCCTTGTAGTTTCGGTTATACAAACAGTTTTATTCATTCTTTTAATATGGTTTGTATTTGGTCCTTGGATTGGAGCATTTAGTTTTCCAATTCATTTATGTTGGTTACCAGGAATTAGTTTAGCTAACCTTTTTATTTTAATTCAATCTGGCAATAAATTTTCAATTAAACATTTCGGTATAACAGTTTTAATAGCATTAATTCTAACTTCATCAGTATATGCTTTTAAAATGAGTAAAGATGCTTTAGCTAAAGAACAAAACTTTGATATTATATGTTTAGTCCATAGTCCGGAAGAAAATAATACTCCAATTGAAAAACTTTCAAAATATGGATTAACTAAAGAAGAAAGAAAAGCATTAAAAAAATTAGGAATAAAGGGTAAACTTTGGACTGATAAGTTCTTTAGAATTTCGAATTCTAAACTAATCTCCACAGACTTCCCAAGTTATGATTTTGACAAAATGGATGATGAGCCAGGTGCTGAAATTGAATTTACGTTTGGTAATAAGCTTGATTCAATTCAAAATAAAAATCCGAAGGTTATAATTATAATGAATCATCCAATGGAAGAAAGTTTTGAATTTAAAGAACCGATAAACTCATCTTTAATTGCTATTCAAAATGTGGAAAACGACCAATGGGTAATTAAACGATTAGGAGAAGAAACAAACCTAAAGAAAATAGAAATTAAGAAAACTGATTTTAGATCTTTTCCATATTTCACATCAATAATCCTTAATTTAAAAAATCGAGGAGAATTTAGATTACACGGGTTTCAGTGGTTATCAAAATAAAGCAGCTAACAACGGTTCATCGCCAATAGGCGGCAGCGTTAGAAAGAAAATAATTAACTTGACCAACAAACCAATACTAAGCCGACATATCCGCGTTCCTTACTCCGCCAACTGGCGATAACCGAGACCGTTGTAATGCATTTTTAAAGTAGGATTATTGATTTAAAACAAAAAATTTTTACTTTCTAATTTATAAAATCGGTAGATGGAGTTTTTATTTATAACGAACTGACAAAATGGAAATAAGATAATCCTCTTTAATAATTTATATATTGAGAAAAATATACATTTTAATATTAATTGTTACTCTACAATCTTGTAAATCAAGAATTGAAAAAATTCAAAATAGCAATACGCTCAAAGATTGTATTATTAATATAACTAGTCATATTAATAATTGTTACGAAGGATCAAATCAAATAGAAGTTGATGAAAAAGCTCAGTATAATTACGAGTCTAATGTATTAACAATTTATATAGGCGAATCAGTAGAAAATTACTTTCAAAAATGGGAAATTCCACTTGCCAAGTTAGATAAAAATAGGATAGAATTAAATAAAGAAGATTTCTTCATTCCCAGCATAAAAGTCAATACAAAGGATAATACTCAAGAAATAACTTATTATGAAAATGGAGAATTCGAATCTAATTCTAATCAACATTCATATTATTTAATGGATTATTGCTTAGAGAAAAAAGATGAAAAAGAATATTTCTTAGAATCTTTAAAAAGGGCAGTTGCACTAGTTCAAAAATAATTTCAAAATAAAACGCATTACAACAACGGTTCATCGCCAATAAGCGGCACCGTAGTAAGAAAATAATTAACTTGACCAACAACAAAATACTAAGCCGACAAACCCGCGTCCCTACTCCGCCAACTGGCGATAACCGAGACCGTTGTGCAAAATTTTCAAGATAAGCCGAACTATAAATGAAACATTTTTTAATCGCATTTCTATTATTATTTGTTCATCAAATCCAAGCTCAAAATAACAAAACTGTTGAATGGATAAATAGCAACCTGATAGAAATTGAAAATTCAGATCCCGACACTTATCTTGCATCATTTGACAAAAATATTCCTGAGAAATTTCAGAATGCAAAAATTTTTGGTTTTGGAGAAACCACACATCATGGTAAAGAATTTTTCGATATCAAAGCAAAGTTTTTCAAATACTTAGTGAAAGAAGAAAATGTAAAAGCATTTTTAATGGAAGAATCTTATATCGCAGAATTAGGTATTAATGAATGGATTAGCGGTGGAAAAGGTGATATAAAAACTATAGCTAAGAATTTTAGCATTAATCCCTGGCATACCTTGGAAGTTGTAAATCTTTTGCAATGGATGAGGAATTATAATTTAAATAAGAGAAAAGATGAACAAATTCGCTTTTATGGAATAGATATTCAGGTAGTGACTGATATAAATGAGAGGATACGCAGATTTGTAAAAAAATATAATTTGCCAGTCAATGACGATTTGCTTTCAATCACTGATGAAAGTGTAAATAAGAAAATTGACTACAAAAATATATCCTCGAAATGGGCAGATGAGAAAAATCCTAAACTTCGTGAGTTAAAGCAAATAATCGTAGAGTCAGAATCTACTATAACTGATATTGAGGAATTCAAAGATATTATAAGAGCTATTGAATATTTAATAGATTACAATTTCTATATTCAAAATCCTACGAGTCAAATTCGAGATTTGAAAATGTTCGAAAATGCCAAATATATAATTGAGAATAATACTCAAAATGGAAAAGCATTTATCTGGGCACACAATGAACATATTAATAATCTAGAAATGTTGTCTTATGGAAGTGGCTGGACTAATTTAGGTGCGCATTTAAAAAATTATTATAAAGAGAATTATTACAGTGTAGGATTCGATTTCGGAATTGGTGATTTAAGAGGTTATATTGTCGAAAAAAACAAACCTAATCATTGGGGAGTTTATACGATAAATGAACCTTTTAAAAGGACATATTCAGAAACATTAATAAAGGCAAACAAAGACATCTATTTTATAGAAATGGATAAAGCAACAAAAGATAATTCAATAGATTTTTTTAGTAAAAAAATAAAACAATTAATACTAGGAGGACCGGGTTTCAATCCTAAAGATTATCATTTAATCAATAAAAAGTTTTCAGAAATGTATGATGGATTAATTTTCATAAAAAGAATTACAGTTCCAAACTATAAATTAAATAGTACATAAAAACTTTGCACAACATCGGTTATCGCAAATACCGGGCAATAGAGTAAAAAGTGATATTTTAGAGACCAAGTAACAAAACAACTAAGCCGACAAGAACGCGTCCCTACTCCACGCTACTTGCGTTAACCAAGACCGTTGTAGCGCATATTTACAATGAAAAATTTGATTTACTATTTATTCTTAATCCTATTGATTATTAGCTGCCAGGAAAATAATCCCAAAAGGGGTAAATCAGATTTCCACTTAAAAAATGACTATGCAGAGCTGACTTCTAAAATGACAAATTTAGATACAGTTAAAATTTCTACAGATTTATCGATTTGTGGTTGGGATAGGCAGGAAACTATTCAACTGACAAAATCAAATGATAGCTTAGAAGTTCAATTAACTATAAATGATGTAGAGTTTGGAAATAGTAATCAAATAGTAAAACTAAGTTCAAAAAATTCAAATTGGAATATTGACAGCTTTTTAATTGAAAATCAAAACAGAATTGGAACTCAGAACAATGAATCTTTTTTAAGAATGATTGTTTCTAGTGATTCAGATAGCTTAAAATTATACACGGATGGATTAGTTGATGGTAATCAATTTATCGGTAATTATTACAAATTAATGTATCACATAGACCCAAAAAATGAATTTTATAAAAATGCTGTCCAACCAGATTCGATTTTGTAAAAACGCACTACAACAACGGTTCATCGCCAATAAGCGGCAGCGTTAGAAAGAAAATAATTAACTTGACCAACAAACCAATACTAAGCCGACAACTCCGCGTCCCTTACTCCGCCAACTGGCGATAACCGAGACCGTTGGGCATAATTAGGAACAATGTCCCATTTTAAATAATATGTCTATTTTTATCGAAAGATTAATATTAAGTGATGATCCTAAAAACTTTTTCATACGAAGAATACGAAAACTCTCCCCGTTTCTGGAAACTGGAAGAATTTAAATTAAACTCAATAAACTTAATTGTTGGAAATAACACTTCTGGAAAATCTAGAACATTAAATGTTATACATGGTTTATCCAAATTACTTTTAAGCCCAAGAATTCAGTTCAATTCGGGTACATATAATGGAATGTTTGAAACAAATCAAACGGAATACTCATATTCAGTGAAATTCGAGGATGGGAAAGTTATGTTTGAAAAAATGCTTGAAAAAGATAGAATTTTATTTGAAAGAAATGAGTCTGGAACGGGTAAAATTTTCAATTCAGACCTTAAACAGTTAATGAACTTCAAAATTCCCCAAAATGAATTAGTTGCTTATCGGAGAGATGAAATTCAATTTCCGTATTTAGAAAATCTATTTAATTGGGCATCCAATACTAGACATTTTAGATTTTCGAAAGAACAGGAGAAGCATACATTGGCCCTAATTGATAGCAATAAAACTCCTACCGAAAGTTTTAATATGAAGGGTTCCAACCAAGCAATTGAAGTATTTAGAAGAGCAAAGGCTCGTTACCGTGATACTTTTATAAATAATTTAATTATAGACTTTAATTCCATTGGCTACAATATTAATGATATTGATGTTGGAGTGCTTCACAGCATAAAAGTAGATGCACCTGGAGGAAACAAAGTTGTAGGGCTAAGAGTTAAAGAAAATGATAGAAATGGTCTTACCGATCAAAATGAAATGTCAGACGGGATGTTTAGAGCTTTATCTGTATTAATCCATTATAACTATTATATTCTAGAAAAGAAGAACCTGAACATCTTAATTGATGACATTGGCGAAGGTCTTGATTTTGAGAGATCAAGTAAATTAATCCAACTTTTAATAAATAAATCCCAAACTAATAATATTCAACTATCGATGTCGACAAACGATAAATTTGTAATGAATCACACTAGTTTGGAATATTGGCAAATAATATCCAGAGAAGGTGCTAATGTTAAAATGTTTAATAAATACAATTCAAATAAAGAATTTGAAGATTTTCGATTTACAGGATTAAACAATTTTGACTTCTTCTCTACTGATTTTTTCAAAACTGGAATGGAATAATGGATATTAAAAAGGTTGCATTTTTCGTTGAAGGATATACGGAACAAGAATTTTTAAAAAATTTGTTAGTTGAGATTTTCGGTAAAAAAAATATCGGCGTAGAGATCAAAAATGCTCGGGGAGGATCTAAAACAGCAATTAAATATACATTGATAGAGTCCGCCGAAGTAAATGAAAATACTCAATATTTTGTTTTAATTTATAATTGTGGTGGAGATAGTGCTATAAAATCATATATACTTGATCAAAGATCAAGTTTGATTAAATCTGGATACGTCAAAGTAATAGGATTCAGGGACGTATTTCCAGATTTTACCCGACAGGAAATTCCAAAACTAGTAAGAGGATTAAATTATAAAATTCCACAAAAAGATTTACCAATTTCATTTGTTCTTAGTGTAATGGAAATTGAAGGTTGGTTCTTAGCCGAAGAAAATCATTATTCAGAAATAGATGATTCTCTGAATCCAGATTTGGTAAATAATAATTTTGGGTTCGATCCAAGTTCGGATAATACAGAAAATATAGATGAGCCAGCCAATAAGCTGAAAGATATTTATAATCATGTTGGAAAAACATATAAGAAAGAGAAGCCTATTATAGATCGAACCGTTAATGCATTAGATTACGGCAATTTATACTTAAATGTGAACAATAGAATACCATCATTTAAAAGTTTAATGGATGAAATCGAATTAATTTTCGTAGCCTAACTATGCCCAACATCGGTTAATCGCAAATAACGGGTTTAGTAGAAAAACCATACTTTTAGTAACCAAGAAACAAACCGGTAAGCCGACAAGTTCGCGTCCCTACTCCCGCAACTTGCGATAACCGTAACCGTTGTAGCCAATTTTATAAGATAAATTTTAGTCTAAAATTCAAAAAATGAAAATCAAAATTCCTATTCTTTTCATATTAATTTTGACTTTTTCCAATTGTAAATCACCCAAGTTCTACAACGAACTTTCAAAATTTGAAAGTGAAACTGGTTTGAATTTTAAATCTTACAAATTAGTTTTAAAGGAACTAGATAGAAAATATCAAACTTCTGATCATATAATTTTTCAATACTCACTAATACCTGAGTGGAACAGTAATGAATTTTCTGGGGTGATTTATGATGTAGATTTAAATGAATATTATTATTTCGAAAACACTAAAAAGAAACCGAGAAGAATCATTATTAAGGAAGAATATCCTTTTCCTGAAGATAATTATTACGAATTCGTAATTGAAAATTACATGAATAGAAAAGTTGATTATTTACAAAAGTTAGGAGAATCTTCTAATCTTTCCGGAATCACATCGACAAATGTGATTTATGACATTAACTTAAATACAGGAAATATCGATAGATTCACATACAAAGATTTTTTATTTATGGAAGGTGAACCTAAAGTAGATACTTTAAACAAATAAAACTGGCAACAACAACGGCTCATCGCCAATAACGGGTATCATCGAAAAAGTGTAATTTTAGAAACCAGGAAACAAAACCAATAAGCGGACAACTCCGCGTCCCAACTCCCGCAACTGGCGATAGCCGAGACCGTTGTAGCGCATTTTTTAAAGATGAATTTGATAACAAAAGAACATCTTAGAATTTTTGATCTATATGAATCAAATTCCGATTCATTAGCTAGAGTGGGCACAAAAAAAAAAATGAATTATTCAAGAATAACGATCTATTTGAGAAAATAAATGAATTAATTCATAACCAATATTTGATAAAAAATAAATTAGCTTCTAAGAAGTTTAGCGAGGAATTAAATATTGAAATAGAAAAAAATCTAATCGATAAAAGCCTAAAAAAGCATATTGATTACTTAAGAAAAAAGTACTACGAACCTGAAAAAGAAAAAAGTATTTTTAGCTCGATAATGGATATACTTTGGGCTGCTTTTGGATAAACACTTTTGATATTTCGAATGATCAAAAAATTCCTTTCATTAATAACTATTCTTCTCAGTGGGTTAATTGCTTTTATTAATCTTCGAGAATTTTACATTATCAAAATGCTTGAGGAAACAGAAAATTACCCGTTTGGCGGAGAAGGTCCTGTTCCCTATTATTATAAATCAAGTGAACTTTATTCTAAAGTTGTACTCGTATGGGGAATAATATTTCTAACAATTTTAATCCTTGGGATTATTACAACAATTAAAGACCAAAATAGAATTATTAGAAACCTTTTTATTATCAACCTCTTATTAATCGGTTTAAATATTATTCAAGCATTTCTATGATCATAAACAATAATGATTTTTATCTTCCAGTAGAAAGATAGAAGTAAAAAAACGCGCAACAACAACGGTTCATCGCCAATAAGCGGCACCGTTAGTAATAAAATAATTAACTTGACCAACAAACTGATACTAAGCCGACAATACCCCGTCCCCTACTCCGCCAACTGGCGATAACCGAGACCGTTGTGCGCAAGCTAAAAAAATCCCGAAATGAAGAAAATTTTAATTTTTGCTATTATTCTAATCATAAATTCAACTAACATTTTTGGCCAATCTCATACAAAAATTAAAGTTCCACAATTTGAAGATGAATACAGTAAAACAGTTTCAGTTTTAGAAAATGGAGAAACTGATATTGATTATAAAAAGTTCAGAGAAAGCTTTTTAAAAAGTCCACAATTTAAAATAGCTAAAGAAAAAAGATCTAAGATTAATGAACTTGAAAAGGAGATTTATAAAGAAATGTCCAATTCTAATTACGAGGAAATTAAAAAGCTAACAAAAGAAATTTTAAGCATTGATTATACTAATATGAATGCTCATAAAATATTGAGACAGACATATAAAATTTTAGAGGATTCAACCAATGCTCACAAATACAAAACAATCCAATTCGGACTTTTAAAATCAATAGTAAATAATGGAGATGGTAAAACTTGCGAAACTGCCTGGCCTGTAATTCAAGTTTCTGAGGAATATTTTATTTTAGATATGCTCGATTCCGAATTAATAGAACAAAAAGTTGATAACAATGGAGGTATGTGTGATAAAATGAAAGTGGTAAATAGCGAGGGAGAAAAATCCACCTACTATTTTGAAATTAGTAAAGTATTTGAGGGAAGGAAAAATTTGGAACAATGACGCCAGCGCACAACAAAGAACTAAGGTAAAATCCAAGTCCTTTTAAGCTGATTTCGATAAATAATTTTCTTTGTAATAGGTTCCTGATTTGGCGATGGCAAATGCCTGTTTCAGGAGCTTATTACATACGGCTATTAATGCTAGCTTCTTACTCTTACCCTTCTCAACAATTCGCTCATAAATTTCCCTGCAGGCCTTATTGGTTTTGCAAGCAGTAAAGCTACACATGAATAGTAAATTGCGAAGTTTTCGATTGCCTACTTTACTTATCCGGCTACGCCCCCTTACACTGCTCCCTGATTGCCTGATCGTCGGTGTAATCCCTGTAAAACAGCAAAGCTGCCTGGCATTCTCAAAACTGGCAAATCCGTCTGTGAGAACGATCAATAACATCGCCGTCTTCTTTCCCATTCCCGGAATACTGGTTAATTGCTCCAGTTGTTCTTTCTGGGTTTTCCTGACTAAGGATTCCAGCTTGGATTCGATCTGGGCTAGTTCCTTCTCTAATTGCTTCAGCATTCTAACAAGAGATCTACTTACCGTTTTAGAAGGTGTCCCGAGAGCTTTCTCCCCATGGATCTTATTCTTCACTGCTGTGCGTTGTTTCAGGTAAATATCCTGC
>NZ_JAKVTV010000008.1 GCF_022489035.1 Christiangramia lutea
CTAATTTTCTTTTGACCAAATGTCAATGTAGAAATCAAAATCAGAAATATTTGTATTGTAGTTCTCATCTTTGTGAGGCTTGTGCACAACGGTCTCGGTTATCGCCAGTTGGCGGAGTAAGGGACGCAGATTTGTCGGCTTAGTATTAGTTTGTTGATCAAGTTAATTATTTTCTTACTTACGGTGCCGCTTATTGGCGATGAACCGTTGTTGTGTGCTGTGTTTTAGTTTAATTTACATATTTACTTTTAAATTTCTAAAAGCAATATATCTAACCTCAATTTCTTGGATTACTCCGTCGAATTCTTTCTGAAAATTACCATCTTGATCGGAGTGAATATTTAGAGTATCATTCTTTTTTTCTCCTGATAAAATCAGATATATGTCAGCATTTATCAGTGGATCTTTATTTTTTGAATCAAAAATTTTTCCTTTAATATAGCCTGGTTCTATTTCAATTATATTCATCGAAATTTCGCCTAGTACTTCGCATCCATCTTTTCCATTAATTCCATAATCCGGTTTTCTATTCTCAATTAATCTATTTTGATTCTTATTTTCTATTGTCAAGTTTGATAAAAATTCTGGACGAGTAGATGTACAAGAAAATAGACTTGTAATAATTATTATCAAATAGAAAAAATTGAAATCAAGAGATTTATTGATTGGTTTTAAAGTATTTGATTTTCTGTTTTTCAATTTTTCTTCTTTGTTCGAATTTTGGTGAACATTGCACACAACGGTCTCGGTTATCGCCAGTTGGCGGAGTAAGGAACGCGGAGTTGTCGGCTTAGTATTGGTTTGTTGGTCAAGTTAATTATTTTCTTTCTAACGGTGCCGCTTATTGGCGATGAACCGTTGTTATGTTTTGTTTTTGATTTCTAAATTTTGAATTGAACTAGAATCATTTGAAATTATCAATCTTGAAGAATTTATATAAGTACAATAATTTATCAATTTTAAAAACTTCTCAGACGTGGTTTCAAAATTTAAAGGTGTATTTGTCAGATTTAAATTTAGGCTCTCACCTTTATCATATGGATGAATATTTAAGCAATATTTTTTTGTCAATGGATAAAATAAAATTGAATCAACATTTAAGTCGTAAATCGGAATACTACTTAATTTTTGTTGACTTAAGAAATCTTCGATGTTTAAACAAAATCCAGGATTATCTGATGTTATCCAATTATTATCATTTTTGGTTTTATATATAGTCCATCTCATGGAAACTGCTGTCTCTACAAACCTTTCTAATTTCTTTTCAAATTCTGAATAATTTATAAAGTTATTTAAATGGTTTCGCCAAATTGGACTTCTCTGTTTTGTGAAAAAAAGCCATTGAATAATATTTTCCTTTATTGAAAAATTTATGTCCGGATTCTCTTCAGAAATTTCGTGAACAATATCATTATATTTTGATTCTATTTCTGAACCAAACATTTTTTCTATCGTTTTTCTATCTTCAAAATAATTTGTGTCCGAATAATTCTTTATCCAGAAAATTGAATCACCAGAATTTCTAATTTGAATTTCTTTCCTGAACTCATTTTTTAAATCTAATACGTTCAGATTTTTCCCGTCCAATTCATTTGTAAAGTGTTTTAAATATGTTTCGGAAACTATATGTTGTTTTCTATACACTTTCTATCAAAAATAAAATATAACGGTCTCGGTTATCGCCAGTTGGCGGATTAAGGGACACGGATTTGTCGGCTTAGTATTGTTTTGTTGGTCAAGTTAATTTATTTCTTTCTACCGGTGCCGCTTATTGGCGATGAACCGTTGTTGTGTGCAGTCTTCACGGATTAAAAGCTAAAAACCGCAATCATCATTATTACAGTTATTATTAATGAAATTACTAGAATTTTAATCTGTTTTAGTTTTTCACTTTTCGATTTTATTCTAATAGCTTCTTTTATTCGTTCTAATTTTTCTTTAGGAACCTGGTGAAATTTAATTTTATCAGTTTGTTGTTTTTTGGAGTAGATTCCTTCTCGGTTATTTTCTTTAAACTTTGCTCGATTGGAAGGTTTGTTTGCTCGGTTTTGCTTTAACCGATTATTCATATCCTGAACGTGTCCAGCTCCAAAACTCATTATAAGTAAAGAATTATTAAAGTTAAGATAATTACAATACTAACTACAATTATTGAAATTGTCCCAATCTTCTTTTGATCTCTGTAATCATAGCTTGGAATTGTTTCGGTACTTGCTATGATCTTTTTGTCCTTTAATAACTTATCAATTTTATATCTGTCAGAGTCAAGTACAAAATATCTTATTCCTGTATCTGTAAATGGTTGAATATCTTGGTCGGAATAGAAAGGAACATTATGTTCTTTTAGGTTTGATTCAAAAACTATCTGATCCTTTGGCAGGATATACAGTTTAGTATGATTTTGTTGTTTTATGTAAATATCTTTCTTCTCCAACTGAATTATCTGATTGCACACAACGGTCTCGGTTATCGCCAGTTGGCGGAGTAAGGGACGCGGATTTGTCGGCTTAGTATTGGTTTGTTGGTCAAGTTAATTATTTTCTTTCTAACGGTGCCGCTTATTGGCGATGAACCGTTGTTGCTAACAGTTTTACTTGATAATCGTAAATCTTGGTTCTACATTCTCTTCGTTCGACCATTTTAAATCTTCATTATACCAAATCTTTGTCACAATTTGGTTTCCAGAGCTTTTGTTCACAACACTTTTTATGATGTCTTCATCACCATTGTCGAATACCAATTTAGTCTCAGAAATATTGTCTTCATTGACCTCGTTGCTAAGGAATACAGTGAGATAGTTTTCTCCATCAATCTCAGTTTTTCTTAATCCCTTTGGATAATTTAAATTTCCTTCAAAATATCTTTCCCACTCTCCATCTATTCTATGAAACACGTCAATTTCCGATACGTTATAAGTATTTGAATCATTCAATAGATTAATTCCTTCACTATTTTCATACTTTATGTCCGTCCCTAATGATATATAGATGCAACAATTTTCAGGATCATCTGAAGTACAAGAAATTAATACGATGGTTAAAAGTGCTAGAAGTAATTTTTTCATAATTTAATTTGTGATTTTATAATTAGTAGATGTTGTTTGGAGTAAATGGTTTCGTGTAAAATTGTTTGCAACGGTCTCGGTTATCGCCAGTTGGCGGAGTAGGGGACGCGGCTTTGTCGGCTTAGTATTGGTTTGCTAGTCAAGTTAATTATTTTCTTTCTAACGCTGCCGCTTATTGGCGATGAACCGTTGTTAGCAAATGTTTTATGCCAATTTATGCCTTAAAGAGTTCTAATATTTCTTGTGAAATTTCATAAACATTTCCATGTTTTTGATTGGTAAGAATTACAATTGTTAGGTCTTTTTGTTTAAATCTTCTTACAACACATTCATAATTTCCGCTAGAACCATGATGAATGTGTTCTATAGCTAAATCATTGTCCCATTCAAAGCTTCCTAACGGGGCTTGAATATTATTACCTATAATTGCCTCTTGAGATAAAATTTTCACTGATTCTTTACTTATAATATCATACGAGTCTAAATACTTAAACCATTTATACATATCACTAACGGTAGAACTAAATAATATTGATGGAATGGAAATCTTATAATTATCTACTTCAAATTTCTCATTAAATGGAATTGCCATAAGAGTTTGGTCTTTATATGGAAATTGGTCACTAATTTTTGATTGATATAGACCGTATGGATTAAATAAGTTTTGTTTAGTATATTCTTTAAAATTTTGACCAGATATTTTTTCTACTATTTTTATAAGTAATATTGGACTATAATTTGAATAAAGATAATCGGTCCCTGGAGTAAATTTAAGTTTTTGGATAGCTTTTAAATCATCGTAAATCATCTGACTTGTAACCATTTCTCCGTTACTAAAATGTTCTCCCCAATTAATTTTAGGTAAACCACTGGAATATTGTAAAAGCTGAATTATGGATATACTGTCTGACCATTTTGGTAGATCCGTAATATATTTACCTAGTTTATCCTGTAAAGTTAATGCTCCTTTTTCCTTAAGTTGCATAATTGCTACAGCAGGAAATTCTTTATAGACTGAACCAATATTAAATCTAAAATTCTCATTCAGTTTTTGACTTTTATCTGCATCTGCAAAGCCATAAGACTTTTTAAAAATTGCTTGCCCTTTTTGAACCACTAAAACATTTCCATTTAAAATTCCATTATCAAATTTTAATGTAAGAATAGAATCTATTTTTTCTACTAATCCAATTGGATCATGATTTCGATTAGTTTCAATTTTTTTTAGTTCTATTTCACTTTGTGACTTTGTAAAAGGCGATAAAAGCGAAATAATAATGATTGATGATAATATATTATTCATGGGATGAGTTTTTTAATAGGTCTAAAAAAATTTGTAAAGTTACGTGCCTACCATTAAAATATTTGCTAACGGTCTCGGTTATCGCCAGTTGGCGGAGTAGGGGATGCGGATTTGTCGGCTTAGTATTGGTTCGTTGGTCAAGTTAATTATTTTCTTACTAACGGTGCCGCTTATTGGCGATGAACCGTTGTTGTGCCAAGTATTTATAGATCAAACCCTAAATTGAGCTGAAAAATCACGGGAAAAAAGTTTCCATTACCTTTTGTATCCAAAAAAAACTGAGGGCCTATGTCGAATAATAAGTGAAAATTTTTTCCATATTTTCTTTGTATTCCCCAGGTTGGTCCAAAGGCAAAATCAAAATCAGAGCTTCGATTTTCTTTCTCAACAAATGTATTTCCTCTTGTTATTAATCTGGCCGAAAGAAAATTCCCTGAATTATTTTCTACCGTTCTATTATTTCTAATTCTCTTATTTATATTAAAAAACCATTTTTGCTGTAGATCTAAAAATGGAGCAAAAATAAACGTTAGATCGTTTCCAGAATAAGTCACATCAGAATACCCTCCCGCATACCCTACACCTAATTCTGTAGAAAAAGTAGAATAATCTCCTGTTGGTAATTCGAGTTCTGCCCCTGGATTCAAATAGTTAATTCTCCATACTTTTTCTGTGGTGTATGTTTTTTGTTGTTGTCCATATATAGTAAAGCTTAAAAAAAATAAAAGAGCTAGAATTGGTAATTTCATTAAATTCTTATTTGGATTTGAATATGTCTAATAAAGTTATGGTAAGTATTTACAGATCGAACCCTAAATTTAATTGAAACATGAATGGAAAAATATTTCCATTTCCCTCTGTATCAAAATAATATTGTGGTCCTACGTCAAATAATAAATGAAATTTTTCTCCATATTTTCTTTGTATTCCCCAAGTTGGTCCAAAAGCGAAATCAAAGTCAGAAGTTCGCGTAACATTGTCTGCAATTGAAGGTCCTCTTGTTATGAACCGAGCCGAAATAAAATTTCCTGAATTATTTTGAACTGTTTTATTTTTTCCAATTCTTTTATTTAGGTTGTAAAACCATTTTTGTTGTAGATCTAAAAATGGAGCAATTATGTAAATAATTCCATTGTCAATAGCAGTAATGACTCCATTATCAGTGCCAGTTAGATCTTTGTAACCTCCACCATATCCAATTCCCAAGCCTGTTGAAAATGTTGAATAATTTCCAGTTGGTAATTCTAATTCAGCACCTGGATTTAAAAAATTGACTCTGAATACTTTTTCTGTATTATATGATTCTTGTTCTTGCCCGTAAGTAGTAATTGTAATTAAGGCTAATAAAGCTACAATTGATAATTTTTTCATTAATTAAGGTTAATAGGTTGTGTATTTGGGATTATTAGTTTTTATCCTAACGCTTAGGATTAAAGGAATTCGGGATAGGGGAATAAATTTGCATGAATTATCATTTTCATTCTAGCTTCCATCAAATAAAGTTAGGCGTTGTCTCTGTTTGTTTAAATTCTTAAGAATTTGATAAATAGTCCTTTAATTCTTCTAAGGTAATATTCTTAGAAATAATTACTCCATCGTTATCAATTAGATAAGTGGTTGGTAATGCACGAATATTATATCGAGATGCTACTTTACCGTTATAATTTTTGTTCTCATTTAGGTTTATCCAATCAATACTATCTTTTACAATAGCCTTTTTCCAATGATTTATATTAGTATCTGTTGAAACCCCAATAATTTCAAATCCATCATTTTTGTAGTCATCATAAATCCTTTTCAGTTTTGGATGTTTTTTTCTACAGGGCCCACACCAAGAGGCCCAAAAATCTATGAGGACTATTTTATTCCTGAAGTCTTTCGTATTAACCATTTGACCGTTAACATCAGGGAGTGAGAAGTCAGCAATTTTATCGCCAACTTTAAGAATTCTTTCTGGATTTAATATTCTTTTTATATCCTCTAATCTATTTGCAGCAATTGCAGTAGTATCAATTTTATCTAAAAGAGACTGAGTTTCTTTTTGTGTAAATTCTTTTGAATATTTTGAGAGAAGATAACTGCTATAGTTGTTCTCAGGATTAGTTTCAACAATCTCCTCAATTTTATTATAGAGGAGCTCATCTTTATTTTTTTTATTCTTGATAGTTTTTAAAAACTTCTGAAATTCAGATCTTATTATTGATGTTTTAGTACCTGAAATGGTATCAACTGAGATCAATTTATATTCATGTTGTCCTGACTTTTTATTAGCAATATTTAGTTTTAAATCGATTTCTTCATTCTCTAAATATATCCATTCGTTAGCAAATGCAGAAAGGCCTGGTACTTTTATCGCAGCTTCTGAAAATTTTGTTGATTCTCCTGAAAAATAAAATTTATTTTCTTGAACTAAGGCTGTATCAACTTTATTATCATATTCTAAATAAATTTTCTCAGGAACTTCACCCACAATTGTTCCATTAATCTGAAATCCCTTATTGGTTTCGTGATTTTGGCAACTTGTTAAAATTAATGCTAGAGTGATTGCTATGAATAGATTTTTCATGATAATTTTCTTCATTATTTTCTTTGACAATTGAAGTAGGGATTGTCAACTTAAACCTTGCGAATTTCCAAATATAATTTTTTTCATAACTCTTACACATATATTTGAAGAATTGTTTTTTTAAAATTTAAATATTTGGCACAACGGTCTCGGTTATCGCCAGTTGGCGGAGTAAGGGACGCGGATTTGTCGGCTTAGTATTGGTTTGTTGGTCAAGTAAATTATTTTCTTTCTAACGGTGCCGCTTATTGGCGATGAACCGTTGTTGTTGCCAGTTCTACTAATAAACTTTATTATAGGTTATTTCAAGATCATCATTTAAGTTAATCTTTATTTCTTCGAACAGTTTATTCTCAATTTTTGCTTTATATGACGCAGTACCAAATTCGTAATTATAATGTAGTAGGATTTTAGTGTTTAAAAAATTATTTTCTATTTCATATTTTCCATTTCCGTAATAACCACTATTAAACGTTTTGTCAGGATTTAGAATAAGAGTGTCTTTATTTGAAGGTATTTCTGCGAAATTCTTATTTTCATTATTAATCAAAACATACGTGCCTACAATATTTGAGTCAGATGTAGGAATATTAAATTTTAGTATTATAAATACAATTATGATCCCAAGGATTAAGAAATAAAATTCTTTTCGCATTCTTTCTGAATTGGCTACAACGGTCTCGGCTATCGCCAGTTGCGGGATTTGGGACGCGGAGTTGTCGGCTTATTTGTTTTATTTCCTGGTTTCTAAAATTACACTTTTTAGATGATACCCGTTATTGGCGATGAGCCGTTGTTATGTATAGGTTTTTCTAGTAATAACTTTTTGCTATTTGCCTCCAATTGATCGTAAATCTTCTATACAGTAATCATCTAGAAGAAACATATCTTGCTGATTGTAAGAATAATTTTTACCTGACGCCATTAAACAATTTTCTGTTATGCAGTGACCTGTGGTTTCAGGATCAGTATGATCGGAGACTGGACTAATTCCTTCATCAACTAATCCAAATAAATGTCCAAATTCATGCCCCATAATATTAGCTTCGGCAAGTCCAATAGAAATGTTTTTGTCGGAGTACCAGTCATTTAATTCTTTAGAATATATAATCATGGAAGTATTTTTGTAAGCTGTACCCAATGCATTTGCTACCCCTCCATTGCCATCATCTTTTCCGCCATCCGCAAAATATATCCATATAGCTAATTCTTCTTCCGAGTTGTAATTTTCTCGATATTCATCTTCAATTGATTCCCAATCTTCTCTATCGAAAGGAGCTTTATTTGAAGAAGGAACGGAGTGTAAAATATAATTTATTCCATCAGGTTTATTAATTCTTCCTTCGAGAAATTCTTTCAATTTTTCTAAAGCTTCATCTTTTGGTTTGAACCCTTCTACATATCCAATCTCTATTAACAAAGACCTATATTTTGTATCTGTTAGTATCTGAGAACCCCATGAACCCATTTGATGACGATTTTCTGATTTGTCAACAATAGTGGGTTCTTGAACTTCTTCGATTTCTTCTTGAATTTCAGGTATTTCTTCTTCTGAGCAGGAATATATACTAAAAATAAAGATTGATAGACAAAGTAGTAGCTTATGATTTTTCATTTTGATCTTATCGGTTAGTTTATAATTGATTGAAAAACAAACTAATATATAATCAAAATTTTAAAATATATCGGTTAGGTTTAAAAAAATGTAATTTTCTTTGAAAAACTTATACATAACGGTCTCGGTTATCGCCAGTTGGCGGAGTAAGGGATGCGGATTTGTCGGCTTAGTATTGGTTTGTTAGTCAAGTTAATTATTTTCTTTCTAACGGTACCGGCTATTGGCGATTAACCGTTGTTGTGTGCAGTCTTTACGGATTAATAGGTAAAAACCGCAATCATTATTATTATAGTTATTATTAATGAAATTACTAGAATTTTAATCTGTTTTAGTTTTTCACTTTTCGATTTTAATCTAATAGCTTCTTTTATTCGTTCTAATTTTTCTTTAGGAACCTGGTGAAATTTAATTTTATCAGTTTGTTGTTTTTTGGAGTAGATTCCTTCTCGGTTATTTTCTTTAAACTTTGCTCGATTGGAAGGTTTGTTTGCTCGGTTTTGCTTTAACCGATTATTCATATCCTGAACGTGTCCAGCTCCAAAACTCATTATAAGTAAAGAATTATTAAAGTTAAGATGATTACAATACTAACTACAATTATTGAAATTGTCCCAATCTTCTTTTGATCTCTGTAATCATAGCTTGGAATTGTTTCGGTACTTGCTATGATCTTTTTGTCCTTTAATAACTTATCAATTTTATATCTGTCAGAGTCAAGTACAAAATATCTTATTCCTGTATCTGTAAATGGTTGAATATCTTGGTCGGAATAGAAAGGAACATTATGTTCTTTTAGGTTTGATTCAAAAACTATCTGATCCTTTGGCAGGATATACAGTTTAGTATGATTCTGTTGTTTTATGTAAATATGTTTCTTCTCCAACTGAATTATCTGATTGCACACAACGGTTTCGGTTATCGCCAGTTGGCGGAGTAGGGGATGCGGATTTGTCGGCTTAATATTTTGTTGTTGGTCAAGTTAATTATTTTCTTTCTAATGTTACCGCTTATTGGCGATTAACCGTTGTTGTTGACAGTATTTGCAATCGAATTATAATTGGTAAGTTAATTCAACTTTTCCTTTA
The DNA here is from genome assembly GCF_022489035.1 of Christiangramia lutea. Taxonomy (GTDB): domain Bacteria; phylum Bacteroidota; class Bacteroidia; order Flavobacteriales; family Flavobacteriaceae; genus Christiangramia; species Christiangramia lutea. The sequence continues at coordinate 9,637 of NZ_JAKVTV010000008.1, forward strand.
GTGGCTTTATATGGATCAAAAGTTATATATTCTTTTGATCCTCCGTAATAATCCATTCTAATTTCTTTTTCAATATTACCATTTAGATAGTAATAATGACTCGAATCACTTGGCTTACTAGCAGTTATTCTAATTGTATCGTTTGAAGTTCCTTTTATTTTAATGTAATAAACCGCATATGATTTATCAGGACTTGGAATCAGACTATCTATAAATTTTTTATCAAAATCTTCAATTGTAATTTTTTTCTTGTCAGTTCTATTTCCACAAGAACTTAGTAATATTAAAATTGCAATTAGGTTTAAAAAATTTTTTGAAATTAATTTATCCATTAGAAGCTGATTTTTTCTGCAAATATTGGCTACAACGGTCTCGGCTATCGCCAGTTGCGGGAGTTGGGATGCGGAATTGTCGGCTTATTTGTTTTATTTCCTGGTTTCTAAAATTACACTTTTTCGATGATACCCGTTATTGGCGATGAGCCGTTGT
>NZ_JAKVTV010000009.1 GCF_022489035.1 Christiangramia lutea
TTTTGTATTCATCACTTTTCAATTGAAAGTTATAGATACAAATATAAAGAAGAATTTTGTTAACACGTGTTATTTTTTAATTATTTACACGATTTTCATTGAATCCGCTTGTAGCTAACGGTCTCGGCTATCGCCAGTTGCGGGAGTTGGGACGCGGAGTTGTCGGTTTATTGGGTTTTTTCCTGGTTTCTAAAATTACACTTTTTCGACAATACCCGTTATTGGCGATGAGCCGTTGTTGGCTGTAGTTTTTTTGTAGTTTGTTAGTTCAAAAATTCTTACAATACATTTATTAACTGGAGCTTTGTTCCATTTTAATTCAAATTCTATTTTTTTGTATTCAAGTTCTCCGAAAAGCTGTATTATATCGTACAAATTTTGTGAATGCATTTTATCAAAAAGCGAATCTTCAAAGCATTGTTCTACAAGGACAAAATATTTTTCAACATCAATATTATCTAATAAATTAAATTTTTGGATATCTTTTTTCCAACTATTGAATTGACCCTTTTCTCCATTATTCCAACTATTCCTTCCAAACTTATCTAATTTTCGAATATCATTTTTAGCTTTTGAATATCTAGCAGTTTTTATTTCCATCCAGGATTCAGATTCGGGGTTCGAATTTCTCCAAAAAACTAAATCACATTCAACCTCTGAATTTTTTTCATAATTTCTTTCTGCCGCAACTATATAACCTTGGTTTCTTAAAGAGCAATAAATACTTGATCTAATTTGTTCTTCTTTAAGTAGTCTTTCATTTGCTTTTTTACTTATCGATTGCAAGTCAAATTTTAGGTCTTGAAAGATTTGTTCTATTTTCATGTTTAAAAATTACAGCCAACGGTCTCGGTTATCGCCAGTTGGCGGAGTAAGGGACGCGGATTTGTCGGCTTAGTGTTGGTTTGTTAATCAAGATAATTATTTTCTTACTAACGGTGCCGTCTATTGGCGATGAACCGTTGTTGTAGGTAGTTTTTATTTTATTAAATCTTCTTTAGTAATTGTAATCAAATCAGATTTTCCAATTTTACTTGCTGCTTTTCTTCCAGCAACGTCAACTACTACGAAATAATAGTTTTTATTGTTTATAGTGAGCAATGGTGGATAAAAGGTCTGCTCATCATTTAATTCAAAATTTATTTGAGCTTTATCGAAATTGAAAACAACTAGGAAACCTTGTGTTTTATTATAATTTTCAGTGTATTGTCTTATCTGGGTAAATCCTTCTACAATCCGATTTTTCCCATATTTCTTTTCGCGATCAAAGATTTTAATTTCTACAATTAAAGGATCGGAAGTATCTATATTTCCAACAATATCCGCTCTACCAGATTTAGATTTGGGAGTTGAAAATGGATAATCTATTCCTTGGTCGAATAAGAATAATCTTAAATCCTCCTCCAAGGAGTCTTCATAATTCTTTGTCTGGATAGTATATTGATTTAATAATCTTTCTGAAGTAAACCACTCTGTCCTTTTCTTATACTTTTCTAAAAGATAGACTATGGAGTTACTGTTTTCTAATGAATCTGCTATGAACTGAATAAAAGGAAGAATTAAATCCGAACATATTCTATCTTGCGTTTGATGATAATTTCCAAAATTGAAATGCGTTAGAGTGTTAAGCTTATAATTATATTCATTTGCCATAAATTTTGTTAGCTGATAGCAAATGGCAGCTCTATGTTCTAAACTATCTGTTTCAATTTCATAGAAATCAATTTGCAGGTCTTCATCTAATGTTTTTAGTTCTTTTTCATCTAGAAAATACTTTTTTACGGCTTCTAAAATCACACCTTGTATTGTGGCGTTGTTTTCAATGTTTTTAAGAAGAAATTTTAAATCAAATTGAAAATTATCTATAGTTGAATTTTGAACTCTGGAATACCAATTATAGATATTCTGAACAAGATTTTTATTGTAATACATTGAAAATCAAATTTTGTATAAAAATTACCTACAACGGTCTCGGTTATCGCCAGTTGGCGGAGTAGGGGACGCGGATTTGTCGGCTTAGTATTGGTTTGTTGGTCAAGTTAATTATTTTCTTTCTAACGGTGCCGCTTATTGGCGATGAACCGTTGTTATGTAGCGTTTTTTTTCAAGAATCTAAATCCACAGGAAGTTGAAATTTCTTTATGATGGCTTAATTTTTCTAAGTCCGCACTATTTGTAATTGGATAAAAAGTTTGCACTCTTAAATATTCCACTTTTCTATTACCTTTTAAATGCTTTTTAAAAGGTCTGAACCAAATAGCATATTTTTTTTCATTAAAAATAATATATAAACGATCGCTTTTATAACTATCACTTTCTTCACTTTGTTTAAAACACTTGATAGCATCGCTTAAGAAATTGGGAATAGTTTTAAATCCAATATTTTCATCAAAGTGGTAGGATTTATTCTCTTGATGGTGCTTAATTTGTTGAGCGAAATGTCTAAACATTGTATGAACATAGGTAAAACTATCTATAAGAATTTGTTTTCCATTCAATTCAATAACTTCCTCATTTTTTCCTAATTCTTGATAAAATTCTTTCACTAGGAGAAAAATATACTTACCGTGAAGTATTATTGATTTTTTTAGATATTCTTTTCGATTACTGCCGATTAGTAATTTAGAACAATATTTCTCTATCTCTTTTAATTGCGAATTGGTCTCTTGTGAAACATAATTTATCAATTCTGTGCCATTTAACTTTTTCGCAATTAAAGTTTTCCAATCTTCATATTGCTTTTGTAAAAATGCAACATCCCTATTCTTTTCATTAAGTGGTATTTCACCATTAAAGTTGAATACTGGCTTGTAACCGTTTAGATCGTTAAAGTAAATTAAATACCTATCCCTAAAAAGATAATTTTCGCACGAGTCTAACTCGAAAATATCCAGATCTTTTACTCCGTCTTTATTTCTCAAATTTTCAATAATTCCACATACGAAATGCTCTTCCGCTAATGAAATTTTTTCCTCGTCAAAAACTTTATTTGCTAATTCCTGCACAACTTCTTCATAATTTTCCGGTCTTTCTTTTTGAGAATTAAGCGATTGTAATTTTTCCCTTGTGTAAGTCATAGCACAAAATTAAAAAAATGCTATTTAATGTTAAAGATAGTGCCGTTATGTTATGCAGTGATCTTTTTAAAGATTTATAAAATTTTATGCCACTGAGTATTATGAGGTAATCCCTTTTGATCACATTTAGGGAATCTTTCTCCTTCACGCACAAACTCTTCTACATATGGATGCATTTTACATAAATAGTTTGCGGTTTCTGTACATAAAGATCCCGTTTTCCAATCCTCATTGATTTCGTATTCAACATTTTCTGACATATTTATTTTCGTTTTTAGTTATTTTTTAAAAATATAGTTTGTTGCATAATTTAAAAATGCTACATAACGGTCTCGATTATCGCAAGTCACGGGAGTGAAGATACGGAGTTGTCGGCTTACCGTTTTGTATCCTGGTTTCCTAAAATACACTTTTTCCAGGATACTCGTTATTTGCGATGAATCGTTGTTAGGCAGCGTTATTTTCTAACGGTTTTATGTTATTGAATTCTGCCTCTTTTAAATTCTTTTCTTCTTCCAAATCATAATCATCTTGTAATCCCAGCCAAAATTTAGCAGTTGTCCCAAAATATTTTGAAAGTCTTAATGCTGTATCTGCAGTAATTCTTCTTTTCTTTTTAATGATTTCACTAATCCGAGTTTGAGGAATAAAAGTCTCTTTGGAAAGTCGGTAAGCAGTTATTTCCATTGGATCTAAAAACTCTTCTTTTAAAACTTCTCCAGGATGTATGTTTTCTAATTTTTTCATTTTTTTATCTTTTTAATGATAATCAATAATTTGAACTTCAAAGGCATTGTCATTTTCCCATTTGAACATTATTCTCCATTGTTTATTAATTCTAATGCTATGAAAACCTTCTAAATTCCCACTTAGTTTTTCTAAATGATTTGCTGGTGGAATTCTTAAGTCATTAATTTTTTGAGCATTATTTATCATTCTTAATTTTCTTCTTGCTACGTTTTGAATATTAGCAGGAAGCTTTCTTGATTGGGTTCCATTCCAAATTCTGTCAGCTTCTTTATCTGCAAATGATTTTATCACAAATAATTTTGTTTTACGTTACTAACGTCAAAGATAAGTAAAAAGTTGAAAATAAGAAGTTCCGAGCACGATAAAATTATGCTGCCTAACGGTCTCGGTTATCGCCAGTTGGCGGAGTAAGGGACGCGGATTTGTCGGCTTAGTATTGGTTTGTTGGTCAAGTTAATTATTTTCTTACTAACGGTGCCGCTTATTGGCGATGAACCGTTGTTATAAGCTGGGCGTTGACTCAAATTTTAATCGCTAAAATCGAATAGATCAAATTCTGAGGCAGCATAAACTGAAATATCTCCTAAATTGACAAAAGTGCCGATTTCCAATTGTCCTTCGAAAGGGTCAAACAAGAATATACCTCCTCCAGCATTTGTACCAACTGTAATTCCAAAGGCCGGATGAATACTATTTTCTTTAGCTTCTATACCAATTGCAGGTTTTATAAATTCAAATTTAGATATCCGATCTTCATAAACTGGATCAAATCGAATCGCAGATATTTTCTCATTTAGTATTTCAATTTTTTCTTTAGAAGAATAGATTTTTTTGTGCTCAATTCTGAAAGCTTGAATTGCAGAATTAAGTTTAATGTGGAACTTCTTTTTTACAAAATTGAATTTGCTGGTTTTTTTCTTTTCGAATTTATTCACCTGATCTAAATGATCTATTAATTGAATATTCGAACTCAAGATTTTTATATCATATTTACCAAAAATTCGTTTCCATTTTCTTATCAATTTTACTTGTGCAAAGTCTTCTTCTTTTCCATAAGTTAATGAAACAAAAGAGTCACTCAAAAGTACTTTTTCTCTTAATCGTGCTTTATACTTTTGTTTTTCTAAGGCAGGGATTAAGCCGTTTAAATGTTCTATTTTACTTAGGTTGAACACTACTTTATCTTTTTGTTAAATTTCAATTAGCCTTGCTTATAACGGTCTCGGTTATCGCCAGTTGGCGGAGTAAGGGACGCGGATTTGTCGGCTTAGTATTGTTTTGTTGGTCAAGTTAATTATTTTCTTACTAAGACTGCCGCTTATTGGCGATGAACCGTTGTTATATGCTTTGGCGACAAATTAAATTATTATAAACCAGATTGTATATTCCATTTAATGCTACCTAGAACTAAGGTTTATCTTATTTTTTGTAAAGTCGAAGTAAGATGCGAATTTTTGAAGATTGTTTAGGTCACCATCGGCTGTTCCCTTCCCATTTTCTAAGGCATTTTTAATAGTGCCCTTCTTCAAAATAAAATTATAGACTACTTCGCTAGGAATATTTAAAACCAGATCTGGATTTTCTGGAATTTCATTATAAAAAGCAGCAATTCCATTCCTTATATGATACCCATATGTTTCATTTCTATCTGTAATATTGAATCCGATCTTTAAATTGGCATCCATCGCTTTCTCTGCATCAATTTTAACTCTTAGGTTTTCTAATATGGTACCTATCCCAAATTGCTGGATAATTACCGGATTAGCGAAATCGAAGGCACCTTCTTTATTCAGGCTTCCATCTAATTCGGCAGCTCCACTAAGTGCAAAATCACGGTAATAAATATTCGCCTGGTCGTAACCCCATTTTCTCATAGCTTCTGCTTTTAAATTCTTTGCTTCTGCACTATTTTCTGCTCTAACCAGGTGTGTTAGAATTTCCATTGCCCAGCCGTAATCCTCTTTCTCAATTGCTTTTTTTGCTATGGATAAAACATTTTCTTCTCCACCCATTGCTGAAACATATAACTTAGCTTTTCTCTCGAAAGAAGGCGTAGCTAATTCTGTTGCATCTCCTGAAAACCATCCAAGATAACCGTTGTATACATTTCTCACAACATGTGCTACGCTACCGTAAAACTCCTGTAGCCATGGATCGTTTTTTAGATTTTCAGGTAGTTTGATCAAATCTACAAGTTCTTCACGGGTTGCTCCCATGTTCATATGTCTAATGGATTGATCATGGACGTATTGGATTGCATCTCTGTAATTTTGAACTCTTTCCGTTATAAACTCGTTTCCAACCCATGATCTCATATGAGAATGCGTATAGGCATCACTTTTTTTAGCGTATTCCAGCAATCTGTCTACACCTTTATACCATTTTACCATATCGCGGTATTTAGTTCCTCTCAACGTATAAAGATTCGGGAAACTTTCTCCCTGAATAGTTTCTGAACCGTGGACAAGTTTTAACTCCGGAAAATAAATATCGATTTCATCCTCGGCATCGCCATAAGCTTCAAATAATACTATTTCAACTCCAGCGACTTTCGTTTTTAGTTCATCTGTAACCAAATCTGTTGGTGCGAAAAAAGATATTTCCCCTCCTGAAAAAGTAGGCCCTAAACCTCCATTTACCATTCCTTTTGGATTTTGACCCAAATAAGTTGCTCCACCGTATGCTGTTCTTTCGGTCAATATTTCGCCTACAACGCTTGCATCGTTGGCCAAATAATCCATGAATTCATGATGAGCAAAAATTTTGACGTCGTCATTGTCTACTTGCTTTTGTGTAACCCCCAGTCCGGCAGCACCAAAACTATGGTCGGGATGTCTATGAGTATAAATGACAGCCTTTACCGGAAGGTCAATTCCTGTAGTTTCCCGGAAATCTTTCATTATTTCACTAGAAGCCGTATCATTCTCTCCTGGATCAACGGCTATAAGACCATCGTCACCAACAACTATGAGCGTAGAAGTTAATTGCCATCCGGCCATCAAAAAAGCCTTATCCTTTACAGGTTCATAGATCGTTTTTCTCATTTGCTTTCCAAAACTGACCAGTCTCGGATTGATAGTTGGAGCACTTTCTACCACAGCAAGATTGTCGAATTGCTTTCTTATGGGAGCCAAATTCTTTAGAATATCTGGATCTGCGTAAGGCTCGACATCTCTTGGGATATTCTTTTCAGAATTTTCAGGTTTTAAAAGATCTGTATTGAATTTTTCCTGCGCATTAATTTTAATGGTGGTGATAAGAATAATTACGATTAACCAGGGAAATTTTTTCATAGCTTAATTTTTTAGCTGATTATTTAAAATGATGAACTATTATTTAAATCTATAAAAAATTGATGAATAGGAGGTTAAGTTGTATTGAGGTTCTTTTTAAGGAATGAATTTTAATGGAGCCATTGCATATAACGTTCTCGGTTATCGCCAGTTGGCGGAGTAAGGGACGCGGATTTGTCGGCTTAGTATTGGTTTGTGGGTCAAGTTAATTATTTTCTTTCTAACGGTGCCGCTTATTGGCGATGAACCGTTGTTGTGCGCTGGCTTTTATTTTTCACCTCAATAAATCTATAAAATTTCTTTCACCGTCATAAATGCATCCAGAACAACTATATACTTTAGAATTTCTCATTTTTAAATGATCAATGATTTTTCGTTGTTCCTTATTTATTTTTCCAATTCTTAAAATTCCTATTGCGCCTAAAGTTTGTACCTCTGGAGAAATTGATCTAAGAAAGGAGTTCAATTTTTTAATGCTTCCTCTCTCAATTAATTTTAAGGTTTTTTCTGAAATATCTGGAATTTCTGTTCCTGCCATTCCACATCCAAAACCCACTGTATACTCATTCAAAATCTCTTTGTCAAAATCTTCTTTACGAAAGTTAGTATTATAAAATTTATTATGTTTTGTGATATAATCTTCTATAAAAGAATCATTTGATTTGAAATATTCTGTATTTAAAATTCCTTTTGAAACTGAATTTTCTGATATCCAACCAACAACAATTTTATTGTTATATGAAATGAAATTTATTTTTAGATCGGAACCAGAATATGGCATTACCAGGATTCGGTGATGTTTATATCCGAAATCAATTTTTCTATCAAGTTCTGTAAAAGTTGTAATTATTTCGAAGTCTTTAAATTTCTTAGACTTCAATTTCGAAATTTCCTGAACTTCTTTTAGGGAGCTTAAATATTCTCTTGTTTGAGATAATGTATTCTGAGAAATTAAATTTCCGTTTATAGCGATTAAAAATATTAGAAATAATTTTTTCATTTATAATCTAGATTTCTCTAAAGCTTGCGCACAACGGTCTCGGTTATCGCCAGTTGGCGGAGTAGGGGACGCGGCTTTGTCGGCTTAGTATTGGTTCGTGGGTCAAGTTAATTATTTTCTTTCTAACGCTACCGTCTATTGGCGATGAACCGTTGTTACCTACTGTGGCTGATTTGTATTTTTCTACATTGTGAATAATGTGTCAAATCTACCTTCTCTAATTTTTATTATTTCCCCAGTTTCCGGATTTATTAGATCAAATTCGAAAGTTCCTGATATTATTCTTTTCCCTTGATCAAATTTTGTGATTTCTAGAAATCCATATTCTTCATTATTAGTTGTCAAATCATAACTTTGTTCGAGAAATACTGCACATTCCCCGAAATAATTACCTTCTTCATTACCTGATAATTTATATTTTTTGCCTTCTTCTATTTTTGCTTTATTAGAGCCTAAAATAATTTGGTAAATTATTGGATTATCATCTTGTGCACCTAAACTGAAATAAAATCCGCCGTTAACATATTGATAATAGCAATTAAAATAAGTATTTGTTTCTACGTATGGTTTTCCGTTTACTAGACAACCAAATGTTCCTTTTCCTATTGTAGTTTTATCTGGTAAACATTCAATAGGATTTTCACATTTTTCTTCTTTTGAACAGGAAATTAATACTAAGATTATCGGTATTATCAAGAATATGTTTTTTAATCTCATTTAGTTCAAATTTTTGTGGCCATTGTAGGTAACGGTCCCGGTTATCGCCAGTTGGCGGAGTAGGGGATGCGGCTTTGTCGGCTTAGTATTGGTTTGTTGGTCAAGTTAAATATTTTCTTTCTAACGCTACCGCTTATTGGCGATGAACCGTTGTTGTAGCCAGTTATTATTCTTTTTTCTTATCCAAAGTCCCATCAATAAGGGCAGCAGGATTTTTTTGAAGCAAGCAATATAATTCAATAAACCTTTCCAGTTTATAATTTTCATTTTTCAACTTCATTTTGACAAATGTTTGCATATATTCAATAGAGTCATCAGAGTATTCAAACGTTCCTAAAAATTCATTAATTCGAGAGCATTTTTCACTATTTGTTTGAAGCCATTTTAACTCAGCGCTTTCTAGAGGAAATTCTAATTTACTTTTTGTGTTTTCACAACTAATAATTAATTCATCAGTCTTTTCTATATTTTGAGCTTTACATGCTATTAAGACAATTGAAAGTAAAAACATTAAATAAAGTAATAAATTTTGTCTCATAATATATTTTTAATTGGCTACAACGGTCTCGGTTATCGCCAGTTGGCGGAGTAGGGGACGCGGATTTGTCGGCTTAGTATTGGTTTGTTGGTCTAGTTAATTTCTTACTAACGGTGCCGCCTATTGGCGATGAACCGTTGTTGTAAA